>CAVSUJ010000001.1:0-2164344 GCA_963731205.1 uncultured Actinomycetota bacterium | reverse complement strand
GAGGGTCACAGCGGTGAGCATGCCTCGGTTGGCGCAGGCGGTCCAGGAACCCCGCTTATCGCGGGGGTGCTGGGGAATGACCTAGAAATGTTCGGCATGGTCCGGCAGCCGTCGACGCCCAAGCAGCGAAAGCTATCCGTGCTCATCGTGGCGTCCGAGTTTCTGTTCATCTTCATTGGCTTCGAAGTCGGGTACTCGCTCGCGACCTCCAACCGCGTCGCGGTGTCGGTCGTCGCTGCCTTCGTGGGCGGTGTGGTGTGGGTCATTTCATGCTGGGCGCTCGCGATCTGTGTCTGGGCATGGCGAAAGCGGCACGGGCCCCGGAGTTCGGTTGGGTGACGCGCGCGAGCCTGATCTCTTCGCCAGTGGGGTAGTAGGACCTGATGAGCCGTCGCCTGCGAGATGCGCCGTGGTGGGTGCAGACGATCGTCTCGGCGGCATGGTCGAGCGGGGTTTGGGCGCTCGCGGCGTGGCTGGTGCACTGGTCCTCATCGCCTACGGCTGCGGCGATCACCGGAGGGGTGGTGGGAGCCTTCATCGGCGCGCGTGGTGCTCGCGACCGCCGCGAATTGTGGGACGACGTGTTTCCCCTGCCGCACCAGGGAAAGGCGGCGGTCGAGCACGCTGCCCATCGCGGCCCGATTCCCGAGGATGCCGGCCTACGGGAGGCGGCTCGGCAATTCTTGGAGGCGGAGCTGGACAGGCAGAGCGACCGTGCCTGGGGTGCCCTCGGGATCCTGGCAGCGATCGCACTCATAGCTGTGTTGGTCACCGGTGAGTGGGCGGCCTGGTTTGCGGTCGCCTCTGTGATCCTGCTCGGTGTCCACGAGGCGCTGACCCGTCAGCGATGGACGCGGCGGATGCGACTGATCAGTCACGTGCCAGCCGCTGCGCACCCGGCGGGTCAGTAGATGAAGTGGTCCGCCGCCAGGTTGCGACGCCCCGGCAGTTCCTGATCGCAGTACGCCACGAGCTGCGGCGCCATATGAGCGTCCTGGGTCTGCGTGCAGGCGATGGAGAGCAGCTCCGTCCAGCGATCCTGCGACCCACCGTCGACCTGAAGCGTCTCGTCGAGATGCTGCTGCGCTGCCGGATTCGAGTCGACGAGCTGGCCGAGCCATGACGTCAGCGCGGCGGGATGGCTCTTGTGAGACCAGACGAAATGCATGTACTCGTACGCGATGGTCTGCGCGAGCTTTCCAGGGACGGCGTTCGCGGCGTTGGGGTCGATGATGATCGTGCGGGCGTCGTCGATGTAGATGGCGTCCGATTGCTCACCCCCGGGCCAAGGCGAGTCGAACTGCACGTGCAGCGCGCTGAGCTGCTCGGGCGTCAGCCAGATGCTTGCGCCCGCGTCGCGGATTCGGCTGTCCAGCGCGTACGGCCCGGCCGGGGCCGGGATCCGGTCATGCGACGACGCCTTCGAGTGCTTGACGGCCAGCAGCAAATAGATGCCCAGAACAAGCACCACAAGCGCCGCGACGATTTTCCACAGCGTTCGGGCCCGGGAAGCCGTGACGAGGCCGGCAGAGGACACATGGATATGTCGGAAGAAAAGGTGACCGGCCTGAGCGCTTGAGCGCAAGAGGTCTGCAGGTCAAACCGGTGCGGAAGGGGGGATTCGAACCCCCACGCCCGTTAGGGCACTGGATCCTAAGTCCAGCGCGGCTGCCGTTACGCCACTCCCGCTCACCGACCATTTTGCCTCGCTCAGTTCGCGACGCCGGTAATCCGCAGCCGCAGCCGAGACGTAAGTCGATCTGTTGATGTGTCGTGCACCGCTTCGGAGGCCGAAGCGCGGGAACCTGGCACATGCCCTACGGCGAGGTCGGTGGCGGCGATCTGCTGACCCACCCCAGGCCCGAGCCCATCGCAAGGCCGCGTAGCTACGACCTCAGCGTCGACGCCAGGCCATCCCTGCCGCGCGGCGCCGCGAAAGCAACGTCGCCGCGCGGGACGGTTCCGCCCTGACGTCCAAGGTCTGCGGGCGATAGCCGTCGTTGCGGTCGTCGCGTACCACGCCGGAATGCCGGGTCTGCGCGGCGGATACGTCGGGGTCGACGTGTTCTTCGTGATCTCCGGCTTCCTGATCACGGGGTTGATTGTCGGCGACGTCGAGCGCACCGGGAAGGTCTCGTTCGGTGAGTTCTACGCGCGCCGCGCCCGGCGAATACTGCCCGCCGCGATCCTGGCGCTGCTCGTCACCCTCGCGATCTCGTACCTGGTGCTGCCGCCGCTGCAGATACCGGGAGTCGCGCGTGATGCAGTGGCCGCGGCGCTCTTCGTCGCCAACTTCCGGTTCGCCGCGCAGAGCACGGACTACCTGGGAGCGCACGCGGCTCCCACGCCGTTCCAGCACTACTGGTCGCTCTCGGTCGAGGAGCAGTTCTATCTGATCTGGCCGGCTCTGCTGCACCGTCGCCGCGAAGCTGGGCGGCCGGCACGCTCGGACGGCGATGACGGTCGTCGTCGCGACGGTCGCCGCAGGATCGCTGGTCGCCTGCATCTGGCTGACGCACACTTCCGAGCCCACCGCGTTCTACCTGCTTCCGACCCGAGCGTGGGAGCTGGCTCTCGGCGGCCTGCTCGCGCTTGCGGGCCAGCGGCTCGCGCGGCTACCGCGTGCCACGGCGGCACTGATGGGTTGGGCCGGGCTCGCCGCGATCATCTGGTCGGTCATGGCCTACGACGCCTCGACGCCTTTCCCTGGCTCGGCGGCGATCGTCCCCGTTCTGGGCGCGGCCGCCCTCATCGCTGCGGGCACGGCTTCCGGCGGCCGCGCCCGTCATGGCTCGACGGGCCTGCTCGGCACGAAACCGATGCAATCGCTGGGGCGGGTCTCCTACTCCTGGTATCTGTGGCACTGGCCGGCGCTGGTCCTCGGTGCGGTGGTGTGGCACAGCCCGCTGTCGCGGATCAGCATGGTGGCGCTCAGTCTCGGCCTTGCCTACCTGACGCAGCGACTGGTCGAGGAGCCGTTCCGGCACGCGCGCCTTTTGATGCGCAGGCCGCGTGTCAGCATCACCGCGGGCATCGCGGTCAGCGCCGCCGCAGCCCTCATCGCCGTCGTGGCGATCCAGGCCGCGCCGCAGCCGGTCGGTCACGCTCCCGCTGTCGCGGCGCCGCGGCTGCTCAACGTCAAGCCGGGGGTCACCAGCCACTCGTCCGCGGCACAGGCCACGCCGTCACGTTTCGCCGCGCTCGACCGTCTCGAACAGCCGCTGCAAGCAGTCCTGTCAACCGCTACGCGCACTCAGCGGAATCCCGTCCAACCTCACCCCCTCGCTGTCCAGCGTCCGCGGCGACAAGCAAGAGCCGTTCCTGGATGGCTGCGATCTCTCGTTCAATGCGGCCACGTCACCGCCATGCGTGTACGGAGACACCGCAGCCAAGCGGACGATCGTGGCGTTCGGGGATTCCCATGCGGCGCAGTGGTTTCCGGCCCTCGACGAGTACGCCAACTCCAACCATTGGCGCTTCGAGAACCTGACGAAGGCCACCTGCCCGCCGGTGCTCATCCCGATCCACAGTCCCGTCCTGGGCCGTGACTTCACCGAGTGCGAGCAGTGGCGCACCCAGACGCTCGCGCGGATCGCGTCAGAACATCCCGGCCCTCGTCGTCGTCGACGCGGCGCGTCATTACGGGCCGGAGTACGGCTTCCAGGTCTACGGCGCGCAGTGGCTGTCGGGTCTGGCGCAGACCGTCCGGCAGCTGCGGGCCGGCGGCGCTCGCGTCCTCGTCTTCGGCCCCATCGCCAAGCCGGCCGGAGACGTACCCGACTGCCTGTCCACCCATCTCGACGATGCGCGGGCGTGCTCGGTGCCCACCGGAGCGGCCATCAACTACCTGGGAAGCACCGCTGAGGCGCTGGCCGTGCAAAAGGCCGGCGGGGACTACGTGCCGACCGCGCCCTGGGTGTGCACCAAGGACACCTGCCCGGTCATCGCCGGCAACCTGCTGATGTATCGCGACGACAACCACCTCACCGCCACCTACGCCAAATGGCTCGAACCCGTCGTCGCCGCGACGCTGGACGCTGAGCTCAAATCCTGACGCGTCGCCGCGACCAACCGACCAAAAATTCGAGGAAACCTGCGCTTTTCGCGTCCAAAGCGGAGGTTTCCTCGAATTTTTGGTTCAGCGGCGGTCAAGCCGTTACGCGGCGACCCCGATGTCGCGCAGCAGCTTGGCGACGTGACCGGTGGCCTTGACGTTGTACTGCGCGGTCTCGATCTTGCCGTCAGCTCCGACCACGACGGTCGAGCGGATGACGCCGATCCGCTTCTTGCCGTACATGGTCTTCTCACCCCACGCGCCGTAGGCCTCGAGCGTGGCGTGCTCCGGATCCGACAGCAGCGGGAAGGTGAGGCTCTGGTTGTCGCGGAACTTCGCGAGCTTGGCCGGCTTGTCGGGGCTGATCCCGACCACGGCGAAGCCGGCATCCTGCAGGGTCGCGAGCTGATCGCGGAAATCGCAGGCCTGCGTGGTGCACCCGGGCGTCGAAGCCGCCGGGTAGAAGTAGACGATCACGCGCTTGCCGGCGAAGTCCGACAGTGAGACGGGCTTGTCGTCGGCGTCCGGCAGGGTGAACGAGGGGGCAACGGCTCCGGGTTCCAGACGTGGCATGGCCTCACCGTAATGCGCCGGTGGGATGCGGTCGCATGGTGATCTGGCAGGCTGGCTTCCCGTGACCGATCCGGCGAGCCCCACCGAGCTGCGCGCTGCCATCGAGCGCGGCGGCCCCACCCGCTACCACGAGGCCAACAGCGCCAAGGACAAGCTCTTCGCCCGCGAGCGGGTCCGGCTGCTCACCGACCCGGGTTCCTTCGTCGAGGACGGCGCCTTCGCCAACGCCTCCAATGCGAGCGAGTTCCCGGCGGACGGCATCGTGACGGGCACCGCGACCATCGAGGGCCGGCCGGTCGCGCTCATGGCCAACGACTCCACCGTCAAAGCCGGTTCCTGGGGCGCCCGCACGGTCGAGAAGATCATCCGCGTCATCGAGTACGCCCTCAAGCACGGCCTGCCGATGGTCTACCTGGTCGACTCGGCCGGCGCCCGCATCACCGATCAGGTCGATCTCTTCCCGGGCCGCCGCGGCGCCGGCCACATCTTCCACACCCAGGTGAAGGCGTCCGGCGCGATCCCGCAGGTCTGCGCGCTCTTCGGGCCGAGCGCTGCCGGCGGGGCCTACATCCCCGCGTTCTGCGACGTCGTGGTCATGGTCGAGGGCAACGCGTCGATGTACCTCGGCTCGCCGCGGATGGTCGAGATGGTGACCCGCGAGATCACGACCCTCGAGGAGATGGGCGGCGCGAAGATGCACTGCTCGGTCTCCGGTGTCGGGCATTTCCTGGCCAAGACCGAGACCGAGGCGCTCGACCTGGTCCGCCGTCACCTGTCCTACCTGCCGCCGAACTGGACGCAGCTCCCGCCGGCCGGCCCGGCGAAAGACCCGGAAAGCATCGACATCGCCGCGCTGATCCCGGAAAGCGAGCGGCAGGCGTTCGACATGCGACGCCTGGTGCGCGGCCTGGTCGACGAGGGTTCCTTCTTCCAGATCCACGAACTCTGGGCGCGCGAACTGCTCGTCGGCTTCGCCCGCCTCGACGGTCAGGTCATCGGCGTCATCGCCAACCAGCCGATGCAAAAGGGCGGGGTCCTGTTCGTCGACTCCGCCGACAAGGCCACGCGCTTCATCGAGATGTGCGACGCGTTCAACGTCCCGCTGCTCTTCCTCGCCGACGTGCCCGGCTTCATGGTCGGCAATGCGGTCGAGCGGCAGGGGATCATCCGCCACGGCGCCAAGATGATCACCGCTGTCAGCGAAGCGACCGTCCCGAAGATCTGCGTCGTCGTCAGAAAGGCTTATGGCGCAGGGCTTTACGCGATGGCCGGCCCCGGCTTCGAACCCGACGCGACGCTCGCCCTCCCGACCGCCAAGATCGCCGTCATGGGCGCGGATGCGGCGATCAACGCCGTCTATGCCAACCGCATCGCCAAGTTCGACACCGATGAGGAACGCGAGGCTTTCGTCACCGAGAAGCGGGCGGAGTACGAGAAGGACATCGACATCGTCCGGCTGGCGAGCGAGCTGGTGGTCGACGACATCGTCCAGCCCGAAGCCCTGCGCGCCGAGCTCATCCGGCGCTACGCCACGACGGCCGGTAAGGACCGCAGCTTCGGCACGCGGCGCCACGGCGTCACGCCCGTCTGAGAAGGGTCGCGCGACACCAGGTGGCGTACATCTGACTTTCATGCCGCCAGCGTCCGGGCGTAGGAGAGACTGCCAGGCGTGAGCGAACCCGTCACCGTGCTCTCGCCCGGCCAGGTCTTCGCCGGCTGGCAGATCGAGCGCGAGCTCGCCCGGGGCGGCATGGGCGTGCTGTACCTGGGCCGCCACCCGCGGCTCCCGCGTACTGACGTGATCAAGGTGCTCTCCCCGCTGCTGTCCAACGACCAGCGTTTCCGGGAGCGGTTCCTGCGCGAGGTCACGCGCATGTCGACGCTCTCGCACCCGCACCTGATGACGATCCACGACTCCGGTGAGGCCGCGGACGGCACGCTCTACCTGGTCATGCCCTACGTGGCGGGTGGCGATCTGCGGGCACTGCTGAAGCAGGGCGGCCCGCTGCCGCCGGCGCGCGCCGCCAAGATCGTGAGCCAGATCGCCGCCGCGCTCGACGCCGCGCACCGGGTCGGCGTCGTGCACCGTGACGTGAAGCCCGAGAACGTCCTGCTGGCCTCGGTCGAGCCGGACGACTCCGACCATGCGTTGCTGACCGACTTCGGCATCAGCCGCGAGGACATGGCCACCAACACCCTCACCGCGACGGGGGAGCTGCTGCTCACGCCGGCTTACGCGTCGCCGGAGCAGGTGCTCGGCCAGACCGTCGATGCGCGTGCCGACCAGTACGCGCTCGCCTGCATCCTCTACGAGTTGCTGACGGGTGAGCCGCCGTTTCGCAACGACGTGCAGGTCGTGATGCTCATGGCCCACGTCCAGGAGCCGATCCCGAAGCTCGCGCCGCGCCTTGGCCTGCCGCCCGCCATCGACGAGGTGATCGCCCGGGGGATGGCGAAGGCGCCGGGTGACCGCTTCCCGAGCTGCCGCGCGCTGGCGCAGGCCGCCTCGGCTGCGCTCGGGGTGAGCGCCGACGTCCAGCGTGACTCCGCCGACATCCGGGAGACCAGGCCGGCCCCGCCTCCAAGCCCACCTGCCCAGCCACCCGCCGCCCCGATGCCACCACCCGGCCCGCCGATGTCGCCCGGGTATCAGCAGGCGCCTGGTCCGGCAGCGACTCCGCACCTCCCCGGCGGGCCGGCTCAGCAGCCCAAACGCGGGAAGCGGCGGCTGCTGATCGCCCTCCTCGCGGTGATCGTCGCGGCGGGAGCGGGAATCGGGATCGTGCTGGGTACCGGTTCCAAGAGCAAAGGATCACCCGGCACGGCTCCAGCTCCGGCGAGAGCGCTTTCACGGCCCTGCTCGACCGGGTGCCGCAGAACATCCGTCGCAGCTGCACCGACATCACCGCGAAGGTCGCGCCCGCAGCCCAGCCGTTCGTCGCGACCCTCGCCGACTGCGACGCGACCGTCGGCGGCGCGTCTGTGGTCATCGACTACCGCACGCTGAAGGGTGACTCCGCCGCCATCCAGCACTACCGGACCGACCTGCTCGGCCTCGGGGGATCGCATCACTCGCCCGGCAATTGCCAGACCTTCGACAGCACCGACCCCAGCCAGCACGGCACGCGAGGCTTCTCCCAGGTCGTCAACCAGCCGCCGCTGGTCGGGGCGTTGTGGTGTGACACCGACGGGACGCTCTGGTACCTGCAATCCAGCCCGGCCGCCGGCAAGGCGCCGATCATGACCGAGCTGCGTACCTCGAAACCGGGCGGTGGCCATGCGGGTGCCGAGGCGCGCTTCGACAATTTGCAGGCGATCGCCCCGACCAGCTAGCCGAGCGCCGCGGCCGCTGGGTCAGGCGACGTTCTTGGGGACGTCGACGGAGCTCGACTGCTCCACGACGGCGAGCCGGCTCGGCGGGATCTGCGCCTTGGGATGATCGGGGTGCAGGAAGACGTACTTCTTGTAGGCCCAGAACCGGAAGAAGGTCGCCATTCCGGTGCCGACGACATTGCCCCAGATGTTCGTCGCGAGCGGGCTCGTCTGATGCAGGGCGTAGTGGCCGAAGCCGAGGAACGCCAGCGCGATGCCGAGGCCGATGAAGTTCAGGACAATGAAAAGCGTGTACTCGCGACGCGTGCCGCTGCGCGCCCGGTGCTGGAACGACCAATGACGATTGGCGAAGTAATTGGCCGTCGCCGCGATGACCGTCGACAGCGTCTTGGACGTGATCGGGCCCCAGCCCCACCCGAAGTGAAAGAGGTTGAACAGGCCGAAGTCGATGACGTAGCAAACGGCGCCGACGAGTCCGAACTTCGCGACCTCATGCACCAGCACCTGCCAGCGCGAGTAGAACTGCCGTACGAAGGTCACTCAGCGTCCTGGGCGTCGGGGACTATAGGGGATTCCGGGCAGCTGCTCGCTGCCGGGGCTGGATGCGACGGTACCCGCCCGTGCGCCGCCGAAGCCAGAACGCCACGCCTCCCAGGAGGTTCCCAGCTACGAGGCGCCCCGCTTCATAGGCTGCATATCGATCGCCCGGCGAGACTCGGCAACGGGCACGAGGAGGATGAGATCCCGGTGACGGCGACCGACGACGCAGTACTCGCTTCCAGGCAGTGGCGGCTGAGCCACTTCCCGGGCGAGGGACATCTCGACGTCTCTCCGCGCAGGCATTTGGCGGTCGTGGCCTGCATGGACTCGCGGATCGACGTCTTCGGCCTGCTCGGGCTCGAGGTCGGGGAAGCGCATGTGCTGCGTAACGCCGGCGGGGTCGTGACCGACGACATGATCCGCTCGCTGGCGATCAGTCAGCGCAAGCTCGGCACCCGCGAGATCCTGCTCGTCCACCACACCGACTGCGGGCTCTTGAAGTTGTCCGAGGACGGCTTCAAGAGCGAGCTCGAGGCCGAGACCGGGATCCGGCCGGCGTGGGCGGTCGAGTCGTTCACCGATCCCGTTGCGTCAGTGCGCCAGTCCATGCAGCGCATTCGCCACTCGCCGTTCATCCCGCATCGCGGGGATGTGCGCGGATTCGTGTACGACGTCGCGACCGGTGAGCTGCGCGAAGTCCACTAGCGCGGCCGGCGATCAGGCCGCGGGCCAGCCGATGCGGGGCGCCTCGATCTTCGGGCAGGTGTCCATCGCGACGAGCAGGCCGGCGTCCTTGGCGCGCCCGGCGGCGGCTTCGTCGATGACGCCGAGCTGCAGCCAGACCGCCTTGGCGCCGACCGCGATGGCCTCGTCGACGTGGACGCCGGCGTCGGCGCTGCGCCGGAAGATGTCGACGACGTCGATCGGGAACGGCACCTCAGCCAGGCTCGCGTAGCCCTGCTCACCGTGGACCGAGGCCGCCTGCGGGTTGATCGGCACGATCCGGCGGCCGTGCGCTGCAAGCCATCCCGCGACGTCGTAGGCGGGGCGCCCGGTGTTGCCCGAGAGCCCGACCACGGCCCACACCGGCAGGTCGAGAATGGACCGGATGTCGCCGGAATCATTCATCGTGATGTTGCTCACGCATGCCTCCTGAGGCGCGTTTCAGGGCCTTCCGAGCGCCCGGTAGACCCAGCCGGCGGCGCGCCAGGCATCGGCATCGAGGGCGTTGCGGCCGTCGACGATCCGCTTGAGGGCGACGGCATCTTCCAGGGCGTGGGGGCTCATGTCGCGGAATTCGCGCCACTCGGTCAGATGCAGGACGAGGTGGGCACCGTCGACCGCTTCCAGGGCGCTGTCGCAGTAGGTCAACTCGGGGTGGATGCGGGCGGCATTGGCGTTGGCCTGCGGGTCGTAGACGCGCACGTGAGCGCCCTGCAGCCGGATCGCTTCGGAGACGTCGAGGGCGGGGGAGTCGCGCACGTCATCGCTGTTGGGCTTGAACGCGGCACCGAGCACGCCGACCTTCACCCCGCCGGCGAACGACCCGCCGGTCAGCTCGCGGGCAAGGTCGACCATGCGGGCCCGGCGGCGCATGTTGATCGCGTCGACCTCCTTCAGGAACGAGAGCGCCTGATCGACGCCCAGCTCGCCGGCGCGGGCCATGAACGCGCGGATGTCCTTGGGCAGGCAGCCGCCCCCGAAGCCGAGGCCGGCGTGCAGGAACCGGCCGCCGATGCGGGTGTCGTAGGACAGAGCCTGCGACAGCATTTTCACGTCGGCACCGGTCGCCTCACACACTTCGGCCATCGCGTTGATGAATGAGATCTTGGTAGCGAGAAAGGCGTTGGCGGCGACTTTCACCAGCTCGGCGGTCGCGAAGTCGGTGACGACCATCGGCACGCCGGCTTCGAGCAACGGCTGGTAGACCTCGCGCAGGATGCTCTCGCCGCGGCCACCGGGATTGGTGCCGATCACCAGCCGGTCGGGAGAAAGGGTGTCCTGCACGGCCCAGCCTTCGCGCAGGAATTCCGGGTTCCACGCCACCTCGACGCCGTCGGGCGCGCTTTCCAGGATCAGCGCCTCCAGCCGGCGGGCGGTGCCGGCGGGGACCGTCGACTTGCCGACGAAGAGCGCGCCGGGACGCAGGTGGGGGAGCAGTGAGTGGGTCGCCGCGTCGACATAGGTCATGTCGGCGGCGAACTCGCCCTTTTTCTGCGGGGTGCCTACGCACAGGAAGTGGACGTCGCCGAAGCGGCCGGCCTCCTCGTAGGAGGAGGTGAAGCGCAGCCGTCCCGCCGCGACGTGACGCGCGAGCAGCTCATCGAGACCGGGCTCGAAAAAGGGAATGCGACCTTCGGAAAGTGCGTCGATCTTGGCCTTGTCGACGTCGAGGCCGAGCACCTCGTAACCCAATTCGGCCATGCAGGCGGCGTGCGTTGCACCGAGATAGCCGGTACCGATCACGGTTATCCGCAGGTCACTCATGCCCGGAACGGTATCGGGACGCGCGGCAGTTTGGGTCCATAACATGGGACCGGTGGACCCCGGCGTGTACCAGCTCACTGAAGAGCACGACCTGCTGCGTCAGACGGTGCGCGACCTCGCCGAGGACGTCATCGCTCCGCGGGCAGCCGAGATCGATGCCCAGGCCGAGTACCCCTGGGACATCCACGAGGCCCTGAAGAAGGCTGACCTGCTCGCCATCCACGTCCCCGAGGAGTACGGCGGCGCCGGCGCCGACAAGATCGCACACTGCCTCGTGGTCGAGGAGATCGCCCGGGTGTGCGCGTCGTCCTCGCTCATCCCGATGGGCAACAAGCTCGGCACGACAGGCCTGATCCTCTCCGGCTCACCCGAGCTCAAGCAGCGTTACCTGCCGGAGGTCGCCAAGGGTGAGGCGTTCTTCTCCTACGCGCTTTCCGAGCGCGAGGCGGGCAGCGATGCGGGATCGATGAAGACGCGGGCCGTGGCCGACGGCGATGGCTTCGTGCTCAACGGCAGCAAGATGTGGATCACCAACGCGGGGGTCAGCACCCACTACACGGTCATGGCCGTGACGGATCCGAGCGCGGGTTCGCGCGGCATCAGCGCCTTCGTGGTGCATGCCGATGACCCCGGATTCTCTTACGGGGAAAAGGAACGCAAGCTCGGCATCAAGGGTTCGCCGACGCGCGAGATCTATTTCGACGACTGCCGGATTCCCGCCGACCGGATGATCGGCGAGCCCGGCACCGGCTTCACCACGGCCTTGCGCACGCTCGACCACACCCGGCTCGGCATCGGCGCCCAGGCGGTCGGCATCGCCCAGGGCGCGCTCGATGTGGCGATCGGATACATCAAGCAGCGTCGCCAATTCGGCCAGCCCGTCAGCGATTTCCAGGGCGTGCAGTTCATGGTCGCCGACATGGCGATGAAGATCGAAGCCTCGCGCCAGCTCGTCTACCGGGCCGCATCCCTCGCCGAATCCGGCGGGCCCAACCTCACGTTCACCTCCAGCGCGGCGAAGTGCCTGGCATCGGATACGGCGATGTCGGTGACGGTCGACGCCGTCCAGTTGCTCGGCGGCTACGGCTACGTCAACGACTTCCCGGTCGAGCGCATGATGCGCGACGCCAAGATCACCCAGATCTACGAGGGCACCAACCAGATCCAGCGCATGGTGATGGCGCGCCAGCTCCTGAGATGACGCGCTGGAACGAGATCTCCCGCGGCCGCCGCACCGGACACGAGTACGCCGCCCGTTTCGATCAGCTGGCCGCGTCAGGCGCTGATGTGCACGGCGAGGCACACTTCGTGACCGCTTTCGCCGCGCCAGGGGCGCGAATACTCGATGCGGGCTGCGGCACGGGACGGGTCGCGCTGCGGCTGGCCGAGCTCGGCTACGCGTGCGTCGGCGTCGACCTGGACCCGTCGATGCTCGAGGTGGCTCGCAGCCGCGGCCCCGAAATCCCTTGGTATGAAGGCGATCTCGCGTCTTTGACGCTCACCGGCGAACCGCCCTTCGACCTCATCGTCGCCGCCGGAAACGTGATGCCGCTGCTCGCTGAAGGAACCGGACCGGCGGTGGTGGCGGTCCTCGCGGCGCTGCTGGCGCCCGGCGGCGTGCTCGTGGCGGGCTTCGGCCTCGACGCGGCCCACCTGCCGATCCCGGAGCCGACCGTCGACCTGCCGGGCTACGACGCGTGGTGCTCAGCTGCCGGTCTGCGACTCGAGCAGCGCTTCGCCGGATGGGACGGCGATCCGTTCCGGGCGGGCGGCTACGCGGTGAGCGTGCATCGGCTGGCCCCACAGGACTGACCAACGCCCGATGGCGTTTGATGGAGACATGCCTCTGATCGGTGAATACGAGCCCAGTCCCTCCGCGTGGGTACGCGACCAGGTCGAGCTGTACGAGAGCTCCGGCGGCAAGGAAGGCACGACCCTTCGCGACGTGCCCGTGATCATCCTGACCACCAAGGGCGTCAAGTCCGGCAAGATCCGCAAGTCGCCGCTGATGCGCGTGGAGTACGACGGCAACTACGCCGCCGTCGCCTCGCTCGGCGGCGCGCCCAAGCATCCCGTCTGGTACTACAACGTCATGGCCGACCCTCACGTCGAGCTGCAGGACGGTCCGGTCAAGCAGGACATGAAGGCCCGCGAGGTGACCGGCGAGGAGAAGGCGCAGTGGTGGGAGCGCGCGGTCGCCGCGTGGCCCGACTACGCCGAGTACCAGCGCAAGACCGACCGGCAGATCCCGGTGTTCGTGCTCGAACCGCTGACTGCTTGAGCCGACCGCCTGAGCCGTACCGTCTGAGCCCATGAGTGGTGCTCGCGAGGGTGATCTGCTGTGGACGCCGTCGCCCGAGCGCATCGAGCGCTCGGCGATGGCCCGCTTCCTCACCGAATGCGGGCAGGACCCGGCGGATCCGCAGGCGGGTTGGCGCTGGTCGACCGACGAACCCGCGGCGTTCTGGGATGCCGTGTGGCGCTTCTGCGGGTTGATCGGCGAGCGAGGCGGTGGCCCGGTGCTCGCGAGCCGCGAAATGCCCGGCGCCCATTGGTATCCCGAGGCCCGGCTCAACTACGCCGAGAACGCGTTGGGCCGTGAGTGGGAGCCCGGGCGTGATGCGCTCATCGCCGTCCGCGAGGACGGCCGGCGGGTCGCGTACTCCATGGACGAGTTACGCGATGCGGTCGCGCGAGCGGCGACGGGGCTGCGGCGGCTCGGGGTCGGTCGCGGCGATCGGGTCGCGGCCGTCTTGCCGAACGCCGAGCATGCGGCGATCGCCTTCCTGGCGACCGCGAGCCTCGGCGCGATCTGGTCGTCGTGCTCCCCGGACTTCGGGCCTGTCGGCATCCTCGACCGCTTCCAGCAGATCGAGCCGAAGGTGCTGCTCGGCGTCGACGGCTACCACTACAACGGCCGCGCCCACGACGCCTCGGTGACGCTGGCCGCGTTGCGCGACGGGCTGCCCGGGCTGGCCGCCACCGTCGTCGTCACGTATGCACCCGACGCGGCAACCTCGTCGCTCCCCGGAGCGCTGACGTGGGACGAGCTGCTGGGCGATAGCCGCGCCGAGCTGACCTTCGAACGGGTGCCGTTCGACACCCCGCTGTGGATCGTCTACTCCTCCGGCACGACGGGACGTCCGAAACCGATCGTGCACGGGCACGGCGGGATCGTCCTCGAGCACCTCAAGCAGCACGTGCTGCACAACGATCTGGGTTCTGCCGACACGTTCTTCTGGTTCACCACCACCGGCTGGATGATGTGGAACTACCTGCTCGGTGCGCTGCTCGCCGGGTCGTCGATCGTCGCGTTCGACGGGAGCCCCAGCCACCCCGATCTCGGCACGCTCTGGCGGATGGCGGAGGCCGAAGGGGTCACGGCATTCGGGGCAGGCGCACCGTTCCTCGTGTCATGCCAATCCGCTGGTCTGGTGCCTCGTGAGAGTGCTGACCTCAGCCGGCTACGCATGGTCGGGTCGACGGGCGCGCCGCTGCCCGCAACGGCGTTCGGCTGGGTCTACGAGAGCGTTCACCCCGATGTGCTGCTCGCGTCGATCACCGGCGGCACCGACGTGTGTACCGCCTTCGCCGGAGGAACGCCGCTCGCGCCGGTGTACGCGGGCGAGATCCAGACCCGGATGCTCGGCTGCGCGCTGGCGGCGTTCGATGAGAACGGCGAGGAGGTCGTCGGTGAAGTCGGGGAGCTGGTGGTGACGGCGCCGATGCCGAGCATGCCCGTCGGCTTCTGGCGCGACGACTCCGGCGAGGCCTACCGCGATGCGTACTTCACCACGTATCCCGGCGTGTGGCGGCACGGTGACTGGTGCCGGATCGTCCCGGGGCGCGGCTCGGTCGTGGTCTCGGGGCGCTCCGACGCGACGCTCAACCGCGGCGGCGTGCGGCTCGGGACGGCCGAGTTCTACGGCGTCGTCAACGAGATCCCGCAGGTCCTCGACAGCCTCGTGGTCGACACGTCCGATCAGCTTCTGCTCTTCGTGGTGCTCGCCGAGGGCGCGGCCTTGGACGATGGCGTACGGGCCGCCATCAAGACCGCGCTGCGCACGCAGCTCTCGCCGCGTCACGTCCCCGACCGCATCGAAGCCGTCGCCGACCTGCCACGCACGCTCAACGGCAAGAAGCTCGAGGTGCCCGTGAAGCGGATCCTGCAGGGCGTCCCGCTCGCCCAGGCCGTCGCCCGCGCGGCCGTCGAAAACCCTGACGCGCTCGCCGCATTCGAACGCTTCGCCCGCGAACCCGGCTAACTCAGCTGGGGCAGGCCCATCACGGTGAGCCCGATGGTGGCGGTGACGCGTTCGGTCTCGGCGCGGTGTGCGAGCGCCGCGGGATCCGGGTGACGGCAGAGCACCAGCGAGCCGCCGCCGGCGAGTGCCGGCCAGAGCGGGTCGAGCCGATCGGTGAGCACGCGATCGGTGAGCGGGGCGACGTCGACCTCGGCTGCCGGATAGCGCGGGGCGAAGTGGTCGCCGTGAGCGCGGACGTCCACCGCGTAGTCGAGCACTCCCGGCGGCGCCGACCGCAGCCCCAATCCCATGGGTCGCAGCGCGAGACCGACGATCTCTTCGACATTCGCGTCGGACGGCAGCTCGGTTCCTTCGAGCCAGCAGGTGATGCGGGCCGGTTCGGCGCTCAAAGAACCACCGGCGACGAGCACCGCCACCTCGATCACCGCGGTCTGCCAATGCGCGGGCAGCGGCACCGCGACCGGCTCGCCAGGCTCGAGCATCAGCTCGTCCAGCAGGAAGTTCGCGGTCTTGGAGACCCAGTTGGCGAACGTCGTCACCGAGAGCTCGATCCGCTCCGAACCGAGCGCCGGGGCGTCGTCGTACATCGTCAGGAGCGGGCGACCCGGATCGGTCTGGAGCGCCCGAACCAGGATGGCCTGCGCGTCCATCGTCTAGTAGGTGCAGCGGTTGCCGGCCGAGGCCGCGGTGTCAGCCGGTGCCGCCGGGCTGACGGTGGCGGACGGTGTCGGGGCGGCGGTCGGGACGGCGGCGACGGCGTTGGACATGTTGACCGGGACGACCGAGGTGTAATTGGCGCCGAGGATCAGGACGACGCCATCGGTCACGCTCGAGTCCTCCTTGAGGACGGCACCCGGCACAGCGGCAGCGACGGTGCGGGCGTCGGCCTCGTTACCGGGCGCGTAGTGCACCTCGGACGTGAGCGGGTGACTCGCGGCCGTCGCCGCTGACCCCGTCGGGAAGTTCTCCTGCGCCAGCAGCTGCTTCACCTGGCCGGCCAGCCCGGTGCGCCCGGTGCCGTTCTGCACGGCCACCAGCACCTGCGACGGCGGCACGGTCAGCTTCACGGTCTTCGGCTTGGCCGAGGCGGACGCCTTGGGAGTCGCCGGCGGCTTCTCGTCTTTCAGCTTCGCGATCATCGCGTCGAACCCGGCCTGATCCAGGATCTGCACATTGCCGACGCTTGCCGTTTGCCCGTTGGGGATGAGCTCAGGCCCGCCGGCGCTGTCGATGAAGACCTGACCGAGGTTGGTGTCGGTGGTCTCCAGGCCCCGCTGCGGGATGGTCTCGAACGTGACCTTGCCCGGATCGAGGCCGCGCAGCCGCAGGCCGAGCTTCTCCAGATCGGTGAGCGAGGTGTCCTGGTCGAGCGTCAGCGCGCTCTTGATGGCTGACAGCAGGCGCAGCACCGCATCAGGGTTGAACAGGAACCGGTTGCTGGTGGCCGTGCGGAACACCGATCCCAGGAACTGCTGCTGGCGCTGGATACGGCCGATGTCGCCGTTCACCAAGCCGTGGCGCTGCCGGACGAAGGCCAGCGCCTGGTCGCCCACCAGGGTCTGGACGCCGTCTTTGCCGTGGAAGCCGCTGAACCCGTCGTTGATGTTGGTGATGTTGACGTCGGACGGGTCGTGGTAAGTCGACGGCAGGATGCAGATCTGCACCCCGTTGATCGCCTCGCTGATCTTCTTGAACCCATCGAGGTTCACCGAGACGTAGTGATCGACCCGGATGCCCGTCATCTGCTCGACCGTGCGCACCAGCAGGGAAGGACCGCCGAGGCTGATGGCCGCGTTGAACTTGTCCTTGTGCGACGGATGCGCATTGCCACTGCTGTCGGTGTAGGCGGGGATGGTCACCAGGGTGTCGCGCGGGAACGAGACATTCGTGGTGGTGCCGTCGGCGTCGAGGTGGGTGAGGATCGTCGTATCGCTGCGCTCACCGGCGCGAACGCCGTACTCGCCGGGAGCGGAATTGTCGGTGCCGACCAGCAGCCAGTTCTCGCTGCCGGCCGGGGCGCCCGCTGGACGGTTCTTGCCGAGGTTCAGGTGGATACGCGCGATCGATCCGTTGAACCAGCTCTCGACGACGTAGCCGCCGACGCTCACGATCAGGATGATCACCGACAGGGTGACCGCGATGACGTTGACGAGCCGAAGGGTGGGCGGACGGCGGCGCTTGCGGACGCGGGGTCCGCGCGGGTCGAGCTCGGGCGGCAGGACGGAGCGCGCCGAGACGTTGACCACGGCGTCGGCTCCTTCCGGCGGGAGGGAAGTCAGCTGACCGCCGCTCTCCTTTCGGCGGCGGGCAGGCCCGCAATAGCCTCGAACGGTACCGCGAGCACCTGGAGGATCCGGGGCACAACGCGCTGGTACGACAGGTCATATTGGCCTGACATGCAGGTCACGTCGGGCCCACATGCGAGGGTCGCGCGGGCGTCTTCGGTAGCGCTGCTCGGGTCCGCCGGCGATCTGATTGCCTTGACGCATGAGCACCGCCGCCGGCGAACCGCCGGCCCTCGATACTCCCGGGTCGCCCCGGCGCATCGTCATCTTCGGCGGAGCGGGTCAGGTCGCGTCAGAGCTGGCAGCCCTGCTCGCTCCGGCCCCGCCCGAGGCCGGGTGGCAGGCGCTCACCCGGGCCGAGTGCGACCTCACCGACATCCACCGGGTCAGGGCTGTCATCGCGGACCAGGCCCGGGCGGCGGGCGGGCACGG
Organism: uncultured Actinomycetota bacterium; assembly: GCA_963731205.1. Taxonomy (GTDB): domain Bacteria; phylum Actinomycetota; class Actinomycetes; order Frankiales; family Frankiaceae; genus DATAZK01. The sequence goes on along the minus strand of CAVSUJ010000001.1, from coordinate 2,146,375 downwards.
GCTGGCCGTCATCAACGCCGGGGCGTATACGAATGTCGACGCCGCCGAGGCCGATGAGCCCGGCGCCTACGCGGTCAATGCCGCCGGGCCCGCGCACCTGGCGCTCGCGTGCGAGCAGGTGGGCGCGCAGCTCGTGCAGCTGTCCACCGACTACGTCTTCGCCGGCGATCGCGCCGACGGTGAGCCGTATCGGCCGCTCGATCCGACCGATCCGAAGACGGCCTACGGGCGCACCAAGCTCGCCGGTGAACTCGCGGTGCGTGAGCTTCTGCCTCATGCGTCGTGGGTGGTGCGCACGGCATGGGTCTACGGCGCCACCGGCAGCAACTTCGTGAAGACCATGGCCCGCCTGTCCAAGGAGCGCGAGACGCTCGACGTCGTCGACGATCAGATGGGCTGCCCGACATGGGCGGGGGAGCTCGCGGCGAGCTTGTTGCAGCTGATCGCGGTGGCACCCCCGTCCGGGATCTACCACGCCGCGGGGGGTGGCCGGGGGAGCTGGTTCGAGCTGGCGCGGGCGGTCTTCACCGAGCTCGGACTCGACCCCGAGCGCGTCCGTCCGACGACGAGCGCGGCCTTCCAGCGCCCGGCTCCACGCCCGGCGTGGTCGGTGCTGTCCAGCAGCGAATGGCGCGACGCCGGCCTCACGCCGCTGCAGCCGTGGCGAGAGGCTCTTGCCGCGGCGTATGCAAAAGACGGCCCGGCGCTAGGGAGCTAGCGCCGGACCGTCCCTTGATGGAACTGTCGTGAGTCCGGTCAGAAGTTGTACGTCTTCACCTGGCAGGCGCTGGAAATGTACGTCGGCGACTTGCTCGGGTTGGACGGGCTGGCGTTGGTGAAATTGACGACGTTGCGGTAGAAGCCGGGACCGCTGGCGATGAGGCCGTAGGCCTGGCCGGCCTGCAGCTTGTCGATCTGGTAGTTGCCGTTGCCGTCGATCGGGGTGCCGAGCGCCATGCCCTGGGTCGCCAGCGTGTTGGCTGCCTGCGACCAGGTGTTCAGGTGCCCGGTGACGCCGGCTGGCCAGCCGCTGATGTGGCCCTTGAGACTGCCGGTGCTAGCGCCTGGAAGCCCGCAGATGACCGGCAGCACGATCGGGATGTTCTGCATGTTGCCGGGGGTCGCAATCGCCCGCCGGTAGGTCTCGCCGTAGGTGCTGAGCACCGTGCTACCGGCGGCGACCCCGGTGAAGCCGTTGTAGTTGTTCAGCCAGTCGGTGCTCGTGGCCGACTTCGGATAGACCTCGATGTAGACGGTGGCGGCATTCGGCGGGAGCGTCAGCGACCAGTTCTTGGTGACGTGGTAGCCGGTCACCGGGCAGGTTGCCGGAGGCGCGGCGGCACCGCTCGCGGGCAGGCAATGGTTGATCCGCTGCACGGCGCTGTAGCCGGGGCCGCCGCCGAGGTCGATCTTGTTGCCGGCGGAGTCGAGCACGTCGAAACCGAGGTAGACGTCGACGTAGTTCCCGTCGGCGCCCTGGACCGTTCCGGAGATCACCTTGTTCGTCGGCACGGTCGCTGGGGTGCAGGCGGAGGCCAGCAGACCAGTGGCCGCCACAGCGACGGTCATGGCGGTCGCAGTAGCGCGGCGAGCGCTGGAAAGCGACAGGTGCATGAGGGCTCCAAAGTCGGTAGGACGGGCGTCCTAGTGGTTTCGGCCCCCCGAAAACCGGTATTGAGCTGAGCGCGCTGCGGATCGGGACTTTCTGCCCGTTCAGGCAGGTCGAGGCCGCTTTTCCGGCGGAAATTCAGCCGCGGAGGCTTTTCAGGCGATCGAATTCCGGTACGCCTGGGCCGTGGATGCAGCCGTCTTGGCCCAGGTGAACCGCCGAGCGTGGGCCCTCCCGGGCGCAGGATCTGGCGGCGCTGCCAGGGTTCGCATGATGGCCTGCGACAGCGCATCGATGTCACGCACTGGGACGAGTGTCACACTCGCTGTAACAATGTTTAACGTCTCGCGAAGCGGCGGGATGTCGGACGCGATCACCGGGGTGCCGGCGGCGAGCGCCTCCAGCGGCGGCAGCCCGAAGCCTTCGTAGAGCGAAGGGAAGCAGAGCGCCGCCGCGCTGGCCACCACGGCTCGCAGCGCCGTCGTATCGAGATAACCGAGCTGTATGACGTCGGCGGGCGTGAGGCCCGCGGTGTCGAGCGCCGGACCCCATCCGGCAGGTCCGGCCAATACCAGCGGCGGCGTCTGCGGGTCGGCGCGGCGCAGCTGGCGGAAGGCGGCGAGCAGGGTGGCGACGTCCTTTCGCGGCTCGAGCGTGCCGACGAAGAGCAGGTAGCGCTCCGGCAGTCCGAGCCCGGGCGGCGGAGGGCCGGCCACCTCGAACCAGGCCGGATCGACGCCGAGGTGGATGGCGCGTACGCGATCGGCCGGCAGGTGGTACTCGTCGACGATCTCCGCGGCGACCGCCTCGGTATCGGTCAGCACCAGTGCTGCCCTCTGCAAGGACTTGGGCACGAGCTCTCGGTAGCGCGCCGACGCCGCCGAGACCGTCTCGCGGGTAGCGCAGGTAAGACAGGTCATGCACGGTGACGACGCCGGCGACGCCGCGACCCGGTGGTGGCAAGACGAAATTGGTCCCGTGCACGACATCGGCACGCACGCCGAGCATCGGCATCGACGGAAACTCGGTGCGCTGCCAGGCTTCCCGCAGCAGCCGGGCCGGCGCGCGGCGTCCGGCGGCGGCGACGCCGGCGGGTAGGTGAGCGGGCAGTGCCTCGCGGCCGCGCCAGGTGAAGGCCGCGCCGATGATCTCGCCGGGCCGCTCGCTGGCGGGCAGGTGGGAGAGGCCGGCGAGCAGTTCGGCCGTGTAGCGCCCGATACCGGTGGGCTGACCGAGGAGCGGGGTCGCGTCGAGAGCGACCCGCAGGCCACCGGAGCCGGCGCGGCGGGTCAGCTGAGCAGCCCGTTCTCGGCGACGATCTGGCGCCAGCGCTCCGCGAACGCCGCGTCGGAGAACGTCGCCGAACGCTCCTGGGCTGCCGCACTCAGCTGCGCCCGCAGCTGCTCGTCGCGCGCGACGCGGACCGTCTCGTCCATCAGCTGCCCCGGGGTCGACCAGCGATACCCGTCGACCCCGGGTGTGATGATCTCGCGCTGACCGGCCTTGTCGATGACGACCGGGACGCAGCCGCCGGCCATCGCCTCCACGGTCGTCATCCCGAAGTGCTCGGCCGCCCACGGCTGGTCGTCGCGCTCGTCGTAGCCGGTGGCGGACCAGAAGATCGACGCGGTCGACAGCAGCTCCTCCACGAGTGCCCGCGGCGCGTTGGCGTGGATCTCGACCGGCAGCCCTTGAGCAGCCGCGCGCACCTCGGCGAGGTAGGGCAGCTGGCTCTGCTCGCAGCCGCCGACGACGGCGAACCGCCAGCCGGGCAGCCGGCCCGAGCGGTGCAGCTCCCCGAACCACTTCACCATTTCCAGCTGGCGCTTCGCGTGTCCGAGGCCGGGGGAGAAGAACCGGCCGACGGTGACGATCAGCTGCTGACGCTCGGGCGAGGGGCGGAAGCGGCTGGTCTCGATCGGCGGGTGCAGCAGTTCGGCGTCGCGCTTCCAGAGCTGCTGGATCCAGTCCCGGGTGTAGCCGCCGTTGGCCAGCACCACGTCGTACGCGTCCAGGAAGTCCAGATCCTCGGGGTCGCGGGCGAGCCACGGCAGCCGGGCACTCGCGTATGCCCGCACGCCCGGTCCGTCGCTCTGCAGCCACGCGCGGCTGACGGCGACGCCGAGCTCACGGACGTCGGTGCCGCCGGGAGCGAAGATCTCGCTGACGAAGCGGAGCTCATCGCCGTGTTGCGAAGGTTCGAGCGGGAGGGTGACGCGCCGGAACGCCGAGCCCGCCACGATCCCGGCGAGCTCCTTGCCGCTGGAGTCACGGATCGACAGGCGCGTCGGCCCGGGCGCTCCCGGGCGCCCGATCGACATCCGCAGCAGCCGTCGCTTGCCCGGCGGAACGCTGAGCACGGCGTCGCCCGAGGTCCAGACCCAGCGGCGGCGGCGGCCACCCTCCGGCGGATACCAGCCCACCCCGTACGTCAGCGCCGACGGCCCGCGCAGGTGGGGTCCCACGATGCGGGCCACCTGCTTGCGCCAGGGCTCCAGGTCGTGGTCGAACGGCGTCGGAAACCAGCACAGGTAAGCGCAATGGCGCGATTGCGGCGCGATGCGGCTCATGTAGGACGCGGTCAGCCAGAAGTCGTACTCGCTGCTGTAGGCCGCAAGCGCGGCATCCCCTCGATCGGCGACCTGACGGTAGGTGCACCGGGAGAGGTCCAAGCCGAGGTGCGCGCCGAGCTCGTCCAGGTCGACCTCGGAATGGCCGACCAGCTCCACCTGTCCGGCCTGCGGGGTCGCCGAGAGCACCTGCGCCACCATCCCGGCGTGGCGCTCGCCGCCGCCCTGGCTGTGCCAGAAGCGGTTGTAAACGGCGCTGCGCACCGGCTCAACCTATCGACCACCGGCCCGCACCCCGGGTAGCCAACGCCGGGGCGGACAGCTAGGTTGAGATGGGTTAACGCAAAGAATGTGCAATAGCTGATTCGTGGCAGGGGGCGTTGGTGGCGCTGTTCGGTACGGGCCTCGGCTCGGGATCGGGCTGGTCCCGGCTGCGCGCCGCGCGTCATGCGCTCACCCGGGCCGAGTGGCGCCGGCTCGGCGGGATGTTCGGCTTCATCGCACTGCTGCACGCTGTCGGCTTCGGGCTGCTCTTTGCCGCCGTCGGTCAGCGCTACCACATCGACAGCAAGACGACCTTCGGCGTCGGCACCGGAACCCTCGCGTACACCCTCGGCCTGCGCCACGCCTTCGACGCCGACCACATCTCGGCGATCGACAACACCACTCGCAAGCTGATGTCGGAGGGCAAGCGCCCGATGGGCGTCGGGCTTCTTCTTCTCCCTCGGCCACTCGAGCGTCGTGTTCGCGCTGGCCATCCTGCTGAACTTCGGCATCCGCGCGCTCAACGCGGGTGTGAAGAACGACAACTCGGGGCTGCACCACTACACCGGCCTGATCGGCACCACCGTCTCCGGCACGTTCCTGATGATCATCGCGATCCTGAACCTGCTCGTGCTGGTCTCGATCGTGAAGGTCTTCCGCGAGCTGCAGCACGGCAAGTACGACGACCAGCAGCTCGAGGCCCAGCTGAACAGCCGCGGGCTGATGAACCGCTTCTTCGGTCCGCTCGCCCGGCGGGTCGATTCAAGTCCTGGAAGATGTATCCGATCGGCGTGCTCTTCGGGCTCGGCTTCGACACCGCCACCGAGATCGCGCTGCTGGTGCTGGCGGGGACGGCGGTCGCGGGAGGATTGCCGTTCTGGGCGATCCTCTCGCTGCCGATCCTCTTCGCGGCCGGCATGAGCCTGCTCGACACGATCGACGGCTCGTTCATGAACTTCGCCTATGGCTGGGCGTTCTCCAAGCCGGTACGCAAGGTCTACTACAACATCACGATCACCGGCCTGTCGGTTGCCGTCGCGATCTTCATCGGCGGCCTCGAAGTCGCGCAGGTGCTCGCCGGGCAGCTCAACCTCATCCGGCGGCTTCTGGAACTACGCGAACAACTTCAACATCAACCACGCCGGTTTCGTCATCGTCGGCATGTTCGTCGTCGTCTGGGCGGCCGCCCTGGGCGATCTGGCGCTTCGGCCGGGTCGAGGAGCGCTGGGAGGCGTCTGCCGCCCGGGCCCGGCTCGGCGCCTCAATCGATCTCGCGGGCCCACTCGGCAGGGGAGATGAGCCAGCGTCTTTCGAGAGCGCGGCGACTGGTGGCAGCGCCTTGGCCGATGCGCCGCCGCCGGGCGAGCATTCGCGGTAGCAGCCGCAGGTAGGACGCCATCACGCGGAGCCGGAGCAGGGTCGGCCGCACCGCGGGCCGCCGCCGGTCGGCGATTCCCTGGCGCAGCGAGCGCAGCGCCATCGACGCCGTGGTGAGCGGGTAACGCAGCACGGCGCGCAATGCCAGCGCCGGCCGAGGCGTCCTTGGTCAACATCAGCAGCCGGTTGCGGTCGACGTGGAAGACGAACAGCGGCGACCATTCCTTGCTGCTCGCCGCGTGCACGTGGCGCAGCACCGCCGTCGGCTGGTAGCGGATCGCGTAACCACTCGAACGGATCCGCCACGACAGGTCGGTGTCCTCGTAGTAGAGGAAGAAGTCGTCGTCGAACCAGCCGAGCCGGTGGCCGAGCTCGGTGCGCATGGCCATGCCGTTGCCGCAGGCGGTGAACACCTCGACCGGCTCGTCGTAGCTGCCGTCATCGACCTGCTGGTAGGCGCGGTCGGCCCCGTAGCCCTCGGTGAGGACGACTCCGCCGGCGTTGTTGATGACGTCGACGCTCGGGAGATCGGCCGGCAGTTCGACGCTCACCGTCGCTGGGGTATCGCCGGCAGCCAGAGCAGCGCCGCCGCCGTCCCAGCTCAGCTTGACGGTCTTGGAGCGCTCGCCCGACCAGGTCAGCTCCAGTCGCAGTGGTGTGCCGGCCCGATCGCGGGGGATGGGCACGAGCAGCTCCCCGGACGGCCGGGTCCAGAAGAAGCGGGCATCAGGTGGGCCCTCGGCGCCGTAGGTGAGCCGCTCCCAGAGCACCTCGGAAAGGGTCTCGACCCCGTCCACCTGCAGGCTGCTGATGCGCACGCCCAGCTCGCGGGTGTCGTGCGCGCCGGGAACGAAGGCTTCGGTCTCGAGCCGAAGCCTGATGAACGACGGCAGGAACACGACCTTGCCGGTGACCGCGCCGACCGGGGGCTGGGAAGGCGTCTCGAACGGCTCGAGCAGCCGGGCGAACCAGTCGGGCTCCGGGGTCGCGTCGTTGTTCAGCAGGACCGCGTACGGGGTCGAGACCTCATGCAGCGCGAAGTTGTTGCCGCCGGCGAAGCCCAGGTTGCGCGGCGCTTCCAGGACCCGGACATCGGGGTAGCGCGCGCGCAACAGTTCGACCGAGCCATCAGTGCTCGCGTTGTCGACGACCCAGGTGTGAAAGCGCCGGTCGTCCTGGCGGGCCAGCCCGTCGAGGCAGGCGGGGAGCAGGTGAGCGCCGTTCCAATTGACGATGACGACGGTGGCAAGCGGGCTTGGTCCGCCGTCGGTCACCCGCGGCGCCGGACGTCGTAGTCGACCGTCAGCAGCCCGGCGGACTGCCGTCCGGCGATCCCGAACAGATCCGGAAAGCGCCGGACCGCAAGGGGCGTCGCGGTGAATGCATCCGACACGTGGACGCGCACCGCAAAGGCCCCGAGCAGCGCCGGCACCGCCGGCACCAGGAAATCGACCGTGAGGTGACGCTCGGGATCGTCCTCACCTTCAGGAGCCGGACCGACGTCGATCCCGCCCTTGGTCTCCATCTGCCAGACGGGCACATCGTGCGGGCCGAGCACCACGGTGTGCAGGTAGAGGCGCTCAGGCAGCGGGCCATGGGCATCAGACAGCGTCAGGTCGACGGAGACGGCCAGCTGATCGCCGGGGTCGAACTGCACCTTGGCGGCGCCGCCGGGCTCGCTGGAGAAGCGGACCTCCGTCAGCCGGATCGCGTCGTCGGAATCGCCGGAATTGGTGCCGCCGCCCATCCGGTTGCGCAGCACCAGCGTGCCGCTCGCCGGATCGCCGTCGAAGATCTTGCGTCCGGCCTCGAGCACGACGACCCGGTCGCACAGGCTCTCGACCAGCTCGAGCGCGTGGCTGACGAAAAGGATCGTGCGCCCTTCGTCGCGAAATTCGTCGATCTTGGCCAGGCACTTCTGCTGGAACGCCTCGTCACCGACCGCCAGTACCTCGTCGACGAGCAGCACATCGGGGTCGACGTGGACGGCGATCGCGAAGCCCAGCCGGATGTACTGCCCGGAGGAGTAGTGCTTCACCGGGTCGTCGATCTTGTGGGCCAACTCGGCGAATTCGACGACGGAATCGAACAGCGCCTTCGTCTCGCGACGCGAGAGACCGAGCAAGGAGGCGTTGAGATAGACGTTGTCGCGTCCGGAAAGCTCGCCGTTGAAGCCCGCGCCGAGCTCCAGGAGCGACGCGATACGTCCGAGCACGTGACGCTCGCCGGTGGTCGGCTGCAGGATCCCGGCCAGCACCTTCAGCAGGGTCGACTTGCCCGACCCGTTGGCGCCGATGAGACCGACCGTCTGGCCGGGGGCGATCGAGAGGTCGATGTCGCGAAGCGCCCAGAAGTCCTCGGCCGGACCGTCGTGACGGCGTACGAAGCGTTCCTTGAAACTGGTAGCGCGCTCGCTGTGGCTGCGGAAACGCTTGCTGACGCCGAGGGCCGTGATGACGGGGGCCGGGCCGGGAGCCTGCGGCGGCGCCGGCTCGGGGGTCAGCTGCGGCGCGTCGGGCGCATGGGTGGGCAGGGTCACAGCTCCTCCGCGAAGTCCGCGGAACGGCGGCGGAAGACCCGCCGGCCCCACCAGAGCAGCACGAGCCCGGCCCCGAGCGTGATGCACAGGTGGGTCAGATACCAGACGTAGCCCGGGTCGGCGAGGATCAGCTGACGCTGCCCATCGGTCACCGCGTAGGGCGTCTTGTAGATCGCCCGCTGCATGGTGGCGACCACGTCAGCCATCGGGTTCAGCCAGAACAAGCCTGCGTAGTGGCCCATCTTGGCGCGGACCAGGCCCACGTCGTACACGATCGGATTGAGCCAGAACCAGGCCAGCAGCCCGACCTCGAGCAGGTGCTGGGTGTCGCGAAAACGCACGTTCAGCGCTGCGACGAGCATGCTCAGCCCGACGGTGAAGATCAGCGCGGCGCCGAGGGCCGGAACCATCAGCAGCAGCTGCGGGCCGAAGAACGGATGGCCCAGCGCCAGCACGACCACGATGAGCACGAGCAGCTGCAGCACGAAGTGCACGGCGGCGAAGCCGACCGCCGACAGCGGCAGCACCGGCAGCGGGAAGCGCACCTTCTTCACCAGGTTGGAATTGCCGACCACGCTGACGGACGCGCCCATCACTGCGGACGAGAAGGCGTTCCAGACCAGCAAACCCGACATGAGGTAGATCGCGAACGAGGGGATCCGGCCCGGCAGGATGACCTGGAAGACGACGTAGTAGACGGCGAGCAGCAGCAGCGGATTGGCCAATGACCAGGCGAAACCGAGCGTCGAGCCCTTGTACTTGACCTTCAGATCCTTGCGGACGAGGTTGCGCAGGAGCTCGTAGCGCACCCGGGTTTGAGCGCGGGTGCGCCGGACAAGCGCCTGCCCGTCGCGCCCGCCGACAGGTGCAGCGGTGTGCGCGGACGGGGAACTCTCTGTCGCGGGGGCTATCGCCACGTGTGCCTTCCGACGTCTGCACGGGCCGATCGCGATACTAGTCGGGAGAGCGGGGCGAACCCCGTCTCACTCGCGTCTCGCGGAGGTGTGTCCGCTGTTCACCGACACCCGGCTGGCCCATGTGTGGTCGATCATCTCGTCCGAGCTGGCCGACGGCCTGTGCCTCGACGTGTTCGACACGTTGCTGGTGCGCACGGTTCCCGAGCCGGTAGGGGCCTTCACCCTGCTCGGTGAACGCCTGCGCCGGGAGGGCCGGCTGCCCTTCGGGATGACCCCGGAGGTCTTCGCCAAACTGCGGGTGGCGGCCGAGGTGCGGGCCCGTCAGCACAGCACGACGGCCCGCGGGACGGTGGAGGCCCGGCTCCTGGAGATCTACCAGGAGCTTTCGGTGGCGCTCGCCCACGCCGGCACCCCGGAGGAGCTGGCTGCCCTCGAGGTCGAGGTCGAGCGTTCGGTCTGCCGCGCCGATCTCGGCGTCGCGGATCTCATCGGCGAGGTCAACAAGCTCGGCAAGCCGGTCTACCTGGTCTCCGACACCTACTTCTCGGCCGCGCAGCTGCGCCGGCTGCTGGAGCGCCCCGAGCTGGCGGGCCGCACCTTCGATGCGATCTACACCTCGAGCGACGCGGCGACCAACAAAGGCGCGGTGCTCTACGTGCCGCCGGTAGCCCACCCGTCGGCAACCGACGAGCAGCGGGACGGCGAGCAGGAGGACGTTCTCCCGCCCGGTGACGGGCTCTTCGGCGTGCTGCTCGCTGACACCTCGATCCCGGCGGCCCGGCTCGTGCATCTCGGCGATCACCCGGAGGCCGATCTGCGCGCTGCCCGGCACGCGGGCCTGCAGGCGGTGCTCTACTCGAAATTGACGCCTCACCTGGAAAAGGTCCTCGAACGCGAGGGCACCGCGCCGCTCGGCCTCACCGCCGACGATCACCTCGACCGCGAGTTCGGTGACTTCGGACTCACCGCTGTCCGCGCGCGGGTGCTGGCGCGAAAAGACGCGGCAGAGGTGCCGGCGGGCCTGGCCCGCTACTGGGAGACGGGTGCGACGGTCTTCGGCCCGGCGCTGGCCGGTTTTGCCGAGTGGGTCGTCGAGCGCGCCAAGACGTTCGGGGTCAGCCACATCTCCTGCCTGCTGCGCGAGGGTGACTTCCTGTCCCAGCTGATCACGGAGCACGCGGCCGAAGCCGGCCTCACCGTCTCCACCCTCTGGGTCTCGCGGCAGGTGTGCGCGCTGTCCAGCGTGTACGAGGGCACCGCTGCGGAGCTGGAAGCGTTCCTCAGCCGTCGCCGGGCACCGACGGTCGGGCAGTTGCTCGAGCAACTCGGTGTCCCGGTCAACGACGTGCCGGCGCTCTCGGAGCTGGTCGACGTCCGGCTCGACCTACCGGGAGTCGCCGGTCAGGCGCTGGAAGCCATCGCCGCCGAGCCGCAGGTACGCGGGACGATCGTGGTCCGCGCGGCCCGGCTGCGCGAGCGGCTGCTGCGCTACCTCGACGAGCAGCTGCCCTCCACCGGGCTCGCGCTGATGGTCGATCTCGGCTGGGGCGGCACCATCCAGACCCTGCTCGCCCGCATGCTGCGCTCGGCGGGCCGGCCGCTGCACCTTGTCGGCCTCTACCTGGCGACGAACGCGACCGGGCTCGAGCGCCGCCTCGACGGCATCGAGATGGAGGGTTATCTGGCCAGCTTCGGCGAGCCCGGGCGGTTGTTCGCACCGCTCATGCGCAGCCCCGAGATGCTGGAGCAGCTGTGCATGCCCGATTACGGCTCGCTGGTGGGCTTCGACGAGCACCTGCAGCCCGAGCTCTCGACGCTGCGGATGTCGCGTACCCAAGAGGCGCAGAAGGCAGCGGCACAGGCCGGGGTGAAGGCATTCTCCCGGGAATGGCTGCGCTACCGGCGCAGCGAAAACCCGTTGCCCGGATTGGATTCCGACGTCGCTCGCGAGCGGCTGCTGCGCATGGTCAGCCGGTTCGTCAGCCGTCCCACGACGGAGGAGGCGCTCGCGTTCAGCGCCTGGTCGCACGACGACAACTTCGGCTCCGACGCGGTCGAGGGCCTCGTCAGCGACGAGATGCTGCGCTGCCTGCCCTACCTGACGGCGGTGGATCTGGAGAAGCTCTCGATGCAGGAGCTCTACTGGCCGGCAGGCGTGGCGACGGTGGTGAACCCGACGCTCGCCCGGATCTCCGCCCTCAGCCTGGAAACCGGTGCCGACCTTGCGGATCTGTCGCCCCCCGCCGCCGCCGGACCGCTCGAGTTCTACATCGACGCGGGTGGTGATTTCGTTGCCGGGCCGAAGGAGACGGTCGTCTCGCGTTCGGCCGCCGATGGGCTCTCGCTGGTGCGGACGCGGATCGCCGGTGAAGGGGTGCGCCGGATACGCATCGACCCCAACGGGCGCCGCGGGCTCATGCGCATCGACTGGCTGCGGATGAGCTTTCACCTCGCGAGCGTCGTCGACCCCGTCGTCATCGAGGTTCGCGAACTCGCCTCCCACCCGCAGATCGCCGTCGGCGGCGCGCTGCTGGTCCAGCCCAGCCTGCTCGAGATCAACTCCGACGATCCGCAGATCGTCTACACCCTCGACCCGGCCACCCAGGGTGGCCTGACCGCCGGCACGTACGCGGTCGACATCGAGGTGGCCTTCGCGTTCCTGCCGATCCGGCCGGAGGCGCTGCTGGTCGAGCACGCCGTGGCGCCGACGTCGCTGTCACGCCGGGTCGTCCGCCGTGCCGTACGCGAATTGGGAAGCCGGCTGTGACCGAGACCAAGCCCCACGGGGCGACCCAGAGCGTCGAGCCGATCGAAGCCACCGAGCAGACGCTGCAGCCGCTGCTCCTGCATTCGCTCTCGGAGCTGCGCGAGATCTGGCGCCCGTTGCTGGAGGCGGCCGGCATTCGCAGCGTCACCGAGATCGGCAGCGAGAGCGGTGTCACCAGCCAGCTGCTCACCGAGATCCTGCACGCGTCGGGTGGCGGTGAGCTGACGATCGTCGACCCTGACGCGCGTGATGTTCCCGGCCCCGACGACGTCACGTGCACGCTGGTGCGCGGCTTCAGCCCTGACGCGCTCCACGGACTGCCCGACTCCGACGCGTACCTGCTCGATGGTGACCACAACTACTGGACCATCACGCAGGAGCTGGCGGCGATCGCCTCCGCGTCCAAGGAGCGCGCCGCATTTCCCTTGCTGTTGCTGAATGATGTGAGCTGGCCGTGGGCTCGCCGCGATCTGTATTACGCGCCCGGCCGGCTGCCGCACGACGCGGTGCATCCGTACTCCTACGACCTCGGTGTCGTGCCGGGCAAGCCAGATCTGCAGCCGTCGGGCTTCCGCGGCGAGGGCAATTGGGCGTGCGCGCTCGAGGAGGGCGGCCCGCGCAACGGTGTTCTCACCGGGGTCGAGGATTTCCTGGCCGATCAGCCGGAGCTCGAGTTCTTCCACGTTGCGCCGGTCTTCGGGCTCGGGGTCATCCTCGACCGCGGCGCGCCTTGGGCGAGTCGGGTACGCGAGTTGCTCGCCCCCTACGCGGGCTCACCGTTCCTGGCCCGGCTCGAGCGCAACCGCACCGAGCTCTACGTGCGCCTCATCGAGCAGCAGGACGCGTTCGGCATCGCCGTGCGGGCGGGCGCCCGCTCGCGGCGCGAGGAGCTGATGCGCTGCGACGTGGCGCTCAGCGAGGCGTCGACCCGCGACCTCGAGCTGCGTCACCAGCTCGGGGAGCTCGAACGAGAACTCGCTGCCGTGCGAGCGCAATTGGCTGCGGCGCAAGCGGTTTCGCCGCCTGCGCCTGCGCTCCCGCTCTGGCGTCAGGCGCTCCAGGCGCTCAGGCAGCGGCGCTGACAGTCGGGCGCGCTTCGGGTTCGGGCACGCGGCGGTGCTGCCCGCCGATGGCAGCGGCAATGACGCAGGCGGCTCCGATGCCGGCGAGGATCGCGACCCATCCCCAGCCTCCCGGCGGTGCCCACTTCTGCGCGCCGAAGAACCACCGCGGCCCGTCGACGCCGACAGCTGAGCGGCGGGCGCTCGTCCAGACGCCGGTCAGTTGTACGAGGCCCATGCCGGCGAGAATCACGGGCGTCCCGATGCGCAGCGCCGGCAAGGGCAACCGCTCTCGGTAGCGCGTCACGGTGTCGGCACTGATGAGCGGCACCAGCATCCCGATGGGCAGCAGGTACCGGCCGTAGACGGGGAAGTAGGTCTGCTGGAACACGAGTGCGTCCATGGCGAGGGTGATGACCACGGCGCCGGCGAGAGCCGCCACCACGAGGAGCCGCTCACGCAGGTTCGGCGCGGCAACGAGGGCAGCGATCACCAGCAGTGCGGCGAGCGTCAGCACCACGGCGTAGACGAGCCGGTTCATCGGCAGGCTCGCCCAGCCGAAGACCCCGATCCACTCCTTGACGAGGCGGACGAATTCCTTCGGCGCGTGATGCAGCGAGCGCCAGGCCAAACCCAGATCGAGCTTCGGATGCGGCTGCAACGTCTGATCCCACGCGAGCGCGGCGGCAATACCCAGGACGGTCACCCCGATGGCGATCCGGCGCTTGCCCGGGCGTTTCAGCGAGACCAGCAGGCTTCGCGGCCCGTGCCTCAACACCGCCAGTGCGGCAGCCAGGACCAGCCAGGCCAGCCCGGTCGGTCGGGCGAGGATCGTCGTTGCGGCGGCGGCTGAGCCGGCAGCCCACAGCCAGGCCGGCGGATCGGGCCTCGCGCCTCGTAGCACCACCGCGAAAAGGCAGAGCGCAGAGGCGATTTCGACGCCGTTGGCACCAATCGCCGAACCCATGAAAAGCACCATCGGGGTCGCCGCGACGGCGACTCCGGTGAGCGAGAGCGGCCCGGCCCGGCGGTCCCACGACGCCGCGACCGCTAGTGCGATGAACGCCGCGCAGATCAAGGCGATGATCACGCGGCCCATGTAGAGAGCGGAGATCGAGCCCGACATCCGGTTCATGAAGAACCCGGCGATCGCGTAGACGTAGGGCTGGTAGGTGCCTACGTACGAGGGCCAGACGAGGCTCGTGCGCGGCTGCTTGACGGTCTTGTCGCAGGCGACGGGAACGGTGATGCGGTACTGCTCGTCGGTGCAGGTGAGCGGTTCGGGGCTGAGTCCCGCAGGCATCCGGAACGCCCGGGTGTTCTGCTGGATCCAGGCAATGCGTTGGGCTTCACCTTGCTGCGGCGGGAAGTTCGGGTCCTTGAGCACGGTCGCGCTGCCGTAGAAGTTCCCCAGGCCGGCACCGACGGCTTTGACGTAATTCGCCGGCTCATCGGGCGCCTCGCCGGGGGCGTTGGCGCCGATCCAGCTGCCGAGGAGCAGGATCAGCCCGATCGCCAGCAGCATCGGCGGGCTGATCCTGCGCGCGAACCTTCGAAAGAAGCTCACGCCGACAGGGCCACCGCTCGCCGGCCGTCACGGCGCACGCAGATCACGACAATGCTGACGACGGCCGCGATGATCGCTACCGCCGTCACCGAGAAGAGCACGCGTACGAAGGAGGGCTGCCAGACCGCGTACGCACTGAGCGCCCCCCATGCCTGGCGCAGCGTGCCGTGCGGGGGTCGCCACCAGACATCGATGACGCGCATGATCAGCTGCCACTGCATGTAGACCGCTCCCGCCACGAACGCGATCGGCGCCCAGCGCCGTACCGCCCGGGGGAGTGCCGCTACGCCGAGGCCGAGCGCGGCGGCGAGCCCGATCACGCCGACGAAGAGGTAGCGCCCCTGCACGCCGAGCAGGCGGCCGTTGTGCTGCCAGAACCGGTACGCCTGCCAGATGACCAGCAGCAGGGCGACCACCATCGGGATCAGCAGCACACCGATCGTCGTGCGCGTACGCCAACCGGGGCTTCGCACCAGCCCGTAGCCGACGAGCAGGATCACCACGAGGCTGGCGACGAACGTCATCGTGAACGGCAGCGACACCTCGAACCAGCCGGCCGATCCCCAGAAGCGGATCTGCATGTAACGCCAGACCTTGTCGGCGAAATCCAGCCGGCCGTCGAGCTTGATGCCGCCGGGGAAGTTGGGCACCGTCGGCTGGAACGCACCGGTGCGGATCTTCTGGAAGACGTACCACCAGCCGCCGATCACGAAGCCCAGCGCGTACGTCATCGCGAGTGGCTTGATGACCCGGCTGCCGCGGAAAACCCAGCGTTTCTCGGCGAGCAGGTCGGTCGTCACCTGCGCCCGGCTGCCGATCAGATAGGACACGAGCACGACCGGCAGCAGCACTACCGCATTGGTCTTGGAGAACAGCGCCAGGCCGAGGCTGACCCCGGTGAAGATGCCGCCGCGCAGCGAGCGGTTTCCCTTGATGGCGCAGACACATCCGAGCAGGCACAGGCTCGAGAAGAGGGTCACGGCATTGTCGTTGTTGACCGCCCCCCCGATCACCGACAGCTGAGGTATCGCGAACGGGGTGATCGCCGCGCACAGCCCTGCGGCCCGGCTACGCGTCAGCGCGCGGCAGGTCGCCCAGGCGATCAGCGGCAGCGTGGTCACCATCAGTGCGCTGACGATGCGCATGATCCCGACCCACACGTCCCAGCGATAGCCGCTCGAGCCCGGCAGGATCTTGATCACCGCTGCCTCGATCGCGTAGTAGAGCGGCGGGTGCTGCACCATCTGCTGGATCTGGTTGTCGTGCCGCCCCTTCAGCGGATACCGCTCGGAGAGCTGGTCCCAGTGAGGACGCTGGTCGCGCGGCACGGCGTCGGCCTGCGGCAGGTAGAACGGTCGCTCGACCAACGGCTGGCTCGGCAGGCTGTACGGCGAGCCGGCCCAGGCGCTGATCCCGTCGTCGGACAGGAACGCCTTGCCGGGCACCGGCCAGCCCTCGCCGTTGTAGAGCCGGACGGCGGCGTCGACGTGAACCGGCTCGTCGGGTGCGTGGTAGATCGGCGTCAGCACCGACCACGAGATCACCAGCAGCCCGTGCACCAGCACCAGCAGCCAGATGATCTTGGGGGCCGAGCGCAGCAGCTTGACCGGGCGCGGCGGGGTGTCGCCGGCGTCCGTCGCCGCCGGCGCTGTCCGCTCTGAGCCAGGCTCGGTCACCAGCGCTTCAGGCTCGACTGCGGGGGCGACCAGGCCGGTGGCGTCGACCTGCGAGCCCTCCGCCCGTGCCTGTGTCATCTGACCTACCCGCTGGGATCTTTGCCGGGAGCACCTCTCGCGCGAGGGGCAATTGCCGTGAAGCCAGCCTAAGCGGATCCCGGAGCGGGGACAGGCTGCGCCGCGCAGTCAGCATCGACGGGAGGATGGTCCACAGTTTCGCCGGGAGCTGCCGGTTCGGACGGACCCTGCTCCGCTGGACCGTTGCCAGGCGTGTCGCCGGCTCCCCGGATCCCGACGAGAAGGGTCGACCCGAGGGCGAGCAGCACCAGAAGAATGAGACCGGCGACGCCGGCCCACAGGATGCCGACCGGCCAGGTCGACCAGGCGGAGAGCGCGTCCCAGGCCTGCCGCAGCGAACCGCCCGCGGGTCGCCACCACTTGTCGATCGCCAGGTGGGCGGCCTCGGCCTGCATGCCGAAAGCGCCGATCAGCAACGCGAGGGGGGTCCAGCGGGCGAACCGGGCGGGAAGGCCCGCACAGCCGATGCCGACAAGTGCCGCGACTCCCGTGAACCCGATGAACAGGTAGCGGCCCGCGAGCCCGCGGATGTGATGGGTCGAGTGGTAGTAGTGCACCGTCGAGGCGAAGACCAGCAGGTACGTGACGACGGTCGGCCACAGCAGGAGCAGCAGCCCGAGCCGCTGCCGGCGTCCCCTCCACAGCGCGAGGATGCCGAGTGCGCCGAGCACGACTGTCGCGACGATCACCAGCCGCCAGGGCAGCGTCACCTCGAACCAGCCCAGCGAACCCCACCAGCGGGTCAGCACGCCCTGGCTGAGGTAGCGGGCCAGCGCGGCGTGATCGTTGCCGAGGTTGGTGCCGGGCGGGAAGCCGGGGACGCCGGGCTGGGTCGCGCCGTAGCGCACCTCGTTGACGACGTACCACCAGCATCCGAGCGCGATCCCGATGCCGGCGGAGATGGCCAGCGCGACTGCCGCGCTCCGTCCGCGATCTGGCGCGTCGCGGCGTCGATCGAGGAACCACGGCACCGCGTAGACGACGATCACCAGCGGCACCAGGACGAGCCCGAAAGCCTTGGCCCACAAGGCAATCGCGAGCCATACGCCGATCCACAGGGCGGTGGACCTGCTCCGGTCGCCGCGGAGCACGCAGGCGACGCCGAGCAGGGTCGCGGCGCCGGCGAGGGTCACCAGGTTGTCGTTGTTCACCGTCGACCCGACGTGGGTCAACTCCGGGACGGCGAGCGGGACGATGGAGGCGGCGATACCTGCCAGCCGGCTTCCGGTCATCCGCCAGGCCGTCGCCCACGACAGCACCGGGAGCCACAGGATCAGGAAGGCCGACAGCAGCCGCATGGTCGACACGGCGATGTCCCAGCGCCATCCCGTGGCCCCGCCGATCTTGAGGATGACCGCCTCGTACCAGTAATAGCCCGGCGGATGCTGGGTGATCTGCTGGGTGAGCCGGCCGGAGGTGCCGGGCAATGCCTGGAGCTGCTTCCACGTCGGACGGTCGTCGCGACCCGGCGCGGCCGACGCGGTCAGCGGCGCGGTGTTGAGCGTGAGCGGACGAGCTTTCGTGCCGTACGGCGAAGCGGCGGTGGCCCCCACTCCCTGATCGGTGACGCGTGCCGTCTCCGACGAGGGCCAGCCCTTGCCCTCGACCAGGCGCATCACGGCGTCGGCATGGTTGGGCTCGTCGGCGGCGTGATAGAGCGGGGCGAGCACCGACCATGCCGCCAGCATCAGCGCGAAGAGTGCGGTGATCACCCAGACCGACTGGGGAGCTCGGCGGATCAGCTGCCAGGGGCCCAGCTCGTCCGGGGTAGGACCCACAGCACGCGGGGACGTGCGGTGAGCCTGACGCGGCCGGCTGGTGCTGATGGATCGCATGCTAAGACCCCCGCCGGGCAAAACACCTGCCACATGCCGGTCCGCCTCCAGACAGCGGGGAGGTTTGTTCACTACCCTCACGCCGTGTCGGTTTCCGCCGGAGAGTCCGCTCCGGCACCCTCCGCCTCAGGTCTGCCGGCGGCGGGTATTGCCGACCATGACCGCGAAGCGCGGCCCGTCGTTCACCTGAGCGAGCTGGTCGTCGGGCTGGCGATCGTCGCCGTCGCGCTGATGGCCTGGGGTGCCCTCGCGCTCGCCCACCTCGGCTGGTTCAGCCTGGGGGCCGCCCTGGCTGTGGGGCTGGTCGCGCTTGCCGTGGTGGTGGCCGCCTGCTGGAAGTGGGCGCCGGTTTCGCTGCGGGTCGACAAGGCCGGCTGCATCGGGGTGGTCGTCATCGGCGCGCTCGCGGGCGTCATGTTCTTCCCCGGCTTCCACTACGGGGTGACCGACAAGGACCCGGGTGGCTACGTCGCCCACGCCATGTCGATCGCCCGCACCGGCAGCTACGAGATCATCGATCCGACGCTCGACGGGCGCATCCCGGGCGGCCCGGTGCTCACCTCTCCCGGTGCCCGCTTCCCGGGGGTGTGGGAGCGCGGTGACGGCTCCGACGTGATCGTCCCGCAGTTCTACCACCTGTGGCCCTCGCTGCTGGCGGTGGCGACGGCGGCCGACGGCGAGCAGGGAATCTCCAACACCGCGCCGCTGCTCGGCGTGCTGGCGATCCTCGCTGTGAGCCTCGCGTTGCGACGAGCGGTGGCCGCCGCTCCCTGGGGAAGTGAGCTCGCCGGCCTGGCCTGCGGCGGGGTCGCGGGGGTGCTGCTCGCCACCAACATGCTCGAGGTCTGGCAGGCGAAGTACCCGAGTTCGGAGATCAGCGCCCAGATGCTCTTCGTCGGGTCGCTGCTGTGTCTCGTCGTCGCGCTGACGACGCGATGGCGTCCGGCCGCCGGAGCCGCGGGGCTGCTGACCGGGATCGGGTTCCTCGACCGGGCCGACGGGGTGCTGCTGATCGGCCTCGCCGTCGCGGCGCTGGCGGCGATCATCGCGGTCCGCCGGTGGGATGCGCGGGCGACCTGGTTCGCCGCCGGGCTCGCCATCGTGCTGCCACACGCCTTCTGGCAGGCCTACTCCTACGACGCCGCCGGCCGCTACAGCTCGCTGAACAGCGTGCCC
Organism: uncultured Actinomycetota bacterium; assembly: GCA_963731205.1. Lineage (GTDB taxonomy): Bacteria > Actinomycetota > Actinomycetes > Frankiales > Frankiaceae > DATAZK01. The sequence goes on along the minus strand of CAVSUJ010000001.1, from coordinate 2,126,939 downwards.
TCGCTGCCCAAGCTGCTGGCCGTCATCGTGGTGCTGCTCGTGGTCGGCGTCGTGCTGCGCACGATCGGCCCGCGGGTGACGGGCTGGGTCAGCGAGCGCCGGATCCAGTTCGTGGTGGGTGCGGTGATCACGGTGATCGCCGCCGGTCTGCTGGCGCTCGGCTTCCTGCGGCCGCGCCTTTTCGGCGCCAGCTACGGCCTTTTCGGGGGCGTGCGGGCGCGCACCTTCGACGACCAGATCATGTCGCGGCTGTCGTGGTTCATCAGCGTCCCCGGCTTCGCGCTGATGCTGATCGGGCTCGCGATCGTAGGGCTGCGCCGCTGGGGCGGGGCGCTGTGGGTGCTGACCGTCCCGCTGCTGCTGATCTTCCCGGTGTACGCGTACAAGACCCACAACTCGACCCGGCTGATGTGGTGGACGCGCCGCTTCCTGCCGACCGTGCTGCCGCTCGTCATGGTGCTCATCGCGCTGGCGCTGGGGGTCGCGCTCACGCTCGTCATCCAGCGTGCCGCCGGCTTCCGCGGCTGGCTCGGCGGTCAGCGCGTCTGGTCGCTGCGGATCGTGGCGGTCGCGTCGATCATCGGGCTGCTGTCGTTCTTCCTGTCCGAGTCGTGGCCGCTGCGCAAGCACCAGGAGTTCGCCGGCTCCTTCGCGATCAGCGCGCGCATCGCCGCTGATGCGGGTGGCAAGCAGGGCGTCTTCCTCTGGCAGCACCCGCCGGCCTGCTGCCTCTACGCGGAGTCGCTCTTCGCGTCGGCGATCTGGCTCGAGCGCGGGCAGGTCTCGGCGCTGCTGCCCTACAACGCAGCCCTCGACGCCGGCTATTTGCGCAAGTTCCAGAAGGGTTTTCCGGGCCAGCCGGTCTTCGTGGTCTGGCACGGACAGGACGCGCCCGACATCCCGGGCGTCTCGCTGACCGCGGTCGATCGCGTCACCACGTCACTGCCGTACTGGGAAGAAAGCGACACGCACCGCCCCGACAAGCCGACCAGCGTGCCGGTCGACTTCGCGGTCTATCGCGTCGCGCCGATCGCCTGAGCCCGGTCAGGCGGAGCACGCCTCGAGCACGGTGAGCCGGGCGGTGCGGGCGAGCACCTGAGGCGGCGTGACCGGACACCAGCCGGCGGCGCGCAGCTCGCGCAGCTCAGGCCGTTCCTGGTAGCGCTCGATGATGAGGTCGAAGAGCAGGACGCGTCCGGACGCGGGTGGATCGCCGCGCAGCGCGCGGGTCGCCGTCCCGTCGCCTCCCGTGGTGACGAAGATCGTCTTCGGCAGCGCCGGGAGTCCCTTCGGGATGCCCTTGCGCGCCGTCGTGGTGTAGATGAACCCGGCCCGCACCTCGGGACCGGGCACGACGATGACGTCACCGGGGCGGGTCTCGCGTCGCAACTGATCAGTGGCGAGCGGCAGCCGATCGATCAGGCGGTGCACACCGCGCCGGTCGGCCAGCTGGTCGATGGTCCAGAGCGCGGAGCCGACCGCGAGCCCAGCAACGCCGATGAGGGCCGCTGCGGGCGCCAGCAGGAGCCAGTGCCGCCGGGCCGCGCGTACCAGGCGGCCGACCCCGATCGCGGGAACGACCGTCAGCAAGGGGACGAGGAAGAGGTTGGTACGCGACGGCCCGTACGGCCAGTAACGGTCGGCACTTGCCAGCAGGATCAGCAGTTCGCTGCCGAACAGACCCCACAGCACCAGCCGGCCGTCGCGGCTGCGGCGCAGCACATCTGCCCCGATGAGAAACGCGATCAGGAACGCAGGGGCGAGCAGCCAGCTGCTCTCCCAGCCGTGATTGGTCGCGGGATGCACGACGTTGACATCGATCCGGTCGACCCCGGGGGGCGTGGTCGAGATGATCGCGACCGTCTTGTCCCAGACGAAGCCCAGCCCGGCGCCCAGATGGTGCGGGACGAACGAGCCGTTCCAGTAGGAGCCGTTGCGCTGGCTCGACTGGCGCGCCACGAACAACACGCTGTGGATCCCGCAGATGGCGAGTGCCGGCGCGCTCTCCCAGGCGGCTCGCCACCGCTGCGACCAATCGCGGCGCCAGCTGCCGCGGCGCCACCCGCTGACCATCACGACATCCGCGATCGCCAGCGGCATCAGGAGAAACGCGAGCGGGACAGTGAAGATCGTGAGCGCTCCGGCGGCCGTCCGAAAACCGATCCGAGCCCGGGTCGTCCCGCTTCCCGGCGCAGGCGCCCGCATCCAGAGCAGCAGGACCGCGACCGCCACGATCAGCTCGATCGTGTACGGCTTCAGCTGCCACCCGAGGTCCAGGACCGTGCCCGAGAAGCCGACCAGCACGCCGGCGGCGAAGGCGACGATCCGTCCGGTGAACCGGCGGGTCAGGGCATACATGCTGACCCCGACGAACGGCAGCGTGATCAGCTCCGGCAGCCGCAGCACGAGGGGGGTCCAGCCGAAGAGATCGGCGGTCGTGCGTTCGACGACGACCCACCCGAACGCCGACGGCGCGTTGGCCCGGGTGATCTCGTGCCAGAACTGCGAGGTCGGCGTGCTGAGGTAGTGGGCCCGCCAGAGCTCGTCGTACCAGAGCGGCCGGATCGACAGCTCGCCCAGCCAGCACTCGATGACGACCACTCCGGCGATGAGCAGCCCGATCAGCAGCCAGTCGGACCGATCCCAGGCGAGTCCGCCGCCGGGGCGCCGGCGCGCCCGATGCGATCGGTGTACGCCCGCGGCCGGGGCCGTCGGGGGGATGACGTGTCCCCCAGAGCTCATCCGAAGCAGGCCGCGGCCTGCGACTTGGCTCCGAGCAGGTCGGCATGTGACGCCGACGGGGTGAGCAATGTCAGCGAGCACGGCATGAGGCTGTCGAGCGTGCCGCGTTCGCGGGCGAGCGCCGCCTTCCAGAGCCGGTCCTGGATGACGGTCACATGCGTGCGCACGATCCAGATCCGCGCGCCCGGGCTTGCCGCGGCCGCCCGCTCGGCGTCAGCCAGTCCCGTCACGATCCCGCTGTTGTCGCGATTCGTGGCGACGATGATGTTCGGCTGATCCGGGAACCAGGTCTGAAATCCCGTGGCGTAACTGGTGGAAGGACGCCAGCTCGGATGACCGAACGGCCAGTAGAAGCTGAACCCGTAGCTCGCCGTCGCGTCGACCAGGATGATGTCGTTCGGCTTTCGGTTGGCCGCCACGTAATCGGTCGAGGCCCGGATGTTCTCCACGATGATGCTGCGCTCGCGGATGTCGTGTCGCACGTTGACGACGAACGCGGCCGCCGCCACAGCCGCCACCGCGACTCCGGCGATGACATTGCGCCGCACCTTGCTGCGCACCAGCAGCGAGCAGATCCCGGCGACCCCCACCGCAGCGAACACGGCGAAGCAGACGGTCAGGAAGTAGGACGTGCGCTGATCGAAGAGCGGGTACTTCTTCGCCGCTCCCGCCACCATCATTTCCAGCAGCAGGATCGGCGTCGCGAAGGCCAGCGAAGGCCGGCCCGAGCGCGCGATCGTGATCACCCCGGCGACGACCAGGATGAGCGCGACCGTCAGCGGTCCCATCCCGAGGTAGGACGCCATCTCGTTGCCGCGGAAGTGCAGGTAATGCAGGGTCGGTCCGATGCCCTTGCTGATCGGCGGGTAGAAGTCCTTCCAGAACTGGGTCAGGTTCTTCTGCACGTGCGACTGGTAGGCGAGGATGTAGATCCCGCCGAGCACGATCGCCGTCGCGATCCCGGCGACGACCACCTCGACCAGCCGCCGCCAGTTGCGCCGCACCAGCGCGACGACGAGCAGCGAGCCGAACGCGGCCGCCGTCACGAAGGGCGCGACGGTGCTGATCGTGAAGCCGACCACGCACGCACCGGCCAGCGTCGCGAGCCGCTTGCGGTTCCACTGCGCCTCGAGCAGCCCGACGAGCAGCAGGACGCAGAGGGTGACGAAAGCATCGGCGGTATAAGGCTTCAGGTCGTTGCGCGCCAGCGACGAGGGGGCCAGCAGCACGGCGAGTGCCGTGAGGACGCCGACCACCCGGCGCCACCAGAGCGAACCCCACGGCAGGCTGCGTCCGATGAGGTACGCGACCGCCACCGAAAGCACCGAAAAGCCCAATGGCAGCAGGCGTAAATCCTGCTGGCCGCCGAATCGCGAACCGCGCAGCAGCAGCGTCCAGCCGAGCGGGGTCACCGACGTGACGTGAGGAACCTGGCGCAGCGGCACCCGGGTCGAGACCGCGACCCACGCCTCGTCCAGCCAGAACGTCTGGCTCAGCAGGTAACTGATGCTGTGCACGAAAAGCGTGGAGAGCGCGAGGACGGCGGCGAGCACCACGTCGATCGCACTGGAAGGCAACCCGCGGGCAGAGAAGCGCGACCGGCGCGGAGAGCTCACTTCGGGCGCGCTCGGCTCCGTCTCGAGCGCTGAAGCCATCTCGCTATCCCTTGCGGGCGGCCAGGCGCTGACGGGTAAGGATCACGATGGCCTCCACGCCGTCGCGCCAGGTGAGTTTCTTGCCCTCCTCGCGGGTGCGGGCGTTGTAGGAGATCGGGATCTCGTACGGCCGGATCCCGCGGCCGAGCAGCTTGCCGGTGATCTCCGCTTCCATCCCGAAGCCGGCGGAGACCACGTCGAGCGAGCGGTACAGCTCCAGCGGCATCAGCTTGAAGCACGTCTCGAGATCGCTGATGTAGCAGTTGAAAAGCACGTTGGCGACCGTGGTGACGGCACGGTTTCCGAGCACGTAGAGGTAGCTGTAGGAATTGTGGCTGCCGAAGGTACGTGTGCCGTAGACGACCGTCGCGGCGCCGTTGAGCACGGGCGCCAGCAGCGAGGGGATCTCCTCCGGCGAGTACTCGAGGTCGGCGTCGCAGATCATCACGTAATCGCCGTCGGCCAGTTCGGCGGCCTTGCGGATCGCCGAACCCTTGCCGCCGTTGCTCTCCTTCAGGTGGATTCGCACCCGCGGGTCATCCGCCCAGGCGCTGTAGAGATTGCGGGTGCCGTCGGTGCTCCCGTCGTCCACGATGATCAACTCGGTCTCGACGGGGTACGGCACGTCGAGGACCCGCTTGACGGCGGCTTCCAGGACGGCGACCTCGTTGAAGACCGGCATCAGGATGGAGAGCTTCACGGCTTGAAGGGTAACCCTGTGAACGGGCCCTCCCGGCGTGGCTCGCCGGTCTCGGGCGGGCCGTCGGGCGGTTCCGGGCGCTCCTGATGTGGAAGGGTTCGAACGGGTGCCGCCCGCCTCTTGCTGCGGGCCAATCCCGACCACACGCAGCGAAAATTTGGGAGTCCCATGGCGGAGCGCAGGATCCTGGTGACCGGCGGATTCGGATTCATCGGTTCACATCTGGTCTCCCGGCTGCTCGCCGACGGCAATGAGGTGCTCGTCGTCGACAATTTCTATTCGGGACGGCGCCAGAATCTCGCCCACGTGCTGACCGATCCGCGCCTCGAGCTGCTGCGCCACGACATCACGTTCCCGCTGTACGTCGAGGTCGATGAGATCTATCACCTCGCCTGCCCGGCGTCGCCGGTCTTCTACCAGCGCGACCCGGTGCAGACGACCAAGACCTCGGTCGTCGGGTCGATCAACATGCTGGGGCTGGCCAAGCGCACCAAGGCGCGCATCCTGCTGGCGTCGACCTCCGAGGTCTACGGCGATCCACAGGTGCATCCGCAGCCGGAGAGCTACTGGGGCAACGTCAACCCGATCGGTCCTCGCTCCTGCTACGACGAGGGCAAGCGGTGCGCCGAGACCCTCTTCTTCGACTACCGCCGCCAGCACGACCTGCCGATCAAGGTCGCCCGGATCTTCAACACCTACGGCCCGCGCATGCGCCCGGACGACGGACGGGTGGTGTCGAACTTCATCGTCTCGGCGCTCAGCGGCGAGCCGATCACGATCTTCGGCGACGGCTCGCAGACCCGCTCGTTCTGCTTCATCGACGATCTGGTCGACGGGCTGATCCGGCTGATGAACACCCCGCATGAGGTGACCGGCCCGATCAACCTCGGCAACCCGGCCGAGTTCACCATGTCGGAGCTGGCCCAGAAGGTGCTCGCCGCGACGGGTGCCCGGAGCGAGCTGACGTATCTGCCCCTGCCGCAGGACGACCCGACCCAGCGCCGACCGATCATCGATCAGGCGCGCGACGTGCTCGGCTGGGCCCCGAAGGTGCCGCTCGAGGAAGGCCTCGGCCACACCATCGACTACTTCCGTCGCTCGCTCGGGGTCGCCGCGGCCTGAGCGTTATGACACCAATCCGATGTGCTCAGGCGCGGGGATGTTTTCCTGCGTACACACCATGCGTTGTCAGGCGTCGGCGGTGCTGACCAAGATTGCGTGTATTGCCGAACGAGCCCCGACTTCCCCGGTACAACGGATTGCGCGTATCTGCTGGCGCCTCAGCTTTGCGCCGAGGTCACGTCGGTCTGAACGGGCTGCTCACGCCCAGCTGTCGGCGACGCCGATCTGACGGGCCGGGATCCCGCCGACGATCGCCTTGGGGGCGACGTCCTCGGTGACCACGGCGCCGGCGGCGACCACCGCCCCGTCGCCGATCGTCACGCCCTTGAGCACGACGGCCCGGGTGCCGATCCAGACCCGGTCACCGATCCGCACCGGCGCGCTCATCGGGCCGGTCTTGCCGCCCACGGTGATGGTGTGGAAGTCGTTGTCGAGGATCTGCACGTCCCACGACAGCGTGCAATCGGCGCCGATGCTGACCTCGGTGGCGACGAGGATCTTGGTCAGGCCGTTGACGTTCGTCGCGTGGCCGATGGTCAGCTTGCCGCTGTCGACGACGATGCGCACCCCGCGCTGCAGCGAGACGACCCCGTCGCAGTGCAGTTCGGCGCCCGGCCGCACCCGGATGACGGAGGTGTCGAACTCGCTGGTCAGCCCGAACGGACCGAGCCCGACCCGCAGCGCCCCGGTCTCGCTGAACGTGATCCGCTCGCTGCCGTCGAGCACGGTGCGGCTGCCGATCCAGATGGGCTGGTGATGGCGTACGGGATAGCGCAGGCCGCCGACGAAGGCGCGCGCCGAGGTCTCCTGGGCCGGACGCATTTCGCGCACCACCCGCCCGTACTCCCGGATCTGACCGGCGAGGGAACGCATGTCACGGTGCCTATCACGGGCCTGGCCGACGCCTATCCACTGCGGCCGGTTTTCCGGTCACGCCCGCGCGCCAGAGTAAAGTCGGCGGCCAGCCGTGAAACCATGGTGCGGCACCGGTGCTCCCGCGAGGGTCAGACGCGGAGGCTCAGGCGGTGCGACCACCACAGGAGATCTCGATCATGACCAGGACCTCATGAGCGTGAGCGTCGTCTCCATCCACGAGGAATCCCCGAGCCCGGGCGACGAGCCGCAGCCGGTCACCCCCGACGCCCCCTACGTCACCGTCGTGCTGCCCTGCTACAACGAGCAGGACCACGTGCTCGAAGAGCTCAAGCGCATCGACGCCGCGATGATCGCCAGCGGCTACACCTATGAGCTCCTCGTCATCGACGACAAGTCGACGGACTCCACGCTCACCGTGCTGCGCCAGGCCGCGAGCCACTTCCCGGCGATGCGGCTGATGCCCTTCCGGCGTAACGGCGGCTCGGGCACGGCCCGGCGGATCGGCACCACCGAGGCGCGCGGTCAGATCGTCGTCTGGACCGACGCCGACATGACCTACCCCAACGAGCGCATCCCGGAGTTCGTCCGCTATCTGGATGACAACCCGGATGTCGATCAGGTCGTCGGCGCCCGCACCTCCGAGGAGGGCACCCACAAGTGGGCCCGGGTGCCGGCGAAGTGGGTCATCCGCAAGATCGCCAGCTCGCTGGCGTCCGTCCAGATCCCTGACCTCAACTCCGGGCTCCGGGCCTTCCGGCGCGACGTGTCACTGCCGTACCTGCGGCTGCTTCCGCCCGGATTCAGCTGCGTCACGACCATCACGATGGCGTTCCTGTCCAACCAGCACGCGGTCGAGTACCTGCCGATCGATTACGCGAAGCGCGCCGGAGTCAGCAAGTTCCACCCGTTCCGCGACGCCTACCGCTACATCCTCCAGGTGCTGCGGATGGTCATGTACTTCAACCCGCTCAAGGTCCTGATGCCGTTCGCGCTCTGGATCATGGGGCTCGGCGTCGTCAAGCTGATCACCGACCTGATCCGCTACGACTGGCACGTCACCACGTCGTCGCTGCTGCTGCTCGTGGTCGGCTTCCAGATCGCGGTGCTCGCGCTGATCGGCGACCTGGTCGTCCGCTCCCGCGGGAGCTAGCTCGGACTAGTTCTGGCGGCGCAGGGTGGTCGCGGCGAGCGCGGCCAGGAAGAGGTCGGCGACGATCAGCAGCGCCCGTGACGCGACGACGACCGCGAGTGCCTGCCCGCCGCTGAGCGTGGCGCGCAGCACGAGCGTGAGGATCACGTCGCGTACCCCGGCGCCGGCCGGGGCCGGGATGAAGAGCACGCCCGCCGAGACCGCGAGCGACATCCCGCCGATGCACAGCAGCACGGTCGAGAAGCCTCCGCCGCCGAGCGTCAGCGCGAGCACGGCGATGTGCAGGCCCTGGAAGACGAACGAGCCGACCGACCAGCCGGCGGCCCGGATCGTGCTGGGCACCGGGAGCCGCTCGTCGAGCGCCGGACGGTGCATCAGGGCGAAGACGCGGTCGAGCACCCACGGCAGGGCGCGCGGGTGCAGGAGCGCGATGAGGAACGGCAGCACCAGCAGCAGCCACCAGTAGTGCTTGAGCGCATGCGTATCGGAGATCGGCAGCAGCGCTGAGGCCAGGATCAGCCCGACCGCGCAGCTGAGCACGATCGTGATCAGGTTCGCCGCCAGCATGGTGCGTCGCGACGCGCCCCGCGCTTTCCCGGCCTCCATCTGCACGAGCACCGGCCAGACGGAGCCGGGCAGGTACTTGCCGAGCTGGCTGGTGAAGAACGCCCGCGCTCCGACCTCCCAGGGCATGTCGACGTTGAGGCCCTCGAGCACTTCCCGCCAGATGAAGAAGGTGAGCGCGACGCCGATGAGGGCCACCGCGAAGCTGCCGACCATCGCGCCGGCGCCGATCTTGTCCAGCGAGTCGACGAAGGAGTGCCGCTGGTGGTAGATCGCCAGCCCGGCCGCGACGATGATCAGCGCGATGAACGCGACGCCGATCACGGTGCGCCGACGGTCGCCGCGAGCCGGCTCGGTCACGGCTTCGACGTCAGTCACGAGGCCCGAATAGTAACGTGAACTCGACACTGACAGCCGAGTCTGGAGCCCTTCTGCGCGTCCTCGGTTTCGGCACGTACGACCTTCGCACCCATCCTCGCGCCGGCATCATTCTCGAGGGGTTGCGCGCGCGGGGCGACGAGGTCGTCGAGTTCAACGAGCCGCTCGGGCTCGACACTGCGCAGCGGGTCGCGATGCTGCGCCGGCCCTGGCTCGCGTACCGGCTGGTGCTGCGGCTCGCCGGGAGCTGGGCGCGGCTGGCACGGCGGCGCTTCGTCCGACCGGTCGCGCTACGACGCCGTGCTCGTCGGCTATCTCGGCCATTTCGACGTGTTGCTGGCCCGGCTGCTCTACCCGCGCCGGCGTATCGCCCTCGACCAGATGATCTTCGCCGCTGACACGGCGCGCGACCGCGGGGTCAGCGGAGGCGCGAAGCTCCGGCTGCTCGACGCCCTCGACCGGTTCGCCGTGCGAGCGGCCAGCCTCGTCCTGGTCGACACCGCCGAGCACGTCGAGCTGCTGCCGTCCGGTGCGCGGGCCAAAGGGGTCGTCGTCCCGGTCGGGGCTCCGGAGGCGTGGTTCGCGGCGGGGGAGGAGCGCCCCGCGCCCGCGCCCGGCCGGCTCCGGGTTGCCTTTTTCGGCCTGTACACCCCCTTGCAGGGAGCGGTCGTGATCGGGGAGGCGCTGGCGCTGCTGGCCGGCCATCCGGAGATCGCAGTGACCATGATCGGCAAGGGCCAGGACCTCGACGCCACCCGCAGCGCCGCCGCCGGCAACGACTCGGTGACCTGGCTGGAGTGGGTGCCGTCGGGCGACCTTCCGGCCGTGGTGGCGAGCCACGACGTGTGCCTCGGCATCTTCGGTGTCACGCCGAAAGCGCTGCGGGTCGTGCCGAACAAGGTCTACCAGGGGGCGGCGCCGGATGCGTGGTCGTCACGTCCGACACCGCTCCGCAGCGCCGGATGCTGGCCGATGCGGCGCTCTACGTCCCGCCGGGCGATGCCAAGGCGCTCGCTGACGCGCTGCTGTCGCTCGCGGCCGACCGAACGAGGGTGGACGCGCTGGCGACCGCTGCGCGTCAGGCCGCGCTCGAGCGGTTCACTCCCGCGGCGATCGTCGAACCGTTGCGAGCCCGGCTCAGCTGAGCGGACGACGCGCGACGGCCACGAGCCCGGTGCCGCGGTGGGGCTGGGTGCGCTGCAGGAAGCGGAAGGGAAGGGTGGCCGCCTGCACGGCCAGTCCCGACGAGCGCTTCGAGGGCTGGAACGTGCGCCCGCTCGCGGCGGTGAGCTCCTCGATCGACGTGCCGTTGGCCTGCGCGGCGGAGAGCTTCTTGGCATCGATGCGATTGCGTACGGCCTCGAGCGCGTAGCCCAGCGGCCAGCCGTAGACGGTGATCTCGTCGACATCGAGGCCGGCTTCGGTGAGCCGGCCGCCGAGCTCATCGGGGGAGTAACGCATGAAGTGGCCGGCGTGCTTGTCCATCGGGCCGAAGCGCTCCTGGAAGGCCGGCACCGACATGATCAGGTGGCCGCCCGGCTTGATGAACGGGATCCAGGAGGCAAGCGCGCCGCGGTCGTCCTCGATGTGCTCCAGGACCTCGAACGCGCAGATCGCGTCGAAAGTCGAACCGGGCTCGACGGCCGTGTGGAGCCCGTTGATGACCTTGCCGCCGCGCGGCTCGATGCGGCTCGCCGCCACCTCATACGACGCCGTATCCGGCTCGACGCCGACGTAATCCACCCGGCCGGCCAGCCGCGCCCCGAAAGCCCCTTGGCCGCAGCCGATCTCGAGCACGCTCGCCGGCTGCAGGCGGTCGATGATCCGCGAGACGACGTCATAACGCAGCCAGGCGCGGATGGCGAGCGGAGGCAGTGGCGCTGTCGTGGCCGTCGTGACCGTTGCCATCAAACCCCCGGCTCCCTGTCGTCGATGCTGACTCCGTCCGTGCTGACGGCCCGACGGTAGTGCATACCCTGGTGCTGTGACCGGGCAGCGCGCGCTGGCAGCGCTCCTCACTTTTCTGCTTTTCGCCCTGATCATCACCGGGTCCGTGGCGCTGTGCCGGGTGCTCGGCCACCCCGGCTGGGGCTGGGCGATCGGCATCGGGATCTGCGTGATGATGGTCTACGGCTTCCTGCGCCAATCCCGTTCCGCCGCGCCGCCGCCCCCGCCGCCCGCCCGCAAGGGCCGCCGCTAGCGCTGATCCCGGCGACGGTCGGCACACGCCGAAGGTCAACTTCTCCGGGGGTGCTGCCGATCCCAGTAGGGACGACGCGTTTGTCCCTGCCCCGAGGAGTGCGCCGATATGCGCCGATATGCGGCCGCTGCCCTGGCGGTCACCCTTGCCAGCGGTAGCGGCGCTTGCCGCGTTGCCGGCCGCCTCCGCCAGTGCCGTGACGCCGAGCCAGACGTTCGTCGTACCGGCCAACGGCGTCTTCAACATCACCGGTCACGGGTGGGGCCACGGGCACGGCATGTCGCAGTGGGGCGCAGAAGGGGCAGCCTCGCTCGGCGTCCCGGCCAGCACGATCATGAGCACCTACTACCCGGGCACCACCGCGTCGGTCCTCGCGAACACCCCGATCCGGGTGCGGCTCACCGCGACCAACAGCTACGACCTCGCGGTCCTGCCGGCGGCCGGACTCACGGTCACCGATGGCGCGGGACGCAAGCTCGGGCTCACCGCACCAGCCACCTATTGGCGCATCCTCGCCGACAGCGCCGGCCAGCATCTGCAGCGCTATGTCGCCGGCAACTGGTACGGCGTCGCGGTCGGTGGCGCCACCAACCTGACGACCCCGGTGCGCTTCACCGACACCGCCAACCTGGTGTCGGTCGTCTACCCGGGCCTCTACTCGCGTGACTACCGGGGCTTCGTGACCAGCTGGCTCGTGGGCGCCAGCACCGTCGTCAACACCGACACCCTGAGCATGGAGGACTACCTGCGCGGGGTCGTCCCGCAGGAATCCTCGCCGTCCTGGTACCCGGCTGCCCTGCAGGCGCAGGCGATCGCCGCGCGTACCTACGCGGCGCAGCAGCGGGCGTCGGCCGCGATCTGGAGCACGTACGACATCTGTGACTCCTCGGCCTGCCAGGCGTTCGGCGGCACCCGGCTGCGCTCGTCCACCGGGGCGATCACCCCCGTCGAGTACCCGTCGACCGACGCCGCCATCGCGGCGACCGCCGGCCAGATCCGCACCTACGGCGGCTTCCCGGCCTTCACCCAGTTCAGTTCTTCCAACGGCGGCTTCTCGGTCGCGGGCGGCGAGCCGTATCTGGTCGCCAAGGCCGACCCGTGGGACGGCGCGGTCGCCAACCCGGTGCACACGTGGACGGCGACGCTTCCGGTCAGCACGATCCAGAACTCCTATCCGTCGGTCGGCAAGCTCCAGCGTCTGGTCATCACCTCGCGCGACGGCAACGGTGACTGGGGCGGACGCATCAACACGGTCGTGCTGCAGGGCGTCGACAGCCTCGGTCATGCGACGTCGGTGACCACGACCGGTGCCGGATTCCCCGGACTGCTCTCCACGTGGTGGACGATCACCAACGGCGCGCCGGTGACGGCACCGCCGCCGACTCCTCCGCCGGCCAAAAAGCCTTACGCCGCCACGCTGATCAGCTCCCCGGGCGCGATCACGATGCCGGCCAACGGCTACGCCTTCGTGACGTTGCGCTGGCGTAACGACGGCACCAGTGCCTGGCCGATCGACAGCGCGACCGAGCTCGGCACCGACCTCCCGGAGCTTCGCAACTCGCCATCGTCGGGCTGGGGTTGGCTGTCCGACTCCCGAGTCGGGGTCCTCACCCCTGACATCGCCGGGGCGAAGTCGGTGCTGCCCGGCCAGACCGCGTCGATCAGTTTCGTGCTGTGGGGCGACGGACGCGCGAAGGGCGTGACGACCGAGGCTTTCCAGCCGTTCCGCTACTTCACGGCCTGGTTCGGCGGAAGCGCCAGTATCCGGATCACTCGCACATAAGCCGCAATAAACCGCCTATGCCGCGATCGGGTGTGGGCGGTGCACTGTCGGTGCAAAATGGCGCACGTGCACCTCGCGGTCGTTGCCGAGCAACTGCGCGCGCCGGTCCCCGGCGGCACCGGGCGCTACACCGCCGAACTGCTGACCGCGCTGCGCGCCACCGCCGGAATGGGTGAGCGGATCACGGATTGGTACGCCCCGGGTGGCCACCGCCTCGATCGCGTACGCCAGCCTTTGCTCGCCGAGCTGTGGCGGCGCGGGATGGGCCCGTCGCCACACGCCGATTGCGTCTTCGCTCCGACGCTGCTCGCCCCGCCGCGCCGGGGACGCCCGTTGATCGCCACGATTCACGACGCGGTTCCGTGGACGCATCCCGAGACGCTGACGCCGCGCGGTGCGCGCTGGCATCGGGAGATGGCCGAGCGGGTCGCCGACTCCGCCGATGTGATCGTGACGCCCACGGCGGCGGTCGCCCGGGAGCTCGCCGCGCACGTGTCGCTGCCGCGGGTCGAGGTGATCGGCGAGGGGGTCGGGGCGGGGATACGCGACGTGCCGCCCGACGCGGCCGAGCGCGCAGCCCGTCTCGACCTGCCAAGCTCTTACGCACTTGCGGTAGGAACGCTGGAGCCGCGCAAGGGTCTCGATGTCGCCGCGGCCGCGCTCGCCGAGCCCGATTGGCCCGATTTGCCACTATTGATTGCCGGTCCCGGTGGCTGGGGCGACGCGCTGGCCGACGCGCCCGACACGTCACGCATCCGACTGATGGGCCGCCTCGCCGACCCCGATCTGGCCACCGTCTACTCGCGCGCAGCGGTCCTCGTCATGGCCAGCCGCGCCGAGGGATTCGGGCTTCCGGTGCTCGAAGCCATGACGCACGGGGTGCCTGTCGTGATCAGCGACGCCCCGGCATTGGTGGAGGTCGCCGGGGGTGCGGCGATCGTCACGCCGAGGGGCGACGCCTCGGCGCTGGCTACCGGAGTCAGCCGCGCTGTCGCGGAGCGTGACCTGTGGTCAAAGGCCGGCCTGGTGCGTAGCAAGGACTTCTCCTGGGAGGCTGCTGCCGTTCACCTGTGGGAAATCTGCAGAAACCTCAGCCCGACATCGTCAGCCACATAGTCGGCCACATAGTCGCGCAGTTCCCGCTCTCACAGCTTTACCGGGCTACTGTGGGAACCGGTAGCGCAACCACACCGCCGTGAGGAGAGCCGTGGGCCCGCGGGTGCTCGTGGACGCCACCGCGGTCCCCGCAGACCGCGGGGGCGTCGGTCGCTACGTCGACGGCTTGATCTCCGCCCTCGGCGCGGCAGACGCCAATCTGGCTGTCGTATGCCAGCGTTCCGACGCGGAGCGCTATGGCCGGCTGGCGCCGGAGGCGACGGTCGTGCCCGGCCCGCCGGCGATCTCACACCGGCCGGCGCGGCTGGCGTGGGAGCAGACCGGGCTGGCGCTCGTCGCCCAGCAGGTGAATGCCGAAGTCGTCCACTCACCGCACTACACGATGCCGCTGCGGGTAGGGCGTCCGGTCGTCGTGACGATTCACGACGCGACCTTCTTCACCGAGCCCGACATGCACACCGCCGTGAAGGGCACGTTCTTCCGTTCCGCCACGCGTACCGCACTGCGCCGGGCCGCGCGGTGCATCGTGCCGAGCAAGGCCACCCGTGATGAGGTGATCCGCGTCCTTGATGCCGATCCCACCAAGCTCGACGTGGCTTATCACGGGGTCGACCAGAATCTCTTCCACCCACCGACGGAGATCGAGAAGGAGCGCGTACGCCTGCGCCTCGGCCTCGCCTCGCAGCAGTACATCGCCTTCCTCGGCGCGCTCGAGCCGCGCAAGAATGTGCCCAACCTGATCCGGGGCTGGAGCGAAGCGGTGCACTGGCGCGACGAGCCGCCTGCACTCGTGCTCGCCGGCGGCTCCGGCTGGGACCACGAGGTCGACTCCGCCATCGCCGAGGTGTCGCCCAACCTGCGTGTGCTTCGCCCGGGTTATCTGCGCTTCCAGGATCTGCCGGGCTATCTCGGCGGGGCGCTGATCGTCGCGTATCCGAGCCATGGTGAGGGCTTCGGCCTGCCGGTCCTCGAGGCCATGGCCTGCGGGGCGCCGGTGCTCACCACGCCACGGCTCTCACTGCCGGAGGTCGGCGGTGACGCGGTGGCCTACACCCAGCCCGAGGCCCCGGCGATTGCTGACGCGCTCGCCGATCTGCTTTCCGACGAGCCGCGTCGGGCTGACCTTGCGGCCCGTGGCTTGGCTCGCGCTCACGAGTTCACCTGGGCCGCCAGCGCGGAGGCGCACCTGGCGAGTTACGCCCGCGCTCTAGGGGAGTGACCGCAGGCCCGCTGGTCCGGATCGTCGTCGTCACGTACTCGCCGGGCCCCTCGCTGCAGACGTTCCTCTCCTCGCTGGAGTTGGCGACCAGCGCGCCGTACGAAGTGGTGCTGGCCGACAACGGTTCGACCGACGGCGCCCCGGAGGAGGCCGCGGCTGAGCCCGGCGTCACCCTGATCCACACCGGCGGCAATGTCGGCTACGGACGCGCGGCCAACGCGGGCGCGAAAGCCGCAACGGCGCCGTGGATCCTGATCGCGAACCCTGACGTGCGCTGGTGTCAGCCGGGCGCGCTCGATGCGTTGCTGGCGGCGGGGGAGCGCTGGCCGAAGGGCGGCGCTTTCGGCCCGGCCATCGTGACGCCCGACGGTCAGCTGTATCCGAGTGCGCGGGCATTGCCCTCCCTCGGCCGGGGCATCGGTCATGCGCTCGCCGGCTGGTGGTGGCCGACGAATCCATGGACCGCGTCCTACCGGCAAGAGCGGGACTCGCCGGCCGAGGGGGCCTGCGGGTGGCTCTCGGGCTCGGCGTTGCTGGTGCGGCGAGAGGCCTTCGAGTCCGTGGGCGGATTTGACCCGAAATACTTCATGTACTTCGAGGACGTCGATCTGTGCGACCGGCTCGGACGCGCCGGGTGGACCTCGATCTACGTGCCGTCAGCCGTCGTCGAGCACAGCGGCGGACACGCGACGCGACGGGTACCGCAGATCATGCAGCGAGCCCATCACCTGAGCGCCTACCGCTATCTCGCCGATCGCTACCCCGGCGCTCGATGGCTGCCCGTGCGGATCGTGCTGCGCGGCGGGTTGCTGGCGCGCTATCTGCTCTCGCGGGTGTCGGTGCGGACCGCTGAAGGTGCCGCCCCGACGCGTTCGGCCGACCTGCTGGACAGGACTTCCTGAGGCGTCAGTCGCCCGCGGAGAGCAGCTTGGTGATGCGGTTCTCCAGCATCAGCACGATCGGTACCCGGTTGGCGTGGGCCCGCTCGTAGTCGAGCAGCTGCACGAGCTGCACCCGGTCCAAGGTGCGCAGCCGGCCGCGCAGCTGGGGGCCGCTCATGTGGTCGAAGTCCGCCAGCGGCAGGTCGGCCGCGGACTTGAGCCCACCGGCCTGGGCGCCGATCTCCTTCGGGACGCTGAACTGCTCCAGCCGCTCCAGAGGCGTCAGCTCTTCCTGCTCCTCGGCGTCTTCCGGAAGGTCCTCCGGCAGGTCGGCCCACGGATCGTGAGCAGCGCCGTTGGCACGTCCGGTGATGGAGCTGACGGCCGCGCTGGCCCGGTCGGGGCTCGCGAAGTCATCGGCCATCCAGTCGGCAGTGCCGTCGTACTCGTCGTCAGAGTCAGCACCGCCGCCCAACCGGTGGCGCACCATCCCCACGACCGCGTCGATGACGAAGTCACCTTGCTCGGCCAGTTCGTCGTAGCGCCGGCGGGCCGTCAGCAGCTGCCCGAAGGTCGCGATCGGCAGCCGGGCGATCCGCGCCACCACGGACGCGCCTGGCTCCTTGGTGTCTTCCACCGCGGCGAGCAGAAGCCCGACGTACGCGGATACCGGCTTCGGGACGGGGTGGCCGGTGGCCGGTGAATTCAAGGACACGGTCAACGCTCTCCTGAGGGTCTGGTGCCGAGGCTGGATGTGAGTGCTGGGTGAGGACTCGATGTGAGTGGCGATGTGCCGCGCCGATGCCGCAGATGTCCCCGCAGATCCCGAAGTGCACACCCTTTCGTGGTCCCTGCCACGTGAGCCGGCCCAACCTGACAGTCACCTGACATCAGGTGCGGTCGAGTGCTGCTGGCCCGTACCCTGAAGCCATGGGACGCGTCCTGCTGGCCCGCCCCCGAGGTTATTGCGCTGGGGTCGACCGTGCTGTTCAGACGGTTGAACGCGCTCTGGAGACGTTCGGGGCGCCGGTCTACGTGCGCCGTCAGATCGTCCACAACCTGCACGTCGTTCGCCGGCTCGAAGCGCTCGGTGCGATCTTCGTGCAGGAGAACGACGAGGTGCCCGAGGGCGGCATCGTCGTGTTCTCCGCCCACGGGGTGGCTCCTGGGGTGCATCGAGCAGGCGGCGGATCGGCAGTTGCGCACGATCGATGCCACCTGCCCGCTGGTGACCAAGGTGCATCTGGAGGCGCGCCGCTTCGCCGCCGACGACTACGACATCGTCCTCATCGGCCATGCGGGTCACGAGGAGGTCGTCGGCACCACCGGCCAGGCGCCCGAGCGCATCCATCTGGTCGACGGCACCGAAGAGGCGGCGACGGTTCAGGTCCGCGACCCGGAGCGCGTCGCCTATCTTTCGCAGACCACGCTCTCCGTGGACGAGACCGTCACCACCGTCGATGCGCTACGCGAGCGGTTCCCTGCGCTGCAGGGCCCGCCGAGCGACGACATCTGCTACGCCACGCAGAACCGGCAGTCGGCGGTGAAATCCATCGCGCCGCTGTGCGATCTGGTGCTCGTGGTCGGCTCGCGTAACTCCTCCAATTCGGTGCGGCTGACCGAGGTGGCCCGCGAGGCTGGTGCACCCGCGTCCTACCTCGTGGATTCCGCGACGGACATCGAGCCCGGCTGGTTCGAGGGAGTCAAGACCGTCGGACTGACCTCGGGTGCCTCGGTGCCGGAAGTCCTGGTGGAAGGCGTGCTCGGCTATCTCGCCGACAACGGTTTCGCCGATGTCGAGGAGTACACCGAGGTCAAGGAATCGATGCTTTTCGCTCTGCCGCCGGAGCTGCGCCGCTCCATGAAGGCCAAGGCGTCCGGGGCTCGTCCCTAGCTGGCGGTGACGCGGGTGCCGCCGCGCTTGCGGCGGCGCGCTGCACTCGCCCGCCCGCGTGCGGTAGCCAGCCCGAGGGCGACGAGCGTGGCCGCCAGCAGGATCGGCGCGCTGAAGACGAGCTCGCCGCCGAGGTCGATGGCGAACTGCTTCGAGCCGCCGGTGTGGGTGCCCGAGCGCGGGCTGATGATCGTGAAGATGAAGGCGATCACGAAGTAGGCGAGCGGCGGGAAGACGATCGTCGCTCCGAGGTCCTCGGCGTGACACCGCGCTGCGGAGAGCGCGGCGGCGCCGATGAACGCGATGCCGAACATGACCCACAGGTCGTGGCCCGCGAACAGGTCGAGCAGTGCGCCGACGAAACCGAAGACCAGCAGCATCACCGCGCAGCCGGCAGCCGTGAGGCCGCGGTGATCGCCCAGTGGGCCGCCGCTACGGCGCGGAGCGACCTGCACCCGGTTCGTCGAGCCAGGGGTCGCTGTCCGGCGGGGTCGGTCGTCGCCCGGCGCTGTTCCCACGACACGACCGTACCCGCGTGCACTGTGGATTCCCGGTAAGCGCTTAGCCTCAGCGTTGTGCCGCAATCTCGTGTCGACCGCGTCGTTCTCCGGGCCATGTCACGAGACGCTTCTCTCGAGGAGGAGGTGGCGCGCGAGTTCGCGACGTCCGCGCTCGAGAGCGTCGCCGGCGGGGTCGATCCGCATGATGCTCCGGAGCTTGCTCGGCGGCTGCTCGGCGCCCATCACGAGGCCGGCGCGTCGACGGCAACAGTCGTGGCAGCGGCCGTCTCCGATGTGCTGGCCGAGGACGAGCACGAGCAACCCGCCGGCTGATCGTCCGTAGACTCGGCCCACGTGGCGCTCTCCATCGGCATCGTCGGCCTGCCTAACGTGGGCAAGTCCACCCTGTTCAACGCGCTGACGAAAAACGACGTGCTCGCCGCGAACTACCCGTTCGCCACCATCGAGCCCAACGTCGGGGTGGTCGCCGTCCCTGACGCGCGCCTCGCGAAGCTCGCCGAACTGTCCTCCAGCGCCAAGGTCGTCCCGGCCACGGTGAGCTTCGTCGACATCGCCGGCATCGTCCGCGGCGCGAGCGAAGGGCAGGGCCTGGGCAACAAGTTCCTGGCGCACATCCGCGAGGCCGACGCCATCTGTCAGGTGGTGCGCGCATTCGAGGATCCGGATGTCACCCATGTCGAAGGCCGGGTCGATCCGGCCGACGACATCGCGACCATCAACACCGAGCTGATCCTCGCCGATCTGCAGACCGTCGATACCCGCCTGCCCCGTCTGGAACGTGAGGCACGGATGAAGCCGGAGCTGCGCGCCTCCCTGACCGCGCTGCAGGCGGCGCGCGAGGTGCTCGATTCGGGCCGGGCGATCAGCAGTGAGCCGTCGCTCGACACCGAGGCGTTCGGCGACTTGCAGCTCATGACGGCCAAGCCGTTCATCTACGTCTTCAATGTCGACGAGGGCGACCTCGCCGACGAGACGCGCCGCAAGGAGCTCGTCGCGTCCGTCGCCCCGGCCGCGGCGATCGTGCTCTGCGCCAAGATCGAGGCGGAGCTGGCCGAGCTGGACGACGCCGATGCCCGCGAGCTGCTCGGTGAGCTCGGGCAGTCCGAGCCGGGGCTGGATCAGCTGGCGCGGGTCGGCTTCGAGACCCTCGGGTTGCAGACGTATCTGACGACCGGCCCGAAGGAAACCCGGGCCTGGACCATCAAGAAAGGCGCCACCGCTCCCGAAGCCGCCGGCGTCATCCATACCGACTTCCAGCGCGGCTTCATCAAGGCCGAGATCGTCTCCTACGACGAGCTGATCGAGGCCGGCTCCATCGCCGCCGCTCGCGCTGCCGGCAAGGCCCGGATCGAGGGCAAGGACTACGTGATGCGCGACGGCGACGTCGTGGAGTTCCGCTTCAACGTCTGACGCCCCTTCAGCTCGCGAGTTCGGTGGTCTGCGCCGGCGAGTCACCGCGCAACTCGCGAGTTCGGGGCACCGGCGGCCCCTTTGCCAGGCCCTAGGGCTTCTGACCACGGACGAGCGTCGCCACCGTGGAGGTGTGCGTGCGCACGTTGACGAAGCCGGCGGCTTCGATCTCGGCGGCGACCTGGTCGGCGCTCAGTGCCGGGACGTTCCACAGGTCGAGCATCAGCGGTCGGCGGCGAGCTCCCGGTCGTCACCGCTTCCTGGCTCGGGGATGCTGCCGTCCCAGATCACGGGCATGGTGATCCAGCCTCCGGGGCGTAGCGCCCGCGACGCTGTCGCGAGCGCACCGGCCCGGCTTTCCGCGGGGAAGAAGAACTGGCTCCAACCGACGAGGTCGAACTCACCGTCCGGCGGGTAGCTGCCCGCGTCGGAGGCCACCAGCGTGAGACGGTCACCGACACCCAATCGGTCGGCGCGTGCGCGGGCGTAGGGGAGTAGATCTGCTGCGAGCTCGACCCCGACGGCGCTCGCTCGGGGAAACGCCACCAGCAGCGCGCACAGTCGCGAGGCGACCCCGCACCCCAGTTCGAGGATCCGGCCGCCGCGGTCGAGGGTCGCGACCACATCCGGCAAGGGTTCGAGATCTGCCCGCGCAATGGAGACCGCGAAAGGGGAGCGCGGATTGGGGCTGACCCCCCGCGCGACCGTCAGACGATCGGCGGCCGTCAGGCTCCCGTAGTCGTTGTTGCCCTCGAAGCAGCTGGTGAACTGATCGGCTCGGATGGCGCCCATGCCGAGCATCGAGCCGAAGGTCACCGGTGATTGCCCGAGCAGGAGGCCCGACCACGCCTCCGACAGCGCCCAGCGGTCGCCTTCGGATGTCACGATTCCGAACGAGGACAGCAAGGAGAGCAATGCCTCGAGGCGCGCCGCCGGCAAGGACAATCCGGATGCCAGCTCGGCCGTCGATTGAGGTTGCACCAATGCGGCGAGCACTCCGGCTCGGTGAGCCGCGCGCAGCCCCGCCATGGCCTCGCAGGCACGCTGCAGCTCATCCAGCGCCTGCAGCGAGCCGAGCCAGGTCGGCAGCGCCTCGGAGGACATGGGACAGTCTCGCATCCGTCACGGGAGCGCCGCTGCCCGGAGCTTGGAGAGTCGCGGGCAGCGACACTCGATTCGTATTCGCAGCGCGGCCCGTTCTGGATTGCCCAGCGGGTGCTCAGCCTCGTGTCGGGATGAAGGTGAGCTCGTAGCTGGCGGTGGATTGCGCGGTGGTCGCCTGCTCGAAGCAGGAGATGCTTACCGGATCCCCGGACTTCGCCACGGTGACGTGGCCGGTGAAGGCCGTCGCGGTGCCGTGCGGCGGGACCAGAGGGAACGAGACGCCGAGGCAATCCGGCGGGCTCGACGCGTGCGGAGCGAGCACCTCCACCAGATACCGGCCGGCCGGGAGCTTGGTATCGACGTACTGGTACTGGCCGAGCTCGTCGACCGTGTACGTGACGCGCTTGAAGTAGGCCGCCACCGGGCTGATCTGCTGCGGGCCCAAGGGTCCGGCGATGCCGGTGGTGCTCGCCGGGTCGGGCGAGAACGTCGTGCCGTCAGGCAGGACCGGCTTGGACCACGCGACCGAGGTGCTGGCGACGACGATCGCCACGGCGAGTGCGCCGCCGACGGCCAGCATCCTGCGATTCATCTCGTGCGTCACCTCGATCGACGTCTCACTGTCGCACAGGACCGGGTACCCGGACACGCCAACGGCCGGCCACCAGAGCGGTGGCCGGCCGAAGCGCTTGCGTGTGTTCTGAGGCGGAGTGGGATCAGACGGTGAACCCCCGGTGGCGACGGAACAGTTTGCGGAGCATGAAGACGGTCTGCAGGACGGTGATCAGGTAGAGCACCGGCCAGCCGACCGAGAGCGTCGCCGACTGCACCGAGACCGACTGCTGCTGCCAGGCGAAGATCGCGACGACGAGAGTGACGATGACGACGATGGCCGGGAAGACGTACGAGGAACCCCGGCCCTTCTCCGCGGCAGCCTGTGCTGCCCAGTTGTCCTTCTCCGTGCGGGCGAAGAACTGCGTCCACGCCGTCAGGAAGTGGCCCATCCGCACCCAGAGGTAGAACTCTGCGGGGAAGAAGAGGCCGGCGTAGACCAGGTCCGACGCGGTCTTGTCGTGCATCGAGCAGGCGAGCCGCAGGTTCAGCCCGGCGGCGACCGCCGGCGGCAGCAGCCAGATCGGGTTGAACACGAACGCGTGGATCGACAGCGAGGCGGCGAGCAGGAGCACGAACGCCATGCGGGTGCCGATGTTGAACAGCATCGAGACGTTCTCGAACCAGCGCAGCCGCAGGTTCGGGTGCAGCGGCTGACCCTTGCTGTCACCCCGCTGGCCCGGCCAGAACAGGTCGATGGCGCCGAAGTTCCACTTCACCTGCTGGCCGTGCAGGGCCCGCAGGTTGGTCATCGGGCCGACGGACGCCCGGGCCCGCGAGCTGATCTTGGTGCTGAAGCCGGCGTCCTTGATCTGCAGTGAGAGCTTGGAGTCCTCGACCTCGGAGTCACGGACCCACGGGGCCGCCTGGTGGTGCAGCTCCATGACCTTCTTCAGGGCGGCCACGGAGAACAAGCTGCACTGACCGCCGAGGACGGCCATGTTGCGACCGCGCAGCAGGTTGTCCATGTTGAACGCGGCGAACTGGGCCCGCTGGCCGGCGACCAGGAACTTCGCCATGCCGCCGGAGAACTTCGCCTTGTCGATGCTGTAGATCGCCGACAGGCCACCGATGCGAGGGTCGTCGACCATCTCCATCTCGAGGAACTCGACCGCCTGGCGCTGCAGGCAGGTGTCGCCATCGACGCCGAGGACGTAGTCGTAGCCGCGCGACAGCCGCCAGCCGTAGTTCAGCGCGCCGACCTTCTTGTCAGGGTTGGCGCCCATGTCGTGCACGTGGATCACGGTCTCGAACGGGACACCCTTGATGACCCGGCGGTGGTGGCCGACGAACGGTGCGACCCGCTCCAGTGTCTCGTCATCGGTGTTGTTGACGACGACGTGGATGACGTCGGGGAGCCGGGTCTGGGCCAGCAGCGAGTTGAGGACGTCGGTGATGGTGTCCTGCTCGTTGTAGGCCGGGATGATGCAGGAGATCGTCGCGTGGCGGATGGTGTCCTCGTGCGATTCCCGCATCGACGGCACCGGCGGCGTCAGCTTGCGGCTGGCGTCCATGACCCGCGCCAGCAGCGGGGTCGGGGTCTCGTGGTGGATGACCTGGAGGTCGGGGACGGTCTTGTTGTTGCTCACGGTGCGAGCCATCAGCATGTCGGCCATTAGTTCTGTCCGTTCGGGGCGAAGTTGATGTGGAGGGTGTCGATCACGGTCTGGCGGAAGTACGCCATGAGGTTCGGGGCGGTCTGGACGAGCAGGTCGTATTCGACGATCACGGTGGCGGAGGTGGCGCCGGCGTGCGGTGCACGAACGACGACCGCGCTGCTGTAGGCGTAGGGCGGGGTGAGGGTGAAGGCGCCTTTGTCGTCAGCCAGCGTCGTGACGCTGGTGCCGTCGTCGAGGGTGACGTGGAAACGGGAGACCAGGACGGCGTGGTCCTTGTCGTTGCCGTCGATGTGCGCGGCGAGCGAGACGACCGTCGAGCGGGACGCGGTCCACTGCGCCGGGTCCTGGTCGGTCCAGTAGTTGACGACCAGCTTGCGGGAGCCGGCGTCCAGGGTGCGGCTGACAGAACCGTTCGAAAGGTCGCCGCCGGGGGTGCCGGTGGAGACCTTGCTCGAGGCGACCGTGGCGGCGACGGTGGCCGAAGCCGATGAGGTGGCTGCGCTTGGGGTGGCCTTCGGCGAGCTGGACGCCTTGGCCGTGTGCGTCACGGACTTGCTCGAACTCATCGAAGCCACGTGGGGTACGGCGCATCCGGTCGCCACGGCGGCGAGGCTGATCGCGCTCACGAGTACCTTCACGCCGGCTCCGGCGTGACGCTTGCGAAAGGTGGGACCAGAGGCTGACTGCCCCTTCGGGGATGTGCTGGTTGATCTGCAGGACGTGCTCACGTTGGTACTCCCGTCCGACGTCGGGCCGCCTGCAAGCAGCCCTTGGTTGGGCGGGTCGGTCTCGCCACTCGCTCCCCGGGCCCTCTAGGCGACCGTCTGTCTCCGTGCGCATAAAGCGTCGGTGTGGACGACCCGGATCAAAGCTTCCCCACGGAGACCGGATGGTCTCCGTACTCCCGATGACTTTTGCGGCCATCAGGTGCAATTACGACGATAGGTCTTTAGCCCCGAGCAAAAAAGCGACCCATCAGCGCAATTTCGGATTAGACCTTTTGCATTTGCCAATGCGCCGTGTGGAGTAATGGCGTCTCGTCCACCCGGCGCTTGGCAATCGCGTCATTGCTGGTGAGGCGGGTCGTCCCGGATGCCACAATGCTGGCCAGGGGGCTCCAGTCCACGCGCCGGATTGTCGATGTGCGTGAGAGTTCCCGACATCAGTGGGTACACGTGGGCAACGGGGGGCACACGATGGCCGGACGGCGGGGGCCGATCCGTCAGAAGCGACGTCTCGCAGCGAAACTGCTGCTCGGAGTACTGATTGCGGCACTGACGGCGTGTGGTCCGGCGATCAGCACGCTGTCGAGTGCCGCCGGCGCCGGCGCCGCGAGCGCGACCGGGGCGAGCGCAACCGCGGCGAGTGGCACGCTCACCGGTTGGCTGCACACCTCCGGCTCGAAGATCGAAGACGCGAGCAACCACGTCGTGACGATCAGGGCTGTCAGCTGGTTCGGGATGGAGACGTCGAATTGCGCGCCTCACGGGCTCTGGACCATCAGTCTCGACACCGCGCTGGCACAAATTCGGAGTTTCGGCTTCAACGCCATCCGGCTCCCTTATGCAAATCAGTGCCTTGATGCCGGGGCGACCACCTCGGGTATCGACTTCAATCAGAATCCGCAATTAGCCGGTAAATCACCTATTCAGGTGATGGACGCGGTCGTGAATGCCGCCGGCGCCCACGGCCTGAAGATCATCCTCGATCAGCACCGGCCCGACACGGGTGCGCAGTCCGAGCTCTGGTACACCCCGCAATATCCGGAATCGCGCTGGCTCAGTGACTGGCGGATGCTGGCGAACCGCTACCGCAACAACGACGTCGTGATCGGCGCCGATTTGCACAACGAGCCGCACGGCTCCGCCTGCTGGGGCTGCGGAAACCCGGCGGTCGACTGGCGGGCGGCTGCTACCCGCGGGGGCGACGCTGTGCTCGCCGCCAACCCTCATCTGCTGGTCCTCGTCGAGGGAATCGACCACGAAAGCGACGGCACCTCGACGTGGTGGGGCGGCGGCTTGCTGGACGCCCGCACCCAACCGGTCGTGCTCTCCTCACCCGGCCACCTCGTCTACTCACCGCACGACTATCCGGCCAGCATCTACGCGCAGAGCTGGTTCAGCGCCCCGAACTACCCGGCGAACCTGCCTGGCGTGTGGGACCACAACTGGGGCTTTCTAGCCGAATCGGGCACCGCTCCGGTGTTGCTGGGTGAGTTCGGCACGAAGCTGCAGACCACCTCGGACAAGCAGTGGCTGGCCACCATGGTCAGCTACTTGCAACGCAACGGCATGAGCTACGCGTACTGGGACTACAACCCCAACAGCGGCGACACCGGCGGTCTGGTGGCCGACGACTGGCGGACGCCCGAGACCGCAAAGCTCGCCGCGCTGAAGCCGATCCTCGGTGCCGGCACCCCCGTCCCGGCCCCCTCCCCGGCGCCCAAGCCGGCTCCCACGCCGAGCCCGAAGCCGACCTCCTCCCCGGTGCCGCCGACCACGACCTCGGGAGCGTTCTCGGCGAGTTGGCAGCTGCAGTCGTCCTGGCAGTCCGGGCCGGGTGCGTACGGCTACGTCGCCCAGATCGTCGTCACGTCCACGGCTACCCACAATGGCTGGACGCTCTCCTGGCCTGACGCCGGAGCCAAGGACGTTGCCAACGCCTGGGGCATGACCTGCCATGTGGGTGGCGGCCGGATCAGCTGCTCGGGTGTCGGCTGGGGAGCCGCGCTGGCGGCCAACCAGCCCGTCACCGTGGGCCTGCAGGTCGATGACGGCGCCGCCGGACCGGCCCACCCGGCGCTGACGATCGCTGGCTGACCTGCCCATCGGCGGCCGCCGTTCGCCGCAGAAGCGACCCCCAAGGTTTGTGAACGGCGGGTTCCGGCAAGATGTCGGGCCATGAGCTTCGAGCCGGGAGATCTGGTCGAGCGCCGCTACGGTCACGGCGACGCGCGTACCGGGCGGATCACCGGCCGGGTACGCGAGGGCTACGACACCTGGTACGTCACCGGCACTGAAGGCATGACCTACTGCGACAACGGCCGGGATCTGCGGCGCGTCGGGCCGGAGCAATCGCTGACCGACTCCGGCCCCGCAGCGACGAGCGCCTGATTCACCCGATCGGGTGATCGACGGCGTACCCTCGTCGTGCTAGCCACTTCGGCGGCCCGGCACAAAAACCCGCGCGGTTGCAGCTGTGCGGGTTTTTTAACGGTCCGGATTCGTGGAGCCGCTCACGCAGGCCGGCGGCCATGCCGGCGATCGTCAGCAGGTCGAACAAGCCGCCGGCTGACTCCGCCAGCCGCTTGTGGCGCACCGGGCGCAGGCGCAGCCGCAGGTGCACTCTCGTGGCGGCGACGCTCGTGTAGCGCGAGGGTGATCGCCCAGGTCACAGTGGTCTTTCCGCGCCGCGATCGATAGACGAGGGTCGCCGGCGGGTCGAGCAGCGCGACCTC
This sequence comes from uncultured Actinomycetota bacterium, assembly GCA_963731205.1. Lineage (GTDB taxonomy): Bacteria > Actinomycetota > Actinomycetes > Frankiales > Frankiaceae > DATAZK01. The sequence goes on along the minus strand of CAVSUJ010000001.1, from coordinate 2,099,936 downwards.
GAAGGTCTCGTGAGCTCCGCCGTAGTCGGGGATGACGTCTCCGACCTGAAGGTGCTGCCAGCGCGGATCGAGCTCGCGGATCGCCCGCCGGCTGGGCGGGATGAGTCGCTCGACCGAGCGCGGGAAGTACCAGCCGGCCCGGCGTTTTCCGAGCTGCTGCAGCCATGGCCAGATCTGATCAGGGGCTGGCGTCGACGGTGAAGGCCCGATCCATGACGACGTCCGCCGGCGAGAGCAGCTCATCTCCCGGACGCGGAGTGGCGATTTCCTGCGCGGTAGCGCGAACCGATGCGAACGGACGGGCCACACCTCCATCATCTGCCCGGCCTAGGCTTGCGTCATGAAACTCGGGATCCACTACGCCAACTTCACGCTCCCAGGTGGACCGGAGGCGCTCGGCCCCACGCTGGCGGCCACCGCCCGCGCGGCGGAGGAGGGTGGCTGCGCGAAGCTCACCCTGATGGACCACTGGTTTCAGATGGAGCAGTTCGCCACCTCCCAGGATCCGATGCTCGAGTGCTACACCTCGCTCGGCTTCCTGGCCGGCTTGACCGAGCGATTGCAGCTCGGCGTCCTCGTCACCGGCGTCACCTATCGCCACCCGGGGCTGCTCGCCAAGATCGTCACGACGCTCGACGTGCTGTCGGGCGGCCGGGCGCAGCTCGGCCTCGGCGCGGCCTGGTACGAGCGCGAGCACCTGGGCCTCGGCGTCCCGTTCCCGCCTATCAGCGAGCGCTTCGAGCGGCTGGAAGAGGCACTGCAGATCTGCCTGCAGATGTGGAGTGACAACGAGGGACCGTATGACGGCAAGCACTACCAGCTGGCGGAGACGATCTGCCAGCCGCCGCCGATCCAGCAGCCGCGGCCGTCGATCATGATCGGCGGTTCCGGGGAGCGCAAGACGCTCCGGCTCGTCGCCCAGTACGGCGATGCGTGCAACCTCTTCGCGACCACGCCCGCCGAAATCGCCCACAAACTCGAGGTTTTGCAGCGTCATTGCGATGACATCGGCCGCGATTCGGCGCAGATCGAGAAGACCATTATCGGCCGGCTCGATTCACCCGACGATGCCGACGCGTTCATGGCGAGCATGCAGGAGTACTCGAAGGTCGGCATCCAGCTGGTCGAGCTGACCCCGCGCGTCGATGATCCGGCTGACTGGGTGGCGCGTGTCTGCGAGGCGGTCGTGCCCCTGTTGAACGAGCTTCCGGACTGACGGCGGGGCGCTTCAGCCCGGTTCGGGGTAGGTGTCGAGGTCGGTGGCCTTGGCGCTGAGCCACACGGGTGCGCCCGCGGTCAGGTCCAGCTCGGTGACGGCTGCCGGGGTGATGTCGACGAGCGCCGGGGGAGAGCCGTCGACCTGCACCCGCACCCGGTCGATGAGGAGTTCCAGCCCGCCGATGGTGCCCGGCCACACGTTGCGCGGGCTGGAATGCAACGGCTTCTCGGTGTGCAGCGAGATCGCTGACGGCGGCAGCGCGACGAGCACCCGGCCATCAGGACCCTGACCGTCGGACGCGGCGGTAGCGACCAGAGTGCCTCCGCCGTCGAGTGCGACATGTTCGCCGTTGCGCTGCCCCGCATAGAGATTCAGCCCGACGAGACGGGCGATGTACTGAGTCGCGGGGCGGCGGGCCACTGCTGCCGGGCTGCCTTCTTGGACGATCCGGCCGTCCTCGATGACGAGCAGCCGGTCCGTCATCACCATCGCCTCGAGCGGATCGTGCGTCACCATCAGTGTCGGTCCAGGAAAGTCGGTGAGGTGGCGGCGCAATTCGGCGCGCACCTCGAGGCGGGTGCGCGCATCGAGGGCGGCGAGCGGTTCGTCCAGCAGCAGCAAGCCGGGTTCTGACGCGAGTGCCCGGGCGAGCGCCACCCGCTGCGCCTGGCCGCCCGACAGTTCCCGGGGCTTGCGCTGGGCGAATTCCGTGAGGCCGAGGCGCTTCAGCCAGCGATCGGCGGCCGCGCCCGCAACCTTGCGGGCTTCGCCCCGGGAACGGGCGGCGAAGGCGACGTTGTCGCGGACACTGAGGTGCGGGAAGAGCCGGTAGTTCTGGAATACCAGGCCGATCGGCCGGTCCTCGGGCGCGACGAAGGTGGCGCTGCTCGCGTCGTCCATCGTCAGGTCGTTCAACGTGATGCTGCCGTCGGTCAGCGCGATCAGCCCGGCGAGAGCACGCAGCAGCGTGGTCTTGCCGGCGCCGTTGGGCCCGAGCACGCCGAGCACCTCGCCCGGCGCGACACCGAACTCGACCTCCAGGCGGAACTCACCGCGTTCCACGGCGCCGTGAACGCGCAGCCCCTGCCCGCTGCTCACAGGCCCGGGCTGCCTCGAAGCCGGTCGCGCAGCATGGACAGAATGATGACAGCAACGGCGAGCAGGACGAGGCTGAGGGCGATGGCCGCCTCAGGATCGGTCTCCAGCGCCTGGTAGACCGCGAGCGGCATGGTCTGGGTGGTGCCCGGAAAGTTGCCGGCGAAGGTGATCGTCGCGCCGAACTCGCCGAGCGCGCGAGCCCAGCACAGCGCGGATCCCGCCAGCAGCGACGGGCCGATCAGCGGCAGGGTGATGCGACGGAAAATCGTCAGCCGGGAGGCGCGCAGCGTCGACGCCGCTTCCTCGAGATCACGGTCGGACGAGCGCAGCGCACCCTCGACCGTGACGACGAGGAACGGCATGGCCACGAACGTCTCGGCGACGATCACGCCGGCCGTCGTGAACGGGAGCGTCACCCCGAACCAGTGATCCAGGTAGCGGCCGAGGATCCCGTTGCGTCCGAGCGCGAGCAGCAAGGCAAGGCCGCCGACCACCGGCGGCAGGACGAGTGGAAGCGTGACCAATGCACGTATCAGCTGGATGCCGCGGAACGAGGTGCGGGCCAGCACCCAGGCCAGCGGCACGCCCAGCACGAGTGAGATGAACGTGGCCGCTGTGGCGCATTCGAGGGAGAGCCGCAGTGCGGTCAGCACCTGGCTGTCCGACAGCAGCCGGCCCATGCCGCGCCACGGCGCTCTGACGAGCAAGGCGATCAGCGGCAGGAAGAGGAACGCGAAGCCGATGAGCGCGGGCGCCGCGATGAGCGCGGGCGCTCCCCGTCTGCGGATCTCCCGGGTCGGCCGCGCCCGGCCCCGGGAGACCGTCCCGGTCAGGCTCAGGGCTGCTCGAACCCGTCAGCCGACAGCACGCTCTGACCCGCGGAGGAGAGCACGTAAGCCACGAAAGCCTTTGCTGCTGCGGCATTCGGGGCCTTGGTGAGCGCCACGATCGGGTACTCGGTCGACGCGTTCACGTCCTTCGGGATGACGATCCCCTTGACCTTGGATCCGGCTGCGCGCACGTCGGTCACGTAGACGACGCCGGCGTCGACCTCATTGCTCTCCACCTTGGCGAGGGTCGACTTGACGTCGGCCTCGAGGGTCACCGGCTTCACCGTGATCTTCGCGTTGGCGAAGACCTTCTCCGCGGTCGCTCCGCACGGCACCTGCGCCTCGCACAGCGCCACCTTCACCCCGCTCTTGGCGAGATCGGCGACGGCCGCCACGTTGGCCGGGTTGCTCGGGGGCACCGCGATCTCCATGACGTTCTTGACGAAGTTCGTCGGGGAGTCGGCCAGCTTGGCGTCGGTCACCTGCGTCATGTTCTTGGTCGAGGCAGAGGCGAACACATCGGCGGGGGCGCCCTGGGTGATCTGCAGTGCCAGCGCCGAACTGGCCCCGTACGAGATCTTCACGGTGGTGCCGGGGTTCGCCGCCTCGAACTGCTTGGCGAGCGTGTTGAAGGCTTCCGTCAGCGACGACGCCGCCAGCACCGTGACCGTGCCGGTGACCCCGGACGCGCTCGACGCCGCGGAGCTCGGAGCCGAGCTCGACGGGGCTGAACTGGATGGCGAGGTGCTGGAACCGGTGGTCGATGAACCACAGGCCGCCGTGACGGAAGCAGCGGCGATCGCGACTATTGCCGCCGCGGTACGGGCGGGACGTGGCATGGACCTTCTCCTTGTTGGATGGGTGAAGCGGCTCGTGTCAGCCCAGGGCGTCAGCGCGTCCGGGGACCTCGACGACGACGTTCGTGGCTTTGACCGCGGCGACGGCGAGGCTCCCTGGTTCGAGGCCGAGCTCATCGGCGGCTTCGCGGCTCATGAGCGAGACGATGCGAAACGGGCCGGCCTGGATCTCGACCTGCGCCATGACCGTGTCGCGTACGACCCGGGTGACGAGCCCGCGCATCCGGTTGCGCGCCGACTCGCGGACCACCGGCGTCATCTCCGGCCGCTCGTCGCTGCGGGCGAGCTCTTCGGAGAAGCGTGCAAGTACGGCGCCGTCGATGGCCCGGCGACCGCCGCTGATGGTGGTCGGCAGCCTCCCGGCGTCGGCCCAGCGCCGGACGGTGTCATCGCTGACACCGAGCAGCTCGGCGGCCTCGCGGACCCGAAATGAGGACACGAGCGCGAACTCTAGCCGCATATACGGCACATCTGCAGCAGTCCAGCAGCAGTTACGGAACTGAGACCAGGCTTTGTCCGATAATGCGGGCCTTGGTGTGGGCGCAGGTCGCCTCGGTGGCGCGATGTTGATGAGGCCGGTTTCAGGTGCGCGACCGGCAGCGGGCATGCTGGATACGGACGCGAGGAGGCGTATGAACGAGGACAGGCCGAGCGAGCTCGACGCCGCCCGGGAGGCGATCGACGCGGTCGATGCCGAATTGATACGCCTGCTGGCCCGCCGGGCCGAGTACGTGACGGCGGTCGCTCAGTACAAGGAGCAGCACGGACTGGCGGTCACCGACACCGGACGCGAGCAGCGCATGCTCGCCCGCATCACCGCGCTGGCGGAAGCGGAAGGGCTCGATCCTGGGATTGCCCGGGCGGTGCTGCGCACGATCATCGCCGAGTTCACGGGCGTGCAGCACGTGGCGCTCGGTCGGGGCTGAGCCCCGCAGGAAGTGCTGTTCCAGGGTGTCTGAATCCAGGCCGATTTGGATCCCCGTCGAGGGCTCCGAATCCGGCACTCGCGGGCGTTCCCGGTGCGGGACAATCATCCGGTGAACGACGAGGAACGAGCGCTGTTCGAGGATGCCCAGAAGCTCTATCCCAACGACCTCCGAGCGAGGGCACATGCCGAAGGCGATGCCTGGGTAGCCGAGCTGATCAAGGTCGATGGCACAGTCGTTTGGCCTGTGTACGCGCATGGACGCTCCGAACTCCTGGCTGTCCTTGCGGCAGAGCAGCGGTTCCTCGTCGAGGATGCCGGAGACGGCGCGTTGCCAGGACGCAGCTATGCCGATAAAGCGGAGGAGCGCCTGCGGCGGTGGCTGATCAAGTGATCGGGAAGTGCCAGTACCGCTCGCTCAGATCCGGTCTCTGTCGCATCCGTGGTTCACGCTCATCGCTGTGGGCTCCCTGCCCAGCTAGGGAGATTCTTTGACGTGAGCGAGAAGGCGAGCGCTGAGATCGAGCTGACGCGGCACGTGCATAGCAACTGCGGTGTCGTCGTCACGCCGAAGGCGAGCAACCCGTCGCTCAGCATCTCCCAGTCCTGAGCCCCGCCGACCGCCTCAACCTTCGCAAGCTCCGGCGGCAACGGGTGGTCGACGTCGGCCCAGTCCGGCAGCAGGACGTTATAGACATGGTGCTCGACATTTTCGACCGTGAGCCAAGACACCGGGACCCCCTTCCACCCTCGATCGGCAAGGAGTACGACCTCGCGTCCGTCAGACAGCACCGCGAACTCATGAACACGAAAGCAGTTGACCGTCGAGAGGTCGGCTACACCCTCAGCTCGATCGAGGTCACACCAGATGCGAAGTCCCGCGACAGTTGAAGCAGCCACGATCAGGAATGGTGGCACGCGGCCCGAACACGGGCGAGCGGAAGTGCCACTACAGGGCGCTCGGGAGCCGGCACCTCGCGGGCGTTCGAGCCGCGCCGAGCGGAGCCATGGCCCGAGGATTCACCAGCTACAGCAGTTGCCCTGAGGCTGTCGTGCTCGCCATTAGTCGCTCACGGTCTCTCCAGCGTCGATATGTGACAGCGGATCCAGCCCCCCTCGCAACGACGAGAGCGACGAGTACCCAGGCCACCAGCGCGCCGCTGATCAACACAGCGAGGATGGCGACGGCGGCCAGGAGGCCAAGAGTTCCCCAAGCATTTTCCGGCTGCCCCTCCAGTTCGTTTCGCAGGAATTGCAGGGCTGCCTGCCGCAACGCTTCGTCTTGGGGAACTGGGCCACGGTGGGCGGCACGTACGACTTCCACCTTTCTCTGATGCGGCACGAGAGACACTCCGTCCCATAGGTCAGCTCGTTCGCGAGCGCCTATCGCGCCGCTGAACGCTCCCACCACGGCCCCCACGACGGCCGCGCCGACCGGTGACGAGGACCGGTGGACAAGCCAGGTCACCAGCACCCACAGGCCACTGAACAGAACTCCGGACACGATCGACTGCACCCACAATGGGGCGTCCCGAAGACGATCACGCACAGGCTTGCAATGCCCGCTCCTGCGGGTCGCTACACGGACATGCGGCGATCGACCGGCGCAGACAAAGTCATGTACGCCCCGATCTTGATCTGAAGCCGTGCCCCCAGCGAGCGGCCGATCCAAGCAGACGTCTTCACTGCACGAATGAAGCAGTGCAGGTCGTCGGACATGCTCGCCATCGGCGCGCGCTGGCCGGATCGGCGGTGGGCTGTCGAGAGCGCCGGTGGGGTGGGCCGGCAGCTCGCGCAGCGGTTGGTCGCTGATGGGGAGACGGTTATCGACGTGCCGGCGAAGCTGTCGACCCGGGTGCGGGCGATGACGACCGGCCATGGCCGCAAGAACGACCCGACCGACTCCCGCGCTGTCGCGATCGTCGGGCTGCGCAACCACGAACCTGACCCGGGTCACGCCGGATCATGAGACGGTCGCGTTGCGGCTGATGTCCGAACGGCGCCGCGACCTGGTCCGCACCCGCACCCAGACGGTGAACCGGCTTCATCAGCTGCTGATGGAGCTGATTCCTGCTGGTGCGCAACGGAGTTTGACTGCTAGCAAGGCTCGCGCGTTGTTGGCGACGGTGCGGCCGCGCGATGTCGCCGGCAAGGCCTGCCGGCAGCTCGCCGCCGACTACATCGACGACGTCGTGATCCTGGATCGCAAACTCAAGGCGCTCGACAAGCGGATCGCCGAGGCCGTGAAAACCACAGGCACCAGCCTCACCGATGTCGTCGGCATCGGCCCGGTCACCGCCGCGCTGATCCTCGGCGAGGTCGGTAACGTCGCCCGCTTTCCGTCCAAGGACCATTTCGCGAGCTACACCGTCATCTGCGCCGTTGGAAGCCTCCAGCGCCGACGTGCTCCGCCATAGCCTTTCACGTGCCGGTAACCGGCAGCTCGATCATGCGCTGCACATCGCGGCGCTGGCGCAGAAGCGTGTACGACTAACGCGGCCGTGCCTACTACGTCCGAAAGCTCGCTGCCGGCAAAGGCAACAAGGGCGCGCTGCGGTGCCTGAAGCGACGACTATCGGACGCCGTGTTCAGACATCTGGTCGACGACCAGACAGCAAGGAACCCGGGAGGGCAAATGGGGGCGTCTATTCAATCCAGCGCGGCTGACTATAGTCCCCACAGTCAGCACTTCGGAGCAGCCACTCACCGGGCCCGGCCAAGAACATACGCCACCCTTTTCGGCCGCGTCTTGACACAGAGGGGAACCGCTACCGCGCGCTTCAGCTAGTCACTTCAGTGTCATGCCAGGATTCGGTCGGTCGCCCGGGGTCCGCGAATGAGTATGGGTCAGCGGCGTCGGTCATGCTCGTGATCGGCTACGACGGTGCGGGCGCGGTCAAGTGTAGTGAGCGGGCTACCGCGATCGCGGTGTTGGCGTCTTTCGGGTCGGCAAGGCAGGCAGTCATCCGCCAGAGGCCGCCCGCACCATGCAGCGAGGAGATGGCGACGGCGACATCGATCTCTGTGTGGCGCCAGCCGGGCAACTGGATTCAGGCGCGCTGCTCCTGGTCTGGACGCGGGCCGGCGTCCATCGATGGTCGTGGGCATTCCGAGCGCCTTGTCTATTCCGTAGCCCGGGAAACCGTCGATGTCCCAAGTCACCACGATGCCGGCCGGGCTCAACTGGCCAAACTGTGTTGCGCTGCACGAGATGCTGCCATTGCCTCGGACACATCGATCGTGCGTCGGGTAGTTACTGACGACGGCGACGAGGGTGCTGAAGGAACTGACGACGTTGTAAGTCGACACTCGCCATGTCGACGGGTAACGGAAGGTGCCGCCGTCCGAGGTGTAGGACCTACCGAGCATTGTGGAGGCGACGGCCCCGCTGTTCGCAGCGGGAGATGGGCGAGTCGGCGTCGGGCTGGCTGCCCGGCGCGAGTGCTGCGAGCTGCAGCCGACCGCCGCGGCAGCAGCAACTACTGCGACCAGCGTCGCCGCGCCAAGCGTTCGGATACGAGCCATGGCATAAAGGACGCTCGCAGGACCGCCAAAGTTGCGTCAAGGTCGTCATCCGCCGCGGCGCATAAGTGCCGATATCGCGCGCCGAGCCCGGCGCCATATCGGCCGGCCGCACCGCTTCGCTCACGTCTGAATGGCATCCCAAGCGCGGCTGCTGAGGCGGGTGTCCGGCGTCCGCATTGGGCATCGAGGCCCCGTCGGGGCTGAGACCCGGCGCCGGGGGCGCTCGGTCGAGGACCTTGCGCCGGAGCGCGCCGCCCCATAGATCAACCCTCAGGAGCCGCACTCGTCGGCGGCCGAGCCCCTCGGCAGTAGCTCAGTTGTTGCCTCAAAATAGGTCGTTTAGCTGCTGGTTCTCTGCTAGAATCGCACATATGTTCGATAGTGATCTGCTGGCTGACGCGGCGCAGTTCGCCGTGCTCGGGCAGCGGATCGCGCAGGCCGTCACTTCAGAGACCGGGGGGCCCGAAGCGGCCTCTGCGCTGCCCGAGGTGCTGGCTGCCGTTCGGGCTGGGGAGCTTGCCACGTGCCGGCTGGTGGAGCGGGTCGATCGCTCCGGTGAGTTCGCTGTCGATGGGGCCGGTTCCACCGTCGCTTATCTGCGCACCCTGTCGGGGGAGGCGAACGCCTGGGCGTCGGAACGCGTGCTTCTCGGCCGGGCCCTCACAGGTCGGATGCCCGCTACCGCCGCCGCCTGGCAGGCCGGTGACATCGGCCTGGGTCATGCTTCGGTGATCCGCAAAGCGACCACCACGCTGGACGACGCCCTGGCCGCCGACATCGAAGCGGTGTTGGCGCAGGCAGCGCCGCACATCACCCCCGCCCAACTCGCTGACCTGGCCGCAGTGGTGAGAGCGGCGGCAGCGCCGGAAGACGCCGAAGCCAGGGCGAAGAAGAACCGTGCGAACCAGAAGCTGAGCATTTCCAGAACCTTTGACGGTATGTGGCGCCTCGATGCGTGGTTGGACGCCGAGGCGGGCGCCGAGATTGCCGCGACGATCGAGGCCCTGCTGCGCAAACGTGATCCCAACCTGTCGCCGTTCGAGGACCCCATCGGCAAGCGCCGCGCTGAGGCCCTGCTGCAGATGGCCCGCCACGCCAGCAACCATGCCGACCACTGCCATTCCGACAGTGGCAGCAGCGGCCGTCACAGCCTCATCGTCGCCACCACCCTCGACGCTTTGCAGTCCGGGATCGGCGCCGCCGACATCCAAGGTCATGGTCCGCTCACCGCCGGCGCGGTCCGCCGGCTCGCCTGCGACTGGGGCCTCATCCCCGCGGTTCTGGGCACCGACTCGGAGATCCTCGACCTGGGCACCCCCAATCGGCTCGCCACCCCAACCATGCGCCGCCATATCGCCCTCCGCGACGGCGGGTGCCTGTTCCCCGGCTGCGACCGGCCACCCACCGGCACCGAAGCCCACCACCGGCTGCACTGGATCGACGGCGGCCCCACCACCGAGCAAAACCTCGACTCCTTCTGCCTTTTCCACCATCACCTCGTCCACGAAGGCGGCTGGACCTACCAGATCATCGACGCGGGCACCCTGAAATTCTTCCCACCTGGCGACGGACCCCCACTCACCAGCAAGCGCAGGCCCTTCCTCGACAGGGACCTCAACAAACGCCTGCACCCCGAGCCCGTCGTACACCTCGAAACACCCTGCAGAACATGAGGAATCGATGCTCCAGCCGGTCAGCTAGCCCGGGCAATCACGAAATGACGAAAGGCGTCCGGCTCGGCCATCCACCATCCTCGCTACAAGGACCCAATCCTCAGGGCGACCGACCTTCAGGAAAGGCTGCCCCGGTGTTACTCCTGCGGGCGCTTGCTCGGGACGATCTTGTCGAGTGCCGTCAGGTCATCGAGCGTCGGGATCCATTCAGCGGCGGCGACGTTGGCCTTGACCTGCTCGGCGGACGTTGCGCCCGCAATCACCGAGCCCACCGCGGGCTGAGCGGCCAGCGCGCCGATTGCCACGTCCAGCAGCGTGATCCCGCGCTCGGCGGCATAGGACTGCAACGCCTCGACGACATCGAAGCGCTCGTCGGTCAGCGTGCTCGGCCATGCCCCAGGCCGCGAGACGGCTCGACGCGGGAACGTCGGCGCCGCGCTTGTACTTGCCGGTCAGCACCCCGCTCGCGAGCGGGAAGTAGGGCAGCACGCCGATGCCGTACTCCAGGCACGCCGGGACGACGTCGGCCTCCATCTCACGGTTGAGCAGGCTGTAGTCGTTCTGCACCGAGATGAAGCGCTCGTAGCCGCGGGTGCTCGCCTGCCATTCGGCGTGGGCGACCTGGAAGCCGCTGAAGTTCGAGCAGCCGATGTAGCGCACCTTCCCGTCGTTCACCAGCTCGGTGAGCGCGGCGAGGGTCTCTTCGATCGGGGTCAGCGGGTCGGGCTTGTGGAGCTGGTAGAGGTCGATGTAGTCGGTACGCAAGCGGCGCAGCGAACGCTCGACGGCGCGCCGGATGTAGCGCCGTGAGCCGCGCGCCTCCCAGTCCTTGCCGTTCGCGCCGCGGACGCTGGAGCCGAACTTGGTCGCCAGGATGACGTCGTCGCGCTTGCCTTCGAGCAGCTCGCCGAGGAACTCCTCCGACGCCCCGTAGCTGTCGGACGTGTCGAACATCGTGATGCCCGCGTCGAGCGCCGCGGAGACGACCGGACGGGCCGCGTCGAGATCGATCCGCATCCCGAAGTTGTTGCAGCCGAGCCCGACCCGCGAGACGGCCAAACCTGAATTACCGAGCCTGCGAATCGTTGCGTCAGCCATGACTGGCACGCTACCCAGCTGGGTCGGACGGGCGCACAGTGCCCCTCACCTATCCTCGGCAGGTGGCCAGTACGAGTCGCCGGCGGCCGACGCCGGACACCGACGGCCGTCGCTTGCGCTGGCAGGCGCATCGCGAGGAGCGTCGCAAAGCGCTGATCGACGCGGCGGTGCGGGCTGTGCGCCGTCACGGAGCCGGTGCCGGGATGGACCAGATCGCGGCTGAAGCCGGCACCAGCAAGCCGGTGGTCTACCGCTACTTCACCGACAAGGCCGACCTGTACCTCGCCGTCGGACAGCGGGTGGCCCAGGGTCTGGTCGACCAGATCACTACCGCTATCGATGGACAGCAGGACGGCCGCGCGATGCTCGCCGCCGGCGTCGACGCCTACCTGCGCATGATCGAGGAGGAGCCGGAGCTCTACCGCTTCGTCGTCCATCACACGCTGCTCGACCGGCCGGTCGAGAACGATCCGGTCGCCGACTACAGCTCGCTGCTCGGCAGCTACATCTCTCGCCGCCTGGGCGATCTCATGCGCGAGGTCGGGCTGGACTCGGGAGCCGCTGAACCCTGGGGCTTCGGGCTCGTCGGGTTGGTGCGCTCGGCGGGCGAGTGGTGGTTGGAGCGGCAGTCGATGAGCCGTCAGGCGCTCGCCGACTACCTGACCTCGCTCGTCTGGAGCGGGTTCGCCGGGGCGTACGCGGCCGCCGGGGTGGAGGTGGAAGACGCGCCGCCGGTACGCCTGCTGCGCCCCACCGGCACCCAGCCGCCCGAATAGCTGCTAGCCCGAGGCGGCAGCCGCGTCGATCTCGCGGGCGAGCGCAAAGTCGAGTTCGGTCACGCCGCCGGCGTCATGCGTGCTGAGCGTGAAATGCAAGGTGCGCCAGCGGATGTCGATGTCCGGGTGATGGTCGGCGTTCTCCGCAGCGATCGCGACGGCGTCCACCACCGCAATGGCCGCGGGGAAGCTGCTGCACTCCACGGAGCGCGTGATGGCGGTGGTGTCGCCGGACCAGCCGGGCACGGTGGCGAGCGCGGCGGCGACCTGGTCGGGGGTCAAGGCAGGTGGCCTGGGCATGCTGCCAGCATGTCAGGTTCCGCTACGCCTGTGCGCGTGGTCGTCGGGGCCGCGATCTTCGACGCCGCCGGACGGTTGCTGGCTGCCCAGCGCGCGGCTCCGGCCCGCTACGCCGGACTTTGGGAGTTTCCGGGCGGCAAGGTCGAGGCGGGGGAGGCGCCCGCGGAAGCGCTCGTCCGCGAATGCCGTGAGGAGCTGGCCGTCGAGATCGAGGTGGGCACTCTCGTCGGGCAGGCCGGCATCGACATCGGCGTGCTGCAGATCTACCGCGCGACGATCGTGAGCGGCCGTCCGCAATCCCGCGAGCACCAGGCGCTGCGCTGGCTCGCGCCGCACGAGCTGGACGACGTCCCCTGGATCGCCGCCGACCGCCCCCTCGTCCGCCTTCTGGTCACTTGACCTGGCCGGAGTTCGGCGAGGCCATGAGGCTGGACTCGTCGATGGCTTCGAAGGCGCTCACGGGCACGGCCTTGAGCTGGTCGAGCAGGGCATCGGGCCAGCGCGAGTCGGTGGCGCCCTGGAAGTAGAAGTTGCTGCCGTTGTCGGCAACGATCATCCCGTACTTCTTCATGGCGTTCAGCACGGCGACGGTGTCAGGACGCAGCCCGGCCGTCGGGTAGTTGGCCTTCAGCCGGAAGCGGGCGCCCATCGGCGGCAGGCTGGTGATGCTGCCCGAGCCGGCATCGTGGCGAGCGGGCCAGATGTGCGCGGCAGCGGTACGCGAGACCGTGAAGCGGATCGCGTGGTCGACCTTCCCCGACTCGACCTCGTCGTAGCGGAGCAGGCCCGGCAATATCGGCAGGCCCGCGGCATCGGCGGAGGTCCAGCCGTCGGGACGCAGCGCGTTGGAGCGCAGGTCGTAGACGGCGCCGCTGCCGGCCGTCCAGCCGCTGCGCGAGTCGGCGGTGTCCCAGGTCTCGTAGAGCTTGCAGGCGGAGCTGTCGACCACCAGGGCATGGGCGTCGCTGCCGTTCTCGATACGCGTGTCGGCGCCCAGCGGGTAGGGCACCTGGTCGCTCTCGTCCGCATAGTCGAAGCGCACCGTCACCTTCGGGTGGGAGGACGAGACGGTGTTGAACGGGATGCCGTACGGGCCGCCGAAGTCAGGGTGGATACGCAGGCCCGAGGTGCCGCCGGAGGACGCCAGCCAGGCGGCGCTGTGCGCATTGACCGGCAGCTTGGAGACGTCGGCGTGCCACACGTTGTTGGCCGGCAGGTAGGTGCAGGCGGACGCGACGGGAGCCGGGGTGCAGGCGGCCGTGACCGGGGCGAGGACGGCCACCACGGCGACGAGGCTGACGGCGAGACGGCGAGACTTCATGCGCTTCTATCGGCAGCCCGAGACCGCGTCTTCCGCCTTCGAGCGAAGTGGCCATTCGGGATCGCGCTCGACGGCTTCCGCCAGTGACGCTCGGGCACGGTCACACGCGCCCCGCCCGCCGAGCGCCCAGGCCTGGACATATCGGGCGGTGACCGAGTCCGATTCGGCTTTCAGCACCCGCTTCGCTGCCCCGGCGGCCCGGCGGAAATTGCCCTGCCGGCAGTAGCCGAGTGCGAGCGCCTCCCACACGGCGAGCGACTTCGGGGCGAGCGCCCGCGCCTGCCCGGCGAGTTTCATCGCCTCCCCGATGCGCTCGTCGCCGGCGTGCAGCAGGAGGGTGCGGGCGGCGCCGAGGGCGGCGGTCGCGCGAAACCGCTCGGGCAGATCCCGGTCCGCGGCCATCTGGCGGGTGGTGTCGACGAGTTCGTCATGACGTCCTGCCGAGGTGAGTTCGCGGGCGAGAGCGAGGCGCAGCCAGTACTCGTCCGGATGGTCGGCGGCGGCCGCGCGCAACGACGCGACGGGGTCGTCCGGATCGCGCAGCGCGATCTCGGCTTCGGGCGAGCGCCACGCCTCCGCCTCCTCGCGGGCCAGCTCCAGCCACTGGCGTCCGGCCGCGACGTCGCCGGCGCGGGCCTCCACCACGGCGAGATAGGCCGCCGCCTCCTGGGCCTGATGACCGTCGCCGTAGGAGCGGCGCAGCAGGTCCCGGGCCTCGACGAGGCGGTCCTCGCGGAGCGCGAGCATGCCGAGGGTGAACGTCCATTCCCGCTCCGGTGCGCCCAGCGCATGGGCCCGTTCCAGAGCGGCGCGAGCGCCGGCTGTGTCGAGCACCGTCGGCGGATCCCGCAGCAGCATTTCCGCCTGCAGCACAAGGGCAAGCGCGCGCAGATGCGGCTTGTCGGCGGCCCCGCCGAGCTTGGCGTACTCCGCTGCCGCCTCGACGAGCTGGCCGGACCGCGAGAACCGGGCCGCCTTGGAGAACGCGTACTGCATGAGCACGTTGGTGTCGAGATCGCGGGTGATCTTCTCGCGTACCGGATCGGCCGTTTCGATGTCAGGATCCAGGTCCTGATCGGGAGCGGATGCTGGGTCGCTGGTCACGTTCGCCGCCCTTCGTGAGCCGGTTCCCGTACCGTTGACTTACGTGCCTGTGCGTTCTGATCTCCGCAACCTCGCCATCATCGCTCACGTCGACCATGGCAAGACGACTCTCGTCGATGCCATGCTCTGGCAGTCCGGCGCTTTCCGGGAGGGCCAGGACGTCGCCGAGCGGGTCATGGACTCCATGGATCTCGAGCGTGAAAAGGGCATCACGATCCTCGCCAAGAACATGGCGATCAAGTATGGCCAGGGTGATGACGCGGTCATCCTCAACGTCGTCGACACCCCCGGCCACGCCGATTTCGGCGGCGAGGTCGAGCGCGGCCTGTCGATGGTGGACGGCGTGCTGCTGCTCGTCGACGCCAGCGAAGGACCGCTGCCGCAGACCCGTTTCGTGCTCCGCAAGGCGCTCGAGGCGAAGCTGCCCGTCGTCCTGGTGATCAACAAGGTCGACCGGCCGGATGCGCGTATTGCCGAGGTCGTCGACGAGACGTACGAGCTCTTCCTCGATCTCGACGCCGACGAGAAGCAGATCGATTTCCCGATCGTCTACGCCAGTGCGAAGGCCGGACGCGCGTCGACCAACCGCCCGGACGACGGCGGGATGCCTGACGCCGACAACCTCGAGCCGCTGTTCAAGGTCCTGCTCGACACGATCCCGCCTCCGAGCTACGTCGAGGGCGCTCCGCTGCAGGCTCTCGTCACCAACCTCGACGCCTCGCCCTACCTCGGCCGGCTCGCGCTGGTCCGGGTCGTCGGCGGCGAGCTGCGCCGCGGCCAGCAGGTCGCCTGGTGCCGGGTCGACGGGACGATCGAGCGCGCGAAGGTCTCCGAGCTGCTGGTCGCCCATGCGCTCGAACGCCGCCCGACCGATTCGGTCTACGCCGGCGACATCGCGGCCGTCGCGGGGATCGCTGAGATCACCATCGGCGAGACCCTGGCCGACGTCGAGGATCCGAAGGCGCTGCCGGTCATCCACGTCGACGACCCCTCGATCTCGATGACGGTCGGCATCAACACCTCCCCGCTGGCGGGGCAGTCCGGCAGCAAGCTGACCGCCCGGATGGTGAAGAACCGGCTGGAGCAGGAGCTCGTCGGCAACGTCTCCCTGCGGGTCGATCCGACCGAGCGTCCCGACACCTGGGAGGTGCAGGGTCGCGGTGAGCTGCAGCTGGCCATCCTCGTCGAGATGATGCGCCGGGAAGGCTTCGAGCTGACCGTCGGCAAGCCGCAGGTCGTCACCCGCGAGATCGACGGCAAGGTGCACGAGCCCGTCGAGCGGCTCACCATCGACGTCCCGGAGGACTACCTCGGCGTCGTGACGCAGCTGCTCGGGATGCGCAAGGGTCGCATGGAGCAGATGGTCAACCACGGCACCGGCTGGGTGCGGCTGGAGTTCCTCGTCCCGGCCCGGGCGCTGATCGGCTTCCGCACCGAGTTCCTCACCGAGACCCGCGGCACCGGGCTGCTGCACCACGTCTTCGAGCGGTACGAGCCGTGGGCGGGCGAGGTGCGGCTGCGCCCGACCGGGTCGCTGGTCGCCGATCGCATGGGGCCCGTCACCGGTTACGCGCTGACATCGCTGCAGGAGCGCGGGACGATGTTCGTCGGCCCGGGCACCGAGGTCTACGAGGGCATGATCGTCGGTGAGAACTCGCGGGCGGATGACATGGACGTCAACCCCACGAAGGAGAAGAAGCTCACCAACACGCGCTCCTCCACGAGCGACGTGCTCGAGCGGTTGGTGCCGCACCGGGTGCTTTCCCTGGAGCAGGCGCTGGAATTCTGCCGCGAGGACGAGTGCGTCGAGGTGACCCCGGGCTTCGTGCGCATCCGCAAGGTGCAGCTCTCGATGCAGGACCGCGAGAAGACCCGCTCACGCTCGCGCAATCGCGGCTGAGCCGGCGTCGGCGACAGACCTTTAGGCTCGTGACATGACGTCCTCTCCCGCTGCCGAACCCACCGGAATGGCGGCACCGCCCGAGGGCGACGCGATCAGCGACCTGATTGCCGACGTCGAGGAGGCCGTCGATCCGCTCCACGAGGGCATCGACATGACCCCGCTCGACCATCCGCACCGCCTGCTGCTGGTCCACGCCCATCCCGACGACGAGGTGATCTCGACCGGCGGCACGATGGCGCGCTACGCCGCCGAGCACGCCCTGGTCACGCTGATCACCTGCACGCTCGGCGAAGAGGGCGAGATCGTCGTCCCGCATCTGGAACACCTGGCCGCGAGCCGTGAGGACGGTCTGGGCTGGCACCGCATCGAGGAGCTGGCGGCCGCCTGCGAAGCCCTCGGGGTCAAGGATCACCGCTTCCTCGGCGGCCCGGGCCGTTGGCGTGACAGCGGCATGATGGGCGAGGCGACGAACGACAATCCCGCATCGTTCTGGAAGGCCGATCTCACCGAGGCGGCCCGCGATCTCGTCGCGATCATGCGTGAGGTGCGGCCGCAGGTCGTCATCACCTACGACGAGAACGGCGGCTACGGCCACCCCGACCACATCCAGGCCCACAACGTCACGGTCGCGGCGTTCGATCTGTCCGGCGACGCGGACTACGAGCCGGAGCTCGGCGAGCCCTGGGCGCCGGCGAAGCTGTACTACCAGGCGATCCCGCGCACCCAGTTCCTGGAAGGCATGGCGGCGCTGAAGGAGCGCGGCGTCCAGACCCCGGAATTCGACGAGGAGCCTTCCTTCATCGTCGCGGACCACCTCATCACCACGGTGATCGACACCAGCGACTATCTGCAGGCGAAGGTCGCGGCGATGCGGGCGCACGAATCTCAGATCGCCGTGGACGACTTCTTCTACGCGATGGCCGACGGCGGCGGGCGGATGATGTTCGCCCAGGAGACCTTCCGCCTGGTGCGCGGCGAGGTCGGCCCGACCGGTGAGGACGGCCGCGAGGACGACGTCTTCGCCGGCGTCGGCGAATAGCGCTCTCAGCTTTCGGCGGCGACCTTCGGAAGTCGCTCACCTCTGCGGCGAATGCGCGGCTTTTCGTCATTTGTGGCCCACGTTTTGGCGCCGGATGGCCTAACTGTGTAGCCCGTCCGGGTGGTCTGCATAACGCAGCGCCTACAGGCCTGGTTAGTTGGGTAACGCTGAGCAATCAGGGAGGCCATAGATGAGTAGCGCGCTGCCGGCAGAGTCGGCCGAAGTTGTTGTGACGTCCGCACACCCGGCTGCGCTACCCGCCTTCGGCGGAGGGCTTTCGGTGCTGGCTGCGCGGGGGGCCGATGTCGGCTCCGACCGCGAGCACCGGCGGCGCCGCTTGCTGGCGAAGATCGCGATCATCCTGGCGATTCCTGGCGCGTTCCTCTGGTACCGGTTGATCTCGGGGCGCCCGTTCAACGTCTTCGCGATGCCGCACATCGACATGCTGACGCTCTTCCCGATCATCGTGCCCATCGCGATCGTCGGCGCGGTCGCCATCCCGCCGATGCTGATGGGTCGCTCGCCGCACACCACGTTCAGCCCCGAGCAGATCGACGTGCGCCTGGCCGACGTCGTCGGCGTCGACGGCGTGCGCGAAGAGGTGGTCCGTTCCCTGAACCTCTTCCTCTCCCACCGCGAGTACACCGAGAAGATGGGTGGCCGGCCGCGGCGCGGGCTGCTCTTCGAAGGCCCTCCGGGCACCGGCAAGACCCACCTCGCCCGCGCCATGGCCGCCGAGGCCGACGTGCCGTTCCTGTTCGTCTCCGCGACGGCGTTCCAGTCGATGATGTACGGCGCCACGGCGCGCAAGATCCGCTCGTACTTCAAGGCGTTGCGCAAGACCGCCATGCGCGAGGGCGGTGCCATCGGCTTCATCGAGGAGATCGACGCGATCGCCGGAGCCCGCGGCGGCATGAGCCACATGACGGCCGACGTGCTCGGCGCCCGTTCCTGGAGCAGCGGTCTCGTCCGTAACCGCAACGTCCTCGCCGAAGGCACCGGAGGGGTCGTCAACGAGCTGCTGGTGCAGATGCAGTCGTTCGAGGAGCCGACCGGCGGCCAGAAGGTCACCAGCGTCCTCATCGACGGGATGAACCGGCTGCTTCCGGCCTCGCGGCAGATCCCGAAGCCGCGGCCGCCCAAGCCCAACGTGCTCATCATCGCGGCGACCAACCGCGCCGACTCCCTCGACCCGGCGCTGCTGCGCCCGGGCCGCTTCGACCGCCGGCTCGGCTTCGACCTGCCGGCCAAGTCATCGCGTCGCCAGCTGATCGACCACTTCCTGCAGAAGCGTTCGCACGGTCCGGAGCTCGACGACAGCGAGCACCGCGATGCGCTGGCCGCTGTCACGTCGGGCTGGTCGCCGGCCAAGCTCGAGCACCTGCTCGACGAGGGCCTGGTCAATGCGGTGCGCCGCGGAGCGGAAGAGATGAACTGGAAGGACGTCGAGACCGCGCGGCTCACCACCGAGGTCGGGCTGGGCGCACCGGTCGAATACACCCAGCACGAGCGCGAGCTGATCGCCACCCATGAGGCGGGTCACGCGACGATGGCGTGGCTGGTCGCCCCGCATCGCCGGCTCGAGGTCCTCACCATCATCAAGCGCGGCGAGGCGCTCGGCATGCTCGCCCATGGCGACCGGGAAGACGTGTTCACCCGCGGCCGGGCGGAGCTGCGTGGCTTGATCCAGATCGCGTTCGGCGGGCAGGTGTCGGAGGAGCTCTTCTTCGGCGACATCTCCACCGGGCCGGCGGGAGACCTCGCGTACGCCACCCAGGTCGCCGCGCAGATGGTCGGCGCGGCCGGCATGGCCGGCTCGTCCGTCTCGTTCGCCGCGGTCCACGACACCGGCTTCTCCGGCACCGACCTGGTGGGCAAGGTGCTCTCCGACGCTCTGTGCCGCGAGCGGGTCGAGGCGCTGCTCGACGAGCAGAAGGCCGTCACCCAGCACCTGCTCGCCACCAACCGCCACCTCGTGATCGCCCTGCGGGACGCCCTGCTGGCCCGCGAGGAGCTGGTCGGATCGGAGATCACTGCGGTGCTCGAGGGCGCCGGAGCGAAGCAGGAGCCGGTGTTCGACCTGCGGGACGCGCCCGCCGAGGTGCGCTAGCTCCGTACTCTTTCGGGCGTGGCAGGTCAGCGCGCGCGGGAGGCGGGGGCGCCGCGGGGTGCGCCGGACGCAGAAGGTGAACCGAGCCGGCTGTTCCTCGCCGCCAGCTATGTGACGCTCGTGGTCGGCGGCGTGGTGCTGGCCCTCTTCGGTGCCTTCCTGCTCCCGTATTCGGTGTCGCCGGCGGCCCGCGCCGTCGCCACGGTCGGCGGGAGCGTCAGCAGCAGCCGGGTGGTCGCCGCGGGGAGTGGCGGCGGGCTCGGCCAGCTGCTGTCGGTCGGCCTGCTCGTCGTGATCATCGCCAACCCGCTGCTGAGCCTGGCCGGCTACTGGATGGCGGGCACCCGGCTCGCCGCGGCCGCACCGCTGCTCGGATGGCTGCCCGTCGTCCTGATCCTGGGCTCGTCGCAGTCGACCGGCACGGTGGTGCTCTCGAGCGACTTGCGCAGCTCCGCCTTCCTGCTGCTCGGGGTGATCGCGTTCGGCGCGGTCGTCGCGCTCGGCCACCCGACCCGGGGGACGGGCGCGAGGTCGGACGGGGGCTCGCGCGACGTCCCGCCGGCTCGTTCCACCGCGCCCCGCACGGCTACGGCCAGGGGCGGCGGCAGGCCTCCTGCGAAGACCGCCGCTCGCCGGACTGCACCCAAGGGCGGTCGCCGCCGATAACAGGAGCGTGAGTGCTCCCGCAAGCCCGGCCGGCCAGGTGATGCTGCTCGGTATCGGGGGCTCGACGTACGCCATGCCGGTGGCTGCCGTACGGGAGATCGTGCGCCTTCCGGCCGTGACGCGGGTGCCGGGCCTGCCGGCCTTCGTCACCGGGCTGGCCAACGTCCGTGGACGCGTGCTCGCCGTCCTCGACCTGCGCCCTCTCCTGCAGCTGGAAGCGCCGAGGGGCGAGCGTCTCGTCATCCTCGACCGGGCAGACGCGACCGCCCCGGTCGCGTCGACCGCGGCAGGGCGCGGGGTCATCGGGCTCATCGTCGATTCCGCGCTCGATCTCGTCTCGCTGCCCGAGGGCGGGCTCGAACCCCTTCCACCAGGCGTTCCAGCGGACGCGGCGGCGGTCCTGGACGGGATCACGGTGGTCAACGGAGTTCCGGTCGCCGTGCTTTCCCCGCCCGCTTTGCTCGCCTTGCGTTCCCGGTTGCCGGGAGCAGCCTGAGAGTCCGCTGGTCACTCGCTGGTCATCAGGTGACGAGTACGGCCAAATGCTGTAGCCGCGCTTCCAGAAAGCCGAGAAGTACTCCAACCGGCGGAACGGAGGTGGCCCGAATGCAGCCTGCACGAATGGAGTCGCACGACTCCACGCGGCGGCTTTCGCGCGCAGCCGCGATGGCGACGTGGGGCAGCCTGGTCCTGACCGTCATGGCCGCCCTCGTGCTTCGCCACTCAGGCGACGGTCACGACATCGTGATCAACAACGTTTACGCCTGGAGTGCCGTCGGCGCCGTCGTCGCGTCGGTGCTGACCTGGCTGTCCGGCGGTGGACACGCGGCCGCTGCTGCCCGTGAACGCGCCCCGATGCTGGCCGTCCTCCTGCTGCTTGCCGACCTCGCCGCTGTCACGGGCGTGGTCGCCTCGACCGGTGGCGTCAGCGGCTCCTTCTGGCTGCTCTACCTGCCGCCGGTGCTCTTCGCCGCCATCGCGCTTCCGCCCGTCGCCGCGGTGCCTGGTTCGCTGCTGCCGTGTGCGGGCGTCGTCCTCGGAACCTGGGCGTCGCAACAGGGCCTCGGCGACTCCGCCGGGCTGCTGCTGCTGGTGACGCCCGTGTTCCCGGCGCTGGCCGCGTTCGGCGCGGTGCTGGCGGGGGTCGCGAACCGGCTCACGCTGGCAGCTGTCGCCCAGCGCGACGCGCTGGCCGATGCCGTCAGCGAGCTGTCCGCCGCCCTCGAACGCGCTGCTGCCGGTGACCTCGCCGTCGAGGCTCCCGCGCCCCACGCCGACGTCGAGCCGGTGCTGGCGCAGCTCAACGACTCCTTCACCAACACCCTCGTCAACCTTCGCCACCTGGTCGGCCAGATCCGCCTCGGCGGCGAGCAGATTTCCGCGGCTGCCGTCGATCTGCTGACCACGGCGGAGGATTCGGCCGTCAGCGCGTCGCAGCAGTCGAGCGCCGTCGCGGAGACCACGTCGACGATCGAGGAACTCGCGGCCACCGCAGCACAGATCGCCGATACCGCAGGGCAGGTGGCCCAGTACGCGGCCGAGACGCTGCACTACGCCGAGCAGGGACGCGACGCCGTCGCCGCGTCGGTGCAGTCGATGGACACGATCGCGAACCGGGTCGACACGATCGCCAGCCGGGCGCTCTCACTGGGCGAGAAGAGCCAGGAGATCGGACGCATCGTCGAGGTGATCGACGACCTGTCCGACCAGACCAACCTGCTGGCGCTGAACGCGGCGATCGAGGCGGCGCGGGCCGGTGAGCACGGCCGCGGGTTCGCCGTCGTCGCCAGCGAGGTCCGCAAGCTGGCCGAACGGGCGCAGCTCTCGACCAAGCAGATCCGCGAGATCGTCGGGCAGATCCAGGGCGAGACGCACTCCACGATCGTCGCCAGCGAAGAGGGCGCCAAGGACGTGCGCGCCGGATCGTCGTTGGCCCGCGGGGTCGTCGAGGCCCTGGAACGGATCTCCGGGATGGTCGACGAGACGACGGTCGCCGCCAAGGAGATCTCGATCGCGACCCAGCAGCAGCGTTCGGCGTCCGATCAGGTCGTGGCCGCCATGACCTCGGTCAGTGACGTCAGCCGGCAGTACGCAACCGGCTCCCGGGCGGCAGCCGCAGCAGCGGCGCAGTTGACCACGCTCGCCCAGGATCTGCGCTCGTCGATCGCGCAGTTCTCCGGCGTCGGGTGAGCGAGCGAGTTCTCGTCCGACGATGAACATCACCGACAACCCCGAATTGCTGGCCACCTTCGACGAGGAGGCGCGCGAGCGGCTCGCCTCACTCGCGTCAGGGCTGCTGACGCTCGAATCCGGGCAGCCCTCGCGTAGCGCCATTGCGTCGCTCTTCCGCGACGCCCACACCATCAAGGGCTCGGCCCGGATGATGGGCCTGACCTCGATTGTCGAAATCGCTCACGTCGCCGAGGACCTGCTCGCCGCCGTACGCGATCGTCGCCTCACCGCCGGCCCTGAGCTGATCGACCTCCTGCTCGCCGCGGTGGACGGGATGACGCGCAGCCTTCCGGCGGCCGGTGATCCGCTCAGCGACCAGGACCGCGCCGCGTTGCGTGAGGCACTGATGGCAGCCCTCGCGGGCAAGCCGGTCGTGCCGTTGCCGCGCAGTGATCCCGCCCCGCCTGCCCCCCTCGCCGAAACGGAACCGGAGCCGGGACCGGAACCGGAACCGGAACCGTTCGCCGCGGCCGAGCCCGACACCGAAGTCCCGGTGGTGGCCGCCCCGATCCCGGTGCCCGTGGAGACCGTGCGTGTCGCCGTACCGCGTATCCACGATCTGCTGAACGTCGTCGGCGAGGCCGAGGTCGACGCCCGCCGCGTGGAGCGCGCGACCAACGAACTGGCCAGCGCGCTGGCGGCCATCGCGCGCGGCGGTGACAAGCATTTGGGCAGCCTCGAGGGCCTGCTGCCGGCTGCTGCCGCACTTCGCGAGCTCGTCGAGGACCACGCGGCGCGCGTCGCCCGGTTGCGCGGCGAGGCGATGAGCCTGGCGATGGTGCCGCTGGCGCGCCTGGTCGCCGGTTTCCCGCGGCTCGTACGCGACCTCGCCGCCCGCACCGGCAAGCAGGTCCACCTCGAACTCGAGGGCGAGGACGTGGAACTGGACAAGCGCGTCCTCGACACCATCGGTGAGGCGCTCGGCCATCTCGTCACGAATGCCGTGGATCACGGCTGCGAGACGCCGGAGCAGCGCGTCGCCGCGGGCAAGCCCGAAGCCGCGACCGTGTGGGTGCGGGCCCGTGCCGCCGGTGCCTCGGTGATCATCGAGGTCGCCGACGACGGCGCTGGGATCGATCGGGCGGCCGTGCATCGGGCCGCGGTCGCCTCCGGGCTCGTGGCGCCGGACGCACCCTCCCCGGTGGACCTGGCCCGCCGTGAAGGCCGTGACGGCACAGCGTTCGATGCTGCCGCTGGACTCGACCACATCTTTGCGCCGGCGCTCTCGACCCGCTCGACGGTCAGTGAGAGTTCCGGGCGCGGCGTCGGGCTCGATGTCGTACGCGCCACGGTCGAAGGCCTCGGCGGGCAGATCGCCGTGACGAGCAAGCCCGGCGACGGCACCCGTTTCATCCTGACGCTGCCGGTCTCGCTCGGCATCCTGCGGTGCCTGCTGTGCCGGGTGGGCGGTGAGCGTTACGCGATCCCGCTGCCGTCCGTCAGCGAGACGTGCTCGCTGCGCGGGGGTGCGGCCGCAGAGGTCAGCCACTTCGCCGGCTCGGACCTGCTGATCCGCGACGGGTCGGCCATCCCGCTGCTCGACCTCGCCGAGATCCTCGGGTCCTTCACCGGTTCCCGGGCTCGCCGCGCGGCACGCAAGCCCAGCGCCGCGTTGCTGACCAGCACCGCCGGACGGCGTCCGCTCGCCTGGGCCGTCGACGGGCTCGAGGGCGAGGCGGATCTCGTCGTCACCGATCTCGGGCCGTTCCTTTCCGGTGCGGCCTCCACCGGGCGGCACGCGGGCGGTGCCGGAGTCACCGGCGCATCGGGATTGGCCGCCGCGGTGACCGGCGCGAGCATCCTGGACGACGGCAGCGTCGTCTGCCTGCTCGACCTCCGGGCGCTCGGAAGCGCGGTGGGGGTGGCGGCCCGCGTCCGGTCCGCCTCGGCCCTTCCGCCCGGCGGCATCGAGCGTCGCGTCGCAGCTCCCGCCGACGAGGCCGAGGAAGCGCCGCGGGCGTTGCGCATCCTGGTCGTCGAGGACTCGGTCGGCGTTCGCGAACTCGAGCGCAGCCTGCTCGCCACCGCCGGTTACGTGGTCGATACGGCCGTGGACGGGGTGGACGGTGTCGCCCACCTCACCGGCGAGCCGTACGACCTGATCGTCACCGACGTCGAGATGCCGGGCATGGACGGGCTGGCGCTCACCCGCACCGTGCGCGCGACGCCCGGCTGGCAGGCCGTCCCGGTCGTCGTGATGACCAGCCGCGACAGCGAGGCGGACCGGCGCGCCGGCATGGACGCCGGGGCCGACGCCTACCTGCACAAGAGCGACTTCTCAGCTTCAGATCTGCTCGGCACCGTTGCACGCCTGCTCGGAGGTTTCTCATGACCAGTCCACTTGACGCACCACGTGCCCCGCGCGTCGTCGTCGCCGACGACAGCCCGACCTTGCGCAAGGTCGTCGCGAGCGTGCTCACCCGGGAGGGCTTCGACGTCGTCCACGCGGCCGAGGACGGGCTCGAGGCCGTGCAGGCCGCGAACCGCTTCCAGCCCGACGCGATCGTGATGGACGTGCAGATGCCGCGGCTTTCCGGCTACGTCGCCGCCCGCTTGCTGAAGGAGGACTGGGCCACCGCCGACATTCCCGTCATCCTGCTGACCTCCCTCGACGCGGCGAGCGACCGCTACTGGGGTGCGCAGGCGGGTGCGGATCGCTACCTCACCAAGGACTTTCAGGCCGAGGAGCTCGGACAGGCGCTGCGTGAGGTGCTCGCCGCGGCCGACGAGGCCCGCGGCGGCGGCCGGCTCTACCCTGACCCGGTCGAACTCGACGCCGACGAGGTCTGGGAGCGCACCTGCGAGGTCTTCGACCGGACCCTTTTCCAGACCTCGCTCGCCGCGTCGATGACCGCGCTCGCGGCGACCTGCCCCGACCTCGAGTCGACCATCGCCGGCGTGCTCGAAGTGATCGGCGCCGTCGTCGAGAGCTCGCTGGCCGGCGTCGTGCTCGTCGGGGAGCGCACCGCGTACGTGACCGTGAACCAGGGCGTCTCCCAGTCCCACTACCGCGAGTTCCTGCGGCGCTCGGCGGAGGTCGTCTCGGCTTCCACCGGTGGGCATTTCGCCATGGAGGACCTCACGATGCGGGTCGCCGATCCGGCCGGGATGCTCGGTCAGGTCGACGACCCGACCGAGGCCGACCTCGCCACGTACCTGTCGATGCCGCTGCGCGGGGTCGGTGCCGGCGGACCGGGCAGCGTCATCGGCGTCCTCGCCCTGTCCTCGGCGCTACCGGATGCCTTCGGAGACGCGGCGATGACGACGCTGCGGCTGTTGGAAGCCTCGGCCGGTCTCGTGGTCGACAACGGACGGTTGCGCGAGCACACGCTGCATGCCGCCGCGGCGGGTGCGCTGCCGCGTCCTTCGGGACCTGCCGCGCCGTACCCGTCGCTTCGCTAGGCGTTCTTCCGCGGGCGAGCTGTCCGACGGCTCCTCCGCGGAAGAGCTCAAAACTAGAACACGTTGCTGTTGTCTATCCTCCGTGCTTGACTGACCACGCGCTGCGCCAGCCAGTCACATGCGGAGGTTTCCTGTGGAGTTCGGGCTCTTCATCCAGAACTACGTGCCCAACAGCCGGCGTGCGGTGGATCCGCTGGCCGAGCACCACGCAATCATGGAAGACCTGCAGGCTGTCATCGCCGCGGACAAGGCCGGCTTCAAGTACGTCTGGGTGACCGAACACCACTTCCTGGACGAGTACTCCCACCTCTCGGCCAACGACGTGGTGCTCTCCTACCTCGCCGCGAAGACCGAGCGCATCCATCTCGGCTCGGGCATCTTCAACCCGCTGCCTCAGGTCAATCACCCGGCGAAGGTGGCCGAGCGCGTCGCGTATCTCGATCACGTCTCCGACGGCCGCTTCGAGTTCGGCACCGGACGCGGCGCCGGCAGTCACGAGATCCTCGGCTTCCTGCCGGGCATCGAGAGCACCGACGCCACCAAAGAAATCTGGGAAGACGTCATCGGCGAGTTCGCCAAGATGTGGACCCAGGAGACCTATCAGGGCTACGACGGCAAGTACTGGAGCCTGCCGCCGCGCAAGATCCTGCCCAAGCCGCTCCACAAGCCGCACCCGCCCATGTGGTACGCGGCGGGTAACCCGTCGAGCTATGAGATGGCCGGCCGAAAAGGCCTGGGAGTGCTGGGCTTTTCGCTCGACGAGGTCGAGAAGGTCGACCGGGTGCTGACGCCCTACCGCAAGGCCGTCGCCAACGCCGATCCGGTGGGCGCCTTCGTCAACGACAACATGATGGGCGTCATCGCCGCCTACGTCGCCGAGGACACCGGGAAGGCCCGTCAGAGCTACATCGACTCGGATCCGAATTATTTGATATCAAACGTCTTTCGCTACCACGACACCATGCCGCGGCCCGAGGGCATCCCCTACTGGCCCGACCGGATCCCGGCGCCGACCCCCGAGATGGTCGACGCGCAGATCGCCGCCGGGCAGGTCATCATCGGCAACCCGGACGAGGCTTTAACCCAGCTCAAGCGCTGGGAGGCCACCGGCATCGACCAGGTGTGCTTCGGCATCGGGCCGGCGCCGATCGCCGAGACGCTGGAGACGATCCGGCTGATCGGCGAGCACGTCATCCCGAAGATCGACACCGACCCGGGCTTCAAGAGCGACCGCAATCGCGCCTCCGGGGCCTGAACTCCTGGTTTACGCGAGGGGTGGGCGGCGGTCAGCCCAGGGCCGGGCCTGCTCGAGCTGGCCGGCGAGGCGGAAGAGCACGTCTTCAGCCCCGTAGGCGGCGACGAGTTGGACGCCGATCGGCAGGCCGGCGTCGCTCCAGTGCAGCGGCAGCGAGATCGCGGGCTGGCCGCTGACGTCGAACGGCAGCGCGTAGCCGCACATGCCGCCCCAGCCGGCGAAACACTGCTCCAGCGGCTGGTCGCCGGACAGCGTGCCGAGCAGCGGTGGCTGGATCGCCATCGTCGGGCTGAGCAGGACGTCGAAGGCGCCCGTGGCGGCGGCGATCTCGCGGCTCCAGGCGGCAAAGGAATCGACGGCGCGGACCGCGTCGAGGGCGGACGCGGCCCGTCCGGCGGCGACCATGGCGGCCGGCATCGGTTCCAGGTCGTCCATCGTGATGCCCAGCAGCTGCTCCCACTTCGCCACCTCGGACGCCAGCCCGACGGCGATCAGGGTCGACATGCCTCCCGACCCCTGCTCGTTGACGAGCGTCGCTGAGGTGAATGGTTCGACGTGGTGGCCCAGCTCTTCCAGCAGCCCCGCCGTTTCGGTGGCAGCGCGAGTGCACTCGGGGTCGACCGGCGCGCCGTTCGGAAGGTCGAGCATCAGCCCCACGCGCAGCCTGCCCGGGTCGGCGCCCACCTCCTGCAGCCACGGCCGCGAGGGCGGCGGCGCCATGTGGAGGTCGCCGGGCACCGGGCCGGCGGTGGCGTCGAGCACTGCGGCGCTGTCGCGCACGGTCCGGGTGATGACGTGCTCATGCGTCAGCGGTCCCCAGTACTCGCCGTAGTCAGGGGCGAGACTGGTGCGGTGGCGCGAGGGCTTGAGCCCGACGGCGCCGCAGCAGGACGCCGGTATCCGGATCGAGCCGCCCATGTCGTTGCCATGCGCCACCGGCACGATCCCCGCAGCGACGGCGGCCGCGGACCCGCCGCTCGATCCTCCGGTCGAACGGTCGAGCGCCCACGGGTTGTGCGCGGCGCCGTACGCGAGCGGCTCGGTCGTGGACGACATCGTCAGCTCCGGCACCTTCGTGCGTCCGAGCAGGACCAGACCGGCCTGGCGGTAGCGGCGCGCCAGTTCCGTGTCGTGGGGTGAGCGCCAGCTGATCGCCTTGAGTGACGCGAGTCCGTGCCCGTACGGGTCCCCCTCGGAGTGCTGGACCGCGTCCTTCAGCAGGAACGGCACACCGCGGAAGGGGCCGTCGGGCAGCGTGCCCGCGGCTTCCTTGCGGGCCCGTTCGAAGCTCTCGGAGACCAGCACCTGGAGCTTCGGGTCCAGCGCTTCCAGCCGTTCGATGGCTGCATCGACGAGCTCCGACGGCGAGACCGCGCCGCTGCGTACCAGCTCGGCCATGCCCACGGCGTCGGTCCAGTGCAGGTCATCACGTGTGGCAGTGACAGTCATGCCAGCAGCATGCCAACCGGTAGCGTTCCTGCCAGCACGGGCCCAGCTGTCCTTACATGGGCGAGGAGATGGCAGTGGAACGCATCGGGCATTGGATCGGCGGCCAGCACCGGCTGGGCAGCAGCGGGCGCAGCCAGCCGGTGTGGAATCCCACCACCGGTGAGGCGCAGGCCGACGTCGATCTGGCGTCCTCCCAGGAGGTCGACGCGGCCGTCGCGTCGGCGCTCGCGGCCTTTCCCGAGTGGAGTGCCAAGTCGCTGGCGGCCCGTACGCAGGTGATGTTCCGCTTCCGCGAGCTGCTCGAGGGCAATCGCAAGGCGCTGGCCGAGCTGGTCTCCCGCGAGCACGGCAAGACCGCCGCTGATGCCGACGGTGAGATCGCCCGGGGGCTGGACAATGTCGACTTCGCCTGCGGCCTCGCACAGCTGCTGAAGGGCAGCTACTCCGACAGCGTGTCCAGCGGCATCGATGTGTATTCGTTACGCCAGCCGCTCGGTGTCGTCGCCGGCATCACGCCGTTCAACTTCCCCGCGATGGTGCCGCTCTGGATGATCCCGACGGCGATCGCGTGCGGTAACGCGTTCATCCTCAAGCCGTCCGAGCGTGATCCGTCGGCCTCGCTCATGCTTGCCGATCTGCTGCGTCAGGCCGGCGTTCCCGATGGGGTCGTCAACGTGGTGCAGGGGGATCGCGAGGCGGTCGAGCGGCTGCTCGAACATCCCGACGTGCAGGCAGTGAGCTTCGTCGGGTCCACCGATATCGCGCGCCACATCTACGCGACCGGCACCGCGCACGGCAAGCGGGTGCAGGCACTCGGCGGCGCCAAGAACCACATGGTCGTGCTGCCCGACGCCGACCTGGAAAGTGCTGCAGATGCTGCGGTTTCGGCGGGTTACGGCTCGGCCGGCGAGCGGTGTATGGCGATCTCCGTGGTCGTCGCGGTGGGAGCCATCGCCGATCCGCTGGTCGAGGCGATCGCCCGGCGGCTTCCGGGTATCCAGGTGGGTACCGGCACCGGCGGGGCCAGCGAGATGGGCCCGCTCATCACCGCCCAGCATCGTGATCGCGTCGCCGGATATCTGGCACAGGCGCCCGAGGAGGGTGCCTCTGTGGTGGTGGACGGACGCGACGTCCCAGCCGCGGCCGGGCCCGGTTTTTATCTCGGCCCAACGCTGCTCGACCACGTGAAGTCCGGAAGCCGGGCGCATCAGGACGAGATCTTCGGGCCGGTGCTCTCGGTGGTCCGGGTCGACACCTACGAGCAGGCGATGGACGTCGTCGGCAACTCGCCTTACGGCAACGGCGCGGCCATCTTCACCCGCGATGGCGGAGTCGCCCGCCGCTTCATGCGCGAGGTGCAGGCCGGCATGGTGGGGGTGAACGTCCCGATCCCGGTGCCGGTGGCGCAGCAGAGCTTCGGCGGCTGGAAGGGCTCGTTGTTCGGAGATCTGCACATGTACGGCCCGGAGGGGATGCAGTTCTACACCCGGGCGAAGGTCGTCACCTCGCGATGGCCCGACATCGACGGAACCCCTGCCGGTGTGCAACTCGGCTTTCCAAGGAGCGATGGCTGACGATGACCGCCTCACCGGTGACACCTACCCGCAGCAGCATCTACCAGGCGGACCACGACTTCGTCTTCCACTCGTGGTCAGCGCAGGCGACCCTCGACCCGATCGTGGTGGCGGGTGGCTCGGGCAGCTGGTTCTGGGACGAGAACGGCCGGCGCTATCTCGACTTCGCCAGCCAGCTCGTCAACCTCAACATGGGTCACCAGCATCCGGCGATCGTGGCGGCGATTGCTGAGAAAGCCGGCCAGCTCTGCACGATCGCGCCGGTGTTCGCCGAGGAGAGCCGCAGCCGCGCCGCCGAGATGATCGCCACGCGCGCGCCCGCCGGCCTGAGCCGGGTCTTCTTCACCAACGGCGGGGCCGACGCCAACGAGCATGCCGTCCGGCTGGCGAAGCTGACCACCGGACGCCCCAAGGTGCTCTCGGCCTATCGCTCCTATCACGGGGCGACAGCCACGGCGATGGCGCTCACCGGTGAGCCGCGGCGCTGGGGGAGCGACACCGGAAGCGCTGCAGTTGTTCACTTTTTCGGCCCCTACGCCTACCGGAGCGCGTTCTACGCGGAGAACGAGACGCAGGAGTGCGAGCGCGCGCTGCAGCATCTTGCCGACGTCATCCTGCTCGAGGGCCCCAAGACGATCGCCGCCATCATCCTGGAGACCGTCGTCGGCACGAATGGCATCCTGGTGCCGCCACCGGGCTACCTCGCGGGCGTCCGGGCGCTGTGCGACCAGTACGGCATCGTCTTCATTGCTGATGAGGTGATGAGCGGGTTCGCCCGCTGCGGCGAATGGTTCGCGATCGATCGGTGGCAGGTCACCCCTGACCTGATCACCTTCGCCAAGGGCGTCAACTCCGGCTATGTCCCGCTCGGCGGAGTCGTCATCAACGACGCCATCGCCGATCAGTTCGCCGACAAGCCTTATCCGGGCGGGCTGACCTACTCCGGTCACGTCCTGGCTTGCGCGGCTGCTGTGGCGAACATGGAGGCGTACGAGGCCGAGGGGACGATGGAGTACGTGCGGCGCGTGGGCGAGCAGGTCGTGCGCCCGGCGCTGGAGTCCATCGCCGCAGCCCACCCGAGCGTCGGCGAGGTGCGCGGGCTGGGCATGTTCTGGGCCATCGAACTGGTTCGCGATCCGCAGACCCGGGAGCCGCTCGTCCCGTTCAACGCGGCCGGTGCCGATGCCGGTCCCATGGTCGAGCTCGCCTCGGCGGCCAAGCAGCGCGGCCTGTATCCGTTCACGCATTTCAATCGCATGCACGTCGTGCCGCCGTGCAACACGAGTGAAGACGACCTGCGCCACGGCCTCGCCATCATCGACGAGGTGCTCGAACTCGCCGACCGGCACGTGCCGGCGCAAGCTCGCTAGTCCCTTCGCGGCCGCTTATGGGGCCGCCGGTGCGGGACCTTGTGCCCGCCTGAACGGTGCCTTTGTCAACGCCAGAGGTCGCTGAGGCAGTCGATACCTCACTTGCGTCCACCTTTCGGCCGACCGAATGACGGCCACTTGTGCGGCGCACCGAGACTGCACACGGCCGAAGGGGAAGTACTGATGAGCTTGGAATCACGGATCGTTCTTGGCACCAACGCGCGGCGTCTGACCAGCCTCGCCCTCGCCGCCGGCCTCACGGTCACAGTTGCTGCATGCGGCAGCAGCTCGAAGAAGGCGTCGTCGCCGAAGGCCCCAGCGTCTGCCGCGGCAGTGGTGAAACCCGCTGCGACGGCCAAGGCTTCGACCGCGCCGGCGCCAAAGGTGAACCGGGTCGTCGTGACCGAGAGCGACTTCAAGATCTCGCTCAGCTCGACGACGTTCCACGCCGGCAACTACACCTTCAGCGCGAAGAACACCGGAAAGACCAAGCATGCGCTGTCGATCGTCGGTCCGGGGCTGACCAACAAACCGACCTCGGCGACGCTGAACCCGGGACAGGCGTCCGATCTGATCGTGCCGCTGAAAAAGGGCAGCTACGAGCTCTGGTGCCCGATCTCGAACCACAAGGCTCTCGGCATGGACGTGCACATCACCGTCAGCTGACATCGACCTCACTGCCCGGGCCGCCACTGCGCGCCCGGGCAGTGGCGGCTCATGCGCTGGAGAGCTTGGCCCGCGCCTCGGCGGCGTGCTCCTCGAACTCTTTGCTGAAGGTACGGACGTGACCCGACACGTCATCGATCGCGGCGGCCGTGATGTTGCCGTCGAAGAGCGTGTCGAGTTGGGTCTGCAGCGCCGTGATCGCGTTGGCGGCATCGGCGATGGGGTCATCAGGGGCAGGGCGTGGGACTGTCCAGTGCGGCATGGCGCGATCCTAGAGCGGGCCTGGCGCGTTGTTCGAGCCCCTGTCGCGTCGCAGACACTTCAAGTACACAGGTGTGTGCTTGGGTAGTCAGGCAATGACGCTTCGGGACGAGTGTCCGCTGGTAGCCGGATGAGCGAATCCGCGCTCCGGTCAAGCGTCGACGCCCGGAACAAGGCCGCGGCCAGAGCTGATTCGCCGGTCGGGACGCACTACCGACCCGATCGTCCGGCGGTCGTGGTGGCGGTCGCAGCAGCGCTGAGCGCCGCCATTGCGGTCACGCTGTCGCTGACGGTCTTTCGGCGGCTGTCGGTCAATGGCGACGAGTCGGTCTACCTCCTGCAGGCTCGGGCGCTCGCCCACGGACATCTCTTCCCGCCAGTGACCCGACCCGCTGATTCCTTCACTCCGTGGCTGGGCGTCATCCACGGCGGTCATTACGTACTGAAGTACACGCCCGTCGTCCCGGGATTCTTCGCCGTCAGCCTGTTGCTCACCGGCGGCTACGTGGCCGGCCTCGGCGTGCTCGCCGCGTCGTTGGTCGGTGCGACGTTCCTGCTCGGCAAGGAGGTCACCGGCAACCGTTCGGCGGCAGCGACAGCGGCTGTGCTGATGGCCGTCTCTCCGGTCGTGCTCCTGCAGAGCGCGCTGATCCTGCCGTACGTGCTCTTCGTCGTCCTGGCGGAGCTGGCGCTGTGGGCGCTCATTGCCGGGTGCCGTCGCGGCAGCACCCCGATGCTCGCGCTGGCGGGGTTGAGCGCCGGCGTGGCATTTGCCGCGAGGACGTTCGACGCGATCCTGATGCTGGCCCCGGCCGTGCTGTGGCTGGCCTGGCGGCTTCGAGCCGGTCGCGTCCGGCTGCTCGCCGGGTTCGTGGGCGGGCTCGCGGCACCCCTGGCCGGGCTGCTCTGGTTCGACGACGCGGCCACGGGTTCGCCGTTGCGGTTGCCGTTCTCGCTGTTCCAGTCCGGCGACACGTTGGGCTTCGGGACGCACCGCCTCTATCCCGGCGAGGCCGGCCGCCACTTCGGGCTCGCCCAGGGTTGGCAGGGACTGAGCCGCCATCTCGAACTGCTCGGCGGCGGCTGGGCTTTCGGCGGGGTCATCCTGCTGGCGCTGGCTGTGGTGGCGTTGGTGCGCCGGCGGGCATCGCCGGCAGCACTGGCCGTGCTCGCCGGCGGGCTGCTGCTGACGCTGGGCTACCTTTTCTTCTGGGGCATCTGGAACGCCGCGATCATCTGGGGCGCGGTCCGCTACCTCGGCCCGTACTACCTCATGCCGCTGCTCGTCCCGCTGTGCATCCTCGGCGCGCTGGGGCTTCAGGAGATTGCGGCCGCCGGGCTCTGGCGTGCGGTGTCAGCGGTGACGCTCGCCGCCGCAGTGAGTGGCGTCGCCTTCGTGCCGGCCGTGCGTTCCGATCTCGCGCTCACCGCCGACAACGTGCGGCTGGCGGACGCGGTTTCGGCGCAGGGACGGTCGCTGGTCTTCGTCGACACGTACCCCGGCTATCTCCAGCACCCGACGGCGGTCATCAGCAATCGTTTCCCGGTCGGCGGAAGGACCGTTTACGCGCTCGCGCGCGGGGGTGCCGATTTCCCTGTGTTGCAGGCGTTTTCCGGACGATCGCTCTACCGCCTGCGCTTGCTGGGTGAATACGGCAAGCTCCCGCACGCCAAGTACGGCGCCCAACTCGAACGCGTGAGACTGGTGCGCGGCCGGGAACTGACGCTGTCGTTCGGGGCGGCGCTGCCCGCCAAAATCACCGGCGCGCACCTCGAGGTCGCCGCCGGTCGGCTGCGCCGCCACTGGACGGTGGGGCGTTCATCCCACGCTCGCTTCCAGTTCGTTCTCGGACCAGCGGCCGGGCTTCGTCCCGGGACCACGGATTCCCTCACGGCATTTCTGACATCGGATGCCCGGCCCGGCCGCGTGCTGGACCACCTGACGATCGGTTTGAGTGTCGCGGGGGACGGCGTGATCTCGGCGCTGGTGCCGGGAGGGGTCGTCGCCGAACTGGGTCCGCTGCCCCCGCCGTCCCTCTCGGTCACGGCCGGCTGACTCACCGGGTCTAGCGTCGGGGTTCGGCGGCACACCGACTGGGCAGCTCTCTTGGAGCCGGTGCCTCGCCGGGGAAGGACCGGCCATGACCGCTACCGCTGTCGAACAGGCGCCTGCGACTGCACCGACTCGACCGATCTGGCTGATCTTCACGGGCTTGATGCTGGCCATGGTGCTTGCCAGCCTGGACCAGACGATCGTCTCCACCGCCCTGCCCACGATCGTCGGTGACCTCGGCGGGCTCAACTCGCTGTCCTGGGTCGTGACGGCCTACTTGCTGACGAGCACCGTCTCGACCCCGCTCTACGGCAAGCTCGGCGATCAGTTCGGGCGCAAGACCGTCTTCCAGATCGCGATCGTCGTCTTCCTCGTCGGATCGGCGCTGTGCGGGCTCTCGCAGAACATCGGCCAGCTCATCGCTTTCCGGGCGCTTCAGGGCGTCGGCGGCGGCGGCCTGATGGTCGGGGCTCAGACGATCATCGCCGACGTCGTCTCGCCCCGCCAGCGCGGTAAGTACCAGGGCTACTTCGGGGCGGTCTTCGGCGTGACGAGCATCGCCGGGCCGCTCATCGGCGGGTTCTTCACCGATCACCTGTCGTGGCGGTGGGTGTTCTACGTCAACCTGCCGATCGGCATCATCGCGCTGATCGTCTGCTCGGTGACGCTCACGGTGCCCAAGGTGTCGGTCAAGCCCACCATCGACTACCTCGGTTTCGTGCTGTTGTCATCGGCCGTCTCGTGCCTGGTGCTCATCACCACCTGGGGCGGTAACGAGTACGGCTGGACCTCGGCGCCGATCATCGGTCTGCTGGTCGGCTTCCTCGTCGCTGCTCGCGGTGTTCGTGTCGGTGGAACGGTCGGCGCCTGACCCGGTCATGCCGCTGCGGCTGTTTCGAAATCCGAGTTTCCTCGTCGCTGCCGGGGTCGGCTTCCTCGTCGGCTTCGCCATGTTCGGTGCGATCACGTACCTGCCGCAGTACCAGCAGATCGTGCGCGGAGCCTCGGCGACGGCGTCAGGTCTGCAGCTCTTCCCTCTGATGGCAGGGCTTCTCATCGCCTCCACCGGTTCGGGTCAGATCATCACCCGGACCGGGCGATACCGCCGCTTCCCGCCGCTCGGGATGGCGATCGTCACCGTCGGCATGTTCCTGCTCGGCCAGCTCGGTGCCGGCACCTCGGCGCTGGTCTCGGGCTTCTATCAATTCGTGCTCGGCTTCGGTCTCGGTCTCGTGATGCAGGTGCTGGTGCTTGCGGTGCAGTCGACGGTCGATCTGCGCGACCTCGGCGCCGCGACCTCGTCGGCGTCGTTCTTCCGCTCGATCGGTGGCTCTGTCGGCGTCTCGGTGTTCGCTGCCCTCTTCAACTCCGGTCTCACGCGTCACCTGGGAGTGCTGCTACCGAAGGACAGCGGTGTCACCGTCGCTCAGTTGCGGGGTAGTCCCGCGGAGCTCGCGAAGTTGCCCGTAGCGGTGCATGAGGCGTACGTGCACTCGTTCGTGCTCTCGCTGCAGACCGTCTTCCATGTGGCGATTTTCTTTGCTGCTGCAGGCTTTCTGATCGCCCTGCTGCTGCCCAACGTTCCCCTTCGCGGCACCACCGGTGGTGAGGGGGCGACGACCGGAGGCGGGCTCACCGCGGTGGGTCAGCAGTTCGGTCTCGTGGCGACGGGCGCGGCGGAGGTGCATGCCGAGATCCGGGCCCGGCTGCAGGCCGCGGCGGCTGCGCTCGAACGCATCGACCAGCTCGTCGCCGAAGGACGGCTCACCGAGACGGCGGGAGAGGACCTGCGCCGGCTCTACCGGGCGCGCATGTCCTACCTCACGGCCGGAGCCCGGCAGGCGTCCGATCCTCCGGCGGAGCAGTCGAATCCGGCGCGCTGGCTGACGCTGCTGGACGTGCTGCGGGCGGAACGGACCAGTCTGAGCGCACCCGCGCCGTCAGCGGATGGCACGCCCGTCGCGTCGCCGGAATCCGCTCTGGACGAGACGCGGCTCGAACGCGACCGCCGGGTCCACGCCCTCCGATCCGGGCTTGAAGCGCTGGCCGACGCGCGCTACGACGGGCTCACCGAGACGGATCGGCAATCGCTGCGCGAGCTCATCACCGCCCGTATGGACAACCTGTCCGGCTTGCAGGCGCACACGGTCGCCGGCAATCCCGAGGACGAGGCCTCGGCGCCGGAACCGACGGGTCAGGTGTGGAACGCCGTCACTGACGTGCTGGCCACCGAACGCCGGGCGCTGGCCGCTCTCGCGCCCCAGCTGAGCGCGCAGACCAATGACCGCATCGGACGCGACGAGACCTCCGAGGAGACCAGCTATCCGGAGCTGGCATCGGTCAGCGGACCCTGACAAAGCACGGGTGTTAGTTTCAGGTTGATATTTCATATCGATGATCAGCACGCCCGGGTCCTGAGGAGCAGCGATGCCAGACCTGAACACCGACTGGCTGGTCTCGGTCGACGACCACGCGATCGAGCCTCCGCGCGTCTGGCTCGACCGGCTGCCGGCCAGGTACCACGACGTCGCGCCCCACATGGTCGAGACCGATGGCGGGGAGGCGTGGCAGTACGAGGACAAGCAGATCCCCACGTCGGGCCTCTCGGTGGCCGCGGGCAAGAGTCACGAGGAGTTCTCGCCCGACCCGGTGCCCTTCAGCGAGATGCGGCCGGGCGCGTACGACTCGGTCGCCCGCCTCGCCGACATGGATCAGGCCGGCATCCTGGCTTCACTGTGCTTCCCGTCGTTCCCGCGCTTCTGCGGGCAGATCTTCTGGGAGGCCAAGGACAAGGACCTCGCTGCGCTCTGCGTGCAGGCCTACAACGACTGGATGATCGACGAGTGGTGCGGCTCGGCGCCCGGTCGCTACATCCCGCTCGTCATCATCCCGCTGTGGGATCCGCCGGCCGCTGCCAAGGAGCTCGAGCGTTGCGCCGCGAAGGGCGCCACCTCCTTCGCCTTCTCCGAAAATCCGGAACCGCTGGGCCTGCCGACGATTCATGACCCGAGCCGCTACTGGGATCCGGTGATGGCCGCCGCGCAGGATCTGCAGATGGTGGTCTCGATGCACGTGGGTTCGTCCTCCACGATGCCGAGCATCTCCTCCAACGCGCCGGCGCTGGCGAGCCTGACGTTCGGTGCGTCGCGCGCCGCGGCCACCATGCTCTCCTGGCTTTTCAGCGACTACTTCCAGCGCATGCCCGGGCTGAAGATCGCGCTGTCGGAGGGCAACATCGGCTGGATGCCGTACTTCATCGAACGCGCCGAGCAGGTCGTCGATCGGCAGCGACACTGGATCAAGAAGAGCAAGACCGAGTTCTACAACCTCAAAGTCGAAGACAGCACGCAGGCCGATCTCGACCGGCTCAACGTGCGGCAGGCGTTCCGTGACCACATCTATGGCTGCTTCATCGAGGAGACCTCGGGCCTGCGGTGCCTCGACATCATCGGTGAGGACAACGTGATGTGTGAGACCGACTATCCGCACACCGATACGACGTGGCCCAACTCGATAGAGATCGCCCGCAAGCTCGTCTCCGAGCTGCCGGAGGAGACGCAGTACAAGATCCTGCGCGGCAACGCGGAGCGGCTCTACCGCTTCACCCCCGTCGAGCCCGTCTCCTGACGGTTCGCTGCAGCGCCGGGTGAGCGGCCAACCGTCTGTCGACGTTTTCCAGGGCGTGCGCGTCGTCGAGCTGGCGCAGTGGGTCTTCGTCCCGGTCGCCGGTGCGCTGCTGGCCGACTGGGGCGCTGACGTCATCAAGGTCGAGCACCCCGATGGGGATGGTTACCGGCAGTTGATGACCGCCGGTTCCGGCAGCTCGACGGTCAATTATTCGATGGAGATGGCCAATCGCAACAAGCGCAGCGTCGCCATCAACCTCAAGGCTCCGGACGGCCGCGCGGCCCTGCTGCGCCTGCTGGAGAGCGCCGACGTCTTCCTGACCAACTTCCTGCCG
Source organism: uncultured Actinomycetota bacterium (assembly GCA_963731205.1). Taxonomy (GTDB): domain Bacteria; phylum Actinomycetota; class Actinomycetes; order Frankiales; family Frankiaceae; genus DATAZK01. The sequence goes on along the minus strand of CAVSUJ010000001.1, from coordinate 2,061,269 downwards.
TCGGTCCTGGAGCGGCTCGGGCTCGGCGCCGACGAGATTCGCGCGCTCAACCCGCGGCTGATCTATGCCCGCGGTCACGGCTACGGCACCCGCGGACCCGACGCCGACACTCCCGCCTACGACTCCACCGCGTTCTGGGCCCGCGGCGCGATCGAAGAAACCATTGCGCCGCAAGGGTTATCGGAGCCGCTGCCACAGCGCGGGGCCGTCGGCGACCGGTACGCCGCGACACATCTCGCCTTCGGTATCGCCGGCGCCCTGTTTCGCCGCGAACGCACCGGCGAGGGGTGCACGGTCGATGTGTCGCTGCTCGGTACCGCGCTCTGGATGATCTCCTCTGACGTGCTGGCCGCTCTGCAGGGCGCCTTCCGCCAATCGCCCGAGCTCGGGCGACCACGGGTCTCGCTGCCGAACCCGCTGGCCGCCAACTACCGCTGCGGTGACGGCAGATGGCTGACGCTGTGCTGCTTGCAGCCCGACAAGTACTGGCACGACATGTGCACGATTCTCCAGCGCCCCGATCTGCTGGCCGATGAGCGCTTCGTCGACATGGGGTCGCGGGCCGAGCACAGCGGCGCACTCGTCGCCGAGCTCGAGGCGACCTTCGCGGGCCGGCCGCTGGACGGTTGGCGCCGCCAACTCGATGAGGCTCGTATCCCATGGGCGCCGTTCCAGACCGTCGACGAACTCGTCAACGACCCGCAGATCGTCGCCAACGGCTACATCGGGTCGGTCGAGCGCGAAGGCGCTGAGCCTTTCCCGCTTCCGGCGGGGGTCGTCCAGTTCGACGAGCAGGCCGCCGCCCTTCACGCCGCGCCGGGGCTCGGTGAACACACCGACGAGGTGTTGCTGTCACTCGGCTACAGCTGGGATGAGGTCGTCGCGCTCAAGGTGAGCGACGCGATCCTGTGACCCGGACGTGAGTCAGCTCGTCGCGCCGCCGTTCACCGGGATCGTCACCCCGGAGACGTAGGACGCCGCGTCGGAGCACAGAAACGTAATGACCGCAGCGGTTTCCGCTGCTGTCTGGGCGCGTCCGAGCGGGATGCGCCCGGCGATCCAGGCCGCGAACGAGACGCCTTCGTTGACAGCCAGCGCCGTGAGGCCGGGATTCGGGAACCGCTCGCTGGGTTCGACGGCGAGCGGCGCGACGGCGTTGCAGCGGATGCGATGCGGGCCGAGTTCAGCGGCGAGCACGGCGACCATCTGGTCGACCGCAGCCCGCGCGGCTCCGACGGCTCCGGCGCCGATCGTCGGCGCCAGCGCCGCGTGCGAGGACAGCAGCACCAGCGACCCCGGCCGGCCGCCCGAGATCATGGCCTTCGCCGCGGCTTGGGCCAGCAGCCACGAGCCGGTCAGGTTGACGTCCAGGCACCGTCGCCAGGACTCCTCCGTCAGGTCCAGCAGGAGACCGTCGCCGGCCCCCGCGCCGGTGGCCCCGTTCAGCACGCAGCACGAGTCGAGCCCGCCGAACGCGTCGAGGGTGTGGGCCAGGAGCGTCGAAACATCTTGCTTTTCCAGGGTTTCCAGCCGGTGAGCGACGACCCGGGCGCCATGCTCGGCGGCCCGCTCGGTGACCTCGGCGATGACGTCGTCGAAGGCCTCATCCGTCGCATAGCCGGTGTCTCCGCTGCCGACCAGATCCGCACACATCAGATCGGTGCCCAGCTCGGCCAGCTGTAGCGCCGTCGCGTAGCCGATGCCCGGAGGCCTGGCGACGCCCGAGACCAACACGATCGGACGTCGCCCTGCCGAGCCGTTCACCAACACCGCATGCTCATCGACGCTCATCCGCTCATCTTGGCCGGACAGGGGCACCGATCCGTGGATCTGGGGCCGGTGGATCAGGCGCCGAGGACGATGGTCCAGGCGCCGAAAGCCGATCCGGGCTGGTCGGTGGTGGCGGTGATGCCACCCGTGAGTCCGGCGCTCGCGATCCCGCCATCGGCGGCGATCGAGTTCACGCGCCCGCTGCCGGAGCCGTTGTCCACGGAATGCACCGTCTGGCCCGCGGGGGCGGTCCACGCCGTGATGGCCGAGGACTTGCCCGCCCAGATCGAGACGACGACGTCACCGTTGGCAGGCACCGTGGCGGCCGGCGTGGAGTACGACGAGCCGGTCATGACCGAGGCCTTGCCCGCCGAAGCGACCACCGGGCTGGTGGTGTTCGTCCCGCTGTAGGCGAGCAGTTGCACGGTGCCGTGCACCGCCGCCGGGAACGTCACGGTGACCGAGGATCCGGCATCGGTCGCCGAGGCGACACGCTGCCAGACCGTGGTGGTCAGGGCAGTGGTCGTCCCCGTCGCGGCGCTGTAGGTGCCGACCTGGGTCCACCCGGCGGGTGCCGTGAGAGGTCCGGCGCCCACACCGGTGGCGGCCAGCAGCAGGCCGTTGCCCGCGGAGATGCCGGCCGGCACGGTGACCGTTTCGGTCGTGGCGTTGCCGTTGGCGCTTGCCGAGGCGACGAACGCCACGGTCGGGGCCTGCGTCGCGCTGACCGTGACCGGATGTGTCACGCTGCTCGTCGCGCCGGCCGAATTGGTCACGGTGAGTGCCACCTGATACGTGCCGGGTCCGGCGTACGTGTGCTGCGGCTGGACGCCCGTGCCGGTGCTGGAGTCTCCGAAGTTCCAGGCGTACGAGGTGATCGCCGAGCCGGGAGCGGTGGACGCCGAGGCGTTGAAGAAGCAGGTGGCGTTCAGGCACGAGGACGTGAAGCTCGCCGTCGGGGCAACCGGCGGGGCCACGGTGTCGAGGAAGACGCCGCGTGCTGCCCAGTTGCCGGTGGCCAGCGTGTCGATCGTGCTCGGGCCGGTCACGGTGGTGCCGTTCCACGGCGCCTGGTGCAGCTTGCCGTCGGACTTGGTGGCGTACCAGAGCGAGTTGCCCGCGAGGAACATGCCGCTGGCGTCGGAGAAATCGACGGGGCTGCCGCCGGAAACCACGGTGTTCTCCACCGGGCTGATGACGCCGCCCGTCACCTGGTTCGCGACCGAGGAGCTCGTCGTGTCAGGAGCGAAGGCCCGGCTGTAGAGATTCTTGCTGCCGGCCAGCGTGTAGTAGATCGACCGGTTGGCGTAGAACATGCCGGTCACGTTGGGCAGTTCGGCGTAGAAGCTGGTCGCCGTGCCCTGGTAGGTCTGCCCGGAACCGGTCTGCACGTTGTCCCAGTAGGGATCGTCATACGGGTCGACGAGCTGGGCCGGCCCGAAGGCGTTGGCGCCGTCCCAGGTCCGGTAGAAGAACTGGCCACCTGAGGCGTACCAGATCCGGCCGTTGAGGACGAAGGCGCCGGTGACGGTGCCCCAGGCGATGCCGCCGCCTGTGCTGGGCTGGGTGGCGTCGACCGAGCCGATGCCCGTCGTCGGGTCAAAAGTGTTGGCGGTGAAGGTGTTTGCCCCGGCGAGGCTGCCCGCCTGGAACACGGTGTGGGCGTCTCCGGTGTTGTTGCCGGTCACCGCCGCGCCGCCGGCGAACGGGAAGAAGTCGATCTTCTGGTGCTTGTACTGGTAGTTGCCGATGTAGTCGGTGTCGCTGCCGACCCAGATTCCCTGGGAGGTGGCGTAGACCACCTCAGCGCCGTGACCGCGGGGGTTGCGTCCGGGGTTCCATGACATCGGGACCCCATTGGCCGGGTCGAGAGCTGCCAGACCCGGACGGGCGACCGCGCCCGAGCGTGAGTCGTCCTGGCCGTAGGGGTTGTTCAGCCAGCGGTAGTGACCGCCGATGTAGACCGCCGATGAGGTGACGCCGACCGAGTAGACGGAGTCGGTGCCGGTGAAGTCGACCCAGGCCGGTGTAACGGAAAGGCCGGTGGAGGAGGCGTTGAACCGGCTGGCCGAGTCACAGTCCTGGAAGGTGCTGTTGTAGTACCCGCCGGTGGCCGCGACCACGAAGTACGAGCCGTCCGGCGACCATCCGACGCCGCGCACGAAGGAGTCGTAAGCCCAGTTGTAGCAGGCGTTTGTGAAGGCGTTGGTGTTCCAGTTCGGGTCGACGGTGGCCGAAGTGGCGCCGAGGTTGATGCTGACGATCTGGTCACGTGCGTACGTGCCGATCGGGTCCTGGGCGGACGTGAAGTTGCCGTCGACGATCAGACGCGTCTTGTCCGGGGACACCGCCACGGTCGTGGCGCCCACGGCGGCCTCGGCGGAACCTGCGACCCGGCCGTAGTTGTGGTGGCCGGTCAGGTTGACGGTGAGGTACGGGTCGATCCCGCCGGTGGTCGCGTTGATCGAGGCGAGCCCGTCGTGCACGACGCTACGGACCGACGTGAAGGTGCCGCCGAGGAAGAGCCGGTTGCCGACGAGCGCCATGTCGTTGATGAGCCCGTTGAGCGAGGGGTTGAACGTGGTGACGCGGGCGCCGGTCGTGAGGTTGAACTCGGCGAGGCGGGTCGCGACCCCGCCGGCGGTGGTGAACTTGCCGCCGACATAGACGCCGGTGCCATCGGCGGTCGGGACGATCGAGTCGACCTCACCGTTCACCGCCGGGACGAAGCCGGTGTCGAGCGCGCCCGTCGTGGCGTCGAAGGCGAACAGGTAGTTGCGTGTGACAGCCGTTCCGGAGCCGGTGCCGGCGGTCGGGGTCACGGTCGTGAACGAGCCGCCGACGACGATCCGGCTGCCCACCTGCACGATCGCCTCGACGGCGCCGTTGCCGATGTTCGGCGTGTACTTGGCCGGGACCGCGCTGGCGACCACACCGCCGTCGTTCACACCGGGGCTCGCCGCCGTTGCCGACAGTGCGGGGAGCGTTGCTGCGAGCGCAGCAACGATCGCCACCGTGAACCGAGTTACTGAGCGTGAACCCCGCATGCCTGTTTCCCCCACATCTGCGGTCAACAAATCAAAGCTGTTGACGCTACGTAATGAGTTAACGGGCCAGCATCGGCTCCTGTTGCGCTCCTGGAAATTCACATGAAATGACTTGGCTCACGTTCGCGTCGTCCCGCGAACGTGACGGACGGCGGTCTGCCCCGCCGATTCAGGTGTGCTCAGGCGCCCTGATAGAGCTGGCGGCGCGGCCGCGGCAGTGCGACGGTGCGCACTCCCGTGTCGTACGCGGCACGCATGACGGTCGCGAAACTTGCCGCCGCCCGGTTCGACGGGAGCTCGCAAATCGTGTAGATCATTCCGTCGCCGAACGGGGAGGCCAACCTCTCGATGCGGCCGTCGAGCTTGGCCGCCGCCTGCAGGATTCTCTCGCGGCGAGCTGCCTGGGCCTTGGCTGACGCCGGGCGGCCGGTGGCCGCTTCGGCGATGAACATGTAGCGCGGGAGGGTCGGCCGGTCCGGAGGCGTCTGCGGCAGGAGCGGCCAGTCGATCAAAGGCCGGGAGTCCGCGGCCAGGGGTGACAAATTGTCGGTGGGCATGTCAGTAGGCACAAAGCCCTCTTCGCTGGCGCTCGGGATCGGCGTCTGAGATGACGGATCGAAGGGAGCCGCTGGCCTGAACATATGCGCTTTCGCTCCGGCGCACACCCATCGGTGCACACAACTTCTGCAGCCCGGGCGGGACTTGCGGCCGGGCGTCGACACCGAAAGCGTGAGACACTGAGGAGACATAGCGGACCGGGCCTGTCAGGACCGTGCGTCCCCTCCGCCTCGCAATCTTCGGTCAAGGCGGCAGCATGGTAAGTCCTACGACGACTTCACAGCCCCCGGTGGTCCTTCCGGCCCAGCAGTGCGATTGCGGCCACCCACTCGCCGGTCATGACGTGATCGCCGCCCGCTTCTGTGCGGCCACCAGCGCCCACAATCTTGCTCGGGCCTGCATCTGCAAGTGAACGCAGCGGTCGTCTTCCTGCACGGCCAACCGGGAGCGGCCTCCGACTGGGACGAGGTCGTCCGCGCGCTTCCGGCGTCGACCCGAAGCCTGGCGCTGGATCGCCCCGGCTATCGAAAGAACCCGCATCCAGCGGGGAATTTCGCCGACAACGCGCGCTGGATCCTCGCGGAGATGGACCACGCGGGCATCGATGAGGCGATCCTCGTCGGCCACTCCTACGGCGGGGGAGTCGCCCTCACCGCGGCGCTCGCCTCCGAGCGGGTTCGCGGACTCGTGCTGGTGTCGAGCGTCGGCCCGCACTGTCTGGACGGCTGGGACAGGCTGCTGGCCGCTCCCGTCGCCGGGCCGGTCTGCGCGATCGCGGCCTGGTGGCTCACGCCCTGGTTCGCGAGGCAGCGGCTGGCGCGCATCGAACGGAAGCGCGGGCGTCCGCTGGAGCGGCACGAGTACCTCAACTGGCGAGCCTGGGGTCATGCCCGCCACGAACACGGCGCCATGTGGCGCACGTTCCTCACCGAGCAACGCGACCTGGTGCACCACCTCGCGGAGCTGGACGCCACGCTCGAACAGATCCTCGCCCCGACCGTCATCATCGCTGATCCGACCGACAAGCTGATCCCGGTGGAGACGGCCCGCGCCCTGCACGCCGGGCTCCGTCACTCGCGGCTCACGCTCTTCGAGGGCGGCGCGCATCACCTCCCACAGCTCAGCCCCCGGGCCATCGCCGAGGAGGTCGCCAAATTGGCGACGGAGCTGGGCCTGAGCCGCAAGTAGTCACCACAAGCGTGGACAGTCGATTGAACGCTGGTTGGCGGAGGACAAAGTCAGCGATTCTTCGGCTGTAGCTCGCTTTCTGGGGAAATAGCCTTGCTCGGTGATCTCACCGCCGGCATCGCCGCCGGCTCCAACCGGCGTCAAGCCCCCCTGGCAGGACTCGAACCTGCGACCATCGGATTAGAAGTCCGGCGCTCTATCCGCTGAGCTACAGGGGGAAACGCAGCTCAGAGGGTACTGGTGCGCCCGGCAGGAGCGTTCGGCGATACGTTTTCCCGGTGGTTGTTCCCCCGGAACAAAGCGCTGCGGTGTACCCGCTGCTGGCAGCCCGGTTGCGCCAGGCGCTGCCGTCCCTGGCGACGGACATCAATGCCGCGGTGGGAGAGGAGGTCGCCGAGTACTCCCGCCCGATCGAGGGCCTGTTCGGACGCAACCTGACGATGGGCGTGGAACGTGCCCTCGCTGCCTTCGTCGACCTGCTGGAAGAGCCCGGCCAGCCGACGCTGCCGCGCAATTTCTACCTCGAACTCGGACGCGGCGAGCTGCGCCAGGGCCGTGGGCTCGACGCGCTGCTCTCGGCGTATCGGGTCGGCGCTCGCGTCGCTTGGCGGACCGTCGGCGATCTCGCGGTCGAAGCGGGGGCGCCGCCGGCCGTGCTCGTGAGGCTTGCCGAGCTGCTTTTCACCTATATCGACGGGCTTTCCGCGCTCAGCGTTCGTGGTTACGCGGAGGAGCAGGCCGCTCGTGCGGGGGAGCGCGACCGGCGCCGCGCCGAACTGGCCCGCCTGCTCATCACCGGCATCGACGATGAGACGTTGCGCGAGCTCGCCGTACTGGCGCGGTGGCCGCTGCCCGAACACCTGGCGGCGGTGATCCTTCCGCGGGAGACGCCGGAGATCCCGCTGCCCTCGGACGCGTTGATCTGGCCCCGCGATGGGGATGTGGTGGCTCTGGTGCCCTGCACCGCTGACTTCGGGCTCGCGCAAGTGCGCAAGCGTTTGAAAGGCATTCCGGCGGTGGTCGGCTCGCTCGTACAGCCGCGGGAGGTACGCCAATCGCTCGCCGCTGCCGAGGCACTGGCACTGATCGAGGTGGCGGGTGACCGGCGGCACTCCGAGCCGATCCTGGTCGACGACCATCTGCTCGACCTGGTGCTGCGCGCTGACCCGGCGTTGCTCGAGCGGCTCAGCCGCCAGCTGCTCGCGCCGCTCGAGGCCGTGCCCGAATCGGCCCGCGAACGCCTCGCCCTCACCCTCCTCGCGTGGCTCGCGCATGCCGGCGCGCGCAACGCCGTCGCCCAGGCGTTACACGTCCATCCCCAGACCGTGCGCTATCGGATGACGCAGCTGCGTGACACGTTCGGCGCGGCACTGGAAGATCCCGAGCGGCGTACGGCCCTGACGCTCGTGCTGCGGGCGGCCTACGGGCCGGTTCCCGGAACCCCCGACGCCGATCGGAGCGCGCGGGCGTGACGGCGGCAGCGAGCGAACCGGTCCCGCTGTGGCGCCGATCGTTGCGGCGGCTGCGGCTGTTCGTCGACCCGCAGGGAAATCCGGCGGAGGTCATCTACGGCACGATCCTGGCCGGTGTGGTGCTCGCGGCCAAGGCCCACAAGGGCGTCAGCGGCGGGGCGATCTTCTGGTCGGCGATCGGCGCACTCGTCCTGTACTGGCTCGCTCACGTCTATGCCGATGTCATCGGAGAGCAGGTGAAAACCGGCCGGCGCACCAACTGGGCCACGATCCGCCATGCCGGCGCGCAGGACTGGACCCGGCTGCGGGCGTCCCTGATCCCCGTACTCGCCTTCGAGGTCGTCCGCCTCGGCCGGGGATCGGTGAACACGTCCGTGCTGAGCGCACTGTGGCTGACCGTCGGGCTGCTCGGCGCCTGGGGAGCGACGGCCGCTTTTCGCAGCGGGGCGCGCGGCATTGCGCTGATTCTCGAATCGCTGGTGTGCGCCGTGTTCGGGGTGGCCGTGGTGCTGCTGAAAATTCTTCTGCACTGACGCGCGTGCGCCCACCGCGCGCCTATCGCATACGTTCCGCCATGTGGGCTCTACGGATTCGCTCTTCGACGTCAGCTCCAAGACTGTTCTGGTGACCGGCGGTTCGCGCGGCATCGGCCGGATGATCGCGACCGGCTTCGTCGAACGCGGCGCCAAGGTCTACATCAGCAGCCGCAAGGAGGACGAGCTCCGCGCGACGGCCGACGAGATCGGCGCCGTCGCGCTGCCGGGTGACCTCTCGAACGAGGCCGGCGTGCTCGCGCTGGCCGCCGAGGTGGCCGAGCGTGAGTCCGAGCTGCACGTGCTCGTCAACAATGCCGGGGCGACGTGGGGCGCGGGCCTCATGGACTACCCCGACTCCGCGTTCGACAAGGTGTTCTCGACGAACGTCAAAGGTCCCTTCAACCTGACCCGGGCGCTCCTGCCACAGCTGGAAAAGGCCGCCGCCCCGGGCGATCCCGGGCGGGTCATCATGGTCGGCTCGATCGAGGGAATCATGGTGCCGGCGTGGGAGAACTACGCCTATCCCGCTTCGAAGGCCGCCGTCCACATGCTCACCCGCCAGCTCGCGGCCAGGCTGTGCCCGAGCATCACCGTCAACGCGATCGCCCCGGGCCTTTTCGCGAGCAAGATGACGGCCTTCGTCTTCGACGACGACCCCGCCGCGGCGGCGATCTCCGAACGCATCCCCATGCGCCGTGCGGGGGAGCCCGAGGACATGGCCGGCATCGCGATCTTTCTCGCCAGCCGCGCCGGCGCCTATCTCACCGGCGCGGTGATCCCCGTCGATGGGGGGCTCTCCACCCATGGCTGAGAAGAAGCTGGACTACATCGAACTCCTCGCTGCTGAAGGCTCGGCGCTGATCTCCGCGGTCGCGCAGGGCCCGCTGGGGTCGACCGTCCCCACGTGTCCGGGGTGGGATCTGCGCGCGCTCGCGGCGCACATCGGCACGACATGGACATGGTCGGCCGCCATCGTCCGGGAACGGCGTCAGGAGCCCGCCCCGTACGAGACTCCGGCCTTGGCCGACGGCGAGGTCGTGCACTACCTCGAAGGTGGACTCGAGACGCTCATCGACGCCCTGGGCAGCTGCCCGCCGAGCACGCAGGTGTGGGGCTTCGGGCCGCGTCCGCGCACCGCCGCGTTCTGGCACCGGCGGCAGGCGATGGAGGCGGTCGTGCACCGCGTCGACGCCGAACTCGCCATCATCGAGCCGGCCGCCGTGACGGCCCCCGTAGCCGTCGACGGCATCGGTGAATACCTCGACGTGATGCTTCCCCGTATGCACTACAAGCAGGACCCGCCGCCAGGGCTGCTGAGGCTGACCGCCAGCGACACCGGCGATGTCTGGACATGCGGCACCGGCGGCGCAGGCGAGGGCACCCTGACCGGCCGCGCCGAGGATCTCTTCCTGGTGCTGTGGGGGCGGCGCAGCAATGACGTCGTGCACTCCGGAGGCGACCCGGCGATTCTCGCCGGCTGGCGGGCGCTCGGCGCACCGTAAGCGCCGCTCGGTGGACGATCGCGCACTATCCACAATGTCGCTTCCGAGCACGCCAGGCCCGCGGCCGATCGCCAGAGTCGACGGAGCGCGGACATCCCGTCCGTCGCTCTTCGCCTGACGATCCCTTTGGAGCACCCCATGGCCGGCGAGACCTACCTGACGCTGTCCGGAAACCTCACCTCCGTTCCCAAGACCGGCGTGAGCCGTACCGGCGTGCCCTGGACCCGGATGCGGGTCGCCAGCAGTTCGCGGGTCTTCGACCGGGGCACCACCGAGTGGCGCGATGGCGAGACGATCTTCCTCGAGGTGAGTTGCTGGCGCCGGCTCGCCGAAAATGCCGCGACGACGCTGGATCGCGGGGATCGGGTGATCATCACCGGCCGGCTGCGCCAGCGGTCGTATGAGGACCAGCAGGGAGTCAAGCACACGATCATGGAGATGGATGCCGACGCGATCGGCGCTGACCTCTCGCGCGTCGCAGCTCGGTTGCTACGCGAGGTGCGTCCGGCGGATGTCGCCGAGCAGCCGGGCACGGCGCAGAGTGGCGCGTCGGCTCTGGAGTCGGTGCCCGAGCCCGCCGCCACCTAGGACGTTCGCGGACGACCCCGAAGCCCCCGGCCCCATAGGCTGTGACACATGGCGCAGTACATCTTTCAGATGCGCAAGGTGCGCAAAGCCCTTGGCGACAAGGTGATCCTCGATGACGTCACGCTGGCGTTCATCCCCGGCGCCAAGATCGGTGTGGTCGGGCCCAACGGCGCCGGCAAGTCGACGGTCCTGAAGATGATGGCCGGCATCGAGCACCCTTCGAATGGCGACGCGATCCTCAGCCCCGAGTACTCGGTCGGCATCCTGCTGCAGGAGCCGCCGCTCGATGAGGACAAGGACGTGCGGGGAAACGTCGAAGATGCGGTCGCCGAGACCCGGCATGTGCTTGCCGAGTACGAGGAGATCAACGAGAAGATGGCGGCGCCCGACGCCGACTTCGACACGCTGCTCGCCCGCCAGGCCGAGCTCATCGACGTCATCGAGGCGCACGACGCGTGGGAGCTGGACTCGCGACTCGATCAGGCGATGGATGCGCTGCGCCTGCCTCCGGGCGATGCCGACGTCACGAAGCTCTCCGGCGGGGAGCGTCGCCGGGTCGCGCTCTGCAAGCTGCTTCTCCAGCAGCCCGACCTGCTGCTGCTCGATGAGCCCACCAACCATCTCGACGCCGAATCGGTCGCCTGGCTGGAGCAGCACCTGGCCAAATACCCCGGCGCCGTCCTCGCGGTCACCCACGACCGGTACTTCCTCGACAACGTCGCGCAGTGGATCCTCGAGCTCGACCGCGGGCGCGCCTACCCGTACGAGGGCAATTACTCCACCTATCTGGAGACCAAGCAGTCGCGCCTGAAGATCGAAGGCAACAAGGACGCCAAGCGTCAGCGCCAGCTCGCTCAGGAGCTGGAATGGGTGCGCTCCAATCCCAAGGCCCGCCAGGCCAAGAGCAAGTCCCGGGTGGCGCGCTATGAGGAGCTGGCCGCCGAGGCGGATCGGGTCCGGCCGATGGACTGGGAGGAGATCCACATCCCGCCTGGTCCGCGGCTGGGCAGCCAGGTGATCGAGGGGATCAGCCTCGACAAGGGATTCGGTGACCGCCAGCTGATCCACGACCTGTCGTTCAACCTGCCCCGGGGCGGCATCGTGGGCGTCATCGGTCCCAACGGTGTCGGCAAGACCACCCTCTTCTCCATGCTGGTCGGCCAGCAGGAGCCTGACGACGGCAAGCTGATCATCGGGCCGACGGTCGACATCGCGTACGTCGATCAGAGCCGCTCGGCGCTCGACCCCAGTAAAAATGTCTGGGAGATCGTCTCCGACGGGCTGAACTACATCATGGTCGGCAAGCTGGAGATGCCGAGCCGGGCCTACGTCTCCTCGTTCGGCTTCAAGGGGCCCGATCAGCAGAAGCCGGTCGGCGTGCTGTCCGGAGGAGAGCGCAACCGGCTGAACCTCGCGCTCACCCTCAAGCGCGGCGGCAACCTGCTGCTGCTCGACGAGCCGACGAACGACCTCGACGTCGAGACGCTGCGTTCGCTGGAGGACGCGCTCCTGGAGTACCCGGGATGCGCCGTGGTCATCAGCCACGACCGCTGGTTCCTCGACCGCGTAGCCACGCACATCCTCGCCTGGGAGGGCGACGAGCAGGACCCGGCGAAATGGTTCTGGTTCGAAGGCAACTTCGCCGACTACGAGGAAAACAAGATCGCCCGGCTCGGCCTGGAGGCGGCGCGTCCACACCGGGTCGTCTACCGCAAGCTGACCCGCGACTGATCGGTCGGCAGCGAGGGCCGAGCACCCTCCTGACCACTGGCGACAGCTGTCGAAGGGCACGATTGAGCCGGCCGGGTGGCCGCTCACCTGAACGGGTGCCCGCCGCCCGGGTGGTGTGGCTCCTGGCGGCTCAACCAACTGCCGATCGCCGCCGATTGATCTCTGTCAGCCACAGGTGACTAGTCCGAAAGGACTAGTCCAGCGGCGTTTTGGCGTGGATATAGCCGCCGAACCCGACAAATCACCCGAATTGGGTTACGAAAGATAGTGCCAAAAGGCCATCAAGGGTTCGACGCGTTTCGGTCGATGCAGGTGCGGTCGAGCGCAGTTGGAACGACTTGAAGGGATCTCCTCGTGCATCTGGTCACACACCATCTGCTCGGGTCGAAGCTTCAAAGCTCCGCACTGCGTACCGGTAGCTGCAACCACCCGGCCGGTCAGGTCCACTGACCACCGAGTGATCGTCCGCTTTCCCGCCACCAGTACGACTTCCCCGCCACAGGAGCCCGCCTTGAACGCATCAGCCGTACTCGATGCCCCGAGTGCCGCGTCGGACATTGTCGCGTCGGACCACGAGAACCACGAGAATATTGTCGCGACGGATCAGGACGACACCGCTGCCGCGCAGACCGTCGTCTCCGCTGCCCCGCTGAGCCGCGACGAGGTGACCGAGCTCATCGAGCGCAACCTCCCGCTCGTGCAGCACGTGCTGTTCCAGGTCGCCGCTCACTACCCGCGCCACGCCGACCGCGAGGAACTGGCCCAGGCGGCCACCCTCGGACTCGTCGAGGCCGCCCACCGCTTCGACCCCGCCCGCGGCGTGCCGTTCGAGCGCTGGGTCTCCATGCGGGTTCGCGGTGCGATCGTCGACGCCGCCCGCGCGCTTGACTTCGCTCCCCGCTCGTTGCGTGCCGCTGCCCGCACCGTCGAGGACGCGCACAACCAGCTGCTGACCCGCCTGGGCCGCACCCCGACCCCGGAAGAGGTCGCTGCGGAGATGCAGGTTCCGGTCCGTGAGCTGCACGAGCTGCAGGGTCGCGTGCACCGCGCCCTGGTCCTTTCGCTCGACGCCCCGTGCGGCGAGGAGGACGGCGATCCGCTGACCCTGGCCGACGGCCTCGTCGAGACGGTCTACGTCGACCCCTCCACCCAGCTCGAGGAGCGCGAGCGTGCCGCCTACCTGCGTGACGCCCTTGCGCTGCTCCCGGACCGGCTGCAGGCAGTCGTCAGCGGCTACTTCCTCGAAGGCCGCTCTTCCGCCGAGCTGGCCGAGGAGCTCGGCGTCACCGAGTCCCGCGTCTCGCAGATGCGCTCCGAGGGCCTGGCTCTGATGCGGGCCGGCATCACCGCCCAGTACTCCGACTCCCCGGTCGACGACGAGCCCGAGACCGGGCGCGCCGCCAACCGCCGCGCTGCCTACGCCGCAGCGCTGTCCAACCGCTCCAGCTACGGCGACCGGCTCTCACGCCCGACCCGCATCATGCCGACCCCGCGCCGCTCGTTCGACGAGGCTGCGGAACTCTCCCTGGCGGTCTGACCTACACTCTCCGTTACGGAACGAAGCCGGCGCGTCACAAAATGACACGCCGGCTTCGTGCTGTTCAGGGGCCTCGTTCCGATCATTCGGACGCTTCCCACGCACGAAGGCTTCGGTATCTCTAAGATACGGAGCGTGAGCAATGGCGGCACTGGGTCAAGAGTCTGTGCGCGAGCGCACTAGCGCGCTGCGCCGGATGGCGCAACGCCAAGTGGGTCCAACGGGCGCTCTTCGTGGGCACGTCCGTCGGGGAGACTGAAGTCGAGTGACGCGATCCGACGGGGGAGTTGGATGACCGATCCAATGATCGCGCCTGACCCGCGCGTGCTGGTCGACCGAGGCAGCACGCTTTACGTGGTTTCGGACGATCTTTCGATCCGCTTCGCCAACCCGGGAACGGCGCGTGCGCTGGGCTGGGAATCGGCGACGGAGCCGGCCGAGAACAAGGTGACGGCGCTGCTGCACCCGGCTGACCGGCCGCTGCTCGCCGGCGTGGTCCGTGACCTCGCGCCCGGTGGCCGCAGCCGCCAGCTGCAGGTCCGCTTGCGTCACACCAATGGCAGCTGGCGCACGATCGCCGTCGTCGCCCATGACATGGCCCATGACGAGCGGGTCGGTGGCCTGCTGCTCGAGGGCTGGGACATCACTGAACACCTCGACGAGCTGCGCGCGACCTCGCTGACCGATCCCCTCACCGGCCTGGCCAACCGCGCGCTGCTCGGAGACCGGCTGCGCCGCAGCCTGGCCCTCCTGCGCCGCAGCATCGCCCCGGTGGGCTTGCTGTTCGTCGACCTCAACGAGTTCAAGGCGGTCAACGACAACTACGGCCACCCCGCGGGTGACCGGGTGCTCTCGGCGGTCTCGGCGCGTATCGGCCGGGTCCTGCGCCCGCAAGACACGCTCTGCCGCTGGGGAGGCGACGAGTTCGTCGTGCTCTGCGCCGAACTGGACTCCCCGGGCGACGCGGTGCGGGTCGCTGCTCGCGTGCGTTCGGTGCTCGCCGGCCCGGTCGCGCTCGACCCTGCGCTGGTCCCGGGCCACGTCAATGTCGGCTCGCCGCTCGAGCTCAACGTCGGCTCCAGCATCGGCATCGCCGTCACCACCCATCCTGAGACCCCGGCAGCGGCTCTCATCGGCGCCGCCGACCGTTCGATGTACGAGGCCAAGCGCGGTCGCACCGGCGTCGGTCCGGTCATGGTGCTCGGCGGAGTGCCCGTTGGCGGACAGAACGACCGCTCCCAGGGACCTCCGGACGGCATCACCGGAATGGATCAGACGGCGGTGCTGACGCCGGACCAGTGACGCCGGACCAAAGGGACACTTTGCCTAAGGCAACCTGCTGCCGATAGAGAGATGTGAGCTCTTCGGTCCACTCGCCGGCGACAGGCCCCTCGCATGAGCAGATACCTGCGCAAATGCGACCAGCCGGCGGTCGTCGCAGGCTCGGCGAAGTGCTCATGGACCAGGGCGTTCTCACCCAGGCCCAGCTCGACCACCTGCTGGTCAAGCAGGCCGAGCGGGGGCAGGAGCGCAAGCGGCTCGGTCGCCTCGCGGTCGAGGAGGGCTACGCCACCGAGCGGCAGCTCGCGACCGCTCTCGGCGCCGCGCTCGAGCTACCCGTGGTCGACCCGATGCGCGAGCGCGTCGATGTACCCGTCGCCCGCCAGCTCCCACGCTCGGTCGCCGAGCGCAACGGCGTCATGGTCCTGGGCCGTAACCCGGCCACCGGCCGGATGCTCGTCGCCGTCACCGACCCGACCAACGTCTTCGCGCTGGACGATGTCCGCGTCCACCTGAAGGTCTCCGACCTCGAGGTGGCGGTCACCACCGACGCGGACCTGCGCGCCGCTCTCACCCGGGTCTGGAGCCTGTCGGACGACGGGGCCGCCGCCGCGGTGCTGAACGACCTCGCCGAGGAGCGCAGCGCCACCAGCATCGAAGCCGAGATCGCCGCCGGGGCCACCGACGTCGACGACGCCCCGATCGTGAAGCTCGTCGACATGATCCTGCGTGAGGGCGTCGGCCAGGGAGCCAGCGACATCCACATCGAGCCGCAGTCCACCGACGTGGTGGTCCGCTTCCGGGTCGACGGCCAGCTCCGCGACGTCATGACCGTGCCGAAGATCGCCGGTCCCAGCCTCGCGAGCCGCTTGAAGATCATGGCCGGCCTCGACATCTCCGAGCGCCGGCGCCCGCAGGACGGCCGCGCCCGTTTCGTCGCCGGCGGCGAGAACGTCGACATCCGGATGAGCACGCTGCCCGCGCTGCCCGGCGAGAGCATCGTCATGCGTCTGCTGCCGCGCGCCAAGGACCTTCCGCCGCTGGCCCGGGTGGGCCTGCGGGAGGACCAGCTCGAGTCGCTGCTGCATTCGGTACGCCAGCCGCAAGGCCTGGTGCTCATCACCGGCCCCACCGGATCCGGTAAGACGAGCACGCTCTACAGCACCCTGCTCGCCGTCCGCAGCCGTGAGAAGCACGTCATCACGCTGGAAGACCCGGTGGAAATCGCGCTTGCCGGCATCACGCAGGTGGGTGTGTCGGAGAAGGCCGGACTCACGTTCGCCGCGGGTCTGCGCTCGATCCTGCGCCAGGACCCTGACGTCATCCTCGTCGGTGAGGTCCGCGACAGCGAGACCGCACGGCTGGCGCTGCAGGCGTCGCTGACCGGTCACCTCGTGCTCACCACCCTGCACACCAACGACGCCATCGGCGCCGTCGCCCGGTTGCTCGACATGGGCGCCGAACCGTTCCTGGTCGCCTCCGCGCTGACGCTCGTCGTCGCGCAGCGCCTGGTGCGCAAGCCCTGCACGCAGTGCCGCGCGCCCTACGAGCCGTCGCCCAGGGTGATCGAAGCGCTGGGCCTGACCCCCGAAGACATCGCTGCCGGAACCCCGATGATGGGCAAGGGCTGCAACACCTGTCGCGAGACCGGTTTCCGCGGCCGTACCGGCATCTTCGAGGTGCTGTCGATCACTGACGCCATCCGCACGGCCATGACGACCGGCGCGGGCGAGCGGGCGCTGGCCGAGGCCGCAAAGCAGTCCCGAACGCTCAGCATGCGCCAGTCCGGTATCGCTGCTGCGCTCGCCGGCGAGACGATTCTCGACGAGGTGCTGCGCGTCACCAGTGAAGGCGCCTGGACTCTCACCGAGCGCTGCCCCGGATGCCGCCGCGAGGTCGAGGAGGACATGGCGTGCTGCCCCTGGTGCGGCATGGTCGTCGGCGCTCACCGGTGCCACACCTGCGCCCGCGAGATCGACCCGGGATGGACGCACTGCCCGTACTGCAAGGCCGCCACCGCCTGACGGTGGTCGCCCTCAAACGCTGAAAACCCCTGCAGCACAGAGGGAATCCGCCCGGCGACGAGTGATGCCGCTAGGGCAGGATCATCGTCCGCACGGGCTCGCGCTGGCGTCCGATCGGCACGGTGGACGCCGGCCGGTACGCCATCTTCAACAACCCTGAAACGGCGTGGCCGCTGGCGTCGGCGAGCCTGCCGGCGGTGGCGAACGCGTCGTCCACCTCGACCCCCAGCTGGCGAAAACCCCTGTCGTGGTCGGCGAAAATGGTCCGCCAAGGCTCGGGGGCAGTCTCCGCGAGTGTGCTCAGCGTCATCTGGTCGAGGCTCACGCCGGCGGCGACCGCCAGCTCGCTGACCAGACGGATGCGCCGGAGCTCGGTTTCTCGTACTCGCTCACTTGCGCGGTTGATCTCCTCGACCGACCAGCGCAGGAAGCGGGTCTCATCCGAGCGCAGCAGATGCTCAAACGCCAGGACTTTGAAGAGCAGGAATTCGAGTTGGACGCGCTCGCGGCCGAGCACCGCTGCCAACTCTCTCATGAGGTTTCCTTCGGCACTCTCACATGAGCGGTGAAGGATGGCCTTGGTCCCAAGCGGGTGAATCCGGCGAATTCCCCGTGATTTCAGGCGGAGTTCTGCATCGCGAATGCCGCGCCGTGCAGGTACTCCCACAGCGGTCCGGCGTGTTCCGGGGCGAGCTCCAGGCCGTCCACCGCCTCTCTCATGCGGGCCAGCCAGGCGTCGCGCTCAGCCGGGCCGATGGCGAACGGGGCGTGACGCATTCGCAGCCGCGGATGGCCCCGCTGCTCGCCATAGGTCTGCGGGCCACCCCAGTACTGGATCAGGAAGAGCGTGAGCCGCTCCTGCGCCTCCTCCAGCTCATCCGGTGGATACAGCGGCAGGAGAACGGGGTCGCGCCGCACGCCGGCGTAGAAGTCGGCCACCAGCCGGCGAAACGTCGACTCGCCGCCCACCGCCTCGTAGAACGACCCCTTGGCCCTCGCCGGCTCAGGTGTCGTCACGTTGTGAGTCTCTCAAACCCAGCTGGGCGGCGAGAAAGCTCAGCGTGTCGACGTTCAGCCCGATCGTCCTGTCGATCGAGCGGCCGCCGTGACCGACGTCGGACTCCCGGCGCACCAGCACCAGCCCGCCGGGGGAGGCCCACTGCAGCGCGGCGGCGAACTTGCGGGCATGCAGCGGATCGACGCGCGTATCGGACTCGAACACCTCGAGCAGGGTCGGTGGGTAGGCGACCCCTTCCCGAACGGCATGCAGCGGCGAATAGCCGAGCAGCCAGCCCAGCTCGACCGGATCGTCAGCGGTGCCGTACTCGTCGTTCCAGGTCGAGCCCAGTCCGAAGCGTTCGTAGCGGACCATGTCCAGCAGCGCCGCGCTGCTCACGGCGGCGTCGTACAGGCTCGGCTCGCGGGTGATGGCGGCCCCGACGAGCAGGCCGCCGTTCGACCCGCCCAGGCAGCCGAGCGCTGACGCCCGACCGGAGCCACGCAGATGGCGCGCAGCGGCTTCGAAGTCGGCGAAGACGTTCTGCTTGCGCTCGCGCATCCCGGCGCGGTGCCACTCCTCACCCTCCTCGCCGCCCCCGCGCAGCTGCGCGACGGCCCAGACGCCGCCGCTCTCGACCCACGCCAGAGCCGACGCGGTGTACGCCGGCTCCAGGCTGATACCGAAACCGCCGTAACCGTAGAGCACCGTGGGCAGCGGCTTGTCCTGCCCGGCCGGGGCGAGAATCTGCAGCCGGACGGGCGTGCCGTCGGCGCTCGTCGCTATTTCGACGGACGCGGTGACCCCCGACACCTCGACAGTCCCCGGTGCGGCCGCCCACAGCCGGCCGCGGGAATCGAGCACGGATGGCGGGGTGAGCGCATCGGTGTAGCTGATCCAGGCTTCAGCGCCGCCCGAGGGTGATGCGGTGATGCCGGGCACGCTGCCGATGCCCGGGAGCGCGATCTCGCGCAGCACGGCGCCGTCCTGACGGGAGACGGCGACCACCTCGCCGATGGCGTGCCGCGAGCGCGCGATGAGGATCTCCGCGTCCAGTACCGCGTAATCGCCGAGGACGGCTTCGGGATCCTCGGCGATGAGCGTGCTCCAGCGCTGCGGCTGCGCCGGATCGGCGATGCACAGCCGACCCCGAGGCGCATCGGCGTCGGTCCAGATGTAGAGCCGCCCGTCGAAGGCCACCGAGGCATAGCAACGCGCGTCGACCCCCTGCTGCACGACCGCGAACCCGCTCTGCGAATCGGTGAGGTCGGTGATCCAGACGTCGTCACGGGGAGCGGTGCCGATAGCCGCCGAGACCACCAGCCAGCGTCCGTCGGGGGAGACGTCGACCCCGAAATAGGTCCGCGGGTCGTGGTCCGCGCCGAAGACGTAGCTGTCCTGCATCGGGTCGGTCCCCAGCGCATGCAGATACACCCGGCGGTCGAACGGGCTCTCGGCGGTCAGCCGGCGGACGTAGTAGAACCCGCGTCCATCGGCGAGCCAGGCCACCGGCGAGTAGCGGGTGCGGTCGATCGGACCGTCCACCACGTCTCCGGTGGCGACGTCGAGCACCGAAAGCGTCGACTCCTCATCGCCGCCACGGGAGAGCTGGTAGGCCACCAACGACCCGTCCGGGGACGGCTCCCAGGCGTCGAGTGTGGTGGCGCCCGACGGATCGATCTCGTGCGGATCGAGGAGAATCCGAAAATCTTCTGGGTCCTCCAGGCTGCCCGCCACGAGAACCGCATGCTGCTGATCCGGGCCCCGCCGCTGACGGAAGGCGACTGCGCCCCGCGGCCGCGGCGGGCTCTCCTGGCCTGCCGAGAGCAGGGACCGCAAGCGCGTCGCCAGCGCTGTTCTTCCTGGATACGCGTCCAGGACCGGGCGGGCGATCGCGTCCTGGGCGGCCGACCAGGCGATCGTCGTGGGGTCGTCGGCATCCTCCAGCCAGCGGTACGGATCGTCGATCCGGTGGCCGCCGATCAGCTCGGAGATGGGCAGGCGAGGGGCATCGGGATAGCGCACCAGCCCAGCCTGCCGGAAAGCCCGCTGCTGAAATATGGCTGGGTATGAGACATTCGGCAGGTCGGTGAGTCAGCGGGGAGGCGCCCGTGGTCGAGGCCCTGGTGCTCAACGCGACGTATGAGCCACTCTGCGTCGTGTCGCTGCGGCGCGCAGTCGTGCTCGTCCTGGCCGAGAAAGCGGTCGTCGTCGAGCAGGGTGAAGGCGCGCTGCACGGCCCGACGATCGTGCTTCCGATCCCAGCCGTGGTCCGCCTCGCCCGCTACGTGAAGGTGCCGTACAAGCCGGAGGTGCCGCTCACCCGCAAGGGTGTACTCGCCCGCGACGGTCACCGCTGCGTCTACTGCGGGGCGGCCGCCACCTCGCTCGACCACGTCGTCCCGCGTAGCCGCGGCGGACCCCACGTCTGGGAGAACGTCGTCGCGGCCTGCAGCCGGTGTAACCACGCCAAGGCCGACCGCAGCGTCGCCGATCTGGGTTGGCGCCTGCACCGTCCACCGAAAGCGCCGAGCGGGGCGGCGTGGCGCGTCCTCGGGGCACGCCGGCCCGATCCGCGGTGGTCGGCGTACCTGACCGGAACGCGTCCGATCGCGGTGAGTGCCTGAGGGCTCGCCCACCTACCCCAAAGTCGCGAGCTGGGCAGCCGTTTCAGGTGTTTTGGGAGATTCGTGCAACACACGAACTTCCCATGACCGAAAAGCGAGCATGGCGTCATGGGAGCGGGTCGACGGGCGTTGGCATGCCTGCTGATCGTCGTCGGCCTCGTCTGCGCTGCCGGTCTGGTCTCCTGCGGGAGCCCGTCGAGTTCGGTGCGGAGTTCGCTGCCGCCGCGCGCGATGCTCCCGCTCCCGTTGCCGGTCGCGGCTTCGGTGCACGGCGCCTTCGTCACGCGCCGGCTGACTGTGCCGAAGGGCTATGGCTCGGCGGGCCGCCCGTTCTATCTCGATGAGCGACGCCAGCGGGGTCCAGCTGAACCGCTCGTGCTGCTCCTGCCCGGCTTGAACCAGTCGCCGGCCCGGGTCGAGCACGCCACGGCGGCGACGGCCTTCAGCGAGGCCGAGCACTTCACGCTGGTCTACCCGATCGGGGAGAAGGAGGCCTGGAACGCCGGCACCTGCTGCCATCACGCCAGCGCCAACGACGTCGGTTATCTGGTTGATCTCGTGCACTACGTCGCGACGCTCACGCCGGTGGACCTGCACCGGGTCTACATCTGGGGCTTCTCCAACGGCGGGATGATGGCCTGGCGCGCGGTGTGCCAGACGCGTAACACCTTCGCGGGCGCCGGGGTGATGGCCGGCGCCCTGCTGGTGAAGTGCCCGACCCCGGTCCACGTCGTGGACGTGCACGGGCTGAAGGACACGACAGTTCCTTACCAGGGCGGCTACTCGCGCTTCACCCACACCGTCATGCCGGATTCGGCCACCGAGCGCCGGGAGCTGGTCTCCGGCTCGACCCTGCACGTCATCCTGCTCAAGCAGGTGGGTCACGAGTGGCCCCCGCTACATCCGGGCAGTTTCGACGCGCTCAACGCCTTCTGGGAGGGCCTGCGCGGCTACCGTGTGGCCCGTCCAGCGGTGTCGACGGTGACGGCGCCCGTCGAAGGGTAGGCACTGCCGTATGGATCCCTCCTTGGAGCAACTCGCCCGAGCCTGTGGGGTCGCCACCGAATACGAGGACTGGGCGCGCCGCCCGGTCCCCGTCGCCGAGGACACGGTCCGCAAGGTGCTGGAGGGGCTGGGCATCGACGCGGCCCAACCTGCTGCCGCGCTTGCGGCGCACACCGCTGCCGGTTGGGAGCGGGTACTGCCGCCTTCGGTGGTGATGCGGCAGGGCGCGCGGCGATCGGTTCCGATGCGCAGCCCGGCCGGGTCGGCGGTGAGGGCTGAGATCCGCGTCGCGATCGAACATGACGATGACGATGACGAGGATGAGCTGGACGAGCAGGTCACGACGCTGGCTCCCGGTCCGGTCTGCGGCCACGACGAGGCCGGCGGCAACGTCGAGCGGATGCTTCGGCTGCCGGCCGGCCTGCCTCTCGGCGAGCATCGGCTGCTGGCCTTCGTCGACTCCGGTTTGGTGGCCGATGTGGCGCTCATCGTCGCGCCCGATCAGCTGCCGCTGCCTGATTCGCGGCTCTGGGGATGGATGGCGCAGCTCTACGCCGTGCGCAGCGCCTGGGGGATGGGCGACTACGCCGACCTTGCCGAGCTCGCGTCCTGGAGTGCCGCGCAGGGTGCGGGTCTGCTGCTGGTGAATCCGCTCCATGCTCCCGCTCCCGTGATCCCGATCCAGAACTCGCCGTACTTCCCGGCGTCGCGCCGCTTCAGCTCGCCGCTCTACCTGCGGCCCGAGCTGCTGCCCGAGTACGCGGCAGCACCGGCGCAGGTACGAGCCCGCGTCGATGAACTCGCGGCCGGCGTGGCGATGGGCGAGCACATCGACCGGGACGCCGTCTGGGCCGCCAAGTCCGCGGCGCTTGAGGAGCTTTTCGCATATGCCAGGCCGCGGCCCGACGCCGAGAACAGCAGCGGGCTGGACGATTTCGCTCTCTGGTGCGCGCTGGCCGAGCGGCATGGCGCCGACTGGCGACGCTGGCCGGCGGAGCTGCAGGATCCGCAAGACCCCGCCGTAGCCGCGGCCCGCCTCGAACGGGAATCCCGCTCGGCGTTTCACCGCTGGCTCCAGCACTGCAGCGCCGAGCAGCTGAGCGCAGCCCAGCACGCCGCGCGAACCGGCGGGATGAGCGTCGGCATCGTCCACGACCTGGCTGTCGGCGTCGATCCCGGCGGCGCCGACGCGTGGGCGCTGCAGCGCGAGCTCGCGACGGGCTTCAGCGTGGGTGCCCCGCCCGACAGCTTCAATCAGCAAGGGCAGAACTGGGGCCTGCCTCCTTGGCGGCCGGACCGCCTTGCCGAGACCGGCTATGCACCCGTGCGCGACATGGTGCGGGCGGTGCTACGGGTCGGCGGCGGCCTTCGGATCGACCACATTCTGGGGCTTTTTCGGCTCTGGTGGGTCCCGGAGGGCAGCTCTTCCGCCGACGGTACCTACGTCTCCTACGACGCCGACGCCTTGCTCGGGGTCATCGCTCTGGAGGCCGAGCGGGCGGGCGCGCTGGTCGTCGGCGAGGATCTCGGCACCGTCCCGCGCGAGGTGCGGCAAATGCTGAAGGAGCGCGCCGTTTTCGGCTCGACCGTGCTCTGGTTCGAACGCGACGAGGACGGCGCGCTCGTGCCGCCGGAGGACTGGCGGGACGAGGCGGTCGCGTCCGTCACCACCCATGATCTGCCCACGGCTGCCGGCTTTTTGACGGGTGAGCACGTGCGGGTGCGGGCCGGCCTCGGCCTGCTCAACGATCCTGCCGCCGAGGCGGACAACTCCGAGCGCGAGCGGGCGGAGATGGACGCCTTGCTCGCGAAGGAGGGGCTCGCGGCCGGCAGCAGCCTGGAGGAGAAGATCGTCGCTTTGCACGAATTGCTCGCGCTCAGCCCCTCGCGGGTGCTGCTCGCGGCCCTCGGTGACGCGGTGGGTGATCTTCGGCAGCCCAACATGCCGGGGACCGTCGACGAATACCCCAACTGGCGGCTGCCGGTGGCGGATGGCTCGGGACGGATCCTGTCCCGGGCGCAACTTTGCGCGTCCCCGGGCACCGCGCGACTCGCCGGGGCGCTGCGGGACACGCCTCGCCCTGACGCCACCGGCCACCGGCGCGCCTCCTCCGTGCAGGAAAGGCCTGGCACGTAGCGAAAACCTGATGAGCGGATGGTGTGTTGTCCGGGGGTCGGCACACCATCCGCGCGTTCCCTCAGTTAGCCTCGCAACGTGAGCACACGTGCGCGCAGACGCCGCGTCAGAGCCGGGATCCGGGGCGCGTTCCTCGCCCTGGTCGCGATGCTGGTGCTGCTGCCGGCCCTGCCAGCCGCGGCGGTCGGCACCGACATCGGTCAGATCGGCGATGTGTACAGCCCGGATTCGCTGAGCGTCCCGCTCGAGGTGCTCCTGTTCATCGGGATCCCCGTGCTCGGCTTCGTGATCGCTGCGAGCCTGGCGTTCCGTCCGCAGAAGGGTTCGGCCCGGCGCTACCGCCCGGGTCGCCCCTGGACCTATGAGCCGGTCTGGTTCGGTGACGAGTCCGCCCTCGAGCAGGAGCCGCAGCGGGCTGCGCTCCCCGGAGCCGGAGGTGCCAGTGGCCGCTGGTGAAGCGTTCACCCGCGAGCAGCACGAGCGCATCGAGCGCGCCCGGCGCGCCGCCGAGGGGCAGACCGGTATCCGTTTCTGGCTTCGGGTCGGCGAGTTCGACCGTGAGCCGCGCCTGGAGGCCGAGCATCTGCTCACGAATCTGGTCGAGAGCACCCGGGAGCCGGCGGTGCTGATCCTGGTCGCCCCTGGCACCCGGGTCGTGGAGATCATGACCACGCAGGCCGCGAAGCGGCGCATCACGGATCAAGCCGCCGGGCTCGTCGTTCTGACCATGACGTCGGCCTTCGGAGTCGGCGATCTCGTCGGTGGGCTGGTCAATGCGCTGCGCCAGCTCTCTGACGCGGCCGGCCGCCGGGCCGCCGAAGACACGCTCGCGATCGATGGGGTCCCGGCCGGCTGACCGCGTGCTGGTCAGGCTTTGACGAAGCCGAGCGAACGCCGTCCCGGGCCGAGTACCGGACCGGGATCGCTGCCCAGCACGTCGCTGAGCACGGTCGCGTAGACGTCGCGGAAGTCGGTGGTCGCGATCAGGTCACCGTCGTCCGGGCCCGTCCCGAGCTTCGTGAGGCTCGGCTGATCGCCGTACATGCCGCCGCGCACTCCTGGTCCGGCGACGATGACCGGGGCCGCCGTGCCGTGATCTGTGCCGCCGCTGGCGTTGGGCACCACCCGGCGTCCGAACTCGCTGTAGACCATCACGACCAGCCGGTCCGAATGGGGTGAGCTCGCGACCGAGGTCAGGAACGTGTCGAGGGCGCTGTCGAGCTCGCCGAGCAGCCGGGTGTGCGTCGGCTCCTCGCCGGCGTGGGTGTCGAAGCCGCCGAGGCTGACCGCGTACGCCTGGGTGGGCACGCCCGCCTTGATCAACCGGGCGACGATGCCGAGCTGCGACGCGAGATCGTCACCGCCGGTCCCGGCGGACCCCAGCAGCGGTCCCAGGTGGTCGGCGACGGAAAGGTAGTCGTTGTCGACGCCTGCGACGGCGTCGAGGAGGGTGCCTTTGCCCGCGGAGGCATCGGGGCGGTACAGGGCGCGGATGCTGGTGCCGAGCGCGCCGCCCGGCACCGCGAGGATCCCGGTCGGGACGGCGGCGGCAGAGCGGTGCTGGCCGACCAGGGCCGGGGTGAGCGTCGCACCGACCCCGACGGCCTGGATCGGGCCACCGCTGCTGTTGGCCGCGGAGCTGGTCGCGTCGAGCCAGCGTCCGAGCCAGCCGGACGTGACGGGGGTCTGCGGCGAGGCCGTCTGCCAGATCGACATCGAACGGAAGTGGCTGTGATCGGGGTTCGGATAGCCGACCCCGCGCACGATGGCGACCGTCCCTGCGTCGTAGCGGCGCTTGAGGCGGGCCAGCGATGGGTGAAGGGCCAGCCCGTCCGCCAGCGCGAGGGCGTCGTGCTCGGACACCGCGAGCGTGCCGCGCGCCTTCTGGTAGGCCGGATCCGCCACGGGGACGACGGTGTCGAGCCCGTCGTTGCCCCCGTAGAGGGTGACGAGCACCAGGGTGCCGCCGGTGCTCGCTGCTGACGCGACCGCACGGGTACCGGCTGAGCCGGCGAGCGTCGCCCAGGCTGCGCCGCCCGCGATGCCTGCCGCGCCGACGACCCCGCTGGCGGCGAGGAAGCCGCGCCGGGTGAGGCGGCGCCGGTGGGATGCGGGCCGGGGTGGCTGCGAAAACGGCGGCTGCGAAAACGGCGGCTGCGGGAAGGGAGTCGTCATGCGAGCTGGTACTCCGGACTGATCAGGCCGAGGGCGGCGAGCCGGGCTGGATCACCGGACGCGCCCGCGAGCGCTGCACGGCTGCGCTGGCTCCATCCGTCGAGAGCCAGCAGGTCGGCAAGCGCATCGACGCGTTGGGCGGCGCTTTCGTCGGCGAGCGGGGAGAGGTCTGCGGCGGCGGCAAGAGCCACTGCGAAGGTGACTTTGGCGTCGGTGGCGGACGTGGAGAGCCAGGCGGTCCCTTCCGGCCAACCGCCCACCGAGGCCGGCGCGAACGGCACCTGACCGAGACTGTCGAGCGTTTTCAGCACGGTGCGGGCGGGCAGCGTCGTACCCAATGCGCGTTGCGCCCCGACCACCCACTCGACAGGCTGCTTCAGCAGGCCGCCGCTGACGCTCGAGCTGCTCAGCGTCGGCGAGAGCAGGACGGCCCGGAAGAGCTCCGAGAGCGGCTTCGGCGGAGCGTCCACAAGCAGGCTCGCGACGACCGGATCGGTCGGGGCGGCATGAGCGCCGAAGCGGCTCCAGATCCGGCTGGCGACCCAGCGGTGCGACGCGGGCAGCGACGTCGCCAGCCGGATGACGTCCTCGCCGCCGAGGTTGCCGGTGCGGCCCAGCACGGTCTTGACGCCGTCGTCGTGCTGGCGCGCAGCGATCCGAAAACCGCGCGCCGGCGTCCAGCGCCAGCCGGTGAACGTGCGGGCTGCCTGCCGGACGTCCTCCTCGGAGTAATTGCCATGGCCGAGGACGAAGAGCTCGAACATCTCGCGGGCGAAGTTCTCGTTGGGGTCGGCGGCGCTGCTGCGCAAGGTGTCGAGCCAGCGCATCATGGCCGGGTCCTGCGCGACGGCGAGGACGAGATCGCCGAAGTCGCCCAAACCCTTGCTGCGGAAGATGTCCTGCTGCGCCAGCATGAGCGCGGGGGAGCGCACCTTCTGCACCGACGTCGCGAAATGCCCGTGCCAGAAGAACGCCATCTTCTCGGTGAACGGCCGCTTGCTCGCCACCATCCGCTGGATCCACCACGCCGCGAGCTCGAGCGATTGCTTGCGCACGCGTTTGCGCGCTGCCGCGCGATCTGCCTGCCCGGCCGATTTCGCCAGCTCTTTGATCAGCTCGGCAGGGTCGTCGAGCTGGGGCGGCGGCGTCGCATCGGCTCCTGGATCGCGTCCCGGCGCCAGCGCATCAGCGACGTATCCCTGCGGGCCGCGAGCGACCGCCGCCTCGACCTCGCCGCGCGTCGGGGTGAAACCCGCGCGCCGCAGCAGCAGCGTCACGTCGCTCCGGCTCGCCATGCCCTGATGTTCGGCGCCGTTTCCCGCCGCAGGGTTCGGCGAATGTTCGGGTTGCGTAAGGCTTCCCTGATCTTGCTAACCGGGGACGTTTGGCATGGTTGACGGGTGACCGCGAGCCGGCTGTTGAGCCTTGATGACGTACCCGCGCTGACCCAGCTGGTCCAGGCCAATCGCGACTTCCTGGCGCCCTGGGAGCCGGTCCGGCAGGACTCGTATTTCACGCTCGAGGGGCAGCGGGATGTGGTGCAGGGGGCGCTCGAGCGCTACCAGCAGGGGGTCATGATCCCTCACGTCATCCTTGACGAGGCGGGCAACGTCGCCGGCCGGATGACGCTCAACGACATCGTGCGCGGCGCTTTCCAGTCCTGCCACGTCGGCTACTGGGTCGGCGAAGCCTTCAACGGCCGCGGGCTTGCCTCCGCCGCGCTCGCCGGACTCAAGCGCGTCGGCTTCGAAGCCGCCGGACTACACCGCATCCAGGCGGGGACGCTGGTGCACAACGGCGGCTCGCAGCGCGTCCTCGAGCGCAACGGCTTCGTGCGCATCGGGATGGCGCCGCGATACCTCAACATCGCCGGGCAGTGGCAGGACCACGTGCTCTTCCAGGTTCTGAACGAGTAGCCGGGGCTAGCCGTGCTGGATGTCGTACGCCCGGGCTCGCAGCGCGCGGGCCAGGGTGTCGCGTCCCTCCACCAGCATCCGGCGCAGCGCCGGCTGGGGTGACTGCTCGGCCAGGTACGTGTCGACCATCGCCTGGGTCTGCTCGGAGATCACCGTAGCGGGGAAGAGCAGCTCGGTCAGGGTCTGCGCCGAGTCCATCGACCGCTGCCGCCAGACGTCGCCGACCGCCTCGAAGTACCTGGCGACATAAGGCTTCGTGACCTCGATCTGCGCCGGCTCGTAGCGCCAGAACGTGCGCATCGTGGCGACTTGCATGTGGTTGGAGAGGTCGTCGCGCTCGACGACCGCGGCCCACGCCGCAGCCTTGGCTTCCGCGGTCGGGATGGCCGCCCGGGCCGAGGCCGCTCGCTTCTCGCCCGCCGCCGTGGCGTCGCGAGCCAGCTCGGCCGCGATGTCGTCGGCCGTCGCCCGCCCGTGGGCCGCCAGCTCGATGAGCAGATGCCAGCGCAGCTCGGTGTCGAGCTCGAGGCCCGGCAGCTCCTCCTGACCGTCCAGGATGGCCCGTACGCGATCGAGACCGGCCGGGTCTTCCGCGGTGGCGAACGTGTAGAGCAAGGCGAGCTGGTGATCGCTTCCGGGGGGAGCGCTCTGGAGCAGGCCGAGGACACCATCGGTGAGCTGCTGGCGCGCCTGCGCACGGGTTGCCGGATCGCCGTACGCGTCGATTGCCAGCGAGGCCCGGGCGAGCAGGGTCTGCACCATGCTGATGTCGCTCTCGGCGGGCAGGCCGCCGAGGACCAGCCGCAGATGATCGCGAGCCGCCATCTCGGCGTCGCGGGTCATGTCCCAGGCGGCGCCCCACAGCAGCGCCCGTGGCAGCGACTCCTTCACGTCACCGATCGACTCCACGGTGGTCGCGAGCGAATGCTGATCGAGCCGGATCTTCGCGTACGTCAGGTCGTCGTCGTTCAGCAGCAGCAGATCGGGCTGGCGGGCGCCGAGCAGCTTGGGCACCTCGGTCAGCGCCCCCGACACGTCGAGCTCGACCCGCTCACGCCGTTCCAGACCTGACGGGGTGCGGTCGTAGAGGCCGATCGCGATGCGGTGCGAGCGCAGCGTCGGATGCTCCGCGACGGCCTCCTGCACGACGTCGAACGTGGTGTAGATGCCGGAGGAGTCGGTCTCGAAGCGCGCGCGCAGCGTGTTGACGCCGGTGGTCTCGAGCCATTCGCGGGCCCAGCCGTTGAGGTCGCGACCGCTCGCCACCTCGAGCTCATCGAGGAGGTCGCGCAGCGAGGTGTTGTCGTACTCGAACCGGCGGAAGTAATTGCGCAGACCGGCGAGGAACTCCTTCTGCCCGACCCAGGCGACCAGCTGCTTCAGGACGCTCGCGCCCTTGGCGTAGGTGATGCCGTCGAAGTTGGTCTTGACGGCCTCCATGTCGACCGCGTCGGCGACGATCGGATGCGTCGAGGGCAGCTGATCCTGGCGAGCCGCCCAGGACTTCTCGGTGGTCGCGAACGTGGTCCAGGCACCCTTCCAGCGCGTCGCGGAGACCTGGGCGAGCACCGACGCGTACGTCGCGAACGACTCGTTCAGCCACAGGTCGTCCCACCAGCGCATGGTCACGAGGTCGCCGAACCACATGTGAGCCATCTCGTGCAGGATCGTCTCGGCGCGGCGCTCCCGGCGGGCGTCGGTGACCTTCGACCGGAAGACGTAGTCCTCCAGGAAGGTGACCGCTCCCGCGTTTTCCATGGCCCCGGCGTTGAACTCGGGGACGAAGAGCTGGTCGTACTTGCCGAACGGGTACCGGTAGTCGAACACCCGGTGGTAGAAGTCGAAGCCCTGCTTGGTGACGGTGAAGAGCTCCTCGGGATCGAGGAACTCGGAGAGCGACTTGCGGCAGAAAAGGCCGAGGTCGATGCCGTCATGGTGGTCGTAGACGGCGTGGTAGGGCCCGGCGATCAGCGCGGTGATGTACGTGGAGACCCGTGGCGTCTGTTCGAACGACCACTGGCCGGCATCGTCGTCCCCCGCGACGCCGTTGCTGATGCACGTCCAGTGCGCGGGCGCCTTGACCCGCAGCTGGAAGTTGGCCTTCAGGTCGGGCTGGTCGAAGCAGGCGTACATGCGGTGGGCGTCGTAGGTCTCGAACTGGCTGTAGAGGTAGACCTCGCCGTCGACCGGGTCGACGAAGCGGTGCAGCCCCTCTCCGGTACGCGAGTAGGCGCAATCGCCGTCGACGACCAGCTCGTTGGCCTCGGCCAGGTCGTTCAGCACGAGGCGGCTGCCGTCGAAGTCGTCGACGTCGAGAGCGGCGCCATTGAGGGTCGCGCCCCGCAGCGTCGGGGCAGCGATCTCGATGAACGTGGACGACCCGGGTTTGCGGCAGGTGAACAGCACGGTGGTGCGTGATCGGAACGTCGCATCGTCGGGGCCGGTGAGATCCAGCTCGACGTCGTAGGACGAGACGTTGAGCAGCGCCGCACGGGCCCGGGCTTCATCGCGGGTGAGATTGTCAGCCATGGTGCGCCCGATCTTTCCATTCTTTTCGGGCAAGCGTCACGTCGTGGGGGCCATAGGCTGGGTGTGTGACTGATTCCGCCGCAAAACCCCCCATCGCTGCCTCCTCCATCAACGGTGCCGATCTGGTGACTGCTGACTTCTGGTTCGACCCGCTCTGCCCCTGGGCGTGGCTCACTTCGCGCTGGATGTTGCAGGTCGAGCAGGTGCGTCCGGTGACGACGCGATGGCGCGTCATGAGTCTCGCGGTCCTGAACGAGGGCCGTGACCTGGGCGAGAAGTACAACGCCCTGATGAAGAAGGCCTGGGGACCGGTCCGGGTGTGCGTCGCCGCAGCCCGCCGCCAGCGTGACGGCGGCGAGGATGTCGATTCCCGCTCGGAGAACGAGGTGCTTGCCGATCTCTACACCGCGCTCGGCAACCTCGCGCACCCCGGCGGCCAGCGTCTGGAGCGCGACGTCGTCGCGAAGGGCCTCGCCGACGCCAAGCTGCCGGCGTCGTTGATCGACGCCTTCGACAGCACCGACTTCGACGACGAGGTTCGGGCCAGCCACCAGGAAGGCATCGAGCGGGTCGGCACCGACGTCGGCACGCCGGTCATCGCGGTGGCCGGGACGGCGTTCTTCGGCCCGGTCGTCACGCCCAGCCCCAAGGGTGAGGACGCCGGCCGGCTCTGGGACGGCGTGCTCGCGGTCGCCACGACTCCCGGCTTCTACGAGCTCAAGCGCACCCGCGACGAACGGCCGATATTCGACTGAGCCGTGAGCCGCGTACGGCACACTGCTCGTCATGCGCGTGCATCTGGGCAGTGACCATGCCGGTTTCGAGCTGAAGGGCGCGCTCATCGCACGCCTCGGCCACCTCGGCCACGAGGCGGTCGATCACGGGCCGGCGTCCTACGTCTCCGACGACGACTACCCGCCCTACGTCATGGCGGCGGCTGCCGCGACGGTCGCCGACCCGGGGTCGCTCGGCATCGTGATCGGCGGCTCCGGCAACGGCGAGGCGATCGCGGCCAACAAGGTGCCCGGGGTGCGTTGCGCGCTCGCCTTCAGCGACGAGACCGCGCAGCTCGGTCGGTTGCACAACGATGCCAACGTGGTCAGTCTCGGCGCGCGGATGTATCCGATGCAGGACGCGATCCGTTTCGCCGAGGTGTTTCTGGCGACCGCGTTTTCTGCGGAGCCGCGCCACGAGCGTCGCATCGCGATGCTCACCGAATACGAGAGCTCCGGTCAGCTGCCGTCGGCTCCAGCGGGTGGCTGATCGCTCTCCCGCCGCATCGGCGGGTGCGGGGTCGGGCGCGGGGTCTTCCCGCTACGACGCTCGGCGGCCGGCCGCTCGACGACGGGACGATCGCCGGGCGCGGGTGCCGGCGCAATGCCCTGCGGGAGCGGTCGGCTTTCGACCCGGGCCGCAGCATGACGAATCACCAGGTCACGCTCGGCATCAGCGAGGTCTTGGGCGCTCGGCCGGGCGACGTCACGGGCCCGCATCGCACCATCGATGCCGACCTTGGACGGGCCGGCTCCCACCAGGCCGCCGAGGCCGTCCTTGCTGTGACCTGCGTCATGCGCCGGGCGATTGTTCGGCCTGTTAGGCACGCTGGCCATCATGCCCGAGGGTCACACCATCCATCGTCTGGCTCGCGAACACCGCGAGTTGTTCGGCGGCGCCGTCGTCCACGCGCTGAGCCCGCAGGGCCGCTTCGAGGCCGGCGCTGCCGCGATCGACGGGCGGGTGCTGCAGCGGGTCGAGCCCTACGGCAAGCACCTGCTCTACCGCTTCGAGGGGCTGCCCGAACGGCTGCACGTGCACCTCGGGCTGTACGGCAAATTCGTCCCCGGCAAGCTGCCGCCGCCGGAGCCCCGCGGCGCGCTGCGTCTGCGACTCCTCGGGCAGGAGAACTACGCCGACTTGCGCGGCCCGACTGCGTGCGAGCTGATGCTGCCGGGTGAGGTGAAGGCACTGCTGGCGCGGCTCGGACCGGATCCACTCAAGCCCCGC
This sequence comes from uncultured Actinomycetota bacterium, assembly GCA_963731205.1. Taxonomy (GTDB): domain Bacteria; phylum Actinomycetota; class Actinomycetes; order Frankiales; family Frankiaceae; genus DATAZK01. The sequence continues at coordinate 2,028,645 of CAVSUJ010000001.1, read as the reverse complement.
GCTGATCCGCAGCCCGCGTGGATGCGCATTTCGCGCAGCCGAACTGCCCTCGGCGCGCTGCTCATGGACCAGGCGGTGCTGGCCGGCGTCGGCAACGTCTACCGCGCCGAGGTTCTTTACCGCGCCCGGCTCTCGCCGTTCCTGATGGGCCGGGACGTGACCTCCGCGCAGTTCATCGGCCTGTGGACGGATCTGGTGCACCTGATGCGCCTCGGGGTGCGCGACGGCCGGATCATCACCACGCTGCCCGAAGACCGGCCGGCGGGCCGGCGCCGGCGACCGCTGCGGGAGGACTCCCACTACGTCTACCGCCGCACCGGCGAACCCTGTCGCGTCTGCGGAACGCCGATCCGCACCGAACTGATGGCGGCCAGAAACCTGTACTGGTGCCCGTACTGCCAGAAATAGTCGGGAGCCCTTTGAAATAGCCGTCGACGCGAGGCGTTTCACTCCGGTATGAGCCTGACACTCGGCAGTGGTCCGCTGAATCGTCGCCGTCGCGGCACGTTCAACTTCGACATCGACGGCAACTCCCCGCAGCACGTCATCTACATCGAGGACGTTCCGCAGCGGGTGCGGGCGGTCTTCAACGGTGAGACCGTGGTCGACACCCGCGGCGCCAAGGTGCTCTACGAGAGCAACATCCCGGGGCAGTGGTACATCCCGGCGGCTGACGTTCGCGATGACCTGCTGACCCCGACCGAGACCAGCACGCACTGCCCGTTCAAGGGTGATGCGGCGTACTGGACCCTGACGGTCGGCGACCGCACGGAGACCGACGTCGTCTGGGGATACCCGACTCCGCTCGACGGCGTCCGAGAGGTGGCCGGGATGCGGGCGTTCTACTTCGATCGGATGGACGCCTGGTTCGAGGAGGACGAGCAGGTCTTCGGCCACCCGCACGATCCCTATCACCGGGTCGACGCGCTCCGCTCTTCCGACCACGTGACCGTCCGCATCGGCGATCAGGTGGTCGCGGAGACGGACAAATCCGTGAAGGTCTTCGAGACGAGCCTTCCGGTGCGCTGGTACGTGCCGCTCGATGCGGTGCGGCAGGACTTGCTGGCCCGCAGCGACACCACCACCGTCTGCGGCTACAAGGGCGTCGCGTCGTACTACTCGGTGGCGGGGGTCACCGATGCGGCGTGGGTCTACGAGGAGCCCTTCGCCGACCTCACGTCGATCGCCGGGTTGCTCTCATTCGCCGGCGACGGGGTCGAGGTCACGGTCGAGCCGGCAGGCTGATGCCCGCAGCTGTCTCAGCAGGTCAGCCTTCGAAGCGGACCAGTTCGAACGCGGGATAGAGCTTCTCGCCGGCGGAGTGGCAGGTCAGCTGGGCGGGCTGCTCCGACGTGATGCGGCGCACGGTGACGTCGATCGGCGCGCGGCGCGTCGAGAGGCTGACGTGCCACGCGTGTGGCCCGTCGTCGTCCGCCTCCTCCACGAGCAGGGGAATCAGGTCTCCTATCGCGTCGAGGGCGGCCAGTCCGCCGACCGTGCGGGCGAAGTGCTGCGCCGCCTGGACCGGTGGGCTGAAGCAGCTGCGCCCGCGCAGGTAGTGCACCGGGACGCGTCCGGAGTCGATCAGCTCGACGACGGCTGAGGCCTCGTCCGCCTCGACGCGTCCGAGATAGAGCCCCGAGGGCAGCGCGACCATGTTGCCGGCGAACCGGTCGCCGCCGACATGGCTGCACTCCCACAGCCGGCCCGGGGCGAGCTCGCCGCCCAGCGCTGCCACGACCGGGCGGCCGCGGATCGCGCAGCACGGGTCGTGCTTGCCGTGGGTGCAGACCAGGTAGATCGTCTCGTTCACCGGTGTCCAGCCCGGATCTTCCAGCGTCAGCTCGGCCAGCGCCGCTTCGTCAGCCAGCAGCAGCGACGCGAGGCCTTCCCAGCCGGGACGCACGTCGGCGTAATACACCCGCAGGCCGGCTTCCGCCTCGACGCCGGGCGGCCGCCGGATCAGCACCAGCCGGGCCCTGACGTTGCGGGCGATCCGCGACAGATGACCGAGTGCCGCGCGGCCGATCCGCCCGGTCGGTACGGACTCGCCGGAGAACGGGCCGGTTTGCTCGACGAGAAGCCATCGCTCGACATGGCTGGCGGTGCCGAACATCGGTTCGTCGCGCTCGAAAGAGGCGTCAGCACAACGGAAATCGGCGTCGGTGAGCGGGGCTGCCACGGGGGTCTGGGTCATGGATTTCGGAAGGCTGCGCGTCAGGAACGGCGGCAGCTAGGCGACCGTCACCACCCCTTCACGAAGCAGCCGGCGGACGAGTACGAGCGCATCGTCGACCGGGATGTCGAGCTCCGCCACCCGGCACGGCCGGGAAAGCAGAGCCCGCAGGGCGGGCGCGACAAAGGCCGGGAACGAGAGCTCGCGATCAGGCAATTGCAGCACGACGCGATCGCGCGGAGCGTCAGCGAACGTGACGGCAACGCCGGCGCGCGGGCGTACCGAGGCCTCTTTGTCGAAGGCGCGTAACGCGTCCTCGGCCGCCAGCATCCCGAGCGGCTCCGGGCCGCCCTGGCGGCTCACCCGGGTACGCACCGCCTCACGCGCCCGCTCGACGGGCAGCGCGGCGAGCCACTGCGCAGCTGCTGCGACGATCTCGGCGACGCCGGCCAGCTGCTCCTCCGGACCTCCGACGGGCAGCGAACGCCGGAAGGCTTCGTCTTGCGACGCGAGTTCGATGATGTCGCGCAGGACGTCGTAGGCGGTGCTCGCGGTGACCCCGACGGTCAGGTGAATCGAGCGCTGCTCATTGGTCTCGGCGGCATGGATGTAGCCGCGCGGAAGGTAGAGGGCATCGCCGGGCTCGAGGGTGATGGAGAGCAATGGTGCGGCGTCATCGGGGATGAGTGGCCCGTCGCCCAGCGATGTCGACGGCTGGGACGTCAGCGGCAGGTTGAGCGCAGGCGGGTAGACGTTCCACCGCTTGCTGCCGTCGACCTGAAGGACGAAGACGTCGTGGGTGTCGTGATGCGGCGCGAAACCCTGCGAGCCGGGCGGGGTGACGTAGGCGTTGCACTGGGTGGGGTGACCGAGTTCGGCCGCGAGGCTTCGGCAGAACCGCACCAGTGGCGGGTGTATCCGATGCAGCGAATTCACGATGAGCGTGGCGCCCCCGGCGTAGGCCTCGCGCACCGCATCGGGCTCGACGAGATCGGTGAGGCGGCGGTTGCCGGCCGCTGCCGATCGGGTGGTCCCGGACACCGTGCGGCCCGCCTGGACCACACGGAAGAACGGCGTTCGAATGCCGCGCTCGGTGAGGAGTTCATCGACATCTGCTGCCGACAGCAGGTCTTCAAAGCCTTCCGCGTGATGGCTCAGCAGCGGCTGGCTCGACCAGTAGCTGCCGGCGAACTCGTCGCGGCTGAGTCCGGTGCAGCGCCTCAGCGCCGCACCGGACTCGACGGGATGGGTATCGCTCAACTGTCCGTCTGGTCAGCGTCGGCGTCCGTCTGGTCCGCGTCGGCGTCGGTCTGATCGGCGTCGGCGTCGGTCTGGTCCGCGTCGGCGTCGGTCTGGTCCGCGTCAGCCTGGCTGACCGGGTACGAAGCCGCGGTGCGGGTGGTGATGATGTCTTCGTCGGTGAGCGACATGAATCCTCCGTGGGTTGCTGTGGTGCTACTGATCTCGTCTCATTCAACGTCCCCAATCGCCGTCAAGGCGAACCTGTCGCGCCCGAGCAGATCAGCGAACTCGCCGCCGACGGATCAGCGTGCTCGACGCAGGGGGGCAGCCCGAGCAGCCGGCGGTGGCGTTCGCGCACCGGCGTCACGATCGCGCCGGTCTCGTTGTCGCCGATGACACAGGTACGTCCAGCCAGAAAGAGAGCGGCGACGTAGGCACACACGATGGCATCGACCGGGTCCTCGAGACGCCGCAGCGCGGCCGCCGTCGGCGCCAGTTGGAGCTCGCGGCGCAGCGACGCGAAACCGTCCGGGCTAAACAGCGTCGGCAGCGCTGAGGGGACCTGCAGCCCAGCCAACAGATCGACGAGCGTGACCAGGGCCGCCTGTCGAGCCGCCAGCGAACGTCCTTTTCTGGCCTTGTACTTCAGCACCTGCGGCAGGTCGAAGAGGGCGACGGTCGCGCTGTGCGGGTAGACCTCCAGGGCCCGGCGCTGCCCGGGAGCGGGCAGGACAGAAGCATCGACCGCGAGCCCGTGGCGGCGGGCCAGCCGCGCGGCCCGGCCACCGTCGGCGAAGTGGGGCAGGCCGGTGTTGGACGGGTAGGCGCCCGCGTGCTGCGCGGCGAACGCACGCGTCAGGTCGGCTTCACAGGGGCGTCGTCCGGTGGGATTGACGACGTGCAGCGGCGCATCGAGGCCGACCACGCACGGCCCCTCGATCCAGGGCTTCAGGGCGGCGTCGAGCTCCTCGTCCGTACGCACGCTGGACAGGTGAACCAGCTGTCCCTGCGGATCGAGCACGGCAAGTCCGGTGGGCGCGCTGGTGCCCCAGGCCAGGTCGATGCCGATCACAGCCGGCGCCGGCGGCTCAGCCACCCGGGGTGCCCACTTGGCCCGTGAGACGCAGGGAACCCGTACATAATCGGCGGATGCAGGCGCGTGGGGGACGTCCGGGGTGCACGCCTCCATGCTGACGCCCGGTTCCCTGTTCGCGGGATACCGGGTCGAGCGCAGCATCGGCCGGGGCGGGATGGGGGAGGTCTACCTGGCCCGCCATCCCCGGCTGCCGCGGTCGGACGCGCTCAAGGTGATGTCCGAAGGGCTGTCGCGTAACGAGGTGTACCGGCAGCGCTTCAGCGCTGAAGCCGACCTCGCCTGCCAGGTGCAGCACGAGTCGGTGGTACGGGTGTATGACCGCGGCGAGGACGACGGCCGGCTCTGGCTCGCGATGGAGTACATCGAGGGACGCGACCTCGCGGAGCTGTTGGAGTCCGAGACCCGGCTGCCCGTCGAGCGAGCTGTGGCGCTGACGGAATGCGTCGCCGCCGGGCTCGACGCCATTCACGAACGCGGCCTGCTGCACCGCGACGTCAAGCCCGCCAACATCCTGGTCACCCGCGATGTGCAGGGGACCGAGCGCGCGCTCCTGACCGACTTCGGCATCGCCCGCGCCGCCGCCGATTCGCTCGGCCTGACCGGCGTGGGAGATGTCGTCGCGACGCTGCACTACGCGGCCCCCGAGCAGTTCGAGTTGCGATCGGGAGAGCTCGACCGCCGGGTCGACGTGTACGCCCTCGGCTGCGTGCTCTACGAGACGATCACCGGACGCGTGCCGCTGCAGGCTGATTCGGTCGCCGCCTTCTGGAACATCATGCGCACCCGGGTGCCCGCGCCGCCGAGCCAGGAGATCCCCGGGATCGCGGTTCCGCTCGACGACGTACTGGCGAAGGCGCTCAGCAAGCGCCGCGAGGATCGTTACGCATCCGCCGGCGAGCTCGCGCGTGCCGCCCGCGAGGCGATCAGCGCCGCGCGCACTCTTGTCACCAGTCCACCCATCCCGCTCCCTCCGTCAAAGGTCGGGCAGCCCGCCACCGTTTCGCCGTTGTCGAGCGAGCCGCATCGCATCGGCATCCGCCGTGACGATCCCGCGGCGCCGGGCGGGTTTCGCCAGTTCGGCCCACTGTCGACGCAGGAGCTGACGCCGAATCAGGCGCAGCGGCTGGTGCAGCTGATCGACAGCTCCGACGTGCTGGCGCTGCCCAGCGCACTCGGTGGCTGGGGGCCCGCCGCGGCCCTCACGGTCGAGGCTCCGGGACGGTTCCACACCGTCGCCTGGAACGGTCCGCCGCCGCCGGCCATTGCCGAACTCGCCGCCGAGGTCGAGCGGCTGGCGGGAGTCCCGGCCGTCTCGCCGCCGGCCGCGCCCCCGCGTCGCAACGTCCGCCGCAACCGCAGGCTGCTCGCCGGGATCGGAGCGCTCGTGGTGCTGATCGCGGCGGCCGCCGTCGCCGCAGTGCTGCTGCTGGGCGGTAAGTCCGGCCCGGGAGTTCCCAAGGACGTGACGGCCAAGGCCGGACGCGGTCAGGTGAGCCTGCATTGGAATCCGGGCAGCGGAAAAACCGATCACTACGCGGTTTTTGAGGACGACCATCAGGTCGCCACGTCGGCGTCGACCAGCTTCACCGTCGAGGTGCCCGACACGGCCTCGCACCGCTTCGGCGTCCAAGCGGTGAACCGGTCGGGCAAGACCTCGGCCATCTCTGCGCCGATCCGTCTGGCTGCACTGATCCGCCCGCTCACGACGGCCGAGCAGGCGCTGCTCGCCAAGTTGCCCAAGGGATTGGTGAACGGTTCCAGCTGCGTGCCGATTCTGGCGGGCGTCGACACGCATCTGAACCTGGCGATCTCGTGCGCCCCGGGCGCCGGGCAGTCGCCCGCCCCACCGGCCGTCCTACCCACCACTGTCGAGGCGTACGGCGCTGCCGACCTGGCCTCGATGAGGTCGGCGCTGGCCGATCAGATCGCCGCGTCCAAGGCACTTCCGGGCGCCTGCACGACGGCGCCGCAGCAGGGAACCTGGAACTTCACCGAGACCCCGAAGGTGCTCAACGGCCAGATCGTCTGCTACCTCAGAGCGGGGACGTCATACCTGCTCTGGTCCTACAACGACGCGCTCTTCTACATCCGGATCTCGACCTCGTCCCCGTACGCGGATCTGCTCAAGTACTGGCAGAACGCGGCCCTGCACCTGCCGTGAGAGTGGAGCACTGCTGATGGCCCGAGAGCTGGCGGAAGTAAGCGTCACGGAGGTCGCTGGGTTGCTCGCCGACGGCGCGAGCCTGCTCGACGTGCGCGAGGGTTATGAGTGGGATGCCGGGCACGCGGGGGCGGCCGAGCACCTTCCGATGGGTGAGCTCTCGCTCGACCGGCTGCCGAAAGGCCGGCCTCTGCTGGTGATTTGCCACGTGGGCGGACGCTCGGCGGTCGCCACCGACGCCTTGGTGCGCGCGGGCGTCGAGGCGGCGAACGTGATCGGCGGGATGGATGCCTGGGCGCGCGCCGGGCTGGCGGTCGTCACGGATTCCGGCGAACCCGGCCGAGTGGTCTGAGCTCAGACTCCGGCGGGAGCGTTGATCGCCGTGAGCGCTGCTGAGACGAGCGCGTGCGCGAACCGCAGGGCACCGTGACCGCCGCGATCGAGGTGAATGGCGTCGGTCCCGCCCTTGCGTACGTCGACCACCCCGTTGGGACAGGGGCCGTCGCCCTTCTCGCACGTGAGGGTCTGCGTGAAGACGAAGTTCGGGGAGACGGCCAGCGCTGCAGCGTCGCTGAGGTGCCAGCGTCCGTGCGAGGCGTTGACCATGTCGACGTACAGGTTGCGGATCGCCGGCACGCCCTGGAACCCGTAGTACGGGATCGGCTTGGCTTGCTCGGCCGCCGTGGGGACCGGCGAGGGCGATGGCACCTCGGGGTTGCGGGCCGGAGGTGTGGAGATGACGACGGTCGCACCCGCGGCGGTCGCCCGGTTGGCGAGGTCGGTCAGATGTTCGCGGTAGTTGCTCAGCAGATCGGCGAGCGGATACGCGGTGTGACTGTCGACGCAACCTGCCGCCGCGCCGCCGTTTCCGCTGAACGCCAGGACGACAACGGAAGGATGCGCGGCCGCCAGTGCCGCGTCGAAGTCGCCGCCGGTCCAGTCACACGGTGCGGTGCCGAGCCGGTCGGTGACCCGGACCTCGACCCCGGAGTTGGAGTCGGCGCGTAGCTGATCGGCGGCCTGCTCGACCAGGCTGTCCCCGATGACCAGGACGACCGGACGGACCGTTCCACCGGCGACTCGCGCCAAGGTGGCATCGGCGGGGGCGAGCCGGCTCGCGGCGCCATGGGGTTTGGCGGCTACCGCCGGTGCTTGGAGCGCGGCCGTGACCAGCGCAACGGCCAGGCAGGACGGGATGGCCCAGAGCCTGAGATTGCGCGCACGATTGCGGTCCACAGGTATTTTTTCGGTCCGGTTGGAGCGGTATTGAGCGTCGCTGAGTGTGACATCTCGATTGCGTTGAGCAATCGGCTCCTGAATAGGTCCTTGGTCCCGGCTCCGGTAGCGTGCCGACCCATGAGTGATCAAGGTGCTCGGCCCGGTTCTGCGGGTGGTTCCGCTGCTGGTTCTGCGGATGTCGAGACGGTGGAGCGGGTGATCCCGGCATCGCCGGAGCGGATCTTCGCTCTCATCGCCGACCCGTCACGTCACCCCGAGATCGACGGCTCGGGAACCGTCCGGCGCGTGAAGACCCCGCCGCAGACCCTCGCCCTGGGGTCGAAGTTCGGGATGGCGATGAAGCTCGGCATCCCGTACTCGATGGTCAGCACGGTGATCGAGTTCGAGCCGAACCGGCGTATCGCCTGGCAGACCCGGCCGCCGGGAAACATCCCCGGCAAGATCGCCGGAGGCCGCATCTGGCGCTACGAGCTCGAGCCGGTTGACGGCGGCACGCGCGTACGCGAGAGCTGGGACATCTCGCAAGAGGTCGTCAAGGTGCTCGTGAAGCCGGCCCGGGGCAAGACCGTCAAGGCGATGGCCGACACGCTCGAGCGCATCGAGAAGGTGCTCGCGGACGAGTCAGCCTGACTCGGCCAAGAGGGGCCCATAGGGTGCGCTCGTGAGTTCCAGTCCCGCGTATCCGACCGGGCGGTCCCTGACCCGGTTGTCCAAGCCCGCCGCGCTCGGCGTCGTCGCCGGGTGCTACGTCATCGCCGCTGTCGCCGCTGCGGTCACCGTCATCGTGTGGCGGGGCCACCACCCGATCGCGGTCGCCCTGCTGGCCGATGTGGTCGCGACCGTGGTCATCTTCCTGCTGTCGATGGTCGTCGCCAATTCCAGCCTGTACGACGCGTACTGGAGCGTCATCCCGCCGGTGGTCGCCATCGCCTGGGCGCTCGTGTCGCCGGCGGGACTTTCCGGCGGCCAACACGTCCGGCAGGTGCTGGTCATCGCCCTCGTTCTGATCTGGTCCATTCGTCTCACGCTCAACTGGGCGTTCGGGTGGACCGGCTTCGACCATGAGGACTGGCGCTACGTGAACCTGCGCGAGGGTCTCCCGCGACGGTTCCTGTGGCCGATCGTCAGTTTCCTGGGGATCCAGCTGATGCCGACGCTGGTTGTTTTCGCCGGGATGCTGCCGCTCTGGCCGGCGCTCGCCGCGCCTCGCCACGGTCTGGGATTCCTGGACGTCATCGCGACGCTCCTCACCCTCGCGGCCATCGCCCTGGAGACCAAGGCCGACCTGCAGATGCACGCTTTCGCACGCGACCCGGCGAACCGGGGTAAGCCGATGGACGGCGGATGGTGGGGCGTGTCCCGCCACCCGAACTATCTGGGCGAGATCTCGTTCTGGTGGGGGCTCTGGCTCTTCGCGCTCGCCGCGGCGCCGACATGGTGGTGGACCGTCGCGGGCCCGGTCGTGATCGTGCTGCTGTTCGAGACGGCGAGCATTCCGATGATGGAAACCCGTTCGCTGGAGAGGCGTCCGGAGTACGCGGACTACCAGAAGCGGGTCGCCCGGCTCCTGCCCCTACGATCGCGCACCCGCAGCGGACAGAACGCCGTCAGCTGAGCGCCGTCAGCTGATCGCGGTGATCGAAACGGCATCCACGGGCGCGACGGACGTGGCCCAGCGCCGGGCCTGTTGCACGTCGGCGGCGGTGCCCTTGATGGTGAGTGTCACCGTGTTGCTGCGGACATCGGGCCCGCTGCGCCAGATTTCGACGCCGTTGGCCGCGAGGTGCCGGCGCACCCGGGTGTGAAACGCGTCGAGCTCGCGGTAGGCGTAGCGCACCGGCTCCACGCGCAGCCGCCGGATGCCTTCCGCCTCGGCGGCGGCAGCAAGCTCGGCGGCCCCGCCCGAGACGTACTGGACGTACTCGCCGCCGTCGAGCCAGCTGATCCAGGAGTGGCCATCAAGGTCGGCGGGCTGCTGGGCGAGCCACGCTTTGGCGAAGTTCCCGGCCGCTTCTTTGTCCTCGAGAACCTGGCGGTACCACCCTTCTTCCTCGTCGCTCAGCACCTGCTGGCCGTAGAGGCGTCCGTCGGGCATCCGCGCTTCCTCGACGAGTTCCGCGACCAGGTCGCGCTCGATCGGGAGGCCGAGCTCGCGGCGCCAGTCGATGGCGGTGTCGATCTCCTGCTCGCGCACCTGCTCTTCGGTCGGGAGCGCGCCGTCCATCACCGTGCGCTCTCCGAGTGGCCGGGTGAGCTGCACGCGGGCGCGGAAACGGTAGCCGACGAGATGACGGGCACCGCCGGTGGGCGGCTCGCGCAGAGCGAGCCAGAGCGTCACCAGGACCGTCTCGGGATCGGATTCGTCGGCCTCGACGGCATGCAGCTGATCGCCGCTGCCGTGCACGGCAAACAGCTCGAGCGTCAGCCCGTCGGCGGACACGACGACGTCCTGCCAAGCTGCCGGGTGGGGCTGATATCCGGCTTTCGGCGTGAGGAGCGGACCGCCGGGGTCAGCTGAGGGAGCCGGCTTTGGGCTGATCCGGCTGCGAATCCGGCTGGGACTCACGCGCCACCCTCCCTCCACGCAGACCCTTGATTCCGAGCACACCGATGACGGTGCCGAGCGCGAGGGAAACGACCGTCAGCACCAGATGCACGATGAAGAAAGCATGCGGCGTATCGCCGGTGAAGGAGCGCTTGTCGTTAGCGATGTTCTTGATGAAGGTCGGCCAGATGATCCACGACCAGACGCCGAACGCCACCAGGAACCAGGACCACCCGCGCGAGAGTTTCATCCCCGCCCATGGTGCCAGGTCAATTTATGACCCCTGGTCAGCTACTCTCGTACGCCTCGCGGATGGCGGCCGAGACGCGGCCTCGCGCGTTGACCTCGTACCCGTTTTCGACCGCCCAGGCCCGCAGGGTCGCGGCGTCGGGTCCGCCGTCGGTCTCGCGCGCGGCCCGGCTCGCAGAACCGCTGCGGCTGCTCACTTTTCGGGCTTTTGCCACGTACGGCGCAAGTGCCTTGCGGAGCGCGTTCGCATTCTTTGTACTCAAATCGATCTCATACGCGCGACCGTCGAGGCCGAAAGCGAGCGTCTCGTCGGCGTCACCGCCGCCGAGGTCGTCCTCGAGAAAAACAATCGTTCGTTGGGCCATGGAACAAAAGCGTAGCCGAACCTGACTTGACGTCAGGTTCATACCGATAATTGCGTGTCACGCGCTGATGACTTCGGCCGCCACGCGCTCACCGGAGCTCACCGCTCCGTCCATGTAGCCATTCCAGTAAATGGCCGTTTCGGTGCCCGCCCAGTGGATCCGGCCGACCGGCGCGCGGATCGCGGTGCCGAAATCAGAGAGCACGCCCGGCGGCATGAACGCGACGGGGCAGCCGCGCGTCCACTCCTCGTCAGACCAGTTCTTCTCCACGTAGTCCGTGGGCTTGGTGGTTTCGGGACCGAAGTACTGCGCCATCTGCTTCAGGAACGTGTCGCGGCGTGAGGACGGCGACAGGTCGTTCCATTCCCGAGCCTCGGTGCCGCCGACGAAACCGAAGAGGACGCCGGGCGTGCCTGAAGGCGGTGAGTTGTCGAAGCTGCTACGGGCCAGCCCTGTGTCGCCGATGACTTGCCCGGAAAGCTTGGCGTCACGCCAGAACGGGCGGTCGTAGATCGCCTCCGCCTTGACGAGCGAGCCTTGCGGCGCCCGCTGGAGCAGCTGTGCTCGCCGGCTCGGCAGCAGCGGCGACCAGTCGATGAATGCTGAGACTGCAGGAGGAATCGCCACGATGACCCGTCCCGCTGTCACGGTCACGGCGTCACTGGTGACCGTCACGCTGCGATCGGTCTGGGCTATCCGGCGTACCGGGCTGGAGAGGATGACCCGATCGCCGAGGCTCTTGGCGGCTTCGATCGCCACGCGCTGCGAACCGCCGACGAATCGCTTCTCCTGCGACCCGCCTTGGGTGGTGACGAGCCGGGCGAAAGAGCCGGGTGTGACGGCGCTGCCGGCGCACGCGACGTACCAGAGCGCGTAGAGCAGCGAGAGATCCCGGGGCTCGGCGCCCCAGATCGACTTCGTCGCGGTTCCGGTGAGCACGCGGGTGCCGGGGTTGTGCACCTCGGCATTGAGGAACGTTTCAAAGGTCTGGCCATCGAACTCGTCGGCCCGTGGTGCGGTCCAGGGGGCATCGACCGGAATGGTCTTGGCGAGGCCGTCGATGACGCCGATGAAGCGGATGATGTCGCTGGCGACTGCCGGATCCGTGGGCAGACCCGTCGCTGGATAGCGACTGACCTTGCCGTCGAGCAGGAGCAGATTGCTGCCGTCGTTGTAGGTGTCGAACGTGTCGACACCCACCGCTTTCGCCAGCGCCGCGATGCGATCCTGCGTCGGCCCGATGTACTCGCCGCCGACCTCCGTGATCGCTCCGCCGCCGATCGAATGGTTGAGCAGCCGGCCGCCGACCCGGTCCCTGGCTTCCAGCACGATGACCGAGCGGCCGCGCTTGACCAGCTCGCGCGCGGCGGTGAGGCCGGCCAATCCGGCTCCGACGATGACGAAGTCGGCCGTTCGCGTCGCCGGACCGGAGCTCGCATCGGAGCTCGCATCGGCGGGTCCGGTCGTCGAGGCGGCGCAACCGGCCAGGCCCGTCGCTGCCGCACCGGCGACGCCGGCGAGCAGCACATTCCGGCGGCTGATTTCATGAGTCACCCGGCGATCATGCCGTGCGGCTAGCCTGATCAAACGTGAGCGCCACACTCGTTGCCAAGGATCTCGGCGCCGGGCACGGTGATCGGGCGCTTTTCACCGGGCTCGATCTCGTCGTCGGGCCAGAGGACGTGACGGGGCTCGTCGGCGCCAATGGAGCGGGAAAGTCCACGCTGCTGCGCATTCTGGCCGGCACCGATGCCCCGGACAGCGGCTCGCTGAGCCTTCGCCCGTCGTCGGCGACGGTCGGCTACCTCCCGCAGGAAACCGAGCGTCGCGAGGGGGAAACGGTGCAGGCGTTCCTGGCGCGTCGCACCGGCGTCGCCCCTGCCCAGGAGGCGATGGACCTTGCCGCGCAGGCGCTCGCCGAAGATGCCGATGCCGGTGATTCGTACTCGCCGGCACTCGAACGCTGGCTCGCGCTCGGGGGAGCGGACCTCGAGGAGCGTGCGGGCGGGGTAGCGGAAGAACTCGGCCTCGGCGTGGACTTGGACACGCCGATGACCGCCCTGTCAGGCGGCCAGGCAGCGCGTGCCGGGCTCGCGTCGCTCCTGCTCTCGCGCTATGACATCTTCCTGCTCGATGAGCCCACCAACGATCTGGATCTCGACGGTCTCGACCGGCTGGAACGCTTTGTGTCACAGGTCCATCGCCAGGGCTCGCCACTGGTCGTCGTCAGCCACGATCGGGTGTTTCTGTCGCGCGTCGTGACGCGTGTCGTGGAGATCGACCGGGCGCAGCATCAGGTCAACGTTTTCGGCGGCGGCTACGATGCCTACCTGCAGGAGCGCGAGGTGGCCCGCCAGCATGCGCGCGACACCTACGAGGAATACGCCGACACGCGCTCTTCGCTGCAGGCACGGGCCCGTACGCAGCGCGCCTGGATGGAGAAGGGCGTGCGCAACGCCCGCCGCAAGGCCACCGACAACGACAAGTTCGTCCGCAAGTTCCGCGCCGAGACCAGTGAGAAGCAGGCCGCGAAAGCCCGCCAGACCGACAAGATGATCGAACGGCTGGACGAGGTCGAGGAGCCGCGCAAGGAATGGCAGCTGCGCATGTCGATCGCGTCGGCGCCGCGGGCCGGAGCCATCGTCGCGAACCTGCGAAATGCCCTGGTGCGCCGAGGATCTTTCACCCTGGGGCCGCTGTCGCTACAGATCGACTGGGCCGACCGGGTGGCCATCACAGGGGCCAACGGGAGCGGCAAGTCGACCCTGCTCGCGGCCCTGCTCGGCCGCCTTCCGCTCGATGCCGGATCGGCGAGTCTGGGCCCCGGCGTGGTCGTGGGCGAGGTGGATCAGACGCGCCGGATGTTCGAGCGTCCGGGCGCCTTTCTTGATGTGTTCCGGGAGTCCTTGCCCGATCTCGAACCTGCCGAGATCCGCACCCTGCTGGCCAAGTTCGGGCTCGGCTCCCAGGCGGTCGAGCTGCCCGCGGCGTCGCTCTCGCCGGGGGAGCGGACCCGCGCTGCGATGGCGCTGCTGCAAGCCAAGGGCGTCAACCTGCTGGTACTCGACGAGCCCACGAATCACCTTGATCTACCGGCGATCGAGCAGCTCGAATCGGCCCTGGAGAGCTACCAGGGCACGCTGCTGCTCGTCACCCACGACCGTCGCATGCTGGAAGCCGTCAGCACCAACCGGCAGCTTGTCGTCCAGGACGGTCAGGTCACGGAAAGCTGAGTCGTGCTAGACGATCCCGCCCTGGACGACGGGCTCCAGCGTGTAGGGACAGGCCGGGGTTCCGTTGGCCGGCTCCGGCGCGACGATCGTGAAGACGTAACCATGGCCGCGATGGAAGTAGCCGCCCGCATCGCCGGCGCCGCACGCTGTCGGACCGGAACGCTGCGCGTAGGACAACGCCCAGCTGTCATCGCCATCCGGGACGTTGGCCGGGCCGGTGAGGGTCAGGGTGACGCTGCGTCCGGTGCCGATCGGCGTACCCGTGACGGTGCCCAGCTTCGGCGTGACGGTCACCGGAGTCTCGTTGAGGAAGGTGACGCGTACCCGGTTGGCGGCGGGCGGTGCCGGGACCGTCGTCTGCACGAGCCCGACTCTCGTTGCAGTCACGGGGAAAAGGGTGACCGCGGTGCCCTTACCGGCAGCGACAGTCACGTTGATGCTCGCCAGGAACGGGCTGCCGGGCAGGCTCCCGGCGGCGTCGTCGTAGAAGCCGAGCGGGTAGCTGCCCGGGTTGATGTCCAGGTCGGGAATCTTCTGGCTGTTGTTCAGCTGTGCCAGGAAATGGCCCGCATAGACGTCGAACTTCTTGGTGTCGAAGCCCGCGGCGATATTCATGCTGCCCTTGCTGAGGAAGCTGATCGGCACCTGCTGCACGCGTCTGCCGTCGGTCGCGTCGATGGTGCAGTAGCCGGCACAGGACAAGCCGCCGACGGTGCTCGACACCCGGAACTTGGCCGAACCGCTGCCACCGCTACCGAGGCGGACAGCCTGCTGCTGCGCGACGCTCGCCGTGCACCCGTGGGAGGGCGACGGCACCTGCCCGGGGCCGCACTCCGAGAGCCAGACCGTCGCGTTGGGTGCGAACTGCGTGATCGAGACGTCGACCACCTGACTGTTCTGGTAAGGCCCGGCGGGTCCGACGGCCAGACAGCCGGCGAGCAGCAATACCAGGGACGGCGCAATCGCGAGCGGCAGCCAGCGTCTCAAGATGTCCCCCCGTCAGGCGCCCGATGTGAATCGGGCACCTGACCGTAGCAGGGGGATTACTTCCTGTTTAGTACCAGCCGGTGGCCAGCGAGTGCGACCAGGCACCGCACGGGCTGCCGTAGTCGGCCCGGATGTAGCTCAGGCCCCAGCGGATCTGCGTGGCCGCGTCGGTACGCCAGTTGGGCCCGGAGGCGGCCATCTTCGACGCCGGAAGCGCCTGCGGGATGCCGTACGCGCCGCTGTAGGGGTTGGTCGCGAAAAGGTTCCAGCCGGACTCGCGCATCCAGAGGTTGTTCAGGCAGTTGAACTGCGTGTCGTTGCCCCAGCCGTAGCTGAACATGATGTTCCGCGCGATGGTGCGGGGGTTGCTCGGGGGCGAGCAGGAGGTCGCGGTGGCGACCGCAGCGACGACGGCCGCGGAGCCCAGGACGGCTCGCCTGGCTTTAGGGCGTGCGGATACGGCGGACAGGAACGACACGAAGGGGCCTCTCTCGCGCCTGCGAGGTGAGCTGTCGGGTTCGGGCAAGAGCGGCCCGGCCGGTCACCATCACGTACTGGCGACCCGGCTTCACCCCAAGGGCGTGACCTGCGCGGATCGCGCTGTCACGCCCGGGAGATTGGGTCCCCCGCTCCCGCCCACGTGGGATACGTGGCTCCATGACCCGGGACGGGATTCGGCGAACGGGTCATGGGCTCCACGCTTTCGGTGGAGCGGCACTAAGCCTAGGCGCCCATCGGCAGAGCGCTACCCATGGGTAGCGGACGTGAAAAAGACCACAGACGGTTTACAGCGCGTCAACTTGCAATCGCCGCAGGTGGAGCCGGGATGGAAGCGCTGCTTGTGGCTTG
This sequence comes from uncultured Actinomycetota bacterium, assembly GCA_963731205.1. Classification (GTDB taxonomy): domain Bacteria; phylum Actinomycetota; class Actinomycetes; order Frankiales; family Frankiaceae; genus DATAZK01. Next base: position 2,012,503 of record CAVSUJ010000001.1, on the reverse strand, counting down.
ACGGTGTCGGGAGCATAGTCAGCGAACGGTCAGCAACGACCGGTCTCGGTTCGCGCCAGTAGGGCGCGCACCCGAGCGTGGCACTTCGCCACGCAAACCTAGGAGCCGGCCATGGCCGACAAATCGCCCCGTCAGAGCAGCTCGAAGAAGCCCGGAAAGTCGATCAAGGAGAAGCGGGCCGAGAAGCGTGCCGCCAGCAGTGGCGACGGGCACATCACCATTCCGCCCCACCACCCCGGTAAGTAGCGCTCGCCGGGCAGCAGGAATGGATGGCGACTCCCGGGCGCTACGGGCAACAGCAGCCGGGATCGTCGCCTGAGGAGTATTTGCCATGCCTGAGCCCATCAACGTGCTCTACACCGCTCACGCCACCGCCTACGGCGACGGCCGCAACGGTCACGTCACCAGCGATGACGACGTGCTCGACGTCGACCTCGCCATCCCGAAGTCGATGGGCGGACCCGGCGGCGAGCTCAGCAACCCCGAGCAGCTGTTTGCCGCGGGGTATGCCGCCTGCTTCCACTCGGCACTCAAACTCGTTGCTGCGCAGGCCAAGGCATCTGCTGAAGGGTCGACCGTTGCGGCTTCCGTCGGCATCGGCCAGCAGGGGGACGGCTTCGGACTGACCGTCGCGCTCGCCGTCGAGATGCCCGCTCTGGACAAGCAGACGGCGCTGAAGCTGGTGGAGCAGGCACACCAGGTGTGCCCGTATTCGAACGCGACGCGGGGAAACATCGACGTGGCGCTCTCGGTCGTCTGAGCACTTTCTGAGCCGTGGGCTGAGCGGTCGGCCGAGGGCTAGCTGCGCTGGGTGAACTCCGGCGCAGGCTGCACCGCGTGGTGGGTGAGCGTCTCCACGAGCTCCACGGCGACGGTGTGGAGCTTGACGTTGCGGTGCTGCGATTGCGCCCGCAGCGAGTCGAACGCTTGCGTTGCCGAGATGAGGCGCGTTCCCATGAGCACGCCCATGGCCTGATCGATGACGCTCCGGCTGGCAAGTGCCTTCTCCAGTTGCGTATTCACCCGCAGCTGCGTCTCGTGGCGCTGTGCCAGCGTCAGCGCGCCGGACGCCTGCGCCGCAAAAGCCTGAGCCTGCGCAATCTCGGCAGCGGTGAACTCGTGGGCGGCGACGGCGTAGAGGTTCATCGCCCCTACGGATTCGCCCGCGGCCACGAGCGGTACCGACAGAGAGGCCGAGACCCCGCAGCGCAGCGCGTGTGCCGGGTAGTCCTCCCAGCGCTGTTCCGCCGCGAGATCGGTCACCGTGACGATCTCACCGGTGTGAAGCGCCTGCAGGCAAGGACCGACCCCACGGCCGTACTGCAGCTCGTCGAGGCCGGCCGCCAGCGGATCGCTGGAGGTGACCGTCATCGGCTGCCCACCCCGGCGCAGCGTGATTCCACACGAGGTGATCGGTGCAATAACGGCGACGGCGAGCACGGCCAGCTCCGTGAGGAACGCGTCGAGCTCGGAGGTTGTGATGAGCAGCGTCTGGAGCTCGCGGTAGGTGACGGCGAGGTCAGGAAGCTGGTCGAAGGGAACGCGAGACGGTTCGGTGGCCATGGAGACCGATCCAGACTGAAGACCCGTGCTGGGACTTCCGTGGTGATCGCCAGGGGCGGCACCACCGTAGGCAGCACGTAAAGACCCTCAGTACCCCCCAAGCTACGCCTCATCTGCGCAGCTCGGCGGCTGGTGCCCGGTGGGTGGTACTAGTCCCATCGTCTGATGGCGGACCGACCCCCACATCAGCGAGAAAGGAGTCACACATTCGACTGCCATCGCCAAGAGGTGACCATGAACAAGCTCATTTACGTCGCCGTCGCGGCCGCCGCAGCCAGCGGCATCGCGGCGGCACCGGCTGTCGCGGGACTTTCCCACAACCCCTCCTTCAGCCATCAGCTTCCCGTCCGCGTTCCGAGCGGCGCCCAAACCGCGACCGTCGGCCACGAGCGCTCGGTCGCCGCTCACCCGAGCCGTGCCGGGTCTGCGTCCGTCTCCCCGTCCCCGAAGGAGAGCCGGGGCCCTGAGGCTGAGCCCGGCGACGACCACGGGCAGGACGCGCTCGACAACGACGTGAACGACGTGAACGACGTGAACGACGTGAAGGACGATCGCGGTGCTGCCGTCGAACCGGGTGACGACAACGGCCATGACGGTGCGGGGGCCGGCGCCGGGGTCGGCGCCAAGGTCACGGTCGTCACGCAGCCGTCCGTCGTTGCGACCCACGAGGCCGAGCCTGAGCCCGGTGACGACAAGGGCGGCGCCGCATCCGGCGGCAGTAGTGACAGTCACGGAAGCGGCAGTCACGGAAGCGAGTCACGGGGGCGGCAATGGGGGAAGCGGAAGTGGCAAGAACTGAGCGCGGCGGTAGATGACCGCTGGCAGCTCCCTCGACCGCGGCGCCGTGACGGATCCCCCCACCGTCACGGCGCCGCTAGGCGTGCCCGATCCACTGATTCCCGGTCTCGGCGGACCGGATCTTCCCGGCGTCTCGGTAGCTGCCGGGGGCTGGACCGTGCTCACCTCTGCGGCGACGAGCGTGGTGCGCCCGCCGGTTTCGCTGCGCCGCATCGTCGTGCAGGCGACGGTCCTCGTGGCGTTGGTGGTGGCCGTGGTGGGCGCGGCGGCTGTGATCATCAATCAGCGGATCGCCAAGCAGGAAGCCGTCCACGAGGTGGCGCGCACGACCGATCTGCTGGCCGAAAGCGTGGTGCAGCCGGCGCTCACCGACGCCATGCTGAACGATCCCGCGACGGCGTCGGCGATCCTCTCAGCCCGCATCCCGAGTGAGTTGAAGACGACGGAAGTCGCCCGCGTCAAGCTCTGGACCCCGCAAGGCCTGGTGCTCTACTCCGACGAAAAGCGCTTGATCGGTAAGACCTTTGTGCTCGACGACGAGGCCCGGCAAGCATTGACCGTGCCGCAGACCGAGGCCGGGATCACCGATTCCTCACGCCCGGAAAATGCCTACGAATCCTCGGTCGGCGAGCTGCTCGAGGTCTACCGGCCGGTATGGACACCGAGCGGGAAACCTCTTCTGTTCGAGGCGTATTACCCCTATCACCTGGTCAGCGATCGCAGCCGGGATCTGTGGCGCGGCTTCTCGGGGATCATGCTCAGCAGTCTCGCCGCGGTGATCGTCGTGCTGGTCCCACTGCTGTGGATGTTCTACCGGCGCGCTCGCTCGGTGCAGGCGCAGCGGGAGGCCTTGATGCGCCGCGCCGTCGACGCCTCGACCGAGGAGCGGCGGCGCATCGCCGGCACTCTGCACGACGGAATCGTGCAGCAACTGGCGGGCGCGGCCTTCACCATCGCCGGGGAGTCGCGGACCGCCGTCGCCCAGGGAGATGAGCAATTGGCCGCCAGGCTGGTCGACGCGTCGGCGACAGTGCGGGATTCGGTTGCCGGCATGCGCTCCTTGCTGGTCGACATCTACCCGCCGAGCTTGCGCGCCGGGGGTCTGACGGCGGCACTGGACGATCTCGCCAAGACGGTCAACGGTTTCGACGCCCAGCTGGACATCGACGTGGATGCCGAGGCAGCGGCCACGCTCGACGCGGCTGCTCAGCGCGCGGCGTTCCGGGTGGCCCAGGAATGTCTGCGCAACGCGCTCAAGCACGCGAATGCGTCCTGTCTCCGGCTGCAGCTGTATCGCGCGGGTTCGGTCGTACGTGTGGAGATCAGCGACGACGGTGTCGGGTTCGCGCCCGAGGAGGCGAAAATGGCTGCTGCTGAAGGACATTTCGGCTTGCAGCTGATGGCCGACGTCACGGCATCGGTGGGCGGAAGCCTGTCCGTTCGCAACGACCACGGAACCCGCTTCCGGATGGAGATTCCGACCTGATGATCACCGTGATGCTTGCCGACGATCACCGCCTGGTACGCGCCGGCTTGATCCGACTGCTGGCGACCGCGTCGGACATCGACGTCGTGGGGGAGGCCTCCGACGGGCGGCAGGCGGTCGAGCAGGCAAAGGCGCTCGAGCCTGCTGTGATCCTGATGGATCTGTCGATGCCCGTGCTCGACGGCATCGAAGCCACTCGGGAAATCCTGCAGATTCTCCCCGTGGCGCGGATCGTGGCTCTCACGTCGTTCGCCGATCAGCCCAAGGTCGCCGGCATGCTCGAAGCCGGGGCCGTCGGCTATCTGCTGAAGGACTGCGAGCCCACGGATCTGCTCTCAGCGATCCGTTCCGCCGGTGCAGGAGGGGTACCGCTCGATCCCCGGGTCGCCGCCGCACTGCTGCCCAAGCGCCGGTCAACATCCGTCGCCGATCAGCTCAGCGAGCGTGAACGCGAGGTGCTGCTGCTGGCGAGCCGAGGGCTGGCGAACAAGCAGATCGGACGCAGCCTGGGCATCGCCGAGCGGACCGTCAAAGCGCACCTGGGTAACGTCTTTCGGCGGATCGGCGTGAGCGACCGGACCTCCGCCGCCCTCTGGGCCCGGGACAACCTGCCCGCTGAGCCCAGCTCGAACTAGTGGCTAAAACCTGGGTGTTGTCGTCATGAGCCTTCACAACGACAACACCCAGGTTTTGGCCGCGAGCTTCAGGCGGGCTTGATGTTCTGGTTCACGTGCAGCGCGTTGTCCGGGTCATACCGGCGCTTGATCTGCGCCAGCCGCTCGTAGTTGCGCTTGTAGGACGCCTTGACCCGCTCCTGACCCTCGTCCATGAGGAAGTTGACGTAGGCACCGCCGGCCGACGTCGGATGCAGTTCGTCGTAGTAGTCGCGGGCCCACTTCGAGATCTTCTCGGCATTTGCGGGATCGGGATCCACGCCCACGATGACCCCCGCCCAACCCCCGTCGCGGTAGGCGAACGCGGTCGCGTCCTCGGCCACCCGGCCGGCAGCGCCGTCGATCGGGTAGAGGTGCATCGTCGAATGGCCGGATGGGAGCAGCGCGCCATACTTCTCGTGGACCTCGATGGCGGCATCGGAGATCTCGTTGAAGAAGTCCGCCCGCCAGTACCACTGGAGCCCGGCCGGGTAGAGCGGGTCGAACGCGCTCTGCAGCGCGGTGAAGGGCATCGGCTGAAGTCCCACGACGAGCGGGGATCCAAAGCTCTTGATCGGCTCGAGTACCTCGTCGGCACGTGCGTGAGAACCCGTGTAGCACCAGACGATTCCGCAGGCCTGGCGTCCCCACAGCGGCTCGGGAAACGGCGGTGCCGGCGGGATGGTGAGCAGCGCGATCCAGCCACTGAGCTCTTCCGGCAGCGAGGGCTGAAGTTCCCGGTACCAGCGCATGACCTCGGCGGTGTCGGCGAGGTCGTAGAGCACCGGGCCGCCGATGATCGTGCCGTGGTCGCCGATGTCGTGGGTGCGGAAGGTGAAGGAGGTGACGATGCCGAAGTTGCCGCCGCCGCCGCGAAGAGCCCAGAAAAGGTCACTGTGTGAACGCTCCGTTGCGGTGACGAAGGTGCCGTCGGCCAGGACGACATCGGCGGAGAGCAGGTTGTCGACCGTGAGTCCGAAGCGGCGCGACAGGTAGCCGATGCCGCCGCCGAGCGTGAGACCGCCGACGCCGGTCGAGGCGAGAAAGCCGGATGGCGTTGCCATTCCGAAGGCGACGGTTGCGTGGTCCACGTCGCCCCAGGTGCAGCCGGCGTCGACGCGAACCGTGTGGTGCTCCGGGTCGACGGTCGTGCTGCGCAGCTGCGACAGGTCGATGACGAGCGCGCCGTCGGCGACGCCGAGCCCGGCAGCGTTGTGGCCGCCGCTGCGCACGGCGATCTCGACGCCGTGCTCGCGGGCGAAGCGGACGCAGGCGATGACGTCGGCGGTGTCGCGGCATTTCGCGATCGCGTCCGGGTACTTGTCGATCATCGCGTTGTAGACGGCCCGGGACTCGTCGTACCCCGGGTCGGCGGCGGAGATCAGCTCGCCGCGCAAGGCAGCGGCCAGCTCGGCGTAGGGAGCGGTGGTGGTGCGCTCGGAGATGGTGGTCACGGTGTTCCCCTCGGGGTACGTCGGTGTGGCGGTCGTGACGCACGTTAGGAAGGGGGGCGTTCGCCGAGCGTTCGGGTGGTCAGGAGCCTTCAGGAACGCGGGAGAACGCCATGGGCAGCGAGATCACTTTCACACCGTTGAATCAGGGCAACGCTGCCCTGCCGGCTGGCCAGCGCAAGGGCTGATCGCAGGCGCGCGATTCGCGCGTCTCCCTCCTCGAAGGCGGCACGCTTGCGCATCACCTCGGGCAGCCACCACACGTCACCACGCGCATGACCCGAGGCGACGGCCGCGTCAAGGCTCGCCATCGCAGCGGCGTCCTCGCCATGGATGCGCTGCAGGTCTGCGAGCAGGCTGAGCCAGTAAGGCATCCGGGCGAACGAGCCCGCGGCCTTCAGGTTGTCCACACCGCGGCGAACCAGCTCGAACCCTTTGACTCCCGGTCGCGTCCACCCGCTGAGGATCATTGCCCACTCGCGGTAGTACGCGAACTCATAGCGCTCGCACAGGTCGCAGAGCTCATCGACGGCCAGCCTGAGGCCCACCTCGTCCTCGAGCATCTGATGGGTCACACCCGAATACGCAAGGGCGACGGCGAGGCTGAACGGATGCTCGGCGTCGCGAGCCACCTCCACCACCCGAATCGCGGTGTCTCTGGCGTCGTCACTGCGGCCCAACAGCCACTGCGCGTGTGCATGAAACGCCTGCCCGAGGACGTCAGGGCGGGTGCCGATGCTCCAAGGCTTCTCGCCGCCGCTGTTGAGCTCGGCTGCCTGATCAAAGTGCTTGATCGCTTCGACGGGGCGTCCCAGCGCAAACGCGGAACCGGCGATACCGAAATGCGCGCCGCCCGCCTGCTCCGATCCCGGGGTGGCCAGCTCCAGCGAACGAACGGCGCCGTCGTAGCTGTCGGCCATCCGGCCTTGGACGAATCGGGTGGTCCACAGCCCGAAGAGGGCTTCGACCACAGACTCCTTGCGCCCGAGTCGCTCGGCGACCACGACGGTGCGCTCCAGCACCCGCTCGAGTCCGGGGGCGGCGTAGCCGAGCTGCGCGGTGACCGGAGCCGCCATCGCCTCGAGGATCGCGAGCTCCTGGCGGTCGCGGGTCTTGCCGCGGGGCTGGCCGTGGGTCAGCCGATGGGACTCGCGCAGAAGGCGGATCGCTTCCATATGGGCGAAGCGTTCAGAAGCAACTTCGGCGGCCCTTCGGTAGTAGGAGACGGCCCGCTCGGCGCGCCCGCCTCGCGCATATTGCTCGGCCAGCTGGGCCGAGACGGCGTCGGTGTTGTCGGCGTGCAGCAGTTCCAGGCCCTGCGCCAACCGGCGGTGCAGCAACCAGCGGCGTGGTGGACTCACCTGCTCGTACGCGCTCTCGCGCAGCAGGTCATGGGAGAAGTCATAGCCGTCGGAGAGCTCGTGCAGGATCCGGCGTCCCCATAGCTCGTCGACGGCTCGGACGACCTCATCGGCCTCGAGGTCACTGGCCTCCGTCAGCAGGTCCAGGCCGAAGTCGCGACCGACAGCCGATGCGAGGCCGGCGATCTCGCGTGCCATGGGCGATGCCTGCTCCAGCCGATTGCGCAGCACGCCGGCGAGATCGGCGGAGGGTTGTAGCGCGCCTCCCGGGCCGGCCATCGCGCGCACCGTCTCGATGACGTAGAGCGGGAAGCCGCCCGTCATGGCCTGCATCAGCTCTGCGTCCGGAGCCTGCAGAGCCGGTCCGCCGACCGCGGCGGCGAGCAATCCCGTATCGGAGGGATCGAGCGGGCTCAAGGCGATCTCGGTCAGGCGACCACTCGCCCGCATCCGGACCGTCCACTCGAGCAGCTCCCGGTCCTCGTCGAGCCCGTCATCGCGCCTGGTGGCGGCGACCATGAGCGGCGCTTCCGGCGCAAGTCCGAGGAAAAAGGCAATGAATGCAAGGGTTTCCTGGTCGCACCACTGCACGTTGTCCAGCACCAGCAGCATCGGGCGCCGGACGGCGAGCAAGGCGCGCGCCAGACCCTCGAAGAATCGCTGGCCCTGCCACGCGTCGACCATCGCCCGCATGCTCGCGTCGCCCCCGTCCCGGGCGCCGGCCGACGGGGTCAGCCTTGCCACCTCGGCCCGAAAGACCGGATCGAGCTCACTGAGCCCGGATTGGATCGCAGGGTTACGAAGCCAGTCGGCGACCGGGGCTAACGCGAGCCGTCCCGACGTCCCGAAGCACTGCGCCACGGCCACGACGGCACCCTGCAGCCGGGCCAGCTCGGCCACCTCGTTGACCAGCCTGGTCTTTCCGACGCCCGCGCCGCCGCGCACCATCGTGATCCGCGGCTGCCCAGCGGCGGCGGCTTGCCACGCCTCCTCCAGGCCGGCGAGCTCGCGGGTGCGGCCGACGAGCTGGGTGGCGCCAGGACCGAGGCGCCCGATCGCCGGATCCGCCGGCAGCGGAACCGGCGGCGCGTCGTCGCGCTGCTGCGGAACCAGCAGTCGCTGCAGGGTGTTTCGGGTCGCCTGATCGGGGATCATGCCGAGCTCACGTTCGAGCACGGACGCGCAATGGTGATACGTGCTGACGGCACCCGCGCGGTCGCCGAGGTCGGCCTGCAGCTCCATCAATGTCCGGTAGCCCGACTCCTCGAGCGGCTCCAGCGCAATGCGCCGCCGGGCAGTGGCAACGGCCGCGGCGAGATCCCCGCACCGAGTCTGGGTCCGGCAGACCAATGCACAAAGATCGACGCACTCGCGCAGCAACTCCTCGCGAAGCTCCAGGATCCAGTCGTCGTAGCTGCCCGGCAGGAACTCGCCGCCATAGCTGGCGATGGCCGCCGCGCCGTGGCTGATGACGGATTGCTCGTCTCCGTCGGCCGCGGCGGCCAGGGCCATCGCCCGCTCGGTCTGGAACGTCCGCAGATCCACCTTGCTGGTGTCGGTGTCACGCCAGCTGAGGTCGGTCGAGGTGACGACAAGGGACGGCTGATCGCCGAGCACCTGGCGCACGTGATGCAGCTCCCGGCGCAGATTGGTCAGCGCCTGCGCGTCAGTGGAATCGGGCCAGAACAGCAAAGAGATCCGCTGGCGGGTCTGGGGTGCCCCGGCGTGCGCGACGAGATACGCGATGAGCGCGACGGCGCGCGACGAGCGGGTGCGCACGGCACCCGACGCGTCGTCGATGATGGCCTGCTCCCCCAGCAGGGACACGGACAGCATGGCGTCGGCCTCCTGCGCTCACACGCTAGCCCAATGTTGGGGGAGGCCAGAAGGGGTTTTCTTGATCTACCAGATCGGCTGCGCGACAGTCAGCGGCCGATGCGGTCGCGTACCTCGCTGACGAGGGTGCGGCCCGCCGAGAGCGGCGTGAACGCCTTCGCAGCGGTGGTCAGCTCGGAGACCTCCGCGAGGTCGAGGTCGAGGTCGGCGGCGGAGACGTTGAACTCCAGCTGCTCGACGCTGGACGCTCCGGGAATGGCGACCACGGCCGGCAGGCTGAGCAGCCAGGCGAGCGCGACCTGAGCGGGCTTGGCGTCGTGCGCGGCGGCGATCCGGCGCAGCAGCTGCAGCAGCGGCTCGGCTCGTTGCAGGTTCTCCTTGCCGAAGAGCGGGTTGACGGCGCGCACCCCGCCCGGCCGGTTGTCGACGCCGTACTTGCCGCCGAGCAACCCCTGCGCCAGCGGGCTGTAAGCCATCACCATCCGGCCCTCGCGTTCGGCGAAAGGGACGAGATCGCGCAACGGCGCCGGATTGGCCAGGGAGAAATGCACCTGGTTGCTGACCACCGGGCGCCCGAGCGCTTCGTCGGCCTTACGCCACCGATCCAGCGAGTAGTTGGAGACGCCCACAGCGCCGATCGTGCCGTCCTCCAGCAGGCTGCGCATGCCCGGCATGATCACCGAGTCGGGCACCACCGGGTTGGGCTGGTGCACCTGATAGAGCGGGATCCGGCTGATGCCCAGCCGCTTCGCGCTGGCCTGCGCGCGCTGGCGGATCACCGGCGCGAACGGCGCGATCGGGAAGAGCTTGGTCGCGACGAGCATCTCCTCGCGGGCTGCTCCCAACGCTTCGCCGAGGATGCGCTCGCTCTTGCCGAAGCCGTACGCCTCGGCGGTGTCGAAGAGCGTGACGCCCAATTCCAGCGCCCGCTCGACGATGGTGCGCGCCGATCCCGAGGCGTAGCTGTCGCCGTAGCCCCACTCTCGCGACCCGAACTGCCAGGTGCCCAGCCCGATGCGGCTGACCTTGCCGAGACCGTCGACGTCGAGAAACTTCATGCACCAAGTCTGCGCCTCGCCCGAGCCATGCGCACCCCGGGCGAGCGATCAGCCGAACGCGACCCCGTACGAGCCGACCTCGGTCGCGTCCGAAGGGCTCGGGCCCTCGGCCACGCGCTGCGCCGATACCTGCCTGGAACTCCTGGAACGCCCGCATCGACGGCAGCGGATTCTCGTCTCCGTCGAGCGTGACGAGATGCACGAAGCTCACCCCGTCCTCGAGTCGGAACGCGGCGTAGTGCACCCCGGCGGGACGCTGCTCGGCGAGTTCGGCGAAGACCCCGCGGATCAGCCGCTGGTTCTCCTCCGCGTGCTCGGGGTGCGTCCGGTAGCGGATCATCTTGGTGTTCGACACGGCAATCCCCTTGCAGTTGTTGGGGTTTCGAGTTCAGGCGCCCGGCAGGGCACGCATCCGGTTGTTGCGGGCGTCGTGCGTCACCTCGGCCAGCCCGAGCTCCTCGAGCAGCGGAGGCAGGTACATCCCGAAGCGGCCGCGGTAGCCGTTGCGCAAGCCGTACCAGCCGCCCACCGGGTTGCCGGCGGCGCGGCCCCAGGCTTCGACCGTGCCGTCGGCGGCGGGCTTCTTCTCGTCGGCCGCGCCGAGCGGCACCCAGTCACCCTGCTCCACCAGCCAGGCGTGCAGGTCCTCGATCGCCTGCAACCGGTACTTCAGAGTCGTGCTGCCGACGACGCAGACCAGCGCCTGGGGGTCGGCCGCCTCGTCGCGGTACATGGTGTATTCGGAGGAGCCGGGAGGGGTCGACAGGACCCACGGATCATCCTTGGTGCCCGCTGCCATCAGCCTGCTCCTTCTCTGATTTCGGTGACTGCACTGAGGAACCGGGGGAGGAGGCTGTCCCACCCGATGCGGTTCTGCTGGCGGAGCGCGTCCTCGCGGGTGCCCAGCCGCTCCCAGCCGGTGTGTTCGATCTCTATGCGCGTGACCTTGCCTCCGGCGGCTTCGCCCGGATGGAAGCGGATGTCGACATCGGTGGCCGCCTCGCGCTGCTGACCGAGGTGCCACAGATAGGCCAGCCGGCGCGGGGGATCCCAGACCGTCACCTCGCCCCAGTCGTGTTCGGTGCCGTCGGCCGCGCGCTCGTAGATCCGGCCACCGACCCGGCGTTCGAGGACGACGGCGACATCAGGTGAGTTGGTCAGCGTGTGATCGCGCGGCCACCAGGTATTGATGGCTGAGGTCCACACCGCGAACGCGTGCTCGACCGAGCACGCGACATCGAAGGACAGCTGCAGCGGTTCGGTCACGGGCGCTGATCTCGCTGCGGATCCGGTGTGTTCTCGGCCATCAACCGGAAGCGCGCGGCCGCCGCGCCCCAGATCCCCTCGAGGTACTCCTGGACGGCCTCGATCCCGTCAGCGTGCAGGTGGTAGATCCGCCGGGTGCCCTGCGCCACCTCGGCGACCATCCCCGCGTCCTTCAGCAATCGCAGGTGACGGGAGACGGCGGGCCGGCTGATCGGCATGGCTTCCGCAATTTCCTGGACCGGCTTGTCGCCATCCGCGAGCAGCCGCAGGATCTCGCGCCGGTTGGCATCGCCGAGCGCCTCGAACGGGGCGCCCGTCGGATCCGCTTGCGCCATGGTCAGGTCCGATCCCGAATGTCGGTAACTTCCGGGCTACCGTAACCAATGAGTTACCAAGTTGGCAACCCTTCACGTCGTGCGCGGCGCGAATCACGCCACAGGCTAGCGGCCCTGCTCGACGCGGGGATTCTCGATCCCGGGGCTGCGAAGCGCGTGCCAACGCGTCTGGTTGCGCCCCTCGTTCTTGGCGAAATAGAGCGCCTGGTCGGCCTTCTGGATCAGCGATTCGACGTTGTCGCCAGGCTCGGAGAGCGCGACGCCGATGCTGCAGCGCAGGGCGACGGAAAGGCGGTCGGCCTCCAGCCCGCTGTCGGCGACGGCGTGGTGCAGCCGGTCGGCCAGCGCCTGGACGTCACCGTGGTCATGGATCGGCCCGCCGGCGACAAGGAACTCGTCGCCCCCGAGGCGTGCCACGATGTCGTCGTCGCGAGCAGCGCTGCGCAGGGCCCGGGCGGCCAGTTGGATGGCGTCGTCACCGGCCTTGTGCCCGTGGGTGTCGTTGATGGCTTTGAGGCCGTCGAGGTCGATGAACAGCAGCATCACGGTCGTGTGATCGCGGCGGGCGCGGGTGAGTTCCTTGGTGACGGCATCGAGCGCGGCCTCGCGGTTCAGCAGGCCGGTCAGCCCGTCACGGGTCGCGACCTCGTGCAGCCGGGCCCGCTGGCGCTCAGCCTCGCGTACCGACTCGCGCAAGCGGTCGAGCGTGGTCTGCAGGGCGAGGCCGGTGCGCCCGGGCAGCGGCACGTCGAGCGACGCGGCCGTCGGGTCTTCGGCGAGCGTCACCGTGAACGACTCGACGGCGGCCAGGACGGCGGTCATGTCATCGACCGCCTGCACCGTCTCGACCACCTCGCGTGGTCCGCTGCCGACGACGGCCGGAAGTGCGAAGTTTCCTTCGGCCACCTTGCGCGCGTTGTCGGCCAGCCGGCGAAGCGGGCGCACCACCGACCGGGTCAGCAGAATCGCTGCAGCTGCAGCGAAGAGCACGCTCAGCAAGAAGATCGCGACCTCGAGCTGGAAGCTGCCCTGGGCGGCGTCGGCCTCGGCGTCGGCGACGGCATGGACGTCGGCAGAGGCTCCCTGGGTCACCCGGGCGATGTCATCGAGCCAGCGCTCGCCGAGTGCGAACGCGCGGGCGTGCAGCGCCGGGTCGGTGGCGAGCGGTGACAACTTGCCGGCCAGTGCCAGGGTCTCGGTCTCGGAGATGACGCCCGCGAACTTCGCTACCGACGGATCGTCACCCAGCACGCGCCAGGCGGTCTCCGCCTTCGGCCCCAGCCGACCTGAGATGGCCTTGGCGTTGGCGGCGTACTCGCCGTCCGCTTCGAGCAGCGCGTGCAACGTCGAGGGCGAGTGCCCGGTTTGCAGGAGGCTGTTGGTGTCGGCCGCGCGCCGGACGGCGGTTGTGAACACGGCGTAGGTGGTGGGCAGCACGCTGATCCGCTCGGCGAGCAGGCCGGTGCCGTGGGAAGAGCTGGTCACGGTGTGGCGCAGGTCGGCAAGCTGGCCCTGCCAGATCGCGTCGATGTGCGCGGTGAAGCCGGTGTAGAAGCGGAGCACGTCCACGTAGCTGGCGGTGCCGGCGTCCAGTTGCTTGCGCAGCAGTTGAAGCTTCTGCAGATCCGCCCTCAGGCTGGGGTAGCGATGCAGTGCCACGTCGGCGTCGACGGCGGGTCGGGAGGTGCGCAGCATCGCCCCGAAGTCGACGCCCGACAGTTGCTTGAGACGCGCGAAGCCGAGCCCGGATTCCTTGGCATTGGCCACGGCGATCGACGCGACGCCTTCGTTGACGACCAGCGACCGGGCGGCCATGAGGGCGCTCGGCGCGGCGATGTCGGCACGAACCTCGAGGGCGGCCTGCCGCTCGCGCCAGGTCGAGATCGCCGATGATCCGGTCAGCGCCGCCAGGCCGGTCACCGGGATGAGCAGGACGAGTGCCAGCAGGAGGGCGATGCGGGGCAGGCGCCGGCCTCGTGGCCTGGCGTCTGACGAGGTTTTCACGCTCGAGCGGGGGTGCTCGGATGCGAGATCATCGGCGGACGTCACCCGCCCACGCGGAAAGCGCAGCTGCATGACACCCCCGACAATTCGACTCCGTAGTCCTGCATTCAGTCGACAGCGGGACGGGTGAGCTGAAGCGCAGGATGCTCTGGCTACGTTGGGAAGCCTTCGACTTGGGGTGATTCGTACGGTTACGTACGGCGTGAACACGCGTGCGAAAAGCGACGACGAGAGGCGAGTGGCCGATGGCGGGATTGCCCGTGCTGGCACCGGAGGACCACGTCTGCGAGGTCTGCCGATTGACCTACACCGACGTCGCGGTGGGCGCCGTCCCCGCTCGGCTGCGCGCGGTGACGCGCGAGCTCCGGGCGCTCGCCGAGGGGCTCGGTGCTGCGCGGCTGACGCATCGGCCGGCTCCCGACATCTGGTCTCCCCTGGAGTACCTCTGCCACGTCCGGGACGTTTATGTCGCGTCGACCATTCGCCTTTACCGGACCCGCCACGAGACCAATCCCCAGGTGGAACCACTCTTCAACGACCTGCGGGTGATCCGTTTCCGCTACAACGAGGCCGACCTCGGCGCGGTCCTGCACGAGATGGACGCCGCGCTGGAAGGCCTCGTCGAGGAGATGGCGCGCGTGACGGATTGGGACCGCAGATTTTCCCGCCAGCCGGGAGAGGAGCGGACGGCGCGCTGGCTCGCCCGCCAGACCCTGCACGAGGCCCTGCATCACGCCGTCGACATGCGGGCCTAGAGGCCGGCTGCGAGCCCTTCGAGGATTTCCGCGGCGGGTCCCGACCGCACGTGGCGAAAGCCGGTCCCGGCCCAGAGGTTGATCGTCTCGGCATCGCCCGCGGCGGCCGCGGCCCGGCGCAGCGGAGTCGTCAGGGTGTTGATGGCCGGGTAGCCCTGCGGTGCGAAGGCGTCGTAGCGGCCGGTGAATCCGTTACGCAAGCCGCGGGCAGGGCGGCCGGAGAAGGCTCGGGTGACGAGCGTCTGACGATCGCCGGGATCGCCCAGTACGCGCTTGTACGGTGCTGACGCGCCGCTCTCGTCGCAGCCGAGCAGGGCGGTGCCGACCGCCGCGGCCAACGCTCCGGCCTTCAGCGCGGCGCGGATGTCGGCGCCCGTCGCCAGGCCGCCCGCCGCCAGCATCGGCAGCGCGGTGACGGCCCGCACCTGGCCGAGGAGCTGGGTGAGGGGCGTCGGCGGTGGGATCTCCTGCGGGGTGAACGTGCCCGAGTGGCCGCCGGCGGCCGAGGCCTGGACGGCCAGGGCGTCGACCCCCGCCTCGGCGGCGGCTTTCGCCTCGGCCGCGGAGGTGACCGTCTGCACCAGAACCATGCCGCGATCGCGCAGCGCCCGCAGGTCGGATGCGGGCGGCAGGCCGAAGGTGAAGCTGACGACCGGCACCGGATCGGCGAGCAGCAGGGCGATCTTCTCCTGCCAGTCGTCGGTCTCCTCGGCGGGCGTCGGGGGCTCGGTATGGGCGACATCGAGGTCGTAGCGGTCGCCTTCTGCCTGCAGTCGCTCGGCGTACGCGCGGAATTGCGCCGGATCCACCGCTACCGGGTTCGGCGAGAAGAGGTTGACGCCGAAGGGCACCCCTGCGGCCCGTACCTCGGCGATCTGGGCGGC
Source organism: uncultured Actinomycetota bacterium (assembly GCA_963731205.1). Lineage (GTDB taxonomy): Bacteria > Actinomycetota > Actinomycetes > Frankiales > Frankiaceae > DATAZK01. Next base: position 1,997,053 of record CAVSUJ010000001.1, on the reverse strand, counting down.
GAAAGCGTCAGGCGACTTGTAGCCGGCAGCGAGGAGACCCATGCCTCCGGCGGCGGCAGCAGCGATCACGAGTGCCGGGGTGGTCGGGCCGCCGGCCATCGGCGCCGCAAGCAACGGCAGGCTCGTGCCGAGATCGTCCAGGAGCGAACTCACAGCTCAATGATGACGCGACTGGCCGGGAATCCAGGTGGGAACGCAGTACAGCCGGTGCCCGTCGAGGCACCGGCTGCACTGAAGGAGCCTGAAAAGCCTTACGGCTGCTTGGCGAATCGCAGGTAGGGCTTGACCTCTTCGACGTCTTCGAACTTGGCCTTCGCATCTTCGGTCGAGACCGTGGGGGCGACGATGATCCGCTGGCCCGGCTCCCAGTCCACCGGGGTGGAGACCGGGTTGGCGTCGGTCACCTGCAGCGCGTCGATCACGCGCAGGATCTCGTTGAAGTTGCGCCCGACCGACTTCGGGTAGGTCAGCGTGAGGCGGACCTTGTCCTTCGGGTCGACGATGAAGACCGAACGCACGGTCGAGGTGTCGCCCTCGCCCGGGTGGATCATGTCGTAGGCCTCGGAGACCTTGCGGTCAGGGTCGGCGATGATCGGGAAGTTCAGCGCGGTGCCGCCGACCTGCTCGATGTCGGGGGCCCAGCCATTGTGCGAGTCCAGCGGGTCGACCGAGACGGCGATCGCCTTGACGCCCCGCTTGTCGAACTCGCCCTTCAGGCTCGCGGTGCGGCCGAGCTCGGTGGTGCACACAGGCGTGAAGTCAGCCGGGTGGCTGAACAGCACGGCCCACTTACCGCTCTTCCAGTCGTGGAAGTCGATCGTGCCTTCGGTGGTCTCGGCGTGAAAGTCGGGGGCGACGTCGCCCAGCCGAATTGCCATGTTTTCTCCTCGTAGCGGTCGATGCTCAGTGCCCAGCCTAAAGGACACTGGACCGATTGAGAATTAGACGGATGGGCGACGCCGCGGGCTACCAGATCTGGTCGACGTATGTGTCGGTGCCGACGACCGTGCGCAGGAACGGTGCCGCGAGCAGGACGTCAGCGATACCGGCCTTTTCGACGGCCTCGGTGTACTTGTGCATCCGGTCGAGCTGGGTGCGCACGTCGCCCTCGACGAAGAACAGCTGGCACAGCCGGTTGTCGTCGCCGCCGGGCGTGCCGAGGGCCATCGGCTGGCCCGAGCGGCCGCTGCCGCGGAAACCCTCGGACGGGACCCAGGACGCCGCGATGTCCAGCTTCGAGCCCTCGAGCACCTGGGGCAGCAATTCCTTGCTCAGGTCGGCATGCGTAGCTGCAGCGTCGCGACCGTCACGGCCGTCGAGCCAGACCGCGATGATGGCGTCGTACTTGTGGTCGAGCGCCAGAGTCAGCGGCACACCATCGGGATCGCGGTAGTCGACGCCGATGTAGTCGAAGGTCGCGGTGTGGACGTGGGAGCGCTCGGGAAAGCCGCGTCCGCTCTCGTAGAGATCCTTGACCTGGATGACCGACCAGTCGTCCCACTCCTTGTGGTGACCGGCGAGGGTCCAGTAGATCGCGACGAAAGAGCCGGCGTCGATCGGGTTGGCGACCTTCTCGCCCTTGGGCCAGCGCAGGTCTTTCATCTCACGGGTGGCGACCCACCGGCTGCCCGCGATCTGGTAGCGACCTTCCATGCAGCCGCCGTAGAAGTGGTCGCGCTCATACCAGCGGTTGTAGGCCTTCTCGAAGCCCTTGTGCGGGTCCACCAGGGTGAGCAGCATGCTGCCGACCTTGACCGGATAGTCCTCGGGGCCTGCGACCTCAAGGGGGTTGTACGCCATCCTCGTCCTCCATCGTCTGGGTCCGGTGCGCCGTAGCGGGTCGCCGACGCCGTGACATTACCCGGCTGCCATTGCCGTTCTGACGCCGCGTCAGGGCGGGGCCGTCCGCCGGCTCGGTGGCACTCACGGGGATGCCCGGAATCTCGGCGTCGATCGGCTCGTGGACGTACCGGCCGCCGCGCAGCAACGAGGCGACCGCACCGATCAGTGCGAGGCCGGCCGCCACCGAGAACACGACGACGAGCCCGTCGTGGAAGGGCGAGGAGATCAGGTGCGGGAAGAACTCCCGGCCGGTGAGCGTCTGCTGGTTCGCCGCCGGCAGGTGGGCGAGCGCGCCGCTCGGGGCCAGCAGGTGCTGGATGGGGTTGACCCCGAGGATGGCGGCGAACAGCGAGGCCACCGGCGGGAGGGCGCCGACCTGATGCGCCACCTGGTTCGACACACCTTGCTGCTGCAGCCCGTGCGTGAGCGTGGTGGAGAGCGTGCCGGCGAGCCCGGCGACGATGAGTGAGAAGAAGATGCCGATCGACAGCGCCGTGCCCGAGTTCTGGAACGTCGAACGCATGCCCGAGGCGGCGCCGCGCTGGCGGGCCGGGACGCTGCTCATGATCGCCGAGGAGTTGGGGGAGGAGAACATGCCGACGCCGAGGCCGTTCGCCGTGATGAGGATGGCAAACCAGGCGTAGGAGAAGTCGATCGGTATCAGCATCAATCCCACGAAGCTGGCGCCGAAGAGCAGCATGCCGCCGGTGGCGAACCCGCGGGCTCCGAAGCGGTCCGAGAGATGACCGGAGATGGGTCCCGCCACCAGGAATCCCGCCGTCATGGGCAGCAGGAAGATGCCGGCCCACAGGGGAGTGCGGGCGAAGTCGTAGCCGTGCAGCGGCAGCCAGATGCCCTGCAGCCAGATGATGAGCACGAACTGCAGACCGCCGCGGGCGATGGCGGCAGAGAGCCCGGCGATGTTGCCGGCGGTGAAGGCCCGGATGCGAAAGAGCGCCACGGCGAACATCGGCTCGGCGATGCGGCTCTCGATGACGGCGAACGCGATCAGCAGCACGACCCCGCCGATGAGCGAGCCGTACACGGTCGGATTCGCCCAGCCCATCGACTGATTGCGGTACGGGTGGACGCCGTTGGTGATGCCGATCAGCACGGCGCCGAGGCCGACCGCGAACGTGATGTTGCCCCACCAGTCGATGCGGCTGCGGTGACGCTCGCCGTTGTCGCGCAGCTTGCGGTAGGCCCACAGGGTGCCGAAGACGCCGACCGGGACGTTGACCCAGAAGACGGCGCGCCAGTCGATGGCGGCAAGAAGGCCACCCGCGGTGAGCCCGATGAACTGGCCGGCGAGGGCGGCGACCTGGTTGATGCCCAACGCCAGCCCGCGCTGATCGGCGGGGAACGCGTCGGTCAGGATGGCCGCGGAGTTGGCGGTCAGCATCGAGCCGCCGATGGCCTGCAGCACGCGCCAGCCGATCAGCCACAGCGCGCCGTGGCCGCCGCGGAACGGGTCGAACGACAGCAGGATCGACGCGACGGTGAAGACCATGAACCCGGCGTTGTAGATCTTCACCCGGCCGTACATGTCGCCGAAGCGTCCGAGCGTCACCACGAAAACCGCTTGAACCAAGCGGTATCCCATGATCATCCACAGCAGGTAGCCGATGTTTCCCGGGGACAGCGGATCGAGGTGGATGCCCCGGAAGATGGCGGGCAGCGAGATGATCACGATCGAGCCGTCGAGCGTCGACATGAAGACGGCGGCGGTGGTGTTGGACAGTGCCGTCCACTTGTAACGGTCGTCGGCGGGTGCCGTGGCGGTGGTGGCCGTGGGCGGAGTGGCCGCCATCAAATGTTCTCGGCCAGGCGTTCCAGCAGCGGCGCAGCGGCCATCAGTTGCTTGAGCTCGGCTCTGCTGAAGCCGGCGAGGGCATCGGCGATCTGGCTGGTGCGGGCGTCGGTCCGGCTGCGCCGCGCCTGGCGTCCGGCGCGCGTGAGGGACAGGACGGCGCGCCGGCCGTCGTCCGGATCCGGGGTGCGCTCGACCAGGCCGCGACGTTCGAGCGCGGCCAACGTGGCGCCCATCGACTGCGGGCTGATCTGCTCCAGCTTGGCGAGCTCGCTGGCCGTGGCCGCCCCGCCGCGCTCGAGCCGGGCGAGCGCCGAACTCTCCGGGAGCGCGAGACCGCCCTCCACCGGCGTCTGGCGCAGCCGGCGGATGAGCAGGCCCACGCTCAGCCGCACCGCCGCCGCCACCTGACGTACGTCGGGATCCTCGGCCATGCGTTAAGCCTAACCTGATAAGGCTGGCCTTACTAAATGGGGTAGCCCCCTGAGCTGGTGGCGCCACCATTTCCGGGTGTCAGAGCACCGTGATTCGGTGGCGCCACCGAGTGGGGGCGCTCCGCTGCCCGGCAAGTCTTCAGCGCCACCATTTCCGGGTGTCAGAGCACCGGGATTTGGTGGCGCCACCGAGTGGCGGGGCCGATTTTGCTGCGAGCCGGGCGCCGGGCGGTCAAAATGGCGTCATGGGAACCGAGCCGACTCTGGCTGGCCCGGCTGAAAAGGCCATCGCGTTGAGTGCCGAGGACCGGGCGATCCTCGACCTCGAGTGCGAGACGGTGGTCGGCCACACCTGCAAGGTGATCCTGCTGGCCGGCGCCCTCGACGCGGACACGCTTCGCGAGATCGTGAGCCCTCGGATCGCTGCTGCGCCCCTGCTCACGAGGCGGCTCGGTGGCACGTCCAGGGCGCCTGCCTGGGTGCCTGATCCCGACTTCGACCTGGCGTGCCACATCCTGCCGGCGGCCGTCGAGGGACCGCTCGATGAGTGCGGTCTGCGCGGTCACGTCGCCGAACTCTTCGCCCAGCATCTCGACCGCGATCGGCCGCTGTGGCAGCTGGACGTCGCGCCGCTGGCCGACGGCGGCACCGCGCTGATCTGGCGGCTGCACCATGCGCTCGCCGACGGCACCACGATCATGAAGCTGGCTCGTGCGCTGCTGTGGGACCCGTGGGAAGAGCAGGCCAGGGCCCCCGTCCCGGCGCAACTGGACGACGAGGCGCGGCGGCGCTGGCATCTGGCCGGTTTCTGCCGTCGCGAATTGGCGCGCTCGAAGCACGCCTCGCCGTTCGACGGCGAGATCGGGAGGTCACGCGAGATCGGGATGTCGACGATCGGGCTGCCGGAGGTGAAGCGGGCGGCGCATTCCGTCTCGGGCGCCACCGTGAACGATGCCCTGCTCTCGATCGTCGCGGGCGCGGTGCGCCACTACCTGGAGACGCACCATGGTTCGCTGAATGACATCCGCGTTCGGGTGCCGGTCAGCCTGCACCACGAAGGGGATACGACCGCCAACCGGGATTCGTTCTTCTCGTTGCGCTTGCCGCTGCACATCGCCGATCCGGTGGAACGGCTGCATGTGGTTCATGCCGCGACGATGTTGCGCAAGCGCGCCCATGACGCCGAACTCGAAGATGCTCTCCTTCATGAGTTCCCCGACGTCGTCCCGGTGCGGCGGTTCGTCGAGCGGTTGAACGCGAGCCCGCGCCGGTTCGCCGTCAGCATCTCCAACGTGCCGGGTCCGCGACGCGAGGTGTCGATCGCCGGCATCGGCGTGACCGCCCTGCTGGGCATCGCGGAGATCGGCCGGCGGCATGCGCTACGGGTCGCCGCCTGCTCCTTGCACGACCGGCTCAGCCTGGGCTTCTGCGCCGACCCGGCCCTGGTGCCGCAGGTGCAGACCATGGCCGAGGCGGCGCAGGTCGAGGCCGACGCGCTGGTGGCTGCTGTCGGCTGATCGGGTGACGCTGCTCGGCTGACGCTGCTCGGCAATGCTGCTCGGCAATGCTGATCGGCAATTCAGTCGTTCACGCCGTGATGCGGTGCGAGGATCCGTCGGTGTCCTTCTTCTCGATCTCCCAGCCGGACCCGCCGCCGCGCCGCGTTCCCCAGCGTTCACCGTCGTGGATGGGTCCCCCGGACAATTGGGCCCCGGGAATCGCGCCGATGTCTGTGATCGTCGGGCACTCGGAAGAGGTCGCAGCCGTGGTGTCGCGGATCGCCGCCTTCCCCGCCGGGTTCGAGTTCGACATCACGACGTCGCTGCGGTATGCGCCGAATCCGTACGGGCGCCATCCCAGGATGCTGCACGGTCCTGACGCGATTCTCGTCGGTCTGGAGTACGCGAACGGCGCGCGTGCACCGCAGGGTCCCGCGCCTCGGGCCGGCGTCGACAATTCTGAGCTGCGCCTGTTTCCGAAGGGCGGACACGGAGGCGGGACAACGTTTCGCGGGACCTTCTGGGCCTCGCCGCTGCCGCCCCCCGGTCCCGTGACGTTTGCGGTCGCCTGGCCCGCGATCGGACTGGCGGAGTCGACGGTATCGATCGAGGGGGCGGTGATCCTGGAGGCTGCCGAAGGGGCGGTCCAACTCTGGCCAGAGGAGCCGGACGCCTTTCCCGAGGCCGACTTCAGCAACGCGCCGGCGCTGCCCCCCGGCGGAACCCCACCGGCCGACGAGAAAGGTTGCGAAGCTGCCGTCCGGAAGGCGTTCGCTCAGGTCTTCGACAATGGGCCGCAATCCCCGACCGACCCGCTGGCCGCCGTGCAGGACGGCTCGGTGTTCGCAGGGGCGCTCGAGCAGGTGCGCGCCCAGTTCCCGGTCGAGGCGACGAGTGTCCGGGCTGCTGTCGGCGCGGTCGTCTTCCTGGACGAGGTGAGAGCCGGAGTGCAGTTCCAGCTGCTGCGCGCGGAGGGGTTCAGCCCGGGTCCGCAGCTCGGCTACGCGGTCCTCGAGGGCGGCACGTGGAAGGTGGCCCGCGACACCTACGCGCGTGTCCTGGGCATGGCCGGGGTGGCGATCCCACCGCCGCCTCCGCCCGCGCTCTAGGAAGCGGCTCAGGCGGCTGACCCCGGCTGCCAGTCCGCTGAGTTGATCACCTCGGCCTGCCGCGGGAAGACTTTCGTGGTCAGTACGCGATGGACCTCCTCGTCACGGTCGAGGCACAGGTCTTCCAGGACGATCAGCCGGTAGTCGCGGTCGGCGCCCTCGCGGACGGTGGAGAGCACGACCCCGCTGGTGGCGATCCCACTGAGGACGAGCGTGGTGACGTCGCGGGAGCGCAGGACCAGTTCCAGGTCACTGCCGGCGAAGGCGCTGACCCGCTTCTTCGTCACCACCACCTCGCCTCTGCCGCGCAGCAGTTGGGCCACCGGCTCGGTCGACGGATCGCCGTGCACCATCGAGACTCCGTCGCGCAGAGCCGAGAAACTCTTGTTGCGCAAGGAGACCTCGGGATGGCCCGGGCTGAACGCCACGCGCACCAGGACGACGAGAACCCCGGCCTGCTCGGCCTTCTCCACCGCAGCGACGACCCGGTCGAGGTAGCCCTCCGGGAAGTCGAACCGGTCGGCGATCCCGTTCTGCACGTCCATCACCAGCAGCGCTTCAGTCATGACCCGATACTGCACTCGGGTCCGACACCGGGGTCTAACCTGCCAGCATGACGGCAACGACCACCGACCGCGGGCCGGGCAGCGGCGAGCAGCTGGATCATGTCGACGTCCTCATCATCGGCGCGGGCCTGACGGGCATCGGGGCGGCCTGCCGGCTGGTCGAGGAGCGTCCGGCGGCGTCGTTCGCCATCTTCGAAGCGCGTGACGCCATCGGGGGGACGTGGGATCTCTTCCGCTATCCGGGCGTGCGTTCGGATTCCGACATGTTCACGCTCGGCTACCCGTTCCGGCCCTGGCCGGAGGCGCGGGCGATCGCCGACGGGCCGTCGATTCGCGAGTACGTGCGCGCCACCGCCCGCGAGTACGGGGTCGATGAGGCGATCCGCTTCCAGCACCGGGTGATGAGCGCCGACTGGAACAGCGCCGAAGCGCGGTGGACCGTCACCGCGCAGGACGCCGGCACCGGCGAGACCGTGCGCGTCACCTGCTCGTGGCTGTCGGCCTGCACCGGCTACTACCGCTACGACCAGGGTTACCGGCCGGCGTTTCCCGGTCAGGAACGCTTCACCGGAACGCTCGTCTACCCGCAGAGCTGGCCGCAGGACCTGGACTGGACAGGCAAGCGGGTCGTCGTGATCGGCAGCGGCGCCACGGCCGTCACGCTCGTGCCGAGCCTCGCCGAGCACGCCGCCCACGTCACCATGCTGCAGCGCACCCCGAGCTACATGCTTGCGCTGCCGGGCATCGACCCCATCGCGAAGCTGCTCATGCGGGTGCTGCCCGACCGCGTCGCCCATCCGATCGTGCGCTGGAAGAGCGCCATCATGGCCACCGCGGTCTACGAATTCTCCCAGCGCCGGCCGAAGGCGATGCGCAAGCTGCTGCGCAAAGGTGCGGTCGGTGCGCTACCGCCGGGCTACGACGTCGACGTGCACTTCAACCCGCCGTACAAGCCGTGGGATCAGCGCATGTGCCTCATTCCGGACGGTGATCTCTATGCGTCGTTGAGCACCGGACGCGCCGAGGTCGTGACCGATCGCATCGCGACGTTCACCGAGCACGGGATCGAACTCGCCTCGGGTCGGGTGCTGGAGGCCGACATCATCGTCTCGGCGACCGGGCTCACGCTGCTGGCACTCGGCGGCATGCAGCTCCGCGTCGACGGCGACGCGGTCGAGCTGCCGAAAACCGTGCTGTACAAGGGCATGATGCTGTCGGGCGTGCCGAACTTCAATTTCGTCTTCGGCTACACCAACAACTCGTGGACGCTGCGCGCTGATCTGGTCAACCGCTACGTGATCCGGTTACTCGATCACATGGAAAGCCACGGGTACGAGCGCGCCGTCGCCAGCCCGCCGGCCGGCGAGCCGGCTGACATGCCGTTCCTCGACCTGAGCTCCGGCTACGTGAAGCGCGGCCTCGACGAGCTTCCGCGCCAGGGCCGGCGCGCCCCGTGGCGGATGCACCACAACTATCTCAAGGACTCCTACGTCATGCGCCGCTCGGCCGTGGATGACGCGGGTATGACTTTCGGCCGGTCGTCCTCATCGGCCGAGACCGCAGCGGGCGCACCGGAGCTGAAGTCCGTCGCCGGCTGATCGGGTGCGCTTGGGCGTGGTGTCCGGCGGGGCGGGAAGGCGTCGTTATCGTGAGCGCATGGGCGTTCCCGTGACGGTGGCCGCGCGTGCCGGCCGGGCCGTCAACCGGGCGCTGCGCCCATTGAACGTCGAGCTCAGACGCCGTCCGGCCGGCTCCGAGGCACCAGTCCTCGGGCCGCCCGTCCTCGAAACACCCGTCGTCGAGCCGATGCCCGTGCAGACGTCCGTTGCCACCCCGGCGCCTGACCGTTGGTCGACGGATCAGCTTGCCGCTCCGGAGCAATTGCAATCGGCGTATGCGGCTGCTGCGGCGCCGATCATCGAGCGTCACCGCGCGCAGTCGGCGGCCGATGTGCGGGCGTTGAAAGCCCGCTATGCGGAACCGATCTTCGGTCGGGTCCGCGTCTGGGATCTCATCGAGCGGCTCGGCTGCTGCATCGACCCGACGGATCAACGGCTGTACGCGGCCAGCCAGCAGGCCCACGTGCTGCAGATGATCTCGCAAATGGAAAGTGACGGGGCCGCCACGCCCGACCTGGTGCTGGTCGCCCTGATCCACGATCTGGGCAAGCTGCTGCTGCTCACCGATGAGGACCCGGCGAACGTCGTCTGCATGAACGCCCCGGTGGGGGAGTGGGAGCCAGGCTCAGGACTCGACAATTGCCTGCTGCAGTGGAATCACGATGAGTTCGCCTACGAGCGCTTCAAAGATCTGATCCCTGACGAGCTGGCCTGGCTCATCCGCTATCACAGCCTTGAGCGCGCGGAGGCTGACGCGTTGCTGGACGAGCAGGACCGGCAACGCGCCGCGCGCCTGCTCACCCCGTTCGCGCACTACGACCACGCGACGAAGACGCCGTTCGCGCTTCCCGCGGTCTCGTTGCTCAGGTATCGCGACCTCGTTGAGGAGGCCTTTCCTGAGCCCATCCCGTTCTGATCACGCTCCCCGGCCGGCGCTGTGCATCGTCGGTGGGGGCGTGACGGGACTGGCGGCCGGGGCGGTCAGCGGCGCGCCGGTCTTCGAACAATCCGACGGGCCGGGCGGCATCTGCCGCTCGTACTACCTGACCCCGTTCTCCGGTGAGCGTTTCGACCATGCGCCGCCGGATGAGAATGCGTACCGCTTCGAAGTCGGCGGTGGTCATTGGATTTTCGGCTCCGACCCGGCAGTGCTCGACGCCATACGCGAGCTGGTCCCGCTGACCGAATACGAGCGGAGGGCGGCCGTGCACATCGGCCGGCTCGGCGTGAGTGTGCCCTACCCTTTGCAGGCTCACGTGGGCCTGCTCGGCAGCGAAGTCGCGCGGCGGGCCGCCGCCGAATGGCAGGCGCTACAGGACGAATCCAAGGAACCGACCACGCTCCGGGAGTGGCTGCACCTCTCGTTCGGCGATGCGCTGGGCGAGCTGTTCTTCTTCCCGTTCAACGATCGATACACCGCTGGACTCTGCGAGGCGATCGCCCCGCAGGACGCCTACAAATCACCGGCCTTCACGCCGGCTCAGGCGTCGGGGCAAAAGCCGGGCTACAACGCGTGCTTCCGCTACCCGGTGGGCGGGCTCGATCAGCTGGCGGCCGCGCTGGAAACGCGGTGCGACGTCCGCTACGGCAAGCGGGTGTCGAAGATCGCGACCGACGAGCGGGTACTGGTCTTCGCCGACGGCAGCGAGCAGCCCTACGAGACGGTCCTGTGTACGGCGCCGTTGCACGAGGCGGTCGCGCTCGCCGGGCTCACGGTGGGGGAGACGCCCGATCCCCACACCTCGGTACTGGTGCTGAACATCGGCGCCGAGCGTCGCCCCGAGTGTCCCGATGTCCATTGGCAGTACGAGCCCGACTCACGCGCCGGCTTTCACCGCATCGGCTTCTACAGCAATGTCGAGGTGGGCTTCCTGCCGGCGCCGTTCAGGGCTGAGCGCTCGGCCGTCTCGCTGTACGTGGAACGGGCGTATCCCGCCGGCGCGCCTCCGAGCGATCACGAGATCGCCTGCTACCAAAGGGAAGTCGTCGCCGAGCTGCAACAGCGCGGCTATCTCGGAGCGATCCATGTGGTCGATCCCAGCTGGGTCGACGTCGCCTACACCTGGCACTACCCGGGCTCGGAATGGCGCAGCGGGGCGATCGATGCCCTGGCCGCTCACGGCATCGAACAGGTCGGGCGCTACGGCGCCTGGCACTTCCAGGGCATCGCCGATTCGATACGCGACGGGTACGCCGCCGGGCGCCGGTTCAGCGGGTTGTCGTGAGCGATCAGCAGCCCCCGGCGATCGATCCCGTTCCCGACTCTCCCGATGGCGCCCGGCGACCGTTCTGGTCGGTCATGATTCCCTGCTACAACGGCGACGATCTGCTGGCCCGCACCCTGTCGAGCGTTCTCGCGCAGGATCCCGGCCCGGAGCAGATGCAGATCGAGGTGGTGGACGACGCGTCGAGCACCGGCGACCCGGCGGCCGTCGTCGCGGCGGTGGGCAAGGGCCGGGTCGGCTTCTACCGCCAACCCGAAAACATCGGTGCTGCAAGGAATTTCAGCACCTGCGCCCAGCGCTCACGCGGCGAGTGGGTGCATCTCCTGCACGGCGACGACCTGGTGCTCCCAGGCTTCTACGCGCGCTACCGCGAGCGGATCGAGCAGTGCCCCGATGCCGTCATGGTGGGCGCGCAAACGCTCTACGTCGACGCCCAGGAGCGGTGCGTCGGCATCACGCCGCCGCTCGACACCGCCGGCGGCTGCGTCCCGCAGGCCGACGTCGTCTTCGCCACCCGACATCCGCTGCGCTTCGTGTCGATGGTCGTGCGCCGGGACGCGTACGAGAAGGCCGGCGGCTTCGATCCGACGCTCATGCACACCAACGACTGGGAGTTGATGACGCGGATGGCCGGCCTCGGCCCGGTGGCGTGGGTCGACACTCCACTCGGCCTCTATCGCACGCATCCGGACTCCGATTCCAACCGGCTGCACCAGCGGACGGACTATCTCGACGACTGCCTGCGCGCTGTCGAGATCGTCAGCGCGCGCTTTCCCGATGAGGACCAGCGTCGCCAGGTGCGTCGCGCGATGATCCGCTTCACCAGCGAGTACGCGCTCGACGTCGGCACCGGCCTTGTTCATCAGGGCTGGTATCGGGCAGCCGCCAGAAATGCTTTACGTGGAGCCAGAATCGACCCCTCGATGCACAGCTGGAGCCGCGCTGCCGACGTGCTCCATGCCGCGGTCAGGGGACGCCTGCGCGGCCTGCAGCGCCGCTAGCCGACAGCTGGTGAGACGCCGGCGGTCACATGTTCGTGGATGAGCCCGGCCAGCCGCTCCGGCTGATCCAGCGCCGCGAACGCCGCGCAGTCCTCGAGGGTCGTCAGCCGGGCATGAGGGAGATCGGCCGCGAGGCGCTCGGCGAGCCGGCGGGGAAAAAGCCGGTCGTCGTCACCCCACGCGATCAGCACCGGACGCGGGAAATCCTTGTTCGCCTCGGCTGCGGCGAGCGTGTAGCGCGGATGGATGCCGACGAGCACCTTTCGGAGGTCGCGGCGGATGGCCCGGCGGTGCAGCGGAGCGGTCCAGCGCCGCAGCACCGCGTCGTCGACTCCGGCGTGCGTCACCGGGCGCGGGGTCCCGAGCTTTCGCATCGGCCGCAGCCGCGCGCCCTGGGCCGTCAGCCAGATCATGCCCGGCACCTTCAGCGGGGCCACCAGAAACTTGAACGAGCGCGGCGGAAATGCCTCGTACGCATCACATCCGGTGAGGATCACCTTGCCGACGCGCTCACGATGATGGGCCATCAGCAGCTGTGAAAGGGCACCACCCGTATCGACCCCGACGAGGTCGACGCGCTCGACTTCGAGCGCATCGAGCACCTCGACGATCAGCTGAGCGAGACCCGCAGGCGTCAGGTCGGCATCGGGATTCATCGCCAATGGGTGCGCACCCAGCGGCAGCTCGGGAACCAGGCAGCGGTGACCTTGAGCGGTCAGCAGCGGGATCAGCTTCGAGTAGAGCTCGCCGTTCACCAGGAGCGCGTGGATCAGCAGCAGGGGAGTGCCCGGGCCGCCGGTGTCGCGCACCCGGACCGGACCGTGCGGGGTGTCGACCGTGCGGGTCTGGGCGCTGGCCTGATCGGTGATCTCGGTAGCCATGTGGCCGCCTCTCCGTCTTCTTGAGCCATCATTCAACAAGCTCGAGAGTAGCCCCTGTTGAGCGATAGCTCAATAAGCCCGGACGACTTTTTCCGGGCTCGCTAGGGTTGCGACGTGCAACAGCCAAGCGGGCGCCGGCTCACGTTCGAGCAGCGGCGTGAGCAATTGCTCGATGCGGTGTCGTCGCTGGCGGCTGACACCGACGTCGAGGCGCTCTCCGTGCAAGAGCTCGCGGCCCATGCCGGAGTGTCAGAAGGCTTGCTGTATCACTACTTTCCGAACAAGCAGGCGCTGATCCTGGCGGCGGTCCAGCGGGCTGCGGCGGCGTTGATGGACGCGCTCACCGAGGCGACGAGCGTGAAGGGTTCTCCCGACGTCCGGCTGGCCGCCGGACTGACGGCCTATCTCGACCACGTCCAGGCCGAGCCGGTGGGCTGGCGCGCGGCGCTGCGGGCCCGCAGCGGCGAGCTCGCCCAGGTGAATCTCGAGGTCGAGGAATTCTCCCGGACACTGATTCTTCGCGCGCTGGGCGTACGGAAGCCGTCGGAGGCCATGCTGCTCGCGCTGGCCGCCTGGTCGGCGCTCGAGCGGGAAGCGTGTCTGCGATGGCTCGAGCATCCGGGCATCCCGCGGCAGGCCATCGAAGAGCTGCTGTTCGCGTCGTTCGACGCGGTGATGGAAGCCGTCTCCCATCACGATCGCTTCACGGCGGATGTCCTGGCGAGATTGGCAGCCGGCGGCTGACTCCCGCAGGCTAGGAACTGGTGACCCACTCCCGAGCCGGGCCCGGCGCCCCGAGGTAGTAGCCCTGTGCCCAACCAACCCCGAGTTCCTGCAGCAAATCGAGCTCGGTGGCTGCCTCGACGCCCTCGGCAATCACCCGGGCGCCGACGTCAGCGGCGAATGTCACGAGCGCGTTGGTGATGGCGAGCTGGCCGCTCTTGAAGTGGAACTCGCGCAGCAGCCCGAGGTCGAGCTTGATGATGTCGGGAGCCAGGCTCACCAGATGCCGGAAACCCGCGAAACCCGAACCGCGGTCGTCGGCCGCCAGCCTGGCGCCCTGGCTGCGCATCTCTTCCAGCGCTCCGCGCACGGCCGCGTAGTCCTGGATCGGTACTCGTTCGGTGAGTTCGATGACGATGTTGGGGCAGGCCTGCGGCGGGCAGAGTTCCTTTTCCATCACGTGCAGCACCGTCGCCGGCGACATGTTGATCGCCAAGAATGCGCCATCCGGGATCTGATCGAGAAATGGCAGGAGGGTCTGGGCTGCGGACCATTCCAGCTCGACCCCGAGCCCGACGTTGAAGGCGTCGTCGAACCACCGAGCGGGACCGCCGTGACGCGTATCGTAGAAGCGCGAAAGTCCCTCGTAGCCAACGGCTTTGCGGGTGTTGAGATCAACGATCGGTTGGTAGACGGGCGTCACGCGGTTGCCGTCGAGCACGCCCTGGATGCGTCGCCGGGTCTGCTCCGGGTCGGGTGCAGTCTCCGGTGAGGACGGCGCCGGGACGACCCCGGCCCGTCGCAGGTTGGCGTGCAGCTCCCGGGTGCCCAGCAGGTTGGCGATGCGCAAGGTGGTCTCGACGGCGTCGAAAGGCTTGGTCAGGAAGTCGTGGGCGCCGTGGCTCAGTGCCTGATCGCGTGCCCCGGTCGTGGTGTCTGCCGTGAGTACGAGCACCGGTAGGTAGTCGCCGGCGGCATAGGTCTTGATCTGTGCCAGCACCTGCAATCCGTCGACGTGCGGCATGCGCAGATCGAGCAGGACGAGATCGGGCCGGTGTTCCCGAAGCCGGTCACGAACCTTGCGTGAATCGGTCTCGGTGAAGACGCGGGTCAGCCCTTCCTCATGGATGAGCGCACTCAGCAGGGCGATGTTGCTGTCGTTGTCGTCGACGATCAGCACTCCCATCCCGGCGTACTGGGCAAGCGTGCGCGTCACTCGCGTAATCCCTTGGCCTCGTAGGCGGAGTCCAGGTGATGAAGGACGTCGTCGATGTCGAAGGGTTTGGTGAGATATCCGGCGGCACCGGCGATGATCAGCTGCCGAGACAAGCCGACATGGGCATCCGCCGTCAGGATGATCACGGTGACGTCCGTCAGCTCGCGGCGGCGCTTGAGCTCGGTGAGCACGTCACGACCCGAGAGGTCAGGCAGATGCAGGTCCAGCAGGATCAGGTCAGGGTGCTGGGAGATGGCGAGGTCGATGCCGAGCGAGCCCGTCGCGGCGTGGACGAGCTTCCATTCGGGACGCAGTTTGAGCAGCTCTTCGACCACGCGCACGTTGGGCGCGTTGTCCTCGATGTAGAGCAACGTCGCCTGCGGCGCCTCGGGCGAGCCGTTCGGCGCAGCACCGCGGATCTCGCCGAGCGCGGCCAGTGGCGCGACTGTATCGGTAGCCGCCAGGAGCTCGAGGGTGAAGGTGGACCCGGCGCCCAGTGTGGATTCGACGGTGATGTTGCCGCCCATCATCTCCGACAGCGCCCTGGTCAGCGCCAGACCGATCCCGGTGCCCTCGACCCCGCTCGCTTCGGCTCCGAGGCGGTCGAAGGGGGTGAAGAGCCGGTCCAGATGTTCGGGGGCGATGCCCTGCCCGTTGTCGCGGACGGTGAGTGCGATGCGTCCGTCGGATTCGCGCCAACCGACCCAGACGTTGCCGCCGGTGCGGTTGTACTTGATGGCGTTGGAGAGCAGGTTCAGCAGGATCTGCCGCAGCCGCTGGCGGTCGGCGACGACGTAGACGCCGGGGTCACCGGTGGCGGTGAGCAGAGTGACGCCGGCATCCTCGGCGAGTGGATGCATCAGTTCGAGGGTCTCTGCCACGACCTCGTCGACCACTACCGACTCGGTGCTGATCGACATGTCGCCGGATTCGATCCGCGCAATGTCGAGGACATCGTTGATGAGGTCGAGCAGATGCCGTCCTCCCTTGAGGATGTGGCGGATGGCGTCGGAGTGCTCGGTGTCGGCGAGGCGGCGCTGCAGCAGCTGCCCGAAGCCGAGGACGGCGTTGAGCGGCGTGCGCAGTTCGTGACTCATCCGCGAGAGGAACTGGTTCTTGGCCTCATTTGCCGTCCTGGCGGACGCCTCGGCGACGCGTAAGGCCTCCGAGGCCCGGATGCGAGCGGAAATGTCTTCGATCGTGACGACGGCCCGGCGAGCGTGGCCGTCGCTCTCGACCGGGGTGACGGTCATGCGGACCCAGCGCTCGATGCCATCGGGCGGGATCATGCGGTACTCGCCCTGGACGGGCCGCCCGCTGGCGACTGCTTCGCGAGTGCTGTCGAGTTCCTTGCGATCATCCGGATGCACGAAGTCCGACAGCATGCGCTCGCTCGACATCAGTTCGGCTGCGTCGCGACCGAGGAGTGTCTTGATCCCTGAACTGATGTAGAGGTAGCGAAAAGGGTCGAGCTCCAACAGTGCAAAGACGATGTCGACGCTCTCGGTGACCTGGCGGAGCCGGAACTCGTTCTCCAACGCGACGGCTTCGATCTCGCGTTGACTCGTGACGTCGCGGACGGCAGCGATCACGGTCAGCTCGCCGCTGCTCATGTCCGGGGCGAGGCTGACCTCAACCGGGAAGACCGAGCCGTCACGCCGCTGCGCCTCCAGCGAGAGCCCCTGTCCCATCGATCGAAGCTGTGGCTGGCGCGCGAAGTCGTCCCGATGCTCGCGATGTCGCTCGCGGACGCCCTCGGGGAGCAGCATTTCCACCTCAGCGCCCAGCAGTTCCTCGCGGGAGTAGCCGAACAGGTTGCTCGCCTGGGCGTTGGCGGTGGTGATGCGCCCGCTGCCATCGACGCAGACGGTGGCATCGGGCGTTGCCTCCAACAGCGAGGCGTAGCGGGCCTGGGCGCGCTCGTCGCTCGTGATCGGACGCGAGATCGACGCGATCGTCACCAGGGCACCGGATGCGTCGTACACCGGCGTCATCGACATGACGACCTCGACCGGATGCCCGTCGGCGTGGATACGGGTACAGCGAAACCCGCTCTCAGCCTCGCCCGCGGCGACCCGGGCGTGCCGCGACCGCTCCTCGTCCAGGCTCTCCTGAGGGAAAGTGACCTCGATGCCGTGCCCGATCATGTCCTGCGCCCGGTATCCGTACAGCTTCTCAGCCGCTGCATTCCAGGAGGTGACCACTCCGTCGACGGTTTTGGAGATGACGGCATCCGGGGCGGAGCGAACAATGGCCGCCAGCGTTGCGTCTTCCGTCGCAGAGGCGGCATGTCCGTTGCTGTTCAGGCGGTCTTCCTGCGCATCCGGCATCGCGCGCCTCCCCGGGCACTCCCTGTGGGGGGTGATCTGCGACACGCTACGCCCGGTCGCGCCGGGTTATCAGGGAATGAGAACGATCTTCCCGTGGGTGTGGCGCTCCTCGAGCCGGGCGAAGGCCGCCTTGACGTCCTGCAGCGGGTAGGTGGCCGCGATGGGGATCTCGATCTGACCGGAAGCCACATAACCCGCCATCTCCGACAGGACCTCGGTCGTGGTGGCGTCGCCACTGCCCTCGACCTTCGCCCCGACTTCCGCGGCCTTCTCGCGGGAGATGATGGTCTCGATCCGATCTGGCGGGATGCCGAGATCGACGGCGAGCTGCACGTAGTCCGGCCCGAAGAGGTCGATGAAGGCGTCGATGCCTTGCGGGGCAGCAGCTTTCAGCCGTTCGGCGAGTCCGTCGCCGTAAGCCACCGGGGTGACGCCGTGAGCCGACAGCCATGGGTGATTGTCGGGTGAGGCGATGCCGATGACCTTTGCGCCTTTGATCCGCAGCAGCTGGACGACCACGGTGCCCACTCCGCCTGCCGCCGCTGAGACTGCAACGGTGTCGCCTTCCGCGTGGCCGATGGCGCGCACCGCAGCGAACGCCGTGCAGCCGACGACGTACAGCGATCCCGCCGATTCCCAGCTGAGCGCGGCCGGCTTGGGGATGAGCTGCTCGGCGGGTACGGCGGCGAAGTCGGCGTGGCTCGAGCGGGTCCACGACCAGCCGAGCACCTCATCCCCGACGGCGAACGACGTGACGCCCTCGCCGACCGCGTGGATGACCCCGGCGAGGTCGCTGCCCTCACCCGACGGGAACGTGCTCGGGAAGATCGCGTCCAGTGCACCGGTACGGATCGCCGCCTCGCCGGGATTGATGCCGGCGGCTTTCACCCGGACGACGACCTCTCCGGGTCCGGGAGCGGGCGTCTCGATGTCGGCGATGTACAGCACATCGCGATCTCCGTAGTGGTCGAACCTGACTGCACGGGCCATGTCGTCTCCTCCGGCGGGCGTTACCAGGTACCGACAACGCCTGCCCCCAGAACCTTCCATGGCATCCCTTGGAATCTGGAGGCGTCAGGGTATCCTGACGCCCATGGCAAAGGGTTGGACTCCGTGGCGCGACGGCCGCCGTGCCTGGTCGCGCCTGGAGTCCTGGGGCCCGGGTGACCCGGCCGCGCGCTCGTCCCACGAAGGTGACGGCGAGGGTGCCCTTCGCGCCCTGTCCGACATCGGTCTGGTGCGGCGCCTGCTCGATCAGGCCGAGCTGGTGGCCGTGCGCACATCGCGGCGCCACGGCAAGTCCTGGGCTGAGATCTCCACCCGGCTCGGGGTCACGCGCCAGTCGGCCTGGGAGCGCTGGCGTGAGCTCGACGAGACCCCGGCGCCTGCCAGTCGCGTCGAGTCCCGTGGCGCCACCATCTCGCGGGTGACGTCCGAGGCCGCCGTGGAACTGAGCGAGGAGGCGGCCGGGAAGGCGCGCCGGCGAGCGACTACCAAGGTGCCCAACCTGATCGGCATGTCCTGGGACGACGCCCGCCGCGTATTGGTCGGCCTGCATCTCGTCGCCGTCGGGTCAGACCCGGACGGCGTGCCCTTGGGTGCGCTCGGCTGGCCTGACGGCATCGTCGTCGATCAGAGCCCCGAGTCCGGTGCGACGGTGGCGCCGGGTTCGTTCGTGCGGCTGTGGCTCGAAGCGGGGGGAGGGGGCGGTGACGCCGGGGTACGCGAGCCGCGTCGCCCGTCACCCGACCCGAAGAGCGCCCGCGCGATGCGTGAGGAGCCGTCAGGCGAAGCCGTCAGCTGAACGCTCGGCTGCAACCCCTGGTCACCATTTCGGGGCATCTGTGGGCGCTGGCCGACTGGGGTCGGTTGACGTCCGCCGTCGTCGACAGCAAGCGGGGATTGGTGCGGGTCAGGAAGCCGGCGGCGGCATTCGTCGCCGCGCTGAACCAGCCGGCGCCACCGCGCGCAATGGCCTACTCGCCCTCTCGCTGGTAGCGGATCAGCTGCCGACCCTGCGCGCCACGAGGACCGTGTCACGAATCGTCACCTGGTGACCCTCGGGGTGTTTCGCGGAGCGGGGCCGCGCGTCGATCGCGAGCACCTCCCACGTCTGCGGGTCGAGTTCAGCTGCCACCTCTTCGGCGGTGAACATCATGTCGTAGAGGGGTGTGTGGCCCATGACGGTCAGCATGTCTTCGGGATGGTGGCCGACGATGAGCAGGATGCCTCCGCAGGTGACTGCGGCAGCAAGATGCCCGTAGAGGTCGCGTCGCTTGTCGGGTGGCAGTTGCATGAAGTGCACCGAGACGAGGTCGTACGAGCTGGGCTGCGGCGGCTCGGCGAGCAGGTCGACGTGTCGCCACTCGACGTCAAGACCTCGTGATTCCCCTTGCGCTGCAGCCCTTTCCAGCGCAACGGTGGAGATGTCGGTCCCGGTGACCGTCCAGCCGCGCTCGGCCAGCCAGAGTGCGTCAGCCCCTTCGCCGCAGCCGACATCGAGCGCGCGACCCGGCTTCAGCCCGGCCGCTTCGGTGACGAGCACCGGATTCGGATTGCCGCTCCAGATGCTTTCCGCCGCGTTGTAGCGCGCCTCCCACGCTGCCTGACCGAACTCGCTCTCGTAGTCCAGCTCGCCGTGATGTTCGTGGGAGGTCTTGGTCGTATCCATACCTGGCAGCATGCAGTCCACGTCGCCATGTTGACAAACTGTGTTGCTGAAATGGCAAGATCAGCGCGTGGAGAACGTCGAGGAAGTCGTCCAGGCGGTCGGGCCCCGGCTACGCGCGCTGCGCCAGCAGCGGGGTGTGACGCTTGCAGATCTGGCTGCAGCGACGGGGATTTCCGTCAGTACGCTCTCGCGGATCGAGTCCGGCCAGCGCCGGCCCACGCTCGAATTGCTCCTGCCGCTGGCCCGGGCGCACCAGGTCGCCCTCGATGACATCGTCGATGCTCCGGCCACGGGCGATCCGCGTATCCACCTCAAAGCCTTCGAGTCGCACGGCTGCACGTTCGTCCCGCTGACCCGTCGCCCCGGCGGGCTGCAGGCGTACAAGCAGATCATCCCGCCCAACTGGCCGAAGGCAGCGCCCCAATTGCAGGTGCACGAGGGCTATGAGTGGGTCTATGTGCTCTCCGGACGGGTGCGGCTGCTGCTGGGCGATCAGGACTTGACGTTGAGGGCCGGCGAAGTCGCCGAATTCGATACGCACCAGCCACATTTCATGGCCAATCCGGGCCCGCGCACCGCAGAGGTGCTGAACCTCTTCGGGCCGCAGGGGGAACGGTTGCACGTGCGTGCGAAGCCGCGCAGCCGACGCGAGCGGGACTGAACTTTCAGCTCTGCGAGGCCCTTGCGGGCTCCCGAAGCGACACCAGCGCACCCAACGGATCGGCCATCAGCGGACCGAAGGCCAATTCAGCTGCGCCGAGCAGCGAGCCGTCCTCGCCCAGGCCCGAAGCCCGCAGTTCCACCATGCTTCGGGCCGCGGCCATCGCATGCTGGTCCAGCGCCGCTTCGACCTGCAACTGCGCCAGGGTGAGCACGTCTTCGAGAGAGCCACCCATCACCACCAGGCGCGGGTTGAGCAGATTCACCATGTTGGCGACGGCGAACCCGAGCGATTCCGCCAGCACCTGCACGGCTTTCAGGGCAGCGTCCTCACCCTTGGCGGCCGCCCGCAGGACGTCGTCGACATCCCCGTCGGCGCCGGCCAGCCGCACAAGCGCTGCGTCGCCGATGTACATCTCCACGCAGCCCTGCGCGCCGCAGTGACACAGTGGGCCGGCCGGATCCAGGATCGTGTGGCCCACCTCGCCCGCGAGCCCGCCCGTTCCCCGCAGCGGGCGCCCGTCGACCAGGATCCCAGCGCCGACACCTACGCGCCCCAGCAGATAGATGACGTCGTCATACCCGCGGGCGCTACCCCGGCTGTGCTCGGCGAGAGCGGCGAGGTCGGCGTCATTGCCAATGGATACGGGCAATTGCGGGATGGCCTTCTGTACCAGCTCGCCGAACGCGGCGTCATGCCAGCCGAGGTTGGGAGCGAGCCCGACCACGTACGTGAGCCGATCCACCGTCCCCGGGACGCTGATGCCGACGCCCACGGGGCGCGCCCCGCCGCCCACGGTGTGCTGGAGTGCGGGCACCGCTTCCGCGATTTCCTGGGTGACCTCTTCCGGTGAAGCGGGACCCGGCCGGGTGGTGAGCACCTGGCGGGTGAGCACCCGCCCGCCGATGCCGACAGCCGCCGCCACGATGCGATTCACATCGATGTCGACCGCCACGACGAACGGACTGTCCGGCCGGGGCCCGACGACGTGAGACGGCCGGCCCACGCGAGGACCACCGCTCGGAACGGATTCGCCGAGCAGTCCGAGAGTGGACAATTCGGCGACGAGATCACCGATCGTGGAGCGGCTCAGACCAAGGCGTTGCGTGAGTTCCGCTCGGGTCAGCGCGCCATCCAGATGGATCTGCTGCAGGACGAGCGCGAGGTTGTGGCGCCTCATCGCGTCCTGACGCGCCGGCGCCGCTCGGATCACTGTCTTCTCCGGGACCAGAGGCCTTGCGGATCAGTGGGTCGGCGCGGCGCGGCGCCGCGAGATGGCATCGACGGCAGCGGCAATGAGGAGCACCGCGCCCGTGATGACTTCCTGATGCTGCACGCCGAGGTTGGGCTTCAACCCGATGCCGTTGGGGATCGTCACGATGACCAGCGCGCCGATGATGGCATCGCGCGGCTTGCCGCGACCACCGAACAGCGACGTCCCACCGATGACAGCGGCGGCGACGGCGAACAGCAGGATGTTGCCGGCGCCGAGGTCGAGTTGCGCACCGCCGGTGTTGGACGCCAGGAAGATGCCACCGAGCGCAGCGAGTGCGGAGTTCACCGTGAACGCGGTCACCTTGATGTGGCGGACGTCGATACCGGCCCGGCGGGCGGCCTCCTGATTACCGCCGGTGGCGAACAGGTGGCGTCCCCAGGTCGTCTTGCTGATGGCGATCGTGCAGACGATCATCAGCGCGATCGGCACCGTCGCTGCCCAGGGCAGGCCCTCGATCTTCTTGAAATCGTTGGTGTTGCGGTTCTGGTTGGCGAAGTAGGTGATGACCAGACCGACGACGGCGATGACCGCCGCGCGTAGCACCACGAGTTCCACCTTGTCGGCGGCGAGCCCCTTCGCCTGGTCGCGCAGGGACCTCAGCAGCGTGTACGCGAAGTACCCGCCGACGACGACGATCGTGAAGACCCAACTCCAGATCGGCGACATGTTGTCGTGTGCCAGGCCGAACCACAGGTTGTAGTTGTTGATGCCGATGGGCTGTGACTTCAGCGCGAACAGCAGCAGGCCCTGGAACGCCAGGAAGAGCGCGAGGGTCACGATGAAGCTGGGGATGCCGACGGAGCCCACGAGCCAGCCGATGAAGATGCCGACGGCAGCCCCGAAGGCCACGGCAAAGATGAGGGCCAGCAGGACATGTTTGTCGAGCCCGGTGACGGCGATGATGACGCCGATGCCTACGAAGATGGGCCCACTGATCGACTTCAGATAGACGCCCAGCACGATCATGGCAATCATCGCGCCGATGACCGACCAGTAGAGCAGCCCGGAGATCCCGTGATGGAGCCCGCGGGAGAAGATGGCCTGGGCCGCAAAGCCGGCGCAGACGCCGCCCGTGGTCCCGGCGGACAGGTCGATCTCGCCCAGCAAAAGGACGAAGACCAGGCCCAGCGCGATGATCGCGATGTAGGCGCCCTGGCCGGGCAGGTTACCGATGTTGTTGCGGCTCAGGAACCTGCTGCTCACCTGAGAAAAGATCGCCGCGAGGACGATGAGCCCGAGGACCGACGGGAGGGCGCCGGGCTCACCCGAGCGCAAGCGGGTGAAGTAACTGGTGAACGCGTCGCCGATGCCGCGACGCTCGATGTCGAGGTAGAAGTCGCCCCCGGGACGGCCCGCCGGAGGGGTCGGTGCCTGGGTGGTCTTGGTCAGATCTGAGCTCATCGTCCCGTCCTCAGATGCTCTGGTCAGCAGTGGCAGCGGCGAGGCCGATGTCGCCGCTTCGACCCGAAGTGATCAGTTCGACGATCTGCGTGGTGCTGGAGTCCTTGGTGAAGACCTCTGCCGCGATCCGGCCCAGGAAAAGGGCCGCCACGCGGTCGGCGACCTCCATGACGTCATTCATGTTGTGGGAGATGAGTACGACTCCGAGACCCTGGTCAGCCAGTCGCCGGACGAGGTCGAGCACCTGGCGGGTCTGGGCCACACCGAGCGCCGCCGTCGGCTCGTCGAGGAAGACCACCTTGCTGTTCCAGAGCACGGCCTTGGCGATGGCAACCGTCTGGCGCTGACCACCCGACAGGCTCGAGACGCGCTGGCGTACTGAAGACACCGTGCGCACCGAGAGGCTGGCCAGCGTCTCGCGGGCCTTGCGTTCCATCTCGCCGTCGACCAGGAAGCCGAACCGGCGGATCTCGCGGCCGAGGAACATGTTTTGCGTGATGTCGAGGTTGTCGGCCAGCGCGAGGTCCTGGTAGACGAACTCGATGCCCAGCGCTGAGGCCACCCGCGGATCGGTGAAGTGAACTTCCTTGCCCTCGAACTTCACGACACCGCTGTCGATGGTGTTGATACCGGCGATGCATTTCACCAGCGTCGACTTGCCGGCGCCGTTGTCGCCGACGAGCGCCGTCACCTCACCCGGGTACACCGAGAGGTCGATGTCGTGCAGGACGTGGACAGGACCGAAGCTCTTGTTCAGTCCCTTGATCTCCAGGATGGGCTCGACCACGGCGATCCTTGTCCTCTCAGAGGCGGGTAAGTCCCGGAAGCGAGCGGCTTGCGCCGCCGCTTCCGGGACTGGGCGAGCGGTGGCCGAGGGGATTATCCCCGCGGCCACCGCCCGGCTTGGTTAGCGGGTCCGCTTAGGAGATACCCAGCTTGGTGCAAGCCGCCTCGACACCCTTGCAGACATCGGCCTGCGTCAGAGCGCCTGCCTTGATGACGTCAGAGACGTTGGCTTGCGTGATGACCTGAGCAGGAAGCAGCAGAGCCTGGATCTTGTGGCTGGCGAGCTTCGGGTCAGGGAAGTTGGACAGCGTCAGGCCGGCGGCCGACGGGTCCTTGCCGGCGATCAGAGCGATAGCCAGCTGGGCTGCAGCGTTGGCCTCGAGCTTGACGTTCTTGAAGACCGTCATGCTCTGGTAGCCGTTGATGATGTTCTGCAGACCCTCGATGCCTGAGTCCTGACCGGTGATGACGACGTGGCCGGCGAGACCGTTGCTCTTCAGGACGCCGATGACCGCGTTGGCGATGTCGTCGTTAGCGGCGAGCACACCGTTGACCTTTCCGCCGTTGGCGGTGAGGGCCTGGGTGAAGGTCGGGGCGGCGTTGTTGACGTCCCAACCCTTGACGACCGACTCAGAGGCGATCTTCAGCTTGCCGGAGCTGTCCAGCGGCTTGAGCACCGCGTTGGCACCGTTGGAGAAGAGGATGGCGTTGTTGTCGACGTCCTTGCCGCCGTCCATCTCGATGATCTGCGGGTCCTTCGCGTTGCTGGCGTTGAGGCAGTCCACCAGGGTCTGGCCCTGCAGACGGCCGACGTCCTCGTTGTCGAAGGAGACGTAGTAGCCGGCGCTGCCACCGAGGTTGACGCGGTCGTAGTCGATGACCTTGATGCCGGCCTGGCTCGCCTCGCGCTCGACAGCGGCACCCGAGGTCGCGTCGATCGAGTCCATGATCAGGACCTTGACGCCCTCACCGATCATGCTCTGGGCGATCTGCTGGTAGCGAGAGGTGCTGCCACCGGCGTTCTGAATGTCCGGGGTGATACCTGCGGCAGTCAGCGCGCTCTGCAGGAGGGGCTTGTCGTAAAGGGTGTAGCGGGTCGAGGACGTGGTGTCGGGCAGGATGACGCCGACCTTGCCGGTCGCCTTGAGTGGAGTACCCGACGTCGTAGGAAGCTTCGCGGTACTCGTCGGGGGATTCGTCAGCTTGCAAGCCGCGGTGATGGTGCCGCTGCTGCCGCCGCTGGAACTGGGGTTGCTGGTGGTCTTGCCCTTGGATGACGACCCGCAGGCACTCACTGTGAGCGCTGCGACAACGCCGCACGTCACCAATCCGACTGCGCTTTTGCGCATGGCACACGCCTTTCCCGATTGCTTGAGCGCCGCCCACCGGCGCCCCATGGCGAATGTTCTGGGCGGGAACGTATGCCATTGGCGGGGATATCACAGCTAGCGACGCAAAATTGTTACGGGTGCGTTACCAGCGATGGTCTTCCGTCCGAACAAATCCGGACGTTGTGCCCTTGCACCTTCTGACCTGCAGAAAAGCCGCTCGCCGAGGGCGCGGGAGGCTCGCGGGGGCAGCGGTCACGAAGGGCTCCAAAGGGTCTTTTTCGAAGACGGCGTGGCGCGAGATCTCCGGCTTTGAGCGCGGCCGGCCCCCATCGCTCGCCCCCGCCCTGCGCTCGAGGCGCGTCCTTCGCCGGGCCGGAATAGATGAGAGGGTGCGATGCTTGACAAGTGACAGTAACGATATATCGTTACCGTCATCAACCAGAGTCCATAGGAGGACCAGATGTACAACCACCATCCAGAACGAGGCGGTCGCCACGGGCGCCGCGAACGGCCCGGTTTCCCGGGCTTCGAGGGCTTCGAGGGCGAAGGCGGCCCCCAGCGCAGCCCGCACCGTCACCACCCGATGGATCCCGGCATGCGAGGCGGCCCGATGCGGCGCCGCGGAGGTGGCCGGGGCCGGGTGCCGCGCGGCGATGTTCGCGCGGCTGTCCTGCTCCTGCTGGCGCAGGAGCCGATGCACGGCTACCAGCTCATGCAGACGATCGCTGACCGCTCCGGCGGCCGCTGGACCCCCAGCCCCGGGGCGATCTACCCGACGCTCAACCAGCTCGAAGACGAAGGTCTCGTCACCGTCACCGCTGACTCCGGGCGCAAGCTCGTCACGCTGACCGAGACGGGTCGCCAGTTCGTCGACGAGAACGGGCCGAGCTGGCCCGATCCCTTCGCTGCCGCAAGCGGCGAACACCCCGGAGCCAACCTGCGGGGCCTGCTCGAGGAGCTGCACATCGCCGCTCGACAGGTCGCACGCAACGGTTCCGAGGCCCAGCGCGCCGCCGCAGCCGAGATCCTCGGTGGGGCGCGCCGCTCGCTGTACCTGCTGCTCGCCGACGGCCCCGAGCCCGCCAGTGGGTCGAACACCGAGTCAGCCGCCGAGCCCACCAAGGAGGGCGACGATGACTGACCGGCTCACGGCGAGCGCCGTGGTCAAAACTGCCGCTCCGGAGCGTTATGCGAAGCAACTCGCGTCACACCTCGGTCGCCGCAGTGAGGTGGTCGAGGAGGCGGAAGGCACACGCTTGCGGCTGGCCGGCGGCGAATGCCTGCTTCGGCCGCAGGGGGAATCGCTGGAGCTGCTTGCCAGCGCTCCTTCGGCCGCAGAGCTCGACCGCGTCACCGAGGTCGTCGGATCACACCTCGAGCGCTTCGGTCAGCGCAACGAACTGCACGTGGAATGGCAGCGCCCAGCAGCGGCATGAAAGCCGCCGGATCAACCGGCGGGCTCAGCCCGAGACGGCCGGCATCACCTTGTCGACGACGACATTCAGGTAACGCCAGGCGATCTCGGGCGGAAGCCCGCCGATGAGCGGATGAAGGCCGAGCGGCATGCCGGCCTTCACCGCGGCGATCGCCTCGTCGACGCTGAAGATCCGATGACTGCGATTCTCGGCGCGTAGCTCCTCGGCGGTCTTCACGAACGACAGGCTTGCCGTATCGACATTGCCCTCGTTCCACTCGGCGTAGCTCAACACGTCGTGCATGAGGTAGGGGCCGAGCTCCTCCCACGCCTTGTCGAGATCCTCGGCGACGAAGACGGTCGTCGGGGCGTCGACCGGTGGCAGCAGGCACATCCCGGGCTCGTGCCCGGCATCGCGGGCAGCTTGCTCGTAGGCCACGCCGAGCTCGGGATCGCCTTTCTGCGCGAAGAATCCGACGCCGTGCCGTCCTGCCCTGCGCGCCGCGGCAAGGCTTCCGCCGCCCCACGCCACCATCGGACCGCCAGGGGTGAAGGGCGCCGGGGTGACGTGGATACGGCGGCCCTCATGCATGAACGGCTGCCCGGTCTTGGCTTGCAGCAGCACGCCGAGCTTCTCGTCGCCGATCTTGCCGCGACGGTGATAGTCGACGCCGAACATCTCGTATTCCACCGGCCGATAACCGATCGCTGCCACGTAGGAGACGCGCCCCTTGCTGATGAGGTCGAGGATCACCATCTCCTCGGCGAGGCGCACCGGGTCATAGAGCGGCAGCAGCACGACGGCGACTGTGATCGGCAGCGTCGTCGTGCGGGCGGCCAACGCACTGGCGAGCACCATCGGCGACGGCAGGTAACCGTCGCTTGCGGTGTGGTGCTCGCACACGATGGTCGTCACGCAACCGCGCGATTGCGACCAGGCAGCCATCTCCAACGCGGCGGCGTAGAGCTCCGGAGCCGCAGCGCCGCTCGCGGGCGCTCGCATGTCGAACCTCATCGTGAACATCGGACCTCCAGAGCCCCGGCTACCTGCGCTAAGTCTGCTTCTTCTATCACGGGCGCTTCGCCTGGAACGGGTTGACGACCCTTGCGACGGGGCGGCGACTCGGCTGGAGTAATTTGCCAGCGAGGTCCGAGATCGCCACGCCAAGATCTAGATATTTCACGGAAGCGGGGATGGCCCACCCACATGACGACCGACGGTGCTGGGACAGGTGGTTGCGCCGGGCCACTGTCCTGGCTGCGGGTCGTCGATCTGACCGATCTGCGGGGGGCATTGTGCGCCCGCATCCTCGGCGATCTCGGCGCCGATGTCGTACGCGTCGAGCGGGACACGGCCGATGATGCAGGCTCGTCCGCACACCGCTATCGCCACGCCAACAAGCGCGGGATCGTCCTGGATCTCGACCACGCCGTCGGCCGGGAGCGGCTCGATGTCCTGCTGGCAGAGGCCGACGTGCTGGTGGACAACGTCGGCGCCGACGAGCGGCAGGCGTGGGGCCTGGCCCCGGAAGCGGTGGCCGCTCGTCATCCGCATCTCGTGCATGTAGGACTGACCGACTTCGGTCTGCGCGGCCCGCGCTCGTCGTGGCGCTTGGAAGCGCTGCCGGCATTGGCGGCGTCGGGCACGCTGCACGCGTCGGGCTTCGCCCAGCTACCGCCCTGTAACGCACCGGGCTATCTCGCCCACGATTGCGCCTCGGTCTACGGAGCGGTCGCGGCCGTTGCCGCGACGCTGGACGGCGAGCGTCAGCAGGGGCCGGCGGGACAGCTGGTCGACATCAGCGTGCAGGAAGCGGCACTGGCCGGCACCAACCCGTGGTCGATCGCCCTGGCGTCCTACACGAAGATCAACAAGCTGCTTTCCCCTGAGGGCAAACGCAATGCCGAGGGCGCGTACTGGGTGCTTCCGGCCGCCGACGGATGGGTGCGGGCCGTCATCGGAACCCCGCGGCAGTGGCAGGGCTTCGTGGAGCTCATGCGCTCGCCGGAGGCGTTCGAGGACGAGGTGTGGGCCAGCATGCTGTTCCGCTTGCAGAACGCGGACGTCGTGCGACTGCTCGCCGAGGAACGTCTCGCCGACCGGACCCGCTCTCAGCTCTTCGACGAGGCGCTCGGGCTCGGCACGACGATCGGAGTGCTGCAGACGCTGCGGGAGTTCGTCGACCATCCGCAGACCCGGTCGCGTTCCTTCTTTGCTGACACCGGTTTTGCGGGTCTTGAAGGCCTGCCGTTCGCGACCCATCCGGTGAACCTGTCGCGCACGCCGGCGTCGGTACGGCTGCCGGCCGAGACGGGGTCCGACGTCTCCTTCCGGCCGCGCTCGCCTCTGGGCGGCGCCGCTCTGGGCGGCGGAGGCGGGCTGCTGCTGGAGGGCGTGCGCGTCGTGGAGTTCGGCGTCGCCGCGATCGCGCCGGAGCTGTGCGGAGTCCTCTCCGAGCTCGGCGCTGATGTCATCAAGATCGAGTCGGTGGTCCATCTCGACGTGCTGCGCGCGGCGGGAGCGTCCGTCGGATCCTTCGACCGCAGTATGACGTTCAACGCCGAATGCCGTGGCCGGCGCAGTGTCACGCTCGACCTCACGACCGAGCAGGGCCGCCGGCTGGCATTCGAGTTGTGCGCCGGCGCCGATGTGATCGCGGAGAACTATCGCGGCGGGGTTCTCGACGGTCTCGGGCTGGGCTACGAGGCGGTTCGTGCCGTCAATCCGCGGGTGGTCTACGCGTCCTCGCAGGGCTACGGGAACACCGGGCCCTTCAGGTCGATGCCGGCGTACGGGCCGCTCAATTCCGGCTTCACCGGCGTGCACCTGCTCTGGAACCACCCTGATGCCCCGTATCCCTGTGGGACATCGCTGAACCATCCCGATCACATCGGGGGCAAGTTGCTTGCCGTCGCGGTGCTCGCGGCGCTTCGCGAGCGTGAGGCGAGTGGCGAGGGGCAGCGGCTGGAGATGGCCCAGACCGAGGTGTCGGCGTATCTGGTGGGGGAGCTGTATCTCGACGCGATACGCGACGGCATCGACCCGCCGCCGCTCGGCAACGCCCACCCCGCCGCAGCGCCGCACGGCGTCTATCCGAGCGCGGGTGATGACGCCTGGATCGCCATCGCGGTGATGAGCGACGACGAGTGGCAGCGGCTGTGCAAGGTGATCGGGTGGGACGCGGGGGAGCTGGCGACGGCGGCCTCCCGGCTGGCGGTGCGCAGCGAGCTGGACGAGCGGCTCGCGGGTTGGACCCGATCGCGTGACAACGTCGAAGCGGCAGAACTCCTGCAGGCGCAAGGGGTTTCGGCGATGCCGGTCATGGGCCCGGTCGATCAGCACGCCGACCCCCACCTCGCCGAGCGGGAAGCCATCGTCCATCTCCAGCATCCCGCGGTGGGTGAGGAGACGCACGTCGCCAATCCGATCCACTTCTCCCGGACGGTGCAGCGGATGGCGGCGAGTGCGCCGTGTCTGGGGGCTGATACGGAAGCGGTGCTCACGTCCGTGCTCGGCCTGTCGTCCGCCGAAGTTGCCGAATTGATCGATCAGGGTGTGTGCCGGTGAAGGGTGAGAGATGAGTGAAGCTCGTGAGGCCGACGGAGGCATCGTCCGTGGCTATGACCTGTACTCGGGCGATCCGAAGTTGCAGCCGCTGCTGGGCCCCGGCGCCCCGTTCGAGCTCGAGGACATCGTGCTCGACGGTGTCCCGCTCAAGTCCTTCCTGCGCGCGCCGCGCACCATCGTCGACATGTTCCAGGCGGCGAAGGCGCACGCCGACCTCGACCACATCGTCTTCGAGGAGGAGCGCCTGACATTTGCTGACGTGCGGGGTCAGGCGCTGGCCGTCGCGGCCCGGTTGAAGGCCGACTACGGCGTCGGAGTCGGCGATCGCGTCGCCATCGGCATGCGCAACTTCCCTGAATTCGTCGCGGGTTTCTGGAGCGCTGCGGTGCTCGGGGCGATCGTAGTTCCGCTGAACGCCTGGTGGACCGGGCCGGAATTGCAGTATGCGCTGGCCGATTGCGGCGCCAAGGTGGTGTTCGCCGATGGCGAGCGCGTGGAGCGGCTGCAGTCGGTGGGATCCGAGGTGCCGGTCATCGGCGTGCGCGGAGCCCAAGGGCCCGGCGTGACGGCGTTCGAAGAACTCGCCGCAGGGCCGGCGCTGGACGAAAGCGAGTTCGCGGTGCTCGGGCCCGATGACCCGGTGACGATCCTCTACACCTCGGGAACCACCGGCCATCCCAAGGGCGCACTGGGCAGCAACCGCGCCACGATTGCGAACCTGCTGAACATGGGCTTCGGCTTCGCCCGGGAGCTGATCCTCAGTGGCCGCAGCCCCGGAGCGGCTGTGCAAGCGGCCGCGATCGGTTCGGGCCCGCTGTTTCACATCGGCGGCATCGCGTCCATCGTCGGCGGGGCGATGTCGGGTTCGAAGATGGTGCTGATGCGCAAGCGCGGCACGGCGGCCGCGCTGGACCTGGCGGTGCGTGAACGGGTGACCAGCCTCGGCGGCGTCCCCGCCGTGGCTCAGGAGATCCTCGATTTCCCGGGCATCGAGAAGTTCGATCTGCAGATCCGATCGTTCCCCATGGGCGGCGCCCCGGTGCCGCCGCGGCTGCCCCGCCGGGTGCGGGAGGTCTTCGGTGAATCGGTGCAGATGTTCAACGGATACGGGGGAACCGAGACCACGTCAGCGGTCGTCACCAACGTCGGCGCGGAGTACGACGCTCATCCCAACAGCGTCGGCCGCCCCAACCTCACGGCGGAGCTGCGCGTGCTCGGGCCCGATGGCGCCGCGCTGGCCGTCGGTGAGGTCGGGGAGCTGGCGTTCCGCTCGCCGCAGGTGGTCAAGGGCTACTGGAACAATCCGGCGGCGACGCAGGACTCCTTTGTCGACGGTTGGTTTCGCACCGGCGACCTCGGCTACGTCGATGCCGAGGGGTACGTGTATGTCGTCGACCGGCTGAAAGATGTCGTCATCCGCGGCGGGGAAAACGTCTACTGCGCCGAGGTCGAAGCCGTGCTCGTCGACCATCCGGGCATCGAGGACGTGGCGGTCATCGGGCTCGCGGACGACGCGATGGGGGAGCGGGTCTGCGCGGTCGTGGTGCCTCGGCTCGGGGCCGATGTGAAGCTGGCCGAGCTGCGGGCGTTCGCGTCCGGCAGACTTGCGGCGTTCAAGTGCCCCGAGGCGCTGTGGATCACCGACGAGCTGCCGCGCACGGCGACCGACAAGGTGTCCAAGGGTGAGCTACGAGCGCGGGTGCCTGAGGCAGATCCACGGTTCGAGCGCAACTTCTAGGTGCTGTGAGGAGCGACCGTGGATGACGCGATAACCGACGATCAGCGCATGCTCGTCGATGCCTCGGCCCGGTTGATGGCCGACACGTGCCCGCTTCAACGGGTGCGTGAAAAGGCATATGAGGACGTGACTTTTGCGGCGGCATATCGGCAGCAGGCCGCCGAGCTCGGGTGGTATGCGATGCTCGTGCCAGAGGCTTTGGGCGGCGGCACGATCTCGGGCAATGGGGTCCTCGATGCCGCGCTGATCGCGTATCAAAGGGGCCGGCTGCTTCAGCCGGGACCCTTCGTCGGGACGAACGTGGTCGCGTATGGGCTCGCAGTTGCCGGTACGCAGGAGCAGCGCGCCGAGGTCCTGCCGGCGCTGATGGCGGGGCGGGTGTCGGCGTCGTGGGTGGTGACCGATTCACCGGGCGCTCCCGCCATGGACGGGGTGGTGAGCGTGACACCGACCGGCGAGGGCTACCGGCTGTCGGGTGACGCCACGTTCGTCGAGGATCCCGGCGCTGATGGCTGGTTCCTCATCACGGCCGCGGGGCCGGACGGCCCCGGACTCCTCCTCGTGCGAGCCGACGAGCCGGGGCTGCGCGTCGAGCCGCTGGGCTCACTGGACCTGACCCGCCGGTTCGTGACCGTGCACCTCGACGCGTTGGACGTTCCGGCCTCTGCACTCGTCGAAAACGGCGGCGCCGCAGCAGATCTCATCGACTCGCTGCTGGCGCTCGCGTGCGTGCTGACGACGTCGGAGTCGGTCGGCGCGATGGACTACGAACTGGGGATCACGGTGCAGTACGCGAAGGACCGCATCGCGTTCGGCCGTCCCATCGGCTCGTTCCAGGCGGTCAAGCACTCCCTCGCCGACACCAGCCTGCTGCTGGAGATGAGCAAGGCGATCACCCGGGCGGCGGCGCAGCACGTCGGTGACGGCGACGGCTACGGCCCGCAGGCGGCAAGCATGGCCAAGGCCTTCGTCGGCGATTGCGGTATCGATCTGGCGCAGAGCTGCTTTCAGACGTTCGGTGGCATCGGCTTCACCTGGGAGCACGATCAGCACTTGTACTTGCGCCGGCTGACGAGTGACGCGGCGTTCTTCGGTGATCCCGGCTGGCATCGTGAACGCCTCTGTCAGTTGTCCGGCATCTAGTCGAAGGTCGCGAAAATGACTGTCAGTGTTGAGGAATTTCGTACCGAGGTGCGGGCCTGGCTCGAGGCCAACCTGGAGCGCATTCCGGCGGACGCTCCGCCCAAGGGCGGCGAGGCCGTCACTGATGAGCAGGTCGCCGCCAGCCGGGTGATCCAGCGACGTATTGCGGCTGCCGGTTACGCGGGGCTCTCCTTCCCTATCGAGTATGGCGGCCGCGGGCTCACGGCGGATCACGAACGGGTCTGGCGGGAAGAGGCCCGCTCGTACGCCGTCCCGGCCTTCGGTGGAGCGGGCTCGGTGACCATGGGCCCGATAGCGCGCTCGATGCTGGCTCACGCGACCCCGGAGTTCCTTGCCGAGCACCTGCCGAAAATCCTGGCGGGAGAAGAGCTCTGGTGCCAGTTCTACTCCGAGCCGGCCGCCGGATCCGACCTCGCCGGCATCCGCACCACCGCCACCCGGGACGGCGATCGGTGGGTGCTGAACGGGTCGAAGATCTGGAGCACCGGAGCTCATCAGGCGGACTACGCGATGTGCCTGGCGCGTACCGACTGGGACGCCCCCAAGCACCGCGGGCTCACCTGGTTCGCCGTGAGCACCCATGCTCCCGGGGTCGACGTGCGTCCCATCCGCCAGATCAACGGCGCCTCGGGCTTCTGCGAATCGTTCCTCACCGACGTGGTTGTCACCGACGACGAGCTCATCGGCGAGGTGAACCAGGGCTGGTCGGTCGCGCAGACCATGCTGGTCTACGAGCGGGGCGCCGGCGAATCCGGAGCGCAGCGCGTCGAACCGACGGAGCTGGCACCCGACCTCGTGGAGCTTGCCCGCGCGGCCGGCCGGGTGGCAGATCCCCTTGCCCGGCAGGCGATCGCGCGGGCGCACATCAATGACTTCGCCCAATACCACCTGGGTCGCCAGATTGCTGCCCGGCTGCAGCGCTCGCAGACCCCCCAGCCGGCCGTCGCGGCATACGGGAAGCTGGCCGCCGGGATGCTGTCACCGATCCGGGCGCGTCTTGGCATCGAGATCGGCGGCGCCGAAGCGCTGCTCTGGCCGGAAGGCGCGGGGCAGCCCGACACCGAGTACCCGGCCGCCGCCCTCAACTACCTCAACGGCCGCATGGTTTCCATCGCCGCCGGGACCAACGAGGTGCAGCGCAACGGGCTGGGGGAGCGGGTGCTGGGTTTGCCGCGCGAGCCCACCTTCGACTCCACCAAACCCTTCCGCGAAGTGGTGCGCGAGGCGCGCAACTGGAACGGTCGGGTGGGCTAGCGGCGGTCCCGGGCAGTACCGCTGGCGGGAGTCCTCGTCATGGCCGCCGCCGCGGTCTCGGCAAGCGATGGGGGTCGGGATTTTTCCAGAACCCCCCGTGGACAGACGGCAACGTCGCCGGTGCCATCGGACGGTTCGGCGGCAACCCCACATCGGCGGGTGGTTATGCTCGATCCCGGTCGCAACTGGCGAGGGTGGAGTACCACCGGGGAGCGGCCGACGAGCGACACGGTGCCGACCGCCTGGGTGCCTTCGAGAGCGAATCTGCGATCGGAGGCGTGCGGTGAAACTGCGTTACGGGATGAATCCTCGTCAAGAGCCGGCGACGGCGGTTCCCATCTCCGCCGGGCGAGAGCCGTTCGCGGTTGTCAGCGGTCACCCGTCCTACATCAACATCCTCGACGCGTTGAACGCGTGGTCTCTGGTCCGCGAAGCGGGAGAAGCGTTGGGCCGGTGCGCAGCGACGTCTTTCAAACACGTCTCGCCCGCAGGCGCAGCGCTCACCGGAGCCGTTGATGCGGCTATGGCTGAGGCGTTCGGTCTCGAAGCGGCTGCCGTCGGTGCCGTGACGAGTGCCTACGTGCGCGCTCGCGACGCCGATCCGAAGAGTTCCTATGGCGACGTCATCGCGGTGTCGCAGCCGGTCGACAGTGAACTGGCCGACCTTCTGTCACGCCAGGTCAGCGACGGCATCATCGCTCCCGGATTCGAGCCGGGCGTCGCCGGCCGGCTGGCGAAGAAGAAACGCAGCACGTTTCTGGTGCTGGAAGCCGATCCGCATTTTCAGCCGCCACGGATCGAGACGCGCGAAGTCCTCGGGCTGCGCCTGACTCAGCCGAGCGACGATGCCCCGCTGGGGCGCGAGACTCTCGGCCGCGAGGCGGCCGGTGGCCCTGCTCCGGCAACCGCCCTCGACGATTTACTTCTGGGTTTGATCGTCATGCGTTACACGCAGTCCAACGCTGTCGCCTACCTCAAGGACGGTATGGCGCTGGGCATCGCGGCAGGTCAGCAATCGCGTATCGACTGCACCAAACTCGCCGGCGCCAAGGCAGACGGCTGGTGGGGCCGGCGCGGCGTCACCGCCCCGACAGACGTGGCGTTCGTCTCCGACGGAGCCCTGCCGTTCGTCGACAACGTCGAGGAAGCGGCTCGTCATGGAGTCAGGTACATCGCCGAACCCGGCGGTTCCATCCGGTCCGATCAGATACGCCAGGCTTGTGACCGGCTAGAGATGAGCCTGTTCCAGACCGGGGTCAGGCTCTTTCGGCACTGAGGCCCCGATCAGGGTCAGATGCCCTGGAACCGACTCCTGCGTGGCCGGAAGGCATCGGCGAGGTCGCCGTCGTAGAAGCTGGTCGGCGGCTGACCGTCGACCGCGTACCGATAGAGGGCGGTCTGGAAGACCCCGCTGAGCGCGCCGCTCAACGCGACCATCAGGCCCAGCGTGACGGCAATGATGACGATGCCGAGGACCAGCACCTTCGTCGCGATCACGCCGCCCAGGATGAAGAACGGCAGCGAGCAGATGAAGATCGGCAATCCGATCGCGGCCTGCCCGGTGAGCTGCTCGCCCCACCGCTCACGGAAGAGGTGGCCCGAACGCCGGACCGCGGTGACCGGGCCGACGCCTTCGAGCACGAGCACGGGGACGACGAGCACGGTGGCGAGCGACCAGGCGACGCCGGCGATGGCGGCGGCGATGCGGCCGGCCAGGGGGAGCCGCTCTTCGAGGATTCGCAGGACCAGTCCGACGGTGGCCGAGAGCAACGCCCATCCCAGAAGCAATGGCAGCCGTCCGACAGTGTCCGAGAAGGCCTGCCGCACGCTGATCGGCTGCTGGCGAAGCCGGGCGTCGGCGATGGCCACGATGATGGCGTTGGCGAAGGTGGCGACGAGCGTCAGCAGGACGAGGAGCGGGTAGAGCTCGGCGTAGCGAGCGGCGTTGTTCTCGCGGAAAACGTGGGTTCCGGTGACACCGAAGACGTAACCGACCGCGATCGCACCTTCGGCTGCGGCGGCCACGAGAGGCAGCGCCAATGCCGCGGGCTGCTCCCTGATGACGCGCCAGCTGAGCAGGCTCAGCTTCCAGCCCCGCTGCATTCTGCCCATCAGGTCCTCAATCCTTTGGCTTGTCGTGGCACGCCCCGGCCACGACGGATTCCGTGCAGATCACAATCACGGCAAATCCCGGCGGAATCAAATCCGTCTCGAAATGGTCGGCGCAATGAGCCGCCGGCTTTACCGCCGGAGGTCAGCCGGCAGCGGTGACGGCCTTCAGTTCGTCCAGGGACTCTTTGATCAGCGCCGCGAAACCGCGCTTGTTGGCCGGATCGACCCAGCGGGCGAAGGCCACCTTGAACACGGCGATTCCAGCCTCGGCCG
This sequence comes from uncultured Actinomycetota bacterium, assembly GCA_963731205.1. GTDB lineage: Bacteria > Actinomycetota > Actinomycetes > Frankiales > Frankiaceae > DATAZK01. The sequence goes on along the minus strand of CAVSUJ010000001.1, from coordinate 1,960,149 downwards.
TCAGGCTGGCAGCGGGCTCGGCGACGCCGCGCTGACGCAGGGCTTCGGCGGTGCCCGCGGCGAGCGCCGCAAGCTTGATGAGCTCGCGTTCCTGAAGGTCGACGTTGGCCGCGATGACCGTCGCGCGTCTGCCCGGAAACTCCCCGCGTAACTCGAAGAGCGACGCCAGCGACTGCAGGCCGTGGGCCACCGCGTCCAGCGGCGACAGCGAATCGGGGGCATTGACGACGTTCTGCGACAGCAGCTCCTGCAGCTCGCCCGAGCCACCGAAGAGCACCTCGCGCTTGTCGGCGAAGTGGCGAAAGAACGTGCGTTCCGTGAGTCCTGCACGCTTCGCGATTTCCGCGACGGTGGTCTGCTCGAATCCGCGCTCGATGTAGAGCTCGAGTGCGGCCTGCTCGAGGCGACCGCGCGCGTTGGGCTCCCATCGGACCATGGCCCCATCGTAGTGATGACAGCAACTGACATCGCGGTGATACGGTGATGACAGTGACTGACATAGTTGCAGTCCTGACCCGGAGGTGGTTCCCATGCGTGTTTTCGTCACCGGTGCATCAGGTTGGATCGGATCTGCCGTCGTTCCCGAATTGATCGGCGCCGGCCATGAGGTCGTCGGGCTGGCCCGGTCCGACGAGTCGGCCGAGGCGCTCACCGCCGCCGGCGCCGAGGTGCGGCGCGGAAGCCTGGAAGACGTCGACAGTCTTCGAGCGGGGGCACAAGCGTCGGATGGCATCATCCACCTCGCATACATCCACGACTTCTCGCAGTTCGACGAGAACGCTCGCATCGATCTGCAGGCGATCACGGCGATGGGCGCCGAACTGGAAGGCTCGGGCCGGCCGCTCGTCATCACCGGCGGGACGGCCGCGCTCACCCCGGGACAGGTGAGCACCGAGCGCGACACCGTCGCGGCGGACCATCCGCTGCGGGCCCGTGCGCTGACCGAGGAGCACGCCCTTGCACTGGCCGACAAGGGAGTTCGGGTCTCGACCGTGCGCCTGGCTCCCACCGTTCACGGCGACGGCGACCACGGCTTCATGTCGGTGATCGTGGCGGCCGCACGGGAGAAGGGCGTGTCGGCATACATCGGCGACGGGTCCAACCGCTGGCCCGCGGTGCACCGGCTCGATGCCGCGCACCTCTTCCGGCTCGCGGTGGAGCAGGCGCCGGCTGGTTCGGTGCTCCACGGCATCGCCGAAGAAGGCGTCTCGCTGCGCTCGGTCGCCGAGGTGATCGGACGCCATCTCGACGTCCCCGTCGTTTCGCTGCCGCCCGAGCAGGCCGCCGAGCACTTCGGCTGGATCGGCCACCTGCTGGCGGCCGATATCCCGTCATCGAGCCCGCTGACCCGGCAACTCCTGGGCTGGGAGCCGATGCAGCCCGGTTTGATCGAAGACCTGGAGAAGGGGCACTACTTCCAGGCCCCTTCGTAAAAGCCTCAGTGCAGCGGCCGGACTCCCACCTCTTCGATGTGCGCGAACATGTCGGCGGTGTCGGCGCTCACGTCGTCTCCCTGCCCTCGATCGTCGCCGGCATCCAGTTCGCCCGCCTGGAACTCGGCGTCGTGCTGCTACGTATGAGGATTTGGCTCACCTTGGTTCAGAACAGGTAATTCTCGCCTGACGCCCGAACGGTGATGTCGCTGATGGAGATGCCCCACGGCTGGTCGATGACATAGACGATCTGCGACGCGAGCTCCTCGGGGCTGATCGCCCAGTAGGCCATGCGTTCCGGGTCGGTCAGCTCAGCCTGCTGCTCGGGAGTACCGCCACCGAACGCGGCGGTGGCGCGCTCGCGGAAGAGGTCCATGTTGTGGCCGAGCAGGCCGATGATCGCCTCGCCGTTGATGATGGAGCCGGCGAGGCCGGTGCCCGGGACCCCGGTCGGGCGTACCACGGTGACCTTGATGCGTCCTTGCGATTCCACCCGCAGTGACTCGGACAAGACGTTGACCGCGGCCTTTGTCGCTCCGTAGACACCGGCGCCGGCGACCGGTGCATTGCCGTAGATGGAGGAGATGTTGACGATGTGGCCGCGTCCCTGCGCGATCATCTGATCGTGCACGGCGGTGATGCCGTGCAGCGTTCCCTTGAAGTTCACGTCGATACAGCGGTCCCATGCTTCGGCAGCGGCTGCATGATCGGCGCAGAACGCCAGCGGCATCGTTCCGGCGCTGTTGACGAGAACGTCGATGGCGCCGAAGGTTTCGACCGCGAACGAGCCGAGGTCGTTCGTATCGGTCCGATCGGTGACGTCGGTGCGCCGGTACGCGGCTCGCCCGCCCGCCTCTTCGATGCCGGCAACCAGCGTCTTGAGGCCGTCCTCCTCGACGTCCGCCGCGACCACGGCAGCTCCCCGCGCGGCCGTCAGCTGGCAGATCAGCCGACCGAAACCGCTGGCCGCACCGGTGACGACAACGACCTTGTCTTTCAGGTGATCGCTCACCGGGTGAGGGTACTGGTGTGCTGAGATCGACAGGTGAGCCGGGCCGTGGAGGAGCAGAACCGGCGCCTGCTACGGGCCCGCGACGCGATGGATCGCGACTATGCCCAGCCGCTCGACATCGCGACCCTCGCGCGCATCGCACTCGTCTCGGAGAGCCACTTCATCCGGACGTTTCGGGCAACGTTCGGCGAGACACCCAACCGCTATCTGCAACGCCGGCGGGTCGAGCGGGCGATGTTCCTCCTGCGCTCCACGGATCGCCCGGTCACCGACATCTGCCTGGACGTCGGCTTCAGCAGCCTCGGTACGTTCAGCCGGGTGTTCACGAGCATCGTGGGGGAGCCCCCGAGCGCCCACCGGCGTCGCGGGCCGCTGCCGCCGGTGCCGTCCTGTTTCGCCCGGGCCTGGCTGCGACCGAGCAGTTTCGGAGAAGCGCCCGCCGCCGAAGCCCTCTAGCGTTCTGCCCATGTTGAACGCCTTGGGAATCACCCAGATCTACGTCCTCGACCAAGACCAGGCCCTCGACTTCTACGTGGGCAAGCTCGGCCTGGAGGTGAACACCGACGCCGACCTCGGCTTCATGCGCTGGCTCACCATCAACGTCCCCGGCGACCCGGCCCGCGAGATCCTGCTGGAGCGTCCCGGCCCGCCGTCGATGAACGAGGAAACCGCCGCCCAGGTGCGCGATCTGCTCACCAAGGGCGCGGCTGGCGGCCATCTCTTCTTCCGCTGCGATGACGCGTTCAAGACGCACGCCGAACTGAAGGCGAAGGGCGTGGAGCTGACCGAAGAGCCCGAGAATCGTGGCTACGGCATCGACTTCGGCCTTCGCGACCCTTTCGGGAATTCGGTCCGGATCGCCCAGGTCTCGTAGCAGGCAGGGCTCCGGTCACGAGGTGATCGTGCGCTCGCTGGGTCGGTGACGGGATCATCCGACTTCCTCAATTCGGTCAAGAATGCGTCCATTTGCGCGATACTCGGATGAGCGCAGGCGCCCGCAGCTCCGGCGCACGGCACGGCCGTCTGGTCGTGTCCGTTCGTGACGGGAGACGGTCGATGGGACGCCTGCTGGATCGGATGACGTTCGGGCCGGCGCGGCGGCGGCGAGACATGAGCCGCCGGCTGCGTGAACTCGACCGGACCGACGCGGCCAGCCGATCAGGACGCTACGAGCGGCAGTCTGTGCCGTCGTACGGCCGCGACTGGAGCGCTGCTTCCCCGAAGTCCGCCGGGTCGCGGGCGGACGGCTCACAGAGCGCCAATCGCCATCCCGTGGCCGTGATGATCGCGGTGGTGCTCATCGGGGCTTCGGTGTATGGCCTGGTGCGTTTCGCGCCATGGAAGAGCTCTGGCAAGCATTCCTCGAGCAGCAGCTCGCTGCTGTCGGCCCCGCCGGCAGGTGTCGGCGCCGCGCCGAGTCCGCTGGGCCACCCTGCCGCGGCCCCCGCCGGCAGCGGCGGCTACGCCTTCGAGCAGACCCAGACGGGAAGCACCACCGATCCGGTGACGTGGGATCCCTGCCGCGCCATTCACTACGTGATCTCAGGTACGGCCCCGGCGGGCGCCGCGCAGCTGGTTCCCCAAGCGGTGGCGGCGATTTCCCGGGCCAGCGGATTGCACTTCGTCTACGACGGCACGACCAAGGAGCAGCCCAGCTCTGCGGCGCGTGCCGCGTATCAGCCGACTGTCTATGGGGCGCGCTGGGCTCCGTTGCTGATCTCCTGGACGACGCCGACCCAGGAAGCCGATCTCGCCGGGGGCATCATCGGCCTCGGCGGCGCGTATGGCATGACGGCGCCCGACGGCCGGATCACCTACGTCACCGGCGACGTCTCGCTGGACGCCCCGCAGATTGCCCAGGTGCTGGCCCGCGGAGGTCCTCCGGCCGCGACGATGCAGGCCGTCGTGCTGCACGAGCTCGGACACGCGCTCGGACTCGCGCATGTGAGTGACCCGACCCAGGTGATGTATCCCGAAGCCCAGATTCGGGTCACCGCTCTCGGCGCCGGCGACCGCCGCGGACTCGCTGCCCTCGGCACCGGGAAGTGCGAACCGGGCCTGTAGTACCGCCTCTGTCAGATTCGGCCGCCGACACCTCACCAGTGTCTTCGGTGTCGTCTAGGATGCTAGCATCCTAATATGCCGGTTGAGGAGGTCAAGCAGTTCAACGTTTATCTGCCGGTTGAGCTGATCAAGCAGGTGAAGCATCGGGCCATCGAGTCGGAGCTGTCGCTCTCGGCGCTGGTGACCGAAGCGTTGCGGTCCTACCTCGACGACACGCAGACACCGCAGCGGAAGCGACGCGCAGGGAAGGGACGTTGACATGAGCACTGACGGCATCGAGGCCGTTTTCCTGGAGACGCACAACTGGGGCAAGGCGGCGAAGTTCTTTCAGGCGCTGGGTTTCGAGCTGGAGTTCGACACCGGACACAGCTCGGGTCAGTTGCGCGCCGCCGGCGGCCCCTCCGTCTTCATCGCCGAGATTCCGCCAGGCCGCGAGCCGGGGATGCAGGTCGTGCTCAAGGTGCTGGACGCCGATGCGGTCAGCCTCGACCCGATCGTCGAGGTGGTCACGCCCTTCGAGGACACGCACTTCGGCACCCGCATGATGACGGTCCGCGATCCTGACGGTCGCAGCTGGGGCCTGCAGGCTCCAGCCAGACCATGACTGCGGACGGTACGGCGAGTCCGGACAGCACGGCCGAGCGCGTCGCGCTGTGGCGCGCGATGCACGTGCTGGTGGATGCGGCGCCGCACGTGCTCGAAGACGAGATCGGCCTGCGGCTGCTCGCACCTGACGATGGATGGCGAGCGCGCGGCGACATGGATCCGGCTGGTACTGCTGGGTTTCGGGCTGCCATCGTGGCGCGGGCCCGCTTCATCGAAGACCTCGTCACCGAGCAGGCGGCTGCCGGCGTGACGCAGTATGTGCTGCTCGGCGCCGGCCTCGATTCGTTCGCCCAGCGTCGCAGCGACATCGCGGGACGGCTACGCATCTTCGAGATCGATCAGCCCGGCACCCAAGCATGGAAACGGCAACGACTGATCGAGCTCGGCTATGCGATTCCCGACTGGCTGCGATTCGTGCCGGTCGACTTCGAGGCGAACCAGTCGTGGTGGGAGCAGCTGTCCGGCGCAGGGTTCGATGCCGGCCAGCCGGCGTGCGTCGCCTCCACCGGGGTTTCCATGTATCTCAGTAAGGACGCGACAGCCGCGACCCTGCGCCAGCTCTCGGCGCTGGCGCCCGGCTCGACGGTCGCGATGACCTTTCTCATTCCGCCGGAACTGGTCGATGAGGTGGATCGCTCGGGACTGCAGGCATCCCGGAAAGGAGCCCGCGCGTCAGGGACTCCGTTCGTCAGCTTCTACCAACCGCAGGAAATGCTGGCGCTGGCGCGCGCCGCAGGCTTCACCGACATTCGCCACGTCTCGGGTTCCTCGTTGGGGGAGCGCTACTTCTCCGGCCGCGCCGACGGGCTACGCCCGTCGAGCGGAGAAGATTTCCTCATAGCCACGACCTGACGCGAAGGGGGAGTGCTGCCATGAGCTCCGGGGCGAGACCGCCGGCGAGCGGGCAGCCGTCGCTCTGGCGAGCACTTCGCGCGAACCCGTTGAACGTCACCGAACTCGCTGCCATTGCCGCAATTCCCTGGCTGCGCCCGTGGGTAAAGCGATGGGCAAGGCGGGGCGCACTGACGGCGCCGGACGAAACCGCCAGCCGCAGGGCACGACGGCTGGTCCGTCACTCGACCGGCACCGCGCGATGGGTGGGCACCGTCACCGGCTCGGCGTTCTACCTGGGCATGGTCCCGGCGATCGCGATGATCTACTTCGAGCAGCTGACACTCGTGCTGCGCATCGCCGCGCTCTACGGCCATGACCCGGACGAACCGGCGCGTGCCGCGGAACTGCTCGTCATCCAAGGTCGGTACGACGACGTCGAGCAGGCCGCTGCGGGCATCCGCAGCGCCGGGACGAGGTCGCGGGCCACCGAGCGCCGGATCTCGCGGTGGTTCGCTTCGTTACGCGAGCTGCCGGCGCTGATCGGCATCAAGGTGCGGCAGATCCGCGGTCCGCTCGACGTCATCATCGTCGCCGTAGAGGTGCTGTCCTTCTTCGTCCCGGTGGTCAGCATCCCCATCTGGGCGATCGCCAACGCTCGCGCCACGCGGCGCCTGGGCAATTCGGCCATCCGCTTCTACCAGGAGCGTGGGGCGTCACTGCCCACGCCGGCCGTGGTTTTGCCACACCCGCCGCCCTCGCGCCGCCGCCGGATCTGGGCGGTGACTCTGCTGGCGACGCTGCTGGTCACACTCGCCGTCCTCACGGTCATCATTCCGTGGGGCGTCAAGGCCAACACCCGCGTCCTCCCGCTGGGCGGGCGCCTCCTCGCGGAGCTGGCCCTGCTCGTGACGTTCTCGCTGCTGATCCGCATTGCGTGGCCGATCGCCGGGCCCGGCCACCAAGCGAAAGCCGGGCCTCCCCAGCACTGAATGAGGGAGCTTCCCTAGGGCAGCCGTTGCCGGTCGAAGCGAGCGTGGCTGCATGGTCAAGAACGCCTTCAGCACGACGCGAGCCCAGTGGCTCGTCCTCATCGCCATGACCGGATCGCTGTCGATGATCATGCTCGATCAGACGGTCGTGACGGTAGCGCTGCCCTCGATGAGCCGGGATCTTCACCTGAGCGCGGATGCCCAGCAATGGGTGGTCAACGCGTACGTGCTCGCCATGGCTGCACTGGTCGCCTGCGGCGGCAAGCTCGGCGACCTGATCGGCCGCGTGACGACCTTCCGGGTCGGCGTGCTGATCTTCTTCCTCTCTTCGGTGGCGTGCGGGATCGCGCCGAATGCGCCGGTCGTGCTGCTGGCGCGCGTCGCCCAGGGCATCGGCGCCGCGCTGATGATGCCCGCGACCTCAGCCATCATGGTCGGCACCTTTCCGTTGCAGCAGCGCGGCCGGGCGATGGCCATGTACGCCGGGATCAGCCAGGTCTTCCTCGCGCTCGGCCCGCTGCTCGGCGGCCTGCTCACCGAATGGGTCAGCTGGCGCGCGGTGTTCTGGCTGAACGTTCCCGTCGGCATCGCCGCGCTGGTCATGGTTCACGTCGCCAAGCCCGACAACGCCTCGGTCGCCAAGGGCCGGCTCTCGCCCGTTGACGTCGCCCTGCTGACCGTCGGGATCGGCGCGCTGGTCGTCGGAGTGCAGCAGGCCAACACCTGGGGCTGGGGCTCGGGATCGACTCTCGGCTCGATCGTCGCCGGGGTCGCCTTGACCGCGCTCTTCTGCCGGAACCAGCTCAGGAGCAGTGACCCGCTGCTGAACATCCGGCTCTTCCAGCGCCGGCCGTTCCTGGCCGACTCGGCCGTCATGGGCCTGCTGCAGTTCGCGCTCGTGCCCATCGTTCTCTACACCTCGCTGTACGCGCAGAATCTGCTCGGATTCAGCCCCGTGATGGCCGGCGTCGCGGCGCTGCCGCTGGTGCTGCCCATCACGCTCGCTGCGCAGATCGGCGGGCGCTGGTTCGACCGGGCCGGGGTGCGCAAGCCCGTGCTGATCGGCCTTGCTGTCGCCACGGTCGGCGTCGTGGTCCGGGCGATCGCCCTGCCGAGCCTGAGCTACTGGCCCTCGGTGCCCGGAATGGTGCTCATGGGACTCGGGCTGGGCCTGACGATCTCCCCGACCAACACCGATTCGCTCAACCGCGTGGCGGGTCCCGAGCGCGGCCAGGCGTCAGGCCTGGTGCAGACCGCCCGTCAGCTCGGCGGCACCTTCGGCCTCGCTGTCGTCGGAGCCGTCATCGCGGCCTTCGCCCCTACGTCAGCAAGCCCGTCGGGAGCTCACCAGACGGCGCACGCGTTCGAGGTCGGCTTCCTGGTCGCCGCGGCGGCGGTCGCCATCGCCCTCCTGGCCGGCTGGCGCTACCTGGCACGCGGTGCCCAGCTCGAGGAGGTGACTCTCGCATCGCCCGCGCCGAAGACTCTCATCCCGAGCTCTGCGGATTAGGGAGTTTCCCTAGGGCACGGTCGCATCGAAGGAGACAGGTTGATCCCATGCACATCATCGTCGACATCCGCCAGGGCGAAGACGGCCGACCGGTCGGCACGGTTCGCACCAGCGCCGAGCAAGAAGCAATTCCCTTCTCGGGAAATCTCGAGTTCATGGCACTCATCGAGCGCCTTTACCGCACTGAAGAAGCCCAGGCACAGGCCGGGCACGAAACTGGAGGAGCACAGAAATGACCGACTTGATTTGGAGTTTCGCCCCCTGGGTCTCGTTCCTGCTCGGTGTCCGGGTGGGCAACGTGTACTGGGGCGCCGGGGTCGGCGCCGTGGCCGCGATCGTCGTGCTCTGCCGGGCCATCAGCCGCCGGCGCGCGCATCTGTTCGACTACGTGGGTGTCGTGTACTTCGTGGGGATGCTGGTCGTGCTGGCCATCGTGCGTCCGGGCGACATCTCCACCTGGGGGCGCTACGCGCAGGCTGTCGCTCACGGTTCGCTCTGCCTGATCGTCTTCGCCTCGGTGCTCATCAACCGGCCCTTCACCGAGGCCTATGCCCGTCAGCAGGCGCCGAAAGAGGTCTGGAACAGCCCGGCCTTCCATGCTTTCAACCGCAAGCTCTCCACGTTGTGGGGGCTCGCTTTTCTGGTCGGGACGATTTCGCTGATCGTGGCCGGAACGACGGATTCACGGCAGATCCTGCTCCGCGTTATCGTCCCCTTCGGGGCGCTGGCGGCGGCGTTCACCTACAGCGAGAAGGAGGCCGCTGCCGCCCACAAGGAAGTAGCTCACAGCTAGCCAGGTGCGAAGGAGCGGCGGATGGTCGCTGTTGGCTCGGGCTTCTCGGTCGCGTTTGTCGGCCGGGAAGCCCAGCTGGCTGTCGCGGCCACGGCTGCTCAGGCGGCAGCAGCCGGTCGGCCGGGAGTGGTCTGGGTGGAGGGGATCGCCGGCTCCGGCAAGACCACCTTCATCCGCCAGGTCCTCGCCGACCTTGGACCAGATTTCGTCACACGTCGGACGCAATGTGACGAGCTTGCCAAGGATGTGGCGTACGAGCTGGCCGCGCAGCTGGGAGTGACAAGCGGCGAGAGCCCTTTCGCCGTCGCCCAGCAGCTGCTCGACAACTGGTCCCAATTGCAAGAGCGCGGACCCGTCGTGATCGTCATCGAAGACGCGCATTGGGCCGATGCCCCCTCGGCCCTCGCTCTGATCAGCGCGGTGCGCCGGCTGGATCAGGATCGAATCCTCTTCCTCATCACGAGCCGCCCCGGCGCCGGCCCGGAATGGGAGCGCCTCACCGGCGACGAGGAGCGCTGCAGCCGGGTGATGGTCGGTAGCTTCGACGCCGATGAGGTGGCACGCCTGGCGGCCCTGCACGGCATCGAGCTGACGACGCGGGAAGCAACCCGGCTGTGCTCGCACACCGGAGGGCATCCGATCTGGGTCAGGACGTTGCTCGCCGAGCTCACTCCCGATGAGCTGAAGGCGCCGGAAGGGGACCTGCCCGCACCCCGCTCGCTCGCGTCAGCAGTCACGGTGCGCCTCGGTGCGCTGCCCTCTGATGCGCGCGATCTGGTGGCCGCGCTCGCCGTGCTCAGCCAGCGTTCCCCCCTGACGGTCGCCGCGCGGGTAGCGGGTATCGCCCGCCCGTTGGAGGCACTGGAAAGCCTGCTGGCGACGGGCTACGTGCGCTGGGAGCCCAACCAGCCCGGGCCTCCGGTCGAGTTCACCCACCCGCTGTATCGCCTTGCGGTGTATGAGGATTTGCCCCCGACCCGGAGGCGAGACCTGCACCGCGCGGCCGCCCGCGTACTGACTCCGGGAAGCGTGTTGTCGCATCGGGTGGCAGCGTCCGACGGCGCCGATGACGGGCTGGCCGACGAGCTGGAGGCGGTCGCGGAGTCAGCGCGGGCAGTCGGAGCGACGGGACAGGTGGCGCGGACGCTGCTCTGGGCGTCGTCACTGACCGAAAGCTCGGAGCGTGCCGAGCGGCGACTGCTGCAAGCAACGCTCGCGTATCTCGATTCCGGGCAGACGGCGCAAGCTGCCGGATTGCGCGCCCAGGTACAGGTGTGCCAAGCATCGCCGCTGCGCGATCTGGTGCTCGGCCTCATCGAGTGGGAGGTGGGCGACGCCGCCGCTGCCACCCGACACCTGCTTCGGGCCGTCGAACATCCCGCGGCGGGTGAGGACCGACCTACTCTTGCCCGCTCATGGGCACAGCTGGCGGAGGTGCACGTGGTCGCCGGCCGGGCGCAGGCCGCTCTCGACGCCGCGGAACGAGCAGTGGCGCTCGCCGTCAGGGACACCACAGCCGAACGCATCGCGTGGCTGCATGTAGCGACGGCCGAAGGATTCCTGCGAGGAGGACCGGCCGGGCTGCGTCGCCTCGCCGAGCGGTTGCCCGCACGGCCGGAGGAGATCCAGACCGCCGAGCTCGACATGCTCGCCACGCGCGCGAGCATCGGCTACTACTCGGGTCGGCTCACACAGGCGCGCGCCGACCTGGAGGTCGTCTTCGACCTGGCCCGCCGCGGCCATGTCGCCGTCCAGCTCTCGCGCTGCCACTACGTCATGGCGGCGATCCTGACGATCGCGGGGGAGTGGGACGACGCGGAACTGCATGCCCGCACCGCTCTCTCCATCGCCACCGACGACCGTCTGGTGTGGATGCAATCCCAATGCCACGCGGCGCTTTCCGCGCTGATGGCCTACCGGGGCGAGGCGGAGTACGCCCGCCTCCAGCTCGAGCGGGCCGAGAGCCTCGCCCGCGGCGCCGACAACATCGAGGCTGCCGCGCTCGCCCTCGTCACGGCCGCCGCGCTCGCGAGGGCGAGGCACGATCCTGCCGGCGTGATCGAGGCGCTCGATGGCCTCGAGGCGATGGTTCCCATGCTGTCGGGGTTGTACTTCTGGCCACCGCTCATTTACGCGCTCATCGACACCGGCGATCTCGATCGCGCAGGTGAGCAGATCGACGCCTTCTGCGCCGCGGCAGACGCTCGCCGCATCGACCTCGATGGCAGCGACATCGGCCTGCGGGCCCGGCTGGCCGCCGCCCGTAACGATCCCGAGCAGGCCGCCGAACTCTTCGAGCAGGCGCTGGCAGCTCCGGGGTCCTACGCGTCCTATCTGGATCGGGCTCTGCTGCAGCATGCGTACGCAAAAATGCTGCTGGCCAAGGGAAACCGGCGCCTGGCGACGCGTCACTTCCGGGCCGCGCGCGAGCTGCTGGTGGCAGTGAAGGCCGAGCCGTTCGTGGCCCGGCTCGACTCCGACCTCGGTGACCCGCGGCTGCTGCCGCGCCAGCGTTCGGAGCGCGCGCCCGCCTTCGAGCTGACCGACCGCGAGCGCGACGTCGCGCTGCTGGTGGCGCGCGGGTTGTCCAACCCCGAGGTCGCGGCCCGCTTGTACGTCAGCCGGAAGGCCGTCGAGTACCACCTCAGCAACATCTACGCCAAGGTCGGCATCAGCTCGCGACGGGAGTTGCGCGACGCGCAACTGGCCATCTGAAACTTCGGCCGATTCAGCGACCCACAAGGCGACCTGGTCGCAACGATCGGTCGGTGAAGCGTGGCGCGGCGGGTCACAGGCGCGGGTCGACCGGTTCGGACTCGAGCGCCAGCACCGCGAAGACGCACTCGTGGACCCGCCACAGCGGCTCGCCCCGGGCGACCCGCTCGAGCGCCTCGAGCCCCAGGGCGTACTCCCTGGCACGCCAGCGACCGCTTGTGGCCGAGGCCGCGGCTGCGCAGGCGCTCGAGGTTTGCCGGTTCGGTGTAGTCCGGCCCGTAGATGATCCGCAGGTATTCGCGGCCCCGGACCTTCAGGCCGGGCTGGACGAGTCCGCGTCGGCCGCGGACCAGATTGCCCGCCGGCTTGACGACCATGCCTTCACCGCCGGCACCGGTCAGCTCTTCCCACCAGGCGGTTCCCGCTGCCACGGAAGCCGGGTCGGTGGTGTCGACGACGAGGCGCCGCGTCAGGCGCAGCGACTCCGGGTCGGCGGCGACCAGCCGGTCGATGCGATCGAGGTGCCAGCCGTGCGGCCGGTCGTGATAGGTTTCGACCCTCGGCGGCAAGGATCTGGAACGGGGCGACGCTGAACTCCGTCGAGGCCATCGGTCGGCCAGCAGTAGCGGCGGTAGGCGTCGGTGAAGGCCTCGGCGTTCGCCGAGCCGAGACCCGGTGCGGGCGAGCAGCGTGCGCGACGTCGACACCGGCCGCCGGCGCCTGCTCGAGCAGCCGCGACGGCCGCGGGCAGCGCCGCGCGCGCCGCCGCACCGACCGCGGCGTACTGGTGCTTGCAGCAGGTCCAGCGCCTTCGCGCTCCACGGCAGGATCTCGGCGTCGAGCAGCAGCCAGTCGGTGTCGAGCTCGTCGAACAGGCCGGCGCTTTCGGCGCGGCGCGCAGCCGGTCAAGCGAGCTGCTCGGTCAGCTGCCGGTCGAAGAACGGCCGGCCCGGTGCGCGTGTAGACGGCCCCGAGCGCGCCCCCGGGCGCGCCGAACCGCCGTTCGGCCGCGTCGCTCGCGCGGCAGACAGCGACGACCGCCCGCGATCCCATGTGCTTCTCCTCGCAGACGACCGCGTCGACGCCCTCGGAGCGATAGGCCTCGAACGCCTGGTCGGGATGCTCCAGCAGGTCCGTCACGGGCGGAGGTCGCCACCGGGCTCATCGTCGGCGGCAGGTAGAGCAGCCAGCGCGGGTCGAGCGCGAAGCGGCTCATGACCTCGAGCGCGGCGGCGGCGTTCTCCTCCCGGACGCTGACCCGGCCGTGGTGTCTGGTCTCGACGACGCGGGTGCCGAGCACGTCCGTGATGTCGAGGACGTCCGGGTCGCGCGGGCGCGCCCGTCCGCCGACGGACCGCGTCGGCGTTGCGCCGCGGGAACGGCTTCGCCGGCTGCGTAATACACCTGCTGCGGCCGGCACCGACGACCAGCTCCGCTCCGGGTAGCGCAGCGCCGTGAGCCGGCCGCCGAACACGCACCCGGTGTCCAGGCACAGGGTGTTGTTCACCCATTCCGGCGTCGGGCACCGGGGTGTGGCCGTAGAGCACCATCGCCCTGCCGCGGTAGTCGTTCGCCCACGGATAGCGCACCGGCAGGCCGAACTCGTCGGTCTCGCCGGTGGTGTCGCCGTACAGGCAGAACGATCCGCACCCGCGCCGACGCCCGGCCCTGGTAGCCGCTCGGTGAGGCCGGCGTGCGCGACGACGAGCTTGCCGTCGTCCAGGACGTAGTGCGAGACCAGCCCGTCGATGAACTCCTCGACCTCGGCCTCGGAACTCGGCGGTCTCCGTGCTCGAGCTGCGCCAGCGATTCGGCCAGGCCGTGGGTGATCTGGACGTTGCGTCCGCGCAGCGCGCGCAGCAGCTTGTTCTCGTGATTGCCCGGCACGGCAAAGCGCGTCGCCGTCGGCGACCATGCCCATGGCCAGCCGCAGCACGCCCGGAGTGTCGGGTCCCCGGTCGACGAGGTCGCCGACGAAAACGGCTCGCCGGCCCTCGGATGGCGGGCGCCGACCGGGCGGCCCTGCTCGTCGCGCGTCGATGCGTGTAGCCGAGCTCCACCAGCAGCGCCTCGAGCTCGCGCCGGCAGCCGTGGACGTCGCCGATGACGTCGAACGGCCCGTGTCTCGTGTCGCAGGTCGTTGTACAGCGGGTGCGCACGATGCGCGGCGCCGTCGACGTCCTCGGCGTGCTGCAGGACGTGGACGTGCGGAATCCCTCGCGCGACAGCCCGCGCAGGCCGCGCCGCAGCATGGTCGCGCTGCCGGCGCAGGACGTGCGGGCCGAAGTCGCGGTCGGGCCGGCTGGCGTTGCGGTCCGCGCAGACCCGCTCGGGCAGGTCGAGCACGATGGCGACCGGCAGCACGTCGTGCTCGCGGGCCAGCGCGACGAGCTTCTTGCGCGCCTCCGGCTGGACGTTCGTGGCGTCCACGACGGTCAGCCGGCCGGCGGCGAGTCGCTTGCCGGCGATGTAATACAGCACGTCGAAGGCGTCGCCGGTCGCCGCCTGGTCGTTCTCGTCGTCGGCGACCAGCCCGCGGCAGAAGTCGCTGCTGAGCACCTCGGTCGGCCGCGAAGACGCGCCGAGGCGAACGTGGACTTTCCCGATCCGGTGACGCCGACGAGGACCACCAGGCTGAGCGCGGGCACGGCAAGCTCACGTCGGCTCGGCGTGCTCGCCCGTCGAGGCGGTCGCGTCATGCCGACACCGCGCGACGCTGTCAGAGGGCGGGTGAATACGGCCAGCTGGGTCGGCGGTCCGACCTCGGGATCATCGGTGCCGACCGGCAGATAGCGCACCTCGTAGCCGTAGGCTCGGCGACGCTCCCGGCCCAGTCCTGAATTTCGTGCGCGGGTCCATTCGAAGCGGTGGTCGCGGTGGCGGAAGGCCCGGCGGCGAGCGACTCGTAACCGACGTTGTGCTCGGCGTTAGGGGTGGTGACGATGACCGTGGGCGGCGCGGCGTCCCCGAATACGCGTGCGTTCGAGCGCGGGCAGCCGTGGCGGATCCAGGTGCTCGATGACTTCCATCAGGACGAGCGCGTCCAGTCCGGCGAGCCGGGTGTCGCGATAGGTCAACGAGGACTGGAACAGCGTCAACCGTTCGCGCTGCGCGTTCGGACATGCGGTCGAGCTGCAGTCGCGCGCGGCCAGCTCCAGCGCGCGGGCCGAAACGTCAACGCCCACGATCGTGCGTGAATGCCGCGGTCGGCCAGGAGCTGGCGCCAGCAGCGCCCCGTCGCCGCATCCCAGGTCCGCCACCCGCGTCGCGCCGGCGGCTGCGCAAGCGCTGCGAGCACCGCGCCGTGGCGCTGCTGGGCGAGGGGGACGGCGCGCTCGCGGTCATCGGTCGGCGACCTCGGGCCGGCCACTCGGCGGCGTCGTCGAGCAGTCCGGGTCGGCGTCGTCGACTTCGGCGAGCCGGGCCGATCGCCGAGCGGAACAGGCCCGCCGTGGGCCAGGTAGCGCCGGCTGATCAGCTCGCGCTCAGGGTGCTCGGCGAGCCACCCGTCGCCGGCGCGCATGCAGCTTGTCCACCTCGTCCGGGCTGACCCAGTAGTGCTTGGCGTCGTCCAGCACCGGCAGCAGGACGTACAGCTGGTTCAACGCCTCCGCCAGCCGCAGCGTGCCGGTCAGACGTAGGTCGACGTAGCGGGAGTCGCCCCAGTCCGGGAAGTGCTCGTCGAGCGGCACCGGCGTGCCGACACCTGCCAGCCGAGCGGCTCGAAGAGCCGTCGGGCCACCTCGGGACCGCCGCGGCACGGCATCGCCGGAATGTGCAATCTCCAGGGGCAGAGGCGTGCGCCGCCAACTCCGGCCGCGCGTCGCAACGGCCGGCCATCGCCGTCTTGAACACCCGGGACATGGCCACGGCGAGCATGCTCGAGGCCGCATACGGCCGGTCGTTGACGTACTGGCCGAGCGCGAATCCCTCCGAGCGGCGGCCCCTTTCGCCCCCTGACGAGGCCGACGGGATCGACCTCCAGCAGCAAGGCGGCCGTGCACCGCTCGTCGAGTGGCTTCGGGATAGAACACGTGCGCCACCCCGGAGGACACCTCGAATTGCTGCACTCTCGCCGGATGCTTGTGCAGGAGATACCCGAGGTCGGACGCG
The DNA here is from genome assembly GCA_963731205.1 of uncultured Actinomycetota bacterium. Classification (GTDB taxonomy): domain Bacteria; phylum Actinomycetota; class Actinomycetes; order Frankiales; family Frankiaceae; genus DATAZK01. The sequence goes on along the minus strand of CAVSUJ010000001.1, from coordinate 1,944,080 downwards.
GGCTCCTGCGTCGACGTCACCGTTAGCAGCACGATGAGCCAGTCTCCCCCCTACTGCTTGCTTTGGCTGAGATTTTTGCTGGCGCGAGCGCGTGCTCAACTTGCGCGGCCTCCGACCGATTGGTGACCGATTGCCGGGCTGTCCCGTCACGCCGGTCCATACTGACCGACGGGGCGTTTCCCGGATGGGCTGGAGGCGGGGTGTCGCGGGTATCCGAGCTGGTGGTCGGAACCGCGGTCGACGCCGTCCCGACGGCTCGCCGGTTCGTGTCCGCGGCGCTTTCCGAGGCCCCGCCGGTCTCCCTGGATGATGTCCAGCTGCTCGTCACGGAGCTGGTGACCAACGCGCTTTTTCATGCCCAGCCGCCGGTGATCCTTCGCGTTCTGCGCCTCGACGAATGCGTGCGGGTCGAGGTGGAGGACCGTGGCCACACGCTTCCTGTCCCGGTGCGTAACAGCGCTGATTCGATGACCGGCCGCGGGCTCTCGCTCGTGTCAGCTCTGTCCAGCGCCTGGGGGGTCGACCCCACACCCGCCGGCGGAAAGGTGGTCTGGGCGGAGCTGACGGAGAGCGACGAGGAATCCAGCAGCCGGGTCGCGCCCGAGATGAACGTGGACGACCTGCTGGCGTACTGGTCGAACGAGGAGCTGGCGGAGCCGCGCTTCGAGGTGCGCCTGGGGGCGGTGCCGACCCGCCTGCTGCTGGCCGCCAAGGGCCACATCGACAACCTGGTACGCGAGCTCACCCTTGCCAAGGCGCAGGAGACGGCGACGGGCGTGAGTTTGCCGGTGGCGATGGCTGACCTCGTCACCACGGTCATCTCCGGCTTCTCCGAAGCGCGCGCCGAGATCAAGCGGCAGGCGCTGGCGGCTGCAGCGCGCGGCGAGGTGATGACTGACCTCGTCCTGAGGCTTCCGGTCAGCGCCGCCGAAGCCGGTGAGCGCTACCTCGCCGCACTCGATGAGGCGGACGGTTACGCGCGGGCGGCGCGGCTGCTGACACTCGCCGCTCCTCGGGCACACCAGATCTTTCGCCGGTGGTACATCCAGGCGCTGGTGGATCACTTGCGCGCTGCGGCGAAGGGTGAAGAGATACCGCGTGCCGAGCCGTTCACGTCAGCGCTTGCCGGCGAGGTCGAGCGGCTCTCGCGGCTCGAGGACACCTGGGACAAGCTGCAATTGCTGCAGAAAGTGACCGGTGAGCTGACCAAGGCCACGACCGTCACCGATGTGGCGGTGACGGTCGTCAACAACGCCTTCGACTTCCTGGGCGTCGACACGGCGCGGGTCTTCCTGCTGACCGAGCAGCGCACGCTGCTGACGTTGGCGGTGCGCGGAGGCGACCCGGCGCTCGTCCCGCGCTATCACGAGTTCTCCATCGACGATGCTGACATCCCCGGTGCCGTTGCCGTGCGTACCGGAGAGCCGATCGTGCTGCGCAACGTCGAGCAGATCAGGCGCCGGTTCCCGGAGATCGTCGAGGGACACCCGGTCGAGCGCAGCCTGCATTTGGCACCCCTGACCATAGGCGACCGGACATTGGGCTTGCTGAGCCTGTCCTTTCCCGGCACCAGCGACGTCGACGAGCAGGCTCAGGGTGATTTCGTCGGCGCGCTCGCCGATGCCCTCGCGCAGGCCATGGAGCGTGCCCTCGCCATGGAACGGGCGATGCGGGCCAACGAGCGGCTGTCCTTCCTTGCCGACGCCTCCGTGGCCCTCACCGGGACGCTGGACTACCAGGCGACGCTGGATGCCGTCACCAACCTGATGGTCCCGCGGCTCGCTGATTGGTGCATCGTGCATCTGGTCCAGGGTGACGAGCTGACGAGCGCGGCGATTCATCACTCCGAGCGGTCAAAGGTCGAGGCGGCCCTGGCCATGGTCGACCGCTACCCGATCAAGCTGAACGCGCCGAACGGCATTGCGCTCGTCGTCAGGACCGGCGAGAGCATCGTCCTGCCCACCGTTCCCACCCGGCTCTTCGAGCTCGTGGCAAGCGATGACGAGCAGCTGGAAGCTTTCCGTGACGTCGGCATCTCCAGCGTGATGCTCGTGCCGCTCGTCGGCCGCACGGGGGTCATCGGCGTCGTCACGCTGATCTATGCCGAATCAGGACGCCATTACGGCAAGCCCGATGTCGCCTTCGTCGAGGACGTGGCCCGCCGCGCTGCGCTCGCCCTCGAAAACGCCGGGAGGTTTCGCGAGCAGTCCGGCCGGCTGGCCCTGGTGACAAGAGTCGCCGATGCCGCGCAGCGGGCCATTCTCGCGCCGCCTCCGAGCCGGCTGCGCTCGCTGCTGCTGGCGGCGAGGTATGTCAGCGCGGCTGCCGAAGCCCGGGTGGGCGGCGACCTCTACGAGGTCGTGGAGCGGCCCGACGCAGTCCGCCTCCTCATCGGCGACGTACGCGGAAAAGGTCTTGCGGCGGTACGCACCGCGACCATCGTGCTCGGTGAATTCCGGGCGGCTGCGGTGGACATCGGCGACCTCGGCGATGTCGCCGAACACATCGATCGACGGATCAGGCCCTACCTCGGTGAGGAGGATTTCGTCACCGCGCTGATCGCCGAGATCAACGATGACGGCCAGTATTCGATCGTCTGTTGCGGACATCCGTCAGCGCTGCTGGCGACCGGCGACGACGTTGCCGAACTCGACCTCGAACACGCGCTGCCGCTGGGGCTCGGCACGACGCCCGTGGTCACGCAGGGCAAGCTCGCGCCCGGCGATCGGCTCCTGCTCTACACCGATGGCGTCATCGAATCCCGTACCCCTGAGGGACAGTTCATCGACTTGCTGGGCATCACCGGGTCGATCGCCTCTGGTGAGCTCGACGCGAGCCTGGACGGCGTCCTCGGGGCGTTACGTCGCGAGATGGGCTCCGAACCCGCTGACGACATCGCCCTGCTCGCCGCCGAATACCGGCCCGAGATCAGCCGCCCGGAGGGGTGACGCCGCACAGGCCCGCGATGACCTGTCCTGCTGCGTGCACCGGCACCGCCCAGGTTTGCAGCCCGACGATCCCGTCGGCAGCGATACCGGCCTGAGTCTGCACGCCTCTGACGGACGCGTCGGTGTGCGGACCGAAGTCGCCGTCCACCGCGAGGACCGGATTGCTCGTCGGAGCAAAGGATCCGCGTCCTTCATTGAGGACGGTTTGGAGTTGCTGCACGACACTGCCCGTCGATCCCTGGGCCAGCACCGGCGGCTGCGGCTGATCACCGCCCAGCGCTCCCCACGTGGCGGGGCCGACGATGCCGTCGACCGCCAGGCCGCTCGACTGCTGGAACTCCTCCACCCCGTTCTTCGTGACCGGCCCGAAGACGCCGTCGATCTGGGGGTAGCTGAGCGTGCGACGCACCAGCAGGTACTGGGCCCATCGCACTTCGGGACCTTCGGATCCTTCTTGAATCGTCGGCTGGGTCATCGACTCTCCCATCGTCAGTGATGGTCGCGGAAGGTGGGGGGAACGTAGCGGCGTGATCACCGTGTGTCAACGGATCGGCCATGCTGCACGAGCGCTGACGCATCAGCCAGGCCGCTAGACTGAGCCCAGGCCGTGACTGGCGCTGAGGTGGACGACCACCGGGGAGCGGCCTCGTCGACGTGACGCGTGCCGTGCGCCTGGGCTACCAGCGATACCGGGAGCCTGCCTTGACCGCACCGACCGCACCGACCCAGTCGACTGCCAGCACCGCATTCCGGGCAGCGCTCGAGGCGATAGCGGCTGTCGAGCCGCGCGTCGCGGCGGCGATGGCCGACGAGCTGACCGATCAGCGCGAGTCGCTCAAGCTGATCGCCAGCGAGAACTATGCCTCGCCCGCGGTCCTGCTCGCGATGGGCAGCTGGCTGTCCGACAAGTACGCCGAGGGCACGATCGGGCGCCGGTTCTACGCCGGCTGCCGCAATGTCGACACCGTCGAAGCGGCGGCTGCTGAGCATGCCCGCGCGGTCTTCGGCGCACCGCATGCCTACGTGCAGCCGCACTCGGGCATCGATGCCAACCTGGTCGCGTTCTGGGCGATTCTCGCCGCCCGCGTCGAGGCGCCGGCGCTGCGCGATGCCGGTCTTGGACACGTCAACGATCTGGCCGAGCCCGACTGGCAGCGGCTGCGCCGGGAGTTGGGCAATCAGCGCCTGCTGGGAATGTCGCTGGATGCCGGCGGTCACCTGACGCACGGCTTCCGGCCGAACGTGAGCGGCAAGATGTTCGAGCAGGCCAGCTACGGCACCGACCCGACCACTGGTCTCGTCGACTACACCGCGCTTCGGGAGCAGGCCCGGACCTTCCGCCCGCTGATCCTCGTGGCCGGCTACTCCGCTTACCCGCGCCTCATCGACTTCGCCAAGATGAAGGAGATCGCCGCCGAGGTAGGTGCCACGCTGATGGTCGACATGGCGCACTTCGCCGGCCTGGTCGCCGGCGGGGTGCTGACGGGTGATGAGAATCCGGTGCCGTTCGCCGATGTCGTCACCACGACCACGCACAAGTCGCTACGTGGCCCTCGCGGCGGGATGGTGCTCTGCACCGACGAGTACGCCGATTTCGTCGACCGCGGCTGCCCGCTCGTGCTCGGCGGGCCGCTGCCCAACGTCATGGCGGCCAAGGCCGTCGCCCTCGCTGAGGCGCGTACCGAGGAGTTCCGCGCGTACTCGCATCGGGTCGTCGACAATTCCCGCGCGCTCGCCGACGGCCTGCTGCGCCGCGGCGCGACCCTCGTCACCGGTGGCACCGACAATCACCTGGTACTGCTGGACGTTTCCGGATACGGGATCACCGGCCGGCAAGCGGAGACCGCGCTGCTCGACGCCGGGCTCGTCACGAACCGCAACGCGATCCCGCAGGACCCGAACGGCGCCTGGTACACCTCGGGCATCCGGCTCGGCACCCCGGCACTCACGACCCGAGGGTTCGGCGAGGACGACCTCCGGGAAATCGCCGGGCTCATCGATGACGTGCTCCGGGCGACGGAGCCCGCCGGCTCGAAGGCCAAGTACTCGCTGGACTCCGCAGTGGCTGCACGGGTGCTGGCCCGCGGCGCCGAGCTGACCGCGGCCCACCCGCTCTACCCGGAGATCGACCTCGGCTGATCGGCGGCGAGCCCGTCCGGGGTTCGTCAGAAGTCCTCGAGCAGGTCCCGCACGGTGGGGTAGAGCCGAGCGGCGCCTGCCTTGCGGAGTTCGGCTTCATGGACACCGCCGCTGGTGACGGCAATGCAGGCGACGCCAGCTTTGGCGGCGGCCTGCACGTCCCAGACGGCATCGCCGATGAAAATGGCTTCGTCGGCGCGTACCCCTGCCCGCTCCAGCGCCACTTGGACGATGTCCGGCGCCGGCTTCGCGGTGGAGACATCTTCGGCGTTGGTCACCGTCTCGATGGCGTCTTCGACGTCCAGGAGTTCACGCAGCCGTTCCAATTCCTCAGGCGGCGCCGAGGTCGCCAGTACGACCTTCGTTCCACGACCAGCGACCTCACGCAGCAACTCGCGCGCACCGTCGAAGGGCTGCAGCAGGGACGTGAGTTCGGCATACCGCCGCGAATGCTCCCGCTTCGCCTGGTCGCTGAGCTCGTCAGCATCATCGCCGAGCAGCCGCTCCAGCAGCTCGTCCGAATCCATGCCGATGGCCTCGTGGATGCGCCAGGCCTCGACATGGTGGCCGGCCGATTGGAAGGCATACATCCAGGCCACGACGTGGACATAGTTCGAGTCGACCAGCGTGCCGTCGATGTCGAACAGAACGGCGGCGGGCGTCTCCGGAAGTCGTAATTCGCTCATCGCACCGACATGCCCGCGCCGGTGAAAAGCATGACGGCATTGGGGTCTCGTGTGATCACGTTTGACTTTGCTCACCCGGGTAGTCAAGGGACGTGGTGTTGCCTTCTTTGGCGGTCAGTGACGACGCCGCCATTCAAGAGGAGCGGCTCGGTCGAGCGGCCGCTGACGCCGTCCGTCACACCCGTGCCGTCGGGTTCGACCTCGACGATTCCAGCGGCGCGGGTATGGCCTTCGAGGCGGTGGCTGACGCGGCTGCAGAGCTCCCGTTGCCCGCTGGCGGGCGGACGCTGGCGCGCCTGAGCGGGCTGGCCGCCGTCGGCGCGGCCGACCTCGCCCTCGGCCGGCTCGTCGAAGCCCACACCGACGCCTTGGCAATCCTGACCGAGCTGGACGGTCCTGCGCCGCAAGCGCGCCAGCGTTGGGGGGTGTGGGCAGCGGAGGGGCCACAGGCGACCGTTCAGGTTCACCGTGAGCAGGGTCCGTGGCTCCTTGCCGGAAGCAAGCCCTGGTGCTCCGGCGCCGGCCTCTGTACCCACGCGCTCGTGACGGCACCGGGTCCCGACGGTCCTGGCCTTTGGGCCGTGGCCCTCGAGCCGGCGACGGCGCGTCCGCGGACCGGTGGTTGGCAGTCGGTCGGACTCTCCGGCACCGCGACCGAGACCGTCGAATTCCTCGACGCACCAGCGCAACTCGTCGGTCGCCGCGGCGGCTACCTGTCGCGGGCCGGTTTCTGGCACGGGGCGGTCGGGGTCGCCGCCGTGTGGTGGGGCGGCGCCGTGGGGGTGGCAGCGCCTTTGTACGAAGCCGTCGCAGCCGGTCGTGCCCATACTCATGCCGTCGCCCATCTGGGTGCGATCGAGGTGCTGCTCGAATCCAGCGCGGCCCTGCTCCGGCAAGCTGCGGCCGCGATGGACAAGGATTCCAGCGAAGTCGGGGAGCGCACGGCCCTGACCGTGCGGGCCGCCGTGGAGGCCGCAGCAACCGAGACCATCGAGCGCGTCGGGAGGGCACTCGGCCCGGCACCGCTGTGCAACGACCGGGCTCACGCGCGCCGCGTCGCCGATCTGAGCGTCTACCTTCGTCAAACGCACGCCGAACGCGACCTCGAGCGGATCGCCATGCTTGCCGCGGGCCAGAAATGACGCTGGGGGCTGACTATTTCGCCGGCTTGTATGAGTCGGACGACGACCCGTGGCGGCTCGCCACGCGCTGGTATGAGAAGCGAAAGTACGACCTCACTGTGGCAGCGCTCCCGCTCGAGCGCTTTCGCAGCGGCCTTGAACTTGGTTGCTCCGTAGGGGTGCTGACCGCTGCGCTTGCCGATCGCTGCGACCGGCTGCTGGGCGTCGACATCGAGCAGCGAGCCGTCGATGCCGCGATCGAACGCACCCGCGGGTTGCCCGGCGTCTCGGTCGAGCGCCGGACGCTTCCTGATGACTGGCCGGCTGGAGGCTTCGACCTCATCGTGCTCTCGGAAGTCGGTTATTACTTCGATGCCAAGGATTTCGGCCGGTTGCTCGAATTGAGTTCTGCCGCTCTCGAGCCGGGAGGATCGCTGGCTGCGGTGCACTGGCGGCACCCCGTCGCCGAATATCCGGGCAGCGGCGACGAGGTCCACGAGACGCTTGGCCGCCGCGCCGGCGACCTCGGGCTGGCTCGCACGGTGACGCACAAGGAGCGCGACTTCTGGCTCGAGATCTATGTGCGCACGCCGCCTGAGGCGCGCTCCGTTGCGCAACGGGCCGGTCTGGCATGAGCGCGCAGCAGATCAGCTGGGTCGGCGTCGTCGTGCCTGCACACAACGAGGCAGAGTTGCTTCCTGCTTGCCTGGCCGGGCTGGCTGCGGCAGCGGCAGTGAGTCCGGTGCCGGTCGAGGTGCTGGTGGTACTGGATGCCTGCACCGACGAGAGCCCGACGGCCGCAAGCCATGTCTCGACGATGACGGTCAACGAACGCAACGTTGGAGCAGCACGTCGCTCAGGTTTTGGGCGGTTACTCGGCTCGCGTCCGGCGGCCGTACCCGACAGCCAGACCTGGCTGGCGACCACCGACGCCGACACCATCGTTCCTTCGAACTGGCTCAGCGGGATGCTGGAGCATGCCGCGCTCGGTTGGGACGCCATCGCCGGCACCGTGCGCGTGGGGGACTGGGACAGTCACAGCGTGCATACGCGCGAGGCCTGGCACGCCGGTTATGACAGCGGTGACGGCCATCCGCATGTCCACGGCGCCAACCTCGGGTTTCGCGGTGATGCGTACCGCTCGGTCGGTGGCATCGCCCCGATCGCCCTTTCAGAAGACGAGCAGCTGATCGCGGCCTTCGAGGAAGCGGGCCGACGGGTGTTGCGGACCGGTGCGCTCCCGGTCATCACCAGCGGGCGACGCCGCAGCAGGGTCGAGGGCGGCTTCGCGACCTTCCTGCTGCAAGCCGGCACCGCCGCCTGAGACCGGTTCGGTTGCACAGCGTCGCCGCCCGGTGTCGGTTCCGGTGTAACGGGTAAACCACCCTGTGCGACGCCACTATGGAGGGAGCCTCACATGGCAACAACAACTGGTCCTCACAGGTCCACGGATCGGGGCGTCCGCAGGACCGTCACCCCGCGTAGTCGCGGAGCTCTCACCGGATTCGGGCTCGTCCTGCTCGGCGCTTGGGGCGCGCTTATCCCCTTCGTCGGTCCCTATTTCAACTACGCCTACACCCCCAACCACACGTGGACCTGGACGGCGGCGCGCTTCTGGCTCGAGGTGCTGCCCGGCGGCGTCGCGTTCTTCGCCGGCCTGCTGCTGCTCGTCACCGCGCATCGCGTCGTGGCCTATCTTGCGGCCTGGGCCGCCATCGCTGCCGGCGCGTGGTTCGTCGTCGGCCCGCTGCTTGCCCCGGTCTGGCGAGTGAATTACCTGGGCACCCCGGTGGGCGACCGCACTGACGTCGCTGTCGAGAACATCGGCATGTTCTACGGGCTCGGCGCCGCGATCATCCTGCTGGCGGCCATGGCGGCCGGCCGGTTCAGTGTCGTCGGCGTCCGCGACATGGAACTGGCGTCGGCCGCTGCCGAGCGGACGATCGTGATGCCGGATGCGGCGCCCGTGGAGACCGGAACTCACATGCGTCACTCGGCACCGGTGGCAGCCGAGCAGTCGGTGGCAGCCGAGCAGCCTGTCACTGCCGAGCAGCCTCTGGGAACCACAGGTCCGGTGGAGCCGGAGTCCGCGATCGGAACGCCCGCCCCCGCGTACAAGTCCCAAGAGCGCACCGACGGGACTGTCGATGAGACGTCGAGCGAGCAGTCCGTTGCCGGCAGGACTCAGCTCTGACCCGCGGCACGTGACACCAGGCCCTCAGCCTGGGCTCAGATCAGCAAACGATGGGCGGCGCACCTGTGGTGCGCCGCCCATCGGCGTTCAACTGTCGTCTCGGTGCTCGGCGGCAGCCGCTCGCCGCTCGGCTCCGGTCTCGCCGGCGTAGCCCACATCCTGGCCTGCGATGCGGCCGACAAACTCTCCGTTTCCACCAGGTCCGGTGGTGTCCTCGTACTCCTCGGGGTCGCCGTCCTGATTGACCGGACGGGAATTGGCAACGTGCGGATCGACGGGGACTTCATCTTCGGTGCGTTCCTTCATGTCGTGAGCGTCCCCGCCCTATGAGTTCTCACCCTCCAACGTGAAGTGGCATACGTCTTCAGGTCGCGGGTAGGCGCTCAAGTAGGCCGGAAAACGGCCTGTACAGCAAGCAAAAGATTCCGCCGCCCGAGGAGGTGGGCATGCCGCAGCAAGCGTGGTCCTCCAAACGGGAACGGCAGTACGAGCACATCAAAGAAGGGCTGCGCGATCGCGGCCGCGGCGCGCGCGTCGCGGAAGAGATCGCTGCCCGCACCGTCAACAAAGAACGCGCGCGCAGCGGCGAGGCGGCACAATCGAGCCGCACCTCAACCGACGACATTTCTTCAGGCCGGCGCGGGGGTCTGCGGTCTCATCGCGGGTCGGGCGGGCGCACGAAGGCACAGCTGTATGCCGAAGCCAAGAGCCGCAACATCGCCGGCCGTTCGCGCATGACCAAGGGTGAGCTCGAGAAGGCCGTCGGTCGATGACGCGCTAGCTCGTTCGCAAACATGGGGCCCTACCAAGGCGGCCAGGCCGAGCACCTGCGGGTTCCTTACGCCGACTTCAACCTGCTCAAGCTGCCCACCGGTACCCAGTGGGAGAACGACTTCACCATGCTGTCGGACATCTTTCCGACCGGTTACCACGGCACCGAACTCGCCGAGGTCGGTCCGGGTGACAGCGTGGCCGTGTTCGGCGCCGGGCCGGTGGGGCTCATGGCCGCCCACAGTGCTTTCCTTCGCGGCGCATCGCAGGTCTTCGTCGCCGACAAGCAGGCCGACCGGCTGCAGCTCGCGAAGCAGATCGACGCCCTCCCGATCGACATCTCGAGCGGCGATCCGGTCGAGCAGATCATGGAGGCGACGCAGGGCCGCGGGGTCGACCGCGGGGTGGAGGCCGTCGGCTACCAGGCTCACGACTCTTCCGGTGAAGAGCATCCCGAGCTGGTGCTCGACAATCTGGTGCAGGTCGTGCGCACCGCCGGTGCGATCGGGGTGGTTGGGGTGTACATGCCGGAGGATCCCGGAGCCGGGAGTGAGCAGGCCAAGAAAGGCCGGATCGGCTGGGACTACGGCACGTTCTTCACCAAAGGCCAGCGGATGGGGACCGGGCAGGCGCCCGTCAAGCGCTACAACCGTCAGCTGCGGGATCTGATCATCGAGGGCCGGGCCCGGCCCTCCTGGATCGTCTCCCACGAGCTCGGTCTCGACGAGGCCCCCGAGGCCTATCAGAACTTCGACAACCGCGTTGACGGCTGGACCAAGGTGCTGCTGCATCCGAATCAGTAAGACCTGACAGAACCCGGCGGTGCCGCTGCGACGCGCTCGCATCGGCACCGCTGCCTGCAGTTACCGTCATCGATGTGAACGGTCTGTTCGACGCGCTGCCTGAGGACGTTGCCGAGCGCCTGCGACCCGAGGGCGTGCCCGCTTGGCGCCCGCCGATGCTCGCCACGCTCACCGAAGAGCGGTTCTCCGATCCCGCATGGGTCTTCGAGCGCAAGTTCGACGGCATCCGGCTGCTGTCCTTCCGTGACGGCAGCGATGTGCGGCTTCGTTCGCGCAACCAGCTCGCGCTGGAGCAGACGTATCCAGAGATCGTCGACGCGCTTGCAAGCCAGGAGCTCACGCGTTTCGGCATCGACGGCGAGGTCGTCGCCTTCGAGGGCCGGCGTACCAGCTTCTCGAGGCTGCAAGGACGCTCCGGCATCCACAATGCTGCGGCGGCGCGAGCGAGCAGCATTGCCGTTTTCTACTACGTCTACGACGTTTTTCATCTCGACGGCTACGACGTCACCGGCCTGCCGCAGACCTGGCGCAAGCGTCTGCTGCGCAAGGCACTGGCCTTCCACGACCCGCTTCGGCTCACCACCCATCGCATCGCCGCCGGCGAGAAGATGTATGAGCAGGCCTGCCGGCGCGGAGATGAAGGAGTGATCGCCAAGCGCGCTGACGCCGTCTACTCTGCAGGCCGCTCGCCGAACTGGTTGAAATTCAAGTGCGTACGCGATCAGGAGTTCGTCGTCGGCGGATACACCGCGCCGAAGGGCAGCCGGGCCGAGCTCGGGGCGCTGCTCGTCGGGTACTACGAGGGCGACGAACTCCGCTATGCCGGCAAGGTCGGCACCGGCTTCACCGACAAAGTTCTACGTGACCTGCATCAGCAGCTCGACGCGCTGTCGATCGACCAGTCGCCGTTCGCCGGATCGCAGCCCAAGGAGCGGGAGGCCCGCTGGGTGCGTCCGGATCTGGTCGTGCAGATCGGCTTCACCGAATGGACGCGCGACGGCAAGCTTCGTCATCCGCGGTACCAGGGAACGCGAGATGACAAAGCCGCCGCCGACGTCGTGCGCGAGACTCGTTAGGCCGCGCGAGCCCAGTAGCGAAGCGGCCCGCAGGCCTTGAGGAAATCAGCGGCTGAGGCCTCGCCCAGATCGACGAAGCCGTCGTCTAACAGCTTGGCGACGCCGGTCGCCTCGAACAGTGCCTGCGCGCTGGGGTCATAGCCGATGAACTTGCAATGGGCGTAGGCGTCGGTGAGGAAATCCCGTGCAGCGGGCTGCTTGGCGAGAGCTTCAGCACCGTCCTTGGAGGTGAGCAGCACTACCGCGTCGTACAGAACCGACGGGCCGCCATCCACCTTCTGATCTGCCGCGACGAGGGTGTCGTCGGAGACGGTCACCCCGCCGACCGTCGGCGCGATCAGCTCGACATTGATCCCGGCCTTCTTCGCCGCAGCGGTGAGGGAATCCAGCCGCTTGCGGTCCGCGCCGTCTGTGATCAGGATGCCGATCTTGCGGCCTGCCAGGCTCTCCGGCCCGTTGTGCAGGATGCTCAGTGCGGCTGACGGCGCCAGGTCGGTGATGGTCGGCTGGGCAGCCGGCAGCGCGTCAGGCATCTTGCTCAGGCCGAGCCCATCAGCGACGGCTTGAGCGAGTTCGTCGTCGACATTGCGTAGCCCCGCCACCATCCGGGTACGAATTCGCGGCTGCTCGACCTTGCTGAGCTCGAAGACGAAGGCGTCGATGATGTGCTGACGCTCCACCGGAGTCTGGCTGATGAGGAACTGACGTGCCTGGCTGTAGTGATCGGCGAAGCTCTCCGGTCGCAGCCGACGCTTCTCGCCCGCGACTTCTTCCGGGTAGCTCTGGAAACCGCGTACCGGGTCCTCGCGCGGACCGGCCTCCGGCGGCTCCCAGGAGTTCGGCTCGTAGTTGGCGCGCCCGGGCGGGTTGGCCATCGCCATGTGTCCGTCCTGCTGGAAATGCGCGATGGGGCACTTCGGTGCATTCACCGGCAGCTGCGTGAAGTTCGGACTGCCGAGGCGCTTCAGCTGCGTGTCGAGGTAGGAGAAGTTGCGCCCCTGCAGCAGTGGGTCATTGGTGAAGTCGATGCCGGGTACCACGTTCTGCGTGCAGAACGCGACCTGCTCGGTCTCGGCGAAGAAGTTGTCGACGACGCGGTCCAGCACGAGCCGCCCTACCAGGCGGACCGGCAGGTCCTCCTCGGGAATGAGCTTGGTGGAATCCAGCACGTCGAAGCCGAACGCGTCGGCCCACTCGTCGTCGAAGAGCTGCATGCCGAGTTCCCACTCGGGATAGTCGCCTTGCGTGATCGAATCCCAGAGGTCGCGGCGATGGAAGTCGGGATCGGCGCCGTTGATCTTCAGCGCTTCGTTCCAGATCACGCTCTGCATGCCCTGCTTGGGCTTCCAGTGAAACTTCACGTAGGTCGACTTGCCGTCGGCGTCGACCAGCCGGAAGGTGTGGACGCCGAAGCCCTCCATGAAGCGCAGCGAGCGGGGGATTGCCCGGTCCGACATGATCCACATGAGCATGTGGGTGGCTTCGGGCATCAGCGAGGCGAAGTCCCAGAAGTTGTCATGGGCGGTCTGCGCCTGCGGAAAGCCGCGGTCGGGCTCCTGCTTGGCGGCGTGGATGAGATCCGGGAACTTGATGGCGTCCTGGATGAAGAAGACCGGGATGTTGTTGCCGACGAGGTCCCAGTTGCCTTCGCGGGTGTAGAACTTGACCGCGAACCCCCGGACGTCACGGGCGAGGTCGGCGGAGCCCTTGTTGCCGGCAACCGTGGAAAAGCGCACGAAAACCGGGGTTTTCCGGCCGGCCTCCGCGAACACGTCGGCGCGTGTGACGTCACTCAGCGATTCGTAGGGCTCGAAGAAGCCATGGGCTCCGAAGCCGCGGGCATGGACCACCCGCTCCGGGATGCGCTCATGGTCGAAGTGGAAGATCTTCTCGCGGAAGTGGAAGTCCTCGAGAGCCGCAGGGCCGCGGTAACCGGCGCGCAGCGTGTTCTGGTCGTCGGCGACGACGGCGCCCTGCGCAGTGGTCAGCGGAGGATAAGTGTCACCGGCTTGCTGATGGGTCTCGCCGCCGGAAGTGGGTGCGCCAGAGGTGCTGTCTGTCATCGCCAGGCCTGCCTTCAGGTGTCCGTTTTGCGGTATTGCTCAACGGTTGCAGCCCTACCCGGTGGGCGCCCGGCAAACGTTCTCGCGCCCGTGAATCTCCTGCGGCGCCGCCTTGCGATCAACCTTGTCCGAGCGTGGTCGCCGTCTCGATCATGAGCGCGTGGACGAACGCTTGCGGAAGATTGCCCCGCATCTGGTGTTGCGCCACGTCATATTCTTCGCTGAAAAGCTGCGGCGGGCCGCAGGCTGCCCGGGTGCGTTCGAACCACCTGACGGCACTGAGGGAATCCCCTTGCTGGTGGGTGGCGAGGGCCATCAGGAATCCGCAGAGCAGGAAGGCGCCTTCGGCATCGCCGAGGGGCCGCTCGTCCTGCCGGAAGCGGTAGGCGAACCCGGCCACGGTCAGGTCGCGCTCGTAGTGCGCAAGGGTCGTGACGGTACGTGGGTCGTCCGCCGGCACCGCACCGCGCAGTCCCGGTAGCAGGAGGGCAGCATCCAGGCCCGGGTCGCCGGGGGTTCGCTGCCAATGTCCTTCCGGCGAGGTCGCATGCGCAGCGGTATCAGCAACGATGGCGTCGGCGAGCGCCAGCCAGGCGCCGCTGCGCTGCGCAGCAGGACGCGCAGCAGAGATCGCCCGCAGCCCCGCGGCGGCGGTCAGGCGGCTGTGCGTCCAGGGCTGGTTGTCGATTTCCCAGATACCGGCGTCGGGCTCGGTCCAGCGTCGAGCGATGGCGTCGGCCGCTGCTTGCGCGGCGCGCCAGCCGTCGCTGTCGAGACGGTCGTGCCGAGCGGCTGCCGCGAACAGGAGCAACGACTCGCCGAAGGCGTCGAGCTGGAACTGTTCGTTGACCCAGTTACCGACGATGTCCGAGCCGCCGGGGTAGCCCGGCAGCTCGAGACGGCGCTGGTCCGGAACGGGCTCGCCGTCGATCGTGTACGCGGGCGCCAGCCGATCTCCGTGCTCCAGGAGGCGTGCCCCGACGTAACTGACCGCATCGTCGAGCAGGTGGTGTGGGCCGCCGATGGAGACGGCTTGCCCGGCGTAGCACTGATCTCGGATCCAGACGTAGCGGTAGTCGTAATTGCGGCCGGCGTCGGCGCGCTCGGGAAGGCTCGTGGTCGCCGCTGCAACCATGCCCCCGCTGGCCCCCGTGAGCCCGTGCAGTACGGCGTAGCTGTGTCTGGTGTCCTCAGGCGCGAGAGTGTTCTCGACGGCGGGGACGGCGCAGTGCCAGGCGTGCTCGGTGGCCTCCCAAAGCCCCTCCGCGTCGGGGAGTGCGTCCGGCAAGCGCTGGTCGCTCAGCTCGAGAACGAGGTCTTGAAAGGAACCTGCCGGGACAGTGCAGGTGAAGCCCAGGCGCCGGCCGCTGCCACGCCCGACGGGACGCGCCTGCTCGGCACCTGTCCAGCGGATGTACTGCCCGCCGCTGCGTCCCGTCCACCCTCCGTCGCCGCGGCGCAGGCCGGTCAGGGGATCGCTACCGAAGCCGCTGTGGGGACTGCATTCGACCTGTACGCACGCGTCGCCGTCGACCGCGACGATCCGCCGCAGGAGGACGGCTCGGTGCGGATCGGCGGGATAGGCAAGAGCTTCGCGGACCTCGATGATGCCCGTCGTGGTCACCCAGCGGCTGTGCCAGATCAGCGTTCCGGGCTCGTAGAAGCCTCCCCAGACGAAGGTGTCGACGGGGGTGATGGCATACGCACCCGCACCCCCGATCAGGGTGCTGAAGATGGCATCGCTGTCCCAGCGCGGCACACACAGCCACACGATGTCGCCGCGAGGGCCCAGTAGCGCACCACGCTCGCCGTCCGCGAGCAGCGCGTACTCGCGTAATACATGAGGCGGGAAGGACGGCTGGGCCTCAGCCATTTCCCGTCACCCTGGAGGCGCTGACGGCCGTGGCGAGCGCCGAGGTGCCGGCGATCGCGGCGCTGCAAAGGGCGGCTCGGCGATACGCGGGAAAGGCGGCCGCGGCACCGATCATGCTTGCCGCGTGCAGCCCGTCGACGACACAAGCAGCGCGCAGTACCGCCCGAGTGGGGATGCTCAACTCTGCTGCTGCTTGAACCAGGTAGCGCGCGCCCAGCAACCGGACGATGCCTGCGTCGGGCGGCGAGTTGCCACCGGCCGCCCATCGACCGACGAGTACCGGACGCGACGCCGCCATGATGCCCACCGCGGCGGTGACCACACCGATACTGCGAACCGAGGCGGAGCTGGGCGGCATCATTTCCCTCGACGCATGAGCAGAGTCGCGCCCAAGGCGGCTGCTGCTGCACCCATGCCACCGAGCAAGCCGTGATGCTGTGACGCCCACAGCTGCGGATCGCGATCGTGCGCCTGGTCGGTGAAGATGCCGCGGGCCCCGAAATCGTGGCCGGCGCTGCCGTCCGCCGGCTCCCAGAGATTGACGGGCGCATCGGGCTCTTGCTTGGCCGCGGTCTGCTGGGCCTTGAAGCCGGTCTTGCCGAGATAGCGGTCCAACACTCCAGGAGCGATGGCATTGGCCGCCAGGGTGGCCATGGTGCTCGAGCCGACCCAGTATTCGCGGCGCTTGGGATGGTCCGCCGCGTAGATCACCGCCCTGGCCGCCAGCTCAGGTTCGTAGATCGGCGCCACTGGCTGCGCATGGTGTGGCAGCCGCGACAGCACCCAGGAGAATTGCGGCGTGTTCACGGCCGGCATCTGCACCATCGTCGTGTGCACGCCGCTCTTCTCATGCAACAACTCGCAGCGCAGCGCCTCGTGGAAACCCTGGATCGCATGCTTGGCACCGCAATAGGCGGTTTGCAACGGGATACCGCGATAGGCCAGCGCCGAACCGACCTGCACGATCGTCCCGCGATTGCGCTCTTTCATGTACGGCAGCACCGCCATGGTGGCGTAGACGTAACCCAGGTAACTCACCTCGGTCACCCGCTTGAACTCCGCCGGCTCGATCTTGTCGAACGGTGAGAACACCGAACTGAAAGCCACGTTGACCCATACGTCTATGGGTCCGACTTCGGCCTCCACCCGCTTGGCCGCTGCGAAGACCGCGTCGGAATCGGCGACATCCGTCGCCATCACGACCGGCCGGCCGCCCCGATCGCTGACGTCAGCCGCGGCGGCCTCCAGCCCTTTCTCGCCTCGCGCGATCAACACCACGGTCTCGCCTCGTTCGGCGAAGGCGCAGGCGACGGCCCGCCCGATCCCCCCGGAAGCACCCGTGACGACAACGGTCTGTCCGGACATCGAACTCCTTACCTTTCACGAAGGCCGGCTGCGCTGCCGTTCCGGCTCTGAAACGGCGTTTCTGCCCGGCGCCGGCGATACGAACCGGCTTCTCGGCTCACATCTGAATCAGACCAAGACCTCGATCACGCATCGGCTGCGGCCGGTGGGGCACATTTGCCAGATGGACCAGTTACGTCGGCTCATCGGCGCCATCGACCGGTGGCAGCGCCGCCACCGGACGCCAGGTGTCGCGTACGGGGTCGTCAAGAAATTCAGTGACGACAACGCCAACCTGCTGGTGGTGAGTCTGGCGTGGTACGGGTTCACCGCGATCTTCCCGCTGCTGCTGGCGGTGGTCACTCTGTTCGGGTTCATCGGCCAGAAATCGCTCGGCAGCACCGTCGTCTCCACGCTTCACAAGTTCCCGGTGGTCGGTGACAGCTTCAACCCCGAGAACGGGCAGCATCTGCACGGCAGCACGATCGGGCTCGTCATCGGCCTACTGGGTCTGATCTACGGTGCCCAGGGCGTGACGCAGACGGCACAGCAGGCCATGGCGACGGTGTGGGACGTCCCGCAGTTCGCCCGCACCGGCTTCCTGCCCCGGCTCGGTCGAAGCCTCGCCGGGCTGCTCACCATCGGCGGCACATTTCTGGTCAACGCCCCGATCGCCACCTACGTCACCGGCTCGAAGGACGGCTACGCGATCCGGGCGCCTGTCCTCGTCGTTCTTCTGGTGCTCAACAGCGCGCTGTACTGGTTGTCGTTCAAGATCCTGACGCCGCGCAACGTGGAAGGCCGTGCTCTCGTTCCGGGAGCGGTCTTCGGCGGCGTCGTCTTCACCGCGCTGATCACCGTCGGAACGGGCCTGGTGACCCATCAGCTGAAGAACGCGTCCAACACCTACGGCACGTTCGGCTCGGTCATCGGTATCGTCACCTTTCTGCTGCTGCTCGCCAAACTCAGCATTTACGCCGCGGAACTCAACCCGGTGATGGCTCGCCGGCTGTATCCCCGTGCACTGCCGATGGGGGAGCTGACCGAGGCCGACAAGCAGGTGCAGTACGCCCTTATCCACGAGCAGCGCCGCACCGAGGAAGAGACGATCGGCGTCGGCTTCGGCCCCGACTCCCCGCAAGAGGCTGCGGCCGATGCGCTGTCCGACGACAAGGCCAGCAAGTAGCGGGTCGGGTTTGGGGCAGCCTCACGTGGCAATCACGGACGCATGGCAAAGACGCTGACGGCGAAGGATCGCAAGAAGCTGGGGAAGAAATCGTTCGCGCTGCCCGGCAAGCGCAAGTACCCGATACCTGACAAGGCACATGCCCGCAACGCGCTGGCGCGGGTCGCTCAGAACGGGACGCCGGCCGAGCAAAAGAAGGTGCGTGCGGCCGTGAAGAAGCGCTTCCCGAGTCTGGGCAGGAAGCAGAAAGCGAAGAAGTAGCAGGGCTTTTCGGCGACCGGGCTATCCGGGCCAGGTTCCGGTCACCCGCTGAAACCCGCGGGCGCCGGCTCGGTCGACGACGGCTTTGACGCCGCCGTAGACAGCTCCTTGGAGAGCGGCTGCGGTCGCGATCTCTTTCCAGCTGTGGTCCTGGTCTGTGGACTCAGGGGCTGATTCGGAGGAGCCGGGAAGCAGCCGCCACAGTTGGCTGAAGAGCTGGGCGGCAAGGAGCCCGCCGAGCACGGAGACCACCATGCCGAGCGGCTTGTAAAGCAACTTCATCGTGACCGCCGAATGCGGCGAACGACGAGCAGGAGAACGACGCCGACGCCCGCACCGATCGCGATCTGGGAGCGGTAGGGCTCCGCTCTGGCAGCGGCAGGAGCGATGGCGGAAGCCCCGCGGTCGAGCGCTGACTGCACCGGTGGCGGCGCCTGCTGCTTGAGCTTCGTTGCGGTTGTACTCACCGTGGCGGAGACGTCGTGCGCTTTCGTCTTCGCCCGGGCCTTGACATCGAGCTTGTCGTGCAGAGCGTCAACGGTCTCGGCTAGGTCGGCACGCGTCCGGTCGATCTCCTCGCGGATTTCTGCTGCGCCTGCGGGGGTTTCGTCGGTCATCGGTGCATCCCTTCCCGGACGATCTTGACGTCGGTCTGCAACCCGGACACCGCTTCCTTGGGCATGGGCGGCGTCCCCGCCGACACGTCCTTCTTGCCGATGAGGGCCACCACCGAGGCGATGAGCATCAAGGCCACACCGACGATCACGGCGGCAAGCCAGCCGGCCACGACGTTGGCCAGCCCGAGGGTGGCCGCGGCGATGAGCACGCCCAGGCCGAAAATGGCGAGCACACCGGCGCCGCCGAACAGGCCAGCTCCCAGGCCGAGTTTCTTGGCCTTGCTGCTTGCTTCGATCTGCGCGAGGCGGAGTTCGTCTCGAATGAGGGTGGACATGTCTTGAGTCAGGCGTGACACGAGCTCACCCGTCGACGCCTGCTCGGTTTGTTCGAAAGCCATGGGCGGAACTCCTCGGCGGTAAAACTCAGGCGTTGTGCATCTCAGTGATGCGTTTCGGCACCCAGCCGTGCCAGGCGCTTATCACGCGAATTCCCTGGTGAACCGTCCTCAAACTGGCGTCTGTCGGTAATCAACGACGTCACGCGTTTGCAGCTGTTCCAAGGTCCAGCCTGTAGGAGTGAAGACGTATGCGGCGGGCACGAGCGTGGCATGAATCCTGCCCTGCGTGCCGTCTGCGAAGCGGTGCGCCGCGTCGAGTCGATGTCGGCGCTCGATCGACCGGCCGGCGCGATCGCGTCGGTGATCAGCAGCGTGCTTCCGGAAGGCACGCTGAAGGACGCGGCCTCCGGCACGTGGCTCGGACACCCGTTGCATCCGTTGCTCGTTTCGGTGCCCATCGGCGCCTGGTCCTCGGCAAGCGTGCTCGATCTGACCACGGTGCATTCCTCGAAAGCGGCTCGCCGACTGGTCGGACTGGGGCTGCTCGCTGCCCTTCCCACGGCCGCGGCCGGTGGTTCGGATTGGGTCGATACGACGGGCGCCGAACGGCGCGTGGGACTGGTGCACGCGGTGGGCGCCTGGCTTTCGATCGGCTGCTATGCGGCCTCCTGGAGAGCGCGCCGCAGCAGCAGCAGCGTGAGGGGAAAGGCGCTAGCCCTGGCGGGTGCCGGGACGCTCGCGGCCACCGGCTATCTGGGCGGCCATCTCACGTATGTCTACGGGCTCGGGGTCGATACCACCGCGTTCCAAGCAGGCCCGCAGGAGTGGACCGCGCTCGGGCCCGAGGCCGACGTTGCGGAGGGCGAGCTCAAGCAGTTCCGGGTCGACGACGTGGCCTTGGTGCTCGCCCGGCGGCAGGGACGGCTCCACGTCCTGGCCGATCGCTGCAGCCACCGCGGCGGACCGTTGAGCGACGGTCAGCTCGACGGGGACTGCATCGTGTGTCCCTGGCACTCCTCAGCTTTCGACCTCGAAGACGGCTCGGTCCGGCGCGGTCCGGCGTCCATCGGCCAACCAGGCTACGAGGTGCGCATCGTCAAGGGCACCGTCCAGGTGCGACGAGCTGAGGAACGGTCACTCCGGCAAAACCCCGTCTAGCAAGGCACTTGCGGGTGCAGAGGACAGGATCGCACCTGGATTCAGGATCCCCTGGGGGTCGAGCGCATCCTTGATCCGGCGGGTCAGCGCCATCACATCGTCACCCAAATATGCCTGTAGCCATGGGGTTTTCGTGCGGCCGACACCATGCTCGCCGGTGATGGTCCCGCCGAGTTCGATCGCGAGATCCATGATGCGGCCGAACGCGGTGTAGGCGCGCGCCGTGGCAGCGGGATCGGAAGCGTTGTAGACGATGAGCGGGTGGGTGTTGCCGTCGCCCGCATGAGCGACGACCGCGATGGTGACCTCGTGCTCCGCCGAGAGCTTCTCGATGCCCTTCACCAACGTGGGGAGCGAGGGCAATGGCACGCCGACGTCCTCGAGCAGCAGGTTGCCCAGCCGCTCGAGCGCCGGGAAAGCGGCCCGGCGAGCAGCCACGAAAGCGTCGCCCTCCTGCGGATCGTCGGTGCAGAACACCTCGGTGGCGCCGTGCTTGAGCGCCGCTGCCTCCATCACAGCGATCTCATGCGCGGCGGCATCGCCGGGGGCGTCGGACCGGGCGATGAGCATCGCCTCGGCCTCGCGATCAAGCCCCATCGAGGTGAAGTCCTCGACGGCGTTGATGCTCGTGCGATCCATGAGCTCGGCCATCGAGGGACGCACTTGCGAGGTGATCTCCAGTACCGCGTCAGCCGCGGACTCGATCGACTTGAAGACCGCGACCATCGTGCATGAGGGCGGGGGAGCGGGGATCAGCCGAAGGATCAGTTGAGTGATGATTCCGAGGGTGCCCTCCGAGCCCACGAACAGCTTGGTGAGGGAAAGCCCCGCGACGTCTTTCAGTCTCGGCCCGCCGAGCCGCACCGCCGTGCCATCGGCCAGCACGACCTCCATGCCGAGCACGTAGTCGGTCGTCACGCCGTATTTCACGCAGCACAGCCCGCCGGCATTCGTCGCCGCATTGCCGCCGATGCTGCAGATCTCGAACGACGACGGGTCCGGCGGATACCACAAACCCCGGGCCGCGGCCGCCTGCTTCACCTCGACGTTGAGCAGGCCCGGCTGCGCGATCGCGACGCGAGCGACCGGATCGATCGTGATGTCGCGCATGCGCTCGGTGGACAGCACGATGCAGCCGTCCACGGCCGTCGAACCACCGGACAGGCCGGACCCGGCGCCTCGCGGGACGACGGGGACCCCGTGCGCGGTGGCCCAGCGCAGCACGGCCTGGACCTCGCTCGTGCTCTGTACCCGCACCACCGCGAGCGGCAGACCGGCCTCGCCGGCACGCGCCCAGTCCTGCCGATACGGCGACATCGCATGCGGGTCGGTCAGGACGCTGGCCCCCGGCAGGGCGGCGAGCAGCGTCGTCACGTCGCTCATCTCAGGACCTCCACAGGCAACGACTGCTCGAAAGCTAGTCCTATCAAGCCGGAAAGACTTTCACTAACCTGCCTCCATGGGATTGCTGACCTTGGATGTACCCCAGCGCGATGAGATCGATGACCACGGTATCGATGTGCGGCCAGTGGCCGGAGCCCTCGGCGCGGAGCTGCACGGGGTCGATGTGCGCTCGCTCGACGTCCAGGCCGTTGCCGCCATCAAAGACCTGCTGCATCACTACGAGGTCATCTTCTTCCCCGGAGTCGATCTGACGGCCGACGAGCAGCTCGAGCTGGCTCGCCGGTTCGGTGAGCTCAACATCTTTCCGGTCGCGCGGCTGCGCGGGGTGACCGAACCCAGCTGCACCGTCATCACGGATGGTCCGGACAGCCCGCCCGAAGCCGATGACTGGCACACCGACGTCACCTGGATCGCCGAGCCGCCGAACTATGCACTGCTCTCTGCGCAGGTCATCCCGAGACGGGGCGGCGACACCTTGTGGGCGTCGATGACGGCTGCCTACGACGCTCTTTCCCCGGTCATGCGCGGCATGATCGACGACCTCGAAGTTGTCCACGACAATGGTGAGTTCATTACCGCCATGCTGCGCAAGATGCCGGCCGGGCCGCAGGCGCAATCCCTGGCCGACGCCTTGCGTGACGCCTTCCCGCCCGTCATCCACCCGCTGGTGCGCACTCATCCCGATACCGGCCGGCAGGCGCTCTTTCTCGGTGGTGGATTCATGCGCTGCATCAAAGGAATGCGCGAGCAGGAGAGCGACAACCTCCTCGGGTTTCTGCGCCGCCACATCGACAATGCGGCGCTGCAGTGCCGCTGGCGCTGGAGTCCGGGAGATCTGGCGATGTGGGACGAGCGATCCACCAATCACCGCAGCGCGGCCGATCACTTCCCGCAGGAGCGTTCGATCCGCCGGGTCGAGGTCAGCGGCGACCGTCCTTATCACCGCGCGGCGGCTGGGTAACGCGGCTGCGGTGGCGTAGTGCAAGCTGGCGAGAGGTGCTGACAGAGCCTTTCGAAGGAGTCACGACGTGCTCACCAAAGCCGCAGTCCTGTTCGAGCAACCGGGCAAGTGGGAGGTGGTCGAGCTCGAGCTCGAACCGCCCAGGCAGGGCGAGCTGCTGGTCAAGATGGCGGCGGCCGGGCTGTGCCATTCCGACGATCACATCGTGACCGGCGACCTTCCGCTGCCGCCGGGCGCGCTGCCGATGGCCGGAGGTCACGAAGGAGCCGGAGTGATCGCCGAAGTCGGGCCGAACACCCCCGGATGGGCTGTAGGGGATCGCATCGTGCTCACCTTCCTGCCGATGTGCGGCCTCTGCCGGTGGTGCGCGTCCGGGATGCAGAACTTGTGCGACAACGGGGCGCGCGTGCTGTCCGGCGTTCGTGAGGACGGCTCGCGTCGGATGACGCTGGACGGCAAGGCCGTGGGTCAGGCGGCCGGCGTCGCGACGTTCAGCGAGTGGTCGACCGTCGACGTGCAATCAGCCGTCAAATGCCCGGACGGCGTCCCGCTCGAGGTGGCGTGCCTGACCAGCTGCGGCGTGGGCACCGGCTACGGATCGGCGGTCCGCTCCGCAGACGTGACGCCCGGAGACGTGGTCATCGTCATGGGTACCGGCGGCATCGGGATGAACGCGGTACAGGGTGCTTCGCACGCGGGCGCCAAGGTGCTGATCGCCGTCGATCCCGTGGAGATGAAGCGCGCCGCCTCGTTCGGCTTCGGCGCCACCCACGCCGTCGCGACCATGGAGGAGGCGACGGAGCTCGCACGCAGCTTCACCAACGGGCAGGGCGCCGACTCCTGCATCATCTGCGTCGGCGTCACCACCGGCGAACAGGTCGCCCAGGGTGTCGAGGCGATCCGCAAAGCCGGAACGGTCGTGCTGACGGGCCTGCCGAAGGCGGCCGACGACCTCGCTCTGCCGGTCTCGCTGCGCCACCTGGTGCTCTTCCAGAAGCGCCTGCAGGGTTCCCTTTTCGGCGCGTCCAGCCCCTCGAAAGAGATCCCTGCGTTGCTGGACATGTACAAGCACGGACGGCTGAAGCTCGACGAGATGATCACCCAGCGGTACACGCTGGAGACCCTCAACGACGGCTTCGACGACATGCGATCCGGGCGCAATCTGCGTGGGATCGTGGCTTATCCGCAGTAGCCGGGGGCGTGGCCCGGCAGGGTCACCGCGTGTACGCTGTCGACCAAAGACCTAAACCGACGTCGACTTCAAGATTGAACGTGTCTCGATTGTCTCGCTCTGACTTCGGCTGCGACACAAGCGCTGTCACGAGCGATCTCGTCTTCTTTCAGACGGCATTCCGCGAATGGCTGGATGACAGCGCCGCCCAGCTGGCTCCGCTCCTGCGCCCGTATCCCGACTTCGACGAGCGGGTCGCCGCGGCGGTGCGCATGCGTCGGCTGCTTTTCGAATCCGGGTGGGGACGCTACGGCTGGCCCAGCCGGGTCGGCGGGCTCGGCGGATCGATCCTGCATCGCGGCATCGTTCATGAGGAGCTCACCCGGCGAGGCTGGCCGGGGCCGGCGAA
The DNA here is from genome assembly GCA_963731205.1 of uncultured Actinomycetota bacterium. GTDB lineage: Bacteria > Actinomycetota > Actinomycetes > Frankiales > Frankiaceae > DATAZK01. The sequence continues at coordinate 1,919,557 of CAVSUJ010000001.1, read as the reverse complement.
TTTCGAGCATCTGGAGATCATCGCCCCGACCATCGTCCGGTTCGCCGATCCCGCATTCGCGGCGGAGGTCATGCCTCGGTTCCTGTCGGGTGAGGAGGCGTGGTCGCAGGGCTTCTCCGAGCCGGAGGCGGGATCTGACCTGGCGGGATTGCGTACGACGGCTCGCCTCGAAGAGTCCGCCTCAGGCACGGAGCTCGTCATCAACGGCCGCAAGATCTGGACCAGTTGGGCTGCCTGGGCAAGCCGCGCTCTCGTACTGGTGCGCACCGGGTCGCTCGAGGAGCGTCATCGCGGGCTGACCATGGTCGCGGTGGATCTGCGGCAGGAGGGCGTCGAGGTCCGGCGTATCCGGCAGGCGAACGGCACCGACGAGCTGGCCGAGGTCACCTTCGATGAGGTACGCGTGCCGGCGCAGCACGTCCTCGGTGAGGTGGGCGGCGGCTGGCACGTCGCCATCAGCCTGCTCGGCTACGAGCGGGGAACCCTTGCCTGGCCCAGGCACACGCATTTTCTCGAGCGCTTCGACCAGGTGACGGCTGCCGGCGACGAAGGTGACGAGCGCGATCTCGGACGCAGCTTCGTCGCGCTGCTGGGACTGCGGGCGGTCGCGGCGCAAGGGCTGATTCTCGAGGCGTCGGGTGAGCAGCTCGGACCGCAATCGGCGTTCGTGAAACTTCTGATGACTCGGGCGGAGCAGGAGCTGTACGAGCTGGTGCATCGCGTTCTCGACGTGGCGAGCACGGCGGCTCCGCAGACCGACGACGACCGCCTGCTCGCTCAGGAGTACCTGTTCTCGAAAATCGTCACCGTGTACGGCGGCTCGCGTGAGATGCAGCTGATCACGATTGCCCGCCATCTGCTGGGGCTCGGTCGATGAGCGCGCTGTACGAGGAGATCCGCGACGCGGCAGGACGGCTCTTCGACACCGAAACTCCCGATGTCCTGGGCAGTTTTGGGCTCGGTGATCTGCTGGCCGCCGACGATCGCCACGAGCGCAACGCCGCGTTTGCCGTCGCGGAGGCGCAGGGCCGGGCAGGTGCGGTCACCGGGGTCGTCAGCCGCATCGCACTGGCAGGCCTCACGTTTCCGGAAGCGGCCGAATTCTCGACCGGTGTCGGCCGTCACTCCGGCGACGCCGCGAGGCTGGCAGGGCTGCTCGGTAGCCGCCGCGAGGCGGGCCTGGTGGTCCTGGCGTGCAACGGCGCGGCGGTGGGCCTGCCCCGTCTCGAACTGAACGAGGTCGACAGCCCGCTCGATCCCGCGTACCTGACGGTGTTCTCGGTCGAGCCGGGTTCCGCGCCCGCGCTCGACCTGCCCGAGCTGGCGGATGTGTTGGCCCGCGCCCGATTGGCCTGCGCGGCGGAGATGCTCGGCGCGTGTGAGGCGATGCTGACCGACGCGGTCGCCTACACCGCTGCCCGGCGCCAGTTCGGAGCGGCTCTCGCGAGCTTTCAAGCGGTCGCGCACTCTCTCGCCTGGGCCGCCACCGAGATTCACCAGTTGCGTGCGCTTTTACGCGTGAGCCTCGCCGGAGATGCGATACGCGTCCCCGACCACACCCTTGCGGCCGCGACCAAATCACTGGCGGGAACGGTCAGCAGTCGCGTTGCGCAGACCACCCTGCAGGTGACCGGTGGTATGGGATTCACGTGGGACTACTCCCACAACGCGCGTCACCGAAGGGTGCTCGCGTTGGAGGTGATGGCCGGCAGCACCGCTGCGCTGGATCTCGAACTCGGCCGGCGGCTGCGTGCTCAGGATGGCCCGAAAATTCAGGACCTGCAGGCGATTTCGCTGACTGCGCTGGCGGCCGGCATTCCGGCCCTCGGCGAGCCGTTGCCATGACCCTCGTACTCGACCCGGATGCCCCGGCGGTGACCGACAACGCCGGCTCCTACACGTATCGGGAGCTGTGCAGCCGCGTGGGATACGCGGCAGCGGCGCTGCAGTCGCGCGGTGTCGAGGCCGGCGCGACGGTGCTGCTGCTGGCGCCCAACCGCCGTGATGGCGTCGCCGCCTACCTTGCCGCCCTTCAGGTAGGGGCGCGACTCGTTGCCCTCGATCGTCGCGTCGGGAAAGCCGATGTCGCCCACGCCGTCGCGCTCACCAGGCCGCGGCTGGTGCTGGCCGATGAGGACTTGGCCGAGCGCGTCTGCCCCGGCGATGTCCCGGTGCTCGCGCTGTCAGACGCCGTCGCCGGTCAGGGTGACCTCGCTGCCGCGGCTTCACCCCACCCAGGCACCGAAGTCGTGCTGTTCACCTCCGGTACCAGCAGCACGCCCAAGGCGGCGGTCCACACCTTGCGGAGCCTGCAGGCGGGCGTCCGCAACATGGCGCACACCTTGCGTTTCTCGCGTCACGACGCACCGTTTCTGGTCAGCCCGCTCGCCAGCATCACGGGTATCTCGCAGACGCATCTGGCGCTCGACTGCGGAGGACACTTGCTGCTCGAGGACGCCTTCTCCCCGAGCGCATCGCTGCGGCGACTGGTGGAACTGGGAGCGACTGTCTTCGGTGGGGCCCCGTTCGTTCTCGAGGAGTTGCTCGGCGCGGCCATCAGCCGGCATCTCGATGCGCTTCCGTTGCGTGCGGTGGCTGTCGGCGGCGCCTCGATCCCGCGGTCGCTGCTGGAGGCGGCGTACGAGCGCTTCGGCATCGTCCCGTCACGGGTCTACGGCTCCTCGGAATGCCCGATCGCCTTCGCCAGTGCGCCCGACGACAGCCTCGAGGCGCGTATGCGGGACGAGGGAATTGCCATGCCCGGTACCGAGGGTCGCATCGATCCGGCCAACGAAGAGTTGCAGGTTCGCGGCGAGAACCTCTTCGCCGGCTACCTGGACCCCGAGCACAACGCCGAGGCGTTCACCGACGACGGCTGGTTTCGCACCGGCGACCAGGCATCGCTCACCGGAGGGCGGCTGCTCATCACCGGGCGGCTGAAGGAAGTCGTCTCCCGCAAAGGGCTGAAGGTCTCCCTGGCGGAGATCGACGAGGCGCTGCGCGGCATGCCGGGCATCCTCGCGGCAGCCGCCTATGCGTTGGCCGACGAGGAGACCGGCGAGCGTCTGGCGGTCGCGATCCAGGTGGATCCGGTGGCTACGGTCGGACTGCCGGAGGTCGCTCAGTGGCTGTCGTCGCGAGGGCTCGCCACCTGGAAATTGCCCGAGCAGATCGTTATCTGGACCGAGCCGCTGCCCTACACCACGAGCGGCAAAGTGCTGCGACGAGCCCTCGGGGCGGGAGGTGCCGGCCGGCCGACCGAATTCGCGGCGCGGCTTCACGAAGAAAGGCATGAAGCGCTATGACGACGATGGAGCCCGGCGCAGTTCCCACACCGCTGGCTGACGGTTTCGTGTTCGGAGAAGGTCCACGCTGGCGCGAGGGCCGGCTGTGGCTCTCCGACATGCACGGCGAAGCGGTCTACTCCATCACGCTGGAAGGCAAGACCACACTGGAGCTCTCGCTGCCCGGGAAGAAGCCGTCAGGGCTGGGATTTCTGCCCGACGGCAGCCTACTGATCGTCTCCATGGCCGAGCGGGAGTTGCTCCGGCTGGACCCGCACGGGCACACGACGGTCCATGCCGATCTCTCCGCACTCGTCAGCGATGAGCTCAATGACATGGTGGTGGACGCGCAGGGCACAGCCTTTGTGGGCAGCTATCCCAGCGAGCGCGGCACCGGAGTGCTGGTGCGGGTCACGCCCGACGGATCGGCGCAGATCGTGGCTGAGGGGCTCGATTTCCCCAATGGCACGGTGATTTCTGCTGACGGTCGCTCGCTCATCCTCGCCGAGTCCATCGGCCGGCAGTTCACCGCGTTCGACATCGACGGGGCGAAACGCCTGAGCGGCCGCCGGGTGGTCGCGAGTACCGGTGACGCGGCACCCGACGGCATCACGCTCGACGCCGAGGGCGGGATCTGGGCGGGCTATCCGCTGGCACATGAATTCCGCCGGGTGCTTCCCGGCGGGGAGGTGACCGACCGCATCCCGATCGGCGAGCGCATGGCGATCGCGTGCACTCTCGGGGGAGAGGATCGTCGGACTCTCTTCCTGCTGTCGGCGGCCGATTGGAGCGCGAAAGCCTTACAGGGCAGGCGAACCGGGACGGTCGAGACGGTACGGGTCGGCGTCGCCGGAGCCGGTCTTCCCTAGCTGCCTGCCGATCAGCTGTAGGAGACCTTGTGGTCGGATTCGGCGGTGAGACCGAGCTCGGGCCACACGCCGCCCATGATGCTCTCCATGATTCCGTAGCCGGCGGCGTCGCCTTCGCGTACCCGGATCGGGGTGTCGCGGAACTGTCCGAGGGAGCGCAGGTGCTCGTCGTCCCAGCAGTCGGCGATGTACTCACCGTCCAGATCGAGCGCGCCTCTCCATGCGCCGTGGATGTGGCCGGCCCAGGCGCCGTAGCCGGCGGTCTTCAGAAAGAACCCTGAGTCGCCGACGGCTTCGACCTCGATGACCCGCTCCTGCCCCGACTCCATGGTGAGCACCAATTCGCCGCCGACCACGAAACGCGTGTAAGGGTCATAGGACAGCCGAGGCTCCACCGCGCGGACGGGCTGCTGCCGCCCGCTCGCCTCGTTGATGTACGCCGAGCTGTAGTCCCAGGCGCCCTGCGTCAGGAAGATGGCTGTCTCGTAGTACGTCCCGTCAGGGCGCCGGAAGAAGAACGGACTCCACTTCATGCCCCCGCGGCTCGGCGCCGACGCGGACCGCGCCGCCGGTGCGGCCCGGATCAGGTCGGTGGGTGGTGCGCCGACGGCCTGCCGGACGCCCCAGGAGTGGTCGCGATAGCCGAACCACTCGTCGGGCGTCACGTCATGCGTGGTGCCGTCGACGGTGACCGTGCCGGAGATCCAGCCGCCCTGGTGATAGCGGATGACGTTGACGTCCACGCGTCCGGTGCGGTGGTTGCGCACCAGGTTGCGGTCCTCGAAGAACGGCGGGGTGACGGCAGACATCGTCAGGTCGAAGGAGATCGGCTGCACGTCGTTCGGTTCGAGAACGAAACGCACCCGCTTGAGGGGGTCGACGATCTCATAGCGGATGGGCCCGATGCCCATGAATTCCGGGGCTGATTCCAGCTCACGGCTGCCGCGCACGGTCCATTGCTCGCGTCCGCGGGAGACGCCGCCGAACCCGTCGATGATGCCGCGGTTGTGATACCTCCCGATCCCGAAGTCCACCTGCAGTGACCCGTCGGTCTTGGCGAGCGATCCCCAGATCTTCTCCGTCCAGGCCAGGTCGGATTCGGAGATGGTCGCGAACGTGTCGACGATCTGATGGTTGAGGCCCTCGTCAGCGCCGCGCAACGGACCGATGTCCCGGATTGCCACGTGTCCCACTCCCAGTCTCTCGTGTGATTGCGGTCAGGCGCGGGGCAAGCCGAGCAGCTGGCGTCCGATGATTCCGCGCATGATTTCTGACGCCCCGCCGGAGATCGTCAGCGCGCGCGACCAGAGGAAGTTGTGATACCAGCGGTCGGCCACGTCAGCAGCCGCGTCCTCGATGTCTGCCGCAGAACCGATGATGTCGAGCGCGAGCTCGCACAGCGCGACGTTCGTCTCCGTGTAGGCGAGCTTGGCGAGCGGGCCATCGCTCGGGTGCTCGCCGCCGGTGAGGATGCGAGCGACCGTGTCACGCACGATCAGCTTCACTTCCTCGACCCTCACGCGGGCCACCGCCAGCTGCGCCTGGACGTCTTCGTGGCTGATCGCCGCCGTCCCGTCGGGCAGCCGGGCGGCGGTGGCCAGCGTGACGAGATCGTCGAACATCCGCTGCAGCTGAAGGGCATTCGCGCCGACGAAGGCCCGCTCCGAGGCCAGGCCTGATGTCACGACCCGCCATCCACCGTTGATCTCACCCAGGACGTGTTCGCGGCGCACGCGGACGCGATCGAGGAAGACCTCGCAGAATTCCGAGAAGCCGGTCATCTCCCTGATGGGCCGTACCTCGATACCGGGCAGGTCCATCGGGATGAGGAACGCGGTGATGCCGGCATGGCGATCGACGGTCGGGTCGGTGCGGGCCAGCAGCGTCCCCATGTCGGCCCACTGCGCGTCGGTGCTCCAGATCTTCTGGCCGGTCACGACGAAGTCGTCGCCGTCGGGCTCGGCTCTGGTGCGCAGGGCCGCGAGATCGCTGCCCGCCTCGGGCTCGCTGAACAGCTGACACCAGACGTCTTCTCCCGAGCGAATCCGCGGCAACAGCTGATGTTTCTGCTCATCCGTGCCGAATTCGAGGAGCGCGTGACTGGCCAGCATCACCTGATCCAGCGGGCGGTACGCGTCGCCCCGAATGAGCTCCTCCATGAGCACGAGGTCCTGCATCGGATGGTGATCGGGCCGGCCACCCCACTCCTGCGGCCAGCCGGCGCCGAGATGGCCCGCGTCGTACAGCGCCTTGAGCCAGGCCCTGATCTCACGCTCGTGCCCGGCATCTCGGGGCACCCGGACGCCCTCGTGGTCCATGCGGAGGCCGTGCTCGGTGATGAACGCCCGCACCTGCGCGCGGTAGGCGGCGATGTCAGCCGGCATCGGACCAGCCTTCGAGCCGGGCCAGCGAGCGAATACCGGCCCTGGGGTTCGCGGCCAGTCGCGCGCTCGTGTGGGCGCGCCTTTCATAGAAGTGCAAGCCGTACTCCCAGCTGAATCCGATCGCCCCGGTGAGCTGTAGCAGGTCGTGCAGGATGTGCCCGGCACCGGAACTGACGCTCACCTCGGCCATCGCAACCATGCGGGCTCCGTCGTCGTCGTCGAGCAGCCGGGCCGCCTCATCCACGAGCATCGCCATACCGCGCGCCTTCACGGCATGCTCGACGAGGCGATGCTGCACGGCTTGCATCGCCCCGAGTGGATGCCCGAATGCCTGCCGCTGCAGGGCATAGTGCACCGTCCGCTCGAGCATGTGCTGGACGCCGCCCACGGCATCGGCACACAGGAGCAGCCGGTGCAGCAGGCCGGGGGAGTGATCGATCGCCAGCTGCCGTCCGGCGCCTGGCTCCAGCCTCACGTCGCCGCAGCTGCGAGTCACGTCGAAGGCGTGGCGTGATGGCGCGGTGTCCCACTTTCCCGGCTCCTGCAGGAGAATGAGCCGGGAGGATTCGTCGGCCAGCAGGACCGCATCGGCCCCCACCGCACCCTCGACGAGGTGGGCGACGAGCTCGCCCCTACGCAGATACCCGAAGGCGCAGACCATCTCGCCGGAGAGCAAGCCGGCCAGCAGATCATCACCCCAGGGCGGATCGGCGATCCGGGAAAGCGCGTGGGCGCTCGCTGCCAGCGCGGCGAACGGTGCTCCGTGCAGCGCCGCTCCCATCTCCATGGCGGCGGCGACGGCAACGTCGGCGCGCAAGCCGACACCGCCGCGCTCCTCGGCCACGCACAATGCGGTCACTCCCAGATCGGCCAGAGCCGGCCAGCCATCGCGCCAGTCGGCGTCGACGTGCGGGGGAGTGTCCTTACCGATGCCGAGCATTCGGCGCAGCGCCTCACGGAAGTCGCGGACATCGCCGGCGGCCGTGTCCAGCGTGCTCAGGTCGACGTCAACTCCCACTCCGCGGGTCATTTCGACTCCGGACTCGATTTCGATAGTTTGGTCGGCTTCCCGCTCGAGCGTCAAGCGTTGCACGCCCCGAGCCTGCTTGACATGGGCACCTTTTTCCTCCAGAACTGAAACCGACATCGAAATTGTGTCGTAGTGTCAGCGGGCGGCGCCTCCCCGGGCTGCACTCGAGGAAGAGGAGACCCCGTTGCCGGCCTTGCGCTTGCGGCAGTCCCGTGCGGCTCACGTCCTGACGCTCGCCGTACTCGTCGGTGTCACCGCCGCCGCATGCGGACGCTCCAGTTCCTCGACGCCGAGCGGAGGCGGATCCAGCTCGAGCTCCACGGCTGCCGCGCCTTCGTCGAGCGCCGCGGTGGCCGCAGGCGATTTCGGCAGTGCGAAGAAGGTGTGTGCCCCCGGCACCGGGGCCGCCGGTTCGGGGCGCGGCATCGTCGGCAAGACCATCCACATCGGCGTGCTTGCCGACCCCGGCGCGGCCGCGGCGCCGGGCCTCGGCCAGGAGTTCTTCGACGTTGCCGACGCGTTCAGCAAATGGTGCAATGCCGCCGGCGGGATCAACGGCAAGACGATCGTCGTCGACAAGCTGGACGCCAAGCTCTTCAACGGGGGCTCGGAGATCATCCAGGCATGCCAACGTGACTTCATGGTGGTCGGCGGCGCCAACGCGCTCGACCAGAACACCGTCAAGCCCCGCGAAGCCTGCAAGCTCGGCTCGATCCCGGCCTACACGGCTTCCCCGGAGGCCTACGAGTCGACATACCAGGTGGTCGCTGTCGGCAGCGTGCCGACCATCTATCCGATCGCCCCACTGCGGTTGCTGGCCAATGCCTACCCCGACACCAAGCAGGGATTGGGCATCGCCGGCAGCAGCCTGGCTTCCTTGACCCCGCAGGGATTGCGCGCGCAGGAGGGATGGCAGAAGCTCGGCTACAAGGTGTCCACGCTGCAGGCCCGCCCCGCGCTGGTGCCGAACTACCGGCCCTACCTGGCGCAGATGAAGCAGCAGGGCGCGAAGGCCGACTTCGAGATCGTGGCTCAGGACGCCAGCCCGATCTTCACGGCCATGAACGACACCGGCTTCAAGCCGGAGTGGCTGCTGTTCGGGCAGACCTTCTACTCACCGAAGTCGGTGCAGGCGGCCAAGGCGACGGCGAGCTTCCCCGCGACCTACGTGAATCTGAACAACCTTCCGTGGGAGCTGGCCAGCCAGTTCCCCGTGGTGCAGCAGGCGAAAGACATCATGGCTGCGGGCCCGGGCACGGCGGGCCTCGACGCGTTCACCGATCTGGCGTTCAACTCCTGGGTGCTCTGGGCGCAGGCCGCGACCGAGTGCGGCTCCGATCTCACGCAGGACTGCGTGCTCGCCAAGGCCGGCTCCCGAGTCGGTTGGGATGCGGGCGGCTTGTTCCCCAAGCTGAGCAAGGCGCTGAGCGAGCCGCAGATGACCGACTGCACCCTCTTCGTGCGGCTGACCACCAGTGGCTGGGTGTATGACAAGAAGGTCACCCAGCCCAACTCCGGGCCTTACAACTGCGGCTCGGACAACCTCGTCACCGTGAAGAGCTATCTGCAGAGCTAGCGTCCACGAGCCCTTCAGTTGACCGGCTGAAGCTGCCCCTTCTCCGACATCTCGGCGCCGAGCTCCCGCTCGATCTGCTCCAGGCTGCGCCCCTTCGTCTCGGGCACCCGCTTGGCGAAGTACGCGAGCGCGACGAGCGTCAGGAAGGCGAAGAGGAAGAACACGCCCTTCGGTGAGATCGCGTTCAGAAGCGTCAGGAACGAGATCGTGACGACGAAATTGGCGCCCCAGTTGGCGATTGTGGCGACGCTCATCGCCTGGCCGCGGATGCGCAGCGGATAGATCTCCGCGATCATCAGCCAGAAGACGGGACCGAGACCGACGGCGAACGAGCCGGTGTAGATGAGTAATCCGGCGATGCCGACGTACGCCGTGGCGCCGTGGAGTTCGTCGCCGCTGAGAAAGGCGCAGGCGGTGACGATCATGCCGACGGCCATGCCGGCGGTACCGATGAGCAGCAGGGGCCGGCGACCGGTGCGGTCGAGCAGCCGGATGGCGACGATTGTCATGAGGACGTTCACCGCGCCGTTGACGACGTTCGCCAGCAGCGACGCGCTGCTTCCGAGACCGGCGCCCTTGAGCAGCGTCGGCGCGTAGTAGATGACCGTGTTGATTCCGGTGACCTGCTGGAAGACAGCCAGCCCGATGCCGACCCACAGCGCCGGTCGCACACCACGGGCGAGCAGTTCCTTGGAGCTGCCCTTCGACTCGGTACGTGCGAGCTCTTTGACCTCCTGGATCTCGGCGTCGATGTCGTCCTCGGCGCGCAGCAGGCTCAGCACCTCGCGCGCCTCCTCCTCGCGACCGCGCCGGATGAGCCAGTGCGGGCTCTCCTTCTGGGTGAGGATGCCGATGCCCAGGATCACGGCGGGGATCGCGGCGAGACCGAACATCAGCCGCCAGTTCTTGGAGTCGGCGAGCCCGTAGTCGACGAGATAGGACGCCAGGATTCCGCTGGTGATCATCAGCTGGTTGAAGCTGACCAGCGCACCGCGAATCTTGGGCGGGGCGACCTCGCCGATGTAGAGCGGCACCGTCATCGACGCCGACCCGACGGCGAGTCCGATCACGAACCGGGCGACGATCAGTGTCCAGAAAGCAGGGGCGAAAGCCGCGAGCAGCACGCCGGCCACAAAGATCATTGCCGTCACGAGGATGGTCTTGCGGCGGCCTACGGCGTCAGCCACCCGGCCTGCCGTGAGCGCGCCCACCATGGCCCCGACGAGCAAAAGGCTGGTGACCAGTTCCTGCTGGAAGGAGGAGAGCCCGCCGAAGTCGTCCTTCAGGAACAGCAAGGCTCCCGAGACGACACCGGTGTCGTAGCCGAACAGCAGGCCGCCCAGCGCCGTGAGAGCGGCTGCCACGATGACGCGACGGCGGATCGTGCGATCGGAGGAGCGTGCAGAATCCTGATCCGGCGCCGGATCGGTGTGCCGGTGGTGATCGAGCAAAGCCATGAGGACACTTCTCTCCCACGGAGAAGCGCTGGGGCGGGTTCTCCGTGACGCCGGCACAAGATCGACGAAAAGCCGTATACCCGGCGGGTCGCGATACACACTCCCGTCATCCTGCGAGGTCGCTGCGTGGCGGTCGGCCTGCCATTTCTGGGTAGTAGTCGTCGGGAGAGGGAGGTGCTGGATGGCCCGTGCGGTGTGGTCGGGGATGATCAGCTTCGGTCTGGTGAGCGTGCCGGTGGGCCTGTACACGGCGACCCAGGAGCATGAACCGTCGTTTCATCAGTTCGCCAAGGGCGGCACCGACCGGATCCGCTACAAGCGGGTGAACGAGCGGACGGGCCGCGAGGTGGACTTCAGCAACATCGTCCGGGGTGCTGAGGTGGGCGACGGCGAGTACGTGATGGTCAGCGACGAGGAGCTCGAACAGATCGCGCCCGGACGCTCCCGTGCGCTGGAGATCTCGGGTTTCGTCGATCTGGACGAGATCGACCCCATCTACTTCAACAAGGCCTACTACCTCGCCCCGACCGGGGAGGAGAACAAGAAGACCTACGCGCTGCTGCGTGACGCCATGGCCAAGACCAACCGGGCCGGCATCGGCAATTTCGTCATGCACGGCAAGGAACATCTGGCCGCCGTCCGCGCGTCGGGCAACACGCTGATCCTGGAAACGCTCTTCTTCGCCGACGAGGTGCGCGACTCCAGGGAGATGCTCGACAACCTGCCCGGCAAGACCAGCTTCAGCAAGGGTGAGCTGAACATGGCGACCCAGCTCGTCGAGTCGATGGGCGAGGACTGGAATCCCCAGCAGTACCGGGACACCTATACCGATCGCGTCAACGATCTGATCGCGGCCAAGCGCAAGGGCAACGACTTCGAGGTGGCCGACGAGGCGCCGGAGGCCACCAACGTCGTTGACCTTCTCGAAGCGTTGCAGCGCTCGGTGGACTCCGCGCGCAGCGGCGGACGGAAGGCTTCCACCAAGAAGGCTTCCACCAAGAAGGCTTCGGCCAAGACGGCGGCCAACACGGCGGCCAAGAAGCCCGTCAAGAAGGCTCCCGCCAGGAAGGCCGCCAAAGCATCGCCCAAGTCCGGCCGCAGCAGTGCGCGGAAGGCGTCGTGACACCGGCGAAGACGCGTGCCCGCGGGGGATCGGACCGCCTCGCGCCGTATCGCGCCAAGCGTGACTTCAACAAGACCGGCGAGCCCGCCGGATCGAAGGCCGCGCAGCAGGCCGGTGGCAAGCAGGCGCCGCGGTTCGTGGTGCAGCGCCACCGGGCACGGCGATTGCATTACGACTTCCGCTTGGAGATCGGCGGTGTGCTGGCCAGTTGGGCGGTGCCCAAGGGCCCGACGCTGGACCCGAACGTGCGCCGTGCGGCGTTTCACGTCGAGGATCATCCGCTCGAGTACTTCGACTTCGAAGGTGTGATCCCGGCCGGCGAGTACGGCGGCGGAGACGTGATCGTGTGGGACGCCGGCACGTGGGAGCCGAAGGAAACCCGTGATCCCGCCAAGGCCGTCGCCAATGGGGAGCTGCACCTGGACCTGGTAGGCGAGAAGCTGAAGGGCCGCTTCGTCCTGGTGCGCACCCGGACCGACTCCTCCGGCAAAGAGCAGTGGCTGATGCTGCACAAGCACGACGACTACGCCGTCTCCGGCTGGGATGCCGAGCAGCACCCGAAGTCGGTGCTCTCGGGTCGCACCAACGACGACGTGAAAGCCGATCCGGATCGGCTGTGGCGCTCTGACCTACCCGCCGCCCGGGCATCTGTCCTGCTGCGTCCGGACCGGATCGAGGCCGTCGGCGACGATGAACTCGCCGCGCTCGACGCCCTGCCGGCATCGGGTCGCTGGTCGGTCTTCGGCCAGGAACTGCGGGTGACCAACCTGGACAAGGAGCTCTTCCCGGGCCGCGCCCGCGAGGCTCCGGTGACCAAACGCGATCTGCTGCGCTACGCCGCCCGGATCGCACCGACGCTGCTGCCTTATCTTCGCGGCCGGGCGCTGAACATGCACCGCTTCCCGGGCGGCGCCGCAGTCGAAAGGCTTCTGGCAGAAGGCACTTCCGGCGCATGCTCCTGAGTGGCTGCCGCGCTGGAACAACCCCGGCGCCGCCAAGGGGGAGACGGGCACCTACCTGACTGTCGACGAGCCGGCCGCGCTGGTCTGGGCGGCGAACTTCGGGGCACTGGAGTGGCACGCGTGGACCTCGCTCGTCGACAGCCCGCAGCAGCCCACCTACGTGCTGCTCGACCTCGACCCGGGCGAAGAGACGAGCTGGCCCGACCTGCTGTCATTGGCCCGCCTGCACCGGACCGCACTCGATCACCTCGGTGTGCGTTCCCGCCCGAAGATCACCGGCAGGCGCGGGATCCAGATCTGGATTCCGATCGCCCCCGGACCCTCGTTCGAGGAGACCCGGGCGTGGGCCGAGCAGCTCTCCAAAGCCGTCGGCGCCATCGTGCCGGAGCTGGTCAGCTGGAAGTGGCAGGTCCATGACCGCGGCGGACTCGCCCGCCTCGACTTCACCCAGAACGCCGTGAACAAGACACTTGTCGCCCCCTACAGCCCGCGTCCCGGAGCGGGTGCGCCGGTGTCCGCGCCGATCGATTGGGACGAGCTCGACGATCCCAAGCTGCGACCCGACCGGTTCACCATCCGCTCGGTGATTCCCCGGCTCGCCAAGAAAGGCGACCTTTTCGCCGACGTGCTGCGCCAGGATCAGCACCTGCCGACGCTGCAATGACCTGCGAATCAAGCCAGAACGTTCACTCACCCAAGAAGCCGCGAAGCGTCAGCGCGTCACGAGGGGCCGCGCCGCCGGGATCGTTGTTCGCATACACGTAGCCTTCGCCGAACGAATCCTGCAGCTGGTGTGCCCAGCGCCGAAGAGAAATCTTCGAATACGCCCAGCCCGTTTTCCCGTGGTGCAGGCGTAGATAGCCCCACGGCGCCGTGACCCACAGCGGATTCTGCGGCTGCTCGCCCCGGTCGGCCCAGACAAGAGCCGCGCCGCGGCGGGTCAGCAGCTCGCGTATCTCATCAGACCACCAGCTCTCGTGGCGCAGCTCGACCGCGACCCGGGTAGTGCGGGGAAAGCACCTGAGCGTGGCCTCCAGAAGCGGCGGTGCCGCCTGCAGATTCGGGGGGAGTTGCAGCAGGATCGGCCCGCGCTTGCGCCCCAATCCCCGGCAGCGCTCCAGCAGCCGGTCCACGGGTTCTTGCGGGTCACGCAGGCGCTTGATGTGGGTCAGGTAGCGGCTGCCCTTCACCGTCATCAGGAAGCCTGGCGGTGTGCGCCGTTTCCAGGTCTCGAAGGCCGAACGCTCCGGAAGCCGGTAGAACGCATTGTTGAGCTCGACGGTGTCGAACGTTTCCGCGTAGTGCTCGAGCCAGAGCCGCTGCGGAAGGGTCGCGGGGTAGAAGTCGCCGCGCCAATCCCGGTACTGCCAGCCCGAGGTCCCGACGCGCCACGCCACGCGGTTCATCTACCCGCCGTGACGCAATACCTACGCGCCGGACGCCTCGAGCATGGGCCGGGGATCGAAAGTCGCTTTGATGGCCGTGATTTTGCCGTTCTCGACGTGGCTCCAGTTGGCTGTCGGCAGCGGGTCGACGCCCTGCATCTTCAGGTCGTACCAGGTGATGACGTCGGAGCCATCGGCAACCATCACGTGCACGACGATGTCTTGCATCTGCGTCGACATCCCTTCCATGCCCTGCAGGCACTCGTCGATGCCGCTAGCCGTCCCCATCGATCCGGCGAACGTCACGTCATCGGCCAGCAGGGAGCGCAGCGTGGCGAAGTCCTTGTCCTTCCACGCCTTGAAGTAGGTGGTGGCGAGCGCCTTGGCCGTGGTCATCGGGTCCTCCTGTTTCGAGATCGGGTTGGTGCCGTCTCTCTACCGTGCCCGGCATCCGATCAGAAGTCGAAGACCGATTTCGGCTCTCTGTTAGAACTGATGGTTATGGAACTCAGGCACCTGCAGTACTTCGTCGCTGTGGTCGAGGAAGCCAGCTTCACCAAGGCCGCCCACCGGTTGCGAGTCTCCCAGCCGGGCGTGAGCGCGCAGGTTCGCCAGCTCGAACGCGAGCTGGGGGAGGAGCTGCTGGATCGGTCCGGACGTTCGGTGCGCCTCACGCAGGCCGGGACGGCGGTTCTTCCCTACGCCCGCGAGGCCCTTGCGGCCGCGGACGGCGCCCGGCAGGTGGTCGATGGCATTCGGGGACTGCTTCGCGGCCGGGTCGCCGTCGGCATGGTGACCGCCTGCGGTGCCCTCGACGTCCCGAATCTCCTGGCCGGTTTCCACAGCGCCCACCCCGACGTTGAGATCACGCTCGTCGAAGCCAACTCCGACGAGCTGCTCGAAGCCATCCGCGCCGGCGACCTCGACCTCGGCTGGGTGGGTCTGGCCGGTCCTTCTGCTTTCGGCGTCCACACCCAAGTCGTTGTCGACGAGCCGCTGGTGGCGGCGGTGGGGCATGACGAGGAACTAGCTGCCAGGGCCACGATCCGGCTGGGCGAGCTGCGGGACCGGCCGCTCATCAGCCTGCCGCGTGGCACCGGACTGCGTGCCTGCCTCGACGCTGCCTGTGCCGAAGCGGGATTCTCACCCACGATCGGATTCGAGGCGAATTCCCCCGTGATGGTGGCTCAGCTCGCCGCCAGGGGACTGGGCACCGCCATCCTGCCGACGAGCGTGGCGGCGGCGATGGCGGATCAGGTGCATCCGCTGCGGGTCCGCTCTCCCTCGCTGCGCAGCCGTATCGAGATCGCATGGCGCGCCGATGGTCACATCAGCACGGCGGCGGCAGCCCTGATCCGTCATGCGCGGGTCTACCTCAGTGACCTCCAGCGGCGCTCGGCATGACCCGTCGCAGGCGTGAACAGACCTCAGTACCCCGAGAGCAACGCTTGCAGGCGAGCCAGGTCGGGCTGGGGCAGGTGGCTGTGCAGCCGGCCACGGCCGTCAGGTCGCCGGCCCCAGATGAAGAGCTGCCGCGCAGGTGCGTCGATGTCGACCCCGGGCTCGTGCTCGTCAGCAGTTTCGGCCCAGCGGAGCATGGCCGTCCCGTTCTCGACGACGACGCGCAGGTCCCGCTGACCGCGTGCCCGGAGGCGGACGTGGAAGTCGGCGCCGGGGTCGGGATCCTGCTGTCGCCCTGCCACGAGAAGGATCCTGCCGAGCACCTCCACCGAGTGCTCGGCGAGGTCGCAATCAGCGAGCAGCCGCAGGCTCACCTCGTCGTCGCCGGCGACGTCCCAGCGGTGCAGGGCATGCTCGTTGCGCAGGTGCGGGATGAACTTGGCTACGGCCATCTCGCGCCCGGTCCAGGGGATGACGGCGTCAGGCTCCCGTTCGAGCACGTCGGCGACGATCCGGCGCATGCGCTGCTCTTCGACGTCCAGCCGATCAAGCAATGCCGCGTGTTCCGTGGCCTGCAGCGGCGCCTCCCGCTCCTCGAAGCTGCGCGTCTTCGGGACGGCGTCACCCTGCAAATAGGGCTCCAGATGACGGATCACCTCCACAGCGATACCGGCGACGTGCGCGGCTACCTCATGGGTCGTCCAGCCGTCGCAGGCGCTCACCGCTGTGGGTGCCGTCTGGTCGATGGTCGTCAGAAAGGCCTCGGCTTCGCGGCTTCTCTCGATCACACTTGTGGACCTACCCATCCAAAGGGGCATATGCGCCCGCTAACATAAACGGAGTGCTCTCTCCGTATCGCTGTCGACTGCTGACGCCGGCGATGGCCTCGATCGCTCGTGCACCGCGATGACTTCTACTGAACAAAGCGTGCGCGCGCCGGTTTCCGCCGGCCCGACCCGGGCCCACTGGTGGATCCTCGTGGTGATCGCGGGCGCCCAGCTGATGGTGGTACTCGACTCGACCATCATGATCATCGCGCTGCCTTCGGCCCAGCACGGGCTGGGATTCTCCGACACCGACCGGCAATGGGTCGTGACGGCGTACACCCTCGCGTTCGGCGGGTTCCTGGTGCTGGGCGGGCGCATCAGCGACATGATCGGAACCAAGCGCACCCTGATGATCGGGGTCGTGGGCTTCGCGCTCGCCTCGGCCCTCGGCGGCGCGGCCCAGTGGACCGCGATGCTGATCGGCGCCCGGGGACTGCAGGGCCTGTTCGGAGCGCTGCTGGCGCCATCGGTGCTCTCGCTCCTGAGCTCGACCTTCGCCCATCCGCGGGAGCGCGCCCGGGCGTTCGGTATCTACGCGACGATCGCCATCAGTGGCTCGGCTTTCGGCCTGATCCTGGGTGGATTCCTGACCCAGTACCTCGACTGGCGCTGGTGCCTGTACGTCAACCTGCCCATCGCCGCGCTCGTGGCCTTCGGCGCCTTCACGCTGATCCCTCACCAGCAGGGGAATCCGGGCGTCAAGCTGGACATTCCCGGAGTCGTGTTGGGCTGCGGCGGCCTGGTCGCCCTCGTCTACGGGCTGGGTGAGGCCGGAGCGCATGGCTGGGGATCCACGGGGGTGGTGGCTCCGCTGCTCATCGCCGCGGCGCTGTTGGCATGCTTCATCTACTGGCAGTCCAAGGGCCCGAATCCGCTGCTGCCGCTGCGCGTTCTGAACAACCGCAACCGCGCCGGCGCCTATCTCGTGATCATGCTGGCGGTCACCGGCATGTTCGGAACGTTCATCTTCCTGACCTACCTGCTGCAGGGCGTCGACCACTACTCGCCGCTGAAGACGGGGGTGGCCTTCCTGCCGTTGCTGGCGATGAACGGCCTCGCTGCGACGCAGGTGGCCAGCCGGTTGATGCATCGGGTGCCCACCCGTGCGCTCACCGTCCCGGGACTGCTGATCGGCTCGCTCGGGGTGTTCCTGCTGACCCGGCTCACGCCGGATGCGCCCTACGCGACGCACGTGCTGCCGTCGGAGCTGCTGCTGGGAATCGGTCTCGGGCTCGCGATCGTTCCCTGCATCAGCACGGCCACCAACAATGCCGACCCGCGCGACATGGGCGTCACGTCAGCGATGACGACAACGGCCCAGCAGATCGGCGCCTCGATCGGTACTGCATTGCTCAACACGATCGCCGCCACCGCCACCGCGAGCTATCTGGCCGCGCACACGACGGGATCAAACCTCGCCGCGCGAGCGACAGTGCACGGTTTCGCCGTGGCCAGTGGCTGGGCAGCGGGAATCTTCATTCTCGCGGCGGTCGTCGGCGCCGTCCTCATCACGTCGCATCCCGAGCGCGATGCCCCCGCCGGTCACTAGGCAGGCGTCAGCAAACCGTTGGCCAGCGTGGCCCGGGTGAGGTGGCGATAGCCGACCGACTCGAAGGAGACGACGAGCTCGTGGTCGTCCTCGGACAGCACGGTTCCGGTGCCCCACAAGGGATGGGTGACGGCAGCGCCCACCTCGACCGATACGGCCGAGACCCCTTGCCGGGCGGGTGGCGGCGGTTGGGGCCGTAGCCGGGCCTTGGTGTCGTTGTCACAGTTGCCGCAATCAGCCGGCAGCGCCTCGCCGAAATAGCCGAGCAGCTCTCTGCGCCGACATGACGTCGTCTCGGCGTAGTGCCGCATCGAATCGATGCGGCTGTCGAGGATGGCTTGGCGCCGCCGGCCGGCGGCTTCGAGCCGGCTGTCGGCTTCGGCAGCCGAGCCGGTGAACAGGGTGCACGAGAGCCCGTCCGAGTCGGCCACGCCGAGCTCTTCCAGCTCCGCGACAACACGCTCGGCGACGGCCCGGGACACCCCTGCCGATGCGACCAAAGTCTCGATGGAGAGCCGCCCCTGCTGGGCGGCCAAAACCCTGATGACTGCTCGGATCTTGGCATCGGGGATGCGCGACTGAGCGGCGAACAGGCGGGGGATGCGCAGGCTGCGCGGGTCGTAGACGAGGACGGCGTGGGCCGGCTTCCCATCGCGTCCGGCCCGCCCGATCTCCTGGTAATAGTCATCGAGGCTGGACGGCACGCCGGCGTGGGCGACGGTGCGCACGTCGGCCTTGTCGATGCCCATACCGAAGGCGCTCGTTGCAGCGACGACGTCGAGGTCTCCGGCGAAAAACCGGTCCTGCACCTCGCTGCGCTGGCGCGCCGTCATTCCCGCGTGGTAGGCGGCGGCCTTGAGCGCCGAGAGATTCAACCGCTCGGCGATGCCTTCACAGCGGGCGTGACTCATGGCGTAGACCAGGGCCGGCGTCTGGTGGCTGACGAGGACCGCTGTGGTGCGTTCGAGCAGCGCCTCCTCCTCCTTGGCATGGGGATCTGCGCGGCGGACCGTCAGGGTGATGTTGGGACGGTCGAAGTCGGCCACGATGACGCGAGGGTTCCGCATGCCGAGCTGCCGCGTGATGTCGGCCTGGACGGGAGGTGCCGCCGTCGCCGTGAGCGCCAGGATCGGTGGATGGCGAAGGACGTCGACGAGGCCGCGAAGCCGCAGATATTCGGGACGGAAGTCATGGCCCCACTCACTCACCAGGTGCGCCTCGTCGACAGCGAACAGAGTGATGTCCCGGGGGCAGGCGACCAGCGCCGCATGAGTCTCGGTATTGGCGAGCTGCTCCGGCCCGAGCATGAGGAAATCCAGCTCGCCGGCTCCCAGACGGGTGAGGGCGGCGCGGCGATCGGCGGCCTTCTGGGTCGAATTCAGGGTCGCGACGCGCACCGCTGCGCCGTCGGGACGTCGCCGCGCGGCCAGCGCCTGATGCTGGTCGCGCTGGAGGGCGATCAGCGGGGAGACAACGACCGTGAGGCCGCCGAGGGCGAGGCCGCCGACCTGATAGATGGCGCTCTTACCGCTCCCGGTCGGAAGGACGGCCAACGTGTCGTTCAGCCCGGCGATCGATTCCAGCGCAGAGCGCTGGCCGGCCCGAAGTTCGATGCCGAAGCAATCGCGAGCGATCGCCTCCAACGTCGCCAGCGACCTCGTCGGGCCACCTCCCCAGACCGCGGCACTTACGGTTCGATGCAGAGTCTAGAGAGCAGGGCCGGCGGACCCGACGTCAGCTGGTGATGTAGGTCTTGACGTGCTTGACGTTGGCCGGGTCGCAGTTGAACGGTCCGTCACCTGAAGTGGGTGCGGTGACCTTGTCGTCGTAGACGAAGCCGGACGACGTCAGTTTGACCATGGCGATGCAGGGTGACGCCTCGCCGGTGACCAGATTCTGCGGCGGGTACAGGCCGCCGGCGGTCCAGTCGGTGTGGTTCTTGGCGTTCTTCAGCACGCAGTCCATCGTCAGGTCGGAGCCGCACGCCTTGGCCGATTCGGCGAACAGCAACCAGGCGCTGAACGAGGAGAGGGTGGAGGTGGTGAGCTTGGGGTTGCTGACGGCCGAGCGCACGATGCTCTCGGTCTGCTGGAGAACGGGGTACTTGCTCGCCAGCTCGAAGGGCAGCGCGGTGAACTGGACGTAGCTCGGCGGGAAGGTCCCGAGCGACTTGGCACCGGCGACAGCTTGCGGGCCGTAGAACTGCACGCTGTAGAGCACCCAGTCGGGCGTGTATCCGACGTTCTTCATGGCCTGCACGATCGGGGTGGGGTCCTGCGCCGAGATCTGGTAAAAGCCTTTGGCTCCAGTCGTTTTCAGCTGCTCGATGTAGGGCCGGTAGTTGTCGACGATGGTGGGCTGGTTCTGCAGAACGGCGACCTTGACGCCGATGTCCTTCAGGTACTCCTGTGCCTTCAGGCCCGTCGGGATGATCGAGCTGAGGGTGCTGCTGCCGATGCCGATGCCCCCGGATTTGGTGTCGGGGTAGGCATTGGCCAGGAGCCGCATCGCGCCGTTGTTGATCTCGTCGGACGGGACGGGAGATGCTTGCACCTGATACTTCGCGTCGACCGCTTGGGGCGAGACCACGTACGCCGGGATCTGGCCGAGCTTGCAGGCCTCACGGACTTTCACACCGGCGCTGTCGAACGCGTTGCCGTTGCCGACGAGGAAGAAGTCCTTCTGGCAGGCCTGGGTGGTCACCTGGCCGACGTTGAACAGTTTCGCGTCCAGCTTGTCGACGACGATCTTGCGGCCGTTGATGCCGCCCGCCGCGTTGCACCACTTGGAGAATCCGTCTGCTGTGTCGAAGAATTCCTGTTCCAAGCCTGGAGCTGCGGCCGCTCCCGGGTCGGCCGTCACTCCGATGCGAATCGTCGTATCGGTCACGCCGCGCTCGGTGGCGCCCTTCGCAGTGCCAGGGCCGCAGACGCCCTTGAGCGTGCCGAAATCCCCTGCAGCGGCAGTAGCTGAGGCGCTCGGCGAAGCGCTCGATGCTGCGCTCGAGGTCTGGCTCGGCGAGGTACTCCCGCCGGAGCGCCCACACGCGGCGAGCGTCAGCGAGAGCACCGCGCCCAAAGCGAGCGGCAGGGCTGCCCGGCGCGAGAAAAGAGCGCTGGACGCGTATGACTGCTGCGGCATTCCGTGTCCCATCAGGTGGAGGATCTGGAGGAATCGTTGAGCGGTGGATCCGAAGGGGCGGCCTCGCGGAGCGCCGTCACGATGGCCCGGGTGTAGGCGGCTGCCTCGTCCGGAACGAGTTTGGACATGGTGAACGAGCCGTGGAAGTGCCCGTTCCATCGCGTGAGTTGGACCTGCACGCCTGCTTCCTGCAGCCGCCGGGCATACGCCTCACCCTCATCGCGCAGCGGGTCGAACTCCGCCGTCGTGATGAAGGCACTCGGAAGCCCGGTCAGGTCCGGAGCGTGCAATGGCGAGGCGTAGGGATTCGTGGCGTCTTCCGGGTCGGCGAGATAGAGCCCGACGTATTGCGCGACGCCGGACCGCGTCAGCACCGGACCGTTGGCGTTCTCCTCGATCGAGGGTTGCGACATGGTGAGATCGGTGACCGGAATCTCCAGCAATTGCAGCCGAATTTTCGGCCCCCGCCGGTCGCGAGCCATGAGGGCCACCGCCGCCGCGAGGGCGCCTCCGGCGCTACCTCCGCCGACGGTCAGCAGATCAGGATCGATGTCGTGCTCCGCCGCGTGTTCGACCGCCCAGCACAGGGCGGCGTAACACTCCTCCACCTGGCTGGGGAACTTCGCCTCCGGGGCCAGTCGATACCCCACCGAGATCACCACGCGGTCGCTCTCGGTCGCAAGCCGACGGCACGAGGAATCGGACTGATCGAGGGTCCCGAGCCAGAAGCCGCCGCCGTGGAAATACACGTGCAGGGCAAGCAATCCGGGGCGCGGACGGTAGATCCGGACCGGGATCTCGCCTGCTTGCGCTGGGACGAGCGCGTCACGCTCCGACCACACGGGTGCAACCTCGTGAGCCAGGTCGCGGAACGTGCGATCGGCCATTGCGTGGGCCCGGGAGCGGGCCTCCGCGACGCTCTCGCTGGGCGGTGACGGGGGAGCGGCAGCTATCGCATCAGCAAGTGACGCAAGGGCTGGCAGCAGCGGCACGCGGTATCCGTTCTTCTCGGGCATCCCCGGCATCGGGCCACGCCTGAGCGGGCTGAAAGCACAGTGCTGGATCATTAACCGACTGTCAAGTTAATGAATTGTTTTGACGATCGCGTCGGTATCGGCGATAGCGTGAGGGCCACCCGCGCGGGCAGGGGACCACCCATCGACCGGAGGATCGGAAGCGATGGCCAGGACGCGAGATCCGGTGAGCTGGGAGCTGAGCCGCCAGCGCGTCCTTGACGCTGCGCTCGATGTCTTCGGTGAAAAGGGCTATGACGCGGCGACGATGCAGGAGATCGCGGCCCGCGTCGGAGTGACAAAAGCCGCGATCTATTACTACTTCCCGACCAAGTCGGCACTTCTTGATGCCATCCTCACCCCGGCGCACGAGGCGGCGAACCAGCTGCTGGATCTGGCCGAGAGCCAACCCACCCAGGCCGAGCAGATCGCGGCGGCGCTCAGCGCGATGATCGACAGCGGGGTGGCCAACCGCCGCGCGCTCGCGGTGCTCAACCGTGATCCCGCCGTCACCCGCCATCCGACCTACGTGCGCAACACCGTGGAGTTGCAGAGCCGGCTGCAGCGACTGTTCTTCGGGGGAGAGCCCACCGCCGAGGAGCGCACCGCCTTCTACCTGTCCTACGGGATGTCGGGCGTCGTCCTGCACCTCGAGGACCTCACCGACGACCAGCTGCGCGACGCCCTGCATCGGGTGCTGAACCGCACCCTGGGTCTGAAGCTGCCGGCCAGACGCACGCGACCCGTCAAGCCGGCCCCCGTTGATTCGTAGCCGTCAACTCCGCCCGCCGCCGAGCACGACCTCGCGGGTATCGGGGATCGGGATCAGCGTCGCGTAGTCGATGAAGGAGCGCAGCGTGTTGCCGCCGTCGACGGTGAGCAATTGGCCTGTCACCCATGAGGATTCGGGGCCCGCGAAGTACCGGACGGCCTGGGCGATGTCGTCGACCTCGCCATGTCTCGCGAGCGGCTGCTCCGCCAGGAACGCGGCCATCATCATGGGATTGGCGAAGGCGCCGGCGGTGGTGGGAGTGCGGGTCATTCCAGGCTGCACGGAGTTGACCCGGATGTTCAGGGTGCCGAGCTCGTTGGCCGCGACGCGCACCAACTGGTCGACGGCGGCCTTACCCGCGCTGTAGGACGCCAGGTATTGGCTGGAGAAAACGGCGGCCGTGGAGGAGATCGCCACGAACGAGCCGCTCCCGGCGCGCACCATCGCCTGGCCGGCGTACTTCAGGAGCAGAAAGACGGGCCGGACGTTCTTGTCGACCTGCTCGGAGAACTCGTCATCGCCGAAGAGCAGCACGGGCTTGATGCCACCCCCGCCGGGGACCACGACGGCGATGTGCAGGTGGCGTTCGTGATCGGACGCGGCGTCCACCGCAGCGCTGACGGAGCCGGCATCCATGGCGTCACAGACCGTATGGGTGACCGCCAAGCCGTCGTCAGCCAGCGCTGCCACCGCGTCCTGCAGCTTCTGCTCGGTACGTCCGGCAATGGTGACCCGGGCCCCATCACGGGCGAGCAGCCGGGCCGATCCGAGGCCGATTCCCGAGCCGCCTCCGATCACGATCGCGTGCTGGCCGTCAAGGATCCCTGGCATGGCCTCGTCGCCTCCGGTGTGTCTGCGGGGTGAGTGCATGTCTAGCATCCGAGCCAATCGGCCCCACGGGAGTCTGGTCACCATGCAGCGCAAGGTTCTGGTCGCCGGAGCATCCGGTCTCGTCGGGCAGGCGGCGATGCGGCACTTCGCGGCGCTGCCCGGCTGGGACGTCGTGGGCGTGTCGCGCCGCCCGCCGCAGCATCAGGATCCGTCGCAGTGGCTGAGTTTGGATCTGAGCGACGAATCCGCCTGCCGCGCGGCACTCTCGCGACTGACCGACGTGACCCACGTGGTCTACGCCGCCGTTCACGAGCTTCCCGGGCTGTCTCCAGGCTGGGTGGACGACGCCGCGATGCGGCGCAACGCCGCCATGCTCCGACACGTCATCGAGCCGCTGCTGGACAACGCCGGCGTGCGTCACGTCTCGCTGCTGCAAGGGACCAAGGCGTACGGCCTGCACCATCCGTCGGTGGGTTTCGGCGGTGTGCGTAATCCGTTGCGCGAGCGGCATCCTCGCGTCGAGCATCCGAACTTCTACTTCCTGCAGGAGGACTACCTTCGCGCCGCGCAAGCCGGGAAGTCGTGGGCGTTCACGGTCTTTCGGCCGACCGTCGTCTACGGCGACGCGATCGGTACCAACATGAACCTGATCCCCGTCATCGGCGCGTGGGCTGCCTTGTTACGCGACGAGGGCCGGCCGCTCGATTTTCCCGGCCAGGCGATCTCGTCGCAGCTGAAGGAAGCGGTGGACGCCGATCTGGTCGCCGCCGCTCTCGCGTGGGCTGCCGAGTCTCCTTCCGCCGCCGGCGGCACCTTCAACCTCACCAACGGTGACGCGTTCCTGTGGCAGCAGGTCTGGCCGGCGATTGCCGAGAGCTTCGGTATGGCGGTCGGTGACCACCGGCCGACCGTGCTGCTGGACGAGCTACCCGCCAGGCAGGCCCAGTGGTCAGCCCTGGTCGAGCGTCACCGGCTGCGATCACCGGCAAACATCGTGGATTTCGTCGGGCGCAATTCACTGGTCTACGCCGACCAATTGCTCAGCGGGCGTGACGCGGCGGCAGGCCCGGTGCTCAACAGCACCATCGCTGTGCGCCACGCCGGTTTTGGCGATTGCATGGATACCGAGGACATGTTCCGCAAGTGGTTCCGGCGACTGCAGCAAGAGGGACTGCTCCCCACCGTCGCCACCCGGCGGAATACGCTCCCCGGCACGAGACCAGAGGAGCCGAGATGACCGCCGTTCACGCTGGAACAGACGTTCACGCTGAGACCGACGTTCACGCTGAGGCGCAGAGCCTTCGCGACAAGGTCTGCGTCGTCACCGGCGCCGGCAGCGGGATCGGGCGGGCCATGGCCCTTCGCTTTGCTGCTGCGGGGATGAAGGTCGCTCTCGCTGACATCGAGGCCGAGGCGCTCGACCGGGTGGCCGCGGAGCTCGGCGGTAACGGCGATCGCGTCCTCGGGGTGCGGTGTGACGTTGCCTCGATGCAGGAGATGAACGATCTGCGCGACGCCACCCTCGAGCGCTTCGGCCGGGTCGACGTGGTGTGCCTGAACGCGGGAGTTGCGCCGGTCGGTGGGCTGCTGGACACCGCGCTCGACGTCTGGGAATGGGTCCTCGACGTGAATCTGCGGGGCGTCATCCACGGCGCCAAGGCCTTCGCTCCGGTGCTCGTCGAGCAGGGCAGCGGGCACATCGTGTGTACGGCGAGCGTGGCCGGTCTCAGCGATACCTCGACGCTCAACGCGTACGGGACGAGCAAGCACGCCGTGGTCGGCCTGGGCGCTGCCCTTCGCGGTGAGCTCGCGCCGCTCGGCGTCGGCGTCTCGGTGCTGTGTCCGGGATTGATCGACACCAAGATCTTCGAGAGCGAGCGCAACCGTCCCGGCGGCATGGACGATCCGTCGGCGGACAATCCCATGTCCAAGCAGCTGCGCGATCTGATCTCCACCCAGGGCGTCTCGCCGAGTCAGGTCGCAGACGTCGTGCACCAGGCGGTGCTCGACAACCAGTTCATCGTCTTTCCGACCAGCGATCTGGACGAGATCATCAAGTCTCGTATCGCCGCGCTCGAGCAGGGCATGCAGTGGCGCGATGCGCTCGACGTGCCGCACTGAACCGGTCGTCCGGCTGAGGTTTTTCTGAGCCCCCGCTCGATACTCGGCGTCGCCGACGCGCCGACGGCGGGTGACCCTGCGCGGCGGGTAATCGCGGCGTGGTAGAACCAGATTGCAATACGGGCACTCGGCGGTCGGGGCTGGACGTCGAGAGTGATTCGAACAGACGCGCCGAAGATGCCGCGTCGTCGTAAAGGAGGTCTGGCGCAAGGGTCCAACGCTGCGCCATGACCCGCTCCGCTCATTCCAGAGGGCAGCTTCACCATGCGCCCGATCGGCTGATGCGCGGAGTCATCGGATCTGTCCTGAGCAACCGCACCATCGGCTTGCGCCTGCCGCACGGCTTGCGCCCGACATAGAGAAGCAGGGGAAGCAATGTCATCTCGATCTCGGCGCTCGGCCGCGATCAGGCCGGCGGTGGTCCTGTTGGCCACCGCCGCATTAGGGCTCACCGCCGCGTGTGGACGCTCGTCCAACACGCCCACCGACACGGGTACCTCCACCGGGGGAGCGGCGACGTCGTCGGCCGCCCCGTCGACGCAGGCGGCCGGCAAGGGCGACTTCGGCACACTCAAGAGCATCTGTGGCCCGGGTACCGCCAAGGGCGCGACGGCCAAGGGGGTCACCGACTCCACGATCCGGATCGGAACCACCGGTGACCCTGGTGCGGCCGCCGCGCCTGGTTTGGAGCAGGAGTTCTTCGACACCGCCGATGCTTTCAGCAAGTGGTGCAACGCCGCGGGTGGCATCAACGGCCGCAAGATCGTCGTCGACAAGTGGGACGCGAAGCTCTTCAACGTCGGTCAGGCCTTCACCAACGCCTGCCAGAAGGACTTCATGCTCGTCGGTAACGGCAACGCTTTCGACGACGCCGGTGTGAAGCCGCGCGAGGCCTGCAAGCAGGGCGACATCTTCGCCTACACCGTCGGCCCGGCCACGGCCAAGTCGAAGTACCAGGTGAGCGTCGTTCCGTCGAACCCCAACCAGTACCCGTACGGTCCGCTGCGGCTGCTGACGGAGGCATACCCGGCCTCCAAGACCGGCGGCGTCGGCATCGGTTCCAGCACGCTGTCCTCGCTCGTCCCGCAGGGCAAGCGGATCCAGGAGTCCTTGAAGAACAACAACATCAAGGTCTCGGTGTTGCAGCAGCAGCCCGTGCAGGTGGACAACTTCCGGCCTTACATGGAGCAGCTGAAGGCCACGGGCGCTGTCGGCTTCGACCAGATCACGGGGCAGGACATCTCGACGATCTACCAGGCGATGAAGAACATCGGCTACAACCCGGCGTTCGTCCTGTACAGCGTCCAGTACTACCTCGACGCGAATGTCCAGGCGGCCAAGACCCTCGGGACGTTCCCGCCGACCTACATCGGTTTCTCTCACCTGGCCTTCGAGATGGACAGCTCGAAGTACCCGGTGCTGGGACAGATCAAGAGCATCCTGAATGCCAGCATCAGCAAGCCGCGGTTCACCGACTTCACCGCCTCGTCGATGAGCGCCTGGGCGCTCTTTGCCAAGGAGGCCACGGCCTGTGGCTCGAACCTGACCATGGAGTGCGTGATCGGGAAGGCCTCGGCCGAGACGAATTGGGACGCCGGAGGCCTCTACGCGCCGGCCAATCTCGATCCGGTTCACCCGCAGGTCAACAAGTGCTGGCTGCTGATCAACCTCAGCACCAGCGGCTGGTCGTACGACCAGAAGGTCACCAACCCGAACACTGGGCCGTTCAACTGTGACTCGAAGAACGTCACTGCGGTGCAGAGCTACCAGACCTCCTGATTGCTGCCACCTTCGTAGCGGGGGCCCGGGTCGCATGACCCGGGTCCCTTGCTATGTCACGTCGGCTGCCCGGAGTCCGCTTCGAGGAGGCGGGTGAGGAGCTTGGTGAGCTCTTTGATCTCACCCGGCGAGAGGCTGGTGATCGCCGCCGGCGGACGAGACAGGATCGCGTCGGCGGTGGTGATGGCATCGCGGCCGGCGGCTGTAAGCGTGACCAGCTTGCGGCGCCGATCATCCGGGTGCGGCTGACGCTCCACCAGCCCGTGAGCTTCCAGCTTGTCGACGATGAGGGTGGCGTAGGGCGCGTCGACTCCATTGGCCTCGGCGAGCTGGCTGAGCGTCATCGGCCCGCTGCGAAGCTGGAAGAGCACCTTGCCCCGACCGGCGCCGAGGCGGAAGCCGAGAGCATCCGCGAGCTCGCCGTGCCGACTGTGGGCATCGACGAAGTCGTGCATCAGGCGCCACGCCTGCCTAACAGCGGCTGACGGTGGCTTTGCGCTCACCACGCCACGGTACGACCGAGATAGTCGACGTAGTGCAGTCCGGCGCTGCCGCTGAGCCCGTCGATCGTGCGGACGAGGTTGGGGATGCTCTCCTCGATGCTCAGACGTGCGTCAGGGCCGCCGAGGTCAGTACGGACCCATCCGGGAGCCATGAGTACCAGCGTTCGGCGCTCTCCCTGATGGCGTGCTGCGTAACTACGCATGAACGTGTTGAGCGCTGCTTTGCTGCCGCGGTAGACCTCATGCCCGCCGCGCTCGTTGTTGGCCACGCTGCCCTGCCCCGAGGACATCACCCCGATGGTGCCGTCGGGTTCGACCCGGCCCTCGAGCGCCGCTATGACACGCAGCGGACTCAGCGCGTTGGTCACCATGACCCGAGTGAATTCCTCGGTCGTGGTCTCGGCCACGGTGCCATCGGGCTCGTTGGTGACGCCGGCGTTCACGAAGAGCAGATCGAAGGTTCGGCCCGTGAGCCGGGTGTCGAGCGCCTCGATCTGCGCCGGTTCGGTGATGTCGACGGTCTCGATCTCGAGCTGCCCTGCGCGCTGCTGGGCGAGGTCGTGCAGCGGGGTCCGGCCCGTGCCTCGCACGGTCGCGGTGACATGCCATCCCGCCCGCGTCCACTCTTCGGCGAGTGCCAGGCCGAGCCCGCGGGATGCGCCGATCAGCAGGACGCGTTTGGCTGAGGCAGGTGGCCCATTCGTTGTATCCATAACAACGATTATGCAACATATAACTAGTTCGTCAAGCGGTAGCTCGTGCTCCCAGCACCCCGCCGCTCGTCCTTCGGCTCTCCTGATTGCCCGCCTGGCTCGGGTCAGCTGGTGACGTAGGTCTTGACCTGCTTGACGTTGTCGGCGTCGCAGTTGAAGGGCTCCTGGCCAGGGGTCAATAATTGCCGTGTCTAGGAGGCGCGGTTCAATCGTGGTGGCTGCTGAGCGGCGTTAGGTGCCACGTGGCACCAGATCTGAGCCAAAGTGGCTTGCAATGGTGCCACGACTGTGCCATGCTTCTGTCATGGACCTCACCGGTTACGTGACCAGCCTCGGACGCGAGTTCGCGACGCTCGCTGAAGCGGGGGGCGAGGAATCACGCGCGCTGGTCGAGCGGTTGACGGGGTCGCTCGAGTCGGCGATCCGGATGACCCTGCTGGATGCCTTGTCCGCCGCGGCTGACGAGATCACCCGTGATCTGGCGCCGGGCTCGGTGGAGCTGCGACTGCGCGGACGCGACCCGAATTTCGTCGTGACGTCAGCGCCATCCGAGCCCTCTGATGATGCCGGCGGTGACGAACCGGAAATGGCGGATGGCGGCGGATTGACCGCCGAAGACGGCGCGAGTTCGCGAATCAATGTGCGCCTTCCGGAGCGATTGAAGAGCGCTGTGGAAGAGGCGGCCGCCAAGGAGGGGCGATCGGTCAACGCCTGGCTGGTCCGCGCGGCCTCGGCAGCTCTGCAGCGCTCCGGCCGGGAGCAGCGCCCCGAGCAGCGCGCCGCCAAACGCACCAAACAGGGGCTCACGGGCTGGGTGCGCTGAGCACCCGAACCGCTTCAACGACACCCGCAGTCCGACCGGATCTACACCGCGCCCGAACGCGCGGACGCCTCACCCACCCATGTGAAGGGAACAGCCATGCCTCAATTCCAGACGCTCGAACCCATCTCCGTCACGCTCGAACTCGGCGTCGGCAACGTGCGGATCACGGCGAGCGAACGCGCCGATACCACCGTCGAGGTGCGTCCGAGCGACGCCTCCGATGAGTCGGACGTCCAAGCCGCCCGGCGGGTCCGGGTCGACTACGCCAACGGCGTCCTGCATGTAGTGGGTCCGAAGGCGCGAGCCTTCGACTTCTCCCGCAGGACCCGGTCGGTGGACGTCTCCATCGAATTGCCCAGCGGTTCCGGGCTTTCTGGTGAGCTGCAGGTCGGAGATCTCAGCGGGGAAGGCCGGCTGGGGGAGTGCCATTTCAAGACCGCCGCCGGAAACGTGCGCTTCGAGCGGACCGGCACATTGCGGGTCAGCACCGCCGCGGGTCACATCAGTGCCGATGAGGTGATGGGCAATGCCGAGATCCACACCGCCACCGGCGACGTTCGTATCGGTGACGTCAAGGGTTGCGTCGTCGTCAAGAACTCCAACGGTGCCACGGATATCGATGCCGTCACCGGAGATGTGCGGGTGCGTTCGGCCAACGGCGGTATCCGCATCGAGCAGGCGGGCGCCAGCGTCGAGGCCAAGACGTCCAACGGCAGCATCCGCCTCGGGGAGGTGGCTCGCGGCTCGGTCGATCTCGGTACCGCCATGGGCGACGTCGAGATCGGCATCGCCGAAGGCACCGCTGCATGGCTCGAGGTGAAGACCGGCTTCGGCCAGGTGCACAACCTGCTGGAGAACGCGGACCGCCCCGAGGAGTCCGACGAGACCGTCGAGGTCCACGCACGTACCTCGTTCGGTGCCATCACGATCCGGCGCTCCTAGCCGAAAACACCATACTCACCAGGCGATCTCAGCGTCCCGCCGGTCACGCGCGGAGCAGATGAGCCCCTCTCACGAGCGGCAGCCCGGTCAGGTTGACGATGCCCGGCGGCGCGGCGCACACCAGAGGGATGGCGTTGACACAGGGCATGGCGGTGGTCACGGCGCCGTCGAAATGCTCGCCCTGCGGTTCGAGTTTGACGCGGACACCCGGTATGCCGTCGAGGTCGATGACGTATCCGTGGGTCACCGGCCAGTTGGGGGTCATGTCCTCACCGAGCTTCCACACGAAGCTGCACTCGATGAGCGCGCGCCCATCCTTGTCGCCGGAGACGGTGCCTTTGAAGCCGGCGATCCGCCCTTTGCCCACGGTCATGAAACCGAAGTCGGTGTCGCGGTTGGCCGTGGCGAACTGCACCTGGAAGCCGACCCCGTCGATATCCAGGCCGAGAGCCCTTGCCAGCACAGGGATCTGATCCTTGAACGAGCCGCACGAGGCCTCGCAGGCGGTGCGGGCGACCGGGTCGTCGGGCTCGAGGTCGAAGCCCTGGGCCCGAAACATCTGCTCGTTGGCGTAGCCCTGGATGTCGAGCGACTCGAGGACGGAAAGGCGCGTGATGCTGCTGCACATTGCACTGGCCGCGAGCGCCACCATCGGTGCGTGGCCCGGGTAGATGCCCGACGCGTAAAGCGAAGAACCGCCGCGCAAGCACGCATCGCGAATCCGATGTGTGGCGTCCTCGCCGTAGCCGGTGCCGGCCATCATGAACATGGTCGTCACGACATTGGCACCCGAGCTCAGGATCCGCTCGAGATGGTCGAAATTTGGGCGGTACGCCATGTAGGAGACGCAGTCGGGCTCGAGCGCAAGGAGCGCCTCGACGTCATCGGTGGCAGTGATGCCCAGTGGTGCCGTGCCGCACAGCTCGCCGACGTCTCTTCCCACCTTGTCGGCCGAAAACGCATAGCAGCCAACGAGATCGAGCACCGGATGATCGACCATGCCACGCACCGCGGCGCTGCCGGTCTTGCCCGTCGTCCACTGCACGACCCGCAGCCGGCGGCTCATCGGGCGACGCGATCGGGCCGGCTCGTCGAGGTCTCCTGCAGGGCTCGCCAGACCTGGGTGGCTTCGCTGCGCGGCAGGGCGAAGCAGCGCCGCGAGACGAACTCGTCGTCGGGATGGGCATAGGCGACGGGTCCTTTACCCAGACCGTCGTAGGACGCCGTGGCCACCTCCTCGGGAGTGCTCGGACGCATGAGCCGTGACCTCGCCCGGTCGAGCGGATCGTCGGTGTCGGTGCGGTTGCACAACTCGGGATCGAGCGTCGCCTTGAAGGAGTTGTAGTTGGCCGACGAGGTCGCGCCGACGAAGACGTTGACCGCATCAACTCCGCGGTCGGCGAGCTCGGTCCACAGCGACTCGGTGAGGATCCATTCGAAGGCCTTGCCGGCGTTGTAGGTGCTGAAGTTGACAGCCCCCTGCGTGCCGCCCATCGAGCTGATCATCACGATGCCTCCGCGTCCGCGACTGGCCAGTCGCTTGCCGAAGTGGTGGCACAGGATCGTAGGGGTGCGGCAGTTGACGTCGATGCTCAGCAGGTGCAGGTCGAGATCGCCGTCGATGAAGTGGTCGTTGGGGGCGACCGCTGCGTTGTAGACGAGGAGTCCGACGTCGAGCTTCGCCGTCGCCTCGGCCAGCACCTCGCCGATGTTCGGCAGCGCGAGGTCGGCGGCGACGGTGACCACCTCGACGCCGTGACGCTGTGCGACGTCGGCCGCCGTCGTCTCGAGCTGCTCCTTCCCGCGGGCGACGAGCACCACGTTCAGGCCGCGCCGGGCGGCCTCGTGCGAGAGGGCGGCGCCGATGCCCATCGACGCGCCGGCCACCACCGCCCACGGTCCGTATCGATCGGCAAAATCTGTGTTCGGCATGTGTGCTCGCACCCCTTCAGCTCTGAAGCTTCCCCATGGTAGGAATTCGCGGAATCCGGGCAGCGCGCGGTGGCCTTGGTGCGGCTCCCGCCGAGCAAGATGTCTAAAGGTATGCTCCGCGCACCGTGCGATCGGAGGTGCACATGACCGAGCTCTCCTGGGACCCGATCAGCCCCGAGCTGCGCGTCGATCCGTATCCGCTCTGGAAGCGGCTTCGAGACGAGGCGCCGGTCTACCGCAACGATGAATACGACTTCTACGCGCTGTCCAGATTCCACGACATCGAAGCGGCCTCCCGAGACCCGCAGACTTTCAGCTCCAACCACGGGACGACGCTGGAGACGATGTCACCGGAGCCGATCGACACGGGCATGATCATCTGGCTCGACGCTCCCAAACACACCACGCTGCGAAAGCTGGTCTCCCGGGCCTTCACGACGCGACGGATCTCGGCGCTCGAGGAACAAGTCCGCCAGATCTGCGTCGAGCTGCTGGACGCGCAGGTCGGTTCCGGCCGTTTCGACTACGTGCAGGACTTCTCCGCGATCCTGCCGCCCTCGGTGATCTCGCTGCTGCTCGGCGTTCCGGCGAGTGAGCGGGACGAGTTGCGCCACATCGTCGACGACGTCTTCCATACGGAGGAGGGCGTGGGGATGGCAAACGACGTGTCGATGAATGCGCTGGTGCAGCTCGGCATGCGGCTGGGCGCCCATTTCACCGACCGGCGGGCCCACCCGCGGGATGACGTCTTCACCGACCTCGTCAATGCCGAGGTAGCAGATGAGGAAACGGGTGAGCCCCGCCGATTGACCGACGAGGAGCTGGCCGGCTTCGGCATCCTGCTGTTCAGCGCCGGCAGCGAGACGGTGGCCCGCCATCTCGGCTGGGCCGCCAGCCTGCTCGACGAGCACCCGACGCAGCGGGCGGAACTCGCCGCTGACCCGTCGCTGCTTCCCGGCGCGGTCGAGGAGATCCTGCGTTACGAGCCGCCGTCGCCGGTGAACGCCCGCTGGTCGACACGTGATGCGACGGTGGCCGGCGTGACTATCCCGGAAGCGTCGCGGGTCATCCTGCTCACCGGATCGGCTGGCCGGGATGAGCGGAAATATCCGAACCCTGACGTCTTCGATGTCCATCGCAGGTTCGACGCGCATATGACGCTCGGCTACGGTGGCCACTTCTGCCTCGGTGCGGCGCTGGCGCGGATGGAAGCACGCATCGGGCTCGAAGAGACGCTCAAGCGGTGGCCGAAATGGACGGTAGACCGGGACGCGACCGTGCTGCTTTACACCAGCACGGTCCGGGGTCCCCAGCAGCTGCCGATCAGCGTCTGACCGCTCGGACCACCCCTGAGGGTGTGTACAACACCCTCGCCGAGCCCCTACCGTGGTCGGGGAACGCGTGACCGTCGAGAAGTGGCGGAATGCTCCACACGAACGCGGAGGACGCGATGCCGCGACGTCTCGAGGATCGTGAGCGTCAATTGGCAGAACGCCAGCAGGCTGCGGATGAGCGCGACCGGGTCGCCGATGAGCGTGAGAAGGCGGCCGACGAGCGCGAACGATTGGCCGACCAGCGTGAACATCGCGCCGCTGGAGCGGGTGGAACGCCCGAGCACCAGAACGTCATCGACGCGGCCATCGAGCGCGGCGACCTGCGAGACGCCGCGGCAGCAGCCCGCTCGCAGGCAGCAAGGCTTCGTGAGAGTGCCGCTGACATCCGTGATGCCGCTGCTGCCGAGCGGGAAGCCGTCGCTGACTTCACCGGTGCCGAGGCCGACCGTCGGCACGCCAGGGACGATCGGGATGCCGCCGCCATAGACCGGATCTGGGAGGGCCGCGACAGTGACGGTGCCGCCTCCGACCGGGAGCTGCTCGCCGCTCAGGCACGCGCCGCGGAAAGTCACGCAGAACGAGCCGCCCGGCAGGTTGACGCACAGGCCAGGCAGATCGCCAATGACAATCGCCAGCGCTCATCCGCCGAACGTGAGGCGGCTCAGGAATACGACGACGCCCGCTGACGCCATCGGGCGACCAGCAAGTGACGGGGCCGGGCGACGGCCGTCGGGTTGAGATCGGATGGCGACGGTAGGTATCTGTTGTCGCGCCGACCGTGCCGACAGACTGGTCGTGATCACATGTGTCGCCGGGCCGTGCAACGCTGGTCCGCAGGCAGCGCAACCGCGTTCTCGGCCCGCATCCTCGTCGTCTCGCGGTGCGACGCCTGGGGATTGTCGCCCATCGCGGCCGACGCCGAGCTCATCACGTCTGAACTGGTCACCAATGCCGTGCTGCACGCGGGCACGGCTGTCACGGTCCGGGTCGATGTGGCCGCCGGCTTCCTTCATCTCGCAGTCGAAGACGCCCACCCCCTTCACCCCAGCGCGCTTCCCTCCAGAACCAACCTGCTCGCCGACATCGACTCGATCGGTGAGCTTCCCAACCGTCACGACGCCGCCGACATCGACCTGCGGCACTCCAGCCTGCACGCCGGCCGGTCCCGATCCGTCGCGGCCGGCCGCGGCCTGCTGATCGTCTCCGGCCTCGCCGAGGACTGGGGAACGACGTCCCTCGGTCCGGGGGCAAAGGCCGTCTGGGCCCGATTGCCGATTGACGAGCGGTGGCCCTTCCTTGGCGCGTGCACCTGCGCCGGCGCAAGCAGCCGCACACCGTCGGGCGCACCTGTGGTCCACGTTCCCGGCCCCTGGGACGCTGCCCGCGATCGCTGAGTCGCTCGCAATCCGCCGCCTGCGGGTACCTTCGAGCTACTGGGATTCAGTCGGCTGAGAGCGTCGTCACCGCCTTGAGGGTCGTGGCTACGCGAGCGTCAGGTTCCCGCTCAGACCTTTCAGTGCCCGTCTTCATGGACACGCACATGCCCGTCTCCACCATGGCGCCGCCGCGCCCAGCCCTGGTCACCTCCGAAGCCGTCGATCAACTCACGGCCGCGCCTGACCCCGAGATCTACGTGGCGGCCGCGCCGCGCTGGCACGTGGTTCTGCTGTGGTTCGTTCTGGTGGGTCCACTGGTGGCGATCGCGGGAGCGGTGGTGCTCGCCACCCGGACCGGCCTCGGCCCGACCTGGCTGGACGCCGGGCTGTTCATCGCGTTCTACGCGATAGCCGGGCACGGCGTCACTGTGGGCTTCCACCGTTACCTCACGCACCGCGCCTTCACCGCGGGTCGGCGACTGCGCATCGCCCTCGCCGTGGCCGGTTCGCTTTCGGTCGA
Source organism: uncultured Actinomycetota bacterium (assembly GCA_963731205.1). Classification (GTDB taxonomy): domain Bacteria; phylum Actinomycetota; class Actinomycetes; order Frankiales; family Frankiaceae; genus DATAZK01. The sequence goes on along the minus strand of CAVSUJ010000001.1, from coordinate 1,883,910 downwards.
AGGTTCCGTCATCAGCTGGGTGGCCGCGCATCGTCGCCATCACGCACACTCCGACCAACCAGGCGACCCGCATTCGCCCTGGCGGTTCGGGACCACGCCGGGCGCCCTGATCAAAGGCCTGTGGTGGGCACAGCTGGGATGGTTGTTCTCCGATGAGCACACCCGCGAGGAGCGGTTTGCGCCCGACCTGCTCGCCGATCGCGACATCGCCAGGATCGATGCGTTGTTCCCGCTCTGGGTCTTCCTGAGCTTGACCGCACCGGCACTGCTCGGGGGCCTGATAACGATGAGCTGGGCGGGTGCGGCCACGGCGTTCCTCTGGGCCGGCGTCGTGCGCATGTTCGTGCTGCATCACGTGACGTTTTCGGTCAACAGCGTCTGCCATGTCGCGGGCCGTCGTCCGTTCCGCAGTCGTGACAGGTCCACCAACTGCTGGCCTTTGGCCATCGCCTCCATGGGCGAGAGCTGGCACAACGGCCACCATGCCGACCCGACGGCCGCCCGTCACGGAATCGACCGCTGGCAGGTCGACAGCTCCGCCATTCTCATCCGAGGCTTCGAACGACTCGGATGGGTGACGCGTGTCCGCTGGCCGGTGGCAGAACGGATGAACCGCCGCCGTATCTGACAGTTCCCGGCCCACGGCCCCGGCACCGGCTCTTCGGTCTACGAATGAGTTCGACGCGTTCGGCGGTCGATCAACCGCGGGTCCGGAAAGAAGCGCATCCCAGGAGTGACCGGGTTCGTACATCTAGATGTTTGTGTGCGAAAAGTCCATGCAGGCCTTGAAAGTCAGACTGCCGTCCTGCTAGAACTCCACTTAACTCAAAGGAGAGAGCGTGACTACCAGCCCGCATCCACGGATGCCCTTGCTCACTTTCACCACGGTCTTGACTGTCGGGCTGGTGGTTGCGGGCTGTGGCAGGTCGTCGTCGCCCAGCGGCGGGTCCGCCACCTCCGCCTCGTCGACACCCTCCGCGAGCGCTTCCGCATCCGCGACGGCCGCCGCTGGAGATTTCGGCACGTTGAAGGGCGTATGCGGTCCGGGCACCCCGAAGGGTCCGACGGCGCGCGGTCTCACCGACAGCACGATCCGCATCGGGGTGAATTCGGATGCCGGGGCGGCTGCTGCACCCGGCATCGAGCAGGAGTTCTTCGATGCCAGCGAGGCTTTCACGAAGTGGTGCAACGCCGCCGGCGGCATCAACGGACGCAAGATTGTCATCGACAAGTGGGACGCGAAGCTCTTCAACGTCGGTCAGACGACCACCGCAGCGTGCCAGAAGGACTTCATGTTGGTCGGCGGCGGCAACGCTCTCGATGACGCGGGTGTGAAGACGCGATTGGCCTGCAAGCTCGGCACGATCCCGGCCTACACCGTCACCACGGCAGCGGCGAACGCGGGTCTGCAAGTCAAGATCCAGCCAGGGATCGCCACCCAGGTTCCTTTCGGCGCCTACCGGTTGCTCGCGCAGACCTATCCCGATCTGAAGACCAAGGGCATCGGTGTCGGCAGCGCCACGCTGGCGTCTCTCACCGAGGGCGGGAAGAAGCAGAAGTACGCGCTCGAGCACAATGGCTTCAAGGTCACCGCCGTGCAGGTGAAGCCGGTGCTGGTCGACAACTTCCGGCCCTACATGGAGCAGCTCAAAGACCTCGGTACGGCCGGAGTGTTCGAGACCTCAGGCCAGGACATCACCCCCGAGATCCAGGCGATGAAGAACATCGGCTGGAGTCCCGAAGAGGTCACGTACTCCTACCAGTTCTACACAGCGCAGGCCGTCCAGGCCGCCAAGGCGCTGGGCACCTTCCCGCCGGTCTACGTCGAGTTGAGCTACCTTCCCTTCGCCACCGGTATCGACACCCCGGCGATCTCGGAGATCAAGTCTCAGCTGACCTCGACGGTGTCGACCCCGAAGTACACGAATTTCACCTTGGAGTCCTACGATTCGTGGCTGCTGTTCGCGACGTCAGCGAAGGCGTGCGGTGACAACCTGACACAGGACTGCGTGCTGCAGAAGGCGGGCTCGCACACCGACTGGACCGCCGGTGGAATCAGCCCTCCCGTGTCGACGAGCCCTGACGCCACACAGATCAACGACTGCACCGCCATCGTGCGCTTGACGACGAATGGCTGGGTCTATGACAAGGGCGTCACCCGGCCCAACAACGGCTTCTTCAACTGCGACCCCAAGAACATTGCGACGGTGCCGGCCAACCCCTGATCGGTACGGTGCTGGCATGACGGTCGATGTTGAGCATGTCTTTGTCGATGCCGGTGAAATCCGGATGCACGCAGCGGTCGCCGGTCCGGCTGACGGGCGAGCCGTGCTGCTCTGCCACGGGTTCCCGGAGAGCTGGTACTCCTGGCGCCATCAGCTGCGGGCATTGGCCGAGGCCGGCTACCGCGTCATCGCGCCCGATCAGCGCGGCTATGGCCAGACCGACGCCCCGCCGGAGGTGCGCTCCTACAGCCAGCTCCATCTCGTCGGTGACCTCGTCGGTCTGCTGAACGGGCTGGGCATCGGCGAGGCCACGGTCGTCGGCCATGACTGGGGTGCTCCAGTGGCCTGGCACGCAGCCCTGCTGCGCCCCGATGTGTTCCCCGCCGTCGTCGGGATCAGCGTGCCGTTCGGACCGCGGCTGCCGGGCAACGTGCGCCCGACCGAGGCGATGCGTTCGGCGCTCGGCGACGCGTTCCTGTATTTCCTCTACTTCCAGGAGGTGGGCGTCGCCGAGGCCGAGTTGGATGGCGACATCCGCGGCACCCTGCGCCGGATCCTGTACTCGATCTCCGGTGACATCCCGCTCGAGGACTTCCGTTTCTTCGATCCTGCGGCCCGTTGCTTCAACGATCTGCTTCGCGAGCCGGACTCACTGCCCGAGTGGTTGAGTGAAGAAGATCTAGACGTATTCGTCGCAGAGTTCGAGCGCAAGGGCACCTTCCGGCATGGCCTGAACTGGTATCGCAACATCGACCAGAGCTGGGAGCTCCTGGCGCCTTTCGTGAACGCGAAAGTCCTGCAGCCGGCGCTGTTCATCGGTGCCGAACGCGACGCGATCTTCGGCCTGAAGCCGGAGAGCGTCGCGGCGACCCGGCAGTGGGTTCCACAGCTTCGCGAGCCGATCTGGGTGCCCGACTGCGGCCACTGGGTTCAGCAGGAGGAGCCGGAGACCGTGAACGCTGCACTGCTGGACTTCCTCGCCACGACATAGCCGCTCGGGCCGCTCAGAGCGGGGCTCGCAAGGTGGCGACCGCACCACCATCGGGGCCTGTCTCGAGGGAAAACGATCCGTTCATGGCGCTGGCCCGGGCGCGCAGATTGCGCAGGCCGTTGCCGGCTCCCACGAGTTCCAGCGGGCCGGCTCCATCATCGGTCACGATGACCTCCAAGCCCTTGTCCACCCTGACCAAAACGGTCGCAGCGCCTGCATTCGCGTGGCGAGCGACATTGGACAGCATCTCGCGAATCGCAGCGAGCACGTGGTCGCACACGTCGGGCTCGAGAGCGGTGTCCACCGGCCCGGCAAACCGCAGGATCGGCTGGAATGTCAGCGATCTGGTGGCGTCGTTCACGAGATCGGTCACCTGGGCGCGTGCGGCGCGGGGGATGCCGAGATCGGGCTGACGGAGATCGAAGATCGTCGTGCGGATCTGGCGAATGGTCGTGTCGAGGTGGTCAACCGCGTCTTCGATGAGGGTCCGGATGTTCGGTTCCTGAGCATGCCCGGCGGCACTCTGCAGGCCCATTCCCGTGCCGAAGAGCTGTTGGATGACGTGGTCGTGCAGATCTCGGGCGATACGTTCCCGGTCGTCACCGACCTGCCGCTCGCGCAGCGCCTGCTGGGCGATCTCGTAGCTGAGCACCAGGGCTGCCTGATTGGCATACGACTGCAGCAGCTCCAGATCAACCTCTCGAAAGGGCGGGGCACCGGCGAACGCTGCGGCGACGAGTATCCCGATGGTGCCGCCGGACCCGGCGACCATCGGCACCAGTAGTCCGTGCTCCGTCAACTCCAGGACCGGATCGGCAGGTCCGATCGACGGCTGGTTCGACAGACATCGCGGCTCTCCGGACGCCATCACGGCGGCCATGGCAGGCGAAGCCGGCAGCACAGCGCCCGACATCGGCCCGGGCAGAGGCCCTTCGGTCGCTCGGACAAGAAATCCATCTTCCACGGGAGTCACGAGCCATGTTCGCCCACAGCCGGCAAGCTCGCAGGCGTGGGCCGTCACCATGGTCAGCACTTCGCCGACAGCGACGCCGTCGAGCAGTGCGCGGGTGATGTCACCCATCGCTCGACTGCTGTTGATCGCCGTGCGGGCGGCTGTGTCGTCGCGGGTGACTTTGGCGAATCCGCGCAATACGCCGCCGTCGTAGAGCGGGGTGATCACGACGTGGGCGCGGAATCTGCGCCCACCTTTCGCGATCCGCCAGTCGTCGTCGATGACAGCCCCGTCGCGCAGGGCGGTCGCCAGTTCGCGCTCGGGCTTGCCGGCAGCGATGTCCGCCGGCGGGTAGAACACCCGGAAGTGTCGACCCACGATGTCAGCAGCTGCGTATCCCTTGAGCCGTTCCGCGCCGCGATTCCAGGTCATCACGTGCCCGTCGGGGCTCAGCAGGAAAATCGCGTATTCGCCGACCGAATCGACCATCAGCCGCAGCTGGTCGCCCTCGTCTGCGACTGCCAGGACCGGCACCACCGGCAACCGATGTTTGACCCTCATAGGATCCGATCCCCACTCTGGTGATTCAGCCGGCCGGGTCTTGCGTCGCTGCCGGGGACGAATCGTCGGGAGCCCGTTTCTTCGGGTGTTTGCGCAACTTCTTCGCGGTCTGTTGGCGGATGGTTTCGGTGACCTGCTCGCGCTCTGACTCGCTCAGCCCCTTCAGTAGAAGCTTTTCCAGATCGTCACGATCTTCCATCAGTCCGTCAGGTGTTCGAGGACGGTGCTCGCCGATTGATGGTTTCCCACTCCAACCGCCGCCGCCATGGCCCGCTCGGCGGCATCCGGTGCGGTGCGCGGCGGCACGACGAGCAGGTCGAGACGATCGGCACCGGCAATCCCCGTCACCGTCAAAAGATGCGGATCCATGCTTCTGAACCAGCCGAGGCGAATGGTGCGGCCGTCGGCACTGAGCTTGGGTGGCGGGCTGTCCCACGTCTCGGGGTTGTAGAGCACGCGACTCACCCGCGTTCCGCCCTCGTGCAACGCGGTGATCAGCGCCGGGATCTCGCCGGCGAGGTCTCGGGAATGAGGCCACCACGCGCCGTCCAGCGTCGGCTGCCGCTCCGAAGGTCCGTGATGCAGGGTGCGAAGTCGCAGGGCCTCGGGCGCCTGGGTGGGAATGCGTGCGCCGTCGAGCGTCGGAAATTCTTCTGGTCGGCTGGGTCCCATGACGGGACCGCCCATCTCCTCCCGTCAGCGGGAGGGCTCAACGCCGAAGTGGCGCAACTTCAGGGTACGCCCCTGAAGATCCACGGCTCGCCCCGGCCGATTCCCAGTGACGCGTCAGGAATGAGCCGGGTCGAGCCGGTACCTCAATGGTCGACCTCGACGGTCACGAACGCCTCCGCTGTTCGGTTGCGGCAGGCTGGCGCGGGGGAGCGATGAGTCCGCGGCGCGGCCATCGTCCTACCCGAGAAGGAAGCAAGCACCGCCGGAGGAGACAGGCATGGACATCGAAACGGGAAAGGTCATCGCCTCGGCATCGATGTCGCTCGACGGCTACATCGCCAAGAGCGACAACACCATCGGCCGCCTTTTCGACTGGTATGTCAACGGAACCGTGGAGATCCCCACCGCGACGGAGGGGCTGACCTTTCACGTGAGCCCGCAGAGCGCCGGCTACTGGCAGCGTTGGGTGTCCGGGCTCGGGGCCTTTGTGTGCGGGCGGACCCTGTTCGACTTCACCGACGGGTGGGGCGGGCGGCACACCATGGACGTCCCGGTGGTCGTCGTGACCCATCACGTACCAACCGACTGGATCGAGGCCCATCCGCACGCGCCGTTTCACTTCGTCACCGACGGCGTCGAGGCGGCGGTTGCGAAGGCGCGGGAGCTCGCAGGGGAGCGCACTGTCGCGGTGGCAGCCGGCACCATCACCCGGCAGGCCCTGGAACTCGGGCTGCTCGACGAGATCGCCGTGGATCTGATTCCAGTCGTGATGGGTAGTGGCCGCCCGTTCTTCGGCGAGATGTCCGTGGCGGACGTCGAGCTCGGTGACCCGGCGGTCGTCGTCGAGGGCGATCGCGTCCTGCATCTGCTCTACCCGGTGCAGCGGAAAGCGGCTGACGCAGGCTAGGTGGCCCCGCCCCCGACGAGACGGAAACGCGGCAGGGTCACATCCGCGGCGATGTCGTCGAAGAAGACCTCGACCCGGGCTCCGATGGCCACCTTGCCGGTGTCTTCCGCAGGCAGGTCGCTGACCATCCGCACGCCTTCGTCGAGCTCGATCGTCGCCACCGCAAACGGTGTGCGGTCCTTCCATGCCGGGTGGAAGCGATGGTGCGTGACGGTGAACGTGTAGATGAATCCCTGCCCGCTCACCGGCGCCCACGTCCATTCATCCGAGCCGCAATGAGGGCAGCGCGGCTGCGGGTAGTGCCGGTAGTTCTGGCAGCTGCTGCACCGCTGGACGACGAGTTCGTGACGGCGGGCGGCGTCCCAGAAGCCGGCGGTGACGGGCGTGGGGACGGGGAGTGGGCGGGTCATGGGCGGCCTCGTTCCTATCGCGTGAGGACGAGGACGGAGCCGTCGAAGAAGTTGCCTTCGTTGACGACGGCGACGGTTTCGCAGGGCGCCACCTGACGCTCGGGCGGGACCTCGCGGCGCAGCTGGCGGACCGCCTCGATGACGTGGTTCACGCCGGAGACGTGTCCTTCCGACAGCGCGCCGCCGTGCGGATTGATCGGCAGCCGCGAACCGATAGCCATGTTGCCGGCCTCGACAAAGGGTCCACCTTCTCCCAGCGCGACGATGCCCAGCGCCTCCAAGGCGGCGATCACGTACCAGGTGAAGCCTTCGTGGATCATCAGGCAATCGAGGTCGTCAGCCGTGATACCCGCCATTGCGAACGCGCGGCTCGAAGCGCGCTGCAGGCTTTCCACGACGGCCATGGTGGGCTTCTGGGTGAGGGAGGTCGGCGGGTAGCCGTGGGCCTCGCCGAAGCCGGAGACATACGCCGCCGGCTTCGCGAGATCGCGAGCGCGTTCGGCGCTGGTGATGACGAGCGCGCCGGCCCCGTCCGATTCCAGCGAGCAGTCATAGAGCCGGAAGGGCGACGTGATCATCCGCGAGTTCTGATGGTCCTGCAGCGTCAGCGGCTTGCCGTACATCAGCGCCTGCGGATTCAGATTCGCGTGCGCTCGGCACGCGACGGCGACATGGCCGAGCTGCTCGCTCGTGGTGCCGTACTCGTACATGTGACGCATCGCCGCCTGCGCAAACCATTGCGCAGCAGCCACATTTCCGTACGGGAGCTCGAATTGCGTCACGTCGGCAACCACGGGCTCGACGACGGCCTGTCCCGTCGAGATCCGCTCGCCTGAGTAGCCCCGTCGTCCAGCCGGCACGAGGACGCAGGAGGCGATGCCTGCGCTGATGGCCAGGCACGCGCTCTGGATCGACGCGATGAGGCTGGCGCCGCCCATGTGCACTGTGGTGCTGAACTTCAGGTCGCTCAGGCCGAGATTGAGCGCAAAGTCCTCGGCGCAGCGTCCGGCGGTGGCGCTCGGCATCACCCCGTCGACGTCGGCGGTGGTCAGGCCGGCATCGGCGAGTGCGCGGCTCGAGGCCTCCAGATGAAGCTCGAGAGTCGTGCGATCGGTGCCTCGGGTGTAGGCCGTGTTTCCGACCCCCACGATGGCGCATTCCTTGGAGAGCTTCATGCTCTCGTGCCGCTCGACGCCATGCGGGTTTTGTATCACCGGGCGTCCGGCGCTCCGCCCGCCGGCGGGGTCAGGAGTTGTCGTCGATGTAGGTCTGCGGATCCTTGTCGCGGCCGTCGACGCCCTTGCCGCTGTCGTGTTCGAAGCGCCAGTTCAGCCACGCGACGGCGAGCTCCTCGCGTAACTCGTCGGGGGCGTTCTTGCGGAAGTCCGGGAGGGCTTCGCGCTCTTCCTCGGCGATGTGCTTGCTGTTTTCGGTGTTGGCGACTCCGACGGCTTCCCACCACTCCGGGGTTCCGACCTTGTGCTCGGCCGCTCGGCGGACGCCGTCGCGAATCTTGTTGTGATCGTCGATGGCGTCATCGGTTTCGTCCTCGGCGTCCTCACCGTGCTTGAGCAGCGAAGGGTAGAAGACCTCCTCCTCGCACGCCGCATGGACGTCCAGCATCCGGGCGAGGCCGTTCCAGACGGCGGCAAGCGCTGCGTCGGTGCGCGCGTCGTCGAGAGCGGCGAACTGCCGGCGCAAGGTCTCGTGGTCGGTGAGGATCATGGCGGTCACATCGAGCATGCGTCAGACCCCCACGCGCCGGTTGCTGCCACGATTGACCCACAGCGGCGAGATGATGCCGATCAGCACTGCGGCGGCGCCGACCTGGAGGATGTGGCGGATCCAGTCGATCCCTGACGTGTGCCGCACATGCAGCGCCGAGGCGATGTAGTTGCCGACGATGGCACCGATGATCCCGATGACGATGGTCAGCCACAGGGGGATCGGCTGACGTCCGCGCACCACGAGCTTGGCGAGAAGGCCGATGACCAGACCGGCGATGATGGCCCACAGAATGTTCATCGCAGTTCCTTTCCGAAGAGGGTCCGGACCGCGTGCCGGCGTGAAGTGCGTGTACCCGATGCGCGAAAGATGCAACATCGATGTCACCGGCTCGTCGTCAGGGTTGAGGGGGTGATACCGGTGAAGGAGGACGGGACCATGACGTCCGGCGACCCGGCGGCTTCGCACCCCCCGGCCCGGGCTTCGGCATGAGCACCGTGGCGATCGCCGACCACGCGCTGCTGTCCGATTGCCATTCGGCGGCGTTGGTGACCCGCGACGGCTCGGTGGACTGGTTGTGCTTCCCCCGCTTCGACAGTCCGAGCGTCTTCGGGCGGCTGCTGGGTGGCGATGCGGGTCATTGGTCGATTGCCCCGGCGACGCGGTACGAAAGCAGCCGCCGCTATGTCGACCGCAGCATGGTGTTGGAGACCACGTTCACCACTGACTCCGGCCGGCTCGTGTTGACCGACGCGCTCGCGTTCGGTGCCGACAGCCACGAGCACCAGCTCGGCAAGGATTCACCGCACCTGCTCATCCGCCGGCTCGAGTGCACCGCCGGCGAGGTCGAGGTCGACATCGAGTACGCACCGCGACCCGAATACGGACTGTTCGCGCCGTTGCTGTCGAACATCGACGGCGGTGTGACGGCCCGCGGTGGTGCGGAATGGCTGGTGCTCACCAGCCCGATCGCGTTCGAGGTCGACGCGGGGACCGGACGCGCCCGGTTGCCGCTGAAAGCGGGAGAGACCCGCACCTTCGCCTTGCACCGCAGCACGCTCGCCGAGGTGCCGGCACGCGTGTGGGCGCAGTACGAGCTCGTCGAACGGCTGGAGGACACCACCGCGAAATGGCAGGCCTGGTCGCAGTTTCACCAGACCTACGACGGCCCGTGGGCCGATCTGGTGTGGGGCAGCGGTCGGGTTCTGCAGGCGCTGCACTACGAGCCCAGCGGCGCGATCATCGCGGCGGCCACCACGTCACTGCCCGAAGCAATCGGGGGTGAGCGCAACTGGGACTACCGCTACACCTGGGTTCGTGACGCCAGCTTCACGATGGATGCCCTCTGGGTGGCAGCCTGTCCCGACGAGGCCAATGATTTCTTCGCCTTCATGTGCACGGCCGCCGCCGGCTCGCTCGGTGATGGCTCCGCGCTGCAGATCATGTTCGGCGTCGGCGGCGAGCACGACCTCTCCGAAAGGTCCCTGCCCCACCTGGGTGGATGGCGTGACAGCCGTCCGGTGCGGGTCGGCAACGGTGCCTGGCGGCAGCAACAGGTGGACGTCTACGGCGAGCTGCTCGACTGCCTGCGGTTGCTGGCCGATCAGGTGGGCGAACTCGACGACGACACGAAGGCATTCCTCGCGGCTTGTGCGGATGCCGCTGCGCAGCAATGGCATCAACCGGACCAGGGCATCTGGGAGGTGAGAGGCGAGCCCCGGCATTTCGTCTATTCGAAAGTCATGTGCTGGGTGGCTCTGGACCGCGCCATCACCATGGCGAATCGGCTTGATGCCGGGCACCGGGTGGACGACTGGAAAGCGGCGCGTGACGAGATCCATGCAGCGGTCATCGCGGAAGGCTGGAGCGAAGAAGCCGGCTCCTTCACGCAGTATTTCGGCGGAAGCGCGCTCGACGCGTCGAGCCTGATGCTGGCGATCGTCGGCTTCCTGCCGGCGACGGATCCACGTATGAAGGCGACCATCGACGCCATCGCCGACGGCCTCACCGACGAGCGCGGGTTGGTCCATCGCTATCGCGCCGAAGAGGGCGTCGACGGGCTCGCCGGCAACGAGGGTTGCTTTCTGCTCTGTACGTTCTGGCTGGCGCACGCCCAGGCGCTCGCGGGCGATGTCGAGACCGCCAGGACCACCTTCGAACGCGCCGCCCACTACGCCAACGATCTCGGTCTCCTGGCCGAAGAGGTCGACACCGACACCGGTGAGCTGCTCGGCAACTTCCCCCAGGCGTTCAGTCACATCGGTCTGGTCAATGCCGCCTGGGCGATCAGTCAGGCCGAACGCAACGTGTGAAGGCCGGGATCAGGCGGGCCGCCGACCGCGGGTCCGCCTGGTGACGACAAGGGCGGCGTCTCGCAAGAGTTCGCCGAACTCTGCCACCTCGGCTCCGGCGAGCTTGCCGTCGAAGCCGAGCAGGGTCATGGCCATGACGACCTGGCCGGCCGAGCCGAAGATCGGGGCGGCGATCATCGATACGTCATAGCGTCGCGCGGTCTCGACCTGGTGCAGCTGGTACTCGCGCTCGCCGAGCCCGCTCACCAGCAGCTCGACTTCGGCACGTAGCTGCTCGTCGGAAGGGTGCCCGGCGAGGTCGTCCACCGCGTGTCCGAGCCGCTGGCGGGTGCCTGCTTCGAGGGCCACCGAGTAGCCCCGCCGGCGTACGACGTCCAGCACCTCGCGCAGCCGCGCCGGATCGACGGCCTTGGCGAGCCAGGACTCCGCGTTGCCCCAGGCGACGAAGACCGACCCGATCGGTGGCACGAGGGGAACCCGCTGGCCGATGTGCACCGGCACCCCGTGTGCGGAGGGTTCGCCGGCGCGGGCGAGGAAGACGATGTGACCGCCGCCCGGCGCCGTGAGCGCGACCTCGAGCCCCGTCTGCTTGGCCAGCTCGCGCGCCGCATCCCGGGCGATGTCGATGACCGGATGAGCTTCCAGGGCCGCGGTTCCGAGGGCGACGACCGCCGGACCGAGAGCAAAAGTCCGAAGGCGCGCATCACGAACCAGATATCCCGCGTCGGCCAGCACGGTGAGCAAGGCATGGGTCGACGAGGGGTTGATGCCCAGTCGAGCCGAGATGTCTGAGAGCGTGAACGCCTCGGTCGGGTGGGCGGCGAGGAAATTGAGCACGGCGACGGCCCGGCTGGCAGACAGGGCGGGGCGGGCCATATAGTCCCCCCAATTTCATTGCGAACAGGTCTTCATTATTGCAAAAGGAGCCCAGGCGTGAAGCTCGACCTGCTGTATGAGTTCCAGCCCAAGATCAAGCCGTGGGACAAGCCCCACCCCTATGGTCAGCGCGATGCGGAGCAGCGCACCTACGACGAAGCCATCGCCGAGATCCAGTACGCCGACAAGCTGGGCTTCAACACCGCTTGGGTGGTCGAGCACCACTTCCGCGACGGCCGGTCGGCCTCGCCCTGCAACGAGGCGATCCTGGGTGGCCTGGCGCTCAGCACCGAGCAGATCAAGCTCGGCTTCGGCGTCACCCTGACGCCGTTCGGCTTCATCCATCCGGCTCGGCTCGCGGAGAAGGTCGCCACCGTCGACGTGCTCTCCCACGGTCGCGTGGAGTGGGGGACGGGCCGCTCGACCCCCATGGAGCAAGCAGCCTTCGGGGTGCCCACCGACGACCGCTCACGCGAGCAGTGGCGCGAGGCCATCGAGGTAGTGGTCGGGATGTGGGAGTCCGAACTCTTCTCCTACGACAGCCCGAATCTGCACTTCCCGGAGCGGATGCAGACCCCCAAGCCGTTCCAGGACCCTCATCCGCCTGTCTGGCAGGCGGCCGCGTCCGAGACGAGCGCCGTCAGCGCCGGTGAACTCGGGCTGGGTCTGCTGTCGTTCGCACTGCTGCAGCCGGTCGAGAAGATGGCCGATCACATCCGCGCGTATCGCACGGCGCAGGCGATGGCCCGTCCGCAGGATCAGCTCACCCGGGTGCGCAACGATCGCGTCGGCGTCTACACCCTCGTGCACGCGTACGACGACGCGGATGAGGCTGCGGCGTATGGGCTTTGGGACTCGGTGAACTGGTGGTATCGGCACCTGGCCGAGTTCACGCTCCAGTGGGAGCTCTCGATGCTCAGCGAGGAAGAGCAGAAGAAGGTCTTCCCGCTGTTGGAGCCCGTCATCGCGGGCCAGGTCCCGGTCGAGCACTACCAGGAGCAGGACATGATCATCATCGGGACGGCCGATGAGTGCCTGCAGAAGATCCTGCGCTATGAGTCGGTCGGCGTCGATCAGCTGCTGTGCTATGTGCAGTTCGGTGACCTCCCGCATGACAAGGTCATGCGCAACCTGGAGATCCTGGCCAAAGAGGTGCTGCCCAAGCTCGAGGAACGCGGACATCGGGTCAGCGCTACGGCATCCGTCTGATGGACATGATTTCCGGCCTTCGTTACGCGGCCGCGAAAGATGAGGAGGGATTGGCGCCGGCCCTGACGAGCGCCTTCTCGCTCGCGGGGCGCACCGCCGTCGTCACCGGTGCAGCGATGGGCATCGGGCGCCAGACGGCGATCACCTACGCGGCGGCGGGTGCTCATGTGGTGCTTGCCGATCGCGTCGCGGAATCGCTCGAGGAGACCCTCGGGCTCATCACGGCCAACTCCGGAAAGGCCTCGGTCGTCCCCACCGACGTCACCGTCAAAGAGCAGGTGGACGACCTCGCCCGGGCGGCCATCAAGGCGACGGGAAGGCTCGACGTCTGGGCGAATGTGGCTGGAATCATTCGCAATTCCTTCGTCGTCGACACCGCGGAAGAGGATCTCGATGCGGTGCTCGCGGTCAACCTCAAAGGGGTCTACTGGGGTTGCGCGGCGGCCGGTCGGGCGATGTCGGCGGCCGGCCGGGGAGCCATCGTCAACGTCGCCTCGGCAGGTGGGGAGATGCCGGCGCCGACCCTTTCGGTCTACGGCATGACCAAGGCAGCAGTCATCCAGCTGACCCGTACGGTTGCGGTGGAGCTGGGCCCGAAGGGTATTCGCTGCAATTCGGTAGCTCCGGGTTTCGTCGAGACGCCGATGACGATTCGCAACTGGACCAACCCTGACGGGACCATCGACGAGGCCAAGCGCGATGCGACGCTCGGGGTGCGGGGCGGCCAGTCACCGCTCGGCGTCACGGGGGAGCCGCAGGACATCGCGTACGCCATGCTCTATCTGGCTGCCGACGCGTCAAAGTTCATGACGGGTCAGGTGCTGCGTCCCAACGGCGGCGTCCACATGGCATGACCGGTCCGTGATGGAAGGTCCCGACGAGCGGTTCGAGCGCGGATTCGCCATGTATCGCGAGGTTTACGGCGACAACGCCTACGCATCAGCTCAGGGGGAGTCGGACTTCTTCGACCTGATGATCGAGCAGTTGTTCGCGGAGGTCTGGACTCGTCCCGGTCTCACGCTCCCCATGCGGCGGCTCATGGTGCTGGGAGTCCTCGCGGCGCAGCATCGCTTCGACGTGCTGCTGATCCAGTTCCGGCGCGCTCTCGAAACCGGTGAGCTCGCCCCGGCGCAGGTGCGGGAAGTCGTCATCTTCCTCGTCGCCTATGTGGGCTATCCCGTCAGCGGTGACCTGCGGCGAGTCAGCGAGCAGGCGATCGCCGAGTGGGAGGCCGCTTCCGATGCCTGAGCGTCGCCGCGTCGCCTTCATCGGCCTCGGTCGCATGGGCGGCCCGATGGCCGACCATGTCATCGCCGGCGGGCATGAAGTACGTGTCGTCGACGTGGCGCCGGGTGCGGTAGCTGCCCGGGTGGAGGCAGGAGCCACGGCGGCGCCGGACCCCGCAGCGGCGGCTCGCGACGCGGAGTTCGTCCATGTGGTCGTGGTTGACGACGCCCAGGTTCGCGAGGTGCTGGCCGGACCCGAAGGCGCACTCCGGACGGCGCCCTCGGGATGCGTGGTCAGCGTCCATTCGACCGCCGAGCTGGCGACCATCGAAGACATGGCAGCCGTCGCTTCCCAGCGAGGTGTCACCGTGCTCGATGCGGGAGTGAGCGGCGGGGAGGGCGGGGCACTTGCCGGCACCCTCATCACGATGGTCGGAGGGCCTGCTGCCGCGGTGGATCAGGCGGGTCCGGTATTCGGCGCCTTCAGCCGTGAGGTGATTCACGCGGGACCGCTCGGCGCGGGAATGAGCCTGAAACTGGCGCGCAACGCGGCGGGCTACATCATGATGGCGGCGGTACACGAGGCGATGTCGCTGGCCGACTCCGCTGGAGTTGACCTCGATCTCTTACGTCATGTGCTGGTCGCGTCGGATGTGCAGTCCATGGCAATGGCACCCTTCATGCTGGGCGGCCCGGATCCCCTCGGCTTCGACGTGGCGGCCGACGTGCGGGCTTCGCTCGAGCACACGAATCGGCTTGCCGAAAAGGACATGGCTCAGGCGAGGGCGCTGGCGAGCCGGCTCGATGTGTTGACGCCCGTACTCGCTGCCACGCAGCTGAATTTTCGCCGGGTCGTGCGGCTCGCGTAGCCGGCGCTACGCTCCGGGAAACGTCAGGAAGGCATTCGCGTGAGCATGAACGACGATGACGTCGACGGTGACCACGCCGCCGGCGCTGCCCCATTGCCGACCCGTTTCGGTGCCTTCATTGCTCCCTACCACGATGCCTTCGGAAACCCGACGCTGCAGCTGCGTCGCGACCTCGAACTGGCCGTACTGCTCGATGATCTCGGCTACGACGAGGTCTGGTTCGGAGAGCACCACAGCGGCGCGTACGAGATGAGTGCCTCGCCTGAGGTCATGATTGCGGCGGCCGGTGAGCGCACGAAGCGCATCATGCTCGGCACCGGCGTCAGCTCGCTGACGTATCACCATCCCTTCGTGCTGGCCGATCGCATCGTGCAGCTCGACCACCTGACCGCCGGCCGCGTGATGCTCGGCATCGGGCCGGGACAATTGCCCTCCGACGCTTTCATGATGGGCATCGATCCGCTGCGCCAGCGCGACATGATGATCGAGGCCGCCGAGGTCATCCAGCGACTGATCCGCGGTGAGGTCGTGACGGCGAAGACCGACTGGTTCGAGGTCGACGAGGCCCGCCTGCAATTGCGGCCTTACGCCCGGCAAGGCATAGAAATGGCGGTGGCGTCGACCTCGTCACCGAGCGGCGCGACCCTGGCGGGACGGCTCGGGCTGGCGATGCTGTCGCTGTCGGCAACCGACCCGAGCGGCTTCGACGCATTGGATGCGAACTGGGGACATTTCCAGCGGGTCTCGGCCGAGCACGGCAATCCGGTCGATCGCACCCGCTGGCGCGTCGTCGCGTCGATGCACGTGGCCGAGAGCCGGGAGCAGGCCGAGCGCGAGATGGAGCACGGCGTGCTCTCGCTGAACGCCTACATGGAACGCATGGGTAATCGCAAGCTTCCATGGACCGGATCAGCGCGTGAGGCGCTCACGCATTGGACGACGAACGGGCTGCCCAACTTCGGCATCGCGACCGTCGGCACGCCTGATGACGCGATCGCGACCATCCGCCGGTTGAGCGAAAAGACCGGCGGCTTCGGCACTTTTCTCTTCCTTGCCCACAACAGCGCCGACTGGGCGGCCACGAAACGGTCCTACGAGCTGTTTGCGGAGTATGTGATTCCGGCTTGCCGCGACATGAATGTCAACCGCAACGCAAGTATCGACTGGGTCGGGCAGAACTCGGAGCGGTTCTTCGGCGCGATGCAGCAGGCGACCCGCGAGGCGATAGCCAAGTACAGCCGCGCGACTCCTGACCGCTGACTCGCGTCGCGCAAGAGCCCGCCCGGCCTCTGTAACGGAAGGGCGTCATTATCCCAGCTGTGTGGAGCACGGGCTCGGGAGTGTGATAGACGTCATGCACCGCTGGATCCCCGGCCTTTGCCCTGGAGTGCGAATGAGCTACCCGTACGTGAGCCGTTCCAGCCTTGCCCGCGCGGGCGCGACGGCGTCGGCGTTGGCCGTCGCTGTGGCACTCGTCGGAGCTTGCGGCCGCTCCAGCTCTCCCAGCGGGAAGACGAGCAGCGGGCCGTCGTCCAGCGCGGCCGCCTCGAGTTCTGCGCAGGCCAGCGCTGGCCCGGGCGACTTCGGCTCGCTGAAGGCCGTGTGTGGTCCCGGCAGCGCCACGGGTGCGTCGGGTCGCGGCATCACCGCCACGGAGATCCACATCGGTGTGACGGCTGACCCGGGCGCCGCGGCGGCTCCTGGCTTGGAGCAGGAGTTCTTCGACACCGCCGATGGGTTCAGCAAGTGGTGCAACGCGGCGGGCGGCATCAACGGCCGCAAGATCGTCGTCGACAAGCTGGACGCCAAGTTGTTCAACGTCGGCCAGGTGATGACGCAGGCTTGCCAGCGGGACTTCATGGTCGTCGGTAACGGCAACGCGTTCGACAGCGCCGGGGTGAAGATCCGCGAGGCCTGCAAGCTCGGCCAGATCCCGGCTTACGTGACGTCGCCGCAGGCGGTCGACGCCACTTACCAGGCGCAGGCGACCCCGATCCCGTCGGACGAGGTCAACAACGGAGCGATGCGGCTGCTGGCGGAGGCCTACCCGGCGACTAAGACCGGCGGCGTGGGAATCGGCAGCAGCACCCTCAGCTCGATCATCCCCACCGGCCTGAAAGCCCAGGAGTACCTGAAGGACATCGGCATCAAGGTCGCGGTGCTGCAGAACCAGCCGGTGCAGGTCGACAACTACCGGCCCTACGTCGAGCAGTGGAAGCAGGACGGCGCCCAGGGCATCTACCAGATCTCCGCGCAGGATCCGACCCCGATCGTGCAGGCGATGAAAAACGTCGGCTACAACCCGGCGTGGATCCTCTACAGCACCCAGTTCTACGGACCGCAAGCGGCGCAGGCCGCCAAGGCACTCGGCAGCTTCCCCCCGAGCTACGTGCAGTTCACCTCGATCCCCTTTGATCTGGCGAACAAGTACCCGGTCGTGCAGCAGCTGATCGACATCGTCCACGGTGCCGTCCCGAACGGGAAGCTGACGACGTTCACCACGTCGTCGATGAGCGCCTGGCTGCTGTGGGCCGTATCCGCAAAGGCGTGCGGGGCGAACCTCACGGTCACCTGCGTGCTGCAGAAGGCACAGAGCCAGACAGCGTGGGACGCCGGAGGCTTGTACCCGAAGCAGAACCTGGTGCCCAGCCAGTCACACGCGTCGCCGTGCATCGCGCTCGTCAAGCTGACCAGCAGCGGCTTCGCCTACGACGAGAAGCTCACCCAGCCCACCTCGGGTGACGCCCCGTTCAACTGCGACCCCGCCAACGTCAAGAGCGTCAAGACCTACATCCAGACGTCATAGACCTTCGGCCGCCGTCCCGAGGTACGACGCGGCCAACGCGCGACTGTCCTGGTTTGACTTCCCTGCTGAGGGAACAGTCAGGCCGGGAGCGTCCGACATCGCCGTCGGAACCAGAAGGGCGTCAACCATGGTCAAGGTTCTGCTGGTCCTGTTGTGCCTCGTCTTTCCGTTTCTCGCAGTCCTCATTCACGACGGCCCCAGCAAGAAGGTCCTCTGGGCGCTCCTGCTGCAGTTGCTCGGCCACATCCCTGGCGTGATCTATGGCATCTACCAGGTGACGCGTGACTAGCCGGGTGCCTTCCGGCCGGCGCGTGAAGCTGTCCGCCGCCCCGGCGCCACCAGATCACACCAGCGGCAAGCTCATCCAGGACGACATGGATTTACATGTCGGCGTGTGCTCCTGCGGCTGGCGGTCGGGGGGATACGAATCGGTTGATTACGCGCGGCACGCTCTCGCCGGCCACCAGCGCATCGAGCGTTACCGGCCCACACCCCGGCGCGTCCTGATCGACGTCAGCGAGCCCGACCCGAGCCGGGCGGGGTCTTAGACGTCCTGAAGCTAGGACGCGTGCTGGGCCACAAAATCGGCGATCTGATCAACAGCGTTGACAGCCGCCGGGTCGTGCGGATAGCCGAGCTGCCATACGTGAGCCAGCTTCGGAAAGGCCTCGAGAGTCACCGGCACTTCGGCAGCTCTGGCGGCCCCAGCGAGCTCGGCGGCGTCGTCGGCAAGCACCTCGGCGTCACTCACCTGGATCAGCAGCGGCGGCTGGCCCGACCACGAGGCGAGGACCGGTGAGACGAGCGGATCGGTCGCCTCGTGATCGCCGAGGTAGAGGCCGGCTCCGTCGATCGCACTTTGGCGAGAGAAGAGCTGGTCCGTTTCCGCACGACTCTCGTAGCTGGCGTTGACGACTCGCAGATCCGCCCACGGGGAGAGCAGAAACGCGCAAGCCGGACCCGGAAGGTTGCGCTGACGCAAGTCGATCAGAAGGCTCGCAGCGAGCCCGCCACCGGCGGAATCACCGCCGATCGCCAGCCTGCCGGGATCGACTCCCGAGGCAAGAAGCCACTCGTAGGCGGCGCGGGCATCCGACAACGCCGCGGGGAACGGATGCTCCGGCGCGAGGCGGTAATCCACTGACAGCACGCGGGCTTTGCAGCGCAGTGCGAGGTGACTGTTGAACGCCGCCCAGCCGCGCGCAGAGCCGAGCCGGAAGCCGCCACCGTGCAAGTAGAGGATGTCGGAATCGAAGCCGCCGGTCGGTGTCAGCCGGACGCTGCCGACCCCGCCCGTGTCGATTTCTTCCATCTCCACGCCGTCGGCGAGTGGCTGGTTACGCATCCCCGCTTCGACGGCCTGCCGCGTCTGCAGCAGCTGCTCGCTCGGTCCGCCATGGCTCATGCGGCCACCGTAGCGGACCGGAGAATTGCCCTCGGCAGTCACATCCAGGTCGGGTGTCGTCCACGCCCGGAGCCGGCGACGACCGGCCATGTTTTCAACCGCGGCGGCCTATGACAGTCTCACGCACAGGCATTCCCCGCCAACGTCCGTCGGGAGTGGCATGTGGCCAAGTATCTGATCGTCTCTTCGGACTGCCATGCCGGGCCGCCGGCCGATCATTACCGCGAGTACATGGACCCGGTTTTCCGGAGCCGCTACGACGAGTTCCTCGCGGGCCTTGCGTCGATGGAGGATCTGCGCGCGGCAAACGTCAACAATGCGCAGCAGCAATTCCGTGAGAAGTTCCTGGCCAAGACCGGCGACGGCGGCAACAAGGCCTCGTGGGACCACCTGCTCCGCGAACGCGAGCTCGATGGTGACGGGATCGCCGGCGAGGTCATCTTCCCCGACGCCGACGTGCTGGGGATCGGCGGCGTCACCTCCTCGCCATTCGGTGTAGGCCTCGCCGCTTCGGGCCACGACGACCCCCAGCTGGCCATGGCCGGCGCGCGGGCCCACAACCGCTGGCTTGCCGACTTGTGCAACGAGAGCCCCGGACGCAGGGGCGGCATCGCCACGGTGCCGATCATCCACGACGTCGCGGCGGGGGTCGCGGAGATCGAGCGCGCCCACGATTCAGGTGTCTGGGCGGGCGTCATGATTCCGACTCAGTGGGCGCCGTACGCCTCCTACAACGATCCGCGGTATGACCCGGTGTGGGCGACCTGCCAGGAGCGCGGGCTGGCGGTGGCCGTTCACTCGGGAGGCTCCCCGCGTGACATCGCCGTCGCCGCGGGGGCGTTACCGATCTACTCCAGCGAGGCCTGGTTCTTTGCTGCCCGCCCGCTCTGGTCGCTCATCTGGGGCGGGGTCTTCGAGCGCTTCCCCGACCTGAAGTTCGCCGTCACCGAAGACGGGGCGTGGTGGCTGCCCGACATGCTCGAGCGTTGCGACGAGCAGTGGAAGGGTCTGCACGCGACGCTGAAATTCGGCGACACCTATCGGCAGGCGCTGCCGGAGACACCGAGCTTCTACTTCCGGCGCAATTGCTTCCTGGGAGTCGGCCTGAACGACACCGAGCTGGCGCGCCGGGAGTCGATCGGCATCGACCAGATCGCCTGGGGCAATGATTTCCCGCACCCCGAGGGCACGTGGCCGCACACTCGCGATTGGTTGCGTATCAAGTTCCACGACTGCTCGGTGGAGGAGACGCGCAAGATGCTCGGCGAGAACGCGCTGCGCTGCTACCAGAACTTCGACCCCGCCGCTCTGGCCGACGTGGCCGAGCGGATCGGCCCGAGTGAGGCGGAGATCCACGATCAGCCGGTGCCGCCCAACCCTGACCTGGCCTTCGCCTGATCCGCGTCACCATCATTGCAGTCTCGAACCGAGAGGGAACATGAAGGATTTCGCTGGAAAGGTCGCCGTCGTCACCGGAGGTGCGGGCGGTATCGGCCGGGCCATGGTCGACCGGTTCACCGCCGAGGGCATGAAAGCCGTGGTCGCCGACATCGACGCGCGCCTCGTCGATCAGGCGACGGACGAGCTCCGATCGCAAGGCCGCGATGTCATCGGGGTCGTCACTGATGTCACCGAGCCGGAGAGTCTGGAGCGGCTGCGCGACGCCACGCTCGAGGCCTTCGGCGGCGTCCATGTGCTGTGCAACAACGCGGGCATCGGCTCCGGCGCCACCGGGCAGCTCTGGGAGCACCACATCAACGACTGGCGCTGGTCGCTCGACGTGAACGTGCTGGGTGTCGTCAACGGCATCAACGCCTTCGTCGACACCATGCTGAAGCAGGACACCGAGGGCGCGATCGTCAACACCACCTCGGGCAACGGCGGTTTCACACCGCTGGTCAACAGTGCCATCTACGCGACCACCAAGGCTGCGGTCACGTGCGTCACCGAGTGTCTGTGGGGCCAGCTTCGCCAGCTCGACGCGAAGGTGACCGCACACCTGCTGTATCCCTCCACGCGCACGCCGGGACTGCTCAAGACCGGGATCTGGCAGCCCGGCCGAAACCGGCAGGCCCGCTACGACCGGCCTGACGCGCCGCCTCCGGAGACCGGTCGCGACGGACTGCCCGCGCTTCTGGAAAGGGCCGGGGCAGCCGGCCAGGAGATCGCGTTCGCGCCGCTGTCAGAGGTCGCCGACCTGTGCTTCGAGGGCATACGGGACAACGTCTTCTGGATCAGCCAGCCGGGATCGGGAGACGGCGTATTGCCGCGCGCACAGTCGCAGGCGAGCCGCAGCGCGCCGGACTATTTGCTCGAGGGCCCGCAATTCCTCACCGGCAAGAAGGCCGGCAGCACGACCTGACCGTCAGAGCTCGAACAGATACGAGGTGCATCAATGAGGCGTTACGCGGTCATCTCTGCCGACTGCCACGCGGGGGCCGACCTTCGGGACTACCGCCCGTATCTCGAAGCGCGCTACCACGACGAGTTCGACCGCTGGGCCGACGCCTACGTGAACCCCTTCGGTGATCTGCTGCGCCGGGATGCGAACCGTAACTGGGATGACGGCATCCGCAACGCGGCGCTCGAAGCCGACGGCATCGTCGGCGAGATCGTCTTCCCTAATACGGTGCCGCCGTTCTTCTCCTCCGGTGGCTTGGTCAGTGGCGTACCGACTGCCGCGGAGTACGAGCTCCGGCTCGCCGGCCTGCGAGCACACAACCGCTGGCTCGCCGAATGGTGCGCGCGCCACCCGGGCCGGCGCGCGGGTATCGGGCAGATGTTGCTCAACGACATCGACGACGCCGTCGCCGATGTGCACTGGATCGCCGACCACGGACTGATGGGCGGGGTGCTGCTGTCGGCGGTGCCGCCCAACGCCGGCATCGATCCGCTGCATGCCCCGACCTACGACCCGGTCTGGCGGGCCTGCGAGGAACGCGGCGTCGTGGTCAACGTGCACGGCGGGGGAGGGGGACCCGACCATGGCGCCTTCCCGGCCTCGCTCTCGATCTTCGTGCTGGAGGCCACCTTCTACGCGCACCGTCCGCTCTGGGCGCTGGTGATGGCGGGCGTCTTCGATCGCTTCCCGGGGCTGCGTCTGGTCTTCACCGAAGCCGGATCATCATGGGTTGCAGGCACTTTGGCCGCCATGGACAACATCCAGGCCAAGCAGGAGAAGGGCAACATCGGCGTCATGCCGATCCTGCATCCGATGCGGCTGCAACGTCGGCCGAGCGAGTACTGGCAGACCAACTGCTGGCTCGGGGCCAGCTTCATGACGCGAGAGGACGCGCTCGATCGCGACGCGGTGGGCGTCGACCGGATCATGTGGGGCAGCGATTACCCGCATGACGAGGGGACGTTTCCCTTCACCCGCGAGGCCTTGGCGAACACCTTCGCCGGCGTGGATCGGGACGAGGTCGCGGCCCTCGTCGGAGGCAACGCCGCCCACGTGTACGGCTTCGATCTCGAGGCGTTGCAACGCATTGCTGACCGGATCGGTCCCGATGCCGACGCGATCCACGCCGGTATCGAGACCCTTCCCGACTCGACGAGCATGGCGTTCGAAGGCCGTCGTACGGGCGCGGCCTGACCGCGGGTTGGCACCGGTCTCGTCAGCTGCCGACTGCCGGAAGCGGGATGCGGTACAGGCTCGCCGCGTTGTCCTGCAGCACCTTGCGTCGCACGTCCGCAGTCAGGCCGTCGAGACCGGGAGCGGCGGCTGCCATGCTGTCGGGGTAGAGGCAGGTCGGATGCGGAAAGTCGGTTTCGAAAAGGATGTTGTCGGCGCCGAGCAGTTCGAGGGTGTGGGCGACGTCGCGCTGCTCGAACCAGAAGCAGGCATACATGTTGCGCCGGAAGTACTCCAGCGGCGAGAGGGTCATGTAGTCCAGCGCGTCCGGCGGTAGCTCGCTCTGCTGGTGGGTGAGCGCCTCGAGGATGAACGGGATCCACCCGATGCCGCTCTCGACCGACACGAAGCTGATGTCGGGATGGCGTTCCAGCAGTCCCGAGAAGATCAGGTTGGCGATGACCCGGGCGTTGGTCAGGTACATCATTGCCGAGCCGATGGCCAGCCGCTGATTGTCGCCCTGCGAGGGCCAGGGCGAATTGCCGAACCATGACAGGCTCGTCTCACTCGCACCGATGTGGAAGTTCACCGGAAGCCCGGCGCCGGCGCAGACCTCCCAGAGCGGATCCCAGGCCCTGTCGGCCAGATCGGGCGCTCCGCCCTGCTGCGGGTCGCTGGTCATGTTGACGCCGCGAAGTCCCATGGCGGCGGCGCGCTCGGCTTCAGCCACCGATGCCTGCACGTCCCACCACGGCAGCAATGCCATCGGGAAGAGGCGGCCCTTGCCTTGCTCCTGCAGCTCGAGCATCGCGTCGTTGTAGAGCGTGGCGCACAGGTTCTTCAGGACGGGGTCGGTGATGGAACCGAAGCGCTGCCCGCCGAACCCGGCAGCGTTCGGGTAGACGATCTGGGCCCAGACGCCCACCTCGTCCATGACCCGCAACCGCTCGATCGGGTCGTATGCGGCCGGATGCGCGTCGTCGAAAGTCCAGCCGATGAAGGACGTTCCGCGGCTGCGCGTGCCGTCGCGATGCACCACGGAGGAGGCCGATGCCCGGCCCAGCGTGATGCCGTCGACGGTCCACATCTGGGTGCCGTCGATCTCCCGAACCTGCGGGACGCGATCGCGTAGCGCGGCGGGTGCATTGCGGGTCCAGAGGTCGTGTGGCTCGGTCAGGTGCGTGTCGGCGTCGATCACCCGGATCGCCTCAGGCGTGGTGGTCATGACGTAGAGGCTATTGCCGGCCGATTCCAGGGCCGGAACCCAGGGGGCGACAGAAATTGATCAGGGCCCTTTCTGCACGTGTGCTAGAACCAGGAGCCGTGCAATGAGGGAACGGACGTCACCTGAGTGCTGCTGAAACTCCTTCGCGAAAGGCTCGGTGTCTATCGCCGCCGCCTTTCGCTCCTGGTGCTGCTGCAGGCGGTCCAGACGGTGGCCACCCTCGCGCTGCCGACCCTCAGCGCCCGCATCATCGATCACGGGATCCTGGCGCACGACAACGGCTACATCCGGCGCGTGGGCGGCCTGATGCTGGGTCTCTCCCTGGTGCAGGTGGTCTTCGCCTCAGGCGCGGTCTATCTGGGCGCGCAGGTGGCGATGGGCTTCGGCCGCGACGTGCGAGGCGGGCTCTTCCACACGGTGACCGGCTATTCGGCTCGTGAGGTCGGCGTCTTCGGCGCCCCATCGCTCATCACCCGCATCACCAACGATGTCCAGCAGGTGCAGCTGCTCGTGGCGATGACGTGCACCATGGCCGTCGGCGCCCCGTTGACGATCATCGTCGGAGTGATTCTTGCGCTGCACCAGGACGTCGGCCTGTCGGTCATCCTGGCGGTCGCGATCCCCGCAGCGGCAATCCTGCTCGGATCGATCGTCGGCCGGATGGTCCCGTCGTTCCGGCTGATGCAGGTCCGCCTGGACGGGATCAACCGCATATTGCGTGAGCAGATCACCGGTATCCGGGTGATCCGTGCGTTCGTGCGGGAGCCGGAGGAGCGCACTCGATTCGCGAGCGCCAATGCCGGCCTGACGGAGACGGCATTGCGGGCGAGTCGCCTGATGGCGTGGACTTTTCCGCTGGTGAATCTGGTGGTCAACGTCGCCAGCGTGGCGGTGCTCTGGCTGGGTGCGTCACGCATCGATTCGGGGCATCTGCAGGTGGGGTCGCTGGTCGCCTATCTGTCGTATCTCATCCAGATCCTCATGGCGGTGATGCTCGCGACCTTCACCATCTCCATGGTTCCGCGCGCTGCCGTTTCGGCCGGCCGCATCCAGGAGGTCATCGACACCGACTCCACGGTGGTGGCGCCCGCCCATCCGCGTCCCATGGCGCCCGGTGCTGTCGCGATCGCGTTCCGCGGGGTCTCGTTCCACTATCCGGGTGCAGAGCACTCCGTTCTCGATGACATCTCGTTCCAGACGGCTCCCGGAGAGACGACCGCGATCGTCGGCAGCACCGGCGCGGGCAAGACGACCCTGCTCCAACTGATTCCACGGCTGTTCGACGTGACCGGCGGGTCGGTGCGGCTCGGCGGCACTGATGTTCGCGAGCTCGACACCCAGGATCTGTGGACACGCATCGGGCTGGTGCCGCAGCGCCCGTACCTGTTCAGCGGGACGATCGCGTCGAACCTGCGCGACGGGCTGCCCGGGGCGTCCGAGCAGCAGATGTGGGAGGCCCTGGAGATCGCCCAAGCCGCGGACTTTGTGCGGCGCATGAAGGGCGGGCTCGATGCTCACATCGAGCAGGGCGGCACCAACGTCTCCGGTGGGCAGCGCCAGCGGCTGGCGATCGCGCGTGCGCTGGTACGGCGGCCTGACGTCTACCTCTTCGACGACTCGTTCTCGGCGCTCGACCTGACGACGGACGCGCGGCTGCGAGCCGCGCTCAAGCCCTACACGGTCAACAGCGCCGTGCTGATCGTCGCCCAGCGGGTCTCCACCATCACCTCCGCCGATCGGATCCTGGTCCTCGAGGACGGGCAACTGGTCGGCAATGGCACTGATGCGGACCTGCGCCTGACCTGCCCGAGCTACGCCGAGATCGTCGCTTCCCAACTCGGTGCTCCGGAGCCGGCATGACCGCCGTCGACGATCGCCGTGACGACGGACCGCCCGCGGCCAACAACCCCCGCCCGGTCGGGCGGTTCGGCGCGGTCGGCGTCCCGCCGGAGCGGTCGAAGGATCTGAAAAAGGTCGTCAGCCGGCTCGCCCGGCTGCTCGGCTCCGAACGGCTGCTGGTGGGGCTCGTCATCCTGGCGTCGATCGGCGGCGTCATCCTCAACGTGCTCGGCCCCCGGGTGCTCGGTCACGGCACCGACCTGATCGTCGACGGGGTCCGCACCCACCGGATGAATTTCGCCGAGCTGCACGGCGTGCTCGGCGAAGCGGTCGGTGTCTACGTCGGCTCCATGCTGTGCACGCTGCTCGCCGCCTACCTGCTCGCCGGCATCGTGCAGCGACTCATGCAGCGCCTGCGTTCGAGCGTGGAGGACAAGATCCATCGTCTCCCGCTGAGCTACATCGATCGCTTCTCGCGCGGCGATCTGCTCAGCCGCGTGACCAACGACATCGACAACATCGCCCAGAGCCTGCAGCAGACGCTCAGCCAGCTGCTGAACGCGGTCTTTCTCATCGTGGCCGTCTTCATCGCGATGCTGTTGCTCTCACCGCTTCTGGCGGCGGTGGCGCTCATCATCGTGCCCGCCTCCATCTTCACCATGCGCACCGTGGCCAAGCGGGCCCGGCCGCGCTACCTGGCGCAGTGGCGGGTCACGGGGGCGCTCAACACGATCGTCGAGGAGACCTTCACCGGCCACAGCATCGTCAAGGCCTTCGGCCGCCAGGCCGACGTGGAAGCCCGCTTCCGCACCACCAACGACGAGCTCTTCCATGCCTCGGCGGGTGCTCAATTCCTGGCCAGCCTGATGATGCCGCTGACGATGTTCCTCAGCAACGTGCAGTACGTCCTCGTCGCGGTCGTCGGCGGACTGCGCGTCTCCTCAGGGGCGATCTCGATCGGTGACATCCAGGCGTTCCTGCAGTATTCGCGGTCGTTTGCGATGCCGCTGACGCAGATCGGCTCGATGCTGAACATCTTCCAGTCGGGGCTGGCCTCGCTGGAGCGGGTCTTTGAGTTCCTGGATGCCGAGGAGGAGCAGCCGGATCCGCAGCCGGTCGAGGCGGGAGCGGGCCCGCGCGGCCGGGTCGCGTTCGAGGCCGTGCACTTCTCCTATCGCAAGGACGTGCCGCTGATCGAGTCGCTCGATCTGGTCGCCGAGCCGGGCGAGACCATCGCCATCGTGGGGCCGACGGGCGCCGGCAAGACCACGCTGGTGAACCTGCTGATGCGTTTCTACGACACCGACGACGGCCGCATCACGGTCAATGGAATCGACATCACCACCATGCCGCGCGCAGACCTTCGCAGCCAGCTCGGGATGGTGCTGCAGGACACCTGGCTCTTCGGGGCGAGCATCCGCGAAAACATCCGCTACGGACGGCCCGATGCGTCCGACGACGAGGTGCTGGCGGCCGCGCGTGCGACCTACGTGGACCGCTTCGTGCACTCGCTGCCGGACGGGTACGAGACGGTCATCAACGAGGAGGCCGACAACATCAGCGCCGGGCAGAAGCAGCTGCTCACCATCGCGCGGGCATTCCTGGCCGACCGTCCCATCCTCATTCTCGACGAGGCGACCAGCTCGGTGGACACCCGCACCGAGGTCCAGATCCAGGAAGCCATGAACCGCTTGCGCTCATCGCGTACCAGCTTCGTCATCGCCCACCGGCTCTCCACCATCCGCGGCGCCGACACCATCCTCGTCATGGAACACGGGCAGATCGTCGAGCAGGGCTCACACCAGGAATTGCTCGCGCATCAGGGTGCATACGCGCGGCTGTATGAGTCGCAGTTCGTCGCACCGCTGGCCGAAGAAGACTGAGGCAGTCACGACGGGGGAGAAGCAGATGAGTGACGTCCTGATCAGCCGGCGCGAACATGTCGCGACGATCACGCTCAACCGTCCGGAGCGGCTCAACGCGATCAGCGGGGCGATGCTGGATCAGCTGTCGAAGCTGTTCGTGGAGTTCGACACCGATCGCGACGTTCGCGTCATCGTGTTGACCGGTGCGGGTCGTGGGTTCTGTGCGGGACTCGATCTGCAGTCCGCCGGCGACAACGAACTGGGTGGCAGCGCCGGCGCGTTCCGCATCGAGGATTCGCCACCGTTCGTGCTCCGGCGTATCGAGACGCCGGTGCTGTGTGCGCTGAACGGTCCGGCCGCCGGCTACGGAATGGATCTCGCCCTGGGATGCGATCTCGTCATCGCGTCGGAGTCCGCCAGTCTCACGCCGCCCATCAGGCGGGCTGCCGTGGCCGAGAGCGGCGGGACGTGGCTTCTACCGAGGCTCGTCGGCTGGCAGAAGGCGTGTGAGGTGCTGCTGCTCGGGCGCAAGCTCGACGCGGCCGAGCTGGCCAGGCTGGGCCTGGTGAATCTCGTCGTCCCTGACGCGAAGTTCGAGGCGGTGGTCGCCCAGTGGGCGGGCGAGCTCGCGACCCAAGCGCCGCTCGCGGTCAGAGCAAACAAGCGGCTCATGCGTCTCGGGCAGGACGCGACCTTCGAAGCCAATGGCCATCACGTCATGGCCGAACTCATCTCACTGTTTCGCACTGCTGATTTCGCCGAAGGTGTCTCGGCGTTCCTGGAGAAGCGGCCACCGCGTTACGAGGGGAGCTGAGGGCAGGAGCATGGTGCATCGCGGCTGCGTGAGGGCGTAGTGCAGCTCACATTCCCCGGACGCACCATTTCCGCGCCCCGCCCCGTTGTCTTTGTGAGGACAGGGCGCCGGTCGGTTCGCGACACCTTGCTTCATCGCACCGTGGCACCGGCCACTCGTAGTGCAGCCTTCGTCCAGTGATCGGCCCCGCCGACCTTGCTCGCAAGGTCGGCCGCCGGTTCTGACTCGGCCGCTACGCGCATTCGCGTCCCGGCTCAGTTGATCTGCGCCATGACGTCTGCGGAGCACCGTGAAGCGCCAACTCATCCTTGCCGGACTGATCGCCACCGCAACGGCGGTCACCGGATGCTCGACCTTCGCAACGAGCGATGCCGGAACGGTCACATGGGGAAGTGCCCTGGCCCACAAGGCCGGCCAGTACCCGCGCCTCATCATCGAGGACGACACCACGTCGTCCTGGCCCATCGCCCAGGCGGTCACCAGCTGGCAGGTGCCGGTCACCTTCGGGCGGTGTGCCCCCGATGTCAACTGCGTGCGTTTCACCGAGGTGAGCTCGCTCGGCGGCAACCGGGTCGGCCTGACCTCGCGCCCGGTCTCCACGGGACCGGAAACGGTGACCATCCAGCTCGCCGACAATCCCAAGATGAACGGCTGGGAGACGCTGCAGGACGTGGCCCACGAGTTCGGCCACGCTCTCGGTCTCGGTCATGACGAGGTGGGTGTCATGCACGCGTCGATCACCGGTGCCTACCTGGCGCCCAATGCTGCTGAACTGGCGCGGGTCAGGTCGATCTACCTCGGCTGAAGAACGCGCGCCCGGGCTCGGCAGGCGCAACTGGCGCAAGGCCCGCCAAAGAAGGACTTAAGTCGCTACCCGACGGGGACGATGCAGGGAGTGTTGCTCCACGCGTAAATCGGATCTCACCGGTTGCGCCTCACCCCGTGCCTGGTCGCCCATTTGGGGCTCGACGCGTCATTCAGACAGGCCGTGGCTCTATGAGCTCTCTCGCAACCGTGCGTCCGTCCGTGTCCTCTCGCCGACAGGGCGGGCGCCTGTTCGCCATGATTGTCGGGGCGTTGCTCATCGCGTTCTCGGTGATCGGCATCCTGGCTCCCGCCGGAGCGCAGGCCGCCAGTGCCGGCATCAGCCAGTGCAACGGCAGGCTTTCCGGCGCTCTTGGCGCTGAAAGCACCATCACGTGCGACGTGACGGTCGACAACTACGTCGACAACGGGGTGACCAGTTCACGAACCACCGTCTCCCTCGTCTGCTCGCTGAACCCGTGCAGCGGAACGGCAGTGTCGTCGACGTCGCCTGATGTCGTCACCAACGTGGCGCAGTGCAACGGATCGGCGACCCAGTCGGCCGCAGTGGTCATCTGCAATGTCGTCATCCGCAATCACATAAGTCCGAACCCCTCGGCCGTGACGCCCGCGACGCTGAACCAATGTGTGGGCTCGAGCGGTGCAGGAACGGCAGATCTTTGCACCATCGCTAGTACGAGCGGCGCTCCCGTAACCCAGTGCAATGGCTCTGTGACCGGTGGCGGCGGCGGGATCAACTGCTCCATGGACACGAGTTCCACCGTCACCGCGGCGCTGCCCGTCAGCGTCAACCAGTGCAACGGCACCGCGACCGGCGGGGGCTCGTTCCTCACCTGCACCGTCAGCCTGAGCAACGACAACAACGTCGTCGGTGCACCGATTACGGCGCCTACCGCGGCGCCGACCACAGCTGTGCCGACGGCGCCCGCGTCAGCAGTTCCCACCGCACCGGGGACGCTGGCGACTCCGACCGCCTCGACATCACCGGGAACCCCGACAGGCACAGGGATTTCGGCGAGTACCCCGACGCTGCCCGCCACGCTCGCGGGATCAGCATCACCGGCCGCTTCGCAGGTGGCGCTCGTGCCCTCCGGCGGCGTCCAGACCGGTGGCGGCAGTACTTCCGGTCTTCAGCACATGGGACTCCTGCTCGCCGGTCTGCTGCTCTTCGTGGCAGCGGCCTTCAGCGCCGGGCTCAGCCGGCGCTTCAATCACGGCAGCTGATTTCGCCGTAATGCGTATGCCCCATAAGCCAGTCACCGGTAACCACCGCGGCCTCATCGCCGCGGTGGTTACCGGCCTTCTCGCGCTGGGCGGAACCGCCTCCATCGCGCTGGTCGGCTTCAACCAGCACCACGCCCCAGAGCCACCGTTGTCCGCACCTGCGTCAACGGCCGTCATTGTGCGGCCCTCCCCAGCGCCGGCAACGCCGACCACCATCGGCCCGGTGATGGCCGCCTCCACTCCGCTGTCCGTCACCATCCCTGCGATCAAAGTGAAGTCCACGCTGTTGCAGCTGGGGCGAACTGCGGCCGGCGCTCTCGAGGTGCCGCCACCGGGACCGACGTACAACAGCGCCGGCTGGTACAAGTACTCACCCACACCGGGTGCTCTGGGCCCAGCGGTGATCGCCGGACACGTCGATTCCGCAGCCGACGGGCCCTCGGTCTTCTACCGGCTGGGCGCCCTGCAGCGCGGGGACACCGTGGACGTCGCACGTGCGGACGGCAGCGTCGCGATCTTCACGATCACGGACGTCAGCCGCTACCACAAGACGGCCTTTCCCACCCAGCTCGTCTACGGCAACACCAACCGCGCCGACCTCAGGCTCATCACCTGTGGTGGGTCCTTCGACAGCAACACCGGCCACTACACCGATGACGTCATCGTCTTCGCGTCGTTGACATCCGCGACACCGAAGTCAGCTCACCCCTGAGACTGCCGCCTGCGGCTGAGGCGCACGCCAGGTCAGGCGCCCGAGGCCGCGGATCTATGCTGTCGGCTCAGTGAAGCGACGGCACGACGAGCGCACGGGACGGTGATCGCAGATGACGACGCAGACGACGACACAGGTGACCTTCACGCGGATGGATGACGCCACGGCCGAGGAACTCGCTGTGATCGTCGGCGAAGCCCAGAAGCATTTGCACGGCCATCTGCTCGACGCCGTCATCGGCATGCTGGATGCGCTCAAGGGCCCGACCCTCGGCTACGCGGTCGACCGCTACGAGCATTCGCTGCAGACGGCTTCCCGCGCTCACCGCGAAGGGGCGCGTACCGACATGGTGGTGGCGGCCCTTTTGCATGACGTCGGTGACCCCATCGCGCCGGCCAACCACAGTGAGCTGGCCGCTGCCGTCGTCTCGCCCTACCTCGACGACGAGGCGACGTGGGTGGTTCGCCACCACGGCGTCTTCCAGGGCTACCACTACTGGGACCGGATCGGCCTCGATCGAGACACTCGCGAGCGCTACCGCGGGAGTCCCTTCTTCGACGCCGCAGCGCATTTCTGCGGCGCCTGGGACCAGGAGTCCTTCGACCCCGCCTACGACACCCTGCCGATCGACACCTTCGTGCCGATGCTGCGGGAAGTGTTCTCCCGGCCGGCCAGCGGCTTCGGCGTCCCGGACGGCACCGAATGAGAGGGCTGCAGGACAAGGTCATCGTCGTGTGTGCCGGGGGCACCGGCACAAACGATGGTCCCAGCAACCGGGCCAGCATCGGCGGGGCGACCGCACGCCGGCTCGCGCAGGAGGGTGCACGTGTCGTTGTCGGCGACCTCAACGAGCCGGCCGCGAAGCTCACTGTGGATCTGATCCAGCGCGATGGCGGGACGGCCATTGCCCATCAGTTCGACGCGGGTGACGAGTCGTCCATCAAAGCCCTGATGAAGCGCGCCATCGACGAGTTCGGCGGGATCGACGGGGTCCACGCGAACGCCATGGACATGTCGTCAGAGACCCTAGGGGTCGACGGTGAGCACGATCTGCTGACGCTCCCGCTCGATGTCTGGCAGCGGACGATCGACGTCGGCCTGACCGGCTTCCTGCTGTGTGCCCGCTATTCGATCCCGTCGATGCTGGAGCGGGGCGGCGGGTCTGTAGTAGCGACGGCGTCCGGCGCGGTCTACGTGGGTGAGCCCATCCGTCTCGCCTACCAGACCACGAAGACCGGTATGACCGCCATGGTGCGCCACATCGCCTCGCGGTGGGGACACAAAGGCATCAGGGCCAATGCCGTGGCACCCGGAATGGTGCCGGGCAAGGAGAAGCTCGCAGAGGTCGATGACGCCGCCCGGCAGCGCATGCTGCGAATGGCGCGTTCTGACCGGATCGGCACCGCCGATGACATCGCGAGCATGGTCACGTTCCTGATGTCGGATGACGGTTCCTGGGTGACCGGTCAGGTGCTTTCCGTCGACGGCGGCGTCTCGATGAGGCCGTAGCACCGCGAAATGGCCTGGCCCACAGGGGTTTCTGAGTTCCGGCCGCAGGAAGGTCTCAAGGCGACGATCTCCGGAATCGGGTCGGTCGAGGCCCGGCTGGCAGGCGTACTCGCCGCTCACGGGGCTCGCCGCCCCATGCTGGTCTGCGGTGCCAACGTCCGGCGATCCCGGAGCTTTGACAAGGTGCTCGGCGCCATGGATGTCTCGCCCGTCGTTTTCGACGGCGTGCGGCCGCACACGCCCGTCGAGGCGGTGCAAGAAGGGGCCGCGCTGGCGCGGAAAGAGCACGTCGACGCCCTGGTGGCCGTCGGCGGCAGCAGCGCCGTGGACTGCGCCAAAGGCATTGCCCGTCTCGTGGTCTCCGGCGCTGCTGACGTCGCGTCTTTGACCCCGCTGGACTTCGGCCACTTCGACATGACCGGACGAGTGTCCGCTGACGCGCTGCCCTTCATCAGCGTGACGACGACCCTGTCGTTCGCCGAGTTCCTTCCGTTCTGGGGCGCTCGCGATGCGGCGCTCGGTCGCAAGACGCCGTATGCCGATGACGGCACGGTGATCCGCACGATCTTCCTGGACGGATCCGTCGCCGACCACACCCCCGATGAGGTGTGGGCCGAGACCGCGGTGAAGGCGCTCGATGACACCATCGCGGCCTTCTGCCGGGCAGGCGAGGCCGACCCATTTCGTGATCCGGTGGATCTGGCTGCGCTGAAGGCGCTGTGCCATTGGCTGCCGCTGTCATTCGGGCCGGGCCGGGCGATCGAACGCCAGCACGTCCTCACCGCCGTATGGATGACGAAGTTCGCGCTGCCCCGGCTGGCCCGCCCGGCGATCGGCGCCTGGTTCTCGACCGCTGCCCGCCACGCCCTGGGCGGGACGTACGAATTGGCTCACGGGATCGGCTCTTGCGTGGCGCTGCCCGTGGCTTTGCAGGTCCACGCCGAAGCAACGCACGCTCGTCAGCTCCAGTTGGCCGAAGCCCTCGGATGGCCCGTCGGAGACCCTCCGCTGGAGCCGGGCTTGCGGCGACTGCTGGACCGGCTCGGCGTGCCGACGTCCCTGCGACAGGTCGGGATCGACCTCAGCGGCCTCGACGCGGTCGTCGATCACCTCATGGATGAGGCGCCGCAGCTGGGATCCCGCGAAGAGCTACTGAGCCTGTGCCGCCGCCTTTGGTAGCTGGACCATGGCGTGAAGGCCGCCGCCGTCGCGCGCCGTGAGCGTCAGGATTCCGCCGTGTGCCTCGGTGATGCTTCTGACGATTGCCAGGCCGAGACCGACACCGGCGTGATCGGTGCGCACCCGGTGGGTGCCGCGCAGAAACGGTTCGACAAGCGTGGACACCAGGTGCGGCGTGAGCCTTTCACCGGTGTTCTCGACGGTGAGCACCACACCCTCGGGCCGGACGCTCGTCGTCACGCACACGGTGCCTCGCGGCAGATTGTGGACGATCGCGTTGTGCACGAGGTTCGTCGTCAATTGCAGCAGGAGCGCCGCGGAGCCGATGGCGGGAGTCACGTCGCCGGAGGTCTCGATCGTGACGCCGCGCTTTTCCGCAAGGGGGAGGAGTGTTTCCACCGCGGCTTCCGCGATGAGGGACAGGTCGACGTGCTCCGGGATGAACGACTGCTGCTCGGCTCGAGTGAGGAGCAGCAACGCTTCTGTGAGGTTGATCGCGCGGGTGTTGACGGCGTGAAGGCGCTCGACGAGTTCGTCGTTGTCACGGTTCGGATCTTTGCGTGCGACGTCGAGCAGCGTCTGGCTGACAGCCAGCGGGGTCCGCAGTTCGTGCGATGCGTTCGCCGCAAACCGCTGCTGCTCGGCGACGTGTGCTTCCAGGCGCGCGAGCATGGCGTCGAACGCATCCGCGAGCTCGCGGAACTCGTCGCGATGACCGTCCAGGCTGATGCGGTGAGACAGCGATCCGTTCGCCGCGGCGCGGGTGGCGTCGGTGATGCGGGTCAGCGGAGCGAGCATCCGGCCGGCGAGCAGCCACCCTCCGACGAGGCCGAAGACGAGCAGGAACGCCAGCACGATGGCCGCGGCCGTTCCGAAGCCGTTCAGTGGGTCGGAGCGGGTACGAAACCACCACGAGGGATGCAGGTTGTAGAGCACGCCCGCCGGCAGGTAGCGCAGGATGAACACCCAGACGGCCGCGAGCATGAGCGTGCCGGCGAGCATGAGAAAGCCGGCGTAGCTCAGGGTGAGTTTCAGCCGGACGCTCATTCCAGGGGCTCTATCCACCGTCTCCTCCCTCACGTCCGGCGTCTGGTTGAGTGTCGATGCGGTAGCCGGCGCCCGGCACTGTGGCAATGATCCAGGGTTCCCCGAGGCGCTTGCGCAGTGCCGAGACCGTGATGCGCACCGCGTTGGTGAGGGGGTCGGCGTTCTCATCCCAGGCCCGCTCCAGTAGCTCTTCGGCGCTGACGACACCGCCCTCGGCCGCGACGAGAACCTCCAGCACGGCAAACTGCTTGCGAGTGAGCGCGACGTAGCGGCCGTCGCGGAAGACCTCACGGCGGAACGGATCCACCCGCAGGCCCGCCAGCTCGCGGACGGGCGGCCGGTGGTAGGCGCGCCGCCGGTCGAGCGCCCGCAGCCGGAGCACCAGCTCCTGGAGGGCGAACGGCTTGGTGAGGTAGTCGTCGGCGCCGAGCTCGAAGCCGGACGCCTTGTCATCGAGCCGGTCGGCGGCGGTGAGCATGAGGATGGGGATGCCGCTGTCCGCGGCGACGAGACGCTTGGCGATCTCGTCGCCGGAGGGGCCGGGGATGTCGCGGTCGAGCACGGCGATGTCGTACGCGTTGATGCTCAGCAGCTCGAGCGCGGTGTCACCGTCACCGGCGATGTCCGCCGCGATCGCTTCCAGGCGCAGGCCGTCGCGGATGGCGTCAGCCATGTACGGCTCATCCTCGACGATCAGCACCCGCATTCTCTCCATCCTCTCAGCCCGAGCATGTCGTCCGCATATCAAAAACCACATACGTACCCGCA
This sequence comes from uncultured Actinomycetota bacterium, assembly GCA_963731205.1. GTDB lineage: Bacteria > Actinomycetota > Actinomycetes > Frankiales > Frankiaceae > DATAZK01. The sequence goes on along the minus strand of CAVSUJ010000001.1, from coordinate 1,848,183 downwards.
ACACCAGGCTGCCTTGACTGCCCTCATGGCCTTGAGGCAACCGGCAATCGGACTCACCGCGTATGGCTGCACCCGGGACGAGGCCGTTCTGTTCCGGGAGCTGGCGCCGCGCTTCGGCGTGCTCACGACGATCACGCGGGCTTCGGTCTGTGAAGCCAACGTAGCCCTGGCGCTCGGCAAGCGGTGCATCAGCGTCGGTCACAAGGCTCACATCCCCAACGCCGTCCTTCTTGCGCTCAGCCGAGCCGGCGTCCGGTACATCTCCACGAGAAGCATCGGGTGCAACCACATCGATGTGGAGTACGCGCGAGAGGTCGGCCTCAAGGTCGGCACGGTCAGCTACTCACCCGACAGCGTCGCCGATTACACCTTGATGCTCATGCTGATGGCGGTACGCAACGCGAAATCCATCGTCCATCGCGTGGACGCTTACGACTATCGGCTCGGTGGAATTCCGGGCCGGGAACTACGCGACCTGACCGTCGGCGTGGTGGGCGCAGGACGCATCGGCATGGCGGTCATGCGCAGGCTGCAAGGGTTCGGCTCGCGTGTCCTCGCCCACGACATTCGTGCTGGGGCGGCCATCAGTCACGTTTCCCTCGAGGAGTTGCTGGAGCACAGCGACATCGTCAGCCTGCACACGCCGCTCACCGCTGACACGCACCATCTCATCGATCGCCGGCGCATCGAGCAGATGAAGGCGGGCGCCTACATCGTCAACACCGGTCGCGGTCCGCTCGTCGACACCGAGGCTCTGCTCCGAGCGCTGGAGAGCGGAAGGCTGGGCGGCGCGGCGCTGGATGTCCTGGAAGGTGAAGAGGGGATCTTCTACGCCGACCGCAGCCGAACGCCTGTCGAAAATCCAGCGCTGCTGCGGCTGCAGCAAATGCCGAATGTGCTGATCAGCCCGCACACCGCCTACTACACGGGCCACGCGCTGCGCGACGCCGTCGAAGGCACGATCACGAACTGCCTGACCTTCGAGCAGGAGACGGCGGCATGGACAGGCTGAAAATCGGGGTTCTCTTCGGCGGCGTGTCCGAGGAGCACTCGATCTCGGTGAAGTCTGCGCAGGAGGTGGCCAAGAACCTCGACGCCACGAAGTACGAGCCGTTCTTCATCGGGATCACGAAGAGCGGCGCCTGGAAGCTGTGTGACAGCCCGCGGGCAGATTGGGAGAACGGCAGCAGCCGTCCGGCTGTCCTGTCACCGGACCGAAGCGTGCACGGGCTACTGGTGTTGGAACGCAACGATTACCGAATGATCCGGTTGGACCTCGTGTTTCCGGTTCTGCACGGCAAGGGCGGCGAGGACGGCGCCGTCCAGGGCCTGTTGGAGCTGTCCGGCATCCCGTATGTCGGCTGCGACGTGCCGAGTTCGGCCCTGTGCATGGACAAGTCCTTGGCCTACATCGTTGCCTCCGAGGCGGGCATCGCCACCCCGAATCATTGGGTTGTCGGCCGGCACGAGAAGCTCGACGGCGATCCGATCAGCTATCCCGTCTTTGTGAAGCCGGCCCGTTCCGGGTCGTCCTTCGGCGTCAGCAAGGTGACGTGCGCCGACGAACTCCCGGGTGCCTTGGAAGCCGCACGAAAGTTCGATTCGAAGGTGCTGATCGAAGAGGCCGTCGTCGGGAGCGAAGTCGGCTGCGCGATTCTGGGGGAGCGGTTCGGCCTGGTTGCCGGCGAGGTCGATCGAATCTCTCTTTCGCACGGCTTCTTCAGGATCCATCAGGAAAGTGAGCCGGAGCGCGGCTCTGAGAATTCCACCCCCATCGTGCCCGCAGACATCTCGCCCGAGTCGCGCGTCCTCGTCCAAGAGACCGCCAAGGCCATCTATCGCGCCCTGGGCTGCCGCGGCCTGGCACGCGTGGACATGTTCCTCAAAGACGACGGCACGGTGGTGCTCAACGAGGTCAACACGCTGCCCGGCATGACGTCCTACAGCCGCTACCCGCGAATGATGGCGGCAGCCGGGTTGCCGCTGGCCGAGGTCATCGACCGGGTGGTTTCGCTGACGCTGCACGGCAAGAGACGATGAAGAACGATTTCGTCTGGGTGGACGAGTTCGTGCCTGCCATCCGCTGGGACTCCAAATACGCCACCTGGGACAACTTCACCGGCAAGCCTGTCGACGGGTATCAGGCCAACCGCATCGTCGGTACCCGGGCCTTGTGCGCGTCTCTGGAGCGCGCCCAGGAGAAGGCGGAATGCTTCGGTTTCGGCCTGCTGCTGTGGGACGGCTATCGCCCGCAACGCGCGGTCGAGAACTTCCTGCGTTGGGCCCGGCAACCGGAGGACGGCCGTACGAAGCCCAGGTATTACCCGAACATCGAGCGGCCCGAGATGTTCGAAAGGGGTTACGTGGCCGCGAAATCCGGCCACACCCGAGGCGGCACGGTCGACCTGACGCTCTATGACCTGGCTACCGGCGAGCTGGCACCAATGGGTGGTGGCCACGACCTGATGGACGTTGTGTCCCATCACGGAGCACGGGGAATCACGGCCGTCGAGACGAGAAACCGTGGCTGCCTTCGCACGATCATGGAAGCCTGCGGCTTTGATTCCTACGCGCGCGAGTGGTGGCACTACACGCTGAAGTACGAGCCATATCCCCACACCTACTTCGATTTTCCGATCACGGGGGAGTGCTGCGAACGGTTCTCCTGAGCTGCGGCACCATGGGTGGCTATGGAACCCGACCTGCTGGCTGATCTACGCGCCGAACAGGCGGTGCTCCAGGACGCGTTGCAGACCGCACTCCAGGACGTCGGAGAGGGTTGGGATTCGCCCACGCCGGCAGCCGGATGGACGGTGCGGGACACGGTGGCTCACCTGCTCGTCTCGGAACGGGCCGCCGTGCTTTCGGTCAGCCGGGGTATCGATCCGCTGGAGAGCGGATTGCGTGCCTCTTTCACGCAACTGCCGGATGAGGCGCTGCTCGCCGAGTGGCGCGCAACGGCTGCCGGGGCAGCGGATGCCTTTGCCGCGCGCCAGGATTCGGACCGGGTGCCCTGGGGCGGACGCACGATGTCGGCGCGATCGCTGGCCACCGCGCGGTTGATGGAGTGCTGGGCTCATGGTCTCGATTGCTTCGCGGCGTTACACCGGCCCGTGACGGCCACTCCGCGGCTGCGCCACATTGCCTGGCTCGGCTACCGCACGCTGCCGTACGCGTTCACGGTCGCCGGAGTCACTCCACCGGCAGAGCCGGCAACCTTGCGCTTCGAGCTGGCCGGGCCGGACGGTCAGCGCTGGGCCTTCGGCCCACCGGAGTCGAGTGAACGTGTCACCGGCCCGGCAATCGACTGGTGCCGGGTGGCCACCCACCGGCTGCGGCCGGGCGATCCGATGAGGCTGTCCGCAGACGGAGCGCTCGCCGCGCTGGCGTTGCAGCATGCCCGGGCTTTCCTGTAGTCACCAGCTGACGGCGCCCGACTCGCGTAACGCCTCGATCTCGGCGTCGGTGCAGCCGAGCTCAGTGAGGATGGCCTGCGAATGCTGGCCTTTTCGCGGCGGTGGTCCCCCTAGACTCGGATCGCCGCCGTCGCTGCGCCACGGACCGCTGGGCAGCGGCAGCCCTGGAGCGGCTTGGGCGATCAGCCGGCGATCGGCTGCCCATTCCGTGGCTGCCAGGTCGGCGAAGGAGCGCACTTCGGCGAACATCACCCGGGAGCTGGCGAAAGCCGCTGAAAGTGTCGCGAAATCCGCCAGCTGCACCAGTTCGGCGGCGATGACCCCGCGCGCAAAGGTGTCTCGTTGCGCAGGATTGCCGTCCTGCAAGCGCGGATCCTGCAACACGCCGCGGTCGCCGTTCAACGTCTCGAGAATCCCGGGCAGCTGGGTGACCGCCCGTCCGAGCAGCGCCACCTGCGACCCGTCGCCGAGCAGGAACACTGGATGCAGCCAGATGTCGAACCCGCCGCGGTCGAGCTCGGCGTACTCGCCCGGCCGCGCCCGCAACTCCTGCGAGGTCGGCCGCTGCAATTCCACACCGGCCCATTCATTTGCGTACAGCAGCGCCTGCGCCATCGCGACATCGAGCGACTGGCCCCGTCCGGTGCGGCCGCGCTGATGAAGGGCGGCAAGCACCGAGCAGGCAGCGAAGACGGCGGCGTAGACGTCGCCGTGAATCTGTGTCTCCTGCTCCGCGGGCCGGCCGCGCAGGCGCGCCGCCATCTCGATCACGCCGGCCTGCGCGTGCACCATGGGTGCATACGCCTTGCGATCACGCCAGGGACCGGACTGTCCCCAGCCGGTCACGGAGCAGACGATGAGCCCGGGGTTGCTCTCGCGCAGCCGCTCCGGATCCAAGCCGAGCCGCGCCATGACGCCCGGCCGGAAGTTCTCCAGCAGCACGTCGGCCCGGGCCGCGAGCCGCTCGACAATTGCCGCGCCGGAAGGGTTTTTCAGGTCGATGGTGATCGCCCGCTTGCCGGCATTCATCTGCGCGAAGTACGGGGACACCCCATCGATGAACGGCTGCGCGGTCCGCGTGACGTCACCCTCGGGCGGCTCGACCTTGATGACATCGGCGCCGAGATCGGCAAGTAATCGACCGCAGAGCGGACCGGATACGACGCGCGAAAGGTCCAGGATCTGGACCCCCTCCAGCGGCAGGCCGGAACGGTCGCCGACGCCCGCTTCGCCAGACATGAATCTGCACGATACGCAGGCGCCTGCGAAGCGCCGCTGGGGCCGGCCGCAGCCGCGTGCCGATGCGTAACCGGGACGGGGCCGGACGCCCGGCCGGCTGTTCTAGTAGTAGTGGCGCCGCCCGCCGATCTCGCGCCCGGCCATGCCGAGCAGCGCCAGGATCGCGCCGACGACCACCAAGATGATCCCGATCGTCACGAGAATCGGGATGCTTGCGATGAGCCCGATGATGAGCAGAATCACGCCTAACGTGATCATTGGGGGGCCTCCTTCAGGCCTCGCGCACTCGTCTGTTCGGTGCGACGAAGGTCGGTCTGCCCGCCCGAAGGGGGGTGCTCACCACCCCCAGGTAGGTTTTAATCTGGGCGGATGGCGACCTCAGCACCGACGGCACCGATCAACGTCGCGTTGGTCAATGACTACGACGTGGTTCTCACCGGTCTGGCCGGGATGCTCGAGCAGTTCAGCGATCGGGTGCGCGTGTGTGAGATCGACGCCAACGAGCCCGTCGACGAGCCGGTCGATGTGGTGCTCTACGACAATTTCGCGCAGCCCGAATCGGACCAGGACGAGATCGACACCCTCATCGCGCATCCACTTGCCTGCCAAATCGTCGTCTACACCTGGAATTTCCACGATGAGCTGGTGGCCGCCGCACTCCGGCGAGGGGCCTCCGGATACCTGTCCAAGACGCTCACCGGCAGCGAGATCGTCGACTGCATAGAGGCGGTGCACGCCGGTGACACCGTCGTGCGTGATGCGCCGCGCCGCCCCCGCAGCAGCGATGAGCTCACCTGGCCGGGGCGCGCCGAAGGCCTCACCGATCGGGAGGCCGAGATCCTGGCGCTCATCACCCAGGGCAAGAACAACACCGAGATCTCGAAGCTGACATTTCTCAGCCCCAATACGATCAAGTCCTACATCCGCACGCTGTATCGCAAGCTCGGTGTCGACAGCCGCACTCAGGCGGTGCTCTGGGGAATCGATCACGGGTTCAGCCCGGATCGTCGACGCATCGAACTGTGGCGCACCCCTTCGCCCCGCTGAGAGCGGGCTCTCTTTATGCTCGCTGAGCGAGTATAAATGGAGGGGTGACTGCACCACAGGCACGCCACTGGCGTTCCGCCGCAGAGGCGCTGGCGGTGATCCGTCGGGAGCCGGAATTGACGCGGGCCGATCTCGGCCGCCGGCTCGGCCTGGACAGCGGCCCCACGTCGGATCTCGTCAAGCGGCTGACGGTTGCTGATCTGATCACCGAGCGTCCTACCGCCGGGGGCGGTCGGGGTCGCCCCACGACCACCCTGCACGCCTCGCCGGCCGGACCCGTCGCCGCCGTCCTGGACATCCGGCACGGCGATTGGCGCCTTGGTGTCTGCGCGGCCGACGGTGTGGTCGAGGTGCTGGCCACCGGCCGCCATGACGGCCGCCGACCGCAAAAGCTGTTCGACACCCTGCGGCGACGGATCGAGACGATTGCGCGCGGTTTCCCGGAGCGCCTCGTGGGCATCGGCGTCGCGGTTCCCGGGCCGACCGCGGGCGATCGGCTCGTGCACGCGACGATGCTCGGCTGGCGTGACGTCGACCTGAGCCGGATCGTGCCGGATCCGGATCTCCCGTTGGTCGCGGCGAATGACGCCACCGCCGCCGCCGTCGCAGAAGCCCGGCTGCACTCTCCCCGCCCGCGAACGCTCGTGCACGTCGTCGTCGAGATCGGCGTCGGGGGCGCGCTGATCGTGGACGGCCGTCCGGTGCCCAGTGCCCGCGGGTTGCAGGGGGAGTTCGGGCACCTGCCCTTCGGTGATCACCAGGCACGCTGCCCGTGCGGTGCCCGCGGCTGTTGGACGCTCGCCTTCGACGTCACTCGGATTGCCGCGTCCACCGGTCTCGAGGTGCCGTCGAATCCGCGTCGCTGGCTGCACCGGTTGTTCACCGACGACGCTCCGGCGGCGAAGGTGCGGCAGGTCCGTGAGGCCTTGGCTCGCGACCTCGGCGGGGGCATTGCCGGTTTGGTCAACGCCGTCGACCCTGACGTCGTCACCCTGGGCGGACTGGGAAGTGAATTGCGGGCGGCGTTTCCGGAAGGCTTCGAGGACGCCATGTTCGACGGGTTGATGACCGTGCACCGCGACCGCCCGCCGGCCGTCGTTGCGGCGCGCGGCGGCGAGGACGCGCCCTTGATCGGCGTTGGTCTGTCGGTGTTCGACGACGTCCTCGACGCCGAACTACTGGCCCGCTGGGCAGGGGCGCGGGCGTGACGCGCAGCGAGACCATGCCCGCACCGGTCATCGGGTCATCCGACGAAGGTGTGGCCTACCGGCGTGGCCGCGAGACCTGGGTCGCTTTCGCCGCGTTGTTCGCCTTCGGTCTGCTCAACGCGTTGCTCGGTCCGGCGCTGCCGCACCTGCGTCAGACCGAGCACCTCTCCTACGTCGTGGGGTCGCTGCACCAGGTCGCCTTTGCGCTCGGCGGTATGACTGCGGGCGTGCTGGCGACCCGGTCCGCGGCGGATCGGCGGCGCACGATCGTCGTGGGGCTGGGCGGAGCCGCCGCCTCCGCACTCTTGCTCGGCTACGGCCACACCTTTGCGTTGACCTTGCTCGGCGCCTTTCTCGTGAGCGGATGTGCGACGGCGGCGCTCATCCGCATGTGGGCCTGGGTAGCCGACCTGCATCGCGGACACCGCGCGGTGGCCATGACCGAAGGCGAGGTGGCGGTGAGCCTCGCCGGGATCGTGACACCGGCGCTGTTGAGCGTGTTCGCCGCGTCGGCGTTGAGCTGGCGGTTCGCCTTTGTTGCCACTGCCGTTCTGGTGTTCGCAGCAGCCGTCGCGGTACGTGCGACGCGGGTGGCGGGTGCGTCCCCTCGCCCGCGCTCTGAGCAACGGGACAGCGGCGACGCTCGACCGCGCCCGTCGGGGCGGCGCACCCTTATGACGATCTTCGCCATTGTCAGCCTGGAGTTCACGCTCAGCTTCTGGGCGGCCAGCTATCTGCATGACGATGTGAGGATCACCCAAGGCGCGGCCGCGGCGATGGTGAGCGCGCTCTACGCCGCCAATCTCGTCGGGCGTCTGCTGACAAGCCGGCTGGCGCGCCGGATGCCCGCTGCGAAGGTGTTCCTGCTCTCGCTCGCGACGGCCCTGGCCGGCATACCGATTCTGCTGGCGGCACACAATGCCGCGGTGGCCGTGCTCGGATTGGGTGTCACCGGCGCCGGAATAGGCGGCCTGTTTCCGCTGGCGTCCTCCCTGCATGTCGCATCGAGCCATCGCAGCGCCGACCAGGCTCTGGGTCAGATTCTCACCGTCGCAGGGCTGGGTGAGATCATCGGGCCGTTGCTCGCCGGCGCCATTGCCCAGGCCTCCAGCTTGCGTGTCGGGCTCCTCGTGTTACCCGCTCTCGTACTGCTCGCAGCCGTGACCACCCGACCCGGCCGGCGCCACCGGGCAGGAGCCGTTCGGCCGGTGACGTGACGGCCGAATGCGGCGCCGGATGCTGCATCCGGGTGATGTTCCGGCGGCCATCGTTTGTGCCGTCGGGGGCCGGGAATCCCGGCTGAGCCACGGTGAGCTACCAGTCAGCTCACCCGACACGGAAGCAGGAAACCCATGCGTATCGGCGGAAGTCTGATGCTGATTGCGGTCGGAGCTGTGCTCAAGTTCGGCGTGACGGCAACGGTCAGCGGCCTGAACGTGGGAACGATCGGCGTCGTTCTCATGGTGGTCGGCATTCTCGGATTGGTCATCAGCCTGGCGATGCTCTCCACACGCCGCCGCACCGACGTGGTCTATGGCCGCAACCGCGTGACCTACGTCGAGCCGGACCCGGTGGCCGACCGCTACTTCGTCTAGCCCGCGATGGCCCCCGAATCGCTTGTCTGGCAACGCTTTTCGGGGACACCAGCCGCTATGGCTTCAGGACCACCTTGATGCATCCATCGGACTTCGCGCGGAACATCTCGTAGCCGGCTGGAGCATCAGTCAGCGGCAGCTGATGCGTGGTCAGGTCGAGCGTCCCCAACGGATCCGACGGATCCATCACCAGCGGCAGGATGGCGTCTGTCCATCGGCGCACGTGCGCCTGCCCCATGCGCAACTGAACGCCGCGGTCGAACATCTCCATCATCGGCAGCGGATCCTTCTCGCCGCCGTAGACACCGCTGACGGAGACGGTGCCGCCGCGGCGCACACCCTTGATGGCAGTGATCAGCGCGTCGAGCCGGTCGAGCGCGAAGGCATCGGTGACCTTCTGCGCGACGGCGTCCGGTAACAGACCGGTGGCCTTTTGCGCGAAAGCCACGACGCGGCCCCCGTGGGCCTCCATGCCGACCGCGTCGATGACCGCATCCGGACCGCGTCCGTCGACGCGGTCGATCAGTGCAGCCGCTACCTCGTCGGCACTGCCGAAACCGCTGATGTCAAAGGGCTCGGCGCCATAGCGCTCGGCAAGTGCAAGGCGTTCCGGCACCAGATCGACGGCGATGACGCGGCCGGCGCCTTGGCGGCGAGCAATGCGGGCCGCGAACTGACCGACGGGCCCGAGGCCCAGGACGGCGATCGTGCCGCCTGCCGGGACGTCGGCATAGGCCACGGCTTGCCAGGCCGTCGGAAGGATGTCGGACAGGAACAGGAACTGCTCATCCGGTGTGCCCTCGGGGACCTTGATCGGGCCGAACTGCGCCTGTGGCACCCGCAGGTATTCCGCTTGGCCACCGGGCACCGAACCGTAGAGCGAGGTGTAGCCGAAGAGGCTAGCGCCCTTGCCTTCCGCTTTCACCTGGGTCGTCTCGCACTGCGCGAAGAGTCCGCGGCTGCACATCCAGCAATGCCCGCAGGAGATGTTGAACGGGATCACGACCCGGTCGCCCGCTGCCAGCCCGGACACGGCGGAGCCGACCTCTTGCACGACTCCCATCGCCTCATGACCAAGCACGTCGCCGGGCTTCAGGTACGGGCCGAGCACTCCGTAGAGATGAAGGTCGGATCCGCAGATCGCGGTCGAGGTGACCTTGATGATGGCGTCGGTCGGTTCCTGTATCGCAGGGTCGGCGACGTCGACGACGGCGACGTTCTGATTTCCCTGCCACGTCAGTGCCTTCACGTAAGTCCTCTCGCTGAACGGCTGTAGCAAGCCATGCCCGACGACAGCGGTTGAAACGTGTGCATCGACACGCTTCCGGCGGCTCAGGCCTGGCTAGACAGCCGGTTCACGGGTAGGGCTGAACCGAGTCAGCGTGCGTCGGCTACCGGCGCCGCCCGATCCAACGCAACCCGAGAGTCAGGAATCGAGCGACCGTGGGCCCACTACTCGAGCGTGAACGAACGGGCGGCGGCACGGCTGCGGTCGTGCTTGTCACCGGTGCCTCCAGCGGGATCGGCCGGGCCACGGCATTGCTTTTTGCCGGTGACGGTGCGGCTGTGACGCTGCTGGCGCGCGGCGAGCAGGCGCTGGGCTCGGCGGCGCAGGAGTGCCGCGAGGCGGGTGCGAGCGCCGTCGATGTCCACGTGGTCGACGTCAATGAACCCGGTGTCGTGCAGGCTGCGGTCGACGCCACCGTTGCCCGCCACGGGCGGTTGGACGTCGTCGTCCACGCCGCCACTGTGATGGCCTACGGCTCGGTGGAGGAACTGGACCAAGCGGTCTTCGAGCGCGTTGTCGACACCGCCATCCACGGGTCGGCGAATGTGGCGCGCGCGGTGCTTCCCACCTTCCGCCGGCAACGGCAGGGCACGCTGATCTTCGTCAGTTCTCTGCTGGCGTCGATCGCTGCTCCGACCATGGGTGCCTACGTCGTCGGCAAGTGGGGCCAGCTCGCACTGATTCGCGTGCTGCAGCAGGAGAATCGTGACGTCGCAGGCATACGTATTGCCGCGGTCGCCCCGGGCGGGGTCGACACACCGATCTACTACCAAGCGGCAAACGTCGTCGGTCGTGAAGGCCGTCCGCCGCCGCCGGTCTACGCCCCGGAGCGCGTCGCACGCAAGATCGTCAAGCAGGTCGACCGGCCGCGGCGGCTCACCCAGTCAGGCGTGGCCAACCCCTTGATCATTGCTGGGTTCCGGCTGCTTCCCGGGTTGTACGACGCGCTGATCGGCCCGCTGCTGGGCGCCTTCGGTTTCAGCCGCCGGAGCGTCCCGGCCAATGAGGGCAATGTCTTTGCCCCTCGCGTCGCGCGTGAGGAGACCCACGGACGCTGGCGATCGCTGTGACGCTCGTCCCCTGATCCTGTCGCGCATCGTCAGGGCGCCGTCCGGATGTGGTTTCTTGTCAGGGCAACGGGTATCGGGCGGACATGGGTGACTTCAAAGGCACGACAACCGTGAATGCCTCGGCGCAGGCGTTGTTCGACTACCTGTCAGATGTGCACAACCTGCCGCGCTACTTCGACCGGATGACGTCGGCGGAGCCCGGTGACGGGGACGAGGTGCACACCACCGCGACGATTCCGGGTGGGCGCGAGGTCGAGGGCGAGGCCTGGTTCAAGGTCGACCGTGACAACCAGCACCTCGAGTGGGGTTCCGAAGGTGACAACCCGTACGGCGGTTTCCTCGACGTGCGCGGCAATGGTGAGGCATGTGATGTCGAGGTCCACATCCACAGCACCCATGCCGCCGATGGGACGCCCGAGATCCAGCGCGGCATCGAAGAGACGCTTGCCCAAATCAAGCGCCTCGTCGAGCAAGAGGGCGCGGGTCGCTGACAGCGCCCCTGGCTGAGTGGCCCTGAATGGTCCCGGGTGCTTCAATCATTTGATGTTCGGCGCAGAGGATGCGACGCTGCGAGTCTCTGAGGATCAAGAGCGTCAACTGATGGCTCAGCAGACCGATCGTCAGGTCGATGCGCAGGCGCGGCAGATCGCTGAAAGAAGCCGGCGGAAGTCGCGCAGCGAAGCCGCCATCGTCCTCGACACGGCGGACGATGCTGCGGGTTCGGCCGGGAGCCAGCCTCGCGCTTGAGGGGTCCGCCGGCCGCCCACACGCTTGTTGTCGAGCATTTCTTTCTACAGCGCCCGGGCTGATTAGCGCAGCGATCGAGACGTTTTCCATTGCGGTTGTGTCCCGGTTTGCTTCTCGCGGTCGGAGGCACGTAGTGCAAGGCGACCAGGTCGCCTGTCACGTGAAGTTTCCGTCGGCTGTTACCGGCCTAGCTCTCGAAAGGCCGCCTCATGGACCACCGCGAGCTGAAGATCGCGGTCATCGCGTCCTCACGATTTCCCATAGCCGAGCCCTTCGCCGGAGGGTTGGAAGCACACGTCTGGCAGATCGCCAGCATGCTGAAGCGGCGCGGCCATCAGGTAAGCCTGTTCGCCGCCCCAGGGTCCGATCCGAGTCTGGGTGTTGACGAGATGCCCCTGAAGACGCTCGTCATGAGCTCTCATGCGCGAAGCGATGTCTCGATGTCGGCGGGCCTCGGAATGGACGAGCACCATGCCTATCTGTCCTTGATGATGCGGCTTGCGGATCCGCTCCTTGCAGCGTTCGACGTGGTCCACAATCATTCGCTGCACTATCTGCCGGTCGCGATGGCTCCACTGCTCTCGACACCGGTCGTCTCGACCCTGCACACGCCTCCGACGCCCTGGCTCGAGTCGGCTATTCAGGTTGGTGCGCCCAGCCCGGTCAGGTTCGTGGCCGTCAGCGAATACACCGCCCGCTCCTGGCAACACGTGGCGGGGATCGTCCCTGTCGTCAACAACGGAATCGACTGTGACCGTTGGCCGGCGGGCCCCGGGGGCGGCGCACTCGTGTGGTCCGGTCGCATCGTGCGGGAGAAGGGGTTGCATCTCGCGATCGAAGCGGCCCGGCTGGCAGGCCGTCCGCTTGCCGTGGCAGGGCCTGTCATCGATCACGAGTATTTCGATGCAGAGATCGCCCCGTTGCTGGGCGACGGGATCAGCTACGAAGGCCATCTGGAGCATCGCCGGCTGTCAGCTCTCGTACGCCACGCGAGTGCTGCTCTGGTCACTCCCGATTGGGATGAGCCATACGGGCTCGTCGTGGCAGAGGCGCTCGCCTCGGGCACGCCCGTGGTCGCGTTTGCGCGCGGCGGGATTCCGGAAATCCTCGACGAGGCCTGCGGCAGGTTGGTGGCGCCTGGTGACGTGCGGGCAATGGCGCGCGCGATCCCGGAGGCGGAGCGGCTCTCCCGCCGGGCTGCTCGCGTCCGAGCTGAAACGCACTGTTCGGCCGAGCGCATGGTGGACAGCTACGAGCGGCTGTATCGGCAATGCCTGGTCCCGGCCGCATGATCGCGTACTACGTGCACCATCACGGTCTCGGACACTTGGCGCGGGCGCGGTGCATTGCCGCCGTGCTGGATGAACCGGTGATCGTCCTCAGTTCGCTTCCGGCGCCTTCGGGTGTCGCGCCCTTTGCCGGCTGGGTGACCCTTCCGCGCGACGACGAGGACCCTGAACGCAGCGACGTGGAGGCCGGCGGCGCGCTGCACTGGTCACCGTTGTCGGCGCCGGGTTATGCGCGTCGCATGGCCATTCTCGCCGAGTGGGTCCGAACTCATGACCCTTCGGTCGTCGTTGTCGACGTCTCGGTCGAGGTCGCGGTTCTGGTGCGGCTGCTGGGGATTCCCGTGGTGGTGATGGCTGGGCCGGGGGAGCGCGGCGACGAGGCTCACCAGCTCGGCTACCGGCTGGCCACCCGGATCGTCGCGCCGTGGACACGCGAGGTCTACGACCCGGCGCACCTGCACTCCCATGCGGCGAAGATCGCTTACGTAGGAGCGATTTCCAGATTCGATACGCAGCCGAAGTTCCCGCCTCCGGGAGAGCGACGCGTGCTCGTGCTCTTCGGCGCCGGCGGATCGCAGGCAGACCAAGGCGACTTGGCCGCTGCTCGCGCCGCGACGCCGGCGTGGAAATGGCATGGCTGCGGCGGGCATCTGCCGTGGACCGACGACGTATGGGAAAACCTGCAGGCCTCGGATGTCGTCGTCACTCACGCGGGGCAGAACGCGATCGCCGAAGTGGCCGCCGCCGGTCGCCCGGCCCTCGTCGTTCCGCAGCCGCGCCCGTTCCAGGAGCAGGCGGCCACGGCGACCGCTCTCGACGCCGCCGGCATCGCCACCGCCGTCAAGAACTGGCCGTGCGCGTCAGCGTGGCCGGGCCTGCTCACCGCCGCTCAGGCAACCGGGGGACGTCACTGGCGACGGTGGAGCGCGGGTGACGGCGCCAGCCGCGCGGCGGCCGCGATCCGGGCGGCGGCCGGCGATGCGTAGCGCCGTGGTGACGGTCGTCGCCGGGCGCCATGAACACCTGCGAGCGCAACGTCTCGCGCTTGCGGCAAGCGAGCCTCGCCCCGATCTTCACGTCGTGGTCAGCATGGGTGATCCCGCCGTCGCGGAGGTCCTTGCCGACGACACCGGACTGACGACGCGACTGCTCGAGGTCGACGTGCCCGAGGCAGGTCTGCCGTTGGCCCGTAGCCGCAACGCCGGGGTGGCCGCCGCCGTCGAGCACGGCGCCGAGTTGCTCGTGGTGCTCGACGTCGATTGCCTTCCGGCGCCGGCCATGCTCGCCCGCTACGGCGCCGCTGCGGCATCGCGGCAAGGGAAACATGCGCTGCTCGCGGGGCCGGTCACTTACCTGCCACCGGCTCCTCGCGAGGGCTGGCAGCTATCCGACCTCGCCCGCCATCGCGCTCCCCACCCCGCCCGTCCCGCACCATCCGACGGCGACCTCGAAGTCGGGGAGCACCGGCTGTTCTGGTCGTTGTCCTTCGCCCTCATGGCACAGACCTGGAAGCGCATCGGAGGCTTCTGCCCGGCCTACGTCGGCTACGGGGGCGAGGACACGGATTTCGCCATGCTCGCAAGGCAAGCCGGCGTCCCCTTGCTCTGGGTCGGCGGTGCCGACGCCTACCACCAGCATCACCCGGTGAGTCACCCGCCGGTCGAGCATCTGACGGACATCCTGCGCAACGGGGAGCTCTTCAGAACGCGTTGGGGTCATTGGCCGATGGAAGGCTGGCTGGAGGAGTTCGAGCGTCTTCATCTCGTCACGCGACGTGGTGCCGGCTGGCAGCGGACTGCTCCTTTGCGGCTCGCCTCGATCCCGCCGCACCATCCCTATGTCGATGCGGTGCGTCCGGCCTCGGCCGTCGCGGTGGACGGCGACCGGGTGGCGGGGTGGGCTCCCGATCCGTTGCTGACGCCCGCGCGTCTGGGGCAGCTGGCTGATCAGATCGACGTGCTGCACCTGCATTTCGGCTACGACCATTTGACCCCGCAGGCCATGCAGAACTGGCTGGAGGTGATCCGCGATCGGCAGGTGCCGCTCGTCGTCACCGTCCACGATCTACGCAATCCCCATCACCAGACCCGTGAGCTGCACGACGAGCACCTCCGGTTGCTGACGCGCAGCGCCGATCAGGTCCTCACCCTCACCGAAGGTGCGGCCGCCGAGATCGAACGGCGCTTCGGCCGGCGCGCAATGGTGGTCGCGCATCCGTCGTTGCTCGATCCGGGGTCGATGAACGAGATGAGTCCGACGGAGCCGGGGCTCGTCGTGATCCACCTGAAGTCGTTGCGGAACAACGTGATCGACCCGGCCCGCCTGGTCGCTGCGACCGTGAGGGGAGCACGCGCCTGCGGGGGGCGGGTCCGCGTCGACATCCATCCCGAGGTCGTCCCTCGGCCGGAGCTCGCTGCGGTCCACTCCGCGGCCTCTCGCGGGGAGCTGGAACTCGCTGTCCACGAGCGTTTCGGCGACCAGGAGCTGATCTCCCACCTTTCGCGGGCACAGGTGTGTGTGCTGCCCTACCGGTTCGGCACCCACTCCGGCTGGCTGGAGCTGTGCCGCGATCTCGGCACCACCGTGGTCGCCCCGAGCTGCGGCTATTTCGGCGGTACGGACGGCCAGTGGGACGGCATCTTCAGCTTCGACTGTGACGAGGAACAGGGTTTCCAGGACAGGTCGCTGTCGGCGAAGGTGGCGACCGCACTGGCCGCCCCGCCGTCGCAACCCGCAGACAGGGCTTGGCGGTCCGCTCAGCTTCAAGGGGTACGCGCGGCGCACGCCGATGTCTACGCAAGGGTGCGCGCCGCATGACCCGGGTCCTGCACGTCGTCGTCGGACCAGCACAGCATGGCGTGGTGCGCCATGCCACCGCCGTCGCCCGAGCCTGCGGCGATGAGCTGATCCGCTTCGAAGAGGCCTGGCAGGTTCGCATCGCCGCGGGTCATGACATCGTCCACATCCCTTACGCAGACAGGCTTTTCGGCGCCAGCTGCGAAGCCGGTGCCGCCGCTTTCGAGCGGCTGGCCGGCGAGGTGTCGGCGCGGGGTAGCCGCCTGTCAGTGACCCTGCACGACGTTCCCGCCGGGACAGCGCCGCTGGCGGTCAGGCGCCGGTCGGCGTATCAACGCGTCGCCGCGCGGGCGGCGGGCATCGTGGTCAGCAGCCATCACGAATACGCCGCAGCGACGAGCCTGCTGAGCAACGCCGTCGTCTCCCGGGTCGTGCCGCTACCCGTCGACGATCGCATCGCCGCGCCGGCCGTTCCCACTGGCAGATCCGTTGCGGTGCTGGGCTTCGTGTATCCGGATCGAGGTTATGAGCACGTCCTCGACGAGCTCCCGCCACACTCCGGTCTGGTGGCGCTCGGGCGGGCGGCTGATGGCCATCAAGACCTTCCGCAGCAGATCGCGGGCCACGCCCGCCGGGTCCGTCGTGATTGGCGGGTGACCGGCTTCCTGCCTGACGAAGAACTCTCCGAGCAGCTGCTCACCATCGCCGTCCCGGTGGCCCCCAATCGCAGCGTCGGTGCGTCGGCGTCGATCGCGACCTGGCTGGCACACGGTCGTCGGCCACTGGTAGCTGCCGGCGCTTACGCCGACGAGCTGAACAGGCTGTGGCCACAGTCGATCCAGAGCTACGACGCCGATCGGCCCGGTGCTTTACGAGAGGCGATCCGCCACGCGTTGGCGGACCCTTCTTCGACCGTCCTGGGCGCCTGCGTCGCCACCGGTCCGTCCCTCACCGAAGTGGCCGCGGGCTACCGGGATTATTTCCGGGCTGTGCGGCCGTCGCCTGTCCTCACCTCTGGTGCCGTACCCGGCAATCGCTGGGACCTGCTGGCGGGCCGGTGGCCGCCGACGGCGCCGGCAGTGAGTGTCGTGATCCCGTACTACGAATCACAGCGTCAACTCGATCTGGTGCTGACCGCACTGCGACTTCAGACTCATCCGGCGCACCGGCTGGAGGTGATCGTCGCGGATGACGGATCGCGCCGCCCGCCCGACCTGTCGGCGGCGGCGCATCTCGATTGCCGTTGCGTGCGGCAGCCGGATCACGGGTTCAGGGCAGCAGCTGCTCGCAACCTCGGTGCGGCGGCGGCCAGGGGAGACGTCCTGGCGTTCCTCGATGGTGACACCATCCCCGAACCCGAGTACGTCCGCCGGCTGACCCGGTTGCCTTCGTTGCTCCGCGAGGCGCTGGTGGTCGGCCGCCGCAGACATGCCGATTTCGGCGGCTGGGACGGTGATCGGCTCAGGCGCTGGCTGGCGGGAGACGAAGCCGGTCCTCCCGAACTGTCCGAACCCTCCTGGCTTTCCGACGGCTACCGGTGGTCCCGCGATCTGCTTGACGTGGATGCCCGCTCCTACCGCTATGTCATCAGCGCGGTGATGGCGATGAGTCGGGAGTTCTTCAACGCTGTCGGCGGTTTTTGCGAGGAGTTCACGTCCTACGGAGGCGAGGACTGGGAGCTGGCGTACCGCGCCTACAACGCGGGCGCCGTCATGGCTCACGTTGCGGAGGCGATCGCCTGGCACGACGGCCCGGAGTGGGCCGAGCGCCCGGGCGACAGAGCCGCGGAGAAGATGGTCGAGGAACGCCGGCTCCGGCGCCTCGTCCCGGACCGCGCGCTGCGTGGCGCCGGCCAGTGGATGCCCTACCCGGCGGTCGTGGTCTGCCTGAAGGACAGCGATCTCGCCGCCGTCGGGCATACGGCCCTCACTGCCTTCAGCTCCGGAACCGACTGCGGGGTCTGGGTTTGCGGGCCCGGCGCTGCCATGACCGTCGCCGATCTCGACGATCCGCGCATCCGGCTCGGCCCCCCACCTGATGACGCGCTCGCCCGGGCTCGGGTCGTCGTCGACCTGGAGCGGCCGGCAAATCTGTCCACGCTCCAGGAGCTCACGGACGCCGCGGAGGCGTGCGGCGAGGTGAGGATCTCGGCTGGGCGGTTGCGCTCGAGCCGGGCCATGGGCATCGAAAGACGTCATCCGGTTTCACCGCCCGCAGGCGGGGGAGGAGTCGAACGTCAGTTCGAGATGAGAGGTCAGGCTGATGAGCGATACAACGAACACTCCCACCGAGCACAACCCGGAGCGCGACCCCGACCAGTGGCTCACCGGTGACGAGCCGTCGACCGGTCCGCAGGAGTCCTACCTGCACACGCTGGCCCAAGAGGCCGGAGAAGAGCCGCCCACCGGCTTGAGCAAGGCAGAAGCCAGCAAGGAGATCGACCGGCTCCAGCAGGCCACCGGCCGGGGAACCGATTAGTTTCGCTTCAGCACCGCCGCCGAGAGCGCCGACGCCGGGAATCTTCCAGTTCGCCTCGTCGCTCACCCAAGGGTGACCAAGCCCTGGATCCCGGCGCGGGTGCTGGTCACGCCCGATGCTTATGAGCGGCCGCGCGGCCGCGAAATCGTCGAGCGTGCCGCCGGTTTCGGGGCCGAGGTCGTGCAGCCCTTGCTCGGGTTGGCGCACAACGGCCGCACCCGGGTGCCATTCAGCGTCAATGTCGAGCAAGTGGCCGGGCGGTTCGAGGGCGGCACCGCCGGCGTAGCCAAACGACTCGAAGCATTGCGCATGCTGGCTCTCGCCGGATACCCGGTCGGCCTGACCATCGCGCCGATCATGCCGGTCAAGCAGTGGCCGGCGTGGTTCACCCGCGAGTTGGCTTCGCGGCTGCCTGCGGCGCGGCTGCTCTACTGGACCTGATCACACCTTGGGGCGTACGCGTATCGGTCCCTTGGCGGTCGCCGGATCGACCACCTTGCCACCCTGGGTGATCTCCGCTTCCCCGCTCGCGACGAGCCGCCCCGCCGCTTGCCGGGCCGGCTCCATCAGGGGTCGCCAATTGTCCTGGGATATCGCCCGCGCCGCTTCTGACGGGCAGACCGTCCCGCCTTCCCGAACACGCGCGAGCAAGCCGCGCAGCGCCTGTTCCAGCTGGGCATCGACCCGGGAATCGCTGGGCATGGCCATCCCTCCTCAGATGGTGGTCCGGGCTCCGGGGCGAAACAGGCTGTCCGTCGCCCGCGAATGCTGCTGCTCCAGCAAGGATCCGGCGACGAAGTCAGCGGCGAGTCCGTCGAACCGGCTGTGGTGTTTGAGCATGGCGTGCTTGCCGCCCCGAATGCAGACGAAGCTGACCTGGGCGCTGGTGGAGAGGGTGCGCGCGACGGCCGACGCATTTGCCGGGCTGGCGACGCGATCGTCCGAGCCGTGGACGAAGAGAATCCGGCGGCCAGGTGCCCCCGTCACCCCGTCACTGGAGTAGACCCAAGCCGCCAACGCCACCACGGTGGTGACTTCGGGTTCGGCAGCGGCGAGCAGGGCCGCGCGTCCGCCTAGCGAATGACCTACCAGAGCGGTCGGCAGCGAGGCAGAGTATCTCTCGCGGATCTGCCCCAGGGCCCACTTGGCGTCGTCGACCGGGGTGTGGCTGGTGTCCCAGCCTCGTGAGGAGTTCAGGAGCCGGAAGACCGCGAGCCTTCCGCGTCCCCGGCGCGCGATGCGATTGGCAATGGGAATCATCCGGAGAACCGAGAGCTGCGTCGGGCTGACCATGGCGTTGTCCGGGCGGCTGGCACCGCCGTGCATCACGAGGACGACGCCTTCTGGCTGTGCCGGACTCCGGGTGGCGATCAGTCGCGGCTGCACGCGCCGGCCTCGGATGCCAGGAAGCGCGGGAGCCTCGTCATGTCCAGCCCGTGCCCGCCGGCCGGCTCCTTCAATCGCGGCCGCGAACGGGAGGGCACTAATCTGAGACCTACGGCGCACCGGTGCACCGACGAGACCAACCCCCGGAGGGCTCATGCCAGGCGACGACCACACCCCGCTGCCCGCCGATGTGTTCGTCTCGTTCGGGATCACCGGCGATCTGGCTCGCAAGATGACGTTCGTGTCGCTGTATCAGCTCGAGCGGCGCAACCTGCTCAACTGCCCGATCGTCGGCGTAGCAGCAGAGAGCTGGACGGATGACCAGCTGCGTCAACGTGCCTCGGAGTCGGTCACGGCCGCGCTGGGTGACGCCAAGCCCGATCCGGACGTCTTGCGCCGCCTCTGCGAGCGGATGAGCTATGTCGGCGGCGATTTCAGCGATCCTGCGACCTTCACCGCCGTCGCCGGCGCCATCGGCAAAGCCGCAGCGCCGGTCTTCTATCTGGAGATCCCGCCGTCACTGTTCGGCCCGGTGGTGGAGGGGCTGGCCGGAGCCGGGCTGACGAAGAATGCGCGTGTCGTGGTGGAGAAACCCTTCGGTCACGACCTGCAGTCGGCGCAGGAGCTCAACGGTCGCTTGCGTTCGATCCTCGCCGAATCCCAGCTCTACCGGATCGATCACTTCCTCGGAAAGCTCTCCGTACAGGACATCCTTCACCTTCGGTTCGCCAACACGGTGCTGGAGCCACTGTGGAACCGCAACTACGTCAGCAGTGTCCAGATCACGATGGCCGAGACGTTCGGCGTCGATGACCGGGGCAGCTTCTACGACCACGTCGGCTGCCTTCGTGACGTCGTGCAGAACCACCTGATGCAGGTGCTGGCAATGGTGGCGATGGAGCCGCCGGCTCGCGGCGATCTGGAATCGCTGTCCAATCGCAAGCGCGACGTCTTCGCGGCCATGCCGACGGCTCGCCCCGCCCACTACGTGCGCGGCCAGTACGACGGGTACCGCCAGGTCGCCGGCGTCGCAGCAGACTCCACGGTCGAGACCTACGCCGCTCTGCGGCTGGAGATCGACAACTGGCGCTGGTCCGGTGTGCCGTTCTTCCTGCGGTCGGGGAAGTCGCTGCCGCTCAGTCAGACCGAGGTGCGTCTGGTCTTCAAAACCCCGCCGTCGCTGGGGTTTTCAGCATCTGATGACGACGTCGATCCCAACCAGATCGTGCTGCTGATCGATCCGCGTCCCGGCGCACGCTGGGTCCTGCATGCCAAGCGCAGCGACGGTCCGGGTCTTCGCCCGATCGACCTCGATGTCGATTTCAGCAGCGACGGCGAGCGCATCCCGGCGCCGTACGAGGTGCTGTTGCACGCCGCGATGCAGGGCGATCAGAGCAACTTCACCCGCGAGGATTCGGTGGAGGAGACCTGGCGCATCCTCGACCCGCTGCTGACCGAGGCCACGCAGCCCGAGCCGTACGCACCCGGAAGCTGGGGCCCGGCGGCCGCCGAACACCTGACACAGGAATTCGGCGGATGGCACCAGCCGTGGCAGCTTTCCACGCCGACGAAATGACCTCGATCCGTTGGGATTGAGTACCCGCTGGCACACGGGCGCGATCGCTACAGCTCTGGCCGTCGTGACGGCCGGGTGCAGCAGCCCCGCAGCCAAGCCGAGCCAGCCGTCCAGCCCGGCCCGGCCGGCGCCATCCACCACGGCTCCCGCGTCCGGCTACGCGGCGCTGGGCGATTCCTACTCCGCGGGCGACGGTGCAGGGGACTACCTGCCTGGTACTGATGTCAGCGGCAATCATTGCCTTCGATCACGTCAGGCTTACGCGCCGTTGCTCGACTCCACCCGCGGGCTGGGCGACCTGACCTTCGTCGCGTGCTCAGGAGCGACGACGAGTGACCTGCTCGCCGCGAACCATCAGCGCAATGTCAGTGCGGTCAATGGCCGGGTCGAACCGGCGCAGATCAGCGCGATACCCGTCCACACCAAGACGGTCACGCTGACCATCGGAGGCAACGACGCGGGTTTCTCAGCCGTGCTGGCCAACTGCATCACCGGGCGCATCGGTCCGATCACCGTCTTCCCGCGGCTGCTGGAAAAGACGAACGGCTGCCATGACGACACTGCGCTGCGCCAGGCCGTCACGGCGCGTTTGGGTGCGTTGGATGGAGCGGCCGGCGCTGCGGTGACCGGTGCCACGGGAACGCCGATCGTTGCCGTCTCCACCTTGCTCGCCGACATTCATGCCCGGGCGCCCCAGGCACACGTCTATCTGCTGGGATATCCCGCCCTTTTCGGAGCGTTCACGGGTTCGTGTCACATCGGCACGGTCGACGTGACGCATGTGCCGCTGGTAGGCACTGTCGGCGTCGGAATCACGATCACCGCCGCAGACGCTGCTTGGTTGAACACTGCCGCGGGTCAACTCAACGAGGTGTTGCAATCCGCCGCGGCAAAGGCTGCTGCCACCGACGTGAAAGCGACCTTCGTTCCTGTCTCGTCCCGCTTCCAAGGGCACCGTCTCTGCGACAGCGGTGTCTCGTGGATCGTGCCCGTCAGCGGCAGCGCAGACGTCAAGACCCGTTCCGCAAAACTGAGCTCCAGCGCGCTGCATCCCACGGCAAGCGGGCAACGAGACGGCTATGCCGCAGCATTGATCGCCGCTGAAGTCGGGTAGTCGCGGCTTGGTCTCAGGCCCGTTGCTCGGTCTGTTCGAACCACTGGTCGAGGGTGGCGTCTTCCCATTCGTCCGGCCCGTACACGGTGCGGGGCAGTGGGGTCATGAGGTGGGTGTCGCCGCCGGTGACGAACTCGGCCGATACCCGCTCCCACGCGATGATCCGGTCGTCCGCTTCGCCTTCGTCGCACAGCCCGCGGGCTGCATCACGGTTCTGATGCCAGCGCACCTGGGAGGGAATGTCGGTGGCCCAGACCATCACCACCTCGTGCTGGTTGGAGGTGACCTCGTACAAGCCGGTGGCATGGTGGCCGTACTCGGCCATGAGCGGCTTGCGTTGCTCGGCGACAGCAGCGAGGAAGTCCAGCCCACTACCGGGACGGACGGTGAGGATCTCGTTGACGAAGAGCGTGCCCTTGATCCCGGCCGCTTTGATCTCCTCGGTGTTGGGGCTGCCCGGCACGCCGGCGCAGAGCCGGTCGAACCCCCCGGTGCGCCATTTGTGCGCTGCATCCCACCAATCACCGTAGAAAGCCTTGCGGCGCTTGAGATTCATGCGGTCGACGTTCGACGCCCAACCCTTCCACCCGAGCGACCCGATGTCCCAGATGTTGATGACCTGAGGCCATCGGCCGCCGCCCGCGGCGCAGACGTAGAAAGAGCCCTGAAGCCCGAACATCTCCGGCATCCGCAGCACCGGGTCCTTCCACAGGTGCTCCATGTAGTCGTACTGACCCTGGCCGACGATGTCGACGACTTCGTACAGATACAGGTCTCTCGTGACCACCGCTGCCTCCACCTCTGATACGCGTGCCCGCCGGCGCGGCTTACGCTAGCTCCCGGTCTCAGAGCTGTTGACCCATGGTCAGGTTTTGCAGGCCGAACCAAGGCCGCCACCGACAGCAAGTAACGACACGTCGAGAGAGATCATGACTGAGACGCTGCAAGGCAAAGTCGCCGTCATCACGGGTGCTTCCACCGGCATCGGGCGATCGACCGCGAAGGTCTTCGGCCGAGAGGGGATGCGGCTGGTACTGGCGGCGCGTCGCGCTGATCGCCTCGACGACGCATTGCGCGAGATGAGGGAAGCGGGCTACGACGCCATTGCCGTGGCCACCGACATCGGTGACTTCGCTGCGGTTCAGCGGCTTGCTGACGAAGCCGTCGAGGCGTTCGGGGGAGTAGACATCGCGTTCCTGAACGCTGGGCTCGCCGGGGCCGGGTCCTTGCTGGACATCGACCTGGACGCCTGGCACACCTCCGTCGACACCAACCTGTTCGGCGTCGTGCACGGCATCAAGGTGTTTCTGCCGCTTGTTTCGCAGCCGGCGGAGCCTGGCAGCCTGCTGGTCACGACATCAGCCACCGGCATCCATGGCACCTCGTACAGCGGGGCCGCCTACTCCGCCACCAAGAATGCCCAACTCTCCATCGTGGAAGCGCTCTACGGGCAGCTTCGGGATGCCAAATCCGGGGTGCACGTCGGGATGGTCGTCCCGCCGCTGACGCGGACCAACCTGGCCGGTGACGACCTGACCGTCTGGACGCAGATCGAGGCCAACCTGGCCGGCCGTCGCGGTGCGCCGGCCCTCATCGAGCCGCACGAGTTCGCCGAGGTCGTGCTCGAAGGTGTACGTGATCGCAAGTTCTGGATCGAGACAACGCCGGAGCAGAACGAGCGCCTCTACGGAGGCAGAGATGCCGGCGCCTCGGCGCGTAAGGCGCACATGCTCAACGCCCGCGCCGAATCCATGATCGAACGGCAGCCGCCGGATCGATACCTCTGGTAGTCCGGCACTCGATCCCGGTGCGAGCAGCGCACAGACGGCGAGGAGAATTCTTCTCATGACCGAGATCGGAAGCACTGCGGCGGGGCCGGCGCTTTCCGCGTTCGGCAGCGCTCGCGACCCCAGACACATGCAGGAGGTGAGCCGGCGGGTCGTCAGCGCCGGCTTCGAGACGCTCTGGGTTCCCGAAGGTTCGCAGCCGGTCTTCTCACTGTGCACCGCGGCGGCGCTCGCCGCTCCGGAACTCGGGTTGGGTACCAGCGTCGCGGTGGCGTTCTCCCGCAGCCCGATGCTCACCGCCCAGGCAGCGTGGATGCTTGCGCAGGCGACAGGTGGTCATTTCAAGGTGGGTCTCGGTACCCAGGTTCGCGCTCACATCGAGCGGCGTTTCTCAGCGGCGTTCACCAATCCCGGATCACGGATGCGCGAATACGTGGAAGCGATGCGCGCGATCTACCGGGCCTTCCGGCGCGAGGAGAAGCTGAGCTATCAAGGGAAGTTCTACAACTTCTCACTGCTGCCGGACATGTGGAGCCCGGGACCGATGGAGTTCGCCGATCCGCCCATCTACGTCGCCGGGGTGCGGGAGCAGATGTGTCGCATCATCGGTGAGTGTGCTGACGGGATGCTGGTCCATCCCCTCAGCAGCGTCGCCTACCTCGATGAGATCGTCCTGCCCGCCATCGCTGAGGGCGAGCGCAGAGCGGGCCGGCCGGGTGCCGTGAGCCTGATCTGTCCGGTGATGACGGCAGTATCCGACGACGAGGAAATCGTGTCGAAGCAGCGCGAGAAGATTCGCGCGCGGCTCGCCTTCTACGGCTCCACCCCGGGCTACGGGGTCGTCTTCGACTCCTCAGGTTGGCCGGGAGTGGGCGAGCGGCTGAATGCCCTGCAGCGGCAGGGTGATTTCGCCGAGATGGCGAAGACGGTCACCGATGAGATGGTCGACGCGCTGGCCATCACCTCCACCTGGGACGAACTCCCGCAGCGGCTGCGCGACAGGTACGGCGACCGGGCCGATGAGATCGTGTGCTACTCGGTGCTGGAGCAGTGGGACGACCACGCCGACTCACTCGGCCATTGGCAGGACGTCACCCGGCGCTTCAAGGAGCTGGCTGTCCCGGCCTGACCCCGCAACGCCCAGACGGTTCGCCTCACGCCCGATCCGAGCTCGCGTTCGGCACCGTCATCTGCTCGCGAAAGCGGTCCATGAGATCGCGGTCCACCCCGGCCGAGGAGAAGTAGTTCTCCACCGTTGCCCATTCAGCATGCACCGTCTCGAGGGCGGCTTGGATGAATGCTTCGTCGACGCCGATGAGCACGTCGATCCAGTCGGCGTCCGGCAGGAAGCCGAACACCTGCTCGATCTGCTGCGGCAATCCGTCCTGGAGCCGCAGATTCCGGGCGTAGAGCTCGGACCGTAGGTAATCGGCGACAACGATCTCTTCCGGTACCCCCAATACCTCCAGCAGGAGCGCGACCAGGACCCCGGTCCGGTCCTTACCCGCCGTGCAGTGGATCAGGACCGGCGTCTCGCCGTCGACGATGGCCTGCACGAGCTCGCGAACGCGAGGCTGAAGAGCCCGTGCCGTGGCGGCGTAGTTCTTCATGCTCACCTGGCGAAGCGCCTCGACCGACCGATCAGAACCCAGCGATTCCAGCAGATTGCCCGGGCTCACCCGGGCGTCGGAGTTGATGTCGATGTTGAGCAGGCGCGCGTCCTGTGCCCAGGAGTTGGGTGACTTCTCCCGTTCGGTGGCCGCCCGAAGATCGCAGACCAGCCGGATGCCGAGCTCACTCAGTTCGCGTTCGTGGACTGGATGGAAGCTCGCCGGGCCCTCCGAGCGAAAGATGACCCCGGAACGCACCTGCGAGCCGCCAGCGGTCGGCATGCCCCCGACGTCGCGGAAATTGAGCTTGCTGAGTTCCTCGCCCATGAAGTCGTTTGTATCTGAGGGGCCGCCTGCCTGTGGACGCGACTGCACCCGCAGATCGGCACGCACGGTTAGCGGCGGCGACGTCTCCCGCGGCGGATGGCTTCGTGGACCCAGGTCATGGCGGTCAGGTACGCGCCGCCCGCCGCCAGGAAGCTCAACACGATGTCGACGCTCAGGCGCCCTTGCTGCTTCCAGTAGACGTCGCTGAGGTTCAGCAGCAGCGCGTATTCGTCAAGGATCAGGGCCAGCGCGACGCCGTACCCGAGGCCGAGGAATTGCCAGCCGCGTCGCGGCTTCCAGAAGATGGCAGCCGCCGAGACCAGGCCTAGCAGGATGATGCCGAACAGGTAGTGGTGGACGTGGTGCCCGGCGATGCTCAGTGCCGCGCCCTTGCCGCTGTCCTTGCCACGGATGGTGATGAAGCGGGTGATCAGCCAGGTGATGAGGAAGGCGAGCCAAGCGAGGCAGGAGGCGCGGCGCGGCTCGGAGAGGTCCTGCCAGATCTCGCGCAGGCCGCGATCAGCTTTGCCGGTCGGCCCCGGGTGGTGATCTGCACCGGTCTGCTGCGGTTCTGTTGCGGGCCGGCTCACTGCTACAGCCTGGCATACCCGCCGATTTCCGGGGCCGGTGTCCAGGGCCGGGGGCGGTCCGGAGATGCTCAGATCAGAAGCGTGAAACGGTAGAAGGGAAGATGCTGGTGCCGATCGTTTCCACCACGTCCCACATCGGCTTGTGCGTGAAGGACCTCGATCGCGCGCGCCGGTTCTACGTCGATGGTCTGGGTTTCGCTGACTTCGCCCATTTCGAGATCGACCGGCCGCTGGCCGAGATGGACGGTGACTGCGATCTGACGTCGTGGTTCGTCCAGAAGGACGGTCTTCGGGTCGAACTGCTGTACTTTCGCCGGCCGGCTCCGACCGGGACGCCTTCGTCGCGGCGCACCCAGCTCGGGCTGACCCACCTCTCGTTCGTCGTCGAGGATGTCGATGGCGCGGCCAAGGAGCTGGAAGGTTACGGCGGCTCGATCATCGAAGGCACCCGGTCCGGTGACGACGATCCTGACGTGGTCCAGATCGTCTTCCTGGCCGACCCCGACGGCAACCGGATCGAACTCATGCGCCTGGCCCGTGGACAGGCCTGGTAACGCGCCGATGCAGGGGAGTGAACTTCGATGACTGCACACTTTCGGGTCTCGGCCTGGGCTGGATCTGCAGCCACGAGCGTCGCCGGCGTGACGAGCGCCGTCCAGCATGCGGCCGACGCCGGGTTTGACGGCGTCTGGCTTCCGCAGACGCTCTCGGTCGACGCGCTTGCAGCCCTCGCGGTCGCCGCGTCGCACGTCCCGTCCATCCACGTCGGCACCGCGGTGGTCCCGTTGCAGGGACGCCATCCTTTCCCGCTGGCTCAGCAGGCGCTCACGGCGGCTGATGCCGCCGGACCGGGTCGTTTCACGCTCGGCGTGGGCGTGACCCATGCGTTCGTCTCCGAGACGTTCTACGGCTTCCCGTACCGCGACGCTGTGGCGCTCTGCCGCGAGGGCCTCCAGGCGCTTGACGGCTTACTCGGCCCGGATCGCAAGGTGAGTATCGCCGGCACGTTCGTGGTGGCTCAGGTCGCCATCTCGATGCAGACGCCGCCGCCGGGTCTCGTCGTCGCGGCACTGGGTCCGAAGATGCTGGAGCTCGCCGGTGGCCTCTCCGACGGCACGGTCACGTGGATGACGGGGCCCAAGACGCTGCGCACCCGCATCATTCCCGCCATTTGCGAGGCGGCAGCTCGCGCGCAGCGCCCTTCGCCTCGCGTCATCGCGGGCCTGCCGGTCTGCGTCACCTCCGACGTGAGGGCGGCACGCGATGCGGTCCGGCCCCGGATCCAGGCAGCCTCGCAGATGCCGTCCTATCAGCGTCAGCTCCGACTCGAAGGCATCGATGACGTGGCGGAGCTGGCCATCGTCGGCGATGCCGACCACGTCCGGGAGAGCCTCTCCGCGCTTGCCGAGGCAGGCGTCACCGAGTTGATGGCCGACGTCTTCGGCAGTCCCGATGAGCAGGACCTCACGCGCGAAGTGCTGTGCAGCTTCCCACGCGAAAGCGGCCTGCAATGAGCGCCTCGGAAGCGGTCGTCTTCGACCCGCACGACCCCCGATTCGCCGAGGCCGGCGTGCCGTTCGAGGTGCTCGCTCGCATCCGGCGCGAGGAGCCGGTGTACCGGACTCCGGCCGGATCCTGGTACCTCTCGCGCTTCGCCGACGTCGAGGCGGCGTTGCAGGATGTGGACACGTTTCGCGCCGAGCTCGGGCCGATCACCGGCATCCCCGCAGGCGTGCTCTCCATCCCCGAGGACCAGCACTTCCTGAGCGAGATCCCGGAGCCGAGGCACGGCAAGATACGCCGGCTCTACAACTCCGTCCTCGGTGCCCATCGCGTCAAGGACATCGATCCGGTGATCGAGGCCGAGTGTCATCGCCTCGTCGAGGTGATGCTGCACACGGACGTGGCCGATCTGCACGGCCAATATGCGGCGGCGATTCCGGCCTTCACCATGGCCCACTTCCTCGGCGTCGGCAGCGAGGCCGCGCCGCTTTTCATGCAGTGGTCGATGGACGGCACGCTGATGACCCGGCCGGCCACCCCCGGCGTGGGGCCGCAAGGTCCGGCGACGCATCCGTTCTTCGAGGCGCTGCTGGCCGAGCAGCGCGCGTTGCCCGAGCCGTCGATCCGGCTGATCGGAATCTTCCTCGAAGCGGAGATCGACGGCCGTCCGCTGACGGATCGCGAGATCGTCACCCAGCTGCACTTCATGCTCCAGGCCGGGGTGCACACGACCCGGGGGTTCCTGACCCACCTCATGAACCGGCTCGTCCAGGACCCCGGGATCCTTCCGGCTCTGCGCGCCGACGAGTCGCTCATCGCCCAGTACCTGGAGGAGTCGCTACGCCACGATGCCCCAGTTCAGCGCACCACCCGCCTGTGCACCCGGGACACCACCATCGATGACATTGCGGTCCGCAGCGGCGAGTGGGTCGAGATGGGCATCGCCTCGGCCAACCGTGACGATCTCGTCTACGAGGATGGTCAGGCCTTCTCCCTCGAGCGCCCCGATCCGCGCCGCCATCTGGCCTTCGGTGCCGGGTCGCACGTCTGCCCCGGAGCTGCTCTCGCGAGGCGCGAGGGTGCGATTGCGCTCCAGGTGTTGCTCGAAAGGGTTTCCCAGATTCTCCCCGTGGACGGCGCGACGTATCCGCCGCTTCCGGGAAGCCTCGGCCACGCCCCGGTGCTCGCCCGCCTCTTGCCGTAGCCGATGCGACTTATCGCGCCTGCGGGTAGCAGAATCCACTTCATTCCCAGCGGTGGGACGGTTCCAACGAGAGGGCGCGTACGTGACCGAAGGCAGCGACACCAGCGACACCCGGCTCAGCGACGAAGAGGTCGAGCGGCGCTATCAGGAGGAGATGGCCAAGCGCCTCACTCGTGGTGAGCGCCACTACCGGTCCCTGCGGGATCTTGACGTCGACTTCGACGCCGATCCGTACTCGGAGCGAATCGTGCGCGACGCCATCGTGGAGCAGGTCGATGTCGTGGTGGTCGGCTCCGGCTGGGCGGGCATGAGCACGGCTGCCTATCTCACGAAACAAGGTGTCACGTCCTACCGCATCATCGACAAGGCCGGAGATTTCGGGGGTACCTGGTACTGGAATCGCTACCCCGGCTGCATGTGCGACGTCGAGTCCTACACCTACCTGCCGCTGCTGGAAGAGGTCGGCTACATGCCGACCAAGAAGTACGCCCACGCCCAGGAGATCTTCGGCTACGCCCAGATGCTCGGCCGCCACTTCGACATGTATCCGCACGCGATGTTCCAGACCGAGGTGACGGGCGTCGTCTGGCAGGATGACGCCGAACGCTGGCTCGTCACGACGAGCCGCCAGGATCAGCTCTCGGCCCGGTTCGTCGTCATCTGCGGGGGAGTGCTCCACAAGGCGAAACTGCCTGGCATTCCTGGGATCGAGCGATTCGCCGGTCGCTCCTTCCACACCAGCCGGTGGGACTACTCCTATACCGGCGGTGGGCCGGAAGAGCCGATGGACAAGCTGCACGACAAGGTCGTGGGCATCATCGGCACGGGTGCCACAGCGGTGCAGGCGGTGCCCAAGCTCGCAGCGGCGGCCAAGCACCTGTACGTCTTCCAGCGCACCCCCTCGACGGTGAGTCCGCGTAATCAGCGGGCGACCGATCCGGAGTGGTTTCGTGAGATGACGGCCAAGCCCGGCTGGCACGAGGAGCGCATGGCGAACTTCGTGCTGATGACGACCGGTGGCAACCCTGAGGTCGATCTCGTCCAGGACGGCTGGACCGAGATGTTCAAGGTCGACGTCAAGAAAGAGCCGCGGGACGAGGCGGAAGCGGCCGAACTCAAGGCCCTCGACCGGCAGCTGATGGACGCGGTTCGCACCCGCATCGCCGAAACGGTGAAGGATCCCGCTACCGCCGCAGCTCTGATGCCGTGGTATGGGGTCAGCTGCAAAAGGCCCTGCTACCACGACGATTATCTGCCGACCTTCAACCGGGACAATGTCACGCTCGTCGACACCGACGGCATCGGCGTCGAGGAAATCACCGAGCGTGGAATCGTTACCGCCGGCATCGAATACCCACTCGACTGCATCGTCTACGCGACCGGCTTCGACGCCCCGAGCACCTTCTACACCCACCGGCTCGGCTTCGACCCGATCGGCCAGGACGGACGATCGCTGTCCGAGGCGTGGGCCAAGGGCGCGTGGACGCTGCACGGCGTGTGGTCGCACGGCTTCCCCAACCTCTGCATGAACAGCCATATCCAGGGCGGCCAGCACATCAACATCGCCTACGCCGCCACCAAGAACGCCGAGCACACGGCGTACGTGATCAAGCGGGCGCTGGATGAAGGCGTCACCATCGAGCCCGACGTCGAGGCCGAGCAGCAGTGGTTCGAGTTCGTCGCGAGCACGGTCGGTGCCTATGCCGCCTACTTCGCCACCTGCACGCCGGGCTACCTGAACAACGAACTAGCGGCTCCCGGCGAACGTGACATGCGCGGAGCCTGCTACATGCGCAGCGCGACCGAACTGCGAGACCTTTTCAAGGAATGGCGCGACGAGGGCAACCTTCAAGGCCTGCTGCGCCGGCCCGTTCGGCAGTAACGGCCGGCGGTGTCGGGTAGGCCGGGATGCATCCGCTGGTCGTGACGGGGCTGCTGGAAAGGGAGCTGCAGCGCCGCTTCGACGACGAACGCCGGCAGCTCTTCCCTGCCGGGCGCACTCAGGTGGGCGCTCATGTGACGCTTTTTCACGCCGTACCGGGAGAGCACCTGGACGTCGTTCGATCGTCAATGGACGCCGAGTGCGACATCGCGCCGTTGCCGGTAAGGGTGACCGGCGTCCGCAGTCTGGGCAAGGGCGCCGCCTACGTCTTGGACTCACCCGCGCTGGAGGCGATGCGAAGGCGTCTGGCCGAGGCGTGGTGGCCGTGGTTGACGCCCCAGGACCGCCAGCCGTTCCGGCCGCACGTCACGGTGCAGAACAAGGTCGATCCCGAGACTGCCCGGGCGACGGTCACCGCCCTGACCGCCGCATTTCAATCGCGCGAGACCTGGTGCGAAGGACTCCGGCTGTGGCGCTACGTCGGCGGTCCGTGGGAGCCCGTGGCCTCGTTTGCTTTCAGGACATGAGCAGTGATCGGTACGTCGTCATCAAAGGGCGGCGGTGGCGGGCGACGGATCCGGCGATCCCGCAGGAGCGGGCGGCCGAGTTGCGCAAGTGCCTCATGGCGTGGCGGCGACGCGCCGTCGGCAACCCCGGTAGTACCCACGAGCAAGTGCAAATCGTGAAGGAAGCGCTGGGCGAGCGCGGCATTCCCTGGTGGGAGATGACCATGGACGAGCGCCGCGCGCGATGGGAGCGAACGCTGCCGTGGCCGGCTGACGAAGCCGGCGAGGAGCTCGAGGATCGTGGGGACTGACGAACCCGGGTGCCCACACCTGCCGCTTCGGTCAGGTCGGTCTGTTCAGTCGAACTTCTGCATGTCGGGGTGGTCGTCGAGGCGATAGCGGTTGGTGAGGCCGTCGACGAGCTGGTCCGGGGCGGCGGCGTCGAGCTCGTCCAGCGTCCAGTAGGAGTCGTGGTTGATCGTCTTGGCGGACTTGGGTTCGGTCAGTAGGGAGACCCGTCCGCCGGTGACGTAGAAGCTGCGTCCGTTCACGCCGCTGGCGGCGTCGGTGCACAGCCAGACGACGAACGGGGAAATCATCCGCGGGGCAAAGGCCTCGGGATCGATGGCCTTGGTCCCGACGCCCATGGTCAGCTCCATGAGGCCGCCAGGGGCGATCTGATCGTGGTCTTTGGTGACGGCCCGGCCGTCCAGCGGACGGATGGCGTTACAGCGGACACCGAAGCGGCCGAGCTCCCGGGCAGCGCTGCGGGTGAGGCCGATCAAGCCTTCCTTGGCCGCGGCGTACACGCTGTGGAAGGGTGGCCGAACCCGAACCGGAGCTGGTGTTGATGATCACCCCGCGGCCCTGGCGACACATGAAGGGCGCGGCGTATTTGATCATGGCGAAGTAGCCCTTGAGGTTGGCGTCGACGGTGGCGTCAAACTCCTCTTCGGTGAATCGCCAGATGTCGTTGATGCCGCCGGCAGTGGCGTTGTTGACCACGATGTCCACCGTGCCGAAGGCGTCGAGGGCCGTCTGACGACATGCGCGGCGCCGTCCCAGGTCGCCGAGGGCGTACTCGCCACCGCCCGTCCGCCGGCTGCAGTGATTTCGGCGGCGACCGACAGCGGCATCGGCACTCGTGCGGACCCCGATGTCGTTGACGACGACGCAGGCGCCTTCCTTGGCCAGCAGCAGCGCGTGCTCCTTGCCGATGCCACCGCCCGCGCCGGTGACGATCGCCACCCTTCCGTCGAGCCGTCCCATTCGTTCCCCTCGGTCACCCATGGAGTGTTGTTGGCGGGCTTCATCATCCCCGCATCAGTCTTGCCCAGCCGGCAGCGGGTTGCCCTCCCCGGTCGGGGGGCACGGCATATTCTTCGGGAGGTGCCGTGGGGCCGCGGCCACGGACGAACGGAAGGCGTGACGCATGTCGCTCTCGTTCAGCGCGGCCCTGCGACGCCTCGCGACCGACGCCGACGCCGACTCCATCAGTTCTCGCGACGGCGGCAGAGCCTTGGAGTAAGCGCTCCGGTCGTCTACCTGGTGGATTTTGCCCACCAGATTCTTTTTCCGTTGCCCGTTCCGTTGCAAGGGGCGGTCCCTGCCGAGGAGCAGATCGACAGCTCTCTGGCGGGACGAGCTTTCGTCACCGGACGCCCGGTCACCGCTCATCGCGACGGTCGTTACCAGGTCTGGGTTCCGCTGCTCGAAGGCACCGAACGCACGGGCGTGATCGCCCTGACGGCGGATGAGGTCGACGACGAGCTACTGGACGAGCTCCAACTGCTCGGTGTTTTCGCGGGGCTCAGCGTGGCGGCCAACGCGAGGGTGAGCGACCTTCCGCATCTGCGCAGGAGCGGGCGCTCGATGTTGCTGCGGCCACGATGCAATGGGAGCTGATGCCGCCGCTGGCCGCGGCGACCCCGACGCCGTCGTCGCCGGCGTCTCGAGCCTGCCTACGACGTGGCGGGAGACGCCTTCGATTACGCGATGAACGGTACGAATCGACTTCGCGATCTTCGACGGAATGGGCCATGGCATCGGGTCGAGCTTGCTGACGGGTCTTGCGGCCGGGCCTACCGGCACGCCCGACGTCAGCACGGTTCCATCGCTGCTATTCACGCGCAGATCGAGCAGGCTCTCGCTGACGAATATGGGGGCGAGCTTTGTCACGGGATCGTTGCGCGCCTGACCTCGATACGGGGTCGTCACCTGGACCCGTGCCGGTCATCCGTTCCCGCTGCTGCTGCGTGAGCGCAAGGTCGTAGGCGAATTGCCGCCGAGCCGACCTGCCCTTCGGGCTGGGACAAGCGAGGCGGGCGTCGCCAAGCAGACCCTGCAGACCGGCGACTCCCTGCTCCTCTACACCGACGGGGTGGTGGAGGCCCAGACCCCGGAGGGTGATGATTTCGGTCTGGAGCGTTTGACCGACCAGCTGGAGCGCGAGGCGGCTTCCGGACAGCGGGCGCAAGAGCTTTTACGCCGCCTGGTGCGTTCCGTCCTCGATCACCGATCCACCGAACTTCGTGACGATGCGACCCTTCTCATCACTCAGTGGCTGAGCGCGCCCGAGCAGACCAGGTTCCTGGCGAGGTGCCTCAGCAACGCCTGCTTCCCAGCCTCGGGTAGGGGGCAAACGCCGGGCCCCAAATTACCTTTCGGAAAAGCGTCGATCAGCAGCGACCCGGCGGCGTAGCAGCGCCACCAGCGCGGCGACGGATCAGCGTCCGGGACTGACCCGGACGTGGGGCGAACCGGCCAGCCAGCCCATCACCCGGACATTGACGTCGCGTCCAATCGCGACCGAGGGCCCGGTCCGGCCGACCACCTCGACTCGAATCCCGGCCTTGTCGGCTGCATCCGCCAAGCGGCCCCAGCTTTAGACGATTGGTTTTCACCCCGCCGCCGAGCGCCGCTGCCGTCACGCCCAGCTTCCGGGCCAGCCCCGAGGAGTCGGCGCCGGAAACGGTGACGTCGTTGCCGTTTCCGCTGACCCGGACGACCTGCCCGCAGACCTCGAGATCGAGGTCTGCCGCAGGTGCAGCCGACCGATCGCCGGCTCGCTCACGCTCGGGAGGCACCTTCCGTCGTGGTGATCCGCAGGCTGCCGTTGAGCTTCCACGTCGCACGCGGGAGCCTGAGTACCGGTCTCGCGCGGCATCTCGATCGTCATGTCGACGAACTCGTAGTTGATCGCGGCGCCCTTGCCTGTGAGGTCGGCCCACATTCCTTCCGAGATCGGCAAAGCTGGTCGACTCATGGGCCTTGATGTCTCCGGGCCGGTTGCCGCGTCGGTGCTTACGCTCATGATCGCCGCCCGGTAAACCTGATGTGGTGCGCACTAGCGACACAACGCGGAGGCTCGGATTACCGCAACTTGGGCACAGGCGATGAGTTTCGCCGGGAGCGCGTCTACCGGCAACGCCCCGAGCACGACTGGAGACCCACCATGACCACGCCTGCACACCCCGGCCGCGCGCTCTTCGTCAACATCCCGGTAGTGGACGTCGGCCGCAGCAAGGCGTTCTTCGCTGCCCTCGGGTTCACCTTCAACGCCGCGTTCACCGACGAGAGTGCCGCGTGCATGCTGATCGGCGAGCAGCGCGTCGGTCATGCTGCTCGGCCGCGAAAAATTCGAGGAGTTCTCGAAGCTCCCGATGGGCGACCCCGCCGACCATGCGCTGGCGCTCTACGCCTTCGGTGTGCCGTCGCGCGATGAGGTCGATGCGGTCAGCGCCGCTGCGCTGGCGGCGGGTGCCCGCGAGGCTGATGGTGCTGAGGATCTCGGCTTCATGTATTCACGCAGCTTCTTCGACCTCGACGGGCACGGCTGGCAGATCATGTGGATGGACCCGGCGGCGGTGGCGGGCGCCCCGGCCTGAGAAGGTGGGCAGGACCGGCATGATCTGATGTGCCGCCAAGTTCCTTCAGCCCAGCACCAGGAGACGCATGCCCACCGACGCCATGGACGCGTTCTATCAGCCTCCGTCACCCCGAACGTCGATCTTGAGCCGCCGGGTTGCCGTCGTCACGGGCGCGAGCCGCAGCATCGGCAAGGGCATCGCGCTTGAGCTCGGAGCGGCGGGGCGACGGTCTACCTGACCGGTCGTACCACGCAACCCGGTGCGATCCCGGGCACGATAGGCGAGACGGCCGCGCAGATCGAGGCGCTGGGCGGCGTCGGCATCCCGGTCGCGGTCGATCATCACAAGGACGACGAGGTGCGGCCCTGTTCGACCGAGTGGAGCCAGGAGCAGGGCAAGCTCGACATCCTCGTCAACAACGTCTACTCCTCTCCCGAGCTCTCGCCGTGGCTGGGCAAGAAGTATTGGGAGATGCCGATCGAGGCCTGGGACCAGATCATCGACGTCGGTACCCGCTCCCACTATGTCGCCGCGGTGCTCGCCACCCCGTTGCTGTTTGCGACGGCGGTGGGCTGATCGTCAATGTGTCCTCGTCGGGTGCCGTCACGTATGCGCACAACGTCGTGTACGGGGTCGGCAAGGCGGCCGTCGACAAGATGACCGCCGACATGGCCCTCGAGCTCGAGGGCACCGGGGTCTCGATCGTCTCGCTGTGGCCGGGTCTCGTGCGCAACGAGATGCTCGACGCCGCAGCGGTTCGAGACGGCGACCAGCTCTACATCGAGTTGCGCGGCGAGGGCCGTTTCGACCTCGGCGCGGCGGAGTCGCCGCGTTTCGTCGGCGGGCAGTCGTCGCGCTCGCGGATGACGGAGGACCTGGCCGCTCGTACGGGCAAAGCCTTCGAAACCTCCTTACTTGCCAACGAATTCGGCTTCACCGATACCGACGGTCGCGTGCCCCAGGTGTTGATCCGCGAAAGTCACTGAGAGCGTTTTTTTTTTTTTTTTTTTTTTTTTTTTTTTTTTTAAAAAGGCGCCTACTGTGCGATGAGTTTGGCGGCGCGCAATCGTCCGACTGATCGTGAGCGCCCGCCAGGGGCGCCGGGCCGCAGCAGGAGGAGCAGACCATGAACTCGATGGCACGCCGGATGTTCGAGCTGGTCGAGCCGATCGGTGTCATCCCGTACTCGGCCGACGAACCCAACGAGACGATGTTCGCCCTGGGGTTCACCAACTACTGGGACACCTACTTCGCCGGACGGGCGGCGCCCCTGGGCCTCGTCCCGGCGGAGGTGGTGGACGCGCTCTTCTACAACTTCGCTCCCGGCGAGGTGGCTCGCCACATCCCGAAGGTGTGGCGCACCACCACGCCCGAAGCGGCGATCGCCGCTCGTCAGCTGGGCTGCGCCAAGGCGCTGCGGCGGATCCTCGGCGATCACGTCGACTCTCCCGCCTTCGCCCGCGCCGCTGAACTGTTGCTCAAGGCGGCGACCAGCGCACCGTTCGAGGGCCGGCCGATGTACGCCGCGCTGCGCGCGATCCCGATCCCCGATGACGTGGTGGCCCGCCTCTTTCATGCGGCTTCGTTGCTGCGCGAGCACCGCGGCGACGGGCACATCGCGGCCCTGATGATCGAGGGTGTCGGCGGCCTCGAGGCTCACGTCCTGCTTCGCCCTCGACATGGGCATGCCGGCGGAGAAGTTCGGACGCATCCACCACCTCCCGGCGGCGCAGCTCGCCGCCGTGATCGACGGGATGCGCGATCGCGGCCTGATCGGGGACGACGGTTGGCTGAGCGAACAGGGTCGCGCGGTCAAACAGCGGGTCGAGGCGCTCACCGACGACCTCGCGGCGAAGCCCTACGAGAGCCTCGAGCCGGACGAGCTCGACGAGCTCGTGGCCGCTCTCGAGCCGCTCGCCGCGCTGCTGCTCGCCGCCCAGGACTGAGCAGCGACCGGAGAGGGAAACGGCGAGCGGCCGTGACTCATCGCGGAAATCAGGAGACCGTCAACGCTCTGAGGCCGTTGCTGTTGGCGTACCAGCGCGTGCGCCGTTGGCGATGACGGGCGGGAAAATCGCGACTCCGTGGGCCTGGACCGGGTCATTGATGACGGCGAGCGGCTTGCACACCGCGGAGCAACCGGATTCCTGGAATGCCTGCAGCTCGTAGCCAGTGTTAGAACGTAGAGCACGCCGTTGGCACTGCTGAGGTCCGCGGTGGACGTCGGTGCGTGGCCTGTCCAGCAGCTTGCCGGTGCTTGCGTCGAGGGCGTAGACGTCGCCGTACACGCCGACCGCGAAGATCCGTCCGTTGTCGATCGTCATGGCGCTGCGTATGGGATCGGACAGGAAGGTCTTCCAGGCCGCGCCACAGACCCTGTCTGCGCAACCCTCCTGGCCGAAGGCTGCGACGAACCACTGCTTCGGGACCCGGCTTGAGGGGTCGGGGAGGAAGGACGATGACGATCCGTCCGTACGCGATGGGTTCGTTCCACTCGTCTCCACCGACAGCCACGCTGTACTGGTTGAGCGCCTTGCCAGTGGTTGTCGCGTCGCCGGGAATCAGCGGGAGGCTGGTGCCGTCGACCGTGAAGATCCGGCCGTCGGCGTAAGCGGCGCCGCGTTTGCCGCGGAAACCAAGGAAACAGGCTGGTGTAGCCGCCGGTTACCGCGTTGAAGGCGCCGATGGCCATCGGGACCGGAGAGTTTGCCGCCGCCTAGTGTTGGGTTTGTGATTTCAGAGGTGCATCCCGGACGGCAGTCGACGAGCCTCGACGCGGAGGTCGAGGCTCTGATCGGGCTCTGGGAGAGCGAGCGGCCCGATATCCCGACGGGCAGTCTGCGCGTTTCGCTCCCGCTGCGGCGAGCGCTCCAGCATGCGGAGTTGCGGAGCGCGCGGGTCCTGCGCAAGCACGGGGTCAGCGCTAACACGCTTGATCTGCTTGTCGCCCTTCGCCGTTCGGGAAGCCGTACGCGAGCACGCCATCTGAGCTGGCTCGGCTGCTCGTGCTCTCGTCTGGCGGGGTTTCGCAAAGGCTGGAACGGCTGGAGCGTGAGGGCCTGGTCGAGCGTCGGGTGAGCGCCGCCGATCGCCGGGTGGTGGATGTCCACCTCACCGACGCGGGGCTCGACGCTTGACCGGCTGATCGACGAGTACATGGCGCACGAGGAGCTGATGCTGAGCGGGCTCACGAAGCGCCAGGCGGCTCAGCTCGGACAGCTGCTCGTTCGGCTGGATGCCTCGATCACGGCTTCAGCGCAGTAGCCGCGTCAGAACGCATCGGGGGCGCGGGCGACTGCCTCCGGAATCGGGTGACGAAATAGCTCCGAGGCGTTTTCCCAGGTGAAAAGGCGGGCCTCGTCGGCCGGAAAGCCGCCGACCTGATTGTCCAGCGTCTGCTGGGTATGAGGCCAGCTCGAATCGAGGTGCGGGTAGTCGGCTTCCATGAGAATGCGGTCGATCCCGATCCGGTGGCGCAGCTGAAAGACCGAAGGATCGTCGAGCGCGCAATGCCAGAAGTTGCGCTGGAAGACCTCGGCCGGAGTGAGGGGCTGGTCATGCCAGGTGCCGTAGATGTCGTGATAGCTGAGCACATGGTCGAGCCGATCCAGCAAGCCCGGCACCCAGCCGATCCCGCCTTCAGACATGGCGATTTTGATGCCGGGAAAACGGACCGGAATCATCGAATACAGCCAGTCGACGGCGGAGAACATCGCGAAGGCGAAGGCCAGCACGCCGATGGCGTCGGCGGGCGCGTCGGAGACGTCGACGGCAGGCTCGACGATGAGCCGATGTGCAGGCAGATGACCGTCTCGGTCTCCTCGCACGCGGGCATCATCGGGTCCCAGTAGCCGGTGTGCAACGAGGGAAGCCCCAGCTTCTCCGGCGCCTCCGGAAACGTCACCGCCTTGAACCCACGAGCAGCGTTGGCACGGATCTCGGCCGCTCCGATCTCGGGGTCGAGCAGGTACGGCACCTGGCATCCGATGATGCGGTCGGGATACGCGTCGACCCACACCTCCTTGTGCCAATCGTTGTTTGCGCGGATCAGCGCTAACGCGAGGTCGGGGTCGGACGTCTCGCGCTGCAAGCGCTGGCCGGCGAAGCCCAGCAGGGCCGAGGGGAAGTTGACCGACGCGTAAACGCCGTCGATGTCCATGTCGGCGATCCGAGCGTCGATATCCCACGCGCCACGACGCATTTCGTCGAAACGGGTGGGCTCGAAGCTCGCCTCGATCACCGGCCTTCCAACGACCGCGTTAAACCCGATGTTCGGATATTGCTTGCCTTCGAAGCTCCAGTGCTGACGCCCGTCGGCTCCTCGACGACGCGGGGCGCACGGTCCTGCAGAGCGCGGGGAAGCCGCCCCTCGAAGATGTCGGGCGGTTCGACGATGTGATCGTCCACCGAGATGAAGGTGTATTTGCGCGGCTGACGTTCTGGCTCCGGCAGGAAAGTCACGGCGCCGGAGCTTCGTCCGCCGATGGTGAATCCGCTGTCGGTCAGGTCGTCCGGGCTGATGCTCATGTTTCGGTCCCGGCGATCACGTGACCGGCCAGAGCGCCGCCGTCGACAACGAATTCGGCGCCTGTGCAGAACGAACTCTCGTCCGAGGCGAAGAAAATCATCATGTTGGCCACCTCTTCCGGCCGACCGATCCGCGGCACCGGCTGCTAGGCGAAGTAGGCGTCCTTGTCGACGTTTTCG
Organism: uncultured Actinomycetota bacterium; assembly: GCA_963731205.1. Taxonomy (GTDB): domain Bacteria; phylum Actinomycetota; class Actinomycetes; order Frankiales; family Frankiaceae; genus DATAZK01. The sequence goes on along the minus strand of CAVSUJ010000001.1, from coordinate 1,807,949 downwards.
AACTCCGGCGAGGAAACCATCGCGGTGTCGATCGTGCCGGGGCAGACCGCGTTGACGCGGATGTTCTCGTGGCCGAGCTCGAGTGCGGCCGTGCGGGTCATCCCACGGACCGCGAACTTGCTGGCGCCATAAGCAGTTGTGCCCGCCAGGCCGATGAACCCGTTGATCGATGAGGTGTTGATGATGCTGCCGCCGCCGCTGGCGCGAAGCGCGGGAATTGCCGCGCGCATCCCGAAGTAACAGCCGAACTGGTTGACCTCGATGACGGCGCGATAGTCATCGGTCGACTGGCTTTCGAGCGGACCGAGCCGCATGATGCCGGCGTTGTTGATCAAGACGTTGAGGGAGCCGAAAGTCTCTACCGCTGCAGGACGGCGGCCGCCCAACTGACTCTCGCCGGTCACGTCGAGATGCACGAAGTGGGCCGCGTCGCCGAGCTCCTGGGCGAGCTGCTCGCCCTCGTCGTCCAACACATCGCCGATGACGACGCGTGCACCCTCTGCGACGAAAGCCCGCGCTTCCGCTGCGCCCTGACCGCGAGCCCCACCTGAGATGAGGGCGATCTTGCCCCGCAGCCGATCGGTCATGACCCCGCCGTCAGATCGAGCCCGATGCCCATCGTGTTCGGCACCTGGACGAAGCCACCGTCGCGCACCTCGGGCTTTCCGAAGTAGCCGTCCCAGAGCGGTGCGAGCTCGCACCATGTGCCGGCTCGCGACGCCGCCAACGCCTGGACGGAGACGTGGGGATAGCAGTGGGTCACCAGTTCGACGCGATAGGCCTCGCAAAGTGCTGCGGCAGCAAGGAAATCGGTGATCCCGCCGATGCGCTCGAGGTCGAGCACGATGTATTTGGTGACGCCGAGATCCAGCAGCTGCTTGAGCTGATCGAGACCGTAGACGTGTTCTCCGGTGCCCATCGGCATCGGGGCTTCGGCACCGAAGCGCGCCAGGCCGTCGAGATCCTCGTATTCCACCGGATCCTCGAACCAGGTGACGTCGAGATCGGCCATGGCATTGGCGAGCTTCAGCGCGGTACGCCAGTCGTAGGCTTGCGCCGCGTCGACGATGAGTGCAGCGCCCGGAGCGATCGCGCCGCGCACGGCCGCGACCCGCTCTCGCTCGAAGCCGACATCCGTGCTGCCCAGGAACATCTTCACGTGCGGAGTGTTGAACTCGGCCGTCACCTCAGGAGCGACCCTGGCGCAGTCCTCGCGGGGCAGGCCCGACCAGAGCCCGGCGACCGTGAAGCCTGGCTGCTCGTGGCGCTCGGCACCGACCAGCCCTGGCAGGTTAGTGCCGCGCAGCTTGCACAGCAGATCCCAGGCCGCCATGTCGAGCGCCGAGGTGGCCAGCCGGACGAGCCCGCGCACGCCCAGGAAGTTCGCCTTCGCGGTCAGCAGTTTGGTGCGCACTGCACGCAGGTCTGCCGCCTCGGTACCGACGTAGGCATCGGCGAACAGCGTGATCAGTTCCTGCACCGCATTCGACGAGTGCGGATCGAAGACGTAGGCGTAGCTGAAGCCCTCGGCACCCGACTCGTCCGTCAGGTGAACGCCCACGTTGTGCACGCTGCTGATGGAGAAGCGCGGCGACGTGATCGCCGTCGCCAACGGCTCCAGCAGCCCGGTGCGAAAGCTCTTGATGGCCATGTGGACTCCCTCCGCAGCGCCCATCTGCGGACGCGGCGAGCAGTATGCCCTATGCCGAAAGAACCTTCGACCGGAGATACTTAGACCTGAGGCAAATACCGGTCCGGCCCCGAGCTGCAGCCCGAGGTGAACGAGCGTGCCGGACGCCCCCTCCCGCCCCGACCCTGCCGCGGGGGAGAGGGAGCGTCCGTCAAAGCGTTCGCGCTGGTCGGCCGCCCTAGCCGAGCGTGGCCGGCCCACTAGCGGTGACCTGTCCTGCCTCAACAATCGGCTCCGACTCCTGGCTGCACGCACCCTTCTTGTTGCGGGCGAGGATGCCTTGTTCGACGAGCTTGTAGCTACCGTGGCCGCTCACTCCCGCGAACCTTCCGGTGCCATTGCTGAGGGTGTACTTGCCCGTGATCGTGAAGGTGATGAAGCACGACTTCGGATTGACGTGGCCAACGAATTTGCTCTGCGCATCCGGATGGTTCACCCGCAGCGTTCCACCGCCGAGATGCAGGATGTCGTAGTTCTCGTGAGAGGCGTCGTCCTTGCCGCCCCCGGTGAACAAACCGTGCGCCACCACGGTCTGGGTGGTGCCTGATTCGGAAATGAGGAAATATTCCTGCCCTGACTTCGCGGGCTGCGAAGCGGAAGCCATTGCGGGCGACGCCGCCAGAATCCCGAGCGTTCCGACGCCGATACCGACGATGCCTGCCTTTGCTGAACGCACCTTTCAATCCCCCTGTGGAGTTTGGCCGCCCGTATGTATGCGGGCGATATTCGGCAGAGTCTTTCGTCTGTAAAGCTCGGACCCACCCCGAAACTGCAAATTCCACCCCTAGGGGTGTAGCCGGTCTCGTCGACGTAGGAGGACGCGAAACGACAGAGCCTGATCCGCCGCAGCGCTACCACCGCGTGACGCCGGGAGCCGACGGTGCCGACGGTGCCGACGGTGCCGACGGCAGGTAACGGCGCCCCTCCGCGAATCAACCGATCAGGAATCGAGAAGCACGCTCACGCCAGGCGCATCTAGCGTGCGGGCTGCACCCGTGGTCCCTCACTGGGCCCGTATCGAAGGAGACGAGTAAATGAGTGCAACGATTCGCAGTCTGGTGATTCCGGTGTCGGATGTGGACGCGGCGAAGGCCATCTATTCAGCGCTACTCGGAAGTCCGCATACCGACGAGCCTTACTACGTGGGCTACAACGTCGACGGTTTCGAGGTCGCTTTGAATCCGAACGATCCGACGGGCGGGCCGGTCGCCTTTGCCGACGTCGAGGACCTCGACGCGACGCGCGACACGTTGCTTGCCGCCGGAGCGGTCGAGCGAAGCGCCCCGCGCCAGGTCGCTCCCGAAGCAAGGGTTTGCGTTCTCGCTGACGCCGACGGCAACCCGATCGGTTTGCGCGGACGCTAGCGAGGCAGCGGGCGCCTGAGTTCAATGGGCACATGGCAGACCCTGGGGAACGTCTAACTGCGGCTGGTTATCTCCCGATGAACGCGGGACACCTTTCTTTCTTGGCCAGTGATCAGTGGGCCCAGATGCTGCGCTCGGATTTGTTGCCGTGGCTCAGTGCTGGGGGTGGTCTCGGGGATGACGTCCTGGAATTGGGACCTGGGCCTGGCCGCACCACCGAGCTGCTGCAGGAGTGCGCGGCGCGGGTGACGGCGGTGGAGTTGGATGAGCGGCTGGCCGGCGACCTCGCCGCCCGATTGGCTGGTGGCAACGTCGAAGTGTTGCACGGTGACGGAACGCAGACCGGGCTGCCGAGCGACCGGTTCTCCGCCGTGACGTGCTTTCACGTCTTGCACCACATCCCGACGGCCGACCTCCAGAATCAACTGTTTGCCGAAGCGTGCCGGGTGCTACGTCCCGGAGGGGTCTTCGTGCTCGCGGATGCCTTGGACCAGGAAGAAGTGCGTCAGCGCCACCTCGCCGAGAATGAAACGTTCATGCCGGTGGATCCCGGCGAGCTTCCCGAGCGGTTGCGCAATGCCGGCTTCGTTGACTGTCAGATCGATCAGGGTGACTACCAACTCTTTTGCCGCGCAAGCAAGTAAGCAAGTAAGCGAGGTCGGTCGACCGGGTCCGCACGTGGGTCACCGATGAGTTCCATCGGGCCAGCGCCGGTGAGGTATTACGAAGGATCCGCGACGGGGTTCTGCCATAGCTCGTCCGCTGCCGCTGAGAAGGCGGCCATTGCTGCAGCGAGCTGAGCATGTTGTTCGGCCGGGACTCGTTCGATGACGGCGCGCAGGTCGCGACGGCGTCGCGACGTCACCGTGCGCACGGCCTTTCTCCCCGCGGTGGTGAGTTCCAGGCGCGTTTCGCGCCGGTTGTCCGCCGCGCCGCGGGTCACCAGGCCGGCGGCCTCCAAGCGGTCGACCATGCGCATCGCCGTGGAGGGCGCCACATCGAGCGCTCGGGCGAGCTGACTGAGGTTGCTCGGGGCGCCATTGAGAACCACCAGCATCCGGTACTGCGGCAGCGTGACGCCCTTGACCCCCGCGATCGACCGGGCCGACACCGCCACCAGCGCCCGTGACGAAGCCAGTACGGCGTCGACGACTTCCTCGAGCGACGGCAGCGTGCCAGCCTGCTTCCCAGGCTGTGCTCGCCCCACGTTCATGACGACCAGTCAACCTGATCACCGGCGAGGCCGTCGCTTCGACCCCGTCGCTCTCCGGGCACAATCTTTGCATACTGCTAATATTGCTCTGTGCATACACGGATGAGAAGCGTCGCCTACTCGCGTGCAGCACGCTTCGACCGCGCCCGTCTGCTCGTGCTTGCGCTGCTCGTGGGCGTCGGCGCCGGACTCGGCGCGGTCCTCTTCCGTTACCTGATCAGATGGGTGACAGAACTGCTGTCGGGTTACACCGATTACGCAGGCCGCGGGCACGTCGCCAATCCACACCTGCCGGGTCTCGGGCATTGGTTCGTCGTCCTCACTCCCGTGATCGCCGGCTTGCTCTACGGGCCGCTGGTCTACCGGTTCGCGCGTGAGGCTCGCGGTCATGGCGTGCCCGAGGTCATGGTGGCCGTTGCTCGCAACGGCGGCCGAATCCGCCCGCAGGTCGCCGTCGTCAAGGCTTTGGCATCGGCTTTGTGCATCGGCGGCGGCGGCTCCGTGGGCCGCGAGGGGCCGATCGTGCAGATCGGATCCGCCCTCGGGTCCTCGCTCGGGCAGCTCTGCAAACTCGACGAGCGCCGGATCCGGCTGCTCGTAGCGTGCGGCGCAGCGGGCGGCATCGCCGCGACGTTCAACGCCCCGCTCGCCGGAGTCTTCTTCGCGATGGAGCTGATCCTGCGCCGGTGGGAAGCTCAGTCGTTCGGAATGGTGGTGCTGTCGTCGGTGACGTCGAGCATCATCGGCCGGGCCATCCTCGGTGATTCGCCGTTCCTGCGGCTGCCGGCATTCCATGTTCAGCACGTGGTGCAGTACCCCCTCTTCGCCCTACTCGGTGTCCTTGCCGGGCTCATCGGCGTCGGCTTCTCCCGGTTTCTCTATGCCGTTGAAGACGTCTGCGACTGGGCCTGGCGGGGTCCGGAATGGTTGCGTCCTGCGGTCGGAGGTGTGCTGCTCGGCGGACTGCTGCTGCTGCTGCCGGAGATGTACGGGGTCGGCTACCCGGTGCTTGGCCGGGCGGTCACCGGCGGCTACGCGATTGCCTTCCTGCTCGCCCTGCTCATCGGCAAGATGCTGGCCTGCAGCCTGACGATCGGCATCGGCGGTTCGGGTGGCGTCTTCGCCCCGAGCCTTTTCTGCGGCGCCATGGCGGGCGCAGCCTTCGGCGACGTCGTGCACGCCATCGCGCCGCATGCCGGAGGCAGTCCCGGGGCGTATGCGCTCGTTGGAATGGGTGCGGTGTTTGCGGGCGCTGCGCGGGCGCCGATCACTGCCGTGGTGATCATGTTCGAGCTGACCGGCGAGTACACGATCATCCTTCCCCTGATGCTGGCCATCGTGCTGGCCGCCGGAGTCAGTCACCTCGTGTCCGCCGACACCGTCTACACCCGAAAGCTGCTACGTCGCGGCATCGACATCGATCAGCCGGCTGACGCCTCGTTCAACCGCCTCCCGGTGTCCGCGGTCATGATCGCGCCCCCGGATGGTCTGCGCGCCGACACCACCATCAGAGCCGCGGCAGACCGCTTCATCACCGCCCGTGAAAGCGTGCTGCCCGTCGCCGACGGATCCGGCCGCTACCTCGGCACCCTGGCCGCGAATGACGTGATGGATGCATTGGCCGCCGGTGAAACCACTGACATCACGGCACTTACGCGAGGCGTCGAACCGCTGACGCAAAGCGCCTCCATCGGTGAAGCCCTGAAACTGCTGGACGACCGGGGTGACGGCGCGCCCGTGGCCGATCCGGAAGGAAACGTCATCGGTTGGATACGGCACCGAGACGTCCTCAGCGCCCTGGTCGCTCACGGATCAGGAGCTGCCCAGCAGGAGCCCCGAATCCCGCGGCCGCCATTGGCGGAAGCGACCAGTAGCGGATGAAGAGCGGCGGTGCCCACAGCCGTGATAACCTTTGCATAGTGCAAGCTTAAGACAGAGCAATTGATCTTCTCGCATCATGCATGCCCTCCGTCAGCAGGCACGACATCGGCGACGGGCGGAAAGGAAACTGATGCCCGACCGAGCAAGCACACCAAGCCTCACAGGCTCGTACGAGCGTGATCCCCAGGCGAGTGTTCAAGCAATACGCCGGGAGCGCAGGCGGCGGCTCAAGCTGACTGTTGCTCTCGTGGTAGGCGTCGCCATCGTCGTTGGCGCGATGATCCTCAACTACTCGTACGGCCGGTGAACCGGGGCCACATCTCCGGCGGGCTCACCGCCGGCTGAGTATAACATCTCAATTCATCACACATTTAATTTTAATTATTTTTTTCCTTCCCTTCGCCCGGGTTCACCGCGGCCGGGCGCTACGAAGAGTGGATCTGGCGGTGACGACTCATCGGTATTCGGGATTCTCGTAGTCGAACCGGCAGCCGGCGTCCCACTCGGAACGCTGGTTTCCGTAGGCGGGGATGCCTCCGGCGTCCTTGAGGATTCTCGCCATGTGCATGAGGTTCCAGGTCATGAAAGTCGTGTTGCGATTGGTGAAGTCGTTCTCCGGACCACCGGAGTCCGGGTCGAGGTAGGACGGACCGGGGCCGGCTTCACCGATCCAGCCGGCGTCAGCCTGTGGCGGGATGGTGTAGCCGATGTGCTGCAGCGTGTAGAGCACGTTCTGGGCGCAGTGTTTGATGCCGTCCTCGTTGCCGGTGATGAAGCAGCCGGCCACGCGGCCGTAGTACAGGTACTGGCCGGCGTCGTTGAGCAGGTGCGAGCCGCCGTAGAGCCGCTCGTGGACCTGCTTCATGACGGAGCTGTTGTCGCCGAGCCAGATCGGCCCGGCGAGCACCAAAATGTCGGACGCCAGCACCTGCTCGAAGATGGGCGGCCATGCGTCCGTCGCCCAGCCGTGCTCGCGCATGTCCGGCCAGACCCCGGTGGCGATGTCGTGATCGATCGCCCGGACGACCTCGACCGTGACTCCATGGGACCGCATGATGTGCGCGCTCGCGTCGATGAGGCCTTGGGTGTGGCTGATCTCCGGCGAACGTTTCAGTGTGCAATTGATGAAAAGCGCACGGAGGTCGTCGTAGGCCGCGGGTGGGCTCGTCATGGGATCCCTTTCATCGGGTGAAGCAGTTGGGCACCAGGCTGCACGCACAGTAGAGCAGGTCGTTCACGGGTTCAGTCGAAGCTTTCGCGGGGGAGCACTGCCTGAAGATGTTTCCTCGCGGCCAAGATCCGGTTCTTCACGGTGCCCTGCGGAACGCCCAGCATTTCCGCGATTTCGATGGTGCGACACTCGTGCAGCCACGCCAGCTGAAACGGCTGACTCTTGGCGGCTGGTAGCCGATCAAGCGCATCGAGCACGCGCCGGGTCTGATCGGCTTCCGACGCCACCTCATCCGGAGTGGCCCTGCTGTCCCGCAGGGTCGCTTCGTGCAGCAGATCGAGAGGCTCGACGACGGGCCAAGCTGCTCGGCGCCGTAGCAGTTCTACCGCTCGATGGTGCACGAGCGTGTAGAGCAAACCTCCGACTGCGCCACGTCCCTCCTGGTACCGGTGCCGGGCCCGCCAGAGCGAAAGGAAAGCTTCCTGAACCACGTCTTCGGCGAGGTTGCGGTCTCCCACCCAGCGCACCGCCAGTCGATGTGCCGCCGGACCGTACGTACTGAACAGAACGGCGAGATCGGCCGGAAGCGACCCGGCGGTCTGCTCAGGAGGCATCTTCGACAGCAGTCGAACGGAGGCGGAGCGAAGGGGTGGACAACTCGACGAACCAGCGGCCGCCGGCGGTCCACTCATCTGACGGGACGAGGCCCAGTTCGGCGGCAAGAGCAACGATGGCGCGGGTGTCGCACGCGAGCCACTTGAACTGGCGGCTCGGGACGGCGCCGTGGACGAGCCTGACGGACAGTTCTCGACAACCGGTTCCGGGTGTCGCGGCCTCGACAATGATGCTGCCGCCGCTGCGCAGCAAATCCTTGCTGCGGCGCAGGAGTGCCGCCGCGTTTCCCGAGATGCCGATGTTGCCGTCGATGAGCAGCACATGCTGCCAACGGCCGAGGTCCGGGCTGATGGCAAAGATGTCTTGGTGCACAGCCGCTCCTCCCTGCAGGCGAGCCAAAGACACCGCCCGCGCCGAGATGTCGATCCCGAGCGCCGGGACGCCGGCAGCATGAAGGGCGCGAACGAAGCGACCCGTTCCGCACCCGACGTCCAGGGTCGCCCCCCGGCAGCGCCCGACCACCGAGTCGTCGCCCCGCCTCGTCCGGCTCCACGTGCCGGCCGCCAATGGCATTTGGGTGCCGTCTGCCAGTTGCACGGCTACCGGCTGGCCCGCCAGAGCGCGTTCATAGAAGTGGATCGGAAGTGCGTCCGTCAGCTCGACACCAGTCATGCCCCGATCCTCAAGGCCGCGGAGGGTGTTGAGAGCTTTGGCGGCCTTACGGGACTATTACGGCTGCTGGCCTTCAGCCGACCCGCAACTACGCTGTCACCATGGTGGCGCCGCCGGAATCCGAAGCGAATCCCGCGTTGCGCGTGCTTGTCGTCGACGATGATCGGACCGTCGCCGATGTGGTGTCCGCCTACCTGACGAATGCCGGGTACGCCGTTTTCAACGCGGCAGACGGGTCAACCGCCATCGAGCTGGCCGCGGCTCACGACCCGGATCTCGTCGTGCTCGACCTGATGTTGCCTGGCGTGCCGGGATTGGAGGTCTGCCGGTTACTGCGCGATCGGGGGCCGGTGCCCATCATCATGTTGACCGCTCGCGGCGGCGAGGAAGAACGCATAGCGGGCCTGCAGTGCGGTGCGGACGATTACGTCACCAAGCCGTTCAGCCCCCGCGAACTCGTCGCGCGGGTGGCGGCCGTCCTTCGCCGCGCCGATACCCGGCCGGCGGCTGACCCGAGGCCATCCGTCATCACCGACGGCGGTCTGCGGATCGATGAGGCGGCGCGTGAAGTGCAGCTTCACGGCCAACCCGTGGCACTGACGAGCCGCGAGTACGACCTGCTGGCATTCCTCGCGCGCAACCCGCGAACCGCCTTCACCCGAGAGCTGCTGCTTCACGAGGTGTGGGAGTGGAGCTTCGGCGATGTGTCGACCGTGACCGTCCACATACGCCGGCTGCGGGAAAAGATCGAGGACGACCCGGCGTCACCGCGACGTCTGGTCACCGTGTGGGGGACCGGATACCGCTACGAGCCGGGGGAGCGGTTCCCGTGACCGCGGTTCTGACGTCGGTCGGGGTGACCCTCGCCGTCGGGCTCGGGGGCTGCTACGCCATCTGGCTGCTTCGTCGCCGAAGCGCCACCGCTGTCATGACGGGATCTGTCCTCACCGCCGTACTGGCCGCCGCAGTCGGGATCGTTGTAGCGGCCCGCCAGATGTTGATCACCGATCACGACGCTGCGGTACTCGGTGTCATCGTCGGTTGCGCGACTGTCGTAGGCACCGGATGCGCACTCCTCATGGGCAGTTACGTCGGCCGGCTTGCCGCGCGTCAGGCCGACGTTCTCCTCGCCCATGAGCGAGAGCAAGCGCTGGAGGCCAATCGCCGCGAACTCGTCGCGCACCTGTCTCATGATCTGCGCAGCCCGCTCGCCGGGATCCGCGCGATGGTCGAAGCCTTGAACGACCATGTCGTCGTCGAGGCAACGAAAATCGCGGAGTATCACCAGACGATCGGCCTCGAAGTAGACCGGCTCACCGAGATGGTCGACGATCTTTTCGAACTGGCGCGAATACATCGCGGTGGTCTCGTGCTTCGCAAGCAATGGGTGACGCTGGCCGACGTCGCGGCCCAGGCCTATTCGTCGATGATTCCGCTCGCCGAGGCCCGCGGTATCACCTTGACGGCGAGCGTGCCCGAGGTGGCGGTGGAGGTCGACGTCCGGCTCATGGCGCGGGTGCTGTCCAACCTGCTCACGAACGCCATCCGTCATACCCCGCCCGGCGGGCAGGTCAGGATCATCGGCTCGCAGGAAGGTCTCTCGGTCAGCCTGGCCGTCGAGGACGAGTGCGGCGGCATTCCGACCTGCGACTTGCCACGCGTCTTCGAATTGGCGTTTCAGGGCAGCGCCGCCCGGACTCCGAATCCGGACTCCGGCGCCGGGTTCGGGCTCGCGATTGCGAGCGGCATCGTCGACGCCCACGCCGGGCGGATCGAAGCTCTGAACGTCAGTGACGGTTGCCGGTTCGCTGTGCACCTCATGGCGTGACGCCTGAGCCATCAGCCATCTCGATCGTCGGGACGTCTGATCCTCAGCGAACGAGGAGATCCTCGAACGACGGGTGGCGCAGGAAGTGCCAGATCTCCCACGGATAGAACGGGCACATGACCGCGGAGCGGCCGAATTCCGTCCAGTAGTAGTTGTGGGCCCGGGGGTCGCTCCAGACCTTGCGGGCGTTGCGCTCGTCCAGCAGATGGTTGTAGCGCCAGTACGCGGCTTCGGTCACCTCGATCGCGCGCTTGTCGTTCACGATCAGGTGTTCCATGCACTCCAGCGCGTGGCGTCCGACCACCTCGTGGAAGCTCGCGGGATGCATGCCGCCGTTCGTGTTGGGCCCGTAGACCATCCATAGATTCGGGAAGCCCGGCACCATGCACCCGAGGTACGCGCGGGCGCCGGATTCGGCCCACGTCTTCTCGATGGTCGCGCCGTCCCGTCCGATGATGGTCATCGGGAAGAGGTAGTCCGTCGCGTGAAAGCCTGTGGCGTAAAGGATGACGTCGACGTCGTGGTGCTCGCCGTTGATGGTCTCGATCCCGGTCTCGGTGATCCGCCGGATCCCGTCCGTCACCAGCGTGACGTTGTCGTTTCCGAGCACGTCGAGGACGCTGTACTCGCTGTCCACGGATAGTGGCCGGGCCGAGAGATAGGGGTGCGGCGGCGTCATCGTGCGCACCAGATCCGGATCACCCAGCTTGTGCTCGAGGAACGCGAGACTCACGTCGCGCATCATCTTGTTGGCCGCACTGCACGCGTCGGGATCATCAAATGTCGGATCGATCTCGCTGAAGTCTGAAAGGAAGCGGATCGACACGGCGGCTCGGAAGCGCATGAAGTTCGTGTAGAAGGGCAGGTTGCGGTCGAGCCAATTCACTTGCGGCGGGTAGGGCGAGCGGTAGCCCGGAGTCGGCATGAGCCACTGCGGTGTGCGCTGGAAGATCACCACCTGCTCGGCCTCGAGGGCGAGCTCCGGGATCACCTGGTAGCCGCTCGCGCCGGTGCCGATGACGGCGAAGCGTTTGCCCTTTATTTCCAGGCCTTTCGGCCATCTGGCGGAGTGGAAGGACGGACCCTGGAAGTCCAGCATTCCCTCGATTTCGGGCAGCTTGGGACGGTTCAGGAAGCCAACGGCGGTGATGACGCCGTTCGCCCGCACCACTCGTTCGCCGTCGGGGCCGTCGATCGTGACGTGCCACTCGGACGAGTCCTCGTCCCACGCGAGCGAGCGCACCTCGGTGTCGAAGACGATGTCGTCGCGTAGCCCGTGCGTATCGGCGATCCAGTGGAAGTAGCGCTCGTGCTCGGCAGCCGGGCAGTACGGGTACGGGTAGCTGTAGTCGACGCCGAACAGGTTGGTGTAGGACCGGCTCTGCGTGTCGACGCGACAACCGGGATACCGGTTCTCGAACCACGTACCTCCGAGATCGGCGTTCTTTTCGATGACGGTGAACGCGATGCCGGCGCGCTTGAGCTGGATGGCCGCGTTGAGGCCGCCCAGCCCGCCGCCGATGACGACGACGTTGAACGCCTCGAGCCGATCCTGCGGCGGCGGCGACTTCCACTCGAGGCCGCGAGCCCAAGGGTCAAGCGAGAGCTCCTCGAGGTAAAGACCCATGTCCTCGTCGGCGAGCTCGAAGTTGCTGGCCAGCTGCAGGCTCGCCGGAAGGCGCGTCTCGTCGCCGATCGAGATCTCTGCGGCGCCCCTGTCGCGGTAGGCCTTCAGGAAATCGACGGCTTTGCGTCGCAGAAGAGGGGCGTCGTCCTCGCCCGCCGGCGTACTCCCACGGCCGGCATCAGCGAGGTGCGCTCCCGCCACGTCCTCATCGCCGGTCAGCTGATACAGCAGTCCGCGTAAGACCCACGGGTCGGCGTGGAGGACGGCGTCCTCGATGACCTCATCCGATGCGGCGAGCAACTCCTCGCGCGTGTGCGACTCCAACCGCGCCATCGCCATGCGGCACCTCCGCGCTCCGTGTCGATGACGTTCATATCAGCGGACCTCGCGCTGCCGTCCGGCGGGAGTCGCAGGAGCCATCAGCCCACCTGGACCGGTAGCCGATCTCCTCTTTGTTTGCAGGCATTCTTGAAGAGCTACTCCGTCAACCCGTGGGGATGGCGTTGTCGACGAGGACGGCGGCGATGGCGGCCGCGGTGGCGAGGGTCTCGGTGTCGAGCACCCGACTGCGCGCCGAGGCGCCGTCCAGGAGCAGGGCCAGCTGCTCGCCGAGCTGTTCGGGGTTGGCGGCGCCGGCTTCGCGCGCGGTATCGGCGAGCCGCGCGGCAAAGGCTCTCTTGTAGTCGCCGGCCAGTACGCGTGCCGGGTGGCCCGGGTCGGGAATCTCGACGGCCGCCGCGATGAACGGGCACAGCGGCGCGTGGATGTCGAAGGCGGCGAGGAGTCTTTCGCGGGGTGTGAGGTCGGTGCGGTCGAACACCTCGGGCAAGACGTCGGGATCGAATCGGCGTAGGCACTCGGCGATCAGCTCGTCCTTGCCGGTGAAGTGCTGGTAAAGCGTGCGCTTGGACACCCCGGCCACCGTGCAGAGCTGGTCCATGCCGGTGCCGTTGATCCCCTGATCGCGAAACAGCTGTTGTGATGCGCTGACGATTCGCTCCCGAGCGCCCCTGCCTCGACGCAGGCCTCGCGGCCCCTTCTCCAAAGTCGTCACTCGCCCAGCGTAGCCCCAATCGGTACCGATCGGTGTGCATAGCTTGCACTGCGCCTTGATGGTCGGTACGTTAAGCGCACTGAACGGTGTACATAACAGACCTAGCGAGCGGATGGAGCAGCTATGGGAAAGCTCGAAGGCAAGGTCGCGGTGATCACTGGCGGGACGAGCGGGATGGCGCTGGCCGGTGCCAAGTTGTTCGTCGACGAAGGCGCTCACGTCTTCATCTCCGGCCGGCGGAAGGATGCGCTGGACCAAGCCGTCCAGGAGATCGGCCGGAACGTGACCGGTGTGCAAGCCGATTCCTCCGACCTCGCCGATCTGGACCGGCTGTTCGAGACGGTCAAGCAGGAAAAGGGCACGGTCGACGTGTTGTGGGCGAGTGCCGGGACGGGCGAGCAGGGCAGGCTCGGCGAGATCACCGAGGAGCAGTTCGATGCCGCCTTCTCGCTGAACGCGCGCGGCACGCTTTTCACGGTCCAGAAGGCGCTGCCACTCTTCAACGATGGCGGCTCGATCTTCATGACGGGGTCGAACGCGTCGCTGCGGGGCTTCCCCGATTGGAGTGTGTACGCCGCCAGCAAGGCCGTGCTGCCCGCCTACGCCCGCGTGTGGGTGTCCGAGCTCCGAGACCGCAAGATCCGGGTGAACGTGCTGACCCCCGGCCAGGTCGCCACGCCGATGATGCTTTCGGTGCTGCCCCCGGAGGTGAAGGCGGAGTTCGAGTCCGTGATCCCGCGGCGAGAGATGGGCAGTCCCGACGAGATCGCGTCAGTCGCGCTGTTCCTCGCGTCGGACGACTCGAGCTATGTCAACGGCATGGAGCTGGTTGTCGACGGCGGCGCCACGGTGATCTGAGCTCCGCGAAGCGACGGCCTTTCACGCCGGCAAGTCCGCCAGACCAACTGATTTACGCCAACCGATCCATGCCAACAAGGGAGTACCCGTCATGAGCACCATCAGCATCATCGGCTCGGGCAACATGGCCACCGCCATCGCCACCCGGGCGGCGAAACACGGACACACCATCGAGCTCATGAGCCGCAACACCGTCAAGGCTCAGGCGCTGGCTGACCAGATCGGCGATGCAGCCGGCGTCGGCACGTTCGGCGAAAGGCCGGCGGGTGACATCGTCATCGTGGCCGTCCTGTATGACGGTGCGGTCGACGTCGTCGCGCACTACGGCGAGGCACTGGCCGGCAAGATCCTCATCGACATCACCAACCCGTTCAACGCCGACGCCAGTGGGCTCATGACCAATGAGGGCAGCTCGGTCTCGCAGCAGATCGCCGCCGCCGCCCCCGAGGGCACACACGTGGTGAAGGCGTTCAATTCGATCTTCCAAGGCGTCATTGCTGAGGACAAGCCACTGGACGTGTTCTTCGCCGGCGACAGCACCGAGGCGAAAGCCCGTGTCGCAGCCTTTCTGGAGAGCCTGGGCATGCGGCCCCTCGACGCCGGAGGCCTCGACATGACCTACGTCCTTGAATGGGCCGGCATCCTCCTGGTGGGCCTGGCGCGCAGCGGCGCCGGCTTCGACATCGCCTTGGGCGCCAAGATCGACTGACGATCCTCGTCAGGTGTGAAGATGAGCCGTTTAACCGCCCACTTGATGCCGCGGGCGCGGGTTCGGGAAGCACGCCGAGGAGGGCGGCTGCCGGCGTGGTTGCCACGGTGGATATGAATGTCAGGGCGCCAGCACGTGGCCGAGCCGGAATCGAGTTCAGGAGTGCACATGGCGATGGGGACCCACATCGATCTTGGCCAGGCCATGATCGTGATGATCGAGCCCACCCGAGACCCTGAACGGCTGGCTGAGTACAACCGCTGGTATGAGCACGATCACGTCTACTCCGGTGTCGTGGCTGGGCCGGGGGCGTTCTCCTACAGCCGGTTCGTCGCGACCCGCGAGCTCAAGGACCTGAGGTACCCAGACGCAAGTGCGATCGCGCAGCCCGTCGATAAGGGCAGTTACCTGTCCTTCTTCTATCTCCTGGCCGGCCAGGTCGATGAGCACTATGCGTGGTCCTTTCCGGAGTCCGCGCGCCTCGGCGAGCAGGGGCGGATGAACGCCGACCGCGAGCTGGTGACCCTGTCGCTGTACGACTTCCTGGGGTCGGTCAACCGCGACGGATGGCCGGTGCCGGCCGAGGTCTCACTCGATCACCGTTACCCCGCCGTCGTCGCCCTGTGGATCGACCGGAGCCGCGACCGCCACGCGTGACGACCTCGCGAGCTGGCTGCTCGAATCCCAGCTGCCCGCATTGATGCAGAACAAGGAAAGCGGAGTGGCCCAGGCGCTGCTGTTCGCGACGCGGGACTTTCCCGGGATGCCCGGCTCGGGAGCCGCAGTCGGCGACCGGCTGCTCGTCGCCTGTTTTCTCGACGTCGATCCACGCGACGTGTGGCGTTCGACGTTCGCCGATCTCGGGGACGCCGTTGCCGGCTCGGGACTCGGGTCGCTGGCCCTTGCCGCGCCGTTCATTGCCACGGTCCCGGGGACTTCTACCTACAGCGATCAGCTGTGGTAGCAGTGTGAAGCACGACGGCTAGGCGAGCGGATGCAGCACGAACATGCGCGGCTTGCGACCCCCGGTGCGTGACAAGTAGCTCGCGTATCCCGGATAGACGTCGACGAAGTCCGGCCACAGTCGTTGCCAGGTGTCGGAATCGACGAGTTCTGCGGTCACCGCGAGCGTGACCGGACCGACCTCGACCTCGGCCTCGGGGTGCGCGAGCAGGTTCGCCGTCCAGGCCGGGTGGTGCAACTGGCCGAAGTTGGTGCCCACGATGACGAAGTCGCGGCCATCGCGGATGTACACCAGCGGCTGGACGCGGCGCTGCCCCGACTTCGCGCCGGTCGTCGCGAGCAGCAACGCCGGAAAGCCGTACCAGCGGGAAATGATGCGGCCGTCTGTCTTGCGCATCAGCCACGGGTCCACAGCGGGCCCGAGGCGCCGGTAGACAGCGGCGAATGCTCGGGTCGGACCGGCGCGTCTCAAAAGGCGCGTGATGACGGTCGTCTTGCGGCCCCGCTCGAACTCGGTGACCCGCTGCAGCTTCTCGTCCAAGGAGGCGGATACGGCGTCGGTCATGCGTTCCCCAGGCATCTCGGAAGCGGCCGCCGTAGCCCCCACGATCGGCCGTGTTGGTGGGCCGGTATCTATCCCACGGAGGGGACGCAGGCAACCGTAGAGCACGCCGGGAGGCGGGACCCACCCGCCCCAGCGTGCTGCTACGGCTGGAGAATCACCCCGGAGCGTGGGGGGCGGGCTACGTCAGTCGATCTGCGCAACCGTGCCCTCAGCGGCAGGGCCTCCTAGCTGCCACATCTCGTAGTTCCCGCATTCTGCGGTGATCTCGGCCGCTGCTTGGGCTGCCGCGAGAAAGTCGTCGACCATTGGCGAGGTGTGCGATGCCGCCACGGCGACGCACACCTGCTCGGGCGCCAACTCTGGGACGGGTACGTAGGCGACGTCAGGGTGGGAGTAGAACACGGTCGCCGAGCGAGCCAGGAACGAAATACCTCGTCCTGCCGCGACATGCTCGAGCGTTTCGTCCACGCCTCGCACGACGTAGCCGGCGTTAGGGTGCGGGTGCCTGGTGGGCTGCGTGCTCGAGTCGGCCTGCCACAGCAGCGGTTCGCCGGCAAGGTCGGCCTCGGTGAGCTCCTCCTTACCGGCCAGTCGGTGGCCGGCCGCCAGGACTGCCACCCGTGGCTCGGTGTAGAGCGGGGTGATGCGCAGGCCGGCCTCATTGATGGGCAGCCGTACGTAACCGATGTCGATGCGACCGTCGAGCAGCATTTCGGCTTGCTCGTCGGCTTCGATGCGTTGCACATCCACCAGAACGTCGGGGTGCCGAGAGGCGAACTGGCGCACCGCCGGGGCCACCGCGATGCCTGCACGAAAGCCGACCATGAGCCGCTGGCCCCCTTGCGCGGCGCCCGTCACTCGTCGGCGCGCCGCTTCCGCGGAGGCCAGCAGGGGGCCGGCATCGGTCAGCAATTGCCGGCCGGCGTCAGTCAGCGCCACGCCGTGGCTGTCGCGAGTGAACAGCGAAGTGCCCAATTCCCGCTCCAGCGCGCGAATCTGCCGGCTCAGCACCGGCTGCGCGATGTGCAGCTGCTCGGCGGCGCGGCCGAAGTGCAGCGTGTCTGACACGGCAACGAAGTAGCGCAACTTGCGCAGGTCCAGATCCACAAGGCCCCCTGGCACGGCGATGCCACCAGGGTATCGCCGCAGTCGAAAGAGGTCTTGGACACCGGCTCGGGCCGGTGACAACCATGGGTGTCGATCGGCGCTCCAAAGCCTCAAGAGGCGTCGATGACGCATCCCGTCCTGTCCAGTCGGGATGGACACGAGCGTGATCTACGACTTCAGGAAGCAGCACACCATGAACAGCATCAGCATCGTGGGCCTGGGCGGCATGGCCAGCGCCATAGGCACCCGCGCCGCCGAGCGCGGCACCGCTGTCGAATTCATCGGCCGCGACGACGCCAAGGCGAAGGACCTTGCTGCGTCGCTCGGCGGCGGGGCCACCGCTGGATCATTCGGCGCTGTCCCTGCGGGCGATCTCGTCGTGCTCGCGGTGCCGTACGCCAGCGCGGTGCCGGTCGTCACCCAGTACGGGCAGGCACTGGCCGGCAAGATCGTCATCGATATCTCCAACACCTTCAACGCCGACGCCACTGGGCTGGTCACTCCCGACGGCACGTTCGGCGCGTGGGAGATCGCCAAGGCTCTCCCGGCGAGCGCGCACGTCGTGAAGGCGTTCAACACCGTCTTCGGCCACGTGCTGGCCCAGGGGCATTCGCCGGATGTGTTCTTCGCCGGCGACGATGCGGGCGCCAAGGCACGTGTCTCGGCCTTCATCGAGAGCCTTGGACTGCGTCCACTGGATGTCGGCGGCCTGCAGATGGCCCGCTTCCTGGAGGCGATGGGGCCGCTGACGATGGGCCTCGCACAGAACGGCGTGGGGTTCAACTTCGCCCTCGGCGTCACCGTTTTCAGCTGAGCGCACCCGGCGCCGTTCTTTCTTCCGCACGTCATCAGCAAGGAGCAGCAGCATGCGCGTCTTCGTCACGGGTGGGACCGGCCATACCGGTTCGCACATCATCCCGGAGCTCATCGCCGCCGGGCATGAGGTGACCGGCCTGGCCCGGTCCGATACGTCCGCGGCTGCGCTCTCCGCGCTCGGGGCACAGGTGCGTCGCGGCGACCTGGCGGATCTCGACGGGCTCATGGAGGCGGCCGCGGACGCCGACGGCGTCATCCACGTCGCGCACCGGCAAGACCTGCTGCCGTTCGGCGGGATGGACGCGGTGTCCGCCGCAGAACTGCCGATCATGCTCGCGTACGGCGAGGCGCTCGCGGGAACGGGGAAGCCGTTGGTAGCGGCCGGGAGCATTGGCTCGTCCGGGCAACTGGGCCGGCAGACAACCGAGGAAGACCCGGCCCTTCCCGTGGGCGATGAACACAAGGGCACTCTCCGGGTCCGCAATGTCGTGGAGAACGCCGTCATCGACCTCGCCGAGTCGCGGAGTGCGGTCGTCGATCGTGCGGATTGCCAACATCGCGCACAGCACGAGCGATCGCGCCGGCTTTCTCGTGCAGCTGATCGCGCTGGCCAAGGAGAAGGGCTTCGCCGGCTATCCCGGAGACGGCGCCAACCTGTGGAACGCCGTCCACGTCCGCGATGTCGCTTCGCTGTTCCGCCTCGCGCTGGAGAAAGGCCCGGCCGGCAGACACTGGCACGCGGTCGGCGACGAAGGCATCCCATTCCGCGACATCGCCGAGGCCATCGGCAGCCGCCTGGGCCTGCCCGCCGTCAGCATTCCCCTGGACGAACTGATGCTGCCGGGATACTTCGGCTTCCTCGCAAACGTCGTCACGCAGACCTACCCGGCGTCCAACCTCATCACCCGCCGGACCCTCGGCTGGGAACCCGCCCAGCCCGGACTGCTCGCCGATATGGACAACGGCCACTACTTCCCCGCCAGTGGTCATGGGAGTGAGGCAAAAGAGGTTCCCGAACCGAGCACGGAGAAGATCGCTCAGGTCGTCCGGTCGTATATCGACCTGGCGGGACACGGGAGCGCCGCGGGACACAGCAGTGCTGAAGAAGTGGCGGCGCTCTTCGCCGACGACGCAGTCTTCGGAAATCCCACCGGCGACGACGCCCATCGCGGAATTGAAGCGATTCGCAGTGCCTATCACTCGATATGGGACGGCCGTGAGCAGCGGGTGGATCTGGTGTCGCTGAACATTTCCGGCGCAGAAGCTGCCGTTCACGTGCAGGTGTTCTCCGGCGGCCAGCGTATCGACGTCATCGACGTGATGACCTTCGACGCGGACGCCAAGATCTCGTCCCTGCGGACTTACTTCGGACCGTCCAACGTCGTCACGTTGTAGCGAGGCTTTCTTGTAGCGAAGCCCTTCGTCATCCCCTTCTGGCCTGGTTCTGCCGGCGGCGTCGCCGTCGCGGCTGGGGCTGCGCAGGACGCATGCAGCGTTTCCAGGCCCCCGGTAGTCACTATGGGTGTGATGGCGCGCAATTCGCGGGTCGGGCCCGTCGACGAACCCGACCTGGCGTTCGAGACCCTTGTTCGGGCTCGGCTGAGCGCACTGTTGCGCCTTGGAATGCTGTTGAGCTCCAATGCCGCCGACGCTGAGGACCTCGTGCAGGCAACGCTGACAAAGGCCTTCGCCGCACGCGAGTCGGTGACGGCTGCGGACGATCCGGCCGCGTACCTGACGACGATCATGGTGAACACGTACCGGTCCTGGCGGCGCCGGCTGGTGCGAGAGCGCGCGCTGCCGGCCCCGGCCCCCATGACCCTCGTGGACCGCCACGCCATTGTCGACGATCGCCGGGATCTGGTGAGAGCGCTCGCCGATCTTCCCCCGCGTCAACGGATCGCGGTGGTGCTGCGCTATTGCCTCGACCTCTCCGAGGCGGACGCGGCACGAGCGCTCGGTTGCTCGACCGGCACCGTGCGCAGCCAGGCTTCCCGAGGAATCTCCAAGCTGCGCCTGCATCCAGCACTAGCCCCGCTTGCACCGCAGCCACGACCTGAGGCATGCCATGACGCTTGAAGACGAACTCCGGGGTCTGTTGCAGGAGGTGCGGCCCACTTCCGAACAAGAGCAACGATTCCTGGCCACCGCGGCCAACAAAGCCTCGCAGCAACAGCGGCGGCGCCGAACCTGGCGAATGGCCGTCGCGCCACTCGTTGCCGTCGGGTGCGTGGCCGCCGTAGCCATCACCGTCAGTTCCCTGGACTGGGGTGGCCGTACCCGCCCGGCCGAGCATCCCGCCGTCGTGACCGTGGCGCCGACCCCGCCGCCCGCGGCAAGTGTGACACCAACGATCACACCGCTTCCGCCGCTGAGCTATCAGCCGATACCCGGGGTCAGTACCGAACGCGCCGACGCCATCGTCAGCCGCTGCTTGTCAGGTTTCGGGGAGTCGGTCTACCTCGACCCGGGCGAGACGACGCTCGAGGACTTTGTGGAAAGCACGGCCGGCAGCAGCGCGATCATCGATGCACCCCTCCGCGCCGATGCGAAGCCGCCGGTCCGCTCCGGCGTGCCGAACCTCGCGCACACGCTCCTTTTTGACTGCCAGCTGCGTCCTGATGGCTCGGTCGCCGGGATCGGCTTCGGGGGAATGGCCTATCAGGATCACGCGATCCCTGGGCCGCTGCTGGTCGATGGGAGCTTTAGCAACACTGTGGGAAATCCCCACGCCGATATGCCTTACCTTGCGGGCATTTTCGGCCGTGTCGGCCGCAACGTTGCGCGCGTCGTCTGGGACACCCCCGATGGGCAACACGTCTCGGCCGAGATTCGTAACGGCTACTTCCTGGCGAATGCCACGGCCGTCGGGGATCTGACCGGTCGAGGCGACCTTCGGGCCTATGACCAGGCCGGGCACGAGCTCACCATCAGCGGTTCCAATCCCACCTTGGGCGCAGCCCCAGCCACCATCTACTGGCCATGACGAACGGCGCTTTGTCTGCAGGGGCGAGGCGGGTGCACGGACCGGAGAAATAGCATCTGGCCATGAAGGTGCTTGCGACCGTTCAGATCAGCGATGACAACCTGGTGCGGACGGTCTTGATGCACCGTCCCGAGCGCTTGAACGCTTTTGACGGCGGCCTCGTCAATGATCTCGCTGATGCCTTGACGGAGGCGGCCGCGTCTCCGGACGTCGCGGTGGTCGTTTTATCCGGGAGCGGAAGGGCTTTCAGCACCGGGGCAGACCTCAAAGCTTTGGCTCTGCCAAGAGAGACGGTCGCCGACGGCGACGGTGGTAACGGGTTCGACAGGCTGCTCGACGTGCTGGCCGATTTCCCCAAGCCATTGCTGATGGCCGTCAATGGCTATGCGGTGGGCTTCGGGATGACGATGCTCGCCTTCGCCGACCTGGTCTTCATGTCCACCGAGGCCCGTCTGCGATGTCCCTTCACCGAGTTGGGCGCGCCCACCGAGGCAGGCTCGAGTTACCTGTTCCGGCAGCTGCTCGGCCGACAACAGGCGGCGTGGATCCTGCTGTCCTCGGAGTGGATCGACGCGGCCGAAGCCAAGGCCATCGGGTTGGCATGGAAGCTCTGCGAGCCGAGCGAATTGCTCGAAGTCACGAACGAGTACGCGCGCCGGCTCGCAGCCCGGCCGGTCGCGGCGCTGACCCGCGTCAAGCGCTTGCTCAATGCACCTGAACGGGCCGAGCTTGCAGCAGCTTTTGACCGAGAGCGAGCGGAGCTGGCCGTGTTTGTTGCAGGCTTCTCCGAACCGCACTGACAGTCAGCCGAAGACAGATACGAGGATTACCGCATGAGCACCCACGCCGACAGCTACGAGACCCTGCTTTACGCGGAGAGGGACGGGATCGCGTTCGTCACCCTGAACCGCCCCGAGGCCCTCAACGCCTTTGACTCGACGATGATGCGCGAACTCCAGGACCTGTGGCGCTCATTGCGCACGAATGACGACGTGCGCTGCGTGGTGTTGACCGGTTCAGGTGCGCGGGCCTTCTGCGTGGGCATCGACCGTAACGCCGACGACACGTATGTCGTGTTCGAGAGGCGCACGCTGTACGGAACGTCGAACAACTACATGTATGACGATCCCGGACGGTTCCTCGGCCCGAAGTCGAACGACCTCTGGAAGCCCGTCATCTGCGCCGTCAACGGCATGGCGTGCGGCGGCGCTTTCTACATGATCGCGGAGTCGGACATCATCATCGCCGCTGAGCACGCCACGTTTTTCGACCCGCACGTGACCTACGGCCAGGCCGCGGTCTACGAGCCGATCCTGCTGCGCCAGCACATCTCACTCGGCAACACCTTGCGCATCGCCCTGCTCGGCGCCCGGGAGAGAGTCAGCGCAGCTACGGCCCTCGAGATCGGCCTCATCACCGAGGTCGTCACGGCCGACGAGCTCCCGGCACAGGCGGCGTGGCTGGGAGAGGCGATCGCCAGCGCCGATCCTGACGTGATCGCCGGCACCCTTCGGGCGGTCTGGGCGGCCAACGACCTCGGCCGCCTCGGCGCGACCACGATGGCAACGTCGATCCTGTCGACCTCGATGAACAAGGACACCATGGCCGCCGGCAACGAGGCATTCGCCAATCAGCCCCGGATCAAGCCCCGGATCCGCTGAGTACCACTCGACCCAGACGTGCTCGCGAAAGACGTCGACGATCCGGTGTCGGACGAGATCCGCAGCTTCCGCTCACTCATGGCTAGCTGGTGGGAATGTCACGCAGCCGGCCGATGGCCATTCGATGCGCTTCGGGTGTGCCGAGCAGGCGCAGCCCAGCCGCGGCACGCTTCAGCAGCAGGTGGGTGGGGTGCTCCCAAGTGAAGCCGATACCACCCATCATCTGCAGGCAACTTTCGGTGGTGTGCAGGGCGACTTCGGCGCAGACGGCCTCGGCAAGGTGAGCGGCTAGCTCGGCGTCGGGATCGCCGGTGGCAAGGCAGGCTGCGGCATAACGGGCAACAGCCCGGGCGCCCGTGAGGTCGGTCCAGAGCTGGGCCGCACCGTGGCGAAGCGCCTGATAGCTGCCGAGTGCCCGGCCGAACTGGAAGCGGGTGCGCAGGTGGTCACAGGTCACCTCCAGCGCCCGCTCGGCTGTGCCGAGCTGCTCGCTCGCCAGCAGCGCGGTGGCCGCCACGATCCCGGCCCGCAGCGCCGCCTGAGCTTCGGGACCGGAGGCCACCACCACGGCCGGCGCAGCATCCACCTCCACACGGCTGACGGGACGTGTCATGTCCAGCGAGGGCGTCGTCATGATCTGGGCATCAGCGGCTTCGACCAGGAGCAGAACCGGGTCACTGCCCGCGTACGAAGGCACCAGCAGTTTCCTGCAACCCAGCACTCCAGCGACGGCCGTGAGCCGCCCGGTGACCCGGCCGTCGGCAGACAGCTGGAAGGCCGGTGTCCAGCCGCTGTCCGGAAGGGCGCTTGCCGGGATCAACGGAACGACCGACACCTCTCCTGTGGCCATGGCTTCGAGGACATCGCCGACCGCACCGGGGGGCAGCGCGGTCAGAGCGGTCGTGGCCAGCACCGCGCTGGTGAGCGCAGGTACCGGGGCGGCCGCGCGGCCGAGTTCCTCAACAACCACGGCCATTTCGACCGCGCTGGCCCCTGATCCACCGAACTCTTCGGGGACCAGAAGGCCGGCAACGCCGGCCTGGGCGAGCTGTCGCCAGAGCCGGTCGTCGAACGGCCGTACCTGGTCCAGAGCCTTGACCAGCTCGGCCCAGGGCGCGAGGTCGTCGACGATGTCGCGTACGACGGCCCGCAGTGCATCCTGCTCGTCGTCGTACAACAGCGACGGCATCGGCCGTTCCGTCGTCTCAGTGGTCATCGGGGGATGTCCTTCCAGGGCCGGTCGTGATCGGCGCGGGGTTCGCGGGGCAGGCCGAGGATGCGGTCGGCGATGACGCCGCGCAGGATCTCGGTGCTGCCGCCCTCGATCGAGTTGGCGCGCGCCCGCAGGTAGTGGTAGGAGGCGGGCCGGTGCGCCGACATGCCCTGGTCCACCGCGTGCAGCGTCCAGTCGTCGTACGCGAGGCCCTCGTCGCCGGCCAGTTCGAGTCGCAGCCGGGTGGCTTCCTGATTGTTGGCGGCGAAGGTCAGCTTCGCGGCGGACCCCTCAGGCCCGGGTCGCCCGGCCAGCATCTGCTGGCGAATCCGGACGTTGGCCAGCCGAGCGGTCTCCACCTTCACCCAGATCTGCAGCAGCCGGGAGTGCAGCTCGGGTGTGCGTAGGTCAGGACGTTCCCGCCACAGCGTCAGCAGGCTCGCGATCGGCTCGCTTTCGCGTCGAGGTGCGCCGCTGCCGAGTGCGACACGTTCGTTCATCAACGTGGTGTTGGCGATCTTCCATCCTTCGCCGACACCGCCGACGCGCATGTCGTCGGCGATGTGTACGTCGGTGAGGAAAACCTCATTGAATTCGGCCTGTCCGGTGGCCTGGCGCAGCGGCCGGACCTCCACGCCAGGGGAGTGCATGTCGAGGAAGAAGTAGGTCAGCCCGGCGTGCTTCGAGACGTCTGGGTCGGTGCGAGCGAGCAGCATTCCCCACCGAGCTTTGTGGGCATAGCTGGTCCACACCTTCTGCCCGTTGATCCGCCAGCCTCCGCCTTCGCGCTCGGCTCGGGTGGCCAGCCCCGCGAGGTCCGATCCGGCGCCCGGTTCGCTGAACAGCTGGCACCAGATCTCTTCGCCGGTCCACAGCGGGCGCAGCAATCGCGCCTGCTGCCCGGCCGTGCCGTGCGCCGCAATGGTGGGCGCGGCCATGCCCAAACCGATGGGGTTTCGGGCCCCATTTGCTGGTGCGGCAGCGGCGTTGATCGCGGCGAACTCGGAGTCGACCAGCGTCTGCCAGTCGCGGGAAAGCCCGCTGCCGCCGAGGCTTTCGGGGAAATGGACCCACGCCAGGCCCGCGTCGAAACGAGCGCCGAGCCAGGTGCGTTGCTCGGCTGCGGGATCGACAGCGCCGGCAACCGCACGCACGCGCTCCAGCAGGTCGGTCAGTTCAGAACGGGTCGCATCGACCACGGAGGTGGCTCCTCAAGATGGGTGGGGGAGAGGATCAGGCGGCGCCGTCGCGGGTCTCGTCGTGGCGTCGCAGCCCGGCCCGTCCCGCGTCGATCTCGTCGGAGAAGCGTCCGGCGAGCTCCCCGAAGTGGGCCCGGTCGGCGTCGGACCAGTTGCGCATGAACCAGTTCAAGTCCTCGAGCCAGCGCTGCCGTACGGCGTCATAGGCCTCGGCTCCCTTGCCTGACAGCGAGAGGATGGCGACCCGGCGGTCGCCGTCGTGGGCCTGGCGGGTGATAAGCCCTGCGGCGTCGAGGGGTTTGAGCTGCCGGCTGACCGTGGACTGGTCGAGGCCGAGCTGGTCGGCGAGCTCGGAAACCCTTAGCTGGCCGTGGCGGTGCAGGATGGTCAGGATCGCCCAGCCCGAGGGCTGGACGGTGGAGCCGGCCAGGGTGAGCAGGCGGCTCAGCAAGCGTGGGCTGTTGGCCATCTCCGCCATGCGGGACAGCAAGCCATCGACCTGGTGCTCGGCTGACACACCTCCGAGACTAGGTGCACTCATACATGGACTCCAGCTTCGTTGGGGCGACGCGCGATCAGGTGATCAGTCAGCCTCAGAAGATCATCGGTCCGGTCAGGTTGATGTCGATGACGGACGTGATGAACCGCGGCGAGACCGTAGCCGTATCAGCCGGGGGTTGGCCGCTCAAGTGGTGCTCCTTGTGGAGTTCGGTGGCTAGGCCGCGTCGGGGGTGGCCCAGTCGGTCGTGGGGGCGATCGTGTAGGTCGCGATCAAGGCGCGGATGAAGTCGTTGTCGTGCAGCGGGTCGCTGGGCTCGGCTACGCGGACGCCCTTCTCGCGCATGTCGGCGAGCAGCCGTTCGAAGACCATGTCGTGGGTCAGGTCGTCCGTGTGATCCATCGAGACCTTCAGCTCGTCCAGATCGGCGTACACCTGTGAGCTCCAGTGCACGAGTAGCCGCATCTCTGCGGGCTGATAGGTCCGGATGGGCGTGCCGTCGGTCGTGATCTTCCACGTGTCGTCGCCGGAGTCGTAGCCGAGCAGGCTGCGGTGGGCCAAGCCCGGCACGTCGCGGTCGCCGGGGGCGCCGACCGGGTCGCCGCGGTGAAACATCAGCTCGTTCTGCACGACGACGCCCTTGTTCCACAGCGGGTGCTCGAGGCGGACCGGCGGCTCGAGCGGGCCGTCGGGCCAGTAGGTGAAGGTGCCGTTCTCGCCGAGGTACCACCACGTGATGACCTGGGCCATCTTCTCCAGGTAATCGGTGAACAGCCCTGACTTGCCCATGACGTTCTGCAGCCACACCGGCGAGTTTTCGTAGCGGATGCCGCGGAACGTCACCGCGTCCAGGTGGGCATTCAGCCCGCTTTTGTGCGGCCCGCAAAGGTTGAACAGCATCATGGTCGGCTGGGCGTACTTGGCTCCCCAGTAGTCACGGACCAGTTCGAGGAAGTGGCTGTTGTAGAAGCAGTCCTCGAGCTCGGGGTAGTAGGCAACGGAGTTCTGGCCGAAGAAGCCGCGGAAGTGTGCGGTGGCGAGATCGTCGAGGGTCAGGTTCAGTCCCTCGGGGACGACGCCGGTCGAGGTGGCGATGAGTTCTTCGGCGGTGTCGAAGTGGTGCGCGGTGATCGTCGGCCATGGCCCGTTGGCTTTGATGACGTCGAGCATGCGCGTGTGCTGATCGTCGGTGTAGACGCCGTCGAGGATCTGGGGCCGCGCTACGGGCCGCAGGATGCGGGCGAGTTCGTGCTGGTAGTCAGTCACAGCAAAGCCTCCACAACTCAGCTGATGGACGCCGCGGCGCGGTGCTCGGCCAGCGGAACAGACGACTGGGTGTCGAGAGTGACCCGGAGTCGAGAGATGCGAACCGCGTCGCCGTCGAGGCGGACCGTTCCGCGAACGAGGCCGGTGGACAGCGGGCTGACGGCGCCGTCGACGATCTGCGTGACGACGATGTAGGAGGCGAAGTCGGCCTCGTTTCCTTCAGTGCGGGTGAGATGGATGTTCGTCCCGCTGTGCCGCAGCGGGTAGGGGCTGTTGAGCCGGTGGTCGGTCTGCCACGCCATGACCTCGTCGCGGCCGCGGGTGTCGCAGCGGATGAAGTCCTCGAACGCGGTGGTGCCGGTGTCGCTCTCGCAGGAGAAGTGGATGTCTGCGGTGAGCAGGTTCGGTAGGACGTCGAGCTCGCCCTGGTCGTAGGAGTACCACCAGTGGGCGAGCACGCCCTGCACGTCGGTGAGTGTGATCATCGATCTCCTTTCAGGGGAGTCGGTCAGAAGCTGGGGAGGCCGTTGACGATGTTGTCGGCGTTGCAGTTGAACAAGCCCTTGTTCGGGTTGGTCACGGTCTTGTCGTAGGTGAACCCGGACTTGTCGATCTTGAGCATCAGGAAGCACTCGCTGTAGCTGAGCTTCGCGGGGTCGGTGTTGAACGGCGCGCCGAAGCCACCAGCGTCCCACTCAGGATGCTGGGCGGCCTTGTCCAGTACGCACTTCACCGTGAGGGTGGATCCGCACTCGGTCGCCGATTCGGCCCACAGCAGCCAAGCCGACAAGGACAGCGCCGAGAAGCCGGAAAGCTTCTTGGCCGTGGTGGTCGTGGTGAGCAGATCGACGGCTTGCTTGGCGACCGGGTTGGAGCCCGCGAGCTCGAACGGGATGTAGTTCGAGTACACGTACGTGGCAGGCGGGTTGGGAGCTGCCGCCCACGCGTCGGACACCGCCGACTTGTAGTTGTCCGGCGTCAGGAGCAGCGCCTTGAGGGAGAAGCCGACATCGGTGAAGCCCGAAAACAGCGGCGAGTAGTTCGGCAGGCCGGTGGCGCCGAGCAGCTCGGTCCCGGCGTTTTTCGAGACCGACAGATAGGGGCGCCAGTTGGCAACGGTCTGCGGGAATTCCTGGAAGTCCTTGACGGTGAAGCCGGATTTCACCAATCCGGCTTGGGTGCGCTTGCCCTGCGGGGCGATCGAGCCGAGGTTGTTGACCCAGACACCGGTGTGCTGTTTGAAGGAGGGCGTTTGGGCCGCGAGCGCCAGGTACGGGCCGACGTATGCCTGCGTGGACGGGGCGCCGCCGATGGCTACCTGAAGTCCGGCGGTGACGGCCTTCGGCGAGACGTGGTAGGCGGGGATATCACCCAAACCGCACGCCAGGCGGGGTTTGACGGTGGCGTCGTCGAGAGCCGTTCCGCCCCCGACCTCCATGAAGTCGCTCTGGCAGGCCTGGACGACCACGGAGGCCGAGTTGAACAATTTGGCGTCGCGTTTGTGAAGCACGATCGTGCGTCCGTTGATTCCACCGGCCGCGTTGCACCACTTGACGAAGGCGTCACCCGTGTCGAAGAACTCCTGCTCGAGTCCCGGCTGGATGGTGTTGCCGGTATCGGAGAACGTCGAGAGGTCGATCTCCGTATTCGTCACCCCCCGGGCGGTAGCTCCCGTGGCCTTACCCGGGCCGCAGATGTTCTTCAGCGACCCGAAGCTGCCGGCAGCCGTGGCAGTGCTCGGTGCGTCGGTGTGCTCGTGGCAGCGGTTGCGCTTTTGGTGGGGGAGGTGCCGCCACCGCTGCTGCTGCGCCCGCAGGCGACGAGTCCGCCCGCGCCGAGCACGATCGCTGCGGCGGCAAGCGCGGTAGCTCGTCGCGTTCGCAGGTGGAGCCCTGGGCTCCGGGCGGCAACGAGGCGGCGGCGCAGCGGCATGTCTGTCCTTCGACGGTGAAAGCAGTGGCGGGTCGACCAGGCAACGACCGGGACTTGACGTGACCCATGAAGATGCCTGTATCAATGCATCTATACGCTAGCAGGGTGTGTCCGGGCTCACAAGAGCGCGCCCGGTCTGGTCTCTGCGGCTCGGCCCGCGGCCGTCGCCGCAGCAGGATGGAGTGATGAGAGTGCCGCAAGATCTGTTCCGACTCGACGGCCGAGTCGCTGTGGTGACCGGATCGACCAAGGGCATCGGGAAGGCGATGGCTCGCGGGCTGGCGGCGGCGGGAGCATCGGTGGTGGTCAGCAGCCGCAAGCCGGAACTGTGCCGAGAGGTAGCGCAGGAGCTGAGCGAGGAAACCGGCGGCGTGGTCGAGGGAATCGCTTGCCATGTCGGTGATTGGGACGCCATCCCGGCATTCGTCGAAGCTGTCTGTGAGCGGTTCGGTGGCATCGACGTTCTGGTCAACAACGCCGGGATCAATCCGGCGCGCGTCACCGCGTCAGACATGACGCTCGAGTACTGGCGCAAGGTCTTCTCGGTCAACCTCGAAGGCCCGTTGCGGATGAGCCAGTGCATGGCTCCTGTCATGCGCGAGCGTGGCGGCGGCAGCATCATCAACATTGCCACGATGGCGGGCTACTCCGGTGGCCCTAACGTCTGCGCCTATGGGGCATCGAAGGCCGCGCTCATCAACCTCACCAAGAGCAACGCGCAGGAATGGGCACCGTGGAAGGTGCGGGTCAATGTGCTCTCGCCGGGCCCGTTCCTCACCGAAATGATGGAGGGGGGCGCACGTACCGCCCCAGGATTTCTCGACCTCGTCGCCAACGGCACGATGATGAAGCGCGTTGCTGACGTGGCCGAGATCGTCGGCCCGGTGCTCTACCTCGCGAGCGACGCCTCGTCCTTCGTCACCGGCGACGATCTGTCCGTGTCTGGCGGCATGTTCAAGTGAGCGCCGAGGGTCTCGAGGCCGAGCACGGGCAACAGCGCCGCGGCCGCCGGATCGCCATGACGAACGACGAGCGAGACCAATTCTTGACCGAGAGCTGGAAAAGTACTTGGACAGCAACACTTTTCGCTACGACGGCCGGCACGCCTGGCTGCGTCTGATACCCGCAAAGATCGTCAGCTGGGACTTCCGTAAGCAAGCCGGGCAGTCCAGTGCCCGCTGAGGGGAACCGGTCACCGCGGACGGATCTGGCCGATCTCCAGCAGGTAGCCGTCCGGATCCTGTACCAGCGCGATCGTCACCCCGAATCCGGCAATGTCGTAAGGCTCGGCCACGGCGACGGCACCGGCCGCAATCGCCCGCACGTAGTCCGCGGCCGCGTCCTCGGATGTCAGGAAGACCTTCCAGATGCCGGCAGGCGCCGCCGACGGTTCGCCGGCCCGCGCCGCCAGCATCAACTGGCCACCCGTTCCGCCGCGACCGACGATGACCTCCTGGATGTCGCCGGCGTCCACAGTGGCGAGGATGTCGAGCCCAAGGCCGTTGGTGTAGAAGTCGACCGAGCGAGCGAGGTCACGCACCCAGATCGCGATGTTGCCGATCGACATCCCAGCGCCGGCGTTGTCGGACATCGGGACTACCCCTC
Source organism: uncultured Actinomycetota bacterium (assembly GCA_963731205.1). Lineage (GTDB taxonomy): Bacteria > Actinomycetota > Actinomycetes > Frankiales > Frankiaceae > DATAZK01. Next base: position 1,777,455 of record CAVSUJ010000001.1, on the reverse strand, counting down.
ACACCTCGTCGCGACCGAGCTGGGACAGTACGGACAGGTCGAATTTCTCGGCAGACACTCGGAAGTCGAGCAATTCCACCTGCGTGACGATCTTGCCGTCTTTGACCTCGTAGAACATCCCGTAGATGTTTTCGTAATCGTCGACCTTGTTCGTCACAGCACGGCGGCGAAGCAGGACCGCCACCCAATCACCGTCCGCCAGCACCGCGATCAGTTCGCGCGTTGCCGTCTCAGGATGCGGGTAGAGCAAGCGACCGGCGTCCGTGTTGGCCTTGAAGGCAGCCCGTCCCCTACGAACGTTCGCGCCAGCGATGTAGACGGGATCCTCGGCCAAATAAGGGAAGTATCGGTCCGGGTCGAAGGTCGCGAACGCGTCCATGTACTCGAGGACCATCGCCCGGTTGCGTTCCGTCTGACTCACTCCGCCGTCCTCTCTCGCATCTTGCGGGTGCCTCTCGGCTCCGCAGTATGCGCCGCCCACCGAAGTCCCTCGTCGGTAGGCAGCCGCGCTCGTCGCCGGGACGTCCTGCTCACCTACCGCGACTGGACGACCGGCACAACCGGCTCGCGGACCCTTTGAGAGGTCGGCGTTCAGCCCGTCACCACGACGCCAATGTTGGTGACCTCCGCCGTGGCCAACCGGTAGTGCGTCAGGTCGGGCGAGGCATGCCCCGAACCGTCGAGGAATCCGCCGACTTGGGCGAGGGGCTTGCCGTTGGCGCCGCTGAACGTGATCCGGTACGCCTTTGAGCGGCAGGCGCTGCTGGTCGCCAGCACGGCGCCGGATATCTCGTAACTGTGAAGACTCGATGAGTAGATCGTTCGTAGGGTGACAAGTGCAGCTGAGGAGCAGATGGGACGCTCGCTCGCCCCTCGGTGATGGAACTCGTCGGCGATGCCGATGCAGCCCACGCTGCCGTCGCCGCAACAGTGTCAGGGCGACTATCCCCGGTGCTAGCAGGCGCTGAGACCTCACGAGCTTCTCGGCAGCTCTGTGACAACGCTGGGAAGCTGGCTCGGCTCAGTCATCTGCACGGCAACGTTTTCGGATCGCCAGGCTGTGGAGTGGCGTCAAATCGCAGCAGGCAGCGCATGTTGGACAATCACCGGCGCGACGCGGATAGCGCGATCCCGAATTAGGCTGTTCACTGGCTATATCGCCCTGCGGCCGCGGGGAAGCCAACAGCCCGTCGTTGCACTGCAGGCAACCGGCGATTTTTGTAACCCTGGTTGCTCCAGAGGTGCTGGCGCCGGGCGGATCTTTGCGGCTGGCGCGAGATGCCGAGCGATGGCTAAGGCTTGGGACAAAGGATGGACATGGACGTCTGCCGTGTGGTGAGCGTCAGACGCGTGCTCAGCATTCGCGGTCGCGGCCGGCGCGCATGAGCGCGATCACCGGGCCAGCTGCGAACCGGGCTCACCAGATCGTCCGGACCGCCGATCCCGATGAGGCCCGCGAGATCGTGACCGACGTCTACCTTCCACATCGTCTGGACCCGATCGGCGTCGCGCGGCCACTCGACATGCGGCTCGATGCTTTCCAGGTGGGGAGCATGACCGTCGGCCGGCTCCGCTATGGCGGTGATGTGCGATTGCGAACCGTCGAGGCGAAGTGCTACCACATCAACGTTCCGATGCGAGGGCGAACGCTGTCCAGGTGCGGCAATCTCGGCTCCGTTGCCACTTCCCCTCGCCGTGCTGCGGTGTTCGTTCCGGCGATGCCCGCCGATATCAGGTGGGACGCCGACTGTGAGCAGCTGTGCCTCATGATTCCGACGTGGGCGGTGGAGCTCGAACTCGAGCATCTGCTGGGCGGAAGCGCGTCGCAACCGCTCGCCTTCGATCCCACGATGGATCTTGCTTCACCCGCGGCGCGGGGCTGGTGTGACGCTCTTGCACTGCTCGCTGGGGAGTTCGAGCGCCCGGGTGGACTCACCGCTCATCCCGTCGCCGGGCGGCACTTCGAGCGGTTGTTACTGGCCGGCTTGCTTCTTGGACAGTCCAATAATTACAGCGCTTCACTCAATGCGGTAGCCGCTTCAGCCGGGCGCGGAACCTTGGCTCGCGCCGTCGAACTACTGGAGGAGCGGCCTGAGCGAGCGTGGTCAACGAGCCTGCTGGCCAGCGAGGTGTTCGTGAGTGCGCGGGCGTTGCAAGAGGCGTTCCGCCGTGAGATCGGTCAGCCTCCGATGAGCTACCTCCGCCAGATCCGGCTGCGTCGCGTACACGACGAACTTTCCGCCGCCGCACCGGGTTCTGTGACGGTTGGCGCCGTGGCCTCACGTTGGGGTTTCGTCCACCTGGGCCGCTTCGCGGGCGCCTTCCGCGACGCGTTTGGTGTCTCTCCTTCCGAAGTACTCGGACGCTGGTGACCGGCCGCGAGACGGACGACTGGTTCACAGCCGCCGCTGAGCAGGTGGCGGCAGCCGGTCGGGCCGCCTGCGAGGCGCTGAATGCTGCTGTTGAGGCCTTGGAAGACGGTCGTCGTGCGCGGGCGGCCGGAAGCCCGTTGGGCGAGGTTGTCGACGGGCTGATCGGCGCCGGTGGCCGGGAGATTCGGTTCGCGTCGGCTGAAGCATTTCATGACTTCGAACGTGCGGTGGCCACGCTCCGTTCGAGGTTGCGCGCAGGCTGGTGGACGACGATGGCCTGACGCTGACGCAGGTCGCTCGACGGCTGCACATCTCGCGGCAGGCCGCCGCGCGGCTCTATCGGGGCAATTACGAGTCGTCGTGCGATCCGGCCCGCAAAATCGTGACGACAGTCTTCTTAAGGTAACCCGGAGGTGCGCTCCGAGCATGGGTACGTGACCACTTTTGCCACTTCCGGGAAGCGCCGACTCGAGCACCTGATTCCGGGCCATCGTCCGGCCCGGCAGCCGTCCGGATCGCGAAGCTCATCGCCGAGTCCGTGCCGCACATCGTGTTCACCGCATCGGTGGACGGGGCGACGACGTATTTCAACAAGCAGGGCACCGAGTACACCGGACGGCCGGCGGAGACCAACTACGGCTGGAACTGGCTGACGCTGGTTCACCCCGATGACGCCGAACGCGCTGGCTGTGCGTGGCAGCAGGCCGTCGCCAACGGGACAGCGTTCGACTGCGAATACCGGATCCGCCGCCACGACGGTGCTTTTCGATGGCACGCCGCTCGCGCCGTCCCGCTTCGCAACGAAGCCGGCGACATCCATCTGTGGGTCGGCACAGCCACTGACATCGAACACCACAAGCAGCGCGAGATTTCACTTCGCGAGCTCGAACAGGAAGCCATCGCCGCCCTGACGCTGCTGGAAAGCATCGAGGCCGCCGCGCCCATCGGCTTCAAGCTCGTTGATCGTGACTTCCGGATCGTGACGAATGAATCAGCTGCTGGCCACGATCAACGGCAGACCCGCCGACGAACAGATCGGCCGCACCGTTGCTGAAGTGGTGCCGCACCTCTGGCCGAGGTTGGAGGCGATCTATCAGAAGGCACTAGCGGGCGAAGCAATATGCGATGTCGACCTGAGCGTCCCCAATGCGGAGACACCCGGACAGATCCGCCACTGGCTCGCCAGCTACTACCCGGTGCGGGTGAACGACGAGATCGTCGGCGTCGGCACGGTGCTCTTCGACATCACCGAACGCCGGGAAGCCGAGGAGTTTCGCAGAGTGGTCATGGACAACATGGCCGAAGGCCTCTACACCGTCGACGCCGATGGCTGCCTCACCTACATGAACCCGGCAGCCTCACGAATGCTCGGATGGACGGCCGAGGAACTGTGCGGCAAGCCGATGCACGAGACGGTGCACTTCCAACGTGCCGACGGAACCCCTATCGCGGATGAGGACTGCCCATTGCTGCGTGTGCGCGAGCAGGGCCGCACGATCCGCATGCTTGACGACGCATTCACCCGTAAGGACGGCTCGATCTTCCCGATCGCGTATTCCTCCGCGCCGCTTCACAGCGGCCCGACTCCACAAGGGGTGGTCGTCGTCTTTCGCGATACCACCGAGGAGAAAGAGGAGCGGGCCAGCCTTCAGCGCCAGCTCGCGACGCTCACGTGGGTGGGCAGGATCAGAGACGCCATCGATGAACAGCGCCTCATCCTGTATTCGCAACCCATCGTGGGGCTGAAAGGTGGCCGGCCGAATCAAGAACTGCTGCTTCGGATGGTCGGGCGAGACGGGGAACTCATCCAACCCGGCAGCTTCCTTCCCATCGCCGAAAGGTACGGACTCACCGGCGAGATCGACCGGTGGGTCATCGCCCAGGCCATAGCGCTTGCCGCCGGCGGAGGCGGCATCGTCGAGGCGAACATTTCCGCCGCGTCCATCGGGACGGTGGATCTGCTGCCGTTCATCGAACATCACCTCCGGGAGACCGGAGCGGACCCGGCAGATCTGGTCTTCGAGATCACCGAGACCGCTCTCATGCAGGACATCACCGCGGGGGAGGCCTTCGCGCAAGGCGTGGCTGAGCTCGGATGCGGGCTGGCGCTGGATGACTTCGGCACCGGGTTCGGCAGTTTCACCTACCTGAAGAGGTTGCCGATCAGCTACCTGAAAATTGACATCGAGTTCGTCCGCGATCTGGTCACCAATCCGGCGAACCAGCATGTGGTGAGCGCGATCGTCAGTCTGGCCCAGGCTTTCGGTCTGCAGACGATCGCTGAAGGCGTCGAGGACGAGCCAACGCTGCAGCTGCTGGCCAAGGAGGGCGTCGACTACGCGCAAGGCTTCCACCTCGGCCGACCGGCGCCGTTGAACGGCGGCCCTCCAGATCCGGCCGTTTGAACGCGCACCAAACACTGCTCTCGTCAGATCGACTCCGCCGTTTTGGACCGGACGTTGCCCGCCGACGGGGGTGTTTCGCAGCTGCTGTGACGGTCAGGTCAGGTGGTCGGCTTGGCGTCAGTCACCCGGCGGGTGTGACCCGTTGTCGAGACCGCGACGGCGATCCGCACGAACGCGGCGACCGCGAGCGACTGAGAGCTCTGCGGCCACGCCACCGCGAAGTCGGCCGGCGGCGCGTCTTCGACCGAGCGCCACGTCAATTGCGGCCGGGCGTTACGTTCGGCAACCGAGACGGGAAGCAGAGCAATCATCCGTCCGAGCTCGATCTGGCGCAGCATTTGCACCATGTCTGCGAACCGCGGGCGTTGCGCGCCGTGTCGGACGTAGACATGGGTGCCGGGACCTAGCTGCTCGTGATCCGCCTCGATGTCAGCGACGCGCAGCCCGGGCCGCTCGGCGAGTGGGTGCCCGGTCGGCAGCGCCAGCACTTGCGGTTCACTCAGCAGCGGCTCGGTGTCCACCCCGTCGTGATCGAACGGCTCGATGATGATCGCCACATCGGCCTCCCCGCTGCGCAGTAGTCCCGGCTGTTCGCGCCAGCCGGTGAAAACGACCTCGATCGGGATGGCCGCTTTCTCGATGCGGTACGCGTGGAGCACGTCCTCGAGCAGTCCGCCCTCGATGTCGGCCTTGACCGCGAGCACGAGTGTGCCGCCGGTGACCCCCGCGGCCCGCCGCGCGCGCTCGGCTGCGGCGTCGAGCGCAAGGAGCGCCGCCCGCGCGTCCGTGAGTAGCGCAGCTCCCGCCTCGGTGAGGCAGACGCGGCGGGTAGAGCGCTCGAGCAGCTGCACACCGAGTTCCGCCTCGAGACCCGAGATCGCCCTCGACAGGGCCGGTGAGGCAATACGGAGCCGCTCCGCCGCTCGCGTGAAGTTGAGCTCCTCGGCGACGGCCACGAAGTAGCGCAGCTGCCGAGACTCCACGCGATTCATGCCTCGAGGTTAATGATCGCCCCACTAACCGGTCCTTCTCTGCGCACGGCCTGTTCGTGAGCATCAACCCATGATTGTCATCACGACTCCTACCGGCACGATCGGCTCCGCCGTCGCCGAGTCCCTTCACGCCGCCGGGGCACCACTGCGGTTGGTCGCCCGTGACCCTTCTCGCCTGCCCGACGCGCTCCGCGAAGATGCAGAGATAGTCGTCGGCTCCCACGCCGACCCCGCCGTGCTCGAGGTCGCGCTCAGGGGCGCCGATGCGCTGTTCATGCTGGTGCCTCCCGACTTCAAGGCGCCCGATGTGACCGGGCACTACCTGGGCTTCGCGCGCCCTGTCGCCGAGGCGGTCCGGGCACACGGCGTACCCCGCCTCGTCGCTGTCTCCTCGCTCGGCCGCGGCTTCCCCGGTCCGGCGGGGCTCTTGTCCGCGGCGTGGGCTATGGACGAGCTGCTCGAGTCAAGCGGCGCCGCCTACCGCTCGTTGCAACCGCCCTTCTTCATGGAGAACCTGCTGCACCAGGTCGGCCTGCTCAGGGATCAAGGGATTTTCGTGCTCACCGCCGCCCCCGACGCACCGCTCGCGGCGGTGGCAACCATCGACGTTGCTCGCGCGGCCGTCGGTTTCCTCGCTGACTCCACATGGGGCGGCCAGGAGGACGTTGCGGTACGCGAGCCCGTCGACCACACGCCCCGCGAGATGGCCCAGATCCTGTCCGACGCGCTTCGGCAACCGGTCACCTACCGCCAGGCCACGATCGGCGAGTACCGCGCCCAGTACGAGTCGCTCGGGGCGAGCCCGGCCATCGTCGATGGCATGGTCGAAATGGCAAGGGCGCAAGCGGCCGGCGTCTACCCGCCGGCGCGTGCGGGACGCGACGGAACCACATTCAGCGACTGGTGCACATCGGTGCTCGCGCACGCATGGGCACTACCGGCGACATGAGCGGGCTCGCCGTCTCGTCTCGTCTTCGCGTGACCGGCAAGAAGGACGGCCGGGGCGGCGTCAGGTGAAACCTCCCGCCCGCCAGGGCCTTTTGGATGCGTTACTGGCATCGCCACATTCGCGCGGCGCGATGATCGTGTTCGGGTCCTCGGTGGGACCACCGCCGTCGTCAAGCTGACATCGGCGACGGATCCGGCATCCGGACCTTTGAAGTGACCATGAGCGCGATGACGGCCGTGAGGTCCAGCAGCCCTGCGAGGGCGTCGCTTTGCCTGGAACAAAGGATGAATAGCGCATCAGCGAGTCCCCGCTGCGATGGGCGCAGCGGGGGACTCGTCGGCACTGTAGGCCGGTTTGGTTCGCGTCGCGAGAGGCCCGAAGGCGTCGGCTGGAACGCAAGCTCGAGCGTCGGCAGCCGGCGGCGGCGCTCCCACTGCGGCAGGCAGGCGACGCGCGTCAGGCGGACACCAGCGAGAGTGGTCAATGATCCTGGAACCAAGCCGCCGGCCGGGAAGACCCGGCCGGCGGCTTGTGTAGCTAGTACTGCGAGCGGTCACCCAAGGACAGAAAGGGGAACGTTCTTGAAGCAGGTCAGCGGCACCTTGGAGACGTACTTGCCACTGTCGATCTGCACCAGCGAGCCACAGGCAACCGAGTTCTGGTGGTTGGCCGGGAACGAGATCGGTCCGATACCGCCGGCCACCTGATAAGTGGACCCGTCGTTCGCGGTGGTCAGGAAGCCCGCCCTGCTCAGGTTCTTACCGGCCTTCTGCAGGTTGTGCAGGAAGATGTCGGCCGAGTAGTACCCGATCGCGATGTCCTGCGTCAGCTCCTTCTGGCTGGGCTGCACTGCCTGAACGTCCTTCAGCATCTGGTCGTTGGCAGCAGACTTGGTCTGGAAGTCTCCGTACTGGATGAAGACGTATTCCTTGTCCAGGCTGGCGCCGGCGGAACCGGACAGGAACGCCGGGTCGTAGGTGACGGCGTTCATCTGGATGCCCTTGAAGCCCGCCTGCGTCAGCGCCTTGGTCAGGCCCTCGGCGTTCGGCACGGTCGTGACGTGGAACATGACGTCAGGAGCCTTGCCGCCGTTGGACGTGAGAATGGCCTGCGAATAGGGCGTGAAGTCGGTCGTCGGGCTGGTCGAGGGCAGCTTCGACTGGGAGTAGGTGACCTTCCAGTGGTCAGCAACGAACGCGGCCTGGATGACCTTGATACCGAACTGGCCGGAAACGTCGTCCTCAGAGATCAGCGCGACCGTCTTGCCGGTGCCGTCCTTGATGCCGAGCAGCTTCTCGACCAGACCTGCGGAGGCGGTGGAGACCTCGTCGGTCTTGGTGGTCGGGACCAGACAACCGGTGTAGCCGAAGCCGACCGTGTTGTTGCAGAAGGCCGGCGTGATGCCCCAGCCGAAGAACGGGACCTTGTTGTTCACCAGGTAGGTACCACCAGCAGCGAGCACCGGGCTGACCATCGGCACGATGGCAAACGCCTTGTCCTGCTCGACGATCTTCTTCACCGTCGGGAGGTCCTGGGACGGGTCGAGCTTGTTGTCAGCCGAGCCAAGGTAGTTGATCTTGCGGCCGTTGACGCCACCTTCGGCGTTTGCCCGGGCGAAACGCGCCTTGGCACCGAGCTCGGCGAGAGCCTCGGACTGACCGGAAGCACTGGTCTTGTCGACGTCACCCTCGATGGTGATGGAGTTTGCCGTGAAACCTGAGCTCGGGTCCGCATTGTTACCGGCACCGCCGCCGCCTCCGCTGCTCGACGCGCCCGAGCTGCTGGGTGTGGTGTTTGTCGACTTGCCCTTGGAGCTACTGCCGCAGGCGGCGAGCACCAGCGCTAAGGAGGCGCCCAGCGCCACCAACGCCGTCCTTCTGTTTCTCATCGTGCCTCCATGTCGGGCATCGTTGCCCTTTGTGGCCGGCCGGCTATCCGGCTGGTTCGCATCCGTAGCAGCGCTAGCTTTCGCCTCTGGGGATCGTGCGGCTCGCCGGCGCTCTCCATGAATTGCAGCGGGAACGTACAGCACACTCTTGATCGCGGGACGGAGATGCCGCAGGGCCGTAATTCAGTTGTTATGAGCGACGAGTCACCGGTGAAGGCCGCCCTGGGGAGCCAAAGCCGCATTGCGGGATCAATCGCGTCGTCAGCATGTAGCCATGGAAGGTTGGCGAACACCTAATCGCTGGCAGACGTGACTCACCGCAGACGGTTCTCATTTGTCCGGGCAGGCGTTGCGCCTTGCTGTGACTTCCGCTGCTGGGCTGCTGGCCCTCAGATGGAGCGGCGAAGCTCCCAGCGGTTGCCGGCAGGGTCGTCGCACAAGATCACCCGTAGGCCGGCGCGCTCATATGCCCGGTAGCTGATACCCGCGCTGTCGAGGCGGCTTTCGATCGCCTCGTTCATCTCGATCGCGGTGTGGGCCATGGCCGCGCCGCGGTGCTCCGGGTCGATGCTCAGGTGGATCTGGCTGCCGTCGTCGGCTTCGTACCAGCGGGCACGGTCCGCGAGGTCGGGAGGGACTGCCATCTTCCGGTAGCCGAGGACATCGACCAGAAACGCGCCCTCTGCCTGATCGAGTCCTGGCGGGACGCCGAGGTTGGCGTGATGGAAGCGCGGCATCAGGGGTAAGCCTCTCGCTTCGTCGGGCTTGTGCTTCGTGCTTGCACGACCTGCATGGTAGTTCCGTGAGTTCCACGCATGATCGTGAGGCAGCACTCTTGCTTGAGCTCGAGGGCGGCGATCGGCCGGGTCGGTCAATTCGCAGGAGAAAAGGGCCACCCCGGTAACGCTGTTTCGGCGCTGGAGCCATACCTGAGTCGGCGCCCGGCTACGGTCGTCCACCTATCTCCAGCCGAGGTGTCCCAGCACGATTGCATCGTTCGACTCGAGGGGACGCCGCCATCTCCCGGTGGCTCACGGACGGTCAGGCGCCTATCACCCCCAACACGACCAGCGTGATGTTGCATCCGGATGCACGTGTCCTTCGAGGGGCACAGGAAGCCGAAACCTCGGACTGGCTGCCGGAGTGCCGCTGGACTGAAATGCCACGTGAGCTGCGCATATCACCGGAGCGGGCGACCGGGATCGAACCGGCATGGCCAGCTTGGAAGGCTGGGGCTCTGCCATTGAGCTACGCCCGCGGAACGGCGACCGGAACGATGGCGTCCCGCTCGTGATCCGTGACAAAGGTACCCGGTCGACGGGCAAGGTCGGAAGCAGTTACCCAGGCGCGTCGCCGGCGCGCAGCCGCCAGGCGTCGGTGATCAGTTCGCGGAGGCGGCGCACGCCGACGAGCTCGAGCCGGACCATGACCAGCGGCCAGCCGGCGTACCCCGGCGCGGTGAAGAACAGGTCGGGCTCGCCGAGCAGGAGGGCCTGCTTCTCGGCCTCGTCGCCGACGTAGAGCACGGCGATGTCGGTGCGGATCGTGCGCCGCTGGCCGGGGACGCGCTCCGGATAGGACCAGATGAAGCCCCGACCGAAAACGCGGAAGTCGAAGCCGTCGCTGGGTTCTCCTCGACGTTGGCCAAGGACAGGGCGAGGCGTCGAACGTCATCGGCGTCGGCCACGACGGATCAGCGTAGTGCCAGGTCACCTGGCGCTGGCGAGGCCCGATCGCGGCCGGTGTAGACAGAGATCCCGACACGGGGAGTCAAACGGGAGGCGCAGTGCTGCGAGACATCCGGGAGCTCACGGCCGATCAGGCGGCCTACTCGGAAGAGTTGCGACGCCGATGGGGCGGCCTGCTCAGCTACCGCTACATCGGCCGCATGTTCGCGTCGATGGACCGCGGGGTCGACGACACCGTGACCCTGCGCCACGACATGCGCAACACGACCGGCGGCCTGCTGCTTGCGGTTCTCGGCATCTCCTCGCCCGAAGGCGGCGGAATGACCGATCTGACGGCCGTGCCGAACCCCGTCATCCACTCGACGCAGATCCTCGATCCGGGCCATGACGTGAAGCGCATCGAGGTGCTGTCCGAGACGCTGAAGGTCGGCCGGCAGATGAGCTACAGCCGTTCGCGGATCGTCGACGCCGCCGACCACAGCCGCGTGCTCGCGCTCACCGAAGGGCAGGGCGTCGTGATCGGCGTGCCGCCCGAAGGCTTGGAACTGATGGAGACCCAGTCCATCGACGTCGTCGACTCACCCGACCTGCCACCGCTGTGGCAGGTGTTCGGCGCGAGCCGGCGCGACGACGGACACTGGGCGCTGCCCGAGCTCGCCGTCGAGCTCGCCTCGCCCGACGCGGCGCTGCACATCGGGCCGCAGTTCATTCTTCTCGAGACGGCGGCGCTCGACCTTGCCTCCGCCCTCGCCGGCACCGAGAAGCTGCAGGGGATCTCCTCGCATGTCATGTTCCTGGCCCGCGGCAAGAACGGCCCGTTCCGGGCCGACGGCGAAGCGTTTGAGGGCACGGACGGAACGGTCGGCGCTCGTCTCACGCTCACCGACGAGGGAGCAGACGGACGCGTCATCAGCACCGGCTCCTACGCCTTCCGGGTCGTGGACTAGTGGAGCCCTGGGAGCTCGTCGCCCGCGAGCGGATCCGTGACACGATCGCGCTCTACAACTGGTCGGGCGACGCGTACCGGCTCGAGGATCTGACGCATGCCTTCGCCGAGGACGGCGTGCTCGAGGTCCGCGGCGAGGCGCCTTACGAAGGACGCGGCGGCGATCATCGAATTCCTCGGCGGCATAAGGGGTTCCGGCTCCGGCGAGGAAGCCCGCGCCGCGATGAAGGCCGCCGCCCAAGCGTCCGGAGTCAAGCGCATCGTCCGCCACAACATCGCCAACATCCGCTTTCTCGAACTCACGCCGCAGCAGGCCAAAGTCTCCTGCTACTTCACGGTTTTCACCGAGATCGGGCTCGACCACTACGGTCGCTACCGCGACACGTTCGTACCGGTGGGGGAGCAGTGGCTGATCCAGCACCGGTTCGTCTCGACCGACTGGCGCGCTGACGGCTCGACGATGGCGGCGCCGTCCTCGGTCAGCTGACCACAGGGCCGGCTGACCGAGGCACGCAACGAATCATCAGTATCCGTAGACCAATTGGCGACGCTTGGCATACGAGCGCCGCCACGAGGTCCTGTACATCCAGACCATGATCTTCGGAGCGGCGGCCATGGCGCCGGCGATCTCGTTCTCGTTCATGTGGTCGAACATGATGCAGACGAACGTCGGCAGATCGGCCCGCGTCTTTTTGAGGTGAAGCTTGCCGTCGGCCTCCCATTCCGCCGCGGTGTAGTGGCGGCGGATGAGGGGTAGCGCTGAGTCCTCCTCGTGGTCGAGGTGACGGTTGAGGTGCTGTGACAGCTTCTCCAGGCTGAGCGCCCGAACCTTCAGGAGGGTCGCCTTGTCACTGACGGCGTCGATGAGCGGATCGATCTCCTGGTGCTCGGCTTCGAGGGCATCGAGGACGACGGCGGCGGCCGGGTCGCGCTCGCGAAGCAGCGGCCAGATTCGCGCGTCCTCCCCATGATGATGGTGGTGGAGGCTGCGCACCATCGTGGCGATCTGCTCCTCGATGGCGTCCTTGCGGGGGCCGTACTCGGGTGCCTTGGCTGCGGCCCCCGCAAGACGGGCGAATTCGCGCCGGAAGGCGCGGTGGGCCAGCAGGAAGAGCTTCACGTCCGGCTCCGGGCTTTGGCCGGCGAACGCCGAGGCGGGGATCGAAAAACCGTGGGTTGTGGTGGGGGTTGTGGTGTACATCGCGGGCTCCTGACGGGGAGAGACTGGTGGGACATCCACACCCTCAGGCAGGCCGTCAGCGAACGACTTGTCGCTCGCTAGTGGTCTCGGTGTCGGGCGCCTCGGACGCGACCCGGTCCGCCCACCAGAGCAGCCCGGTCTCGCGGCAGTCCGCCTCGGCGCGCAGGCGGTGCGCCTCGCCGGCCTGCGCGTCGCCGATCCGGTACGCCAGCCGCGCCAGGTAGTAGTCGACCGGGCCGAGCACGAGTGAGTTGCCGCCCACGGCGAACCAGCCCGAGTACGGCAGCAGCTGCTCGTAGCACCAGTGCATTCGCACCCGGTGGTCGGCGGCGACGGCCGCTTGCGCCGCGACCGCCAGCACCGTGAGCTCCGACCAATCATGAAGAACCGGTGGGTTTTCGGCGTCGAGGAGGGCGTGAGCCTCTTCGATACGGCCGGCCTCGGCGAGCGACCATGCTTCCAGCGAATACGCGAACAGTGGGCTGGCCACCTTCAGAGCGTCCAGCTTTCGGGTGGCGGAATCCCATCGGCCGCGGGTGACGTTGAGCATCGCCCGGACGACCTCGCTGAGCGGTTCGGTGCCGAACAGGCCCAGCGCCTGATGTTCGACGAGCGAGCGCACGAAAGCTTCTTCGGACTCCTCGAGGCGCCCATCAGCCAGCAGCCGCATCGCGTGCCACACATGGTGAATGGCGGCGGCGGGCCGCAGCGACAGCCGGCGCAGCAACGGCTCGCTCGCGGCTGCAGCGGCGTCAGCGCCCCGGATGTCGAACAGCTGGATGCGGAACATGGCGACGATTTCATGCCCCAGGAGCTCGAACGCCGGCAAGCTTTCCTGCGCTCCGAGTTCGACGAGTTCCTGACCGACGGCCACCAACTCCGCGGCGTAGCGCGGTTGATTCACGGCGTGATACCGGTGCGTCAGCGCGACTGCAAGCAGCCGAGGATCACCGAGCCGGCGCGCCATCGCGACGGCCGCGGCGCTGAGCTCGTCGCAGCGCGGATCGTCGGAGCCGTCATACAACTCGGCGGCCAGTGCGCCGAGCATCCGGCAGCGCAGCTCGCTGTCCGCATCGGGCAATCCGGCCAGAGCCCGTTCGGTGCGGCGCGCGATCTCCAGATCGACCTCGGCGTAACTGTGCAGCGTCCAGGCCGCGGGTGCGTCAAGCGCGACGAGCGCGCGGAGCGCAAGCTCGGGGTCGTCGGTCAGGTCCGCAGCCCGAATCGCTGCCGCCCGGGTCTCGCGCGCCGCGATCCACTCGCCGGCATCGAGCTGCGCCTGCACCAGTTCCAGCTGCACGCCGACGATGGCGGCCCAGTCCGGCTCGGGCTGCGCCCGGGCCAGTTCGATGGCCTTGGCAAACCACTCGGCGGCATCGTCGAAGGCGAGCCGTTGACGCGCGGAAACCCCTGCAGCGTAAGCGAAATGTATGGCCCGCGAGCTTTCCGACGGTCCGGCGGCCAGCGCGTGATACGCGATGGCGGCAGCGTCGCCGTCGCGGGCTTCGAGCGCCTCGCTCGCCCGGGCGTGAAGCCGGGTTCGGCGCATCGGCGGCAGCCCCGATTCGAGCGTCTCGCGGATGAGGTCGTGCGTGAAGCGCAGCCGGCCCTGACCGCTCTCGACCAGCACGCCGTGCACAGTCGCAAGATCGAGGCCGTCCAGCACGTGCTCTTCCGGCTCGAAGGTCACTGCACAAATCAGCTCGGGATTGATGTCGCGGCCGAGCACCGCCGCCGTCGCCAGCAGCTCGCGGGTGGCCTCGGGCAGCCGGCTGAGCCGGCGTTGCAACACGTCACGAACCGTGGGTGGAACACCGCTCAGCAAAGCCTCGGTCGCCCCGGTTCCCACGGCTGCGGCAAGCTTCACGCTCTCCTGCAGCAGAAAGGGATTGCCGGCCGTACGAACCGCGAGCTGAGCCACCTGCGACGCATCGAGCGCCAGCCCGAGCGCGGCCGACAGTTCGGCGATCGCGTCGCCGTCGAGACCGTCGAGCGAAAGCCGCAGCGCACCCTCGCGTCCGAGCCGGCCCAGCGCGTCGTCCAGGAACGGGCTCTCCTCGCCGACCCGCAGTGTGGCGATGACGAGGATGCGTCCACCGCGGCGCAGCGCCATGACATCCAGCAGCAGGCGCAGCGATGCTGCATCCGCCCACTGCAGATCGTCGAGCACGATGAGCAACGGTTCCTTCGCCGTCGCGAGCGCGAGATGGCGCGCCACGGCGTCGTGCTGCCGAAAGCGTGCCTCGGCACCGTCGGACGATTCGGCAGCAGGCGCCGTCTCGGTGCCGAGCAGATTCGCCAGCCGTCCGGCGATGTCGGGCGGCGCGGTGACGGCATTCGCCAGCGGCGCGAGAACCTGCTGCCAGGGCCAGAGCGCCGGAACGCCTTCAGCTTCCGGGCAGCGTCCCCAAGCGACCCGCCAACCTCCCGCGTGCAGACGCTCGCTGACGGCCTCGGCGAGGAACGTCTTGCCGATCCCCGATTCACCGCTCACGATTGCCACCCGGACCCCGCCCGAGAGCGCTTCTCCGGCGGCGCCCAGCAAGGCTTGCAGGGGAGCGGCCCGCCCGATCGGTGCGGCCGCCGGCCCATCGGCCACGTGCGCCTGCTCGAGCTGGGCCAGAACGGGAACGGTCGACGTGGTCTCGCGCGGCGCAGTCCAGTCGAGTTCGGGAGCCTGCGTCAGCAGCTGACGTTCGAGCTGCACGGCTGCTGGCGTCGGATCGAGGCCGAGTTCGTCGGCCAGCAGCTCGCGTGCCTGGCGCAGTACGTCGAGCGCGTCGGCCTGCCTGCCGGTGCGATAGAGCGCAAGCGCGAGCAACCGCCACAAACCTTCGCGCAACGGATGTTCGCGGGCCAGCGTCTCGAGCGCCGGAACGGCCTCCGCCGCCTGACCGGCCGCCAGCAATGCCGCCATCCGGTGCTCGCGCGCCACCAGCCGCCACTCCGCCAGCCGCGCCACCTCAGGCGCCGCCCACGGCTCATCGGCGAAGTCGGCGTACGCCTCACCGCGCCAGAGCGCCAACGCCGCATCCAGAGCGACGCCGGCCTCCGTCGGGCGCCCCTGCGCCAGCAGCCGGCCGCCCTCACCCACCAGCCGCTCGAACGCGCCCGCGTCCACCTCGTCGTCCTCCCCGACGCGAAGCGCATATCCGGGTGCGGAACTGACGAGGCGCCGGGCGGGGGAGCGCGGAGCGCGGCCCGGCTCCAGCGTGCGGCGCAGATTCGAGACGAAGGCCTGCAGCGAACCCACGGCCCGGGGCGGCGGCTCGCCGTTCCACAGGTCATCAATCAGCCGGTCGACCGAGACGACGTCGCCGCCGGCGATCAGGAGCCGGGCCAGCACCGAGCGCTGTCGCGGGCCGCCGAGCTCGAGGCGGCCCGACGCACCCTGCGCCGCCAGCGGCCCCAGCACCAGGAACTTCATCCGACCTCCCCGGTGCCCGATTCTGACCGGCAACCGTCGTCGGCAAGGTCAACTTTGGGCAACACCCGCACAAAGTCGGGCGCATCCCGTCGGCAATACCCCAAATGTGCTGGCAGGCATGGGTGGGCGAGCAGCACCATAGGATCGGGGCCACGCCGCGGGGCGTAGCGTAGTGGCTAGCGCGCCTGCTTTGGGAGCAGGAGATCGGGAGTTCGAATCTCCCCGCCCCGACTGCTTGCTGTCGTCACCTGAATCCCTCTGATCCCACTGCTATGGAGAGCTGCGCCGCTGTGAAGGCCACCAAAGAAGCCCTGAGCCCCACCCGAGTCAAGGTCACGATCGAGGTTCCGTTCGAGGAACTGTCCGAAGACCTGGCGTCGGCCTACAAGCGGATCAGCCGCCAGATCAAGGTGCCGGGCTTCCGTCCGGGCAAGGTGCCGGCGCGCATCGTCGACCAGCGGATCGGTCGCGGCTACGTCCTCAACGAGGCTCTCCCCGGCGCGCTCGACCGCTTCTACGGGCAGGCGCTGGAGCAGGAGCAGATCGCGGCGATCTCCTCGCCCGAAGATGTCGACGTCAAGGAGTTCAACGACGGCGAGCAGCTGGTCTTCACCGCCGAGGTCGACGTGCGTCCCGAGGTCACCATCCCTGACCTCGACGGCATCGAGATCACCGTCGACGACATCACCGTCACTGATGAGAACGTCGACGAGCAGCTGCAGAGCCTGCGTGACCGCTTCGCCACCCTGCAGCCCGTCGAGCGGCCCGTCGCGGATGGCGATTACCTGACCATCGACCTGTCGGCCACCGTCGACGGCGAGCTCGTCCCCGACTCCGAGTCGAAGGGGATGTCCTATCTCGTCGGCTCGGAAAACCTGATTCCGGGCATGGACGAGGCGGTCATCGGCGCGAACGAGGGTGACGAGCGCACCTTCCCGACCGAACTGAAGATGGGCGATTACGCGGGCCAGACGGCTGACGTCCTCGTGAAGATCATCAGCGTCAAGGAGAAGGAGCTCCCCGAGCTCGACGACGAGTTCGCCACGACGGCGAGCGAGTTCGACACCCTCGACGAGCTCAAGGCCGACATCAGCGAGCGTCTCGCCCGGGTGCGCCGCTACGAGCAGGGCGCGCAGGCCCGCGACAAGCTCATCGACAAGCTGAACGAGCTCGTCGACGTGCCGCTGCCGGAGTCGGCGGTGAAGGCCGAGGTCGACGCCCGCGAGCACAACCTCAGCCACCAGCTCGAGCGCATCGGAGTCACCCGCGAGATCTACCTCGAGACCGAGGGCAAGACCGCGGAGGAGTTCGACACCGAGGTGCGCGAGATGTCGGAAAAGGCGGTGAAGTCGCAGCTCGTGCTCGATGCTCTCGCCGAGAAGGAAGAGCTGACCGTCGAGCAGGAAGAGCTCACCGAGCACCTGGTGCGCCGTGCCCAGCAGTCCGGCGTCGCCCCGCAGGAGTTCGCCAACTCGATCGTCCAGAGTGGCCAGATCGGCGTCATCTTCTCCGAGGTGCGTCGCGGCAAGGCGCTCGCGCAGCTGCTCGAAAGCGTCAAGATCACCGACGAGTCGGGCAACGCCGTCGACCTCTCCGCGCTCGATGACGACGATGAAGCTGAGAGCGACGACGAGTTCGCCCAGATCATGGCCGAGAACCCGGCGGACGAAGACGCCGACGACGCCGACGACGCCGACGATGAGGACCCGGAGCACCCGCACGAGCACTCGCGGGAAGAGCAGTACGAGCCCGAGGTGGCCGAGTAACACGGCTCGCGTAAGCCCGGTAGACGGTCCGGGCGCGCTGCCGTGCTTACGCGCCGGGCCAATCCATCCGCCTACGGCGCTGCACCAATCCATCCGCCTACGGCGCTGCACCAATCCATCCGCCTACGGCGCTGCACCAATCCATCCGCCTACGGCGCTGCACCAATCCATCCGCCTACGGCGCTGCACCAATCCATCCGCCTACGGCGAAATGACCTGTTCGGCGGCACCGTGGCGACCGATGGGGTGGTTAGGGTCATCGAAAGGTGATCGCACCAAGCACCCGGCGCGACCGGGTCCAATCCGAAGGAGCGGCATGAGCGAGCTCGTGGTGCCCACCCTGACCACCCCAAGCCTGCGTGGCCCCGGCCCCGGCGCTCCGACCCTGGATGACCGCGTCTACGACCGGCTCCTGCGCGAGCGCATCATCTTCCTCGGCAGCGTCGTCGAAGACACGATTGCTAACGCGATCTGCGCGCAGCTCCTGCTGCTGGCCGCCGAGGACGAGAGCCGCGACATCTCGCTGTACATCAACTCGCCCGGCGGTTCCGTGACGGCGGGCATGGCGATCTACGACACGATGGAGTTCATCCCCAACGATGTCTCCACGGTCGCCATCGGCCTCGCCGCCAGCATGGGCCAGTTCCTGCTCTGCGCCGGCACCCCGGGCAAGCGCTACGCCACCCCTCACGCGCGGATCATGATGCATCAGCCGTCCGGCGGCATCGGTGGTACGGCCGCTGATATTGCCATCCAGGCCGAGCAGATGATCCACACGCGACGGGTCCTGCAGGACCGCATCGCCTACCACACCGGGCAGACCATCGAGCGCATCGAAGAGGACTCCGACCGCGACCGCTGGTTCACAGCAGACGAAGCGGCGGAGTATGGCTTCATCGACCGCGTCGTGGCGAAGGCCGCTCAGGTGCCCAGCGCCGGCCCGGTCAGTTAAGAGGAGACGCAGATGAGTGAGCTCAACCTCCCGATCACGGCGGCGGAAGCGGTGCGGGCGCAGACCGCGCGCTACGTCCTGCCCAACATCATCGAGCGCACCAGCCGCGGTGAGTACGGCATGGATCCGTACTCCAAGCTGCTCAAGGAGCGCATCGTCTTCCTCGGCGTCCAGATCGACGACGTCTCGGCGAACGACGTGATGGCGCAGCTGCTCTACCTGGAGTCCGAGGACCCCGACCGCGACATCAACATCTACATCAACTCTCCCGGCGGCTCGTTCACCGCGCTGACGGCGATCTACGACACGATGCAGTACATCCGTCCCGACATCTCGACGGTCTGCCTCGGTCAGGCCGCCAGCGCGGCCGCCGTGCTGCTGGCCGCCGGGTCGAAGGGCAAGCGGTTCGCCGTTCCCAACGCGCGGATCCTGATCCACCAGCCGTCCGGTTCGGGTGAGGGACAGTCGTCCGACATCGAGATCCAGGCCAACGAGATCATGCGGATGCGTGCACTCCTGGAGCGCATGCTGGCCGACCACACCGGCCGCACCGAGGAGCAGGTCCGCAAGGACATCAACCGCGACAAGATCCTGACCGCCGCCGAGGCGGTCGACTACGGCCTCATCGACGAGGTTCTGAAGTCGCGAAAGACATCGGCGCTACGCGCGGCGGGTTGAGCCGCCGATAACCCACGCGTGGGACGATGCTCGGGGTAGCGTCACGTGCCAGATCGGGCACAAAAGCACTATCAACGAAGCTCTGAACGTCGCACCATGGACTGATCGCTCGTTCGCACCATTTGCTCCACCCGCTGTATGCACCTTTAACTGACAACGACCAGCATCCGGGCAGTTTGCGAAGCCCGCACGAGAGTCAGGGGAGTGGCCGGTGGCCCGCATCGGTGACGGCGGTGACCTGCTGAAATGTTCGTTCTGCGGCAAGTCGCAGAAGCAGGTCAAGAAGCTGATAGCTGGGCCAGGCGTCTACATCTGCGACGAGTGCATCGACCTCTGTAACGAGATCATCGAAGAGGAGCTCTCCGAGTCATCGGAGCTCAAGTGGGACGACCTGCCCAAGCCCAAGGAGATCTACGAGTTCCTCGACTCCTACGTCGTCGGGCAGGACACCGCCAAGAAGACCCTCTCGGTCGCCGTCTACAACCACTACAAGCGCGTGCAGGCCGGCGCGACCGACGGCAAGTCCGAGGTCGAGCTGGCCAAGAGCAACATCCTGCTGCTCGGCCCCACCGGCTGCGGCAAGACGCTGCTGGCGCAGACCCTCGCGCGGATGCTCAACGTTCCGTTTGCCATCGCTGACGCCACGGCCCTCACCGAGGCCGGCTATGTCGGTGAAGACGTCGAGAACATCCTGCTCAAGCTGATCCAGGCGGCTGATTACGACGTCAAGAAGGCCGAGACCGGGATCATCTACATCGATGAGGTCGACAAGATCGCCCGCAAGTCGGAGAACCCGTCGATCACCCGTGACGTCTCCGGCGAGGGGGTCCAGCAGGCGCTGCTGAAGATCCTCGAAGGCACCACCGCGAGCGTCCCGCCGCAGGGTGGTCGCAAGCATCCGCATCAGGAGTTCATCCAGATCGACACCACCAATGTGCTGTTCATCTGCGGTGGCGCGTTCGCCGGCCTCGACAAGGTCATCGAGGGCCGCATCGGCAAGAAGGCGCTGGGTTTCCGCGCCGTGCTCGCCAGCAAGTACGACCTCGACCGCTCCGACGTCTTCACCGACGTCATGCCGGAGGATCTGCTGAAGTTCGGCATGATCCCCGAGTTCATCGGCCGCCTGCCGGTCATCACCAGCGTCAACAGCCTCGACCGCGACGCGCTGATCCAGATCCTCACCGAGCCGAAGAACGCCCTGGTCCGCCAGTACCGCCGGCTCTTCGAGCTCGACGGCGTCGACCTCGACTTCTCCGACGACGCCATGGAGGCCATCGCCGACCAGGCGATCCTGCGCGGCACCGGCGCCCGTGGCCTGCGGGCGATCATGGAAGAGGTGCTGCTCTCGGTGATGTACGACATCCCGAGCCGCAAGGACGTCGCCAAGGTCGTCGTGACCCGCGAGACCGTCCTGGAACACGTGAACCCGACCATCGTCCCGCGCGAGGTCGCCGCCAAGCGCGAGCGCCGCGAGAAGTCCGCCTGACCGAAAGTTCGAGGAAACCTACGCTTTTGGTGTCCAGATCGTAGGTTTCCTCGAATTTTCGGTAACGGTGGGCGTTCAGCTCTCCCGGTAGCCGGCCAGCTGGCGTACTGACGCGACGAGCCGCCCGGTCTCGTCCCAGAGGTTGCACGTCTCGTCCAACCATCCGCCTGCGACGACCTGGGCGCTCTGCTCGGCGATGAGCCAGCCCGGCGCCGGCAGCGCGCGCATATGGGCGTCCAGCGTGACGGTCGGCACCCAGCCGCGCATCCCGAGGTCGAACGTGACCGGCGGGGGAGCGTCGCCGATGATGAGCAGCCAGAACGGGTCGATCGGCTCCTCGTGAGCGGGGTCGGCCCGCCGGATCCAGGCGCGTACGACGCCCTTGCCGGAGGGTTCGTGGCGGATCCAGCCGGTGGTGTCGGGATCGAGCCGCATGTCGAGGTGAGACGCGACGCCGAGGCGCCCGCCGGTCGGGGTCTTGGTCGCTGAACGCGTGCACTCGTCCGGCGGCGGAAGCTTCGGCGGCGCCGCGCTGCTTGCGACGAAGCGCGGCTCCTCGTCGGGCAGCGTGCCGGCCGTGATCAGGACCTCGGCGCGGACCAGCCCACCCTGGCGAAGCGACGCCCGCAGGAAGCCGACCCGGCGTCCCGAGCGCAGATGGTCGATCTCGACGTCGGCCGGCCCGGGATCGGGCGCCGATGCGAAGTGCGCACTCACGCCCAGCGGGTGCGGGTAGTCGCCCCCCTCCAGGGCCGCCCTCACGACCTGCGAGAGCAGGTAGCCGCCGTGGATCTTGTCGCCGATCGACCAGGAGGGGTCGAGTTCGATAGTCGTACCGGTCACCGCTGCAACGTTATGCGGCCCCGGGCGATTGCCCGGGGCCGCATCGAACGTGAGCGAGCGATCAGTGCTCGGCGTACGCCCGCATCTCGCGGGTGAGGATCTCGGTGATCTGCGTCTTGGGTGAGCCGGTCACCTGCATCACGCCGATCGTCGTCGCCCCGCGCCAGACGCACCAGGAGTCAGAATCCCGACCACTCTGGCCGCCACAGGTCATCTGGCCACCCGCCGCGCCGGGAACGGCGACGTGCGGGGTGACCGCTACGTTTCCGGTGCTCGGAGCGGCCGTGAAGCGAACGAGCGAGGCGTAATCGGCCGCGAGCTGCGCTGCTGCCGGGTGAAACGAGATCGCCAGGATCCCGGGCTGGCCGGCGCTGTAGCTGGCGATGCTCAAGGTCTTGGCGGCGGTCGCGTTCCAGGTCTTGGCCTCGGCCAGGATGCCGGCGCGCAGGCTTGCGGTCTTGGCGGCAGGCTGTAACTGAAGGCCCGCGATGTTCGACGGGAAGTCGTACTTCGGCGCCGGAGCGGTCGCCGGGACGACCGGACCGTTGTCGGTCGCGGTGGACGACGAGGACTTCTTGCTCAGCTGGGTGTAGCCGAAGTAGCCACCGCCGGCGAGCACGACCACCAGGGCGCCGACGAGCAGGCGCTTGTCGACCGGCTTGCGGTCCTTCTTCTTGTCGGGCTCGGCGAACATGCCCTGGTCGTCCTGCTCGGGGGGCAGCGGGGGAAGCGACGCGGGGTCGGCAGGGGCGAAGACCGGCGGCGGGAAGGCTGCCTCCGGCTGCGGCGCGGGCTGCCAGGCAGGGGCCTCGGCCGGCGCCGGCGGCGGGTAGGCCGCGGGTGCAAACGCCTCGGTGGCGGGCGCCGGGGCGCCGAACTGCGAGGCGGCAGGCAGCGTCGCGAAGTCGTGGAGGCTGTTGAAGTCGCCGTCGCCGAACTGCTGCGGGTCGACGTAGGTCGCCGGGGCAGCGCCGTAGACCGGAGCGCCCTGCGGTGCGGCCTGCTGCTCGTAGCTCCACGCCGGGGGCGCCAGCGGTGCAGCCTGCTCGGCGCGGGGGCCGGGGACCTGCGACGCCTGCGGCGGATCGAACGGCTCACCAGGCAGAACAGTGCGCGCTGCCTGAGCCTGAGCCGCACCAGGTGCGCCGGACTGCTGCTCCACGGGAGACCTCCTTGGGCGTGCCGGCGGGGAGCCGGCCTATCTGAACTCCTGTCACGCCATCGGCATATGGGCTCAATGGCTGAACCCTTGACCCATTTGGATCACGAGGTGAGTTCGGTCGCAGGCCGCGCTGCTGCCAGACTGTGCGGGTGGCTGCCAATCGCTGGGGCATGACGATTCCGTTCAACAACGTCCCGCTCGCCGAGCACGCGGACCTCTTCCGTGAGCTCGCTGACCTGGGCTATACCGATGTCTGGTCGAGCGAAGTGGACGGCGCTGACGCCTTCACGCCCCTGGTGCTAGCAGCCGCCTGGGCTCCCACGTTGCGGCTGGGTAATGCGATCGTCCCGGCCTACACGCGGGGTCCGGCGCTGCTCGCCCAGTCCGTCGCGGCGATGGCGGAGACGGCGCCGGGCAGGTTCTCGCTCGGGCTCGGGACCAGCAGCAACGTGATCGTCGAGCGCTGGAACGGCATCCCGTTCGACAAGCCGTATGCCCGGGTTCGTGACACCTTGCGTTTCCTGCGCGCGGCGCTGACGGGGGAGAAGGTCACCGAGAGCTACGAGACCTTCGAGGTGAAGGGCTTCCGGCTCGGACGCCCGCCCGCCCAGGTGCCTCCGCTGCTGGTCGCGGCGCTGCGGCCAGGCATGCTGCGCCTCGCCGGACGCGAGGGTGACGGCGTGATCCTGAACTGGCTGTCGGTGAACGACGTGCCGACCGTCCTCGGCCACGTCGCCGAGGGTGCCGGCGCGTCGGGCCTCGGTGAAAAGGACGTGGTGGCGCGGATCTTCGTGCTGCCGTCCGAGGACGAGGCCTACGTGCGTGAGGTCGGGCGGCGGATGATCGCGTCGTACCTGACCGTGCCGGTCTACACCGCGTTCCACCAGTGGCTCGGCCGCGGCGAGATGATCGCGCCGCTGCTGGAGAAGTGGGCCGCCGGCGACCGCAAGGGTGCTCTGGAGACGATTCCCGACGAGCTCGTCGACGATCTGGTCGTCCACGGCTCGCCCAAGCAGTGCCGCGAGCACCTGGAGCGCTACGTCGCGGCCGGGATCAAGACGCCCGTGATGGCGCTGATCCCCGCTGACTACGAACTGCCCGCCATGCTGCGCGAGCTCGCCCCCGCCTGATGTACGTCCCGCGTCCCGACCGGGCCGGCAGCGACGAGCAGTGGCGCCGGTTCCTGCGACGCCATCCCGTTCGGCCAGCTCGTCGCCGCCGGGCGGGGCCGCGACGTGCCGGTCATCTCGCCGACGCCGTTCGTCCTCGAACCCGACGACACCGTCCTGCTGCACCTCGCGACGCCTAACCCGATCTGGGCGGCGATCGAAGAGAACCCGCTGGTCGTGCTTGCCGTCATCGGCGACGTCGCCCACATCCCCGGGCCGTGGAAGGCGATCGGCGACGAGGATCCCGCGCTCGGCGTCCCGACCCAGTACTACGGGGCCGTGCAGCTGACCGCGCGCGCCGAGCTGCTGGCGGCCCAGGAGGAGGAACTGGACGTGCTGCAGGCGCACCATCGACGCCTTCGAGGTGCCCGCCGACCTCGCCGACCCCGAAGTGCACATCGCGAAGCTGCCCGGTATCCGGGCCGCCCGGCTGCGCGTGCAGAGCGTCGCGGCGAAGTTCAAGTTCGGCGGCAACGTCGACGCGGCCCACCGCCGCGCCGTCGCCGAGAGGCTGGCCGAGCGAGACGAGCCGGGCGACCGGGAGGCGCGGGCAGCCCTGCTCGAACGGCGTGATCTCTAGACTCGACCGCATGGCCACGGCTCCCTCCCGTCCGGTGATCGAACTGCCACCGCAGTACGACCCGACCGTCGTAGAGGCCCCGGGCTATCAGCGGTGGCTCGACGCCGAAGCGTTCACCGCCGGACGTCCCGATCGCGCCGACCGGCCGCCGTTCTCGCTCGTCATCCCGCCGCCCAACGTCACGGGCTCGCTGCACGTCGGCCACGCGTTCGAGCACGTCCTCATGGACGCGCTGACCCGACTGAAACGCATGCAGCAGTACGACGTGCTCTGGCTGCCCGGCATGGACCATGCCGGCATCGCCACCCAGAACGCCGTGGAGCGGGCGCTGGCCAAGGAGGGCCTGAGCCGTCACGACCTCGGACGCGAGGCATTCGTCGAGCGGGTGTGGAAGTGGAAGGCCGAGTACGGCGGCCAGATCCTCGGCCAGATGCGCCGCCTCGGCGACGGGGTCGACTGGTCACGCGAGCGCTTCACCATGGACGAGGGCCTCACCCGCGCGGTGCGCACCGTCTTCAAGCAGCTCTACGACCAGGACCTGATCTACCGCGCCGAGCGCATCATCAACTGGTGCCCGCGTGACCGCACGGCCCTGTCCGACATCGAGGTCGACCACCGCGAGATCGAGGGCGAGCTCGTCACGATCCAGTACGGGCCGCTCACGGTCGCGACGACGCGGGCCGAGACGATGCTCGGCGACACCGCGGTGGCCGTGCACCCCGATGACGAGCGCTACCAGCACCTCATCGGCACCGAGGTGCCGCTGCCGCTGACCGGCCGGATGATCCCGGTGGTGGGCGATGAACACGTCGACCCGGGCTTCGGCTCCGGCGCCGTGAAGGTCACGCCCGCCCACGATCCCAACGACTTCGAGATCGGCCAGCGTCACGGGCTGCCGTCGATCACCGTCCTCGACGAGATGGGCAACGTCACGGCTCACGGCCCGTTCCAGGGGCTGGACCGGTTCGAGGCGCGGCCCGCCGTCGTGGCGGCGCTGCGCGCCGAGGGCCTGATCGTCGCCGAGAAGCGTCCCTACCTGCACTCGGTCGGGCACTGCTCGCGATGCGGGACGGTCGTCGAGCCGCGGCTGTCGCTGCAATGGTTCGTCCGCGTGGCCCCGCTGGCCAAGCGCGCCGGCGATGCCGTGCGGGCGGGGGAGACCCAGTTCGTCCCGCCGGAGATGGCGGCGCGCTACTTCTCCTGGGTCGACAACATGCACGACTGGTGCGTGAGCCGCCAGCTCTGGTGGGGCCACCGCATCCCGGTCTGGTACGGCCCCGACGGTGAGACGGTCGTGCCCGGACCTGACGACGCTCCGCCGGCCGGGCCGGGCTGGGTGCAGGACGAGGACGTGCTCGACACCTGGTTCTCCTCGGCCCTCTGGCCGGCGTCGACCCTCGGCTGGCCTGACGTCACACCCGATTTCGAGCGCTACTACCCGACGAGCGTGCTGATCACGGGCTACGACATCATCTTCTTCTGGGTCGCCCGGATGATGATGTTCTGCACGTTCATCGCACCCGAGGTGCCCTTCCGTCAGGTGATGGTGCACGGCCTGGTGCGCGACGCCCGCGGCCGCAAGATGAGCAAGTCGGCCGGCAACGGCATCGACCCGCTCGAGCTCATCGACGCCTACGGCACCGACGCCGTGCGCTGGACGCTCGCCCGCGCCGCGAATCCCGGCGGCGACGTGCCGCTGTCGGAGGAGTGGGTGCAGGGCAGCCGCAACTTCGTCAACAAGCTCTGGAACGCCACCCGCTTCGCCCTCATGAACGGTGCCGATCCCGCCCTGCCGCTCGACGAGGCAACCCTCACCGTCGCCGACAGGTGGATCCTTTCCCGGCTCGATGAGGTCACGGCCGAGGTCGACACGCTCTACCAGGCCTTCGAGTTCGGCAAAGCGTGCGATGCGCTCTTCCACTTCGCCTGGGACGAGCTCTTCGACTGGTACGTCGAGCTGGCCAAGGTGCCGCTGCGCGGTGACGCGTCCGACGCCGATCGCACCCGCGCCGTCCTCGGACGGTGCCTGGATACGGTGCTGCGGCTGCTGCACCCGGTCGTCCCGTTCGTCACCGACGAGCTGTGGCGCTCGCTGAACGGCTACGGCGAGGGTGCTGCCGGCTCCGAGGTGCAGACGCTCGCACTCGCGCAGTGGCCGGCCGACACCGGGCGCCGCGACGCGGCGGCGATCGCTGAGTTCGGACGCCTTCAGGAACTCGTCGTCGAGCTGCGACGCTTCCGCACCCAGCAGGCAATCGCGTCGCGACGCAAGATCGGCGCCGTGCTGCTTGCTTCCGATCCGGCCGCGCAGGACTTCGCCGACACGTGGTCGCCGCAGCTCGCGGTGCTCGCCGACCTGACCCTCCAGGTGGGTTCCGTCGCCCCCGACGGCTGGGAGATTCTCACCGCCGGCGGGATGTCGGTGGCGCTGGACCTGCTCGGTTCGATCGACGTCGGCGCCGAGAAGGCGCGGCTCACCCGCGCGCTCGAGGTCGCGGCGAAGGAAATCGCCCAGACCAGCGCCAAGCTGAACAACCAGGGCTTCCTGGCGAAGGCCCCCGAGAAGGTCGTCGCCGAGATCCGTGCTCGTCACGACGCCGCCGTCGCCGACCACGCCCTCCTGACGGAACGGTTGCGTCGTCTTGGCTGACACCGGCAATGCAGCGGCGGCACGCGCCGAACTCGCCCGGGTCGAGAAGGCGCTCGCCGGGCGCTTTCCGCACCGGATGGTGCCCGACCTCGACCGGATGCGGCAGCTGGTCGATCTGCTCGGCCATCCGGAGCGCGCCTACCCGTCGATCCACCTGACGGGCACGAATGGCAAGACCTCGACCGCGAGGATGATCGACACGCTGCTGCTCGCGTTCGGGCTGCGCTCCGGGCGTTACACGTCGCCCCACCTGGAGTCGGTGACCGAGCGGATCAGCATCGACGGGCAGCCGGTCACGCCCGAGGTCTTCGTCCAGGCCTACGACGACGTCATCCCGTACGCCGAGATCGTCGACTCCCAGTCGGCGGAGCGCGTCACGTTCTTCGAGTTGCTGACGGCGATGGCCTTCAGTGCCTTCGCCGACGCCCCCATCGACGTCGGGGTCATCGAGGTCGGAATGGGCGGCAGCTGGGACGCCACCAACGTCATCGACTCGCAGGTGCAGGTCATCACGCCCGTCTCGCTGGACCATCGCGAGCTCGGTGACACCGTCGCCCAGGTGGCGGTGGAGAAGGCCGGAATTCTTCGGGCTGACGCGTTCGCCGTGCTGGCGAGCCAGCAGCCGCCCGCCGCCGGGGTGCTGCTGCGCAAGGCCGCCGAACTCGGGACGACGATCGCCCGCGAGGGCATCGAGTTCGGGGTTGTCTCCCGGCAGATCGCCCTCGGTGGCCAGCTGCTCACGCTGGCCGGGCTCGGCGGCGAATACACCGAGATCTTCCTGCCGCTGCACGGAGCGCACCAGGCCCACAATGCGGCGGCGGCGCTGACAGCCGTCGAGGCATTCCTCGGCGCCGGCGAGGGCGGCGCGCTCGACATCGACACCGTGCGGGCCGGCTTCGCGGCGGCCGAGTCGCCCGGACGGCTGGAGACGATTCGCAGCTCACCGACCATCGTGCTGGACGGCGCTCACAACGAGGCCGGGGGCAAGGCGCTCGCCGAAGCGCTGATCGAGGAGTTCGCGTTCGACCGGCTGGTGGGTGTGGTCGGCATCCTCCGCGACAAGGACGTCGGCGCCATCCTGTCGGCGCTCGAACCCGTGCTCAGCGAGGTCGTCATCACGCAGAACTCCTCGCCGCGGGCCATGCCTGTCGACGAGCTCGCCGCCGAGGCGGTCGACATCTTCGGCGGCGGCCGGGTCACCGTCGAGCCGAGGCTGGACGACGCGCTCGACGCCGCCGTCCGCATCGCCGAGGACGAGGGCCCGCTCGGAGGCAGCGGCGTGATCGTCACCGGATCACTGGTCACCGTCGGCGAGGCCCGGCGCCTGCTGCGCCGCTAGTTGCGGGCCGGTAGCCTCGCACCCGCGGCAGCAGCCGCCTCTCCTCTGATGAAAGGAGCTCTGGCGTGGCCGCCGAGCGCACCCTGATCCTGGTCAAGCCCGATGGCGTACGCCGGGGGTTGGTGGGCGAGGTCGTCGCCAGGCTGGAGCGCAAGGGGCTGATCCTCGTCGCGCTCGAGCTGCGCACGCTCGACCGCGCCACGGCGGAGAAGCACTACGCCGAGCACACCGAGAAGCCGTTCTTCGGCGAGCTGGTCGACTTCATCACCGGCGGACCGCTCGTCGCGCTCGTCGCCGAGGGCCCCCGCGCGGTCGAGGCGGCCCGCGGGCTCATCGGCGCCACCGACCCGGTCAAGTCGACGCCGGGCAGCATCCGGGGCGACTTCGCGCTCGAGATCGGCGAGAACCTGGTCCACGGCTCGGACTCGCCCGAGTCCGCCGCGCGCGAGGTAGCAATTTTCTTTCCGAATATCCAGTAAACCCCCTGGCGCGTCGCACCTTTCGGGCTCGCTGCCCGATTTAGTCTTCCCCCGACTCCTGGGGGAAGGCTGCGATGGTTCGAGCACTTTCGTTGATCGGCCGCGACATGGCCGTGGACTTGGGGACCGCAAACACCCTGGTCTACGTGCGCGGCCGAGGCATCGTGCTCAACGAGCCGAGCGTGGTCGCGGTCAACACCAACACGCAGGGCATCGTCGCGGTCGGCTCCAACGCGAAACGGATGATCGGGCGCACGCCCGGCAACATCGTCGCCATCCGTCCTCTCAAGGACGGCGTGATCGCCGACTTCGACACCACCGAGCGGATGCTGCGCTACTTCATCCAGCAGGTGCATCGCCGGCGCCGCTTCGCCCAGCCCCGCATCGTGATCTGCGTGCCGTCGGGCATCACCGCGGTCGAGCGGCGTGCGGTGAAGGACACCGCCTATGCGGCCGGTGCCCGCCGCTGCTACATCATCGAGGAGCCGATGGCGGCCGCGCTCGGCGCCGGCCTGCCGGTGCATGAGCCGACCGGCAACATGATCGTCGACATCGGCGGCGGCACCACCGAGGTCGCGGTCATCTCACTCGGCGGGATCGTCGCCGGCCAGTCGGTGCGTACCGCGGGCGACGAGCTCGATCAGTCGATCATCGAGTACGTCAAGAAGGAGTACTCGCTGATGCTGGGCGAGCGCACCGCCGAGGAGATCAAGCTGGCGATCGGCTCGGCGTTCCCGCTGGAGAACGAACCATCGGCCGAGCTGCGCGGGCGTGACCTGATCTCCGGGCTGCCGAAGACGATCGTCATGGGCGCCCCCGAGATCCGCAAAGCCATGGAAGAGCCGCTGAACGACATCGTCGACGCGGTGAAGTCGACCCTCGACCGCTGCCCGCCCGACCTCGCCGCTGACGTCATGGATCGCGGGATCGTCATCACCGGCGGCGGCGCGCTGCTGCGCGGCTTCGACGACCGGCTGCGCGCCGAGACGGGCATGGCGGTCTCCATCGCCGAGAACCCGCTGAGTTCCGTCGCGCTCGGATCCGGCCGGTGCATCGAGGAGTTCGAGACGTTGCAGCAAGTGCTGAGCCCGGAGCCGCGATGATGCCCCCGGACCCGCTTCACACGCAGATCAACTGACGCGTATGGGCCGTGACACCCGCCGTACTCGGATTCTGCTCGCCGCACTCCTTGTCGTTGCGCTCGTCCTGATCTCGATCGACGTCGGGTCGGGCAAGGGCGGGGGAGGCCTGCGCCGGGTCGCCGACAGCGTCGCCTCGCCGGTCGAGCGCGCCGCTGCCGCCGTGGTGAATCCCATACGCAACGAGTTCGATTCGATCGGCAGACGCGAAGGCCCAGAAGAACCGGGCCAATTCGCTGGCTGACGAGATCGCCGGACTGCGCCGCGAGCTCGCCGCCGATGCGGAGGCCAAGCGGCAGGCGGCGGCGCTGACCAAGCTCGGACTGCTCGCCTCCGCCGGCTCGTTCAAGCTCGTCGCGTCGCGCGTCATCGCCGTCGGCGACACCACCGGGACCGAGCGCACGGTCGACATCAGCTCGGGCAGCGGTTCCGGGCTCAAGGTCGGGCAGCTCGTCGTCAACGATGCCGGATTGGTCGGCGTGCTCGTGCGGGTCGGCTCGAGCGTCTCGACGGTGCGGCTGGCCGATGACCCGCGCACCATCATCGGCGCCCGGCTGGAAACCTCCCGCGCGCTCGGCACGATCAGCGGTTCGGACTCCACCAGCCGGCTCGCGTTCACCCTGTACGACCCGTCCCTGCCGGTGAAGGCCGGCGAGCGGGTCGTGACGTACGGAAGCACGGCCTACGCCGGAGGGGTGCCGATCGGGGTCACCGTCGGTGCGGGTGACATCGGCACCTCACCGCAAGCCGGCAGCCTGACCCAGCAGGTGGCCGTCAAGCCGTACGTGCAGTTCGGTTCGCTCGATCTGGTCGGCGTGATCGTCGGCAAGGGCACTCCGTGACCCTCATCGCGCCGGGTGGCCGGCGCAATCCCCGGCCGGCACCGCCCTTTCGCGGACCGGTCCCGCCGCGTTCTCCTCACGACCCCCAACTCATCGGTCTGGCGCTGGCACCGCCGGCCGGCGAACCGCTCGAGCCCTCGGTCCTCCCAGCGCGGCTGAGCGGTTCGGCCCGGCTCGGTGCGGCTCTGCTGCTGGTGATCGGCCTGCTGCTGCAGCGCACGGTGTTGCCGCTGCTGCCGTGGGGGCCGGCTGATCTGGTGACCGTCCTCGTCGCGGTGCTCGGGCTGTACGCCGGGCCGGTCGCGGGCTGCCTGGGCGGCTTCGGGATCGGGCTCGCGGCTGATGCGCTGTCGGATCACGCGCTCGGACGCCTCGCCGCCGTGCTCTGCCTCGTCGGCTACTTGTGCGGCATGATCCCGGCTGCCCGCGCCAACCGCTTCCCGATCGCGTGGCTGACGGTCGGTACGGCGTGCGTTGTCACACCGCTGCTCTTCGCGCTCACCGGGGCCTTCGTCGGCGACGCCCGGGCCGCCGGCGAGTTGCTCGCGACCCGTTGCCTCGCCGGGCTGGTGTACGGGCTGCTGCTGGCACCGATCGCGTACCCGCTCACCCGCCGGCTGCTGGGGGAGCGTCTTCGGCACGGTCGCCGAAAGCGCCGGATCAGGCGGACCGCGCGGTGAGGCTCGTCGCCTCGCCACGTTCACACCCGCGGCTTCGGCTGAACGTGTTGCGCGTCATCGTCTTCGCCGCACTGGCCGTACTGCTGTTTCGGCTGTGGTCGTTGCAGGTTTTCGAGCACGGCCGCTACCAGGTGACGGCCGAGGGCAACCGGGTGCGCGAGGTGGTGAGCCAGGCGCCGCGCGGCACCATCGTCGACGACAAGGGCAAGCCCTTCGCGACCAACAAGACCTCGCTCGTGATGACCATCGACCGCAGCGTTCTCGACCGCCAGAGCGACGGTGGCAAGACGGTCATCGCGCGGCTTGCCGCGGTGCTGCACACCACGCCCGCCGCCCTGAACCTGAAGACCCGGATCTGCACCCGCACCGTCGGCAAGCCGTGCTGGAACGGTTCGCCGTACCAACCGATCCCGGTCGCGACGAACGTCACGCCGCAGGTCGCGCTGTCTGTCATCGAGCATCCGGAGCGCTTTCCCGGAGTCTCCGCCGACACCAGCGCCGTCCGCGTCTACCCGCAGGGCAGCCTCGCCGCTCACGAGATCGGCTACACCGGCCCCGCGAGCCAGGCGCAGCTGGCCGACAAGAAGGCCGATTACACCGCGAGTGACGTGGTTGGCCAGGCCGGCATCGAGAGCAGCTACGACACGTACCTCCGCGGCACCGCCGGCGTGAAGAAGCTGGCCGTCGACCGTTACGGCCGGGTGGCGGGAACGATCTCGGCGACCCCCGCGAAAGCCGGCGACACCGTGGTGTTGGCACTGGACTCCGGGGTGCAGAGCCTGCTCGAGCAGTCGCTGGCCAACGAGCTCACGGCCGCCCAGCAGCAGGGCAAGCCCGCGACGACCGGCAGCGGCGTGGTGATGGACTGGCACACGGGCCAGGTCATCGCCATGGCCTCGCTGCCCACGTACAACCCGTCGATCTTCACCGGGGGCATCAGCGAGAAGGACTACGCCGCGCTGACGAGTCCGACCTCCGGAGATCCCCTTATTTCACGGGCTTTTCAGAGCACCGGGGCGCCGGGTTCGACGTTCAAGCCGGTGTC
Source organism: uncultured Actinomycetota bacterium (assembly GCA_963731205.1). Lineage (GTDB taxonomy): Bacteria > Actinomycetota > Actinomycetes > Frankiales > Frankiaceae > DATAZK01. Next base: position 1,744,777 of record CAVSUJ010000001.1, on the reverse strand, counting down.
GCTGTCGGCCGCCGTCGCGTCAGGCGCTGACCTGAACGGCACGTACGCCTGCCCCTCGTCGTTGCCCATCGGCAGCGCCATCTTCCACAACTTCGAGGGCGAGTCCGGCGGCATCATCAGCCTGCACGAGGCCATCGTCATCTCCTGCGACACCATCTTCGACCAGTTCGCCTACAACGCCTGGCTGGCTGACGGAGGGCTGCGCAACGGAAGCGGGCCGTACGCGCCGCCCAAGGAGTACTTCACCAACATGGCGCGGGCGTACGGCTTCGGCCGCGACACCGGGATAGACCTGCCGAATGAAAGCAGCGGCTGGGTCGTCGACCGGGCCGGCGAGGTGAAGCTCTGGAACGACATGAAGGCCACCTATTGCGCCCGGGCCAAGACCGGCTACCCCGACGACCCGGATCCCGCCGACGCCGAGCTGTTGAAGGAGTACGCCCAGGAGGGCTGCACCGACGGCTACCTCTACAACGGCGGCGCGGCGACCATGTTCGGCATCGGGCAGGGCCAGTACCTGTCGGTGAGCCCGCTGCAGCTGGCGACCGCTTACGCGGCAGTGGCCAATGGCGGCACGGTCTTTCACCCGCGGGTGGCGAAGGCGATCGTGTCCCAGGACGGCTCGCTGGTGCAGAAGATCGCCCCTTCCGTGGCCAGTCACCTCCCGGTCAGCCAGACCGTCCTGCAGTACATCCGCGACGCGATGATCGACGTGACCCGGCGCGGCACGGCTTCGGGCGCCTTCGCCGGCTTTCCGCTCGACCAGATCCCGATCGCCGGCAAGACCGGCACGGCAGAGGTCCAGGGACACAACGACACCTCGTGGTTCGCCTCGTTCAGCAGTCAGTACGTCGTCGTCATCTCGATCCCTGACACCGGCCAGGGTGCGAACTTCGCGGCCCCCGTGGCGCGCAAGGTCTACGAGGGGCTCTACGGCGTGGGCCGGCCCGCGCTGCTTCCGGTGCCACCCGCGGCGCTGCCCAAGGTGACCGCCCCATGACGAGCCTGCTGCCCGGCACCCGCCCGCCCAAGCGGTTGAACCGCGGACCCGTCACGCTCGAGCCACTCTCCGGCCCGGGTGCGGCGACCTCACGGGCTCGCGAGCGCCACGACATCTCCTGGCGCCGCGTCGACTGGGTGCTCGCCTTCGCGGTCATCGCGCTGTGCGTCATCGGCTCTCTGCTGATCGCCTCCGCGACCCGCCAGTACCAGCTCGACCATCATCTCGATCAGTACGCGTACCTGAAGAAGCATCTGCTGACCGTCGGCATCGGCGGGGTGCTCGCCATCCTCGTGGCACGCAGCGATTTCCGGCTGGTACGCGCGTACACCCCGATCGTCTACCTCGCCTCGCTGGCCGGGCTGGCCGCCGTCATCGCTGTGGGTTCGACCATCAACGGCGCGCGCTCCTGGATCGTGCTGCCCGCCGGTTTTCAGCTGCAGCCCTCCGAGTTGGCGAAGCTGGCCCTGGTGGTCGGGCTCGCGCTGATCCTCGGACACCAGCGTGATGCGGGAGCGACGGGTGCGCTGGGCACGCCGGGAGGCCGGGAACTGCTGCAGGCGCTGGCACTGGCGGCGGTTCCGCTCGCTCTCGTCATGATGCAGCCCGACTTCGGCACCACGATGGTGCTGATCGTGATGGTGGTCGGCGTGCTGGCCGTGTCGGGTGCCCCGGCGCGCTGGGTGGGACTGTTGGTCGCGTCAGGCGTGGGCTTCGGCGCGGCGATCCTGAAGTTCCACCTGCTCAAGCCCTACCAGGAAGCGCGGCTCACCGAGTTCCTGAAGCACAGCTCGGTACACACCTCGAGCATCGGCTACAACGTCCAGCAGGCGCTGATCGCCAATGCCCACGGGGGATTGCTCGGACGCGGGTTGTTCACCGGCTCGCAGACTCAAGGGCAGTTCGTGCCGGAGCAGAAGACCGACTTCGTCTTCACGGTCGCGGGTGAGGAACTGGGCTTCGTCGGCTGCGCCGTCATCATCGCGCTGCTCGGCGTCGTGCTGTGGCGCACGCTGTCGATCGGCCAGCGCGCTGGCGACCGGTTCGGCACGCTGGTGTGCGTCGGGGTCGTCATCTGGTTCGCGTTCCAGATCGTCGTCAACATCGGAATGACGCTCGGGATCATGCCGGTCACCGGGCTGCCGCTGCCGTTCATCTCCTACGGCGGCTCCGCCATGTTCGCCAATCTGGCAGCTGTCGGCCTGGTCGAAAACGTGCGGCTGCGCAGCCCCGAGCGCGTGCTATCCCTCCGCGGGAACGGCGACGGCTATCTGCGGCTGCCGCCGTGACCGCCGGCCGAAGAGCTGGATGACGAACGGCGGGGCGGTCAGCACGATGACTGCCAGGGCGAGCAACCCGACGTAGACCAGGTGGTTGCCGGTCTTCAACTGGCTCGGGGGAACGAACCCGAGGATGAAGGAGATCACGCAGCCGAGCAGGCCGACCCCGCACACCAGCCACACACCGAACGTGCCGCCCGGAATTCGGTACGGGCGCGGGGTGTCCGGCTGGGTGTAGCGCAAGCGGATGGTGGCCGCGAACATCAGCCCGTACATGATGATGACGATCTGCGCGGTGACGGCCGAGAGCATCCAGTACGACGTCGACACGTCAGGAACGAGCAGGAACAGCAAGGAAAAGATGGTCCCGCCGATCCCCTGGAAGATCAGTGACATGACCGGGACTCCGTCGGCATTTTCCCGGCCGAGGGCCGCTGGGGCGTGACCCTGGCGGGCCACCTCGGCCATGCCCTTGGCCGGCCCGAGGATCCATGGTGACAGGTGGGCGATGCCGCCCGCGGCGATGAGGATCGCCAGCGGCGCTACGAGCCAGGAGGCGTGAAAAGTGCCGAGGACGCTCTGGAAGAGCTGCATCGTGCCGGAGACGAGGCCGATCTCCTTCTGCGGCAGGACGACCGCCAGGAACATCGAACCGAGCACGCTGAACACCACGATGATGACCACCGCGAGCGCGATGGAGCGCGGGATGTCGCGGCCGGGATTGCGCGTCTCGCGGGCGTGGAAGCCGGCCATCTCCATTCCCGTGAAGAGCAGGATGATCCCGCCGAGGAAGGCCAGGTTCGACAGCTGCAGGTCCGGCACCAGCGCGTGGCCGCTGAAGGGGATCTGCGAGTGGTCGCCGCGCGCGAGAAACGCGATGCCGAGGCCGACGACGAGGATCGCCGGCAGGATCGAACCGGCGATCGTGCCCAGCGAACCGAGCAGTGACGAGGCCCGTACCCCGCGCAGGTTGAGCAGCGTCGTCAGCCAGAAGAACACCAGCATGACCGTGACGAGGTAGGTCGAGTTGCTCGCCAGATCCGGGCTGATCGCGTACGCGAGAGTCGCCGCCATGAACGAGAGCACGGTGGGAAACCAGGCCAGGTTCTCCGAGTAGTCACACCACACCGCGAGGAAGCCGGTGCGCCCACCGAAGGCTTCCTTGACCCACGCGAAGACACCGCCGTCGCGCGGCCACCCGGTGCCCAGTTCCGCGGCCACCATGGAGATCGGGATCAGGAAGACCAGGATCGAGATGGCGAACAGGGCGAGCATCGACCAGCCGTACTCGGCCATCACGGGCAGGTTGCGCACGCTGACGATCGCGGCGACGTTGATCATCGCCAGCGCGCCCACGCCGAGGCCGACCTGCTTCGCCCGCGCCATCAGTTCGCTCCTACCGCGTCGAGGGCCGAGACGACGCGATCGCGTATCGCCGGCTTCGTGCTCGCGTCATCGGCCTGCAGGTAGACCGTGAACTGGTGCCAGGTGTAGACGACCCCGTAGTTGCGCTGCCGTTCCTGCATCTCGGCGTTGCGGGCGGCCGCATCGCGGTCCCTCGCGTTCTTGTACGTGTCGATCGTGACGTCGATGGCGTCGCCGCAATCGCCGGGTGTGCTGACGCGGATCAGCTGCGTCGTGAGGGAGCCGCCCTTGCCATTGCCGCTCGGTGTGTCCGTCGAGCAGATCTCCAAGCCCTTGGCCCGCATGGCGGCCGTCAGTTCGGAGACCGAACCCTTGTTGAAGCCGTCGCGCCCGACGCCTGCCAGCAGCACGGCGATGACCGCGACGATCGCGAGCGCGACGGCGATGGTGCCGTAGACCAGCAGCGTCCCGGGGCGCGAAGAGGCATCCGGCTGCTGCGCCGGCGGTCCCTGGGAGGGCGGGGGCTGTGGGGGCTGTGGGGGAGTGGTCGTCGTCATGCGGCCACCACGCTTTGCGTCGCCGGCCGGCCGGCGGGTTCGGCTGCCAGCCGCACCGCGCCGTAGAGGACGGCGGCGAAGCACGCCACGTACGCGATGACCGCCGGCGCCGAGGCGGGAACCCGTTCGTTCAGGAGGATCGCCCCCAGCAGCACGGCGATCAGCGGATCGGCGGTGAGGTTGGCGGGGAAGGAGGCGCCGAGGGCTCCGGCGGCGAAGGCGACCTGAGAGAGCGCAATACTCGCAGCTCCAAGCACTACCAGCGACACCAGCGGCACCAGCCCTTCTCCTCGTCCGAACGCAGCGATGCCGTGGGCCTGCCACGTCGCTGCGGCGGCGTCCATCAGCACGGCCACGACGCCGAACCAGGCGCCCGACACCGTCCCGAACACCGCTGCTTTCACCGCGCCGGAACGCTTGCGGAACACTGCCAGGACCCCGACTCCGACCACGGCCGCGATGAGGACGCAGATGATGGCGCCGCGGGTGTCGAGCGGATCGGCATCACCCGGATTGCCGACGATGGCGAAGAACGCGCCGAGCCCCAGGATGATCCAGAGGCACGACAGGAACTGAGCCCGGCCCGGACGCGGACCGCCGAGCCAGCGCGCGACCGGCAGCGAGATCGGCAAGGCGAGCACGAGCAGCGGCTGGATCAGCACCACGGGCCCGGTGGACAGTGCGATCACCTGCAGCACCAGCCCGAGCGTGTCGCCCGCCATGCCCATCAGCCACCGCGGGTTCGTCACCAGGTGCAGCAGGCCGCCCGGCCCCTTCTCGCTGCCGCTCTCGCCGACGGTCTCGTGGGCAGCGGAATGCTCCACTGCGGTGGAGACGCCGTACGCGATGGCCGAGGCCACCCCGCACGGCACTGCGATCAGCAGTGACATGCGGAATCCATTCATCCTGCGGCGGGAAACAGGGCTTTCATGCAGAACGCGCGCGAGAAACGTACCGCGAGCGCGAGCCGAACTGTGAAGGGCATTTGTGCGTTGGCTAGAGTGCCGAAATGGCTCACGCTGAAGCGGGAAACCCCCTTTCAGGCACTACCGCCATGAATGTCCCCGCGCAGGAGTCCGTTTCGTCTAGAAATGTCGGCAACCAAATCGACCGACGTCGGGCGAAACTGGACGCATTGCAGGCAGATGAGGCGCATCCACTCCAGTACCGGTTCGACGCCGACCATTCCGCGGCAGACATCACCGGCACGTGGGGCGACTTGCCGGCAGGCTCCCGCACCGAGGAGCGCGTGCGCGTCGCCGGACGGCTCATGCTGGTGCGCCGCCACGGTGGGCTGACCTTCGGCGTGGTGCGCGACCGCACCGGGACCGTGCAGATCTTCGTCGATCGCCGCGCGGTGGGCGAGGAGATCTACCGGCGCTTCCGCGCGCTCGACCGCGGCGACTGGATCGGCGTCACCGGCACGGTCATGCGCACCGACAAGGGTGAACTGTCGGTCGCGCTCGAGGAGTTCGAGACCCTCGGCAAGGCGCTGCGCCCGCCGCCCGACAAGGACAAGGGCCTGGTCGACGTCGAGGTGCGCTATCGCCAGCGCTACGTCGATCTGATGACGAACGAGCGCACCCGGCGCATCTTCGAGATCCGCCGCCGGGTCATTCGCGCCATCCGCGGGCATCTCGATGACCGCGGCTTCTGGGAAGTCGAAGGCCCGATGCTGGGAAGCATCCAGGGCGGCGCTACGGCCCGGCCGTTCATCAGCCACCACAACGCGCTCGACATCGACATGTATCTGCGGATCGCGTTGGAGCTGCACTTGAAGCGGCTCGTCGTCGGCGGGATGGAGCGCGTCTTCGAGATCGGACGCGTGTTCCGCAACGAGGGCATCGACGTGCGGCACAACCCCGAGTTCACGATGCTCGAGGCCTACCAGGCGTTCGCGGACTACGTCGACATGATGGATCTCGTCGAGGGCATGGTGGTCGCGGCCATCCGTGACGCGCTCGACGGCAACTTCGTGGTCAAGGTCGGCGACCACACCGTCGACCTCACGCCGCCCTGGCCCCGCATCACCATGTCCGACCTCATCGAGCAGAAGCTCGGCGCCCGGATGGATCCCACCATGCCGGTGGAGGAGGCTCGAGCCATCCTCGACGGGCTGCACATCGAGTGGGAGAACGGCTGGGGCGCCGGGAAGCTCATGAAGCAGGTGGTCGACGAGAAGATCCAGCACAACATCGTCGACCCGATCTTCTGCATCGACTACCCGGAAGAGGTCTCGCCGCTCGCCCGGGTGCACCGCTCGCGTCCGGGCTACGTCGAGCGTTTCGAGCTCATGGTCGCCGGCTTCGAGCTGTGCAACGCCTATAGCGAGCAGAACGACGCGAAGCAGCAGATGGCCGCGTTCGAGATGGAAGCGCGGGCCAAGGCCGAGGGCGACCCGGAAGCCGGTGACATCGACCTCGACTACGTCCGCGCCCTCGAGTACGGCATGCCGTGCACCGGCGGTCTCGGGATCGGGATCGACCGGCTCGTGATGCTGCTGTCCGAAGCCGACAACATCCGTGAGGTCATCCTCTTCCCGACGATGAAGCCCGAAGGTGGGACCCCCGGGCCGAGCGGTCCTTCGCGGCGCACGGGCAGCGGCGGTCTCGGGCGCATCACGCCGCCGCCCGTGCCCGCTGCCGCTCAGGCGCCGGCGGCTGCAGCGCAGGCGTCCGTCACGACGCTGGCTGCCGTCCCCGAAAACGTCACGACCGGCGAGGAGCGCCAGCACGAACGCCGGCGGGCCAAACGCATCGTCCGCACGCTGGCGGTCCTGGCCGGCTTCGGCGGTGCGATGATGCTGCTGACCCTGATCCCGTTCTTCCACTCCCGATTCCAGCCGTTCGGCAAGCCGATCGGACCGCTCTGGTTTCGGGTCACCGGACACCTCGTCACGACCGTCATCGGCTTGCTGCTGCTGTTCCTCGCCGGTCAGATCGCCCGCGGCAAGCGCCGGGCGTGGCAGATCTGCACGGTCTTCTTCCTGCTGGGTGTCGTGACGAACATCCTCAAGGGACCGCACCCGGTTTCAGCGGCCTACTGTGCGCTGCTGGCAGCCGCGCTCTTGTACTACCGGCGCTACTTCCGGGCCAAGTCCGACCCGCCGTCGCTGCTGCGTCTGGTGTGGCTGGTGCCGCTGTACGTCGTTGCCGTGGTGACGTTCGGCTTCATCAGCCTGCTCGTCGAACGCAACCACACCGATCCGAACCTCACGATTTCCGGCGGGCTCGAAACGATCGTCAAGGGCATGGTCGGGGTCGGCGGTCCCTACGTGTACCACCGCCGCTTCTTCGACCAGTACTTCCCGGATGCCCTGCTGACGCTGGGGATTGTCGGTCTGGTGGGGCTGGCGTACCTGCTGTTCCGTCCCTTGCGTTCGCGGGCGCCGCACACCGAGAGCGACTGGGCTCGCGCGCGCCGGCTGGTTCAGCTCTACGGCTCCGACACGCTGGCCTACTTTGCGCTCCGCGATGACAAGAGCTTTTTCTTCGGCAGTGACGGCGAGGCCTTCGTGGCCTATACCTACCTCGCGGGATTCGCGCTCGCGTCCGGCGATCCGATCGGCGCGCCGGGATCCGTCGACCACGTGCTCGATGAATTCATCGACTACTGCCAGGAGCGCTCGTGGCGAGTGGCTTTCCTGGCTGCACGCGAAGCCGAGATGCCCCGTTACGCGGCGCGCGGCTTCCGCGGCATCTACCTCGGCGACGAAGCCATCATCGAATGCGACACGTTCACCCTCGATGGGCCTGGCATGAAGAGCCTGCGGGCCGCGGTGCGCCGGGTCTCACGCAACTACCGCTTCAAGGTGATACGCGAGTCGGAAGCCTCGGATTCGCTGGTGGATGCGCTCAACGCGATCAGCCAGCAGTGGCGCGGCAAGGCGCCCGAGCGCGGCTTCACGATGTCCCTCAGCCAGGACATCGAAGGCCACGGAAAAAATGCCGAATTCCTGCTGTGCGTCGCGCTGGACGAGCACGACCGTCCCGGCGGATTCCTTCGGATCGTTCCCGCCTACGGCGATGACTTCGGCTACACGCTGGACCTCATGCGCCATCTGCCAGATGCCCCGAACGGCATGACCGAATACCTCATCGCCCAGTCGGCGTTGGCCCTCGGCCAGGAGGGCATCGTCCGGCTGTCGATGAACTTCGCGATGTGGGGCCGGCTCTACGAGGAGCACGTGCACTACACGTTCACCGAGAAGCTGGCCAAGCGCGCGATCGACGTCCTCAATCCGTTCTTCCAGATCAAGTCGCTGCACGACTTCAACGCGAAGTTCTCGCCGGTCTGGCTCTCGCGTGTGCTGGTGTATCAGGAGATCACCGATCTGCCGCGAGTCGGCCTGCTTTATGCCGGAGCAGAAGGCTTTCTTGCCCTGCCCGGCATCGGCGATCTCTTCGTGCCGAAGGCCGTGGGCGGGGTGTCGGCCGGTTCCTCCGATGCCGGCGAAACGGCTGCGGCTGCCTGATGGAGGCGATTCCGGCCACCGCCTGGGGAAGAGGCGGCTGAGCCAGCATGTCCATCAGTTCGATCTCGCTGATCAGCGGTCCGACGCCGATCGTCATCGTCGCTCTGGGCCTCGGCGCGACCCTTCTGTCCTTTCGCTGGAAAGGCGGCGTGTGGGAGCGGCAGCTGCTGTACGGCCTGCCGATCACGCTGGCGATGGTCGGCCTCACCGCGCTGCTCGTCGACGGGCTGGCGCTGATCCCGTACCAGTTCCCGAATTCCTACTACCTGTGGGTCGGCCTGGTTTTCCTTGCACTGGTGGTCGGAATCATCGGCTGGACCCGCTTCCGCAACTGGCGCCGGGTCGTCTCGATCCTGTCGATCGCCCTCACCGCCGCCATGGCCGGGACGCTGATCAACAAGCAGTACCAGTACTACCCGACGGTCGGCTCGCTCTTCGGGGTCGACGCCCAGAACCAGGTGAGCCTCAAGCAGCTCGAGCAGATCCGGGCCAAGGCGAGGGCTGACAACGGGGGCGCGCTGCCCACTCACGGCTTCACGATCGAGATCCCGATTCCGGGCAAGAAATCCCACTTCGTCGGACGCGATGCCTTCGTCTGGGTGCCGCCGATCTGGGTGGCCAACGAGAAGGTGAAGCTTCCCGTCATCGTGCTGCTGGCCGGCATCCCCGGACAGCCGTCGGACTGGACGCGCGCGTCGATGGCTGACGTGACCGCGCGCGCCTTCGCCGATGCCCATCACGGCATGGCGCCGATCATCGTGATGCCCGACGAGAACGGGTCGTTCACCAACGACACCGAATGCGTCAACAGCCCCAAGGGCCAGGCCGAGACGTACGTGACCGAGGACGTCCCGAACTTCATGCGCAAGAACTTCAACGCCTCGACGTCGAAGGGCTCGCTGGCCATCGCGGGCCTCTCGGAGGGCGGGATGTGCTCGCTCATGCTGACCCTGCGCCATCCCGACGAATTCGTCGCGTTCGGCGACTACTCGGGCCTCACGAGCCCCACCGTGGAAGAAGCGGTCGATCCGGCGGCGACCATCCCGGTGCTCTTCGGCGGCTCACAGACGGCGTACAACCAGCACGACCCGCTCTTCCTGCTACGCAACCAGCGCTTCCCGAACACGGCCGGCTGGTTCGAGGTGGGCACTGATGACCACGCACCTCTCGTGGCGCAGCGCACGCTCGTCCCGCTCTCCACCAGCGCCGGGATCCTCACCTGCTCGCAGGAAGTGGCGGGGGCGGGTCACACCTTCACGCTGTGGGAGGACGCGTTCCGGGATTCGCTGCCGTTCCTGTCCTGGCGGCTGGGCCTGACCCCCAAGCCCAGCGCGGGTTCGGCGACCTGCTCGGGCTGAGGACTCCGCCGGGTTTGCCCGACGCGACTACCCTCGGACGCATGCCGGTCGAATCCGTATGGCCGCGCCTCGAGCCGCTGCTGCCCAAGGTCCGCAAGCCCGTCCAGTACGTCGGCGGCGAGCTCAACGCGCAGCTCAAGGATTGGGACACCGCTGACGTGCGGTGGTGCCTGATGTATCCCGATGCCTATGAGGTCGGATTGCCCAACCAGGGCGTCATGATCCTGTACGAGGTGCTGAACGAGCAGCCCGGCGTGCTGGCCGAGCGCACCTACAGCGTCTGGCCCGATCTCGAAGCCCTCATGCGCGAGCACGGCATCGGCCAGTTCACCGTCGAGGGCCATCGTCCGGTGAGCGCGTTCGACGCCTTCGGCATCAGCTTCTCCACCGAGCTGGGCTACACCAATTTCCTCGTCGCCCTGGAGCTGGCGGGCATCCCGCTGCAGTCGCGCGAGCGCACGGGTGAGCATCCGATCGTCATCGCCGGAGGCCACGCGGCGTTCAATCCCGAGCCGATCGCCGACTTCCTCGACGCGGTCGTCCTCGGTGACGGCGAGCAGGCGGTGCTCGGCATCACCGAGGTGCTGCGCCTCGCCAAGGCCGAGGGCTGGGAGCGCGAGCACACGCTCGTCGAGCTGGCCCGGCGCGGGCTCGCCTACGTCCCACGCTTCTATGACGTCGACTACGCAGCCGACGGGCGGATCGCGCGCATCACGCCCACCCGTCCGGATGTGCCGCGCCGCCCCTCCAAGCACACGGTCACCAACCTCGACGCGTGGCCCTACCCCAAGCAGCCGCTGGTGCCGCTGGCCGAGAGCGTCCATGAGCGGATGAGCGTGGAGATCTTCCGCGGTTGCACGCGCGGCTGCCGCTTCTGCCAGGCGGGGATGATCACGCGTCCGGTCCGGGAGCGCAGCATCACCGGCATCGGCGAGATGGTGGCCGCCGGACTGGCCGCCACGGGCTATGAGGAAGTCGGCCTGCTGAGCCTGTCGTCCGCCGACCACTCCGAGATCGGCGAGATCGCCAAGGGTCTCGCCGACCGCTACGAGGGCACCCAGACCTCGCTCTCGCTGCCTTCCACCCGGGTTGACGCGTTCAACATCACGCTTGCCGAGGAGTTCGCCCGTGGCGGGCGCCGATCGGGCCTCACGTTCGCTCCCGAGGGCGGCTCGGAGCGTTTGCGCAAGGTCATCAACAAGACCGTCACCGAGGACGACCTCATCAAGACCGTCACCACGGCGTACGCGGCCGGCTGGACCTCCGTGAAGCTCTACTTCATGTGCGGCCTGCCGACCGAGACCGACGAGGACGTGCTGCAGATCGCGCAGCTCGCCAAGTCCGTCATCCGGGCCGGACGCGAGGTCACCGGACGCCGCGACATCCGCTGCACCGTCTCCATCGGCGGCTTCGTCCCCAAGCCCCACACGCCGTTCCAGTGGGCGCCGCAGCTTGCCGCCGCGGAGACCGACCGCCGCTTGCAGTTGCTGCGCGACGCGATCGGCCGCGACCGCGCGATCGGCTATCGCTACCACGACGGAAAGCCTGGAATCATTGAGGGTTTGCTCTCCCGCGGCGACCGCCGCGTGTCAGCCGTGGTCGCTGAGGTGGTGCGCCGGGGCGGCCGCTTCGACGGCTGGAGCGAGCACTTCTCCTACGACCGGTGGATGGAAGCTGCCGCAGCCGTCGGGATCGACGTCGACTGGTACACCACCCGCGAGCGCACCCGCTCCGAGGTGCTGCCGTGGGATCACCTCGACTCCGGCCTCGACGAGGAATGGCTCTGGTCGGACTGGCAGGAGGCGCTCGACGAGCGCGAGATCGACGACTGCCGCTGGTCGCCCTGCTTCGACTGCGGCGTCTGCCCGACCATGGGCACCGCCATCGAGACCGGCCCGACCGGACGCACGCTGCTACCGCTGACGCCGGCCCCGGTTCCGACCCCGAGCGCGACCTGAGCACCGCCAGACGCCAGCCCGACATCACCGGCCGGCCGACCGAAGTCGTCGCCCGGGTACGGCTGCGCTTCGCGAGGCGAGGGCGGTTGCGTTTCACCTCCCACCGTGACGTGGCCCGCGCGTTCGAGCGGGCGATCCGGCGGGCCGGCATCCCGATGGCCTACTCGTCCGGCTTCACGCCTCATCCGCGTATCTCGTGGGCCGGGGCGGCTCCGACCGGGGCGGCGAGCGAGGCCGAGTACGTCGAACTCGCGCTTGCCCAGCCGCGCGACCCCGACCAGTTGGCGCGCGACCTCGATGCGGCTCTGCCGCCCGGCATCGACGTGCTCGAGGCCGTCCTGGCGGCGCCTGGCACGGGCAAGCTCGCCGAGCGTTTGGACGTGTCCGTCTGGGAATTGGTCCTGCATGGGATCGATGACGATCAGCTGCGCCCCGCCGTCGAGGGATTGCTCGCGGCCACCACCGCACCCGTAGAACGGCTCACCAAGGATGGCCGCCGCACGATCGACGTCCGAGGCCCGCTGGTCAGCGCCCTGATCGTCAGCCCCGCGAATGACGCCTCCGACCACCCCGACCGGGTGTCACCGGGGGGCGCGACGTCGCCGTGTGCGATACTCAGAGTGGTTGTGCAGCAGACGACGCCCGTTGTACGGCCCGATGACGTTGTGGCTGCCTTGACTGCCGTGGCTAGTTGCCCGGCGCCGATCTCGTCCCTGGTGACGAGGATGGCGCAGGGCCGACTGTTGGAGGACGGGTCGATTCTTGATCCACTCGCGGCCGACAGGGTAGCCCGCAGTGTTGTGAGCTCATCAGTGGCGTCGCAGGAGCGCTGACGATCCCCGTGAGCGCCTGAGCGGATCCCTGCGCGGACGCGAGCACCACGCGCCCGGGGGCCGAAAGGCTTAATAACTTGATCGACAAGACCAACGACAACAACAGCATCGACACGACCGAGGCGGCTGACTCAGCGGCTCCGAGTTCGACGGCTGCCGCTCCGCCCGCTCGTCCGCGCCGCCGGCGTGCCGCGAGCCGCCCGGTGGGAGCACCCGCTCCGGAGCCGGCTCCCGTCGTCGCTCCTGAGCCGGACCCCGAAGCACAGGTCGAGGAGGCGGTGGCCGAGGTCATCGCCGAAGAAGTGGCCGCCGAGGTTGCCGAGGAAGAGGCCATCGCCGAGGCGGCCGACGCGTTCGTCGCGGAAGAGGTCGTGGCCGAGGCGGCAGCGGTCGAGGACGCGCCCACCGAAGCCATCGCCCCGGAAGACGTCGCTGCCGAAGAGGCCGAACAGGTTGAACAGGTCGAGGAGGTCAAACCGGCCCGCCGGTCGCGCCGCCGCGCCGCGCCGGTCGTGACCTTCCAGGCGCCCGACCCGCTGCCGGTCTCGTTCGACGCTCCCCGGGTCGACCTGGATCACGTCGACCGGCCGTCGTTCGGCGATGACACGCCGAGTGACGCATCGGACGACCAGCAGGATCACGCCGACGGTGACGACGAGACCGATGACGCCGGCGAGTCCGGTGAGGGTGGCAGCGACGCTCCCCGCCGGCGCCGGCGGCGCGGTCGCCGTGGGCGCGGCCGGGTGCGCGAGGACGACGGCACCGAGGGCACCGAGGGCGCCGAGGCTGCCGAGGGCAGTGAGGGTAGTGAGTCCGCGGAGGACTCCAGCGACGCTCCCGCCGCCCAGACCGATGAGGACGGCGCCGCAGACGGCGAGTCCGGTGAGACGGGGGAGGGCGGCGAGCCCGGCTCCGTCAAGCGCCGGCGTACCCGCCAGCGTCGCCCGCGCAAGGCCTCCGGCAGCGATGACGACGACGCCTCGAGCAGCGGTTCCAGCGGCCGCTCGTCCGACGACGAGATCCGCGGGGTCAGCGGTTCGACCCGGCTGGAGGCCAAGCGCCAGCGTCGCCGCGAGAGCCGTGACACCAGCCGGCGCCGGGTGCCGCTGGTCACCGAAGCCGAATTCCTGGCCCGCCGGGAGTCCGTCAACCGGGTGATGGTCGTGCGCAATGCGGGGGAGCGCACCCAGATCGCCGTGCTCGAGGACAACGTGCTCGTCGAGCACTACGTCACCCGGGCCAGCTCCGCGTCCTACGCCGGCAACGTCTATCTCGGCCGCGTGCAGAACGTGCTGCCGAGCATGGAGGCGGCGTTCGTCGACATCGGCAAGGGCCGCAATGGCGTGCTCTACGCCGGCGAGGTCAATTACGACGCCAGCGGGTTGGAAGGCAAGCCGCGCAAGATCGAGCAGGCGCTGAAGGCCGGCCAGGCCGTGGTCGTGCAGGTCACCAAGGATCCGATCGGCCACAAGGGCGCCCGGCTCACCAGCCAGGTCAGCCTCCCCGGCCGCTACATGGTCTACGTGCCCGACGGCGGCAGCGCCGGCATCAGCCGCAAGCTGCCCGACAGCGAGCGCACCCGGCTGCGCAGCATCCTGAAGAAGATCACCCCTGAGGACGCGGGCGTCATCGTCCGCACCGCAGCCGAAGGTGCCAGCGAGGACGAGCTCTCCCGCGACATCACCCGCCTCGCGGCTCAGTGGGAGGACATCCAGAAGAAGTCGACCAAGGCGACGCCTCCGGGTCTGCTGTACGCCGAGCCCGACCTGGTCGTGCGCGTGATCCGCGACATCTTCAACGAGGACTTCAACGAGCTCGTGGTCCAGGGCGACGCCGAGTGGGAGCTGATCCACGGCTACGTCTCGGGGGTCGCCCCTGACCTGCTGCCGCGGCTGCGTCAGGAGTCGAGCGGCGACGTGTTCGCCGAAGCGCGTATCGACGAGCAGCTGCTCAAGGCACTCGACCGCAAGGTTTACCTGCCCTCGGGCGGCTCGCTCGTCTTTGACCGCACCGAGGCGATGACGGTCGTCGACGTCAACACCGGCCGCTTCACCGGCAAGGGCGGCAACCTCGAGGAGACCGTCACCAAGAACAACCTCGAGGCCGCCGAGGAGCTGGTCCGCCAGCTCAGGCTGCGTGACGTCGGCGGAATCATCGTCGTCGACTTCATCGACATGGTCCTGGAGAGCAACCGCGAGCTGGTGCTGCGCCGGCTCACCGAGTGCCTCGGCCGTGACCGCACCAAGCACCAGGTCGCCGAGGTGACCAGCCTGGGGCTGGTGCAGATGACGCGTAAGCGGGTCGGTCAGGGCCTGCTCGAGGCCTACAGCGAACCGTGTCCCACCTGCGGCGGCCGCGGCCACACGATCGAGCTCCCGGGGCTCGGCGGGATCAAGCCCAAGCCCAAGCCGATCCCGCGCCCACCGCTGCCACGCCCGCTCGACGAGGACGGCAACGAGATACCCACCCCGTTGAGCGACGGCGTGCCCTCGGAGAACGGTGTCGAAGCGAAGGCCGAGGAGCAGGCAGAGCCGACCGTCGCGCCGGAGGTCGAGGAGGCCGTCGAAGCGATCGAAGCGGCCGAGTCCGACGCCTCGGCGGAGCCCGACGTCGGCGAGGACGCGGCAGAGTCAGCCGAAGCCCACTCTGCAGACGTGCTGGTGGAGTGAGGCTGAAGCGGGGCTGACCATTCCCATCGGGGTCTCCCGTTCCGATAGGATGGGCGGTCGTGCCCCAGGGGCACGAGTCCAGGGATGTGCGAACAGTCCGTCCCGGGCGTCCAAGCTTGCAGTTTCCAGTTGTGATCCAGTCGCGAGTTTCCAGTCCAGCGAGGTAGGTGAATCGGTGTACGCGGTCGTGCGCACCGGAGGTAAGCAGCACAAGGTGGCTGTCGGCGACGAGCTCAATGTCGAGCTGGTGCCCGGCGAGACCGGTGATTCCGTGACGCTGCCTGCCCTCCTGCTGGTTGACGGCACCACGGTCACCACTGATGCGACGGCGCTCGCCGCCGTCTCGGTGACGGCGGAGATCCTCGGCCTGGAAAAGGGCCCGAAGATCCGTATCCACAAGTTCAAGAACAAGTCGGGCCAGCACACCCGCCAGGGTCACCGCCAGAAGTACACCCGGCTGCGGGTCACCGGCATCGACGCTGCGGCTGCCGCCTCCACGAGCAAGAAGGGCTGACGAGATGGCACACAAGAAGGGCGCCAGCTCCTCGCGCAACGGTCGTGATTCGAATGCGCAGCGCCTCGGCGTGAAGCGTTACGGCGGCCAGCTGGTCAATGCCGGCGAGATCATCGTCCGCCAGCGCGGCACCCATTTCCACCCCGGTGACCTGGTCGGTCGCGGCAAGGACGACACCCTGTTCGCCTTGTCCGCCGGCTACGTCCAGTTCGGCACCAAGCGTGGGCGCCGGGTCGTCAACATCGTCACCGAGCAGGCTGCCGAAGCCGACGCTCCCGTCGGGGCCGGCGCCTAGCGTCGCCGGCCGGGTGCTCCTTGCCCGGCCCGCTCGCACGCGTCAGCAGGTTGGATTCCAGTGCCCAGCTTCGTTGATCGCGTCATCCTGCACGTCGCTGCCGGAAACGGTGGCCACGGCTGCGCCAGCGTCCACCGCGAGAAGTTCATCCCGCTCGGCGGTCCCGACGGCGGTAATGGTGGCCGCGGCGGCGACGTGATCCTGCAGGTCGATCCGGCTGTCGCGACGCTGCTGGACTTCCATTTCCATCCGCACCAGAAAGCCACCTCCGGCAAGCCCGGACAGGGCAGCAACCGTTCCGGCGCCGAGGGCTCCGATCTGGTCCTTCACGTTCCCAACGGCACCGTCGTCGTCGATGACGAGACCGGCGAGCAGATCGCCGACCTCATGGGCGCCGGCACCCGTTACGTGCTTGCCGCGGGCGGTGCGGGCGGCCTCGGCAATGCGGCGCTGGCGTCTCCCCGGCGCCGGGCGCCCGGCTTCGCCCTGCTCGGCGAGCCCGGCGAGGCCAAAGACGTCGTACTGGAGCTCAAGAGCGTCGCCGACGTGGCGCTCGTCGGCTTCCCGAGTGCGGGCAAGTCCTCGCTCATCGCTGCCATCTCCGCTGCCCGCCCCAAGATTGCCGAATACCCGTTCACGACGCTGGTGCCCAACCTGGGCGTCGTGTCTGCGGGCGATCACGCGTCGTTCACCGTGGCAGACGTGCCCGGCCTCATTCCGGGGGCGAGCGAGGGCAAAGGCCTGGGCCTGGAGTTCCTGCGCCACGTCGAGCGCTGCAGCGTGCTGGTTCACGTGCTCGACTGCGCCACACTCGATCCCGGACGCGATCCGCTCAGCGACCTCGACGCATTGGAAGCCGAGCTCAACGCCTACGGCGGGGGCGGCCTCACCGACCGGCCGCGTCTCGTCGCGCTGAACAAGATCGACGTCCCGGAGGCCCGGGAGCTGGCCGATCTCGTTCGCCCCGACCTGGAAGCGCGAGGGCTCGAAGTGCACGAGATCAGCGCCGCCAGCCATGAGGGGCTGCGCGGCCTGACCCTGCGCCTGGCCGAGCTCGTCGAGCGCTACCGCCTCGATCACGTGCCGCCGGAGCCGACGCGCATCGTGCTGCGCCCGCGGCCGGTGGGCGGAAACGAGTTCACCGTGACCCCGGTGGGGCCCCAGCAGTACCGGGTCGACGGCCGCAAGCCGCTGCGCTGGGTGCGTCAGACCGACTTCACCAACGAGGAGGCCATCGGCTTCCTGGGTGACCGGCTCGCCAAGCTCGGTGTCGAGGCGGAGCTGGCCAAGCAGGGCGCCGAGGCCGGCGCCGAGGTGAGCATCGGCGACGTCACGTTCGACTGGGAGCCGACCCTGGCCGACGCAACCATCGGCCCGCGCGGCACCGACAGCCGGGTCGTGACGCAGGTCCGCAAGAGCCGTGACCAGCGCCATGCCGAATTCATCGAGCGTCACACCCCCTATGAGGAGCGCGAGGCGGCCGACCTCGAATCGTCATGAGCCGCGCGCTCGTCGCCAAGGCGCGCCGGGTGGTCGTCAAGGTCGGGTCGTCCTCGCTGACCACCGCCAAGGGCGGCCTGGACGCGAAGCGGGTCGACGCGCTCGTCGACGTGCTCGCCACCCAGACCCGCGACATCGTGCTGGTCTCCAGCGGTGCGATCTCGGCGGGGATCGCCCCGCTCGGCCTTTCCCGCCGCCCGCGTGACCTCGCGACGCTGCAGGCCTGCGCCAGCGTCGGCCAGCTCCTGCTCGCCGAGCGCTACGCCGCCAGCTTCGGCCGCTACTCCAAGTCGGTCGGCCAGGTGTTGCTGACCAGCGAAGACGTGATCCGCCGCGCGCACTACCGCAACGCCCGTCGCACCCTGGAGCGCCTGCTGTCCCTCGGCGTCATCCCGCTGCTGAACGAGAACGATGCGATCGCCACCGACGAGATCCGCTTCAGTGGAAACGACCGGCTCGCGGCGCTCGTGGCCCACCTGGTCGCTGCAGACCTGCTGATCCTGCTCACCGACGTCGACGCCGTCTACGAGCGCAATCCGCGGGCCAACCCCGACGCCGAACGGCTCGCTGACGTCCGCTCCCCGGGGGATCTGGGCGGCGCGGCGTTCCGGGGGATCGGGAGTGCGGCCGTCGGGACCGGCGGGATGCAGACGAAGGTCGACGCAGCGCTACTCGCCGCCTCCGAAGGCTGCGCGGCCGTCATCGGTTCCGCGCACGAACTGGCAGCGCTGCTCGCCGGCGAGGATCGCGGCACCCTGTTTCACCCGGCAGGCAAGCGACTTCCGTCGCGGCTGCGCTGGCTGGCTCACGCGTCATCCCCGGGAGGCCGGCTCCACCTCGATGCGGGGGCCGTCGACGCGCTGGTGCGGCGGGGTAGTTCGTTGCTCGCCGCCGGGATCACGAGCGTCGAGGGCGATTTTGCATCGGGCGATCCCGTGGAGCTGGTCGGCCCGACCGGGGTACCGCTGGGCCGCGGCCTGGTCGGCTATGAGGCCACGGAACTGCCCGCCATGCTCGGACGCTCCACGACCGACCTCGGCCCGGGCTACTCCCGCGAGGTCGTCCACCGCGATGACCTGGTGATCTTCCCGACCTGATGGTGCGGCGCCGGGAAACCTGGCGACCGCCTGGACCGCCGTACGTATCCTTTTCTCATGTCTTTGCTGTCCGAAAGCGCCCAGGCCGAGCAGTCCGCGGTGCTCGCCGGCGCGCCGGAGGCATCCGTTCGCGAGGTGGCGCTCCAGGCGAAAGCGGCCGCTATGGCGCTCGCCAACGCGACGCGGGCGGTCAAGGATGCGGCGCTCGAAGCGATGGCCGATGCGTTGCTCGCATCGTCAGCCGACCTGCTCGCCGCCAACGAGCGCGACGTGCAGACGGCCGCCGCCAACGGCACATCGGCGGCGATGATCGACCGGCTCACGCTGACTCCGGCGCGCATCGAGGCGATGGCCGACGGACTGCGTCAGGTGGCCGGCCTGCCCGACCCGGTCGGCGAGGTGGTGCGCGGCAGCACGCTGGCCAACGGGCTCGAGATCCGGCAGGTGCGGGTGCCGTTCGGTGTCGTCGGGATCGTCTACGAGGCCCGTCCCAACGTCACCGTGGATGCTGCCGGGCTCTGCCTGAAGAGCGGCAACGTGGCGTTGCTTCGCGGCAGCGGCTCGGCTTACCACAGCAATACCGCGCTGGTCGGAGTGCTGCGCGCTGCGGCCGAGAGTGCGGGGCTGCCCGCCGACATCGTGAATCTGGTTCCCGGTGTCGACCATGACTCGGTGAAGGCGCTGCTGCGGCTGCGCGGGATCGTCGACCTGATCATTCCCCGCGGCGGCGCCGGTCTGATCCGCACCGTCGTCGAGGAATCGACCGTCCCCGTCATCGAGACCGGCGTCGGCAATTGCCACATCTATGTCGACGAGGACGCCGATCTCGAGATGGCGCTGCGGATCGTGCTGAACGCGAAGACCTCGCGTCCGAGCGTCTGCAATGCGGCCGAGACTGTCCTCGTACACCGCGCGATCGCCCCGGATTTCCTGAGCATTCTGTTGCCGGCGCTGAACGCCGCCCGGGTGACGGTGCACGGGGATCCGGCCGTCCAGGCCTACGACGCCAACGTGATCGCCGCGAAAGATGTCGACTGGGCCGAGGAGTACCTCTCGCTCGACATCGCCGTCGCCATCGTCAGCACCCTCGACGAGGCGCTGGAGCACATCCGCACCTGGGGCAGTGCTCACACCGAGGCGATCATCACCCGGTCGCTGGCAGCGTCCCGCGCGTTCATCGCGGGTTGTGACAGCGCGGCCGTCATGGTCAACGCGTCGACCCGCTTCACCGACGGCGAGCAGTTCGGGATGGGCGCCGAGGTGGGTATCAGCACGCAGAAGCTGCACGCGCGCGGTCCGATGGGCCTGCCGGAGCTGACGTCGACGAAGTGGGTTGTCACCGGAGACGGGCACATCCGCGAGTAGCGAGGGGGGCGGGATGTTCGACGCGGATGAACCGGCCGACCCGGTCGAGGCGATGGACACGAGGCCCGTGGAAGAGGCGGCCGAGCAGGCGCCCCTGCCGGCCCGCAGCGTCGACTCCGATGCGGCGGCGGAGGCGTTCGCCGGGATCCTCGACAGCAACTCCACGCCGGAAGAGGTCGAAGAGGTCGTCTCGTTCATCGCCGCCGTGCCTCTCGGCGTGCGCCGTACCGCCCCGCGCTGGGTGGCTCCGGTCTTCGCCTCCGGGGCGCTCGTGCTGGTGCCGTGGATCGTCTATCTCGGTTACGTGCTCCCCGACCGCACGACGGACCAGCACTACAACCTGGCCTGGATCGGGTTCGACGTCCTGCTGCTCTTCGCCATGACCCGCACGGCGCTGCTGGCCTGGCAGGGACGGCGGCAGGTCCAGCTGCCTGCTGCAGCGACGGCCACTCTGCTGCTGGTGGACGCCTGGTTCGACGTGTTGACGTCGAATGGTGGATGGGCGATCACGCAGGCGCTGGTGCTCGCCTTCGTACTCGAACTCCCCATCGCGGCGATGGCCGTCTGGATCGCCCGCAACGTCGACAAGGTCGTCGAACGGGCCGAGCACCGCCTGGCGGAGCAGGCTCAGCAGCTGCTTGCCACTCACCTGCTTTCGGGGTCACCCGAGCCCCCTCCGGCCAACGAGTCCTAGCGGCCGAGCTCCCCGGCGCGATAGCCGCCCATGGCCGCGTAGTCGTCCTCGCCGTGTCCGGCGGCGGAGGCTTCGCGGGCCAGCGCGAGACTGTCACGTAATACGGGGAGCTCGCCCGCAGCAGCACCCGCGGCTTCGAGCGCGACCTGAAGATCCTTGGCCATCAGGTCGAGCGAGAACGTCGCCGGCCGGAAGTCGCCCTTCTGCAACATTTCCCGCTTCTGCTTGACGCTGAAGCCGAACGGTCCGGCCTCGAGGGCGTCGAGCACGACGTCCTGCGGCAACGACAGCTCAGCGCCGAGCCGCATCGCCTCGCCGACGCCGGCCATCGCGATGCCCAGACACATGTTGATGACGGTTTTCAGGGCGTTCCCCGCGCCGACGGGACCGAGGTGGCGAATGCGGTCCGGAGCTCCCCAGAGTTCCAGCAGCGGCCGGGCGGCAGCGACGTCCTCGTCACTGCCGCCGACGACGATGCCGAGCGTGCCATCGCGGGCCGGTGCCAGACTCCCGACGACCGGCGCGTCCACGTAGCGCAGACCGAGGGCGCGGGCCTGCTCACCGAGCCGGCGTGCCGCGCCTGGACCAGTGGTGGTGTTGTCGATGACGAGCGTCCCGGCCGGGGCGCCGGCGGCGATGGGCCCGAGCAGCTCTGCGACGCTCTCGCCGTCGAAGAGCATCAGCACCACGGCATCAGCGTCCTTGACGGCTTCCTCGACGCTGGGCGCCTCCTGCGCGCCGCGTTCGAGTAGCTCGCCGGCCTTGCCGGGGGTGCGATTCCAGACGGTCAACTCGTGACCGGCGCTCAGGATGTGAGCCGCCGTGAGACGTCCCATCCGGCCCATGCCGAGATATGCCACCTTCATGCTTTCGCCCCTACCCGCTCGGTGTTTCGCCAACAGTCGCGACCCGGTCGTGGCCTGCTGAGCCGCACCATCCGGGCGCTGGGCTGGCACTGTCTGACATTTCACTCCGGATGCATGAAAGACTGACCTATTCGCCTGACGACTTGTGGCGCCAAATCCTCGGAGTGAGCCCGTGCAGCAATTCCCTGTGTTCGGCGACGTGGCCGACGTTCGCGACCGGTTGGCAGCGGCCGGCTATCTCGCTGATGACGCCATTGCCACCACCGTCTTCCTGGCGGATCGGCTGGGCAAGCCGCTGCTGGTCGAGGGACCGGCGGGCACCGGAAAGACCGAGCTGGCCAAGGCCGTCGCGGCCGCCACGAAGTCGGATCTGGTACGCCTGCAGTGCTACGAGGGCCTTGATGAGGCACGCGCGCTGTATGAGTGGAACTACAAGAAGCAGCTGCTGCGTATCCAGGCATCCGGGGGAGACGCCGACTGGGACGCCACGCACGATGACATCTTCAGCGAGGAATTCCTGCTCTCGCGCCCGCTGCTGACGGCGATCCGTCGCACCGAGCCGACCGTGCTGCTGATCGACGAGACCGACAAGGCTGATGTCGAGGTCGAAGGGCTGTTGCTGGAGGTGCTGTCGGACTTCCAGGTGACCATTCCCGAGCTCGGCACCATCGAGGCCGCCCGGCGCCCGTTCGTCGTCCTGACGTCCAACGCGACACGCGAGCTCTCCGAGGCGCTCAAGCGGCGCTGCCTGTACCTCTACATCGATTACCCCGGTGCCGAGCGCGAGAAGGCGATCGTCAAGGCGCGGGTGCCCGAGCTCCCCGAGGAGCTGGCCGAGCAGCTCGTGCGCACGATCCGGGCGCTTCGTGCGATGGAGCTGAAGAAGGCCCCGTCCGTCGCCGAGTCGATCGACTGGGCGCACACCCTGCTGGCGCTCGGCCTCGACACCCTTGACGAGGAGGCCGTCAGCAGCACCCTGGGAGTCGTGCTCAAGCACGCGAGCGACCAGGCACGCGCGATCAGCCAGCTCAAGCTCTCATGAGCCTGCTCGACCGCACCGTCGAATTCGCCGGCGCGCTGCGCCAGGCGGGCATTCCGGTGAGCACGGCCGAGACCGTCGATGCCATGCGCGCGCTGGGCAAGGTCGACATCGTCCAGCGCGAGCATCTGCGGGCGGCGTTCGCGGCGACGGCGTGCAAGCGTGCCGCTCACCGGCCGACCTTCGACACCCTCTTCGACCTGTGGTTCCCACCGAAGATCGGCGACGGCGTCGGCGATGAGGAGTTCGTCCCCGGCGAGGGTGAGGGTGACGGCGAGCCGATGGACGCCGCCGACCTCTCCAAGGCGATGCGCGATCAGCTGCGTGACCTGCTGCTCGACGGCGACGAAGACGCGATCCGGCGCTTCGCCCGGGCCGCGGTCAGCAGCCTCGGACGAACCGATTCGCCGGCCGGACGCCAGTCGTACTTCGCCTACCGCGTGCTGCGGGCGCTGTCTCCGGAGACGCTGATCGCCTCCCTCCTCGCCGCCATGATGGGCGATCAGGAGCGCGGTGGCCTCGCCGAGAAGGTCGCCCGCCAGACCATCGCTGATCGCATCAAGGCCTTTGAAGAGGCCGTGGAGAGCGAGGTGCGGCGCCGGCTGGCCGAGACCAAGGGCGTCGAGTCGGTGACGCGCAGCGCCGTGAAGCCGCTGACCGACCAGGTCGACTTCCTGCGCGCGTCGCGTAACGACCTGATCGAGCTGCGCCGCCAGGTGCAGCCGCTGGCGCGCCGCCTCGCCACGCGCCTGACCGCCAAGCGCCGTCTCGGCCGCGCCGGCAAGCTCGACTTCCGGCGCACCGTGCGGGCCTCGCTCGCCACCGGCGGGGTGCCGCTGGAGACCAAGCACAAGCCGCACAAGCCCCACAAGCCGGAGCTGGTCGTGTTCTGCGACGTCTCGGGCTCGGTGAGCTCGTTCGCGCACTTCACGCTGATGCTCACCCATGCGCTCCGGGAGCAGTTCTCCAAGGTGCGGGCGTTCGCTTTCATCGACACCTGCGACGAGGTGACCGACTACCTGCGTTCGGTCGACATCAGCGATGCCATGGCTCGCATCGCACAGAATGCCGACCTCGTCTGGTTCGACGGCCACAGCGATTACGGCCACGCCTTCGAGGTGTTCGCCGACCGCTACCCCGACGCGATCACCCCGAAGACCTCGCTGCTGGTGCTCGGCGACGCGCGTAACAACCATCGCTCGGCGGCGGCGCCGACCGTCCGCCGGCTGGTCAAGGAAGCGCGTCACGCGTACTGGCTGAACCCGGAGCCGCGTACCTACTGGGGATCGGGCGATTCCGCGACCAAGACGTACGAGCCGCTGTTCGATGAGATGGTCGAGTGCCGCAATGTGGAACAGCTCGCCGAATTCGTGCAGCGCCTGCTGCCCACGTAAGTGCGGAGCACTTCAACAGGCAGAGCCGGAAGCGGGCCAGTGGGCGAGCGCATCGGGGTGATGGGCGGCACTTTCGACCCCATCCATCATGGCCACCTGGTCGCCGCCAGCGAAGTGGCCGCGCTGTATGACCTTTCCGAGGTCATCTTCGTGCCGACGGGTCAGCCGTGGCAGAAGACCGAGCGGGAGGTCTCCAGCGCCGAAGACCGCTACCTGATGACGGTGCTCGCGACGGCGACGAACCCGACATTTTCCGTCAGCCGCATCGACATCGACCGTCCCGGGCTCACCTACACCTTCGACACGCTGCGCGAACTCGGCGCCGCGCGGCCCGGCGCGGAGCTGTTCTTCATCACCGGCGCTGACGCGATGGCACAGATCCTGGATTGGCATTCCGCACCGGAACTGTTCTCGATGGCCCATTTCGTCGGGGTTTCGCGGCCGGGTTACGAGCTGGCACTCGACGAGCGTTTTCCGGTGGGATCGGTCAGCACGCTGGAGGTCCCGGCGCTGACGATCTCGTCGTCGGACTGCCGGGCCCGGGTGGGGCGCGGCGCGCCGATCTGGTACCTCGTGCCGGACCCTGTCGTCCGCTATGTCGACAAGCGCCGGCTCTACCGCGAGAAAGAAGCGGACTAACCCGGCCGGAATGTGCCACCCTTGCTTCGGGGTTGATACCTACGAACCCCTTTTCGAACCGATGGAGTCGCCTGTGCCCGCTGCCCCCGCCGCCGTCGAGCTCGCCATGGTCGCGGCGCAGGCCGCAGCCGACAAGCTCGCCACCGACGTCACCGTTCTCGACGTCGCTGACCGCCTGGCCATCACCGACACGTTCGTGCTGACCAGCGCGCCCACCGAGCGCCAGGTCAGCTCCATCGTCGATGAGGTTGAACTGCGCATGCGCGAGGCGGGGGTCAAGCCTGTGCGGCGCGAGGGTGAGCGTGAGGGCCGCTGGGTGCTGCTCGATTTCGGCGACGTCGTGGTCCACGTCCAGCATGCCGAGGAGCGGGAGTACTACGCCCTCGAGCGGCTGTGGAAGGACTGCCCGCAGTTGCCCTTCGTCGACGCTGCCCAATCACGGGCGGTGCCTGCAGCCGCCACCTCCGGAGAGTGAGCCGGCAGCTGCTGCTGCTTCGCCACGGGCGCACCGCGTACAACGCGTCGGGCCGCTTCC
The DNA here is from genome assembly GCA_963731205.1 of uncultured Actinomycetota bacterium. Taxonomy (GTDB): domain Bacteria; phylum Actinomycetota; class Actinomycetes; order Frankiales; family Frankiaceae; genus DATAZK01. Next base: position 1,719,345 of record CAVSUJ010000001.1, on the reverse strand, counting down.
AGGGCCAGGTGGATGTGCCGCTCGACGACGTCGGCATCGCACAGGCAGCACGCGTCGCCCCGCTGATCGCCGCCCACCGGCCGGTAGCCATCCTCTCTTCGGACTCCTCGCGCGCGGTGGAGACAGGTCGTCCCGTCGCCGAGCTGCTGGGCCAGAACATGACGCTCGACGAGAGGCTCCGCGAGATCGACATCGGCGGCTGGTCAGGCCTGACCCTCGACGAGGTCAAGGAGACGTTTCCGGAGGAGACCGCCGAGTGGCTCAGCGGCGATCGCGAAGGGCTGCGCCGCGGTGGGGGAGAGACCTACGGCGAGGTCGGGGCCAGGGCGCTGCAAGCCGTATCGCCGCTGCTGGAGGGTCCGTCGACGGAGGTCGTGCTCGCCGTCACGCACGGCGGAACGGCACGCTCGCTGATCGACCTGATGCTCGGGATCCCGGTGCGGTCCCGTCACGTGCTCGGAGGCCTGCCCAATGCCGGTTGGTCACGCCTCGAGGAGGGCCGCTTCGGCTGGCGCCTTGCTGAGCACGCGGTCACCGCTGACCTCGGGCTCCCGCCGGTCCCGTAGCGCGTCGCCTTCAGCTGGTGCGCCGCCCTCATCTGGTGGCGCCACCATCTCAGGGTGCTATAGCGCGTTGTGCTGGTGGCGCCGAACCGTGGACTTGCTGGCGCCACCGTCTCAGGGTGCCCTGGCGCGTTGTGCTGGTGGCGCCAGGCTCTCAGGCGTCGCGGCGACGCCTGGTGACCCGCACGGCGGTATGGTGGGACCCGATCGGGGCTGTGGCGCAGCTGGTAGCGCACTTCCATGGCATGGAAGGGGTCAGGGGTTCGAATCCCCTCAGCTCCACTTCGGTGACACCAGGCGTGCTCAGCGCCCAGGGATTGGCCCGGGCGCGGTTCGGCTCTTGTTCAGCTCTTCGGCGAGCATCACGATGATGCCGCTAGGGCCGCGGACATAGGTGATGTCGATCTGACCGGTCAGCTGCCTCGCACTCACCTGTGGAGCAGACCGGCGTATCACTCTCGACACCTCTGGCCTACCTGATCGCGTCGAACCTGCTCGTCAGCGCTGACGTTCATCGATTGACTGCAGCGCCGTCCGCTGGCCGTTGGAGCACCGAACGCAGCTGCATGAACCGGAGCAGGTGATCGGACCCGGCCACCTCGGCGTACTGCTCCACGACCCGGTCGACGAACGCTTGCTTCTGCGGGCCCGGTAGCGACGCGGTCCACGCCCCGAAGCCGGCCGCACACCAGCGCGCCATGCTCTGCCGGTCGCCGAAGTCCCACGTGAGGTCCTCGACGCGGGTCGCCACCTCACGAAGCCCGGCGCGCTTGGCGAGGTGGTTCCAGCGCTGGGGCCGCGGATGCTCGTAGGGGCGCTGAAATCCTGCGAACCGGTCGCTCCACGGAGGCTGCCCGGTGACCCGCATCGCGACGTCCTCCAGGCTCGCCCGATCGCCTGCGCACACCAGCACGAGCAGTGTCCGGCCCCCAGGCTGCAGCGCGGTCGCGACGCTGGTGAGCGCCCGTGCCGTGTCGAGCACCCAGTGCAGGGCGTTGAACGAGACCACGAGGTCGAACTCGGCGTGGAAGGGCAGGTCGAGAACGTCGCCGAGCCGGAACTCGACCGCGCTATTCGTCGGTGCCGACGCAATCATGCCGGGCGACGGATCGACGCCGACGACGCGAGCGCCCGGCAGGCGCGCGGCAAGCGTGACGGTGATCCGTCCGTCGCCGCAGCCGATGTCGAGGAGACTGCGCACCCCGTCCAGCGCGACACCCGCGACCGCCCGTTCGGCCAGCCACTGCTGCATCCCGCTGATCTGCCGGTACTCGGCGCCGTCCCAGTCCGTGCTCACCGGCCGCCACCCTCGCTCATGACGGCATCGTCTCCGGACGACGTCGGCCGTTCGGCCCGCTTCTGCGACTCACCGTTCTTCTGCCTCACACCGACTGTTTCCCGCAGTTTGCTGCTGCGTTCAAAAGGAGTCGACAGTTTTATTTGCGTGACTTCAAGAATCATTTCGCGCAAGCGCAACCGTGTCCTTTTGGCGATCGGGACGGCTGTCACCCTGACAGGAACCGGCACCCTCGCGGCCCAGGCAGGCGGATGGCTCTCGGCGCCGTCGCATGATTTCAGCGCGGCCGCCGACTCGTTCTCCGGCCACGGCACCGTCTCGGGCAATGTCCTGCACAACGACCACGGCGCGACGGCGGTCGCCCGGCACACCAACCCCGCGAACGGCGCGGTCAGCGTCAACGCGGACGGCACGTTCACCTACACCCCCAACCCGGGGTTCACCGGCACCGACACCTTCACCTACACGGCCACCGACGCCGTCCAGCTCTTCAAGGACGCAACGGCCGACGGCAAGGCGATACCGCCGCTGACGCAGGTCGCCGGGCCGGGCGGCACCACCACGCAGATCTCAGGGGAGGGCTACGGCTCCTCGCTGGCCCCGGTGCCGCACAAGTCGGGCTACTTCTACGGCCTCACCGACCGTGGCCCCAACGCCGACGCCCCCGACGGCAACAAGTCGGAGATGGTCCTGAACTTCACGCCTCAGATCGGCGAGTTCAAGCTCACGGGTGGCCAGGCGCGACTGATCAAGACGGTCCTGCTGAAGGGCCCGAAGAGTCTCGGGGGCAAGAACTACAGCGGACGTCCGCCGGATGACACCAACGAGGTCATCGACGACGTCAACGCCACGAACGCCACACTGTCCAACGGTGCGGTCACCCCGGTTCCGGTCGCCAAGGACCCCAACGGCTACGACTCCGAGGGCCTGGTGGCGCTACCCGACGGCACCTTCTGGGTCTCGGACGAGTACGGCCCGTACATCACGCACTTCGACGCGAACGGCTTCGAGCTCGGCCGGCTGACCCCATACAAGAACAGCCCTGACAATGCCTTTCACAAGATCATCGGCTACTTGCCGCCGGAGTACGCCTTCCGCTTGAAGAACAAGGGCATGGAGGGCCTGACCATCACGCCCGACGGTTCGACGCTGGTCGGCATCATGCAATCGGCGTTGCAGCAGCCCGACCTCGGCACCACCAAGGCCGGCAACGTCACCGCCACCCGCATCCTCACGATCAACCTGCACACCTTGCAGACCAAGCAGTACCTCTACCTGCTCGATGACCCGAAGACCACGGGCGACGCCAACAGCGAGCTCACCGCGCTGTCGAGCACCAAGTTCCTGGTCGACGAGCGTGACGGCAACTTCGAGCCGTTCGCGAACAAGACGCTCTACGAGGTCGACATCAACGGCGCCACGGACGTCAGCGGGCTGACGATCGGCGGCCTGTCGCCGGAAGCCTTTGTCGGGACCGACGCCACCAACGCGGCGCTCGCTGCCCTCACCGGTGCGGGTGTCCACGTGGCGCAGAAGGTGCCCTACGTCCAGGTCGGCACCCTGCTCAGCCAGCTCGACCCGACTGGCTCGCTCTTCGCGCACGACAAGGTCGAGGGCGTCGCCACCACTGATGCCGGCAAGACGCTGTACCTGTCCAACGACGACGACTTCGGCATCGACGTCATCAAGGTCGACCCGAGCGGGCTGTGGACGGTGAACCAGAAGGTGCTGCCGCCCACGGGTCAGACCGACAACGGCGAGATCCTGAAGGTCGACACCACGAAGCTGCCGGCAGTGCTGAAGACCGTCACGGTGACGATCCACGTGCACTAATCGCCAGCTGATCCGCCCGTACAGCCCCGCGCGTGCCCCCGCCCTCGACGAGAGGACGGGGGCACGCCAAAGTTGGGGCATGACGGCGAATTCCGAGGCCGAAGAGGCGATCTCCTACTCCTCGCGCGGCAACACCCGCTGGATCATCCTCAAGGGCGACCGGGGACGCGCCTTCGACCGCGCGCTGGTGCGCTTCACCGGGTTCTCCTTCATCACGTGGCAGTACGCGAAAGCCGGTGGCGTCAGATATCGGCCGACACTGCTGCTGACCACCATCGGCAAGCGCAGCGGCGTATTGCGTCCGCGGGCGCTGCCCTACGTGCGGGACGGCGACCGGTTCATCGTCGTCGGCTCCAACGGCGGGGGTCCGAAGGATCCCGACTGGGTGTGGAACGTGCGGGCCAACGGATCGGCATGGGTACACGTGAAGCGGCGAAAAATCGCCGTGGATGCTCATGTTTCGGAAGGTGAGGAGTACCAGCGCCTTTTCGACTACCTCGGGACCAAGGGCGACTCGTTGAAGCGATATCAAGAGCGAGCGTCGCAATTCGGACGCACCGTGCCGTTGGTGGTCCTGAAGCCGCGCGGCCGATGATTTCGACCGCTCGGTCGTCAGGCAGCGTCGTCAGCGGTAGCGGGCTAGTGCGAAAGCAGTACAACTTCTGGCCGGGGGCGCAGGGGCTCGATGCCTGGGACGTCGACCGCCTGATCGAGATGTCCCGCCATCTTCCGGTCATCGAGGTGCCGATCGCCTCGATCAGCGAGGTGGAATCCACCTATTGGTATGACTATGGAGACCAGCGCCCCACCGTGCGAAGCGTCGCCGAGCACGCCCGGCTCATCGCCGAGGCCGACACCTCGTGGCCGATCATCCTGGCTGCCGACGGACGAGTGATGGACGGTATGCACCGCGTCGCGCGCGCAATCCTGGATGGACGCGACACTGTGCGGGCGGTGCGTTTCGCCGAGGCCGTTGCACCGGATTACCGAGACTGCCGGCCGGAGGACCTGCCCTACTAGCCGGCCACTCCCGCCAGGACGCTCGGGTGGGCCCGCCGACCGGAGCGGTGTCGGGGATTTGACTCTTGCGCGGGCTGGGGATGGCTGGTTCATTCGCAGGGAGAAGTACAGGTCGCGGGCGGGGTTCGTCTCGTCCGCGCGTCCCAGGCTCCCGAGACCCCGGCTGGTGTCCCAGTGACGTTTTTCGACTATCCGACCGGGGAGAGCGCGCCGCCGCCGCTCCCGGCTGATTACCTGCTGCCCGGCGCCTCCGAAGCGGATTGGACCGCGCTGCTGTCCTTCACCAATACGCGTCACATAGCGGCGGGCGAAGCCCTGATTTCGGCTGGGATTGCTGAGCGTTCCCTCTATCTGGTGGTTGACGGTGAACTCGAGGTCCTGCTACCGGCCACGCGCGGCAGGTGGCGGCGGGTCAACACCGCCGGAAAGGGCAGCGTGCTCGGGGAGTTGGCGTTCTTGGACGGGGACGCGCGTTCGGCCATGGTGCGCACTCTCACGCCCACCACCGTCGCCGAACTCACGTTCGCCGATTTCGAGCGGCTTTCTGATTTTCGCCCCGACCTGGCGCTGATGGTCGCCATGGACCTGGGGCGCATACTTGCTCGCCGGCTGCGGCGCAACGAGTCGACCGCACTGGCGGGGGTGAGCTGACCATGGCTGAACCACCGCTGCTCGAGATTCGTGAGCCGGGGCGACCGGTCAGGCGCGTGGTGCTCGACCGCGCGCTGGAGGTCGGACGCGAATGCGACGGGGTGCTGCTCGCTGACGCCGGAGTCTCGCGGCGACACGTGAAGCTGCTGCCGAGTCCGCTCGGCCTGTCCGTCGTGGACCTCGGTAGCCGCAACGGCACGCTTCTGAACGGCGTCGCCCTGCTGAACCGCACGAACCTGGAACCGGGCGATGTGCTGCGGCTCGGGGCGACCGAACTGGTGGTCGTGAGCCCCGTCCCGGCGCGGGTGGTCGACCCCGAAGCGAAGCTCACCATGATCGGGGCGCTGCTGCCGCAGCAGAGCATGCCCGTCCCGGCGCCTCCGGCGCTACCGCCGCCGCCGGTGGTGCCGTCCAAGGCGAGCACGTTTTTTCGCTGGCTGTTCACCGGTGCCGACCCGGCACCCGACATGCCGCGCTTCCGCAACTACATGGAGATCCCGCGCCGGGCGCCGATCTGGATGTGGCACGCGGTGCGCACCGGCAGCTTCCTGCTCTACATCGCTTTGTGCATCGGGCTTTTCGTGCGTCCGGCAGGCGCCCAGTTCGCCTTCTTCAAGGTCATCATCCCGATCCTGCCGATCCTGTTCTTCGTCGCCCCCGGGCTCTGGCGCAACATTTGCCCTTTGGCTGCAGCCAATCAGGCCCCGCGCTGGTTCGGCTTCACCAAGGCCGGCACCACTCCAAAGTGGCTGGGTCGCCGGGCGTACGTGATCGCGATCGTGCTCTTCTTCGGTATCGCCGGCGCTCGCCTGGCCGTGTTCAACGCCAACGCGAAGGCCACCGGCGTCCTGCTCTCGATCACGATCCTCAACGCCTTCATCGCGGGCGTCGCGTTCAAGGGCAAGAGTGGATGGTGCAGCAGCATCTGCCCGCTGCTTCCCTTGCAGCGGGTGTATGGCCAGACCCCGTTCGTGTTGGTGGGAAACAGCCACTGCAGCACTTGCGTCGCTTGCACGAAGAACTGCTACGACTTCAAGCCGCAGGTCGCCTATCAAGCCGACCTTCACGACCCGGATCCGGAATGGAGCGCACCGCGCAAGCTGTTCGCCAGCGCGCTTCCCGGCTTCGTGCTGGGGTTCTTCACGCTGCTGGTCCACCACGGGTCGAACTGGCATCTGTACGGGCGGCTCGCGCTCTACTTCGGGGGCAGCATCGCCTCGTTCTTCGCGATTCAGGCGCTGCTTCCGATCAGTCTCGCGTTGCTGATCGCTCTCTTCGGAGCCGCGGCGATCAACATCTTCTACTGGTACGGCGGGGTCATCGCCGCCAGTTCGTTCCACACCATCACCGGTGTCAGCGCACCGTGGCTCCGCTGGCCGATCCGGCTCGTCGTCCTGGTGCTCAGCCTGATCTGGATCTCACGGACGTACTGGAGCGAAAGGCACTTCGAGGAGGAGAGCGCGCCTGCCCGCCCGCTCATCGAGATCACCCCCGTTGCCGCCAAGGCGCTGGAGGACAAAGCCGCGGCGGATCAGATCGAGGTGCGCTTCCAGCCCGACGACAAGCCCGTCGGAGCTGAACTCGGGATGAGCCTGCTCGAGATCGCCGAACGCGAGGGGCTGCCGATCGAAGCCGGCTGCCGGCTCGGTGTTTGCGGGGCCGATCCGGTCGCGGTGCTCGCAGGTATGGAATGCGTCTCCGAACCCGAGGAAGAGGAACTGAACACGCTTCGCCGTCTCGGCCTCGCGCCCTCGACCCGGATGGCCTGCTGTGCGCGCGTGCAGTCCGGCTCTGTCAAGGTGAGCCTCACTCCCGAGCGAGGGGAGCCCGGCGGCGGCGTGAAACCGACCCAGTTCGATCGCTCGATCACGAGCGTGGTCGTGCTCGGCAACGGGATCGCCGGAGTCACCGCGTCCGACTTCGTGCGTCGCGGCCATCCCGACTGCGAGATCCATCTGATCGGTCAGGAGTCCCACGTTCTCTACAACCGGATGGGCATTTCCCGTCTGGTTTATGGACGTTCAGCGATGACCGGGCTCTATCTGCTCGCCGAGGACTGGTACGCCGAGAACGGGGTCACCGCCTGGCTGAACACGATCGTCTCGAGCATCGATGTCCGCGCCCGCCACGTCGTGCTCGGCACCGGCGAGGTCATCAACTTCGACCGGCTCATCCTCGCGATGGGCAGCAGCAGCACCGAGCCACCGCTCCAAGGCTTCGGCAAGCCGGGCAGCTTCGTGCTGCGCTCGGCCGCGGACGCGATGGAGCTTCGCAGCTATGCGCAGCGCCATGCGTGCCGCACCGCCGTCGTGGCCGGAGGTGGCCTGCTCGGCCTGGAAGCCGCGTACGCGATGCACGAGCTGGGGCTTCACGTGACGGTGCTGGAGCGCGGCAAGCGCCTGCTCTCCAAGCAGGTTGACGAGCGTTGCAGCGCCTTGGTCCAGAGCCACTTCGACCGGCTCGGCATGCAGGTGCTCTACGGCGCCGAGACCGAGTCGCTCGGCGGCGGGGAGCGGATCGATTCGGTGGTGCTCAAGGACGGTCGCACCATCCCCTGCGATGCCTTCCTGGCCGCCATCGGTATCCGTCCCAACGCCAAGCTCGCCAAGGATGCTGGAGTCGCGGTCAATCGCGGGGTGCTCGTGAACGACCGCATGGAGACCAACGTTCCCGGGGTTTTCGCCGCGGGTGACATCGCTGAACACGACGGGCTCGTCCTCGGTCTTTGGCCCATCGCCGCCAAGCAGGGAGAGGTGGCGGCGGCCAACGCGCTCGGCGGTGACGAGCGGCTCGTCGCCGAGATTCCGGCCACCATCCTGAAAGGCGTCGGGCTGGAGCTCACGTCGATCGGTCAGGTCGTGCCCGGAGAGGGCGATGAGGTCATCGTGAGTGAGAATGCGCGGCTGCCTTCCTACCGCCGCCTCATCGTGTCCCGTGGAGTCCTGACGGGCGCCTTGGTGCTCGGCCATCATCCGGACGATCTCGCCGCCGCGACGGCAGCGGTGAAGAAGCGGGTGCTGCTCGACGAGCCGACGCTGGCGCAGTTGCGCGCCGGAAACTGGCTTGTGTTGAAGGACTCGTCACGCCGACCGGTGGGCGCGGGCGCCCACTGACATCTGTGGCCGGTTACCGGGGAGCGGCTTGGCCTTCGGTGGGAGCGGCGATGTGGGTGAAGACACGCATGCCGAGACGCAGGCTCCAGCCGGGTGGCAGCGGCGCCGGATAAGGGCCCAGCCTCATCCATTCCGGCGCTCCCGGTGGAGCCACGTAGGTGCCGTTTCCCGAAGCGTTGTCGCGCACCATCACCCCGCCGGCATCGACTGTCACGTAGGCATGTGCACGTGAGATGAGGTTGTCCGGATCCTTGACGACGATCGGCGACGCGGCGCCGCTGACGACGTCGGGATCCTTCCATGGCTCGCGGCCGAAGACGTAGTTGCGGTCCAGGAGCGTCCGGGTGCCGTCGTCAGCGACCAGCGCACTGGCCGACGAATGGACGACCATGGTCTCGCGGGCTCGCGGTGCTGCCGCCTGGCGCTCTGGAGCGGGCTCCGAAAGAGGCGGCGAGTCCGGCGGTGGCGGCGGTGCCGGCGAGGGCGGCGGTGCCGGCACATCGGCGGCTGGCTGAGCCAGCTCGGGGGCTCGGGGGAGCTGGGGGACCGGCGCAGGAATCGGCGGCGCTGCAGCCACCGACGACATGAGGACGAAGCCGCCGGCCGGGATCATCCCGTCATCGAGTTGCGAGCGGGCGAACGCCTCCACCGGGCCGCTTTCCGCGAGCGTCAGAGCCAGGCGTTCCACCGGCGCCGGCACGACTCGGTCGACCCATGTGCGGGACTCGGCCCCGTTCAGTTCGATCTCGCCCGATCCGTCGGTGATGAGTGCGCGCACCGAACCGTGCACCATCACGAGGTAGCCCTCGGCGACGGGCACGGCAATGCCGAACGCGCCGACGTCCGAGTCCTGCACCCGTGCAGCAGCGTCTTCGGTCAGCAGCGCGGCCACCCGCCAGGCCAGTTTCGAGGCCTTCAGCGTGCCGGTGCCGGCACCCTTCAGCACGTCGAACAGGGCCGGGAAGAACGCCTCATCCAGGACGTCTCCGGCGACCACGGCGAGGGCATCGCCGAAGCGGGCAACGACACCCGCACCCGGTTGGATGCCTACGCGCTGCGGCGCTGCGCTCATGAGGCCAGCATCCCAGATCTCGGGCGGCCGCGGCGGCGGGTCCTGGCCGAACGGTCAGGCGAGCAGTCCGCGCTTGTACGCGGTGGCGACGGCCGAGGCCCGGTCGCGCACGTCGAGTTTGGTGTAGATGTGCAGCAAATGGGTCTTGACCGTCGTCTCGGAGATCATGAGCTGCCGAGCGGCGGACTGGTTCGTGGCGCCATCAGCGACCAGGCGCAGCACCTCCACTTCGCGAGGGCTGAGGGCGAGGCTCTCGGACTGGTCGCGGTGCCCACCCGCGCGGCTCATGAGCGTCCCGGCCACCGAAGGCGAGAGCACCGACTGGCCCGCGTACGCCGCCCGCACCCCGCGCAGGAGTTCATCGCGCGGGGCATCTTTGAGCAGGTACCCGGTCGCGCCGGCTTCGACGGCGGGCAGGACGTCGCGGTCGGTGTCGTACGTGGTGAGGATCAGCACGCGCGCCGGGTGGCCGGACTCGCGTAAGCGGGTGATGGCCTCGACCCCGCCCATCGTCGGCATGCGCAGGTCCATCAGGATGACGTCGACGTCGAGCCGCTGGGTCAGGGCGATCGCCTCTACGCCGTCGCCGGCCTCACCGACCACCTCGAAGTCCGGATCGTCGGTGAACACCCCGCGCAGCCCGTCGCGCATGATCGGATGGTCGTCGACGATGAGCAACCGGATCGCCGTCATCGGCCGGTCTCGGCGGTGGTGGCGAGCGGGACGGCGGCATTGACGCTCGTCCCCGAGCCCGGCGCGGATTCGACCGTGAGCCTGCCCCCGACCCGGCGCAGGCGTTCACGCATGCCGATCAGGCCGAATCCATGGGGGTTTTGCGTGCTCACGGAATCGACGGAGAAGCCGATCCCGTCGTCCACGACGTCGAGCAGCAGGACGTCGTCGACGTAGGTCAGCGTGAGCCGCACCTTGCTGGCACGAGCATGTTTGGCGACGTTCGACAGCGCTTCCTGCGCGACGCGGAACACGGCAGTCTCGGTGTCGGAGCCCGACCTGACGGGGTCGCCCGCGGTCTGTACGTCAGCGGCGACGCCGGAGTGCTGGGACCAGGTCTCAGCGAGGGCATCGATCGCTTCCGGGAGGGTCGCGTCCTCGAGCTGTTCGGGGCGAAGCGCCCGCACTGAACGGCGCGCCTCCGTGAGGCTGGAACGGGCCAGCGCACGGGCCTGGCCGAGGTGGCGCGACCATTCGGTAGGTCGATGGCGGGTGTGCTCGGCTGCCTCCAGCTGGGCGATGATGCCGGTCAAGCCCTGCGCGAGGGTGTCGTGAATCTCCCCGGCAAGTCGCTGGCGTTCTTCGATCACGCCTGACTCGCGGGCTTGCGCGACGAGCAGGTCATGCAGCTCGGCGTTCTGCGCCATCGAGGCTGCGAGGCGCCGGTTCGCCTCGGCCAGCTCGTCGATCATGTGTCCGCGCTCCTGGTTCTGCTCCACGGCGCGATTGGTGATGCTGGACGTCGTCAGCACCAGTGCCATCAGCACCCCGCCGACGACGATGTACGTGAGCGTCCGCCCGGCATCCGATGACGGGTAGCCGCCCGACATCGCCGCTGACACGATCAGTGCGGTCGCGGCGAACCCGGCCTTGCGCCACCGCGGCCCGAGCCCGTAGGCGAAGAGGAATCCGAGATAGGCGAATACCCCGTACAAACCGTCGACCCAGACGAGCACACCTGCCGTGACCGTGTGGGCGGCGAAGACCGGCCCCCTCCATCGCGTGGAGGCGTCACCGCGCAGCCGCACGCTGACGACCGTCCAGCCAATGGCCGCGGCGACGGCCAGTGGGAGGCCGACGTCGAAGCGCGCCCACGCGGGTGCTGAGCTGCTCGGCACGGCGAGTGCCGCCGCGGTCGAGACGGCCAGCATCGGCAGCGGCAGCAGGTAGCGCAGCCGGTCGAGGCGGGCCTGCCACGGATCCTCGACGCGGTCAGCGCCGACTTCGGCAGGCGCCGTGCTGGCCATGCTCACCCTCCCGATGGTGTCACCGACCCGCCCGATATGTCCGCAGGGTTATGAGACGCTCAGCGAGCGGCGAACAGCGACCGCAGCAGCCGGCCGTTGACCAGCGCCCCCACGCCCATCAGCAGGACGCCGCAGAAGCCCTGCTCGATCTTCATCCACAGCGGGAAGGTTCCCGGCAACGCCACGATGACGGCGATCGCGACGACCACGGCGATCGAGATGATTCGTAGCCGCAGGAACGCCCGGCGCGAGCCCTGCGCTGCACTCGCGGTGAACCGCAGCGTCAGAAACGCGCTGACGACCACGATGATCCCGCGGGTCCACACCGCCGAATTGACGAGGCCGGAGTGGTGGCGAAGGACGACGATGGCGGCGAGGGTCAGCACGCTCAGCGCGATGTAGGCGCCCACGAGCAGCTGGATCCGGCGGAATGCCTGGACCGCCTTCGGTGGCGCGGTGTCGGTCGCCGGCAGCGTGGCAATGCTCGTACTCATCACGGGTCCCTTCTCGAAGGCCGGTACGGCTGTGCCGGCCCTTCGAGCATTCGCGGAACCCGCTGCGGGCGAATCGTCCGACGGGGCGTGATCAGCCGCCGTTTCGGACGATGCCCGGCATCCTCCGATCGGAGGATGCGGCAGTTCTCCAGCTACGTATTTCGTGGGTTGTCAGGTCGTCTCGTGATTGGGGATGGCGGCCCAGTACTTGTAGAGCGCCTGGATGCCGGGACGCCCGGAGCCCGGACGGTTGTAGATGACGAGGGTGTCCAGGTTCTTCGTGGTCGTCCAGGCGACGGCGGGGTTCTGGCTCTTGTCATTGGTGATGAAGCAGTAGAAGGCGCCCGCCGCCACGGAATTGTGGGTCCAGGTACCCGACGAGGGAACGCCTCCCTGGCAGTTGAAGTCGGCCGTCTGCAGCCCGTTCTCGCCGTCCTTCACGTCGGTGTCGAACGCGGTCTTGTCCACGGAGTGGTAGGCCAGCACTTTCTGGCTGGGGGACACGGCCCCCGCGACGGCCTTGGGATCGCAATCGACCGCCGCGTCGACCGACGCATCCTCGACCGCGAGATCGGGCGTGCAGCTGGCGGTGTCGACGAGTCCGATCGGAAGCCGCTTCACCAGCGACGTTTCCGTCGGGTTGAGGTTGCGGAGCTCGGCCGCCGACTTCACGATCACGCTGTGCGCCGACTCTTTGTTCTTGTTCGATACGGCGACGACGAAATAGCTGTGGCTGTTCATGTCGGTGGGGAAGGGATCGGTGAACGTGGTCGCCTTCAGGTCCGCCTTCAGCACCGTGTTGTCGCGAAAAAGCATGTAGTGGTCGGCGTTTTGTGAGGGCAGCCAGCTCAGCTTGATGGCGCCGGGCTGGGCCGTGGCCGTCAGGTTCGCGGGGATCGCGGGGATCGGCGGCTTCGCCGGCTTCGTCAGCAGGATGACCGCGACGACGATTCCCGCAATGACGGCGGCCGCCGCGGTGCCCCCGATGACCCAGGGCTTCTTGCTTTTCTTGGGCTTCTCGACCGTGCTGCCGGTGCTCGAATTCGTGGCCCTGCCGGTGGTGCTGCCGCGTCCGGCGATCTCTTCCACCGTGCGGCACAGGGATTGGACGGCGAGCGGCGGCTGACCCTGCCAGCCGACGGTCTTGGCGCCGTTGCTGGCTTGCAGCGCCAGCTCGCGTCGCCCGCCTTGCCAGTTCGTGGAGGGCAGCATCGGATCGAGGTGAAAGAAGACGCTCTGCCAGAGCTCCTGCACCAGCCGGTCGCGGTCGTAGCTGCCGAGGTGCTCGCTGTGCAGCTCGATCGGGGCCATGTCCTCGCCGCGGTACCAGATGGTGAGCGGGGGCTCCGGGCGCACCACGGGCGCCGTGTCGCGGACCGCCGATTCCAGCGCCTGCTGGAAGTCGATGCTGTTGCTGAAGCGGTCCTCACGGTTCTTCGCGATCGCCCGGTAGATCGCCCGGTCGACGACTTCGGGAATGCCCGGCACGAGACTCGACGCCGGAGGCGGGTACTCCTCCATGAGCTGATGCAAGAGCTGGCGGGAGTCGCTGCCGGGGAAGGCTCGTCGGCCGGTGATCATCTCGTAGAACACGCAGCCGAGCGAGAACACGTCGACTCGGCGATCGAGCGCCGCGCTCGGCATCGACAGCCGCTCCGGTGCGGCGTACGCGAGCGTCAGCACGGCCTGGGTCGTCGCGGTCAGGCCGAGGGTGTCAGCCGCGTCACGAGCGATGCCGAAGTCGGTGAGGTAGGCCTGCTCGTCTTTATTGGGCCTGCGGGTCAGCATGATGTTGGCGGGCTTGATGTCGCGGTGCAGCAGGTTGCTGTCGTGCAGGTCCTGCACCGCCGAGGAGATCCCGGCCATCACGCGAAGAGCACGCGCCAGCGGAAACGGGCCGTCCTCCTTGAGCGCATCGTCGAGGTTGCGGCCGTCGATGTAGTCCATCGCGATCCACAGCCGGCCCTCGTACTCGCCGCGGTCGAGGATCCCGACGATGTTGGGATGCCGCAGCCGGCAGGCCAGATTCGCCTCGACGAGGAATCGCTGCCGGAAGGCGTCGTTGGTGCACAGCGGTCCGGCGAGCACCTTCAACGCGTCCTGCTTGGGGAGGTTCGGATGGTTGGCGAGATAGACCTCGCCCATGCCGCCCACTCCGAGGAGCCGCTCGATCGTGTAGCCGGCGAACACAGCCCCCGGTTGCAACGTCACAAACCCTCCGTTCGAACTAGCTCCTCGACCCGAGCTTCCATAGCAACATGCAGCCCGGCAGTACGTTGCCAAAGTCGCGATATCGCGTGGCGGGGTCACACCGGAAGCTGGGAATCGAGGAAGCATGACGACGCTGGACGCAGTAGCCGCGCTGGCCCGGGAGGAGCATGGTCTCGCGGTGATCTCGACCCTGCGCGCCGACGCCACCATCCAGTCCTCGGTGGTCAACGCCGCGGTCATGCCCCATCCGCTGCGCCCTGACAGCACGGTCGTGGGTTTCGTGACCTACGGCAAGGTGAAGCTCGGCAATCTGCGCGCCCGGCCGCAGCTGACAGCGGCCTTCCGCAGCGGCTGGCGGTGGGCCGCGGTCGAAGGCACCGCCGAGATCATCGGCCCGGATGATCCGCGTCCGGAGGTGGACGCCGAGCGTCTCCGAGTGTTGCTGCGGGAGGTCTTCCAGGCCGCCGGCGGCAGCCATGACGATTGGGCGGAGTACGACCGCGTCATGCTCGAGCAGGGTCGAGCGGCCGTGTTCGTCACGCCGACCCGGACCTACGGCGTCTGAGGGTCGATCACATTGCCGAAGCGGTGCAGGGTGCGGCTGACCGCTTGCTCTCGGCGGTAGCGCAGCCCCTCGATCAAGCCGTCGGCGAGCGGCTCCGCATCGTCGACGAAGCAGTCGCCGGCGAGCGCGTCGAACTCCGGCGGACGGCTTCCGAGCACCCGCAGAGCATCGGGAGCATTGCCGAGCAGGCGTGACGTCAACTGCTCGGCAGTGACCGAGCCGACCACGATTCCTCGCAGGTCGAGCCGGTCTCCCGGCGGGCTCACACACTCGATGTCACACCCTGCGGCGGAAGCGGCTGCGTAAGCCCGCAGGACCTCGACCGGCCTGGCGTCAGGGCCGACCCACAGCACCACGCGACGGCGGGGGCGGAAGCGCAGCACGTTCGATTCACAGAACAGGCCTGTCGGGTCGTGCTCGATGCCGAAGTACTGGCGCTGCCACCAGGCGTCACTGCGGACCGCGGCGGTGAGCCACTCGCGCTCGGACGGATCCAGCCTGACGCTCGCGGCGGCGAGCCACGACGTGATCGCCGGCTCCGGTTCTTCGCTTTTCTCGGGCGGTCGCTGCTCGCGCCATCGTCCGAGTTGAGCGACGTAGTGGGGTCCGCCGGCCTTTGCTCCAGGTCCGACGACGGAGCCCTTCCACCCCCCGAACGGCTGGCGCTGCACGACAGCTCCGGTGATGATCCGGTTGAGATAGGCGTTACCGACCGCCGCGCCCTCCAGCCAGTGCGCGGCCGCCGCCGGGTCGAGCGTGTGGATCCCTCCGGTCAGCCCGAAAGGCGTGTCGTTGGCGATGGTCAACGCCTCGTCGAGGTCGGACGCTCGCATCAGCCCGAGCACCGGTCCGAAGCACTCGGTCTGATGAAACCAGGAGCCCGGACGCACGCCGTCCTTGATGCCCGGCGACCACAGGTGGGCCTCGGAGTCGATCAGGCGCGGTTCGAGTAGCCAGCGCTCGCCCGGATCGAGGCGAGTGAGGGCGCGCTGCAGGGACGCGCCCGGGGGGCCGATGAGCGGTGCGAGGGTGGTGGCGGGATCGGTGGCAGGCCCGATCACCAGACTCGCGGCGGCGTCGACGAGTTGGCGTAGGAAACGTGGCGAGTCGTAGACGTCGCCGACGCAGATCGCCAAGCTTGCGGCGGAGCACTTCTGGCCCGCGTGGCCGAAGGCGGAATGGACCACGTCGCCGGCCGCGAGGTCGAGGTCGGCATCAGGCATGACGACGATCGCGTTCTTGCCCGACGTCTCGGCGAACAGCGGTGTGCGTGGTGCCAGCCGGCGGAAGAGGTCGGCGGTCTCGCGGGCGCCCGTGAGCACGATGGCGTCGACGCCGGGATGCGCGACCAGGTGCTCTCCGACGACCTCCTCGGGACACTGCACAAACTGCAGAATCCCCGTGTCCACGGCGTTTTCGCGGCACGCGGTCCACACCGCTTCGGCGATCGCGTACGCGCACTGCGGCGTCTGCGGGGGAGCCTTGAGTACGACCGCGTTTCCGGCTGCCAAGGCCGCCAGCACTCCGCCGGCGGGAATCGCGAGCGGGAAGTTCCACGGCGGCGTCACCAGGACGACGCCCAGCGGTGCGAATGCTGCCTCGGCCTCGAACGCCCCGCCCAAGCCCGGGATCTGCTCGGCGTAGTAGGCCGCCATGTCGACGGCCTCGGAGACTTCACTGTCTCCCTCGCCGAGGGTCTTGCAGGCCTCATGAGCCATCACGGCCATCAGCTGCGCCCGCTTGCCGGCAAGCTCGCCAGCAACCGCGAGCAGGAGTGCCCTGCGATGCTCGGGCGTGGTTGCCGACCAGCTGTCGCGGGCCGCCGCGGCGAGCCTGAGCACGTCGTCGATGCCGTCGGTGTGGGTGACGGACTCCGGCAGGGCCGGCGGCGTCCATTGCTCGAGTGCTTCGAGTACCGCGGCGCGTGCCGCCGCGTCGGTCGGGTCGGTGTCGGGCGCGTTGTGGAACCCCGGCGGCCGTTCGAGTGGCAGGCGCCGGCGCGGCTGCGACGACACCTGCCACCGGGCGGTCACCGAGCTCTCGAAGCGTCCCTGCTCCCGGGCGAAGGCCTCGGCGTTGCTGCTCAGATCGAACGAGCTGCGCAGGAAGTTCTCCCCGTGGCTGTTCTCCTCCAACCGGCGAAAAAGGTAGGCGAGTGCGGTGTCGAAATCGGCGGCCGCGACGACGGGTGTGTAGAGCCGCAGGCCACCGGTGACGTCACGGACGGTGGCGTCGATGCCCGGCGCCATGCCTTGCAACATCTCGAATTCCACCCGCTCACCGACCCCACGGGCCGACGCGAGCAGGTGACCCCAGGCGACGTCGAACAGGTTGTGGCTGGCGATGCCGATCCGTACCCGCGACAGCCGGTCGTTCTCCAGCGCCCAGTCGAGCATCCTGGCGAAGTTGGCGTCGGTCTGTGCCTTCGTGGCGTACGGAGCCCGCTGCCATCCGTGCATGGCCGCCTCGACCGATTCCATCGCCAGGTTGGCGCCCTTGACGATGCGCACCTTGACCGTGCCGCGGCCATGGCGGGCCGCCGTCCAATCGACGATTTCGCGTAGCACGTCGAAGGAATCGGGAAGGTAGGCCTGCAACACGATGCCGGCGTCGAGATCGCGAAGCTCCGGCTCGTCGAGCAGCCGGGTGAACGCGTCGACCGTCAGTCGCAGATCGGCGTACTCCTCCATGTCCAGGTTCAGGAACGTCGGACCGCCCGGCGACGCGGCAGCGGTCCGCAAGAGCCGGCGCAGCGCAGCCATGACGCGATCGAGGGTCTGCTCGTAGCCCCAGAGGTCGAGTTGGCTGGCGACGGCCGACGCCTTGACCGAGACGTAGTCGACGTCGGGACGGCTCAGCAGCGCCTCGATGGCGGCCAGCCGGCGGATCGCCTCCTGCTCGCCCAGGACGTATTCACCGAGCAGGTTGACGTTCACGCCGAAGCCCTGATCGCGAAGCCGGCGAAGGTGGCGCGCGAAGGCCGGATCGGAGCGGTCGACCACCAGGGGGCCGACGATCTGGCGGAGCCGGCGCCGGGTCACCGGCATGACCACGTGCGGCGCCGCGGCGGCCAGCCTCACTCCGGCCCGCAGCAGGAGACGGTCCACGAGGCCCAGGAAGGGCGGCGCGGGCCCGGCGGCGACGGCCCGCAGCTGCGCCGCCGCCACGGAGGCACTCTCCGGCCGCAGCACCCGGTCGCAGAACGCCATGGTGAACGCGAGGGACCGCGGATCGCCGGTCAGCAGCTGGAAGCGCTGCCGATCACGCCGCTGCCGACGGGTCAGCGACCTCTCGCTCTGGCGCAGCCACTCGGAGACCAACGCCACCGCATCGGCCACGAGGCCGTCGCCCACCCCGTCCGGCGGACCGATCGGGGCGTCCATCGCTAA
Source organism: uncultured Actinomycetota bacterium (assembly GCA_963731205.1). Taxonomy (GTDB): domain Bacteria; phylum Actinomycetota; class Actinomycetes; order Frankiales; family Frankiaceae; genus DATAZK01. Next base: position 1,701,158 of record CAVSUJ010000001.1, on the reverse strand, counting down.
ACAATGCCAGGCTGCCCGGCGAGAAGTCGTTCTCCATCCAGTAACGCGAGTGCATAGCGCGCGGCGGTCGCGGCGTCCAGCGCCTCGCCTGCAGCTCTCACAGCACTGGCGTGACGCCCATGGACGGGCGAGAGGATGCGCCGCAGAGAAGGTGGGATGGGACGGTCGCCGCGCGTGCGGATCGCCTCGGCAGCCGCGAGCAGGGCGCCGAGCCCCGCCGCGTCAGCGTCGTCCCCGGCTGCGTCCAGCACCGCGGCAGCCGTCTCCAGGCACAGCGCGACAGGGAAGGTGTAGGTCAACGCCTGCGCCGCTTTCAGCGCCTCCTGAGCATGGGTGCGGGCCTGCGCAGGGTCGGCGTTCGCCAGGCACGCCAGCGCCCGTATGCACCGCAGCAAGGGCAGCTCACGCTCCACGCCGAGCGCGGTGCCTTCCTCATCCGCCCGGCTCGCGCAATCGAGAGCCGCGGCTACATCATCGCGTTCGAGCTCCAACGCCGCCGCCACCGAAAGCCACACCACACGGGCGATGCGGCGGTTGTCACGATGCAGCGGCTCGGCTTCGGCGACGAACGCGCGCGCCTGTTCGAAGTCGCCCGCCTGCCAGCAGACCATGGCGGCGGTCGAGAGCACGGCTGCCAGCTGCGCGGGCGTGCCACCTTCGCGGCAGAGCTGGGCCGCGTGGACGACATGCGTCGCCGCGGACGGGTCTGCCCGCTCGGCGAGCACGCAGCCCACCCCCGAGAGCGCAGCGACCTGCAGGTCCACCGACTCGACCTGAGTCGAGGCATCGATCGCCCGGTCGACGCACGACAAGGCCTCGGCAACGCGGTCCAGATCATCGAGCAGTCCGGCCAGATAGATCAGCGAGTGGGCGGCGTAGGTGACGTCCCTCTCGCGCAGTGCCTCCGCGGCTGATTCCAGCTGGCTGACGGCGACGTCCGCGTCACCCGCCCAGTACGTCAGGTATCCGAGGGCGAACGTGGCGTAGCCGTGCCACCCCCCGGCAGGCGCCTGGGCGAGCAGCCGCGAGAGCCAGAACCGGCCTTCCGCGACGTTGGTCGCCGCCCAGAAACGATGCAGCCGAAAGGCGATCTCGAGGCCGCGGTCGAGGTCGGCCCGGCCGTCGATCGCCGCGCCCAGGTAGGAGCGCACCGATCCGATCATGTCGAGCACTTCGTCCTGATAGCCGCTCGGCGGTGTTCTCGCATCGTCGGGCAGCGCCGCACGGATCGCGTCGGCCAGCCGGGCGAAGGCCTCCCGCTCGCCATCGCCGGCCACGAGACGGTCGGAGGCGAAGCGGCGGACGTCATCGTCCATCTGGTAGCGCCAACGCGCCCCCGAGCGGTCGACCCACATCAGACCGGCAGCCGTCAGCTCGCGCAACACCCGGATGACCCGCATGGGTGGGACGCGCTCCTCGGACACCACCCGGCGCACCAGCGGCAGGCCGACCGCGCCGTCGAGGACCGCGAAAGTGCGGAAGACCTCGGCTTCGTCGGGATCGAGCAGGGCATAGCTGCGCTCCAGCACCGCGCGCACCCGGTCGTCGTCGCCGCCGATGGTGAGGTGTTCCAGCAGATCGGTCAGCGACATGACGGTCAGCTGTGCGGCCGCCAGCTCCAGCGCCAGCGGCAGCCCACCGCATCGCAGGCAGAGCGCGGCCACGAGGGGAGCGTTGCTCTCATCGAGGTCCAGCAACCCGCCGCCGGTGGTCACCCGATCGACGAGCAACTGCACGGAGTCGTTCGCCTCGAGCGCTGGAAGATCGGTGGGTGCGGGCGCCGCAAAAGGCTGCAGCATATGGACTTTCTCGCCCTCGAGGCCGATGGGGGAGCGGCTCGTCACGAGGACGGAGAGCTCGCGGCAGGTCATCAACAGCGAGTTGACGAGTGAGGCCACCCCGTCGCGCGTCGCCTCGCAGCCGTCGAGGACCAGCAGCGCCCGGCCGAGCGGGGCCAGCTCCGCGGCGATAGCGCCTTCCGGATTGTCCGGCCCGACCGCGATCCCGAGTTCCAGCGCGGCGGTGGCAGCGACGAGTTCGTTCTCGGCGACCGCAGCGAGAGACACCCAGCGCCGTCCGCCCGGAAAGTCGGTGGACGCGATCGCAGCCTGCAGCGCCAGCCGGGATTTGCCGACCCCGCCCTTGCCGGTCACGGTCACAATCGCCTGTGATTGCAAGGCATTTCGCAGCTCGGTGAGCTCTCCGGTTCGGCCGACCATGGGCGCGGTCGGCGTCGGCAACCGGCCCGCGCCGAGCAGGGTGTGATCGCGTAGAGCGCTGAGATAGAGCTCGACGGTCTCCCGGCTCGGATCGATGCCGAGCTCATCACCCAGCACCGTGCGGCACTGCTCGTACGCGCTCACGGCACCGGCCCGGTCTCCGGCCCGGTCGAGGGCGGCGATCAGCACCTGGTGGGCGCGTTCGTTGAGCGGTTCGAGCTCGACCGCGAGACGCGCCGCGTCGATGGCGCGGGCGTGTTGGTTCAAGCCGCCGGCGGCCTCGGCGATGATGCGTAACGAATCGAACCGGGTCTGGTCGATGACCCGGCGATGAGCGGCCAGCCAAGGCTGGTCCTCACCCGGGAGCAGCTGGGCCCCGCTCAGCCGGCTGCCGGCTTCGACCGTGTCCGCCGCTTCCGCGAGCTGACCGGCGAGCAGCGCCGCCTCTGCCCGCCGCCGGGCCTCCGCGGCGAGAGCCACGTCGACCTCAGCGGCGTCGGTGAGCGCGTATCCACCCGGCACCGTGGCGATGAGCTCCTCGCCGCCGAGCCCGATCGGGCCGAGCGCGTCACGCAGCCCGCGAATGATGCCGCGCAGAGCCGGCCGCCAGGTCGGCGGAGGCGTCTCGCCCCACAGGGCTTCCGCCAATTGTTCAGCCGGCACCGAACCAGGTGTGAGGGCGAGCATCGCCAGCGCCAGCTGTGCCCGCCTCCCGCCGAGGTGGCGACCCTCGACGACCCCATCACCAGACACCGACAGCGTGCCCAACAGGTCGACCCGCACGTCAAGAGTCTAGGTCGAGGCGTTACGCAGCCATTACGCGCCTGTCCTTGACTAGCGGCAACGGCCACAAATCGGAGGTTTCGGTGTCACGCACCCCAGGCTCGCGCCGCCTAGTTCTCACCCTCGCGGCATGCTCCACCGCAGCCCTGTCTCTCGCCGGCTGCGGAGGCTCATCCAAAGCAAACACGTCGGCCTCGGCCCAGACCGGCGGGTCCTCGAACGGATCCGCCAAGTCCGCAGCGAAGACGGGGTCCGGGGGTTCGGGCAGCGGCCTGAAGAGCTCGGTGAACGTCTGTGAGCTCATGCCGGCGGCGACGCTCTCGCAGCTCACGGGCAAGCAGTTCACCTCTGCCGAGCCCGACAACACCCCGTCCTACAAGCTCTACAGCTGCAACTACACGAGCACCGTCGCCCAGGGAGCCAACCAGCTCGACGTCGACGTGGAAGGCGAGAACGGCGCCATCGCGCTCTCGGCGGATGTCGATGCAGCCAAGTCGGCGAACAACAAACTCACCGACCTGACCTCGGTCTCCGGAATCGGCGACAAGGCCTACGGCGGCGGGATCCAGGGCCATCTCGAGGTGCTCTACGGCGACGTGCTGATCAAGATCTCCGGCGTGACGGACGTCAGCACCGATCAGGGCAAGGCGATCATCAGCCAGTTGCACAGCAAGTTGTGACGCGTCTCAGCAGAGGGCGGTTCGGCTGGGCGCAGCGAATCCCGCGCGGTCTGCGACCAACGTTCAGCGCAGTTCCTGCTTGAGGATCTTGCCGGTGGGTCCGTGGGCCAGCTGGGCCCGGAACTCGACGTGGCGCGGGTACTTGTAGGCCGCGACCCGTTCCTTGACGTAGTCGATGAGTTCCTGCTCGCTCACGGTCGAGCCGGGACGGGTGGTGATGAACGCCTTGACCTCCTCGCCCAGTCGGGGATCGGGGATGCCGACGACCGCGGCTTCGGCGATCTGCGGGTGGGTGTAGAGCACCTCCTCGATCTCGCGCGGGTAGACGTTGTAGCCGCCGCGGATGATGAGGTCCTTCTTGCGGTCGACGATGAAGAGGAAGCCTTCCTTGTCGACGTAGCCGAGATCGCCGGTGTGCAGCCAGCCGCGGGTGAAAGCGGCTTGTGTCGCTTCGGGATCGTCGTAGTAACCGCGCATCACGTTCACGCCGCGCACCATGACCTCGCCGACGTTGCTCTCTCCTGCGGCGAGCATCGCCTCCGCTTCGTCCCACACCTCCACCTCGACACCCCAGATGGGCTTGCCGACGCTGTAGACCTTGCGTTCCTCGGTGCTGATGTTGAACGTGGTGGTCGACGCCGTCTCGGTGAGGCCATAGCCCTCGAGGATGAGGATCCCGAACTTCTGCTCGAAGTCATCGAGGATCTCGGCTGGAATGGCCGCGCCTCCGGAGATGCCGATACGTAGTGAGGCGACGTCGTCATCGGTGATGCCCGGGTGGTTCAGCAGCGCGTAGTACATCGTGGGCACGCCTTCGAAGATGGTCACCCGATCACGCCGGATGACCTCGATCACCTTCGCCGGATCGAAACGCACGACCAGCGACATCGTGGCCGCGAAACGGATGCAGACATTCAGCTGGCTCGACAAGCCGAAGACGTGAAAGAGCGGCAGCACGACGATCACGACATCGTCCTCACGGACCCCGAAGAGGCGGCCGGGGATCTCGGCGTTCATCAGCAGCTGGAAGTGCGTCAGTTCGGCGCCCTTGGGCGTGCCCGTGGTGCCCGAGGTGTAGACGATGACGGCGGTCTCACCCGGATCGGCCTGCTCGTACGGGGCCGGCAGTGTCGGGTCGTTGTCGAGCAGCGATTCCGCGGGGATGCCCACCGTCGCCAGCGGCGTACCGGGTGTGTTGACGACGTACAACTCCTCGATGCCGACCGCCCGTGTCGCCTTCGCTCCCTCGTCAGCGATGCCGGCCCACGTGACCAGAGCGCGGGCATGGGAATTGCCGAGCTGATAGGCGGTCTCGGGAGCTTTCAGCAAGACGTTGATCGGCACCACGACGCAGCCGGCCTTCAAGATGCCGAAGTACGCGATCACGAACTGGGGGATGTTGGGCAGTTGCAACCCGACCGCGTCACGGGGCGCCAGACCACGCTCGCGCAGCCCGACGGCGAACCGGTCGGACAGCAGATCGAGCTCGGCGTAGCTGATCGATCCGCCGTCGTGCAGGACGGCGGCCTTGTCGGGGTGCGTCTTCGCGGATTCACGCAACATGCAGGCCAGATTGAAGCTCATCGCCTTCGCCCTCTTCCGCCGCACCGGTCCTGCCACGAGACGTTGGCGACCCTTGCATCGTGGTCGCGAAAACCCCTCTGCGGTAGGGACTTTCGACAGCGTGCCCAGGGCAGTACGCGGGGCAGCGGCGGCGTCAGTCGCCGGCTGCCACCGGAACTCGCTGGTGGCCGAAGAACGATCGGCGCACGATCAGTTCCGCCACCTCGGGTGGCACCATCGCCTCCCAATCGCTGTCACCGGCGGCGATGCGGCGGAGCACATCACGGCTGTAGATCGGCAGATACTCGGGGTGGTAGTTGTCGAGATTGACGAAGCTCCCGCGCCCCGCGAGGTAGTCGAACAGCGGTTGCAACACCGGTTCGACCCGCACGTCGTCGACGGTGATCAGCTCGGAGTCGGGCGACTTCTGCATCGGGTAGACGAAGAGCTTGAGGTCGTTCTTGAACAACCTGCCGAAGCTCTCCAGGATCCCGCCGGGGAGCTGGGAGTGGTTCTTCTCATCGAACAGGTCGGCCAGGCTCGGAACGCCCATGACGATGCCGATGCGTTCCTGGGTCCGGGCCCCGAGATAGGCCGCCAGCCGGTTGTACTCGTAGTAGTCGGAGATGAGCACGGTCATGCCACAGGCGGCGAGCAGATCGGCCCGGGCCAGGAAGTCGCGCCGGTCGACATCGGCCCCGCCGGCCAGCAGGTTGCGCATCGTCAGCTCGGTGAGTGCCAGCACCGGCTTGCCCGCCACTGCCGGATCGGTCTCGAACTTCTCCAGCGCGCAGCTGAGCATGTCGATGTTGACGACGGTCGGCGGCCGGAAGCTGCCGCGTTCGACGAGGATCGCGTGCTTTCGCAGGGCTTCGCTCGGCTGCAGGACGGTGCCGTCCGGCCCGAACATCGCGACGCCGCTGAGGCCGAGCTGAACGAGCTTGAGCGCCATCAGGCGGTTGTCCACCCGGCGGAATTCGATGCCCCGGAACTCGATCATGTCGATCTCGATGCGCCCGGTGGTGAGGCGGTCGAGCAGGCTCTGGATCACCTCGTCGGGTTCGTGGTGCTCGAAGAAGGCCGCGTGCATGAGATTCACACCCACGATGCCGAGTGCTTCCTGCTGCAGCTTCGCGTCCTCATCCAGCATGCGCACATGCAGGACGATCTGGCTGGGTTCGTCCAGCGGATGTGCCTGGAAGCGCACCCCCATCCAGCCGTGACACTCGTTGCCGCCCGCGTAGCTGCGGGCGACCACGGTGTCGGCGAACGCGAAGAACGAGGTGGTGTCTCCGCGACTGTCTCCGAGGCGGTCGATGTTCAGATCGAGCTCGTGTTCGAGCATGGCCTGCAGCCGGCCGAGGGAGACATACCGCTGCGACTTGCCGTAGACGGCATCGCTGACGGCCATGTCGTACGCCGACATCGACTTCGCGATCGTGCCCGCGGCGCCGCCGGCCCGGAAGAACCAGCGGGCGACCTCCTGGCCGGCACCGATCTCGGCGACCGTGCCGTACCAGCGCGAATCAAGGTTGATGCGAAGCGCCTTTTGCAGGGTGTCTTCGGCCAAATCCATTGAACGGGATCCCAATCCAGGCGGCGGATTTCTGCTCGCGAACCTGCTCAAAATCCCACACCGGCGTTACGCCGACGTTTCCGTCAGTAGACGTCCGGCGGTCAGGAGGGTGACGCCCTGAGATCCGGCGCGCCCGTCAGGTCCAGACTCAGGTCCCACAGCCGGCGCCGCACCGTCGGGTCGTACGCCGATGCGTGAGCGCGCGCCTCGATCAGACGGTTGAAGAACTTGCCGGTGACGCCGACCAGATCGGGGGCATCCACGAGCCGACGGGTGGCGATCTCACCCTCCTCGAGGGTGTCGACGCTGCGGCCGTATTCGGAGACGACCATCTTCGTGGGCATCAGCGACGCGGGGTGCAGGCTGTTGACCGTGACCGCAGCCGGGTCCAGGCGCCCGGCCATGGTGAAGCCGCTGGTGATCTGGGCGAGTTTGCTCTGCCCGTAGGCGCGGGAGCCGCTGTAGTCACGCTCGATCATCACGTCGTCGAAGTCCACCGGTGCCTGCCCCAGCGAGGCGACATTGATGATGCGCGCCGAGCCCGCGGCGCGAAGCAGGGGGAGCAGCCGTAGCGCGAGATCGAAGCCGGCGAGGTAATTGACGGCGAAGCGCAACTCGTAGCCGTCAGCGCTGACCTGCCGTTCGCGCCCGTCCGGTGCTCCGGAGCCGATCCCCGCGTTGCTGAGCAACACGTCCAACCGGTCGGTCAGTGCGCCCACCTGCTCGCTGAGGGCGCGCACCTGGCTGAGGTCGGCGAGGTCGGCGAGCACCGTCACCGGCGCCGGACCGGTGGCTTGCCGTCCGATGTCGGCGGCGACCGAGGTGAGCCGCTGCGCATCCCGGCCGTGCAGGATCAGCCGGTGTCCCGAGGCGGCCAGATGCTCGGCGACCGCGCGTCCCAGGCCGTCGGTGGCGCCGGTGATCAGGATGGTGCGCGGCGCCGCTTCGCTACTCATTCCAGCCCATGCGCTGCATCATGGGACACCGAGGAATGGCCGCGACCGAGCCCCCCGACTCTGGCGGCCATTCCCCGGTTTGTGGCGCGTCCCATCCCGCCACCTGGCGGGTGTCGGCGGGTCGGGGCGCGCCGTCTGCGTTGGCGGAATCAGCTGGCGGAATTCAGCTGGTGAATCAGAGAATGTAGAGCATTTCCTGGTAGGTCGGCAGTGGCCAGAGATCGTCGGCGACGATTCCCTCCAGGGCGTCAGCCGCCGAACGCACGGCACTCATCGCCGGCAGCAGTTCGTCGCGGGCGTGCTCGGCCTCGGCCAGTGCACCCGCAGCGGAGTGAGCGAGTGCTGAGCCGAGCTCGGCCAGTCCGTCGCGTAGCCCGTTCACCAGGGCGGTGATCCGCTCGAGCTCGGCCATGTCGGCCTCGATCCCGACCGCCTTCAGCGCGCCGACGTTGGTGGCCAGCTCGGTCTGATAGCGGACGGCCGCCGGGAGCACGATCGTCGAGCCCATCTCGAGCGTCGTCTTCGCCTCCACGCCGATGCTCAGCGCGTAGTGCTCGAGCGCGATCTCGTAGCGGCTGTGCTGCTCGCGGTGGCTGAAAACGCCGTAGCGGCTGAACAGTTCGAGCGAGTCCTCCTCGATCAGCACCGGAAGCGCGTCGAGCGTGGTGCGCAGGTTCGGCAGCCCGCGGGCGGCCGCCTCGACCTGCCACTCCTCGGAGTAGCCGTCGCCGTTGAACACCACGCTGCCGTGCATCGTGATGATGTCCTCGAGGACCTTCTGCACCGCGACGTTGAACTCGGCACCGTCGGACAGGCGGGCCTCGATCTCGGTGGCGATGTAGTCGAGAGCCTCGGCCAGGATCGTGTTGATCGTGACCATCGGTCCGGCAATGGTCTGCAGCGAACCCGGGGCGCGGAACTCGAAACGGTTGCCGGTGAAGGCGAACGGGCTGGTCCGGTTACGGTCGCCCGGGTCGGTCGGCAGGACCGGGAGCGTGTCGACACCGATCATCAGCGTGCCCTTCTCCTTGGAGGAGGTGGCACCACCCTTGGCGACCTGATCGAACACGTCGGTCAGCTGGTCTCCGAGGAAGATCGAGATGATCGCCGGCGGTGCCTCGTTGGCGCCGAGCCGGTGGTCGTTGGTGGCCGACGCGACCGACGCGCGCAGCAGCCCCCCGTACTTGTGCACGGAGCGGATCACGGCTGCACAGAACACCAGGAACTGGGCATTGTCGTGGGGCGTGTCGCCCGGCAGCAGCAGGTTGCCCTCGGTCGCGTTGCCGAGCGAGAAGTTGACGTGCTTGCCCGAGCCGTTGATGCCCTCGAAAGGCTTCTCGTGGAAGAGGCATTCCATGCCGTGCTTGTGGGCGATCCGGCGCAGCGTCACCATCAGCAGCTGCTGGTGGTCGGCGGCCACGTTGGACCGCTCGAAGACCGGAGCGAGCTCGAACTGACCGGGGGCGACCTCGTTGTGACGGGTCTTGGCCGGGATCCCGAGCTTGAAGAGCTCTCGCTCGCAGTCGAGCATGTACGCGAGCACGCGGTCGGGGATCGCGCCGAAGTAGTGGTCGTCGAACTCCTGGCCCTTCGGCGGCTTCGCGCCGAACAGGGTGCGGCCGGAGTTGAGCAGATCCGGACGGCTGTAGAAGAAGCTCTTGTCGATCAGGAAGTACTCCTGCTCGGGACCAGCAAAGGACACGACCGCGTCAGGGTTTTCGTGGCCGAAGAGCTTGAGGACGCGCTCGGCCTGAGCGGCCATCGCCTGCTGCGAGCGCAGCAGTGGGGTCTTGTGGTCGAGCGCATCGCCGGTCATCGACACGAAGACCGTCGGGATGCAGAGCGTGTTGCCGTTCGGGTTCTCCAGGACATACGCGGGGCTGGTGACGTCCCAGCCGGTGTAGCCGCGCGCCTCGAACGTGGCGCGCAGGCCGCCGTTAGGGAAGCTGGAGGCATCGGGCTCGCCCTGCGTCAGCGTCTTGCCCGCGAACTCGGCGATCGACGAACCGTCGCCGCCCGGCTCGAGGAAGCTGTCGTGCTTCTCGGCGGTCAGCCCCGTGAGGGGATAGAAGACGTGCGCGTAGTGCGTCGCACCCTTCTCCATCGCCCAGTCCTTCATGGCGACGGCCACGGCGTCGGCGACTGTCGGGTCGAGTGGCTTGGAGTGCTCGATCGTCGCGATGACGGACTTGTAAACGGCCTTCGGAAGCCGCTTCTGCATCACGGCCTTGCTGAAGACGTTCGCGCCGAAAATCTCTCCGGGCACCTCGGCCGGCGTGAAGCTGGCTGCGGGGGGCTCGTACGCCTTCACGGCGTTGATGGCCTCCTGGCGAGCGCTACTTCCACGCATAGGTCACTCCTTGAATTCGCTCGTTGACGTAAGGGCGGCGCAGCGGGTGTCAGGGACCGCGCCGGTCGATGCAAAAGTTAGGTGTGCGATGTGCCAAACACGTTTCGGGCGCGTGAAACGTGGGGTCCACAGGTTTGATCCGGACCCGTCAGCGGGTAGCTACCGCGGTTTCTGCGCAGTTGCTGTGAATCGTGTGTCGAGCTGGCGTGATTACGCGAGGGCGAGCTGTGGATTGGGGCAGGCCGGCGAGGTGGCCGGGATGAACGCCGGCAGCGTGAACGTCTCGCGCTTCTTGGTGAAGTCGAGTGCCTGGGCGAGGTTGCGGGCGTTGGCGTCGCGGGCGGTCATCGGCGCCAGACCCCAGCGCCACTCGATCATCCGAAGGATCGAGCAGTGCTCGTACGGGCCCGCCGTCTCGACCTTCTGCGGCGCGTAGGGACCCATCGCGATCGCCGGCACGCGGAAACCGAGCTGCTTGTAATTCGGGTGTGGGCCCGGGTTGGGGTTGACATTGTTGTCGATGCACACTGGCGGCTTCACGTGGTCGTAGAAGCCGCCGTTCTCGTCGAAGTTCAGGACGAAGACCATGCGTTCCCACTGCGGGCTCTTGCTGAGTGCGTTGTAGACCTCGCCGATGTAGCTGTCGCCGGCCTGCAGATCGCCGTGGGGGTGCATGTCGTTGGAGGTGCCGAGAAACTCCGAGCGCGTCGTGTAGTCGGGGTCGATGAACGTGACGTTGGGCAGCGTGCCCTTTGCTGCCGCGGTGAAGAACTCGTCCTTCGGATGCGTGATGTCGTCGTACTTCTTGGAGGAGAAGAGCTCGGTCATCGGCTCGCCCCAGGTGTAGTACCCCGAGGTGAGCTTGGCGTCGCGAAGCCGGTCGAAGATCGCCAGTTGCAGGTTGGAAGGCCGCTGCCCGCCGGCCACCGGAAAGAGGCCGGTCGCGTCGACGTCGGTCGCCGCACACAGCTGGTAGAAGCGATTCGGCCACGTCGCGTCCATCAGGGAGCAGTGGTAGGCGTCGAAGAGCGTGTACGCCCCGGCCAGCGAACCGAGGATCGGGACCTGGGCCTGCTCGTAGTAGCCGATGGGGAACTGGTCGCCGGTGAACTGGGTCTGGAGCCAGCCGTCGAGCTTGCCGCCGTTGTAGTGCTGGACCATCGACTGCCAGGTGTGGGCCGGGTCCTTGTCGCCGCAGGCCTGCGTGTTGGAGCCGAGCGGGAAAGTGGAGTGGGTGCCGCCCTTGTAGCCGGGGAAGCTCAGTCCGGCCTGCTTGCCGTTCACGCCCGGCATCCAGCCCAGGAGGTGATCGAACGAACGGTTCTCCATCATCAGCACGACGACGGTGTCGAACGGGGCCTTGGACGGGTCGGTGACGCCGCCGATGCCGGACGGCTCGGGCGACGCCGCGGGCTTGGCGGACGCTGACGTCTTGCCCGAGCTGCTCGATCCGCACGCCTCCATCGCGAGCAGCGCAGCAGAACCCGCGGCCCCGGTCATCAGCCCGCGGCGAGTGAGCGGCGTCATCAAAGTTCCCCCGGTCTTGGTGTTAACCCTGCGTTAAGGGAAACACATTGCAGGCTTGTGACACGGGCGATTCGCGATCCCTGCTGGCGCCGAGTGCTCGACCGCACACCAGATGGTGAGGGGTGAGACCGGTTGGCTCGCGCCGGGCGGATCAAAGCGTCGCAAATGGACGGTCCTTTTGGGCGACAGCGGTGAGCAGCAGGAGGCCGGCCAATGACGTCCAGAGCGTGAACGGCCAAGCAGCCAACCGCTCGACGGCCGCTCTCCCGATCCCCGCGCCCGAGCCCGCAAGCGTCAGCAGGGTGCCGACGAGCGACGCGCCGCCGAGGACGAAGCTCATCGCGGCGACCCGCGGGAAACGCCCGCGCACCGCTGCGCCGCCGGCCACCATGCCCAACCCGGCCGCCGCGAAATGTACCGTCGCCGCGGCGGCATGCCAGGGTCTGCCGGTGTCTTCCGGGAAGGCGCCCACAAGCGGAAGCGCAGCCCCTGCCAGGATCAGCAGCGCGCCGCCGGCGCGGCCGGAGCGGGCGGAGCCGAGTACCGGTTGCAGCAGAAGGGCGCCAAGCACCACTTGCGCGCCGAGCAGGGTCAGGCCACCGTTGAGCCAGGCATGACGCGGTGAACACACCAACACGCCCCCGCCGCCCGAGTACGTCCCGCAGGTCGTGGCGCCCAGATCGCTGATCCAACTGGTGCGAAGGCTGTAGGGCGCCGAACCCTTCCAGGCCCGCTCCGCGAACGCCTGCGCGACGAAGAATTGCGCCGAACTCGCCCAGAGCAGGCCGGCGGCAAGGAGGCGAGCACGCGCCGCGGGGAGTCCGATCACGCGTCACTGTCGCACGTCCGACAGAGGGGTATCGCCCACCACCAGGCGGGTTTATGGTCGCGCCCATGACCGCCCCCCGAAAGGTCACCGGCTACGGCTGGGTGCCCCAACTCCCCGACATCCGCGATGCCCGGCTGGCACTGTCAGCCGTCACGTCGCTGCCGTCATCGGTGGATCTGTCCGCAAAACCGGACATGCCGCCCGTGTACGACCAAGGACAGCTCGGCAGCTGCACGGCCAACGCCATTGCCGCCGCCGTCGACTTCCAGAACCATCGTCAGGACCAGACGTGGCTCACCCCGAGCCGGCTCTGGATCTACTACCAGGAAAGGGTCATCGAAGGCACGGTGTCCCAGGATTCCGGGGCCCAGATCCGTGATGGCATGAAGGCCGTCGCGAAGCTCGGCGTCTGCCCGGAAAGCGACTGGGAGTACGACATCACCACCTTCGCGCAGAAGCCGCCGAAGAAGGACTACAAGGACGCGCTGAAGGACAAGGTCCTCACTTACGAAGCGGCGCCGCAGGATCTGTTCGGTCTCAAGAGTGTGCTCGCGAGTGGGCTGCCGGTCGTCTTCGGTTTCACGGTCTACGACTCCTTCGAGAGCGCCGAGGTCGCGAAGTCCGGCATCCTTCCGATGCCGTCGCCGAGCGAGTCCATCGTGGGCGGCCACGCGGTCCTGATGGTCGGCTACGACGACGCCAAGGACCGCTTCCGGGTGCGTAACTCCTGGGGCACGTCGTGGGGCCAGGACGGCTACTTCGAGATGCCCTACCAGTACGCGACGAGCAGCAAGCTCGCCTCGGACTTCTGGGCCGTGCAGACCACCAGCGCCTCCTGAACACCTGCGTCGCAACCATCCCTGTCCGTCACGTGGCCGGCAGCTTCGGGGGAGCTGTCGGCCACATCGGCAAGGCGGGTAATCATCCCGCCACGGGGGAATGACGCTGCCGTGGATCTACTCGGTGATGCGCTCGAAACCGATTTCGTCCGTATCAGCGACGAGTTCGGCGACCAGGAGCGCGCCTACCTCGAGCTGACGCGAAACTTCGTGCGCGATGAGGTGCTGCCGGTGATTGCCGGCTACTGGGAACGCGCCGAATTTCCCTTCGCACTTGCCAGGCGCATGGGTGAACTCGGCCTCATCGGTCACGGGGCTGACAGCGAAAACATGAGTCCGGCCTCGGCCGGACTGGTCGCGATGGAACTGTCCCGGGGCGACGGCAGCCTCGCGACCTTCGCCGGCGTCCAGGCCGGGCTGGTGATGCGCTCCATCGAGCTCTTCGGATCTGCGGAGCAGCAGGCGAAATGGCTGCAGCCGCTGGCGAAAGTCGACGCCATCGGTGCCTTTGCGCTCACCGAACCCGACCACGGTTCCGACTCGCTCCTGCTGGAAACCACCGCCGAGCAGGACGGCGAGGAGTACGTCCTCAACGGCGCGAAGCGATGGATCGGCAACGGGACGATCGCCGACGTCATCGTGCTCTGGGCGCGCGGTGAGGACGGCGAAGTGGGCGGCTACCTCGTCGAGAAGGACACCCCGGGATACGACGCCACCGTCATCACCGGGAAGGGCTCGCTGCGCGCTATCTGGCAAGCCGACATCGAGCTGAACGACGCGCGTATCCCGGTGAGCGCCAAACTTCCCGGGGCCAGCAGCTTCAAGGACACCGCCCACGTTCTCGCCGGCACCCGGAGCCAGGTGGCCTACAGCGCGCTCGGTCATGCGGTCGCGGCCTACGACGCGGCGCTCAGCTATGCCCGCCAGCGCAGCCAGTTCGGCAAGGAACTCATCGAGTTCCAGCTGATCCAGCAACGTCTCGTCGGCATGCTTCAGGAGCTCGTGGGAATGCAGCTGTACTGCATGAGGCTGGCGCAGCTGGAGATGACCGGCCGGATGACCGACACGATCGCTTCGCTCGCGAAACTGAACAACACCAGCAAGGCCCGCCAGATCGTCGCCGATGCGCGTGATCTGCTCGGGGGCAACGGAATCCTGCTGGAAAATCACGTGATTCGCCACATGATGGATGTGGAGGCGATTCACACCTACGAGGGCACCGAGACGATTCAGACGTTGCTCGTCGGGAGAGACATCACTGGCGTTGGCGCGTTCACCTGACGAGCTCGCGCAACTGCTCCTGAACAGCTGCCTGCAGCGCTTGGGGATCCTCGTTGTCGAAGTGCAGCGCCGCGCGGATGAACGGGTTGAAGAACCGCCAACCGAAGGCAAAGGCGAGCGCGCCGGCTGTCTGCAGGCGAGCGCTGCGTTCGGCGTCGGCACCGGCTCCCGGTGCCAGAGGCGGCAACTGGTCGAGAGTCGTGTGGCGCCGGTAACTCTCGCCCTCCCGATCGGTCGCACCGGTCAGCAGGCTCCAGGCGAGCAGCCGTAGGTAAGGCCCGGTGTCGAAGGTCGCGCCCATCAGGTCCTCGAGCGCGCGCCCGTAATCCGGATCGTCGCCGAGATGCTCGCGCCAGCGTTCGGCATAGCGCGCCAGCAGCCGTTCGAGGAGCTCGTCCTTCGTGCCGAAATGGCGGTAGACGAGGCCGTACGTGACGCCCGCTTCCTGCGCGATGGTCCGCAGCGAGACGTCGTTGGGCCCAGCCGCAGCGAAGAGCCGCTCGGCGGCATCCAGCACCGCATCGGTGATCGCGTCGCGGCCGGTCGGGCGTCCAGCAGGGAGCGGGGGAGCGGACATCTCGAGCGGCCTCCTTGACAGGTGTAGCCAATGGCTACACGATAGCCCGTGCCAGCCGAACAGACGCGAAGGAGCGGTAACCGGTGCGATTCTCCCTGATCTACGAAGCTCAGACCGCCGACCCGAGCCGCGAAGGAGACCACCAGATCTTCCGGGAGGTGCGCGAGCAGGCGCTGCTTGCCGAAGAGGTCGGCTTCGACGTCATCTGGGCTGTCGAGCACACCTGCCTCACGATGTACGCCCACATGAGCGCCCCGGAGACCTTCCTGGCGTACGTCGCTGGTGCCACCAAGCGCATTCGCATCGGCCATGGCGTCATCTGCCTGCCGGTCCAGATGAACCATCCGGTCAAGGTCGCCGAGCGGTGCGCGACGCTCGACATCCTGTCCGACGGCCGGCTCGAGATCGGCTTCGGCAAGGGCGGCACCCAGCAGGAGTCGGGCACCTTCGGCTACCAGATCGACAGCATCCGGCCGATGATCGCCGAGTCGATGCGCCTCATCCCGCGCTTCTGGATGGAAGACGTGGTCGAGCACCACGGGGAGTACATCGACGTGCCGCCGCGCCCGGTGCACCCCAAGCCGCTGCAGTCACCGCATCCGCGGCTGTACATGGCCTGCACTCATCAGGACAGCCTCGTTGACGCGGCGGATCGCGGGATCGGTGCGCTGGTCCTGGGCTTCGGTGGCCCCGATGCCGTCGCTGAGAAGAACCGGATCTACCGCGAGGCGTTCGCCAAGCGTGATCCCGAGGAGCAGGTCGGCTACTTCCCGAACGAGCACTTCGCTGCGCTGTGCCCGGCGGTCGTGCTCGACGACGGGCAGCGTGCCCGCCAGCTGGGCATCAAGGGGCAGCGCTTCTTCATGGAGTCGATCGCCCACTGGGCGAGCGGCGGCAAGACGCCGCTTCCGACTCCCGAGGAGTGGCCGGATGACGTCACCACCACGACCGGCGACGGGACGCAGATCATCTCCGCGTCGATCGGCTCCGAGCGGGTGACCGTCGACTTCTCCGACCCGTCGCTCGCGTTGCTGAACCCCAACCACGCCTACGGCACGGTCGAGGACTGCATCGGCTACGTCGCCCGGCTCATCGACGCCGGCGCCGACGAGATCCTCTTCCTGAACCAGATGGGCACCATCCCGCAGGACGCGATGATGGACACCATCCGCAACATCGGCGAGCACGTGATCCCGTACTTCCGCACCGGCCCGGGCAAGAAGCAGATCGATGAGCGCAATGCCGCCCGCGAGACGGGGGCGCTCACCAACGCGTAAGCCGCAACGTAGAACATAGAAAGGGTCGCCCCGACGAAGCGGGGCGACCATTCCTATGTTCTTGAGACCTAGAGCGCTGACTTCTCCAGCACGTGGACACCGCAGGCTGAGCCCAGCCCGATGACGTGAGCCAGGCCGGTCTTCGCGCCCTCGATCTGCCGGTCGCCCGCCTCGCCGCGCAGGTGGTGGCAGACCTCCCAGATGTTGGCGATACCGGTGGCTGCGATCGGGTGGCCCTTGGACTCCAGGCCGCCGGAGACGTTGACCGGGGTCTTGCCGTCACGCCAGGTGGCACCGGAGTTGAAGAAGTCCACCGCGCCGCCCGGCTCGCACAGGCCCAGGTTGTCGTAGTGCACCAGCTCGGCCGTGGCGAAGCAGTCGTGCAGCTCGACGAGGTCGAGATCGGACGGCGAGATGCCTGCCCGCTCGTACGCCTGCGCAGCCGCATTGCGGGTCAGCGTGTTGACGTCGGGCAGGACCTGGCACGCCTCTTCCCACGGGTCGGTGGTCAGGATCGACGCGGAAACCTTGATGGCACGGCGCTGCTGCTCGAGCGAGAGGGTCTTCAGCTTCGCGTCGCTGACCACGACCGCCGCTGCCGCGCCGTCACAGTTGGCCGAGCACATGGGCCGGGTGTTGGGGTACGCGATCATGATGTCGCCCATGATCTCGTCCAGCGTGAAGCGCTTCGAGTAGGCCGCGAGCGGGTTCAGCGTGGAATGCGCGTGGTTCTTCTCAGAGATCTTGGCGAAGAGCTCGAAGCTGGTGCCGCCGTACTTGTGGCCGTATTCCATGCCGATCTGGGCGAACACACCCGGCATGGTCTGGGTGCCGATGCGCCCGTCTGTCGGGGCGACGGCGCCGGTGCGGCCGGACGGGGTCCAGTTCGGGTTTTCCTTGCCCCGCGCGCCGCCGGCGAGCAGTCCGGCGCCCGAGAGCTTCTCGACGCCGAAGGCCAGGCCCATGTCGGTCTCGCCGGCCTTG
Organism: uncultured Actinomycetota bacterium; assembly: GCA_963731205.1. Taxonomy (GTDB): domain Bacteria; phylum Actinomycetota; class Actinomycetes; order Frankiales; family Frankiaceae; genus DATAZK01. Next base: position 1,683,717 of record CAVSUJ010000001.1, on the reverse strand, counting down.
ACCGCCATGATCGCCACGCGCAGGGCGGTGGCTCCGGTGGCGCAGGCGTTGGTCACGTTGTAGACCGGGATACCGGTCTGCCCGACCTGCTTCTGCAGCTGCTGACCGATGCCGGCCGCGGCCCCCATGAGGTTGCCGGCGCCGATCACGCCGATGTCCTTCATGGTCACGCCGGCATCGCCGAGCGCGCCGAGCACCGCCTCGGACGCCAGGTCGACGACATCCTTGTCGGGATGCTTGCCGAACTTCGTCATGTGGATCCCGAGGATCCAGGCGTCTTCGCTCATGGCTGATCCTTTCGCGTGACCCGGCGGATCAGGCGGGTTCGAATCCGAAGCCGACTGCCTCCGTGCCCGCCTCATCCGTACCAACGGAATAGGTGGCGAGCTTGACCTGCATCCCGAGCTTGACGTGCTCAGGATCCGGAGGGCAGTTGATGATGTTGCCGGACACACTCGTGCCCTTGCAGTCGATCACGGAAGCAACGAACGGCACCGGGATGCCGGGTGCCGCCATCGAGACGATGGTGAACGCGCGCACCTCGCCCTCGGTGGGCACGTCAGCGGACGTGAAGTGAATGCCTCCACAGGAGGCGCAGGCGTTACGACGATCGAAGTACCTGGCGCCGCAGCTGGCGCACTCGTGAGCCACGAGATGCGGGGTGTCGCCCAGCACGAGGTAATCGACCAGCGGTATCTGGCTGGGCACATCTTTGGTCTACCAACTGGCGACACGAGCGTCAAACGGCGGCACCTATCGCGATCCGATGAGGAATTCCTGCATCCTGCGGGGGAGAGATGGGTCACAGCCGGGTAGGAGGCAGATGTGGACCTGCGAAAAAGCTCGCCTTCGTCCTCCGTATCCGACCTCTCTCTTGCCATCCCCGCGGCCCGGCGGCCTTTCCCGCAGCTGAGCGGCCGTCCAGCTCCTGCAGCCGACCCGGGAAACCCTTCCACCGGCCATCCCGCTGCCGTGGCCATGCGGTTGCGTCACTGCGTCAACCTGGCCGAAGGCGCATTGGTGCTGATCGGCGCCTACATCCTGATCGGCGCCGGCATCGGTGAGGCCGCCGGCTCGGTGGCCGTGGGCGTCGCGGCGGGCTTGATCGCCGGCGTGTGCGCAATCGCGGCAATTCTGCTGATCACCGGGTCGGCGCAGGCAGCCCGGACCGCGACGCACGGGGTGGCGCGAAGGCTCCCGCCGGGCCGCTAGCCGAGCCTTGACATCGCGCTCCGGTCCGAAATGAACCGGATTCGTGTCCGGAACGAATAACGGATATGTCGTGCGTCGCGCAGACTGACACCGTGTCGTCTCCCTTCACCCTCGGGTCGGGGGATCGTCACGGCATCGATCAGGACGCGGTGCTGCGCCGCCTGGTCGGCGGTGACCCGCAGGCGCTGGCCGAGATCTACGACGCGTACGGCGCACGGTGCTACGCACTCGCGCGGCGGTTGCTGCGCGATGCGAATCTCGCCGAGGACGCGGTTCAGGAGGCGCTGCTCGGTCTGTGGCGCGCACCCGAGCGCTTCGACTCCTCGCGGGCCAGTCTCGCGACCTTCCTGCTGACCCTCACCCATCGCCGAGCTGTCGACGTGCTGCGCCGCGAGGCTCTGCAGCGGCGTGGCCGGGTTGCTTCCGACGAGGGACTCGTCGAGCTGCCGTCGACCGATGCGGGGACGGCGGAGCAGGCGGAAGCCCAGCTGGCCGGCTCCGAAGTACGGCAAGCGTTGAAGGAACTGCCTCCGCCGCAACGCGAGGCGCTGCTGCTCGCCTACTTCCAGGGCTACACCCAGCGCGAGATCTCCGCGCTGACGGGAGCGCCGCTCGGCACGGTGAAGACCCGCATGCTCGCCGGGGTGCGCGCGCTGCGCGTAGCCCTGGGCCCTCGCTACACGCTGGGTGAGTTCTCATGAGTGCCTCCGATCGAGACCCGGCCGGCCGGCCCGGCACGCCTGCGCATGCCGAGTACGAGGCGCTGGCTGCCGGCTACGGCCTGCACGCCCTCGAGCCCGAGGATGAGCAGCGGCTGTCCGCGCATCTGCTCACCTGCCTGAGTTGTGCACGGCTCGTGGCCGACACCGCCCTGCTCGGGGCAGCATTCGCTGACCTGCTCGATGCCGAGCCCCCGCCCGCCGGCCTGCGTGACCGCATCCTCGCCGCCGCGGCTGCACAGCCGCGCACGCCGATCGAGTCGCTGGCGTTCCCTCGCATTCCGCCTGTCGAATCCGCGCCGTCGGCGCCACCGCGGGTCGTTCCCGCGCCGCACGCGCCGCCGAAGTCGACCGGACGCCGCTGGCAGCTTCGCGAGCGGTTCCTCGTTGGTGCGCTCGCCGCCGCCATCGGTGTCGGAGTTGCGGTCCCCGTGACGCTGGCGGCATCCGATCGTGGTTCTTCGACGAGCAGCAACACGGCCCTGGCACAGGCGCTGCTGCAACCGAACGCCCGGGAGGTCACCCTCAGGGGGACGACCGGAGCCGTCCTGGCGCGGGCCGTCATGAGCGACCAGGGCATGTACCTGCTGGCCAATGGGCTACCGATCAACGACCGCTCTCGCAGCATCTACGTGCTGTGGGCGGCCAACGAGCAGGGGCAGCGCCGGGCGATCGCCACCTTCGACGTCCGCGGTACCTCTCCGGTGCAGATGTCCGCTGACAAGCTGCCGTTCACCGCTGCACAGATCCGCCAGCTGGCCATCTCGTACGAGCCCGGCCGAAGCGCGCCGGCTCAGCCCAGCGACGTGGTGCTCAGCGGAACGGCAGCGTGAGTTGAAGCAGCGTGAGGCTTACTTGCGGGGCGGCAGCGGGATGAAGCCGCTGGTGCGCCTGACGTACTCGGCGTAGCCGGGCCGACGCTCGGCCATCCCCTTCTCGAGGGTGGGCTTTCCGGTGCCGTTTGCGAGGGTGTAGGTCATGGCTGCGGCCGACAGGATGGTGAGCGCGCCCTGCCACTGCTGGGCTGCGATCAGGTAGAGCCCCCACCAGACGCAGGCATCACCGAAGTAGTTCGGATGTCGGGTGTAGTGCCAGAGGCCGCGGTCCATGACCTGACCCTTGGACGCGGGGTCATCGCGGAAGCGGCCGAGCTGCCAATCGCCGACACTCTCGAAGAAGAACCCGACCGCGAAGACGCCGGTGCCCACCCAGGCCAGCACACCGGCGTGGGAGCCCTCGTACATCGCCACCTGAACCGGCAGCGAGACGAACCACATGACGACCGCCTGGGTCAGGTAGATCATCCGGACCGCGTACACCGACGGGTTGCCGGGTGCTTTGGCGAGCAGCGCCGCGTAGCGCGGGTCTTCACCCTTTCCCCAATTGCGCCGCCCGATGTGAAACGCGAGGCGCAACCCCCACACGGAGGTGAGGGCGGCGATCAGGACGCGGCGCGTCATGTCGCCGTGCCCGCTCGACACGAGCAGGGAGGTCAGCGCGATGACGACGAAGCCGAGCCCCCACGTCACGTCGACGACGCTGTGGTGTCCGCGCCAGATCGCCACGGCGAAGGTGATCGCCATCAGGACGGCGACAGCAGCCAGGGTGACCGGCAACCCCTCCAGAAAGGGTGTGGTCGAGAACGCGCTAACCGGCGTACGCCCCGCGCGTCGCGGGCATGCCGCTGGCGCCGGTCGGCCCCGGCTTCACTGCGAGGATCTGGTCGACGCCCATCCGTCCCTCCTGGAAGGCGAGGGCGCCGCCGACGAAGTAGAGCCGCCACACCCGGGCGACTTCCTCACCCACGAGCGCGACCGCTTCGTCCCAGCGCTTCTCGAAAGTCTCGTACCACGCAGCCACCGTACGGACATAGTGCTCGCGCATGGCGTGCACGTCACGAATCTCGAAGCCGGCCGACTCGAGCAGGTCGACGGTCTGGCCGACCGGGCGCATGTGCATGTCCGGTGCAATGTAGGACTCGATGAACGCGCCGCCGCCGGGACGGCTGCCGGTGCGCGACATCTGCTGCAGCACCAGCCGCCCCTCGGGCTTGAGCTGGCGGAACAGCTGCGCGGCGTAGACCGGGTAGTTCGCCTGGCCGACGTGTTCGCCCATCTCGAGTGAGACCACGGCGTCGTACGGGCCGTCGCTGACGTCGCGGTAGTCCTGCAGCCGGATGTCGACCCGGCCAGAAAGTCCTTCGTTTGCCGCACGGTTCGAGGCGAACGCCTGCTGCTCGCGGGAGAGCGTGACTCCGGTGACGGTCACCCCGTAGTGCTCGGCGGCGTGCAGCGAGAGCGAGCCCCAGCCGCAGCCGACGTCGAGCAGTCGCTGACCCGGTCGCAGACCGAGCTTGCGGCACACCAGGTCGAACTTGTCGCGCTGGGCGGCGGCGAGGTCGTAGTCGGGAGCGTCACTGGTCCAGTAAGCACAGGAGTACGCCATGCGCGGGTCGAGAACGAGCGCGTAAAAGTCGTTGGAAAGGTCGTAGTGGTGCGAGATCGCCGACCGATCGCGAAGTTTCGTGTGCAGCCGGCCGGTGAGCTTGGCCTGCGAGGCCGGCGCGGGAAGCGGTCGGCCGATGACGCCCAGCTGCTGGGCGGTGCGGACCGCTTGAGCGAGCTGGCGGGGACGAAGGCGCCGTGCGGTCAGGCCCCGCTCACGCACGGTCGCCCAGACCTTCTCGAGCGCCGTCTGCAGATCGCCTTCGACGTCCAGCTCACCGGTGACGTAAGCCTGCGCCAAGCCGAGCTCGCCGGGCGACCAGAGCAGCCGGCGTAGTGCATCGGGGGAGCGCAGGATCGCCACCGGGGTGTCCGCGGCCCCGGCCTCGCTGCCGTCCCAGGCCCGAAGCCGGAAGGGCAATTCGCCGCCGAAGAGCGGGGACACCAGCGCCGCGAGTTGCGCCGCGATCCCCGTGGCTGCGGGCGCCGACGGCGCCGATGAGGTGGCGTTCGGGCGTTCGCTGAGCAGTGTCATGACGATCCTTCGTGGCCGCTCTAAATGGTTCTACTTGGTGAAGATGTACTGGTGGACGTCGAGATAGCCGGAACGGAACCCGGCCTCCGAGTAGGCGAGGTAGAGGCTCCACATGCGGCGGAAAGTGGCGTCGAAACCGAGCTCCTCGACGGCAGCGGGATCGGCCTCGAACGCCTCACGCCACAGCCTCAGCGTCTGCGCGTAGTGCAGGCCGAAGGCGTGGCGATCGAGCACGGTCAGGCGGGTGTCGCGCGAGACCGTGCGCTCGATGGCATCCACCGACGGGATGAGCCCGCCCGGGAAGATGTACTTGAGGATCCAGGTGTAGGTGTCGCGCGAGGCCTGCATCCGGTCGTCCGGCATGGTGATCGCCTGCAGGCCTACCCGTCCGCCGGGGCTGAGGCGTTCGTCGAGCGTGCGGAAGTAGATGGGCCAGAACTCGTAGCCGACAGCCTCGATCATCTCGACGCTGACGACGGCGTCATAGGTGCCGGTGGCGTTGCGGTAGTCACAGAGTTGGATGTCGACCCGATCGGCGACCCCCGCGTCAGCGATCCGGACCAGCGCCAGTTCTCGCTGCTGCTCCGACAGCGTGATCGAGGTGACGCGAGCGCCCCGGCGAGCCGCCTGCAGGGCGAGCTCGCCCCACCCGGTGCCGATCTCCAGCACGGTGGTGTCGGGGCCGACGTGCGCACCGTCCAGCAGCCGGTCGATCTTGCGGGCTTGCGCCTCCGGCAGGTGCGCCGGCGACGCTTCGGGCAGGATCCGGTTGGCGCCGGGCGTCTCCTCGAAGAGCGCCGACGAGTACGTCATCGACGGGTCCAGGAAGAGCGAGAAGAGTTCGTTCGAGAGGTCGTAGTGGTGAGCGATGTTGCGCTTGCTCGCCGACGTCGTCGCCCGGTGCAGGCGCGGCTGGTGTTGCACCGCGAGGTCGCGAAGCCGCTGCAGCCGCGGGGGAATCAGGGTGGCCATCTCGCGGGCGAAGACCGTGAGCAATGCGGCCAGGTCGTCCGCATCCCAGTCGCCGGCCATGAAGGCTTCACCGAAGCCGATGAGGCCACCAGCTCCCAGCCGGCGGTAGAACGCGTCGGGACGCACCAGCCGCATCACGGGATCACCCGCACGCCCGCCCCCGAAGACTGCACCGTCCGGCAGCGTGATCTGTACGGCGAGGCGGTGGACGACACCGGCGAAAAGGCGCCGGGCGACGGCAGCGTGCAGCCGGCCATCAGGAATGGCGGCGACATCCGGCCACCGGGTCGCGTCGATGGGCGCCGGCTCCGCCGGCAGGACCCCCGGGGGCTCGGAGAAGGTGGTCTCGAACCCGGATGTCCCGGTGGTCCGATTCGACGTGGTGGTCATCCGTGCTCCTTTGCGGGGGAGGAGGAACGCCGCGGGACGACAGGTAGCCCCCGGGCGTACAGCTTGATTCCTTGCCAGCGGATGCGTATCGACACGACGGCAGTTGTCCAGGGTCGTCCGAGCAGCATCCTTACGAGGCTGAGACCGCGGGCGGGACGGCGCCGGCCCTGCACGCTCGCCGCGAAAGTCGCCCCTTGTGGCGGGTGCAGCGTGATCTGCAGTCGGAGCCGCTCGCCGGGCTCGGGAAGGCTCATCGTGTAGCGGCCGGCCACCTCATAGAACGGGGAGACGTAGAACTGCTTGGCGGTTTCAGCGAGGCCGCGCTCATTGGTCTGCAGGAGATAACGGTGGCGCTGGCCGTAGGTGTTGTGCACCTCGGCGATGACGCACCGCAGCGACCCGTCGCGATCGTGGCACCAGTAGACGCTCAGCGGGTTGAACACGTAGCCGAGGACGCGGGCATTGGCGAGCATCCGGATCTGGCCGCCGCGCAGGTCGATCCCGTTCTCCGCGAGGTAGCCATCGACGTTCTCGCGCAGCGAGCGCCCGGGGTCGCCCAGGTGGTCGCGTGACTCGAAGCGGGCGAAAGGGCGCAGCAGCCTCGGGAGGGACGGGAGCGCGTCGAGGTCGACGAGCCACTGATAGCTGCGGTAGTGGAAGGCATTCTCGACCGGGGTCGCCCGGACGTGGTGGATCTCGACGTCGTAGATCGACGCCGCCGTGTCGCGGACGGCGTCGGGCGTCGCCTTCCGCTCCAGCGAACTGGCGAGCGCGGTCACCAAGCGCCGCCCAGAGCTTCGGCGGCGGCCAGCCCGGAGCGGGCGCCGTCCTCGTGGAAACCCCAGCCGTGCCAGGCGCCGGCGAGCGCGAAACTCGGCGTCGTCAACTCCGGGAGCCGGCGTTGAGCGGCCAGCGATTCCGGGTTGTACGTGGGGTGCTCGTACACCATCTCGTCGACGACAGTGCGGGGATCGACGCGGTCGCTCGCACCGAGAGAGACGATGTAGCGCGTCTCGGTGGGCAGTCGCTGCAGGCGGGTCATGTCGTAACTGACCATCACGTTCTCTGCCTGGTCATGGCAGGAGGACATGCGGTAGTTCCATGAGGCCATCGCTCCCTTCGCTGCGGGGAGAATGCTCGCGTCCGTGTGCAACAGGGTGTGGTTCGCCGAGTAACGAAACGTACCGAGGATCTCGCGCTCAGCGGGGGTCGCGTCGGCCAGCATGGCGAGCGCCTGATCCGGGTGGGTGGCCACCACGACGCCGTCATAGCGCAGGGCCGTGTCGGAGTCGTCGATCAACTGCACGCCACCGTCGGGCAGCCGGCGCACCGAGCGCACGGGCGTCGCCGTGAAGACCGCTGACAGCTCCTTCGCGAGCTTGTCGACGTACGTGCGTGACCCACCGACGACCGTGCGCCACGTCGGCGATCCGCTCACCGAGAGCGCGCCGTGGTTGTCCAGGAACGTGAACAGATACCGCGCCGGATAGCGTCCGGCGTCCGCGGGAGCACAGGACCAGACGGCTGCGACGACCGGGGTGATGAAGTGACGGACGAAGTAGGTCGAGTAGCCGCCTGCTGTGAGGAACTCCGAAAGCGTCTGGTCACCGTCGGCCTCGTGAAGCTCGCCGGCGGCGAGCACCCGCCGGGCGGCCCGATGAAATTGCGGCACCTCGGTCAACATCCGTAGGTAGCGTCCGCGCGCCAGCGAACGGGGCTGGGCGAACAGTCCCCGCACGCCCCGGGCACCCGCGTACTCGAGCCCGCACCCGGCGCAGGAGACCGACATGCTCATCTCGGCTTCCTGCGTCTGCACTCCGAGTTCGGCGAACAGGCGCAGCAGCGTCGGGTAGGTCGCCGAGTTGTGGACGATGAACCCGCTGTCGACGGCGAGCGTCGGTCCCGTCTCGCCGTGTGAAGTCAGTGCCGGGCCGCCGGGAGATTCGCCTCCGCCGTCGATGACGTCGTGCGTGTGCGAATGCCCTCCGAGCCGGGAGTCGGCTTCGTAGAGAGTGACGTCGGCGCTGCGCTGCAGCACGTAGGCAGCGGTGAGGCCGGCGATCCCGCTTCCCACGATGGCGATGTTCCGCCGGCGAGGGCGGCTGCCCTCGGCGCCGCCCACCTCAGCTTCTGCCTGAGCCACAGCGAGCCTCCCCCGACACCTCGATCGCCTCGTTGACGACCGATGTCTTCACATGAGCGTTCGCTGGGCAACGCCGAAAAGTTCGTCCGATGTGAGGGATACCACGCGAGGTGGGCCGGGTTGAAGGAACGGTGATGGTGCTCGATCAGCCGATCAGGTGCCCGGGCGGGCGTCGGCATCGGCGTAGGCCTTCATCGACATGACCTTCCCGCTCTCGTCGAAGGTCATCAGGTCGGTCGTGACCATGGAAATGGTCTCCTCGCCGAGCGGAACGTCGATGCGGAACTGGAACGCGGCCTCGTGACCCACAACCGTGACCGGGCCGAGCCTGGAGGCGGTGAGGCTCACGCCGGCGACCGCCGAATAGAAGCCGCGGATCGCCTCGTGGCCGTACTTCGGCTCCGAGCCGAGCGGGTCCTCGATCCGGGCATTCGCGTCGTACAGGGCGACAATTCCCTCCGTATCGCCCTTGCTGAGCAGCGCGATGTACTCGTCGCAGGTGGCACAGATCTCGTCGCGAGTAGCCATGACTTTGTTCCCTTCCGGGCGCGGGTGTCGGGTCGATACAAGCATCGCGGGGAACGTCCGGCTGCACCCGGATCGTTCGCAAGGGGTGTCCCGCCTCGCGCATGTCAGGAGACGAGATGGCCATCCATTCCACCGACTCGCCGAAGGCGGGCAACGAGCGCTCGAGCGCTCGGGAACGCGCGGCTGCCGCTCGTGACCTGCAGCGTAAGCGCGACGCACGGCGTCGCCGACTCATCATTGCGGGGATCTCGGCGGCTCTGGTGGCCGTGGTGGCCGTCATGGTGATCATCTACGCGACGAAGGGTGAGAAGAAGGTCGCCGCCTCCAGTCCGGCTCCCGCGGCTGCCGTCAAGAGCGTCACGACGGTCCCCGCTTCCGCCTACGACAAGGTGGACACGAGCAAGGTGGTCTCCGGCCCGAAGAAGGTGACCGGCTCCGCGCTCACGTTCAACGGCAAGCCCGGAATCTTCTACGCCGGCGCCGAGTACTGCCCGTACTGCGCCGCCGAGCGCTGGCCGCTCGTGGTGGCGCTGTCGCGCTTCGGCACCTTCTCCAACCTGTCGCAGACGGTCTCCGGAGCCGCACCTGAGCCGTATCCGTCGACCCCGACCTTCAGCTTCTTCGGCGCCTCGTATTCGAGTCCCTACCTGGCGTTCCAGTCGGTGGAGACGCGGACCAACCAGAAGAAGAACGGCAACTACACGCCGTTGCAGACGCCGACGGCGGCCCAGAGCGCCATCGTCGCGAAGTACGGTTCTGGGGCGATCCCCTTCCTCGATTTCGGAAACAAGTACACCATCGAGGGTGCGAGCTACAGTTCCGAGCCGCTCGTCGGCAAGTCCTTCGATGAGATCGCCGCAGCGGTCGCGGATCCCAACTCCGAGGTCGGAAAGAGCGTGCTGGGAACGGCCAACCTCATGACGGCGATGATCTGCGACGTGACGGGTGGCAAGCCGGGGTCGGTCTGCAACGATCCGACCATCACCGAGGTGCGGAGCATTTTGAATGCCGAGAAGAGCTGACACCGCCGGCCTGACCGGCGAATCCGACCTCACGGTTCGCTGGAAGGCGCCGCGCTGGGCCGCGCCGGCGAGCCTGCTCGTCTGCCTGCTGGGTATCGCGGTCGCGAGCTACCTGACCTACGTCCACTACACGGACGTGCGCAACCTCGCCTGCTCCGACCGAGGCGTCGTCAACTGCGCCAAGGTCACCACCTCCGCCCAGTCGCACTTCCTCGGCATGCCCGTCGCGGTCCTCGGCCTCGCGTACTTCGTCGGGATGGCGGCGCTGTGCCTGCCGTTCGTGTGGCGGCGGCCCGAGCCGATCGTGCGCTACGCGCGTCTCGCCGCCGCTCTCGGCGGGGTGGCCATGGTGCTCTGGCTGGTCTACGCCGAACTGTTCATCATCGACGCGATCTGCCTCTACTGCACGGTCGTCCACGGCCTCACGCTGATCTTCTTCCTGGTGGTCGTCGCTGCCACGGTGAGCGGCACCAGCCGTCCGATCGTCGACGACTTCGAGGACTACGACGAGATCGATGACGAGGTCGATGACGGGTTCGAGGACGAGTTCGAGGACTCAGACACCTCCCCGGCAGGCCACGTCGATGACGCTCGAGTGAGCACAGCCGACTGATACGAACCGCCGGACTTCGGCTTCCTAGAACGGCGGGGGATTCTGCGCGGCAGCATCCTGGCGCAACCGCAGGATCGTCTTGTGCACCTCGCTCGAGTCACGCACGAACGTGAACCGATGCAGCGGGCCGTCCCGCTGGGCCGGCGTATCGAAGATGAGAGTGCCGAACCAGCGTCCGGCCGGGCCGAGTTCCAAATCGATCACGGTGATCGTCTGCAGGGCGACCGACGGGCGGTGCGTCGTGACCAGGCCGTGCACGCGGTACAACCGCCGGTTCGTGACCACCAGCCGGTCATAGAGCCAGGTCCCGACGTCTGCCGCGAGCCAGATCAGGATGGCGAGGGCGGTGAGGGTGCGGACGAAGGCGTTGGCGTGACCCAGGAGCAACACAGCGACCGACAGGCCGGCGACCAGCACAAGGATGGTTTTGCGGCTGAACCGGGCCGGAGCGCGAAGCGTCTCGAGCAGGATCGAAGCTGCGAAGATCAGCACCAGCCCGAGCGTGGGATGCGACACCATCATCCCGACGCCGCTGCCGGTCCGGATGGCCTTCGGGATCAGCACCGCGGGGTGCTGCCGCTGGCAGACGACGACGTCTTCCTGGTCACCGAGGTGGCGCAGCGGGATCGAGTCGAGACGCTGCACCCAATCGCGAAGGCGGTCAGTTACCGCCATGTCACCGACCCGTGGACTGGTGGACAGGGAGTGACAAACCTAGCGCGCTCGGTGGGGATTTTCGGCCCGTCGCCCGCCGACACGCCGGAGTGGCGTGCCGCCCAAGTGGGGATCATGGGGCTAGCCTGGCGTCCGTTACTCACTGTGGGAGGAGGGTCGCAGTTGGCAGCCAAAGCAGTCTTTGCGGTGGGCGCGCTGGTGGCGATCGTCCTGCTCGCGGGGATTCTCGGGGGCGATTCGTCGGTTCACACGTTCGGCAATGACCTGTACACCTTCGTGCACTGGACGGGGCATTGGATCGGCAAGATCGGCCATTGGATCGGCGAGACGTGGCAGTCCTACTTCGGCCACGACAAGAAGGCCACCACCGCTTAGTGCGCCCTTTAGAGTCCAGGCAGTGAACCGAGTCCGCCGTCCCGTGATGGCCCTTGTCGCGGCGGCGCTGGCGCTCACCGCCGCGGGGTGCGGGTCCAGCGGGGGCAAGGCCGTCGAGGTGGCGCAGTCGCCCACGCCGTCCGCGACGCCGTCACCCTCGCCGTCCGCGACGCCGACTCCGTCACCGACACCCTCGCCGACGCCGAGTCCCACACCGACGATCGATCCGGGCACGTTGCCGCAGACCATGGTCCAACCGGTGATCGACGCTGACTTCACCGCGCGCCTTTCCGGCTACTGGACCCATGTGCTGTCCGGCAGCATCGGGCTCGGCAACAACTTCTTCTTCCCGCGAGCCGCGTATCTGCAGCTCAAAGAGCTGCCCAACGCCGGCGGGGATTTCGACACCCGGCTGTATCACGACTACCGCAACGACGTGATCGCCGACCATGCACTGGTGACGAGCCAGGGCACGGGCGCGAAGGTGCTCGGCGTCGATGTGCCGGCTGCGGGGGTGCACTGGGTGCCGCCGGGCGTCGAGGTCAACTCGATCGGCTACTACGAGGTCATGTACGCCCGGGTCCGGTACGAGGTGGGGGGCCTGGTCAAGTCGTTCGCCATCGACTCGATGATCTCCTGGCGCGGGCAGTGGTACGTCGTTCATCTGGGTCCGGACTGGCGGCCGGGCGCCGGAGGCTGGGTCTGCAAGCCCGACCCGCCGACCACGTCGCCGGTCTCGACCCAGTGCCTGAGCGGCTAGGTCTTCGTTGCCGCGGCGGCGCTCGAACGTGCTGGCCGAGCTCGGCGGGGTCCAGATTCTCAGCGACCCGGAAAACCCCGACGGCCGGTTGATGCTCATCGACGGGATCGACGCGTCCTACGTCGACCTTGCCGACCCGACGTTCCTGGATTTCGGCTACGTGCGGCGCATCGGCGACGTGATCGATGTGGCGTGGCCTGAGGGCGCGCCCATTGCGGCCGTCCATCTGGGTGGTGCCGGTGCCACCTTGCCGCGCTACATCAGGGCGACCCGGCCGCGTTCCCGGCAGGTCGTCTACGAGATCAGCGCCGACGTGCTTGCCCTGGCCCGCTCCCATCTCGCGCTGCGATCGGGCTCCGGTCTGCGGGTGCACCAGCAGGATGCCCGGCTCGGCCTGCTCGGCCTTGCCGACGCGAGCCAGGACCTGGTGGTCGGCGACGCCTTCGAGGGGACCCGGGTTCCCGGCTCGCTCGGCAGCGCGGAGGCGGCACTCGAGATCGCACGGGTGCTGCGACCGGGTGGGCTCTACGTTCTGAACGTCATCGACTCGCCGCCCCTCGCCTATGCCCGGGCGCAGGTCAGCACGCTGCGGCTGGCGTTCGCCGAGCTCGCGGCGATCGCCGACCCGGGCGTCATCCGTGGCCGGCGTACCGGAAACGTCGTCTTCGTCGCAGGCCAGCAGGAACTGCCCTTGGACGCGCTTGGGCAGCGGGCGCGGCAGGCGGCAGTGCCGGAGCGGGTCATGGACACCCGCGCCTGCGTGCGCTTCGCTGCCGGCGCCCGGCCGCTGCGCGATGACTCGGCGGCGACGCCGATGGCGGCTGTCCCCGAGTTCGGCTGAGGCGGGGCGGGACCCGCGCGGGTCAGCCGCTGGCGGCGGAGCTGCGCCGCGTCGGCCTGGGACCCTTGGCCGACGATCCCTTCAGCGAGGGCGGCGGGACGACCGGGCCGATGTCGCCGTCGGGAGCCTCGTCGAGGTCGACGATCACCGGCGCGTGATCGCTCGGGTCCTTGCCCTTGCGCGCTGCCCGGTCGGTGTAAGCCGCCTTGAGCCGCGAGGCGATCGCCGGTGTGCCGAGGAGCAGGTCGATGCGCATGCCCAGGTCCTGGTGGAAAGCGCCGGCGCGGTAGTCCCAGTAGCTGAAGACGGGGACCTCGGCGGGCCACCGCTCGCGTACCAGATCGACCAGGCCCAGCTCCTTGAGCCGATCGAGCGCCGCCCGCTCCGGGCCGGTCACGTGGGTGGCTCCAACAAAGACGGAGGGATCCCAGACGTCGACATCGGCCGGGGCGATGTTGAAATCGCCGGCCACTACGAAAGGTCCCCTCGGGACGGCCACTGCGACCTCGTCTGCCAGTGCCCCCAGCCACGTCAGCTTTGCCTCGTACATCGGGTCGTCGATGGTGCGTCCATTCGGTACGTAGACCGACCAGACCCGCAGGCCACCGCAGGTCGCCCCGACCGCACGGGCTTCCTCGCCGAGCGGTCCGGCTGCGGGGCCCAGCCCGACGCTGACGTCGTCGAGTCCGACCTTCGACAAGATCGCGACACCGTTCCAGCGTCCCTGCCCGACGTGGGCGTAGCGATAATCGCGGCGAAAGAGGTCGTCGGCGAAGAGCGCGTCGAAATCGGCGTCGCCGAGCTTTGTCTCTTGCAGAAAGGCGATGTCGGGCTGGGCCCGGTCGAGCCAATCGATGAGCCGGAATTGGCGGGCTTTGGCAGAGTTCACGTTCCAGGTGGCGAGCCGCACCGGCGTCAGAGTAGTCGGCCGACCTGGCTGTGGGGCATCCGGCGTAGACTCCCGAGCGTGCGAACCCGACTCCCTCACGAGCCGCGCTGACGCCATCCGGCCAGCGTGGTGACCCTCCGTGCGCGGGGGGTTTTTTCGTGTTCGCAGCCAGTACGAGCTGAAAGGCGAGAACGTGACCGGGCCCAGAACAGCGCCGACCGGGCGGGCTGACTCCTACGACGCACAGGCAAGCCAGCAGCGATGGCTGGATGTCTGGGACACGCTCGACCTGTACCGCGCTTCGGGGCCTCGCGTCGCCGGCCGCCCGAAGATGTATGTGCTGGACATGTTTCCTTATCCCTCCGGCGATCTGCACATGGGCCACGCCGAGGCATTCGCCATCGGCGACGTGGTCGCGCGGTACTGGATGCTGCGCGGCTACGACGTCATGCACCCGATCGGGTGGGACTCCTTCGGCCTGCCGGCAGAGAACGCCGCGATCCAGCGCAACGAGCATCCCGCCGACTGGACGTACAAGAACATCGAGACGCAGGCCGCGTCGTTTCGCCGCTTCGGGGTCAGCTTCGACTGGAGTCGCAGGCTGCACACCAGCGACCCGGAGTACTACCGCTGGACCCAGTGGCTCTTCCTGCGATTCATGGAGCGCGGGCTGGCCTACCGCAAGTCGTCGGCGGTCAATTGGTGCCCCCACGACCAGACCGTGCTGGCCAACGAGCAGGTGGTCAACGGCCGCTGCGAGCGCTGCGGCCACGAAGTCACGAAGCGTGAGCTGACGCAGTGGTACTTCAAGATCACCGAGTACGCCGACCGCCTGCTGGATGACATGGTGCCGCTGGAAGGCCACTGGCCCGAGCGCGTTCTGACGATGCAGCGCAACTGGATCGGTCGCTCCACCGGAGCCCACGTCGACTTCAAGATTCGCGCAGTGGACGGCGCCGAGCGGACCGTGACGGTGTACACGACGCGACCGGACACGCTGTACGGAGCGACGTTCTTCGTCGTGGCGGCGGATGCACCGCTGGCGGTGGAGCTGTGCGCGCCGGAGCAGCGAGCGGAGCTGGACGCGTACATCGAGCAGGTACGCAAGCTGTCGGACATCGATCGGCAGACCACGGAGCGTCCGAAGACGGGCGTCAACCTCGGGGTCGTCGCCATCAACCCGGTGAACGGCGAAGAGCTGCCGGTCTACGCCGCCGATTACGTGCTGGCCGACTACGGCACCGGCGCCATCATGTCGGTTCCCGCGCACGACCAGCGCGACCTCGACTTCGCCAAAGCGTTCGACCTGCCGGTGCGCGTCGTCGTGGACACCGGGCAACCGGATCCCGCGGAGACAGGGATTCCCACCACCGGGGACGGGCTGCTGGTCAATTCCGGTTCGCTGAACGGGCTGGCCAAGGACGATGCGATTGCCGCCGTCATTGCCGAACTGGAATCGCGCGGGCTGGGCTCCGGTGCCGTCAACTACCGGCTGCGCGACTGGTTGCTGTCGCGTCAGCGCTACTGGGGTTGCCCGATCCCGGTCATTCACTGCCCGGGATGCGGTCCCGTCGCGGTTCCGGATGACCAGCTGCCGGTCACGCTGCCCGACATGCGCGGTGAGGAGCTGCACCCGAAGGGTGTCTCGCCGCTGGCATCCAACCGTGCGTGGGTCGAGACCACCTGTCCTTCCTGCGGCGGGGCGGCCGAGCGTGACACCGACACGATGGACACCTTCGTCGACTCCTCCTGGTATTTCCTGCGCTACTGCTCGCCGGGCAACGAGCATGCTCCGTTCGACATCGAGGAAGTACGGCAGTGGATGCCCGTCGCCCAGTACGTAGGCGGCGTCGAGCACGCGATCCTGCACCTGCTGTACTCGCGCTTCTTCGTCAAGGTGCTGCACGACATCGGCCTGGTCGACTTCATCGAGCCCTTCACGGCGATGCTGAATCAGGGCTCGGTCATCAACGAGGGCAAGGCGATGTCGAAGTCGCTGGGCAACGGGGTCGACCTGGGCGCCGAGCTGGCGAGCTTCGGGGTCGACGCGGTGCGCCTGACGATGCTCTTCGCCGGCCCTCCGGAGGACGACATCGACTGGGCCGACATGTCTCCGGGCACACATGCGAAGTTCTTGGCGCGGGCGGTGCGCGTGGTGCGTGATGGCGTGCGGGGCCCGGCAGGAGAGCTGGCAGAGCCACTCGCCCGCACGGTGGCACACATCGTCGACGACTCGACCCGGCTGGCGGAATCGTTTCGTTTCAACGTCGCGATCAGCCGGCTGCACGAGCTGACGAAGGCGCTGGGGCAGGCCGTCGACAAGGGGGAGCCGACCCGTAAAGGCCTGGAAACGCTGGCTATTCTGCTGGCGCCCTATGCCCCCTTCGCTGCTGAGGAGTGCTGGGCGCTGCTGGGTCACGACGTGGCCGACGGTGACAGCGTCCACGCGCAGGATTGGCCCAAGGCTGACGCTGCCTTGCTGATCGAAACGACGGTGACGTGTGTCGTGCAGGTCGGCGGCAAGGTGCGCGATCGGCTGGAGGTGCCTCCTTCGATAGGCGAGGAAGAGCTGCAGGCGCTGGCTCTGGCCAGCGAGGCGGTTCAGCGGGCGCTGGATGGTCGTCCGGTTCACAAGGCGATCGTGCGGGCACCGAAGCTGGTCAACATCGTCCCTGGCTAGATCTGTAGTCCGAGCGAACTTGTCCACAAGCGGCCGCTGAACCCGGCGGAGAAGTCGGCAGGTTCGTAGCTTTCCGGGCATGCCTACCGATGAGCCGCCGTCCGGTGGATGGACTCCGGGCGGCCTGCAGGATCCGCCGCCGCGGGAGCCGGAGGAGTTGGCCGATTCCTGGGGCCCACTTCGCGATTTCGTACGCGATCGGCTGCCACCGGCGTTGCGCGGTGGCCGGTTGGATCCTGGCGTGCGCGGTGCACTGGCGCTCGCGGCGGTTGCTCTCGTCGCCGCGGTCGTGGCGGTGGTGCTCGCGTGGTCGTCCTCGGCGAAGCCGGCTTCCGTCCACACGGCGGTTGTGCCAGGCGTCGCGGTGCCCAAGCTCGCCACCCCGGCTGCGGCGGTGTCCAGCGCGGCGCCGGATCTGGTGGTGGATGTCGCCGGCAAGATACGACGCCCGGGCCTGGTGAAGCTGCCTGCCGGGTCACGGGTCGCCGACGCGATCGCAGCGGCAGGGGGAGTGCTCCCGGCGACGTCGACGGTCGGAATGTCCTTGGCGCGCAGGCTGATCGATGGCGAGCAGCTCGTCGTCGGTGAACCTCAGCCGACCGCGCAGTTGCCGCAGGCGAGTGGATCCAGCGCGGCATCGGGGCCACTCGATCTCAACGCCGCCACGGTGAACGACCTCGACGCGCTGCCCGGAATCGGTCCGGTGCTCGCGCAGCGGGTGGTGGACTGGCGTACCGCGCACGGGTCCTTCACCTCGGTCGACCAGCTGCGCCAGATCTCCGGTTTGGGTGGCAAGAAGTTCGATGCCCTCGCGCCGTTGGTACGCGTGTGAACCGTCCGGTTGCGGCGCGCGAAGCCGGCGACGTTCCGAAGGCGCCCCCCGATCTTCGGCTCGGTTCAGCCGCTCTAGGGGCGTGGGTAGGGGCACTCGCCGGGGGATTGCTGACGCCTTTAGTCTGCTGGCCGATCGCAGGGTGTTTGCTCGCCGCCGCCGGATGGGCGCGGCGCACGTCGGCCCTGGCGATCGGCCTGGTTTTGCTGGCAGCAGGCCTGTTCGTGGCCTCGCTCGGTCGCTTGTCTCTGACGAGCGGGCCGGTGGCGGTGCTCGCGCGACAGGGGTCAGCCGCGCATGTCGAGCTGACCGTCACCACGGACCCGCAGGCTTTGCCGGCGGTGCCGCATCTGCCGCCGGAGGTCGAGGTGAAGGCACGGCTTCGGTCGCTCGAGGTCTCCGGCCGTCGGTGGACCGCCGACCTTCCGGTTCTGGTGCTGGCGCCCGCGGCATCATGGCGCTCGCTGTTGCCGAGCACCCGGATCTCTGTTGCCGCTGTCCTGCACGTCCCGAAAAGCATCGATGTTGCAGCAGTTCTGGTGACGCACGGCGGTCCCGTGATGATCCGAGGCCCGTCTACTCTGCAGCGCTGGGCCGGACGGATCCGGGCCGGCCTGCGCCGGGCGGCGGGCCGGTTGCCGCGGTCCGAGCGCGGGCTGTTGCCGGGTCTCGTGGTCGGTGACACGAGCGCGATGCCCGCTGCAGACACGGCCGACTTCCGGAAGGCCGGGCTGACGCACCTGACCGCGGTCAGCGGCGCCAATCTGGCGGTGGTCGTGGCTGCGGTGTTCGGTCTTCTGCGCTGGACCCCGTTGAGCATCCGGTCACGGGCGGTCGTCACGGCGGTCGCACTGGTCGGTTTCGTGCTCCTCGCGAGACCGACACCGAGCGTGCTGCGGGCGGCTGGGATGGGACTGCTCGCGCTGGCGGCGATCGCCCTCGGGCGTCCGCGTGCGATCCTGCCGGCGCTGTTGGCCACCCTGACGGCATTGACGCTGTTCGAGCCGACGCTCGCGACGAGTCCCGGCTTCGCCCTGTCCGCCCTTGCGACGCTGGCTCTGCTGATCCTTGCGCCTGGATGGACGGCTGCGCTCCGGGAGCGGCTGCCTCCGCGGCTCGCGCCGCTCGCCCCCGCCGTGACGACGCCGCTGGCGGCTCAGCTCGCCTGCATGCCGGTCATCGCTGCCATCAGTGGCACAGTCAGCCTCGCCGCGGTACCGGCGAATCTCCTCGCGCTGCCGGCGGTCCCGTTCACCACCGTCCTCGGCCTGCTGGCAGCGGTCGTCTCGCTCGTCTCGCCCGGGATTGCCGGCGCCATTTGCTCCATCGCCGGGGTGGGCTGCCACTGGCTGATCCTCGTGGCGCACACCGCCGCTGATCTGCCGCTGGCGACGGTCAGCGCACCGTCCGGTCCGCTAGGGCTGGCGAGCGTCGCCGTGGTGACGGCCGCGCTCGTGATGGCAGTGCGCACCACCTTCGGCCGCCGGACCCTGCTGTTCACGGCAGTGATCCTTGTCGCGGCGAGGCTCGCCGGACGCCGTTAGCCGGCTCGAGCCTTCATCTGGTCCGGGCGGTGGCATCGGGGTGAGGGGCGAGTCGGTTGCAGGAACGTGCAAGCATGGGGCTCGATGACAGCCAGCGCCCCACCCCAGCTCCTCACCCTGGTCACCGGCACCGACGATCTGCTGGTCAGCCGCGCCATATCGGCTGTGGCCGGCGCGGCTCGGGCCGCCGATCCGATGGCTGAGGTCAACGATCACGCGCCCGGCCAGTTCACCGCTGATGACGCCTTGACGCTCAACACCCCGAGCCTGTTCGGAGGGTGGCGGGTGGTCGTGGTGCGAGGGGTGCAGGACCTGCCGGAGGAGGTCTCGGCGGCGCTCCTTGCCTACGCCCGGGAGCCCGCGCCGGAGGTGGCGGTCGTCCTCACGGCAACGGGCCGTCCCTCGGCGCTGGTGAACGCGCTGCGCAAGCTGAAGGTTCCGGAGGTCAAGGCCGCGCCGATCACCAGCCCGTGGAAGCGCCAGCAGTTCGCATCCGACGAGGCGCGAAGGCACGGCGGGCGCATCACCGATGACGCGGCCCGGGCGCTGGTGGAAGCCGTCGGTAGCGACCTCGGCGCGATCGCCGGCGCGGTCGGGCAGCTCATGGCGAGCACCGGACCGCGAGGGCTGATCAACGACGACACGGTCTCCCAACTCTTCCGCGGTCGCGCCGAGACGAGCGGATTCAACATCGCCGATGCCGTCCTCAACGGCGAGCTGGAGCGCGGTCTCACCCTGCTGCGCCAGTCACTGGAGGTCGGTACCCCGCCGGTGTTCATCCCGTCGGCACTCGCCGGCGGGCTGCGGGAGATCGCCAAGGTCAGCGCTGCCACGGAGCGTCGCGGCCAATCAAAAGCCGAGCTCGCCAAGGCGCTCGGCATGCCCGACTGGAAGCTGGACCGCGCGCAGAAGCTCGCGCAGAACTGGTCCGAACCAGCGCTGCGCCATGCCTTCGTCGCCGTCGCCGAGGCCGACGAGGGCGTCAAGGGCGGTGCCGCGGACGCCGCCTACGCCCTCGAGCGGGCCGTCTTTGCGATCGTCGAGGCCCGCGAAAGCCGGCGCTAGCCACCGGCGGAGCGCAAAAAGGCCGCCACCCCTCGGGGATGACGGCCGTTTCTGAGCGTGGAGTGGAGCGGGGACTAGAGCGACGCGACCCGCTTGGCCATTGCCGACTTCTTGTTGGCGGCCTGGTTGGAGTGGATGACGCCTTTGCTTGCGGCCTTGTCCAGCGCGCGTGACGCGGCCTGCAGGCGAGCGTCAGCCGTCTCGCGGTCGCCCGCGTCAGCTGCCTCGCGGAAGCTGCGCACGGCCGTCTTCAGGGCCGACTTGACCGACTTGTTACGCAGTCGAGCCTGCTCGTTGGTGCGGATGCGTTTGATCTGCGACTTGATGTTGGCCACGCTGAGACGACTCCGAAGGCAAATTGGTGACGAGGTATTTGGCGGTTCGCGCACGATCCTGCACATGCGCCGACGACCTAGGTTACACGGGTTACGCGTCGCGTACTCGCCACAGCCGACGAGCTTTGTCGCGAACGGCTGCTCGCCACCTGCCATGACACCATGGAGCTGTGCCGGTGACCGACCAAGCGATGATTCGCAACTTCTGCATCATCGCTCACATCGATCATGGCAAGTCGACTCTCGCTGACCGGATGCTCGAGGTCACGGGTGTCATCGAGAAGCGCGACATGCGTGCGCAGTACCTCGATCGGATGGACATCGAGCGCGAGCGCGGCATCACCATCAAGGCGCAGGCGGTCCGGCTGCCGTGGACGGCACAGGACGACAAGACGTACACCCTCAACCTGATCGACACTCCTGGCCACGTCGATTTCACGTACGAAGTCAGCCGCAGCTTGGCGGCGTGCGAGGGCGCCGTGCTGCTGGTCGACGCAGCGCAGGGCATCGAGGCCCAGACCCTGGCCAACCTGTATCTCGCGGTCGAGGCCGGGCTGCACGTCATCCCGGTGTTGAACAAGATCGACCTCCCCGCCGCGCAGCCGGAGAAATTCGCCGCCGAGATCGCGTCGATCATCGGATGCGATCCGTTCGACGTGCTGCGCATCAGCGCCAAGACCGGCGAGGGCGTGCGCGAGCTGCTCGAGAAAATCGTCCACGAGGTTCCGCACCCCACCGGCGATCTCGCCGCTCCGCCGCGGGCGCTCGTCTTCGACAGTGTCTACGACATCTACCGCGGGGTGATCACCTACGTCAGGGTGGTCGACGGCACCCTCACCACGCACGAGAAGTGCCTGATGATGTCGACAGGGGCGTCTCATGAGGTGCTCGAGGTGGGCGTCATCAGCCCGGAGCCGACGAAGACCAGCGCGCTCTCCGCGGGCGAGGTCGGCTACGTCATCCCCGGCGTGAAGAACGTGCGGCAGGCCCGGGTGGGCGACACGATGACGAGCGCCGCACGGCCGGCCAAGGATTCGCTCGGTGGCTATCGCGATCCTCGTCCGATGGTCTACAGCGGCCTGTATCCGATCGACGGTGACCAGTACCCCGACCTGCGTGACGCGCTCGACAAGTTGCAGCTCAACGACGCTTCGCTCACGTACGAGCCGGAGACCTCGGCGGCGCTCGGCTTCGGCTTCCGGTGCGGGTTCCTCGGGCTGCTGCATCTGGAGATCGTCCGCGAGCGGCTGGAGCGCGAGTTCGACCTCTCGCTGATCTCGACCGCGCCCAACGTGGTCTACCGCGTCGTGATGGAGG
Source organism: uncultured Actinomycetota bacterium (assembly GCA_963731205.1). Taxonomy (GTDB): domain Bacteria; phylum Actinomycetota; class Actinomycetes; order Frankiales; family Frankiaceae; genus DATAZK01. The sequence goes on along the minus strand of CAVSUJ010000001.1, from coordinate 1,661,826 downwards.
ATCGCTCCGAGGTGACGGTCACCAATCCGGCGGACTGGGTCGACGGCAAGATCTCGGAGATTTACGAGCCGATCGTCGACGCGATGGTGCTGATGCCGAGCGACTACATCGGGACCGTGATGGAGCTCTGCCAGAACCGTCGAGGTTCGCTGAAAGGCATGGAGTACCTCTCCGAGGATCGGGTGGAGCTGAAGTACACGCTGCCGCTCGGCGAGATCATCTTCGACTTCTTCGACCAGCTGAAGTCACGCACCCGCGGCTACGCGAGCCTGGATTACGACCCTGCCGGCGAGCAACCGGCGGATCTGGTGAAGGTCGACATCCTTCTGCAGGGGGAGGCGGTCGACGCGTTCAGCGCGATCGTCCACAAGGACAAGGCTTTTGCCTACGGCACGTCGATGGCGTCCAAATTGCGCGAGCTGATCCCGCGCCAGCAGTTCGAGGTGCCGATCCAGGCGGCGATCGGCAGCCGGGTCATCGCCCGCGAAAACATCCGCGCCATCCGCAAGGACGTGCTCGCCAAGTGCTACGGCGGTGACATCAGCCGTAAGCGCAAGCTGCTGGAGAAGCAGAAGGAAGGCAAGAAGCGGATGAAGATGGTGGGCCGCGTCGAGGTGCCGCAGGAGGCCTTCATCGCCGCTCTGCAGACCTCACCGCAGAGCTAGCCGGGGCGCTGTGCCTTCCGCGCTACCCGACGGCGAGCCGGCGCCTGCCGACGGCGCGCTCCCGACGAGCGCACTGGCCGGTCTCGGCTCCGGTCCCTTCGGGCTCTACATCCACGTGCCGTACTGCGCGGTCCGCTGCGGTTACTGCGATTTCAACACCTACCTGCCCAGCGAAGTGGGCAGCGGGGGAGACCCGCAGAGCTGGCTGGACGCGACGCTCGCCGAGATCGCGCTGGCACGGGGGGTCCTCGGGCCGAACGCCCCGCACTTGGACACGATCTTCTTCGGCGGCGGCACGCCGACCCTGATGGCACCGTCGGCGCTGGTCTCACTGGTGGCGGCGGCCCGGGAGACGTTCGGGTTACACGAAGGCGCGGAGGTGACCACCGAGGCGAACCCGGAAAGCGTCACTCCGGAAGGGCTGGGTGAGCTACGCGGCGGTGGCATCAACCGGATCTCGTTCGGAATGCAGAGCGCCGTTCCCCATGTGCTGGCGGCGCTCGACCGGCGGCACACGCCCGGACGCGTCACCGAAGCGGTCGGCTGGGCCCGGGCTGCCGGTTTCGAGCAGGTCAGCGTCGACCTCATCTACGGCGCACCTGGAGAGAGCGACGCCGATTGGCGCGCAAGCGTCGAGGCAGCCATTGCCCTCGAGCCCGACCATGTCAGCGCCTACGCGCTCGTCGTCGAAGAGGGGACCCGGCTGGCCCGCCAGGTGCGCAGCGGCGAGGTCGACGCGCCCGATGACGACGTGCTGGCGGGGCGCTACGAGTTGGCCGACGAGCTGCTATCGGGAGCCGGTTTCCGCTGGTATGAGGTGAGCAACTGGTCGCGTCCGGGCGCGGAGTGCCGGCACAACCTGGGCTACTGGCGCGACGGCAGCTGGTGGGGCGCCGGGCCGGGGGCGCACAGCTTCGTCGGCGACCGCGTGACCGGCGTGCGCTGGTGGAACGTCCGCCAGCCCGCTGCCTACGCCGCCAGGCTCGCGTCGGGCCAGAGCCCGGCCGCCGCGCGTGAGCTCCTGGGACAAGACGACCGCCGTTTCGAACGGCTGATGCTGGAGGTGCGCCTGCGCTCCGGCCTCGCTGATGCCGATCTCGACGCGCCGACCAGGTTCGCCGCCGAGCAGCTGGCCAAGGAGGGCCTGCTCTCACGTATGCACGGATGCTTCGTCCTCACTCGCGAAGGCCGCCTGCTCGCCGATCTCGTCGTCCGCCGCCTCGCTGCCTGACCTGATCAAGCGTCAGGTGCCGCAGACGGTGAAGCCGTAGTCGTGCAGGCCGGCCCCGACGTCGGAGAGCTCGCCTTCGCCTTGGGTGAACAGGGTGTCGGCGTTGGTCTGCTGGCCGGCGGCAGCGGCCGTGGCCGCCTTGCGGAGCGTGGTGATCGCGTCGCCCTCCCGGGAGAGCAGGTCACCGAGGCGCTCACCGTCGCCCTTGGGCTTGGCCAGCTTGCGAAGCTGGGCGAGTTCGGCGTCGATCAGGTTCGCCGAGCTGCGCAGATAGGTGGCCGTCGCCGGGAGGTTGCCCTTCGGCGGCGCCTTGAGCTTGGCCTCGGCGGTTCCGGTCTGCTTGCAGATCGCGTCGCCCCTGCTGATGTACGTGTCCTTGCTGAGCCCACTGCTGCCGCAGCCGGCGATCACCAGCGCTGACGCGAGCAGTGCTACCAGCCGAGCGGACACCGGCCGAGCTTAGGTCGCGGCGGCGGCTCTCACCGTTCGGCGGTGATGACGACGCGCCGGTTCAGCTCGCGGTTTGCTCCGGTGGTCGCCGGCCGGCTCTGTCCATAGCTGACGGTGGCGGCGGTTGCACGCACCCCGTCGACGCGAAGCACCCAGCAGACCGTCTGGGCACGGGCGAGGCCGACCAGGTAGTTGGCCAGCGGGCCACCGTCCAGGTCGGTGTAGCCGGCGCACTGGATCGCCTTCACCCCGGCTAGTTCATGGGCCAGCACCATGATTTCGCGGAGAGCCGCGGCGCTCGGGGTCGCTGATCCGGTGGCGAAAAGGCCGGCTCCGGACAGGATCTGTGACTCCCCGGCCGTCATCGGAACGGCGACCTTCGGAATGGAGCGAGGTGCCGGTAGGGGGGTTGTGCTCACCTGGGTGGTCGTGGCGGCGGACGTGCCGAGAGCATTGCGGGCGACCACCCGCAGCACGTAGCCGGTGTGGGCGGACAGGCCGGTGAAGCTGACGGTTCCGGGTGCTCGCATTTCGACCACCCGCGTGGGCATCCCGGTGCGCGCCAGGGAGAGTGCGTAACCGGTGATCGGGCTGCCGCCGTTGGTGGTCGGCGCCGCCACGACGGCTTGAAGGCTGTACCACTTGGCGGCGCTGCTGAGCTTCGGTGCAGCCGGCACCCCAGTCGGCATGACGGTCACGGCAGCGCTGGCCTCGGATGAGCCCGCACTGTTGGCTGCGACGGCGGTGAAGGTGTAGGCGACGCCGTTGGTGAGGCCGGTGACGGTGTTGATGCCCGCACCAGCGGCCTGATGAATGCCGTGCAGGCCATCGACGATGGTGTAGCCGGTGATGGCCGAGCCGCCGTCGTTGACCGGAGCGGTGATGCTCAGCTGGACCTGTCCGGAGCCGCTCGAGGTCAAGGCCAAGCCGGGCGCGTCCGGCACGGTGGGGGGGACGGGGATGGCCGGAGCGGTGGCGGTCACCGGCTGGGAGAGCTGCGTTCCGCCGCTGTACACCGCCTGGACGGAGATCGCGTAGACGGCGCCGGGCTGTCCGTCGAACGCGAACGAGGTGCCGGTGACGACGGCTGTACTCGTCAGTCCGTAAACCTGGGCACTCACTTTGTAGCCCTCGACCAGGCCGGGGTTGACGTCAGGCGGGTCCCAGGCGACGTTGAGCTGCCGGTCTGCGCCCAAGGTCAGCTGGAGGTTGGCCGGTGGGCCGGGTTCGTTGATGCCGGGGCCGGTGGTCGTGATCGTCACCGGAACGCTGGCGGCAGAGGTGTAGTACGTGTTGTGGGCGGTGACGCTGAAGGTGTAGACCTGCTTCGGCCACAGACCGGTGACGATCACATCGCCGGGGGACAGATTGTCGAGCTGAACGTCGGACGGGTAGACGGCCGACGGCGCCTGGTAGCCGACCTTGCCGGACAGCGTGTAGCCGGTGATCGGCAGGCCGCCGTCGGACGCGGACGGGTCGATGTGCAGCACTGCACTGGTCCGCCCGACGCTGAGGGTGCTCAGCGTCGGCGCGGATGGTGTTTGGTCAGGCGGGAGCGCCGGGGCGATGGCGGAGACCGGATCAGACCGCTGCGTGCCGTCGTTGTCGTACAGGCAGCGGACGACAATCGTGTAGGGCGTGCCCGATGAGTCGAACGAGTACGACGTTCCTTCGGCAGGGGCGGTGAAGACGGCCCAGCCGCCCCATTCCACGGCGCTCACTTCATAGCCGGTGACCAGGTCTGCGCCCTCCTCAGGCGGGTCCCACGCGACGTCGAGCCGCCGGCCGCCGCCGAGGGTCACCTGCAGGTTCGTCGGTGGTCCGGGAATGGGGGCGGCCGCGGCCGTGGTGTTGACGGCGAGAGGGCTGCTGGCCGGGGAGGTGCCGGCGGTGTCGCTGGCGGTGGCGGTGAACGTGTAGGCGGTGTCGGGTGTCAGACCGGGGACGGTGTCGTCTCCGACGGGCAGGTCGTCGACGACGATCGGACCCGGGGAGGCGGTCACCGTGAACACGGTGGCCGGATCCGCGTTGTCGACAAGGTCGATGTGCAGCACGACGCTGGTGTCTGTGGCCCGCACGAGCGTCAGCCGGGGAGGACTCGGGGGATTCGGGCCGGAGGCGAACGCCGGAGCGGTGAACGCGACCCCGCCGCCGATGACGAGCGCGACGGCGAGCAGCACCCTGATGCCCGCGCGCAGCTTGCCGGCGGCACGGGTGCGGAAGGCAGTGGACGCACCTGCGCCGGCCTTCCGCGCGTGTGACATCGCCCCCCCAAACCCTCTTCCGGATGCGAGCGCCGTGCCCCATCCGGACCGGTTCAGGGCAGCGGGCGCAGTCCGCTTGCGTTTGGGTATCGACCGCCAGATGCGGTAGCTGTTGGGCTGAATGCCCCAATTGTGGAAATCGTCGTCGGGCGCTCGGTGTGGGGCCGCTGTGATGGCTTCGCTGGATCGGGGGGCGTGTCAGCCCTGAGCGTCCCTGGTGGCTCAGGCCGCTCACCCGACTTACACTTGGCACTCTGGGTAAAAGAGTGCCAAGACGCGGGTTGGAGGTGCGCCGGTGCTGGAGGAGCGACGCCTCGACGTGCTTCGCGCCATCGTCGAGGGCTTTGTGCTGACGAACGAGCCCGTCGGCTCGCGGGCTGTGGCGGAGCGGGGTCAGCTCGGGGTCTCGCCGGCGACCGTGCGTAACGACATGGCGGCCCTCGAGGAAGAGGGTTACATCGTCCAGCCTCATACCAGCGCCGGCCGGGTGCCCACTGACAAGGGTTACCGGCTCTTCGTCGACCGGCTGTCCACCGTCAAGCCGATGTCGGTCGCTGAGCGGCGCGCGATCGAGACGTTCCTCGAGGGCGCCATCGATCTCGACGATGTCGTGCGCCGCAGCGTGCGCCTGCTTGCCCAGCTCACCCGCCAGGTGGCGGTCGTGCAATATCCGACGCTGTCGCGGGCCGAGGTCCGCCACGTCGAGGTCGTCGCGATGACGTCCACCCGGCTGCTGCTGGTGCTCATCACTGACCGCGGCCGGGTCGAGCAGCGGGTGGTCGACCTCTCCGAGCCTGTCGAGGACGAGGACGTCGCCGACCTTCGCCGCATCCTCGGTTCCGCGCTGCACGGCAGCCGCCTCGTCGACGTTCCTGCTGCCGTCTCCGAGCTTCCCGACACCTGCCGGCCGCACCTGAGGAACACCCTCTCCGGGCTCGTCGCCGTCGTCCTGGAGAGCCTGGTCGAGCGCCCGGAGGAGCGGGTGCTGCTGGCCGGTACCGCCAACCTCACGCGCTCGACACTCGACTTCCCCCACACGCTGCGCCCGGTCCTCGAAGCCCTCGAGGAACAGGTGGTGCTGCTGCGGTTGTTGGGTTCATCCAGCGAGCTCGACACCGTCACGGTCCGCATCGGGGCGGAAAATGACGTGGAGGGCTTGCAGACCACGTCGGTCGTGTCGGCGGATTACGGTTTCGGCGGCGTGGGCGTGCTCGGACCGACCCGGATGGACTACCCGGCGAACATGGCCGCCGTGCGAGCCGTGGCCCGCTACGTCGGCGAACTGCTGGGTCCCTGAGTGAGATTCCCCGTCACCGGCAGCAGCTGACGAAGACCCACATGACCTTTTCGGCAAGTCGACTACTAACGCGATCGGCAGGTTTGTGAGCACCGACTACTACGCCATCCTCGGGGTGCACAAGGACGCCTCTCCCGAGGAGATCAAGCGGGCGTATCGCAAGTTGGCGCGCGAGTTGCATCCCGACGTCAACCCCTCGGAAGAGGAGCGTTTCAAGGACGTCACCCGCGCTTATGAGGTGCTGTCCGACCCCGACAAGCGCCAGGTCGTCGACCTCGGCGGCGACCCGCTCGCGCCCGGCGGCGGCGGAGGCGCAAGCCCGTTCGGTGCCGGCTTCGGCGGGCTCGGCGACATCATGGACGCCTTCTTCGGCGGAGGCGGCGCGACGCGGGGGCCGCGCACGAGGGTCAGGCCCGGCGCCGACGCCTTGCTGCGCATCGACCTCGAACTCGCGGAGACCGCCTTCGGCGTGAAGCGCGACATCACCGTCGACACCGCCGTGCTCTGCCAGACCTGCGAGGGCGAGGGCAGCGCGCCGGGTACTCACCCCGAAACGTGCAAGCAGTGCAAGGGATCCGGCGAGATCCAGCAGGTCACCCGCTCCTTCCTGGGGCAGATGGTGACCGCCCGGGCATGCCCGCGCTGCGGCGGGTTCGGCAGCGTCATCGCCAGCCCCTGCCGTGAGTGCGGCGGTGAGGGTCGGGTGCGCGGCCGGCGAACGCTGACGGTCAAGGTTCCCGCGGGCGTCGAGGACGGCATGCGGATCCGGCTCAACGGCGAGGGTGAGGTCGGTCCATCCGGAGGGCCGCCCGGAGACCTCTACATCGAGATCCACGAGCGCGAGCATCCGCAGTTCGAACGCGAGGGCGACGATCTGCACTGCAACCTGAAGATCCCGATGACGACGGCCGTGCTCGGCGCGACGGTCAACCTCCAGACGCTCGACAGCGAAGAGAAGATCACCATCAAGCCGGGCACCCAGCCGAACGCGACCGTGACACTGAACGCCCGCGGCGTGCCGCATCTTCGACGAGGTGGCCGCGGCGATCTGTACGTCCACGTCAACGTCGAGATCCCGACCCGGATCGACTCCGAGCAGGAGAAGCTCATCCGCGACCTCGCGAACCTGCGCGGCGAGGAGAGCCCTGACGCCATCACGACCAACGGCAATGGGAACGGCAACGGCAACGGCAACCGTGAGCGGTTGTTCGGCAAGCGCCGCGGCGGCAAACGATGAGCGAGCGCTGACCCTGCAGACCCCCAGCGGACGCAGCGCATGACGGCGCCGGTCTTCCTCTTACGCCCGCTTCCGGACGCCGATCGGTTGACGCTGGACGGCCCGGAAGGGCGGCATGCCGCGACCGTCCGGCGGCTGCGCGCCGGGGAACGCGTCGACCTCACCGACGGCGAAGGCCGGCTCGCCGAATGTGTGGTGGCGAGCGTCGCCAAGGACCGGCTAGAACTCGACGTCCTGGCGCGAAGCTGCGCCGCCGCGCCCGAGCCGCGCATCGTGGTGGTGCAGGCGCTGGTCAAGGGTGATCGGTCGGAGCTGGCCGTCGAGCTGCTCACCGAGATCGGGGTCGACGAGATCGTCCCGTGGCAGGCAAAGCGGTGTGTGGCGGCATGGATTCCGGAGCGGTCCGGACGCCGGTGGGAGCAGGCCGCCGCCGGCTCGGCGAAGCAGTCGCGCCGGACGCGCTGGCCGGTGGTGACGGAGCCGGCGACGACAGCTGCCGTCGAACGGCGGATGCAGTCGGCGGGGCTGGCGCTGGTACTGCACGAAGGTGCGGCTGAGCCCTTGACCGACGCTCTTGCCAAGCCTCCGACCACAGGCGAGGTGCTGATCGTCGTCGGTCCCGAAGGCGGGATCACCGAGGACGAGCTCGAGGGCTTCGGGGCCGCCGGTGCTCACCTCGTCAGGCTGGGTCCGAGCGTCCTGCGGGCGAGCACCGCGGGTTGCGCGGCAGCAGCTGTCGTGCTGGCCGCAGCCGGAAGATGGACATGAAGGATGGACGAAGCCTCCCATTGGCGCCGATCGCGGCGCGTAGCATGAAAGGCCGATATGGCAGCTGACCAGCCCCGTCTCAGCAGAGACAGCGTCACCAACCGCAGCGTCACCAAGGTCGTCGTGCCTGGTGCGCACGACATGGTGAGCCTGCTCGGCCAGCGCGACGAGCTCCTGCGCGTCATCGAGAAGGCGCTGTCCTCCGACATTCACGTGCGGGGCAACGAGATCACGATCACCGGTGACGAGGCGGAGAACGAGCTCGCCGCCCGGTTGTTCGAGGAGCTGGTGGCACTGCTCGATCGCGGCGACGTGCTCGACGGGCCCAAAGTCGAGCGCAGTCTCGCGATGCTTCGCGGAGGCGGCGAAGACCGTCCGGCCGATGTCCTGACCCTCAACATCCTCTCCAGCCGCGGCCGCACCATCCGGCCGAAGACGCTGAACCAGAAGCGTTATGTCGACGCGATCGACCAGCACACGATCGTCTTCGGGATCGGCCCGGCCGGTACCGGCAAGACCTACCTGGCGATGGCGAAGGCCGTGCAGGCGCTGCAGGCCAAGCGGGTCAACCGGATCCTGCTGACGCGACCGGCGGTCGAGGCGGGCGAGCGGCTCGGCTTCCTGCCCGGCACGCTCTACGAGAAGATCGACCCCTACCTTCGGCCGCTTTATGACGCGCTGCACGACATGGTCGACCCCGACTCGATCCCGCGGCTCATGCAGAGCGGGGTCATCGAGGTGGCGCCGCTCGCCTACATGCGCGGCCGCACCCTCAACGACGCGTTCATCATCCTCGACGAGGCGCAGAACACCTCGCTCGAGCAGATGAAGATGTTCCTGACCCGGCTCGGCTTCGGCAGCAAGATCGTCGTGACCGGCGACATCACCCAGGTCGATCTTCCCAATGGCACGCGAAGCGGCCTACGGGTGGTGCGCGAGATCCTGGAGGGCGTCGAGGACGTCCATTTCTCGATGCTGAACAGCAGCGATGTCGTCCGCCACCGGCTGGTCAGCGACATCGTCGACGCCTATGAGCGGTGGGACGCCGCGCACGAGGCGACCGGGCCGCGCCCCATGCCTCAACGCAAACGGCGCTAGTACCGATCATGATGGTCACATGAGCGTCTTCGTCGCGAACGACTCCGGGGTCGACGTCGACGAGATCGAACTGGTCGCGCTGGCCCGCCACGTTCTGTCCTCGCAGGGCGTCTCGCCGCTGGCCGAGCTCTCGCTGATGATCGTCGACGTGAAGCACATGGAGCGCCTCCACGAGGTCTACATGGGGGAGCCCGGCCCGACCGATGTGCTGGCGTTCCCACAGGACGACCTCGACAGCGGTGCCCCGGTCACGGGCTCCGACGACGTGCCGGAGGCGTTGCTCGGTGACGTCGTGCTCTGCCCGCAGGTCGCCGAGAGGCAGGCGCTTGCCGCCGGCCATTCGCCCACCCAGGAGTTGCACCTGCTGTGCACCCACGGGATCTTGCATCTGCTGGGCTACGACCACGCCGATCCTGAGGGCGAGCAGGAGATGGTCGGGGTCCAGACCCGGCTGATGGACGCCTGGCGGGCGCGCCGCAGCGCCACTTCGTGACGGCGCCTATGCAGCAGTGGGGTCGGTCGTGACCACGTCGGACGTGGGGCTGCTGGTCGGCGCCTTCTTCCTGGTGCTGTTGGCCGCCGGGCTCGTCATGATCGATGCGGCGCTGACCCGCGTGTCACGAGTCGTGGTCGAGGAGTTCGTCCGCGAGGACCGGCGCGGATCCGAGCGGCTCGCCAAGGTCATCGCCGACCCGGCGCGCTACATGAACCTGCTGCTGTTACTGAGGGTTTTCGCCGAGATCGCGGCCGTGGCACTGGTGACCGTCTCGATGGTTCACGCGTTCGGCGCGGGGCTGGCCGCGGTGGGGGTCGCCACCCTCGTCATGGGGCTGATCTCCTACATCATTCTCGGCGTCGCGTTCCGGACCCTGGGCCGCCAGCACGCCCCGAAGATCGCGCTGCGCACGGCCGGCCTCACGCTGGCGCTCACCCGGATCTTCGGTCCGTTGCCGCAGCTGCTGATCCTTTTCGGTAACGCCATCACGCCGGGTCGCGGCTACCGCGAAGGTCCGTTCTCGACAGAGGCGGAGCTACGCGACCTGGTCGACCTCGCAGAAGAGCGCGGAGTGGTGCAGCGCAGCGAGCGCGACATGATCGCGTCGGTCTTCGAGCTCGGCGACACGCTCGCCCGCGAGGTCATGGTGCCGCGCACCGACATGGTCTGGATCGAACACACCAAGACCATCGCGCAGGGAGTCGCGCTGGGGCTGCGCAGCGGCTTCTCCCGGATCCCGGTGGTCGGGGAGTCGGTGGACGACGTGGTCGGCGTTGCCTTCCTGAAGGACCTGGTGCGACGCGAGCACGAGGGGTGGGACGACCGTCCGGTCGACGCGGCGATGCGTCCCGCCTATTTCGTGCCGGAATCCAAGCCCGCCGACGAGCTGCTGCGCGAGATGCAGGCCGGGCGTCAGCACCTCGCGATCGTCATCGACGAGTACGGCGGCACCGCCGGGCTGGTCACGATCGAAGACGTGCTCGAGGAGATCGTCGGCGAGATCACCGACGAGTACGACCAGGAGACGCCGCCGATCGAGCGACTCGACGACGACCGCATCCGGGTGACGGCCCGGCTGCCCGTGGAGGACCTGGCAGAGCTCTTCGACGTCGAGCTTCCCAACGAGAACGAGGTCGAGACCGTCGGAGGTCTGCTGGCGAGCCTGCTCGGACGGGTGCCGATCCCCGACGCCACCGCCCACGTGGCGGGCCTGGAACTGGTCGCTGAAAGCACGGCCGGCCGGCGCAACCGGATCGACACCGTGCTCGTCACCCGGGAGCAGCCTGCCGAGGAGCCCGCCGAAGAAACCGGCTGAGCTGCCGGAGCTGCCAGAATGGCCAGTCGTGACCACCGCTGCGCAGAACCAGGAGCTCGATCCCGAAGACGCCAAACTCGTGACGCTGGCCCGCTCCGCCAGGGTGCGGTCGGTGGTCGGCGACGGGCTGGCAGCCGAGGGCGCGGCGGTGCGCGACGAGACCGGGCGCACGTATGTCGCGGCGACGGTCGTGCGGGGGCCCTTGCGGCTACCCGCGCTGCACCTCGCCGTCGCCTCCGCGCTGGCGAGTGGCGCGCGCTCGTTCGAGGCCGCCGCCATCGTGACCGGTGAGCGGGAGCCGGCGGGTGTCGACGTCCTCGATGCCATCGGAAACCCTGGGCTCGTCGTGGCTGATGCGTCGGGTGAAGTCCGCCGGAGCGTCTGATGCCCAGCGAGCACCGCTCGGGTTTCGCGAGCCTGGTGGGCCGGCCGAATGCCGGCAAGTCGACGCTCACCAACGCCATGGTGGGCAGCAAGGTCGCCATCACCAGCAGCAAGCCGCAGACCACCCGCCACGCGATCCGCGGCCTGGTTCACCGCCCTGATGCGCAGCTGGTGATCGTCGACACTCCCGGCCTGCACAAGCCGCGCACCCTGCTGGGGGAGCGGCTCAACGCGATCGTGCGCGAAACGCTCGCTGAGGTCGACGTGGTCGGCTTCTGCGTGCCGGCTGATCAGCCGGTGGGTCCCGGCGACAAGTTCCTTGCCGCCGAGCTCTCCCAGATCAGGAGCCCGGTGCTGGCCGTCGTCACGAAGTCCGACGCGGTCGACCGCGAGCGGCTCGGCGCGCAGTTGCTGGCGGTCAGCCGGCTGGGCGAGTGGGCCGAGGTGATTCCCGTCAGTGCCGTCACCGGCTTTCAGGTGGACCTGCTCACCGACCTGCTGGTGCAGCGTCTCCCAGAAGGGCCGAACCTCTACCCGGAGGGCGAGCTCACCGACGAGCCGGAGGCCACGCTCATCGCCGAGCTCATCCGTGAGGCGGCGCTCGAGGGCGTGCGCGACGAGCTCCCGCACAGCATCGCCGTCCTCGTCGAGGAGATGGTGCCCCGGGAAGGTCGCACCGATGGGCTCATCGACATCTACGCGACGATCTACGTCGAACGCGACAGCCAGAAACCGATCGTGCTCGGCCGCGGCGGAGCGCGCATGAAGGAGATCGGGACGCGTTCGCGGGCCGCGATCTCGCGCCTGCTCGGGAGCCCGGTGTACCTGGACTTGCACGTGAAGATCGCCAAGGAATGGCAGCGCGACCCGAAACAGCTGCGCCGGCTGGGCTTCTGAGCGGTGCGCCTGACTGCCGCCCGGCGGTCGGCGCGGCAGGATGGGGTGATGGCGGTGTACCGGGACGAGGCTGTGGTGCTTCGTGCCCAGCGGCTCGGTGAAGCCGATCGCATCGTCAGCCTGCTGACCCGCCGCCACGGTCGGGTCCGCGCGGTCGCCAAGGGTGTGCGGCGTACCAAATCGAAATTCGGCGCCCGCCTCGAGCCCGGCACCCACGTCGATCTCCAGCTGTATGAGGGCCGCTCTCTCGACGTCGTCACCCAAGCCGAGACCCTTGCGCCCTACGGCGCTGCCGTGGTGGGTGACTACGGCCGCCACACCGCGAGCTCGGCGGTGCTGGAGACGGCCGAGCGGCTGTCGGCCGAGGAACGTGAGCCGGCGCTGCGGCTTTTCCTGCTTCTGGTCGGCGCAATGCGCACCTTGGCCGAAGGGTCACACGACGCGCCCCTCGTGGTCGACGCCTTCCTGCTGCGCGCATTGGCGTCGGGCGGCTATGAGATGGCGCTGGCCGCGTGTGCCCGGTGCGGGCAGGTGCCGGCGACCGGGGTGCACCGCGCCATGCTGGTGCCCGCCGGGGGCGTCGTCTGCAGCGAGTGCCGGGCGCCCGGAGCGGTGCTGATGTCGGAGCCGGCTGTCCGGCTGTTGAGCGCCCTCGCTGATGGCGATTGGGAGTACGCCGATGCGAGCGACGGGCGCGTTCGCCGGGAGGCCAGCGGGGTCGTCGCGGCACATCTGCAGTGGCATCTGGAGCGGGGGCTACGTTCGCTGGCGCTGGTCGAGGGCCGGTGAGCGCGCGCACCTTCCGGCCGCCCAAGCCGCATCCCTCCGGCACCGCTCCGCCCTTCATCCCGTCCGATCTGGTGCCCCGGCACGTGGCGCTCGTGATGGACGGCAACGGACGTTGGGCGACCGAGCAGGGCCTGCCTCGAACCCGTGGCCACGAAGCCGGTGAAGACGCGCTTTTCGATTGTGTAGAAGGGGCGATTGAGCTCGGTATCGGTTGGTTGTCCGCATATGCGTTCTCCACCGAGAATTGGAAACGTTCTCCGGAAGAAGTCGCTTTTCTGATGCGATTCACCGAGGGCGTGATGCGGCGCCGCCTGGACGACATGGACGCCTTGGGCGTGCGCGTCCGCTGGGCCGGCCGGCGGCCCCGGCTGTGGCGCGCGGTGATCAAGCGTCTCGAGGAAGCTGAGCGCCGGACGGCCGGAAACGACCGGCTGACGCTCTGCATGTGCGTCAACTACGGCGGACGGGCGGAGATCGCTGACGCGGCGCGGGCGATCGCCGACGACGTCGCGACGGGCCGCATCGGCCCGAAAAATGTGAACGAAAAGCTCCTTGCGCGCTATCTGGATGAGCCGGAAATGCCCGATGTCGACTTATTTATCCGCACTAGCGGAGAGCAACGGATTTCCAATTTTCTGCTGTGGCAGTCCGCTTATGCGGAGCTCATGTTTACTGACACACGGTGGCCAGAGTTTGACCGTCTGCAACTCTGGGAAGCTTGCGTCGCATATGCGCAGCGAGAACGCCGGTTCGGTTCGGCTGAGGGTTCACCCGATAGTGAGGCCTGACGGCCGTTCAGGTGTCCTCCGGGGCCGTCGACATTCTGCGCAGACAGCCGGATGGCACGTCCCTGATCGCCGGGGTCAAGCTGGGAGCAAAGGGGGCTGGCGGTGACGAACACCGCAACGGTGGGGCGCGCGATTCCGCGTCAGCTGAGCGAGCACCTCACGGAAGCCGCGCTCACTGAGGTTGTCGGGCTGGCCTGGAAGCGACTGCTCGGCAGTTCGCTGCGTCCCGGCCGTGCGATGCGCCCCGGCCGATTCTCGGTGAGCGCCCAGGTGCAGCTCGCCGGTATGGAATCCACGGTCGTCGTGGTGCGTGCCTCGCACGAGGCCGCGACCGCTGCGGCGGTCAGCCTGCTCGGCCTGCACGAGGACGAGGTCGCATCCGGCGACATCGCCGATGCGTTCGCCGAGATCGTCGTTGCGGTGGGCTGCGGCGTGCGAACCCTGCTCGCCGGACTGACGAAGCTGGACGCGCCCGTCGTGGTCCAGGGCGCCGCCCTCGACACGGCGATCCCGGGTGCTCGGATGATCTGCGACGCAAGCCTGAAGAGCGACGGCGGTGCGGTGCACGTGAGCCTCTGGCGTCCGCGGGCTGCTCGCCGGCTCCTCGGCTAGCTCGACCCCTCGCTCAGGCGCGCGCGATACGAATCACCGCGAGGGCGATGACAAGAGCGAACATCGCGAGCCTGAGCAGCTTCGCCTTCACGTCGGTACGCGGCCATGACAGGTAGGCCAGCCAGCCGGTGAAGAGGAAAAAGATGACCAGGAAGACCAGTCCGAACGCGAGCGGCAGAAAAAACCCGAGCAGCAGCAGGACCAGCGGCAAAAGCATCATGACCAGGCGGGGCAGCTGAGTCAGCAGCAGCAAGCCGGGAGCGCTGGCCCGCTCGACCGAATGACGCAGCGCCGAACCTCCCGGCGTGAAGAACGGCTGCGACGCCGGCCGCGGCGTCCGCGCCCCGCCGGAGGTGCCGCGCGGTCTGGACGGCGAACCCTTGCGCGGCGGAGGACCCGTCCGCCCTCTCGTCTGCCGCGCTGGCCGCTTCTTCGGTGACACTGTTCTCCCATGCCCCAAGATGTCGGTGGAGTTGTGGTCGTGACCCGGTTCATCGTGCCCGATGAGTCGCCGGAACACGTCAACGACTTCGTGGCGAACGGCGCCCGGCTGCGCGACGCCTTTGAAGCGCGCCCCGGACACGTGCGCACCAGGCTCGCCCGCGCGCTGGAGGACCCGACGCGCTGGGTGCTGGTGAGCGAGTGGACCGGGGTGGGTGCCTGGCGCCGTGCCCTGTCGGCGTACGACGTGCGTATCGAAGTGATGCCACTGATGGCGCTCGCCGAGAACGAGCCGGCAGTCTACGAAAACCCCGATGGTTTCTGACGAGTAGCCTCGCATGCTTACCGCCGACCGCCAGCCGGATGGAGCAGCACATGGCCAGCCCCGATCGTCTTGACGCCATCGTCAGCCTGAGCAAGCGCCGGGGCCTGGTGTTCCCGTCGAGCGAGATCTACGGGGGGCTACGGGCCTCCTGGGACTACGGTCCGCTCGGCGTCGAGCTGAAAAACAACATCAAGCGCGAATGGTGGCGCTCGATGGTGCAGGGCCGTGATGACGTCGTCGGGCTCGATTCCAGCGTCATCCTCGCCCGCGAGGTGTGGGAAACATCCGGCCACGTCGAGGCTTTCGTCGATCCGCTCGTCGAATGCCAGGCCTGCCACAAGCGTTTCCGGGCCGACCATCTCGAAGAGGAGAAGGGCAAGGCGCTCGACGAGATCGCCTGCCCCAATTGCGGAACGCGCCACGCCTGGACCGAGCCGAAGCAGTTCAACGGGCTGCTTCGCACCTACCTCGGAGCGGTCGAGGGCGAGGCGGGGCTGGCGTATCTGCGTCCCGAGACGGCGCAGGGCATCTTCATCAATTTCGCCAACGTGATGTCGTCCGCTCGTCGCAAGCCGCCCTTCGGCATCGGCCAGATCGGCAAGAGCTTCCGCAACGAGATCACCCCGGGAAACTTCATCTTCCGCACCCGCGAGTTCGAGCAGATGGAGATGGAGTTCTTCGTCGCGCCCGGCAGTGACGAGGAGTGGCACCAGTACTGGATCGACGAGCGGTTCGCGTTCTACACGGGCCTCGGCATCGCGGCGGACAACCTGCGTCTCTACGAGCACCCGCAGGAAAAGCTCTCGCACTACTCCAAGCGCACGGTCGATGTGGAGTACCGCTTCCAGTTCGCCGGCAGCGAGTGGGGTGAGCTCGAGGGCGTCGCCAACCGCACCGATTACGACCTTCGCGTCCACAGCAAGGCGAGCGGAGTCGACCTGTCCTACTTCGACCAGGCCACCGGCGAGCGCTGGTTTCCGTATGTCATCGAGCCGGCGGCGGGAGTCGACCGGGCCGCGTTGGCTTTCCTGCTCGACGCTTACGCGGTCGACGAGGCGCCCAACACCAAGGGCGGGGTCGACAAGCGCACCGTGCTGCGGCTCGATCCGCGGCTCGCGCCGGTGAAGGCGGCCGTGCTCCCGCTCTCGCGCGGCAGCGAGCTTTCACCGATCGCCAAGAGCGTCGCGTCCGACTTGCGTAAGCGCTGGAACGTCGACTTCGACGACGCCGGCGCGATCGGCCGCCGCTACCGGCGCCAGGACGAGATCGGCACGCCCTTCTCGGTGACGGTCGACTTCGATTCGCTCGAGGACCGGGCCGTCACGGTGCGGGAGCGCGATTCGATGAAGCAGGAGCGCGTCGGCCTCGATGCATTGCGCGGCTACCTCACCGAGCGCCTCGAGCCGTAAGCGACATCGCTCAGCTGGAGGCGGGCTGGCGCAGCGCGACGGTGAAGTAGTCGCGGTTGTAAGGCGTCAGGTAGGTGCCGACCTGGCGGTACTGCGTCGGCAGCACCAGCTGCTGGGTGACAGCGTTGGGGAAGGTGAAGGCGTCGACCCACATCGGGTTGATGTCCAGCTGCATCCCGCGCACCGCGCCCGCCTGGATCAGGGCTGTGGCGATGGCGCGCGGGGTGGCGAACGAGCTGCCGGCCCACATGATGTTGCCGAACCGGTCGATACCGAGACCGGACCGCGCGACAGCGAAGCCGCCGCCGAGCGTCGCTCCCCAGGGCCCGTACTCGTCGACGTCTGCCGCCGGCACTCCGTTGTCGACGAGCATGCCGAGGTTCTGCCGGACGCTGATGATTTTCTTGCCCGGCGCCGGGACGTCGTGTCCCCAGGTGCCGATGTTCGAGGTCCCATCGGCATAGGTGACCACCGACGCGAGCCCGGGCTGGATCGCTCCGGCCCCGCGGCCCAGCACGAGGAAGCCGCCGAGCCCGAGGTTGAGCCGGAAGCCGCCGTTGAACGCGGCGACGACGTCAGGGCGCTCGGCGGCGGAGATGGCCGGGCCGGCGAGCCACTGATCGCCGCCGGGATCCTCGTATCCGGCATGCAGGACCAGCCGGGTGGTGTAGGTATCGGCGCGCATGACGACGACCGTCGACCCGCCCGCTGAAATCGTCTGGGTCTGGATCTCCGGCCGTCCGAGATGCGAGACCGCCGTCACCCACGCACCGGGCGCGCCGCGCGGCGGCGGGATCGTCGGGGTCGGGCTGGGCGTCGGGCTCGGGCTGGGACTCGCGCTCTGCGAGGATGACGCCGACGCGCTCGGCGGGGGAGGCGTGGCCGACGACCCCCCGCTGGAGCAGCCGGCGGCCACCGCCCCGAGCGCGAGAACTGACACCAGCGCGCGGGCGCGGTACGGCTGTCTCATTGCGTGCGAACTCTAAACGAACGCTGCCATGATCATGGTCTGGGCGCGATGACACGCCCCAAACCATGATCATGGCAGCGTTGATCTTGTGACAGCGCGTTCAGACGTTGCTAACCGGTGCGACGTAGCCTGGGCAGGCACCGGGCTACACGTCACCGGCCAGCCCAGCAATGCGGGCTGAGCAGTCTTTCGGAGGAATTACATGGGGTCTGGCACGAAGTACGTCTACGACTTCGCCGAGGGCAACAAGGACCTCAAAGACCTCCTCGGCGGCAAGGGCGCCAACCTGGCCGAGATGACCAAGATCGGGCTTCCCGTGCCGCCCGGTTTCGTCATCACCACCGAGGCGTGTCGCGAATACCTGAACCAGGGCAGCTCGCCGGCCAGCCTTTCGGCGGAGGTGAGCGAACACCTCGCCGGGCTCGAAAAGGCGATGGGCAAGGGCCTTGGCGACGCCGACGATCCGCTGCTGGTCTCGGTGCGTTCAGGTGCCAAGTTCTCGATGCCCGGAATGATGGACACCGTCCTGAACATCGGGCTGAACGATCAGTCGGTGCAGGGGCTGGCGAAGCAGGCTGACAACGCGCGCTTCGCCTGGGACTCCTACCGCCGCCTCATCCAGATGTTCGGCAAGACCGTGCTCGGGGTCGAGGGTGACCTCTTCGAGCACGCGCTGGAGGAGGTCAAGAAGGCCAAGGGCACCACCAACGACCTCGACCTCGACGAGGACGACATCCGCGGGCTCGTCGACACCTTCCAGCAGATCGTCCGTGACCACACCGGACGCGCCTTCCCGCAGGACCCACGCGAGCAGATGGACCTGGCCGTCAGCGCCGTCTTCGACTCCTGGAACGGTGACCGCGCGAAGCTCTACCGGCGCCAGGAGCGCATCCCGGCCGATCTCGGCACCGCTGTCAACATCGTCGCGATGGTCTTCGGCAACATCGGGATGACCTCGGGCACCGGCGTCGCGTTCACGCGTGACCCGGGCAGCGGCGATCAGGGTGTCTACGGCGACTACCTGCAGAACGCGCAGGGCGAAGACGTGGTCGCCGGTATCCGCAACACGCTGCCGCTCGCGGATCTGGAGAACCTCGACAAGAAGTCCTACGACCAGCTGATGGCAAACATGGCCACGCTGGAAAACCACTACAAGGACCTCTGCGACATCGAGTTCACGATCGAGCGCGGCAAGCTCTGGATGCTCCAAACCCGCGTCGGCAAGCGCACCGCCGGTGCGGCCTTCCGGATCGCCACCCAGCTCGTCGACGAGGGCCTCATCGACATGGACGAGGCGCTCACCCGGGTGACCGGTGCTCAGCTGGCGCAGCTGATGTTCCCTCGGTTCGAGGACGACTCCACCAAGCAGAAGCTCGCCAAGGGCATGAACGCCTCGCCCGGCGCGGCGGTCGGCAAGGCGGTCTTCGACACCTACACGGCCACCAAGTGGGCGATGAGCGGCGAGCACGTCATCCTCATCCGCCGCGAGACCAACCCCGACGACCTCGCCGGCATGATCGCCGCGCAGGGCATCCTCACCAGCCGCGGCGGCAAGACCTCTCACGCCGCCGTTGTCGCCCGCGGCATGGGCAAGACCTGTGTCTGCGGCGCCGAAGAACTCGACGTCGACACCAAGGGCCGCAAGATGACCGCGCCCGGGGGAGTGGTTGTCCAGGAGGGCGACGTCATCTCCATCGACGGCACCAGCGGTGACGTCTATCTCGGTGAGGTGGCGGTCGTCCCGTCACCCGTCGTGCAGTACTTCGAGGGTGACCTCGACCCAGAGTCGGCCGACGCCAACGATCTGGTGCGCGCGGTGCACCGCCTCATGCAGCACGCCGATTCGACCCGGCGGATGCGCGTGCGCGCCAACGCTGATACGTCCGAGGATGCCGACCGCGCCCGACGCATGGGAGCTGAGGGCATCGGCCTGTGCCGGACCGAGCACATGTTCCTCGGCGACCGCAAGCAGCACGTCGAGCGGCTCATCCTCGCCGAGAGTGATGAGGAGAAGAAGGACGCGCTGGACGCGCTACTTCCCCTGCAGCGTAAGGACTTCGAGCGCATCCTCGAGTCGATGGACGGCCTTCCGGTCACCATCCGCCTGCTCGACCCGCCGCTGCACGAGTTCCTTCCCGACCGCACCGAGCTCGCGGTGCGCGTCGCCCTCGCAGAGGCCAAGGGTGAGGTCAACGAGAACGACCTGCGGCTGCTGCAGGCGGTCAACCGGTTGCACGAGCAGAACCCGATGCTGGGCCTGCGCGGGGTGCGGCTCGGCCTCGTCATCCCCGGACTGTTCGCGCTTCAGGTGCGGGCGATCGCCGAGGCGGCGTGCTTCCGCCAGCGCATGAAGGGCGACCCGCAGGCGGAGATCATGATCCCGCTCGTCGGCAGCATCCAGGAGCTCGAGCTCATTCGCGACGAGGCTGCCGGGGTCCTCAAGTCCGTCGCCGACGAGCACGGCTGCACCCTCGAATTCCCCTTCGGCACCATGATCGAGCTGCCCCGCGCCGCGCTGACTGCTGACGCGATCGCCGAGTCCGCCGAGTTCTTCTCCTTCGGCACCAACGACCTCACCCAGACCACGTGGGGCTTCAGTCGTGACGACGTCGAGGGCGGCTTCTTCTCCAACTACCTGGAGAAGGGCGTCTTCGGGGTGTCGCCGTTCGAGTCGCTCGACGTCGAGGGCGTCGGCGCGCTGGTGCGGATCGCGGTGGAGAAGGGCCGCTCCACGCGACCCGACATCCATCTCGGCGTCTGCGGCGAGCACGGCGGCGACCCCGACAGCATCCAGTTCTTCCACGAGGTCGGGCTCGATTACGTGTCCTGCTCACCTTTCCGGGTGCCGGTCGCGCGCCTGGAATCGGGCCGGGCAAGCGTGCTCGAGCGTTCCGCGGGCAGTGATACCCGCTGACGGACACCCGCTGACGACTGAGCACCCCGGCTCCAGCGAGCGGTGGGTGCCGGAACCGTCCAAGGCGACGCCGGCGGCGCGCACCGCGTACGAACGTGACCGGGCGCGCGTCCTGCACTCTGCTGCGCTGCGCCGGCTCGCCGCCAAGACACAGGTCGTCGGCGTCGACGAGGAGCCCGAGGACGGGGTGCCTCGCACCCGGCTCACGCACTCGCTGGAGTGTGCGCAGATCGGACGCGAGCTCGGCGGCCGGCTCGGAGCCGACCCCGATGTGGTCGACGCGGCCTGCCTCGCCCACGACCTCGGCCACCCTCCCTTCGGGCACAACGGCGAGACCGCGCTCGACGAGGCCGCAGCCGAGTGCGGCGGATTCGAGGGCAACGCGCAAAGCCTGCGGGAGCTGACGCGGCTGGAGATGAAGGTGGTCGGCGCCGGCCTGAACCTGACCCGCGCGACGCTCGACGCCGCGTGCAAATACCCGTGGCCGCGCAGCGATCGCGACCCGGTCAAGTACGGCGTCTACTCCGACGACCTCCCGGTCTTCACCTGGATCAGGGAGGGTGCACCGGATCGGGCTCGCAGCCTCGAGGCGCAGATCATGGATTGGGCCGACGATGTCGCGTACTCCGTGCACGACCTCGAGGACGGCGTGCGCGCCGGCCTGGTCGACCTCAGCCGCCTCGCGGATCCGGGGGAGCGGGCGGATCTCGTCGCGTTCTCCCGCGAGCTCTACGGCGGCGGGGACGATGCTGCGCTGCAGCGGCTGCGGGCAGCCCCTTGGTGGCCCGAGGCCGACGGAGCGCCCCGCACCGCGACGCAGATGGCCGCGCTGAAGACGCTGACGAGCGAGCTGATCGCGCGCTTCGCCCGCCAGGCGCTGATCGCGACCCGGGCGGTCTACGGCGAGGGCCCGCTGGCGCGCTACGACGCATCTCTGGTCGTGCCGGACGAGGTGCGTTCGGAGTGTGTGGTGCTGAAGGCGATCACCGCGTTATGGGTGATGGGACGTTCGGGGGCGGAGGCCTTGCAGAGCCGCCAGCGGGAGCTGCTTCTCGAGCTGACCGAGGCCGTCGCGGCGGGAGCCCCGGAAACGCTCGAGCCGTTGCTCGCCGAGGCCTGGACCGTCGCTGCAGACGCGGCAGGCCGTCGGCGGGCGATCGTCGACCAGGTGGCACGGCTGACGGACCTGTCCGCCGTGCGCTGGCATCAGCGTCTCGTCGCCGATGGGTCGCCCCCTCTGGCCACAACGCTCTAGCAAGGCCCCTGTGGACAGCCGCCGTCAGGCCCGCTCGCCGCATACACTTTGGCCGCCGCCAACGCTGTGAATCGCGTGTCTTCCCGGGCGGCCCCGAGGGGAGGGGCTCTTGGCCGGTCGCATCAGCGACGCGAGCATCAACGCGGTCCGGGAGCGGGTCTCGATCGAGGAGATCATCGGCGCCCAAGTGGCTTTACGCCCGTCCGGCGCGGGGCGGCTGAAAGGGCTCTGCCCCTTCCACGACGAGAAGACCCCGTCCTTCACCGTCAACACGACCAACGGCTTCTACTACTGCTTCGGCTGCGGCGAGCGGGGCGATGCGATCGGCTTCGTCCAGAAGATGGAAGGGCTCAACTTCCCCGAAGCCATCGAGCGGCTCGCCCGCCAGCTCGCCATCACGCTGACCTATGAGGGCGGCACCTCGGCGGTCAATCGCGAGACCGGCAAGCGCATGCGCCACGTCGAGGCCAACAAGGAAGCGGCCTCCTACTACGAGGAGCAGCTGCGCACCCCGGAGGCCCGGCTGGCGCGCGAGTTCCTCGCCCAGCGCGGATTCGACGAGGCCGCAGCGAAGCACTTCGGCGTCGGCTACGCGCCGGGTGGGTGGGACACGCTCACCACTCATCTGCGCAGCAAGGGCTTCACGGTCGACGAGCTGATCGATTGCGGCCTGTCGAAGCTGGGCAGCCGCGGGTCACCGATCGACCGGTTCCACCGCCGTCTCATGTGGCCGATCAAGGAGCCGGGCGGCGACGTCGTCGGGTTCGGCGCGCGTCGCATCCACGACGACGATCCGGTCCAGGCCAAGTACATGAACACCGCCGAGACCCTGCTGTTCAAGAAGTCCACCGTGCTCTACGGGGCCGACCTCGCTCGCAAGGCGATCGCCCAGCGCTACCAGGCGGTGATCGTCGAGGGCTACACCGACGTGATGGCCTGCCATCTGGCCGGCGTGGAGACGGCGGTGGCCAGCTGCGGCACCGCGTTCGGCGAGGAGCACGTGCGGCTGCTGCGCCGGCTGCTGCACGACCAGGACGCCCATCGCTCCGAGGTCATCTTCACGTTCGACGGTGATGCGGCCGGCCAAGCGGCCGCCCGTAAGGCGCTGGCCTTCGACCAGCATTTCGTGGCGCAGACGTTCGTGGCCATCGAGCCCGGCGGGCGCGATCCGTGCGAGCTGCGTCAGCAGGAGGGCGATGCTGCGGTACGCGATCTGGTGGCCAACCGGGTGCCGCTGGTCGAGTTCGCCATCCGCAGCGAGCTCCGCGAGTACGACCTGGCGAGCGCGGAAGGTCAGGTCGCCGCGCTGCGGGCCTCCGTCCCGCTCATCGCCAAGATCAAGGACTGGGCGTTGCGTGACGAGTACGCCCGCCGGCTCTCCGGCTGGATCGGCATGCCCACTCCGGAGCCCGTTCTGGCGCAGGTGCGCGCCATCGCGGGCGATCCCACCCGGCCGTCCCGCGGCGGCTCTTCGCCGCGGCGCCCGGCTCAGCAGGGCGGTCCCGATCAGCGCGCGCTGGCCGGTGAGCGGGAGGCCCTCAAAGCCGCTCTGCAGAACCCGGGCTATTGCGGTCCGACGTTCGACACCCTCGACCCGTCGCACTTCACTTTCCCCGAGACCCGCGCGATCTTCACGGCGATCGTCGCGGCCGGGGGCACGCAGGCGGCGACCAGTCCGCAGGCCTGGGTCGGTGTCGTCGGTGACGTCTGCGCTGATGACACCGTCCGCAAGCTGATGCTCGAGCTCGCCGTGGAGCCGCTGCACTTCGCCGGAGAAGACGAGGCCGGTTACGTCACCGAGGTGGTCTCGCGGCTGCGCGAGTTCGACGTCACGCGCCGGATCGTGCGGCTCAAGGCCGAGCTGCAGCGCACCAATCCGGTCGATCAGGAAGGCTACCGGCGAGTATTCGGTGAACTTATGGCTCTCGAGGCGTTAAAGCGTCAGCTACGTACCGGCGATTAGCCCGAATCACGCCGTACATTGGCGAGGGCATGCTGTATGTCACATCCGCCGCCTGCTGCTACACCAGGCTCTGACTGAGGAGATGGCAAAACGACAGTCAAGGCCCCCGCCGTGTTGCCGCCGGAAGCTCAGGTCGACGAGGTCAAGGACCTCATCGCCAAGGGCAAAGAGGCCGGCTTTGTCACCTCGGAGGACGTCAGTGCGGCCATGCAGGCCGCCGAGCTTCCGCCCGAGCAGATGGACATCATCCTGCAGTTGCTGACCGATGAGCAGGTCGAGCTCGTCGACAACACCTCCGAGAGCGACGAGGACGACGCTGAGAGCAGCGCCGTGCGTCGCAAGCAGGAGGAGGAGCTCGCCCTCAAGACCCCCACCTCCGACCCGGTACGGATGTACCTGAAGGAGATCGGGAAAGTTCCGCTCCTCACGGCAGAAGAGGAGGTCGACCTCGCGAAGCGCATCGAGGCCGGCCTCTTCGCTTCGGAGAAGGTCGCGACGACGACCAAGAAGGTCGCCGACAAGCTGCGCCGCGAGCTCGAGGCCATCGAGCGCGACGGTCAGATCGCCAAGCGCAAGCTGGTCGAGGCCAACCTGCGGCTCGTCGTCTCGATCGCCAAGCGTTATGTCGGACGCGGCATGCTCTTCCTCGACCTGATCCAGGAGGGCAACCTCGGCCTCATCCGGGCGGTCGAGAAGTTCGACTACACCAAGGGCTACAAGTTCTCGACCTACGCGACATGGTGGATCCGCCAGGCCATCACCCGCGCGATCGCCGACCAGGCGCGCACCATCCGCATCCCGGTGCACATGGTCGAGACGATCAACAAGCTGATCCGCATCCAGCGCCAGCTGCTTCAGGATCTGGGCCGCGAGCCGACCCCCGAAGAGATCGCTCACGAGATGGACCTCTCGCCCGAGAAGGTGCGCGAGATCCTGAAGGTGTCGCAGGAGCCGGTCAGCCTCGAGACCCCGATCGGTGAGGAAGAAGACTCCCACCTCGGTGACTTCATCGAGGACTCCGACGCCGTCGTCCCGATCGATGCGGCCAGCTTCATCCTCTTGCAGGAGCAGCTCGACTCGGTGCTGCACACCCTGTCCGAGCGGGAGAAGAAGGTCATCCAGCTGCGCTTCGGGCTGACCGACGGCCACCCGCGCACCTTGGAAGAGGTCGGACGCGAGTTCGGTGTCACCCGTGAGCGGATCCGGCAGATCGAGTCCAAGACGCTGTCGAAGCTGCGCCACCCGTCACGGTCGCAGAAGCTTCGCGACTATCTCGAATAAGTTGCTCCGCAACTGTCTCGAATAAGTTGCTCCGCGACTGTCTCGAATAGATCGACGTAGATCTACCGGTCACTCCCGGCGGGCCAGCTGGCCCGAGACCGAGACGAAGGCGATCCCGACCCCGCCGACGATCAGGATCCCGAGCAGCTGCACCGGACCGAACTTGATCTTGCTTGAGTTCGACGCGGCCTTGGGCTCGCTGGCGATCGCTGCCTGAGTGCGCGACGGGCGTCGGCGCGGCCCCTGCTCCCGGGGCCGGGGTGATGCTCGCGCTGCTGGCTCCGCCGGCGCGTCGGGGTGTCACTGGGCGAGAGCGTGTCGCTGCCGGCAACGCCGTGCTGGCGTACGGCGGCCAGGATGTCCAGGCGTCCCGCGCCGGCCCCTGCCAGCGGCCTGGCGGTCGACAAGATGATCTGGCGGACCTCCGCGACCGTGCGGTGCGGGTCCTGCGAGAGCAGCAGCGCAGCGGTGCCGCTGACGAACGGTGCCGCCATCGACGTCCCGGCATCCGAGGCGTAGCCGCCGTCCTCCCACGTCGAGACGACGCAGTCGGCCGGGTCGCAATTGCCGCCCGCCGCGTCGCCCCCGGGAGCCGCGATGTCGACGCCTTTGCCGCGCTGGCTGTAGGACGCGATCGAGCCGCTGGGGCCGAGCGCGGCCACGGTGAGTGCGTCTGGGCCGTACGTGCTGGCGGCCTCGGCCTGGCCGTTACCGGCGGCCACGATGACCAGGTCACCGGCTTTCTTGGCGGCGGTGACGGCGGCCGGCAGGACGCGCTTGGGGTCGGCGAGGGGGAACGTGCTTCCGAGCGAGACGTTGATGAGCTTGATGTGGTGGGCGATCGCGTAGCGGATGCCGAGCGCGACGTCGCCGGCGTTGGCCGCGCACGATCCTGAAGCGCTGGTGAGCACGCGTATCGGAACCACATCAGCCTCGGGAGCCACCCCGTAGCGCGCTGACGCGACGATGCCGGTGACGTGGGTGCCGTGGGGGTCGCAGGTATCGGGCTGGTCGGCCCCGGGGACGCAGCGGGTGCCGGTGCAGGTGACCCCGCGCGAGACGCGGCCGCCGAAGTCGGGGTGGGTGACATCGACCCAGGTGTCGAGCACCGCGACGGTGACCCCGCGGCCATTGCCGGCCAACGCTCCCGCGCCGACGAGATCGGCCAGCTGATCCGACCAGCTGCCGGTCACGGCGGCGGCGGGTCCGATCGCGGCGAACAGCATCAGCGCCGTGAGGGCCAGGCCCGATAGCGCTTTCGCCCCCCGGCCCACGCTCACATCCTCACGCACACCATCTCCGCTGACCGGTCCGCAGGTCAGTCATTCGTCCCAGCCGTTCTCCCCGCGGCCCGACGTCCGTGAACCTCGCGGGGTGCGCTGGCGAGGAGTGAGGGCCGCCCAGCCGTCAGCGAAGTCGCAGAAGCGCTCGAGCAGGTCGAGCAATCGCCGTCCCTCGCTGGAGAGCCGGTAGTCGCCGCCCTCGTCGACCTCGACCAGCCCGCTTTCGCGCAGCTCGCGTAGCCGTTGAGAGAGCCGGTCATCGGCGGCACCGAGGCGCTTGGTGAGGGTGCGGAACGGTTGTGCGGGGCCGCGTAACTCCCAGATCGCACCGAGCGCATGGCGGCGAGCGAGCAGATCGACGAGGCCGGCGAGCGCCTCCGGAGCTCCGCCGCCCGCTGAGGATTCAGGCGGCACGGCCGGTCGGCGGTTCCACGAGCGGCGCGGCGCCCGGGCGCTTGCGCGTGGCGCGCTGCGCTGCCGCCTCTGCCAGCCGGATGCGCCGGGATGCCGCCCGGGCGGCCTGCGGGCTTCGCAGCAGCGCTACCACGGCGGCCTCCACGTCCCCTTGAAATGCCAGCTGACCATAGCCCGATCCCTCACCGATGGACTGCAGTTCCTCGTTGATCGTGACCCCGCCGTGGAAAAGGTCGATCACCCGCGGGTGGATGTAGGACGCGCGGCAGACCGCGGGCGTATTACCGAGGTAGTCGGAGGTCTCCCTGACCGCTCGGGTCACGGCGCGTTTGATGGCGCTCGGCGACGTCGCCGCTCCCTCGGAGACCGCGAGCGCCACGGCGCAGAGCACGGTGGCGGACCAGGTGCGGAAATCCTTGGCGGAGATGGCGGCGCCGCCGGTGACATCGGCCAGATAGCCGTTGATCGCGCGGGAGCTGACGTTGACCCAATGGCCCTCGTCGTTTCGGAATGCGAGTAACTCGGGATCGTCGTCGTCCTCGCGAGCCAGGAGCGTCGCCACGACCTCGCAGACCTCGGGGTCGGCGACCGCGGCCAGTCGCTGCTTTCCGTGCTTGGCCGGATAGTCGAAGGTGACGGTGCCATTTCTATCCACGCTCGTGTGCTCACGTCGGATCGTCGCGAGGCCGAACGTGCTGTTCTGCTCGGCGTACTCCTCGCCGCCCACGCGGAAGAATCCGATGTCGAGCATGCGTGCGGCACACGCCAGCACCCGGCGTTCCGGCATGCCCGGCAGTTCGAGGTCCTTCTTCACCTGGCGTCGCAGCGCCGGCAGCATCTCGGCAAAGTCGAGGATGCGGTCGAACTTCTCGAGGTCACGCTTGCGGCGCCACTCATCGTGATATCGGTACTGGCGCCGACCCGCGGCGTCGGTGCCGACGGCTTGAATGTGCCCGGCTGCGTGCGGGGAGATCCACACGTCTTTCCAGGCGGGCGGAATGACCAAAGCCTCGATGCGGTCGAGGGTTTCGGGGTCGGTGACGGGCTGGCCGTGCGCGTCCACGTACACAAAACCTCTGCCGCGCCGCCGCCGGGTGATCCCGGCGGCGGCGAGGTCGGAACGGCGTAGCCGCATGGCTTACTGGATGCGATTCACTTGACCGTCGTGGCAGTCTCGCTGCCCGGTGTCGTGGACTCGATCGTTTCCTTGAAGGACGCGAGCGCCTTCTCCACCTTGTCCTGCGGGTCGCTGAAGAGCTTGGCGACCACATCGCCCAGCACTCCCGCGGGCGGGTCGTACTGCAGGCTGACCTCGACCCCGGTGGTCTCGCCATGGTCGTCGAACCGGACGGCGCCGGAGTTCTGGACGTGGCCGTCGACGCTGCTCCAGGCCACCTTCTCGTTGGTGATGTCCTCGACGATCTTGGCGTCCCACTCGATGTCCTTGCCGAGCGGACCGCTGACGACCCAGTGCGTGAGAGTGTCGTCGCTGCCCTTGGGCTCGACCGTCTTCACGTCAGGGAGGATCGACGGCAGATTGGTCAGGCCGCGCCACCATCCATAAACCTTCTCCGGAGTCGCGTTGACCTCGACGTAATGCGCAACAGAACCCACGATGAATCTCCCTCTCTAGCCTTTTGTTCGCACAGAGGGACTTGCCCGGTGCATTCCGGAGAAAACGGCCGGGTGTGACGGCTCACGGCAAGTGGCGAGGCGAGGCCGCCAGGTGTAGCGGGGGGTGCGAGCGATTCAGTGAGAGGCGTGAGCCCCGTGACCATTCGCGCTCGAGACCGCGGTGAATTCGAGGCCGTTCTCGTCAGCCGAGCGGCTGATGACCGACTTGGCGCGCGAGGCCAGCGTGCCGGCCTGGGCAGCGACGATGCCGGCGGCTCCCTGCACCTCGGGACGCTCCTTCACGGCGCGGAAGGCCCGCACCAGGGACTCGTAACGCTCGCGTCCGGCTCGGGCGCCAAGGACGTATCCCGCAGCGAAGCCGAACCCGAAAACCGCGCGGATAGCCATGTCCAAACCTCCGGGTGCGACTGCTGACCAGATCACCGGCCGGCTTCTGTGCGCTAGCATGACGGAGGCGCCGATGGCGCACCATCCCGCGTAGCTCAATTGGCAGAGCAGCCGGCTGTTAACCGGCAGGTTACAGGTTCGAGTCCCGTCGCGGGAGCCCGGTTGAACACCCGTTGTGAATGCGGATGCGCTGCTCAGCCAGCGAATTCGGCGCCCGGTCGGGCCGCGATGATCAGCGCGTAGGGGCCGTCGGCCATCAGCCGGTCACCCTCGATCAGCACGGTGTCGGTGGCCAGTGAGATGAGGGTTCCGTCGGTCTCGTCGAACTCGACATCGGTGACCGTCCCGGCGGCGTTTCCGAGCTCGCTGAGCGCGAGGCGTCCCATGGGGGAGCGGTCGGTCTGCTCGCTGGCGGCATCGTCATCGGCGACGACGACGGCGTCGGGCCCCACTCCGACGATCTGCGGCCAGCCGACCGCCGAGGCCTTCCGGCCCTTGCCCAGGACGAGCGCCGAGACCGACCACTTTCCCGCCGGTTCGGAGGACAAGAGCACGTCGCTCACCTCGCCCAGGGTTTCGGCGCTGGTGCGGCTCACGACGCGGCGGCCGCGTAGCTCAGACAGATGCATCGGAGCCTCCAGCGAGCCGCGCCCGGAAATCGGCGACGGCGCTGCCGAAGCCGGCCAGGTCGTCACGGATGAAAGCTTCGACTTCGGCCGGAACCATGAGGGTGTCGCTGGAGACCGCGAGGGTGGCCGGAAGCGGCAGGAGCAGGGGAGCGCCTTCGGCCCGCTGCAGTGTGGCCTCGCCGCCCAGCTCGTAACCGATGACCTCGCCGCGATTCATCTCGACGATGAGGTCGCGGACGATGCCGAGCTCCTTGCCGGTGTCGGTGAGCACCTGATTGCCGATGACGTTGCGACCCTTGGCATCGCTGGCCTCAGCGTCGCCCTCCGGGGCGTCGAGCGCGGACGCGTCGGTCACCATGACAGCGTCGCGTCCGACCGCATGCACCTGCTCCATGGCGAGGACGTTCTTCAGCCGGCCCGCGAGGCGGCCACGCTTGTTGAGCGTGAAGCCGGCGACCCGGCCCTGGTCGGGCATGTAGATGACGTCGCGGGTCTCGGCGATGTCCTCACCCGTCGTCGTGGTGACGACGGGGAGGCCGACGAGGCTGGTCGCCCGCATCAGGAGGTCGGTCATTGCCGTCCACCGCCACTGCGGCGCCCGCGTCGCGAGGTGGCCACGACCCCACCGGTGCGGCGTTTGCTCCGCACCACAGCGAAGGCGATGAGCAGTGCGAGGAGCACGATCACCACGATGATCACGATGGCCAGGGTCACTCCACTGTTGTACCCCGCGCGCCCGGCTCGACGCCTGCCTGAGACGTTGCCCTCAGCCTGATCTCAGCTTGCCCTCAGCTGGTGGCCGGACCCCGCCACAGATCGATGCCGCCCTCGACCGCGTGCTGGTCGATCTCGGCCAGCTCCTCGCTGCTGAACTCCTGGTGTTCGAGGGCGGCGATGTTCTGCTCCAGCTGCTTGACCGACGACGCGCCGATCAGCACCGACGTCACGCGCGGGTCGCGGGCCACCCACGCCACGGCGAGCTGGGCCAGCGACTGCCCGCGGCGCTGGGCGATCTCATTCAGGGCGCGGATGTGGCTGAGGTTCTGCTCGGTCAGCAGGTCGGACGAGAGTGAGGAGTTCTCGGCCATGCGTGAGTCGGCGGGGATGCCGTCCAGATACCTGTCGGTCAACATCCCTTGCGCCAGCGGGGAAAACGCGATGCATCCCGCGCCGATCGTCTCCAACGTGTCGAGCAGCCCGCCTTCGACCCAGCGGTTCAGCATCGAGTACGACGGCTGGTGGATGAGCAGGGGAGTGCCCAGCTCGTTCAAGATCCGAGCGGCTTGGGCGGTGCGTTCCGCGGAGTAGGAGGAGATGCCCGCGTACAGCGCACGGCCCGATTGCACCGCCGTGTGCAGCGCGCCCATCGTCTCCTCGATGGGGGTGTCGGGGTCGAAGCGGTGGGAGTAGAAGACGTCGACGTAATCCACGCCCATCCGCTTCAGGGATTGATCGAGACTCGAGAGCAGGTACTTGCGCGAGCCGAATTCGCCGTAAGGGCCGGGCCACATGTCCCAGCCCGCCTTGGTCGAAAGGAAGAGCTCCTCTCGATAGGGCCGAAAATCCTGTGCGAGCAGCTGCCCGAAGTTCGACTCCGCGCTGCCGTAGGGCGGTCCGTAGTTGTTGGCGAGGTCGAAGTGGCACACGCCCAGGTCGAACGCGCGGCGCAGGATCGCGCGCTGCGTCTCGAGCGCCCGGTCGCTACCGAAGTTGTGCCACAACCCCAGTGAAACCAGGGGAAGTTTGATTCCACTGCGCCCGCAGCGTCGGTAGCTCATCTGCGCGTAGCGGTCTTCGGCGGCGACGTACGTCATGGTTGCCTTCCCTGCACTTCGGGCTCTGGGGACTCCGGCACGACGAAATGGTTGATCATCCGGCTTTTGATCAACCATTTCCCCGTGCTTCAGCTGACCACACTCCCGGCTAGGCTTGCGCCGTCAGGGGCGGTAGCTCAGCTGGTTAGAGCAGGGGACTCATAATCCCTGGGTCGCGGGTTCGAGCCCCGCCCGCCCTACTCCGAGCGCTGAAGCGTTCTTCATCCGATCGTCGGCATCCCTTTTCCAACGTGATCCGGATAGAGGAATGCTCGCCACCTGAATGGGTCTCGGTCCCTGCTCGAACTCCGCTTAGGGTTGGTTTGTGCGTTTTGGTTTCGGCCGTTCAGAGTCCCGTGGCAGTGCCAGTGAGTGGGAAGCGCTGCTGCGTCGCGTAGCCGAGCCACTGCCGGAGGCTCGACAGGTGGTGGATTACGTCCTCACCGGCAAGTCACCTCAGGTGCTTGCGCGCCGCAGTCACGCGATTCTTGCCATGAGCCAGGAGAGCCCGGCGTTCTATGCCGGTTTCGCCGAGCGCGATCCCGCTGTTCTGCGACGCTGGGGCCAGGTGCTCGAGGGTGTCGGCCGCAAAGCCTGGGGCCTCGGATGGGGCACGATCGGCGGCCAACATTGGCCGGAGCTCTTTCTGGCCGGCCTGCAGCGCACCCTGCCGGCCGGCGTCGATCCACCGCTGACGCTGACCCATCTGGCGGCGGCGGTCGCCCTTGATGGGGCTGGCGTGGCCGATCTACTGTCGGCTGCCGTTGCTGCGCCGCGTCACTCCTACAGTGGGACCGGGCCGGCAGCGACCCGCGTGCTCATGCGGCTGCCGGGCTACGCCGAGGCGATGACGGCCAATGCCGACGTCGTTTCGAAGGCGATCATTGGTGGCAAAGTCGAACAGCGGATCATGGCGCTGGAGTTGGTGGCGGCATTGCCCGACGCCCACCTGGCTCCGTTCGCCGATGCCGTCACAGGTGCGGCGGCGGGCTCGAGCGCCCGGGTGCGGGAGCCGGCGCAGCTCATCCTGGAGCGCTTCGGTGAAACGGCCGTCGCCGCGCTCCGGTCATTGGCTGTCGCCGGCAACCCCGACGAACGCGGGCGAGCGCTGGAAATGTTGTGCTCGAAGTTCGACGACAGGGTTTTCGCCGAGCAGACGGCTGCGGCGGACAGGGCGGCCAGTGTTCGCGCGCTGCCGGCGAGCTGGCAGGCTGCGGCACAGACCCGCGAGGAACCGACGCTGGAGGTGCCGCTTCCGTCGATCACGTGGGGCGTTCCGGCCGCGCAGGCAGACCGGATCGTCGACGCGGTGATGGTCGCCAATCTGGCCGCGGGAGCTCCGCAGCTCGCGTCTCGACTGCGTCGCATCCTCACTTCCTCGACGCCGCCCTCGTTCGAGAGTTCGGGCGACGTCGCGGACTGGCGGATCCGGACGCTGTTCCTCTCGCAGCTGGGCGCTCTGGCGCGGACCGGCGAGCTGACCGCGCCGGCCGCCATCTCGGTGCTCATGGGCTTCGGAGTCCTGAACAGGGTCTCGGTCGGCGGCGGCCTGTACCAGGAGTCACAGGTGCTGGAGGTGCTCCACGACGCCACCGGTAGCCCGGACCTGTTGAGCCTGCAGGTGATGTTCGACCAGTGCGGGCTGCCCGGCGCAGAGCTGGTCTGGCGCTGCTACGCGCAATCGGGCATGCCGCTGGGACGGTACTGGCCCGCCGAACACGTCTGGCCGTACGTGGCCCGCAACCTGGAGCTGCTGATCCGCCACAGCCGCTCGGGTCAGAACGAGTACTGGTTCGACGACACCGCGTTCATCGCCGCCATCAACACGCTTCCCAGCAAGCCCTCACGCGTACGCGAGATCCTCTACGAGCGGGCGCTCGGTTCCCGCAAGAGCGAGCGTCAGCCCGCCCAGGACGCGCTTGCCGATGACCCGCGGCGCGTCGAACGTGTTGTGGCTGCGCTCAGCGACGGGAAAGCCGATGTCCGGGCCAGCGCTGCGCGGTGGCTGGCGCGGATCGCCGACCCGGCCACCCAACCGGCGTTGGAAAAGGCGTTCGCCAAGGAAAAGCAGGACGTGGCCAAGGCGGCGATGCTGGA
Source organism: uncultured Actinomycetota bacterium (assembly GCA_963731205.1). Taxonomy (GTDB): domain Bacteria; phylum Actinomycetota; class Actinomycetes; order Frankiales; family Frankiaceae; genus DATAZK01. The sequence goes on along the minus strand of CAVSUJ010000001.1, from coordinate 1,628,718 downwards.
CGCGCTCGAGGCGCTGGGCCGTCCGGTCGAGGACTATCTGGACGCCGGAACTCTGCATGCTGATGCCGTGAAGGCTGCCGCGAAGGGCTGGCCACGCGAGCTGGAATGGCTGCCCTGGGAGGTGCTGCCTGCCGTTCGCTGGTCGGCAAGTGGCGAGCAGGTGCCGCCGGTGGTCGTGCAGTATCTGGTGGCTCAGTCGGTGCGCGCCAAATCCCCGGAACCCAATGCGATCCAACGCAAATACGCGGCACTCATGGTCGAGTCCGAGCGGCAGGAGCTCGCCAAGGTGCTCCTCGAACTCTGGCTTGCCGAAGACACCCGGCCGCATTCGCGAGCCGAGGCCGAGCGCGCGGCATTGCGCCAGTCCCAGTCCATGTACGCGTGGTACAGCCAGCCGGGCGGCATGTATGCCGGTCTCACGATCGAAGAGGTGGCCGCCAGGTTCCTGCCCGATCTCCTGCGGCAGCCGGCCGGTTCAGCCACCGGCAGCAAGGGTGTTCTCGCCGTCGTCGCTGCGTTCGGCGGCGCCGAGGTGGTCGGTCCGACCGATCGGTACCTGCGGGACTGGTACGGGATGCGTTCGGCGCAGTGCAAGGCACTCGTGGCGATGCTTGCTTGGGTCGAGCATCCTGCCGCTACTCAACTCGTGCTCGCGGTCGGAAATCGCTTTCGTACCAAGGGAATCCAGGAGGAGGCATCGCGTCAGGTCGAGGCTTTGGCCGATCGCCGTGGGTGGACGCTCGCCGAGCTGGCAGATCGTACGGTGCCGACGGTGGGATTCGACGACGACGGCCGGCGCAGCTTCAGCTACGGCACCGGTCGCGACTTCACGGCTCGGCTGCTTCCCGACGTCACCATGGAGCTTCGTGACGACAGCGGTGCCGTGCTGAAGACGCTGCCGCCACCGCGAAAGACCGACGATGCCGACGCGGCCGCGGCGGCCAAAAAGGCTTTCGCTGCGGCCAAGAAGGAGCTGAAGACCGTCGCCGCCCTGCAGACCGCGCGGCTGCACGAGGCGCTGCACATAGGACGGAGCTGGACCGCCTCCGACTGGATGACCTATCTGGCCGGGCACCCGGTTTCGCGGCTGCTGGTGGGACGGTTGATCTGGGTCGCCAGGTCCGACGGCGGTGTGGTGACGTCTTTCCGGCTGCTCGAGGACGGCACCCTCACGGACGCGGATGATGCGCCGGTGGAATGCGACCCGACCTGGGAGATTCAGCTCGCTCATGTCAGCAACCTCGCCGTCGAAGACTCCGAGCGTTGGCTGGAGCATCTGGCGGACTACGAGGTGCAGCCGCTCTTCCCGCAGCTGGGCCGCGAGCTCCTGACCGTGACCGAAGCCCAGCGTCGCGATCTGCAGCTGACGGATCTGCAAGGTCATCTGCTGTCTGCGTACGCGCTTCGCGGCCGGGCCGGCAAGCTCGGCTGGACCCGGGGTCCGGCGCAGGACGGCGGCTGGTTCTACACCTATACCAAGCGGTTCGCGACCAGCGGGGTGACGGCGATCATCGAGTTCACCGGAAACCCGCTTCCCGAGCAGGACCGTACGGTGGCGCTGCGATCGCTCGGGTTCGAGCAAGATGTGCGTGAGGGATTGCGCCGTCCACTACCACTCGGAGAGGTGCCGGCCGTGCTGCTGTCGGAGACCTGGCACGAGGTACGCGAAATTGCCGCAATGGGCAGTGGTTTCGATCCTGACTGGGAAAAGAAGACGGAGTTCTGATGGCGGCTCCCGACTCGTCGGCGATGCTGCGGGCCCCCGCCGAAGTCGTCTTCAGCGCCGAACTGGCAGCGCTCGCCGCCGCCGATTCCGGTGCCCGGCCACAGAACTGGGCGCTGACTCCACGAGCGGTACGCAGCTTCGTCCTCGGAGATGCCGGCCTCGGCGTCACCCCCAAGTTCTTCGGTGACGACGCTCTCGTCGACCGCTGCGTCGTCACCCTCATGAGCAATCGCGGCCTGCTGTTGGTCGGCGAGCCGGGCACGGCGAAGTCGATGCTGTCGGAGCTGCTGAGCGCGGCCATCTCCGGAAGTTCGACATGCACCGTGCAAGGAACGTCGGGCACGACCGGAGATCAGATCACCTACTCGTGGAACTACGCGTTGCTGCTCGCGGAAGGCCCGTCACCCCGGGCCCTCGTTCGGGGACCGATGCACCAGGCGATGTCAGAAGGCCAGATCTGCCGGTTCGAGGAGGTGACCCGGGTCCAGCCGGAGATTCAGGACGTACTCATCGGTTTGATGTCGGACAAGCTCTTGCACGTGCCCGAACTCTCGGGCGCCGACGCAGCCGTCTTCGCCGCTCCCGGTTTCAACGTGCTCGCCACTGCCAACCTGCGCGACCGGGGAGTGCACGAGATGTCCAGTGCCCTCAAGCGCCGGTTCAACTTCGAGACCGTGCGCCCGATCCGCGATCGGGCGCTCGAGACCCGGCTCATTCTCGAGCAGACAGAAGGTTTGCTCGCGCGGGCCGACGTCGAGACGCGCCTTGCCCCTGACGTCGTCGACCTTCTCGTCACCGCCTTCCACGACCTGCGCGAAGGTGTCACTGCCGACGGCGTGGCCGTCGAAAAGCCCACGGCGGTCATGAGCTCGGCCGAGGCGGTGGCGGTCGGCTACGCGGCGGCGCTGGACGCGCACTACTTCGGCAGCGGCGAGGTCGGGGGAGCTCACGTCGCGCGGCAGTTGATCGGCACTGTGCTCAAAGACAATCCGGACGACGGTACGAAGCTCCGGCACTACTTCGACGTCGTCGTCAAACCGCGCGCGAAGAAGGACAAGCGCTGGCGCGGCGTGCTGGACGCCCGAGCTGAACTGGACCGTTGACGGGCGTCATGAGTTACCCGGCCCCGGCGGCAATCGCGCTCGTGCCGACTGCGGACGACGTGCGCCGGGCCGGCGCACAGCTCGTGACGGACGAGCTCGTCATCGTCCCGGTCCGGCACCACAGCCCGGCGTGCGCCAACTCCGTCGAGCAGGCATTCGCCCTCTATGCGCCGTCGCGAGTGCTGATCGAAGGCCCGCGCAGCTTCACCTCGCTGGTCGACCTGCTGGCCCATCCTGAGGCCGAGTACCCACTCGCGGCGTATGCCTTCGCCAGGGAACGGGCGAAACCGGGCGACGTGCAGGGGATGCGTGCGGCCGCCTATTACCCGTTCTGCGACTACTCGCCCGAGCTGGTGGCACTGCGCCGCGGGCATGCCGCCGGACTGCCGGTCAGCTTCTGCGACCTGGAGCTGGCCGAACAATGGGTGCTCGATCGCAGTGAACACGGGCGTCTGGAACAGCGCTCGTTACTGGACGAGCGCGACTTCGATCACAGCGCCGGCCTCGACCGGCTCGCCGCCCAGCTCGGCTGCCGTGATCACGAAGACCTTTGGGAGCTGCTCTTCGAGGCTGATCCTGGTGCGACGCCATTTGCTGAACACGTTGCCCGGGTCACCGCGTATTGCCTGCTCGCCCGCGGCGACCGCACGGCGGCCGAGCTCGAACTCGATGGCACCGCCCAGCGTGAGGCCGAAATGGCCTGGCACGTAAGGGAAGCCGTCGCGCAGCGCCGGCCGGGCGACGGTCCCGTGCTGGTCGTGATGGGTGGATTCCACGCGGTTGCACTTCCGCAGCTGCTCGCGCAGGCGCCGCCCCGGCCGAGCATCGACGTAGGTGACGCCGAAGCCGGGATCGCGCTCATCCGCTACGGCTTCGACCGTCTCGAACGGCTCAACGGCTATGCGTCCGGAATGACCTCACCGGAATGGCACCAGCGAATCTGGGAGCAGCGGCGTGACGGTCGCACCGTCGCGCAAGCGCGAAGCGCAGCCGCGCTGACGACCCTGCTCGACATCGCCGCCGAGATGCGGGAGCGGCACGAGACCCCGGTTTCGACTCCCAGCCTTTCCGCTGCCCACCAACACCTCCTCCTTCTTGCCGGGCTTCGTCAACGTCACGCGCCCTTGCGCAGCGACCTGCTCGATGCCGTCGTCAGCTGCCTCATCCAAGGTGACGCCGACACCGAGGGCGCGCTCGTTCAGCGCGTCACGCGTCATGTGATGACCGGCTCGCGGGTCGGCCGGGTCCCGCCCGGTACCGGCACTCCGCCCATTGTCGAAGACACGCTTCGGCGGCTTCGGCAGCAGCGGTTGAAGGTCGACAACGAGTACGAAGGGCGCACGATCGCCCTCGACCTCTACCGCAATCCGAGTCACCGTCGTACCTCGCGCCTGCTGCGGGGTCTGGAGCTGCTGCAGGTGCCCTTCGCCAGCTGGGAAGCGGGCCCGGACTTCGTGACGGGCACCGGTCTGACTCGCGTTCAGGAACGGTGGACCTACCGATGGGGTCCGGCGGCCGAAGGCTCGCTGGTCGAGCTGTCCATGCTCGGAGCAACCTTGCCGGAAGCGGTGCAAGCCCGATTCGGTCAGCTGATCGCTGCGCTGACGGAAGGGGGACGTCGTCCCGACAGCAACGAGGCGAGCGGACTGCTCGCCCAGGCCGCGCTTCTCGGGCTGCACGAGCAGGCCCAGGATGCCGTCGATCTGGTGGCCGAAGCGCTGGCTCGCGAGTCGTCATTTCCCGCAGCTGTCACCACGACCACGCGGATGGCGCTGCTGACCGAAGGTCGGGAACCGTTGGAGGCGCAGCGGCTCACACAGCTGCCTGCGCTACTGCATGCGGGCTACGCGCGGGCGCTCTATCTCGGACGCAGCCTGGACGCTGCGGAGAGCTCGGCCGATGACGTGGCGACCGCGCTGTCGCGGCTGCGTGAGCTGCTCGCCGGTACGTCCCATGACCTCGACCCGGAACCCTTCTGGGATCTGGTGCACCAGCTCAGGCGCGAGCATCCGGCGCCGCTGGTGCGGGGTGCCGCGGTCGGGCTCGGGTTCGCCGCCGCAAGGTTGGACGCCGAGGTCGTCGCTCGTGATGTGGCAGGACACCTTTCCGGCAGCATCAGCCCGGTGGACGCCGTCGGTTTCCTGCGCGGGCTGCTTTCGGTCGCCCGGGAGGCGCTCTGGCAGGACATCGGACTTGTGCCGGCGCTCGATGAGCGGCTCTCGTCGTGGGATCAGCCCACGTTCCTGCGGTACCTGCCCGATCTGCGCCTCGCCTTCGCGTCTTTGACTCCGCGTGAGACCGATCGCGTAGCCGGTCTGGTGGCCGGCCAGCTCGGCCTTGCCGGAGCGTCAGCATTGGGATCGTTGCTGCGACGCGACGTCGGAGAGCAGGAGGTCCAGCGCAACCTCGGTCTCTCGGCTCAGGTCGAGGAGATGATGCAGCGCGACGGGTTGGGCGCCTGGGTGAGCCGGTCATGACCACGAGCGAGCGCTGGCGCCTGTTGCTGGGCAAGTACTCGGCGGGGCAATTGCCTTCGCTTGGCGCGGAGGGCCTGCGGGCCGAGGCCGCGCTCGATTACCTGTACGGACGCGAGTACGAAGGACGCGGACAGCGCCCGGAAACGGGGGTCGAGAAAGACCCTGGCTCACTCGACCCGTCCAGCCCGCAGCTCGTCGACTGGCTCGGTGAGGTGCGCGAGCTTTTCCCGCAGGAGACCGTCGAGGTGATCGAGCGACACGCGCTGGATCGCTACGGTCTCACGGGCCTCGTCAACGACCCGGAGGTGCTCGCTCGTCTGGAGCCCAACGAAGCCCTCCTGCGAACGCTGCTCGGCCTCAAGCGCCAATTGTCGCCGCGGGTGCTGGGCGAGGTACGCCGGATCATTCGCGCGGTGGTCGAAGAGCTGCGACGCAGGCTCGAATCCGAAGTGCGGCAGGCACTTTCCGGTCGGTTGAGCCAACACCGCCACTCGCCGCTGAAGGTGGCAGCCAACTTCGATCCGCGCGGCACGATCCGGGCGAACTTGCGGTACTGGGACAACGATCGGCAGCAATTGGTGCTGCAGGACCTGAAGTTCTTCGAACGCAACACCCGTCGCCTGCCCTGGGAGATCATCCTCGTCGTCGACCAGAGCGGGAGCATGGTCGGCTCGGTCATCCACAGTGCTGTCATGGCCGGCATCCTGGCGGGCCTTCCCTCCTACCGGCTCAAGCTGGTGGTGTTCGACACCAGCGTGGTCGACTTGACCGACCGGGCTGACGATCCCGTCGAAGTCCTGATGTCGGTTCAGCTCGGCGGCGGAACCGACATAGCCCAAGCCGTCACCTACGCAGGACAGCTGATCGAGAACCCTTACCGCACGGTCCTCGTGCTCGTCACCGACTTCGCCGAAGGGGGTTCGCCCGCTGCACTGACAGCCGCGGTGCGGCGGCTGGCGGAGGCTCGCGTCACGATGATCGGCCTGGCTTCTCTGGACGGTCAGGCCCAGCCGGCCTATGACCGGCAGATGGCCGAACAGCTTGCCGATGAAGGCATGCACATCGCTGCTCTCACACCGGCGCGACTGGCCGAATGGCTGGCGGAGGTCACCGCCCGATGAGCCTTCGCGAGCAGTTGGTGGCCTTGCTGTCGCGCTACGACGATGACGCGTGGGTGGCGATTGCCAACCGCGGTTTACTGCGCCGGGCCCACAAAGACCTTGCCACGCTTGATGTCCGGCTGGTCGCCGAGACGGCTGACATCGTGGAGATCGCGGTGGGGGAGCGCCGCGTGCGCTTCGGGGCTGCCGGACCGGCGGATGCGAGCTGCGACTGCCCGAGCCCGGTCGTGTGCCAGCACGTTCTGACGGCGGGGCTGTGGCTGCCGGCACAGGGCGAGGCGGCGCAGGCACCATCGCCCGCGAGCGTCGAAGAACTCCACCAGCAGCTGATGGCCATCGACGAGCCGACGCTGACGGCGTACGCGGGCATTGCCGGTCTGCGCTGGGCCCATCAATACTTGCGCGACCTGGAGACACCACCGCAGCTTCAACGCGACGGCTACCTGGCAGTCACACTCCCGCAGCCTGGGGTCGTCGTGCGCTATTTGGGTGGGGGTCTCGACGGGCTCGTCGTCGACCACAAAGTGCCGTCCCTGCCTCGCTACCGGGTCGCCGCGGTGATGGCCTGGCAGCAGGCTCACGGCGTCGTCATCGAGGCGCCGGCGGTCCGTTCCCGGTCGACCGGGCCCACTGAGGCAGGACTGTCGCTCGAGGATTCGCGGGCGCGGCTACGCACGGCGGTGTGCGCCCTGCTGACCGACGTCGTACGCATCGGGGTGTCGCACCTGTCGCCCGGAGTCCTCGAGCGGTTCACGACCGCCGCGGTGTGGGCGCAAGGGGCCGAGTATCACCGCCTCGCTCGCCTGCTGCGGCGGCTGGCAGATCAGATCGACCTGCAGCTGGCGCGTTCGGCAGCGGCAAATGACCTGCAATTACTGGATGAAACCGCTATCGCGTACGCGCTGACGCAAGCGCTCGAGGCGGCAGCATCCAACGGGGAAGCTCCGCCATGGCTCGTCGGGCGCGCGCGCGGGTCGTATGACGAGCTGCGGACTCTCGAACTGGTAGGCCTGGGCGGCTACGCCTGGCGATCGGGCACCGGCTACCACGGGCTGACCTGCCTGTTTTGGGCACCTTCTCGTGAGCGCTACTACTCGTGGACCGATACACGTCCAGAAACGTTGCCAGGTTTCGACCCGCTTCAACGCTGGCGTCAACCGGCCCCGTGGAGCGGACTGCCGTCACCGGCAGCAGCAGCCGGACGACTCGTGACGTTGACGGCTGCGGAGGTCAGTCCTGACGCGAGAATCTCCGGGGTCGAAAGCACGATGGCGCGCACGGCTGCGGTGGGGGGTGCCCAGCTCGCCCAGCAGCTGGCCGTCCACCAAAGATGGGCCGATCTCCGGGAGAGCGTCGGGCGCCGGCGCAGTCTGCTCGCGGCGCCCGACCCCAATGCGGCGTGGGCTGTCCTTCGGCCCGCGACCTTCGGGCGCCCGGTCTACGACCGCGCAGAGCAGGCGCTTCGCTGGCCGCTCGGCGACTCCGCTGGTGAGACGCTGCTCCTGGAACTGCCGTGGTCTGCGCTGAATGCCCACGCCGTCGGACGTATCGAGACGTTGGCGACGCCCGCCGAGGGGACCCTCGTCGTCGCGCGAATGCAGGCTCGCCAAGGTGTGCTGACCGGCTTTCCGCTCAGCCTGATTAATCCGGGAGCCGCCGAGCCCGTGGACAGCCTGCACTTCGATCCGGGCACGCGGGGCAGCGATCTCGTGGCCGCCCTGCGGCGCGCTGGAACGGCCGACCGCGGTGATGACGCTTCCGCTGCACACGGTCCCGTGCCCACCCCGCTTGCCGGTCTGCGGGCCACGATCGAGCAGCTCGGTCAGCGGGGCTCGGAAGGCCATCGGCAGGCGGCCATCCATGCCGAGGTGAGCCAGGCTCACCGGGCCTTGCGAGACAGCGGCTGGTTGGTCTTCCACGACCCGGATCCTTCCGCCGCCGCGGCCGAAGTCCTGTTGCGCTCCCACGTACTCGTGCAGCAAGCCGAGCTGCTCCTCTCCGGCCGCTTGACCGGGTAGTCGCGGGGCTCGCGGGCGCGATGAGGCCATTCACTCCGGCGCTGCGTCGGTGTCCGCGTCGACGGGTTCGAAGTGCTCGAGGAAGTCGACAACCTTGGCGGCCGGCATCTCACACGCCTTCAACTGCGCTCCCGCACCGGTCACATACAAGTTGGCGCTGACGATGTCTCGCCCGCCCAGCTCTTCCGCATACACGGCCATAGCTCGTCCTCCTGCAGCGACGGATCGGGTGAGGCCGTAGCGGCGGCCCGCGTAGAACACCTCGGACCAGCCGACCGGAACGCGTTCGAAGAGCGCGGCGTAGTCGGCGTCGTGTCTGCACTCCACACTGGAACAAATGCTGCCGCCCGCGACTTCGTTCCCTGCGTCTGCCCGCCGCCGCAGGGGGCTCCATGCCAAGCGCGCCCGGCGAGGTCGCGGTTCGAACGGCTCGAGCTCGTCGGCGCGGCGAAGCCGGACGTAACCGGAGACATCTTCGACGCGGTGGATGACGTAGCGCAGCTCGCCCGAATCGTCCAGGACCGCAGAATTGGTCGGGCTCCAGAATCGCTCCTCGAAGCCGTCTCCGTCCGGACGCTGGATGTCGTACTTCTGAGGCCGTTGTATCGCGGCATTTCAGGCAGCGGTCAGACGAAAAGAGGATCCGCTGCTGCCGGCGACCCACGCGTCGGGAAGCGCAGCGGCCAAAGCATGCTGGGCGCGCCATCCGGTGCAGTGTCCAGGCACGACGAGGGCAGGCTGCAGATCGGAGAGCGCGCTGACGGTGCGACCGATGATCGGCTCGAAGGCCGGCCCGCCGAGATGCAAGCCTCCCACCAGCGCATGCACTTTCGGTGTTGCTGTGAGTCGCTGAGCATGCCGCACGATGTTGACGGCGCCCGCATGGGCGCAGCCGGTCAGGACGACGAGGCCTTGATCGCGCACCCGGACGACGAGCGCCTGGTCGTCGATGACGAGGGGATCTGGCTGCCACTCGGCGCCGGTCCAGGCTTGGTGAACCGGCGGCATCCCGTGCTCGAAATCGGTGGTGCGGTCGACCTCTCCGGTGATCAGGACGCATCCGTCGACCAGCAGCGATGGCTCGCGGCGCTCGATCACTTCCAGGCCCTCGCCGCTCAATGCCCGCTTGCTCAGCGTCGGCAGTTCCTCCGGTTCCCGGCCCGGGATCGCGAATCGTCGACGCGTCCAGATCCCCGGATGGACCACCATCGGCAAGCCCCGCACGCCGCGCCTACCGGCCAGTCCGGCGAGACCGCCTGCATGGTCGAAATGGCCGTGACTCAGCACCACCGCCTGGATGCCGGAGAGGTCGATTCCGAGCCGATCAGCGTTGACCACCATGGCATCGGGGGACAGTCCGGTGTCGAACAGGATCGTGGTTTCGCTCTCGCCTCGCCGCACCCTGACCAGTGCGGAGAAGCCGTGTTCGGCCATCAGCCCGACACTCGTCGAGCCGGCTTCGAATTGTGGGGCGCGCGCAGTGCCTGCGGTGAAAGGCGCCCGCGTCGTGCGCCCATCGCCGGTCAGCAGAGCGTCATAAGTGTTGTCGACGAGAGTGGTGATGACGATCTCGTCGACCGGTTCGAGCGCGATGGGGTCGACCGCCGCGCCGGAGGCGTCACGTGGCACGGCGCGCACGACTTCTCCGGCTCCGGCTGGCTCGTCACACATGCGCACCTCCGAACGCTGGGGATGCCCTCGATCGCACCTCAGGATATGGGGACGGAATCCCCCGGCCCCGTATCACCGTGGCCCGAAGCCGCTCCCCGTCCTGCCCCGAGCCGGGAGACTCGAGCTCCGCGGTCTCAACGTTTCGCGCCAGGGGAGGCTCTTAACAGTTGTGAGCCCCAACCGCGAACCGGAGACGCGCCGCCATGACCGTGGATGAGACCGACTTCTCCGCGTTCGTTCGAGCCCGGGGCACGGCGTTACTTCGCTTTGCCGTCCTGCTCAGTGGTAACGCGTCGCGCGGCGAGGACCTTTTCCAGACCGCCCTCGAGCGGACCTACGCGCGTACCAAGGCAGCGGACATCGACAATCTGGAGGCCTACGCACGCCGGGTCATGGTCCACGCCGCACGCCGGCAATGGACGCGGCGGCGGGCGCGTCCGGAGAAGCTGATGGCCGACGCGCCGGAGGTTGCCGTCTCAGGCGGCCAGTCGGAAGCGGTGGATCGGCACGCCTTGCTGACGGCCATGGCGTCGCTCACGCGCCAGCAGCGGGCCGTCATTGTGCTGCGATACCTCGCCGATCAGAGCGATGCCGAGATCGCCCGGGTACTCGGCTGCAGCCTCGGCACCGTCAGATCCCACGCCGCGCGAGGACTGGAGCGCCTTCGCGCCTCCTCCGCGAGCGGCGCCGGACTTGAAGTCAGCCAGGAGTCATGATGGGTGGTCCAGACCTGAAGGCCCAGTTGCAGTCGGCGGTCGACGACGTGTTCGCCTCCGCCGACGCGGCAGATCGGGCCATCGCGACCGTCAAGCGGCGCCGGCGCGTCACCGCAGCGGCTCTCGCGAGCGCCGGAGCGGCCGGCGCGGTGCTGGCCGGCGTGCTGCTCCTGAACGGCGGATCGAACTCGGGCGACGCGCCGGCCACTGTCATTCCGGTCAGCCCGACGCCCGCCAGCCCGAGCCGGCCGGCCAGTTGCCCGGCTCCTGTTTTATGCGGTGGCGCTCTGCTGACGCCGTTCCCGTCGGTGCAGGCCACGCCGACGACCGCGCCGAATCCCCATCCGCAGGGGACGATCTCCGATGCGGGTCCGCAGATCAGCGCCACCCGATGGATGAACGTGAACTCCTGGACGAGCCGTTCGGCCGACGGATCTGCTCTATCGGTCTACGCCGGGGGCGCGACGATCGACCCCACACTCGAGCACAGCAACGCCACGTTTGCCGCAGTCCTCGTGATCACACCGGAGGACTACTACCGGTTCGAGCACGGCCAGGTCGCGCTGTCGAACATCGGCACGATCTACTCCCCGTCGCCGCACCAGCAGGGCAAGCTCCAGGTGATCTCCGCCGACGGCAACCTGCTCACTCTCAACCTCGTGGGCACGTCGCAGGACTACGTCTTCGATGCCGGGACGGACACCTTCCAGTAGCGAACGCCACTGAGCAAACCGCGCTAGCGCCGGAAGCGGGCGTCGAAGGAATTGGCCAGCAGCGCGCGTTGCCGCTTCCGCTCTTCGGGTGTGACCGGCGGGAGACCGGTCAACTCGGCGACCTCGCCGACCTTCACCACCCGGGTCTGGGGGATCGGCAGATTGCCTTCCGTGAGCTGCCAGCGGATGGCGATGTGGCCCTCGCGATGGCCGGCCGCCTCCAGCCAATTCGCGACGCCTGGGTCGGTGTCTGAGACGACCAATTGCCACGAGCCGTCGGTGTCGACATGGACACCCTCGCAGGTGAGGCCGCAGAAGCGATGGCGGTAGTCGAACGACTCATACCAGCCGTTGCCCACCTGCACATCCCAATACGCGCAGGGCTCGGGCGGGGTCACGCGCAAGAGCAAAGCTTCGTCGGGTTCGAGGGCCCAGCGCGCCGTGACGGCATTGCCCCCCGGGACCCCGCCGCTGGTCGACGTCGGATCGCCTATATCGGTCGTGAACGAGTTCTTCGCGCTGCCCTTGTCGAGCAGCTCGCCCTGCATCATCGGGAGCATGGCGGCATAAAGTCGGGCCGCTCGCTCCATGCCCGCAACGACGGCCTGGAGTGTCAGCGGCGACGGAACCTCAATGCGGTTGCTGAGGTTTTCGAGGGTGAGCACCATCGGTTCGACGTTGTCGGGCGTCGGGTAGAACTGGCGAACGAGCAATCCGTTGCTGGTCGGAGTGGTGCGCAGCCAGTTGCCCGGCTGGCGTTGCGGGGAAACGATGACTTCGAAAGTGGCATCTTCGGCCACGTCGATATCGGGCAGGAAAAGCGCATCGCCATACGGCGGCGGTCCGGCCTGTCCCACGATGACGGACACCCAGCGGGCCGAGCCGCGAGTGCCGCGCAGCCGGAAGGTATCGGTGCCGTTGATGGGACCCGACAGGTACAACCCCTGCGGGTTGTCGCCGCCCATCTTGCGATGCGGATCCAAAGCCGGCCACAGATACGGGTGTGCGCTGTCCTTGTTCTCCAACGACCCGATGAGCGTGAGCTGGACCATGCGGGCCATGTGACGCAGGCCCTCGGCGAGGTCGACCTCGTCATGCGTCAGCGTCTTGGCCAAGGCTTCGGTCCCCGTGACCTCGAGCGCCCGGCAAAATCCCTGCCACGCATCGGTCGCCGCAGCCAACTGCTCGTCCCAGGTATTCATCGGTCCCTTTCCGGTGCGGGCCACACAACAGGTTCATGCAGCAGGCCTACGGTCGCGCCGTGCTCAAAAAGCGAGCGGCGCAAGCCGCGGTTGTCACGGGCGTTGCCTTCGGCCTGGCAGGCTGTTTCGGCAACGGCAATCACGAGGTGGGCGTGAAGGGGCTCGAGGTACGGCCGGGGCTCTACACGAGTGCGATTGCACTGGGCGGCCATTGCGTCGTCGCGCGGGAACAGGCCGGTGTTTCCGGCTTCGTTGGCGAGGCCACCTCTTCCGGTGGCCGCAGCTTCATCGACATCCTCACGACGGACACGGGTGTCACGAGTAGCGGATGCGGCGTTTGGGTGCATCCACGCATCGTCTCGTACAACCCCGACCGGGCTACCGCCAAGGTCGGGACCTATCGCGTCCCGACTGATTTGCTGGCCGGTACCTACGCCGCGCCGGGCGGGTCGGGATGCTCCTGGCAACGGCTGTCGAGCTTCACCGGGACGCCGGCATCGATCATTGCCCAGAATCTGAACCCGGGGCTCAATCCTCGGGTGACAATCGCGGGCACCGACGTCGGCTTCAGGACGACCATCCAATGCGGCGGTTGGCATCGCGTCGCACCGTGACGGTCCAACGCCGCAGCCTGCCTCAGTAGGTGCAGCGATTGCCTGCGGACGCTGCGGTGTTCACGGGCATCGCCTTCACCGGCGCCGAACTCGTCGGGGATGACGAGGGGGTCGCGGCGGGGGTCGCGGCGGGGGTCGCCACCTTCGTCCGTGGGGCGTGAACGACTGCCGGTGGCTTCGATGTCTTCGGCGTCTTCGCGGGCTGGTCCCGCAGCGGTGCCAGCATCGCGTCCAGCCCCGGCTTGTCGAGCACCTGCACACTGCCGACGTTGTACGCCTGACCCTTCGGCGTCAGCGTGGGGATGCCGCCAGGCTCGTCCAGGTAGGGCGTGACGGTGCCGAGGTCGGTGTCGCTGAACTCAAGACCGCGCTGGGGAATCGTCTCGAACGTCACCTTGCCCGGATCGACGCCGCGCAGGCGCAATGCCAGCTTTTCCAGGTCGGACAGGGACGTGCCTTCATCGAGCGTGATGACGCCCTTGATGGTCGCGACGAGTTCCGCGACTTTCACGGGATTGAACAGGAAGTGATTCGTGGTGGCCTCGCGGAAGACCGACCCGAGGAACTGCTGCTGCCTGGCGATGCGATCGAGATCCTGGTTCGGCAATCCTTCGCGTTGGCGCACGAAGGCCAGCGCCTGCGCACCGGAGACCTTCTGCTGACCGACGACACCGTGAAACCCGCTGTATCCATCGTTGATGTTGGTGATGGCCGCGTCCTCGGGATCGGTGTACGTCGAGGGCTTTATGCAGACTTCGACGCCGTCCAGGACGTTGCTGATCTTCTCGAAACCCTCGAGGTCGACGGACATGTAGTGATCGATGTGCACGTTCGTCAGCTGCTCGACGGTGCGCACGAGCAAGGACGGCCCACCGAGCGAGATGGCGGCATTGAACTTGTCCTCATGGGCCGGCCGCTTCTGCTTCTGCCTGTCGGTGTAGGCAGGAATGGTCACCAGCGTGTCCCGCGGCAACGACACGTTGGTCACGGTCCCGTCCGCGTCGAGATGAGCCAGGATCGTCGTGTCGCTACGCGTTCCGGAGCGAACCCCGAACTGATCCGTCGCGCTGTCGTCGGTCCCGACCAGTAGCCAATTCTGCGACCCCGCAGGCGTTTTCGGCGGCCGGTGGCTGCCGAGGCTCAGATGCACGCGAGCGACGGTCCCGTTGAACCACGCCTGCACCACGTAGCCGCCCACGCTCACGATCAGCACCAGCGCCGACAGACAGACGGCGAGCGTGCGCACGAGTCTCATGCGCGGCGTCACGCGCGCGGGCATCCGCCGACCATGACGCCGATGACCCCGCAGTAGCTCGACTCGCTCACCAGCCATCGGCTACCGGTGTCGTCGACCGTGACGTCCGTGTCGGTGGTCTGTGGATACCCACCCTGCCGATAGGTCAGGGTGGTCGACGCGATCGCCTGGTCGGGCGACACGAAGTAGATCTTTATCGTCTTCACCCGGACGGTGCGTACCAACTCCGGATCCGTGCGAGTGAGCTTGTCCAGTACCGACGAAAGCGCCTGGCCGTTCTCGATGGCACCCAGTGTGGCCGCCGGCGACTGACCCCCGGTGAACGCCTGGAGTACGACCTGACGGACGGCCGCGGTCGCCGCCGCCGGGTCCGCCGGCAGTGGCACGGCGGGGTGGACCACGAGCCCGTCCGCCACCCGCTCGACGTCGGTCAAGGCCACCTTGCCGCTAGAGAAAATCGTCAGCGTCACCTTTGGTGCCTCGATCCAGGTCAGCTCGTATCCGACCGAGGTCGAGGGCGCGACCGCTTCGAACGTCTGCAGCAGCGCCCGCTTGCCGCGCACGGTCGTCCAGCTCTCGGCCGAGCCCTTGGACTGCGCCGCGAAAGCATCCAGGTCGGCGGTGTAACCGCGTTGAACTGCGAGCGACATGTTCGGCGCATCCGCGGCAGCCCGGCCCGATGTCGGCTGGTAGTACTGCGAAATGCTCGAGTGGCCGTTCTCTTTGATCATCGCGCCGAGCACGAAGTCGGGGGCTGCGCCGAGTCCATCGGGCAAGTACGTCACGTCGATCCCGCTGACGCTGGCCAGCGGAACGACGGAGGCGGAGGGCGACGCGGGAAGGATGCGGTTGATGTCGCCGCGTCCGGCGGAGTTCGTGGACGCGAGCGGGACTGCGACGGCGGCGGCGATCGCACCAGCAGCGAGCAGGCTGACCGCCGTGAGGTTGCGCCGCCGCTTGCGCCGGTGCCGGCTGATGACGTCGGCCGCGGCTTGTGGCGGCAACACCAGAGTCTCGGTCGCGGAACGCATCAGATCCGCCAGGTCCTCAGCCATGTCATGCCTCCGTGGTCGACAGCGCGGCTGCCAGGATGGGGTCCTCGCGCAGCCGGCGCAGCGCCCGCGACGCGAGGGTTTTGACCGTCCCGACCGTGCATCCGAGCTGGTCGGCGGTCTCGGTTTCGGTGAGGTCGGCGAAGTAGCGCAGGACGACCACGCTGCGCTGGCGCGCCGGCAATCGCTTCAGCGCGGGAAGCAGATGACCGCGCAGCAGGACTTCGGCGCCCATCTCGTAGCTGCCGTCGTCCGGCGCCTGGCTGACGAGCGTCTCGCGTAACCGGGTCCGGCGCAGCCGCGATTTGCCCGCCGCATTCACCAAGGCTCTGCGTACGTACGGTTCGGGCGCGTCGGGGCTGCCGTGGCGACGCCAGCGCTTGTACAGCTGCTCGTGAACCGATTGCAGCAGATCCTGGCCGGCGCCGAGGTCGCCCGCGAGCAGGACGGCGAGCCGCAGCGAACGCGACCCTGACGCCTGCACGAACGCCGTGAAGTCGGCATCAGGGTCACTCATGCCGTCAACCGAGACCGAGACCTTGCGGCGCTCCCCACATAGATAGTCAGTCCACCTGACGCGTAAAAGGTTGACAGCTGATGCCGCGAATTACCGGTGCGGTGTCTTCTGCTCGCGCATCCAGATCTGCCAGGCGCCATCGACGTTGCGTCTGGACCAGCCGTCACGCCCGGGTCCGTAGGCAAGGAAGTTGTCGACCTTCGTGAGTGTCCAGGCAGCCACGACTTCACGTCTTTCGGCTGCGAGATCTTCCCGCGCCAGCGCGATGAACAGCGCCGAGCCATCGGCCAGTGGCTCGGCCAGGATGAATCCTTCCTGGCCGATGTCATGGCGCGGATCATCGAACGTCAGCGGTTGAAGGCTGACCCCTCGGGCTTTCAGTGCCCTTTCAGCTGGACCCATCGGCTCACCGCCACAGCTCGGTGTTTCCCCCGGCGGTGCGTCCAGTTTGCGCCTTGCAGCCGCTGATGTCCTGATTTCCGGCCGGCCGACCGGTCGCGCGCCTTCGGTCAGCTGACGGCGGCTGCTGTCACCAGGTTCGGCGGCTCGTGGCCGGCGAGCACCGCCACGACGCCTTCGCACGCCAGCTGCGCCATCCTTCGGCGAGTGCTCGCGGTGGCGCTGCCGATGTGGGGGAGCAGGACGGTGTGCGGCGCCGTGAGCAGTCGCGGGTGCACGGAGGGCTCGCGTTCGTACACGTCGATCCCGGCCCCGAAGATCACGCCCTGCTCGAGCGCGATAGCCAGGGCCTCCTCGTCGACGACCGGTCCCCGCGAGGTGTTGACCAGGATGGCGTGCGTCGGCATCAGCCGGAGCCGGCGCTCGTCGATGAGACCGCGCGTCTGCTCCGTGAGCGGGACGTGCAGTGAAATCGCGTCGACCCGTGCCATCAGATCGTCGAGACGGGCGACGTATCCGGCCCGGCCGGTGTCGCGGCGGGCATGGTGCAGCACGCTCATCCCGAAGCCGCCGGCGCGGCGCGCGACCGCCTGCCCGATGCGGCCGAAGCCGACGATCCCGAGCGTCGCGCCGTGAACGTCGTTTCCGAGGAACGCGTCGATGCGGAAGCCGTCCCACTCGCCGGCCCGAAGCGTCGCTTCGGCATCGGAGGCACGCCGCGAGGCGGCCAGCAAGAGCAGGAAGGCAAGGTCGGCGGTGGTCTCGTCGAGCACGCCCGGGGTGTTGCACACGGACACGGAGAAGCGCGCCGCGGCGGCGACATCGACGTTGTCGTAGCCCACCCCGATGTTGCCGACGACGCGAAGGCGACCCGAGCCGCGCTCGAAGACCGCCTCGTCGATCGGGTCGGTGATGGTGCAGATGATGGCGTCGAAATCAGCTGCTGCTGCAACGATTTCGGCGTGCGACAGCGGCTCGGGGGACAGCCATTGCGGCTCGTGTCCCGCGGCGACGAGCGGGCTCAGCCAGTCATCCGGCAGCGGCCGGGTGAGAAGGATGCGGACCACGCCGTCAGCGTAGGGGGCGAAAGAAATCCCGGATGTCGCCCAGGAGCAGGTCGGGCTCCTCGAGCGCGGCGAAGTGGCCGCCCCGATCGAACTCACGCCAGTGACGCACGTCGTTGTCGGGCTCCAGCCATCGGCGCCGGCCCATCAGGATCTCCGCCGGGAAGCTGGCGACCCCGAGCGGAACGTCCTTTGTCGGCGGGGGAAGTACGGCCATGCTCGCCATCGATTCGTAGTACATCCGTGCCGAACTACCGGCGGTGGCTGTGAACCAGTAGATGCTCACGTCGGTCAGCAGCTCGTCGCGCGATACGGCGTCCTCGAAACGGCCGGTGTGATCGGTCCAGGCCCAGAACTTCTCGGTGATCCACGCCAGCAGACCGACCGGGGAATCCACGAGTCCGTAGGCGAGCGTCTGCGGCTTCGAGGACTGGATGGCCACGTAACCCTGTCCCGACTTCATGTACTCCTGGCCGCGCGCCATCTGACGCGCCTCATGGGGCGTGATGTCGTCCAGATCGCCGGCGACCCCGGGCGGCATCCCGACGACCATGTTCACGTGCATGCCGACGACATGGGCGGAGTCGATGGCGCCCTGATGGCGCGTCACCATCGAGCCCCAATCGCCGCCCTGGATGCCGTATCGCTCGTACCCGAGCCCGGCCATGAGCTCGGCCCACGCCTTCGCAGTGCGCCGCACGTCCCAGCCCCGCTCCGTTGTGGGGCCGGAGAAGCCATAGCCCGGCAGCGATGGGACGACCACGTCGAACGCGTCGGACGCCGAACCTGCGAAGGAGGGCGGATCAATCAGCGGTCCGATCAGCTTGGTGAACTCGCTGACCGAGCCGGGCCACCCGTGCGTCAGGATGAGCGGTAGCGCGTGCTGGTGCGGTGAGCGTGCGTGGACGTAATGGATGCGCTGCCCGTCGAGCGTGGTCGTGAATTGGGGGTAACGGTTCAGCTCTCGCTCGTGGGCACGCCAGTCGTAGCCGTCCGCCCAGTAGCCGGCGAGGTCTTTCACGGTCGCGAGATCGGCGCCGTACACCCACTCGGAGCCGGGGATCTGATCGGGCCAGCGGGTGGCCCGGATGCGCCGGTGCAAGTCCTCGATTTCGGCGTCCGGGACGGCGACCATGAAGGGCTCGGCCACGAAACCGGCTGCGTCTCCTGAAGTATTCATCGCTGTCTCACAGCCCTCGTTGTACCCGGAGCCGGTCTGCTCTCTGACGCGGGGTGGGCCCGGCGTCTCGGCCTCGGCATCACCACCCGATGCCGCGACCGGCCGGATGCGTGTGATACGGATCATATCGGCCGTTTGAGACAGCCTCTGCCACGTGTCGTAGCTTGACGCGGCGCTATCCCTGCTTGATCCCCACCATTTGTGCTTGGAGTTTGCGTGCGATTTGCATCAAGGTTGATGCCCAACAGAGGTGCACGGGGGCCGGCCACCGTAGTGGCCGGCGCTGCTTGCCTGGCTCTCGCGCTGGCGGCGTGCGGACGCTCCAGCAACACCCCTTCCGGCCCCGCAGCGTCGGGGTCGTCCGCGACCAGCGCCAGTCCGTCGGCGACGACCTCTGCGGCACCCGGCGACTTCGGAACGCTGAAGGCCATCTGTGGGCCGGGCAAGGCGACGGGTGCGACGGCGCGGGGCGTGACCAATACCGAGATCCACATCGGGGTGACGGCTGACCCGGGTGCGGCAGCGGCTCCTGGCTTGGAGCAGGAGTTCTTCGACACCGCCGACGGATTCAGCAAGTGGTGCAACGCGGCGGGTGGCATCAACGGCCGCAAGATCGTCGTCGACAAGCTGGATGCGAAGCTGTTCAACGTCGGCCAGGTGATGACCCAGGCCTGCCAGAAGGACTTCATGCTGGTGGGTAACGGAAACGCGTTCGACAGCGCCGGCGTGACCATCCGCGAGAAGTGCAAGCTCGGCCAGCTTCCGGCCTACGTGACCTCGCCGCAGGCGGTGAGTGCGAAGTACCAGGCGCAGGCCACGCCGATTCCGATCACACAGATCAACGACGGCGCCATGCGGCTGCTCGCCAACCTCTACCCCGACACCAAGACCGGCGGCGTCGGCATCGGCAGCAGCACCCTCGCCTCGATCGCCCCCACCGGGCTGAAGGCTCAGGAGTACCTGAAGGACCTGGGTATCAAGGTCGCAGTCCTGCAGAACCAGCCCGTGCAGGTCGACAACTACCGGCCGTATATGGAGCAGCTCAAGCAGGCCGGCGCCCGTGCCTACTTCGGCATCTCCGCCCAGGACCCGAGCCCCATCGTGCAGGCCATGAAGAACATCGGCTACAACCCCTCATGGATCCTCTACAGCACTCAGTTCTACGGTCCGCAGGCCGTGCAGGCGGCGAAGGCGCTGGGCACCTTCCCGCCGAGCTACGTGCAGTTCGGTGCGCTGCCCTTCGAGCTCGCCGACAAGTACCCGGTGCTGAAGCAGACCGAGAGCATCGTCCGCTCAGCCGTTCCCGACGCGAAGCTCACCACCTTCACGCTGTCTTCGATGAGTGCCTGGACGCTGTGGGCTCAGTCGGCGACAGCCTGTGGCTCCAACCTGACCATGGATTGCGTGCTTTCCAAGGCCAGCAGCCACGACGACTGGACCGCGGGCGGCCTTTATCCGGCGCACAGCACCAAGGCCGGCGCACTCGCCTCGGCGTGCATCGCCCTGGTGCGGCTGACGCCGACCGGGTTCGTCTACGACGAGAAGGCGACCGCCCCGACTACTGGCGACGCGCCGTTCAACTGCGACCCGAACAACGTCAAGACCGTCAAGAGTTACCTCACCAGCTGACGATCTGATCCGACGCCCGTCGCCCGCCCGGTATGCGAATGCCGCGGCGGGCGACGTGCGTTTCAGCCACTGGAGCCACTGGAGCCGGTAGAGCCGGTCAGCCGATCAGTACGGTCGGTCTGCCCGCCATGACGAAGTGGATGCTCGCCGGGTCGAGCATGTAAGCGACGTCGGGATTGACCTCTGTCCTGACCTCGGGGACCGACAGCGAGTCGACGAACGACTCCATCGATTCGAACCATTGCTCGGTCACGCCGTCGAACGCCGCGTTCGGATCGCGCAGTCCGTGGTTCTGGTCGTAGCCCAGCAGGGGAGCGCGAAGGCCGGGGATGTTCTGGAACAGCCCACCGTGGTGTTTGAGCCAGTGGTCATGGAAGGTGTCGAGGTCGAGCGCGGCATTGCGGTGCAGGATGCACAGCATCTTCGCGCCTGCCTCGTCGCGCCGCGGCGTCGAAATGATCGTCTCGGGTTCCTCAGTGATGACGATGAGCTTTTCGTCCTGATGCAGCTGAGGCGCCCG
Source organism: uncultured Actinomycetota bacterium (assembly GCA_963731205.1). Lineage (GTDB taxonomy): Bacteria > Actinomycetota > Actinomycetes > Frankiales > Frankiaceae > DATAZK01. Next base: position 1,607,741 of record CAVSUJ010000001.1, on the reverse strand, counting down.
CTCACGGATGGCGGCCATCGCCGGTTCGGCGCTCAGCGCGCGTATCTCATCCATCGACTCGAACCAGAGCACGGCGACGCCGTCCCAGCCGTCGTCGCGGACCTCGTCGGCGGTGCGTTCACGGTCGGCATCGGTCGGCAGGCGATGGTTGAGCTCGTAACGTGTCACGTGCCGGGCCAGCGTGGGATCGTCGGCCAGCAAAGGTCCGTGCACCTCGCGCCAATCGGTGTGGAACTGCTCGCTCGTGGTCCCCGGCGTGCGACGCAGGAACTCGAAAAGCTTGATGCCCATGCGATCCCCTTCGATCGGTGCCGTCCATCGGCTCGGCCACGCTATTCATAGCAGTGAGGCCTGCGGGACCTGACTGCATGGGGCGGCGCAATCGGCGCATGGAACGATGTGGCCGTGCCAGCCGCCGATCTGCTGAATGACGTACGCGTGGTGGACCTCACCGACGCCTACGGGAGTTTCGCCGCCAAGCTGCTCGCCGACCTCGGCGCCGAGGTGATTCGGGTGGAGGCCCGGGACGGCGGCCGGGGACGCGGCCGGGCACCACGGGCCGGCGACGGCACGAGCCTGCATCACCTGCAGCGCAATCTCGGCAAGTCGATCGTCAACGCTGACGGTGGCGCGTTGGACGGACTCTTGGCGGGTGCCGATATCGCTTTCTGCTCCGACGATCTGGTGTCCATCGACGCGCAGGAGCTCTCGCGGCGCCACCCACATCTCGTCGTGGTGTCGATGACGCCGTTCGGCCTCGTGGGGCCCACTTCCGGCTGGCGCGCGACCGAGCTCGTGGCCCAGTCCCTGGCGGGCGTGGTGTACCGCAGTGGTGTGCCGGAGCTCCCGCCCGTATCGGCGCCAGGCTCGTACTGCGAGGACGTCGGGGCGGCGGTCGGGGCGCTTGCCGGAGTGCTCGGGCTGTGGCACGTGCGACGCGGCGGCGCCGGTCAATTCATCGACCTGTCGACGATCCTGGCGCTTGCGCACTGCACCGACATGTCGTTGCCGCTGTGGAGTTTGCTGCGTTTCTCATCCGCGCGAAGTGGTGCCGGGCTCTACCCGCTCTTCGAGTGCACGGACGGTCTCGCCCGGTTGGTGCTCCCGATGTCACCGGGGGAGTGGCGCAGCCTCATCTCATGGCTCGGTTCGCCGCCGGAATGGACCGGCCCCGCCTGGGAGAAGGCGATGCTGGGCCCGGAGGAACGCGATCTCATCGTGGCGCGGCTGCCGGCGAAGTTCGCGGCCGGCACCCGGGCCGAGCTCGCCGCCGACGGTGACGCGTCGGGGCTGCGCATCACTCCCGTCCTGACTCCCGCCGAAGTGCTGAGCAACGAACACTCCGTCGCCCGCGGCACCTTCGCGCATGTCTCAGCGGGTGAGCATCTTCCGAAAGTTGCTGTGACTGCAGGGGTTTTCGGGGTCGATGGAGTACGAGGAGGGGCGACCGCACCAGCTCGCCAGGCGGAGCTACCAGCCTGGTCTGCTCGTGCTTCCGACTCGTCCGACTCGTCCGCTGATGTGTCAAGGCTCCCGCTCGCCGGCATACGCGTGCTGGAAATCGGTAGTGGGGTGGCGGCTCCCGAGGCCGGACGGTTCCTGAGCGAGTGGGGCGCTGACGTCATCAAAGTGGAATCGGCGAACCGTCCGGACTTCCAGCGCCGGGTCATGGGAGGCGACATGAATCCCGCCTTCTCCAGCCCCAACCGCAACAAGCGCGGGCTCGCCGCCGACCTCGGAACGGACGCCGGGCGGGAACTGGTCCATCGCATGCTGCCCAATGTCGATGTCATCATCGAGAACAACGCCACCGGCGTCATCGATCGGCTGGGCCTCGGCTGGGACACCGTCTCGCAGCTCAATCCCCGCATGGTCATGGTGAATACGCAGCTCTACGGCAATCGCGGACCGTGGGCGTCGAAGAAGGGATACGGCCCGAGCGCACGCGCCATCGGCGGGCTCACCTGGCTGTGGGCCCACGGGCCGGATGCCCCGCGCGGGGTGATGACGATTCACCCCGACCATCTCGCCGGCCGCCTTGTGGCGCTTGGAGCTTTGGCGGGTCTGCACGCCCGGGAGCGGACGGGGCGCGGGACGCGAATCGACCTTGCCCAGTTCGAGACGGTCATCGCACTGCTCGGGGATCTGCTGGCCGCTGAGAGCATCACGCCCGGCGCCGCTCAGCCGGTAGGAAATCGCACCCCCGAAGCCGCGCCCTGGAACGTGTATCGGTGCGCCGACGGGGATGGCGGGATCGAGCAATGGCTCGCGGTGTGCGTCACCGATGATGCGACGTGGCAGGCGTTTCTTTCAGTAGCGCCAGGCGAATTCGACCGTGACGAGTGGAGTGCCGCAGAGGGTCGGCTGCATGACGTCGATCGGCTCGAGGAGGCTCTGGCCGCTTGGCTGCGCCCGGCAGATCCGGCTGCGACGGAAGAGCTGCTGCAAGCAGCCGGGGTGCCCGCCGGTCAGCTGCTCAGTATGAGGGGCGCCGCGGAGCACAAACACTTTGTGGGTCGGGGTTATCCGGTGCCGGTGGTGCAGCCGGGTTCGGGTCCGCTGCTGCTCGAAGGTCCGGCGTTCGTGGCGTCGTCCATGGGGGTGCCTCGCTGCGACCCGGCGCCCATGCCGGGTCAGCACACCGCGGAGGTCCTGCGTGACGTCCTCGGGCTGGATGATGCTGCTATTGCTGAACTTGTGGCCGCCGGTGCCATCGACCCGCTGCCGAGCTCTGGCGACGAGGTTTCATCTGCAATTTCGGCCTGAGGGACGTGTCGGTGTTCGGGCGCAAGCGGCAGACGTTCTCGCGAACGACGATCGTCGACGCGTCGCTCGAGCAGGTGTGGGACGTCCTTCGTGACTGCGACGCCATGTACTGGATCACCACCGGATGCGTGCTGGCGCTGCCGGTGCCGGAATGTCCGGAGGGCGTCGGGGCTCTTTGGTGCTGCTGGCAGCAGCAGCGCAACGGCTCTCTGGGCGCGTTGGTTCACGAGGTCGTCGACTATCAGCCCGGCCGCCTGATCGCGCTATCCGAGCGGCAGCGCCAGCAGGCGGAGAGCCGTCTGGAATTCGCCATCGAGGCGCGCGGTAATCAGACACAGGTGCAGATCTCGCTTGCCGAATCCATGTACCGCTACGAGTGGGGGATGCGGGGGACAGGTGTCACCGAGCAGTATCTGAGCCGCCTCGCCGAAGGATTGGAACTGGCGCTCGTCGACGAGGTTCCTGGCCCGCGCGACGTGCAGACGCTCGTGCTGAGATCCGAGGCCATCAACAGCCGCGCCGAGTACGAGATCGAGATCGAGGGAGCTCCCGAGGACATCTGGCACCTCGCGCTGGACGAGGCGGGCACGCTCCTGCCCAACCCATCGCTGCACAAGCAATGGTCGGTTGGGCACGGCGGGCGCGAGGTCCGGGTCAAGCTCTTGCGGGCACCCGACGGCGCCATGAGTTGCGTCTTCCAGGAGATCCTGCGTCCCGAACCCTTCCGGGTGATCGAACGAGGCGCCGCCATTGAATGCGATCAGCAGTTGCTCGCGCGGCAGGCCGGTGCCGTGGTCAGGACGACCTATCGCTGGGACGCTCGCGTCATCCATTCACAGGTGATCGCTGAGTCGAGTCAGCAGTGGTTGGCAGCGCTCAAGTCGGCAGCGGAGGGCGGCTCTCGGTCCCGGGGCTGAAGGGCCCCGCTACTGGTAGCGCTGCACCGGTTGGGCCGGCCACTGCTGCTGCCTGCGCCTGCGGCCACGCAGGATGAGGATGATGACGAGGACGGCGATGAGGAACAGCACGACGCCGGCGACGATCAGCGCGATGCTCAGCGGTCCGAGCCAGGAGAACTTCGCGCCGAGTCGAGCGGCGACCGCCACTCCCGGGCTGCCATCGGCATTGGCGACGACGACCGCCCAATTGCCCTTCGTCACCTTCCAGTTCAGCGTCTGAGTCGTCGAACCGGTCCCGCGAGCGGTCCAGAAGGTTTGAGATCCGGGCGGGCTCAACGCTCCGAGCGAGCCCGGCTGCCGGTTGAGGGTGACGGAGAACGGTTCGAATTGCAGGTCTTTGATCTGGTCGATGCCGGTGGTGCCGAGCCAGCCGAGCACCTGGGTCTGCGGCGCGATCCCGATGAAGATCGGCTTGCCGTTGGTGGAGGACGCGGTGATACGAATCGTGCCCAGATGATCGGCGAACCAGCTGACCCCGCCGACGTTGATGTCCACCTTCGCCGAGGTCAGTGCCGCCGTCGGGGTGGACAGCGTCTCCGTGCTGGTGCTCAGGAAACCGTCGGCGTCGCGGCTTCCGTGGGCCCATGCCACCGCGCCGCCGGCACCGATGACGCCGAGGCTGAAGAGCGCCAGCAGGGAAGCAAGAACGAGGCCGATGATGCGTCCGACACCGAGGCCCGGCTGGAGCTGTGCGGCCGGCGGCCCATACGGCCCATACGGCGCGTACGGCGGGGGCTGGCTGACAGGAGGCGGCTGAGCCCCCCACTGCGGGGCCGGGGCGCCGGCGGGCGGGCCCTGCACGGCCTCCCGCTTCGTGAAGGCGACGGGCTGCGTGGGCTCATCGCCGTCGGGTGAAGACACGGCGCACCTCCTCCGGACTCGGCTGTCACCCCCGGCGCCTCGTCGTCCTACTGGGGAAAGCAGACAGTCCCGTGGTTTCGGGTGCAGCGTCAAGGTCGGCGGAGTCCGGGCCCGTCCGAGCTGCGGAGGTATCCGGCAAGTCCCTGTGAAACCAGGAGCTACCGGGCATTGACCTCAGGTGGCGTGTCATGCTCGAAGTGGAACGAAGGCCGGGCTGCACACGGGCCTGGCGCCACGTGCCGTGGAGGATGCCGATGACCGCCGAGTCAGGAATACCCACGTTCGGGTCGTCCGGGAGGCCGGGGCCGCCCGCTGCCCATGATCGCGGCGATCGTCCGGCCAAACGCGATCCTGCCCTGCTCCGCATCTCCGACGGAGAGCGTCAGGAATTCATCGACCATCTCACGCGCCATTGTGCGGAGGGTCGGCTCAGCCTGGAGGAGCTCGACGAGCGCATCGAACGCGCGTGGTCGGCGCGCACCCAGGCGGAGCTCAGCCCGCTCGGTGACGACCTACCCGCCCTAGCACCCACGCAGGCGGCGACGCCGACCCTGCAGTCATGGCTCGGAGATGGCAAGGCGCTGCTGATGACCGTGCCGACCCGGATCCTGGTCGCGGGTGGAACGGGTCTGCTGCTGGTCTTCATGCTGCTGTTCTTGATTGCGGCCCACCCGATGGTCGACGGGAGCCATCCCTGATCCGTCAGCCCTGGCTGTTCACGCGATCAGGATCACGACCACCAGCGCGATCAGCACGCCGAGGTTGACCAGTGAGAGCGTGAGGACGACCGGGTCGGGTCGGTAACTGGGCATGAGCCGCGCCCTCGAGTGAGAAGCCGTCGCTGACCTCTCCACGATGCGCCATTCACGTCATCAGTGCCAGAACGTTTTTCGCGGATCCGCGAAAACTGGCGCGCACCGCGTAAAGCGGAGCGCCCGAACGGGCTCAGCCGAACGGCTCGTGCTGGTGTTCCTGGTGCGCCTGACCGTTTTGAATCGGCTTGGACGCCTCGGCGAACATGCTCAGCATCTCCACCGCGCCGATCCCTGCAAGTACTGCCGCGGCCTCCGACGTGCGCCCACCGCGCACGAGCTCAACCGCAAGAGTGCGAAGGCTGCTCGTTACCTGTTCGACTGTTTCCCCCATGGCCGAAACAGTAGACGGAAGCGGGTTCGACACGCCAAGCGGGGTCGCACAATTTACCCAGCGTGACGGCAGGAATCGGCAGCGTGAAGCAACCTTTGCGGGAGCGCCGCGTCTGTAGCTGTGTGCGAGACGCGAGTGTCCGGCTGGCAGCCGTCGCTCTGGGTCTCTGCGTCGCCGGCGCGTGCTCGAGCACGCCGACGGTCGGCCGTGGATCGGCGCCGAAACCGGCCGTCTCTCCCGCGCCGAGCGCCGCCGCCGGCCTGTCGCCGGCCGCGTTGCAGAGGCTGCACTGGACGGCACTGCCCGCTGATCCGCTCGCGCCCCGCGATGCGGCGATCACCGTCTGGACGGGCGATGAGCTTCTTGTCGTCGGCGGCCTCCGCAGCTCCGACGGCGCGGCTTACACCGGTGCTGACGCGTACGACCCCCAGACCGGACGCTGGCAGCTGCTCCCGAGCCTTCCGCTGACCGCCCGAGACTCTCCGGCGAGTGCCTGGACCGGCTATGGGCTCCTGGTGTGGGGCGGCGCTTCGACCCCGGACGGGCGCCCCGCATCCGGTCATGCACTTGCGGATGGAGCCGTCCTGGACGTCGCCGAGCGACGCTGGAGTGTGCTGCCGAAAGGGCCGCTACCGCCGCTGACGTCACCGCTCGCGGTGACCGACGCCGCGGACCAGGTGATCATCCTGGGTGGCCAGCCCACCGATCCGGCGGCCGGCAGCGGTGGGGTGCCCCTGGTCAGTCGGAGGGTCGCGAGCTACGACCCGGCTCAGCGGACCTGGCGGTCGTTGCCGGAACTGCCCGCCGTCGACGGTCACGAACTGGTCCGGCTGACGGCGGTGGCTTGGGGGAGCCGGGTGCTCGTCGCCGCGACCTGGCAGCACGTCGTCCATCCCGCACCGGGAGCCACTCAGGGCAACGGCGGGGTCGACCTCTTCCTGCTCGATCCGGCGAAGGAGCGGTGGTCGAGATTCCAGCCCGTCTCCACGGCCGCCTTGATCGGTGCTGATCTGCGGCCGGTCGGGCCGTTTCTGGCGATCGCCGGCGGGACCAGTTGCCCGCCCTTCGCCGCATGTCCTTTCCAGCTCAACGCGAAATTCGGACTGGTCAACGCCCAGGGCCGGGCGCTCAGCGGGATTTCGGGGCCGCCGATCCAGCTGCGGGCCGAAACCGTCATCGGCGACAGCTACGTCGTGATGACGGGATCGGAGATCACCGGCCCGGGACGGGACGAGCAGCCCGGCGACCTGGCAGCCTTCGACCTCGCCACCCGCAAATGGATCACGCTGCCCAGCGCCCGCCGGTACAGACCCCAGCCGGAGTCACTCACCTGGACCGGACGCGAGCTGATCGCGCTCAGTCCCGATCGCGTGATCGCGCTGGGGCCCAATTAGTGCCGGACTGGCTAGAGTCAGCAGCGGCAAAGCCTGCGAGGTGCCCCGCAAGGGGAGAATCGGGAAGCCGGTGTGATTCCGGCACAGGGCCCGCTGCGGTGACCGGAGAGTCGCCGGCCATGCGCGCAAGCGCAGCCACTGGGCTTCACGGTCCGGGAAGGCGGCCGGTGGATGGCGACCCGGGAGTCCGAAGACCGGCCTCGCGTCCTCAGCCGCGAAAGCGGCGAAGCTGCGGGAGCCTGCGTTGATATCGAGCGTCACCTCGAGCATCTACGACGTCATCAACCGGCGGCGCGACGTCCGAGGCCAGTTCACCGGATGCGACGTCGATCCGCAGGCGCTGCACCGCGTGCTGGCCGCAGCTCACGCGGCGCCGAGCGTCGGCCTCACGCAGCCATGGGACTTCGTGCTGGTGCGTGACCGGTCGCTGCGCACGAGATTCCGGGAGCACGTCATGACGCAGCGGGCTGCGTTCGCCGCCTCGCTGGACGCCGCCCGCACCGAGACCTTCAGCCGCATCAAGATCGAAGGCATCCTCGAGTCGTCACTCGGCATCGTGGTGACCTACGACCCGGAACGCGGCGCGCCGGCGGTGCTCGGCCGGCACACGATCGGTGACACCGGCCTGTACTCCACGTGCCTGGCCATCCAGAATCTGTGGCTCGCTGCCACGCAGGAGGATCTCGGCGTCGGCTGGGTTTCCTTCTATCAGGAAGATTTCTTACGCCGCCTGCTGTCGATCCCGGATCAGATGCGCCCCGTCGCCTGGCTGTGCGTCGGGCCGGTCACGCATCTGGAGCCCACCCCCGATCTGGAACGCGATGGCTGGCGAGCCCGGCGGCCACTCGCGGACGCCATCCACTACGACCACTTCGATGGTGACCGGCGTTACCTCGGCTGAGCCAGACGGGTGATCAATCCAAAGATCGCGTGAACGGCGAGGGGCACTCTCGCGAAGGCCCGAACAACACCGCTGCCAGCCGGGTTTTCCCTTCTTACGCTGGGGATGCGACATGTGATCGTGCGTGGTCGCACTGACGAGCGAGAGCCGAGTGAGGGCCAGTGAGGCTTAGTGGGGCTGGTGTCTGACGCGTGGCGTTGATCAAGCCGCAACCACCGCGCAGGGTTCTGGGTTCGGCCGTTCGCGGTCCGGTCAAGACGGTCGTGCGGGGCAGCGTGCGCGCAGGCGTGCGACAGGCGCAAGCGCGGCTGCCGCTGCTGGCCGGAGGTCGTCGGCCCCGGCCGCCGGACTTCATCGGCGTGGGGGTCCAACGCGGCGGCAGCTCCTGGTGGCATCGGCTGCTGGAGGGACACCCTGACGTCTCGCCGCTGGGCCTCGGCGCCAAGGAATTGCACTTCTTCGACGATTTCTGGCGCGGAGATTTCCAGCCTTCCGACGAGCGTGCCTACCACCAGCTCTTCCTGCGACCCGACGGCATGCTGGGTGGTGAGTGGACCCCGCGCTACATGTTCGATCCGTGGACCCCGCCGCTGCTACGCCGCGCCGCTCCGGACGCGCGGCTGCTGGTGCTGCTTCGCGATCCCGTCGCACGTTTCCGCTCCGGCGTGACTCATGCCGCGACGCACACCGGACGCGTCACGTCCGACGTCGTCAACACCGCGATTGCACGCGGGATGTACGCGGGCCAGCTGCGCCGCCTGCTCGAGCATTTCCCGCGCGAACAGGTGCTGGTCCTGCAATTCGAGCGCTGCCGTCAGGATCCGGCAGCAATGCTCGCAGTCACGTTCGCATTCCTCGGCATCGATCCCGAGCGCTACCCCGGCGCGATACGGCTGAGCGAGCCTCGCAATGCCAGCGTCCGTGCTCCGGAACCGGTAGACGCGAAGCTTCTTGCAGGCCTTCCGGAAACCTATTTTCCGGACCTCTGCGAGCTGCTCGAACTGACAGGTGACGCCATCGATCCGGGATTGTGGCCCAGCTTCAAATAGCGGTCACCCGGCGACTCAGGGCGCCTGGAGTCCCTTGGACGTGGAAATCGGCGCCGCGGGCCCGTGCGAAGCCGGGCTGGGGCCGATGGGCCGCAGGGTCCTGATCGGGAGCCGGGTCGGCGTAGCGACCGGGTTACCGGCACCTTGACCAGGCTTGAGGGACACCACCGGATTGGGACTGACACTCGGGGCGGCACTCGACTGACCATTTGTCGTCGTCCCGGTGCCGGTCCCGGTCGTGCCGGTGGTCGTGCCCGTCCCGGTGTTGGTTCCCGTCGAGCCCGATCCGGTACTCGTGGAGGTGCCCGTAGAACTGGTCGACGGGCTCGGCGTGGAATTCGGCTTCACCGAACCCGATCCAGAACTCGACCCGCAGGCCGCCAGCACAACGATTGCGCTCACCGGCAGCAAAGATTTGAAACTCATTTCACAGGCCCCCCTTGTTGGCGTGACGGAACGTCTTCATGATCACCTTTGCGCGGCCAAAACTAGGGCGTTGTCGGACTGCTGTCAGTCGATTGACTCCACGCATTCAAAGAATTGCGTTCAACAGTCGTTCGTTGCGCGCGTGGGCCTTATGGGTCAGGCCCGTAGTGACTAGTCCGTCGCGCGGACGCCACTGGTCAATTGGAGCGATTCGGGTCAATTGTCGCCCATTTATGGATTGCTTTCATGGGCTTTATCCGATTTAGCCGGTGGAATAGCGGATGTCTCCCCCCGAGCCCTGGAGTTCTTTGATGCGTTCGTGCTCGCAGCGTCGATTCGGTCGATTCGGTCGATCGGGTGCCGTTGCCCTGGCGCTGTTCGCCACGCTCGCCGCCGCCGGCGTTTCCGGCACGGCGTTCGCTCAAGCCGGCCGGGCGTCGACCACCCCGGTCGCTGTGCCCTCCGGTCAGACCACGCTTTCCGGTCTGCTGCCGGCCGCGGCTACGGCGTTCGGGTCGGCGCTGACCGGCTGGTCGTCCTATGCGGGCGGCGGCGCCGTCCAGCTCCCGACGATCGGCCGGCTGGCAGCCGGCGCGCTCGCGGTGACCAGCAACGGACCGTGGACCGGCGCCTCATCGAGCGCTTTTGCCGTCACACCGGGCTCCCGATACAGCGCGAGCACCTGGGTCTCGGCCCTTTCGGCCGCGCATTCGGTCGGGCTCGCGATCCAGTTCCGTGACGCGTCCGGCGCCGTCATCAGTCTCGGGACCCAGCTGGGCCAGCCGGTCAGCGACACCACCACGAGCTGGACCCAAACGCCCGCAGTCGTGGGCATCGCGCCTGCCGGAGCTGTCACGGGTTCGCTCGTCTTCCTGGACTACGACGGCGCTGCGGGAGACGTGCAGCGTCTGGACGACGTCACGCTGACGAGCACCTCCGGCGTGGCCGCAAAGATCGTCGGCCCGCTCACCACGCAAGGCAGCCAGGTGATCGACGGGCTCGGTCGCCTGGTCACCTTCCACGGCGTCGACATCGACGGATTGCAGTACTCCAACACTGCGAACGTCACCACCAGCGAGCTCGCCGTGGCGCAGGCGTGGGGAGCGAACTTCGTCCGGCTCCCGCTCGCGGAGAACTATCTCGTGGCGGGCGACTGCTCGTATGACAGCAGCTATCTCGGCAAGGTCGACGCGATGGTCAACGCGGCGACGAGCAACGGCCTGTTCATCATGCTCGACCTGCACACCAACGCGCTGACCCGCTGCGCCGCGCCGGCCCAGCAGAGCATGCCCGACGCCAATGCGGTGACGGTGTGGAACCTGCTCGCGACGCGTTACAAGTCCAATCCGCTCGTCGGCTTCGATCTTTACAACGAGCCTCATGACGTCAGTGACGCCGTCTGGCACTCCGGCGGCACCGTGACCTCGAGCGGCGTCACGTATCAGGCCGTGGGCATGCAGACGCTCTACGACACCGTCCGCGCGACGGGCGCCACCAACCTGGTCTTCGCCAGCGGCTCCAACTGGGCCACCTCGTTCCCGGCGACCGCCCCGCTGACGGCCACCAGCAACCTCGTCTACGCCGCGCACGCCTACACCTGCCCGACCGGACTGCCATCCAGCGGCGCCAGCTGCACCGCAGGCCCGGACGGCACCATCTATGACCCGAGCGGGCTGCTCTCGCACTTCGCGGCGATCGGTCAGACCGCGCCGGTGATGGTGACCGAGTTCGGCTTCCCGGACAGGAACGACGGTCGCTACATCGCCAACGTCCAGAGCTATGCAGCTGCCCACGGCTGGGTCGGGTGGGACGTGTACGCGTTCGACAACTCGACCGGGGGTCTGTTCGACCTCTGGAAGAACACCGGCTCACTCATCGAGCCGACCGCGAGCGGCATGGCCGTCATGACCGGGATGGCCGGCGACTGATCGGGCACTGCCTGACATCCGGCCGGAGCAATCCGTTGGACGGCGGCGGGCGCGCAGGGTAGGAGAGACCATGCCCGCCCGCCGCTCAGAAAGCTCAACGGTGACCCGGCTGCGAGCGGCGGGTTGCGTCTTCGCCGAGGACGAGGCCCGCTTGCTCGAAGCCGAGGCCTCTGACGGCGGGCAGCTCGAGGCGATGGTGGCGCGCCGAGTGAGCGGCGAGCCGCTGGAGGTGGTGCTCGGCTGGGCCGAGTTCTGCAGCCTGCGAATCGCTTTGGATGCAGGCGTTTTCGTGCCTCGACGGCGTACCGAATTCCTCGCGCGGCGGGCGCTCGCTCTCGCGGCTCCAGGGGCGGTCGTCGTGGAATTGTGCTGCGGCGCCGGGGCGATCAGCGCGGTGCTGCTGGCGAACGTCGAAGGGCTGGAGGTGCATGCCGCCGACATCGACCCGGCGGCAGTGCGCTGTGCCCTTCGCAATCTGGCGGGACCGGGTGTCACGGTGTACGAAGGCGATCTCTACGCGCCGCTGCCCGGGCGGCTGCGCGGTCATGTCGATCTGATCGTCGCCAATGCGCCGTACGTGCCGACCGCGGAGCTGGATCTGCTGCCCCGCGAGGCACGTCAGTACGAGCCGCAGTCGGCGCTCGAGGGCGGCGGTGACGGGCTGGAGATCCTTCGTCGCGTGATGGCCGGAGCCGGCCAATGGCTCGCCCCCGGAGGACACGCTCTGGTCGAGGCCAGTGAGCGGCAGGTCGCGTCGCTGGAGCGAAGCGTCACCGGTTTTGGCCTGATCCCGCAGACGTTCACGTCTCCTGAATTGGAGGCCACCGTGGTCACCGCGACCAGGCCTGCCGCCGGCGCCTAGGATCCGGTCCGTGCATGATTCCGTGACCGTCCACATGTCCGCGTCGCCGCAAGCCGTCTGGGACCTGGTGAGCGACGTGACCAACACCGGCAAGTTCAGCCCCGAGACGTTCGAGGCCGAGTGGATCGACGGCTCGACGGGTCCCGCCGTCGGCGCCCGCTTCCGCGGCCACGTCAAACGCAACGGCAAAGGCCCGACCTACTGGACCAAGTGCACGGTCAGCGAATGCGAGCCGGGCAAGGTCTTCGCCTTCGGCGTGGACGGTCGCCCGGGCGGCCAGCCGGTGAACACCTGGCGCTATGAGTTCGCTGCGAGTGGCGACGGCACCGATGTCACCGAGTCGTTCACGCTGTCGAACATGCTGCCCTTCCGGCTGTACTGGATGGTCATGGGCCGCTTCCGCGGGCGTACGAACGTGAACGGCATGCGCACGACGCTCGAACGCATCAAAGCGGTCGTGGAGTCGGACTCGACGAAATGACGTCAGCATGAGCGAGCCGGTGGTCTCGCCGTTTCGCGCTGACCTGCTTGCCGGTCAGGTTGCCTTCGTCACCGGCGGTGCGACGGGCATCGGCAAGGAGATCTGCCGCGTACTCGGCCGGCACGGTGCGCGCATCGCGATCGCCAGCCGCAAGCAGGATGCGCTCGAAGCCGCGGCGCAAGAGCTCGGCGCCGAAGGACTCGAGGTCCACATCGACACCTGCGACGTGCGCGATGCAGCTGCGGTCGCGCGCGTGGTCGCGGGAATCATCGAGCACTACGGCCGGCTCGACATCGTGGTGAACAATGCCGCCGGCAACTTCCCGGCGCCCATCACGAAGATCTCGCCCAACGGCTTCAAGGCCGTGGTCGACATCGACCTGCTCGGAACCTTCAACGTTTCCAAGGCATCTTTCGACGCGTGGCTCGGCGAGCACGGTGGCAACATCGTCAACATCACCGCGCCGTTCGAGCTCAAGGGCGCGCAGATGCAGTCTCACGTGGCCGCGGCGAAAGCGGGGGTCGATTCCTTCACCCGGACCGCCGCGGTCGAGTGGGGGCCGTACGGCATCCGGGTCAACGCCATCGCCCCGGGCACCATCGCCGGGACCGAAGGCGTCAGGCGGTTCACCGAGACCGTTCACGGCCCCGGCGCCCGCCGTGGCAACCCATTGGGCATCGTCGGGCATGGGAGCGACATCGCTTATCAGGTGCTCTACTTCTGCAGCGATGCCGCGCGTTTCATCTCCGGTCAGGTCATCGCCGTCGACGGTGCCGGCACGGTCGATCTGCTCAAACTCGATCTCGACGCGCAACCCTAGGGTCATGGCGCGCGTCTCACCGGCATGATCCTGGCGCGACGCGGTTCGACGTTGGCGGCGATGTTGGCGGTGTCGGCGATTGCGCTGGCAGGCTGCAGCAGCGCTGGTTCATCGTCGGCGCGCGTGCAGCAGACATCTGCACCAGCCACGGTCAGCGGGACGGTGCGCGTCTACGGCGGACCGATGATGCCCAACGGAAAGATGGCTGCGAACGGCAACCCCATGCAGGCGGTGGCTCCTTTGGTCGTGAAGCAGGCGGGCCGGGTGCTGAAGCGATCCACCACGAATGCCCAGGGGCGGTTCAGCCTGAGCCTGCCGCCCGGCACGTACGTGATCTCGGCGGGATGCTCCCAACCGGCGACGGTGGTGCTGCGTGCAGCCCAGACCGTGACGCGCGACCTCGCGTGCGACGTCCCCTGAGCCGAGCGGTCCTAAGCTCAGGTGGTGGCGGCGAAGGCGGGTGTGGGCCTTGCCGTCCTGATGCTGCTCTCGGGCTGCGGCTCCAGCCATCCCGCCTCGAAATCGACCCCCTCCTCAACGGCACCGGGATCGGCATCGGCATCGGCATCGGCATCGCCGACCGCCACGCCGACCGCCGCGACGTCGGTGGACGCCGCCCTCACCGCCTGGGCCAACGGCGGCGGCCTGGACAAGGTCGATGCGCTCACCACCGACCTCGCAGCGATCCATGACGCGGGCTCCGACGCGACGACGGTTCGCGACGGCTGCGCCGAACTCGAGTCGTCCGCGGCGGCCGCGCAGTTCTACAAGCCGATACCTCAGGCGACTGCTCAGCAGCATTGGGCCGCCGCGCTGACCGCGTTCAAGGCGGCCGCCGGCGAGTGCTTGGCCGGCATCGACGAGAACAAGCCGGCGCTGCTGCAGAAGACGTCGACCGACATCGACAAGGGCACCACCGAGCTTGCTGCGGCGACGAAATCCCTCAGGCTCGGCTGACGAGACCTCCTGGATCGGTGACGCCGTCGCCGGACGGCGCGCGGCGCAGAGCCTGCTAGCCGATCTCACGGCCCAGCCGCGCGGCTTGCGTGAGCAGATACTGCTGCTCGGCAGTGCTTGTCGTACGGGCGGCCGCGGCCCGAAAGTGCGCCAGCGCCGGCGTCTTGTCGCCGGCCATCTCGAGCAGGTGGGCGCGTACCGCATCGAGCCGGTAGTGGCCGTGCAGCCGCCCGTCGACACTGTCCAGGAGCGCCAGACCGGCGGCGGGTCCCTCGACCATCGCGAGCGCGACGGCCCGGTTCAGCGTGACGACCGGATTTCCGGTCAGCCGCTCCAATTCTGCATACCAGTAAAGGATTTGTGGCCAGTCGGTCTCAGCCGCGTCCTGCGCGTCGTCATGGATCGCGGCGATCGCGGCCTGGGCCTGATATTCGCCGATAGCGTCGTTGCGCAGCGACGCGGTGATCAGCCGAACCCCCTCGCTGATCAGCGCGCGATCCCAGAGCCGGCGGTCCTGGGTCGACAGCGGGACCAGCTCGCCGTTGGGTCCGGTGCGGGCCGGGCGGCGGGCGTCGGTCAGCAACATGAGGGCGAGCAGTCCGGCAATCTCATCGTCGGTGGGGACCAGCGCATGCAACATGCGGGCCATCCGGATGGCCTCTGCGGACAGTTCCGCCCGATAGACCCCTTGCCCGCCGCTTCGGGCGTAACCCTCGTTGAAAATCAGGTAGAGCACCCGGAGCACCGAGCGCAGCCGGGGCTGCCATTCGCGGGTTGTGGGCATCGTGAAATGTGCGCCGGCCGACTCGATACGCGCCTTGGCGCGGCTGATCCGCTGCGCCACGGTCGCCTCTGGGACCAGGAAGGCCGAGGCGATCTCGGCGGTGGTGAGTCCTCCGACGGCGCGCAGCGTCAGGGCGATGGCCGATGCCGACGTGAGTTCCGGGTGACAGCACAGGAAGAGCAGCAGCAGGGTGTCATCGCGTTGCTCCGGCTCGTCTGGCTCGGCGGGTTGCAGCAAGGTCGCCGCGTCCTCGCGCCGCCGCCGCGCCTGCTCGCTGCGGATCTGGTCGGTCAGCCTTCGCGAGGCCACCTGGATCAGCCAGCCGCGCGGGTTGTCGGGCCGCCCCTCCCCGGGCCAGTGCTGCGCCGCCGCCAGCAGCGCTTCCTGCACCGCATCCTCCGCCGCGGCGAAGTCTCCGGAGCGCCGCGCCAGCACACCGAGGACCTGCGGCGCCAACTCGCGCAGCAGGTCCCCGGTGTCAGCGTCGAACTGCATCGATCAGGCCGCCCTGTACGCCGATCAGGAATCGGTGTCCGGTGCGCCCATCACCTCGCGCACCTCGATGCGCTCGTAGATCGGTGCCCCGTCGGGACCGGGCGCAGACGACGCCTTGGCAGCGATCTCGTAGGCCCGCTCGGCCGTCTCGACATCGATCAGGTAATACCCGGCGAGGAATTCCTTGGCCTCCGGGAACGGCCCGTCCGTGACGACCGGAGGCGCACCGGGGCCCCCGAACTTCACGACCTTGGCGGCCTCCGGACCCGCCAGGCCGTCGGCCCGCACCAGCTCGCCGGCTTCGGCCAGCTCGCGTACCAGCTCGTGCTGGAAGCGGATGTGGGCGGTGATCTCCTCCGGGGTCCATTCGGGCATCGGGGCGCCGTCGCCGGAGTAGTGCTTCAGCAGCAGGAAAGTCGCCATGGTGTGCTCCTCGGGTCGATTCTCGGCGGCGCCCGATCGGCGCCGTCACAGTCAGGACGGAGCCGGGTCGGGCTTCTCGACATGGTGTGCCGGATTCCCGCCACAAATCTTTCGCGAGAAATCCGAGCGGGTGTGTCAGTGGTCGGGGGCGAGGCTCTCGAGCACCTGATGGGCGCGGTCCAGCGACTCGGCGGGATCGGCATGGATCGAACCGATGGTCGGGTCGAAGTTCAGGTCGACGAAAACCTCGTCGACCCCTTGCGCCTCGAGATCGACGAAGTCGGCCCGGATCTGCTGCGCCGACCCGGTGAGCGGGGCGCGATCGCCGCTTTGCTCCCCGGTCAGCTGGACGAGGCCGCGTACGACGATCTGCAGGCTCGCCGGATCGCGTCCGGCCTCCTCGGCAGCGCCGCGCACCAGCGTGGCCGACTCGCCGATGACGCGAAGGTCGGCGCGGCTGCTGCTGACCCAGCCGTCGGCGATGCGCCCGGCGCGCTTCAGCGCCGCGGGCACGACCCCGCCGAGCAGCACCGGCGGACGGGGCCGCTGCACGGGACGCGGCAGCACTTCCGATCGGGGGACCTGGTAGTTCTCGCCGTGGAAATCGGGAGTGCCGGTGAAGACGTCGTCGAGGCAGCTCACGTACTCCGCCAGGCGCGCGCCGCGATGCTCGGTGGAGGCGCCGGTCGCGGCGAACTCCTCCTCGGCCCAGCCCAGGCCGAGGCCGAGCAGCAGCCGCCCATCGCTCAAAACATCAATGGCTGCCGCCTGTTTAGCGAGCAGGATCGGTGCGAGGAACGGGAAGTTGACGACCGCGACACCGAGCTTGACGCGTTGCGTGCACGACGCCAGGAACCCGAGAGTGACCATCGGATCGAGGACGCTGTGGTATGTCTCGCCGAGCCCTGTCCCTTCGGGATACAGCAGCCGCTGAAACGTCCACAGGCTCGCGTAGCCCAGCTCGTCAGCGCGTCCGGCGACCTCGGTGATGATCTCCGGGGTGGCCCACGAACCGCTGACCGGTGCGCCGAATCCTATTCTCATGTGGTGTCAGGCCGCCGGGTAGCGGTCGGCCCGGGTGCCGGGAGGATTCATGACTCCCGGCCGGGCGTCGGGATTGGGCACGGTCAGCTCGCATTCGAGGCCGTCCGGATCGCGCCAGAAGACACTCAGGATCGGCCCGAAATCGGTGACGAAGTCATCGGCGGCGCCGCGCGCCATCAACCGGCGGCGTAGCTCCTCGAAGCTCTCCAGTGACGACGCTTGCAGCGCGAGGTGATCGATGCGACCGCGTCCGAACATCGGAGTCTGACGGTCGGCTTCGGTGTTGCCTTCGAACTCGAAGACGTTCAGCTCCGCGGTGGGCCCGACATGAATGAACGTGAGCCGCGGAGCGCCCTCTTCCGCCGGTTCCGGGTTCTCCGCGCTCCCGGCGTCGAACACGTCGCGGTAGAAGGCCACCAGCCGATCGGTGTCTTTGGTGAGGGTCGCTACGTGCTGGATACCCGACAGGAGCATGGGGCGAGGGTAGAACGCCCAGCCGGAGTCAGCGAGTGAGGGTGAGCGGGCGCAGGCTCGGAGACGTGCCGCAGCGGCTGTTGGTGTCGCGCACCGAGACCGCCGGCGCATTGATCGTGGCGTTCATGGGTGAGGGAGTCGGGGACAGGTGCGGTGGACGCCGCGGGCCACCGGGCCGGCGCGGATCCTCGCGGCCCTGGCTCATCCAGTACAGCGCGGTGAGCTCGGCGTCGGCGAGTCGCAGGTAGTCCTGGACCACGAGCAGGTCCTCGGTGAGCGCTGACGTCGCGGGCCCGTTCAGCCGGATCGTTCCCGGCCGGGCTCCCGCACCGGGCACGTTCTCGCCGTGGTGCGCGCTCAGCAAGCGGTCGACAGTCGCCAGCACGTTGCGGACTTCGGTGAGATCGATGCGCATGGCCGGCAATTCCTTCGTACAAGCGTCGTTGGCGGACGGTGAATCGGTGGGGACCCGCAAGGCGAGTTGGTTTTACGTTAAGTCCCTGTTCACACCGGTCATAGCGCCGAACGCCGCAATATGAAGTACCCCAAACGGCCCAAGCTGACGTCAGGAATGGGCTCTCTCCCATCGGGACGGCCAACAACCGACGCTCGCCCGGTAACGCGCGGGTGGGGCCGGGCATCACGCCGGCCCCACCCTGAAGCCTCCGGTACTGGCGGAGGCGTCGTGCTTTCTGGACTGACTTGGCCTACCGGTTGCGCTGGTGTCCGTCCAGGCCGGGGAGCACCGCCGTTCCCTCCTTCTGAACCGCGGTGAGCGCGTTCGGGTTGAGTCCGAGGACGTGCAGGATCGTCGGCGCGACCTGGGTGGTCTCGACGGGACGGGAGTTGACCTGGGCCTTGATGTCAGGGCCGTTGACGACCATCAGGACGTGGGTGTCGCCGGTGTTCATGCCGCCGTGCTCGGCGAGCTTGGTCGGCTTCGCGTACACGACCCCAACCTGGACCTTGCCGAAGACGTCCGGGTAGTGGCCGCTGTTGACCGCCACCCCGAAGAACTTTGCGGCGGCAGCTCCCGCCCAGATCTGGGCGAGACCGGAGTGCTGGACGGTGACCGGATTGTCATTGACGTCGAAGCCTTGTGCGGTGTGGTTCCAGAGGTAGTTCTTGACGAAGTTGTCGGCAGTTTGCGAGTTGTCCGACAGGTAGGACTGCCAGAGGTCGTCGTCCGTGCCGGCGACGATCAGCTTGGTGTTGCTCGGGTGCGTCTTGGCCCAGGCGGCGTTGATGGCGTCGATGATCGGGCCGTCCTGAATGGTGACCAGCTGATGGGGGTTCAGCGGCGACTGGCCGTGCTTGGCGGTGACGATGATCGTGGTCGAGTTCGCCAGGCCCTCGTGGTGAATGGCGGCGACCAGGCGGCCGAGTTGGGCATTCACGTAGTCCAGGGCGCTGGAGACGACCGGACCGGGAACGACCTTGCCGTTGACCAGCTGGTAGCCACCGCGCTGAGGAGCGCTGGTGGTGTAGTTGCCGTTCTTGTCCGGGCCGATCAGCGTCGTCGGGTCCGAAATGATCTTCTGCGCGACCGAAAGAGTCTGGAAGTTCATTCCAAAGATCGCCGGAGTTCCGACCTTCGTCTTGCCCGAGTGGTCCAGGCCGTCGATTTCGTTCAGGACGGCCTTGACCTTGTAGCCGTCGTACTGCTTCGTGGCGGCGTCGATATGGGCCCAATCGTCATCCTGCGGGTAGGGCACGCCGTTCGGCTCGACCGCCTGGGAGTCGATCTCCGGAGAGAACAGGTCGTCGATGCTTTTCCCGCCCGAACCGGGACCGTTGAACGACGCATAGACCTCATGCTTGTCCGACCACGCGGTGCGCAGCCCGGCGTTGTGGATCACCTGGAAGATGGTGTTGTCGCCCAGGTAGTCCCATGGGGTGATCGACTGGCAGTTCTTCGGGTTGACCGGGAAGGTCGCCGGGTTGAGCGACGTCTTCGGGTTGAACGTCAGATTCATGATCGCGGCCGGGTTCTTGTCGACGCCGCCGGCAAAGATCGAGCCGTTCTCGTCGAAGGACGGGAACGTGCCACTGGTGGGGTTGATGAAATCGGGCACGCTCGCCAGCGCGTCGTCGGGCGAGTCGTAGATGACGTCACCGCCGGTGGCCGGCTGACCCGGAGTGCAGGCAGCCCCCGGCTCGTCGACGGTGTGGCTGTACTCGACGTCGTAGAAGACACCGGTCGTCCTGGGGTTGCCGCCGGTCATCAGTGCGGTGCCGCCGGGGTCGGAGTCGGACGGGTTCGAGGTCGACGCGTTCGTGTATTCGCTGCCGCCGCGGGTCAGCTCGGCAAGTGTCGAGCTCGGGAACGTGCTCACATACCAGTTGAGGTCGCTCTGATGCATGCCGTCCACCGAGATCAGCAGGACGTGCTTGCCGGTATGGCCCGGCGATCCGGCGCCGGACTGGGCGAACGCGGGCGTCATCGAAAGTGAACACACGGCTGCGCCGGCGAGCGCCGTGAGTCCGATGCGTGCGCGAGGTGAGGATTTCGACATTGGGTCTCCCCGGAGTTCGATTCGTGCGCGTAGTCCTACTTGGCCTGTAGTAGGTCTATTCGCCGAAGGAGACATTCGGGCGACTAGCAGGTGTCCTTTGGACGTTGGTTAGGTGACCGGATGTCGCGCCGCCAGATGAGCGAGGGCGGCTACTCGAAGCGGACCTGGAAGGCGTCGGTGTAGGGCAGGAACGCTTGGCGGATCTCGGCCGGGTCGAGCCCGAAATCCGTTGCGGAATAACGATGTTCGCCATGCTTGTGCTGCGGGCGGCCGGCGAGGTAGGAGCGGATCTTCTCCGGGAGCGCAGGGTCGAACCGGAGCCCAAGCGTGCCGTACGCGCTCTCGATGGCCGCGACCGGATCGTTGACGAGATCGATGTAGTGCAGGTCGGCCACCTGACCGGCGGGAAGTTGCGAGCGCTGTTCGGCGAGCGCGTTCAGCACGAAGCTCAGCCCGAAGCCCGAGGAGGCGGCGATCTGCTCGGTGTCGACGTCGTTGGAGCGCACCCACCGTCCGGCGGCGAGCGTGCTCACCGACGACGTGACGGTCTTGACCGGGTCGCGGTGCGTGAGGATCACCCGGGCGTCGGGATACACCGCGAACAGTGCCGGCAGCCGCATCAGATGCATCGGCGATTTCAGCGCCCACGGCCGCGCGGGCTGTCCTGACTGATGCTGCAAGGTCTGGAGCATCAGCTTGTGCATCCGGTACGCGGGCAGCGGGTCGGTGCCCGCGCGCCAGGCCAGGAAGCTCGGGATGTCGGCGTTCGTCGCCCAGAAGCCGCTGTCGAACTCCGGGGCGAGCAGCCACAGGCACTCTTCGGGCAGGCTCGCCTTGAGTTCGTGGACGGCGCCGAACGCCGGGTTGACGTCGGCCCACAGGTCGAATTCCGGCTCCGCCCATTCGCGACGCTCGTCGGCGGTTCCCGGCGGCGGCGGAAACGGATGCGCCATCTCCCAGGCCAGCGGTGCGCGCAGCGCCGGATCCTCACCGAGCAGCTCGTGCAGGATGCTCGTGCCCGAGCGGGCAGGCCCGGTGATGAACACGGGCGCCGTCACCCGTTCCTGCGTGATGGCGGGATCGCGGTTCGCGGCATCGATGACCAGCAGCCGGGTGCTCAGGTGGCGCAGCAGATCGTGCCGCGACATCAGGCGCCCGAGCGCGTGCAGCCGGGCCTCGGTGTCCAGCGCCTCGACCAGCCGGCGAAACGGCTCCTCCCAGGTGGGAGGACCGAAATCGGCGAGTCCGGTGGCGCTCTTCGCGGTCGCGATCAGCTCGTCGGGATCGAGCGGGATGAGGTGTTCGGCACCTCCCACGTTGGGACCCATCGCGATCATTCGACGAGCCCAGTCGGGGCGGGGATCGGTGCGCTTGGTCACGGCGGCAGAGCGTAGCGGTCCGGGGGCGGGCATTTGCGGGGATGGCACAGGATCGGGTGTCAGAGTGGGGGCATGGACGAGGAGACGGCACCAGCGCAGCCGGCGGTCAGCCGGTGGCGGACCGGCGAGATCGGCCTTCCCGCGCTGGTCGGCCTGCTCCTGGTGCTCGGCGGGGGAGGCCTCGCTGCTGCGAGCATCGGCGGTTGGGGCTCGATCGCGGTCATCGCCATCGTGATGCTGGCCTTCGTCGCCCTCATCACCTCATGGGCGGTCTCCCACTAGGGCTGCTGGCTGGGCTCCTTGGCCTCCGGGGCCGTTGCTGACGGCGCCTTGTCCAGCGCGACCGTCCGGTTGGGCGCCACGGTCAGCCCGGATCCGGCGGCAGGTTCGGGGCGGCCGGCGAGCGCGTAGATCTGCGAGCCGTCGACCGTCTCCTCCGTCGTCAGCAGCTCGACCAGCCGATCGAGCACGTCGCGGTGCTGGCGCAGGATCGCGACGGCGCGCTGCTCGGCCTCCCGTAGCAGCCGCTTGACCTCGGCGTCGATGTTCGCCTGGGTCTCATCCGAGAAGGGCCGGCTCGAGAACTCGCTCCCGCCGGCACCGAGGAAGGACGAGCCTCCGGAGGGATACCCGACCGGACCGAGCGCTGCCGTCAGCCCGAATTCGCGGACCATCTTCGTTGCCAGATCAGTCGCCTTTGCGAGGTCGTTGGACGCGCCCGTCGAGCCCTGCCCGAGCACCACCAGTTCGCTTGCCCGACCTCCCATGAAGACGGCGAGCATGTCGTGCAGATAGTCCTCGCCGTAGAGGTGGCGCTCCACCAGCGGCAGCTGCTCGGTGACTCCCAGGGTCTGGCCGGCGGGAAGGATCGTCACCTTCGCCACCGGGTCGGCCTTGTCGGAGTAGGCCGCAACGAGCGCGTGCCCCGACTCGTGGATGGCGACGGCGTGCTTCTCCTCCGGAAGCAGCACATTCGAGCCTTCGCGGCGGCCGAGGATGATGCGGTCGCGCGCCTCGGAGAAGTCCTGGGCGGACAGGACGTCACGCCCGGATCGCACCGCGGTGATGGCCGCTTCGTTGACCAGGTTGGCCAGGTCGGCGCCGGCGAACCCGGGGGTCCCGCGGGCCACCACCTGAAGGTCGACGCTGCTGTCCAGCTGCTTGCCGCGGCAGTGCACCTGAAGGATCGCGAAGCGCTCGGGCAGGGTCGGCAGCGGGATGGTGACCTGACGGTCGAAGCGTCCGGGTCGAAGCAGGGCGGGATCGAGCACCTCTGGACGGTTGGTCGCGGCGAGCACGACGATGCCCGACGTCGGGTCGAAGCCGTCCATCTCGGCGAGCAGCTGGTTGAGGGTCTGCTCCCGCTCGTCGTTGGAGACGACGGCACCCGACCCCGACCGCCGTCCGCCGATCGCGTCGATCTCGTCGACGAAGATGATGGCCGGCGCGCGCTTGCGGGCCTCCTGGAACAGATCGCGTACGCGAGCCGCGCCGACACCGACGAACATCTCCACGAAGCTCGAACCGGTCACCGAGAAGAACGGCACCGCGGCTTCGCCGGCGACGGCCCGGGCGAGCAGCGTCTTGCCGGTGCCTGGCGGGCCCACCATCAGCACGCCGCGCGGGGCCATGGCTCCGGCCTTCGCGTAGCGCTCAGGGTGCTGCAGGAAGTCGACGACCTCGCGGATCTCGAGCTTGGCGCCCTCGTAACCGGCGACGTCGGCGAAGGTCGTGCTCGGCCGTTCCTCATCGAAGACCTTGGCCTTCGACTTGCCCGCGCCGAAGGCGCCCTGCAGCCGTCCCGCCGCGCCCTTCGACAGCCGCCACCAGAGATAGCCGAGGATGAGGAACGGCAGCAGCAGGATGACCCACGAGATCACCGTGGAGCTGAAAGAGGTTCCGCTCGTCTTGGCGGTGACCTGGACATTGGACTTCTGCAGCTGGTCGAGAAAGTTCTCACCGGCCTGCTCGGGGATGACCGTGGTGTAGTTGCCGCCCTTGACCAGAGTGCCCGTTGCCGTCCCGTTGGGGGAGATGCTGACGGTCTTCACCTGCTTTGCCGAGACGTCTTTCAGGAACTGCGTGTAGTTCAGCGTGACCTGCTTGCTGCTCTGGGTGACAGGCACCACGAAGAGCAGCACGAAGAAGATGAGCAGGGCGATCGGCCAGAGGAAATGCCGCCAGGCGGGTGGCGGCGGCGGGGCGCTCGGGGCGCCCTTGTCCCTGGTGGGAGGGGTCGATGCGTTGCGTGTCATGGCTCTCCACCGCGGGTCGGCTGGCTCGGGTCGGCAGGTCGGCGTGCCCCCTCATCTTGGCCTGCCGCGGTTTGCCCGTCATCGCCGCTGCTAACGTGCCCGGGTGCCCGACCTCGCGCTTCCGTATTTCATCGCTTCCCCGCAGGACCACGAGCCCGGTGACCCCGGGGTGGTCGTCATCCATGAGGGCAACGGAATCTCCCCGCAGCTGCTGCGCCTGTGCCAGCGGCTGGCGGCAGAGGGCTATCTCGTGATCGCGCCCGACCTGTTCTTCCGCTTCGGCGGGACCGAGTCGGTCGATCCGATGACCCTGATCCGCAAGCTCGATTTCGACCAGGCGCAGCAGGACATCCTGGCGGCTGCCGGTATCGCCCGCGAGCACGGGGCCGGGCGGCTGGGCGTCACAGGCTTCTGCATGGGTGGGCGGCTCACGTACCGGGCAGCACTTGCCGGCGGGTTCGATGCGGCGGCCGGCTTCTACGGCTCGGGCATCTCCGGCGAACTGGGCGAGCCGACGTGTCCCACGGTGCTCTTCTTCGGCGGCAAGGACGAGTGGATCAAGCCGTCAGACATCGAGACCGTCGCGGCGCATCACGCCGACACGATCGTCTATCCCGAAGCGGGCCACGGCTTCATGCGCGACGGCAGCCCCGACTTCGCGCCGGACGCCGCCGCCGATGCCTGGGCGCGGACTCTCACCCTTTTCCGGGACAACCTCAGCAGGCGTACCGGAAGTTGACCGTCGCGCCGGCCGCGCGTGGCGAGAGCAGCCGCACGGTGGCCCGGGCGTCATAAATACCCGGGCCGTGGAAGGCCCACGTCAGATGAAGGTCGACGCTGTGCTGGCCGCGGGCGAGCGACTGCACGAGCGTTCCGCTGCCGATGCCGTCGTTACGCGACCAGCGATAGGTCAGCCGGCCGGCGTTGCCGTTCGTGTGGACCGTGGCGACGACATCGGCAGTCTTCTCGCAGGTGACCACGCCCGGCGTCGCTTTGACGCTGACCGAGCGCACGCGTAACGACCCGGCGGGCCAGAGCAGCCAGATGACGACGGCTGCGAGGGCGAGGGTGAGGGCGAGATTCGCGGCCTGCCCGCGTCGCAATCGCCTGGGCGGGACGGGGGTTTCGGCCGCCGTCGCCGCCGAAGCGACGGCCATGACGGCGGGGACGGCGGGGACGCCAGGGCCGAATCGCAGGACCTCCACCGGTCGCTCAGGGGGCGCGGCGGGCGGGGATGACGGCCCGCCCTGCGTGGGCACGAGAGCCGTTTCACGGAGATCGATGGGGCTGGTGGGACTGGCGGGGTCGGTGAGGTTGGTGTCCCGCAGGTCGATCGTCTGATGCTCGTTTCCGGTCGCGCCTTGCCGCGGCGTCGCGAGGGTCTCGCGCTGGTCGAGCGGGGTCGTCCGGTTGCTCTCAGGTGTGGCCATGGGTCACCTCGACCCGCAAACGGCGGTGAGCGTGCAGGGGGTGGACGGCGGCGGGCTCGTGCTCGGCGGTGGCGTCACCGGTTGCTTGCCGGTCAGGATCGGCGGCGGGGACGTGGTCGGCGGCGGCGCCGGGGGAGTCGTCGTCGGCGGCGCCGGGGGCTGGGTCTTGATCACTGAAGTCGAACTCGGTCCGGACAGGGCCGGGCCGACGCTCTGCGTGGTCGGGGTGACGATCGGCGAACTGCTGACCGTGGGGGGCGCGGCCGAATCGCTCGGTGGGGTCGCCGGCGAGGAGGTCGGCGTCGCCGACGGCGTGGGACTCGCTGTCGGGCTCGGAGTCGGTGTGACGCTCGCCGACACGGCCGGCACCGTCGCCTGGCCCTGCTCGAATGCGGCGTTCGAGGATTTCGGGCTGTCCCCGGAATGGCGGGCGAGGGCGAGCGCGGCGATGGCGACGACGAGCGCACCGAGGACGAGGGTGAGCGGCCGGCGTCGAGCGCGCTCGTCGGCGGAAACATCAGCAATTGCAGCGGTTTCCGTCACCCCTCGGGCGTCCGCCGCACCATCGCCGGCGGTATCGGCGGCGCCGCCACCGAGACCATCAGCCCCGGCGTCACTGGTGCCACCGTTCGAGGAACTCAGATCGGTTTCGGCAGACGCCTGCTCGTGAGCGACCCGCTCGGGGTGTGCGAAGAGCAGCGCCAGCAGGACCGCTCGCGCGGCGAGGTGGGCCCGGCCGTGTGACTCCCAATCCGGCCCGTACGCGGCGGGGGCGAGGACGTCGAGCCGTTCGACGAGGGCGTGCGCGTCACCGAGTCGTTCTGCCGGATCCTTCGCGAGCCCGGCGGCGGCGATCGGGCGCACCGGCTCCGGCACATCGTCCAGCGGCGGCGGGATGGTGAGGTGCTGCTGCAGCAGCGCGCCGACGGTGGTGCCGGTGAACATGGGCCGTCCGGTGAGGCACTCCACGAAGGTCGCCGTCGCTGCGTAGACGTCGGTGGCCGCGTTGCTCGGCTCGCCCCGCCATTGCTCGGGCGCCATGTAGAGCGGCGTACCGGAAACGCCGGCGATCTCACCCACGGGAGCGGCGATCCCATAGTCGACGAGTTTGGTGTTGCCGGTCGCGTCGACCATGACGTTTTCGGGCTTGTAGTCGCGATGGACGACGCCTTGGACGTGCAGCGCGGCGAGGCCCAGCAGCGAGCCTTTCATCAGTGTGAGCGCGGCCTCGGGGGAGAGCGGGCCGCCGTCCTCGAGCATCTTGCGCAGTGACACGCCTTCGAGCAGGTCCATGACGATCGCAGCGCCGGCGGTGGTCTCGACGTACTCGTAGAGCGTCACCAGATGCGGGTCGACGAGACCGGCCATGAGCTGCGCCTCGGTGCGGAAGCCTGCCAGGTGCTGCGAGTCCGAGGCGAGCCATTCGGCGAGATACTTGATGGCGACCTCGTTGCCCGTCGCCTCGTGCCGTGCCAGCACGACGCGGCCGCTGCCGCCGGAGCCGAGCTCGCGTTCTTCGGTGAAGCCCGCAAGCTGCCACGACGTCATGCGGGTGCCTCCAAGCCCGTCGGGATCCGGTACGCCCGATCGTCACACGCCCCCTGGGGCAGTGTGGGGGATGAGTCGGTTACTTGTCACCGGGCTCGCGCCGCTGTCGATGCCTGCGTGCGCCTTGTCCTCGACGGCCGGGACTTTGGGCACTTTCGAGGGGACTCTGCACCTCCTAGCGTCGTTTGTGTGGATCTGGGGCCGACGTCTTCTGTGACGACCCCGAACGGGAGGCACACGATGACGATTTCTGATGGCAGCCCCATCGGCCACCTCGGCCTGGACGAGCTGACCGCGGCGGCGGGATTGCTGGATCGCTGGACCCTGCGCCACCTGCGCATCCGCCTGCACGCGATGGAAGTCGACGACTCACCCGAGCTCGACCGCCTGACCGATCACGCGGCGCATCTGACCCGCCACGACCGGCACGAGCTGGTTCGCCGGGTCCGCGCCCTCGAGCCCGCGGCGCCCGACTACGACGACGAACTCGACTACGCCGAGATCCTGGCCAACAAGAATTCGCTCGCCTGAGCGACGGCTCGGTCAGTAAGGCTAACCGTCGACCACGGCGATTCCCAGCACGTCGGCCAATGCCGGCGCGAGGTGCACCAGCTGACTGGTGCTGATGGTGGCGCCCTTCAGCGAGGCGTAGCCACTGGTGATGCTCAGCTCGTGGGCATGCCGGAAGTCGACGTTCTTCAAGTGGGCGTTGTCGAAAGCGGCGCCGTGCAGCTCGCAGCCTTGGAAGGTGACGTCGACGAGCGTCGCGCCGGCGAAATCCAAGTGGCTCAGCTGGCAGTCGACGAACGCCACTTCCTGCAAACGGGAGCCGCGCAGATTGACCGAATCCGCTTTGCATTCGCGGATGGCGACCCGGCGCAGCTGGGCGTCGTAGACAGCGCTCCCCGCGAACACGCTGCTGGTGATCTCGACGTCCATCCAGTCCGTTCCCGACAGATCCGTACCGATCCAGCGCACCGCTTTCATCCACACGTCGCTCCAGCGCGACAGCCGGAACGTGCCGCCGTCGAAGGTCATCGACGTGAGGGCTGACTCGATGAACCGCGCACCGGTCGCGAGCGGACCTTCCAGCTCCGACCCGTCGAAATGGACGGTGTCGTAACGGGCATCGGCCGCGAGCGTGCCGTCCCAGGGCTCGAGGAACGCAGCGAAGGGAAGATCTTCGAGTTCGCGGGCCGGCATGGGCTCATCATTGGTCAGGCCGCACGCCGCCGGAAGAGCGCCCCCGATGCTGCTACGGAAACGGCGATGATGGCGAGGCTCCAGGCGATGGCATGCCAGGTGCTGGCGCCGGCGGGCTGACCGGTGAAGAACGCCCGCAGGCTGTCGACGACGGCGGTGACCGGTTGGTTGCGGGCGAATCCCTGCAGCCAGCCCGGCATCGTGTGGATCGGCACGAAGGCGCTGCTCGCGTAAGGAAGGAAGCTCACCAGAAACGTGATGCCGTTCGCCGCCTCGGGCGAGCGGGCCAGGATGCCGACGCTCGCGGCGAACCATGACAGCGCCAGTACGAACAGGGCCAGCACCCCGGCCGCCGCCAGCCAGCTGCCCACGCCCGCGGGTGAGCGGAAGCCGATCGCGAAGGCGACAGCGAAAACCAGCAACGACGACAGCATGTTTCGGGCCACGCTCGCGACGACGTGGCTGTTGATGAGTGCTTCTGCCCGCACGTCCATCGAACGGAACCGGTCGATGATGCCGCCGGTCAGGTCGTGGGAGACGCTGACTGCCGTGGTGGCCGCGCCGAACCCGACGCAGACCAGCAGCACGCCCGGCACGACGTAGTCGACGTACGTGCCGCTGACGTTGATCGCGCCGCCGAACAGGTAGACGAACATCAGCATCAGCATCACCGGCAATGCGAGGGCGGTGATGAGCCCGTCGACGTTGCGCAGCGACAGCCGGAAGGCGCGCGTCACCAGAGTCCGTGCGTCGGCCAGGGCCGGCGATCGAGGCTGCACGGCGGGGCGGGTGAGGACGTAGTCAGACATGGGAAGCTTCCTTTGCGGTCAGGGAGAGGAACACGTCGTCGAGGCTCGCGGCGTGCACGCCGAAGCGCGCCACCGCGCGGCGGTCGGGGTCCACCTCGTCCAGCAGCGCGCGCACATCTGCGGCGTCACCCTCGGTCGCGATGCCGATGGTGAGAGCGCTCCGATCGACGTGGATGGCCCGGTGGCCCAGGTAGTTCTGCAAGCCGTCGAACGCCTGGCGATCGGTGAGCTGAAGGTCGAGCCGCTGCCCGGACACCTGTCGTTTCAGCTCATCCGCGCTGCCTTGCGCGACGATCCGGCCGCCGTCGATGACGGCGATGTGGTCGGCGAGCCGATCCGCCTCCTCGAGGTACTGGGTGGTGAGAAAGACCGTCACGCCGGCCGCGGCAAGGGTGCCGACCACGTCCCACATTCCCTGCCGGCTACGCGGATCGAGCCCCGTGGTCGGCTCGTCGAGAAAGATCACCTCAGGATCGCCGACGAGGCCTGCGGCGATGTCGAGCCGGCGTCGCATGCCGCCGGAGTAGGTGGCCACCCGCCGGTCGGCGGCATCCGACAGCCCGAATGTCTCCAGCAACTCGCCGGCCCGCTCGCGGGCCGCCCGTGTCGGCAGCCGCCGGAGCCGGCCCATCATCTCCAGGTTTTCCCGGCCGGTCTGCAGCTCGTCGATGGCGGCGTACTGGCCGGTGAGACTGATCCGCCGGCGCACCTCGCGCCGTTCGCTGGTCACGTCGAAGCCGGCGACGCGGGCAACCCCGCCGCTCGGGGGAGTGAGCGTGGCAAGGATCCGGATCGTCGTGGTTTTGCCGGCGCCGTTGGGGCCGAGAAGGGCGAACACGGAGCCGCGCCGGATCTGCAGGTCGATGCCCCCCAGCACCCGCGCCGATCCACGGCCTGCGCCGAAAGACTTGGTCAGGCCGGCTATTTCGATGGCCGGCTGCATCGCGGTGGTCATTGACGTCTCCTCATCGCACAACTGCGTATGCCTTACGCACTGCTGCGTAAGCTATACGCAGTTCTAGGATGACGTCAACGCAATAGAGGACGGTGGCGTGAGCAAGAACGAGCCGAGCGGGGCCGGCCCTGTTGGTGGTGGCGGGATGCCGCTTCCCCCCAGCATCGAGCTGGCGTGGGGGCTGCGCGATCCCGGCACCCGGGGGCCCAAGCGCGGCCTCACCCTGGAAAGGATCGTGCAGGCGGGCATCAAGGTGGCCATGACCGACGGCATCGGCTCGCTGTCGATGGGGCGAGTGGCCGCCGAGCTCGGGGTCGCGACGATGTCGCTCTACCGGTACGTCGCCGCGAAGGACGACCTCTTGCTGCTCATGACCGACACGGCGCTCGGTCCGCCGCCGGACCTGCCCGCCGGTACGCAGGATTGGCGTGAAGGGCTGACGGACTGGGCGGTCGCCGTGCGTACCGCGTACCGCCGGCACACCTGGGCGCTGCGGATCCCGATCAGCGGGCCGCCGCTCGGTCCCAACAATGTCGCTTACCTGGAGCGGGCGCTGCGAAGCCTGGAAGGCACCGCACTCTCCGAGCAGCAGAAGCTCTCCGCCGTCCTGCTGCTGAGCGGTTTCGTCCGCAACGAGGCGACGCTCACGGCCGACCTCATGGCCGCCAGCGCGGGAGCCAACATCATGCCCGGCTACGGCGCGATGGTCGGGCGGCTCACCGATCCCGAGCATTTCCCGGCCTTGCACCGGGCGGTGGCCTCGGGAGCGCTCGATGACGATGACGACATAGACATCGAGTTCGACTTCGGTCTCGAGCGCATCCTCGACGGCATCGACGTCCTCATCCGGCGGGAACGCAAGGCCCGCCGGATGCGCTGACAGACGTCAGGCTGGGCGGACTCAGGAGGCTCCGAAGAGGATGTGGTCTGCCTTCGCGGTGTCGAAATACTCGCGTACGGCGTGGATTCGGTCCTCCCGCACCTCGAAGACGAAGGCGTAGTCGTTCTCATACGACGCACCGTCACGGGTCGTGGCCCGGGTGGTCCATTCCACCGCGACCGCGTCGCCGTCGGCGAGCACCCGCTTCACCTCACGGGTGACGGGCCGGCCGGCGTCGAGGCGGCCCATCATCGCCGCGAGGAAGTCGTCGATGATGCCCGTCGGTCCGCTCCAGGTGCCCGAGGTCGGCAGGTCGCCGCTCAGCCACCAGGTCGCGTCGGAGGTGAACATGGCGCGCAACTCACCAGGGTCGCCGCGGTCGAGCGCGGCAACGTAGTCGAGGACGACGGCGCGGCTGCGCTCGGTGGCCGATTGCGCGCCGACGCCGGCGGCCGTCACTTGTCTGCCCGCAGGGATCCGCCCTGGCCCCAGCTCTCGGCCGGGGTCTCCTGGATCCACACCTGGACGGAGTCCGCCGGCACTCCCAGAGTGTCGACGAAGGCGTCGGTGATGCTGCGCACCAGGGCGCGCTTGAGCTCGACCGGACGGGCGCCCTGCAGGATGGTGACGGTGGGCATTTCGCCTCCCATTGCTCGAGATTTCGGCGGCTACCTGCCGCCGCTCCCCATGCAAGCGCCGCACCCGGAATCGATCGAGACGCAATCGCTGCTTGCTGCGATCACGATTGCTGATCGTTGGACGCCGGATCCTGCGCTGCGCTGCAGGCGCGCAGCAACGGGGCGACCGTCCGGGAGGTGGCATCGGCCGCGACCGCCAGTTCGGTGGGCATCACGAGTTCCGGACTGGTCGGCCGGAAGGCCACGTGAGGGTGGTGCAACGCGCGGGCGTGCGCCTCGTAGATGACGGTCCAGCTCGCCGGTCCCGAAGCGATCAGCGCGTGGGTGTTGTCGAGCCCCTCGACGCGCGGGCCGAGCACCGGTGTGAAGCCGGCGTCTGCGCAGGCTCCCAGGACGAGATCCACGAGCGGTGGGTTGAGCTTGCGCGAAACGAGGTGCAAGGCCAGGCCGTCAAGGTCGGCAAGGTCGACCACCTCGCGGCGGGCCAGCGGGTGGCTCGCCGGGAGGACGACGAGCAACCGGTCGCGCCACACTTCGATGAGTTCCACGCCGGGCGCCGACCTGACGCCGCGTACGAAGGCCGCATCGAGCTGGCCGCCCGCGACACGTTCGAGGCGGACTCGCGTCGGCGCGCTCACGAGCACCGTCTCGGTCGATGGCTCGAGCTTCGCCAGCGATGACAGCACGATCCCGAGGCGATGGCCGAGGCCGGTGCTGCTACCGATCCGCAGTGTTCGCGTCGCGCCACCGAGCTCCGGGGAGCAGGCGGCGGAACGCACCCTCCCCGCAGCCGCCAGCGCCGCCCGGGCGTAGGGGAGTACCCGCGCACCGGCAGCCGTCAGGCTCACCGTCCGCGCGGAGCGGTCGAACAGGTTCACCCCGAGTTCGCGTTCGAGCCGGGCGATCTGCTGGCTCACGGCCGGCTGCCCGATCGCGAGCTCCTCGGCCGCGCGCCGGAAATGCAGGTGCTCTGCGACAGCTACGAAGTACTCCAGCTGGCGAAGCTCCACCCGCTCATTCTCACCCGAAGTAGCTCGCGCTCAGCAGGCCGATCATTTCCGCCGACGTCTGGTGCCAGGCCGGCAGCGCGCGGGATCCGGGCGGGCTGATGCCGATCTCGACGTGGCAGGCGTAACTGATGCCGAGCGTGCCCACCTGGGCGATCCACTGCCCCGCTCGTACGTGAGCCCCGACCGGGACGTAGTCGTGCTGCACGTGTCCGAGATAGATCATGCGGCCGGTGAGTGGCCCCGAGGTGACCAGCAGCTCAGGCGCGTAAGGCCCGAAACCGCCGATTCCTTCAGCGATGATCACGCCGTTCTCGGGGGCCGCGAGGTTGGCTCCGCAGGGTGCGTTGATGTCGACGCCCTGGTCCTGGCTCCACGTCCCCGGCCCCCACGCCTGCGCCCGCGACAACGGGAAGATGAAGGCGGTGGTCGGCACCGGCGAGCAGCTCGCCAGGACCGCCAGCCCGAGGGCGGCGACGCCGGCGCCGAACACTCCCGACCGACGGGCACACGCGTGCAGGAAACGTGGAGCAGCAAACATCGCGGGTCGCCTTCTCTGACGCCTGCGAGGTGAGCTGTCGGGTTCGGGCTAGGCAGCCCGGCCGGTCACCGCGTGATGCTGGTGACCCGGCTTCACCCCAGGGCGTGGCAGGTGCCATGCCCGGTGAAACGTCGGGTCCCCCGCTCCCGCCCACGCAGTGAAGGAGGCCGCGGCCCGGGGCGGGATTCGGCGGCTGGGCGCGGGTTTCGCCTGGCTGGCGCAACGTGGGGAGCCTGGCACGACGGCGGGAGGGTCTACCACGGTGGGCAGCAGATGTGACCCATACCACAGGCAGCGTCAGGAGGCGCGAGTCACGAGCCCCTCACGGGCTGCGGCGCCGTGTATGCGCTGTGGCGGTCCGAGCGGCTGGTTTCATAACCCCCCGAACCTCGGCGCCCGGCGAATCTCAGGACCGTGAGCCGTGAGATGAAGCTACCCAAGCCGGGCAGGGGCGAGCAAGCGCCGGGCCCGGACCCGGCCCGGGCGATGGCAAAGGGGCACCCCGATCGACCGTTCGAGACGGGTAACCGGCGTCGCGCCGGCGGTGGGCGATAGCGTTTTCCCGGTGACCGGGAAGCGACGCTGAATGCCGCGCAGCCCCGAGCCGGCCCGTCAGCAGATTCTCGACGCGGCGCTGCGCCTGTTCGCCGCGAAGGGGATTGCCGGTGTGAGCCTTCGCGAGATCCGCCTCGAGGCCAAGCAGGGCAACGCCGGGGCGCTGCAGTATCACTTCGGGAGCATGGACGGGCTGCTGCGCGCCCTGCTGGAGCGCGAGCTGCCGCTGCTCGTCGATCGCCGACGGGATCTGCTGGCCGCGGCGCTCGAGACTCCGGCCGGCGATGTGCGTTCGGCGGCGGCGGTCTTCGTGCTGCCGTACGCGCAATTGGCGACCGGCACCGACCACGAACGCGATGTCGTGCGCTTCCTGAGCCAGCTGCATGACGACGTCTCTTTTTCCCTGCAGGAGATACAGGAGCTGCTCGGCGACACGGCAGCCAATGACGCCGGCCGGCTGCTGAGGAAGCGGCTGGGTCCGCAGCTCGCCCAGCAGGTCCTGGGCGAGCGGCTGTCGATCGCGACCAGCAGCTTCCTGCACGCCGCGGCGATCTGGTCTCGTCAGGGGGAGCGCCGCGCGCACCCGATGAGCGACGCGGCCTTCCACACGACCCTCGTCGACATGTTCGTGGGTGCGCTCACCGGTCCCGCCGAGCAGGAGCCGTTGACAACGTAGTAATACATTCTGTTTACTTCGCCCTGACGCCAACAGAGGGAGCCCCCGCAATGTTCGAGCGCTTCAGCGTGATCGACGCCGACACGCATGTCACCGAGCCGCGCGACACCTGGACCGCTCGCCTCTCGAGCAAGTGGGGCGACGCCACCCCGCGCATCGAGCGCATCGACGGCTTCGACGTGTGGGTGATCGCCGGCAAGCCCTGGTCCAAGCCCGGTAACACCGCGATGGCGGGCTTCGACGGCGTGCTGCCCGACGGCCCGGCCACCTACGAGGACATGCATCCCGCGGCGTATGACGCCAAGGCCCGTATCGCGTTCATGGACGAGCAGCACATCTACGCCCAGGTGCTCTATCCCAACATCGGGGGCTTCGGCGGCGGGTCGTGGCTCGGCTACGGCGATCCCGCATTCGCGCTGGAATGCGTCCAGGCCTACAACGATTTCCAGGTGGATTTCGCTTCCGTCGCCCCGGATCGGCTGCTCCCGGTCGTGTCGCTGCCGTTCTGGGACGTGGCCGCGTCCGTCGCCGAGATCGAGCGGTGCGTCGCGAACGGCCACCGAGGCATCAACTTCTGCAACCAGCCCGAGGCCTACGACCAGCCGGCCCTGTGGGATCTGCACTGGGATCCGATCTGGTCCGTCGCGCAGGACGCCGGCGTCACCGTCAACTTCCACATCGGAGGCGGGCGGATCGGCGAGCAGCTCTCGCGCGGTTCGGAGATGGGATGGCGGGCGAACTTCTCGCGCGCCTCGTCGCTCCTGTTCGTGGACAACCTGCGGTGCATCGCCGACCTGATCCACGGCGGCGTGTGTCACCGGTTCCCGGAGCTCAATTTCGTCTCGGTGGAAAGCGGTGTGTCGATGCTGCCGGGCGCGCTCGAATCCTTCGACTGGCAATGGCGAAACGGTGGTGTCGTCGAGGAGCACCCGGAGTACGACCTGCTGCCCTCGGAGTACTTCCGCCGCCAGATCTACGGGTGCTTCTGGTACGAGCGCGAGACCATCACCACCCCGCTGCTCGCGTATCCGGACAACATGCTCTTCGAGACCGACTTCCCCCATCCGACGTGTCAGCATCCGGGCCCGCGCACCCCGGCGGTCGGGCCGGAGAAGTACGCGAGCGAAGCCCTCGGCTCGCTGCCGGAGGAGGTGCTGCAGAAGGTGCTGGTGGACAACGCCGCGGGGCTCTACGGGGTCACGTTCGATGCGACGATCGCTGCGTGAGCGCCTCCGCAGACCTCGGCGAGGCACTCCGTCAATGGGTCGCTGACGAGGTCGGTGACCCGGCGGCGACAATCAGTGGTGTGCGCCGCACGTCAGCCGGATTCTCCCGCGAGAACTGGGTTTTCGACGCGGCATGGACCGAAAGCGGCGAGCCGCGCCAGGCCGCCCTCATTGCCCGGCGGGATCCGGAAGGCAGCGTGCTGGCGACCGATCGCAAGATCGAGACCCGGGTGCTGCGAGCGTTGCAGGGCACCGCCGTGCCGAGCCCGCGGCTGCGCTGGGTCGACCTCGACGGCGCTCGGCTCGGACGCCCGTCGCTCGTGATGGATCTGGCCGACGGTGTCTGCGACGGCTTCGTACTGGCGGGCACCACCCCGGCCGCCGACCGGCTGCGACTGGCACACGAGTTGTATGACCGCCTCGCCGACATCCACCTGCTCGACTGGCGCGCCCTGGGCCTCGACGACCTGCTCGACGACCCGGGGGAGCGCGCTGCTCTCGTCGCCCTCGATCATTGGGAGGCCGAGCTGCGCCGGGTGCAACTCGAGCCCGAGCCGGAGCTCGAACTCGTCCTGCACTGGCTTCGCACGCACGCGCCGCAAAACGCGATAACCACTGTGGTCCATGGGGATTTCAAGGCCGGTAACGTCCTGCTGGTCGGCGATCTGGAAGGCGACGTCGGGGGCGCCACCGTGTCGGCCGTCCTCGACTGGGAGACCGTCCACCTCGGTGATCCGCGCGAAGACCTCGGCTGGGTCACCAACCCCCTACGGGCTCGAGAGCACCGCATCCCCGGCAGCTGGGAGCCGGCGGATCTGCTCGAGCGCTGGAGTGAACGCACCGGGCTGACCGCTGAACCCGACGCCGTCCACTGGTGGAGCGTGCTGGCCAATTTCAAGCTGTCGGCGATCGTGTTGAGCGGTTCGCGCGCGTTCGTCGACCGGCGGCTCGACCGGGTGCACCAGGCGCCCGTCGGGATCAGCCGCCTGATGCTCGACATGATCGGGGCCTGACGTGCGACCCGACGTCAGCGAGCAGCTCGAGGGGCTGCGCCGCATCCTCGAGGAGGTCGTGGCGCCCGAGCTGGACGATCCTTATCCGCTGGACATCCTGGCCGGCGTCTGCGCCACTTTGGAGACGCTCAGCTCCGGATGGCGGCGGGTTCCCGGTTTCCTGCAGTGGGACGCCGAGATGTCGGTGGCCTTACTCGGGCAGCTGATCGTCTCGGGCGTGGAGCTGGATGACGCGCTCGACGCCGAGCTGCGGGAGGTCGTGTTCGCCGATCCTCCCGACGCGGCCGACCTCACCGCACTCGAGAGCCGCCACCGTCGCGTCAGGCAGGTTTTGGCGGATGCGATCCCCGCCATCATGGAAGATGACGAATTGCGTGAGCTACGCACGTATCTCGCCGCCCACCTGCGGGAGCGTGCAGAGCGCTATCCCCTGAAAGCCGTCTGGCGCCCGGCCGGCGCCCCGAAGGACTGACTCCGGCAGTGAGGCTCACATGCTGACCACGCTCGACGACTCGCCCTGGCACCAGCTGCCCACGACGTTCGACCATGTGGGCACGAGTGATCCGCGCTTCTTCGACCGGCTCTGGTTCGCCGCGTCGGATCGGGTCGGCGGCGCAGCGCTGCAATTCACCATGGGCGTCTACCAGAACATGAACGTGGTCGACGGCGGCGCGGTCTTCATCACCGGCGGCAGGCAGCACAACCTTCGGGTCTCGCGCAGCCTGCGTCCGCACTACGAGCCGAAATCCGGCCCGCTCGCCATCGAGGTTCGCGAGCCGATGACGCGCATCGGGCTATCCGTCGCGCCCAACGAGAGCGGCATCAGCGCCGAGTTGGAATGGCTCGCGAGCGACCCCCCGCAAGAGGAGCGGCCGCACTACGCGCGCCTTTCCGGTCGCGTGCTCGAGGACTACAGCCGCTACGACCAGATCGGCTCGTGCTCCGGCTGGTTCGAGGTCGAGGGCGCGCGACACGAGGTCGATTCGTGGTGGTCGTGCCGGGACCATTCGTGGGGAGTACGCGAGCGGGTCGGCATCCCCGAGCCCGTCACCGGTCCGCCTGCGGCAGCTGCGTCGGGCGGGGGGCTCTTCGCATTCCTGTTCTACTCGACCCCCGACTTCTCCGGCCACGTGCAGGTCACCCGGCGGGCCGAGGGGCTCAACCATTCGACGGTCGAGATCATCGACCGCGCCACCGGCGTCTCGACCCTGGGGGAGCGGGTCGGCCTCCAGGCATCGTTCGTCGACGCCGACCGTCCGCGCCGGATGTCGACGGCGGTCTTCGACGTCCACCTCGCCGGCGGTGGCACGGTGCGACTCGACGCCGAAGCCATCGGGCCCGCGGTCGCGATGCAGGGCCTGGGCTACGGCGGCTACAACGATGAACTCGGCCTCGGAGTCTGGCGCGGCGAGCAGTTCCAGGAGACCGACGTCTGGGACGTCACCCATCCGGCGCGCGTCGGCTATCCCGACGGCTCGACGGGCCGGCCGGTGCATCGCATCCAACCTGTTTCGGTGCGTCAACACGCGCCCGACGGGACCGTCAGCGAGGGCACCGGAAGCCTGACCTTCATCGCCGAGCTGCCCTTCGAGGGCGAACGCCTCCAACTCGACCCCAGCTGACCCTGGATCGCTAGGCGGTGTCGGCCCAGGCTCCGCTGACGTGCGCGAAGTTCACCAGGACCTTGGTGCGGCGCACGCTGCCCGGCGGCAGGGCGTCGGCGAATTCGATGACCCGATGACCGCGCATCGCCTCGGCGCAGACTGCCAGGATCTCATCGGGGTTGGTGCTGTCGGGGAGGCGGAGGTGGATGTCGGTCCCCTCGGCCAGAAGGTGCAGCGTGATGCTCACCGGGCTCGTTCGCTACCGCTGCTGGGGCACGGGTGAGCCGGAGAGCCAGGTGCTCGGGAGCGTGACGCTACGGCCACAGCCGACGCACTCGCCGGTGATCAGACGGGGCTCCAACGGCCAGGGAGTGAAGCGTGGCGGGTCCATGGGCGAGGTGCAATAAGGGCAGTTGAGGTTGATGCAATCGCTCCGCTCAGCAGGCGCAGGCTCAGCGTGAGACATCCAGCACCTCCAGCCGCCGGATCTGGTCCGGAAGCGTCAGCATAGGGCTTGGCTCGCATCGTTGTGTATGTAGGGGATGGGTAGCGGCTGTGAGTAAGGG
Organism: uncultured Actinomycetota bacterium; assembly: GCA_963731205.1. Lineage (GTDB taxonomy): Bacteria > Actinomycetota > Actinomycetes > Frankiales > Frankiaceae > DATAZK01. The sequence goes on along the minus strand of CAVSUJ010000001.1, from coordinate 1,569,170 downwards.
AAACGCGTCGCGGGCTCGGCGCAGCCACACGCACCGTGACGTGTCAGGAGGTTGGCTGCGGCCGGCGGTCTTCGGTGCCATGGATGGCCTGGTCAGCAACGTCAGCCTGATAGCGGGGATCGGCGGAAGCGGCGCGCGGCGTCACACGATCATCCTGACGGGCATGGCGGGCCTGGTGGCCGGGGCGTTCAGCATGGCCACCGGCGAGTACACCAGCGTCAAGAGCCAGAACGAGTCCATCGACGCCGAGGTCGAGGTCGAGGCGCTCGAGCTGTCGCGCAATCCCGAGGACGAGATGGCCGAGCTCGCCGAAAGCTACGAGAAGCGAGGGGTTGACGCTCCCACCGCGATGCAGGTCGCCCGCCAGCTGTCGGCCGATCCTGAGCAGGCGCTGCGAACGCATTCGCAGATCGAACTCGGGGTCAACCCGTTCCACTTGCCCAGCCCGTGGGCGGCTGCGGCGAGCAGCCTCGGGTTCTTCGCCGTCGGAGCCGTCCTGCCGCTGCTGACCTACTTCGCCGGCTCGTCCAGCCTCGCTGCTTCACTCGCGGTCGCCGGCGTCTCGCTGTTCGTCGCGGGTGCGGTGACGGCGCGGTTCACCCGCCGCTCGGCCTGGTTCAGCGGGTTGCGGCAGCTGGCGCTCGGGGCACTGGCTGCTGCGGTGACGTACCTGGTCGGAAGGCTGATCGGCGCACAGGTCAGCTGACGGGGCAGACTGGAGGGAGCGCGGACCCCGCTATGACCGCGCGATCCGAGGCCACTCATGCGCCAGCCGCAGCAGGTCGAAGAGCGACCGTCGCTGCACGCTGCCACCGCCTGGCTGCCGGCCGTCGGGCTGGCCCTCGCCGTGGTCTGGTCGTGGTTTGCCAGCGGGGTACGGACGTTCACCCGTCCCGCCGAGGTTCTGACTTTCGTCCCCGCGCTGGCCGTGCTGGTGCTGACGTTGCGGCCGCGGGCGCGCTACACGCCCAGCCTGGCACTTGGCCGCCCACGGTGGCACACCCTGCTGCCCTGGGCGGCGGCGCTGGCGCTCGTGGTCGGTTGGGAGCTCAGCGAGCTGTTCTCGCAACCGCGCTCCGGGCATCCCACCCTGAGTTCGATCACCAACACCCTGCTGAGCACGCATCCCAGCCGTTTCCTCGGCTTCCTCGCCTGGCTTGTCCTGGGTTGGCTCATGGTGCGCGATCTCGGGCCGGGAGAGCAGGAGTCGTGAGCACGTTTGCGGTCGGTCTCACCGGCTACTGCCTGCTGCTGGCCCTGCTGATCGGGATGACGATCGCCGCGCGGCATCCCGGTGTCCCGATCGCGTCCGGGAGCCGGGTCATGGCGACCATCCGCCGCACGCGCACCGGACGGATCCTGCTGGCGCTCGGCTGGGCGTGGGTCGGCTGGCACCTTTTCGTGCGCTGACTCGCCAGGTGGGACGCAAACGGTGGCGTGAGCACAGGATGGGCGGGTATACACACGGCCTTAGGTAAGGCCCGGCTTGTCCAGCCCCTGCATCCCCGGTCTGCGATCTTCGCGGCGAATTTGGGGATGTCATGCCATCGACCGTTGTCACGCGCACGCCCGTCGACCGGCCGCCGGTGGCGCCCGCACCACCGCCGCGCTGGGACACCCCGGCGCCGGCCCGCTCCGTGGCGCAGCGCTTCCAGCTTTCGGTGACGTTGCTGATCGTGCTGCTTCCGCTGGCGGGTGTGGTCATCGTCGCGACGGCCCTGGTCGGCGGGGTCAGCATCGTCGACCTGGTGCTGCTGCTCGTCTTCTACGCGATCACCGGACTCGGTGTGACGGCCGGATATCACCGGCTGTTCACCCATCGCAGCTTCACCGCCAACCGGCCCTTGAAGGTGGTTCTGGCGCTGGCCGGCGGGATGTCCTTCGAGGGCGGAGTGATCAGCTGGGTGGCGACGCACCGGCGTCATCACGCGTTCTCGGACCGCCCGGGAGACCCGCACTCTCCGCATCAGTTCCAAACGGGCACCACCTGGGGACAGCTGCGCGGCCTCTCGCATGCCCACCTCGGCTGGCTCTTCGGCCCCGACACGACGTCGATCCCGCAGTACGCGCCCGACCTGCGCGACGACCCGTTGCTGCGCCGCATCGATCGGGCGTTTCCGCTGCTGTGCCTGGTCTCGCTGGCGCTGCCAACGCTGGCCGGCTGGCTGCTCACCGGAACGTGGCGCGGGGCGATCGGCGGCCTGCTGTGGGGCGGCCTGGTGCGCGTTTTCCTGCTTCACCACGTCACCTGGAGTGTGAACTCGCTGTGTCACATGGTCGGGTCGCGTCCCTTCCGAACCCGACGGGATGATCGCGCGACGAACCTGTGGCCACTCGCGATCCTGTCCTTCGGTGACAGCTGGCACAACCTGCACCACGCCGACCCGACGAGCGCTCGCCACGGGGTCGATCCGCATCAGGTGGACATCGCCGCCGGGTTCATCAGGACGTGCGAGCGGCTCGGCTGGGCGACCCGTGTGCAATGGCCTGCGCGCACCCGCATCGAGGGGCGCCGCAGATAGCCGCCACCCGTCCGCTGGTTGCCGACACCGGAGGAACTGGCATAGAACAGGCCTCCGGGCGGTACGGGAGGGCTGATGAGCGACGACACCTCCTTCGTGACCGCCCGAGACCGCGACCTCCAGTCGCGGGAGCACGCGATCGCGTCGACCTTCGTGATGCTCGCCGAGGCGCTGGTCGACGACTACGACGTCGTCGACCTGCTCGACCGGCTGGTGCACGGTTGCGTCGGACTCCTGGGGACGTCGGCGGCCGGTCTGCTGCTCAAAGACCCGCAGGATCACCTTGCGGTCGTCGCCTCCTCGAGCGAGGAGTCGCGGCTGCTCGAGATCTGCCAGCTGCAGTCCGACGAGGGTCCGTGCCTCGATTGCGTACGCACCGGTGCCCCGGTGATCAGCGGCAACCTCGCAGACCATCTCGACAGGTGGCCGACGTTTGCGGCGGCCGCTCTGGACGCCGGGTTCACGTCGGTACTCGCCCTGCCGATGCGGTCGCGCGAGGTCACCATCGGGGGACTGAACCTGTTCAACGACGGCCCGCTCGCCATGAGTCCGGACGATCAGCGCCTCGCGCAGGCGCTGGCCGATGTCGCGACCATCGGGGTGCTCCAGCAGCGTTCGGCACACCGCACCTTCCTGCTCGCCGAGCAGTTGCAACACGCGCTGAACAGCCGGGTGCTCGTGGAGCAGGCGAAGGGCGTCCTGGCCGAACGTCACGCGGTCAGCGTGGATCTCGCTTTCGATGCATTGCGGCGTTACTCGCGCAACAACAATCTGAAGCTGGCCGACGTCTCACAGGCGGTGGTGCGCGGGGAGATCGAGCCCAGCGCGTTCACGATTCCGCGCTAGCGTTCCTAGCTGCCCGTTCACGTTTACCGGTCCTTAACCCGCCCGCCCCTGGACGTCACAGGAACCCCGCGTACTCTCAAGGCATCAAAGCGCGCCTGGACCAGTCCGGACCCCGTGCCCCCTCGCCGCTGCCGCTTCACCCTGACCCGGCGAGAGTGACGATGCGTTCTTTCGGACCCGCGGCCGCGGATATTTCGGCCGCTCGGAGGCCATTTGGCCCTACAGCCACGGCGCTGGTGACCGATTGAATATTATGGTGACTCGGACCGGTTCTTGCGCCGCCCCTGCCACTGAAGCCCCACCCCTTCCGCTTCCCAGGCTGCGCGCCATCGCGCGCCACGCGGTCCCCAATCTCGTCGAGTGCACGCTCGTGCCGACATTGATCTTTTCTGTCGTGCTCCAGCTCTCCGGATTGGTCACCGCGTCGCTGGCTGCGCTCGGCTGGTCCTACGCCATGCTCGTGCGCCGGTTGCTCATGCGGATCCGCATCCCGGGCCTGCTGATGCTCACCTGCCTCGGGCTGACGGTGCGCACCGTGGTGGTCGTCGCGAGCGGCAGTGCGTTCATCTACTTCCTGCAGCCCATCGCCGCCACCACGCTGGTGGGCTTCACGTTCCTGGCATCGGCGATGACCAAGAGTCCGATGGTCGACCGGCTGGCCAAGGACTTCTGCCCGCTGACCGACGACATCGTCGGCCGCCACCGCGTCAAGCGGCTCTTCCGGCGGCTGACCGTCATGTGGGCAGCGGTCAACCTGCTCAATGCAGCCGTCACCTGCTGGCTGCTGCTGACCCAGACCACTCCGGTGTTCGTCGCGGTCAAGCCGTTCTCGGCGATGGCGGTGACGTGGACCGCGGTCGGCGTCACGGTCATGTGGTCACTGCGCGTCGCCCGCCAGGAGGGTCTGCACGCCGGCCCTACCGGCCTGCGTGCCCGGCTCCGGGCCATGCGCCGGATTCCGGTGCCGGTCGTCGCGCTCGCCGCTGACTGACCGCTGACCCGCAGTTCGCTGCAAGGTCCGCACCGCCGCACGCCATAGTGGACGAATGCTGAGGCGGGCAGCGCAGAACGAGCGGATACGCATCCCCGCCCCGCTCGTGAAACGCCGGCTTCCGACCGGCCGCGGCGCCATCGAGCAGCCCAACGCGGGTGGTGACGGGCCGGCCGCGCTGACGCCGGTCTTCTGGGCGGCGATCGTCGTGACCGGGGTGGCCACGGGGCTGTTCGGCGACCTGTTGATGAGCCTGCTGTTTCATGTCGAGCACTGGGCCTTCGGCTATCACAGCGGGAGCCTGCTCGACGGCGTCCGCCAGGCCTCCAACGTCAGGCGCGTGCTGTCGCTGTTGATCGGCGGGGTTTTCGGCGGGGTCGCCTGGTACCTGCTTCGCCGGTTCTCCAGAGGCTCCACCGAGGTGGACGACGAGCTCTGGCGGGGCACGGGCGAGCTGTCGTTCTGGCGAAGCCTGGGGACGTCGGCCATCTCCGAGGTCGTGATCGGCATGGGCGCGTCGATCGGCCGTGAGGCGGCGCCGAAGCTGATGGGCGGCGCCTCGGGAACCGTCGTCGCCCGCTGGGTCCGGCTCTCGCCCGCGCAGCGTCACCTGCTCGTGTCGTGCGGCGCCGGATCGGGTCTCGCGGCGGTCTACAACGTCCCGATCGGCGGCGCGCTCTTCACCGCCGAAGTGCTCATCGGTGCGATCACGCTGCCCGTCATCCTGCCCGCGCTGGCGTGCTCCACTATCGCCACCGAGACCGCCCGCTGGTATCTCGCCGATCATGCGACCTACGCCGGCCTCCCGCACTACCACTCGAGCGCTCGGCTGCTGATCTGGGCAATCCTGCTCGGCCCGCTCGTCGGCCTGGTCTCGGCGGGCTACATCCGGGTGCTCGGCTGGGTCGCGTACCGGCGGGTGAGCGGGGCGTGGATCCTGCTCTCGATTCCGGTCGCGTTCGGCATCCTCGGGCTGCTCGGCATCCGCTATCCCGAGCTGTTCGGCAACGGCAGCGCCATCGTCGGCCAGACACTCATCGGCAATGGCGGCATCACGCTGCTGCTCGTGCTCTTTCTGCTCAAACCGCTCGTGACCGCCCTCTGCCTCGGCGCCGGAGCGTCCGGCGGCTTGTTCACTCCCGTGCTGAGCATCGGCGCGCTCTTCGGGGGCTTCCTCGGGCTCGCATGGACCCATGTGTGGTCCGGGTCCCCGCTCGGCGCGTACGCGATGATCGGTGCGTCGGCGATGGTGGGCGCCGCCATGCAAGCGCCCTTGGCCGGGCTCGTCATCGTGATCGAACTGACCGACAGCGGCCTCGGGCTGACCGCCCCCATGATTGCGGCCACCGTCATCGCCACCGCGGTGACGCGCTACCTCGACGGCTACTCGATCTACTCGGCACGACTGCCGGAGCTACCACCGGCACCGGCGCCCGGGTCACCCGCGGCCTGACACCTTCGGCCGCTATCGTCAGCCGCATGATCTTGGAGCATGCCGTCCTGCCGGTCCGGCCCGGCGAGGAAGAGGCCTTCGAAGAAGCCTTCACGTCGGCGAAGACGATCATCCTCAGCTCGCCGGGATGCGAGAGCCTCACCTTGTCCCGCTGCCTCGAGCGGCCCAGCGCGTACCTGCTCCTGGTGCAGTGGCGGGCGCTGGAGGATCACATGGAGGGCTTCCGGCAGTCGTCGGCCTACCTGGAGTGGCGCGCGCTGCTGCACCACTTCTACGAGCCGGCTCCGGTGGTCGAGCATTTCCAGCTGGTGCAGTCCGGATGAGCGCTCCGCAATTCGGCCTCGAGGGCCAGGTGATCATCGTGACCGGGGCCAGCCGCGGCATCGGCCTCGGCTGCGCGCGGCTGCTCGCCGATCAGGGGGCCAAGCTCGTCCTCACCGGACGCAATCCCGACCGGCTCGCGGCCGCCGTCGCCTCCCTCGGCCGCTCGCCCTCCGATGTGATTGCGCGAACCGTCAACACCTCTGATCGGGAGGGGGCCTTCGAGCTCGCCGAAGCGGCTCGTGAACGCTGGGGCCGAATCGACGGCCTGGTAGCCAATGCCCAGACGTTTCGACCGGTCACGCCACTCGAGGACGTCAGCCAGCACGACCTGGACGTGGTCTTCAACACCGGTCCGGCAGGCACCCTGTGGTCGATGCAGGCGGTGCTTCCCGCCATGCGTGACCAGGGGCGTGGGCGCATCGTGACGATGGGCTCGGCCGTCGGCCTGACCGGCGGTCCGGGATATGGGCCCTACGCGGCATCCAACGAGGCGATCCGTTCCCTGACGCGGACCGCCGCGCGCGAGTGGGGCCGCTTCGGCGTGCTGGTCAATTGCGTCTGCCCGGCCTCGGTAGGCCACCGGATGCCGCCGGACGACGATCCGGTGCGTGCCGCCACGTTCGCGGCGATGTACGCCGATCACCCGCTCGGCCGCGACGGCGACCTCGTGACCGACATCGCGCCGGCCGTCGCGTTCCTGCTTTCCGACGGCTCTTCCTACGTCACCGGCCAGACCTTGATGGTTGACGGCGGCGGCATCATGCGAGCCTGACCGGATGAGCGAGAAAACCGGCCGGCTTGCCGGCAAGGTCGTCCTGGTGACGGGGGCGGCGCGCGGGATCGGCGCCGCCTCGGCGCGGCGGATGGCGTCCGAAGGCGCGATCCTGTGGCTGAACGACATCTCCGGCGAGATCGACGCTGTGGCGGCGGAACTGGGAGCGACCGGGTCCGTCGGCGATGTGTCGGACCCGCAGTACGTCACCGGCTGGGTCGATGCCGCGGTGGCCGAGCACGGGCGTATCGACGTGCTCTACAACAACGTGGGTGTCTCGCGCACCGGCCTGATCGGCGACCTGACCGATGACGACTGGCGTTTCCAGCAGCGGATGACGCTCGACACCTGCTTCTACGCGACCCGCGCGGCCCTGGCCCATTTCGTACGCCAGCGCTCTGGCGTGATCGTGAGCATGTCGTCGGGTGCCGGCATCGGCGGCCAGTACGCGCTCGGCGGTTACGGCGCGGCCAAGGCCGGCGTCATCAACCTGATGGAGACGGTCGCCCTCGAGTACGGCCCGCTCGGGATCCGGGCCAATGCGGTGACCCCCGGCCCGACGGCCACCGCGCCGCTGCGGGCCTACATGGAGGGCCAGCCCGGGGGAGTGGCCGAGCACGTCAAGGGCCTGGATCTGCAACGCCTCACCGAGCCGCACGAGGTGGCCGAGATCGTGCTGTGGCTCGCTTCCGAGGAGTCCTCCAGCGTCACCGGCATCACGGTGCGCAGCAACATCCGCTCCGCCAGCAGCCGGCCCGGTCAGTAGCGACCCGGCCGGCCACCTGAGAGGCACAGCGGCTTCACGGGAGCAGCAGGCACGAGTCGCCGAACTCGTGCCACAGGTACCCGCCGTTGGAGGGATCGAGCGCTTCGGCATAGGCCCGGCCGACGAGTTCGCGTCCGGCTACTGCTTCGAGCATCAGCAGGTGCGACGCCTCCGGCTCGTGCCATCCCGTGATGAGGCCGCCGATCACCCGCGGCGGGCGGCCCGGCCCGATGACGAGATCGGTGACCCCGGCGCCGGGATGCACCGAACCGTCGTCATCGGCCACGGTTTCCAGCGCTCGCGTCACGGTCGTGCCCGCGGCGATGATGCGTCCGCCGGCAGCCCGCGCCGCGTTGACCCGCTTCGCCGTTTCCGCCGGCACCCGGAAGCGCTCGGGCAGCGGCAGCTCGTCGGCCTCCAGCGATGAGACGCCGGTGTGCAGCAGCAGGGGAGCGATGCCGATGCCCGCCCTCCAGAGCTGACCTACGAGGCGCCGCGAGAACGGCCGGGAGGCGCTGACCATCTCGGCGCTGCCGGGATGCTCGGCGAAAATCGTCTGGTAGTCCGAGAGCGGCCACTCACCGCGCACGTGGTCGTAGGAGATGGGACGTCCCTCGCGTTGGAGGTAAACGCTCACTCCCGACTCGACCGCGATCTCGGCCTCCCAGAGCCGGCTCCCCTTGAATTGCAGGGGATCCGGCCAGCTGCGAGCGAGGGTCAGGTGGACTCCGCGCGGGAGCTCGATGCGCTCACCCACCTCGCCGTCACCGACCCGATGCAGGTGCTCGTCGCGCAGTTCGACGATCCAGCGGTCGTGATCGGCCGGTCCGGAGAAATGCACCACCACGGCGGCGCCATCGCTCCGCCGGCCGGTGATGGCGGCCGCGACGGTGGCCGAGGTGTTGACGACGACGAGGTCACCCGGGGCGAGATGCTCAGCAAGTGAGCGGAACCGGGTGTGCGTGATCCGGCCCGGTGCCGGACCCTGTACGACCATGAGGCGGACCTCGTCGCGGGCGAGGCCGCGTACCTCCGGCGGCTCGGTCGCCGCCGCGTTCGCGGGGAGGGTGAAGCGGGTTGCCGGCCGGGGTCGTGCTCGTAGTTGCTGGGTCGTGGTGCTCATGCCGCGACCCCTGCGCGATCGGCCGCCTGGTAGCGCCCGCTCGCCGGCCGCTCGCGCAACAGCCCGAGAAGTATCGGGACGACGGCTTCCGGCTCCGGGCGGTCGCTGATGTCCTCACCCGGAAAAGCCCTTTGGTGCATGGCCGTTCGCATGTCGCCGGGATCGAAGCGGTACACCGCCAGCGCCGGTTCCTCTTCGGCGAACACAGCCATCAGATGGTCGAGCGCGGCCTTGGACGAGCCGTAGCCGCCCCACCCCTCGTATGCTTCCACGGCCGCATCGGAGCTCAGGGCCACGATCGTCGGCTGGGCGCAAATGCGTAGCAGGGGCAGTGCCAAACGGGTCAGTGCGAGCGGCGCCACGACGTTGACGTCGAAGATCCGCGTCAGCTCCTGCGGCGCGAGGTTCGCGACCGACGGCAGTGGGCTAGGCCCGAGCGTGCTCGCGTTGTGTACCAGCAGATCCAGGCCGCCGGCCCGTTCCGCTGCCGCCACGACCTCGCGCTGGTGAGCCTGATCGCGGACGTCGCCGCAGATGGTCGTGACGCGCGCGGGGTCGAGTGCGTGAGCCGTTTCCAGAGCAGCGGGGTCGCGTCCGGTGGCGATCACCGACCACCCGTCGCGGGCGAGGGCTGCGGTCAAGGCGTGCCCGAATCCCCGGGATCCCCCGGTGATGATTGCTGTACTCATGTCATCCTCCATGCGCCGACTGCCGGCGCGTGGGGGATATGCTTGTACTTGAAGTCAACTTTAAGTCAAGCGATGCTCCCGACTGATTTCCAGCGAGGTGCCGTAATGGACTCCCACGATCTGCTGACCATCGGTGAGGTGGCCGAGCGCAGCGGTTTTGCCACGTCGGCGCTGCGCTACTACGAGCAGGCCGGTCTCATCCAATCCACCCGTACCAGCGGGCAGCAGCGCCGCTACGAGCGTTCGGTGCTGCGCCGGCTGGCCTTCATCCGAGCGGCGCGCAACATCGGGCTCGCGCTCGAGGAGGTGCGGGCGGCGCTGGAGCAGCTGCCCGCGAGCCGCACGCCCAACCGGGCTGACTGGACCAAGATGTCTCGAGCCTGGAGATCGCGGCTTGATGAGCAGATCGACGCTCTGGTGCAGCTGCGCGACGGGTTGGATTCCTGCATCGGCTGCGGCTGCCTGTCCCTGCAACGCTGCCGGTTGAGCAACCCGGGCGACATCGCCGCGGGCGGCGGCCCCGGCGCGGCTTACCTTCCGCGGCCGCTTCGCACGCCCACACCATCAGGGGTCTAGCCCCGACCCACTGGCAACCGATGCCCGCGCAACGGTGGACGATGAGGTATGGCCAAACCACGCGTCGCGGTCCTGGATGACTACCAGCAGGTCGCTCTGGCGTCCGCCGACTGGACGCTCGATGATCGGGTCGACATCACGGTGTTCGACGACCACATCCACGACGAAGGTCCGCTCGTCGCCCGGTTGGAGCCGTTCGAGGTCGTCGTCGCGATGCGCGAGAGGACGGCCTTCCCTGAGTCGGTGCTGTCGAAGCTGCCCAACCTGAAGCTGCTCATCACGACAGGCCCGTTCAACGCGGTCATCGATGTTGCCGCGGCCGAGCGGCTGGGCATCGTCGTCTCCGGCACCGGGGGAGCAGGCGCCGCGACGCCCGAGCTCACCTGGGGCCTCATCCTCGCGGTGACGCGCGGGATAGCCGCGGAGGATGCCGGCGTGCGGCGGGGTCGCTGGCAGCTCGGGATCGGTCCCGAGCTGATGGGCTCGACGCTCGGCATCGTCGGTCTCGGGCGCACCGGCCCGCGCATCGCGCACTATGCCCACGCCTTCGACATGAAGGTGATCGCGTGGAGCCAGAACATGACGGCCGAGCGCGCGGCCGAGTGCGGTGCCGAACTCGTCACCAAGCAGGAGCTCTTCGAGCGCAGCGACATCGTGACCGTGCACCTCAAGCTCAGCGAGCGCACGACCGGAATCGTCGGCGCCGCCGAGCTCGCCGCGCTCGGGCCGAAGGGCTACCTCGTCAACACCTCCCGAGGGCCCATCGTCGACGAGGCCGCGCTCGTCGAGGCGCTGCATGCCGGCACCATCGCCGGTGCCGCGCTGGACGTGTACGACGTCGAGCCGCTGCCGCCCGGCCATCCCCTTTTGACGGCCCCGAACACCGTCCTCACGCCGCACATCGGCTACGTCAGCGAGGTCGCCTACGCCGCTTTCTACGGCGACGTCGTCGAGGACATCGCCGCGTGGCTCGACGGCGCCCCTATCCGGATCGTTGCAGCTCAACCGGCGGGCATGGCGTAACAGTCGGGCAGCGACGGCCAGCGCTCCGAGGCCCACTGCGACCAGGTCGCGTAACCCGACGGCGCCGCAGGGACCGGCGCACCCTTCAGTTCGTCGTCGTCCGGCGGCTGGAACTGGGCCCGCCACTGCTCGAGTTCCACGTCACTCATGTGGAACGTCTGCTCCGGTGTGGCGGCGAAGCGGCGGGTGACGCGCCGGCGTTGCTCCTCATGTTCGATGGGCAGGTAGACGACCCGGCTCTGCACCTCCAGAGTGGCGCAGATCCAGCGCAGCGCCGACCGTTCGTCCCGCCCCCAGAACCCGAAGTCGAAGACGACGTCGAGGCCCAGCACGGCGGCCCGCATGCCGAGCTGAACCAGCTTGCCTTCGACGAGGTCACGCTTGTCCGGCGGGTTCTGGTCACCGAACAGCGCGATCTGCCATTCGTCCGGCGTCAGCCGCAGCGCCGGCCCACTGCTCTCCAGTTCTTTGGCGCGAGTCGTTTTTCCCGCGCCGGGCAGTCCGACGATGAGGTGGACGGTCGCCGCCCCGGACTGCGGTCCTGGCGGCGGGGTGTGCGGGTCTGCGTGCATGGGACGGCTCCTGTGGGATGGCAGGGGCCGGGCAACGCGAAGTGGCCGCCCGGCAGCAAGCCGGCGGCGCGGAACCGAGAGAACTTACAGACTGTCCAGCGCCGTCAGCGAAAGCGGCGGGGACGAGTCACGGAAGCTGCAGCACCCATGCGGGGGATGCTAACCGCTCAACCGAGGCCGGCGACCAGGAAATCCGTGAGGAATGCACGTACTTGGGCGGGGTCGTCGATGTCGACGGCATCGCCGGGTGTGGTGACCAGGGAGATGACCACGCGGAGCACCCATTCGGCGGCCCGGGCGATGTCGAGGCCGGCACGCACCTCCCCGCGGGCGCGCGCCTGCTCCAGGTAGGGGTGCCAGAAGCTCGACATTCCCGGCAGGATCTGCCGCAATCCGCTGCCGACGACGGCAGCGAAGGCTTCGGGCTCGGCCTCCTTCAGCCGCAGCACGAGGGCGCCGGGCTGGTGAGCGCGGCTGAATGCGACGGCTGCGGCGACCTGCCCCGCCAGCCCGTCAGCCGCCTCGACATGGGCGCGGGCCTCGGCCCAGAACTCCTCGTCGCCGCGCAGGAGGGCCGCGCCGATCAGCGAGATCTTGTCGGGGAACAGCCGGTACAGCCAGGCTCGCGAGACGCCTGCGTCTTCGGCGATCTGCCCGACGGTCGTGCGCCGGATTCCGGTGTTACGCAGGCAGCGGTCGGCGGCATCGAGCAGCCGGTCGCGCGTGCTTGACGCGATCACGGCTCCGCCCACAAGATGCCACGGTAGACATTCTTGCGAATCTGTCTACTGCTTGCCCGAAACCGTAGGCCTGCCGACGACGTCAGAGATCAGGTGGTCATGCCGAGTCCATTGCCGGGTCCCACGCGCAGCCTCCATGCCGGTATCCCGTTCACCGACGATGACGAGACCATCGCCGCTGCGCTGGAAGACGTGAGCATTCCGACCCTGATGCTCTCGCTGGTCCACATGTCCGGCGACGCGGAGCTGATCCGCGGCCGGCTACGCCCGCAGGGCCTCTTCCTCAACGAATACCAGGGCTACATGTCCGAGGAGGACAAGGCCGAGGTCCGCAAGATCGCGCTGGATGTCATCCGCGACTACCGCGACCGGGGCTGCACGCTGCCGCCTCCGCCCAGCCGCGAGCTGATCCACGAGATGATGAGCTGGCTGGTCTGCGAGGAGGTCCCGGAGAACTACCTCCCGCTGCTGCTCGAGGAGCTCGAGCTCGACGACGTCGACTCCCGCAAGATCGAGCTTTCCGCGTCGCCCGAGGTGCGCGCCGAGTTCCCGGTCGTGGTCATCGGCTGCGGCGAATCCGGCTTGCTGGCCGGCATCCGCCTGAAAGAAGCCGGCATCCCGTTCACCATCGTCGAGAAGAACGCCGGTCCCGGCGGCACCTGGTATGAGAACAGCTACCCCGGCGCGCGCGTCGACGTCGGAAACCACTTCTATTGCTACTCTTTCGAGCCCAGCGACCACTGGACGGAATTCTTCGCCCAGCAGCCCGAGCTCGCCGCGTACTTCCGCGATGTGATGAACCGCCACGGCATCGAGCCCGACATCCGGTGGAGCACCGAGGTGATCGGCGCCGACTGGTCGGACGAGACGGGCCTCTGGCAGGTCCGCACACGTGATGCGGACGGCAACGAGGCGACGCTGCCGGCGCGGGCGCTCATCTCGGCGGTCGGACAGCTGAACCGCGCGCATACGCCTGACATCAAAGGGATGCACGACTTCAAGGGCGCCTGGTTTCACTCCTCGAACTGGGACCACTCGGTCGACCACCGCGGCAAGAAGGTCGCGATGATCGGCGCCGGTGCCAGCGGATTTCAGATCGCGCCCACGATCGCGCCGGAAGTGGCGCAGCTGAACGTCTTCCAGCGCACCGCGCAGTGGATGTTCCCGAATCCCAACTACCACGCCGCCGTGGGTGACGGCTTCCGGTGGGCGCTTCGCCACCTGCCCTACTACGGCCGCTGGTTCCGGTTCCTCATCTTCTGGCCCGCCAGCGGTCGCAGCCTCGAGGGTTCCCGGGTCGACCCGGAGTGGCCCGATCAGCAGCGGGCGATCAGTGCCACCAACGACATGACGCGCCAGATGTTCACCCAGTGGATCGAGAGCCAGGTCGGCGACGACCCTGAACTCCTGGCCAAGGTGATCCCGGACTACCCGGCCACCGGCAAGCGCACCTTGCAGGACAACGGCAGCTGGCTCACAGCGCTCAAGCGCGACAACGTCGAACTCATCCGCGACGAGATCGACCACATCGACGAGACCGGAATCGTGACCGTCGGCGGTGAGCACTACGACGCCGACATCATCGTCTACGCCACGGGTTTCTACACCAACCGGGCGCTCTGGCCGATGCAGATCACCAGCCGCGGCAAGAACCTGGGCCAGCTGTGGGGCGAGAGCCCGTCGGCCTATCTCGGCATCACGATCCCGGGCTTTCCCAACCTGTTCTGCATGTACGGGCCGGGTACCAACCTCGCTCACGGCGGCAGCCTGATCTTTCACTCCGAATGCCAGATGCGGTACATCACCGGCTGTCTGGACGTCCTGCTGGCCGGCGACGTGCGTGCCATGGAGCCGCGGCAGGACGTGCACGACGAGTACTACGCGCGGGTGCAGAAGGAGCTCAGCACCCTCGTCTGGGCACAGCCATCGATCAAGCATTCACATTTCAAGAACCCAGAGGGCAAGATCCACTCGCTGAGCCCGTGGCCGCTCGTCGACTACTGGGCCTGGACCCGCCGTCCGAACCTCGACGACTTCGTGGTGGTGTAGAGCCGTGACCGAACACAGCGATGAACTGATCGGCCGGGCCCGATTCGCCGACGGCGACTTCTACGCGTACGACCCCTTCCCGGTGTATGAGGCGCTGCGTCGTGAAGCCCCGGTGCACCGTGATCCGGCCAGTGGCCTCTGGGGCATCGCCACGTACGAACTCGTGGAGTACGCGAGCACCCACCCGGCGATCTTCAGCAGTGCCAACGGTTCCCGGCCGTTCCACGGCGCCAACAATCACATGATCGACATGGACAACCCGGCGCACATCAAGCGGCGCGGCCTGGTCAGCAAGGGCTTCACGCCGCGACGGATCTCCGAGCACGAGCCGCGGTTGCGCCAGCTGTGCGACGACATCATCGACACCGTCTGCGAGCGCGGGTCGTGCGAGCTGGTCCACGACATCGCTGCCCAGCTGCCGATGATCGTCATCGGCGACATGCTCGGGGTGCTCCCGGAGGATCGGCGCGACGTCCTGCAGTGGAGCGAGGATCTGCTCGGCACGCAGGGAGTGGGCGACGAGGACCTCGTCGCCAAGCAGATCGTCGCTGCGGCGAGCTACCACGAGTACGCCAGCAAGGTCATCGCCGAGCGCAAGCAGAAGCCCGCCGACGATCTCGTCAGCATCCTGCTGAATGCCGAGATCGACGGCGAGCGGCTGACGGATGAGGACGTCGTCGGCGAGACGCTGCTGATCCTGATCGGCGGCGACGAGACGACCCGCCACGTCATTGCCGGTGGCATGGAAGCGCTGATGCGCAATCCTGCGCATTGGCAGTCACTTCTGGCCGATCGGAGCCGGATCCCGCAGACCGTCGAGGAGATGCTGCGCTGGGTCTCGCCGATCAAGAACATGTGCCGCACGCTCACCCGCGATTACGAGTTCGGCGGCGCCCAGCTGTCAGCAGGCGATCAGGCCCTGCTGCTGTATGAGTCGGCCAACTACGACGAGGCCCACTTCGCCGAACCGACAACGTTCGATCCGGATCGCGAGCCCAACGACCACATGGCCTTCGGTGTGGGCGCACACTTCTGCCTCGGGTCCAACCTGGCCCGCCTCGAACTGCGGGTGCTGCTCGACCGGTTGCTGGACCGGCTCCCCGACATCGCGCTGGCGTCGGATGAGCCGCTGACCCGGCGGCGGAACAACTTCATCAGCGGGATCGAGCGGATGCCGGTCACGTTCACCGCCTCGGCTCCGCTCGGTGACGGGCAGTTGGTGCTCGCTTGAGCGGGCTTCCGGCAGCGGGGCCGGGAGGTTCAGGACGCGTCGGTGAAGCTGGAAAAGACCTGCACGGCGCCGGCGTTGCCGAACTGGAACGACAGCGCCACCGTGCCGCCGGGTTCGAGGCGGCCACTTTGCTCCAGCACGATCTTTGTGGCACCGCTGATGGAGACCGTCCCGCCGGCGGGAAGGTGGACCGGCGCCGTCAGGGTGAGGGTCGGGCCCACGTTGCTGCCGAGCTGAGTCAGTTCATCGGCACTGCTCTGCTCATTACGGATCTGCGCGGTGACGGCGAGCTTGGTTCCGGTGCGCACGATGCTAGCGGCGGTGATGCTGATGCCGCCGCTGCTTCCCTGGCCGAGCTTCGGCACCGCGCCAGGCACCACGGTCGCGCTGCCCGCGCTGTTGGGGGCCCCGCTGGTGCCGGTGCTGCTGCAGCCCGCGAGCGCGCCGAGCAGTCCGAGGACAACGACAGAACGACGTACGGCGGTCGGCGCAGCGGCGGGCATCCCGCCATTCTCCCGTATCCACGTAATGCTCACCCTCACGCCGCCCGGCGCGAGGCCTATTCGCGGAGGTCCCAGGTATGACCAAGGCAGCCCCGTTCGAAGCGACTGCTGATCTCCTGACGCCCGACCCGGTCGTCCTGGAGCAGGCGCGCAAGCTCGCCCCGGCGATCGAGGCGGAGGCAGAGGCCTGCGAGCGCAAGGGCACCATGCCCGAATCCGTCGTCGACGCCCTTCGGGCCAGCGGGCTGTTCTCCATCATGGTGCCGCGCTCGCTCGGCGGCAGCGAGGTCAGCGCAGTGACGGCTCTCGCCGTGTTCGAGGAGCTGACCGCGGCTGACGCGTCGATCGGCTGGTCCCACATGGCCAACGTCTCGACCTCGGCGTTCAGCGCCTATCTCGGCGACGACGCAGCGGAGGCGATGTTCTCCGGCGCCCCGGCCGTCATGGCGGGTCAGTTCTCCCCGAAGGGCCCGGCAGTGCCCGTCGACGGCGGCTACCAGGTGCAGGGCCGTTACGCGTTCGGATCGGGGACCGGTCACGCCGACTGGGTCGGCGGCGGCACGGTCGAGATGGACGGGCAATCGCCGAAGATGGTCGACGGAAGGCCGATCATCCGGGCGTTCTTCGTGCCCCGCAGCGAGGTCGAGTTCCTCGGCGGTTGGGACGTGATGGGCCTCGTCGGTACCGGGTCGTTCGATTACGCCATCTCCGAACGCGTGGTGCCGCCCGGATTCACGTTCGAGATCACCAATCCCCAGCAGCATCGCGGCGGCTCGCTCTACGGGCTCGGCGTGATGGGGATGACCTCGATCGGCCACTCGGGTTTCGCACTCGGCGTCAGCCGCCGTGCCATCGACGAGGTCGTCACTCTCGCCGGGCGCAAGCAGCGTCTCGGTCACGCCACGAACGTCGCGGGAATCGAGCGCTTCTGGTACGGGTTGGGCGCCGTCACAGCGAAGCTCAAGTCGGTCCGGGCGCTGCTGTTCGAGACGTTTGCGACGGCGCAGCAGCAGATCGAGGCCCAGGGAACGCTCGACGACGAGCTCCGCCTGGGCATCCGGCAAGCCACCACGCACTCCGCTCACGTGAGCGCCGAGGTGGTCGATTTCGCCTACCACTGGTCAGGAGCCGACGGGATCCGTCCGGGGTCCCTGCAGCGCCTCTATCGCGACACCCACGCAAGCACGCAGCACATCTTCGTCGACGACAACACCTTCAGCGAGTACGGCCGTCACCTGCTGCTGGCGGCGGGCTCGCTCCAGCCGGGAGCGCCCGTCACGAAGTAGCTGCCGCCGGACCGCCTGACTGGTTGCCGTCGGTCAGGTCGATGGTCTTGGCGGGCGAGTCACCGGAGTTGTCCGAGTCGCCGGAGTCCTCACTGTCCTCGGCGAGGTAGCGCTCGACCATCTTCGGCGGCGCTCCCTGCCGGACAGCGAACGCGTAGATGACCAGCGCGAAGATGGCGACCACGGCGAGGTCGACCCCGAACGGGAGGTCGGCGCGTCCGCCTTTGAACTGACCGTAGAACGTCAGCAGCAGCAGGCCGACCAGGTACGGGGCGAGCCAGCTGAGGGTGCGCAGATCGAGGTCTTCGCGCTTGATCCCGCCCTTGCGCAGCTGATTGGCCGCGAAAACGGCGAAGCCGATGCCGATCGCGACGAGCAGCTTCCAGGTGGTCTCCCACCCGCCCCAGTACACGATGAGCGACGCCGCGGCGAACGAGGCGGGAGCCAGCACCTTGGCGTAGGGCATGCGATACGGACGCTTGCGGTCAGGGTCGCTGCGCCTCAGTACGGCCAGGGACACCGGGGCGAACGCGAACATCAGCGCCGACGCCGAGCTGATGAAGGACACCAGCTTCTGCCACCCCGGGAACGGCAGGAACATGATCAGGCCGGCGACGAAAGAGAGCGCGATGCTGGCGTACGGCACGCCCCGCTTCCCGATCTTCGCGAACTGCTTGGGGGCGTAGCCGCTGCGAGCCATGGTGTACGCCGCTCGCGAGCTGGTGCCGATGTAGATGAGTCCGGTCCCGCCGGGGCTGATGACGGCATCGATGTAGAGCAGCACGGCGAGCCAGCCGAGGCCGATCGTCGTCGCGATCGTGGCGAAGGGGCCGTAGTCGCCGGAGCCGATGGGATTGGCCCAGCCATGGGTGATCGCGGACGGCGAGAGTGCGCCGAGGAAGGCCACTTGCAGTGCCAGGTACAGCAGGATGCCGATGATGACCGACCCGATCACGGCGCGCGGCATGTCGCGGCCGGGGTTGCGCGATTCGGCTCCCAGCTGCACGGCCTGTTCGAAGCCGGTGAGGGAGAAGACGACACCGAGCGGAAGCGCCGTCAGGATGCCTTTCCAGCCGAACGGCATGAACCCGCCGCCGCTGCCGGCGGAGAAGTTGCTGCTGTGGAAGGAGGTCACGACGAGCGCGATGACGGTCAGCAGCGGGACGAGAATCTTCCAGCTGACGATCGTCGTGTTGCTGTCCGAAAGCTTCCGTACTCCCAGCACGTTGATCGTCGCGAACAGCAGCAGCAGCACGGCACCGACGCCGAAACCGGCGCCCGTCAGCACGACGGCCTCGCCCTTGGTGTGAGTGAGCGTCACGAAGTGGATCTTGGGCGTGAGGTACTGCAGGGCCGCCTCGACCTCGATGGGCGCGAGCGTGACCGACCCGAGCCAGGCCAGCCAGCCCGACGCGAAACCGGCGATGGGCCCGAAGGCGATGTGGGGGACCCGAGAGGTGCCTCCGGCGACCGGATAGGCGGCCCCGATCTCGGCGTAGACCAGCGCCAGCGCCAGGACGATGACGCCGCCGATGCCCCAGGAGATGATGGCTGCCGGGCCCGCTGCGCTCGACGCTTCCAGCGCGGCAAGCAGCCAGCCGGAGCCGATGACGCAGCCCAGCGACGTGAATGTCAGACCCACGAGTCCCACGTCGCGACGCATTGCGGGGGACTGCACTCGCGATGTGCCGGTTCGCGCGACTGGGGCGCTGATCGTTGCCATAGCCACCGGGATTCCCCGCAAAACGCAGGTGACGCCCAAATCCGGCCGCAAAATGTGAGGAAACGCAAGTTTTACCGTGGAACCGCCCACCGCGGGCCATTCGGGGCCCGGTGAATAGCAGCTGAACAGTGCATGGAGATTCGGCTGAGAGCTTTCACCGAGGGTGGTTCAGCCAAGAGGCTGAGCGGGTGAACAGTGACGCTTTGCTGGCACTTGTGGTCATTACGGCCCTCGCCTTCGACTTCACCAACGGCTTCCACGACACCGGCAACGCGATGGCGACGTCGATCGCCACCGGAGCGCTTCCCCCTAAGGTCGCCGTCGCCATCTCCGGAGTGCTGAACCTGGTGGGCGCCTTCCTGTCATTCAGCGTCGCGGCGACCATCGCCAGCGGTCTGGTCTCCACCGGGGCGGTCACCCTCACCGTGGTGTTCGCGGGGTTGGTCGGCGGCATCACCTGGAACGTGGCGACGTGGTATCTCGGTATCCCTTCGAGCTCGTCGCACGCCCTCATCGGCGGCGTGGTCGGCTCGACGATCGCCGCTTCCGGCTTCGACGCGGTCAAGTGGCACGGCCTCGTCAGCAAGGTGATCCTGCCGGCGGTGCTCTCGCCGGTCATCGCCATCTTCATCGCCGCGATCGGCACGTTGTCGCTGTTCCGGATCAGCCGGTCGATCCGCGAGCGCAACCGCGATCGTGGCTTCCGCATCGGGCAGATCGGCTCCGCGTCGATGGTGTCGCTCGCCCACGGCACGAACGACGCTCAGAAGACGATGGGTGTCATCACGCTCGCGCTCATTGCGCACGGGACGATCGCGCCGGGTGCCAAAGCGCCTACCTGGGTGATCGTGTCCTGCGCCCTCGCCATCAGCCTCGGCACCTACATCGGGGGCTGGCGGGTCATCCGCACGCTGGGCAAGGGCCTTGTCGAGATCGACTCCCGGCAGGGGATGGCGGCGGAGAGTTCGTCGGCAGCGACCATCCTGCTGTCCTCACACTTCGGCTACTCACTGTCGACGACCCACGTCGCCACCGGGTCGATCCTCGGAACCGGGCTCGGGCGCAAGGGCGCCGAGGTGCGCTGGAGCGTCGCGGGCCGGATGGCTATCGCTTGGGTGGTGACCCTGCCGTCGGCCGCGCTCGTCGGAGCCGGCGCAGAGGCGCTGTCGCGTGGCGCCGGAACCTTCGGCACGATCCTGGTGGCGGCGGCGATGGTCGTCATCCTCGGCGCGCTGTTCCTGGCATCGCGCAAGACGGCGGTCAAGGCGAGCAACGTCAACGATGAATGGGACGACAAGCGGCGCGGCGTACCGGCGCCCGCTGCCACCCCCGAGCGAGCGGCGGTGCCGGCATGAGCTGGATCAACTGGACTGCACTGGGAAAGATCCTCGGCGTCGGGCTGCTGGCAGGGGCTGGGCTTCCGGCCCTGTTCGCCTTCGGCCTGAAGCTCATCACGCCCCGGGGAGATGACGAGATCGTGCTCTCGGGCGGCGTGGCGACGCGGACCGCGAGCGCCCGTCAGGTCACGGCTAATCCGGTGCTCGTCGGGGTAGGAGTGCTGTGCTTTGCCGCCGTGCTCGCGGCGATCGGGTGGGGGATCTACATCATCGTGAACGGGGCCTGACGGATGTCCGTGCTGAGCTCGATCGTCGAATTCCTGCGCGTCGGTTACCCCGAAGGGGTGCCGCAGCAGGACTACATCCCGCTGCTGGCGCTGCTGCGTCGTCAGCTCACCGACGAAGAGGTCCGTGAGGTCGTCGTCTCGGTGCTGGGCGAGGCGAACCCCAACGAGGAAACGGTCGACCGGGCGATCCGCGAGGTCACCAACGAGCCGCCGCTGAAGTCCGATCTGTCGCGCGTGGCGTCACGGTTGGCGTCGGTGGGCTGGCCGCTCGGGACGCTGGAGAACGAGCCGGTCCACCCGGCCCGCTAGCAAGCCCACGCAGCGATCAGGCAGCGATCAGGCAGCGTCTGTCAGCTCGAAGGCGTTGCCCTCGGTGTCGCGGCAGAACGCCGTCGTCACGGTGATCCCGAAGCGCTCGCTGAGCTGCGGCTCGCTCGTGACCTGTCCACCGCCGCGCACGACCGCCTCGCTGAGCGGCGCGATCTGATCGGTCGGGACCTGCAAGGCGAAATGCGCGACCGGGTCGCGCGGCTCCGGCATCTTCGGCAGCTGTACGAGATGGATCATCCCGGTCTCGGTGGCGAGCCAGGCCCCCGGAATCCCGAAGTCGGGTCGGGGAAGCTCCTTCAGGCCCAGCACGTCGACGTAGAACCGGGTCGCCCGCGCGTTGTCGGTCACGGTGATCGCGACGTGGTTGAGCTGAACGCTGGGGGTTGGCGAGCTGGTGGTTGTCACTGCTGCTCCTAGCTGACGCTAAAAACTAAATAACCAGGTGTTCTCTGAGCGCGGCCGGCACAGGCGCGGGACGCCCGTCGCCATCAATGGTGACGAGGGTGAGATCGCCGGTGGCGACCGGGGGTCCGCCTTCAAGGCTGAAGTCGACCCGCATCCGGAACGAGGTGCGTCCCACCGCCTCAGCGGACAGCTCGGCGATCACGACATCGAACGGGCGCGCCGGGGCAGTGAATTCGCACCCGGTGTGGCGGGTGACGAGCTCGACCCCGTGCCGCTGCTGCATCTGATCGATCCGCTCACCGGCTGCGAGCCACCACGTGGTGTGGGTGTGCTCCATCCAGCGGAAATAGTTGGCGTAGTAGACGATTCCAGCCGGGTCGCAGTCGCCGTAGGTCAGACGGAATGAGCAGGTGTGCAGCGGGCCGGCCATAACTGGACCGTATCCGCCACCCAGCGACACTTTCGCGGATTGCGTGTTAGACCATGGTTACGGGGCCGTGCGCGGGCCAGACGACCAGTGTGAGCACCGCTCGCCCCCGGAAGGGACTTGACCCATGAGCATCTCCACCGACGCCCCAGCGGCAGCTTCTCCCACCGCTGCGGCGGTTTCTGGCATAGCACCGGCCGATCAGCCGCGGGCCGGCGGCACCGCGGTGTGGTCACCCAAGATCACCCCGCCCATCGGCCGCGAGCTCACGGCGGAGCAGGAGCTGGCGTGCGCGTTTCGCATCCTCGCCCGCGGCGGCTTCAGCGAGGACATCGCCGGCCACATCACCTGGGCTCAGGACGACGGCAGCCTGATGATCAACCCGTGGGGCCTGTGGTGGGACGAGATGACCGCCTCCGACGTCTGCCGGGTGGACTACGACGGCAACGTCCTGGCCGGGAAGTGGGACGTGACCCCGGCGTTCCACATTCACACCGAGCTGCACCGCCGCCGCCCTGACGCCCGGGTCGTCGTGCACAACCACCCCTACCACGTGGTCGTGCTCGCGGCGATCGGCATGCTCCCGGAGATCGTCCACCAGCAGGGCAGCATGTTCGACGACGATCTGGTGCTGGTCGAGGAGTACACCGGCGAGGTGGATGACGCGCAACTCGGCGCCGAGCTCGCCGAGCGCATCGGCAGCGCGAGCAACGCGATCCTCGTGAGCCACGGCATCATCGTGACCGCACCGACCATCGCCGAGGCGACGTACCGCTCGGCGAGCATCGACCGGATGTGCAAGCTCGCCTACGACGTGATGCTGTCGGGTCGCTCGCCGATCCCGCTCGCCAAAGGACTGCGGCAGGGCATGAAGAAATCGTTGATCGAGCGAGGGACCGAGGTCTTCTGGAACGGCGCGGTGCGCCAGCTGCTGCGCGCCGAGCCCGACGTCCTGGCCTAGCCCGGCCCCGCGTCCGCCTACTTCTTCCAACCCGAGGACCACACGCCTGATGGCAAGCATCGAAGAGCTCACCCGCAACACCAGCTTCACCACGCAGGTGAAGGGCAAGGTCACGTTTCTGCCCGACCCGCCTCGCCAGCCGCGTCCGTACACGGTGATCTCGGTCGACGACCACATCGTCGAGCCGAAGGAGGCTTTCGAAGGCCGGATGCCGGCGAAGTTCGCCGAGCAGGCGCCGCATGTCGTGGAGAAGGACGGCGCCGACGTCTGGGTCTACGACGGCCAGGAGTTCCCCAACGTCGGCTTCAACGCGGTTGTCGGCCGGCCCGTCGACGAGTGGGGTTTCGAGCCCACCCGCTTCGTCGACATGCGGCGCGGCTCCTGGGACATCCACCGCCGGGTGGCTGACATGGACCTGTCGGGCGTCTACGCCTCGCTGTGCTTCCCCTCGTTCCTGCCGGGCTTCGCCGGCCAGCGCCTGCAGCTGTCGACGAAGGATCCGGAGCTGGCACTCGCGGCCGTCAGGGCCTGGAACGACTGGAACATCGAGGACTGGTCGGGGGCCTACCCGGAGCGGATGATCCCGTGCCAGCTCCCGTACTTCCTCGATCCCGAGATCGGTGCGCAGGAGATCTACCGCAATGCCGAGCGCGGCTACAAGGCGGTCACCTTCTCCGAGGGGCCGCACCTGCTCGGCCTTCCCTCGATGCACACCGGACATTGGGATCCGATCATGCGGGCGTGCGCCGAGACGGGCACCGTCGTCAACCTGCACATCGGTTCCTCGGGCACCTCACCCGGTACCGCCGATGACGCGCCTGCCGACGTCGTCGGTGTGCTCTTCTTCGGCTACGCGATGTTCTCCGCGGTCGACTGGCTCTTCTCACGCATCCCGGTCCGCTTCCCCGACATCAAAATCGTCATGAGTGAAGGCGGAATCGGCTGGGTGCCGGCGCTGCTCGACCGGCTCGACCACATGCAGACGTACGCGTCGATGTACGGCACCTGGGACGGCATCGACATCACCCCGGCCGAGGTCCTCAAGCGCAACTTCTACTTCTGTGCCGTGGAGGACCCGACGGCATTCGCGCTCCGGGAGCGGATCGGCGTCGAGCACATCCTGCTCGAGGAGGACTACCCGCACAGCGATTCGCTGTGGCCGCGTACCCAATCGGTCATCGGTCAGGCGATCGGTGACCTCCCGGCGGAAGACGTCCGCAAGTTCACCTGGGAGAACGCTTCGAAGCTCTATCGCCACCCGGTGCCGCAGAGCGTCATCGACAACCCCGAGTCGTTCTGACCAGGAATGGCGGACCAGGTTGACGCTGCTGACGAGGTATCCGTTGCCGATCGCGAGGGCGTGCGCTGGCTGACGATCAACCGGCCTCAGGCGGGTAATGCGATCAGCGTCGCCACCCGGGCGACACTCATTGATTGCTTCGAAGCGGCGGGCGCCGACCCGTCGGTGCGGGCTGTCGTGCTGACAGCCAGCGGCAGCCGGCACTTCTGCACTGGTGCGGATCTGCGGTCACCGCAAGGGGTTCCGCGTCCCGAGGGAATCCCCGAGCGCATCGCGGGTGACATCGCCCGCGGGATTCGGGTGAGCGCTCAGCGGCTGATCGCGTCGATCCTGGACTGCGACAAGCCGGTGGTGGCGGCGGTCAACGGGACGGCTGCGGGCATGGGTGTGCAGCTGGCACTCGCCTGCGACTTCGTGATTGCCGCCGAGAGTGCTCGTTTCATCGAGATCTACGTCCGACGCGCCCTGGTGCCTGATGCCGGCGCGGCTTACCTCTTGCCGCGGCTCATCGGCGTTCACCGCGCGAAGGAGCTGCTGATGCTCGGCGACGACGTGACAGCCGAGCAGGCTCGCGAGATCGGCCTCATCAACCGCGTCGTGGCGGACGACGAACTCCCTGACGCAGCAGCCGCTCTGGCGCAGCGGCTGGCGGCCGGCCCCACCCGGGCGCTCGCGCTGGCCAAGTGGCTGGTGAACCGTTCACTCGACGGCTCGCGAAGCGCGTCGTTCGAGGACGAAGCGCTCGCCCAGGATCTGAACATGCACACGGCTGACGGTCAGGAAGGCCTCGCCAGCTTCGTCGAGCGCCGCCCCGCCGAATATCGGGGATGGTGAACGGATGCCACTCGACGCCACCGCCCGCGTGCTCATCGACGCGATGGAGAAGACCTTCCCGCCGCTGGACCCGACGATGTCCGGCACCGACATGCGCGCTCTCGTCGAGCAGGCAAGCGCGAACCTGCCGAAGGGCGGCCCGCCCGAGCCCGTCGGTGAGGTCACCGAACGCACCGTGCCGGGTCCGCTAGGGGAGATCCTGGTCCGCATCTACCGGCCCGCGGCTCAGGCGCTGGCGACCGTCGTGTTCTGTCACGGCGGCGGCTTCGTGCTCTGCGATCTGGACTCGCACGACAACATCTGCCGGGCGCTGTGCAACGCCACGCCTGCTGTCGTGATCGCCGTCCACTACCGCCGGGCGCCGGAGTGGCGCTACCCGGCAGCGGTCGAGGACTGCTATGCCGTCGCGCGCTGGGCCGAGCAGTCACGGGATGAGCTGGGGCTGCCGGAAAAGCTCGCCGTCTTCGGTGACAGTGCGGGCGGCAACCTCGCCGCCGCCGTCGCTCTGATGTCACGGGATCGCGGCGCCCCGACGCTTGCCGCTCAGGTGCTCGTGTACCCGATGCTCGACTCGCGCGGCGACAGCGCATCGCATCGTGAGACCGGCGATGCGTACTACCTGCGTCACGAAGAGGTCATGTACTACTGGGACCAGTACCTGGCGGCGCCCTCCCAGGCGTGCGAGACCTATGCGTCACCCAGCTGGGAGTACGAGCTCGCCGGGCTGCCGCGGGCGCTCGTCGCGACGGCCGAGTACGACCCGCTCCGCGACGAGGGCGAGGAGTACGCGGATCGCCTTGCCGCTGCTGGGGTTCCGGCGGTCAAGCACCGCTACCTCGGCATGTTCCACAGCTTCTTCACCTTTCTCGGCGTCCTGCCCGCAGCCACCGAATTGCGTGACGAGATCGCCGCGTTCCTGCGCGAAGCCTGAGCCGGCGATGTACTTCGCGCTCACCCCTGAGCAGCGGGCGCGTCAGGACGAGTTGCGCGCGCTGCTCGACGAGCGCATGCCCGAATCCGCCGTCCGGGAGTTGCTGGCCGATCCCTCCGGGGACGACCCCTACCTGTGGCCGGAGGTCGGCGCGCATTCGTCGCCGACCGACCCCGCTGGAGATCGGTGGCGGCCCTGGAGGTGTTGGGGGAGCGGCTCTATGTCGGGCCCTACCTGTCGAGCGCTGTCATGGATCGCTCCTGCTCTCGCGCGCCCAGGAGCTTGATGCCCGAGGCAGGTGAGCCGGGTCGGCCGGTCGCCGCGGCGGGCTGACGACAGAGGCGCATCGACGCGCAGCGGGGTCAGCGTCAGCCGGGACGGCCGCGTGTCGGGCGACGAGCTCGTTCGTCACTCGACGGCGATGACCGCCGATCGGCTGCTCGGTCTCGGGCATGCGCGACAGCGCCCCGTCGCGTCGGTGGAGATCGACGCTTCGGGCCTCACGCGTCGAACCGATCGCCCGCCTTCACTCGACCAGACCCGCAAGCTGGCCCGCATCGGGCTGACGGATGTTGCCGGCGAGTCCTGCGCGTTCGGCGATCGTCACTCGACACGCTGCACCGGCTCCGATTGGTCACCTTGGCCGCGGTCGCCGCCGAGCAGGTCGGCTGCGCGCAAGGAGCATTCGATGTGGCTCTGGCGTACGCCCGCCAGCGCCGCCAGTTCGGCCGGACCATCGGCTCCTACCAGGCGGTCAAGCACCGATTCGCCGACCTCGTGCTGCTTATCGAGCAGGCACGCGCCGCGGCCGCACCACGCCCTGTGGGCCTTCGGCCCCGCTCCCGCGTTCCTGCAGGTCGCCGTTTCACATGCCCGCATCGTCTCGACGCAGGCGGCGCTGGAATCGAGCGAATGGTGCATGCAGGTGCAGGGCGGCCAGGGGTTTCGATGGGACAACGTGGCCCACCTCTACCTCAAGCGCGCCAAGGCCACCCAGCTGCTCTTCGGCGACCCGGCCGTCGAGCGCGAGCGCATCGCTGAGTCGCTCGGCCTCACCTAGGTTCGCGGGGCAGCCCGAGCACGCGCTCGGCGACGATGTTGCGCTGCACCTGCGAGGTCCCGCCGTAGATGGTGCCGGAGCGGGCGAACAGCCAGTTCGACTGCGCATCGGTCACCGGGAAGTCGTAGACGTGACGCCGGCTGCCCATCCCCACGCCAGGCGGCGGGGGAGCGTCGGCGGGACCCGTGAGCAACGCCGCCGACGGTCCGTCCACGTCGAGCGCCAAGGCCGTCAGACGCTGGTGGAACTCCGTGTAGGCGAACTTGTATGTCGCTCCCACCGCGGCGACTCCGGGGTCGACATCGCCGTGTACGGCGGCCGTCAGGAGCCGGTAGGACGCGAGGCGCAGCGATTCGATGTCGCACCAGGCGCTGACGATCCGGTCACGGATCCGGGGATCGCCCACGCGCCCATTCGCCTTCGCCGCTGCGATGACCTCGTCGAGCTCCGCGCGGAAACGCAGGTGACTCGCCGACGAGGACACCCCGCGCTCGAACCCCAGCGTTCCCATCGCGACCGACCAGCCGGCCCCGACCGCGCCGACGACGTTCGCCACGGGACAGCGCGCGTCGCGCAGCAGCACCTCGGTGAAGCCCACCCGGCCGTCGGGCTGCACGAGCGGGCGCACCTCGACCCCGGGCTGGCGCATCGGCAGCAGCAGGTAGGACATCCCCGCATGTGGGCGCACCGCCGGATCGGTGATCGCCAGCATGAACATCAGGTCGGCTTCGTCGGCCTCACTCGTCCAGATCTTGTGTCCGTTGACGACGAACTCGTCGCCGTCGCGCACGGCCGAGGTGACGATCCCGGCCAGATCGCTGCCGGCCTGCGGCTCCGAGAAGCCCTGACACCATGTCTCGGTGCCCGCGGCGATCGGCGGCAGGAATCGTTGCTTCTGCTCTGCCGTGCCGAATTGCAAGAGGGTCGGCCCGACCAGCAGTTCGCCACCTGTGGCACGCGTCAGCGGGGCGCCCGCGGAAGCGAATTCCTCAGCAACCGCAGCTGATTCCAGCACCGAGAGCCCCCGGCCGCCGTACTCGACCGGCCACGTCGGCACCGCCCAGCCGCCGTCGTAGAGCGCGCGCCGCCAGCGCACCGGAAACGTGTTCGGCAGGCCCTCGGCGCGATCCTGCTCGCGCAGCCGGGTTAGCGTCGTGCGGGCCCACTCGGCGGCGCGCGCGCGAAGCTGGTCGTCCACCGAGAAGTCCAGGTCCACCCGCCCATCTTGACCCACGACTCAGCAAGGGGACGACGCATGGCAATGCCGACCGACATCGGCGTGATCGACACCATGATCGGCATGCCATCCGGTGACCGCCGCTGGTGGGCCCGCTCGATGGCGCCGCTGCTGCTCGACGCCGACAGCCAGGGCTCGTTCCAGCACGCCGCCAGCTACATGTACAAGGACCTGCCGGCCGAGGCCGACATGGGGGAGGACCCCGTCGCCGTGCTCCTGCGCGAGATGGACGCGAACGGCGTCGCGCAGGCGCTGCTTCCGGTCACCCCCGATGATCCGGTCAGCATGCGCGCGCTCCAGCAGCATCCCGACCGGCTGCTGGGCAGCTTCATGGTCGATCCGGTACGCGGCATGGAAACCGTGCGGGCGCTGGAGAGTGCCGTCCGAGATCTCGGCGTGGTCGCGGCGACCTTCTTCCCCTGCGGCTGCGTGCCGCAGGTTCCGATCGATGACCGGATGGTCTATCCCGTCTATGCGAAGTGCGTCGAACTCGACATCCCGATCTTCGTGAACGCCGGAGTGCCGGGCCCGCGGGTACCGATGGACGCCCAGGACGTGGCGCTCGTGGACAAGGTGTGCTGGTTCTTCCCGGACCTGCGAATCGTGCTGCGCCACGGCGGCGAACCGTGGGTCGACCTCGCCGTCAAGCTCATGGTGAAGTGGCCCAACCTCTACTACTCCACGAGCGCGTTCGCCCCGAAGTACTACCCGCAGGCGATCATCGACTACGCGAACAGCTCACGGGGCGCCGGCAAGGTGATCTACGCCGGCTACTACCCGTCAGGGCTGTCGCTCGAGCGCATCTTCCGAGAGCTCGCCGACCTGCCGCTGCGCGAGGAGACCTGGCCCCGTTTCCTTCGCGACAACGCGCGCGAGGTACTCAAACTCACGTAGCCAACGGGGCGTCAGGTCGTGATCTCGATGCCGCCGATCTTCGCGCGGTCCTTGGTGGCGGTGAAGCCGAGATCCAGGCTGTTGTCGGTCACCTTGACCGTGAACTTCTCGACGAGTGCCTTGTTCTTGCCGACCTTGGCGAAGATGTCGAGGTTGTTGAGGATCTTGACGCCCTCGGCGGTGACGCTGAAGACCCGCGCCCCCTTCTTCGTCCAGTAGTTCTCGGAGAAGTAGAGGTTCAGGTGGTAGGTGCCGTTGGCGATCGGGATGTGGTACCCGCTCATCCCCGAGCGCTCGGTCTGCATCACGAAGCCGTCGATGCTGCCCGCTACGGCGGTCCAGTAGATGGCCGTCGCCCCGCCGGCGTAGCCGGTGTCGGCGGACCAGGCGTGGCCCGCGGAGTCCTTCCAGGCCGGTCCGCCCGCGTTGATGCGAATGGGCGCCGTCGGCCACGGGACGACCGTGAAGGCGGCCGTCGACAAGCTGTTGTTGGCTTCGTTGCTTTCGTAGATCAGACCGGTGTCGTCGGCCTTCGCGACCAGCGCGTGCGTTCCCGCGGTCGCCGTCCAGGTGCCGGTCACCGAAAGGCTCGCGCCCGGCTGCAGCGGGGTGGTGTTGGAGCTGCTCGCCGCCACCCGCTTGCCGTCGATGTAGAAGCCCACGCCGGTCACCGCATCGACCGGGGTGGGCGCCGCCCCGATGTTCTGCAGCGTCGCGTGGAACGTGGTGACCTGCCCGGGGCGGACGCCGACCGGGGTCTCGGAGATCGACGTGACGGTGAGATCGGACTCCTGGCTCACCGAGGGCGCGAGGCCCACCCGGATGAAGTGCGGACGGTAGTCATCGACGTTGACCACGTCGGCCGGGTCGAGCGAGTTCGTGTCGTAGGAGACGAGCAGATTGCCACCCGGGTCATCGCTCTCGGGATGAACCGCCGAGCCGTAGGCGAACTCGTTGCCGGCCACCTGCGGGAGCGTGTACGCCGCCTGCGCCGGGCTCCACGGCCCGAGCGGACTGCAGGCGAACGACTCTGTCATCTGATTGCTGAAGTTCGGGATGGAGAACATCGCGTAGCCGGCTGCGCGTTGGACGACGGCCTGCGGGTTGCCGCTGGCGATGTCCTGGGCATCATGCGGATCGCTGGACCAATCGGTGCCGGTGGACCACTGCCAGGCGGAGGCGTTCGTCAGCTGGCCGATCGGGACGCGGGCGACCTTGGTGAAGCTGGAGAGGCCGCCTTCGGAATCGCCGCCGTAGACGTAGTCGTAGCCCCCGGACTGCACGATCGACTGCCCGTAGATGGGCAGCGCCGGATCGGTGGCGATGTTGGTGATCGAGACGAAGTTCAACGCCGGCAGGGTGAAGGTGGCGATGCCCTGGACCCCGGTGAAGACGAACGGGAAGGGCTCCGAGCCGCCGTTGGTCATCTGGTAGACGGGGACCTGCAGCAGGTTGCCCTCGACCACCGGATCGTTCGGCCACCACCAGGTGCCGTCGCTGGAGGGGATCAGCGAGGTGGGCACGCTCGCCGCCGCCTCCTTGTTGAGCGTGAGCTTGTCGCCGGTCTGCAGCAGCATCGAGCTGCGCACGAAGGGCGTGGTGGCGATGTTGCGGGTGCGGTTCGGTGCGGTGCCGGTCGCGGTGCCGAGCCAGGTGTCGGAGAAGATCCAGCTGTCGCGGCCGTCGGGGAGCAGGGTGCTCACCCCGCCGTCGGCACCGGTCCACCCGGGGCCGGACCGCGTGAAGAGACTTTCGTAGTGGGCATCGACGGCAACGCTGGGAGTGGTGGCGGGCAGACAATAGTTCGGGTCCGTCGATACACCGGCCTGGGCGGCACCCGGGCCCCCCACGACCGCAAATCCGGCGAGAAGTAATGCCGAACTCACGAACACACCGATGAATTTCTTGATCAAGATTCTCTCCCGCAGCCGGCCACAGGGGGCTATCGGTCCCGGCGGGCAATTTCCGAACCAGGAGAATGCAAAGCTTCGTCACGGC
Organism: uncultured Actinomycetota bacterium; assembly: GCA_963731205.1. Taxonomy (GTDB): domain Bacteria; phylum Actinomycetota; class Actinomycetes; order Frankiales; family Frankiaceae; genus DATAZK01. Next base: position 1,537,980 of record CAVSUJ010000001.1, on the reverse strand, counting down.
GGCCGTCGGCTATCGTGATCTGGCTGGCGCTTTCACGCGAATCACCTGGGTAACGAGGCAGCTGTGACCGAACGTCCTGACCCGCCCGTCTCGCTCTTCGACTGCGACAACCACATCTACGAGCCGGCCGATGCCGTCACCCGCTACCTGCCCAAGGAGGCGCTCGGCCGGGCCATCACCCCGGTGACGCTGGCCAATGGCGAGCAGGGCCTGCTGGCGGGCGGGCGGCTGGTGACGGGTCTGGACCATCCGATCGACATGGCCCACCGTCCCGGGGCACTCAAAGAGATGTTGCGTCAGATGAAATCCGGCAAGCCCACCGAGGGTTACGCGCTGGAGCCGCTGCGCCCGGAGTACCTGGAACGCGGCCCCCGCTTGGCCTTGATGGACAAGCAGGGCATCGAAAGCGCCATCCTCTACCCGGCGACCATGGGGACGATGGCCGAGCATTTCGTGCGCGGGGTGAAGCCGCTGTACGACAACGTCCACGCCTACAACCAGTTCCTCTACGAGGACTGGGGTTTTGACTACCAGTCGCGCATCTACACGCCCGCGCTGCTCTCGCTGCGAGACCTCGACTCGGCGGTGAAGGAGCTGGAATTCGTGCTGGCTCGCGGCGCGAAGTTCATCATGCTGAACGCCGGTCCCGCCTACGGACGCTCCCCGGCCGACAGCTACTTCGATCCCTTCTGGGCGCGCATCAACGAGGCCGGCGCCAGCGTGGCGTATCACATCGGTGAGTTCTGGTACAACGAAACGGTCGCTCCCGCCTGGGGATATGACCCGGAGCCGGTGTTCTTCGAGATGTCGGCGTGGCAATGGCAGAACTGCTGGGGCCGGCGCCCGATCGAAGAAACATTGTCGGCATTGATCTTCGGGAATCTCTTCGGCCGCTTTCCCCGTATTCACGTCGTGGTCTCGGAATTCGGCGCGGAATGGGTGCCGCTGTTCGCCCGGCAGATGGACAAGAGCCGGGGGATGGGCCGGCGCGGCCCGTGGCCCGGCGGCGCGTTGACCGAGCGTCCGAGCAAGATCTTCGAGCGTCACGTGCGGGTCGTGCCCTACCCCGAGGACGACGTCGTGAAGATCGTCACCGATCTCGGGCAGTCGACCTCGATCGTGATGGGCTCGGACTACCCGCACGGCGAGGGTTTCGCCGAGCCGGCCGACTTCGTCCACCTCATCGAGAGCCTGCCCGCTGACCAGCAGCGGGGGATCCTGCACGACAACGCGCTCGCGCTCGTCGGACGCGGCTGACCAGTCCGCAGAAAAAAGTCGGCAAAAAACCGCCTCCGCTGTCGAACTGACGCGGCCCCGTTCGACGGACGAGTATCCGGGTGCAGGAGCGCCCAATCCGCGAAGCGAAGGAGCCCCGATGTCGGAGTACCTGATCCTGATCTATGAGAACGAGAGCAACTATCCGAGCCCGGACGACCCGGGCTGGGGTCAGATCATGGCCGGCCATCAGAAGTTCGGCGAGAACAACACGGCGGCCCTGCGCGGCGGTCACGCGCTGCAGCCGACGCCGACCGCGACCAGTATCCGTAGCGCGGGTGAGGACTTCACCGTGACCGACGGGCCGTTCGCCGAGACCAAGGAAGCCCTCGGCGGCTACTACCTGGTGGAGGCGGCCGACCTCGACGAGGCGATCGCCATCGCCAAGCAGGTGCCCGCGCCGTACGGCGGGGTCGAGGTTCGTCCGATCATGACCTTCTCCTAGGCCAGCCTCGTCTCCGGGAACACAGTGCCGGCCGGACGCCGGGCCAGCGAGCAGGTCAGTGCCGCTGTCGCCGACGCGCACCGCCGCGAGTGGGCCTTCGTGCTCTCCGCGACGGTGCGCGTCGCGCGCGACATCGACCTTGCCGAGGAGTGCGTCCAGGAGGCGTACGCGCAGGCGCTGACGACCTGGACCTGGAGCGGCATCCCGGCCAATTGCGGGGCCTGGCTCACCACTACGGCGCGGCGCCGGGCCCTCGATGCGCTACGCCGGCAGGCGACCCTGACTCGCAAGCTCCCGCTGCTGATCGAGCCGGGAACGAGCGCCATCGCGGACGACGCCTCCGAGCCCGACCCGGCGGCCGCGTTTCCCGACGACCGGCTCCGGCTGATCTGCACCTGCTGTCACCCGGCACTCGCGTCGTCCGCCCAGGTCGCGCTGACGCTTCGGCTCGTCTGCGGCCTCACGACCGCCGAGGTGGCCCGCGCGTTCCTGGTGAGCGAGCCGACCATGGCAGCCCGGCTCACGCGTGCCAAGAAGAAGATCGCCGCCGCCCGGATCCCGTACCGCATCCCGCCGCCCGCGGAGCTACCGGCGCGCATCGGCGCGATCCTCACCGTCGTCCACCTGCTGTTCACCACCGGCCATACCGCTCCGACCGGCGGCTCGCTGGTACGAGTCGACCTGGTCGAGCGCGCCCTCGACGTCGCCCGGATGCTGCACGATCTGCTCCCTGCGGACGCCGACGTGACCGGCCTGCTCGCCCTGCTGCTGCTGACCGACAGCCGGCGCGCGACCCGGATGGACGCCGAGGGACACCTGGTGTTGCTCGCCGACCAGGACCGTGGCAAGTGGAATCGCGCCGCCATCACCGAGGGCTGCGCGCTCGCGAAGCAGGCCCTCTGCACCCCCGCTTCAGGGGGGCCGGGCCGCTTTCCGCTCGAGGCCGCCATCGCTGCCCTGCACGCCGAAGCGCCGACCTGGGAGAGCACCGATTGGGCCCAGATCGTCGGCCTGTACGACGAGCTGTACGCGCGCTGGCCGTCGCCGGTCGTCGCGCTCAACCGGGCGGTCGCCGTCAGCTTCGCCGCCGGTCCCGAAGCCGGGCTGCAGGAGCTCGACAAGCTCGGCGCGCTCGAGCAGCTGGCGAGCTACGCGTACCTGCCCGCCGCCCGCGCCGATGCCCTGCGCCGCCTCGGACGCGATGCCCAGGCGCGCGACGCCTACGAAGAGGCGCTGATGCTCACCGACAACGCCGTCGAGCGCAGCTACCTCGCCGGCCGGCTGTCAGCGCTCGAAGGAGGCTAGATCACCTGCGGGAACGTGAAGAGCTTGTCCGGATCGGCCTGCTGCTTGATGCCCTGCAGCCGCGAGAGGTTGGCGCCGTAGTACGCCTCGGCGAAATTCGCCAGATCCGGGTCCTGATAGTTCACGTAGGAGCCGCCGCTCACGTACGGGCGCAGCGCCTTGGTGAACGCGTCGAGCCAGGTCTGCCCGATCTGGATGACCGCGGGGGAGTCCGACATCGAGAACGACGAGCTGCGCTGGATTCCGGCGAGCGCGTTGCGGTGCGGGAACGCCGTCGCATTCGAGGCGACGCGGTTGATGGCGCCGCCGTAGGAGTCGAACTGCGCACCGCCCTCGCCGACGCGCGGGTCGGCCTGGCGCTGGTTGACGTAATCGATGATCACCTCGATGCCGGCGGACGACATCGGACTCGTCACGTAGTCCGACGCGCCGATGCCGGGCTTGCGGGTGAGCTGGCCGCCGGCGGTCTGGGTCGGCAGGTGGCACTGCTCGACGGTCATCCCGGAGCAGCCACCCTCGTACAGCATCGCCGACAGGTAGTCGGGCTGGGTGAAGGAGGAGTTGCTCGACGGCTGGCTGCCGACCGCGGTGATGAGGCCGTTCACGAGGCTGTTGGCGGTGGACAGGCTGCCGTTGTAGACCCCGTTGATCCGGATCGCCGGACCGGCCGCTCCGGTACCTCCCGGATGGGCGATCAGCAGCAGCGTCGACCAGATCTCGTCCGGCGCGCCGGGTGCCCAGGACAGCCATCCCGAGATGACGTCGGCGGCGGCCGACCAGGGCCAGCTGAGCCCGAACGAGACGAGGGTCGGCGCGGCCACCGTGCTGAACGTGAACGAGGTGGCGATCCCGAAGTTCCCGCCGCCGCCGCCCTGGCTGGCCCAGAACAGGTCGCCTTCGAGCCCGCCGCTTCCCTTGGTGCAATGCCGGAGCGTGCCGTCGGCGGTGACGACGTCGATCGACTCGAGCCGGTCACACGTCAGCCCGAAGGAGCGGCCCACCACGCCCTGACCGCCGCCGAGCGTCAGGCCACTGATGCCGACGGTCGGGCACGAGCCCGCCGGGAGCGCCGCGCCGGCAGCAGCGAGCCCGGCGTAGACGTCGACGAGCCGTGCCCCGGCGCCGATGGTCGCCGTGCCGTTTGCGGCGTTGACCCCCGCCATCCGCGTCACGTCGATGACGAGCCCGGTGCCGGTGGACCAGCCGCCATAAGAATGGCCGCCGGCACGCGGGCGCGGGGTGACGCCCGAGGAACGAGCCACCTCGAGGCAATTCTGGATGTCGCTGACCGATTCGCAGTAGGCGATCGCCTGCGGCCGGATGGAGTCGTAACGGAAGTCGAACAGCTGCCGGGAGACCGCGTACGCCGGGTCATCGGGAAGCACCAGGGTGCCCGAGAGCTTCTTACTCAAGGCGGCCCAGTCAGGCGGTCCCCCCGAAGACGCAGGCGGTGTGGTGTGGGAGGCGGCACTCGTGGGTGACGCCGGGGCTGAGCCCGAACCCGAGCTGGAACACGCTGCCAGCGCGCCCACGCCGACCAGCCCGAGAAAGCCGCGACGGTCTAATTTCGCTGGCGCGCGCACCGGAGAAACCTACGCTGAAGGCGGCTCAACACATCCGAGGCTGGCCGGGCCACGGCAAGCTGTGGCATTAATGTCCTCAGCTGCCGTACAGGCAACCCTTACGGTGGAAGAAATGTCGCAAGAACGGGCGAGCCTCGCCTCGCAAGAATCCACCGAGGGGCCTCGCCACCCTTGGTGGACCGTTCTGCGCCGGATCGGCTCGCCGGCAATCCGGTTGATGATTGTCGCAGCCGTCGTGGAATTCGCCCTGCTGCCGCAGCTCGCGGGTGCCCGCGAGGCCGTTCACAAGCTCAGCGGGATCTCGCCGGCCTGGCTCGCAACCGGGCTGATCGCGCAGATCCTGTCGCTGCTCGCATACGCCCGCCTGAGCCAGATCTCGCTCGACGCCGAGGGCGTCAGCTACGGGCAGCTGCTGCGCGTCGACCTCGCCACGCTCGCCGTCAGCCATGTCGTGCCCGCCGGGTCGGCGGTGGGCATCGGGCTCGGCTACCGGTTGCTGACGCGCTCGGGCGTGCCGTCGGATCGCGCGGTGTCGGGCAAGGCGCTGCAGACCGTCGGCTCCGCGGTGGTGCTCAACCTGATGCTCGGCGGGGCGCTCATCGCTGCACTCGTGACGCATGGGAACAACCCGCTCTACGCACCTGTCGCGGCGGTCGGTCTGGCGCTGATCCTGGCGGCGACGATCGGTGCGGCTCTCGTCGCCCGCTCCGAAGGCTGGCTCACCCGCACCGTGGTGCGAACGCTGGATCACCTGCCCAAGGTCGATGCCGCCAGCGGTGCGCGGCTCATCGCCTCGCTGGCCGGCACCGTGCGCCGTCTGGTGGGCGACCGCCGCTTCCTGGTTCGCATCATCAGCTGGGCGACCCTCAACTGGCTGTTCGAGGCGCTCGCGCTCTGGTGCTGCGTCAAGGCGTTCGGCCACACGCTCGGGCCGGTGGGCCTGCTGGTGGCCTACGGCCTGGCGAATGTGGCCGCTGCCATCCCGATCACTCCGGGCGGCCTCGGCATCGTCGAGGGCATCCTGGTGCCGACTCTCGTCGCCTTCAACACCACCAAAGCCGTCGCGCTGCTGGGGGTGATCGCCTTTCGGCTCATCAGCTTCTGGCTGCCGATCCCCATCGGCTTCGGGTCCTACGCGCGGCTGGAGTGGCAGCTGCGGCACAAGAGCGCCGAGGCGGGCGAACCGACGCTCGAGCAGACGGAGAATGAGCCGGCTGCTGAGGCGTCCGTCGGATCACAGGCCGGAGAAGATCGCGGTTAGCCGCCGGATGACGCGGGCGGCCGTCTCGATGTCCTCGGCGTCGACGTCGGCGAGCATCTCGTCCCACTGATCGCTCCACTCGACCCGCTTGCGTTCCAGCAGGGCCTGACCCTCGGGTGTCAGCGCGACGAGCACGCAGCGCCGGTCGGCGTCGGAGCGGCGGCGTACGACAAGCCCCTCTTCCTCGAGCAGGTCGAGCATCGCCGTGACCGTCGCGGGGTGCAGATCGGCGGCCTTGGCGAGCTGCCCGGCGCTGACGTCAGCCGCCGTCCCGCCGCTGTCGGCAAGCGCGATGAGGGCGCGCGTCTGGGCATACGTCATGCGATCGCGGCGCTGCTGATCGCGGGCACGCAGCCGGCGCTCGGCGCCGAGCAGCTCGCCGAGGGAGCTGCGGATCGTCGCGATTGCGTCTGCGCGCGGGTCGGGCCCGCTCGCCGCGCTCGCAGGGGTCACCGGGTCGGCGGTGGGAGCAGTCATCTACAGCACCTCCAGAGCCGATTCGAGAGCGGCGCTCGTCGCGGCCCGCGAATCCGGGTCGTGCTCGCGGGAACGACGCTCGACGAGCAGCAGCCACACAGCCGGGATGAGGGCGAAGCTGCCGACGAAGAACAGCCACCAGTAGGTGTGGCGGAACGCGGCCGCTTCGCCGCCAGGGGTATGGGCGTGATGCGTGAGCGCCTGCTGCAGGATGACCGTCGCGACGGCGGTCCCGATCGAGCCGCCGATGCGCTGGACGATGTTGAGCTGGGCGCTGCCGTCACGTATCTGATCCTCTTCGAGCATGGAGAACGCGACGGCGAACAGCGGCAGGCCGATCGCGCCGAAGCCGACCCCGCGAATGGTGGCGACGCTGATGATCAGCCAGTACGACGTGTGCTCGGTGAAGGCCGTATAGGGCAGCAGGCTCGCGCAACCGACGAGCAATCCGGTGACCGCGACCCGGCCGCCGCCGAACCGGTCGGTGGCCCGGCCGGCGGCGCTGATGACCGCGGCGACGCCGAGCGAGGTCGGCGCGAGCAGCAGCCCGGTGCGGGTGGCGTCCTCGCCGCGCACGACCTGGAAGTACAGCGGCGCGATGACCATCGACGCGAACATCGCTGCGCCCGTCGCGAGCGAGGCCATGGTCACGGCGGCGTACCCGCGGTGACGGAAAAGCTTGAGGTCCAGCACCGGATAGGGCGAGCGCAGCGACCACCAGACGAACCCGGTCAGCAGCAGCAGGCCGAGCGCGATGGCCCCGCCGGAGCTGACGCGTGACAGGTTCCCGAGGCGCGCCGCGTCGGAGAGTCCGTAGATGAGCGAGACGGTGCCCGCCGCCGCCAGAGCCAGGCCGGCGACGTCGAGCTTGCCGGCCTCCTCCTTGACGTCCTCGGGCAGCACGCGAACCCCGTAGATGAGGGCGACGACGCCGATCGGCACGTTGATCAGGAAGATCCACTGCCAGCCGAACGACTGCAGCAGGACACCGCCGAGCGTCGGGCCCAGGACCGGTGCGAGGACGGTCGGGGTGGACAGGACGCCCATGACGCGTCCGAGGTTTTCCTTGCCGGCCGTCTTGACCAGGATCATCTGACCGACAGGCATGATCATGCCGCCGCCGATGCCCTGCAGCACCCGGAAGAAGATGAGCGACTCCGCCGACCAGGCGAGCCCGCACAGCGCCGAGCCCATCGTGAAGACCAGCAGCGACAGCAGGTACAGCCGCTTGATCCCGATGCGCCGCGCCGCCCAGGCGCTGACCGGCACGGTGGCGGCCAGGGCAAGCAGGTAACCGGTGACGACCCACTGGATCGTCGAGATCGTGGTGTGGAGCTTGTGCGCCAGCGAGTCCAGCGCCACGTTGACGATCGTCGTGTCGAGCACCGACATGACCGAACCGAGCACCGTCACCAGGCCGACGCGCTTGACGTACGGGTCGAGCCGCGGGGCGCGCGGGGCACGGCCCAGAACAGCCATCAGCCCCCCGCCCCAGAAATGCTTTGCCTCCCAACATACGGGAGCCCAACGTTTCTCGCGACGGCCGTGACATGTGGTGAATGTCGCTTCTGCGCCCCGCGCGTCTGGCGCCCCGATTACCTGGCGCCAGGCGCTCAGGGTGCTGGGGCACCGGCATTTGGTGGCGCCGGACGTTTCGCTGGCGCGTGCTACCTGGCGCCAGGCGTTCAGGGTGCTGGGGCACCGGCATTTGGTGGCGCCACCAAATGCGGCCAAGCGGCGGCCAAGCGGCGGCTAAGGCGAGGCGCCGCGTGCGTCGCCGTGCGTCAGGCCTGGGGGGCGTCCGGCGTCCAGTGGCTACGCAGGTCCTGCAGCCACGGCGGGTACTCCAGGTCGACGTCGGGCAATGCCGTGATCCCACGCTCGGCGCGCGCCTGTTCGAGGGTCTCCGGCTGGTCACCCCAGGAGCGCGGGTCGCCCAGCATGACCTCGAACATCACGCAGCCCTCATCGCCGGCGCGGATCGGTCCGAATGCTGCGCCGTAGGGCAGTTCGATGTGCGTACCGGCGGGGCAGTGGCGGTCGCCGATCCACACGTCGCCGCTGATGATGAACACGACGTGCGGGCTGAAATGGCCGTGCCGCCGGACGATCATCCCCGGGTCGTACTTCGCGTAGAGCGAGAGGTACTGCGGGTCGGGGGAGAAGGCGAACCACTTCTCCCAGACGCACGATTCCGACCCGTCGGCATTGCGCTGGCGTTTGACCTGCTGCCAGTTCATGTCGGGGTCGTCGAGCGAGCGGAAGATCGGCTCCATGCCGGGGATACGCGGCGATTCGCTCGGCGGCGTCGGTGCTGCTGGTGGTGTCGCGGTCACGCGGGCTCCCTTGCTCGATCACTTTGTCTCGCGTAGCTTTGCACAAAGCTAATTCGGCCGAAAGGGCTCTTTCCGTATCCCCGCCCGAAAGGTGCTGCCTGATGACAACCCCCCGCGTCGAGGATCTCCCGCTCATCATCTCCGTCGACGATCACGTCATGGAGCCGCGGGACCTGTGGCAGCGCGAGCTCCCGCCGAGCCTTCGCGACCGCGGTCCGCGCACGGTCCGCGAGCGGGTTCGTCTGGAGTTCAGCGGAGGCCATTACGGGTTCGTCCGCGACGCGCCCGATGGTCACTGGACGGATGTGTGGCTCTTCGACGACCTCGTCGTGCCCACCGGCCTGCTGCACGGCCCGGCCGGAGTCAAGCGTTCCGAAGTCAGAAACATCGGTGCTACGTATGAAGATTTCCGCCCCGGCACGTACAACCAGAAGGACCGCCTCGCTGACATGGACACCAACCATGTCGAGGCCGCGCTGAACTACCCCAACATCTTCCCGCGCTTCGCGGGCCAGGGCTTCGCCGAGCGGTCGGACAAGGATTTCGCCCTGCTGTGCCTGCAGATCTACAACGACTGGATGATCGACGAGTGGTGCGCCGGCGACGGACGCGGCCGCCTGATCCCGCTGACCCTCATCCCGCTCTGGGATCCCCACCTGGCCGCCGCCGAGGTACGGCGCTGCGCCGACAAGGGCGCCCACGCCGTCGCGTTCTCGGAGAACCCGACCAAGCTCGGCCTGCCCAGCCTCTACACCGGCAAGTGGGACCCGTTCCTGGCCGCCTGCGAGGAGACCGACTCGACGATCTCCATGCACATCGGCTCGTCCTCGACCATGCCGACCACCAGTCCTGACGCGCCGCTGTCCACGTCGATGGCGCTCTCGTCGCAGAACGCGCAGGGCTCGGTCGTCGACTGGATCTTCTCCGGCACCCTGGCCCGCTACCCGAAACTCAAGGTCACCTGGGCCGAGAGCCAGATCGGCTGGCTGCCGTACCTGCTGGAGCGCATGGATCTGGTGTGGAAGGAAGGCGTCGGCGACCTCGACCTGCCGCAAGCACCGAGCAGCTACGCCCGTGGCCGGATCTGGGGCTGCATCTTCGACGACCAGCACGGCCTCGTCGCGCGTGATGCCGTCGGCATGGAATCGATCCTGTTCGAGACCGATTACCCGCACAGCGACGGCACATTCCCGCGCTCGCGTGAGGTCGCCCATCGCCTCTGCGCCGGCGCCGGACTCGACGAGCATGAGTGCTGGCAGTTCCTGCGCGGCAACGCGATCAAGGCCTACGGGCTCGAGCGGTTCGGGATCACTGCGTGACCGCAAGCGTTCCATCCGGTGCGTCGGGGCTTCGTGACGCGCTCGCGTTGCCCCCCGAACTCGGCCTGCTGAGCCCGCTGACCCGGCTGACGCTGCTGGTCGACGCCGAGGTCGACCGGATCGCGACAGCTCACGGCATCGCCTTCGCCGACTATCTGGTGCTCGGGGTGGTGCGCCGCTCCCCGGGCGGCAATGGGCGCCCCACCGAGATGTGCGCCGTGCTTGGGCGCACGACGGGCGGCATGACGCTCACCCTTGACCGGCTCGAAGCCGCGGGCTGGGTGAAGCGTTCGGCGGACCGGGCCGACCGGCGCCGCATCGTCGTCTCGCTGACGGCCGAGGGTCGCCGGCTCGCGGAGGCGGTCAATGGGGAACTTCACGCTTGGGAGCAGAGCCTCGCGCTGAACCCGTCCGAACGGGCCAACGCGGGTGCCGTACTCGCGTCGCTGATCGGCGCTGTCGAGTCGCGCGAGGCCGTCACCGCCTGAATCCACAGGTCATCCGGCACGCATTCGCGCAGCCAGCTAACGTGGCGGGGGTGGTCGACCTCGAGGTGACCGGCAAGGTAGGCCGGATCATCGTTCGAGTGCGCGGCAGCGAGGGGCCGGGCGAAGTTCTGGTTCGGGTGCGTGGCGGGAGCGAGGCGTTCATCGCCTACGCCGACAGCGAGATCGAGCGCGACAGCGATGTGCTCGTGGTCAGTTCGCGAGGCGAGCGCTCCGTCGATGTGGTGCCCTGGCCGTGGCCTCAGGAGTTGGAGACGTCCGAACCGCCCAGCGATTGAGCGATCCGGCTGATCGACGCGATCCGACCGATCCGTCAAAGGCGACGAAGGAGAAACGATGTTCGGGTGGCACGTTCCGGCGCCCAACCAGGCCATGCTCATCTCGGGTGGCCGGCAGAAGGGCAATAATCCGCTTCCCGTCAAGATCGTCACCGGTCATGGCGCGTTCGTCATGCCGATCCGCTCGCGGGTCTCCTTCCTGACCCTGGCGATGCAGGAGTCGCTCGTCACCGAGGAGTGCGTCACCCAGCAGGGCATCACCCTGCTGGTGCGGGCGGTGATCGCGTTCAAGGTCGGCGATGACCAGGAGTCCATCTCGAATGCGGCTCGCCGTTTCCTGGCCGACCAGGACCAGATGTCGACCCTGACCGGTCAGATCTTCTCCGGCCATCTGCGTTCGATCGTCGGCTCGATGACGGTGGAAGACATCATCCGCGAGCGCCAGACGCTGGCGGAGCAGGTGCTCGACGGATCCAAGACCGAGATGGCGAAGATCGGCCTGGCGGTCGACTCTCTGCAGATCCAGTCCATCGACGACCGGGGCTCGGGCTACATCGCCGCTCTCGCCGCGCCGCACCAGGCCACCGTCAATCAGGCGGCACAGATCGCCCAGGCCAGAGCTGATCAGGCCGCGGCCGAGGCGCGTCAGCTCTCGCTCACCAAGCAAGCCGAGTACGAGCGCCAGACGGCCGTCGCGCGGGCGCAGTACCAGTCGGAGATCGACCAGGCGCAGGCCCGGGCAGGGCAGGCCGGGCCGCTTGCCGCCGCCCAGGCCCAGCAAGACGTGCTCGTCGAGCAGGCGAAGGTCGCCGCGAAGAATGCGGAGCTGCGCGAGGCTCAGCTGGTCGCCGAGATCGTCAAGCCGGCGCAGGCGGAAGCCGAGCGCATCCGCACCCTCGCCAAGGCCGATGCCGACCGCACCCGGATGTCGGCGGAAGCCGCGTCGGCCGAGGGGCGTATCGCCCTGGACCAGCTGATCATTTCCCAGCTGCCCCAGATGATCAGCGCCGCCGCGGACGGCCTTTCCAACGCCAACCTGACGGTCCTGAACGGTGCCGAGGGGCTCAACGGCACCGTCGCCGCGCTGGCGTCGCAGGGCATGGCGATCCTGCGGGCCGTCACCGACGGGCTCGGCAACGGTTCGGCCTACGCGGATGAACCGGATGACGAGCGGGGCCAGAACCCGCCGCCGGCCGGGCCGCCGCAGCTCGGCCCTGGCGGCGATTCGCAGCCGCCGTCCGCCTAGGGCGCCGAGCGGCGATCAGCCCGGTGGCACGCTGCCATCGGGCTGATCATGGGCGGCGTTGGAACGCCTCATATTGCGTTTTGCCGCCGGTCCTGCACCGGTCCGCGCTTGTTCACGTTCTCCCGCGGAGCCGGCATGTCCCCCGGCGACGGACTGGCGGGCCGCTGCCCCGCGGTGGCCAACCCCCCGAAGATCGCCACCAGGGACCCCGTCCCACCAGCACGCCGACCCCTAACAGATCGGGTCCGGCGCCGGTGTCCGGATACCTCCGTCCGGACCAACTCTTCGCCGCGCCTTCCGGTCGAAGGCGTTCAGCCATCCAGCAACGCGGTGAGCGCGTCTGAGGCGGGGTTGTTGAGCCAGATCATCTGCTCTGCGGGGAGCATCCCGCGAGCGACCGCCCGATTCATCACCCGGACGACGATGGCGCAATAGCGCGCGGCCGCGAAGATCTCGAACCAGCGGATGTCGCTGACATCACGGCCGCTGACATTCGCGTAGTGCTCGCACTGCTCGTCGCGGGTCAGGTCACCCGGCAGGCGCTCGGCGCCGACGACCTCGTGCATCGTGCGGTCGAACATCAGCCACCAGCCCAGGTCCTGCAAGGGCTCCGCAATCGACGCTGCCTCGAAGTCGGTGATGGCGGCCGGCTCACCGTCGTTCCAGATGATGTTTCCGGGTCGCGGGTCTCCCCAGGCAAGGCCCACCTCGCGCCTGGCCGGCATCCGCGCCTCGAGCCACTTCCAGGCGGATTCCATCAGCGGATGCTCGCGGCCGGCGAGCTCCTCGTCCGCGTACTGACGCCAGACGGCCAGCTGCGCGGCGGTACCCGGTTCGGTGCCGGGTGGCACCAGCCATTCGAGCCCGAGTTCACGCCACGGGACGGTGTGCAGCCGCGCCAGCGTCGAGAGCCCGTTGCGCAGCATCGCGGCGCGAGTGTCGGGAGTGATCGTGGTCCAGAAGCCCTCGGTCGGATACGGCGGGCTCTCCGTGGGGACGTCACCGCCGACGTAATCCATCACGAAGAAGGGCTGGCCGAGCAGCGCCGTGTCGGCCTCGTAGCCGACGAGCGGCGCGAGCGGAATCCCTCCGGCTTTGTGCAGCGCCTCCATCACCCGGTACTGCAGCGCCACTTCGATGTCACCCGGGTTGTCGGGATGCCCAGGGGCCTGGCGTGGGTAGACCGGCGGGTCGGGTGTCTCGATGCGCGCGACGATGCGCCGGGCGGTGTCCGCTCGCCCGTCCTCCGCGAGATCGATGAGCAACGTCACCGCCGAGAAACCGCTGCTCGGCTTGGAGATGTCGGTGATGGTCAGCCGGTCGCCGCCGGGAAGCCGGGAGGCCAGCCAGCGCTGCAGACCACTCGCAGCTTCTGGCGTCAGCGGCTCATCGGCGGAGACGCTCAGCGCAGCCCCCGGCGCGGGAAGGTGATCTGGGAGTTCGTATCTGGCACGCGAGCCAGCATCGCAGATCGCTCTGGCAACTAGACGGAGGGCGCGGGCTGGGTCAGCCGGGAGTGCTGCTCGAGACGCGCCGCCCGTAGCCGGGAACCGACCTTCGCGAGCACCAACACGGCACCGGCGAACAGCAACGCGGTGCCGACGGAGGCCGCGACAATGGCGAGGGGATGGGCGCCGAGCGTCGACCAGATCGGGCCGAGGCTCGGGATGGTCGCGAACGTGAGCACCGCAGACAGGCCGACGATCGTCCACGACGCCACCGCCGGTGAGATCTCCCCGACCTTCAGACCGAGGGCGGGGGACGGACGGGCGGCAGCGAGGGCGAGCAGGGGGAGTGCCGGCGCGAGGTACCAGCCGTAGAGCACCGGCCCCAGCATTCCTAGTGCGAGCAGCGCCAGCCCGAGCCGGTCGCGGGTCGGCGGCTGCCATCCCGCGCCTCCCGTCGACGTGGTCGTGCGCCGTGGCCGCAGCAGGATGACCGCCAGCAGAACCCCGACCCCGGCTGCGATGCCGCGGGTGGCCGTGAGCAGCCCGGAATCGCTCGGGTGGGCTCCGACCAGCCAGCCGAGCCCCCGGATCAGATTGGTGACGATGTCGGGAGGAGCGATGCCGGTGCGCAGCCGCCCCGGGGTTCCGAAGTTGTGCAGCCAGCCGAGCCCGCCGCCGCTGATGATCATCGACAAGCCGACGGCGAAAGCCACGGCGCTCACGTCGGTCGCGAGGCTTCGCAGCCGGGCCGCAATCGTCGGACCCGCGGCCAGCAGGGCGATGAGTGAGAGATACACCGCACCCAGCGCGACCGGGAGCTTCACCATGGCGCCGAGGGTGCAGAGGGCGATCGCCAGCCACCGGCGCGACACACTCCGACCGCCCGCCGATTGCGCCAGCGCCAGAGCGCTGATGAGCAACGCGGCAGCGACGGCGTCGAGATGCGCTCCAGCGATCAGGTGAACCAGGACGAGCGGGTTCGCCGCTATGGCGACCACGACGATCGCGCGGGTAGCGGGAGCCGCCATCCGCGCAGCGACGGCGACGAGCACCACGACGGCGACCAGCGCGACGACACGCAGGATCAGCAGCGACAGCACCGGCCGGCCGGCCGACGCCGCGGCTTTCTGGATGGCGACCGCGACTCCGCCGTAGGGCGGGCGTGTTTCCCGCCACCTCGGGTCGACGGCCGAGAGCAGGGTGCCGGGCCCGAGCCGGCTCACCACCGCGTTAGCCGGGTCGAGTCCGCGACGAGCCAGCTCTCCCTGCGCGACGTAGGCGTACGCGTCGCGACTGCCGATGACCGGGCCGACGACGAAGGGCAGCGCCCAGCAGCTTGCGATGAGCGCCGCGACCTTGGCCTCGAGCCGGTGAGCTGCGGCAAGGCGCAGTAGAACCCACCACAGAAGCGTCAGCAGGAAGAGCGCGGGTACGAGCAAAAGCAGGTAATCGGCGGTCCTGGCATTATTGGGGGCTACGACGGCAAGCATCCCGAGCCAGCTGGTCGGATTCCGTGAGCCCGGTTCGGGACCGAGCCGCCCCCACGAGATCACGACAGCGACACCGAGCAGCAGCCCGACAGCAGCAAATGCGAATGTCTCGCCACGCCGGACGGAGTGCCGCCGCCGGGCACGCGTCAGAGAGGACAGTGCACTGGTGACCGTCCTCGACCTGTCGGAGGCCGACGCCACCGACTCCTCGGTGACGACCGCTGCCGCCCCACTAGCGGTCACCGCCGTTCCGGCGGGCCCGCTGACGTGGCTGAAGTCGACGCTGATGTCGATCCTCCTCCGCGTCGTGCGTGGTTTTGGGAAGTATCCCTGGCTTGTCGCCCCGTTGGTGTGTTGCCTACCCCTGGCGTTGCACCTGACCGGGTCTGACACTCCAGCCGAGGCTTACCGGGTGTGGTTGTTCCACCATTTCGGTTTCACGATATGGAATACGCAGTGGTACGGCGGCCACACCGTACTCGGGTACAGCGTTCTTTTTCCGCCGCTGGCGGGGTTTCTGGGCTCCGGAACGGTCGGTCTCGGCGCCTGCACCCTGACCGCATTCTGGGCAACGCAGCTGATCAGGCGCGAGACGGGCCGTCAGCACCGGCTGGCTCTGCTGGCGTTCTCCGCGGCGGTGGTGGAAAACCTCGTAGTCGGCCGGATGGCTTTTGCGGTCGGCCTGGCCTTCGCCGTCCTGGCGCTGCTGCAGGTGTCGATGCAGCGGCCCCGTCGCGCGCTGCTGTCTGCCACGCTCACCTCGCTGGCGAGCCCGCTCGCCGGTTTCTTCCTGCTGCTCGCCGCCGTGGCGTGGCTGCGCACCAAGCCGCTGCGCTCGCTGCTGCCCCTGGTCGGGGCGATGATCGGGGCGGTCGCCGTCCTGATGTTCCCGGAGCAGGGCACGTTCCCGTTTCCCCTTTCGACGCTGATCGCCGTACTACTGGTGGCGGCCATCGGGCTGGCGATCGTGCCGCGCTCTTCGGTGGTGATCCGGCGGGCGCTGTGGATCTACGCGCTGATCGCCGTCCCGCTCTTCATCGTGCCCAACCCGATCGGGGGCAACCTGGCGCGTCCGGGCAGCTTGCTCGCCGTGCCGGTCGCGATGATCGCGCTGCGCAACCGCCGGATCTGGGCGGGCCTGGTGCTCGTGCCATTGCTGGTCTGGCACTTCGAGCCGATCGTTCCCGCGCTCGCCAGCCGTGCTGACCCGGCGGCGAAATCGAGCTACTACACCGGTCTACTGGACTACCTGAAGGGCCACGACCAGCCGTTCGGCCGGCTGGAGATCCCCTTCACCCGGACCCACTGGGAAGCGCGTTACGTCGCCCCGGCGATGCCGCTCGCGCGCGGCTGGGAGCGGCAGCTCGATCTTCGCTACAACGCGATCCTCTACTCCAAGGACCTCGACCAGGCCACTTATCACGAGTGGCTGGTGGAGAACGGGGTGCGCTGGGTCGCGTTGCCCAGCGAACCGCTCGACTCCTCGAGCGAGGGCGAGCTGAAGGTCATCCGCAGCAACCCGTCCTACCTCAAGCCGGTCTGGCATGACGCCAACTGGGAGCTGTGGGCGGTGAGCGGCTCCGACGGATTGACCACGGGTCCGGCGGTCATGAAGTCGCTGACCGCCGATTCCTTCACCCTGCACTTCAACCAGCCCGGCAATGCGTTGGTACGGATCCACAGCAATCCGTACTGGACGGTCGCCGGCGATGCCCCCGCGTGCATCAACTCCACCGCCGAGGGCTGGACCTCGGTGACCAGCTCCGGTACCGGCGACGTCACAGTCGTCAGCCGCTTCTCCCTCGGCGGCGGCAGCGTCTCGAAGTCTGCGGATGGCGGATGTCTGCCACCATTCTGAGTCGGCCGCGGTCGACGATGATCGCCGTGCCTCCGCAGCGCCGTCTCCTGGCCGCGGGGGCCCTCGTGCTGCTCGGCGTGGCTATTTACCTGTCGTTCGTGGCCCCGATCCGGCAGGTCGACCTCGATGTCTTCCTGCGCGCCGGGCAGGCCGTCCTGCACGGCCACGACCCGTACTCCAGCACCCACAGCGAGACGATCCGCACCAACGCCGCGTTCGTCTATCCGCTGGCCGTCGCCTGGTGGTTCGCGCCGCTCTCGGCGATCGGTAGCGCCAGCCACCTGATCTACGCGATCGCGTCGTTGCTGGCCATCGGGGTCGCCTGCTGGTGGGCGCGGCCTGGCCAGCCGCTGATCGCGGCGCTTGTCCTGCTGTCCTCCGCCGCCGTCATCGGGCTGCAGGACGGTTCGGTGAACCCGTGGTTGCTGCTCGGTCTCATCGCTGCCTGGCGGTGGCGTGACCGGGCGATCGTCGCCGGCCTGGTCGTCGCGGCGCTGATCATCTGCAAGCTCTTCTTGTGGCCGGTCCTGGGCTGGCTGCTGCTCTCGCGCCGGTATCGCGCGGCCGGCACGGCCGCGGTGGCGACGGGCGTGGTGCTCGTCGCGGGCTTCACCTTCGGCCCGCTGCGCACCGGCGCCTACGCGTCGATGCTGCACGTGCTCAGCGGTCTCGAGGCCCCTCACGCGGCAGGCCTGTCAGGGCTGCTCATCCACTGGCACGCCTCGCTGGCGCTCGCGACCGTGATCGCCACCGCGATCGCGATGCTCCTGCTGGGGGCAGCGGGCTACCAGTACCACAGCAGGCCGGCCGGAAGTGGCCGCGAGGTGCTGGTCTTCGGTGCCGCGGTCGTCGCTGCCCTGTTCGCGTCGCCGATCGTCTGGCACCACTACTACCTCTTGCTGGCCGCTCCGCTGCTGCTCGCGACCCGCTCCGTCTGGCCTTTCGTCGTGCTCAGCCTGGCCAGTTGGGCCGCAGCGGCACCGCACCCGACCACGACCGTCCACACGGCGATCGGTTACGTCCTGGGCCTGGGTGGCATCGCGGCGATCGCGGCCGTGGCGGCGGTACGCGCCTGGCGCCAGCCGACGTCCGCCGACCGGGCCCTCGCCCGTGCATATACGGCGATACGCGCGGCCCGCCCGGTCGCACTCGTGGCAGCTCTCGCGGTGCTGGTCATCGTCGGGGTCTCGGCGCTGGAGAACGTTTCGGTCGGCGGCGGCTGGGGCGCTCTGGTGACGGTGGTGGAGACGGCGGGCGTTCTCGCCTATGTGTGGTCGCGACGCGCCGATGGCACTCAAGTCGAGCGCGGACTAGTCCGAAGTAACTAGTCCGAAGGCAGTTAGGCCTCCGGGACGCGCCGCAGACAAGGAGGCCCGACATGCTTGATCCCATGGCGTGCTTGAAGGACGGGATCCCGCTATCGCTGGTCATCGACCTGCTCGAGGCCGATGGACCCAATGCTCCGTGGATCTACTCGCACGAGCCGGCCGACACCACGTGGACCGTCGATCCCCGCGAGAAGGAAAAGGTCGCCAGCTCGAACTGAGCCGGGTGAACTTCCGGTCGGCCACACGCGAATATGAGGCATGCGCAGCCTCCGTCACCAGCGTGACCGGGTCTATCGGCTGGCCATCGGGATCGGCAGCGGCCTGTTCCGGTTGCTGGACCTGCGGCGTGACGTGCACGGCGTGAGCAACGTGCCGCCCACGGGCGGTGCGGTGCTCGCCGTGACGCACTTCGGCTACCTGGACTTCGCGCTGGTGCAGGACGCGGTGTGGCAGCGCCGTCGACGGCTGACCCGTTTTCTGGTCACCGACGCCGCGTTCGCCCATCCCCTCGCCGGTCCACTGCTGCGGGCCATGAAGCACATTCCGGTGCACCGCGCCGCCGGGGCGGGCGCGTATCGGATGGCGCGGCGGGCGTTACGGCAGGGCGAGCTCGTCGGGGTGTTCCCGGAGTCGGCGGTCAGCGTGACGACCGAGCTGTTGCCCTTCAAGAAAGGCGCAGCCGGGCTGGCGGCGGAGACGGGCGTGCCGCTCATCCCGGTGCTCGTGTGGGGCGGTCAGCGGGTGATCACCAAGGGGATCCCGCCGCGCTGGCGCCGGGCTCGTCATGCCGAGATCCACGTCGAATTCGGCCTGCCGATGCACCCCGCTGCCGGTAGCGATCCAGCGACGGTCACGACCGAGTTGCGCGACGTGCTGAGCGGGATGGTGGCCCGGATGGTGGCGATCGCGCCCGAACGTTCCCAGGCGAGCCTGCTCCACTCGGCGGCGCCTCGCCCGGCTACTCGCTAACCCTCGTTGCGGACGAGTTCGCGGAAGACCGCCGCGTCGACCTCGGCGGCGTCTGCTGCAGCCAGGCCGGTGAAGCGCAGCGCCAGTTCCGGCCCGTCGGCGCGCACGACGAGAGCGTCGGCCTCGAGCACCAACCCGTCGTCGAGTTCGACGGAGACGCCGAGCGCGTAGCCCTCCGAGAGGTTGCCGGGAGCTCCGGGGTCGAGCGGATCACCCGGGTGCTCGGTGAAGACGCGGCAGCCACCCCGCGAGAGGTCCAGCGTGGTCGCCTCGTGCATCTGGCCGCCGGTGTACAGCCGGACCGGCCGGGTCAGTCCGGCGCGCAGGCTGCGCCGCCGCGGTTCGTACGCGAGCATCCGCACGCCGGTCAGCTCCATGCGGTCGGGTCCGGTGACCCGCTCGCGGGCGAGGGCGGCGACCACGATGAGCGCCTCGGACGGGGTCGAGAAGCTGACCCACACGTTGTGCCCGGCGACGGTGCGGATCGTGAGCGGGTCGGCGCTCACCTCGGCGACGACCGTCAGCCCGCCGGGCTCGCTCTGCCAATCCTCGAGGGTCGCCGCAAACGTCGTCCCGGCGGAAGTGGCGGGCTGGCCGGGCGATTGGGCGAACATCAGGCCCACCACCGAGCCGGGAAGCGGCGCATCGTCGGCAGCGGGTTGTGCCGTGTCGATCGAACCCCAGCGTTCCTCGGCCATGCCATTCCCCCCAAGGAGACAGTGAATTACCCACCGTCATCAGACCATTACGCTATCGGTATTTCCCGAAGTTGGCTTAGCCGGCCATGAATCACGCGACTCGTCGCCGGAATGACAGGACGATGTCCAGCCCTCGGACGAGGCACCGGGCCATCATGTAACTCTGATCGTTAACGCCGATGGGGGCGCGTCCGGTTGGTAGCCCGACTGCAGGAATGAGCCGCATGAGCGAGATGACGACCGAGCAGACAGCTGACGCTCTCGTCGGTCATTCACCCTTCCCGCCGATCGCCGATTACGGATTTCTTTCTGATTGCGAGAGCACCGCACTCGTCTCACCCGGCGGCAACGTCGAGTGGATGTGCCTTCCCAGAATGGATTCACCGAGCGTCTTCGGTGCCATTCTCGACCGCGGCGCCGGCGGATTCCGGCTCGGCCCGGCCGACATGGCCGTTCCCGTGGCTCGCCGTTACCTGCCCGGCACCATGATTCTCGAGACCAGCTGGGGCACCCCGACCGGCTGGATCATCGTGCGTGACGCGCTGCTGATCGGCCCCTGGCACCACGAGGGCGAGCTCTCGCACACCAATCGCCGCGCGCCGACGGACTACGACGCCGAGCACGTCCTGCTGCGCACCATCCGGTGCGTCAACGGCGAGGTGCAGGTGACGATGGACTGCGAGCCGCAGTTCGACTACGGCCGCGAGGCGGCGAAGTGGCGCTACACCGACTACGGCTACCACCAGGGCGAGGCGACCGCCCCGGGCATCGATTTGAAGCTGCATCTCACGTCTGACCTGCGTATCGGATTCGAAGGGCCGAAAGCTGTCGCCCGCACACTTTTGAAAGAGGGCGACTTCCGCTTCGTCGCGCTCACCTGGACCGAGCACCCGCCGCCGTACGACTACGACGAGGCCTACCGCCGGCTGGTGTGGACCGCCCACCACTGGCAGCACTGGCTGGCCAGGGGCCGCTTCCCGGACCACCCCTGGCGCCGCCACCTGCAGCGCAGCGCGCTGACCCTGAAGGGGCTGACGTTCGCGCCGAGCGGCGCGCTGGTCGCGGCGGCGACCACCTCACTTCCGGAGACCCCCGGCGGCGAGCGAAATTGGGACTACCGCTACAGCTGGATCCGCGATTCGACGTTCACGCTGTGGGGCCTGTACTCGCTCGGCTTCGACTGGGAAGCCGACGACTTCTTCTACTTCATCGCCGACATCGCCGACCGCGACCACGAGCTGCAGATCATGTACGGCATCGACGGCGAGCGCACCCTCGACGAGCACATTCTCGGCCACCTGTCCGGCTACGAGGGAGCCAAGCCCGTCCGCATCGGCAATGGCGCGTTCGATCAGCAGCAGCACGACGTCTGGGGTGCGGTGCTGGACTCGGTCTACATCCACACCCGATCGCGCGACCGGCTCGACGAGCGGCTCTGGCCGATCCTCTACCGCCAGGTGGAGTGCGCGATCAAGTACTGGCAGGAGCCCGACCGCGGGATCTGGGAAGTGCGCGGGGAGATGAAGCACTTCACCTCCTCGAAGATGATGTGCTGGGTCGCGCTGGACCGGGGAGCGCGGCTCGCCCGGATCCGCGAGGAGCCTGAGCTCGTCGAGCGCTGGCAAGGGGTGGCCGACGAGATCCACGCCGACATCCTGGCCAATGGCCTCTCCGAGCGGGGTGTGTTCACCCAGCACTACGACACCGACGCGCTGGACGCGTCGATGCTGCTGATGCCGCTGCTGCGTTTCTTGCCGCCGGATGATCCCCGGCTGGTCGCGACCGTGCTGGCCATTGCCGACGAGCTGACCGTCGACGGGCTGGTGCAGCGCTACCGCACCGAGGTCACCGACGACGGGCTCACCGGCGAAGAGGGCACGTTCACGATCTGCTCTTTCTGGCTGGTGTCGGCGCTGGTGGAGATCGGTGAGCTGAACCGGGCCCGGGAGCTGTGCGAGAAGCTGCTCTCACTGGCCAGCCCGCTCGACCTCTACGCGGAGGAGATCGATCCGCGCAGCGGACGTCATCTGGGCAACTTCCCGCAGGCTTTCACCCATCTCGCGCTGATCAACGCCGTCATGCACGTGATCCGGGCCGAGGGCGCCGCGCAGAAGTTCAGCTGGCCGCACGAGGTGAATCCTGAGGCGCCGACGCTGGAAGCGGTGCCGCGGCCCGCGACGGGCGCCTCGGTGGCCACCGGACCGGCCAGCGACCTGGGGGCCGGCCCCCGCTGAACCGCCGGTACGCCCGTCAGGGTTCCAAGGGCTGGCGGGGCCAGTCGAGCAGCTTCGCGCCGAGCACCGCAGTGTTGAGGGTGAAGCGGTCGGCGGGGTTGGCGGGGTCGCGGCCGGTCAGTGCCGTCACGCGTTCGAGCCGGTAGGTGACGGCTCGCACGGACAGATGCAGGCGGCGTGCGGTCTCGGTGGTGTTGCCACCCGTCTCGTAGTAGGCGCCAAGCGTCTCCAGCAGGGGAGCGGCGCCGCCGCGGGCCTGGGTGAGCGGCCTCAGGGTGGCGTTGACCAGGTCGGCAATGGCGTTGCGGTCGCGAAGGAGCATGCGGTAGACGAGCAGATCGTTGACCGCGACGATCGGCTGGTCGAGCCGGAGGCGGGCGGCCAGCTCGCGGGCGTCGAGCGCTTCCTCATACGACGCGAACACCCCAGCGGCGCCGGGACGCGCCCGCCCGAGCGTGATCTGCCACCGGCCGACCCCGGACGGGCGCCGCAGCTGGACCGCAGGACCCGCACCGCCGCGGGCGGGGTGGGGTCCCGCGCCGTCCGGGATGCCGAGCTCGTGCGAGAGGCGCTGGACGACGAAGTCGATCGCCGCCTGGTCAGGGGCGGCGAAGATGACCACGAGCGCGCCCTCCTTGCTGGCCAGCAACGCGTTGGCGTCGCCCTTCGCGCCGAGCACGGCCGACTCGAGCCGGGTGACCAGGGGAGTGCCGTCGACGAAGGGCTGGCTCGCGCCGATGATCGCCACCGCGTGGGGGCCGGCGAGATCGAGGCCGAAGTCGGCCGCGCGGGCCACCACGCCGTTGCCGTCGGGACGGCCGGAGATCAGGTCGTCGAACAGCTCGCGCCGCGCTGCCTCCTCCCGGCGGGTCATCTCGCGGCGGGCGAGCTGGTGGCCTTCGACGCCGGCGGCCACCGCTTCGTCGACCGCGCGGAGCACCGCTTCTCCCGCGTCGACGAGCTCGTCGGGTTGATGGCTGGCGGAGCGCACCGCGGGCAGGTGGCGCCACAAGCGCCAGGCGGCCGTCAGGTAGAGCTCGACCAGCGCCCGCAGCGGGACGCCCTCGAGGGCGGCGCGCCGGCCCTGGAAGCGGAAGCGGTTCAGTTCGGGCCGGCTCAGCCGCCGGCCGGTGCCCGCGACGTCGGAGATGACCTCGAGGTAGTCGGCCAGCAGCGTCGGATCCAGGCCGCCGGCATCGGCCGCCGCAGCCGCCGCCACCGATCCCAGCTGCCCGCCCGGCTTGCGGAGCCGGTCGACACCCGTGGGAACGCTCGTCAGCGCTCCCACCGGCACGCTCCGGTCGGCCATGCGACGGCCACCTCCCTGGATGACGCGGGCTCCCTCAGAGTGTCTCGCCGGCTCAGAGCGTCTTGCGGTGGACCGATTGGTTGAACTGAGAACCGGCCGCATCGAGCAGCGAGAGGGTACGGGTGAGATCCATCGGTGTGACGATCCCGACGACCGGGACCGGGTGACCGACCAGGACCGGGTCGTCGGCGATGACGACGGCCAGGCCGATGCCCGGGTGGGCGGCGATCGCGTCGAGCACCTTCTCGACCGGATCGGCGGGGCTGACGATCGCGAGCGCGCTTGCCGGGATCGCGAGGCGGCGCACCCGCACGGTCTCGCGATCGTCGCCGGGCACTGCGGCCAGCGCCCGAACCGGGACGATGCCACCGAAGCTGCCGTCGGTGTCGCGCACGATCAGGACGTCGGCCCGGCTCGGCAGCGCCACGTCGGTGAACGCGTCGCCGGCCGTGGCGAATGCCGACACCTCCGGCGGCGCCGGGGACATGACGTCGCTGGCGCGAACACCTGCCAGCCGCTGCCGGGTCTGGGCGCCGGCGAGGGTGAGGCGTGAGCCGGCGATGGCCATGGCGCCGATCAGGATGAGCCAGATGCCCGCGAAGCTGACCAGAAGGGTCAGGGCGACACCGGCGGCGATGAGCGCCCAGCCGCTGCCGACTCCCGCGCGCGCAGCCGACACGACGCCGTTGTCGCGCCGGCCGCTGCGCCGCCAGGCCCGTGCGAGGACGAGCTGGCTGCCGGGGGAGCCGGGGGCGGGGAGCAGCTCGGAGAGACCGAGCGCCGCGATACCTGCCGCGGTGATCAGCGCAGTGGCGCCGAGCAGATGGAAGCCGAGGGAGGACGCGAGCAGCAGGAGCCCGCCGGCGGCCGCGAGTACCAGTGCGCTGGCGACGAGTACCGCGGGGCCGGCCCAGCTGACCCTGCGCAGGCCCTGCGGGGTGCCGACCTCACCGGTCGCCACGACGCGGCCGCGCAGCAGGCCGACCTCGATGCGCTCGACCGATTGGCCGGCCAGCGACATCGACCGGGCGCGGCGCAGGTCGCCAGCCAGCACCGCGCCGAGCACCGCCAGTCCACCCAGGCCGGCGGCCGAGAAGTAGGCCGAGCCGCTCTGACCGGGAACGGCGAGCTGCAGCGGGCCGGTGGCCAGCACGAAGGTGACGAACAGCCACCCGAGCGCGGCGATCGGCCGAAACGTGATCTTCGGCCGCTGGTACCCGGCGGCCTGCTCAGAGTGGGGCTCCTCCGTGGTGGGAGTCCGGTGGTGGATCTTGTTCATGGCGCCTCTTCTTTTCGGGTTGCTGCGGTGGAGCGAAAGCTGGCGACGGGAAGGGCATGTCCACCGACCCGTCTATTCGAGTATTTCCGGCAGTCCCCCGAAAGCAAAGAGCCGATCTGAGCCGCATTCGCCAGACTATCTTGCTGGATTCCGGCAGTAAGCGGTGTTAGCGCAGCTGGGGCGACGCGCGCGGTGCCGCCACCGGTGTCAGTGGTTGACGCACCGGAAGGTGAACGGAGAAGACGGTGCGTCCGGGACGGGTGTCGACCTCCACCCGGCCACCGTGCGCGGTCACGACCGCAGACACGATGGCCAGACCGAGTCCGGTGCTCCCGGCCTTGCGGGATCGCGAGCTGTCGGCCCGGGCGAACCGCTCGAAGATGTGCGGGAGGAGTTCGGGGTCGATCCCCGGGCCGCTGTCGGCGACCTCCACCACTGCCTCTGCATCGGCGCGCAGGGTGACCACGATCTGGGTTCCGGGCGCGGTGTGCGTACGCGCGTTGGTCAGCAGGTTCGTCAAGACCTGATGCAGGCGCGCGGGGTCGCCGAGCGTCTCCACCGGGTCGTCGGGGAGCACCAGACGGACGGGATGGTCGGGGCCGGCGACGTGAGCGTCGCTCACCGCGTCGATGACGAGCGCGGTCAGGTCGACGGGTTCTTCCCGAACCGGGCGGCCCGCGTCGAGTCGCGCGAGCAGGAGCAGGTCCTCGACGAGCCCGGTCATGCGGGTGGCTTCGGACTCGACCCGGTCCATCGCGTGCTTGATGTCGGGGGGCAGCACGTCGCCGGTGCGGCGGGTCAGTTCGGCGTATCCGCGGATGGACGCGAGTGGCGTGCGCAGCTCGTGGCTCGCGTCAGCGACGAACTGGCGGACCCGCATCTCGCTGGCCTGGCGTGCCGAGAGCGCGGTGGAGACGTGGCCGAGCATGGTGTTGAGCGCCGCGCCTACCTGCCCGACCTCGGTGCGGGAATCGATGTATGCCTCCGGCACTCGCTCGCTGAGGGCGACCTCACCGCGGTCGAGGCGCAGCTTCGACACCCGGGTGGCCGTTTCGGTGACGCGGCGCAGGGGGCGAAGCGCGAAGCGCACGATGGCCGCTCCCAGGATCACGGCGCCGAGCAGCGCTGCCAGTGCCACGATGATGATCACGATCGTGAGGTGGGCGACGGTCGAGCTCGCGTCCTTCAGCGGCAGGCCCGTGATGATGGTGCTGCCGTCACCGTCCGGATCCGGGGTCGCGATCACGCGGTACTCGCCGAGGTCGTCGAGCGTGACCGTATGAGGGCGGTTGTCGACGGGAATGGCGAGCAGCGTCGAGAAGTCGCCGGCAGGGATCGACACGGGCGTGGTCTGCCCGTTCTGGATCCCGGACTGCACGACGGTCCCGTTCGTCACCCGGGCGCCGAGTGTCCCGATTCCCTGTCCCAGAGCGTTGAGGAAGCCCGGGGCCGGCCCGTTGTCGGTCGGCCGGGGCCCTCGTCCACCGAATGGGCCGCCGCCCTCGAAGGAGGACGAGAGCCGGCTGGCGGCGGACAACTCGTTGTCGACCTGGCTGAGTACCTGGCGGTGCAGCGTCGTGACGCTGACGATCCCGATCACCGCGCTCGCGACGGCCAGCAGGACCAGCAGGCCGGCCATGAGCCGCGCCCGCAGAGTCCACCGCCTTCGCCAGAAGCGGGACCGGGTGGCAGTCACCGTGCGGGTTTCAGGACGTACCCGGCGCCGCGCACGGTGTGGATCATCGGCTCACGGCCCGCGTCGATCTTCTTGCGCAAATAGGAGACGTAGAGCTCGACCACGTTGGCCTGGCCGCCGAAGTCGTACTGCCAGACCCGGTCGAGGATCTGGGCCTTCGACAGGACGCGGCGCGGGTTGCGCATGAAGAAGCGCAACAGCTCGAACTCGGTGGTGGTGAGCGTGACGAGATCGCCTGCGCGCTCGACCTCGCGGCTGTCTTCGTCCATCACCAGATCGCCGACGACCAGACGCGACTCCGGCTTGGCGGCGACGGCCGCCCGGCGCAGCAGCCCGCGTACCCGGGCCACGACCTCCTCCAGGCTGAACGGCTTGGTGACGTAATCGTCGCCACCGGCGGTGAGGCCGGCGATCCGGTCCTCGACCGCGTCCTTTGCTGTCAGGAAAAGCACTGGCAGCGAAGGAAAGTCGGCGTGCAGCCGGCGCAGCACCTCGAGGCCGTCGAGGTCGGGAAGCATGACGTCGAGAACCACCACGTCGGGCTTGAACTCGCGGGCGACGCGCAGCGCGGTCAGGCCGTCGCCGGCGGTGCGCACGTCCCAGTTCTCGTAGCGCAGGGCCATCGACAGCAGTTCAGCAAGGGTCGCCTCGTCGTCCACGACCAGGGCGCGCACGGGACCGCCGCCCGGGCGGGTGAGCTCGGGCTGGTTCATGGCGGTAGGTGACTCTGTCCTCATCATGTGTTCAGCGTCGACCCGATCCCTCATGTCCCACTGTGCGCTACCTGTGAGTCGACTGTGGGCATTCGCGTCCGGCGTGTGAGGGCAATGTAGCTCCTTCACGCCTAGGAGCTGCTCTGGAAGCGCACAGCCGGTCCATAGGGTCCGGGCCGAAGCTTCTTCTCGAGGCGGCAATCGCCGGTGATCGAGGGAGAGCAAGTGAGCAGCATCAGAGAACAGGGCAAGCGCCGGGTGGCGGTCGCCACCATGGGACTGATGGCTGTGGCCGGAGTTGGCACCGGGACCGTCGCCGTCCTTGCCAGCCATGGCGCCGCTGCCTCGCAAGCGGCCACCACGACGACGGGCACCGCGAGCTCGACGAGCACCGGGAGCACCAGTTCGACAACGAGCGGAACGAGTTCGACGACCGGCACGAGTAACTCGAGTACAAGCAGCGCGCCGACCGCATCCACCTCCAGCAGTTCGACGGCTGCCACTTCGGGCGGGTCGTGATCGGCGTGCCTCTCGAAGAGACGCTCCCGCTCACCCCTGCCACTGCTCAGTGGCAGGTGTGGAGCACCACCGCCCGCATCGTCCTCACCGAGCCGCAGAACCTGGAAGCGGCGCGGGAAATAGCCACCCGGCGGCTGGCCCTGGTCGACGCGGCTTGCAGCCGCTTCCGGGCCGACTCCGAACTGATGACGCTTCCCGCCGGCCGGCCCACCCTGGTCAGCGAGCAACTGGCGGACCTGGTGGGCGCGGCGCTGGATGCGGCGGCGGCCACCGACGGCCTGGTGAACCCGACCGTCGGCACGGTCCTGGCCGGGCTCGGATACGACCGTGACTGGGCGGAGATGGCCGGCGATCGACCGCTCCGCCAGGTACGGGTCCGCCAGGCCCCGAGCTGGCGCCAGGTGCGCCTGGAAGGGCGGCAGCTGACCGTCCCCAGCGGCATCCAGCTCGACCTCGGTGCCACGGGCAAGGCGTTCACTGCTGACCTCATCGCCGCGCAGATCGCGGACGAGTTGGCCGTCGGGGTGCTGGTCGCTCTCGGCGGCGACATCGCGACAGCGGGACCCGAGCCCGACGGCGGTTGGAACGTCCTGGTGCAGGACCGGCCGGCTGATCCGTCCATCACGGTGCGCCTCGCGCCGCAGAGCGCGCTCGCCACGAGCAGCACGCAGAGCCGGCGCTGGCAGGCCGGTGGCCATCAGATGCACCACATCGTCGATCCCCGAAGCTGCACGCCGGCCAAGGTCGTGTGGCGCAGCGCCACGGTCGCCGCCCCGAGCTGCGTCCAGGCGAACGCCCTGAGTACGGCGGCGCTGATCCTGGGCGTCGACGCGCCGGCCTGGCTGCACCAGCAGGGAAGAGCTGCTCGCCTGGTGTCCACGACGGGCGAGGTGGTCTCGATCGCCGGCTTCCCGGCCGACCCGGCACCGTCAGCAGAATCGAGGACCCCATGAGCAGCATCGCGCTCTGGTACACCGCGCGGGCCACCGGCGTCATTTCGTTGGTATTGCTGACGATTGTCGTGGCGCTGGGCATCGCGAGCCGCTCCGGCAGGTCCGCCTTCGGTCTGCCGCGCTTCGCCGTGGCCCTCGTGCATCGCAACGCGGCTCTGCTCGCTGTCGTCACCCTCGCCATCCACGTCACGACGTTGATGCTCGACAGCTACGCCAAGGTTCACGTCACCGATCTGCTGGTGCCATTCGTCGGTGCGTACCGCCCGCTGTGGCAGGGGTTGGGCACGGTGGGCCTCGAGTTGATCCTGGCCCTCGTCGTCACCAGCCTGCTGCGCACCCGGATGCCTGAACGCGTCTGGCGCGGCGTGCATTGGATCGCCTACGCCGCCTGGCCCGTCGCGTTCGCCCACGGACTCGGCACCGGCACCGACAACGCAACCGTGTGGATGCGCAGCATTGCTGCAGTCTCGGCACTGACCGTCGTTGCGGCCATCGGCTGGCGCGTCGCCCCTCACTTCACTGAGCACAGCACTGTGCGCCGGCCGCTGACCCGCCCGTCGGCTCCTGCCCTAGGACGGACCCGATGAACGCCGCAACGCTGAAAAACCCTTACGACACCGAGCAGAATGCGGTGACCCGCGCCGGCGCCCGGCGGCTCTTCGGTGCCGCTGCCGGCGACCTGCGCGCCCACCAGGCACTGCTCGGTCCGATCCCGTGGACGGGCAGCGCAGACCGGTTGATCCGGCTGCTCGAGGAATGTGGGCTGACCGGCCGCGGCGGCGCCGGCTTTCCCTCCGCACGCAAACTCGCTGCGGTTGCTGCCGGAAAGCGCGCCGTCGTCGTCGCGAACGGCGCCGAGGGAGAGCCGCTTTCGTCGAAGGATCGGACGCTGCTGACCCTGGCGCCGCACCTGGTGCTCGACGGGCTGCAGTTGGTCGCCGAAGCCACCGGCGCCGCCGAGGCGTACGCGTACGTGCCGGAGGATCTCCGAGCGGCGATCGCGTCAGCACTCGTGGAACGTCAGGGCCTCGACCGCATCCGCGTCACCGTCGTCGCCGCTCCTGACGCCTTCATCTCCGGCGAGGAAACCGCTGCAGTATCAAGGCTTTCGGGCGGTCTCGCCGTGCCTCGCGACAAGTCGCGGATGGTCGTGACGGCCGGAGTACGTGGCCGGCCGACGCTGGTGCACAACGTGGAGACCCTCGCGCATCTCGCACTTGCGGCTCGCCGCGGACCCGCGTGGTTTCGCGAGACCGGTACCCCTGACGAGCCTGGGACCTTCCTGTCCAGCATCAGCGGTGCCGTCGCCGATCCCGGGGTGTACGAGCACGAATACGGCACCCCTCTCGAGGAGGTGCTGGCCGCCGCCGGCGGTCCCACCACGGCGCTGCAAGCCGTCCTGATCGGCGGGTACCACGGATCGTGGGTGCCCTTTTCAGCGGCGGCCGGCGCTCCGGTCTCGCGCGCCGGGTTGCGCCCCTACCACGCGTCGCCGGGGGCCGGGGTGATCGCGGCGTTGCCCTCGGCGACGTGCGGCCTGGTGCAGACCAGCCGGATCGTCACCTATCTCGCCGAGCAGAGCGCGGGCCAGTGCGGGCCGTGCCTGAACGGCTTGCCAAGACTGGCCGAGGTTTTCGGGGACGTGGTCGGCTCGCGCGGACGCCCGGCTCCAGCGGCGGCGATCGAGGAAGTGCGGCGTATCGCCGGCCTGGTCGAAGGTCGGGGCGCCTGCCACCATCCGGACGGCACGGTTCGCCTTGTCCGCAGTGCCCTCGTGACGTTCTCCCAGGACGTCCTTGCTCACCGCGGCGGCAGTTGCCTGGCGAAGGCCGGCCGATGAGCGCCCGGACGGCGGAGCAGACCGACCTCAAGCTGCACATCGACTGGACCGCGTGTGACGGTCGCGGACTCTGCATGGAACTGATTCCCGAAATGCTCGGTCGCGACGACTGGGGTTACCCCGTCATCGCTGATCGCGGCGCGCCCGTGCCGCTGGATCTTCTCGACGCGGCGCAGGATGCCGTCGCCGCCTGCCCCAAGCGAGCGCTCAAGCTGCTCTCGCGCTGAGCGAGCCGGTCCCAAAGCCCAAGCTCAAAGCCCACCCGCGGCCGGGGTTGCCCTTCAGGGCGGCCCCGGCCTTTTCGCCTTCCAGATCTCCGGCGCTGGGCTCACAGAGGGCGCACAGGTGCCCCATGGGGCGCGCGTAGCCCGGCACCCGAAGTTGATGACATGCCTCCTACGACGACCACGGTCGCGCCTGCCCAGCAGGCCCTTGACTGGACGCCCGCCCGCGAGTCCGCGCCCCGCGGTCCTTCCCGGTGGCAGCGGTTGGTGCGGGGCGACGCCGCCTCTCCGGTGTGGGTGCGCCCCGCCGTTTTCGTGCTGCTCGCCGGTACCGCTCTGCTCTACCTCTGGAATCTGTCAGCCTCCGGCTACTCGAACAGCTTCTACGCGGCAGCCGTGCAGGCCGGCTCCAAGAGCTGGAAGGCGTGGTTCTTCGGCTCGCTCGACGCGGGCAACTCGATCACGGTCGACAAGCCGCCGGGGTCGCTGTGGGTCATGGGGTTGTCGGCCCGTGTTTTCGGCTTCAACAGCTGGAGCCTGCTGGTTCCGCAAGCGCTGGAGGGCGTGGCCGCGGTCGGCCTGCTCTACTCGATGGTCAAGCGCTGGTCAGGCCCGGTGGCCGGTCTCGGTGCGGGTGCGATCCTCGCGCTGACCCCGGCGGCAGCGCTGATGTTCCGCTTCGACAACCCTGACGCGCTGCTCGTCCTGCTCATGGTTGCCGGGGCGTACGCCATGACCCGGGCGATCGAAGGCGCCCGGCTGCGCTGGGTGTTGCTCGGCGGCTGCGCGCTCGGCTTCGCCTTCCTGACCAAGGATCTGCAGGGTTTCCTGCCGCTACCGGCGTTCGCACTCGCGTATCTGGTCGCCGCACCGACGTCGCTGGGCAAGCGCGTCGGGCACGTGCTGGCCGGCGGTCTCGCCGTGGTCGTCAGCGCCGGCTGGTGGGTGGCCGCGGTCGAGTTGTGGCCCGAGTCGTCACGGCCCTACATCGGCGGCTCGACCAACAACAGCGTGCTCGACCTCGTCTTCGGCTACAACGGCTTCGGCCGGCTCACCGGAAGTGAGGGCGGCAGCCCGGGCGGCGGCGGCGCGGCCGGGTCGAGCTTCGGCGGCGCGACCGGGATCACCCGGCTGCTGTCGAGCGAGATGGGCAACGAGATCTCCTGGCTCCTGCCCGCCTCCCTCATCGCGCTGGTCGCCGGTCTCTGGGTGACCCGCCGCGCTCCGCGCACCGACCGCACCCGTGCGGCCCTGCTCCTGTGGGGCGGCTGGCTGCTGATCACCGGCGTCGTCTTCAGCTACATGAAGGGCACCGTCCACCCGTACTACACGGTCGCTCTCGCTCCGGCGATCGGCGCGCTCGTCGCCATCGGCGCCCGCGCGCTGTGGTTGACCCGGGCGCGGTACAGCTCACGGCTCTGGCTGGCTGCGCTCGTCGCTGCCGCGGGTGGCTGGAGCTCGGTACTGCTGTCGCGCAACGCCTCCTGGTATCCCGAGATCCGCTACGGGACGCTCGTGCTGACGGCCATCGCGGTCGCCATGCTCGCGATCCCCGTCGCCTGGCGTCGGCGCACCGTCATAGCGCTTGTGGCGGGTTCGATGCTCGCGGGCATCGCCGGCACCACCGCCTACGCGGCAGCGACCGCCTCCCAGCCCCACACCGGTTCGATCCCGAGCGTCGGCCCGGCCAGTGCCGGCGGCGGCATGGGCGGCGGCGGAACGGGTGGCGGCGCCCCCACCGGTACGCGTTCCGGTGCCACGCGGACCAGGCCGACGACCGGTACCGCGCCGACCGGAACGGGCACCGGCACGGCTCCCACGGGCACCGGCACGGCTCCGACGGGCATCGGATCCGGCGGGACGGCTCAGGCCGGCGGCCAGGCCAGCAGTAGCGCGCTCGACGCTCTGCTTGCCAAGAGCACTCAGCGCTGGGCGGCGGCAACGATCGGTTCGCAGTCCGCGGCCGAGTACGAGCTGACCACCGGAGCGTCGGTCATGGCGATCGGCGGGTTCAGCGGAAGCGACCCGTCGCCGACGCTGGCGCAGTTCGAGGCCTACGTGAAGGCGGGCGAGATCCACTACTTCATCGCCGGCGGCGGCATGGGCGGGGGCGGCGGCGCCGGAGGTAACGGCGTCGCAAGCCAGATCACCGCCTGGGTCGAAGCGCACTACAAGGCAACGACCGTCGGCGGAACCACCGTCTACGACCTGACCTCAGCAACCTCCTGACCCGACAGCAACCTCCTGTCCCACAGCAGAAATGAGAGAGACCACGATGGAAACGCACACCCCGACGCCCTATCCCGGCTACGCACCGGCCGGTGGCGCCGCCGCCACCGAGCCGGGGCTGGACAGCTGGCTGGCGCCGCCGCCGAGTGCCGGTACGGCCGGCGGCGCCGCGGCGCCCGAGGCCGACTCCGGCTTGCAGGGCACCCGCCAGCCGAAGCGGGTCGCCGCCGCGGTGGGCTTGCTGGCCGTCGGTGCGCTGGCCGGTGCACTCGGAGCCTCGGCGCTGCGCGGCACGAACAGCTCGGCCGCCGCCAACGGGTTCGGTAACGGCGGATTCGGCGGCCCGGGCGCAACCACAGGTCAGGCGGGCACCCTTCCCGGCGGCACCACGGCAACGGGCACGCAGGTCACCGGCACGATCACGGCGATCAGCACCACCTCGATCAGCGTGAAGAGCGGTACCTCCACGAAGGCGTATCAGATCAACAACTCGACCGCCGTCCGGCAGGGCACGGCTGCCGTCGCCCTGAGCACGCTCAAGACCGGGGAGTCCGTCACGCTCACGGTGACCGGAACCGGTACCGCGGCGACAGCGCGGACCATCACGGTGGGCGCCGTCACCGGCACCGGGACCGGCGGGACCGGCACGACCGGCAGTGGCACGACCGGCAGTGG
This sequence comes from uncultured Actinomycetota bacterium, assembly GCA_963731205.1. Lineage (GTDB taxonomy): Bacteria > Actinomycetota > Actinomycetes > Frankiales > Frankiaceae > DATAZK01. Next base: position 1,504,487 of record CAVSUJ010000001.1, on the reverse strand, counting down.
CACGACCGGCAGCGGCACGACCGGCACCGGCACCCCGCCGACCGGGACGGGTACCCCGCCCACGGGCACCGGCACGACGGGTACCGGACCCGGAGGGCAAGGCGGACCCCCGGCAGCCTGACCCCGGCACCCGCTGGCGGGCGGCGCAGCGCGGTGTAGCAAGCTGATCCCCGTGCTTGAAAACGCCACGATCATCGTCACCGGTGCGACCGGTCAGGTCGGCCTGCCCGTCGCCCGCCAGCTGGCCCGGACCAATACCGTCTGGGCCCCTGCCCGCTTCTCCGACCCGAAGGCCCGGGCCGCGCTGGAGGAGGCCGGAGTGCACTGCGTCGTCGCCGATCTCGGCAGCGGCGAGGGCTACGACGAGCTTCCCGCTGAGGCCGACTACGTCCTGAACTTCGCCGTCGCGAAGACCAAGGACAGCGACGCCGACATCACGGCGAATGCGGAGTCGGTCGGCCTGCTCATGACGCGTTACGCGTCAGCCAAGGCGTTCCTGCACTGCTCGTCCACGGCGGTCTACGCGCCGCAGGGGGGAGAGGGCCTGCCGGAGACCAGCCCGCTCGGCGACAACAACCACACCCAGATGATGCCGAACTACGTGCTGTCGAAGGTGGCCGCTGAAGCGGTAGCACGCACCTACGCCCGCACCCTCGACCTGCCGACGATCATCTGCCGGCTGAACGTTCCCTATGGCGACAACGGCGGCTGGCCCTGGTACCACCTGCTGATGATGGCCGGCGGCATGGCCATCCCGGTCCCGCCGGACGGCGGCGCGTACCACCTGATCCACGAGGACGACATCATCCGCACGCTGCCCGCGCTGCTCGACGCGGCGTCGGTGCCTGCGGTGACGGTCAACTGGGCGGGCTCCGAGCGGGTCACCATCGAGGAGTGGGTCGGCTACCTCGGCGAGCTCACCGGCAAAACGCCTGAGTTCACCGTCGATCCGACCGCGATCGAGGGCACTCCGGCTGATGTCACCAAGCTGACCCAGCTCGTCGGTGAGCCGACCGAGGTGACCTGGAAGGTCGGCATCAAGCGGATGGTCCAGGTGCGCAACCCGGAGATGATGGTCCAGAGCTAGCCGGTCAGCACTCCGGGCGGCACCGCCGCGAGGGCGGCCTGGATCGCGCCGATGAGAGCGGTCGCCGATTCGGCCGTGAGCTCCACCGCGACGCGGGCCTCCGGGCCGAGCGACGGGTTGCGGAAGTCGATGTTGAGGGTGTGCTCGGCCTGTGCCGCGACGGGATGGTCGACGTAGACGCTCGCGTCGGTCAGGTCGAACCAGCCCGCCCGGCCCTTGCCGCTGCCCGACAGCGGGATCTGCTCGGTGATGTAGGTGCACATGACGTTCAGCTCCGCCAGGGTGCGGGCGTAGAAGTCGAACACCTTGACCCAGCCGTCGGTCGCGGCGGCCTGCCGGTAATTCGGCCGGTCGACGGCGAAGAACCCGTGGCCTGCCTCGTCATAGCGGTGGAACTCGTACTCCTTGCCGTTCTCCTTCAGCGCCGCCTCCAGCTCGTCGACGTGCTCGGGCGACGGGAACTTGTCCTCGTTGCCGAACAGCCCGAGCAGCGGGCAACCCAGCTGCGGTGTCAGGTGCAGCAGCGGAGTGATCGGAAGCGGGAACTCCTTCGGCGGGGTGCCCGACACGAACGCGCCGTAGCAATCGACGGCGGCGTCGACCCCGGCCGTGCAGCCGGCCAGGAAGGATTGGCGCCCGCCCGAGCAGTAGCCGATGGTGCCGACCTTGCCGTTGGCCCCCGGCAGCGCGCGCAAGTAGGCCGCGGCCGCCTTGACGTCTCCGGTGAGCCGCTCGTCGGGGACCCCGCCCGCGGCCCGGTTGGCGGCTGCGGCATCGTCGGAGTCGGCGCCGGGTGCCTCCCGGTAGTGCAGGTTGGGCATCACGGCCGCGTATCCGTTGGCCGCGAACCGGCGCGTGATCTCTTTCGTGGCCGCGTCGAAGCCGGGCATGTGATGGATAACGACGACGCCCGGGACAGGAGTCCCATCGTCGACGACCGGGACGGCCACGTAGGCCTCGATCTGGTCGCCGCCGTGACCCTCGAGCATCTCGGTGCCGGCTTGCATCGTGACCTTCATCGGCTGCTACCCCTCAATGCCCCGCAGAGGCTGTGGCCGGCGCTCGTGAGGGACGCGTGATCGACGGAATGGACAGGGCTGCCACCAGCACGGCCACCAACGCGATGGCAGCGCTCACCAGGAATGCCCGGTCATAGCCCGAAGTTAACGCGGCTCCATGTGCCGTCCCCAGCCGGGTGAGGTGCTGGGTGCGTGCGGTCGCGAGGGTGGCGAGGGCGGCGAGGCCGATCGAACCGCCGACCTGCCGAGAGGTGTTCAGCAATCCGGACGCGAGCCCCGCCTGGTGCGGCGGCACTCCCGACGTGGCGGACATGGCCAGCGGTGTGAAGGAGAGCCCCACCCCGAAGGTGGCGAAGACCGCTCCGCCGAGCAGTCCGTTGGCGTAGGTGCTGGTGGCGTCGAGCTGCCCCATCCAGAGGAACCCGGCAGCGGTGACGAGCATGCCGAGCATGAGGACGGGCCGCGCTCCGAACCGGCTGACCAGCCGCGAGCTCAGCTGGCTGGCGATGATGATCGAGCCCGTCATCGGCAGGAACAGCAGCCCGGTGCGCAGCGGGCCGAAGCCCAGCACCTCCTGCATCCAGAGCGACTGGAAATACCACATCGCAAAGAAGGCGATGCCTGCCAGCAGCATCACGGCGTTGGCCCCGGACAGCGCACGGGATCGGAACAGCGAGAGCGGCATCAGCGGCGACTTGGCGAAGCGGGCCTGGATCAGCAGGAAGACGGCAAGTAGCGCGAAGCCGATGGCCAGGGTGACCAGCGTGCGGGCGGATCCCCAGGGGTGGGTGTCGGTGCTGACGATGGCGTAGACCACCACCGCGAGACCGCCGGTGCCGGTGAGGGAGCCGGCGATGTCGAGGCTGTGCGAAGCGTCGGGACGGCGGACCTCGTGCAGGAGGGTGAAGGCGCCGAGGGCGACGAGGGCGCCGATCGGGACGTTGACGTACAACACCCACCGCCACGACAGATAGGTCGTGAGGATGCCGCCGGCGATGGCACCGAAGGCGCCGCCCGCTCCGGCGACGGAGCTCCAGATACCGATGGCGCGGGTGCGCTCCCGGGGCTCGGTGAACGTAGTCGTGATGATCGTGAGCGTCGCGGGGGAGAGCACCGCGCCGCCCAGACCCTGCAGCGCCCTGGCGGCGGTCAGCTCTCCGGAGTTCTGCGCCAGTCCGCCGAGCAGCGACGCGACGGAGAACAGGCCGAGGCCGCCGAGGAACACCTTTCGCTGGCCGAACAGGTCGGCGAGGCGACCCCCGAGCAAGAGGAATCCGGCGAAGGTCAGCACGTAGCCGTTGACGACCCACTGCAGGCCGGTCGAGCTGTAGTGCAGATCGCGGCCGATGGCCGGGAGCGCGACGTTCACGATCGAGACGTCGAGCACGACCATGAACTGGCCCAGACAGACGATCGTCAGGATCAGAGCGTTGGAGGCCTTGGGCCGGTCTGCGCGCGACGCCCGGTGTGATCCGGCGTGCGCCTGCGCCGCCGACTCCTGCTCCGGCTGGGTCAGCTGCTGCTCGCTCACTGGTAGGTCACCAGATCCGGTGAGGGCTGCAGAGCGAGAGTTTGCTGCGGTGTCATCAAGGGCGTGTCTCTCGTGAAGAACAATTTGAAGCCTCTATAGAACGGGGCGGATGGGAAAGCCAGCAAGTCATAAACCTTGACCTTGTCGTGGGGCGTTCCATTCCCGTCAGCGTGAAAGACCGTCGCCAACCCGGGGCGGGCGACGATGTTCTGGCGGTCGGGAAGCACCGACGGCCGGAACTGGTGGACGACGAAGAGCTTCTGCGGCAGCCGGTATCTCGCGACGATCGCGGCGAGGTAACTGGAGACGGCATTGATGCTTGCGGCCGTCGACGAGCCGTACACCTTGCCCGGGACCTCGCCGGGTTGCATGTGCCACTCCGGATCAACGGCGACGCCGACATCCGGCTGCCTGAGGAACGTGCCGAAACGCTCGATCTCCGTCAGGAAGTCTCCCTGCCCGGGCTGGAAATCGAGCACCAGGAGCTCGTGATGGCTGCGGGCCGCCTCGAGGTAGCGCTGCACGCTCGCCGGGTCGCCGTGCGAGGAGTAGGTGCCGTCGGGCCCGGGGCTCGGGAGCGCGACCGTCGCGATCAGCTCGAGCGCCGGTTGGACGGGCCGCTGCGGGGTGGCGAACAGCTGCGCCTGGCGGGCCACCGCGGCGGCCGCTTCGTCGGGAGTTCCCGCGCCGAGGACACCGAGCCCAGGCCCGCCGTCACCGCCGTAGTACGCGACCACCCGGTAATGCGGGAAGATCTGCCGCCCGCCGAGCGGCAGCTGCGGCAACGGCGGGGGAGGAGCGCTCGGCGAGGGACTGGGCGACGGGCTGGACACGGTCGACCGCGCCGTCGGGCGCGGCGTGGTGGGTTTGGCCGCCGGTGCGATCAGGCGTGCCAGCGGGCGTAACGGAGCGCTGTGCGCCACGCCGGAAGACCCTGATGAGCAGGCGACGACCGGCGCCAGCAAGACTGCGGAGGCGGCCAGGATTGCCGCACGCACCGGTCGAGATCCCGGTCGGCCGGAGCTGCGAAGCATTGATTCGACCCTATGACGAGGAGGCGATGAGTCCGGTGACCGACGGGCATTCGCTGGTGGGTAAGCGGGCGTTGATCACGGGTGCTTCCCGGGGGCAGGGCGCTGCGGCGGCCCGCCTGTTCGTCGCTTCCGGTGCCTCGGTCGTGATCGCCGACGTGCTCGACGAACCGGGGCGAGCGCTGGCGGGCGAGCTGGGCGCGGCTGCGGCGTACGTCCGGCTCGATGTGAGCCGGCCCGAGGACTGGGCGCAGGCCGTTCGCGCCATGACCGAGCGGCTCGGCGGCGTGGACGTGCTCGTCAACAACGCCGGCATCATCCGGGCCGCGCCACTGGAGACGATGCCGGTCGAGACCTACAACGAGGTGATCGCCGTCAACCAGGTCGGCTGCTTCCTCGGCATGCAGGCCGTGACGCCACCCATGCGGGCGTCCGGGGGCGGCGCGATCGTCAACGTCTCCTCCGTCGCCGGCCTCAAGGGGGTGCCGGGGGTCATCGGCTACGTGGCATCGAAGTGGGCGATCCGCGGCATGACGAAAGCCGCCGCGCTGGAGCTCGGGGCGTACGGGATCCGGGTGAATTCGGTGCACCCCGGCGCGATCGACACCGACATGGTGAACGGGCCGGATTTCGCGTCGGTCGACCGCAGCGCGTACTTCAGCGGCCTGCCGGTACCCCGGATCGGCCAGGCGGACGAGGTGGCCTCGCTCGTCGCTTTTCTGGCGTCCGACGCCAGCGGCTACATCACCGGCGGGGAGTTCGTCATCGATGGCGGGGAACTGGCAGGCAGCCGGCGCCCGCCCACTCAAGAGGCGCCGGAGACGCTCGACGCATAGCCTCGGGTCATGCCGGAAAAAGCGGGAAATGCGACAGTCACCCTGGGCGGCGACCTCACGGTGGCGCAGCTGGGATTCGGGGCCATGCAGCTGACCGGCCCCGGGATCTGGGGCCCACCGGCCGACCCGCAGGAATGCCTGCGCGTCCTGCGCCGCGCGGTCGAGCTCGGCGTCACCTTCATCGACACCGCCGACAGCTACGGCCCCCACGTCAGCGAAGAGCTCATCGCCGAGGCCCTCCACCCGTACTCGGACGATCTCGTGATCGCGACCAAGGGCGGCCTGCTGCGCACCGGACCCAACGTCTGGTCGCCGTGCGGGCGCCCCGACTACCTGCGGCAAGAGGTCGAGCTCAGCCTCCGGCGGCTCCAGCTCGAGCGGATCGACCTTTACCAGCTGCACCGCATCGACCCGCAGGTGCCGGTCGAGGACTCGCTCGGCGAGCTGGCCACCCTGCGCGACGAGGGGAAGATCCGGCTGATCGGAGTCTCCGAGGTCAATGTCGAGGAGCTCGAGCAGTGCCGCGGGCTCGTCGAGGTGGCGTCGGTGCAGAACCGCTACAACCTGGCCTTCCGCGGCCATGAGGACGTGCTCGACTACTGCGAGGCGGCCGGTATCGCCTTCATCCCGTGGGCCCCGATGGCGTCCGGCGGTCTGGCGAAGCCGGGCGGTGCCCTCGACAACGCAGCCAAGCGGCACGACGTGACTGCGGCGCAGCTGGCGCTCGCGTGGGTGCTGCAGCGTTCTCCGGTGATGCTGGCGATTCCCGGGACGAGCACCGTCGCGCACCTGGAGGAGAACATGAAGGCCGCGCTGGTGCACCTCTCGGAAGAGGAGTTCGGCGCTCTCGAGCGCGCCGCCTGAAACGGCGCGCTGGATGTGACGCGTGCAGCGCGTTCTCAGTATTTGCGCCTAGGCTCGGGCGGCGTTGCGGCTTTTGGGAAGCGTGAGAGCCCCGGGGGTTGCCGTTCCTTGCTGTTGGGCGATCCATCCGTCGCCTCGGCGCGATGACGAAGAGGGAAGAAACCAGTGCGCTTTTCCGCATTCACCCGGCGTGGCCGGGCGGCCGTTGCTATCGCGGCCGCGCTGCTGCTGGCTCTGAGCGCGTGCAGCAGCTCCAGCTCGCCGAGCAAGAAGGCCTCCGGGTCGAGCTCGGCGACTCCGGCGCCGAGCGGAACTGTCCTCTTCCCGACCGTCAAGGGCGCCTACGGAGTCAAGCCGACGCTGACCTTCGCAAACGCGAATCCCAGCAAGTCTTTGCAGGTCAAGGTGCTTTCGGAAGGTACTGGCCCCGTCGTCAAGAGCGGCGAGCTGCTGATCGCCGATTACCTCGGCCAGATCTGGCGCGGCAAGGTCTTCGACAATTCCTATGACCGCAAGGAGCCGATCGCGACCCCGATCGGTCTCGGCGCCGTGATCAAGGGCTGGGACGACGGGCTGGTCGGCAAGAAGGTCGGTAGCCGGGTGCTGTTGGTCATCCCGCCGGCCGAGGGATACGGCTCGGCCGGTAGCTCCGGAGCCGGCATCAAGGGCACTGACACCCTCGCGTTCGTGATCGACATCGTCTCGACGTACTCCAAGACCGACATCGGTGACACGAAGGCCGTCCCGACGCATGCGGTGACCGCTCCGGTGACCGTCACGGGTGCGCTCGGCGCTCGTCCCAAGGTGACCGTGGCCAAGGGCGCCAAGCTGCCGACCGCCGCCAAGACCGTGGTCCTGGCGAAGTCGACGGGCGCGCCGACGAAGGCCGGCTTCGTCGTCCTGCAGTACGAGGCCGAGTACTACAACAACACCCTGGCCGACTCGACCTTCGAGCGCGGGCAGCCACAGGCCACCGCGGTGGGCGTCGCCGGACAGGCCAACCCCTTCGACGGGGTGATCGGGGTGCCGATCGGCAGCCGGGTGCTGATCACGACTCCGGTCCAGGACACTGAAGGCGCCACCACCGGCGTCGCGATCGTGGCCGACATCATCGCCCAGAGCGGTCCGGCCAAAGCCTCCTGAGGGCGAGCGCGGCTGGTGAGCGTTCGCTACGAAGAGTGACTGATCGGCTGCGGAAACGTGCAACCTGAGAGCGTCAGGCCGGTTTTCCCAGCAGAGTCGTTACGCAAAGTCAGCATTCGGATTACGGCGTGACGACCCGTGACTTATAGTGTGATGGCCGGGCCGACGGAGGGTACTTGGCGGAATCCCCGTCGAGCCCGGCTCACATACAGCTAACTCTCGTTACGCCTTGTAAGCAAGTTCGCTTTGTGAAACCTTGTGCGGACAAAGGGGCCTCGGGCGGTCCCCGTCCGCCAAGTCGATAGACCGCCCGAAGCTGACGGTTGAACGCTGCGGCCGAGCCGTTTGTGATGTTGAAACGCTGAAATCACGCGATCGGGTGACGAGGCTCATGCCGCCAGGCGTCACGACGCGAGCGCGAATCGCTGCTTCGGCACCGCCGCCGGCCGGGTTCGGCTCGCGCTGACGGCGATCGAAAGTCGCAGCTCGCGAGGCATGAGCAGGCGCGACCCGGGAAGATCGAGCCGGATGCGGGCGTCGCGCGGGTCGATCGTTCCCTGGGCATCCAGTGTGACGGTGCCGTCGCCGTTCTCCAGCACTGTCGCTTCGAGCGCCAGCGCCACCTTCACTCCGGCGATCTCGAGATGGCCCTGCACGCCGAATCCTGATCCCCTCCACCGCACGGCGCTGCTCGAGTAGTGCGCCAGCGGGTGCTGCGTTGCCCGGAACGGGTCGGCAACACGCAGCAATTCGTCCCACACCGGGTTTCCCGTGGTCACCGTCCGGACGTCGACGCACACGCCGACACGCGAACCATTCGGGTCGTCCGCCAGGTGCAGGCCGCCGTGCACCGCGCCGAACTCGGCGCGCACCGTCGGAGCGATCCGCGACGCGCGGCCACTGAACGAGACCCTCGACGAACCGGTGTTGACGATCCAGTCGCCGGCAGGCGGCAGGGGAGCGGTCGATCCTCGCCGATCGCGTTCCTGGATGCGCTGCGCTTTTGCCATGGCGCTCATGATGTGACGTGGCTCTCGCTCTCGCAGTCAGAAGTCAGGTATCGGACACCGGCGGCCTGACGCCAGGACGCGCGCGTCCCGCCGCTTCCGGCGATAGCCTGCACCGGATGCCCAGGGGTCCGGACGAGCTGACGATCGATGAGCTGGCTCGCAAGGTCGGGATGACCGTGCGCAACGTGCGCGCGTATGCGGGCCGCGGCCTGCTTGCGCCGCCGCGGCTGGCGGGCCGCACCGGCTACTACGGCGCCGACCACATCGAGCAGCTCACCCTGGTCAGAGACCTGCTCGCGGAGGGTCTCACGCTCGCGGCCGTCGAGCGCGTGCTGGCGGCGCAGTCGCGCCAGACGGCGAATCTCGCGCTGGCGATGCTGCGCACCGTGCGCGATCCGTGGCGGCCGGAGGCCGAGGAGGAGATCGACGCGACAGAGCTCGCCGTCCGCGCGGGGGTGCCTCCCGACCCGGGGCTGGTCGAGCAGCTGGCCGCCGGCGGGATCGTCAAGGTGCTGCCGAACGGGCGGCTCCGGCTGCTGCAGCCCGACCTGATCGAAGCGGGCCAGCAGGTCATCGCGCTGGGTGTACCGGCGGCGGCCGTGATGGCGGCCCAACCCCTCATCTCCGCGCACGCCAAGGCCGTGGCCAGCGTCTTCGTGGACCTCATCGCCACCACTGTCTGGCGGGACTTCGTCGAGCGCGGCATGCCGGAGGAGGAGTGGGAGCACATGCGTGACCTGGTGGCGGCTCTGGTGCCGATCGCCGGGCAGGCGCTGCTGGCCAACTTCAGGGCGGCGATGCGCGACCGGGTGGACGAGATCGTCCCGACCGTGTTCCCGCAGGCGACTCCCTCAAACGAGTGATACGCCACCCTTGACGTGACATCGACGATGTCACATCCTCGGTGCATGACAGTTATCGACTCGCCCCGGGAGCACCGCGAACGAGTTGGCCGCGAAGCACTGGCCGCCCGGCTGATCCGCTCCTCGCAAAAGGCGAGCTACGACCCCCTCGTCGAGATCGATTGGGAAGCCCCACTCGAATCCGACGCCCCGAGCGTCCCCTGGCACCGCAGCTCCCTCTACGGCACCCCGATCTGGGACGCGATGAGCGAGCGTCAGCGCGCCGACCTCACCCGCCACGAGGCCTCGAGCATCTCCAGCGTCGGCATCTGGTTCGAGCTGATCCTGATCTCCATGCTCACCCGCCACGTCTACGAGCAGGACCCGCAGACCCAGCACGTCCAGTACGCCCTGACCGAGATCGCCGACGAGTGCCGGCATTCGGTCATGTTCGGCAAGATGTCGGACAAGCTCGGCTGCCCCGCGTACGGGCCCGGCCGTAAGGGCAAGGCGCTGGGAAAGTTCTTCCGCGCCACCGCCACGCCGTCGGAGATCTTCGCCGGCGCCCTTTTCGTCGAGGAAGTGCTCGACGCCCTGCAACGCGAGGCGGTGAAGGACGAGGACGTGCAGCCGCTGGTGCGTGACGTGATGCGCATCCACGTCGTCGAGGAAGCGCGTCATATGCGTTATGCCGCCGAAGAGCTCGGGCGGCAGTGGGAGAACGTCCATGGCGTACGCCGATTCGTGAGTTCGGTCCGCATCGCCATCGCTTGCGTGACCGCGGCGGAGCGCCTCGTGCACCCCCGCGCGTACGGAGCCGTCGGGCTCGACATCAGCGAGGCGAAGCAGGCCGCCGCCACCAATCCGACATGGCGCGCGACGAAGGCCTGGGCTGCCCGCAAGGTCATGGCCGACTTCGAAGAACTCGGCCTGCTCGACGTGGCAGCGGCGCGGTGGATCTATCAGCGGGCGGGTCTCTGGTCGCCGAGCGGCTGACGCTACTGCGGCGGCGTCGGCAAGATCACGTAGCTCGGGGCGGCCGCGGTGCTCGTCACCGTCGCCGAGCCGGACGCGGCGACCACCAGGCCGACATTCTCGTTGGACGTCACATCGACATCGACGCGCGGCAACGTGAAGGACACGGCTTGATCGCCGGACGCCGCCGCCGAGGTTGAGCTGACCACCGAGCAGCTACCGCCGAGCGTCGAAATGACGAGGCTGAGCTGAAGCTCGACGCTGCCGGGTGCCTGCACGCGGAGCAGCCCCGGAATCGTCCCGTGCAAGGGGATCGTCGCGGTCGCTGGGGACTGCCACCGGTTGGACAGGCCCGGGGCGCAGGCGCCTCCGAGCGAGGGTCCGACGCTCTGATGCGTCGCTACCGCGACCCCGGGATCGGGCTGGAGCAGATCCCCGCCGGACAGATACAGCGTCCACGTCGTCGCCTGCGGGCTGCTGCGGGCTGCGGGCAGCTGACCGAGCGCCGCTTTCGGCTGCCCCCGCGGGATGTACGAAGGCCCCTCTGCCGGGCCCGGACCCGCGTCCGGGGCCTGCCCCTGCACCGGTGCGAGACCGGGCAGCGAGGACTGCGGCTGCGGCGGCGAGTAGACGAAGCGCGAGTGCGCCGGACGCCCCGTCGGATCGGCAGCGAGCGCTGGCACTTTAGAGGCCGCGGCCGAGGACGTGCCACCGCCGTGCAGCAGCATGCTGCCGACCCCGACCCCACCGAGCGCGACGACAACCGCGCTCGCGGCCGCGACCAGAGGGGTAGGCACGACAGGTCCAACGAACTAGGTGTGACGTGCGTTACGGGTTCTTTGCTCGACGACAAAACGGATTAATCGCCCGAAGCGACGGCGTGTCGAAAACTAGTTGCCGTCCGACCGGGTGACTTCTGCAACCTGGCATACAAAGGGCGTCACTTTCCCGGTAGAAAACTGGTTCTAGGGATCGTCAGGGGGCCTTACGGAGGACCTCCAGGGCCAGGCAGGGAGCGCACTTTTCATGGACGCCACGACCTACGTCAGCACCGAGTTGGTCCTGGACCTCCTGATGCCCGGCGACGCACCGGTTCCGGTCACGGCCCGCTTCGGGTTCCACACCGAAGACCCCTTCGCCATCACACTGAACTTCCTCGTCGAGGGCGGCGAATGGGTCACCTGGACCTTCGCCCGCAGCCTCCTCGAGGAGGGCCTCAACGCTCCGGCCGGCGACGGCGACGTCCAGCTCTGGCCGGGCGAGCGTGACGGTGCTGCCGTGCTGTACCTGCGCACCAGCAGTCCCCACGGTTCCGCCACCTTCGTACTCCCGCTGGCCGGCACCACCGAGTTCCTGCTGCGTACCTACGCCCGGATCCCGCTCGGCCAGGAGGCGGGGTTCCTCGACCTCGACGGCGAGCTGGCGCTGCTCATGGGCGAGCACGACGGCTGAGTCCAGCTCGTCGATCTGCGGCAACCTAGAGGCGTGAGCGACTCTCCCGCCCCCGATCCTGTCGAGACCCTGCGCCGCATCGGGTACTTGCTCGAGCGCGCCCACGAGCCCACCTACCGGGTACGCGCTTTCCGCCGCGCTGCCGCGACCGTCGAATCACTCAGCGGCGACGAGCTGCAGACCCGCGCGCAGGCGGGCACCCTCACCGAGCTCGCCGGCATCGGCGACGTCATCGCCCGCACGATCACCGAAGCGCTGGCCGGCGAGGTGCCGGTGTATCTGCGCCGGCTCGAAGCGACGGCCGGCACCCCGGTCGCCGAGGGAGGCGCCAAGCTGCGGGCCGCGCTGAAAGGCGATCTGCACACCCACAGCGACTGGTCCGACGGCGGCTCCCCGATCGAGGAGATGGCCCGCGCCGGCGCCGCGCTCGGCCACGAATACATGGTGCTCACCGACCATTCGCCCCGGCTCAAGGTCGCCAACGGGTTGTCCGCCGAGCGGCTGCGCCAGCAGCTCGACGTCGTCGCCAAGGTCAACGAGGATCTCGCCCCGTTCCGGCTGCTGACCGGGATCGAGGTCGACATCCTCGAGGACGGCACCCTCGACCAGGATCCGGAGCTCCTGGCCGAGCTCGACATCGTCGTTGCTTCGGTGCACTCCAAGCTGCGGATGCCGGCCGAGCACATGACCCCGCGGATGGTGCGGGCGATCGCCAACCCCCACGTCGACGTCATCGGCCATTGCACCGGCCGCATCGTGGTCGGACGCGGGCGTCCGGAATCGGAGTTCGACGCCGAGATCGTCTTTGCCGCCTGTGCCAAGTTCGGCGTCGCCGTGGAGGTCAACTCACGACCCGAACGCCTCGACCCGCCGAAGCGGCTGCTGCGGCTGGCCGTGGAGGCCGGCTGCCGTATCAGCATCGACACCGATGCCCACGCTCCGGGCCAGCTGGAATGGCAGCCCTACGGCTGCGACCGGGCGGCGGCCTGCGGCGTCCCGGCGGAGACGGTCGTCAACACCTGGGCCGTGGATGACTTGCTCGCTTGGGCCGGGCGTCAGCGCGATTAGTTCCTCGAGAAGTTTCTAGGAGCCCGATACCCGGGTCCGCGCTCGGGCGGTCCGGTGTGGGAGGTCCAGCGCCATTGGGCCGAGATCCGTCCGGTGTGCAGGCCGGGCACCGGCGGCACCCCGTGGAGCCAGTCGGCCTGGGCACGCCCGCCGAGGACGAAAAGGTCGCCGTCGGACGGCTGCAGATCGATCACGCCCGGCTGCTCGCCCCGGATCCGGGGATGCGGACGGGTCGGGCCCGATGGCCGCAAAGGGGTCAGCTGCCACGGGCGCCGGCTGCCGAACGTGAGGATCGCGACGAGCGTCTCGGACGTGTAGCGCAGATCCCGATCCCGGTGGGCGCCGAGCGCGTCGCGGCCGTCCCGGTAGTACGCGAGCGCCGGGCCCAGGAAATCCACCCCGTACGTCCGGCGCAGCAGGAGCGACGCGTCGGCGAGGACCGGGTGTGCCGCGGGGCTCACGGACGTGCCGAGCCGGGGCTCGATCACGTAGTGGTCGTAGCGCCAGAGCTTGGACTGCCGCCAGGGAAGCGTCGACGCGAGCTCCCGGAACGCGGCGCCCTCGTCACGCCGCCATCCGCGCCACAGATCCACCCAGCTGCCGCGATCGAGCCACAGCCGCTCGGGGCCACCAGCGTCAGCCTCCGCTGGATCGGCTGCCGTCCCGCTCACTTCCCTCGTCTTCGTCACCCTTTTGGCGGGCGGCCAACTCGGTGGCCTGCTCGTCCCCTTCGCCCTTATCGTCCGGAATTATCCCCCCGCCGATACCTCCGCGGTCAGCGGGGTCCTGCGGGGTCATACCTTGCTCGCCGGTGTCGCTCATGTCTCTGTCTTGCCCATCTGACCTGCAGTGATGCGCCAGAAACGGATCATAGAAAAAGGACGGGAAATTCGGGGTTCAGGCGGCCGTTAGGCCATCCGATGCAACAGGGGTGCCCCTGCAAAGGGGCCGCACCGGGGATATGCCGAATCCTGCCCGCTCCCGGTGCGCCTCGACCTTAACCCTGGGCAGGGGCGGTGGATCCACACCCGGAAGCGGACGTCCAGCCAGGACGCCGACGCCGGTGAGCGGCCTGGACGTGATCCCGGACGGGTGCTGATGCAAAGGCCCGCTGTGAACAGCGGCCGGCTGATCCCTGCAGGCGTCGTGGAGGCTCTCATGTCCGTCGCCGTCCTGAGGCGCGCTACTGCGTCGAAGCGGAACCCCTTGTCTCGGCTCGGCCTGCTCATGATCGCGCTCTTCGCGGCCGTCCTTGCTGTCAGCGGCTGCACCGCGGGTTCGGGAAGCTCCATCAATCCGATCAACCCGGCGAATCACCCGACCACCATCATGGGTTACACGAACGGCCAGCTGCCCGCATCGCAGCTGTACGTGGTGAACAGCAGCTGCACCCTCTACCGGCCCACGGTCGGCAGCTTCGAGGGCATGATCGCCGCCGCTCGCCGCGACGGCGTCTACCTCTCGGCCGTCGAGTGCTACCGCGACTACGCCGGCCAGGTCTACGAGCGCAACTACTGGTGCAGCCTGGGCATCTGCGGCAACGCCGCGATCCCCGGAACCAGCAACCACGGCTGGGGCAAGGCCGTCGACCTCCGGGACCAGAACGGAAGCCTGACCTTCAACTCCATCGGCTACCGCTGGCTGGTCGCACACGCCGGCGAGTGGGGCTGGAACCACCCCGGCAACCTCGATGAGGCCTGGCACTGGGAGTGGGTCGGCGACGGCGGCACCATGCACGGCTACGGCATCCGCGTCGACCTCATGACGTGGGCCTGACAGCTGGCCTGATAGCGCACTACCGCTGAGCAACGCACCGGTTCTGGCCCGCGGGGGTCAGGACCGGTGCGTTTCCACGTGTGAGCCGGGCCTGGCGACCGCCCTCAGCCGCTGACCGGAGCGGCGTCGTCCTCGATCGCCGGCTCGGTGGCCGCCCGGCCGCTGTCGAACCCGTACTTGTCGATCGCTTCCTTCACGATCTCCGCGCGTACCTGGCCGCTGTGGACCAGCTGCTCGAGCGCGGCGATGGCGATGGAGGGGGCGTCGACGCGGAACCAGCGGCGCAGCGCCGCCCTGGTGTCGGAGCGGCCATAGCCGTCGGTGCCCAGCGAGCTCCACGGGCCCGGTACCCAGCGTGAGATCAGGTCGGGCACGGCGCGCTGGAAGTCGCTGACCGCCACGATCGGGACCCCCGGCGCGAGCGTCGAACTCACGTACGGCACGTGGGCCGGCTCGTCGGGGTGGATCAGGTTGTGCTGCTCGCAGCCGATGCCGTCACGGTGCAGCTCGTTCCACGAGGTGGCCGACCACAGATCTGCCGCCACGCCCCAGTCCTCGGCCAGAAGCTCCTGCGCGCGCTGGGCGGCGAGCATGGCCGTGCCGCTGGCCAGCAGCTGCACCGCCGGGCGCGCCGAACCGTCGGCGCCCGTGTCTGCCGGGGCGCTCCGGAACCGGTAGAGCCCGCGCAGCAGGCCGTTGACGTCGAGCCCTTCGGGTTCCGCCGGCTGCGGAAACGGCTCGTTGTAGAGCGTCAGGTAGTAGAAGACGGCCTCGTCGCGCTCGCCGTACATCCGGTCCAGCGCGTCGCGCATGATGTGGCGCAGCTCGAACGCGAAGGCCGGGTCGTACGCCACGCACGCCGGGTTGGACGCGGCGAGCAGCAGCGAATGCCCGTCCTGGTGCTGCAGCCCCTCGCCGTTCAGCGTGGTGCGGCCGGCGGTGGCGCCGAGCAGGAAGCCCCGGCCGAGCTGATCGCCGAAGGCCCACATCTGGTCGCCGGTGCGCTGGAAGCCGAACATCGAGTAGAAGACGTAGACCGGGATCATCGGGACGCCATGGGTGGCGTACGACGTGCCCGCCGCGATGACGCTGGCCATCGCGCCGGCCTCGCTGATCCCCTCGTGCAGGATCACCCCGGTCTTGGACTCCTGGTAGGACAGCAGCAGGTCACGGTCGACGGCTTCGTAGCGCTGGCCCGCGGGGGAGTAGATCTTCGCCGTCGGGAAGAGCGAGTCCATCCCGAAGGTGCGCGCCTCGTCGGGAATGACGGGCACGAAGCGCTTGCCCAGCTCCGAGTCCTTCATCAGTTCCTTCAGCAGCCGCACGAACGCCATGGTGGTGGCGACGGCCTGCTTGCCTGACCCGCCCTTCAGCACGTCGAAGGTCTTGGCCGGAGGCTGCTTCAGTGGCTTGGAACGCACGACCCGGCTGGGCAGCGAACCGCCGAGCGCGGCCCGCCGCTCGCGCATGTACTCGATCTCATCGGAATCAGGGCCCGGGTGGTAATAGGGCGGGATGTCGCCCTCGAGGTCGGCGTCGCGGATCGGCAGGTAGAGCCGGTCACGGAAGTCCTTCAGCTCCGCCTTGGTCAGCTTCTTCATCTGGTGGGTGGCGTTGCGGGCCTCGAAGTCGGCGCCGAGCGTCCAGCCCTTGATGGTGTGGGCGAGGATGACGGTCGGCTGGCCCTCGTGGGTGGTGGCCGCCTTGTAGGCCGCGTAGAGCTTGCGGTAGTCGTGGCCGCCGCGCGAAAGCCGGCGCAGGTCGTCGTCGCTGAGGCTCTTGACCATCCGGCGAAGGCGCGGATCGCCGCCGAAGAAGTGCTCGCGGATGTACTCGCCGGTGGACGTGCTGTAGGTCTGGAACTGCCCGTCGGGCGTGGTGTTCATCTGGTTCAGCAGGACACCGTCGACGTCTTGGGCGAGCAGCGGGTCCCAGTCGCGCCCCCAGACGACCTTGATGACATTCCAGCCGGCGCCGAGGAAGTAGGACTCCAGCTCCTGCATGATCTTGCCGTTGCCGCGAACCGGGCCGTCGAGGCGCTGCAGGTTGCAGTTGACGACGAAGATCAGGTTGTCGAGCTCCTCGCGGGCCGCGACGCCGATGGCGCCGAGGGCTTCCGGCTCGTCCATCTCACCGTCGCCGAGGAACGCCCAGACCCGGCTGCGGCTGGTGTCACGCAGCTCGCGGTTGAGCAGGTAGCGGTTGAAGCGGGCCTGGTAGATCGCGTTGATCGGGCCGAGGCCCATGGAGACGGTCGGGAACTCCCAGAAGTCGGGCATCAGGCGCGGGTGGGGGTAGGACGGGATCCCGCGGGCGCTGATCTCCTGGCGGAAACCGTCGAGCTGGCGCTCGGTCAGCCGGCCCTCGAGGTAGGCGCGGGCGTAGATGCCGGGGGAGGCGTGACCCTGGAAGAAGACCTGGTCGCCGCTCTCGCCGTGGTCCTTGCCGCGGAAGAAGTGGTTGAAGCCGACCTCGTACAGGCTCGCGGCGCTGGCGTAGGTCGCGATGTGGCCGCCGACGCCGAGGCCTTCGCGATTGGCCCGGCTGACCATGATCGCGGCGTTCCAGCGCACGTAGGCCCGGATGCGGCGCTCGACGTGCTCGTCGCCGGGGAACCAGGGCTCGCGCTCGGGGGAGATGGTGTTGATGTAGTCGGTGCTGCGCAGCGCGGGCACGCCGATCGACTGCTCGCGCGCGCGCTCGAGCAGTTTCAGCAGCAGGAAGCGGGCGCGCCCGCGACCTTCGCCGTCGATGACCGCGTCGAGGCTCTCGATCCACTCACGCGTCTCGCCGGGATCGATGTCGGGAAGCTGGCTCGGTAGCCCGTCGGTGATGACGGAGTAGCGACTGGATCGACCGTCTTGTTGGGGCACCGGAATCCTCGACCTTCAATGGCTCCGCTCTTCGTACCGACTTGTCCCATGCTGCCACCGCGCATCCGATGCAGTCGCTGGGAGCAGCCTGAGGATCCGGCGGGTTCGCTGAAGGCGAGAGAATTCACCTGCAGGTAACGCGGGCGAAGGGACGGGAATGGACAGCACCGAACTCACCATCCACACCGGAGCAAGGGAGGCGATCGTCGACCTCACCGGTCAGGCTGCGGACTTCGTCGCCGACCTCGGGGACGGGCTGCTCACCGTCTTCGTCCCGCATGCCACCGCCGGGCTGGCCGTCCTGGAACTCGGCTCGGGCAGTGACGGCGACCTGCTGGAAGTCTTGGAGCGGCTGTTGCCGGTCGGTGCGCACTACCGGCACGCCCACGGTTCTGCCGGACACGGCCGCTCGCACGTGATGCCCGCGTTCCTTGCCCCCTCGGTGGTCATACCGGTACTGAACGGACGGTTGACGCTCGGTACCTGGCAATCGCTGGCCCTCGTCGACCTCAACGTGGACAACCCGTCCCGAAGCGTCCGGATGACCTTCCTGGCGGGCTGACTAGCGCTGGCGGCCACGGAAATGGATCATCAGGGGCACATTCTCGGCCGTTCGGCTTGCACTCTGTACGCGGCTCGGGTGGACTACCGGTCAGCAGTCGTGGATCACCGGGCCAACCGGCCGTTGATAAGGCTCGCCAGTGAGGAGTGAACGTTGAGTCCGACCGCGGCCAACGCGGGGGGCCGCCCCGGGGCAGCCGGTGGCGCCCAGGGTCGTGCAGCACGGCTGGGTGTGAGCTCAGGCAGCCTGGTGCAGTCCTTGAACGAAGACGACGACGTCGCTGCCGATCTGCTGGACGAGGTCGCCGCAGCGTCCGGTACCGAATTGGTGCCGGAGGATTCCGATGACGTGGTCGACGTCGTCCTGCTGTGGTGGCGCGAGGACGACGGCGATCTGGTCGATGCGCTCGTCGATGCCCGCCGCCAGCTCTCCGACGACGGGGTGCTCTGGCTGCTGACGCCCAAGGCCGGGCGCGATGGTCACGTCGAGCCGAGTGATGTGCTCGAGGCCGTCCCGACCGCTGGTCTGGTGCAGACCAGCACCACGAGCGTCGCGTCCGAGTGGACGGGGATCCGGCTTGCCGGGCGCAGGGGTCAGGCCAAGACCCGCTGATTGTCGGTCACGGGTCAGTTTGTCAGTGCCGGGTCAAGCGGCCGAGCGCGCCGCCGGCGCTCGCCAGGCCCTTTGCGGCGACGCGCAGCGCCGGCCCTCCAGGGATGCCGGGCACCGTCTCGACGATCGGCGCGAGCCCGAGCAGGCCGGGGAGCCCATGGACCTTCAGCCGCCGCGTCAGCACCGCCTTCAGCGGGTTGATGCGTGCCGCTGACGCCTCGAGCAACGTGGCTGCCGGCGCGTGGACGCGCACCGGAAGCTTGCCGGTGAAGTCATGACCACCCACCCGGCCGGCCTTGGCGCGGCCGCTTTCACCCCAGCGCCCGATCTGCCACCCGTCGCTGCCGGAGTGGAACGCCCAGGAGCCGACCTCGGTGCCGATCCCGGCCGTGCTGGCAATACCGACCCGCGCCGCGAGCGCGCCCGCGGCGTCGGTGAGCGCGGCGAGCCCGCTGTCGAGCAGGCGCGGCCCAGGGGCGCGGCCGCCGAGCGCATGCAGATCGAGCCCGTGGACGGCCAACTCGTAGATCTGGGCGTGCAGGATCGTGAGTGTCGGCAACGGCCCTACCGTCGAGACGACCAGCACCTCGTCGAGCTCACGAGGCTCATCGCCGGCGAGGTAGTCGGCGGCCTGCTCGCGGGCCAGGTGCAGGGCCGACATCACCTCGTCGCGGGTCGCGTCGCGGTGTCGGGTGATGACGCCGGCGTTCACGTCGTCCGGGTCGGGCGGCGGCCCCGCGGGCGTTCCGCGCTGGACCTCACGGGCCGCGGCCAGGACCCCGTTGACCGGCTGGTGCTCCGGCCAGGCGCCCAGATGCACGCAGATCTCGTGAGCCCGCCAGCCCGGAAGCCGGCTCTTGGCGGTCATGTCGACGCTGTCGGCGACGTGCAGGAAATCGTCCCAGGCGCGTACCACCCGGTCGCGGATCGTGGCGCGTCCGTAGGCGATGGCGCCGAGCTCCACGAACCCGTCCAGCGGTGGCATGCTCTGGGCTTACCACGCACAGGTCGCAACATGCTGATCGGAGCGTCACCGTGAGCGTCGAGATCGGGGAGGCCGCACCGGATTTCACCCTGAAGGATCAGCACAACGGCGAGGTCAATCTGGCGTCGTTCCGGGGCCGGCAGGCGGTCGTGCTGATCTTCTACCCCGCCACGTTCACCAGCGTCTGTCAGGGCGAGTTGGCTGCGGTGCAGGCCGATCTTGCGATGCTGCAGAACGACGACGTGCAAGTCATGGCCGTCTCGGTGGATTCGCCGTTCGCCAACAAGGTCTGGGCCGAGCAGCAGGGCTTCAGCTTCCCGATCCTGTCCGACTTCTGGCCGCACGGAGCCGCGGCGCAGGCGTACGGCGTCTTCAACGATGTGGTCGGCCGGGCTGTGCGGGGAACGTTCGTCATCGATCGCGAGGGCACCGTGGTGTGGAAGGTGGTCAACGCGATCCCTGACGCCCGTGACCACGGGGAGTACGCCGCGGCGCTGGCCGGGCTCACCGGGGACTAGGGGCGAGTCATGGCGTGTGTGCGATGCGGGGCCCGTCAGGACGATCCGGCCCGCGGTCCGAGCCTCTGGAAGCGCGGCGTGCTCCGCGGGGAGCAGGTGCTCGTGTGCCCGCAGTGCCAGCGTCAGCCGGAGTGGCAGGCAGGCTTTGACCGCTGCCCCGAATGCGGCGGCCGTCGGCTGTCGAAGGCGCTCGGGGTGTTGCGCTGCTCGGCGTGCAGCTGGTCGGGCGAGCTTCCGGCGGCAGCGCCGACCGCCGCGGTGCCGGCCGACGGTGAGCTGGCCACACAAGTGCGGGCCGCACTGGATCGCGTCCTGCGCGTCCCGGAGTCCGACCAGTAGGCTCGCTGCGCGCGGGCGTGTAGCTCAGCGGGAGAGCACTCGCCTTACAAGCGAGGGGTCGCAGGTTCGACACCTGCCACGCCCACTTCACCGCGCTGACCGAAAAATGGCGCGTCGCACCGTTACCGATGGCTGCAACGTCCGTTGTGGTCGGTGTGAAACGGTCCCCAGCCGTTGGTCTTGCCCTGCTGACGTTCACCGCCGTCGCAGCGTGCTCGCCGACGAAGATCCCGCCCATCACCCCGCACACCATCGCAATGAACAAGGTGTTCGAGCGCGGATGGCCCACCAGCGAGAATGCCTGCCTCTTCACGCTGTGGGATCGCGAGTCCGGCTGGAACGTCACGGCGACGAACCCGTACTCGGGTGCCTACGGCATCCCGCAGGCGCTGCCCGGCGACAAGATGGCCTCCGCCGGACCGGACTGGCGGACGGACCCGTCGACGCAGATCGCGTGGGGCGAGGACTACATCAAGGCCCACTACGGCTCGCCCTGCGCCGCACTGGCCCATTCCAACGCGTACGGCTGGTACTGACGCCCGCCAGAACTGGGTTTCGTGCGTTAATTGCGACGGTTAGCGCCGTTTACCCAGTTATTGCATGCCTGCCGGCCAAGTCTGCCCGCTTTTGTCAATCACCCGCACCCGCCTGGAGAGTGGGGTAGAACCCTCTCAAATGAGATCAACACGTGGATCTCAATGAATTTCGGGGAGATTGTGGTGCGTCGACCTCTGCTTGCGGGCGTCTCGGCTTGTGCGGTGACGGCGGCTGTCTGGAGCCTCCCGACGGCCTCGTTTGCGGCTGCCTCGACGGTCGTGAAATGCGGGCAGCTCGTCACCAAGAGCATTCAAGTAGCGAACAACCTCGCCAATTGCCCGGGCAATGGACTGGTGGTCGGCGCCGCCCACATCACCATCGATCTCGCGGGCCATTCGATCACCGGTCTGAACAAACGGGGCAGCGAGGGCATTGCCGATGACGGTCATGCCGGCGTGACGATCGAGAACGGGACCATCGGACGGTTCTTCTCCCACGGCGTCGGACTGCGTAAGGCACCCGACAGCGCCGTGACGAACATGACGATCCATGGGATCGGGGCCGGCGGCGTCGAACCTGACACCTCGGCCGGTGTCCTGGTCCAGGACTCGCCGTCCACGTCAGTTCTTCGCAGCAACGTGTCGAACGACGTCAACGCCTTCCAATCAGACGGCATCGATGTGCTGTCCTCACCCGGGAGCACGATCCAGGGCAACACCTTGGCGAGGAATTCCTGGGACGGCATGGTCGTGCTGTTCTCGCCCGAGGCCCGCGTCCTCGGGAATGCCTTCCAGGCCAACAAGAATCAGGGCCTGGAGTTGAACGGGGCATCTGACCGAAGCGTCATCAGCGGCAACTTCGCCGCTCACAACGAGAGCAGTGGCTTGACGGTGGGAGACGTCACCGGGGTCCGGATCGAGGACAACTTCCTGCAGGGCAACCCGGAAAGCGGCCTCTTCATGTTCGATCTTCACGGTGCCGTCATCAGTGGTAACAAGGCAGGCGGCAACGGCGCCGGGATCGACCTCGAGGGTGGGCAGAACGGCTCCACCAACAACACGCTGTCGAAGAATCAGACGAACCGGAACACGTCCGTCGGACTCGTGGTGGAGAACGGCGCGAATCACAACGTGCTGACGGCGAATACCGCTGACGCCAACCAGGGAGCGCCCGGACAGGGCGGCGGCATCATCATCGCCTCTGCTGACGGCAACACGTTGCGAAGCAATGTCGCGATCAACAACCTCGATGTCGGCATCGGGGTGTTCCCCGGAAACCCCGGTGACACCAAGCGCAATGTGCTGACGGGCAATTACACGGCCAACAACCATGCCCACGGCATCGACGCTGTCACCGGCACGATCGACGGCGGCGGCAACCAGGCGAAGGGCAACACGCCGCTGCCCAACTGTCTCGGAGTCGTATGCAAGCCGGTTCAGTAGTGCTGCGAGAGGAAGCGGTCGGTGGAGCGGCCGAAAGTGAACGTGGTGGGTGCGCTCTGGTCGCCTGAGATGTGCCAGGAGTTGCCGCGGGTGACTGCCAGGCTGGGGGACGTGCAATCCGGATCGGAGACGTACTCGCCGCCTCCGATGGGCAGGTCGCCGGCTTGACCCCAGTGAAGCGTGAAGCTGGCCGGCCCGCTCGTCTGTTGGGTGCGGACGTACCAGGTGCCCGCGTCGAACGTGGCGACTGCGGTCGGCTGGCCGAGCAGGTCGTAGACGGTCGGGGTCCCCGGGGCGGTGAAGGTGAACGTGACGTCGGCGGGCCCGGAAGTGTTGCTGTTGCGCAGGTACCAGGTGTTGCCCCGGATCACACCCGGGGTGTCGATGCCGTCATCGTTCCAGTCACCGACGACATGGATGTCGCCCACCCGCCCGTAGGTGAACGTGATGTCGGCCGGCCCCGCGCTCTGGGTCCGGCGCAGGTACCAGGTCGCGCCTCGTACGACACCGGGCGCGCTGTTGGCCGAGAACGCGTCCCAGTGGCCGAAGAAGGGCTGGTCTCCGGATCGGCCGTAGGCGAACCCATGAGTGGCGACCAGCGAACTCGCCGTCCGGTAGACGCTGCCGAGATACCAGGAGTTGCCGCGTACGGCCGCCGGTCCGACCCAGCAGACCGCCGAGGCTGATGCCGAGGATGCGGTGACGCCGCCGTCGATCACCAGCAGCGGAAGGAGCAGCGCCGCCGAGAGCGCGGCCCAGGTCTTGGGCGTGCGTATCGACGGTCGTCGTGTCAGCGCGGTCATGGCGGGTCCCTCGGGCGTCGGGTGGGTTCCCCGCCGAACAATGCCGGAGGTCGGGTGAGCTGAACAGGGGTTGTCGCTCAGGCGACCTGCGGCATCACTTCGGACGCGATGAGGTCGATCTGATCGAGGTCGTCCATGTCGAGCGTTTGAAGGTAGACGCGAGTCAAGCCGAGCTCGGCGATGACACCGAGCCGGTCGACGACCTCGCTCACGGTGCCGGCCAGCTGATCCTTCAGATGCTTGAGCGGGCGGCCGATCGCCTCGGCGCGGCGGGCTACCTCCGCATCGTCGCGTCCGCAGCAGACGGTCAGCGCGATCGAGCGACGCAGGGTCGCCGGGTCGCGTCCGGCCTCCGCGCAGGCCGCATCGACCCGGGCGTTCATCGCGCCTACGTCGGCCAGCGGCGCGAACGGCACATTGAACTCGGACGCGAACCGGGCGGCCAGCCTGGGGGTCGTCTTCGTGCCGACTCCGCCGACGATCAGCGGGGGATGCGGCTGCTGCGTCGCGCGGGGGAGGGCCGGGTTTCCCGAGAGCTGGTAGTGCTTTCCGGGGAAGTCGAACTTCGTTCCCGGAGCGGTCTTCCAGAGTCCGGTCAGGATCGCCAGCTGCTCCTCGAGCCGCTCGAACCGTTCACGCATCGGCGGGAAAGGCACCCCGAAGGCCTCGTGCTCGCCGTCGAACCAGCCCGCTCCCAGCCCGAGCTCGACCCGGCCGGAGCTCATCGCGTCGACCTGCGTGACGGACAGCCAAAGCATCCCGGGATGGCGGAACGTCGCTGACGTGACGAGCGTGCCGAGGCGGATCCGGCTGGTGTCGCGGGCCAGCCCGGCCAGCGTGGTCCAGGTGTCGGTCGGGCCCGGCTCGCCGTGGCCCATGAAGCTGAGCAGGTGGTCGCTACGGAAGTAGGCGTCGAAGCCGGCGTCCTCGCTGGCGCGCGCGAGGCGTAGCTGCTGGTCGTATGAAGCGCCGAACTGGGGCTCGGTGAAGATGCGCAGGTCCATCAAACGAAGGCTAGCGGTGTCGCGGGGCCGGCTCGGAAGAGAATGAGCTCGTGGACACCGGACGCTGCACGGTCGCCGATTGCCTGGCGGTGCTCGACGCCGCATACGACCCGAGGTGGGCAGAGGAATGGGATGCCGTCGGACTGACGGCAGGCGCGCTGGAAGCTGAGGTCAGCCGCGTGCACTTCGCGGTGGATCCGACGCAGGAGGTGGCGGACGAGGCGGTGGCGGCCGGAGCGCAGCTGCTCGTCACGCACCATCCGCTCTTCCTTCGCGGCGTGCACGGGATCGCCGAGACATCGGCCGGCGGGCGGGTCGTCAGCACCCTCGTGCGCGCCGGCTGCGCGCTGTTCACGGCTCACACGAACGCGGATGTGGCACGTCCCGGCGTCAGTGACGCCCTGGCGGAAGTGCTGGGATTGCAGGACACCCGGCCCGTCGAGCCGCTGGCTGCCCCTGTCGGCGAGCCGCTCGACAAGCTCGTCACCTTCGTCCCGACAGCCGACCGTTCCCGGCTGCTCGACGCGCTCGCCGCAGCCGGCGCGGGCGGGATCGGCGACTACGACCGCTGCGCCTGGTGGGCGCCGGGCACCGGCACTTTCCGTCCGCTCGAGGGCGCGTCGCCGACCCTAGGCGCGGTCGGCAGGATCGAGGAGGTGGCCGAGGACCGGCTCGAGATGGTCTACGCCCGGCGGCTGCGCGCCGGCGTGGTGGCAGCTCTTCGAGCCGCGCATCCGTACGAAGAGCCGGCCTTCGACCTCGTCGAGCTGGCGGCCGAACCGGCGCCCGGTCACCGGGCCCGCGGGCTCGGGCGAGTGGGTGAGCTGGCGGAGCCGATGAGGCTGGACGCGTTCGTCGATCGCGTCGCCAAGGCGCTGCCGGCGACGGCCTGGGGCGTACGCGCGACCGGCGACGGCGGCCTGCAGATCCGCCGGGTGGCCGTCTGCGGCGGTTCCGGCGGCGAGCTCGCCGGGCCGGCAGCCGCACTCGGGGCGCAAGTGCTCGTCACCTCGGACGCTCGCCACCACCACACCCTCGACAGCGTGGCCGCGTACGGGATCGCCATCGTCGATGCGGCTCACTGGGCGACGGAGCATCCGTGGCTGCACTCGGCGGCAGCGCTCCTGCAAGCCGGGCTGCCCGCTACGGTGGGGAGCCTGACCACTCACGTCTCGGATCTCGTCACGGATCCGTGGCGGTTGCACGGCTGCTGACCCGCTGGAGGGATCGAGAGAACAGTGGACGCCGACCCGCAGGTGCAGCTACGGCTGCTCGACCTGCAGGAGCTCGACAGCGGAATCGACCATTTGGCGATCCGCCGCCGGACGCTTCCCGAGATCGCCGAGATCGAACGGCTCACCGCGCGTCTGCGCGAGCTGGGAGGCGATCTGGATGCGGCCGAAGCCACGAAGAGCGAGACCGCACGCGCGCAGGCGAGACTCGAGGCCGATGTCGAGAATGTGCGCTCGCGGGCTGTCCGTGATCAGGGCCGCCTCGACTCGGGCGCCGTCTCCTCCTCGCGCGAGCTGGAGAATCTGCAATCGGAGATCGCGTCGCTGAACCGGCGCCGCGACACTCTCGAGGACGAGCTCCTCGAACTGATGGAGGCCGCGGAGAACGCGGCGTCGGCGGCTGACGCGTTGAACGCCGAGCGCGAGCAGATCCAGGCCGATCGGGCGGCCGCGGTGGAGCGTCGCGACGCCGAATGGGCTGCGATTGATGAGGATTCGGCCCAGCAGCAGGTGTCGCGCGCCGAGCTGGCCCCGCAGCTTCCGGCCGATTTGGTGACGCTCTATGAGCGGATCCGCGCCTCGTCCGGAGGGATCGGGGCGGCGCGAATCTTCCGCCGCCGCTGCGAGGGCTGCCACATGGAGCTGTCGGGCAGCGACCTGAGCGAGGTCCTCGAGGCGCCCCCGGAGCGCGTGCTGCGCCACGACGAATGCCGCCGCATCCTCATCCGGACCGAAGACAGCGGCCTGTGAACCAGTTCGTGGTCGAGGCCGACGGCGGCTCGCGGGGCAATCCCGGCCCGGCCGGCTACGGCGCCCTGGTGCGCGAGGGCGACCTGGTGCTCGCCGAGCGGGCGGCCGCCATCGGGATCGCCACCAACAACGTCGCCGAATATCGCGGGCTGATCGCCGGGCTCGAGGCCGCCCGCGATCTCGATCCGGGCGCCCAGCTCGAAGTACGGATGGATTCCAAGCTCGTCGTCGAGCAGATGAGCGGGCGGTGGAAGGTCAAGCACGAGGGCATGCGGGTGCTCGCGAGCGAGGCGGCTCAGATCGTCGCCGGCTTTCCGAAGGTGACCTTCACGTGGGTGCCGCGCGCGCAGAACTCCGCTGCCGATGCGCTCGCCAATGCGGCGATGGACGCTGCTGCGGCGGGCCGGGAATGGTCGGCGTCCGACACGGTGCTTCCCGAACGGTCTCGCGAGCCGCGCCCCGCGCCCGTGCCGATCCCGGCGCGCTCGTCGCTCGCGTCCTCTGATCGCGCGCTGGGATCCGGATGGGGACGGCCGTCGGGTGCGCCGACCACCACCGTCCTGCTGCGCCACGGGCAGACCCCGCTGTCGATCGAGCATCGGTTCAGTGGCGTCGGGAGCGATCCGGAGCTCACCGACGAGGGGCGGGCCCAGGCGCGTGAGGCCGGCGCCCGGCTGTCGGGCCAGCAGTTCGACGCCGTCATCAGCAGCCCGTTGCGGCGGGCTGCAGAGACTGCTCGCATCGTCGGCGCCGGACGCGAGATCGTGTTCGAGGACGGGTTCCGCGAGACGGATTTCGGGTCCTGGGAAGGCCTCACCTTCGGCGAGGTCAACAAGAAGGCGCCTGACGAGCTGGCCGCGTGGCTGGCTGATCCGACCGTCGCGCCGCCGGGCGGGGAGTCGTTCGCCGACACCGATGTCCGGGTCGGTGCCGCGCTCGCGGCGCTGGGGGAGCGCTATCCGGGCGCCCGGCTGCTGGTCGTCTCGCACGTCACCCCGATCAAGCTGCTCGTGCGGCGGGCGCTCGATGCGCCGATGAGCGCGCTCTACCGGATGCACCTGGAATTGGCCTCGGTGACGACCATCGACTGGTATCCCGACGGCCCCGCTGTAGTGCGTTCACTGAACGCCTGACCTACGCTTCCTGGCATGACCTCGATCGCGCCGGCGCAGCGCGCCGCGTTCCATGCGATGTCCGAATCGACCGCCGAGGACTGGGCGATCATCTCCGAGCGCACCGCCGTCGCTTCGGCGCTGCTGCCCGATCGCGTCCTCGGGCATCTTCGGCTGCTCGACGGCGACGAGGGCGGGTTCGCCGTCGACCGGCTGACTCACAGCCTGCAGACCGCCACCCGTGCCGAGCGGGCCGGGCGGCCCGACGAGTACGTGCTGTGTGCACTCATCCACGACATCGGTGACACGCTCGGCCCGTACGGGCACTCCGAGGTCGCCGCGGCCATTCTCAAGCCCTTCGTGCATCCCGATCTGCACTGGATGGTGGAGAAACACGGCCAGTTCCAGGGGTACTACTTCTTCCACCATCTGGGCCTGGACCGGAATGTGCGCGACCAGTACGCCGGCCATCCGCTCTATGACCTGACCGCGGAGTTCTGCGCGGAGTATGACCAGGTGGCCTTCGACCCGGGCTACGACACGAAGCCGCTCGAGCACTTCGAACCATTGGTGCGCACGCTCATGGCCGGTCCGCGAAAGTCCTTGTCCACCAACCCTGAATCCGTCGACGAAAGGACCTGATGGCCTCCAGCACGGGCTACCACGAAGACCGGGAACTGCTCCAGCAGTCCACGCTCGACCGCCACCGCGCGTTCGCCTCGCTCCAGGAGGAGCTCGAGGCGGCTGACTGGTACGACCAGCGCATCGACGCGGCGCACGACGAGGAGCTGAAAGCGATCCTGCGGCACAACCGTGACGAGGAGAAGGAGCATGCCGCGATGCTGCTGGAGTGGCTGCGCCGGCGCGATCCCAAGCTCGACGAGCACCTGCGCACGTACCTGTTCACCGACCGTCCGATCCTGGAGATCGAAGAGGCTGGCGACGACTGATCCAGGCCGGCCGGGCAGAACGTTTGTCCCGTAACGCCACACGCTGGTAATACGCGTCGGGCACACTTCTGGGTCATGACGGACGTCCACGACTCGCCGCTGACGCGAGCCGCGCCGTCGTTCAACCCGGGCACCGGCACCGGTCATGTCATCGTCTGCGGGCTCTCCAATCTGGGGCTACGGATCGCCGAGCAGCTGCACGACGCCAGGGTTCCGGTCGTGGTTGTCGACGACGGCGGCGAGGCAGCCGCCTGGAAGCAGCTGCACCGCTGGAGCGTGCCCGTCGTCCGCGAGTCGAGCCTGTCGGTGGCGAGCCTGGCGCAAGCCGGAATCGCCCAAGCCGCAGCGGTTATCGCCGCTCACGACGCCGACCTCTCCAACCTGGAGACGGCGCTGCTCGTCGCCGACCTGGCCGACAGCGACAAGGTGCCCCGGCTCGTCGTCCGGCTGGCAAACCCGCGGCTGGCGACCCAGCTGAACTCCGCCCTCCCGTCCGCCGTCGTGCTGTCCTTGCCGGAGAAGGCGGGGTCCAGCTTCGTCGAGGGCTGCATCCAGTCGTCGCTGCTGCACGCCTTCGCCTTTGCTGACGAGCGTCTCGAAGTGATCGACGTGCAGGCGGCCGCCGGCGGGCAGACCACCTTGCGCCGCGCCTTCGGCGATCTCACCCCGCTGGCGCTGCGCCCGGCCGACGGCGGACCGCTCGTGGTCTGCCCACCACGCGACTACGAACTCGCAGCGGGCGACCAGGTGACACTCATCGGTCGGCCCGACGACTACCAGGCGGTCGGGCGGCTCAGCCGGGACGAGGTCGAGGCCAAGGCGTTGCTCTCGCTGAGCGCGGGCGACCTGGACGCCGCGGTCGCTGCGCCGAAAGGCGGCCGGGTGCGCGCCGCCCGCCAGTGGCTGACGGCCTTCGGCGCGGCCGCAGATCGGCCGGTGCGCATCATGGCCGGCACGGTGCTCGGGATCATCGTGTTCAGCACGCTGTTGCTGCGTTTCGCTTACCGCAATCACACCGTCATCGGCGCGAGCGGCCATCCCGCCTCCTTCGGCTGGCTGCAAGCGCTGTACTTCACCTCGACGATCGTCGCGACGGTGGGCTTCGGCGATTACAGCTTTGCCCAGGAACCGGCCTGGATGACGGCGTACGGGATCTTCCTGATCTTCGTCGGTGCGGCGGCGGTCGCGACGCTCTACGCGCTCGTCACGAACTTCATCGTGACCAGCCGGCTGGAGCAGGCGTTCGGCCAGCAGCGGGCGACGAAGGCCCGCGGCCACGTCATCGTCGTCGGGCTGGGTGCCATGGGCATTCGCGTGGTCGAAGGCCTGCTGGCGGTCGGGCGTGAGGTCGTCATCATCGAGCGTGATCCTTCCGGGCGTTACCTCGCCCGGGCGCGCTCGCTGGGAGTGCCGGTGGTCGTCGGTGACGCGACGACCCGCACGGTGCTGAACCAGGCAGGACTGCCGCATGCCACGGCGATCGCCGCGATGACGAGCAGTGACCTGGCGAACGTCGAAACCGCTCTGGTGGCGAAATCCATGTCAGCCGATGATCACGAGCGCGTCGCGCCCCTGCGGGTAGTGGTGCGCGTGTTCGACACGGCGCTGGCAGATCAGGTCGAGCGGCGGTTCTCGATTCATGCGGTACGCAGCACGTCCGCGCTCGCGGCGCCGTGGTTCGTCGGTGCGGCGCTCGGCTACGACGTGTTGAGCACCTTCTACACCGAACGCCAGCCGTTCCTGGTGGCGCGGCTCGTCGTCGCGCCAGGG
Organism: uncultured Actinomycetota bacterium; assembly: GCA_963731205.1. GTDB lineage: Bacteria > Actinomycetota > Actinomycetes > Frankiales > Frankiaceae > DATAZK01. Next base: position 1,474,364 of record CAVSUJ010000001.1, on the reverse strand, counting down.
GCAGCACTCGACGGCGTGCTGCTGTCGGAGATGACACCCCAGGTGCGCGTCGTCGCGCTGGTGTCAGAGGGCGAGATCGTGCCCCGGCCCACCCGCTACACGCGGCTGGCGGCGGGGGAGCAGCTGCTATTGGTGGGACCGCCGCGCGAAGTGATCGCGTCGTTTCGGGCCAACCAACCGGCCTGAGCTCAGGTGAGCGCGACCTGATCCTGGTGCAGCAGGGTCGCGAAGTCCGAACAGCCGACCTCGACCGCATTTGCCGCCGCCGCTGACAGCAGTCCGAGGTCGAAGAAGCCGTGGATCAGTCCGTCGAAGCGGTGGTGATGCACCTCGACGCCTGCCGCCGACAGCGCGGCCGCGTACGCCTCACCCTCATCGCGCAGCGGATCGAACTCCGCGGTGAGCACGACCGCCGGGGGAAGGCCGGCCAGGCTCGCCGCCCGCAGCGGTGAGAGCCGGGGATCATGCAGATCGGTGCCATCGGGGACGTAATTGCTGGCGAACCACTCCATGTCCTCGCTGGTCAGGAAGTAGCCATCGGCGTTGTCCACCCGCGACGGGTACGGGTGGTCGGGGTCGAAGTCGACGACCGGGTAGATCAGGAACTGGGCGCAGAGCTTCGGTCCGGAGTCGCGGGCGATCAACGCCGTCACCGCGGCCAGGTTGCCGCCGGCACTGTCTCCGGCGACGGCGATGCGCTCCGGATCCCCACCGAGCTCCAATACGTGGCCCGCGACCCACTGCATCGCCGCGTAGGAGTCCTCCACCGGGCCGGGGAATGACGATTCCGGGGCAAGCCGGTAATCCAGGGAGACGACAACAGAGCGGGCGGCCCGGCAGATCGCGCGCGCCTGGTTGTCATGCGTCTCGATGCTGCCGAGGACGAAGCCGCCGCCGTGGATGAACAGCACGGTGGGAAGCGAATCTCCGGCCTGGCTCTCGGGAAGGTAGACGCGGGCCTTCAAAGGCCCTGCCGGACCGGGAATCGTGATGTCGCGCGTACTCGCCACCGGCGTGAGCATCTCCGGGACACGCATCCCCGTCGTCATCTGCTCGAAGCCGGCACGTGCTGCCTGCGGGGTCTGGCTGGCCAGCTTCGGCCCGTCCAGCCGCGCCAGCAGATCGAGCATTCCCTGGATTTGGGGATCGACGGGCAACGCCGCCCTCCGTTTCTTTCGATGTGCCGGGTCAGGCGCTGGCAGCGGGCACTTTCGCGGTGCTCTCCGAGGCGGTCTGTGCTGGCGAGCCTAGCCCTTCGCCGTCACCCGCGGCCGGGCCGAGTTCGTAGTCAGTGGGATGGAACCGGCGCACCAGCTGACGGAAGCGGAACGTGAAGGTCGGCCAGAGCGTCGTGTTGCGACCCTTGTCATCCAGATACCAGCTGGCGCATCCGCCGTCGTTCCAGACGGTGCCGCGCAGCTGCTCCTGGATCTCGGCGTTGTAGGCCTGCTGGACGGCCGGCCGCGGCTCCAGCGTCGCGGCACCGGTTTGCTCCAACGCGCGCAAAGCGCCGAGCAGGTATTTCAGCTGCGACTCGATCATGAAGATGATCGAGTTGTGCCCGAGACCGGTGTTGGGCCCGACGAGCAGGAACAGGTTGGGAAAGCCCGAGACCGTCGCGCCGTGCAGCGCCGACATGCCGGTCTCGTCCCAGTGCTCGCGCAGGGTGCGGCCGTCCTTGCCGATCAGCTTCGACGCGAGCGGCACATCGGTGACGTGGAAGCCGGTGCCGAAGATGATCGCGTCAACCGGATGCGTGATCTGCTCACCTTCCGGGCCGAGCGTGACGATGCCCTCGGGCACCACCTCGACGATGGCGTCGGTGACGACGTCGGCATTCGGTTGGGAGAGCGCCGGGTAGTACTCGTTGCTCAGCAGTACGCGCTTGCATCCCAGCCGGAAGTGCGGGGTGAGCTTCGCGCGTAGCTCGGGATCGGGCACGTGCTTGCGCAAGAACTTGCGGCCCTGCTGCTCGCCCAGCGAGAGCATCCGCTCGTTGCCGGTGAGCGCCGGCACCATCAGCTCGCGCATCCAATAGATCCCCGCGCGCAGCGTTCGCTGGGCCGCCGGCACGCGGCGGTAGAGCTCCTTCTCCCAGCCCTTGATCGCTCGGTCGCGACGCGGCATGACCCACGGAGCGGTGCGCTGGAAGACCGTCAACTGCGCGGCGCGCTTCTGCACGTACGGGATGAATTGGATGGCCGACGCCCCGGTGCCGACGACGGCGACCCGCTTGCCCGTCAGGTCGACGTCGTGACGCCAGGTCGCCGAGTGGAATGCAGCGCCCCCGAACGCCGAAAGTCCTTTGATCGCCGGCAAACTCGGGTCAGAGAGCGGGCCCTGGGCGGCGACCAGCAGCTGCGCCGTCACCTCGCCGCGCGCGGTTTTCACCTTCCAGCGCTGAAGCGAGGCATCCCAGCGCGCCTCGTTGACCGCGGCCCCGAGATACACGTGACGGCGCACGTCGAACGCGTCGGCGCAGCGCTGCAGATAGGCCTGGATCTCCGGCTGCGCGGAGAACGCCCGGCTCCAGTCGGGGTTGGGGGCGAAGGAGTAGGAGTACAGGTGGCTCGGAACGTCGCAAGCGCATCCGGGATAGGAGTTGTCGCGCCAGGTGCCGCCGATGTCATCGCCGCGCTCGAGGACGACGAAGTCCTCGATGCCTGCTTGCTTGAGCCGGATCGCCGTGCCGAGGCCGGCGAAGCCGGCGCCGATGACGGCAATCCGGACCTGCGCCGGAAGGGGGCCGGCGGCGGCCTCCGCGCGATGGTCGGGGGACTGCTCGATGACACTGCTCATCATCGGCTCCTGGCTGCGCGCCCGCCGGCACCGACGAGATCGCCGGCTCCGGGTCCTTCGGCGAGGTATTGCTTCTCGGCTTTCTCGATCCGGCGCTTGCTGCTGGCGTACAGCAGGCCGGTGAGCAGCCCCCGCAGCGGGCGCACGTTGCGCACCCAGCGCTGGCCGTAGACGTGAGCGGAGCGACGCTCGATGCCGTCGCAGAGGGCGTGCACCGTCGGCTCGACCGGATAGGTCTTCCCGAGCACGCCCGGCAGGTTCTGACGAGCCTCGCGCGCCTCGGGGTGCTCGTCGGCGCCGCGGACCATGTCGGTGTCGGTCCAGGAGAGGTACGCGATGCCGATGTCCACCCCGTGCCAGGCGACCTCGGTGCGGACGGTCTCGGCGAACGCCTCGACGCCTGATTTGCTCGCGCAGTAGGCGGCCATCATCGGGGCCGGTGCGAGGGCCGCGAGCGAGGCGATCTGCAGCGCGTAACCCCTGCTCGCGACGAGTGCTGGCAGGAAAGCCCGCAGCGTGCGGACGCTGCCCAGCAGGTTGATCTCGATGGTCCGGTCGAATGCGGCGGGGTCGGAATGCAGGAACGGGCCGCCGCACGCGACGCCGGCATTGATGACAAGGGCGTCGAGCCGGCCGAAGTGCTCCGCGAGCTCCTGGGCTACGTCGTCCAGCGCAGCGGAGTCGGTGACATCGACCTCCCACCAGCGCGAACCGGGACAGGAAGCGCTGACGGTGTCGAGCTCCTCGGGTTCGAGACCGAGCAGGGCGACGCGGGCGCCACGCTCGGTCAGCTGGCGGGCGAGCGAGGCTCCGAGCCCTCGCGCCGCACCCGTGATCGCGACAACCTTGCCCTGCATGCCGGCCATGCAACTCTCCCCATTCGCTCTGCGTTCAATTGCTACACAAGTGAAGCAACACAGTTGTAGCATATGCGCCGTGACGGTGTCGAGCGCGGGGCGGGAGAGCGGGCAGTCCATTCCCAGGCGGCCCTACGCCGCCCGGATGCCTGCCGAGGAGCGCCGCGAGCAGCTGCTCGACGCTGCTCTGCGCACGGCCGTCGACCAGGGCTTCGGTGCCGTGACGATGGATCGCATCGCCCGCCTGGCGGGCGTGACCCGCCCGGTCGTGTACGGCCTGTTCGCCGATCGGGGCGCGCTCCTGGGCGCCCTGCTCGAACGCGAAACGCTGCGCGCCCGGGCGGCGCTGGCGCCGGCGCTTCCCGCGGTGCCCGGACCTGATGATGACGTCGACCCCACCGAGCTGCTGGTCGCCGGCCTCGGTGCCTACCTGCGCGCCGCCAGCGAGGCGCCGGACACCTGGCGGCTCGTGCTCTTCCCGGCGGAAGGTGCGCCGCCCGAGCTTCAGGCCGCGATTGCCAGCTCGCGGGAGGAGGCGCTCGAGCAGATCCGCCGGTTGCTCGCCTGGGGTGTCGCAGCCCGTGGCGAGCTGGACGTCGAACTCTTCGCCCGGATGCTGGTGGGGCTCGCCGAAGGCGCCGCCCGGATGGTGCTCGACGCGCCTGAGATGTGGACCGTGGACCGGTTCACCACATTCACCCGCCAGATGCTCGACGCGCTGGCCACAGCTGCTAGAGCTGCGCGCTGACCGCCTCGAGTACCCGGTCGGCCAGCTCCGGCAGGCAGATCACCAGCTCGGTGGTCAGCGCCTCTCTGGTGTTGAACTCCAGCGGACTGCCGTCGAAGCGGCAGACGTGCAGCCCGGCAGCCGCCGCCACCACGGCCGGCGCGGCGGTGTCCCACTCGTGCATCGCCCCGGCGTGCACGTAGACATCGGCGGCGCCCTGCACGATCGCCATCGCCTTGGCGCCCGCCGAACCCATCGGCACGAGCTCACCGCCCAGCCGTTCGGCGACGGCCGTCACGAACTCCGGGGCGCGGGTCCGGCTCACGACCAGCCGCGGCCGGCTCGGCGCCGGGCCCCGGGCCGGCAGCGCGCCGCCGGTCGCGAGGGTCAGGCCTTGCGCGGGCAGCGCGACAGCTCCCGTCGTCAGGCCGCCCGAGCGCTCCCAGAGGGCGACGTGCACGGCCCAGTCGTCGCGGGGCGGCTCGCCGTACTCGCGGGTCCCGTCGAGCGGGTCGATGATCCAGACCCGGTCGGCCTCGAGCCGGACCCGGTCGTCCTCGGCCTCCTCCGACAACACGGCATCGTCCGGACGCGACTCGGACAGCAGTTGGGCCAGCAGCGCTTGCGAGCGGTTGTCGCCGGCGTGGCGCAGCTCCTTGGGGTCGGCGGTGGCCATCTCCTCGCGCAGGGCGAGCAACAGCTCGCCGGCCTTGGTGGCAAGTTCGGAAGCAAGGGTCGCGTCGTCAGGTGAACCGGGAGTAGCCATGACGGCAAGATAGCCGGGTGCTGCTTCACGAGGTCATCGACGCGGCGGCGACGCGTAGCCCATCGTCGCCCGCCCTCATCACGGGCGGGGTCACGCGCACCTTCGCGGAGGTGGCTGCAGATGTCTCGGCGCTGGCGCGCGGTGTGGCAGCGGTCAGCGAGCCGGGTGACACGGTGGCGATCCTGGCGCCGAACGGCTACGCGTACCCACTCGCGTACTACGCGATCCCGCGCGCCGGACGGGTGCTGCTCCCGCTGAACCAGCGGCTGCACCCGCGCGAGTGGGCGAGCCAGCTCGAACGTTCGCGGGCGAGCGTGCTGCTGGCCGATGACGAGCTGCTGGCGACTTTGCGGGCGGGAGTGCAACTGCCGGCGTGCGTACGCACCGTGGTCGCGCTCGGGGGCGGGCATGGGCTCCCGGGGGATCTCAGCTTCGACGAGCTGTGCGCGCTACGTGGTGAGCAGGGCGGGACAGCCGGGGCGGCTGAGCCCCATCCCGATGATCCCGCGTGGCTCATGTACACCAGCGGCACGACCGGGCCGCCGAAAGGTGTACTGCTCACGCATCGCTCGCTGCTGGCCGGGGTGCGGCACTCCGCGATCCTGCGCCCGATCCGCGACGACGACGTCTTCCTCACGGCGTTTCCGCTTTGCCACGTGGCGGGGTATCAGGTGATGGTCGCCCACCTGAAGACCCGGCCGGCGCTCGTCATGGCGCGCTTCGACGCCCCGGAATTCGTCGCTGCCGTAAGGGATTTCGGGGTCACGACGTGTTCGCTCGCGCCCACGATGATGGATCTGCTCCTGGAGCATCTCCGCACGGACGAGACCGGCCTCACGGTCGTACGCGAGCGGCTGCGCGCGATCGGTTACGGGTCGGCTCCGATGCCTCCGTCGCTCATCCGGCGGATGACCGACGTGCTCGGCTGCGACCTCACCCAGGGCTACGGCATGACCGAACTGGCCGGCAACGTCACGGCGCTCGGTCCGGCCGACCACCGCGCCGCCATCGCCGACCAACCCGGCCTGCTCACCTCCGCCGGCCGTCCGGGGCCACTCGTCGAGCTCGCCATCATGAGCTCGGAGGGCGCACTGCTGCCGGCAGGTGAATCCGGCGAGGTGGTGGTGCGCGGTGAGCAGGTGTGCGGCGGCTACCACGATGATCCGGCGGCCACCGAGGCCGGGATGAAGGGCGGCTGGTTTCACACCGGCGACCTCGGCGTGCTCGGCGCCGACGGGCGGCTGCAGGTGGTGGACCGGATCAAGGACATCATCGTCACCGGCGGGGAGAACGTCGCGAGCCGCGAGGTGGAAGACGTGCTTCGTGAGCTCGACGGGGTACGCGATGCCGCCGTCGTCGGGATCGCCGACGAGCGCTGGGGGGAGCGCGTCTGCGCCGCTGTCGTCCCCGACACCGATGCCGTTCCGAGCGTCGAGGATCTCGTCGCCGGCTGCCGGGAGCGGCTCGCCGGCTTCAAGACGCCGCGGCGTATCGCGTTCGTCGACGAGCTGCCGCGGACCGCGTCGGGCAAGGTGCGCAAGGACGAGCTGCGCCGGCTGCTGAGCTCGTAAGCCCTTACCCGAGTCAGCGAACGCTGACCGTGGTGAGGATGTGGCCCGCGTCGTCGATCGCCTGCAGGCGTAGCTGTCGTGCTTTGGCCGGAACGGTCATCGACACCTCGAACGTCTTGGCGGCCTGCTGGGCCAGCACGCTCGGGGTCGTGGCACCGGAAGCGACCCCGATCAGCCGCCATGTCGCGGTGCGCGTATCGCCGTTCCAGCTGACGTAAACGCTGCGCCGGTTGCCCCGATCGACGAGGGCGACTTTCGGGGCCGTGCTCGGCCGGCCCTCCCAGCTGACGCGATAGGCGCGATACGTCGTGACCCCGGAGGGAAGCACGCCGTCCCAGGCGACCCGCCCGGAGCTGGTGAATTCGGTCATGTTGGGCTGGTCACCCCAGCCGACGAAAACGTTGCCGTTGCGCAGGATTTGCGCATTGCCCTGGCTGTTGGTGACGATCGGCGTGGGATGGGTCAGGCTCGAGACGACCGCCGCTGTGCCGTTGGTCAGGTCGGGTCTGAGTCGCAGCACCCGGGCCTGCTTCTCCTGCCGCGGTGGGCCGCCGCCGTCGTCGAAGAGTGTGATCGTGCCGTCGGACTGCCAGCGCGCGTCGTGCTGGAAGAAGAAGGGCGTCCCGTCGAGCGTGACGTTTGCCGACTTGCCGCCGAGGATCCAGAGCACGTCACCGGTCACGCGGTCGAGGTTGGTGACCGTACTGAAGTGACGCGCAGAGACCAGCAGGTTCGCGTCGGGCCCCACGTCGATGCTGTTGACGTGGAAGAAGTCCCACGCCGTCGTCGTGTCGCCGGGAGCGCTCACGTAAGAGTCAGCCGGGGAGACGTGGTCGAGGGCGTGCCACTCGAAGAGCACGAGGCCGGTCGCGACGTCGACCTCCTGGACGATCGAGTCCAGCGCGATGGCGTCGGGCTTGCCCCCGTACGGGCTGAGGTCCCAGCGGATCGGCGCGTACATCGTCATCAGCGCGGTGCCCGTGGAGGTCAGCTGGAATTCATGGAGGTCGGCCGAATAGCCGTTGCCGGCGTGCACGGTGGCGACGGTGCGGTAGGTCTCGTCCATGACGATGTTCTCGCCCAGCCCGTAGCCATGGGCGTTCTGCGTCCCCTGCCACCAGCTGAGCACCGGACTGCCGTGAAACTGCTGTGCCTGCAAGGCGTTGGCGGAAATGTTCTTCGCGATCGCGCGCTGCCAGACCAGTGTGCCGTCCGAGCGGCTCAGGATCAGTTCGGCCGGCAACCCACCGCCCTTCGCGGCGTAGAGGACGAAACCCGGGGCCGCAGCGGAGGTGTTCGTCGTGACTGTGATGCGGGGCGCCTGCACGTCGGGCTCGGAAAGGTAGGTGCTCACCGCAGGCGTGGGCGTCGCTGAGGCGGTGGCCTTGGGGGGTGTGGTCTCGACGGCCGGCCGCGAGATCTGAAAGCGCGCCGAGTCGCCGGCCTTTCCACGAATGGCGAGCGCCGAAGTGACGGTGACCGTTTCCCCTGCTGTGAAAGGGCGATCGGGAACGAAGGTCACGCCGGCATGGTCCGGGTGCGCGCGCACCTTTCCGGTGTGACGCCCACTGCGCGAGCCGGTGACGGTCACGCTGCCGGGAACCGCTGCCGCTGTCCCGCGCAGGCTGATGGTGGTGGCGGGGGAGGCGGTCCTGCTGCCCGGTGACGGGAACATGCTCACCGTTCCTGTGGCGTTGCGCAGCAGGTTGTCCAGCGGCGTCGCCGGCCGCGAAGGACGCACGGCCGGACCGCTCGCGCAGGCCGCGGCTGCTCCGCCTATCAGTCCGCCGGCCAGCACGCCGAAGCCGCGCCGGGTCAGTGAAGATTTGTACACAATGTCTAATAGACGTGGCGATTCTGTGACGATCCTGGACTCGGGCTGCGATTTGCAGCAGTAATCGACCCGGTCTTTTCCACGGCTGACTCTTAGGTTAAGTTGCCCTAAGCCAATGGGCGACGAAGGCGGAGGAGTCGTGGTGAGAGGCGTGCGCAGCGTAGCGGCGGTCGCGGGATTGCTGATGGTCGCGGGAGGGCTCGCGGCGTGCGGTAGCTCATCGAAAGCTCCAGCGGCTGACGCCCCGATCTCAGGGCAGACGATCACGCTCTACAACGGCCAGCACGAGCAGACCACCAATGCGCTCGTCGCCGCCTTCACCAAGCAGACCGGCGTGAAGGTGAAGGTTCGCAGCGACGACGAGGACGTGCTCGCCCAGCAGATCCAGCAGGAGGGCTCGCACTCGCCGGCCGACGCCTTCTTCACCGAGAACACTCCGCCACTCGCGCGGCTGGACGAGGCCGGTCTGCTGTCACCGGTCGATACCTCGACCCTCGCGGCGGTGCCCACCGCTGACAGCGCCGGCGACCACAATTGGGTAGGCGTCTCGGCGCGCGTCAGCGTGCTCGTCTACAACACCGACAAGCTCAAGGCGTCCGACCTGCCGACCTCCATCTACGGTCTGGCCGACCCCAAGTGGAAGGGCAAGCTCGGCATCGCCCCGGGGGAGACCGACTTCGCCCCGATCGTCACCTCGATCGCGTCGAGCCGCGGCGATGCTGCCGCCCTCGCCTGGCTCAAGGCCATCAAGAGCAACGCCGGCAGCCACCAGGAGGCCGACAACGAGACCCTGGTCTCGAACGTCAACAACGGCATCACGCAGATCGCTGTGATCAACCACTACTACTGGTACCGGCTGCAGAACGAGATCGGCAAGAGCAAGATGCACTCCGCGCTCGCGTATTTCGCTCCCGGTGACGACGGCTACCTGCTCGACGTATCGGGCGCTGCGGTGCTGAAGTCGTCCAAGCACCAGAAGGCGGCTCAAGCGCTGCTCGCCTTCCTGGTCAGCAAGCAGGGTGAGACGGTGCTGGCCGCCGGCGACAGCTTCGAATACCCGCTGGGGTCGAACACGCCGGCCAACGCCGAACTCCCGCCGCTGTCGTCGGCCAAGCCCAAGGCGTTCGACCTCGCGCAGATCGGCGACGGCAAGCACGCGATCACGCTGCTGCAGAAGGCCGGCCTTCTGTAGCCTCATCCACGGCATGGCTGGATCGCTGAGTGTGAGGGCCGGCGGCCCCGAGGTTGATCCAGCGCGCGGGGCGGCGCGGCGCGGCCTGCTCCGCCGGCGCCCGAGATTCGTCGTCGCGATGAGCATCGTGGTGGCGGCGCTCCTGCTGCTGCCGCTGGTGTTCCTCATCATGCAGGCCCGCCTGGTCGGCGGCGCCGAGCTCAAGCGCATCCTGTTCCGCCAGCTCACGCTCGACCTGCTGCGCAACACGGTCGAGCTGGCGGTGCTCGTGACGGCCGCGACGGCGGTGCTGGGCGTCGGCGCCGCGTGGTGCATCGAGCGCACCGTGCTTCCCGGCCGGCGCATGTGGGGGGTGCTGATCGTCCTTCCGGCGGCGGTGCCCGACTTCATCGTGGGGTACGCCTGGCATTCCATCGCTCCCAGCCTGACCGGGCTCAAGGGGGCCACGCTCGTCATGAGTCTGGCGCTCTATCCGCTGGTTTATCTGCCCGTCGCCGCCGCGTTGCGCCGGGTCGATCCGGCACTCGAGGAGACGGCGCGCTCCCTCGGCTGCGGCCCGTGGACCACGTTCCGGAGGGTGACGCTTCCCCAGATCCGCCCGGCGCTGCTCGGTGGCTGCCTCGTGGTGATGCTGGCGCTGCTGGCCGAATTCGGCGCGTTCGAGATCCTGAATTTCCAGACCTTCACCACTACGGTCTTCACCGAGTTCAGAGTGGATCAATCTGCTGCCTCGGCGCTCGCTCTGGTGCTCGTCGCGCTCGGCATAGTGGTGCTGTCCGGTGAGGGCTTCGTGGCCGGACGCGGCCGGGTCAGTCGCTCGGGTCCAGCGGCGGCGCGTCCTGCCGGCCGGCGCCGGCTCGGCAAGCTGCTCATCCCGACACTGCTCGCCCTGACCGCGCTCGTCGGGCTGTCGCTCGCCGTCCCGATCGGCACGCTCATCTACTGGCTCGCGGTGAGCCAGCATTCGACGCTGCCCGCCGCCGCCACGCTGGCCTCGGCGACGTTCTCGACCATCAAGTACGCGGCTGCAGCGGCAGCGCTGGCTACCGTCGCCGCGCTTCCCGTGGCGCTGCTGTCGAACGCCCACCGCAGCCGCCCGTTGAAGGTGCTCGAGCGCAGCACCCTGCTCATCCAGTCGATCCCCGGCGTCGTCGTCGCGCTGACGCTGGTGTTCTTCTCGGTGCGCTACTCCTACAGCCTTTACCAGACATCGACGTTGCTCGTGTTCGCGTACGCGCTGCTCTTCTTCCCCCTCGCGCTGGTGTGCATTCGCGGGTCGGCGGCGCAGGCACCACCCCGGCTCACAGAGATGGGACGCTCGCTGGGCCGGCGTCCGTTCGCAGTCCTCACCCGGGTCACTGTGCCGCTCATCGCTCCCGGGCTCATCTCCGCGTTCAGTCTCGTCTTTCTCAGCGCCGTGACCGAGCTGACTGCCACGCTGGTGCTCGTACCCACCGGGACCCAGACGCTCTCGACCCAGTTCTGGGCGTACCAGACCAACACCTCCTACGGGGCGGCCGCGCCCTACGCCGCCATGATCGTGGCCATCGCCGCGGTGCCGAGCGTCGTCATCAGCTTCTGGTTCGCGCGCCGGACCGGCACGTCCGGGGCGGGACTGACATGAGCGTCCTCGAGGTGCGGGGCCTCACCGCCGCCTACGGGTCCAATCAGGTGTTGCACGGTATCGACCTGGACGTGGCGAGCGGCTCCATCACCGCGATTCTCGGCCCGTCGGGCAGCGGCAAGACGACGCTGCTGCGCGTGATCGCCGGGTTCGAACGGGCGCTCACCGGCACGGTGTCGATCGCCGGTCAGGTCGTCGAGAGCCCCCGCCGTCACGTGCCGCCCGAGCGGCGCCGGGTCGGTTACGTGGCCCAGGACGGGGCGCTCTTCCCGCATCTGTCAGTGGCCCGCAACGTCGCCTTCGGGCTGCATCGCGGCGATGCCCGCGGTGACCGCGTCGCCGAACTGCTCGCGCTCGTCGGGCTGACCGCCTTCGCCGGCCGCTACCCGCATGAGCTCTCGGGCGGTCAGCAGCAGCGGGTCGCGCTCGCCCGGGCGCTGGCCACCAGCCCGCCCCTGGTGCTGCTGGACGAACCGTTCGCCGCGCTGGACGCGTCACTGCGCTCGGAGGTGCGCCGCGACATCGCCCGCATCCTCGAGGAGACCGGCACCACCACCGTCCTCGTCACTCACGATCAGGACGAGGCGTTGTCGATGGCCGGGCAGGTCGCGGTGCTGCGCGCCGGGCTCATCGCGCAGGCGGGTTCGCCGGCCGAGATCTACCAGCACCCGGTCGATCCCGAGCTGGCGCAGTTCCTCGGCGAAGCCAATCTGCTTCCCGCCCGGATCGAGCCGGGCGGCGTCACGTGCGCGCTGGGGTTGCTGACGTCAGCCTCGCCGGAGCTGGCAGAAGGTGTGGCGGCGACGGTGCTGATCCGCCCCGAACAGCTTCAGGTGCAGGCGAATCCGGCCTCCGATGCGTTTGCGGTCTCCATCACGGATGTCGAGTACCACGGCCACGAGGCGCTGCTTTCGCTCACCGTTGCCAACGACACGTCGGCCGGCTCATCAGCACTGACGCTGCGCGCGCGCACGCGACCCCAGGCCGGCTTCGTGCCCGGCGCGGAGGTCTACGCGCGCGTCGCCGGCGAGGTGCACACCTGGCCGGCGCGCTGAACCGTCGGGTGACGCGTCAGCTCTTGAGGACGGCGTCGATCGCCGCGACCAGATCGCCGTCGTGCGGGTCGACCTGCGGGCGGAACCGTCCCACCACAGAGCCGTCAGCGTCGACCAGGAACTTCTCGAAGTTCCAGGTGATGTCGCCGGCCTCGCCCTTGGCGTCGGGCTTGTCGGCGAGGACGTCGTAGAGCGGGTGGCGCTCGCTGCCGTTCACGTCGACCTTGCTCGTCATGGGGAAGGTGACCCCGTACGTCGCCGAGCAGAATTCGGCGATCTCCTCGGAGGTGCCGGGCTCCTGGCCCATGAACTGGTTGCAGGGCACGCCGAGCACGGTGAAGCCGCGGCCGGAAAGCTCCTCGTGCAGCTTCTCGAGGCCCTCGTACTGCGGGGTGAGGCCGCAGCGGCTGGCGACGTTGACGACGAGGGTCGCCTTGCCGCCGGTGAGCTCGCCGAAGGTGGTGCTCTCGCCGCCGAGCGTGGTCAGGGAAACGTCCTTGATCTGGGTCACGTGCTGATTCTCCTCAGTGTCCGCGGGCGATCCACTCCGGGAGGTCCGGAGCTTCCTCGCCGATGGTGGTGGTGGGTCCGTGCCCGGTGCGTACGACCGTGCCGGGTGGGAGTACGAGCAGGCGCTCGCGGATCGATTCGATGATGGTGGGGAAATCGCTGAAGCTCCGGCCGGTCGCGCCGGGGCCGCCGGAGAACAGGGTGTCGCCACTGAAAACGGTCGTGAGGTCCGGCGCGTAGATGCAGACCGAGCCGGGCGCGTGGCCCGGAGTGTGCAGCATTTGCAGGGGAATTCCGCCGACCTCGATGCGCTGGCTGTCGGACAGCTCGCCGTCCGGATCCCGGTCGGGATGGGTCATCTTCCACAGCTCGTGGTCGGCCGGGTGCAGCAGGATCGGGCCGCCGGTCGCGTCAGCGAGCGCGGGTGCGACGTTGATGTGGTCGTCGTGAGCGTGCGTCGCGATGATGGCTTTCACCCTGCGGCCGTTGACCGCACGCACGATCGCGTCGGCGTCATGGGCCGCGTCGATGATGACGACCTCGTCGCCGTCGCCGATGAGCCAGACGTTGTTGTCGACGTCCCAGGTGCCGCCGTCGAGGCTGAAGGTTCCCGACGTCTGCAGATGCTCGATCTGCACGCTCACAGCACCACCACGGACCGCAGCACCTCTCCGCGGTGCATCTTCTCGAACGCCGCCTCGATGTCGCCGAGCCCGATCTTCTCGCTGACGAACGCGTCCAGGTCGAGCCGGCCCTGCAGGTAGAGGTCGACGAGCATGGGGAAATCGCGCGAGGGCAGGCAGTCGCCGTACCAGGAGGACTTGAGGGCACCGCCGCGGCCGAAGACGTCGATCAGCGGGAGTTCCAGCCGCATGTCGGGAGTGGGAACGCCGACGAGCACCACGGTGCCGGCGAGGTCGCGTGCATAGAACGCCTGCTCGTAGGTCTCGGGCCGGCCGACCGCCTCGATGACGACATCGGCGCCGAACCCGTCGCAGATCTCGGTGATGGCTTCGACGGCATTCTGCTTGCCGCTGTTGACGGTGTGGGTAGCTCCGAGGGAGCGGGCCCATTCGAGCTTTCGGTCATCGATGTCGACCCCGATGATCGTTCGTGCACCGGCGAGCCGCGCCCCGGCGATCGCTGCGCAGCCGACGCCCCCGCAGCCGATGACGGCGACCGTGTCTCCGCGGCCCACGTTGCCCGTGTTCATCGCGGCGCCGAGGCCGGCCATCACGCCGCACCCGAGCAGCCCGACGGTCGTCGCCGGGGCCTTCGGGTCGACCTTGGTGCACTGGCCCGCGGCCACGAGCGTCTTCTCGGCGAAGGCGCCGATGCCCAGCGCCGGTGAGAGTTCGGTGCCGTCGGTGAGCGTCATCTTCTGGGTGGCGTTGTGCGTGGCGAAGCAGTACCACGGGCGCCCGCGCCGGCAGGCTCGGCACTCGCCGCAGACGGCCCGCCAGTTGAGCACGACGAAATCGCCGGGCGCGACCTCGGTCACGCCCTCGCCGACCGCGTCGACGATGCCCGCGGCCTCGTGTCCGAGCAGGAAGGGGAAGTCGTCGTTGATCCCGCCATTGCGGTAATGCAGGTCGGTATGGCAGACCCCGCAGGCCTGGATGTTCACCGTCGCTTCGCCTGGACCCGGATCCGGGACGACGACGGTGGTCAGCTCGACGGGCTTGTCCTGGGCGAGCGAGACGACGCCCTTCACCTCACTTGGCATGCCGAGAACGTTAACGAACTTCTCCGACCGAGCGTTTCCAGGTGCCCTTAGGGGGCGAGCGAGGACCGAGCGCTCGGCCATTCGCGTGAACCTGGCAAGCGCGCATTCGCGTGAGTGGCGCGGGGTCTACGCTCAGGTCGTTCAAAAACTCGGGGGAGGACAACCTTGTTTCGTCGCGCCGCTCGATGGGCAACGACCGGGACCCTGACCGTGACGATGCTGGCTACTTCCGCGAGCGCTGCGCTCGCCTGCACCGGAAAACCGCCGCACAACATCAAAACGGTCAACGCGAAGGTCGAGCGTGAGCTCAAAATCATCAAAGCGCTGAAACGGCGCGAAAAGCACGACCTGAAGCTCCTGTCAGGCACGGGACATGGGCCAGGTGCGACCCCGCCGACCCCGGACCAGCAGCTCATTGCGCAGCTGACGGCGACGGCGATGACCGATAGCGACGACTGGGGCGTCATCCTGATCACGCTCAAGCAGTGCCTCGAGGCGCTCAAGGTCCAGGTTTTCGAGCAGCGCATCCAGTACGCGGCGATGTGGGTCGAGAAGCTCCCGCCGCTGCAGAGCGAGCTGGACACGCTTGCCCAGGCGGTGGCAAGTGGCGGCACGCTCACTACGGCGCAGCAGCAGGAGGCGCAATCGATCTCGACTCAGCTCGCGGCTCAGCAGGCGCCGCTCACTGACCAGATGCAGCTGGTGGCGGAACTGAACAAGGACCGCACCTGCACGATGAGGCCACCGGCAAGCGCGCCAGCATCTTCGGGCTAGTTGGCGATGGCTTTGGCGACGGCTTCGGCGGCGCGGGTGAGCCGCGCGGCGTGATCGTGCGCGGCGGCCTCGAGAGCGCGCGTGGACGTCACCATGAGCGTCAGCACGAGCACGGCATTGCCGTCGGGTCCGATGACCGGCACCGACACGGATTGGACGTCGCTACGGTCGTCTCCGGCGGCGGCCGGCGACTCGTAGTCGGCAGGCAGTGACGTGATGAGCCGCGAGATGGTTTCGGTCGTTTCCGGCGTCTGCGAGCCGCGCGAGCGGGCCAGTACGGAGCCGACCTCGCGATGCCACGATGCTCCGCGGCCGACCGAGAAGCCGGCCTGGCGCACGTCTTCGAGGGTGCGTTCGAGGGCCTCCCGATCCTCAGGCTTGGCACGGGAAAGCCATGCCTCGCGGGCCGGTTCGCTTGCCCAGGCGACGAAGGCGGTGCCAAGTGGAGGCAGGAACGGGATCCGCTGACCGACCCGCGTCGGGAGGCGCTGCGAGCTCGGGTCACCGGCGTTGGCGATCAGCACCATCTCGTCCTTGACGACCGCGCTGGCGACGCACTCGACGTCCATCTCCTCCGCGAGCGCTTCCATCTGCGGACGCGCGGCGTCGGCCGAGGCGAGCTGCAGCTGAAGGTCGCCCTCCCAGGCCGCGAGGGACAGCGCGGTGAAACGGCCGTAGCCACCCTGGAAGAACAGCAGCGGTAGCGAGGGGTTCTGCACGTCGAGCTCGAGCACCTTGCCGATGACGATGTAGTGATCACCCGCGTCGACGACCTGATCGACCTCGCAGTCGATCCACGCGACGACGTCATCCAGCCGCGGCGAGCCGGTGACGGGGGAGGGGTTCCACTCGAACTGGGCGAACTTGTCTCCGCCCTTGACCGCGAACGCCCGGCAGATCGACTCCTGCTCGGAGGCGAGGATGTTGACGCAGAACTTGCCGGAGGGCGCGATCTTCGGCCAGCTCGTCGACGTCTTGTCAGGCAGGAATGCGACCAGCGGCGGGTCCAGCGACACCGACGTGAACGAGCCGATCGCCATGCCCGCGGGGTTGCCGTCGGGATCGATCCCGCTGATCACCGCGACCCCGGTCGGGAAGTGGCCGAGGACCCGGCGGAAGTGCTTGGGGTCAATCGTCATGAGCCGCCCGTCTCTCCTTCGCTGTCGCGCCCATCCTGCCTGCCGCGCGCGACATCGGCGTGGCCGGGTGGGTCGAGCTGTTCACGCCAGCGGCGCCCCGAGGGGACGCGAGGCATTCGCGTGCGCCGGGGAACTCGATCGAATCCTCAGAATGTCATTCCCATGTCTGTCGAACAATCGGCCGGTGTCGCCGCTCGGCATTTATCGTGACTCCGCCGCAATTGTCATACGTAATTTTACCCATAAAGAATCCGCGAGCTGCGCCACTGGTTGATATTGCCGACCGGGAAATCTCGCTGGTTTCGTGAACAAAGATTGATCTGCGGTTCAGACTCCGGGAATCTGCCGAGCGGCGGCAGCCCAGCAAAGGGGGAAGGCATGCGCACCAGCCGAATGATTTTCACGGGCATCGGTGTCCTGGCAGCAGGAGCGCTCGCGGCTTCACCGGCAAGCGCCGGCAGCTCCACCGGGACCGAAGAGTTCACCGTCGTGAATACGTCCTCGGCGGACAATGCGGTCGCACCGATATCGGCAATCGGGCCGATCCACGCGCACGGGAGGGACGTACAGCTGACCAGCACCAAGGACCGCTTCGTCTTTCCCGCGGGCGCCATCATCGTGGTGCACAAGGCCACGAAGAACAGCCAGAGTTTCGATCCCGGCAGCTGCCTCGCCCGCTTCACTCAGCAGGGGAAGTACCAGGTCATCTCAGGCACCGGGGCCTATGCAAAGGTCGCCGGCTCAGGGACATTCACGGTGACCGGTTACTTCATCGGCTGCGGGAAGACAGCAGCCGCCTCTTCGGTCATCATCCAGGCCGGCGGACCGCTGTCCTACTAGTCCGCTCTTCGCGGTCGGCGGGTCGTCCGTGCTGAGCGAGCAGGCTCACAGCCTCCAAGCGCGACCGGACGCCGAGCTTGTCGAGGACGGTGGCGACGTGTTTGTCGACGGTCCGTGGACTGATTCCGAGGACGGCACCGATGCGTTTCGAGGTCATCCCTTCCGTCAACAGGGCGACAATTTCTGCCTCGCGACCAGTGAGGCCTAATTGCCGAGCGTCCTGGGGGGCGAGCCCGTCCGACTTGGAGCTGAGGAAAAGAACGGCCCTTTCTGCGTCGTTCACGCGCCGAACGACGAGAGAGCGGCCGACGCCTTGATGCAAGA
This sequence comes from uncultured Actinomycetota bacterium, assembly GCA_963731205.1. Lineage (GTDB taxonomy): Bacteria > Actinomycetota > Actinomycetes > Frankiales > Frankiaceae > DATAZK01. Next base: position 1,456,626 of record CAVSUJ010000001.1, on the reverse strand, counting down.
ACGGGGATGCGGGCGCTTCCTGCCTTTCCAGCCAATCCCTGATGTCCGCCGGCAAGGAGGAGGTTTCGCTCGGTCCGTAGAATTGCTCGAGTAACTCCTGCGCATGCGCGCTCATCCGTTCGGGACTGCCATGAGGATCGACAACGAGTACCGCCTCACCGTGGTCGTCAGCGAGTTGATGGACCACCGCCAGCAGGTGCCTGGCTCGAACGAAGGCGTCGACGTTGCGGATGGCGTGAACCAGATGGGCGCGCAGCAGGTTGCAGATCATCCGCTCACGCGGGGGAAACCCGCGACGTCGGCGGTTGGCGGCGATCCCGATCACCAGCTTGGTGTCGGGAAGCACGAAACTGATCTGATCCTCGATACCGAGGGGTCCATAGAGCAGCCGATAGAGGTTGGTGCGGTGGAAGTCGGCCGCGCTGAGAAAGTCTGAGATGGCATACGGGCGGCCATCGCGTGTGCGCTCGTAGCGTGCGATGACCGGGTGTTCCATGACGTTGGCGATGAACGCCTCGTCGAGCTTGCGAAGTTCATCCGGGTCGGTAGGGGCAGGCGGCCACTCGGAGCGGACCATGGCCAGCTGGCCGCCGCTGAGGTCCACCTCGTTCCAGGACACCACGGTCTGCGGGAGCAGCGAGGCCACGGTGTCCACGGCGCACTGGCGTAACTCTTCGATCGACCCGAGATCGAGGAATGACTCCGAGGCTTCAAGGACGGCGGCGACCTCGCGTTGGGAGAGCGCCGAACGAGCCATCGCGAGTCCTCCGCGGAGTGGGGTGCTTCCCCTGCAGGAGGGCAGCTTTCCCCAATTTCACTGCCGACGTCTACTCCGCGGCGCGGCGCTCCGCCCAGACGGCGGCCTGCACCCGGTCGGTCACGCCGATGCGCTGGAAGACCGACGTCAGGTGAGCCTTGACGGTGGCCTGGCTGATCCCGAGCGAGCGGGCGATCTGCTTGTTGGCCAAGCCCTGGCGTAAGAGGTTCAGCACCTGCGTCTCGCGAGGGGTCAGCTCGACGTTGGTGCGCTCGGTGGGCCGGCCATCGGTACGCGACGAGAGCAGGGAGCGGGCCGCTTTGGGGTGCAGCGGGGATTCGCCGCGGGCGGCGGCGCGCACCCCGCGCACCAGCTCGGCGGGGTCGACGTCCTTCAGCAGATAACCGATGGCGCCGGCGTCGAGTGCGGCGAGGATGCGCGCCTGATCGGAGAACGACGTGAGCACCACGACCTGGGCCGACGGCAGGCCGGCGACGATGCGGCGGGTGGCGTCGACCCCGTCCATCACCGGCATGACGAGATCCATCAGGACGACGTCGGGGGTGAACTGGCGCGCCATCTCGACCGCCTCGGCGCCGTTGGCGGCCGTGCCGACGACCTCGATGTCCTCGCTGCCTGCCAGCAGCGCCGCGAGTCCCGATCGCACCAACTGGTGATCGTCGGCGAGTAGCACCCGGATCATCGGGCGACCCCGAGCGGTACTTCGAGGCGAACGAGCACGCCGTCGCCGGGGTGTGACGTGACGGCGAAGGTCCCGCCCGCTTCCGCGGCAAGGTCGGCCAGCAGGCGCAGCCCGACGTGTCCTTCGGGCGCCTTGCGGGCCGCCTCGAAGCCCTGCCCGTCGTCCTTGACGGTCAGTACGACCGACTCCCCGGTGAGCGCGACGCGTACCGCCAGCAGGCTCGCGCCCGCATGACGCTGGGTGTTGCGGATCGCCTCCTGGGCGACGCGGAACAGGATCGCGGCGACGTCGGGCGGCAGGTCGAGCTGCTCGGGCACGTCCAGCGTCGCGGTGAAGCCGCTGCCGGGAAGCGGGGCGAGCAGATCTCCCAGCGCGGCCGCGAGGCCCTCGGTGTGCAGGTTGGGCGGGTAGATCTCGACGAGCAGCGAACGCAGCGAGCGCATGCTCTGACGCACTCCCGCCGCCACCCGGTCCAGCGACGCGGAGACGGCCGGCGCCTCCGGCATCCGCTTGGCCGCCGCCGCCAGTGCGAAAGACGCACCGGCCAACTCCTGGACGACGCCGTCGTGCAGGTCCGCCGCGATACGTCGGCGTTCGGCGTCGGAAGCCTCGACCGCTCGGCGCAGCAGCCGCTCGCGTTCCTCACGGGCCCGCTGCACCCGGCGCGCCAGGCGCCAGACGAGCGGCATCGTCAGGGCGACGAACAGGAGCAGCCCGCCGATGGTGATCGGCAGGAACTGGCCGAGGATCTGGTCGCTGCGGTGGGAGAGGTCGGAGTAGCGGAAGTAGGCCTCGAACAGCAATGGCAGGCCTTCCGGCGAGCGCGTCACCGTGTATGCCTCGTAGAGCTTTCCAAAGGAACGCTCGAACTGGTTCTCGGGCTCGGTGAGGTCGGAGAGCTTGCCCACCACGCGGCCCGGCGTCGCGCTGCGCAGCGCCGCAAGAGCGTCGGGTTCGAGCTGGAATTGCTTGCCGATGAGCCTGGGCTCGTCGGAGTAGACGATGCGGCTGGAGGCGTCCCAGATCTTGACCCTCACCAGCCAGCCGCCGAGCACCTGCCGGTGCACCACCTGATCGAACGCCGCCACCGCTGCCGGCTGCGAGGTGATGAGGCCGCGGGGCATCTCGGGCTGGATGACAGCGCGCTCGAACAGCTGGCTGCGGCTGCGGGCATCGTTGACCGCCTCCTGACCGGCAGCCCGCCCGGCGAGCCAGGCCGTCGCCAGCGCCAGGACGATCAGGACCAGGGTGCCGAGTGTGATGAACTGCACGACCGGCCGGCCGCGCCAGAAGCCCGCGGCGTCGTTGGCCCGCTGGGAACGGGTGCGCCAACTCGGGCCCGCCTGGGCCGAGGGCTTCTTCCCGGTGCGGGGCAGCAGGTCAGTCAGGGTCAGCTCCGGGTTCTGGCGCCGCCTGAACGCACAGAACGGCGACGATGCTGTGTCCAGGATGACCTGTCACAGCGGGTCGCGCCATGCTCAGGAGGTCGTACGACCATGAGCGAATGGTGGATCATGCCTGGTGCGGGGACCTTTGATCTCGACGAGTCACTCGTTGCACACGTTCTTTTGCTTGGCTCATGACTGCACTCGCCAATTCGGAGGTCGTCTTGTCCGACAGCTCAGCTGCCACCCCGTCGACGTTCAGCTGCCCGCGCCGCCAGCTCCTGCTCGGTGCCGGGGCCGGGGGAGTCGCTCTGCTGGCAGCCTGCGGCAGTTCCGGCGGCTCCAACACCAGCACCGGCACCACATCGACGGCGCCCAGCTCGACCGCTCCGTCCACGGCAGGATCCAGTAGCTCCGCGGCGGTCAAGGGGATCGTTGCGCTGTCGGCGGTCCCCTCCGATGCGTCCGTCTCTGTGAAGGACTCGACCGGACGCACATTGCTGATCACCCAGAGCGGTGGCAAGCTGACCGCGCTCGACGCGACCTGCACGCATATGCAATGCACCGTCGCACCTGACGGATCAAAGCTGCAATGCCCGTGCCATGGCTCGCAGTACACGCTCACGGGCACGGTGATCCAGGGTCCGGCTCCCGCGCCGCTTCACGTCGTCAGCGTCAAGGTCGTCGGTGGACAGGTGGTGCTGGCCTGATGGCCGTCCCGATCGTCGCAGCGGGCGCAGCGCAGTTGGAGGCACTGCCGTTCATCCCGAAAACGGTGAACGGCGTGCCGTTTCATCCGCTCGCCGTGCACGCCGTCGTCGTGCTCATCCCGCTGGCGGTCATCGGCACGATCGGCATCGCGCTATGGCCGGCGATGCGGCGCTATTTCGCGCTCACAGTGCTCGCCGTCGGCGTCGTCGGGGGCCTTTCGGTGCCGGTCGCCGTGAGCAGCGGCGAGGACTTCCGCAATCGCCTCGGGGCAGCCCAAATCGTGCGTACGCATCAGGCATTTGCCCACAAGCTGCTGTGGTGGACGCTCGCTTTCGTGATCGTGCTCATCGTCATGGTCGTGCTCGATCTGGCGCGCCGGCTCGGGCCCGTCGGGGCAGCCTTCCCGACGGATACGGCGGGGGAGGCGTTCAACGGTTCCACCGGCGGCGGGGTCGCCACCGTGACCCGCGTGCCGGCGGTCGCGCCGGTGGCGATGACGACGCGCTTCGAGCGCAGCGTCGGCCGAGTGATTCCCAGCGCGCTGCGCGAGCAGGTGCAGCTCCTGCGCCGCGCCCAGCCGATCCTCAGCGTCGTGTCGGTCGTGCTGGCCGTCATCGTCGGCTACTACTGCTTCAAGACCGGCGACTCCGGCGCCAAGGCGGTCTGGCAGGGTCGCTGACCCTCTGGGCCGCCGTTCCCCGGCTGAGATCGGCCGGGGCTTTTTCGATCTTGCTCGATGACGGCCGTTGCCAACTTGTCGAACGTGCGTTATAAATGTGACGATCGTTCGCAATCGGAGGTGGCGTGCCCAGGCGTACCCAGGCGGATCGGCGGGCTGACACCCGCGAGCGTCTGCTGAGCGCTGCCGCCGAGCTGTTCGCCAGCCAGGGTTACGACGCGGTCTCCGTCGATGAGGTTGCGGCGGCCGCTGATCGCAGCTCCGGCGCCGTCTATGCCCATTTCGGCAGCAAGCAGGGGCTGCTGCGGGCGCTGCTGGACTCGTGGAAGGACACCACCGCCACCGTCGTGCAGGCCGAGTTCGCGATCTCGCCCGATGCGTCTTCACGCATGGAAGCGCTCTGGCGCAACGTGTCGCATCCGCCTGACGAGCTGGGTGATCAGTGGCTCCTGCTGGAGCATGAGCTGTGGCTGCGGGCCGTACGCGATCCAGACGTCGGGGTAGGCCTGCGCAATCGCTACGCCGACGTGCGGGCGTCGATGGCGATGGGTTTTCGTGAGCAGGGCGTGCCGGATCGGCTCGGCGCGGAGCTCGCGTCGCAGGTCTTCGCCTTGCTGATCGGGCTGGACATGCAACGCCGGCTCGACCCTGATGCGGTCAGCGACGAGACGGCGCTGGCCGGGCTGAACGCCCTCTATGACGCGGCGCTCGAGCGCGCCGAACTTTTGTGATTCAGATTCTGGAGAGGAACTTTCATGCGCACAAAGCTGTGTGACCAGCTGGGGATCGAGTTCCCCATTTTCGCCTTCACGCACTGCCGCGACGTCGTGGCGGCCGTCAGCCGGGCAGGTGGTTTCGGTGTGCTCGGTGCCGTCGGCTTCAGCGCGGAGCAGCTCGCCATCGAGCTCGACTGGATCGATGACCATGTGGGTGATCACCCCTACGGCGTCGACATCGTGATCCCCGGCAAGTACGAGGGAATCGGTGAGATGGACACCGACAAGCTCACCCAGTCGCTGCGCGAGATGGTGCCCCAGGGTCACATCGACTTCGCCAAGAAACTCCTTGCAGATCATGGGGTTCCGGAGCTTCCCGAGGGCGAGACGGCCACCGGCCAGCTGCTCGGCTGGACCGCCGCGACGGCCGCCCCACAGGTCGAGTGCGCGCTCAAGCACGAGAAGGTGCGCCTGATCGCCAACGCTCTCGGCACACCCCCGGAGGACGTCGTCCAGCAGGTGCACGAGAGCGGCCGCCTGGTGGCTGCGCTGTGCGGCTCGGCCCGCCAGGCGCGTAAGCACGCGGATGCCGGAATCGACATCATCATCGCCCAGGGCAGCGAAGCGGGCGGTCACACCGGCGAGATCGGCAGCGTCGTGCTCTGGCCCGAGGTCATCGACGCCGTCGCGCCGATCCCCGTGCTCGCGGCCGGCGGCATCGGCAGTGGCCGGCAGCTCGCATCAGCGCTCGCGATGGGGGCCGAGGGTGTCTGGACCGGATCGATCTGGCTGACCGTGGCCGAGGCCAGTTCCTCGCCGGCGCAGAAGGATCAGCTGCTGGCGGCCAAGAGCAGCGACACCGTCCGTTCGCGTTCCTTCACCGGCAAGCCCGCGCGCATGCTCAAGAGCGCCTGGACCGAGGCGTGGGAGGCCCCCGAGAATCCCAAGCCCCTCGGAATGCCCTTGCAATACATGGTGAGTGGCGAGTGCGTCGCCCGTGGCTCGCGCTATCCCGACCAGTCGCGTGACGTCATGTTCAACCCGGTCGGGCAGATCGTCGGCTCGATGAACAAGGTGCGCAACAGCCGCGAGGTGATCGGCGATCTGGTGAGTGAATATGCCGACGCCGTCGAGCGGCTGAACGCGCTCGGGGCGGAGTGAACCGGCGATGACCGCAACCACAGTGAACGCGAGCCCGCTCGACGAGGTCGACGTCTTCAGCCATGAGGTCTGGGTCAAGGAGGTGCCGCACGAGCAGCTGGCGCTGCTGCGCCACGAGGCCCCGGTCTTTCGCCATGCCGGCACCGAGATCGACATGCCGCCGCACTTCTGGGTGCTGACCCGTCATGCCGACGTGCAGGCGGCGAACCGCGATTGGGAGACCTACTCGTCGGCGCTGCCGGGCAGCCTGCTGAACAACCCGCCCGAGGACGTCTCGAACGACTTCAAGACGATCATCGACGTTGATCCACCGACCCACACCAGGCTGCGCAAGCTGGTGAACCGCGGGTTCATGCCCAAGGTCATCGCCTCTTACGAGGAACACCTGCGCGAGGTGACCGCCGAGATCTTCGACCGGGCCGTCCCGCAGGGGCAGTTCGATTTCGTGGTCGACGTCGCCGCGGAGCTGCCGCTGGTGGCCATCACCGAGTTGCTCGGCATCCCGTATGAGGATCGGCACAAGGTCTTCGAGTGGGCGAACCGGCTCGTCGGCGCCACCGATCCGGAGTACGACCGGGGTCAGGAAGCCCGGGTCGGTGCGGCGTTCGAGCTCTACCAGTACGCGCAGGAGCTCGCTGCCGAGCGGCGGACGCAGCCCAAGGACGACATCATCACCAGACTCATCACGGCCGTCGACGGTGATGACGACAAGCTGGGCGACCACGAGTTCGACCTCTTCATCCTGACGCTGGCGGTGGCGGGTAGCGAGACGACCCGCAACGCCATGAGTCACGGCCTGCTCGCGCTGATGAACAACCCGGAGCAGATGGCGCGGCTGCGCGCGGACGGCCCTGAGGTCTCCGACGCGACGGTCGAGGAGATCCTGCGCTGGGCCACGCCGGTGTCGAACTTCCGGCGCACCGCCACGCGCGACGTCGAACTGCACGGGGTTCACATTCCGAAGGGCGACCCGGTCGTGCTCTCCTACGCCTCGGCGAACTACGACGAGACGGTCTTCGATGATCCGCACCGCTTCGACATCAGCCGCTCACCCAACCCGCACGTCTCCTTCGGCGGCGGCGGACCACACTTCTGCCTCGGCTCGCACCTGGCCAAGCTGGAGATCAAGCTGCTCTTCGAAGCGCTGCTGGCCCGCACCAGTGACATCCAGCTCGATGGAGAAGTCGAACGGCTGCGGTCCAGTTTCATCAATGGAATCAAGCATCTGCCGGTCCGCGCGCAGAGCGCCTGAACCGCCGGATCAGCGCCGTCCCTGCAGCGGCAGCCGGCGTAGCCCGGTGTGACGGTTGGAACGCGTCCATTCCGCGTCGCCTGCCTGCTCGAGAGTGCTGAAATGATTGAGGATCTCGTCGACGAGCAGGCGGATCTCGAGCCGGGCGAGATTGGCGCCGAGACAGAAGTGCGCGCCGCTTCCGAACGCCAGATGCGGGTTGGGGCTGCGGCTGATGTCGAGCTGATCGGCGGACTCGAACGCGAGGTCATCCCGATTGGCCGAGCCCTCCCAGACCAGCACCTTGTCGCCGGCACGGATGTCGTGCCCGGCGAGCGTCGTGTCCACCGTCGCAGTGCGTCGCTTGGAGGGTGAAGGGCTCGTCCACCGCAGGATTTCCTCAACGGCTGTAGGCAAAAGGCTTCGGTCTGCGCGCAGCGCGGCGAGCTGGTCGGGACGCTCCAGCAGCGCGAGCAGCCCGGCCGACACCGCGCCGCGCGTCGTCTCGGCGCCGGCGGAGAACAGCAGGGAGAAGAAGCTGTAGAGCTCGCTTTCGGTGAGCTGCGGCGGATCCTCGTCATCCAGCCGGGCGTGCACGACCACCGACAGCATGTCGTCGGTCGGCCGGGCCCGTTTCTCGGCGATCAGCTTCCCGCCGTACTCGAGCATCTGCCCTTGCGCGGCCCGGGCGCCGTCGTCGCGGGTGCCGCCGGCATCGGGTGCGTCGCCGGCGCGGATGTCGAAGGTGTGCTCCACCTGTGCGAGCAACGTGTGACGATCGCTCTCCGGCACGCCGAGCAGGATGCAGATCGTCTGCAGAGGCACCTCGCCCGCGACGTCATGAACCACGTCGAAGGGCGTGCCGTCGTCGATGTCGTCGAGCAAGAGCCTGGTGCGGCGGCGCAGTTCGACATCGAGGCGTTGCACGGTCCGTCGCGTCAGACCGGTGCTCACCAGCCGGCGCACCCGGCCGTGGCGCGGATCGTCCATCATGTTCAGCACGACACCGGCGATGGGCAGGTCGGCGAGCAGCGTGCCTCCGTAGGGACGCGTGCCGCCGCGCTCGGAGGAGTAGGTCTGCGGATCGCGCAGCACCTGGCGGGTCTCGGCGTACGTCGCGACGGTCCAGAATCCTTCGCCGTCAGGGGTGTGAACGGTCGGCTCGTGCCAGTACACCGGCGCCTCCCGCCGGTGGCGCGCGAAGATCGGGTGCGGAAAACCGCCGGCGAACGCGTCGAGGTCCGTGAGGTCGACCCCCGCCATGACCTGCTGCACGTGGGCAGCCTAAGCGCCGATTCGCCCAGGGTGATAGGCAGGCCGAGTGAGACAGCTCTTCCCGCCGCCGGCCGCTGCGGAGACGACCGTCCAAGCTTCGTACGGCGACATCCTCGAACGCGCCGAGTTCACGGCGCAGCGCGCGGGCCGGCCGCACGTCGTGCTGAACATGGTGAGCTCCGCTGACGGCGCCATCTCCGTCGACGGCCTCTCAGGCGGCCTTTCCGGATCGGCCGACAAGGAAGTCTTCTTCTACCTGCGCAGCATCGCCGACGTCATCCTGGTGGGCGCCTCGACGGCACGGGAAGAGAACTACGGACAGCCGAAGCTGTCGGATGAACTACGCGCGGAGCGCGCCTCCCGCGGCCAGCCGCCGCTGCCGCGCATCGCCCTCACGACGCGTTCGATGCACATCGACTGGTCCAGCAGGCTGTTCAACGATCCGGCTTCGCCGGCGGGGCTGCCGCTCGTCGTGTGCCCGGGCAACACCCCGCCGGCGCTGCGTGCCCCGGCGGGCGGCGTCGCCGAGCTGCTCCCATCGGGAACGGACGAGGTCGATTTGCCTGCAACGCTGGGACAATTGGGCGACCGCGGGGTAGGACTGGTGCTGTGTGAGGGTGGCCCGTCACTCAATGGGCAACTGCTCTCGGCCGGGCTGGTCGACGAAGTCTGCCTCACTCTTTCGCCGCTGCTCGTCGGGGGCCGCGGGCCGCGTATCAGCGGCTGGGATGATCCGCAGCCGGCGCTCGGGCTGGAACTGATCTCCGCTTGCGAGACCGAGGGTGTGCTGATGCTGCGTTACGGCACGAAGCGCCCGCTCTAGAAGCCCACGACCGGGCGTGGGCTGTAGGGCTTCTCCAGCGCCGCGATCTCCTCGTCCGTCAGCTTCACGTCGACCGCGGCGATGGCGTCATCAAGGTGTTGGGTCTTGGTGGCGCCGATGATCGGCGAGGTGATTCCTGGCTTGGAGAGGATCCACGCGAGCGCTACCTGAGCACGGGAAATCCCGCGCGCCTCGGCGATCGTGCGAACAGCTTCGATGATCGAGGCGTCATCGTCCACGTACAGGGTGCGCCCGAAGGCGTCGGTCTCGCTGCGAGAGGTGGTGGCGTCCAGATCGCGCGTCAGCCGGCCGCGGGCGAGCGGGCTCCACGGGATGACACCGATGCCCTGATCCGCGCAGAGCGGCAGCATCTCGCGCTCCTCCTCGCGGTTGAGCAGGTTGTAGTGATCCTGCATGCTGACGAACCGGGTCCAGCCATGCAGGTCCGCGGTGTAGAGCGCCTTGCTGAACTGCCACGCGTACATCGAAGAAGCGCCGATGTAGCGGGCTTTTCCGGCCTTCACCACGTCGTGCAGCGCTTCGAGCGTCTCCTCGATCGGCGTGTTGTCGTCCCACCGATGGATCTGGTAGAGGTCGACGTAGTCGGTGCCGAGCCGGGTCAGGCTCGCGTCGATCTCGTTCATGATCGCCTTGCGGGAAAGCCCGCTCCCATTGGGGCCTTGACGCATCGGCATCCGCACCTTGGTGGCGAGCACGACCTCGTCGCGTGTGGCGAAATCGGCCAGCGCGCGCCCGACGATCTCTTCGCTTCCGCCCGCCGAATACGCGTTCGCCGTGTCGAAGAAGTTGATGCCCGCTTCGAGCGCCCGCTGGATGTGCGGGCGGCTGCTCTCCTCGTCGAGGGTCCATTCGTGATTGCCCCGGCCGGGTTCGCCGTAGCTCATACAGCCGAGGCAGATCCGCGAGACCTCGAGGCCGGTCGATCCGAGTCGTACGTAGTCCATGTGGTGACTGTGCCCCATCCGGACGCCTTCGCACCCCGTTGGCGCTGTGGGCGTTTCACCGCCTCCTCAGCCGGTCGCGCTGGATAGTCTCTGCGCATGGACGGCTGGCACATCGAGCCGCGTTTCGCCCCGCTGGCGTTGAAGTTCTCCAAGCTCTTCCGCCATCCCAACGACGGCGGCGGCGCGCTCGCGGTCTATCACCACGGCGAGCTGGTGCTCGACATCTGGGCCGGCTATGCCCACCGTGGCCAGCGCTGGCATCGCGACACCGTCTCGCTGTCGTTCTCCACCGGCAAGGGCGTGGCGAGCACCCTGGTCCACCGCCTGGCCGAGCAGGGGTTGCTCGACTACGACGAGCCGGTCGCGACGTATTGGCCGGAGTTCGCGGCGGCCGGTAAGGAAGCGATCACGGTTCGCGAGCTGATGAGCCACCGTGCCGGGCTGCACAAGGTGCAGGGCATCGCGCCTGACGGGGTGGGGCTGCTCGACTACGACAAGGTCGTGGCGCGTCTGGCTGCGAATGCGCCCGATCCCAAGCGCCTCTCCGGCCCCGGCTATCACGGCGTGACGTACGGCTGGCTGGTCGCCGAGCTCGCCTCGCGGGCGGCCGGGAGGCCTTTCACCGAGCTGCTGCGCACCGAGGTGGCCGAGCCGCTCGGGGTGAAAGAGCTGTGGTTCCACGTCCCGGCGGAGGAGCAGTACCGCATCGCCGGGTTCTTCCCGCGGCTGCTCCCGCTGCGGCTGTCGTGGCCCTTCGTGTCCGCCCGCCTCGCGTCCATCCCGATCACCCGGGGCTTCGTCGAGGCGCTGATGCCGGAGAAGTTCGACGTGCTCGTACGCCTGCCTGAGGTGCACAGCGCCGTGATGCCCGGGTGGAACGGGGTGTTCAGCGCGCGTGCGCTCGCCCGCATGTACGCCCCGCTTGCGGGCGACGGCACGGTCGAGGGCGTGCCGTTCCTGAAGCCGGAAACGATCGCCGAGCTCAGCGCCGTCCAGACCCGCGGGCGCGATTACGTGCTGGGTTTCCGGCCGAACTGGCGCCTCGGATACCACCAGGCTTTCGTCGCCGATCGCGTCCGAACCCCTCGCGCCTTCGGGCACTACGGGCTCGGCGGGAGCGGCGCGTTCGCCGATCCCGACGCCGATCTCGCCGTGGCTTTCGTCAGCAACCACCTCGGTAACCGGCTCTCCGCGCTGGGCGACCTGCGCCTCGCCCGGCTCAGCGCGCTGGCGCGCCGCCTCGCCGTAGCTGACTAGCTGAAGCTCTCTCCCGACAGCGAGTAGGACACCGAGCCGTCGGGGCCGACCGGGAGGTCGCCGGCGATCGTGATGCGCTGCATCGAACGGTGAGCGCCCGGCGGCACGTCGGTGGGCACGAGGTGACAGGTCGCCCGGTTGTCCCAGAACGCGATGCTGCCCGGCTCCCAGCGAAAGCGGCAGGTGTAGGACGGGTTCGACAGGTGCTCGTACAGCAGCGCGAGCAGGTGGGCACCCTCGGCGCGGGAGAGTTCGACGATGTGGCTGGTGAAGTTCGGGTTGACGAACAGTGCCTTTTCGCCGGACTCCGGATGCACCCGCACGACGGGGTGCACGGCGCGCAAATCCTGCGACTGGAACTGCTTTTTCAGCGCCCCGGAAAGCTCGCCGCGCGAGATCGGCAGGAAGTTGTGGTGCACCGCGTGCAGCTCGTCGCACAGCCGCTGCAGCGGCGCCGACAGCTGCTCGTACGCCACGACGAGATTCGTCCACTGGGTGTCGCCGCCGTAGGTCGGCACGACCATGCCCCGCAGGATCGAGCCCATCGGCGGATTCGGGACGAACGTGACATCCGTGTGCCAGCGGCTCTCGATACTCGGCGCCATCGACTTCTTGGATCCCGCCTTGCTGCCCGCCTCTTCGGCTTCACGCTTGCCGAAGGCCTGGTTGTCCAGCAGCAGAATCTCGGGATGATCGGGGAAGGCCGGCGGCAGCGTCGGGTGTGCCGGGGTGATGTCGCCGAACTGGCGTCCGAACGCGATGTGCTGATCCTGGGTCAGCGCCTGGTCGCGGAAGAAGACGACCTTCCACTTCACCAGCGTGGAGCGGATCTCGGCGAGCGTCTCGGGGTCGAGCGGCTCGCTGAGGTCGACGCCGTGGATCTCGGCGCCGATGTGGCCGGCGAGGGGCCGGATCTCAAGGGTGGTGCGGGGAGCTGTGGTCGTCATGCGCTTCTCCGGTGGTTGATCTGTAGGGCTGTCTGCTCGGATACGGGGGCGGCGGCGAGGGCGACGGCGGTGTCGAGAACGTGTGCCAGGAAGGCGGCGCGCGGGGTGCTCACCCGTCTCGGCGCGTGCTGGACAAGCAGCTCCCGGTCGGCGAGCGCATGAGTGATGTGGCCGCTGAAGAGCGACCAGCGCTCCTCGCGCAGCTGCTCGGGAACGCCCGCTTCCGCCAGCAATTGCTGGTAGCGGGCCGAGATGATGGCAACGCCGCGGGTCCACTCCTGGCCGTCGAGATCGAGCGGGGCGGTGCCTTCCACGTAAGAGGCGTGGATGCAGAACCGCAAGTACCAGCTCGGACGCCCGGGCTCTCCGAGCATTTCGGCGAGCGGGTGCAGGAACGCCTCGGCCAGCGCGCGCAGATCGTAGCCGTGTCCGCTGCGGTCGAGCGCATCGAGCATCGCCAGCCGGCGCTCGTTGATCGACACCATCCGGTGCTCGAAGACCGCGTTGAGCAGCTGCTCTTTCGTACCGAAGTGGTAGCGCACCGCGCCGGTGTTGCGCTGGCCCGCTTCCGCGCCGATCTCGCGCAGCGACACCCCGTGGACGCCTCGCTCGGCGTAGAGCCGCTCGGCGGTCTCGATCAGCCGGGTAGCTGTCGCGCTGTTCACGAGAGGCTCACGAGGACGAATGTTAACCCATGTGAGTTAGAGCGGAAGAAACTTTCTCATTCGCACCATCCGGCGCACATGACCGCCAGATGTGCGGGGAACGAACACCCGCGTGCCCCCAGCCTGCGGCCGAGTGGGGACGCTGTCCGGTGAGCAGCAGCGTCTCCACTCCCGTCGGCGGGCCGACTGTGTTGGCCGTCGCGGATCAGGGCTCGTCGACCACGATCGCCGCGGGGTTGGTCGGCAGTGGCGCCGGCCTGCCGAGGTAGTAGCCCTGCGCCCAGGGGACGCCGATGTCGCGAAGCGCCTCCAACTCGCCCTGCTCCTCGACCCCTTCGGCGATGACGCGAGCATCGACGTCGCCGGCGAAGGCCACCAGGGCACTGGCGAGAGCGCGCTGGCCCTTGTTGCGATGAATCCCGCGAACCAGGGAAATGTCGAGCTTGATGATGTCGGGCTGGAGCCGGATCAGATGGCGGAAGCCCGCGTAGCCGGAGCCCAGATCGTCGGCGGCAAGACGGCTTCCGTGCTCGCGCATCGCCGTGAGCGACTCGTGCACGGCGGCATAGTCCTCGACCGGGACGTGCTCGGTCAGTTCGATCACGACCTTCGGGTAGAGCGCGGGATCGCAGAGTTGATGGGTGAGCAGCTGCAGAACGGACGCCGGCGACATGTTCACCGCGAGGAACGCGTCGGGCTGCTGGGTGGGCAATATCTCCAGGTAATTCAGCACTTTCGACGCGGCGAGCCATTCGAGTTCGATGCCGAGGCCCACGCCGAACGCGTCACCGAACCAGCGATCGGGGCCGCCGTGATCGGTGCCGGGGAAACGTGAGAGCCCCTCGTACCCAACGGGTTTCAGGGTGTGGACGTCGACCACCGGTTGGTAGACGGGCGTGACTCCTCGGGTGCGCAACACCGAGAGGATCCGTTCGCGGGTTTCCGTCTCGGTGCGGCCGTCCGCGGGGTGGGCTTGGGCATCGAGCAGGCGAGCCTGGCGCAGCGTGGTGAACAGCTGGCGGGTGCGCAGCAGATTCGCGATGCGCAGCGCCGTCTCACCACTGTCGATCGGCTTGGTCAGGTAATCCTGGGCGCCCTGCGCGAGGGCCCGGTCGCGTGCGGTCGTGGTGGTGTCTGCGGTGAGGACGAGGACCGGAAGGAAGCTGCCCGCCGCGAAGAGCTTGATCTGCGTCAGCACCTCATGGCCGTCGACGTAGGGCATGTGAAGGTCGAGCAGCACCAGATCGGGATCGTTCTGGGCGAGCTGGCGGGGCACCTGGCGGGGGTCGGTCTCGGTGTAGACGCGGAAGAGTCCTTGCTCATCCAGCAGCGCCTGCAGCAGAGCCACGTTGCTCGGATTGTCGTCGACAATCAGCACGCTCATGCCGGCGAACCGTTCCAGTGGTCGCGTCATGCGCGCGGCTCAGAATTGGGAAATGGCATTTCAGTTTTGGTATTTCGCCGGGATCCTCGCCAGTCGCGCCTCATTGCGACCCCCTCTTGCGGGTTCCCCGGCGATTGCTGAGCCGAAGAACGTGCTGGTGAAGGGCCCTGCGCAGGTCCTTCCACCAGTGCACAGTTCACTGTGTGATCGGACGATACTCCCCGTTACTGCCGCCGGAGTCAGGTTCTCTTCCTGATTCTCGCGCCTGCCGGATCGGCGTAAATCGCCGAACAAATGTGCCGGATTCGCAGTCGAAATCCGACATTCCGGCCGGATTCCGAGGCCTGAGAGATTCGCGAATCCCCGAGTCACGACGACTGAGCGGTCAGCCCGCCGCGCTCGGCCCGGCAGGTGGGACGGAGCCCTCGAGGTGGTCGAGGATGAGCTGGTTGACCTGATCGGGCCGCTCGAGTTCGGCGACGTGCTTGGTCTCGGCGAGCAGTGTCGCGTGGACGCTCGGCAGCAGCTTGCGAGCCCGGGCGATTGCCGCCGAAGGGTCGTGCATGGGCTCGTACTCGCCTTCGATCAGCAGTACCGGCGCGCTGATCGACCGCAGCTCGTCATCGGTGAACGGCCCACGCGGGCGGGGGAAGCGGGCCATGCCTCGAAAGAAAGGCATGCCCAGCGAGAACTGCTCGAGCCAGAGCCGCGCGGCCGCATCGTCCAGCGTCTGGTCGGTGATGAACCAGCGCCCGAAGTGCTCGGCTTTCGCCTGAGATCGCAGGAAAGGTGCGTGGATCATCTGCCGGAAGAACGCGGGCCGGTACTTCACGAAGACCAGCGGCGGCGTGATGAGGACCAGCTCGGTGACCATCTCGGGTCGTAGCAGGGCCAGGTTCGCCGCCAGCCAGCCGCCATAGGAGTTTCCGGCGATGGCCGCTCGCTCCACCCCGAGCGCAGCGAACACTTCGGCCATCCAGTCCGCATAGTCCTCGCGGCCGCGGATCACACGCTCGCTGCGGCTGAGGTTGACGTCACCGATCGTGTCGATGGCGAGGACCCGCCGCCGAGTGGACAGCGCCGCCAGGTTGCGCACCCACACGGTGGAACTGAAGGACATCGCGTGCAAGAGCACGAGAGGTGGTTGGTCGCCGGCGCCCGCCTCGAGCACGTGGGTCGAGCCGAAAGAGGTGGGCACGTCGTGCCGGCGCACGGCGACCGGCACCTGCGCGAGGGCGTTCTCGTACGCCGCGATGTAGCGCGCACGGGCATCGTCGGTGCAGAACCGGGAGTGCTTTGCCATGGCGGGCATGGTGGCAGGAGCCACCCCGGGTTTGCCGAGGAATCCAGGAAAACGTCAGGGGCTGACGAACACGCCCCGTCCGGCCCAGACATTGCCGGGTGCGTTGGGATTGGGGTTTGTCGACGCGGGAGGCTGGGTGGCCTTACCGATGACGTTGAAGCCGTTCCAGGGGATCTCATAAAGCGCCCCGGAGTGAGACGAGCCCATCCACAGCTTGCCGCCGGCAACCCACAGACCGCCCGCCGCGCTGAAGTCCACGAGCCCGCCGGTGTTGACGACGATCACTTGGAGCGGGCTGATGACGCCGCCGGTCACCTGTCCCGCAACGGATGAGGTCGCGGTGCTCGGTGAGAACCCCCGGCGATAGAGCCGCGAGTCGTTCTGCAACGTGTAGTAGATCGCCCGGTTCGCGTAGAACATCGACGTGACCTTCGGGATCTGCGCGTAAAAGCTCGTGGCGACGCCGCGGTAGGTCGTCCCGGTCGGCGGTGAGCCGTTGATGACGGGCGACCAGTACGGGTCGTTGTACGGGTCGACTCGTTCCTCGGGGCCGAAGGTCGTGCCGTCGTAGGTGCGGTAGTTGAACGTGCCGTCGCTCTTGCCGTACCAGATCCGGCCGTTGAGCATGAAGGCTCCGCGGACCTGACTCCAGTCGATGCCACCGCCGTTCGGTGCCGGGATCGCCCGGCCCGCACCAGTGGCGGGGTTGAAGCTGTTGGCCGACAGGACGTTGGAGGAGCTGCCCGCGCGACCGGCCACGTAGATCTTCGTGGGGGTTCCCGTCGCGTCAGCCGGCGCCGGGGTGCCTCCCGCGAAGGGGAAGAAGGCCAGTTCGTCCCGCTGGTACTGGTGATTGCCGATGTAGTTGGTGTCGCTACCGACCCAGATTCCGGTCGGCGAGGCGTAGATCATCTCGGCGCCGTGACCGCGCGGGTTGCGTCCCGGGTTCCACGCCATCGGTTCGCCGTTGAGCGGTTCGAGGGCGGCGAGTCCCGGGCGAGGGACGGCGCCGGCCTTCGGGTTGTCCTGGCCAAAGGGGTTGTTCAGCCAGCGGTTGTGACCACCCACGTACACCGCGGCTGCCGTCACCGCGACCGAGTAGAGCGAATCGGTGCCGGTCCAGTCGATCCAGGCCGGCTGCACGTTGGTTCCGGTGGACGAGGCGTTGAAACGCGTGGCAGCGTCGCAGTCTTCGAGGCTGCCGGACTTGTAGCCGCCGGTCGCGGCAACCACGAAGTAGCTGCCGTCGGGTGACCACGCGATGGACCGGACGTAGGAGTCGTAGCTCTTGTACTGGCAGGTGTGCGTATAGGCGGCCGTGTTCCAGTTCGGGTCGACGGTGGCCGACGTCGCGTTCAGCGTGAGATCGACGATCTGGTCGCGGGAAAAGCCACCGGCGCTGGTGAAGTTGCCGTCCACGATCGCTCGCGAGTGATCCGGCGAGAGGGCGATCGAGACCGCGCCCACGGCCGCCTCCGCGGCTCCGTCGATCCGGCCGAAGTTGTGATGCCCCAGGAGGGGGACGGTCAGGTAGGAGTCCAGCGCGCCGGTCGTGGTGCTCACCGAGGCAAGCCCGTTGCGGGCAGCGCCGTTCACCGTGGTGAAGGTGCCCCCGAGGAGCAGGTGCGTGCCGTTGATGGCCATGGTGCGGATCTCGCCGTTGGACGTGACCCGGAAGGAGGTGACCAAAGCGCCGGCGGTGGTGAACAACGCGACGCGGGTGCTGAAGCCTCCGACTGCCGTGAAGAGCCCTGCGGCGTAGTAGCCGGTCGCGCCTGCCGTCGGGGTGACGACGTCCACCACGTTGTTCAGCTGCGGAGCGAACGAGTCGACGGCGCCATTGGGTGCCACGAAGGTCGCGAGATATTTGTGGGCGACGGAATTGACGGCGGTAAAGGAACCGCCGACGACCATGCGATCACCCACTTGGGCGATTGCTTTAACGGTCGGCCCGGCATCTCCGTCCGGGACCGCCGGCCCGGTGAAGTTAGGGGTATTCGCCAACGGCACGGTATTGGCGACGACAGGTGCCGGCGGGGGCGGCGGCGGCGGGGGAGGAGGCGGCGTACACGAGGCTGCTACCAGGGCAATCACTGCCGCGACGGCGGGAAGGCCGACGCGGCGACATGATCGATTCATGCCGAGCGCTCTCTTCTACACAAAGGTCTGGGCCGGCCGGGGCTAAGGGTTGATCGGCCGCGTCAAGCATCCCTCACGGAGCGTGTTCGGAGGCAGGAAATGACAAATTCCCGACGGCGATCTTCGTCGAGCGCGCTGCCCCGGGCTGGACGTCTGGAGCGCCGCGAACCCGGGGCGCGGACGCCTTCACTTCCGGTTAGGGGTTTCGCTCACGCGGCCGTTGCGCTATTCACGTGTCAGGCCGAACCCAGTCCTTCGGAGGACTCCCCATGAGTGATACCCACGTGACCAGTGACCTCTCGGCGCAGACCCCGCCGGCGGCGACCGTCCCCCTGAAATTCGAAGCCGCTGTCCTGCCGGTCTCCGACGTCGACCGCGCGAAAGCCTTCTATGTCGGCCTCGGCTGGCGGCTCGACGCCGACTTCACGATCGACGAGAGCTACCGGATCCTGCAGCTGACCCCACCCGGCTCGCCCGCCTCGATCCAGTTCGGCCACGGCCTGACGACGCGCCAGCCCGGCACCGCCGACGGCCTCTACCTGGTGGTCGACGACATCGAAGCCGCCCGTGCGGAACTCACCAGCCGCGGCGCGAAGGTCAGCGACGTCTGGCACGGCAAGGGACTCGGTGCCCCCGAAGGCCACCTTCCCGGTCCCGACCCTGACGGCAAGTCCTACGGCACCTTCGCCTCGTTCAGCGATCCCGACGGCAACACCTTCCTGCTGCAGCAGATCACCGAACGCCTGCCCGGGCGGTGAGCGCGATGGACGTCGCGGCGCTCGCGCAATTGCTGCACGAGACCGCTGACCATCACGGCGCGTTCGAGGCCGTCGCGCCGCCTCACGACTGGTGGGACTGGTACGCGGCGTACCTCAGCGCGCGAGAGGGTGGCAGCACCTCGGACGAGGCGGCAGCCGCCGCGGGACGTTACATGGCTGACGTCAAACACATCGTCGTGGCGTCAGGCTGAGGCCATAAAAGACCGGGACCGGGTGCGCCGTCAGGGACTTGAACCCCGAACCCGCGGATTAAGAGTCCGCTGCTCTGCCAATTGAGCTAACGGCGCGCGACGGAAAACTTACCACGGAGCCCGGATCGCGAAACGGTCGGCTGGACACACGCTGAGAGCGGGCTGCACGCCATGACGCGGCTTGTTGCGGCACAGTGGACGCGTGCTTCTCGCAGCGATCGTGGCTCTCGTCTCCGCGTTCTGCTTTGCCATCGCTTCGGTGGCGCAGCACCACGTCGCGCATGAAACGCAAACCGAGAAGACGCTGAACCCGCGCCTGTTCCTGGAACTGGCGAAGCGTCCGCTCTGGTGGGCGGGTTCCTTCGGTGACCTCTTCGGCTTCGTCATCCAGGCCGTGGCGCTCAGTCTCGGCGCCGTCGCGCTGGTCCAGCCGCTGCTGGTGACGGGTCTGCTGTTGGCCATCCCCCTGTCGGCGGCTGTCGACCATCGGAAGGTGGTGCGTGCCGAGGTGTACGGCGCGCTGCTGTGCTGCGCCGGCCTCGCGGCCTTCCTGATCGCCGCCCAACCGACTGCCGGCAACGAGCACGTCACCGGCCAGGACGGGCTGCTGCTGCTCGCCTCGGTCGGTCCCATCGTCATCGCGCTGATCCTGGCGAGCCGCAAGTTCACCGGCGTCGCCCGCTCGGTGGCTCTCGCCCTCAGTGCCGGCACCCTCTTCGCGGTCTGCTCACCGCTGCTCAGCGTGGTCGTGCGCGACCTGCATCACTTCTTCCAATGGCCGATCGCGACCATCGGCGTCTGCGGCGTCATCGGCTTCCTGCTGACCCAGAACGCCTACCAGGCCGGCTCGCTGCCGGCTCCGCTGGCCTGCATCACGATCTGCGAGCCGATGGTGGCGGTGACGCTCGGCGTGACCCTGCTGCACGAGCACCTCGACGCCGGACCGGCCGCGATCGGCGTGATCGTGGTGGCGATCCTCGCGGTCGTCGTCGGCGTCATCATCGTGGCGCGCAACGCCCCAGATGCCCGGCGCGGGTCGGTCCCGGCCGAACCGGTGGCTGCGTAGCCTGGTTGGGGTGCAGCTGTCGTGGCAGGCGACACTGCCCGGTTGGGACGAGGCGCCTGCACTCTCGTTTTCGCGGCTGAAGCGCGTCCAGCTGGACCGCCGGTCGTGGGTCGACCATTGCCCGGGCTGGCTTGCCGGCGCCGACGAGCTGATGCAGGAGCTCGCCTCGACCGCCGAGTGGGCGCAGCGGGAACGACCCATGTACGACGCGATGGTCATCGAGCCGCGGCTCGTCACCGGGTGGCCGCTGGGCAAGCTTCCGCCGTCCCTCGAGGTGCTGCGGGCGAGCCTGTCCGAGCGTTACGCCGTCACCTTCGACTCGGTGCACGTGAACCTCTACCGCACCGGATCCGACAGCGTCGCCTGGCACGGTGACACGGTCCGCAAGGTGCTTCGCGAGCCGCTCGTCGCCATCGTCTCGCTGGGGGAGCGGCGCCGCTTCCGGTTGCGTCCCCGCGGCGGCGGCCCGACCCGTGAGGTCTTCGCTCTGGGCGGCGGCGACCTGCTCGTCATGGGCGGCGCCGCGCAGCACGAGTGGGAGCACAGCGTCCCCAAGGTGGCGGCTGCCGGGCCACGGATGAGCGTCACCTTCCGGCACTCCCAGGTGGCGGCATCGCCGGCTGCGGTGGGTGGCTGACAGCCGCGAACGGCTGCGGCGTAACTTCGGGCTGACTCCGCGCCAGGCGGGGCAGTTTGGTCCCCAGGGGAGCGCGAGGGAGCACAGTGGACTCCGAACTCGAAGCCGTCATTGCCGTCCTGCCGCCAGAATTCACCGATCCGGCTACGTCGTTCGCCGATCCGCCGAAGCTGCGCGCGGCGCTCGCCGCCATCGCCAAGGGGATGGCTGACGCTGGCCTCGCGCCGGTGCCCGACCCCCGCGTCAGCCGCCGTGACCTGATGGTGCCCGGCGCACCCGGCGACCCCGACGTCTCCGTCCGGGTGTACGTGCCCGAGGGTGCTGCGACGAACGGCCCGGTGATCCTGCACATCCATGGCGGCGCGTTCGTCATCGGCAACCCCACGCAGGACGACATGTCGAGCGAGCGCCTGGCGCTCGCCACCAGCCTGCCGATCGTCTCAGTCGATTACCGACTGGCGCCCGAAAATCCCCACCCCGCCCCCATCAACGACTGCTTCGCGGTCTACCGCTGGCTGAGCGGCGGCTCCAGCGGGCTCGACGTCGACGGCGAGCAAGTCATCGTGACGGGAGTGTCGGCCGGCGGCGGTCTCGCCGCAGCGGTCGCGCAGCGGGCCCGCGACGAGGGCGGCGTGCAGCCGATCTATCAGGTGCTGCTCTACCCGGTGCTCGATGACCGGATGACCACCGCGTCGATGCGCAAGATGATCGACACCCCGCTCTGGAACGGGCGCAGCAGCGTCCACATGTGGCGCCACTATCTGGGCGACGCGGTGAACAACGACGACACCTCGCCCTACGCGGCTCCGGCCCGCGCCCGGGACCTTTCCGGACTCGCGCCGGCTGCGCTGATGACGGCGGAGTTCGACCCGCTGCGTGACGAGGCGATCGAGTACGCGCAGCGCCTCATGCAGGCCGGGATCCCGACCGAGTTGCACGTCGTACCCGGGGCCATCCACGCATTCGACGGGCTGGCTGCAGACACTCAGCTTTCGCAGCGGGTTCGGGCCAGCCGTTACGCCGCCATCAACACCGTCGTCTCCCACGGCGTGAAGGGCCGGACCGTCATTGCGGGGGAGCGGTGGCTCGATCCGGAGATCGCGAGCGTGGTGCCCTTCCTGCCCGACCGGCCGGCGGGTTCCACCACCATCGCCGAGGGACGCAAGCTGCTCGAGGAGATGCTCGGCGCGGGTGCCGGCCCGGTCGCCGGCGAGGAGACGCTGACGGTCACGCACCGCACGATTCCCGGTCCCGAAGGCGCTCCCGAGATCCCGGTCATCATCTACCAGCCGCGCTCGGCGTCGGGGCCGCTGCCGTGCGTCGTCGACTACCACGGCGGCGCGTTCATCATGGGCAGCGCCCAGATGGACCACCCCGCCAACGTGCGGATCGCTTCAGAGGCAGGCGTTGTCGTCGTCTCCGTCGACTATCGGCTTGCTCCCGAGCATCCCTTCCCGGCCGGGGTCGACGACTGCTACGCCGGACTGCTGTGGGTTCACGCCAACGCCGCCGAGCTCGGGGTCGACCCGAGCCGGATCGCCGTCATGGGTGGCAGCGCAGGCGGGGCGCTGGCTGCCGCCGTCGCGCTGATGGCTCGCGACCGCGGCGGGCCCGCAATCTGCTTCCAGGCATTGCAGATTCCGGTCACCGATGACCGCCTGACGACGTGGTCGGCGCAGAACTTCCGGGACACTCCCGATGTTCAACCGTCCCGGTGCCGAGCACATGTGGGAGAACTACCTCGGAGCCGGCTACGAAGGCCGCGAGACGTCGCCGTATGCCGCTCCGAACCGGGCCACCGACCTCTCCGGATTGCCACCCGCGTACGTCCAGACCATGGATCTCGACCCGCTGCGCGACGAGGGCATCGACTACGCCTACCGGCTCATGACCGCAGGGGTTCCCGTCGAATTGCACGCCTACCCGGGCACGTTCCACGGCTCGGGGCTCGCGATGCACGCCGCCGTCAGCAAGCGGGCCGTCAAGGAAATGATCGACGTCATCGCCAAGGCCCTCAACGGCTAGGCGCTCAACGGGTCAGCTGCTGGGAGGGGCGAAGAATTCGAGCGCGTTGCCGTCGGGGTCGCGAAAGGACAGCCCCGAACCGTAGTGCGCGTCCTGCACGCCGCCGTGGGGGTAGCCGATCTCGTCCAGTCGCGTGGCCCAGGCGACCAGATCGGCGCGCGATCCGCAGGCGAACGCGACGTGGTCGAGCCCGACCCGGTACTCGCTGAAGCAGTCGCTCGCGTCGGTCTTGCCGGGGTGCTCGTGGATGCCGAGGAGCGTCCCGCCGGGCAGTGACCAGACGACGTGACGCCACGGGCCGGTGTCCTCGTCCAGCACTGGGGAAGCGCCGATCAGGGTCTCATACCAAGGCGTGCTCGCATCACAGCTGCGGACGGTCAGGGCGACGTGGCCCAACGGCGGGAAGTCCGGCACGAGTCCTCCTCGGGAGATGTAGCACCGGAGTCTGTCCCTCGCCCGCTCGCATGTCAGCCGTATGTGGCTATTGGCGCGACGGCTCTGCTTCGGCGGCGAGCCGGGCGAGCGCCTTGCGGTCGAGCTTGTCCATGCTCGTGAGCGGAAGCGCGTCGACGATCAGCATCGCCTCGGGCAGCTTGTAGGCGGCCAGCTTCTCGGCGGCGTAGGCCCGCAGTGTCTCCAGGTCAGGCGGTTCGTGGTCCTGATCAGGGACGACGATCGCGACCCCGATCTGACCCATCACGGGGCTGTCCTGCGGTGCGATGGCCACCGAGCCGACAGCCGGATGCTCGAGCAGCACCGACTCGACCTCGAGCGGGAAAACGTTGTAACCGCCGCGGATGTACATCTCGCCGATGCGTCCGGTGATGCGCAGCAGCCCGTCCGACCCGACATAGCCGAGGTCTCCCGTGCGCAGCCAGCCCTCGGGATCGAGTGCGGCCGCGGTGGCCTCCGGATCGCGCCAGTAGCCGGCCATGACGGCGGGAGAACGCAGGCAGACCCGGCCGATCTCGTCGGGCCCGAGCGGGGCGTCGGTCTCAGGGTCGCGGATCTGCAGATCGGTGCCCGGCCGCGGCCGTCCGACCGATCCGAGCGTTTCCGATTCAGGAGCGTCGAACGCCGTCAGGGTCCCGACCCCACCGGACTCGGTGAGCGAGTAGCGCACCGAATAGCCGGCGCCGCCGAAGCGTTCACGTGCCTCGCGGACCAGTGCTGCCGGGCTCGGTCCAGCACCGATGATCAGTCCCTTGACCGCCGACCAGTCGTAGGTCGGGAAGTCGGGATGATGCATCAGCAGCGACACCTGCGCGGCAACCCCACCGATGAACGGCACGCGCTGCTCCGCCAGCACCCGCAGGGCATCTGCGGCGCGCCAGCGGTCGAGGATGTGCAGGGTCGCGCCGAGCTGGAAGTAGCCCGCGAGCTTGGTCATGAAGCCGATGTGGGGCAACCCTGTCGCGACGAGTTGCGGCCCGCCGGTGCCCCAGGCGCCGCCGGTGTCGAAGGCGGCGATGGCGGCGATCTGCGTGCCGTTGAAGAGCGCGCCCTTCGGCAGACCGGTCGTCCCCGAGGTGAAGACGACGGTTTCGGGCAGGTCGAGGTCGTCGCTGTCGGAACCTGCGGGCGGGGCGCCGCCGGGGATCCTCAACGCGTCGATGTCGTCGCTCAAAACCTCAATGCCTGCAGGCAATTGCGCGGTGACGTCGCTCGAAGCAATCACGAACTGCGGTGCGGCCCGCTCGATGACCTTGGCCCGCTCGGCCGTGGTGTAGCGCGGGTTCAGCCCGGTCGTCACGGCATCGAGGCGGGCCAGTGCGCAGAAGGCGAGGACGTAGTCGATCCCGCCCGGCAACGCGAGGGCGACGAGATCGCCGCGCTTGACGCCGCGCGCCGCCAGCCCGGCGGCGAGTTCGTCAGTGATGCGGTCGGTCTCGGCGTACGTCAGCTCGCGTCCGGCATGAACCAGCGCGACGCGCTCGCCGAACTGTGCGGCCGCTTCCCGCAAGGTGCGCCCGAGCACGCTCACGTGCGAAACCTCCAGCGCAGGTGTTCGCGCCGGGCTGCGATGGTGGTCGCCCGGGCGCTCGCGTCGACCCGCGGAACCTCAGCACCCACAGCCGAATCCAGCTCCGCCAGCTTGACGACGCGGGTCTCGGCCTTGGGTGCGGCCGCGTTCAGCCAGGCGCAGCGCAGCGTCAGCAGACCTTCGGGGCGGCCCTCGGTGTCCAGCCAGTTGGCGACGCCGGGATCGGCCGCCGAGGCCACGACCGTCACCACGTCGTCGGGGCCGGGTCTGGTCTGCTTGTGGTTGAGGCTGGTCTGGCGTCCCATGTCGAGCGCCTCGAACCAGCCGAGCTGATAGAGCTGGGTGCTCCAGTAGGCAGCGTCAGGCTTGGGGAACGTGACGACGAGCGCCTCGTCGGGCTGCAGATCCCAGAAGCAGAACGAGTACGACATCGTCTGCAATCCGCGCGGTTCCTTGCGCGGCGGGATGAAGGTGTTGTCGACACCGCGGGCGCGGGCGTCGACCATGTACTCGGCCCAGTACTCGACCGAGCTCTTGAACTGCTCGCCGGCCGCGCCGAGCGCCTCGACGACGCCGCCGGTGGATCCCGGCCCGTCGATCCGGTCGAGCAGCAGCATGGCCGGCTCCAGCGGACGCCAGTCGTAGTAGTACTCGCGCAGCGAGATCATCTTCGTGCCCGGCGGGATGGCCAGGCCGCCTTCACCACTCGGGCTGAGGATCAGGTCGACCTCGTCACCCTCGCCGATGCCGAAGTCGCTCGCGCTGCCCTCGCCGAGGGTGCCGTTCTCCTTCTGGTGCAGATTGCCGCGCCGCAACGCGAGCAGCCATTGCTCGCAGCTGCCCATGCGGCCGTGCAGGCGATACGTGCTCCGGTCGTCGATCGCGGCGTAGTGGTAGACGTTGTCGGCATTCGGCCCGCCCCACGGGGTGGCCAGATCGTTCAGCCGGTGGATGCCGAGTTCGCGTTCGCGGGCGAAGGCGTGCGTGAGCCAGCACACCGCCTGCGTCGACAGATGCCGGATGGCTTCGGAAGGGTCAGGGTTGCCGGCCGGAAATCCCGGGTCCAGCAGCCGCTCACCCTGCTCCACCAGCACGCCGCAGAACTCGCGCCAGGCCGCCAGCTCGGGGAACGCCTGCTGGCCCTGGGCGGTCGGCTGATTCGTCACGGCAGCAAGCTATATGACGGCCCGTCAGCTGGGCCCGGCGCACCCTCCTGGCGGGGTCGCTACTGTCGGTCGGTGAGCTGGACACCGCCCGAGCGCCCCGAGTGGGCCAAGCTGATGAACGCCGGGGCCATCCCGGAGATGGCGGCTGTCGCCCGCGCGCCGCTCACGATCGAGAGCCTGCTCGCGGAGGCGCGCGTGATCGCCGGGATCGACGACGGGGGAGACGCCGACTTCGGCCCCGGCTTCCGCGAGCCGTTGACCGTGCTGCTCGACGCGCTTGATGACGAGGCCGAGCTGACGCTGGCCGGTCGCTGGCTGACCCGCCGCCATCTGCTCCGGTTGCTACGCGTGCGTCACCAGTTCGTCCGCTACCTGCAGGCCGATCCGGGTGCCGTCGACGAGCCGATCGAGGCCCCGCTCGTCGTGACGGGCGCCCCGCGAACCGGGACGACGATCCTGCACGCCTTGCTCGCGTCTGACCCGGCGCTGCGCGCTCCGCTCGGCTGGGAGCTGCTCCTGCCGGTGCCGCCGCCGGTCCCGGGGGATGCGGCCGACGAGCGCGCCCGGGTCGAGCTCGCGGAGCTCGAGCTGCGCAGCTTTGCCGACGCCGACCCGGGGCTCGACGCGATCCACGAGTACGGTGCGCGCAATCCCAAGGAGTGCATCTCGGCGATGTCGTTCGCCTTCCTGTCCGAGGAGTTCGTGGTCCGCTACGACGTCCCGAGCTACACGCGCTGGCTCGCCGAATGCGACATGCGGCCCGCCTACGACTACCACCGGCTGGTGCTCGCGCTGCTGCAGCGTCGCAGCCCGCGTCAGCAATGGGTGCTGAAATCACCGGTCCACCTGCATTCGCTGAGCACCCTGCTCGACGTCTATCCCGATGCGCGGATCGCTGTCACCCATCGCGATCCGCTCTCGGTGCTCGGTTCGGTCAGCAGCCTCGTCGCGCACCTGCGCTGGGCACACAGCGATCACGTCGATCTGCCCGCGATCGGGCGCTACCACGCCGAGCTCTACGCCCGCTCGCTCAATGCTCTTGCCGCCAACCCCGACCCTCGCCTCGCCGAGCCCGGCCGGCTGCACTCCGGATCGTTCGCCGAGCTGGCCGCGGACCCGATTGCCGCGGCGAAGGCGTGCTACGCGAGCTGGCAGCAACCGTTCACCGCCGCGGCACAGGAGAGAATGCAGGAATACGTCGAGGCGCGTCCCCGCGGCCGTCATGGCAGCCACGAGTACTCCTTCGGCGAGCTCGGGCTCGACGCCGCTGCCGAGCGCACCCGCTTTGCCCCGTACACCCGCCATTTCTCCGTCCCTGACGAGGTTTTGTGAGCAACCCGCCGACACCGCCGACTGCCTACGAGCGCAAGCCGGCCGACTCCGTTCCGCCTGAGGCGTTCACCTTGGTGGAGTCGGTACGCGACCTCGTCGAAGCGACGGTGATGACCGACGTCGACCCCGCCGAGCGGGCTGAGGTGGCTGCGCTCGTCGCCGACCTCACCGAGCGTTTGAAGGTGGCCGAGCGTCCCGATCCGGTGTGGTTCGTCGGACACGGCGGGGATGCGTTCGAGCACCTGACGCAAGCGGGGACCGGACGGCTGAATCCTCAAGCGCTGCCGGGGATGTGGCTCACCCCCGACGGTGAAGACGCGTTCGTCGCGACCCCGCATCCCGAGACCGGTGAGGTGCTCGCGCGGTGCACTTTCCGGCGCTCACACGTCGGCCCGCCCGGGCGAGTGCACGGCGGCTCGGTGGCGACGTTGCTCGACCACGTGGTCGGATTCGCGACGGCCGCGGTCGGCAAGTCCGGCATGACGGCCGGGCTCGACCTTCGTTACAAAGGCGCGACCCCGTACGACGTCCCGCTGCTGGTGCGTGCGCGATACACGCATTCGGAGGGACGCAAGCACTTCGCCACCGGCGAGATCGTCGCCGACGGCGTGGTGACCGCATCAGCCCTCGGCGTCTTCATCAACCACCCGCGGTGGGGCGCCTCCCAGTAGCCGGATCAACTGCCGCTCAGGGCCACAGCGGCGAGCCGCTCAGGGCCACAGCGGCTCGGGGACCTCGAAGCCCAGCGGGCCGTCCCACGAATTGCGGAAGCCGACCTCGTGCGCGGGCCGGCGGGCGCCGACGCCCCACTTGCCGGTCGGGTAGCCGAAGGTCACGCAGCAGGACATGTTCCAGCCCGAGTTCTCCGGAACGCCCAGCAACTCCAGCACGGCCGGCAGTTCGAACACCATCGCCTGGGTCAGCGAGGTCCCGATGCCTTCGGCGCGAGCGGCCAGTTGCGCGCTCCAGATCGCCGGGAAGATCGAACCGCCGGTGCCGTCACCTTCTGCGAAGCCGAACAGCAGCAGCGGAATCTCGGCGAAGTGGTCGGCGAGGTGCTGCGCGGAACGCTGCATCTTCAGGTCGGCGATGCTCTCCGGCAGTTCCGGATTGGCATTGGCCTTGCCGAGGCGTTCGGCGTAGAACGTCGCCCACAGCTGGGTGATGCAGCGCTGGTAGATCTCGGCGAGCCGGCCGATGAGCGCCTTGTCGTCCACGAAGAGGAAGCGCCAGTTCTGCGCGTTGCCGCCGGTGGGGGCCCGGATCGCGGCGTCGAGGATCTTCGCCTGCACGCTCTCCGGAATCGGATCCGGCTTCAGCCGCCGCATCGCCCGCGTCGTGTAGAGCGCCTCGTAGACGTCCATGCTGCTCCTGTCCTCAACTGTCCTCAATAGTCCCGGCCATCACCAATAGGCTGTGACCACTTGGGAAGGAGCCTTACATGCGCGAGGCAGTGATCTGCGAGCCGGTCCGCACCCCGGTGGGCCGTTACGGGGGAGTGTTTCGTGACGTGCCTGCGGCGACCCTGGCGGCGACGGTCATCCGCGGGCTCCTGGAGCGCACCGGGCTGCCCGGCGATGCCGTCGATGACGTGATGCTCGGCCAGTGCTATCCCAACGGTGAGGCGCCGGCTATCGGCCGGGTCGCCGCGCTCGACGCGGGACTGCCCATCGAGACCGGCGGCCTGCAGATCGACCGCCGATGCGGCTCCGGGTTGCAGGCCATCACGTTCGCCGCCATGTGCGTCCAGACGGGTGCGCACGACCTGGTCCTGGCCGGCGGCGCGGAGAGCATGTCGCAGACCGAGTACTACGCGCTGCTGCGCTGGGGTCCCAAGGCCGAGGGCGTGCTCCTCGCCGACCGGCTCGCGCGCGGACGGGTCACCGCCGGCGGTGAGAACTATCCGGTGCCCGGCGGGATGATGGAGACCGCCGAAAACCTGCGGCGTGAGTACGCGATCGGCCGCGAGGAGCAGGACGAGCTCGCCCTCGCCTCACACCAGCGGGCCGTCGCAGCGCAGCAGGACGGCCGGCTGGCCGAGGAGATCATCCCGGTGACGGTCAGCTCGAAGAAGGGTGACGTCGTCGTCGACACGGACGAGCATCCGCGCGCCGACACCTCACTCGAAGTGCTCGCCAAGCTCAAGCCGGTCAACCGGGCCACCGACCCCGAATCCACTGTGACTGCAGGCAATTCCAGCGGTCAGAACGACGGCGCGGCGGTCTGCATCGTCACTACCCCGGAGAATGCGGAGCGCTACGGCCTGCGCCCGCTGGCCCGTCTCGTCAGCTGGGCCGTCGCCGGCGTCCCGCCGCGCACGATGGGCATCGGCCCGGTGCCCTCGACCGCCAAGGCTCTCGACCGCGCAGGCCTGAAGCTCGCCGACATGGACCTCATCGAGCTCAACGAGGCGTTCGCGTCGCAGGTGCTCGCCGTGACGCGTGAGTGGGGTTTCACGCCGTCGGACTTCGAGCGCATGAATGTCAACGGTTCCGGCATCTCCCTCGGTCACCCCGTCGGCGCGACCGGCGGCCGCATCCTTGCGACGTTGCTGCGCGAGATGGACCGCCGCGGCTCGCGTTACGGCCTGGAGACCATGTGCATCGGCGGCGGCCAGGGCATGAGCGCCGTCTTCGAGCGAGTGGCTTAGGCGCGCCGCGCGCTCGAGTGGCGGGCGACCGCGTCGAGGCCACCGGGCGGCAGCGGGGGATGGCTCAGCTTGGCGGCCGACGGTTTCATGCCGTTCAGCATCAGCTCCAGCGTTCGCCGCCAAAGCTGCGGGTCGACCCCGTGGGCCGACTCGACCACTCCGGCGAGCGACCACAGCAGCATGCCGATGTCCTCGTACACCAGCTCCTCGCGCACCGCGCCGGCATCTTTGGCGCCGGCCAGCAGCTGCTGGCCGATCGCGCGCAGCTCGCGGAGCGTCGCGCTGCCCTCGTGACCGCCCGACCAGAGCTGCCACAGGCATCCGGCATGACGTGCCTGCAGCTCGCCGGCTCCGGTGAGGAACGCACTGAGCCCCGACTCGGGCGGAGCGTCCAGCGCTTCCCGGGCGACCGTGACGAGGTCACGCAAGAGCTGGGCGACGATCTCGGCGAGCAGTGCGTCCTTCGTGGGGAAGCGCCGGTAGACCGTCCCCACGCCGACGCCTGCCCGGCGGGCCACCTCGTCGATACCCGCCTCGGCGCCGGAGGCGGAGAAGACCTCGACGGCTGCCGTCAGGATGCGCTCGCGATTGACTGCGGCATCGCGCCGCAGCGGCGGGGCGGTCGCTCCTTGCAGGGCCGTGTCAACCGGCGGGCTCACGCGGGAACGCTCGCTCGTCCCGGCACGACCCCACTGCTGGCGATCTGCACCTCGGCGATGGCCTCCTCGCCGGCGCCCGCGCTCTGGCGAACGAGCCGCGGCGGCTTGGGAATCAAGGCGGCAGCGCCGGCGGCCACCACGGAGACCGCCGCCAGAAACAAGAACGCCGTGACGAAGCCGGATTCCTTCGGCAGCGCTGCCCCGACGACGGTGCTGGCGATCAGGCTTCCGCACACCTGGCTGCCGATCGAGCCGCCGATGGTGCGGATGTTGGCGTTCATCCCGCTCGCGACGCCGGTCTGATGGTCCGGAACCGACTCGACGACGAGGTTCGACAGCGCGGAGAAAGCAGCGCCGATGCCCAGCCCCATCAGGCCTGTCTCCGCCGACATCTCCCAGGCCGCGCCGTGGGCAAACGCCATCAGCAGGAAGGCCCCGCAGGTGACCAGGGCCCCAGCAATGACCGGAAGTTTGGAACCGAAGCGGGCGGCGATCCGTCCGGAGAGCAGCCCGATGACGAACATCGTGACGTTGGAAGGCAGCGAGAGCACACCGGTGCCCACGATGCTGAGCCCGTAGCCGTAGCCGGCGCTTTTCGGGGTCTGGATGAATTCCGGCTGGAACGCCATCACCGAGTACATGGAGACGCCGAGCAGCAGCGCGGTGAGGTTGGTGGTCCAGACCGCCGGGAGCCGCATCATCTGCATGTCGATGAGCGGCGCCACGGAACGTGATTCGACCCGTACCCAGACGATGGCGGTCACGACGGCAACCGCGAAGAGCGCGTCGGTACGCCAGGAGAACCAGCCCCAGCTCGAACCCTGGCTGATGCCGAGCAGCAGCGCGACGAGCCAGCCCGACAGCAGCAGGGCGCCGGGAACGCTGACCCGCCCCGCGGTCTGTACCGGAGAGCGCGGCACCAGCAGGTGAGTGGCGATTGCCGCGGGCACGATCAGGAAGAGCGGGATGATGAACAGCCAGTGGTAGCCCAGGTGCGCGACGATCGGGCCCGCCACGGTGATTCCGAGCCCGCTGCCGACGGCGATCATCGCGGCAGAAAGCCCGATGGCACCGGCGACCTTCTCACGCGGGAACTCGTCGCGGATGATGCCGAAGGCCAGCGGCAGCACGCCGCCTCCTGCACCCTGAATCAGCCTGGCGACGATCAGCAGGCCGATCGATTGCGAGACCGCGGCCAGGCCGGTGCCGACCCCGAGAGCCACGAGCGTGACGACGAACATCCGCTCCTTGCCGAACACGTCGCCGATGCGTCCGAGGATGGGCGTGCAGACGGACGCGGACAGCAGGTATGCCGTCACGAGCCAGGTGGTCGCTGTCTGCGTGGTGTGCAGTGAGTGCTGGATCGTCGGCAGCGCCGGGATCACCAGCGACTGCAGGAGCGCGTAGGCCATCACGCCGGAGATCAGGACGGCGAACGTCACCTGATAAGGCGTGCGGACGGCCCGGGCCATGACGAGTCTCTCCTTGGAGCCAGCTCACAACCGGAACCCACGTTCCGCTTGGCCCATTAACCCACGGCGCGCCGGATCTCGTCCACCAACCTGGCGAGACGCTCGTCACTCATCTCATAGCCAGGGAAGTACAGGCAGACGCGGTCGGCGTGGCCGCCGAAGCGCCGCACCAGCTCGGCCGCCGCCTCTGCCGGGCGGCCGCGTACCGCGATCGTGTCGACCATCTGATCGGTGATGAGGCCAGGCATCTGCGCCCACTCGCCGCGCTTGGACATGGCGTTCAGCTCGGGCTGCAGATCGCCCCAGCCCTCCACGTCGAGCACCGGCTTGTACGACGGGGTCGAGCCGTAGAAGGACAGCAGCCCTCGCACACCCTTACCGGCTGCCTCGACCTGCTCGTCGGTCTCGCCGACCGCCATGATCGCCTCGACCACGATCTCGAAGTCCTCGCGCTTGCGCCCACCGGTCGCCAGGCCACGCTCGATCGCCGGGAGGCTGCGTTCGCGGAAGTGGCGGCCGCTGTTGAACGGCATGACCAGAATGCCGTCGGCGACCTCGGCGGTCATCTCCGTCATCTTGGGACCGAGCGCGCCGACGTGGATCTTCGGCATCCCGTACGGATGGGGACCGGGGTTGAAGGTCGGCGTCATGAGGGTGTGGGTGGTGAACTCGCCGCGGAAGTCCAGCGGCGCCACGCCTTCCCAGCAGTCGAAGATGGCCTTGATGGCGAGCACGATCTCGCGCATCCGCGCGACGGGACGCGACCAGGTGCTCCCGTAGCGACGCTCGATGTGCGGCTTGATCTGCGTGCCGAGGCCCAGCCGGAAGCGTCCCTGCGACATCAGCTGCAGGTCATAGGCGGCGTTGGCCATGTGCATCGGGCTGCGCGGAAACGCCATCGCGACGTTGGTCATCAGGTCGAGCCCGGGCGGCCCGTCGGCGCAGGCGGCGACGAGCGGGAAGAACACGTCGTGCGGCCCCTCGAACGTGAACAGGCCGTCGACGCCGGTCGCCTTCATCTCCCGGGAGCGGCGGGCGGCGATGTCCAGACCGCCGGTCTTGTCCGAGGGCAGCTGGACATCGATGGCCAGGGGACGGGTCGCAGGAGTCACGAGAGGCATCTTCGCGTGAGGCGGGGGCGCCGGATTCGGCGGCCCCACCCCACGCGACTGCTACTGGACCGCGACCGTGAAGTGGCGGTCGGTCACGAAGGTCACGAACAGGTTGTGCTGCGTGCCGTTCACGAGGGCGGTGCACGTGTAGCTGTGGCCCGCGCCGGTGTTGATCGAGTTCGGGCAGTTGACGTCGGACACCGTCAGGCCGTTGCCCTTCAAGGTGTCCTTGATCTTGGACTCCAGGGCGTACTTGTTGCCGCGCAGCGCCGCAAAAACCACGATCGCGATGATGATCACGGCCAGAACGCCGACCACCCACACCCACCAGCGCTGATACCAGCGCTTCGACGGCGGGCCGACCGGCGCCCCGTAGCCCCCGGGCGTCCCGTAGGGGGCGCCGTAGGCCGGTTGGCCAGGCGGATACTGCTGGCCACCTTGTGGATAGCCGCCCTGCGGATAGCCACCGGCCGGGTAGCCACCTTGCGGATAGCCCCCGGGAGCCTGCTGGCCCGGAGGGGGTTGATAGCCGCCGGGCGGCGGCTGGTAACCGCCTGGCGGCTGCTGCCCGGGAGGGGGCGGGTAGCCGCCGGGGGGTTGCTGGCCCGGCGGCGGCCCGGCGGGCGGATACGAAGGCGGGTCGTTTGACATCCGGTGGGGTCCCCTCGCTCGAGTACGGCCGCCGTCAGCCGCCGTCAATGACGCAAGCGTGCCGCAGCGGGAGTCCTGTGGCGCGCATTTCGCCCAACCATGATGCGGAGCGTGGCGAAGGTGATCGGCGGGATGTCACTCAGAGTGACCATTTAGGAAGATCCTTTCCGACTTCGGCAGGTCAACGAATTCACAACAGATACGTTTTACCTGCATTACTAACGGAAAGTCACGAGATTTGCCATCTCCGTGATCAGAGAGTTGAATCACCGTATAGCGGTAACTGACTACACAGAGTGACTATCCGACATCGATATGTGGGAGCCAAAAGTGAGCCACTGGTCCTGGGAATGATCTTCGGTCGGCTGTCCGGAGCCCCCGGTCAGCCGTGTGAGCCGCACAGCTCGTGCTGCCGGCACTGCTGACTACGCGCTCGCGTGAACGACCCGTAGCAGGCCGCTCGTGCCTGCCCGTGTGCCACCCCTTTCGCCTCCCCGTCGTCATGAGCCAGAAGGGAACTGACGTGCGCCACGTCTCTTGGGGCTGAGCTGCCCTCTACGTCCGGCGAACGATTGTTCGCCGAGACTGTGTGTAAGTGTCGATCCTGTGCTGCAATGAGTCATCAGGCCAAGTTGGTCGACGACTAAGTCAGGATGCAGCCGCCGGTGAGCGTGACCGACAGCTTCGACGTTCGACGGCGCACCCTCGCCACCGTCGGATGCACTGTCGCGCTTGGCGCGATCGCGCTGGCAGCGGCCGTCGCCGTCGAAGGTCACAGCCCCATCCTGTGGCGCTTCGGCCTGGCCATCCTGCTCGTCGCGCTCAGCGAGCTGATCCGGCTTCCGATCTGGCATCGCGGCGAGCGCCTGTCGATCGGTTGGGGCGAAGCGGCGGTTCTGGTCAGCTGCGGACTGGTGCCGGCTCCGTGGTTGGTGATCGCGAGCTGCGCCGGTCAGGTGCTGGCCCACACCATCGTGCGCAAGCCGCTGATCAAGGCCGCCTTCAACGTCGCCGACTTCACCGCCGCCACCGGGGTGGTCGCGCTGCTCGTCCCCTGGTCGGGCGACCTGCATCAGCTCGCTCTCCCGCGACACCTGCCGCTGCTGTTCGTCGCCGGCCTGGCCTTCAGCCTCTTCACCGCCATTGCCGTCGCTACGGTCGTCGCCGCCTCCACCGGAGGAAATTGGCGCCAGGCGATGAGCAGCTTCAACGGCATCAGCCTGCTGACGACGCTCAGCAATGTCGTTTTCGCGTCTGCGGTGGTCTGGCTGGCCTGGTGGAGCCCGCGAAGCCTGATCGTGCTGCCGCCGGTGATCATCGCGTTGCACATCATCTATACGGGCTACCAGCGGGTGCAGCAGGACCGCGACGCCTGGCGCATGCTCGACGCGGCGAACGGCGATCTCAACCGGGGCGAGGAGGAGCAGGTCGTGCGCGCCGCGCTGGCCTGGGCCGAGCGCATGTTCAACACCACCGGCGCCGCGCTCTGGCTACGCGGCGACGGGCTGCCCCTCGGTGCTCCCGAATCGGCCGGCATCGGCCCGTGGGCGATCTGGCGCCGCGAGCTCGGCGAGGTCACCCACGCGCAGCGCTCCAGCCCGAGCGAGCTCGTCAATGGCGCCCGCGAGGTCCTCAAGGTTCGCGAGGGCATGATCGGCATGCTCGACATCTCGCTGCCCCCCGGCAGCTCGCTGACCGAGCGCGAGCGTCACCTCTTCACTGCCTTCGCCGATGCCGTCAGCAGTCACCTCGTCAACGCCCGGCTCCTGTCGCGCCAGGTCCACGAGGCCACCCACGACGGGCTGACCGGCCTCGGCAATCGCACCCTGCTCCTGCGCCGGTGCGCCGCCGCCCTCGAGCAGCGCACTGCCGATGAGGTGGTCGCGCTGCTGCTGCTCGATCTCGACCGTTTCAAGCAGGTCAACGACACACTGGGCCATGCCGTGGGAGACGTCCTCCTGCAGCAGGTCTCCGACCGCCTTTCGGCGCAGGTGCGGCGCGAGGATCTGGTGGCTCGCCTCGGGGGTGACGAGTTCGGCATCCTGCTCACCGGGATCGCCACCGCTGACGACGCGGAAGTGATTGCCGATGCGCTGCTCGGGGCGCTCAACGAGCCGTTCCTGCTCGAGGGGCTACGGGTATCGGTCGGCGGGAGCATCGGCGTCGCCGTGTGCCCGGTGGACTCCGATCACGTCGAGGGCCTGCTGCGCAACGCCGACATGGCGATGTACGAGGCCAAGGCGCGTCCCGGCTCGGCCGCTCGCTATCGCGGCGAGCGTGACCGGGGCAGTGCCGAGCGGCTGATCGTGCTGACCGAGCTGCAGAGCGCGGTCGACGAGTGCCAGCTCGTCCTCTATTACCAGCCCAAGGTGACGCTCGACACCGGCCGGACGGTGGGTTACGAGGCGCTGGTGCGCTGGCAGCACCCCCGCCGCGGGTTGCTCTGGCCGTCCCACATCGTCCCGGTGGTCGAGCAGTCGCCGCTGGTGCGTGACTTCACCTTGCGCGTGCTCGACATGGCCTGCAGTGCGGCTGCCGGGCTGCAGCGTCAGCAGCCCGATGACCCGCCGACCATGGCGGTGAACCTGTCGGCGCGCAACCTCATGGATTCCCGGCTCATCGATGACGTGATGGCGATCCTCGACCGGTATGAGCTGGCCCCGTCGCAGCTGATCCTGGAGATCACCGAGACCGTCATCGTCAGCGAGCTCGAGGTTGTCGAGCAGGTGCTCACCGGTCTGCGGGCACGCGGCGTGCAGCTGTCGGTCGACGACTTCGGCACCGGGTTCTCCTCGCTTTCCTTCTTGCAGCGCTTCGCCGTCAACGAGATCAAGGTCGACCGCCGGTTCGTGGCCGGGATCGCCGCTGACACGGGTGACGCGGCGATCGTTCGCTCCACCATTCATCTGGCGTCGGGTCTCGGCGTGCGGGTCGTTGCCGAGGGTGTGGAGAACGAGGAGCAGCTGCACTGCCTGCGCGAATACGGCTGTGACCTGGGCCAGGGCTACCTGCTCGGCCGCCCGGTGCCGTTCGAGGAACTCATGCCGGCGACGGGCGCCCAGGCCTGACGTCGAAAGTCCCGGCTCACACCGGATGCCATTGCGCCGAATGAAAGGGCATGGCGGCGCGACAACCACGACACCGGGGCCCTCGGCCTGCGGGCGTGAAGCGCGTCGCGGTGATGAGCATCTTCGCCGTGGCGGCTGCCGGCGGAGGCGGTGCCTGGGCTGCCGGTCTGTTCCACGGCAAGGCCGCCGAGCACGCTGCGGTCGTTACCACCAAGCACCTGCCGCCCGCCGCGGCGCCGGTCGTCAAATCGACGCCGAAAGCCGTGCTCGCCGACAGCTCGCCCTGGCGCACGGCATGGGCATTGAGCCTCGACCACGCCGGGGTCACCAGCGGTAGCGACCTCAGCTGCCGGATCGTCGCCCACATCAGCCTGAGCGGCAGCCAGCTGCGTTTCCGCCTCGTCAACTACCCGTCGACGACGCCGGTGACCTTCAGCCATCTCGTCGCCGCGGTGCGCACCACGGGCCTCGACGTCGACCCGGCCACCGAACGCATCGTCACCGTCCACGGCGCGGCCGCGGTCACGCTGCCGGCCAACGGCGACGTCACCACGGACCCGGTGAGCCTGCCGGTCCAGCGCGGCCAGGACGTCACGTTGAGCGTCGACCTCACCGCCGGTGACTCCGCGCCGTGGCACTACTGGAGCTCGCAGTCCTCCGGCTGCACGCCCGCAGGTGCCGGCGATGCCACGGCATCCGCTGCCGGACTGCCCTTCAGCGAGCGCAGCGAGGATCGCTGGCTCTCCGAGGTGCAGGTGCTTCCCGCGGCGCCGGTCCCCACCCTCGCCATCTACGGTGACTCGCTGACGGACGGGCTCTTCCTGCCCGTCGACACCTCGGCCCGCTGGACCGATCAACTCGAGAGCCAGACCGACGGCCGCCTGGTGGCGCTGAACTTCGGTGTCGCCGGCGATCGGATCACCGGTCAGGCCGCGCCGGGGCAGCTCCCGCCGCGGGTGGCCACCGACGTCTTCGCGCCGCTCGGAGTCTCCGCGATGATGGTCGAGATGGGCAGCAACGACATCAAGGCCGGGGTCAGCGCGCAGGCGATCCTCGCGGAGATCCGGCTGTTCGCGGCGAAGGTGGCGGCGGCACACGAGACGCTCATCGTGGCGACGGTGCCGGGCCGCGGCGACGGGCTCACGGCCGAGCAGGAGCAGCAGCGCCAGGAGTTGAACGCGGGCCTGCGGCGTTATCCGATCGTGGCCGACATCGACGCCGCCCTGACCGATCCGGCCACCGGAATCATCCAGGCGAGCTACGACGCCGGCGATCACATCCATCCGAATCCGCTCGGGGTCGCGGCCATGACGCAGGTGATGCGCGCCGCCATCGCGGAGGTTCCCGGGGCGCTGGGAGCAGCCGCCCGCTGACGCTGTGCCAGGATCCGAAGTTGTGAAGATCGGAATCCAGCTCGGCTACTGGGGTCGCACCCCACCGCCCGACCTTGCCCAGACGCTCGCTGCCGTTGATGACCTCGGCCTGGATTCGGTGTGGGTCGCCGAATCGTGGGGCAACGACGCGTTCACCTACGCGGCCTGGGTCGCGGCGCACACCAAGCGGGTGCGCGTCGGCACCGGGATCGTGCAGATGGCCGCGCGTACTCCCACCGCCACGGCGATGGCGGCCATCTCGGTGGATCACCTCTCGGGCGGGCGCTTCATCCTCGGCCTCGGGGCCTCGGGCCCACAGGTGGTCGAGGGGTGGTACGGCCAGCCGAGCCGGCGTCCGCTCGCTCGTACCCGCGAGTACGTGGAGATCATCCGCCGGGTGCTTCGCCGCGAGGACAAGCTCACCTTCGACGGCGAGTTCTACCAGCTGCCGTATCAGGGTCCGGGCAGCGCGGGCCTCGGCAAGCCGCTGAACTCGATGGTCCATCCGCTGCGCGCCGACCTTCCGATCGTGCTCGGCGCCGAAGGCCCGAAGAACGTCACGCAGACGGCGGAGATCGCCGACGGTTGGCTCCCGCTGTACTACTCGCCGTTCCGTCCCGAGGTGTACGCCGAGCAGCTCGCCGGCGCCAAGCCCGGCTTCGAGATCCCGGCGCTCGTCAACATCAACGTCACCGACGATGTGGCCGCCGGGCTGTACCCCGTGAAGGCCATGCTCGGCTTCTACATCGGCGGTATGGGCGCGAAGGGGCAGAACTACCACACCAAGCTGATGCAGCGGATGGGCTATGAGGAGGAGGCTCTGCGCGTGCAGGAGCTCTTCTTCGCCGGCGACCGGGAGGGCGCCATCAAGGCGGTGCCCGACGCCTTCGCCGACGAGATCTCGCTGATCGGTCCTCCCGGAAGGATCAAGGAACGCCTCGAACTGTGGCGCAAGAGCCCGGTCACCAGCCTGCTCGTCGGGGGCCGCGACCCACAATCACTGCGCCAGATCATCGATCTCGCCCAGGACTGAGCCGGGCCCTGACCTGCACTTTTCAGCCTCTTGTCAGGCTGCGCACAGCATTTGACAGGTCGTTGACAGCTTGGCCATAGCGCCAGCTCAACGCAGATCTCGATCGTCCGGGTACGGCGAGCACGCTGTCGTGCTCGCACCCGAGACAGGGGAGAAACCCGACATGGCTGAAGATCCGTACTCGAACGATTGGCTCGGCGCCGGCCCGTCCGGACCACGCGAGCCCATGAGCAAGCGTCGGATCAAGACCATCGGACTCGTGGCCGCGGGCGTGGTCGCCGGGGGAGTGCTGGCCGGAACGATCGGGGCTTCGGCCGCGACGAGCACCAGCACGTCAGGCACGCCGAGCAGCGAATCGGGGACGCCACCGAAGACTCCGGCCAACGCGCACGGGTCCGCTCCGGTGCGCAGCGACGAGAAGCCGGTGTCCGCCGCGATCACGGCCGAGCTCACCAAGAAGGCTCTCGCCAAGGTGCCCGGCGGCAAGGTCTACCGGGTCGAGACCGACGCCGGCGACGCTGCCTACGAGGCCCACATGACCAAAGCCGACGGCACCGAGGTGACGGTCAAGTTCGACAAGAACTTCAACGTCACGGCCGTCGAGAGTGGAATGGGCAAGGGCGACCCGATGACGGGCGGCCCCCACGGCCCCGGCGGCCCCCACGGTCCGGGTGGCCCGGGTCGTCCGGGTCGGCCGGGTGGCCCTGAGGGTGCCGGCGGGTACGGCCGTCCCGCCGGGCCGCCCCCGAATGGAGAAGCCCCCGCGCAGGGCTGACCCAGCCGGCCTGCTTCCATGAGGGTGTGACCCCTGTCGATACCGTCCTCGCCCAGACCAAAGCCGGCACCCTGCGCGGCACGCTCGCGACCGACGGCATCGCCCGCTTCCTCGGAATCCCTTACGCCCGAGCACCTTTCGGGGCGCTGCGCTTTGCCGCGCCCGAGCCGGCGCAGGGTTGGGACGGCACCCGCGACGCCGTGGAATTCGGACCGACCGCGCCCAAACCCGACGCCGAACACTCCCAGAGCCAGCTGGACTTCCTCGACGATCCGTCGATCGCCGGGCAGGACTGCCTGAATCTGAATGTCTGGACGCCGGACCGCAGCGCGGTCGGTCTGCCGGTCATGGTCTGGATCCATGGCGGTGCCTACCTCTCGGGCAGCTCGGCGCAGCCGCTGTATGACGGCACCACGTTCGCCCGGGACGGGGTCGTCTTCGTCTCGCCGAACTACCGGCTCGGGGTCGAGGGCTTCGGGCTGCTGCCCGATGCGCCCGCCAACCGCGGGGTGCTCGACCTGCTGCTGGCATTGGAGTGGGTACGCGACAACGTCGCCTCGTTCGGCGGCGACCCCGACAACGTGACGGTCTTCGGGGAGTCGGCCGGAGCCGGGCTCGTCCTCGCCCTGCTCGCGCTCGACCGCGGGCTGTTTCGCCGGGCGGTCATCTCCAGCGCGGCGCTCGCCGCGTCGCTGGAGCCGCAGGACGCTGCCAAGGTGGTGGCCAACATCGCCGAGCAGGCCGGAGTAGCTCCGACCGCTGCGGGTTTCGCGGCTGTCGACCCCCAGCGGCTGGCCAACCTCTCCAAGCTTGCCTGGCTCGACATGGCCGCCAATCCCGATCCGCAACGCTGGGGCGCGAGCACGGTCGGTGCCGGCATGACGTTCACGACGGCGCACGACGGGGCGCTGCTGCCACGGCCGCCGCTGCAGATGATCCTCGACGGCGCCGGCAGTGCGGTCGAATTACTGATCGGCTGCACCAGCGATGAGATGCTCGCGCTCGTCGCTGGAGGCGGCCCGGGGGATGCGAAAACCGTCGAGCGGGCAAGCACATTCCTGGCGGTGAACGGCGCCCCGGCGACGGCGTACGCGGAATACGAGCGGCTCTGCGGCACGCCCTCCGCGGTCCTCGCCGCGGCAATGCGCGATGCCATGTTCCTGATGCCGGCGCTGCGGGTGGCGCAGGCGCGGGGCGACGCGGCCACGTTCGTCTACGAATTCGGGTGGCAGTCGCCCATCCCCGGTCTGGGTGCTGCCCACGGCCTCGACATCGGCTTCTTCTTCGACAACCTCGGCCACTCTCCGATCGAGGGATCGGAGCCGTCGCAACAGGTGGCGTCGGACATGCACGGGGCGTTCGTGCGCTTCGCGACGAACGGTGATCCCGGCTGGGATCGCTACGACGCGAAAACGCGGCCGGTCATGGTGTTTGCCGACGAGGGCGGGGTCATCAACGATCCGCACAGCGCCGAACGTCAGCTCTGGAACTGCTGAAAAGCAGAAAGTATCCGGTCTGTCCCGAGCTCGTCGCGCCTTGTGTAATCGCGGGAATCGTCGTTAATCTGGCAGCCGGGTTCGGATAGGAGCCTCGCCAGCCGCTTTGCGAGTGATGGCGTGGCTTTTGACATCGGAGCATCCGGTGGCACTGGACGACCCGTCCGACCCGCGACTCGAAGCGGCGCTTGCTCGCATTTCCGAGCAGGACACTGAATTGCAGGCGGCGCGGCGCAGTGTCGCTGATCTGAAGGCGGCGCTGGAGACCAACCGCGAGATCGGCGCCGCGATCGGGGTTGTGATGGTCACCCGTGGGGTCGACACCGATGAGGCGTTCGATCTCCTGCGCCAGGCGAGCCAGGCGCGTCACACCAAGTTGCGCGCGATCGCCCAAGAGGTGGTGGCGCTGCGGCGTTTGGTGGCTGTCCCCGCTGGGCCCACCGTCTCCTCTGTCGGTCAGCGTCCCGTGCCCGGGCCGCCGCGGCCGGTTGCGGATGAGGAGAAGACCGCCTGACCCTCGCGAATCAGCGGTGAAGCAAGGCGAATCGTCGCCGCGGCAGCTCTGCGGTGCCGGCGCTCACGGTGATGAGGTGGCTCGCCAACCCCATGTCTTCCAGGGTGTTCGCCGAGCCTGCCGAGCTGTCGAGCACCGCGCAGTCGTGGGCCAGGCCCGCGAGATCGGCGACGCGCTCATGGGCCGCGCTCACTGCGAGTACGGTCGCTCCGGCCCGGCGGGCGTCGGCCAGCCGTTCCAATTCGGTCTCAGCCAGCTCATCCGGAGCGACCACGAGAACGGCACGACCCCGTCCGGAACGGCGTAGCTCATCGACGGGAACCCGCAGATGCGCCGGACCGGCCACGGGTGGCTGCCAGCGCAGCAGCGTCGGGCGAAGCGTGGTCACGCCGCTGAAAGTGGCTTCGTCGTCCAGATGAGCGGCGACGTGCCAGGCGTCATGGGTAGGCGTCCCCACGACGAAGAGCTGACCGGCGTTGACGGTGGCCGGCCGCAACTGCTGGCCGAGGTCCCAGGCCCGCCGCGTCCATCCTGATGAGGATCGAAATCGCAGCCAGGCGGTCCGATTGGTCACGTCCATGTCAAAGGCGTGTTCGGACGGGCAGCTGCTCAGCTTTAGCGAAAAGGATCAACTAAAGCGGTCCTTAAGTCCCGTCGATGCACTTATTCGCGTGTATTGGGGGTATGCGGTGGCGCCGCGCGAGCAAGATCACGACGATTCTGAGGACCAGAATCGGTGGCAAGCCAGGCCCGTCCTGGCGGGCGTACTGAAGGCTGCCGTCGTCTCGATCCCGATCCTGTGCTCGCTCGTCGCCGCCTGGGTGGTCAGCACCTTGCTACCGCCGTCGACGGGCGGGACCCGGTGGGCCTACCGCGCGGTCGTCGTCGGCGTCGCCCTTGCCGCGGCGATGCTCGCCGAGCGGGGTGCCCGCCGGCTGCTGCCCATGACCACACTGCTCAAGCTCAGCCTCCTGTTCCCCGACCAGGCGCCTTCGCGTTTCAAGGTCGCGCGGCAGGCGACCTCGAAGCAGAAGCTCGACCAGCTCGCCGGAAAGCGGAGCGGCACCGCTGTCGGAGCAGCAGCCAGCATCCTTTCGTTGCTGGCCGCCCTCGCCAGCCATGACAAGCGCACCCGCGGTCACGCCGAGCGCGTACGGGTCTACGCCGACCTCCTCGCCCAGCAGATGCGGCTGAACCGTGAGGACCAGGACCGTTTGCGGTGGGCGTCGCTGCTGCACGACATCGGGAAGCTGACGGTCGATCCGGCGATCCTGAACAAGGCCGGCAAGCCGTCGGACCGGGAGTGGGCGATCCTGCGCGCCCATCCGGAGGAGGGCGCGCGGGCGGCGGCCTCGCTGCTCGGATGGCTGGGGGAGTGGGGCCGCGCCATCGCCGAGCACCATGAGCGCTTCGACGGCACCGGCTATCCCGCTGGGCTCAGCGGATCAGACATCTCCCGGGCCGGCCGGATGATCGCGGTCGTCGACGCCTACGAGGTCATGACCGCGGCCCGGTCGTACAAGCGCCCCATGTCGACCCTCAAGGCGCGCGAGGAACTGACTCGCTGTGCCAATACGCACTTCGATCCCGTGACGGTGCGGGCGTTCCTGGCGATCTCGCTCCCGCGCCTGCTGTGGGCGACCGGCCCGCTCTCCTTCCTCGTTCAACTGCCCTTCCTCGGTGCGCTGCGCGACGCGGCGACGACTGTGGCCAGCGCCGGTGGTCCGGCCGTGGCAGCTGCCGCCGGCGTGGTGGTGGTGGCGACGGGTGGGCCGACCTCGGCCGCCGCGACGCACGCGACGCTGAGCGCGACCAAGCCGACCCCCATCGGTTCGCCGGCGCGGCCCAGCCCCTCGTTCACGCCCACCCCGAGCCCCACGCACCGGATCGCACCCAAGCCCGCGGCGACCGTCGAGGGTGCTGTGGTGATTCCGGCTTCGGCGCCCTCCTCATCCGCTCCCACCGGCTGGCTTGCCCCGCCGCCGTCGACCCCGACACCCATGCCTACCCCGACGCCGACCCCGACGCCCACCCCCACCCCGAC
Organism: uncultured Actinomycetota bacterium; assembly: GCA_963731205.1. Classification (GTDB taxonomy): domain Bacteria; phylum Actinomycetota; class Actinomycetes; order Frankiales; family Frankiaceae; genus DATAZK01. The sequence goes on along the minus strand of CAVSUJ010000001.1, from coordinate 1,412,498 downwards.
CCCGACACCCACCCCGACACCGACGCCCACCCCGACCCAGACACCGACGCCGCCCCCTCCCGCGCCCGTAGCGCCGGCCGTCCACGTGAGTGGTGGGCCGAGCTCGTCGACGTCGTCCACTGACGCCACGGTGCCGTTCACGGTCTCGGATCCGGCGGCGACGGTGACCTGCAGCCTGGACGGGGGCCCGGCGACGCCGTGCGCAAGCCCGTTCTCCGTCACCGGCCTGGCGCCGGGCGTGCATACGGTCGTGATCAACGCGACCAACGACGGCGGTTCGGGTCAGGACCTGTACAGCTGGACCGTCCTCCCGCCGGCTCCGGTCGTGGCTGTCACGAGCGGGCCCGGGGCGATGACGTCCGCGACCGACGCGACGGTGCCGTTCACGGTGTCGGATCCGGCGGCGACGGTCACCTGCGCCTTCGACGGTGGCCCCGCGACACCGTGCACGAGCCCGTTCACCGTGACGGGCCTGGCGCCTGGACCGCATCTGGTGTGGATCGACGCGTCGAACGCCGGCGGCTCGGGCTCGGACTTCTACAGCTGGACGGTGTTGCCGCCGGCTCCGGTGGTGACGGTGACGGGTGGTCCGCCGTCCTCGACGTCGTCGACGTCGGCGTCGGTGCCGTTCACGGTGTCGGATCCGGCGGCGACGGTGACGTGCAGTCTTGATGGTGGGCCGGCTGCCGCGTGTACGAGTCCGTGGTCGGCGTCGGGTCTTGCGCCGGGTCTGCACACCGTCGAGGTCGATGCGTCGAATGCCGGCGGTTCGGGGTCGGATTCCTACAGCTGGACGGTGTTGCCGCCGGCTCCGGTGGTGACGGTGACGGGTGGTCCGCCGTCCTCGACGTCGTCGACGTCGGCGTCGGTGCCGTTCACGGTGTCGGATCCGGCGGCGACGGTGACGTGCAGTCTTGATGGTGGGCCGGCTGCCGCGTGTACGAGTCCGTGGTCGGCGTCGGGTCTTGCGCCGGGTCTGCACACCGTCGTGATCGATGCGTCGAATGCCGGCGGTTCGGGGTCGGATTCCTACAGCTGGACCGTCCAGCCGCCGGCGCCGTCCATCACCGTGCTCTCCGGGCCGCCCGGCTCCGGCTACTCCCCGGATGCCACGGTCGCGTTCACCGTCTCCGATCCGTCGGCCACCGTGACCTGCAGCCTGGACGGAGCACCGGCCTCGGCCTGCTCGAACCCGTGGTCGGCCTCCGGTTTGGCCGTCGGCTCCCACAACCTCACCATCTACGCCACGAACGTGAGCGGCAGCGACAACGCCAGCTACAGCTGGAATGTCCTTTCGCCGCCGGTCGCGACGATCACCTCCGGGCCGGCCGACGGCTCGAGCCAGCTCGCCCTCAGCGTGACCTTCACTTTTGTGAGCGACACCCCGGGGTCGACGTTCGAGTGCAGCATCAACGGCGCGGCGTTCAGCGCCTGCACGAGTCCGGTGACGATCGGTGGTCTGCTCTCCACCGACACGTTTGCGGTGCGCGCGGTGATCGACGGGGTGGCCGGACCGGTTTCGTCGCGGACGTTCTTCGTGATCTGACGTCAGGCTCGCGTCTGCCGCATCGGCGACAATGGGGCGGATGTCTGGGGTCGATGGCGCGGATGCCCGTGCCCGCGTCGTGCCGGCGGCGGTGATGGCGGCGCTCGTCCTGCTCGTGTTCATGTCCTGGCTGCTGGCGCCGAGAGGGCGTCCGATCGTCATCGTCTACGGCGACAGCCTCACCGTGCAGTCCGAATCCGATGCGCGTTCGCTGCATCACGGGGATGGCGAGCACGTCGTGTTTCGCGCCCGGGGCGGGACCGCGATGTGCGACTGGACCGACCGCGCCGCCTACGACGAAGTAGCGCTCCATCCCCAGCGTGTGGTGCTGGCCTTCACCGGCAACACGGCGTCGTGCGCAGCGGAAGCCTTTCGCACGGGCGGGGCGGCCGGGGCGACCGCGCTCTACGAGCAGTCGCTACGCGAGATGAGGGCCATCTTCCCGCGGGTGGCGATCACGCTCGTGATCCCGCCGGCGATGCACAACCTGCCCACCGGCTGGTATCCGTTCAACGGCAATGCGGAGCTGGTCGCGATGTACAAGCGCGTGGGTGCCGAGTTGCACATGAGGATCAACACCCGCGCCGACGACGGGCTCACCCCAGGTCACGTGTTCACGGCCACTCGGCCGGCGTATCCGGCCGGGCCGCCGGTGCTGGTGCGGCTGTCAGACGGAGTTCATCTGACGCCGGCCGGCGAGCTCTGGTACGGCGCGGCCTTGCTCGACTGAGGTGCCACGGCCGCCGGCCGCCACCGCCCGAATGGCCGATTGAGCTGGCCTGATCGATGCCGTCGGGCAACGCGTTTCAGGAGAAAGCGCGACGCCGCTGTATGACATGTGTTGCGGCTAGGGTGCTCGGCATGACGGTACTGATCGTTTCTGGTTCGCGCGGCCCGGGATGATCGAAGCTCAGGGCCTGACGAAACGCTACGGCGGGAAGACCGCTGTCGACGACTTGAGTTTTGTGGTGCGGCCCGGTGTCGTGACCGGTTTTCTCGGCCCCAACGGCGCCGGAAAGTCGACGACGATGCGCCTGCTGCTCGGGTTGGATCGACCCAATGGCGGCGGGTCGCTCATCAACGGCAAGGCCTACCGGGATCTTCCGGCCCCGTTGCGTGAGGTCGGAGCGCTGCTGGAGGCGCGTGCCGTACACACCGGGCGATCGGCGCGTGCGCACCTGCTCGCGATGGCCGCCACCAACGCAATTCCGAAGTCCCGGGTCGATGACATGTTGGGGCTGGTGGGGCTCGACGAGGTCGGCAGCAAGCGGGCCGGCGGCTTCTCACTCGGCATGGGCCAGCGGCTGGGGATTGCTTCGGCGCTGCTCGGTGATCCCGGAACGCTGCTGCTCGATGAGCCGGTCAACGGCCTGGATCCCGAGGGGATCCTGTGGATCCGCAACCTGCTCAAATCCCTTGCGGCAGAAGGCCGGACGGTCTTCGTCTCCTCGCATCTCATGAGCGAGATGGCAGTGACGGCAAGCGAGTTGATCGTGGTGGGACGCGGCCGGCTGATCGCGTCGGGCAGTGTCGCCGAGCTCATTCACCGCAGCTCGAGCGGGGTTGTCGTCGTCCGCGCGAAGGAGACCGACCGGCTGGCGCAGCTGTTGGCCGGACCGGGACATCACGTCGAACTGGTGCGCGCCGAGACGCTGCAGGTGAGCGGAATGGACAGTGAAGCGGTGGGCCTGCTGGCCGCACGTGAAGGCATCCCGCTGATCGAACTCACGCCGGTGCAGGCGACTCTGGAAGAGGCGTTCATGGAGATCACCCGCGATTCCGTCGAATTCCACGGCGGCGGCGCGCTGTGACCGCCCCGGCGACAGTGGCGTCACGTCCGTCGAACCTGGGTTCCGGAAAGGTCACCCAGCTGGGTGTGATCCGTTCCGAGTGGATCAAGCTGCGAACGTTGCGCTCCACGTGGTGGAGCCTGTTCGTGACGGTCCTCCTCGTGGTCGGCCTAGGAGTCCTCTTCAGTGCCCTGCGGGCCCACCGCTTCAACCAGGACCAAGCTCAAGTCATCCGCGGTCCCGGACCGGGCGGCGGGCTGGATCGGCTCGCGCTCGACCCGACCTTGGTGAGCCTGCGCGGGGTGTTCCTGGCCCAGCTCGCCATCGGGGTGCTCGGCGTGCTCGTCATCACCGGCGAATACAGCACCGGCATGATTCGCTCCTCGATCGCCGCCGTGCCACATCGCCGTCCCGTGCTCATCGCCAAGGCCCTGGTCTTCGGCGTCACGGCGCTGATCCTCACCGAGGTGGCGGCATTCGCGGCCTTCGTGCTCGGCCAGCAGGCGCTGAAAAGCACGCATTTGCAGGCGAGTTTGAGCACGCATGATGCGGTGCGGGCCATCATCGGGGCCGGGCTCTACCTGACGCTGATCGGCTTGCTCGCGGTCGGCCTCGGCTTTCTGCTCCGCAATACGGCGGGTGCGATTGCGGCGGTGTTCGGCATCGTGCTGGTGTTGCCGCTGCTCGCCAATGCGCTGCCGACGCCCTACTCCACCGACGTCTCCAAGTACCTGCCGCTGAATGCCGGCACGCAGATCCTGCAGACGTCGAACTTCGACAGCAACCAGCTGTCGCCGTGGGCGGGGCTAGGTGTGACCGCGTTGTACGCGGTGGTCGCGCTGGTGGCCGGAGCCGTCGTGCTGTCTCGACGGGACGCGTAGCACGCCTCCTCGGGCGGCGTCGTAGCTTGTCGAGGACGTCGACTGCAGGGAGGACTGGGCCGATGGATGCTGCCCGTCCTCGCCGCTACGTCAGCCCGGTCCGCCGGCAGCAGGCTGACCACACGCGTGAACGCATCGTGGTGGCCGGCGTCGAACTGGTCAGGAGCTTCGACAGCTGGGACTGGAGCGGTCTGACCTTTCGCGCGGTGGCGCAGCGTGCCGGAGTGGGGGAACGCACGGTCTACCGGCACTTTCCCAACGAGCGCGAGCTGCGCGACGCGATCATGGCCCGGCTCGGTGAGGAGGCCGGCGTCGACTATGCGCAGCTGACCTTGGGTGACGTCGGTGAGGTCGCCGGCCGGATGTTCCGCTCCCTCGGCGGGTTTGCCGTTTCCGACGTGACGAGCCCGCCCGACGATCCCACGTTTGTCGCGGTCGACCAGGACCGGCGCGAGGCGCTGCTGCGTGCCGTTGCCGAGTCCAAGCCGGACCTGGCACCTCAGCAGCAACGCACCTTGGCGGCGGTGCTGGACGTGCTGTGGGGCGTGCCTTCGTATGACCGGCTCGTCTCGGCGTGGGGGATGAGCCCGGACGACGCGGTCGGCGTGCTCCGGTGGGCCATCGATCGGTTGACCACACCGCCGCCGCAGCAGGGTTGACAGCCCGCTCAATTAGCGGCAGCGTGCTGTCACCATCTCGCCTCCCTCGACAGAGACGTCACAAGGGACACCAACATGCCCGTGCCGGCCGACCTGCTCGAAGCGGCGTCCACGCAGACCGGCCTGCACGACTTCGGGGACGACTCCTTCCGCGAGGGACTCGAGGTCCTGGTGCGTTCGGCCACCGCTGAAGCCCGGCTCAACGCGGCCGGTGAAGGCTTTCTGTATCCGAGGATCGTCGGCCACCTGAGTCAGCGGTTGCAGATCGAGGACTGGTACCGGCGCCATCCCGAGATCGCCGAAGTCGAGCTCGGTCAGGCGCTCATCGGAGTCGGCCTCCCGCGTACCGGATCGACGGCCCTGTCATTCCTGCTGGCGCAGGATCCGCAGGCGCGCTCGCTGCTGCAATACGAGGCCTCACATCCGTGCCCGCCGCCGTCGACCGTCAAGGGCCGCGATCCGCGCATCGGTGAGACGGAGCAGGTGGGCACCAGAAGCCACGTGCCGTCATCGGTGACCGGACCCATCGAATGCCAGGATCTCATGGCATTGGACTTCAAATCCCATATTTTCCAGGCCTTCGCGCAGATCCCGAGCTACTCGGACTGGCTGGTGGACGCCGATCTCGTCACGACCTACGCGTACGAGCGACGCGTGCTCAAGCTCCTGCAGTGGGGATACCCGGCGAGGCCGTGGCGGCTGAAATGCCCGACGCATCTGCTGTTTCTGGATCAGCTCGACGCCGTGTTTCCTGATGCCCGGTTCGTCATGACCCATCGCGATCCCACGGAAGTCATTCCGTCCGTCACTGCTGTCTATGCCGACATCGTCGGCAGCTTCACCGATTCCGTCGACCTCGCGTATCTGGGCCGGCTGAATGTCGAGCACTGGTCGCTGGGAATGCGGCGGGCGCTGGCTTTTCGCGACGGCGGCGCCGACCATCGCTTCTACGACATCGGCTTCCAGGCGATGCAGGCCGACCCGGTTGGTGCGGTGATGGGGTTGTACGAGTGGCTCGGTGCGACCGTCACCGAGCAATTCGCCGCCGGGATGCGCGGCTGGTGGGCCCATAACACCGAGAGTCGCGAACCCGCCGACATCAATGATCCGGAGCGCTTCGCCTTGGACCTCGATGCGATGAGGCCGTCGTTTGCCGAGTACGTGGGCCGAATGGAGAAATGGTCATGATCGATCTCACCGGCGGGCTTCCGGACGATCGGGAGGAGACGTTCAGTTCGCGCCCGCAAGACCCGGAAATGCGCGACTCCATGAGCTTTTGGGTCAGCGACGACCGCGGCGCCGTCGGTCTCCCGCGGGTGGGGATCGAGGCGTATGCCGGCAACTGGGACTCCCACGACTATCAGGTGAACGTCGCTTTTCCCGACGGCCGCGTCTACCGGTTGCGTGAGACGGGCAAGTCCTGGGCGCCGGAAGGACCGGAAGGAAAGCCGACCGTGCTCGGCACCGGTCCGCTGCACTTCCGGTGCGTCGAACCGTTCCGCACCTGGACCATGTCGTACGCGGGCGAGGCCATCGAGACGTCCACAGATGCGCTCGTTCGGGCATCGGGCGAGGGCCCGCGGGTGCCGATCGAGTTCGACGTCGAGGCGCACATGGCCGCTCCGCCGTGGATACAGGGTGCGCTGTCCGGCGAGGCGGCGGACAAGCTGAAGACCGCCGTCGAGGGCGGCTTCATGGGCGGCCCGCGCTACGAGCAACTCTTCCGCGCGACCGGCAGCGTCCGGGTCGGCGGCGAGCGTCACGACTTCACCGGGACGGGCCTGCGGATCAGACGTCAGGGAGTGCGCAAGCTCGAGGGATTCTGGGGTCATTGCTGGCAGTCCGCGCTCTTCCCGAGTGGTCGCGGCTTCGGCTACATCGCCTACCCGCCGCGTCCTGACGGAACCCCTTCGTACAACGAGGGTTACGTCTTCACCGGCGACGGACCCCTGGTGCCCGCGCGAGTGGTGCAGGCCCCCTGGCTGGGGCGGATCCGGGCCCTCGGTGAGGACGTGCCGGTCGTGCTCGAGGCCGACGGGCTCGGCGAGGTGCGTATCGAAGGGGAAACGGTCGTCTCCACGTTCGACCTCATGCTGCGCAAGGAGATGCCCAACTTCCCGGGGCTGTATCAGGGCGGCGCCCGCTACCGCTGGGACGGTGAGGAGACGTACGGGATGATCGAGCGTTCCTCACCCATGGAGCAGCTGGTGTTCTAGCCCCGCTGCGGGGCGAACGCTGCCGGCGGCTATCGTCGTCCCGATGCCTGATCGCAACCCGCACGCCGGGGAGCCCTTCACCGACGGCGACGACGCCATTGCCGCCGCGCTGAACGACGTCAGCGTCCCGGCGCTGCTCTGCTCGCTCGTGCACATGACCGGCGATCCATCGTGGATCCGGGCAGACATCAAGCCGCGGGTCGCGATCTCGCTGGAGTTCCAGAGCGGAATCCCGGAGGACGAGCAGGCCGAGATCCGGCGCCGGGCGCTGCCCGTGATCGCCGCCTACCGCGACGGCGGCTGCCAGCCGCACCCGCTTACCCGCGGGCTGCTGCTGGAAATGATGGAGTTCATGAGCTTGCGGTCGCTGACCCCTTCGCTCGAGGGCATGTTCTTCGACGACATGCAGTTCGACGGTGGTGACAGCCAAGCGATCTCGTGGGGTCCCGAGGTGCCGGCCGAGGTCAGGGACGCGTCGCCGGTCATCGTCATCGGCGCCGGCGAATCCGGGATCCTGGCGGGCATCCGCCTGACGCAGGCCGGGCTGCCGTTCACCATCATCGACAAGAACGACGGACCCGGCGGCACCTGGTGGGAGAACAGCTACCCAGGCGCTCGCGTCGACATCGGCAGTCATCAGTACTGCTACTCCTTCGAGCCGACCGACCACTGGAGCGAGTACTACTGCCAGCAGCCGGAGCTGCGCGCCTACTTCGAGGACGTGGTCTCCAAGTACGGGCTCGCGCCGCACTGCCGCTTCGGCACCCGTGTCGTGTCACTGGTCTGGGACGAGCCTTCCGCGCGCTGGCGGGTGACGGTGCAGACACAGGACGGCAGCACCGAGACGCTGGAGGCGCGCTTCGTCATCAGCGCCGTCGGCGCCCTGAATCTCCCGCATCTGCCGGAGATTCCGGGACGCGAGAGCTTCGCCGGCCCCGCATTTCACTCCGCCCGCTGGCCCGCTGACCTCGACATCACCGGCACCCGTTTCGCGCTGGTCGGAGCCGGGGCGAGCGGCTTCCAGATCGCGCCCACGATTGCCGACCGCGTCGAATCGCTCTCGATCTTCCAGCGGACGGCGCAATGGATCATCCCCAACATGCAGTACCACGCCGCAGTCCCGCCGGGAGAGAAATGGGCGCAGCGCCATTTGCCCTTCTACGGCAGGTGGTTTCGCTTCCTGATGACCTTCCCCGGCGTCGCCGTGGGGATGGAGTCCTACCGGGTCGATCCCGATTATCAGGCGGCCGTCGGCGTTGCCGTGAATCCCGTCAACGAGCAGCGCGGGCAGATGCTCGCGGCCTGGATGCAGTCCGTTCTGGCCGACCGCCCCGACCTGATCGAGAAGTCGACGCCCAACTACCCCGCGCTCGGCAAGCGCGTGCTGCAGGACAACGGATCGTGGCTGCGCTGCCTGATGAAACCGAACGTCGACATGGTGCGCATCGGCATCGAACGCATCGTCCCCGAGGGTGTCGTGACGGTCGACGGCAAGCTGCACGAGGTCGACGTCATCTGCTTTGCGACGGGCTTCCTGCACAGCGATTTCCTGGCCAGCATGGAGATCACCGGGCGCGGGGGAGCGTCCCTGCGCGATCAATGGGGCGACGCGGCGACGGCGTATCTCGGGATCACCATTCCGAACTTCCCGAACCTGTTCTGCATGTACGGGCCGGGCACCAACCTCGCGGCCGGAGCGAGCCTGTTCTACCACTCCGAATTCCAGAGCCACTACGCGCTCGATGCGATCCACCGCGTGCTCAGTGCCGGCGCCAAGGCCATCGAGGTGAGCCCCGACGCGCACGACGAATACGCCGACCGCTACCAGAAAGAGATCAGTTCGCTGGTGTGGGCGCACCCGTCCATCGCCCACAGCCATTACAAGAATGCGCAGGGCAAGGTCTACACGCTCTCGCCATGGCCGCTCGACAAGTACTGGGCCTGGACCCGCTCGGTCGACCCTGCGGATTACCTGATTTCGTGAGCGGCGCTCGTGCGCTCCGTGCGCGTGCTCTCGCTCGCCAGTGAGCCCAGCAACGCCAGCTTCTCGGCGCTGCTCGTGCCCGGAGCGGCGTTGAACACCACCAGCACCTGACCCTCCGACCCCCCGATCGCGAGCTTCTCCCCCTGCAGGCTGAGCTCGCCGAGCTGCGGGTGGTTCAGCCGGGTCGGACCGCCGGCCCGGGTGCGGATGTCGTGCCTGGCCCAGAGCTTGCGAAACCGTTCGCTGCACAGCGAGAGCTCTCCGACCAGCTGCACGAAGCGCGGGTCGTCGGTGTCGCGTCCCACCGACTCCCGGAAGCCGGCCACGAAGCGTGCGGTGGCCTGGGTCCAGTCGGGATACAGGTCGCGCTCGGCCGGGTCGAGGAAGACGGAGCGCAGCCGGTTCTGCCCGGCCTGCAGGTTGGGGGAGAGCGCCGCCGCAAGCGCATTGCCTGCCAGCACGTCGAAGTAGCGCCCGTGGACGAAGGCCGGCAGCCCCATCACCTCGACCAGCTGCCGGATCCCATCGGTGACCAGCTCGCGCTTCGGGCGCGGCTGGCGGTGGCGGGGCGTCGGCGCCGCGAGCCCGAGCAGGTAGTCGGTCGCGGCCTGGTCGAGCTGCAGGACCCGCGCCAGCGCCTCGAGCACCTGCATCGAAGGGTTGCGATCCCGGCCCTGCTCCAAGCGCAAGTAGTAGTCGGAGCTGATGCCGGCCAGCATGGCGACCTCTTCACGGCGCAGGCCCGACACGCGTCTCACACCATTGACGGGCAGGCCGACGTTCTCGGGGTGCACCAGTTCCCGGCGTGCTCGGAGGTAGTCGCCGAGCATGTTGCCCTCGCTCACCCTGACCACGCTAGCCCGCGGCCGCTAGCTCGTGGGTGTCCCTGTCACTCCCAGGACCGTTGGGGCTCTGCCTGATTCGCTTCACCGGGGCAACGCTTGAAGGGCACCAACGAGGAGAGGAAATACCCATGGCAGTACAGACCCTTCCGGGCGGCACCTTCACGATGGCCGACGACCTCACCGTCACGCGGGTGGGCTACGGCGCGATGCAGCTGGCTGGGCCGGGCGTCTTCGGGCCGCCCGCCGATCGGGATGGCGCGCTAGCAGTGTTACGCGAGGCGGTCGAGCTCGGCATCACGCACATCGACACCAGCGACTTCTACGGCCCTCACGTCACCAACCAGATCATCAGGGAGGCGTTGCATCCCTACCCCGAGGCGCTGCACATCGTCACCAAGGTGGGGGCGAGGCGCGACGCGGAGGGAGGCTGGCCGCACGCCCGCTCGCCGCACGAGCTGCGTCAAGCCGTTCACGACAACCTGAACAATCTCGGCCTCGACGCGATCGACGTCGTCAACCTGCGGATGGGCGGGCTGGACAGCCCGGAGGAGGAGTCCATCGCCGAGCAGTTCAGCGCGCTCGCCGAACTCCAGCAGCAAGGCCTGATCAAGCATCTCGGCCTCAGTACCGTCACCGCCGGGCAGGTCGCTGAGGCGCAGGCCATCGCCCCTGTCGTCTGCGTGCAGAACCTCTACAACGTTGCCCGCCGCGGCGATGACGAGCTGGTGGATTCCCTTGCGGCACAAGGCATTGCCTACGTGCCGTACTTCCCGCTCGGTGGTTTCAGCCCGCTGCAGTCCCGCACCCTCGAGTCGGTGGCGAAGCGGCTGGACGCCTCGCCGATGGGGGTCGCTCTTGCCTGGCTGCTGCAGCGTTCGCCGAACATCCTGCTGATTCCGGGGACGTCGTCGGTGGCCCATCTGCGCGAGAACGTTGCCGGCGCCGGACTCACGCTTTCCGCAGAAGACGTGGCCGAGCTGAACGGGATCGCCGTCGACAACTAGCCTGCGGTGCATGGCTGTTCCGGTTGCTGACATCGCCGAGTGCCGCAGCTCGCACGAGCGGTTGGAGCGCGCGGTCCAAGTGCTCGACGACGCGGCGATGCGACGGCCCAGCCGGCTTCCCGGCTGGACCGTCGGTCACGTCGTGACGCACCTGGCGCGCAATGCCGACAGCGTCGTCCGCCGCCTCGACGCCGTTCTCGACGGGAGGGTGGTCGAGCAGTACGAGGGCGGTCCCGAGGGGCGCGCTGCTCAGATCGAAACCGGCGCGGGTCGTTCCGCGGCGCAGCTCTACGACGACCTCGTAGCAGCTGACCGTGCCGTCGACGAGCTCTTCGCGCGCGTACCCGAGAGGCTGTGGGAGCGGCCGTTCGCCACCCCCAAGGCCAAGGCGGAATTCACCCAGCGGCCGGCCTCCTTCCTGCCGTTCACCCGCTGGCGCGAGGTGGAGACCCATCACGTCGACCTCGGCATCGGCTACGAACCTGCCGACTGGCCCGCAGCGCTCGTCGAACGTTGGCTTCCGGGATTGCTCGAGGAGTTGCCCTCGCGGGCCGATCCGCGCCGGCTCATGGCCTGGACGCTCGGCCGCGCATCGGCGCCGGCGCTGGATCCCTGGTCCTGAGGGTTGCCGCTACCAGCCCATGGTGCCCGGAGCGCCTTTGAACGGCCCGACCACCTTGGAGGTGCGCCAGCCGCCGTAGAAGTCACCCTGCTGGGCCTGCACGAGTTCACCGTCGAGGCGGCAGGCGTCCATCCGCGCCGGATAGAAGGCGACGTGGCCGATGAGAGCCAGAAACGCGTGGACCGGCGCCGGGTAGGTCCATGCGGCGGCAGCCTCGACGCGGTCACCCATGACGACGTCGAAGTACTCGGCCTCGCCTTTCCATTCACACCACGAGTGGCGATGGTCGGAGGGCCGGAGCGCGCCCGCTGCCACGTCGGCGATCGGCACGTAGTGCACCGGTGGGTGGCTGGTCTCCAGCACCCGCTGTGAAGAGGTCGTGCGCACGAGGCGCTGCCCGCCGAACTCGATTTCGATCAGCGCGGACGAGGGCTCGCACCGCGGCGGCCGCGGGTAGTCCCAGACCGACTCCTGGCCCGGACCAGGCCGTTCGGGCGAAGGACGGCGGTTCCACGCTGCGCTCATTGCTCAGGCATACCCGAAGATCGCCCCTTGTCACGGGTGGGCCGAGGCGAGAGCCTGCTACGCATGCGTGCAGACATTCGGCCCGGAGCGCTCTTCCCGGACTACTCGCTTCCCGACCACACCGAGTCGATGCGCTCGCTCAGCGAGATCCAGGGCGACGATCCCATGATCCTCACCTTGGCGCGCGGTCACTACTGCCCGAAGGAGCACCAGCAGCACCTCGAGCTGGCGGCCGCGCAGGCGAAGATCGCCGTCTCCTACACCCAGGTCGCGACGATCTCGACCGACCCGCACCACACGCTCCAGGAGTTCCGGCTCTCGGTCGGTGCGCAATGGCCGTTCCTGTCCGATCCCGGCCGGATCGTGCAGCAGGATCTGGACATCCAGGAGTACACCGATCCGGACAACAATCCGATGATCCCGTACACGCTCGTGCTCAAGCCTGGCCTCGTCGTCTACAGCATCTACAACGGGTACTGGTTCTGGGGCCGGCCGTCGATGGATGATCTGTGGCGCGATCTGCGCGGGGCGTCGAGCGAATCGCGTCCCGACTGGGATCTGTCGAAGCCGGGTCTGCGTGAAGCCTGGGAGGCCGGCGATTACTCCTCCTTCCACGGATACGACAAGCGGCAGGCCGGCCCACCGCCGTCATGAGTTCCCTTGCTGCGGCGGACGTTTCGGTACCGAGCACCGGCGAGGTCATCGTCCTGAAGCGCCGCCCCGAGGCCTCGCTCGGCTCCGGTGATCTGGTGCTCGAGCGCCGCCCGATCCGCGCGCCCGACGCCGGCGAGGTGGTGGTGCACAACCTGCTCACCACGGTGGATCCCTATCAGTTACGCATGTTTCGGGGTTCGGCGGAGGTCACCCCGCTGGCCCTCGGGGATCCGGTCCCGGCCAACAGCGTGGGCCTCGTCGTGCAGTCAGCTGACCCGGCCGTCCCGGTGGGTACGCAGGTGGCGACCTACACCGGCTGGCAGGAGTACGCGACGACGACAGTCGCTCCGACGGAGGTGGCCGACCCGGCACTCGGAGGGCCGTTGGAGTGGATCAGCGTGCTGGGAACGACCGGCCTGACGGCGTACGTCGGGATGCACGACGTCGGGCAGGTGCAGGCCGGCCAGAGCGTCCTGGTGAGTGCAGCCACCGGCGCGGTCGGTGGTGTCGCCGTGCAACTCGCCAAGGCCGCCGGTGCCCGCGTCGTGGCCATCGCGGGGGGCCAGGATCGCGTCGATCATGCGGTCAACGTGCTCGGCGCCGACGCCGCGGTCGACTACCGCTCCGAGGGCTTTCCGCAGCGGCTGCAAGCGGCGGCGGGAGACGGCATCGACCTGTTCTTCGACAACGTAGGGGGCAGCCAGCTCACGCTCGCGCTCTCCGTGATGAAGGATTACGGCACCGTCGTGCTGACCGGATCGGTCAGCAGCTACGACAAGCCAGACGATCCTGACGCCAAGAGCGATCTGCGCGCTGCGGTCTTCAAACGCCTGAAGTTGCAGGGCTTCATCGTCAGCGACTTCTATCCCGAGCGGCTGCTGCCGATCCGCGACGCGCTGGCCGCTCTCATCCGCTCGAATCAGCTGAAGGTGATCACCAACGAGTTCGACGGGCTGCGTAGCGCACCAGCGGCACTCGCGACGGTTTTCCAGCGGGGGTCATCGCACATCGGACGAAGGGTGGTGCGGATCGCACCGGGCTAGCCGTCGCACTGATGATTCATGACGGCACCTCGATGTCGTCGTAGACGCGGACCGCGGCCAGCAGTCCGTCACCGCCCCGCTCGTGGACTCCAAGGCCCGCCTGCGGCGCGAGCGAGTGACGGCCCCAGCGCACGCAGTTGTACTCCAGAGCGAAGCGCACGCCGTCGTCGGTCACCGTGCACGGCTCCAGCGCGATTCCGCCGCCGGCGTTGAAACATCTGGTGAAGAACGAGCGAAGCTCCTCAGGCCCGCGATGGCTTGGGCGAGTGCCGATCGGCTCGCGGAAATAGCCGTCTGTGTCGAAGGTTTTGACGACGGCGTCCGTGTCACCCGCCTCGAGTCCGGCCCGGTAGCGCGCGACGACGTCGTCCGTGTCACTGGTGAGCGCCGCTGCCGACGGGAGGATCGGCGGCCTGAGGTGGCGCCGGCCGTCGACCGGATACTGGCTGCAGTACGTGCGAAAGACCACCGAGCGATCGTCGGGCGATTCGACGGCGACCGCGAGCGGCCAGGACTCCTGATGGCCGTCGACGTCCAGGTGTGCGAGGACTTCCACGACCGCGCGGGTGCCGACGCAGGTGGAGGCGATGACCTCCGTGCGGGTGTGGCGCTCGGCGAAGAAAGCCTTGTTCTGATCGACGAACTTGCGCAGATGCCGGTGGCCGCGCACCTCGCCCGCGCGCGGGTCGTGGATCACGACTTCTCCCGGCCACACGCCTTCCAGGTCCTCGACATCGCCCTCGTTGAGGGCTTTGAAGTACTGCGTCACCGGGTCGGCGCGCCCGGCCTCCCGGGTCTGCCGTCGCGCCAGCTCGACTCCTATCGCGAAGTCCGGAAACCACGGCATCTCGGCCTCCATGAAGAGCTCTGTGGCTGCGGCCGATTCTGGCAGCTCAGCTGTCGCGTACGGAAGACTGGGTGGCGAGCACCGCTTCGGCCGTCCGGCGGCCGCTCACGAGCGCCCCCTGCTGCGACGGGCTGTCACGGTGGTCGCCGCACACGTACAGCCCGGGCGAAAGGCGCACCGGACGGCGCAGCTTGCCGAGCGGCGGATCAGCCACGGGTAGCGCCGCGGGGATGTCGTAGCGGGCGATCTCCTGCCAGCCGGCGACCGCGGCGCCGAACCACTGCGTGAGGTGGCGGCGCATCCCGTTGGCGGAAAGGCCGGGATCCAGCGTGCTGACGCTCATCAACGTGCGTCCGGGCGGCCCGTAGGAAGGCACTGAATCGGTGAGCGCGACGGCGTTCGTCAGGGGACCGGGGCCTACGCAGAGCAGCCCGTTTCCGTCGGTGGGGGAGCGGTCGGCGCTGAAGTAGACCGTGCTGACGCGGCGCATCGGCACCGGCGCCAACTCGGGCAGCAGTGCCGACGCCGTCGCCGGATCGGCGGCGACGATGACGACCTCGGCGCGTAGCCGCTGCCCGTCCACGAGCACGGCGCCGGCCTCCACGCGCTCGACCCGGGTACCGAGCCTGATGTCGAGCAGCGGCTTCGCGAGAGCCGCCGGCAGCGCGCCGATGCCGGCCGCGGGCAGGACCTGGCGGCCGCGGCTGAAAGCGCGCAGCACCAGTTCGACGTAGCGGCTCGACGTCGTCAGCCCGTCCTCCAGCAGCACCCCCGAAAGGAACGGGCGCAGCAGCCGATCGATGGTCGTGTCGGACAGGCCGCCGGCCCGGAAGGCGTCGTAGGCGCTGCTCTCGGTCCGGTCGAGCAGCCGGTCGCCGCGGGTGAGCCGCACGCGTAACAGATAACGGGCGAGGGCGAGCTTGTCGCGAGGGTTGCCGATGGGCGCGCGCACCGCCCCGAGCAGATCCGCCGGGCGCTGGCGAGGATCGCCGACGCGGTGAAACGCAGCCCCTACGCGAACCATGGCCCCGTTGGGCAGCGGCCGCAGGTCGAGCGCTGCCCGATCCTGGGGCCCGAGCAGCCGCTTGGGCTCGGGATAGCCGGTGTCGAAGACCTGAAAGCCGTGATCCAGCAGCCAGCCGTCGACCCGGTCGGTACGGACCCGCCCGCCCACTTCGGTGGCCGCTTCGAGCACCACGACCGCACGTCCGGCGTCCTGCAGGTGGCGCGCCGCCGAGAGACCGGCGAGACCGCCGCCGACGACGATGACGTCAGCGTCGGCCACGTCGCCGAACCTAGCGAAGCCCGGCGATTAGCGCACTACTCGAAATGCCACGTGGTCGCGCCGCCCGGATCGGTGGTGAGCAGAGCCGTCGCCCGGTTCGGTTCGAGCCGGTAGACGAACCACGGCGGCGGGCCGGCGGAAGGGGCGCTGAAGTCCGCCGTGAGCCCCCAACCGGACTCGTCGACCCGGACCGGCCAATCCTCGGCCCAGCGCGCAGCCATCGCGGCCACAGTGGCGGGATCCCGGACGAGCGTCGCTTCGCCGTTGATCGTCACGTCGAAATCGTCCGCCGCGGTGCTGATCGAGCAGCGCGGGTTCAGCGCAAGATTGCGCGCCTTGCGCGTCTTCGGCCCGGTCTGAAACCAGAAGGTGCCGTCCACCCACAGCGCGCCGACGGCGGTGACGTGAGGGCTTGCGTTTGGATTGACCGTCGCCAGCCACGACGTGTGCCGGTTCGGTCCGCCGGTCCCGGGGGCCTGGTTCAGCCCCTCGTCCAGGCGCGTTTCGACGCGACTCCACTCCATGGTCGGGAGGTCGTAGAGCGTGGCCAGATTCTTGGCATCCATGCCTGATCTGACGATGATGACCGGCGAAACTCATCGCGCGCGGCCTTCGGTTCTAGGAGTCCCCGAGCGAGCGCAGCACCGAGTGGGAGATCGCGTCGACGAAGGCGCCGACGATCTGCGTGGGCGAGGTGATGTGGTAGACCACGCCTCCCACGGTGCTGGTGAGCGCATCCATCGCCGGGATGTCAGCGGCGCCGTAGCCCAGCATGATCAGCTGGATCGGCTTCGCCGGGTCGGCGATCGCCTTCAGCTGAGCCTGGATCGCTGACAGGCTCGGCGCTCCCGGGTCGGTCTCGTCCTTGCCGTCGGTGAAGACGAGGATGCTGTTGGCGTAGTTCGGATCCCAGTGCGCCTGCTGGTATTTGTAGGCGTCGTAGACGGTCCGGTACAGGCTGGTGCCGCCGGTCGGGATCGGCTCCGCCGCGTCGAGCGCGTTCAGCAGGGTCGTGCGGTTGGTGGACAGCGGCGCCACCGGCACGACCTGCTTGTAGTCGTTCGGCGGGTCGAGCTGGTAGGTGAATTCCCACAGGCCGAGGCGGGTCTGCGGAGAGAGCAGCTGAGCGGCGATCGCCGATGAGTCCTGGACGGCCTTCATCTTGGTCGGCCCGCCGGGGACTGTGGGGTCAGCCATGGATCCCGAAATGTCCAGCACTGCCAGGACGTTTCCGTGAGCGGCTCCGGCGTCGGCGATCGAGTAGAGCGTCGGGATTGAGGCGACGCTCGGGACCGGGATGAGCACGCCGCCGGCCGTCCCGGCGTAGTCACCTGGCTCGACCGCGACGCTGCCCGGGTTCAGCAGGCCTTCCTGCTTTCGGGCGGTGTCACCGAGCGGGCCCTGCATCGCCTTGAGGAGTTCGGCGGCGGCAGTTGTCGTCGTCGCGCTCGCGGTGGTGCGGGCCACCCACGGGTAGTCGAGCTGCGGGTAACCGCCGCTCATGTTGACGATCTTGGAGTCGGGCTGCTTGACGAGGCGCGCTTCCTCGATGCGCAAGGTGGAAGCGGGGATGGCAGCGGACTTGGCCACCGGCATCGTCTCCGAGGCGACGGCCGTCGCGGCGAGCCCGAGGTACTTGTCGCCGGTCTCGGTCGCGGCAATGCCGTTCAGCGCCGATGCCAGCACCAGTGCATCGGAGGAGGTCGCGTTGTCCTGGATCTCCACGTGCAGGCCGGAAAGCGAGCTCTGGTGAAGGATGGCCGACCAGGTCAGCGGAGTCTTGGTGAACCGGCTGGTGTCCAGGCTGGAATTGGCGGCGATGACGATCGGGCTGACGGCGACACTCGGCGCCGAGGTGGTCAGGCTGGTGCCGACGAGGATCGCGCGTACCCGGCTGTCGGGGATCCAGACATCGGCCTTGCCCAACTTCAGCAGTGACGATGCTGCCGCGGAGTCGTCAGTGGTCGTGACGGTCGCGTCGACGCACGTGTGGCTCGCCACCTCGCGCACCACAGCCGCGATGCCGGAGGACGCGACGACCTTGAGCGCGGGGCGCTGCGGGCAGGCGCTCGTGGACGAACTTTTCGCGGCCGGGCTCGGGGTCGTCTTCGCCGCCGGCGAGGCGGCTCCGCTGCCGCCGGGCGACGTGGTGAGCACGACGACGAGGACTACGGCGGCGACCAGAAGAACGGTCGCTGCCGATACCCACCATCGCCGGTTCTTCTGCGGCGCAGCGTGACGAGCCAAGACCCCTCCGGTGACCAGGCGCCAGGCGGACTGCAGGCGCGGGACCAGGCGCCGGCACGTCGCCAGCGGTGATCTTGTTGGAAAGATAACGCGACCGACACCCGCCTGTTCGTCACTTAGCGCAACTGTGACGTAAGCGAACACGCATTCTTCGTATACGGAACGTGATCAGATGGTCACCGGCGGTCTGACTCATGAGTCAGAGAATCGCGTACGGAATCGGCCCGTGTCAGCGTCGAGGGTCATCCCGGACAAAGCGGGTGATTCCTAGCGGGCCACCACGAGCGGCGACACCTGCGGCGTGAGATCGGCGTACGTGACGATTCCGGGTCGCGCGGCGACCACCGCCGGGATCGCGTTCACGACCGGCATCGCGGTGATCACCGAGCCGATGGCCAGCATGTCGTCCAGGCTCATCGACTCCATGTCAGCGGGCAGGACTTCGGCGCGGACATTGACCTGCGGGTAGCCGGTGATCTCGATCTGGTACGCCATCGCGACGTCCCACGCCGGCTCGAGGTCGGGGACCACGGTCCATCTCACGACGGCTTCGATCACGTCGGTGCCGCCCACGCTGCCGATCCAGCGCGCCTCGATACCGCCGACGGTTCCGGCCTTGATCACCCGGCGCGGGATGGTGTCGACATCGCTGAGTGCATGGGCGAAATCGACGTCGCAGCGGATGTCATCGAGCGTGACGGCAAACAGCTCTGCCATCGACTCGACGGCATCACCGAAAACGGCTGTGGCAGCAACGATGTCATCGGCATGACCCGGATCGCCGGACGGCCGGCCCCAGCCGAGCTCGTCCTGATTCGCGTCGCCCGCCCACATCCCGATGTTGAACGACTCCACCACCCGCACATGGCTGACGTCGCGGCTCACCCCCGATGCGATGGCGGTCAGGTAATCGGCGAAGCCCGGATTGACCCCGCTGCCGAACAGGCTGGCCCCACCCGCCAGTGCCGCGTCTTCGAGCTGACTGCGGACGGCCTCGCCGTAGGAGCGGCCCGTGATGAACGCCGCGGTGCTCAGCACGTTGATGCCGGAGCGCAGCAGCCGGGTGAGGTGGCCGAAGTCAGGGTGCAGCGGCATGTAGAGCACGCAGTCGGGCTTCAGGGCAATGAGCGCTTCGATGTCGTTTGTCGCGGCGACGCCGATCGTTTCGTCCATGCCGGCAAGCTCGCCCACGTCCTTGCCGACCTTGTCGTCGCTGAACGCGTAGACCCCGACGATCTCCATCTCGGGGCGGCGCAGGATGGCGCGCAGTGCCTGACGTGCGACGTTTCCCGTCGTCCACTGCACGATCCGCAGCGGTGAGGTGTCGGCCATCTCAGCGCTTGTTCACTTGGCCGGCGTCGACGGGCAGAACCGTGCCCGTCACGTAGCGAGCCTCATCGCAGACCAGCCAGAGGATGGCGTTGGACACGTCGAGCGGATCGACGGCCTCGACCGGCATGGCATTCAGCAAGGCGCCGGCGAATTCGGGCGCCGCTTCAAGGATGGCGGAAACGTCGCCGTTGTTGGCCATCGGTGTCCTGACGGTCGTCGGCGCGACGCTGTTGACCCTGATGCTGTAGGGCGCCAGGTAGTTGGCCCACGAGCGCATCAGGCCGATGACGCCGTGCTTGGCTGCGGTGTAGCCGAGCACCCCGGCGAATGGAACCCCGACGCCGAACAGGCCGCCGGTGGAGCTGGTCAGCACGATCGCGCCGCCTTCGTTGCGCTTCACCATCGAAGGAATCGCGACGCGGCCGGTGTTCCACACACCCGTGAGGTTCACGCCGATGACCTCGTCCCACTGCGTCTGCTCGGTCGCGAGGCCGCTCGGGCCGATGCCGGCATTGGCCAGCACGATGTCGACGGGCCCGAGCTCATTCGTCCCGTCGTCAAAGGCCTTTTGCAGGGCAGCGACATCACGGACGTCAGCCTCCCGGGCCACGATCCGCCGGCCCAGCGCCTCGACCTCCTTCACCGTCTGATCGAGGTCGTCGGACGTCGACATCGGGTAGACCACCGACTCGAGCTGGGCGCAGATGTCGACGGCGATGATGTCGGCACCCTCCTGCGCCAGCCGGATCGCGTGGCTGCGGCCCTGGCCGCGCGCGGCACCGGTGATGAAGGCGACCTTGCCCTCGAGCTTTCCCATGGTTCTCCTCGGTCAGCCGACAGTGATGGGCACGGAGATCGGCAACGTGCCCCAGCCGCGGACCGTCGATGTCGAGGACAGGCTGGCCTTGTCCCAGTCGACCTCCCACGTCGGGAAGCGGGTGAGGAACTCCTCGAGCGCGACGCGGGCTTCGAGCCGGGCCAGTGCGGCTCCGAGGCAGTAGTGCGCGCCGATGCCGAATGTCAGGTGTTGGGCGATCGGGCGGTGGATGTCGAAGCGTTCCCCGTCCTCCCAGCGCCGCTCGTCCCGGTTCGCCGACGCGACGATGAGCGTGATGGCACTGCCGGCCGGAACGGTCTGACCGTGGAATTGGACATCGGTGGTGACGTAGCGGGCGACGGCATGGCCGGTGGGCTCGTAGCGCAGCGCTTCTTCAATGGCGCCGGGCAGGAGCGAGCGGTCGGCGACGAGATCCGACCGTTGATCCGGATGCTGGTCGAGCAGCCCCATCATCCAGCCGATCAGTCGCGCGGTCGTCTCGTTGCCTGCGCCGGCGACGACCGAGACGTATGTCAGGATCTCCTCGCGCGTGAGCTTTCGGTGGACCCCGTCAGCGTCGTCGAACTCGGCATTGAGCAGCTCGGTCATCAGGTCGTCGGACGGATGCCGGGCGCGCCATTCGATGTAGTCCGAGAACAGTGCGGTGTCCATCAGGGCGCCCTCGGAGACCTCCATCTGCTGGCCCGGCACCGTGCGCAACTTCGAGTCGACGTGATCGCGTACGGCTTCCTGGTCCGCCTCGGGAATGCCGAGCAGCATCCCGATGACCCGCATCGGCACCTCGTTCGCGAACTCCGACATCACCTCGAAGCCGCCCAGGCCGATCAGCCGGTCCAGCGAGCGGATGCAGTATTCGCGGATCTGCGGTTCGAGCGATGACACCCGCCGTGGGGTGAACACCCGCGCGAGCAGGCCCCGGTAGATGTCATGGGTCGGTGGGTCTTCCATCAGCAAGGTGCCCGGTGGGATCTCGATGTTGGCCTTGATGATTTCCAGGATCGGCCCGCGAGCCGAGGAGAACGTGCGCCAGTTGGTCAGCGCCGGGTCGATGTCCTCGTGGCGGCTCAGGGCGTAGAAATCGTGCTGATCGTTGTAGTAGAGCGGTGCCTCGGCGCGCAGCCGTTGGTAGATCGGGTACGGATCGGTAGCGATGTCGCGGTCGAAAGGATCCCAATAAACCGGACCGTCACCACTCATCCAAGACCTCCCAAGAACTTTTAACGACCGTTCTAATTTGGGTGGGTACCGTTGTCAAGGCTTGCGCGCCGTCAGGAGGGACCGCAATGGCCGAGCCGCGCCGCCGTCGAGCGGCCACCGAGGAGAAGCTCACCCGGCTGCTCGATGTCACCGAGGAGATCATCCTTCGGGAGGGCTACGCCGCGGTCAGCTCGCGCAGCGTCGCAGCACGCGCCGGGATCCAGGCGCCACTGGTGCACTACTACTTCCCGACGATCGACGAGCTGTTCGTCGCTGTGCTGCGGCGGCGGGCGGAGCCCAACGTCGAAAAGATGGCCGCGGCAATGGCGTCTGCCGAGCCGCTGCGAGCGTGGTGGCAGCTCGCGTCCGACCCGCGTGGGACGGCACTCCTGCTCGAATTGATCGCCGCGGCGAACCATCGGCCGGCCCTGAAGGCCGAAGTGGGAAAGGTCGCCCGCGAGGTCCGGCGCCTGCAGATGAAGACCCTGGCGACGATCCTCAGCGAGTACGGTCTCGACCCCGAGGAGTTCCCGCCGGCTCTTATTGCCACAGCGATGCAGGGAGTCGCGTTCGCCCTCGTTGCCGACGAGTCGGCCGGCCATGACACGGCCCACGGTCAGGCGCGCGCGGCCATGAACCGGCTGATCGCCCGGCTGGAGCAACGCCGGGCGCGCGGATCCCAGGCTCGTTGACAGCGCGACCCGGGCTCAGTTAGAACGAGCGTTAAAACTACGTTCGGGAGGCGGCCGGTTCACGATGACTGGCAGCGCGATTGGCGAGGTGGCCGCGGGCCGCTACATCGGGACCCGGGTCCACCGCGTCGAAGACGCTCGGCTGCTTTCAGGGCGCGGCACGTTCGTCGACGACATCGTCAGGCCGCGGATGGCTCACGCGTGCTTCGTGCGCAGCCCGCTCGCAAGCGCCCGGCTGCTGGCGATCGATGCCGGCGCAGCGCTGGAGATGCCTGGTGTACAGGCGGTTTTCACGGCAGCCGACCTCAACCCAGGAGTGCACGAGTCGTGGTACTCGGCCACAGGCAGGCAGATACCGGACACGCCGCGGCCGCCGCTCGCCGAGGGCTTCGCCCGATTCGTCGGTGATCCCGTCGCGCTCGTCATCGCCGCCGATCGCTATCTCGCCGAGGACGCCGTCGATGCGGTAGCGGTCGAGTACGAGCCGCTCCCGGCCGTCGCCGACTACACGACCGCCCGCGACGCGAAGCCTCTGGTGCACGAGGGATATCCGGGCAACGTGGCCGGTTCGCTCGGCGCCGAGCTGCCCGATTCGCTCGCCGAAATCTTCGCCGCCGCTGAACATCACCTCTCGCTCACCGTGTTCCAGCAGGCGTATGCGCCCGTGCCGAT
This sequence comes from uncultured Actinomycetota bacterium, assembly GCA_963731205.1. GTDB lineage: Bacteria > Actinomycetota > Actinomycetes > Frankiales > Frankiaceae > DATAZK01. The sequence continues at coordinate 1,389,619 of CAVSUJ010000001.1, read as the reverse complement.
GGAGACGCGGGGAATGGTCGCCGAATGGTCCGGGGAGGAGCTGACCGTCTGGGCCGCGACGCAATCACCGCACGAGGTTCGAGGGTTCCTGGCGCGGCTGCTCGGGCTGGCGGAGAACCAGGTGCGCGTCATCATGCGCGACACCGGCGGCGGCTTCGGGCAGAAGGTCATGCCGCTGCGCGAGGACATGTGCATCGCGCTGGCGGCGATGAAGCTGCGCAGCCCGGTGAAGTGGATCGAAGACCGGCGCGAGAACCTGATGTCGGCAGGCATGTCGCGCCATGAGCACGGCGAAGCCCATTTCGCGTTCGACGCGAGCGGCGCCATCCGCGGCGCATATCTCGATCACGTGCAGGACATCGGGGCCTATCCGACCCCGTGGCCGGTGGGCACCGCGGCGGCCGTCGGCATGCTCTTTCCCGGGCCGTACCGGGTCCCGGCGGCGAGCTTCCGGACGACCTCGGTCTTTTCCAACACGTCAGGGCGCGTCGCCTACCGCGGGCCGTGGCAGTTCGAATCGCTCGCGCGGGAAGTGACTCTCGACGTAGCAGCCAGGCGTATGGGCATCGATCCCGTCGAGCTGCGTCGCCGCAACCTGCTGCGACGCGACGAGCTGCCGTACGCCAATCCCAACGGCATGCCCTACAGCGACGTCACGCCCATCGAGACGTTCGAAAAAGCATTGCAAATGCTGGACTATGAAGCGTTCCGCAGCGAGCAGGCGGTCGCCCGCACCGAGGGCCGCTACCTCGGCGTCGGCATGTGCAACTACGTCGAGCCGACCGCGAGCGCGATGTCTTTCATGGGCACCGAAGGCGCCACCATCCGGATCGAACCGTCCGGCACCGTCAACGTCTACGTGGCGGGTGGTTCGACCGGCAACAGTCTCGAGACGGCTGCGGTGCAGCTGACCGCCGACGCGCTGGGTGTGAACATCTCGGATGTACGCAGCATCCAGGGCGACACGGCGGTGACGCCGTTCGGCGCGGGCACCGGGGGCAGTCGCAGCGGATCGATGATCGCCGGTGCCGTCGAGGAGACCGCCGCCATCCTTCGCGAGCGGATCGTCGCCATCGCTGCCGAGCATCTGGAGGCCGCGCCCGGCGACATGGAGCTCGTCGAAAGCATGGCTCGGGTGAAGGGTTCGCCAACCATCGCGGTGCCGCTGGCGAAGATCGCCGAGATCGCGTACTTCATGCCGCACAAGCTGCCCGCCGGGATCCCGGCCGGTCTCGAAGCCAGCGCGCGATACCAGGCGCGCAGTCCGGTGATCTGGGCCAATGCGTCGCACGTGTGCACGTGCGAGGTCGATATCACCACGGGCGCCGTCACGCTGCTGCGCTACATCGTCAGCGAGGACTGCGGCCCGATGATCAACCCGAGCGTCGTGGAAGGGCAGATCGCCGGGGGAGTCGTGCAGGGCATCGGCGGTGTGCTCTTCGAGCAGCTGTCCTACGACGAGGACGGCAACCCGCTCGCGACGACCTTCATGGACTACCTGCTGCCGACGTCATGCGATGTGCCGACGATCGAGTACGGCCACGTGGAGACGCCGGCCCCAGGCCCCGGCGGCTTCAAAGGAGTGGGGGAGGGCGGCGCCATCGGAGCTCCGCCCGCGGTCGTCAACGCCATTGCTGACGCGCTCGCGCCGTTCGGAGTCGAGATCACCCGGCTGCCCCTGACGCCCGCGGCCATCGTCGACCTGATCGAGCAAGCGCAGTGAAACCGTCGGCCTTCGACTACCACCGCCCGTCCACGGCGGCCGAGGCCGTCGCCATGCTCGCCGATCTCGGCGACGGTGCGAAATTGCTCGCCGGTGGACAAAGTCTGGTGCCCTTGCTTTCCCTGCGGCTGGCGGCTTTCGAGCACCTCATCGACATCGGGGGCATCGCCGAGTTGAGCGGCATCGAGCGTCGTCACGGATCGGTGCACATCGGCGCCGCGACGACGCAGGCCGAGATCGAGCACTCGGCCGTCATCGCCCAAGCTGCGCCGCTGCTCGCTCGCGCGACCCCATTGATCGGACACTTCCAGATCCGCAATCGGGGGACCATCGGCGGCTCGCTGGCTCACGCCGATCCCGCTGCCGAGTATCCGGCTGCGGCTCTTGCGCTCGAGGCCGAGTTCGAGGTGCTGTCGCCGAGTGGTACGCGGGTGCTGCCGGCGGCCGAGTTCTTCACCGGGCTGTGGTCGACGGCGCTGGGTGACGAGGAGATGCTGACGGCCGTGACCGTCCCGGTGTGGGTAGGTCGGTGCGGCTTCGCCGTGGAAGAATTCGCCCGCCGCCATGGGGATTTCGCGATCGCCGGGGCGGTCGTGGCGGTCGAGCTCGCTGACGACGACCGCGTTCGACGTTGCCGCATCGGCCTGCTCGGTCTCGGCGCCACGCCGGAGCGGGCGGCATCGGCAGAAGCGGCACTGGAGGGCGTCCTCGTGAGCGAGGCCGAACCCGCGGAGATCGGGCGGCTCGCCATGGCCGGCTTGGAATCGATCCCCTCAGATCTGCACGGATCGGCCGACTACCGCCGCCGCGTCGGCGCCGCCGTGGTCGCAAAAGCGTGGCGTGCCGCGTCCGAGGAGGCCCGTCGTGGGTGAGGTCGCCGTCACGGTGAAAGTGAACGGGATGCCCTGCCGGCACATCGTGGAAGCACGCCTGACCCTCGCCGATTTCTTACGCGAGCGGTGCGGCCTCACGGGCACCCACCTCGGCTGCGAGCACGGCGTCTGCGGCGCCTGCACGGTCCTGCTCGACGGTGATGCGGTACGCGCCTGCCTGGTTTTCGCGGTCCAGGCCGACGGCCGGGAAGTCACCACCGTGGAGGGGCTGTCGGCAGCCGACGGTTCACTCTCTGCCCTGCAGCTCGCGTTCCGTGAGAATCACGGCCTGCAATGCGGGTTTTGCACACCCGGCTTCGTCGTGAGCGCGACCGCATTGCTGCGTGACAACCCGCATCCGACGGATGAGCAGATCCGCCAGGGACTGTCCGGAAACCTCTGTCGTTGCACGGGTTATCAGGGCATCATCGCGGCGGTGAGAGCGGCCGCAGAAGCATGACACGCCCCTTCGATCTCGACGGCTACCTGCAGGCGCGCATCGCGCAACTCTAGGCCGACATCAGCCCGAAGCCGGCCGTGTCCATCCGGGCGACGGTCTTCAGTTCGGTGAAGTGATCGAACGTCTCGCTGCTGAACTCGCGTCCGATCCCCGAGCACTTGTATCCGCCGAAGGGCAGCCCGACATCGCCTGCCAGCGCGTTGATCCCGACGCTGCCCGTGCGTAGTGCGCGTGCGACGCGGGTGGCGCGCTCGTCGTCGGTGCTGAAGACGGCTCCCGACAGCCCGTACTGGGTGTCGTTCGCGAGGTGGATCGCCTCCACCTCGGTCTCGTACGGGATGAGGCAGAGCACTGGACCGAAGATCTCTTCCTGGGCGACGCGCATCGCGTTGTCGACACCGGTGAGAATCGTCGGCTCGACGAACCAGCCTTCAGGACGATCGGCAAGGCGGCCGCCGCCGCGCATGGCCTTGGCCCCCTGCTGGATACCGGAATCGATGTAGTCCAGGACGCGCTTGAGCTGACGCTCGGCGAGGAGCGGGCCGATGACCGTCGCCGGATCGAGCGGGTCGCCGACCGGCATGGCACCGATGGCGGCGTCGATCGCTGACGCGAACTCGTCGTAGCGGGTCACCGGGATCAGCGCACGGGTCAGCGCAGCACACGCCTGACCGCTGTACGCCATGCATCCGAGGGCCACGAGCGTCGCCGTTGCAGCAGGATCGGCGTCGTCGAGCACCACCGCTGCCGACTTGCCGCCGAGTTCGAGCGTGACGCGTTTGAGCGAGCGTCCGGTCTCCTCGGCGATGAGCCGGCCTGCTGCGGTGCTGCCGGTGAAGGCGACTGCGTCGACGCCCGGGTGGCTCACCAGATGACGTCCGGTATCGCGGTCGCCGGGCAGGATGCTGACCACACCATCGGGGAGATTTGCGTCGGCGAACAGGCTGGCGAGCACCAGGCTGGAGAGCGGAGTTTCGGGAGCCGGTTTGAGGACGACTGTGCATCCGGAAAGCAGCGCGGGTACCAGCTTCCCGACAGCTTGGAGCAGCGGACCGTTCCAGGGCACGACGCCCGCCACGACGCCGACCGGCTCGCGGTAGATCGTGCCCCGCGTACCGAAGGCGCCGGTGCGCTGCTCGCTGTCTTCGCGGCGGGCGGCTTCCCTGAGGTACCAGTCGAAAACAGCGACGGCGCTCATCGTCGGCTGCACCGAGATGGGCACTCCGTTTTCCCGGGTGGCAAGCACGTCAAGGTCGGCGACGAGTGCCTCGAGCCGTTGCCGTATCGGCGTGAGCGCAGCGATCCGCTCGGCCGTCGTGAGCCGTGGCCAGGGACCGATGTCGAAGGCGCGGCGGGCGGCGGTGACGGCCTTGTCGACGTCGGCCGGCGAGGCATGCGGCGCCGTGCCGACCCGCTCACCGTTCGCCGGCGAGAAGATCTCGAGCCGATCGTTCGTTGCCGGTTCGGCCCAGTGGCTGCCGACCAGCAGTCGGTCGAAGTCACACGTCTCGGCGTCGCTCATGAGGTAGCTCCCGCGAGGATGTCGGCCGCCCGCTCGGCGACGGCGAGAACGGTCAGATTCGTTGCAGCTCTTGGGATCACGGGGATGACGGACGCGTCGGCAACGTGTAGCCCCTTGACGCCGTGCACCTGCAATGACGGGTCGACGACGGCGCCCTGCTCCGGACTCGAACCCATCCGGCACGTCCCGCTGGCGTGATACCAGGGCCCGAGCGTCGCGTGCACGTAGGCGCGCAACGCTGAGTCATCCCCCCGCTCATCCGCCTCGAACGCCGCCTCGTTCAGCAGCAGGATGCCGCGCGACACCGGCTTCATGGCTTCGGAGTGGGCCAGGCGGTGCAGCAGCCGAAGCCCGGTGACCAAGCGGTCCTCATCGAGCCGCACGCTGAGCATGTCGAAGTCGATGGCGGGTGGGGTCGCGGGATCGGCGTCGACGAGGCGCAGGCGTCCCCGCGAGCGGGGTTCGTGGCATCCGGCTGTCAGGGCGAAGATGTAGTCGGTCCCGGCCGCGGCCTTCAGATCAGGATCGAAGCTGGTGTTCCAGTAATTCATCATCCCGGTGAGCATGTCGTTCTCGGTGCCGAGTCCTGACGTCCACCGGATGCCGATTTGATATGCGGGCCCGAAGGGATCGCAGAGGTCCGGGTCGGTCGGCGCCAGGAAGATGAGCGTGCCGGGGTGGTCCATCAGATTGGCGCCGACGTGGGGATTGTCGACCACGCAACGGATGCCGAGGGCGGCCAGCTCGTCCGCCGGCCCGATGCCTGAGCGGGCGAGCAATGCGGGGGAGGCGAGCGCCCCGGCGGTCACGATGACGCGCTCGGCGGCGACGGTGGAAGACCTGGTGCCGCGGGTGATTTCGACACCGGCCACACGCAAGCCGGACTGAGCTTCATCGAGGACGATCCGGTCGACTCTGGCATCGCCGGCGACCGTCAGGTTGGCGCGCGACCGGGCCTGGGTGAGGTAGGTGAGTGCGGTGGAGAGCCGGATGTCGCCGTCGCGATTCATCGGAAACGGCCCGACGCCCGTGGACGATGGGTCGTTGTGGTCCTCGGTCACACCGAAGCCGGACTCGAGCGCCGCACCGAGAAACGCCTGCTGGATCGCAATCAGCTCGGACTGCGCCCACCGCCGGATGGTCACCGGGCCCTCACTGCCGTGCAGTTCGTTCTTGAAGTCGCGGTCTGTTTCGAGCCTGCGGAACGCGGGGAGCAGCGCCTCCCAATTCCAGCCGGTGGCGCCCTCGGCGGCCCAGCGGTCGTAGTCCGCCGGCATCCCGCGTAAGGCCAGCGCACCGTTGACGGCCGAGCCGCCGCCGACCACCTTGCCCTGCGCGTAGCCGAGCTCGCGGCCCACGCCGAGGGTGGCGTTGAGCCCCCACGCCGTCAGGGCCTGGGCGAACGTCATGGGATTGGTCAGCCGGTCGGCCTCGTCCGGTTCGAGGTGGTCGGGGCCTGCCTCGAGCAGCAGGACACGGCGGTCGGTGAACTCGGTCAATCGGCTCGCGATGGCTGCGCCGGCACTCCCGCCGCCCACCACGATGTCGTCGTAGCTGTCGTCGTACTCGGCCTCGAGGGGGTTCACCGCGCCATTCTCCACACCTCGGTGATCGCCTCGCCAGCGGAAGGCCAGCCGACGTTACCGACCAGAGAACCTTCGAAGGCAACCCTTTTCGAAAGGCTTGAAATCCGCAGGAGTGTGTCACCCTCGTACCCCACGCCATGAGGGGGAACTAATGACCTATGCTTCGAGCCCATATCAGCCTGGCCACGCGCCAGGAGCTATCCGCGGGGGTCGGCAGTTCGCGTTCGACGGCGGTGCCGCCACGTATTTCGGCACGGGCATACTCGCGCTGCTCGTCACTGTGCTCACACTAGGAATTTGCTACCCATTCGCGCTCGTGCTAGTCGAACGCTGGCGGGCCAAACACTCCTTTATCGACGGCTATCGCTTGAGGTTCGACGGCAGCGCCTGGGAGTTGTTCGGCAACTGGATCAAGTGGTTCTTGCTGTGTCTCGTCACACTTGGCGTCTACGCTTTCTGGGTCGGTCCGAGGATCGCCCGTTTCAAATGGGAGCACACCCGGTTTGAGGGCCCGGTGCACGCGCAGGCGCACGGCTGATCCAGCTCGAGGCAGCTCAGGAGCGTCGTTCCCGAAGCGATTTCGGAGAAGGATTTCGGGAGTGAATCCCGAAATGACCTCTGACCCGAATGCTTCTGAATGGGGCTGGTAATGCGAAATCTCTGTCTGGTTTCCGCGGCTTTGACCGCGTCAGCGCTGGTTGCTTGTGGCTCATCCACCGGGACTGGTGGCTCCAGCTCGATAACAAATACGACCGCACCCTCGTCACCGGTGGCGACGTCGAAGGTGCCGCGGGCGACCGCTCCGGCGCCTTTACCAACCACCGCACCTTCCACCGCGCCGTCAAGTTCTCCAGCGGCGGAGTCGACGTCTTTTGTGATGCCCAACGAGGTCGGCCAGGTTCTACAAGATGCGCAGGATGATCTCCAGAGAATTTCGGGAAACCCGCTCTATTACAGTTCGTCGTCCGACGCCACCGGAGCCGGGCGCCACCAGATACTCGATCGCGATTGGCAGGTGTGCAGCCAAAGCATTCCACCGGGCGCGACGGTGACGGCCGGCGAGACTCCCAACTTCGCCGTCGTACGCGTGCAGACCGAGACGTGTCCTTGACCCGTCGTTCTTTGCTGGTCCTATCGCTGGCCAGAAGCGGTCGATTTGAGGGCGATGCAGTAGTGCCTGGCGAGGGCGGGCCAGGAGCACCGCCGGTGAGCTCCTGGTTGCCACGCCGCGTATCCCTGCGATGCATTGCGGGGCGCGTCAACGCAACCGCACGAGTACCCGGCCCATCATCCGCGCCACCACACGTGGTGGACCGAGAGCCTCCGGCCGGAGCCGAAATGTTTGGGGTGAGTGACGGGACTTGAACTCGTTCCGGCCTCAGGGCCTTACCTGCGCATATGCGCTGACCTGCACGTCAAAGCGTCCAGCCCGTCCACTCATTGCCCGAAAACGGGGTCTCCTCCAACGGCTTGCGTGCGCAGTGCGTACACACAGCGAGCCATTGACCTGGGGGCCGGAGGCGTCGCTTTTGGGGCTTTGTGAGACAGCGACGTAATCGGCATGTGACCATGCCCGGCATGAAACGCATCGGGGGCGTTGCAAAGGTCGCTGCATTCGTCGGGCTCGTTGGAGGTCTGGCTGGCTGCTTCGGGGACGGGACGACGCTCGTCGGTGGAGCGGGAGGTCAGGCGAAGTCGGGGTTGTACACGGCGGCGGTGCCGGCGGGCGGCTTCTGCTATTGGGAGCGGCGCAGCGACACCTCAGGTGAGGTTTCGGGGATTCTTGCGAACGGCCTGGCGTCAGATGGGCGCCAGTTCATGCAGGTGCTGCCGACTGATCGGGCGGTGAGCAGCAACGGGTGCGGCATCTGGGATACGCCGAAGGCCACGTCGTACAACCCGAACCGCGTTACGGCCAAAGATGGCGAGTACCGGATCCCGACAGATCTCCTCCCCGGCACGTACGCCGCTCCCGGGGGCGACTCGTGCTACTGGGAGCGCGTGAGCTCGTGGACCGGCGATGCTGATGCGATCATCGCCAATGGGCTTGGCGGCGGCCGCCAGGTCGTGACGATCGCCCCGACAGATGCCGGCTTCTCGAGCTCAGCGTGCGGGAACTGGACTCGAATCGGCAACTGACCCGATCGAGGATATAAGGATGCCGGGGATGCGGTGGAGACGCACGTTTGTTGTGGTTCCTGTGGCCCTGATCGTGGGCTGCGGGTCGTCGGGTGGAGGCGGCACCATCGCGGCGCCCACCGCTGCTCCGACCTCTGCGTCGCCGGCGCCATCGGCGACACCCACGCCTTCGCGTGAGGACGTCGACCGGGTCTTCACTAACGTCGAGGCAGCGACGCACATCCTCAACCACCTTGACGCTGCCGGGTCACTGGGGGGTATCGCCAGCCAGTTCACCCAGGCGGCCTCGAGCGTGCAACGGGCATCTCAGATAGCCGGGGGCCTGCAGGGAGTGGATACCGGCCAGTTGACCGATGCGCTGAGCGCGCTCGCTGACGGGCTGAACGCCACCTCGAGCTGCCTCGACACGGCCTTGCAGCAGCTCGGCGTAGACCCCACGAACACCGACCCGTGCGCAGGCCCGGAGGGGCAAATATCTCCGCTCGCAACAGCTGCCGGGAAGGCGTCAGCGTCACTGCTGCCCTACTCGTCCTTCACCGCCGACCAGATCCAGAAAGCGCTGAGCGAATGACATCACAGCCCCAAGGGCCATTCCAGCAAGGCTGGGCAGCGACTCCGGCTGAGCACGCGTCTGCGGCGGCTCTCATCCAGATCGAGGCTCATCTGCGCTCGATCCGCAACATGATGGTCTTCTTTGTGGTGATCACGATTCTGGGCGGGCTCGTCGGCGGCATCACGGTGGTCACCGTTCAGTAATGGCAAAGAGCGCCCACCCGGCCTAGGCGGATCCCAGTGCCGCGTTCACGATTGATGGCTCTGCCCTCCCCGGCAACAGCGGGGTCCGCATATTCAACAGGCCCGAGATGACCTCGGTCGGCGACACCAAGCCGGTGGCTTCCTGCTACCTCGTTGGCATCGTCGCGTCGTACATCCCATATTGCGACGTTGCTGTTAGTTCTCAGACAGGCACCACGCGCGTGATCTTTGAGGAAACTCCGGCCTCATCCAAGCCTTCACCGTTGGCGTGATCGAGGACGCGCTTCGCCCGCATTTGGATGCTCCGACCAGGTGGAACTGGCAACCAAGCTCAGGAAATCAGCATCGAAACGATGGAAGTGAGCGCGACTGAGCGCGCGAGGGCGAGGCCTGATCAGCGAATCGCGGTACGTACTCGTATCTACACGGATAGCGCCAGTGGTCCGCGGTTGCAGGTCAGAAACCTGTTGATCTTGGGGTGAGTGACGGGACTTGAACCCGCGACACCCGGGATCACAACCCGGTGCTCTGCCAACTGAGCTACACCCACCGTGTGTGGTCACTCGGCGTCACCGCCGTGCGAGCCTCGCACAGTCTATCCGGGCCGAACCCCTGCCGCGTGGGGAGTAGGTGGACGGCTTTGCTCGGCATTCTTCCGCGGAGGAATTCAGCTCTCGTGGGCCCTTCGGCAAGGCGCCGATTTTGTCGGTACGCTCGAACTAGTGTTCGACCATGAACTCAATACGCGAGCTGTCCCGCGTCCAATCCATCGAGCCGCCCGATCTGACCTTCGACGGGCTGGCCGAGCTGTCCGACGGGCAGGTCAAGGAGCGGCTGTCCATCTGGGCCGGCCGCGTCGCAGCAGGCGAAGCTCGCTTGTTGGCATACATCGGGGAGTTGGACGCCCGTCGGGCCTGGGTGGAAGAGGGGATCGGTTCGTGCCAGTCCTGGCTTTCCTGGCGGTTGGGGATGGGAGCATCGGCGGCCTATGAGCGCCTGCGGGTCGCCCGGGCGTTGCGCAGCCTTCCGCTGGTGTTCGCTGCGTTCCAGGCCGGCCGGGTTTCCTACAGCCAGGTGCGTGCGCTGACTCGGATGCCGATAGACGGCGACGAACAGTCCTACCTGGACCTCGCGCACCATGCCTCCGGTGCGCAGCTCGAGCGCTTGGCGGGAGGCATGCGGCGGGCAGCGAGGTTCGCCGAAGACGATCGCAGACGCAAGGCAGGGGAACCGCCGGCTGAGCAAAAGCCGCGAGCGAGTGTGCGTTATGACGCTGACGGCGACCTGCTGATCACGCTGCGGCTTCCCGCCGCGCCCGGTCAGGTGCTGCTCGCGGCGCTCGAAGCAGCGTGTGCTGACCTCGACGCCGACACTCCGAAGTCGGCGCCCAAGGATTCTTCCGCGGAGGAATCTGGGCCGCCGCGGGCATCGAAAGGGGCGGGTTTTCTAGCGCTGGCAAAGAACTATCTGAACCAGCGGGCGCGGGTGCGGCCGAAGCGGGTGAGGCACGATCGAGCCAAGCTCGTCTGCCATGTCGATCCGCTTTCAGGGTGGGTGCGCCTCCCCGACGGCGAGCTGCTGCCTCCGAAGGTCGCCGCCCACGAAAGGCTCACTCTCGCGGAAGGCACAAATCTCCGCCGCCTTCGAAGAAGCGATCTCACCCGTTACGACGCGGGCCGGAGCCGTCGGGAGCCGCACCAGCGCCTACGTGACCTACTCGCCAGCATCGACGGAGAGCGATGCCGCTATCCCGGTTGCAGTCGCACACAGCGGCTCCATGCCCACCACGTCCTGCAGTGGGTGCTGGGAGGCCGAACCGACCTGGCGAATCTGATCCTGGTCTGCGAGCAGCACCATCTGACCATCCATCGCCAGCAGATCCAGCTGACCCTCGATCCAAGGAGCCGCGTACTGCACGTGGCCACGCGAGCGGGCGAGCCCGTCCCCGAGCGGAATCAACCGCCCTGGGGGCCGGCCGACCACCTTGACGATGGCCGTCACGTCACTGCCGACACGATTCGTCCCGTCCCCGACGATCGGCCCCTCGACCTGCACTACGCGGTGGAGGTCCTGCTGCGCCGCGCCGAGACGCTCAGTCGGGCGGCGGCGTGATTTCGCCGCGGATCCGTGACGCGATCGCCTTCGCCTGGTCGCTCGTCGGGCCCGGCTGCGGCACGAAGATCGCCTCACGGTAGTAGCGCAGCTCCTCGACGCTCTCCAGGATGTCGGCGAGCGCGCGGTGGCCGCCGCGCTTGCCCGGCGAGGCGTAGTACGCCCGCGGGTACCAGCGCCGGGCCAGCTCCTTCACCGAGGAGACGTCGACCATCCGGTAGTGCAGGTGGGCGTCCAGCTCGGGCATGTCGCGGGCGAGAAAACCGCGGTCGGTGGCGATCGAATTACCGCAGAGCGGCGCTTTTCGGGCTTCCGGCACGTGCTGGCGTACGAAATCGAGTACCTGCGTCTGGGCGTCGGCGAGCGTGAGGGTCGATGCGAGCACCGCCTTGTCCAGCCCGGAGTCCCGGTGCATCGCAACGACGACCGGATCCATCTCGCGCAGCGCCTGCTCCGGCGCCGAGATCACCAGGTCGATGCCGTCGCCGATCTGATTCAGCTCACCGTCGGTCACCAGGCACGCCACCTCGAGCAGCAGGTCGCGAGACAGGTCGAGCCCGGTCATCTCGCAATCGATCCAAACGAGGCGGTCCACCGCGCGACGGTAACGCCCGAAAGCCGCGAAGCGTCGCGTGGCGCGCGCAGGCTGTGATGCAGGTGTGGCGTTCAGCTCATACCCAGCCCCCGATGGGCGATGGTGGGGGCAGCAGAATGGACTGATCAACGAACCGGTCACGGGAGCGCGGCCCCGCTGACGCATACTGGTGAAAAGCAACGAGCCTGGAGGAGCACCGGTGACCTACGTCATCGCCGAGACCTGTGTGGATCTCAAGGACAAGGCGTGCATCGAAGAGTGCCCAGTCGACTGCATTTACGAGGGCAACCGGATGCTCTACATCCAGCCCGACGAGTGCGTTGACTGCGGAGCCTGCGAGCCGGTCTGCCCGGTCGAGGCGATCTACTACGAGGACGATGTCCCGGAGCAGTGGAAGGCCTACACCGAGGCCAACGTCGTCTTCTTCGCCGAGATCGGTTCGCCGGGTGGCGCGTCGAAGATCGGTCTGATCGATTCTGATGCCCCGCTCGTGGCCGCCCTCCCGCCGCAGGAGCATGACGAATAGCCGCGATCAGCGTCCCTAGCCGGTCCCTTCCTGACTTTCCGTGGGACCGGCTCGTCCCGTACGCCGAGAAGGCTCGCGCTCATCCCGGCGGAATCGTCGACCTCTCCGTCGGCACGCCGGTCGACCCGACCCCTGAGGTCGTGCAGGAAGCCCTGCGCGCTGCGTCGGACGCGCCCGGCTACCCGCTGACGGCGGGCACGCCTGAGCTGCGCGAGGCCCTCACCAGCTGGTCGATACGCCGGCTCGGGGCGCCGCAGGGGATCGGCGTGCTGCCGACCGTGGGTAGCAAAGAGCTGGTGGCGCTACTGCCGTCGCTGCTCGGGATTGGTGCCGGCGAGACGATTGCCCTCCCGGCCCTCGCCTATCCGACCTACGCCGTGGGAGCCCTGCTGGCCGGTGCCACGCCGGTGACGTACGGGAGCCTGGTCGAGCTCGGACCGGCGCGCATCCGGCTGCTCTGGGTCAATTCGCCCGCCAATCCGACCGGTCAGGTGCTGCCTGCCGAGCACCTCGCGAAGATCGTCGAGTGGGCTCGTGAACGCGGCACGATTGTCGTCAGCGACGAGTGCTACTTCGAGCTGGGTTGGGACGCCGAGCCGGTCAGCATCCTCGACCCGCGGGTGTGCGGCGGCGATGCCACCGGGCTGCTCGCGGTGCATTCGCTGTCGAAGCGTTCCAACCTCGCCGGCTACCGCGCAGCCTGGATCGCCGGTGATCCCGCCCTGGTGGCGGCACTGCTCGAGGTGCGCAAGCACGCCGGCCTCATCGTCCCGGATCCGGTGCAGGCGGCGATGGTGGCCGCGCTCGGGGATGATGCCCACGTCGCCGTGCAGCGGGAGCGGTACGCCCGGCGACGTGACGTGCTCCGTCCGGCGCTCGAGGCCGCGGGCTTTCGGATCGAGCACAGCGCGGGCGGGCTCTATCTGTGGGCGACCCGTGGCGAGGACTGTTGGACGACCGTCGAATGGCTCGCGTCGCACGGCATCCTGGTGGCACCGGGGGAGTTCTACGGCGCGGCGGGCCAGTCGTTCGTGCGGGTCGCGCTAACCGCCGGCGATGAGCGCGTCGCTCAGGTCGGGACTCGGCTCAGCAGCTAGGCGTCTGCGCCTGTCGCGCGCACCGCCGAACGAGAAGACGACCAGCGCCGCCCAGATCAGGATGAAGCCGATGAGCCGCTCCGTGGGCAGCGGCTCGTGCCGGATCACGACGCCGACCAGGAACTGCAGCGTCGGCGTGAGGTACTGAAGGATCCCCATGGTTGTCAGCGAGACGCGGGTGGCGGCGGCGCCGAAGAGCAGCAGCGGAATGGCCGTGACCACGCCGGCGCTCATCAGGGTCGCGCTGTGGCCCACGCCGTGCCCGAACGTGCCCTTTCCGGTGATTCCGAGCACGACGATGAAGATCAGCGCGGGCATGGCGAGAACCGTCGTCTCGACCGTCAGCCCCTCCAGCGCCGGCGCCCCGACCCGCTTCTTCAGGAAGCCGTAGCCGGCGAACGAGAACGCGAGGATCAGCGCGATGTACGGAAGGTGGCCGTAGCTGATCGTCAGCACGGCGACGGCGCATCCGGCGAGGCCCACCGCCGCCCAGCCGGTGGGCGACAGTCGCTCGCGGAGCACGATCACGCCGAGCATCACGGTGATGAGCGGGTTGATGAAGTAGCCAAGCGCGGTCTCGACGACCTGGTGGGAATTGACGCCGTAGATGTAGACGCCCCAGTTGACCGCCAGGAGTATTGCGGCCACTGCGAGCAGACCGAGCCGGCGCCGGTCGGCGAGCGCCGGGCGCACCCATGCCCACTGCCGCCGGATCGTCAGCACCAGAGCTACGGCGACCAGGCTCCAGAAGCAGCGATGGGCGAGGATCTCACCGGAACCGGCGGGCTCGAGCAGCGGGAAGTAGAGCGGGAAGAGCCCCCAGATCGCGTACGCGCCGATCCCGAAAAGGACGCCCCGGCGATCGTCGTTCATGGCAACCACCACGCTACGGGTAAGGGTGGCCTGGTCGCGAGAGGAATTGGCCTGCAGTTGCCGCATGTCCAGCGGCCGGGCCCGCGAAATAGGGTCGGGAGCATGAGCACGCCTAACGCCACTTCCAGTCCGATCGACGCCGCCATCGACGAGCTGTGGGAGCGCCGCGACGGATTGAGCCCAAAGGACGAGGACGCTCGCAAGATCGTCATCGCTGCCGTCGACCAGCTCGACGCGGGCGAGGCGCGCGCGGCGTCGGTCGACCCGACAACCAATGAGGTCGTGGTCGACGAGCGGGCCAAGCGGGCCATCCTGCTGTCGTTCAAGGTGCTCGAGATGGGTGAGTCGGCGGCGGGTGACTTCCAGTACCACGACCGGATGCCGCTGAAGACCCGCTTCGACGGAGTACGTGTCGTGCCCGGCGCGATCGCGCGGTGGGGCTCGTACATGGCACCCGGGGTGGTCCTGATGCCCAGCTACGTGAACATCGGTGGCTACGTCGGCGCCGGCTCGATGGTGGACACCTGGGCGACCGTCGGCTCGTGCGCGCAGGTCGGGGAGCGGGTGCACCTGTCGGGCGGGGTCGGGCTCGGCGGAGTGCTCGAACCGCCGAACGCGATCCCGGTGGTCATCGAGGACGACGCATTCATCGGCTCGCGCAGCATCGTGGTCGACGGCGCCCGGGTTCGGCGCGGCGCCAAGCTCGGCGCAGGGTGCATTCTTACCGCCAGCACAAGGGTTTTCGATGCCACGAGCGGCGACGAACTGCCGCGGGGTGAGGTACCCGAGCGGGCCGTGGTCGTCGGCTCGAGCAAGGTGCGGTCGTTCCCGGGCGGCGAGTTCGCGATGCCCTGCCTGCTCGTCCTGCGCACGCTCGCGGAAGGCCAGATCCACGACAAGCTCGCCTTGAACGACGTCCTTCGAGAGCACGGTGTCTCCACGTGACGGCACTCGATCTCGCGGGTGATCCGGTCGATCTCACGGCGGCGCTCGTCGACACCCCGAGCGTCAGCGGCGCCGAGGGACCGCTCGCTGACGCGGTCGAGGATTCGTTACGCGCGCTGGCGCACCTGAGGGTGGTGCGCGACGGTGACGCGGTGGTGGCATTCACCGATCTGGGGCGCGCGCGGCGGGTCGTCCTGGCCGGCCACCTCGACACCGTGCCCATCGTCGACAACGTGCCCTCGCGCCGGGACGGCACGCGCATGCACGGATGCGGGACGGCCGACATGAAGTCGGGCGTCGCCGTGCTGCTGCACCTGGCGGCGACGGTGCTCCAGCCGACCAGCGACGTGACGTTCGTGTGCTACGACAACGAGGAGGTCGAGGCGACACGCAACGGCCTGCGAAGGCTCGTCGAGCACCATCCCGACTGGCTCGCCGGAGATCTCGCGGTACTGCTCGAACCCACCGACGGCGTCATCGAAGCGGGCTGTCAGGGGACCCTGCGGGTCGAGGTGTGCGTGCCCGGAAAGCGAGCCCACAGCGCTCGCTCCTGGCTGGGCGACAACGCGATTCATGCTGCGGCGCCGCTACTTTCTACCCTCGCCGCCTACGAGCCGCGGGAAGTCGACATCGACGGGTGCGGCTACCGCGAAGGGCTTTCGGCCGTGAAGATCAGTGGCGGCGTCGCAGGCAATGTGGTGCCTGACGCGTGCACGGTCTCCATCAACTTCCGCTTCGCGCCGGACCGCAGCGAGGAGCAGGCGCTCGCCCACGTCCAGGAGACGCTCGCGCCTTACGCCGTGACCCTCGTCGACTCCGCGCCCGGCGCACTGCCCGGATTGCAGGCTCCGGCGGCGCGTGACTTCGTGACGGCCGCCGGGGCCGGCCCCCCGCGGGCGAAATTCGGCTGGACCGATGTCGCCCGGTTCGCCGCGCTCGGCATCCCGGCGGTCAACTTCGGACCCGGCGATCCCAACCTGGCCCACACGAGGGAGGAGTCCATCGACGTCACCCGCATCAGCCACGTCGCCGAAGTGCTGCGCCGCTACCTGACCTGACGCGACCCAGTCCTAGATGTCGAGGCCGACGTACTTCGTCGACAGGTACTCCTCGATGCCCTCGAAGCCGCCCTCACGTCCGAAGCCGCTCTGCTTGACGCCGCCGAAAGGCGCCGACGGGTTGGAGATCAGGCCTTTGTTGAGCCCGACCATGCCGGTCTGCAGCCCCTCGACCATCCGCAGGGCACGCGAGAAGTCGCGAGTGAAGACGTAGGCCACCAGCCCGAACTCGCTGTCGTTCGCTGCTGACAGCGCCTGCTCCTCGGTGGTGAAGGTGGCCACCGGGGCGACGGGTCCGAAGATCTCCTCGCGCAGAAGCCGGGCGTCGGGCGGCACGTCGGCGAGGACGGTCGGGGCGTAGAAGTAGCCGGCGTCGCCGACGGGCTTGCCGCCGGTGCGTACGGACGCGCCGCGCTTGGTCGCGTCGTCGACGAGTTCGGCGACCTTGTCGCGCTGGGTCGCGTCGATCAGCGGCCCGACGCGCGGACCCGGCTCGGTGCCGCGTCCGACGACCAGCGCCGCCATCTTGTCCGTCAGCTTGGCGGTGAACTCCTCCGCCACGGATTCCTCGACGTGGAAACGGTTCGCGGCGACGCACGATTCGCCCATGTTGCGCATCTTGGCGACCATCGCCTGCTCGACGGCGAGGTCGATGTCGGCGTCGGCGAAGACCACGAACGGCGCGTTGCCGCCGAGCTCCATCGACAGTCGCAGCAGGCGTCCGGAGGACTGCTCCATGAGCAGCCGTCCGACCTCGGTGGAGCCGGTGAACGACAGCTTGCGCAGCCGCGAATCCTCCAGCAGTGGCTTGACGATCGAGCCGCTCGAGGACGAGGTGATGATGTTCAGGACGCCGTCAGGCAGGCCCGCGTCGCGCAGGATCTCTCCCAGCGCCAGCATGGTCAGCGGGGTCTGTTTGGCGGGCTTGACCACCATGGTGCAGCCGGCCGCGATCGCCGGCCCGATCTTGCGGGTGCCCATCGCCGCCGGGAAATTCCAGGGGGTCACGAGCAGGCACGGGCCGACGGGCTGCTGCATGGTCAGCAGCCGTCCCTTGCCCGATGGCTCGGTCGAGTAGCGCCCGGCGATCCGCACGGCCTCCTCGGAGAACCACCGGAAGAATTCGGCGGCGTAGACGATCTCGCCCGCCGACTCGGTGAGGCTCTTGCCCATCTCCAGCGTCATCACGAGCGCGAGGGAATCCTGCTGGTCGATCATCGCCTGATACGCGCGGCGCAGGATCTCCCCGCGCTCCCGCGGCGCCGTAGCCGCCCAACTCGCGGCGGCCTCGTCCGCGGCGGCAAGCGCGTCGAGTGCGTCCTGCGGGGTCCCGTCAGCGACGTCGCAGAGTGGCTCGCCAGTGGCCGGATCCTCGACCGAGAGCGTCTTGCCGCCGGTGGCGTCCCTCCACTGCCCTCCGATCAGCAGCTGCTTGGGGACGGCGGCGAGGGCTTGCTGTTCGTTGGATTGCTCGGTGGGCATGCCACAGACCTACCCGCAGGCACGTCATCTAGCAACTCGCGATTGCTTTTCGCCAGCCGGGTAGGGACAAAGGGGACACCCCAGCGTGCAACACGAGTGCAAAACGTGGGAGAGGAGAGCCGAGATGGCCGGAGAGCTCAAAGGCAAGACAGTGGCATTCCTCGTGGCACCGGAAGGCATCGAGCAGGTCGAGCTGACGGAGCCGTGGAAGGCCGTGAAGGACGCAGGAGGCA
This sequence comes from uncultured Actinomycetota bacterium, assembly GCA_963731205.1. Lineage (GTDB taxonomy): Bacteria > Actinomycetota > Actinomycetes > Frankiales > Frankiaceae > DATAZK01. The sequence continues at coordinate 1,371,640 of CAVSUJ010000001.1, read as the reverse complement.
CACCGAAGCTGGTGTCGACAGCCACCGGCAAGGTTCAGGCCTTCAACCACCTGGACAAGGGCGACACCTTCAAGGTCGACGCCACGTTCAAGGACGACGGCGCCGACAAGTACGACGCGCTCGTCCTGCCAGGCGGGGTGGCTAACCCGGACTTCCTGCGCAGCCAGCCCGGAGTGCCCGAATGGGTCACCGGCTTCTTTGCCGCGGGAAAACCCGTAGCAGCGATCTGCCACGCGCCTTGGACCCTCATCGAGGCCGGGGTCGTGAGGGGACGCACCCTGACCAGCTGGCCGAGCCTGCAGACCGATCTGCGCAATGCCGGGGCGAGCTGGGTCGACGAGGAGCTTGTCGTCGATGACGCGAATGGCTCGGGCAGCGTTCTCATCACGAGCCGCAAGCCCGATGATCTGAAGGCGTTCTGCCAGGCGATCGTGGAGCAGTTCGCCGACTAGCGTGAGCGCGTGCCCACGCCTTCCGTCGACCCTGACCGCCCGCCGGCCCGCAGGCCCCGGGGCCCGCATCCGGCGGGACCGGAGCGCCAGCGCGGTCCGGTGACGCTGCGCCGCTCGCAGGTGCAGCCGTCCACCACCGACCAGCGGCTCCTGGACTCCCGCGGCCCTTCCGACTGGGTGCACACCGATCCGTGGCGGGTCTTGCGCATCCAGGCCGAGTTCGTCGAGGGTTTCGGGCTGCTGGCGTCGGTGCCGCGTGCGGTGACGGTGTTCGGCTCTGCCCGCACCCCGATCGAGTCGCCCGACTATGCCGTGGCGCAAGAAGTCGGTGCGGTGCTGGCACGCGCCGGCTGGGCGGTCATCACCGGCGGCGGCCCGGGCTCGATGGAGGCGGTGAACAAGGGCTGCCAGGAGGCGGGCGGCCTGTCCATCGGCCTCGGCATCGAGCTGCCCTTCGAGCAGAAGCTCAATCCCTGGGTGGATCTCGGGGTCAACTTCCGCTACTTCTTCGTGCGCAAGACGATGTTCGTCAAGTACGCGCAGGCGTTCGTCATCCTGCCCGGTGGCTTCGGCACCATGGACGAGCTCTTCGAAGCGCTGACGCTCGTGCAGACCCGCAAGGTGACGCGCTTTCCGGTGGTGCTCATGGGCGTCGACTACTGGCGCGGGTTGCTCGACTGGTTACGCGATTCGCTGTCGGCGACGGGGCGGATCGGACCCAACGACCTCGAGCTGATCACGCTCACCGACGACGTGGAAGAGGCGCTGGCGGCGATCAACGCAAGCTTGTGACGGGTCCGGAGTTGCTCGGGAAGACGGCCAACGCACCGACCCCGTAGCGGGTGGCCAGCAGGTGAGCGATTGCTGCTGCGGTGCGGTCGGGGCGCTCGGTCCACTGCACGATCTCGTACGAGCGGGCGCAGCGCCTGATCCGGCCGGGGCTCCCGACACGAACCGAGCGCAGCCAGCAGATCGGCACCCCGTCACGGCGTAGCTGAGCCCGCCGCGGCGAGGTTTGGTGCAGAGTGAAGCGCTGCCCGGCCAGGTCGACGTGACGGTCCTGGGCTCGCAGCCGGATCCGGCCACCCGACCGGGAGAGGGTCCCGTCGCCGCCGCGCGTCACGACCCGCGAGCCGCCGGTCAGCTGGGCGAGTCCGATGCCGGGTCCACTGACGGCCCACATGCCGTGCACGGAGCCGCGCTGCACCAGGCCGAAGACGGGGTCGAGCACGCCTCCCGGCTGCCGCGCATCGGGGACGAACTCGTCGGCGATCGCGGCGTTCATTCGGCGGCTCCTTCTGGTCGGTAACCCGACGTTAGGAGCACGCACAGCCCGTAGCGACTTGGTGTCGGGACCCGGACAGTCCCCATCGCGCCGGCTCGCCTCCTGGAGGCGAGCCGGCGACAACCTGGGATCAAGCCAGATGCGGGCCAGGACAGGCAGCCCTACTTGGCGGCGCGCTGGACGACGAGCTCAGCGGTTTCGGTGTCGCCGCTGACCTTCGCGAGCACGGTGGCGTCCTGACCGGTCTTGACCCCGGTGATGGCCCCCTTCTTGCCGTCGACCCGCACGCGAGTGCTGGAGTCGACCGCGTAGCTGTGCTTGAACCCGTCCTTGCTCGTGAGCGTGATGGACGTGGTGCTGACGGCGTCGACGGTGCCGCGCTGCTCGGCGACGTTCGTCGGGGTTCCGCCCTTGCCCTCCACGGTGAAATCTCCGTGCAGCAGCCGTCCCTGCAGCTTCCCGATCTTGCCCGCGCGCTTGCCCTTCCCGGCCTTCTTGGCCGCGCCGGTGCTCGGGCTGGTGCTGGCGACGGCGGCCGCCGGAGTGGCCAGCGTTCCGCTGCCGCTGCTGCTGCCTCCGGTGGTGGTCGCAGCTGTGGCGACGCCTCCGGCGGCGATGGCGCCGACCGTCACCCAGCCTGCTGCGCGCAAGGCTGCTCCTGGCTTACCCATGTGATTCCCCTTCTTCGACTTCTTCGACGAGGTCTCAAGCATCGGTGCCAATTCGCGGCGCCTGGTGCGGTTTAGGTTCGGGGAATGTAAAGCCTGAATTGAGGGATCTTGGAAAATTCAGGCAACACTCAGGCGAGCGCGCGCCTGCCCACGGCGAGATCGCGGGTACCGGCGATGGCCCGCACGGTGTCGATGACCCGGCGGCTCGCCTGCACCGAATGCGTGCGCACCACCCGGGCGCCGAGCCAGACCGCGATCGCGGTGGCAGCCATCGTCGGCTCGAAGCGGTCGGTGACGGGAAGGTCGAAGATCTCGCCGAGGAAATCCTTGTTGCTCATGGCGACGAGCACCGGCCAGCCCGTCCGGGCCAGCTCCGGCAGGCGGCGCGTCGCCTCCAGCGAGTGACGGCTGTTCTTGCCGAAGTCGTGGCCGGGGTCGATGAGGATGGAGTTGCGTCGCACGCCGAGGCCCGCGGCGCGTTCGGCCAGGCCGACCACGGTCTCCCGGATGTCGACCACCACGTCGTCGTACGCGATCCGGTGGGGGCGAGTACGCGGCGGCAGATGCCCGGCGTGCGTGCACACGAGCCCGAGGCCGAACTCCGCCGCGACCTCGGCCAGCGCCGGCTCGGTGCCGCCCCAGGCGTCATTCAGCAGGTCAGCGCCCTCAGCCGCGACCGCCCGGCCGACCTCCGCGCGCCAGGTGTCCACCGAGATCACGACGTCCGGATGCCGGTCCCGCAGCCGGGCGACGAAGCCTGACACCCGGCGCAGCTCTTCGGCGGCATCCACGACGATCCCGGGTGCCGCTTTGACCCCGCCGATGTCCAGGATCTCGGCACCCTCGTCGACGGCGCGGTCCGCGGCATCGAGCGCCTCGGCCTCTCCGAACGTCGCCCCGCGGTCGTAGAAGGAGTCGGGCGTCCGGTTGATGATCGCCATGAGGGCGACATCGCTCTCGTCGAAGGTTCGCGTCCCGAGGCGTAGCTCCACGCCGTCGACTCTTGCAGATGCCAGACTGTCCGCATGGCGCTCGCCATCTCGATTCTTTTTGCTGCCGCCGTGCTGCTGGCGGTCGGCCTGGCTGCTGCCGGGCGTATCGACGGCATGTCACGAGCGGTGCCCGACGCGCCCCCGGGTCTGCCGGAGGGCGAGGTCACGCCCGAAGGGCTTCGAGGGGCGACGCTGCCGGTGGTGCTGCGGGGCTATCGGATGGCCGATGTGGACGAGGTCCTGGAGCGCGCCGCCGCCGAGCTCGAGCAGGCCCGCTCCGCCTCCGGGGCCCGCCGGCCCCGGCCGTCGCCATCACCGTCACCGTCACCGTCACCGTCGGAGGAACCACCTCCGTACCAGGACCCCTACCAGCAGGACTCCTACCAGGATCCGGCCACCGCAGACGACGTGCTGGATGGTTGAGCTTCGGGTGAGCGTCGAGATCGGCGCGTCACCCGAGCGCGTCTTCGCCGGCCTGACCGACTGGGCACGTCAGGGGGAGTGGATGCCCGGCACTCACGTGTCGGTCGTCAAGGGCACCGGTGAGGCGGTCGGCGACGAGATCCTCGCGCGGACGGCGTTCGGGCCCGTCGGATTCGACGACCCGATGCGCATCACCAGCTGGGAGCCGCCGCTGCGCTGCGAAGTGCTGCATCTGGGGCGGGTTGTCAGGGGAGCCGGCGTGTTCCTGGTCGAACCGCTTGCTGCGGGCTCGCGTTTCACCTGGGTCGAATGGGTCGATCCACCGATGGGTCTCGTCGGGCAGTTCGGGCTGCGGGCAGGCCGCCGTCCGACCCAGCGGGCGCTGGCAGTCGCGCTGCGCCGTTTCGCCCGCTGGATCGAGCGGGACAGCCGGGCTGCCCCGGCTCAGTGACCGGTGAAGCTCGGCTTCTCCTTCGCGAAGAATGACGCGACGCCGCCAAGGTGATCGGCGGTGCGCCCGACGTGCTCCTGCAGATCGGCTTCGAGCGCCAGAGATTCGGGCAGCGACTGCGTGGCGGAGGCGCCGAGAGTGCGCTTGATGGCGGCAAACGCGACGGTAGGGCCGGCGGCGAGGCGCAGGGCGAGCTCCGTCGCCGAGTCGGCGAGCAACTCGTCGTCGACGACCGCGTTGACCAGCCCGAGCTCGAGTGCGCCTTCCGCTGATACACGCTCGTTCAGGTACATCAGCGCCGAGGTCTTCGCGGTGCCGACGAGTCGGCTGAGATTCCACGTGATGCCCGAGTCGCCGGCGAGCCCGATACCGGTGAACGCCGTGGCGAACACCGCGGATCGCGCAGCCCACCGCAGGTCGCAGGCGAGGGCGATACCCAACCCGGCACCCGCGACCGCACCGTTGATCGCGGCCACGACCGGCTTGGGCATCTCCGACAGGGCGCGCACGATCGGGTTGTAGTAGCGCCGCACCAGGTCGCCGAGGTCAGGCGTCTCCGGGCTCGCGTACGCCGCCTGCAGCTCGCGCAGGTCCTGACCCACGCAGAACGCCCGGCCCTTGCTGGCAAGCAGGACCGCCCGCACGGAGGGGTCCTCACCGACGTCGGTCAGGGCAGCGAGCAACTCTTCCTTGGCGCCCAGGGAAAGCGCGCCCATGGCGTCTGGACGGTTGATGGTGACGATTCCGAGCGACCCGTCGGGCCCGGTGCGCTCAGAGATGACTGTCGGCTGAAGTTCGTCCACACCCGCATCTTCCCGTGTCCCTGGTGCGCGCCGGGGAGGTGGTCGGACAGGACGCACGTCGATCCGGCCGCAGATCTGGGATGATGTACGAGAACACAGTCGTAAGACGACTTGGATGCATGTCCACGGGCTGGGAAAACCGGACCGTTCTGTGAGGAAGAGGTGCACGGCATGGCGGCCATGAAGCCGCGGACGGGTGACGGTCCGCTCGAGGTCACCAAAGAGGGGCGCGGCATCGTGATGCGGGTGCCGCTCGAGGGTGGCGGCCGGCTCGTCGTCGAGATGTCGGCGCCGGAGGCCACTGCTCTCAGCGAGGCGTTGAAGGCCGCCGCTGGGTGACCCCGGCCCCGGTCAAGGTGCAGTCACGCCCCAGTCAGGCCCAGTCAGGATCAGCCGGAGACGCGCGCCCGCAGCCAATCGAGGCTGTTGGTGTGCGTCATCTCGTGCTCCCAACCGGCGAGTGCCTGCTTGACGGCGGCCTCGCTGTCGAAGCGGCCGAGCACCTCTACCGTGAGCTGCTCGATGTCGACCTGGTCGATGTCGAGCTGATCGAGATAGCGGGCGAAGAGCCCGCCGGGGTGCGGCTCTCGGACGACGTAGAGCTCGCCCGTCTCGTAGAGCCAGTTGGCCCGGTAGGTCGAGTGCTGATCGGCCTCGGTGGACCAGCCGTCACCGAAGCCCTCCTCGTCGGACTCGCGGCGGGCCGGATTGGCGTCGTAGAACTCGGAGATGTCCATCGTCGGCTCAGGCTGCGCTGTTCTCGTCGCTGAGTACGACCGCGGCCAGCAGCCCCGGGCCGACCGGAACGATCGCCGGAGCGAGCCGGCCGTCCTCGCGCACGAGGTCGATCAGCCGCCGTACCGCACCGGACTCGGCGTCGCGCGCCGCCGGATCTGCCGCCGTGGCGGCTCCATCGAAGATCATCAAACCGCCGACCCGCACCAGCCGGATCACCTGTGGCAGCAGGTCGGGATACTCGCGCTTGTCGGAGGCGCAGTAGACGATGTCGTACGCGGCATCGGTCAGCCGGGGGAGCACGTCGAGGGCGCGACCGTTGATCAGCCGGGCGCGCGAATTGGGCACCCCGTCGGCGTTGAAGGCGGCCCGGGCCAGGCGCTGCGCCTCGGCTTCGGCATCGATGCTCGTCAGTACGCCGTCCGGACGCATGCCGCGAAGGAGATAGAGCCCGCTGACGCCGGTGTCGGTCCCGATTTCGACCGCGGTGCGTGCTCGGGCCGTAGCAGCCAGCAAGCGCAAGACGGAGCCGGTCGCCGCTCCGACGGGCTCGACGCCGATCTCGAGGGCGGCTGCCCGGGCGGCCGTCAGGACGGCGTCCTCCGGGACGAAGGACTCGGCGAACTCAGCAACTCCCATGGTCAGCGAAGCCTAGTGGACCTTCGTGGGGTGCGGAGGTCGAACCCCCCACGGGAACGTTCCGGGCCGGTTCGCGCGTTGGCACTCACAGGCAACTAGCAGGTCACGGCGGCACGCTTGCAGCGACAGCACACCCTGAAGGGGAGAGCATGACGGCTGGAGCAATATGCGCGCCAGGCGGGCGGCCATTTCGGCCCCGGCTGGCCCGGAGAGATGCCGTGCCCGCTGCCGCGCCCGTCGCCGTGAGCCCGGCGGTTTCCACGTGGGAGCCGCCGACGTGGGACGAGGTCGTGCGCGAGCACGGCGCCCGTGTCTACCGGCTCGCGTACCGGCTGACCGGCAACCAGCAGGACGCCGAAGACCTGACCCAGGACGTTTTCATCCGGGTGTTCCGGTCGTTGGACGGCTACACGCCAGGCACGTTCGAGGGCTGGCTGCACCGGATCACCACCAACCTCTTCCTGGACCGGATGCGGCGCGCGTCGCGAATCCGTTTCGAGGGCTTGCCGGATGACGCCGAGCGCCTCCCGGGCAAGGACCCGAGCCCCGAGGCCGCCGTGATGGCCGACCTGTTCGACCCCGACGTCGAACGAGCGCTCGCCGCGCTGCCGCCGGACTTCCGCGCGGCCGTTGTGCTTTGTGACGTGGAGCAGCTCTCGTATGAGGAGATCGCTGCGACCCTGGACATCAAGTTGGGCACTGTGCGCAGCCGGATCTCGCGAGGCCGGGCGATGCTGCGAGCCGCCCTGGCCGACCGCGCCCCGGAGCGTGCCGTCTCCCTTGATGGCGAGACAACTGATGACGAGACAGCTGCGTCCCCGCTGGCGGCTAGGTGAGCTCGTTGCAGGCCGGACACCTCGGCGATCTGGGCGCTGCCCTCGTCGACGATCAGCTGTCCCCTGAAACGCGCGACCTGGCCCTGGCTCACCTGGCGAGCTGCCCGGAGTGTCAGCGTGACGTGGAGCAGCAGCGCCGGTTGAAGGCGCGGCTGCGATGCCTCGCCGAGCCGGCCCTCCCGCTCAACCTGGCGCTGCGCCTCAATGCGTTGAAGCCGGTCCCGGCCCCCGCGCACGAGGAGCCGGAGGCCGACGAGCTCACCGAAGGCGTGCTGGCGCTGGCCTTCCCGATGCGCGACCGGGCCCGCCTGCTCTCCGCCCGGCGTGGGCGCCTGCTGGCCGGCGCCGCGTCCCTCGTGCTTCTTGGCGTCGGCACCGCCTACGCGGCCGGGTCCGACGTCCAGCCCGCCGCCCCCGCCGGCACCACCACCGGAGTGCTCTCGACCAGCCGCACCCAGGCGGTCACCACCTCGGTTTCCCAGCCGGTTTCCCAGCCGGTTTCTCAGTCGCTCCCGCTCAATGACCCGGCCTTTGACGCGATGAACGCCGCGTTCGTGCCGTGAGACGAGCTCAAGCAGCCTGAGGGCCGTACCTTATGACCAGCAGGAAGCCGCTCGCGTGCAGTCGGCTTTGCTCGGCGGAGAGAGGGACGGGGCATGGCTGAGGGTGACCAGCCGCAAGGCGGCGATCCCTCGGATCCGCCTGAGCAGTCTCCCTGGTGGACGCCCGGGCCGTCCGAGCCCGCTGAGCCGCCGCAGTCAGCCGAGCCGCCGCAGTCAGCCGGGCCTTCACAACAGCAGGGTTGGCCGCCGCCCGGGGATCAGCCCACGGCGCCCCTCCCGCCCTATCCCGGCGCCTACGCCCAGCCGCCGTACGGTTACCAGCCGCCGGAGGGCGGCGGACACATCGGGAGCCCGCCGCGGGGTCCGGACTACATGCCGCCCGCGCCCTACCCGAGCACCGCCCCGTCCTACGGCGCTCCGGTGCTCCCGTCAGCCGAGCCGTCCACCACGCAGCGGCGGCCGTTGCGCGGCGCCCCGCTGGTGGCCGCCGCGCTCGTCGCCGCTCTGATCGGAGCCGCGATCGGGGCGATCTCCGGCGTCGCGTACGAGCACGGCCACGTCAACAAGTCCTCGTCCTCCTCCGACCTGTCCTCTGGGCCGCCGCTCGCAAGCGGCTCGCCCACGCCCGTCGACCCGAATCCGGAGTCGGTCGCCCAGATCGCCGCGAAGCTGCTGCCGTCCGTGGTCACGCTCAACGTCTCGGGAGCCACGGAGAGCGGCACCGGATCCGGCGTGATCATCCGTGCCGACGGCTACATCCTCACCAACAACCACGTGGTCGCCGTGGCGGCCAACGGCGGCACGATCACGGCCGACTTCTACAAGGGCAAGCAGAAGGTGCCCGCGCGCATCGTCGGACGCGACCCGAAGACCGACCTTGCGGTGGTCCGGGTCTCCGCCACCAACCTGCCGGCGGCGACTCTCGGGCAGTCGTCCAGCCTGGTCGTCGGTGACCCCGTCGTGGCGCTCGGCGCTCCGCTCGGGCTCTCCAGCACCGTCACGTCGGGCATCGTGAGCGCGCTCGACCGCAACGTCGACGTCCCCGACGAGTCGGGCGGCTCGTCCGGCGGACTGCTCATCGGGGCCATCCAGACCGATGCCGCGATCAATCCGGGCAATTCCGGCGGCCCGCTCGTGGACAGCAAGGCGCAGGTCATCGGCATCAACTCGGCCATCGCGGCCGCCCCGGGAGCGACCGGTTCCACCGGCGGCAACATCGGGGTCGGTTTCGCCATCCCGATCGATTACGCCCGCTCCATCGCCGACGAGATCATCCAGACCGGCAAGGCCACCCACCCGTACGTCGGGGTGACGGCGGGTCCTGATACGAGCGGCAGCAGCAACGGCGCGAAGATCATTTCCGTCGTCCCCGGTGGTCCGGCGGACAAGGCCGGCCTCCGGGCCGATGACGTCATCACCCAGGTCGAAGGCAAGGACATCGACGGGGTGGACGGGTTGGTCGCGGCGACCCGGTTGCACAAGGTCGGCGACGTCGTCACGATCACCTACATCCGCGGCGGTCAGACGCACACCGTGAAGGTGACGCTGCAGGAAAGCCGCAACTGATGTTCGGCCTGAGCGCGTGGCATCTGGCGATCCTGGTCGTGGTCGGCCTGTTCGTCTTCGGTCCCGAGCGGCTCCCGACCCTGATCCGCGACCTGGGCAAGGCGCTGCGGCAAGTGCGGCAGACGGCCAACAGCATGCAGGAAGACTTGAAAGCTGAGCTGGGGCCCGAGGTGGGCGACCTCGACCTGCGCAGCCTGCACCCGCGGACGTTCGTCGAGAAGCACCTGTTCGGCGAGGAAGAGGACCCGCTCGGCCTCGACTTCCTGAAGAAGGACGCCGAGCCACTGATCTCGTTCGACAAGCCCAACGGCTCGACGGCTGCCAACGGCAGCCATTCGAACGGCAGCCATTCCAACGGCAACCTCAGCAAGCAATCCCAGGCAGATCCCAGCAGCCGGCGGAGCAAACGCCCTCCGGGCCGGCACGCTACGACCCCGACGCGACCTAGCTCGGAAGCGGCGGCTGGCGCTAGTGCTTGGTCGGGGTCAGACCGAGCGAACGTCCGGCGAGCCCACGGGAGCGTGAGCCGAGCCGGTCGGCGATCGACAGCAGCGCCTTGCCCGCCTCGGAGTCGGGCTCGCTGAGCACGAGCGGGCGTCCCGCATCGCCGCCCTCGCGCAGCCGGACGTCCAGCGGAATCTGACCCAGCAGCGGAACCTCGTGACCCAGGGCCTGGGTCAGGCTCTCCGCGACGACCGCGCCGCCGCCGGCACCGAAGACGTCGAGCTTTTCGCCGCAATGAGGGCAGGGCAGGTAGGCCATGTTTTCCACGACGCCTACCACGTTCTGCCGGGTCTGGCGGGCGATGGTGCCGGCCCGCTCAGCCACCTCGGTGGAAGCGAGCTGGGGGGTGGTCACGAGCAGCAGTTCGGACGCCGGCAGCAGCTGCGCAAGGGAAATGGCCACATCGCCCGTACCGGGCGGGAGGTCGAGCAGCAGGACGTCGAGGTCGCCCCAGAAGACGTCGGAAAGGAACTGCTGAAGGGCGCGGTGCAACATCGGCCCCCGCCAGGTGACCGGCTGGTTTCCGCGGGTGAACATGCCGGTCGAGATGACCTTGACGCCGTACGCCTGCGGCGGCATCAGCATGGTCTCGACCTGGGTCGGGCCCCGGTCTTCGAGGCCGAGCATCCGTGGGACGCTGTGGCCGTAGATGTCAGCGTCGAGCAGGCCTACCGACAGGCCGTTCTGCGCCAGGGCGACCGCGAGGTTGACCGTGACCGACGACTTGCCGACCCCGCCCTTGCCGCTCGCCACTCCATAGACCCGGGTGAGCGATTCCGGCCGCGCGAAGGGGATCTCGCGCTCGGGCTGGTTGCCCCGCAATTGGGTACGCAGGGCGGTGCGCTGCTCGTCGTTCATCACATCGAGGACGACGGAGACGCTCGACACACCCTCGACCGCCTGCACCGCAGTGGTGACGCGAGTGGAGATCTCACCGCGCAGCGGGCAGGCCGCGGTCGTCAGGTAGATCCCGACCTCGACCCGGCCCGGATCGCCCGCGGCGCCGATCTCGACCGACTTGACCATGCCGATCTCGGTGATCGGCCGGTTGATCTCGGGATCGGTGACGGTCGCGAGCGCAGCCTGGACAGCGTCCGCAGACGGCGAGTTCGCCATGAGGCGAGCGTATCTGTCAGGCCCTCAGGTAGCGGCGGGCTCGGCTCCGGTGCCGGCGGAGCTGGTGGTGGAATCGGTGGTGGAGTCGACCTGGCCCCGGGTGGGGTCGGGTTCGGCGGCCCGCTCCCGCTCGCGATCCCGGTCGCGCTTGCGCTTGCCCTTCGGCCGGTCGGCGCGTCCGGAGTCACCGTCGCGGCCGGAATCGCCATTGGAGCCGGAGAACTCCTCCAGCAGCGTGCGCAACTCGGCGCGCAAGAAGTCGCGGGTCACCACGTCACCCAGCGCCACCCGTAGCGACGCCACTTCCCGGGTGAGGTACTCGGCATCGGCGGTGAGCATCGCGTTCTGGTCGCGGTCCTGCGCGAGATTGGCGCGGTCGCGGTCGTCCTGGCGGTTCTGCGCCAGCAGGATCAGCGGCGCGGCGTAAGCGGCCTGCAGCGAGAGCACCAGTGTCAGGAACTGGAACGGGTAGGCGTCAAAGCGTGCCGCCTTGGGCACCACGATGTTCCACAGCACCCAGACGGCGATGACGACCGTCTGCGCGACCAGGAACTTGCCCGTGCCCAGGAAGCGCGCGATGCGTTCCGACAGGCGCCCGAACGCATCCGGATCGACAGTGCGCAGCGGGGAACGACCCGGCACCCGCGGCTGGTCGAGCCGGGCGGAGCGCCGGCGGTTAGCGCGTGCCACGGGCGGCAACTCCGGCCTGGAGCGCGACCCGATCGACCGAGGGGTCGTAGTCGTTGTCACGCCAGTCGTGCGGCAGCAGGTGGTCGAGGACGTCGTCAACCGTCACCGCGCCGAGCAGCCGTCCGGTCGGATCGATGACCGGCGCCGCCACGAGGTTGTAGGACGCGAGGTGGCGGGTCACTTCGGCGAGTGGGGCCTGGGCCTGGAGCGCATCGGTCTCGGTGTCGATCATTCCGCCGACGAGCGTGCCCGGCGGCTCGCGCAGCAGCCGCTGGAAGTGGGCCATGCCCAGGTAGCGGCCGGTTGGCGTCTCGTACGGCGGGCGCACGACGTACACCTGGGCGGCAAGCGCCGGCGGGATCTCGCTGGCGCGGACGCGAGCGAGCGCCTCAGCGACGGTGGCGTTGGGCGGCAGGATGATCGGTTCGCTCGTCATGATGCCGCCGGCGGTGTCGTCGGCGTAGGACAGCAGCCGGCGCACCGGCGCCGCCTCTTGCGGCTCCATCAGGTCGAGCAGGCGCTCGGCCTCCTCGGCCGGGAGATCACCCAGCAGGTCGGCGGCATCGTCGGGGCCCATCGCCTCGAGGACGTCAGCCGCGCGCTCGTCCTCCAGCCCTCCGAGCAGCTGAACCTGCTCGTCCTCGGGCATCTCCTCGAGCACGGCGGCGAGCCGGTCGTCGTCCAGCGCGGCCGCCACCTCGGCGCGGCGCTTGTCGGACAGGTCGTGCAGCATCGACGCGAGGTCGGCCGGCTTCAACTTCTCGAACGCTGCCAGCAGGTTGGCAGCACCCTGGCCACCCTCGGGGAGCGTGAGGCCGGAGATCTCGTCCCAGTCGAGGGTCATCACCCGACCGCGGCGGCGGCCTTCCTTCACCGCGACCTGGGTCAGCAGCCAGTCGCGGGTGCGGGACTGTTCCATCGCGACGTCGACCACCGTCACCTCGACACCGCTCTCGAGGACGGTCACCTTGCGGTCCAGCAGCTCGGCGAGGACGAGCGTCTCTTCCGGGCGGCGCTCGAAACGCCGCCAGTTCAACGTGCCGGAACCCAGGACGACCGCCCCGGACTCGATGCCGGTGACCCGGCTCATGGTGACGAAGATGCGCCGCCGGGAGACCTCCACGAGCAACCCGAGCACGCGCGGCGGCTGCCCGCGAAGGCGAAGCGCGACGATGACGTCGCGGATGCGGCCCACCGTGTCGCCATTGGGGTCGAGGACGAGCAGGCCCGCGAGCCGGGCGCAGAAGACCCGCGCTGGTGCCGAGCTCATGGCTTGGAGGCTACCGCCGAGCGCCTGCTCAACAGGGGAGTCAACGCGCAAGATCGTTGGTACATCCCACTCATGCGAGTGTCCCGCTCAGCGACCCTGCCTGCTCTGCTGACACTGCTGACCGGAGCGCTGGTGGCATGCACCAGCGGCACGACCACCAAAGCACGGGCACTACCGACCCCCTCCCGGCTCAGCGGCGAGGCGGGTAAGCCGGCGGCGACAATCGTCGGTGACGCCCGAGCGGCCTTGCTGGCGGCGTCCTCGGTCCACGTGACGGGGGCGTTCACCCAGGCAGCAACCTCCACTTCGACCTCCACCCAGCGCCTGGATCTGCGGCTGACCAGGGTCGACGCCGAGCCGGCCGCCACCGGGACGGTGACGACCGTGACCCGCTCCGGCGCGAAGACCCAGACCGTGACGATCGCGCTGATCCGGCTGGGTGCGCACCTCTATGTGCGGGGTGACCGGGCCTACTACGCGCGCATCGGCCCGAAAGCGGCTGCGGTGGCAGGACATTGGCTCGTTCTGCCGATCGCGCAGGACAAGTCGGTGGAGGATCTCACCGACCTGCAGGCGCTGGCGTCGGGCCTTTCGAGCGCCTCCGCCGACCGCGTTCAAGGCCTGGCGCAGCTCAGCGGGCAGCGAGTCGTCGTGGTCTCCGCCGGATCCGCAGCCACCCTGTACGTCGCGGCCGACGGTGCGGCTCGACCGGTGCGGCTGCAGCGGACGGCAACGTCGGGCTCGACCGTCACGGGCACGCTTGATTTCGCCGCATACGACGCGCCGCTGCGGGTCACGGCACCCGCCGGCGCCATCGACATCAGCAAGGTGCGGTGAGTGTGATCTTCACGTCGCTCCTGGCCGGTCATGGCCCGGCGACCTGGGGTATGCCACCGTAGGAGTCAGTTGCGATCAAAGGAGATCCTGTGCCGCCACTGCGCGCTCGTCGGTCCTGCCTCGCCGTTCCGGGCAGCAACACCAAGATGCTCGGCAAAGCTCAGGGATTGCCTGCTGACCAGGTGTTCCTCGATCTCGAAGACGCGGTCGCGCCGGGTGCCAAGGAAGGTGCGCGGGACAACATCGTCGCCGCGCTGAACGAGGGCGACTGGGCCGGCAAGACCCGGGTCGTGCGCGTCAACGACCTCACCACGAAGTGGACCTACCGCGACGTCGTGACTGTCGTCGAGGGGGCCGGCGCCAACCTGGACTGCATCATGCTGCCGAAGGTGCAATACGCCGAGCACGTCGTGTGGCTGGATCTGCTGCTGCGCCAGATCGAGCAGACGATGGGCTACGAGGAAGGTCGCATCGGCATCGAGGCGCAGATCGAGAACGCCCTCGGCCTCACCAACGTCAAGGACATCGCCTTCGCCTCCGATCGGGTCGAGACGATCATTTTCGGCCCCGCCGACTTCATGGCGTCGATCAACATGAAGTCGCTGGTGGTGGGGGAGCAGCCGCCCGGCTACGACGTCGGCGACGCCTACCACCACATCCTGATGTCGATCCTGATGGCCGCCCGCGCCAAGGGCATCCAGGCGATCGACGGCCCGTACCTGCAGATCAAGGATGTCGACGGCTTCCGGCGGGTCGCCGGCCGTTCGGCGGCGCTCGGCTTCGACGGCAAATGGGTGCTGCACCCCGGCCAGATCGAGGCGGCCAACGAGGTCTACTCGCCCGATCAGAAGGACTACGACCACGCCGAGCTGATCCTCGACGCCTACGCGTACTACACCTCTGAGGCCGGCGGCTTCCGCGGCGCGGTGATGCTCGGCGACGAGATGATCGACGAGGCTTCGCGCAAGATGGCCGAGGTCATCGCGGGTAAGGGGCGCGCATCGGGTATGGAGCGTACGGAGAAGTTCGAGCCCCCGGCGGAGGTCAAATAACCATGGCGCGTCTCGCTCAGACCGAGGGTCTCACCGAGATCCAGCAGGACATCCTGGCCACGGTTCGTGACTTCGTGGAGAAGGAGATCCTTCCGCACGCGACCGAGCTCGAGCACAAGGACGAGTTCCCCGAGGCGATCGTCGAAGGCATGAAGGAGATGGGCCTTTTCGGGCTCATGATCCCGGAGGAGTACGGCGGCCTCGGCGAATCGCTGCTCACCTACGCCCTGGTGGTCGAGGAGATCGCGCGCGGCTGGATGAGCGTCAGCGGTGTGATCAACACCCACTTCATCGTGGCGTACATGTTGCGCCAGCACGGCACCGAGGAGCAGAAGCAGCGCCTGCTGCCGAAGATGGCGACCGGTGAGGTGCGCGGCGCGTTCTCCATGAGCGAGCCGGGCTGCGGCTCCGACGTCTCAGCGATCAAGACCAAGGCGGTGCTCGACGGCGACGAATGGGTCGTCGACGGGCAGAAGATGTGGCTGACCAATGGCTCGCGCGCCGGGATCGTTGCCACTCTCGTCAAGACCGACGAGGGCGGCGATTCCGTCTACCGCAACATGACGACGCTGCTCATCGAGAAGGAGCCCGGTTTCGGCAAGCAGGGCGGCCTCACCATCCCCGGCAAGATCGAGAAGATGGGCTACAAGGGCGTCGAGACCACCGAGATGGTCCTCGAGGGCCACCGGGTGCCGGCCTCAGCGGTGCTCGGCGGGGATGCGGGTCGGGGCAAGGGCTTCTACCAGATGATGGACGGCGTCGAGGTCGGGCGGGTCAACGTTGCCGCCCGCGGCTGCGGCATCATGCGTCGGGCATTCGAGCTCGGCATCCAGTACGCCCAGCAGCGTCAGACGTTCGGCAAGCCCATCGCCGACCACCAGGCCATCGCCTTCAAGCTCGCGGAGATGGCGACCAAGGTCGAGGCTGCCCACCTGATGATGGTGAACGCCGCCCGGCTGAAGGACGCGGGCAAGCGCAACGATGTCGAGGCCGGCATGGCCAAGCTCGTGGCCTCCGAGTACGCCTACGAGGTCACCACCGAGAGCTTCCGTATTCACGGCGGCTACGGCTACTCCAAGGAGTACGAAATCGAGCGGCTCTTTCGTGAAGCACCGTTCCTGCTCATCGGCGAGGGCACGTCCGAAATCCAGAAGACCATCATCAGCCGCGGGCTCATGAAGGACTACAAGATTTAGGTAACACTCTGTAGCCGAATGGTGCTTCAGAGAAAGTTGTGGCTCTCGTGTGCGCAAGATGTGAAGAACATTGAGCGTTTGCCACATCCGCCTCGCTCCCAGCCTTTAGCGTCCCCCCGGTGCGGGCGCAGCGCCCGCTGATTCGGGGGGGTAGCTATGCGCGAGCGCGCGCAAACTCTGAACGGGCGGGCCCGAACGGCACTCGTCGCGCTCGCGACGTTGCTGATCTCTCTTGCCGGTGTCGGGCTCGCGGGATCCGCGGCTGCCGCGAGCACGCTGGTGGTGGACGACGATCTGACATGCGCCGGCGCCACTTACTCGACGATCTCCGCCGCGGTTGCGGCGGCCGGCGACGGTGACACGATCCAGGTGTGCGCGGGCTTGTACAACGAGACATTCACCAGCGGGGGCAAGAATCTGACGTTCCTGGGGCCGCAGGCTGACGTCTCCCCACCCGAGTTCCCCACGCCCGCCGGGGAAGCCGTCGTCGACGGGCAGGGCGGCGACCCGGTCATCCAGCTTTCCGGTACCTCGACGCTGAACGGCTTCACCGTGCAGGACGGCACGCGCGGCATCCTCGCGGGCTCAGGGACCTCAGTCCGGAGCAATGCCTTCAAGTCCCTGGATACCGCGGTCCAGGTCTTTTCCAACGCCGTGGTCTCGGACAACGTGATCTCAGCGAACTCGACGGGCGTCCTGCTCGACTTCGCCAGCGGCACGACGGTGTCCGGCAACCTCTTCCACGGGACGTTCAGTACCCCCGCCATCGACCTGCCGGCGGGCGATCCCGACGACGATCCGATGGTGAACGTGAGCGTCTCGGGCAACACCTACACCGCGCAGGCCGGCGGCGGTCCGTTCCTGGAGGCTCGGCACACGGTCGGGTTGAAGGTCTCGGGAAACACCGTGAACGGCGGGGGGACTTCGATAGAGCTGGATCCGAGCGACCATGACTGGACGGTGTCCGCCAACAGGTTCAGCAACGTCGTGGACGACGCGGTCGTGGTGGGTTGCAATTTCGGAGCGTCCGACACGACCGGTGGAGGGGCGATCCTGCAGAACCTGTTCTCGAACGTCGGAACCTCGGTCCGATGGTCCAACGGCGGCGGCTCATGCCCCGCCACCTTCGACGTGCATTCGAATGTGTTTCCCGCTGGCGATGGGACGAGCAGTTCCGATAACGCCGCCATCTACAACGCCAGTGACGCGACCGTCAATGCCGAGAACAACTTCTGGGGCTGCAACTTCGGGCCTCGCCAGACTGGCTGTGCCAGCGTTGTCAACGTCCGCGGGTCGGACCGCTACCTCGTCCTGCTGAGCTCCATCGCCACCAAGACCCTCGCCGTCGGCCAGACCACGCCGTTCACGGCGAATCTGAACCACAACAACCTCGGTGAATCGGTGGCGCTGCCGGTGCTCGACGGCACGCCGATCTTCTTCTCCTCCAGTACGTATCTGTCCGTCAACCCGGCGTTCGACACGCTCGACGGTGGCGCAGCGACGGCGACTGTGAAGGCCAAGCAGCCGCCTGGGACGGCGGGCATCGGCGGCCAATCGGTTTCAGGCGAGCTGGAAAACGCGACGACGACGCAAAGCGGCATCACGATCAAGGCCTCGTCGCCGCCACCACCACCGCCGCCGCCGCCGGCACTTCCGGCGCTCACCATCCATGACGCCAGTACTGCCGAGGGTCTCAGTGGCAGTCACGTCATGAACTTCTCGCTCACGCTCAGCCACAAGTACACGAAGCCGGTGACGGTCAAGTTCGCCACCGGCAACGGGACCGCCAAGGCGCCGGGCGATTACGTCGCGAGGACGGGCACGCTGACCATTCCAGCGGGCGTCACATCCAAGGCGATCGGGATCACGGTCAAGGGCGACAAGATCAAAGAGCCGAACGAGACGTTCGTGGTGACGATCTACGCGCCGGTCAACGCGAAAATCGCCGATCCCAACGCGCTGGGAGTGATCCGCAACAGCTAGAGGTAACGCTTGGCAGGGTCGACCATGGCCCGCACCGTCTTGCCGTCGTGGAACTCGCCGATCGCGGTCATGACCCACCCGGCGTCGCCGCGCTGGATCTTGCACATCACCAGGCCGGTCTGCGGTTTGCTGTCGGACAGGTCGAAGCGGACCAGCTCCTGGTTTGACACGTCGTCGACCAAGCGGCAGAAGGCGTTGCTGACCGCGGTGAACTTCTGGCCGCTGAAGCTGTTGACGACGAAAACCAGGCTCTGGACGTCCTTGGAGAGGTTGGCCAGGTCGACGTTGATGACCTCGTCATCACCCTCGCCGGCACCCGTGAGGTTGTCGCCCTGGTGCACGACATGGCCCTTGTCGCCCTTCTTCGACATGAACCAGATCTTGTCGGTGTCCTTGTTCTTGCGGTCGTACAGGATGCAGCTCGCGTCGAGGTCGATGTCCTCGCCCCGGCCGGTGTCCCAGCCCAGGCCCATACGCACCCGGGTGAGCGGTGCGGCGCCGGTCTTGACCAGCGAAACGCTCTGCCCCTTCGACAGCGAGACGCGGCCCTTGTCGAGATTGACCATCCCGCCGCGCGGCGCCGGAGGGGCTGCGGGAGGGGGCGGCGGCGGTGCGACCTGCTGTGGCGGCGGGGGCGGCGGCGGGGGAGCGGCAGCGGGCTGGTCGACGGTGATCCCGAAGTCGGTGGCGATGCCTTCGAGCCCGCTCGCATAGCCCTGACCGACGGCGCGCACCTTCCACGCCCCCTGACGCCGGTACACCTCGACCAGCAGCAGTGCGGTTTCCGGTCCCAGACCTGTCGGCGCGAAGGAGGCCACCTCGGCACCGGAGCCGTCGCGTACCGAAACGGATACCTGCCCGGCGGCACCGAAGGTCGCCGGCCCGGAGCCGTCGAGGCTGGCGGTGAGGACGATCTTCTCGATCTCCGGCGGGACCGCGGGCAGGTTGAGCTGAAGGGTCGACGGCGGCTGCAGCTGCACGCCCGGACCGTTGGGCTGGTTGTAGAAGACGAAGTCGGCGTCGGAACGCACCTTGCCGCTCGCGGTCACCAGCAGCGCTGCAAGATCGACCAGTGTTCCGGATGACACCTGGACGACGGCTTGCGGGCCGGTGAGCGGGGCGTTGGCCCCTTTGGCGAGTACCTGTCCCATGAATCCGCAACCTAGCGGGCACGATCACTTCGTGCAGCCCTTGGACCCCGACCTGTCGCGTGTTGCCGTGATTGCGCATCTGGAGGCCGCTTTCGGGCCACATTCCGGAAAGGGCAGCGTCACCTTCCTCGGCACCGAGACGATCGACGTGGTGCGTTTCGGCCCCGGCCCCGACGGGCTGATTCGTTACGCGACCGTCGGGATGAGCCTGCATCCGATGAGCAGCGCCGGAGTGGGCACCGTCGATCCAGCGGGCCCGCGCGCGGAACTCCTGCTGAGCTTGCGGGTGCGTCCCGGCTCCAGCCATCCGGGAGTCCTTCGGTCGCTGGCGATTCTGGCGAGCTCGCCGGCGGTGGAGGGAGTCGTCATCGGCCCGGGTGCGAGCCTGACGCTCGGCGAACCCCTCTTCGAAGGCTCCTCCGCCGTGGCGGTGCTGGTCGCCGAGCCCGGGGGACTGCTCGACGACCTCACTCTCGCCGGCGCCGTCTCACCCGTGCGCTTCCTGCCGCTGCTTCCGTTGACCGCCGAGGAGGCGGCGTTCAAGAAACTCCACGGCGCCCAGGCGCTCGAGGAGCGGTGGCTCGCGTACGGCACCGATCTTCGTGATCCCGCTCGCTCCAGCGTCCTGCTCGAGGAATGAACGCCGACTGATCTGGTGAGATGTGTGGCATGCAATTCGGCCGCTATTTCGAAGAGTTCGAGCCCGGTGCCGTCTACAAGCACTGGCCAGGCAAGACCGTCACCGAGTACGACGACCACCTCTTCTGCCTGATCACGATGAACCACCATCCGCTGCACCTGGATGCGCACTACGCGGCCGAGACCACCCAGTTCGGCAGGAACGTCGTGGTCGGCAATCTCATCTACTCGCTGGTGCTCGGGATGTCGGTGCCGGACGTGAGCGGCAAGGCGATCGCCAACCTCGAGGTCGAATCGCTCAAGCACGTCGCCCCGACCTTCCACGGCGACACCATCTACGCCGAGACCCTCGTGCTCGACAAGACCGAGTCCAAGTCCAAGGACGACCGCGGCATCGTCTACGTCGAGACCAAGGGCTACAACCAGGACGGCACGCTGGTCTGCATCTTCCGGCGCAAGGTGATGGTGCCCAAGCGCTCGTACGGTGAGGCGCGCGGCGGGGAGCAGCCCGGCCGTCCCGAGTTGCGCGAGAGCTAATCCTTCGCGGGTAGAGCGCCCCACGAGGTCAGCGCTTCTAGCAGGCCCGTCGTGGTCGGCAGGGCCGGCAATTCCTGCGGATCGGCCCAGCGGGCGTCCAGCGCGTCGGTCGCCGCTTCGAGCTCACCGCTGACGACGGTCGCGAAGTAGTCGCCGATGTCATAGCGGCCGCGGCGGACCCGTCCGGCCAGCTTGCCGACGGTGACGGTCAGGCCCGTCTCTTCCGCGACCTCACGCGCTACCGCTTCCTCGTCGGATTCGCCGGGCTCGACGCGTCCTCCTGGCAAGGACCACAGCCCGCGGCCCGGTTCGTTGCCGCGCTGGATCAGCAGCAGGCGGCCGTCGGCGCGGACGATCACGGCCCCGACGCAGGGCACGGGGGCGCGGTCGGACGTCTGCTCAGACACCTGCTCAGACACCGGCCCTGACACCTCTCCCGACACGGTGAGTAGTCCATCACGCGGGACTTTCGGACGTTGACGCGCCAGGGCTCATGGGCCGACGCTTGCCGTGATCCGCCACAAGGAGTCGACATGTCGTCCACCGCGTCGTGTGTTCATTGCCTCGGCACGATCCGTCCGCCGGGTCTCTGGAGCAGTTCCTGGCAATGTGACGATGACGGTGACACGCTCCCGTTCTTCGCCGCCGGCGCGCCCTCGGCCGGGGTGCTGGACCGCTTGCGCGCAGCCACGACGGTGCCGATCTGGGTTCCGCAGCCGCTTCCCACCGGCTGGTGCGTGAGTGCCATCGGATGGGTGGGCGACGAGCGCACCGGTGCGCGGGCAACGGCGGTGGCGTGCTGCGGTCCCGCTCCGCTCGGGGGAGCGGCCGAGGCGGTGTTCATCGCCGAGGAACCGGGCGTGGGCCTTGCTGCCCGGCTCGCCGGCCTGCCCGCGGCGGCACTTCAGGCGGGCGAGGGGCCGGGTGAGGCCAAGGTGACGGCGGCTCACCACCCGACCCCGCTGTGGGAGCTGCCCGGCGGGACGACCGAGCGCGTCGGCTACGTCGGCGAGGCGCGGGGCGTCTGGCTCGCGACGGTCTTCTGGCCGTCGGTCGCCAGCCTGCTGCTGATCGAGCACATGCTGCTGGTCGATCTCGCCGACCTGCCGAAAGGCCCGAACGGCTATCCCTGGCTGATCTTCGGCGCACCCAGTGGACGCCTGGTCGAGCGCGGCGTGGCCGGCCGGGGTCAGGCGGCGCCGGCGGGTGCGGCGGGGGTCAGGCCGGCGAGCGACGCGGGACCGTAGCGCTCGAAGAGCTCGGTGATCCCGGCGCGTGCGGCCTGCGCGTCTTCCGTGACCAGGCTGAGCCGGGTACGGCGCTCGAGGATGTCGTCGACGGTGAGCGCGGCCTCGTTCCGCAGCGCCCACACCACTTCGGCGCCGAGGACGCCCACCCCTGAGGCGACGGGAGCGGCCAGAGCCGGGTCCTCCTCGGCCAGCGCCGCGACATCAAGCGCCTCCGTGCCGTAGCGGCGCACCAGCCGTGCGGGTGCGGCAAGCCTGCCCAGCTCGCCCCGGTCGGCCGCTCCGAGCAAGGGCAGCGAGCGCGTGTGACAGGCGGCGTCGGTCAGGGCCAGGAAATCGATCGTGTCCTCGGCCATGCGCCGGTAGGTGGTGAGCTTTCCACCGACGACCGTGACGACACCGCTCGTCCCGCGCGTGACGAGGTGGCGCCGTGACAGATCCGCCGTCCGGGCGCTCTGGTCCTCGGAGTGGGCGGCGACCAGTGGCCGTAGCCCCGCGTAGCTGCCGACGACCTCTTCGGGTGACACCGTGCGCCCCATCCAGTACGAGACGGTGCCGAGCAGGAAGTCGATCTCCCCATCCGTGACCTGCGGGACGTCGTCGACCCGGGAGACCGGATCGTCGGTGAGGCCGACGATCACGAGGCCGTCGCGATGCGGGACCGCGAAGACGTAGTGATCCTTCTCGCCGGGGACGGCCAGCATCATTCCTGACGCCGGGGTGCCCAGAGAGCTCGCCCGCAGCACGATGTGGGTGCCCTTGGACGGGCGGAGCGGGGCGACGGGGCTGCCGTCGGCGTTTTCGCCGGCCAGCGCGCTCGCCCAGACCCCCGCCGCATTGACCACCGTGCGCGCCTGCACTGTCAGCTCCTCGCCGGTGAGCTCGTCACGCAGCCGGGCGCGGTCGCCGGTGGCGCTGACGGCCCGCACCCGGGTGAGGATCCGGGCGCCGTGAGCAGCGGCGGTACGCGCGACGGCGACGACCAGCCGGGCGTCGTCCTCGAGCTGGCCGTCCCAGAAGAGCATCCCGCCGGTGACGTCGGGGCGGACGGCGGAGGCCCAGCTGCGCGTCTCGGTGGCGCCGATCCGGCGTAGCCGCGGCAGCGTCCCCGGATGGGTGCGCGAGGCCATCCGCAGCACCTCGGCGGCGCGGGTGCCGGCCTGCACCTTCAGCCGATCCACCAGGCTCGTGGTCGCGTCGTAGGGAACCAGGAACGGCAGTGCCCGGGTCAGGTGCGGGGCGATCGAATGCATGAGGGCGCCTCGCTCGCGGGCACTCTCGTACGCGATGCCGATGTCGCCGCTGGCCAGGTAGCGCAGGCCGCCGTGAACGAGCTTGCTGCTCCATCGGCTGGTGCCGAACGCGAGGTCCTGTGCCTCGACGAGCGCTACCGAGAGGCCGCGGCTGGCCGCGTCGAGGGCGACCCCGGCCCCCGTGATGCCCCCGCCGATGACCAGGACGTCGAGCTTTTCCGACCCTGCCTGACCCTGCCGACAGGGCCTGCAGATCCTGGCGTCGCTGCTCGGCGTTGAGGTAGCCGCCGCTCAATGCCGATCTCCTCATGCGGGCTCCATTCGGGGCTGGGACGTGGCATTTTCGGGCGCGGCGCGCAGATAGCCGTCGAGCATCCGGCGCAGCTCGGCGGTGACGGCAGCAGGATCGGAATCGGTGGGGGGCACCCGAGCCGAGAAGACGAACGACTGCGCCAGCAGCAGGAGCAGGTGCGCAGCTGCGGCGACATCGCACTGATGAATGGAGCCGTCGGCGATCCCGTCAGCGAGCATCTCCCGGATCCGCTCGGCGGCCAGCTGCTGCCCGGAGCCCAGCCGGTCGACCACGAACGGCAGGATCAGCTCGGGGTCCAATTCCAGGACGCGGGTGACGAGGGGGTGGTCGGCAAGCCGGCTGACCGCCTCGATGACGGCCGTGACCAGGCGCTCCCGGCCGTTCCCGGCTACCGCGAGCGCTGTCTGGTCAGCGGCGGCGACGACCGCGCCGATCTCCTCGGTGAGCAGCGAACGCCACAGCGTCGGAGCATCGCCGTACTCGCGATAGACGGTCATCCGACTCACGCCGGCCCGCCGGGCGACATCGGTCAGGGAGGTGCGGCGCAGGCCTACGGCGGCGACCTCGTCGGCGGCCGCCTGCAGGATCGTCGTGTTACGTTGCGACGTCACATGTCACACCGTACTGCCAATCCAGGCTGCCTCACCAGCCGCAGCTGCCTGCTCGGGGAGAAACCGTGGTTCAGCCCGCTAGCGCCGCCTCCTGGAACGGCTGGGGAGATCCGGCTCGCCGCCCTGGGCTGACCGAGCCCGTGCGCCGGTTCCTGGACGAGCGCTTCCGTGGTCTTCTCGTGCCGCCGTCGCCCCCGGCGGCACTGGAGGAGGTGCAGCTGGCTCCCTCTGCACTGACCGATGCACTCCGCGAGCGCCTCGCCGCCGTTGCCGCCGTGAGCGAGGACCGCGAGGTCCGCATCGCCCACTCGCGCGGGAAGTCCTATCGCGATCTCGTCCGCATCCGTTCCGGGGACGCCTCCGGAGCGCCCGACGCGGTGGTCTCGGTGACTCGGCCCGCCCAGGTCGAGGAGCTGCTCGCGCTGTGCGCCGAGGAACGGATCGCGGTTGTCCCGTTCGGCGGCGGGACCAGCGTGGTGGGGGGCGTCGAGCCGCTGAGGGGGGAGTTCGCCGCGCTGATCGCGCTCGATCTCACCGGGCTGGACCGGCTGGTGAACCTCGACATCGTCTCGCAGACCGCGACCCTGCAGCCCGGCTTGCGCGGCCCGCAGGCGGAGGCACTGCTGGCCGCTCGCGGGTACACGCTCGGTCACTTTCCCCAGTCCTATGAGCTCGCGACCATCGGGGGTTACGCGGCGACGCGATCCGCGGGGCAGGCGTCCACCGGCTACGGGCGCAGCGACGAGCTGGTCGTCGGCCTCACCGTCGCGACCCCATCAGGCACCCTGCGGCTCGGACGGGCGCCCCGTAGCGCAGCCGGCCCCGACCTGCGCCAGCTGATGCTCGGCAGCGAGGGCGTGTTCGGGGTGATCACCGACGTCACCATGGCCGTGCGACCGGTACCGCCCCACAAGCGTTATGAAGCGTGGTTCTTCCCGTCCTTCTCCGCGGGCCTGGAGGCGCTGCGTCGGCTGGAGCAGCACAAGCTCGCGCCTGAGGTTTCGCGGCTCTCCGACGAGGACGAGACGATGGCCAACCTCGCGCTCTCCGGTCACGGCGGCGGCCTGTCCGGCGCCTATCTGAAGGCGCGCCGCCTCAAGGCGATGGCGATCTTCGGCTGGGAGGGCGAGGCCGACCTGGTCGACGCGAGGCGCAAGCTCGGCCGCAAGATCGTGAAGGCGGCCGGCGGTGTCGGGGTCGGCACCAGCGCGGGAAACGCCTGGGAGTCGGGCCGTTTTGCCGCGCCGTACCTACGCGATGACCTGATCGATGCGGGAGTGCTCGTCGAAACGCTCGAGACGGCGGCGTCCTGGGCGACCCTGCCGCGGGTCCGCGACGCCGTCCGGGAGGCGATCACGTCGGCGTTGGGTGACTCGTCCGGAGTGCTGGTCGGCTGCCACGTCTCGCATCTCTACCCGGCCGGGGCGTCGCTCTACTTCACCGTGCTGGCAGCCGCAGCGCAGCGCGATCCGCTCGGCCAGTGGGATGCGGCGAAACGGGCGGCGACCGACGCGATCGTGGCCTCGGGCGCGACGATCACCCACCATCACGCGGTCGGTTCCGATCACGCACCCTGGCTCGCGGCGGAGATCGGCGAGCTCGGTGTCGACGTGCTGCGGGCGGTCAAGCAGCGGCTGGATCCGACAGGAATCCTCAACCCCGGCAAACTGCTGCCATGACGGCATCCGGCCCGCCCTCGCGGGCGCTGCTGCTCATCGTGCATCCGACCGCGGGGGGCGGCCGGGGGGCCCGCGTGCTCCCTGAAGTCGTTTCGGCCTTGAGGTCGGGGGGCGCCGACGTCGCGTCGGAGTTCACCAAGAGCATCGAACACGCCGAGGAGCTCGTCGGCCGCGCCGCGGAGCAGGGCCGGGTGGCGGTCGCGCTCGGTGGTGACGGACTGGCGGGCCGGGTGGCAGGCGGCTGCGTGAGGCACGGAGTGCTTTTCGCCGCTTTGCCCGGCGGGCGGGGAAACGACTTCGTGCGCGGACTCGGCGTGAGCACCGAACCGCTGGTGGCGGCGCGGCAATTTCACGAGTGGACCGAGCGGGCGGCGGATATCGGATATGTCACCGGACCCGATGGCGAACCACACGCCTTTCTGGGCATCGCGAGTCTGGGCTTCGACTCCGACGTGCAGGTGCGGGCCAACCGCACCAAGCTGATCCGCGGATCTTCCGTCTACACCTACGCTGCGCTGCGCACTCTCGCCGGATGGCGTCCGGCGCGCTTCTCCGTCACCGCTGACGACGGGCCCCCCGAAGAACTCACCGGCTGGTCCGTGGCGGCGGCGAATTCCGCCTATTACGGGGGTGGCATGCACTACGCGCCTGCCGCGCTCATCGACGACGGTTTTCTGGAGCTGGTAACCGCCGAACGCTCCAGCAAGCTGCATTTCCTCGCAATGCTGCCGAAGGTGTTCTCGGGCCGTCACACCGATGACCCGCGGGTGCACGTGAGGAGAGCTCGAAAGATCCTGGTGGATGCGGATCGACCGTTCCAGGTCTACGCGGACGGTGACCCGCTGGCCAATTTGCCGGCAACGATTTCGGTGATGCCTGGCGGCCTGCGGCTACTCGGGCCTACGGTGCTCGGGTAGGCCGATAACAGTTTCCGACGGACTGGCTAAAACCGGACATTCGGCCCCCAGCGTCACCGCATTTTGGCAAGATAGAAAGGGCAACGGTGACGGGGAACGCGACGCCAGGCTTCCGCGTTCGGCGGGTGGATCGGAAGGGGCTCATGGAGAGCAGCGGGCGCATCAGTCCTGCCCGCCGCGTCGCCATGGCCCTGATCGCTCTGGCCGGCATCACGCTAACCGCCACGTCCGTCGTATCCCCGTCAGCGACACGCCCGAGTGTGACGTCCAGCGCCGATCGCGCCGCCGCCAACCAACTGACCGCCGCGCAGAACCCGCAGGCACTCCCGGCCCGCGGGGCTGGCGCCGCGGCCACCACGCAGGCCGACCCTGCTGCGGCGGGCGCACCCGGCGCCGCTTCGGTCACCGTCGGCCCCGGCGCCATTCCTGCGACCGCGCTCGCGGCCTACCGCCGGGCGGCCGCCACGCTGGCCGTCGAAGATCCTTCCTGCCACCTGACCTGGCCGGTACTGGCCGGCATCGGCAAGGTCGAGACCGACCACGGCCGTAGCTGGGGCTCCGCCTCCCGGATCACGGCTACCGGCGAGGTCGTTCCGACCATCCTCGGCCCGGTACTGAACGGGCAAGACGGCACCGCGCTCGTGCTCGACACCGACGGCGGCGCCTACGACCAGGACCGCAAGTACGACCGGGCCGTCGGTCCGATGCAGTTCGTGCCGGCCACCTGGGCCGAGCTGGGCCGCGATGGCAACGGCGACGGCGTGAAGGATCCCAACAACATCTGGGACGCCACCCTCGCTGCAGCCGGCTACCTCTGCAGCGGTCACCGCGACCTGGCCACTCCAGGCGATCTGCGTTCCGCCATCCTGGCTTACAACCCGTCGTCGGCGTACGTCCGCGCGGTGCTGGCATGGGCGTCGGCCTACCGGAAGGCCGGTGCCAACCTGCCGGCGCTCGATGGCGTTCCCGACCCGCTCGTGCTCGGGGCCGGCGGCGTCGAGGGGGAGGACCCCTTCGGCGACGCCCTCACCTACGGCGACACCAGCGATTCGACCAACTTCTACGGCGTGAGCGATCCCGACACCGCGCCCGACCTGTTCGGTGACGGCGGCCTGCTCTCGCCCATCACCGGCGGCGGCGGTTCCACACCGACCGCGCATCCCACGCCTACCCCGACACCCACTCCGACGCCGACGCACTCGCCGAGTCCGTCTCAGTCGCCGTCGTCGCCGTCCACCTCGCCGTCGCCGTCGCCGAGCCCGACGAAGTCCCCGAAGCCCACACCCTCGCCGACCCCGTCGCCCACCCATTCGCCGAGCCCGACGCCGTCCCCGACGCCGACCCCGACCCCGACTCCCACGCCGACGCCGACTCCGACCTGTCAGGACGCAGGGATCACCGCATCAGCCGCCTCGGCCGTACCGGTCGACACCGACGGCGATGGCATCAACGACGTCCTTCGCGTCACCGTTCCTGTCGTGGCGGCCCGCGCCGGCACGTACACGGTCGGGGTGTCGCTCACCGACTCCCAGGGCTTCCCGGTCACCGGTGTGATCATGGGTGCCACCCTGTCCGCCGGCACCCAGAACGTCACGGCTGACCTGCCCGGCCAGGACATCGGAGACGCGGGAGCTTCGGGAGCTGCTGCGGTGACGGTGACCGTGCGCGATGCGGGCGCTGACGCCAGCTGCACCCAGGTGCTGCTCGCCGGCGCCGCTGTAGGCCCGATCGACGCCAGCACGTTCGACGGCTGGGTCACGACCTTGGACCGGCTGAACCAGCGGCTCGCGCAGGACATCGCGTCCGGCCAGGTGAGTGGTTCCGCGGCTACCGTCCTGCCCGCCGATCTGCAGACGCCGAGCGCCGCAGCGCCCGATCTCGCCGCCTTCCGTGCGGCGCTCGCGTCGACGTCCTCGGTGTCGGCGCAGGAGCTCGTACGCCTGGACAGCCTGGCTTCGCGCCTCATCGCGCAGGGATAGCGAGCTCACCGCTCCCGTACGATCGCAGCCGGACAGGAGTCAGCGCTGCGTATCGATCTGCACACCCATTCGACGGCCTCTGATGGCACCGACACCCCTTCAGCGGTCATCGCCGGAGCCGTTGAGGCCGGGCTCGACGTCCTTGCGCTGACCGATCACGACACCACCGGTGGCTGGGCCGAGGCGATGGCCGTCCGGCCCCGGGGGCTCACGCTCCTGCTCGGCTCGGAGCTCTCCTGCACCGTCGACGTGCCGGTGCTCGGCCGCCGGATCAGCATGCATCTGCTCGCGTACGGCTTCGATCCCGAGGAGCCCGCCCTCGCGGCCGAGCGGCTCCGGATGCGGGAGGCGCGCGTCGACCGGGTGCTGACGTGGCAGCAGATGTTGCGCGACGACGGCTACGACCTCTCCCTCGAGCCACTGCTGCGCCAGGCGGAGCACGGCACGGTCGGCCGTCCGCACTTCGCGAGCCTGCTCGCCGAATCCGGGCTCGCCCCTTCCTTCGATGCTGCCTTCGGTCCCGAGTGGGCCGGCGGGCGCTACCGGGTGCCGCGCGAGGGCTGGGACGTCGTCGACGCGGTGGCGAAGGTCGCCGGTGCCGGCGGGGTGACGGTGTTCGCCCACCCCTACGCCCGGCTACGCGGCGCGGTCGTCGGTGAGCCCGAGATCCGCGCGCTGGCCGCGGTCGGCCTGACCGGCGTCGAGGTCGACCATCCCGACCACGCCCCCGAGGATCGGGAGGCGCTCCGCCGGCTGGCGGATGAGCTGGAGCTCGTCGTCACCGGCAGCAGCGACTATCACGGTGCCCGCAAGGAGCAGGGAATCGGTGCGGAGACGACCGATCCGCGTCAGCTCGAGCGGCTGCTCGCGGGAGTGACGGGACGGCCACCCGTCACCGATCCGGTCTGAGACCGCGATGAGCCACCTCCACTACTTCGACGGCAAGCTCTTCGGTGAGGTCTTCGTCACGCTCATGGTGATCATGGATCCGCTGGGCACCGTACCGGTGTTCCTGGCGCTCACCAACGGCCGAACGATGAAGGCGCGCCACCGACTCGCCTGGCAGGCCGTGCTGACGGCGGGCGTCGTCATCGGGGTCTTCGCCGTCTTCGGCCAATCGATCCTGAACTATCTGGGAATCACGCTGCCCGCGCTGCAGGGGGCCGGCGGCCTGCTGCTGCTCCTGGTCGCGTTGGAGCTGTTGACCGGGCGCACCGACGCCCCGGTAGAGGTCCGCGACGTGAACGTGGCACTGGTCCCGCTGGGCACCCCGCTGCTCGCCGGGCCGGGAGCCATCGTCGCGACGATCGTCTTCGTCCGCAGCGCCCACGGGGTGGCCGGGCTGCTCGCGATCATCGCGGCGGTGCTGGCAGTCCATCTTGTGCTGTACTCAGCTCTACGCTTCTCCGTGCTGCTCATCCGGCTGATCAAGGACACGGGAATCTCCTTGCTGACACGCATTTTCGGCCTGTTGCTGTCGGCGATCGCCGTGCAGCTGGTCGCCGACTCGATCACGGCGTTCGTCCGGCATCCGGGCGGTCACGTCTGATGCGCCGGATCGCGGTCCTGCTTCTGGCCGGCGTCGTCGCGCTTCTTGCCGGATTCGTCACGCCGGCGCTCGCGTCGGGCCCGTCGCTGGCGGGCGTCGAGGCGGCGCTGAAGAAGAGCCCCGTCTACCTCGACCCCGCGGCGGGCGGTCCGTCCATCGATGCCGCCCGGTTGCTGAAGGTGATCCCGAAGGGCACCTACTTCGCCGCGCTGCCGACCGCTGATGTCGCCGCGACGGCCACGGCCGATGCGCCGGCCGACCCGGCGGCGCTGCCGGCGTTGCTGTCGTCGCAGCTGGGCAAGGGCGGCACGTTCGTCGTGCTGGTCGGCGGCAAGCTCTACGGCTCGAGTACGACGGCTCCCGGCGGGCTGGGTGACGAGCTCGGCTCGGCCCAGGCCGTGCTTCCCGCCACCGGCGACGCGACCGGCGCGCTGATGGCGCTCATGCAGTCCCTTGCGGGTAGCGGCGCCTTGGCTGACGCGCCCGGACCGAGCCACGCCGGGGGCCCGGTGGGACCGGCATTGCTGATCGTCATGGCGATCGTGCTGGCAGTGGGGGCCATCGCGCTGTGGTGGTGGCTGCGCCGGCCCCCTAGCCGGCGCAAGCCGCGCCGCCCGCCGCCGCTGCGCGACCTCGTGGAGATCGACCACGAGGGCAACATCATCAAGCGCACGCCGGCGAGCGAACGCCGGCGCTAGCTTCATTCCAGCCCGAGCCGCTCCCTGGCGGCGGTCAGCGCCGGCCCGTCACGCTGGGCCTTCGGCAGCAGCATCAGCCCGCTGTGCAGCGCGCGCACCGCGAGCGTCCCCCCGAGATCGGTCAGCGGGAGGCCGGGCAGCCGGTACATCCCGCGCGCCCACCGGGGGAGCAGCGTGAACGCCAGCGTTCCCAGGCCGTACCAGGCCGGCCGTGCCGGGGTCAGGAGGGCGACCTTGCGCGGCATCGGCGGGTGGATGACGAAACGCGCCGCCTCCCGGGCCTGCGCTCCCACCTCCAGCTGAGGGCGCATCCGGGTGTAGTACTCCGCGATCTCGGCGACCGAGTGCGGCGCCAGGTCGTCCGGCACCCCGAGCAGTGCTCCGGCCACCGCCTGCTCGGCGACGTAGCGGTCGGCCTCCGAAGCAGTGACCGCAAGTCCGCCGCGGCGCGCCGTGGTCAGAAACGAGTCGACCTCGGTCACGTGCACCCACGTCAGAAGCTCCGGATCGCTTGCGCTGTAAGGGCGTTCGGTGAGCGGGTCGAGACCGTTGACCCTGCGGTGCAGGCCGCGCACGCGGGCGGCGGCACGGTGTGCATCGGCGGTCGTGCCGTAGGTGACGGTGCCGACATAGCGGGCGGTACGCACCAGCCGGCCCCACGGATCGGCGCGAAACTCCGAGTGGGCCGCGACCCCCGCCATGGCCAACGGGTGCAGCGCTTGCAGGAGAAGCGCGCGTAGTCCCCCGAGGCCGAGCAGCGGGTCGCCGTGCACGCGCCAGGTGACGCTATCCGGCCCGAAAATTCCCGGATCGGCGGCGAACGGAAGCGGCTTTGCGTCCTCGTCTGCCACCTCTTGCGCTCCGCTGCTGGTCACCTTTACCAGCGTGCCATGCAGGACGAATCGCGGCGAACCTCGAACTTTCGCTGACATCCGCCTGTGTCGTTGGGGTGAACTTGCGCAGCCGCAGAAACGACACGCTCGGCGATGCCCTCAGGCGGTTGTTCGAGGAGCCGACGGCGGACAGGATGGGGCGCATGGGCCGGGTCATCGCCGTTGCCAACCAAAAGGGCGGCGTCGCCAAGACGACGACCGTCGCCAGCCTGGGCGTCGCGCTCGCCGAGCTCGGCAGGCGGGTGCTGCTCGTCGACCTCGATCCGCAGGCCTGCCTGACATTTTCACTCGGACTGGATCCGGAGTCCCTCGACCTTTCGGTGCACGACGTGCTGCTCGGACGGGTGAGCGCGGCGGTGGCGATCGCGTCGACCGAAGACGGCCCGGCGATCCTGCCGTCGACCATCGATCTGGCCGGCGCCGAGGCGATGTTGCTGCCGCGCACCGGCCGCGAGTACGTGTTGCGCGACGCGTTGGAAGAGGTCGCCGACAGCTACGACGACGTCCTGCTCGACTGCGCGCCGTCGCTCGGCGTGCTGACGATCAACGCGCTCACCGCAGCCCAGGAAGTGCTGATTCCTCTGCAGTGCGAGACACTTTCCCATCGTGGTGTAGGCCAGCTGCTCGACACGATCGCCGACGTGCAACGGCTCACCAACCGCGGGCTAGGGGTGCGCGGCGTGCTGCCGACGCTCTACGACGGGCGCACCACACACGCCCGTTCGGTCGTCGCCGATGTCGCCGAGCGCTACGGGCTGCCGGTGCTCGAACCGCCGATTCCCAAGTCCGTGCGCTTCGCCGAGGCGCCCGCGGCCGGACGTTCGGTGCTCGTCACCGCGTCCCGCGGGCGCGGCTCCGAGGCCTACCGCGAGCACGCCCGCCTGCTGACCGAACACGTTGACCTCGCCGCGGCGCCGGTGACGATCTCGCTCGACGAGCCACCCGCCCGCCCGCGGTCTCGTTCCGGCAAGCGGGTGTCGGCATGAGCCGGCCCCAGCCGAGCTTTGACCGGCTGCGCCCCCGCACGGCCGAGCCGGCCCGGGCGCCCGGCAGGCAGCCTCCGCCCCCGCCCGCAGGAAGCCTGGCCCGTCGCCCGCTGTTCAGCGTCGACGAGCCCGGAGAAGCCGCGTTCGGCTCGATCTCGATCGAGTGCTCGAGCTGCCACGAGGTCTCGGTGCTCGCGCTGCGCCAAGCCCTCCGCCTGGTCGTCCCGAGTCTCTATCTGCCGGTCATCCGCGGCAGGTATCCGGCCTGGCTGCACTGCCCGGCGTGCGGCGACTGGACCTGGACCCGCGTCCGGATGCGCCTCTGATTCACCGAAGCTCGTGCAATCGCACGTGCTGCACTGTTCCCAGGGCCAGCTCCACCGTGAGGTAGGTCCGGTGCGGCTGGCGGCGCCGGTCGGTGGGGGAGCCGGGGTTCAGCAGCCGGATCCCGCCGGGTGAGCAGGAATCCCACGGAATGTGTGAATGACCGAAGATCAGCAGATCGGTGTCCGGGTAGGCGCGGTCGGCCCGGGCCTCGCGCCCCTTTGCGGCGCCGGTTTCGTGGACGACCGTGACACGTACCCCCTCGAGCGCGGCGTGGGCGGTCTCCGGAAGCCGGGCCCGCAGCTGCGGCCCGTCGTTGTTGCCGTAGACGCCGATCAGCCGGCGTGAGGCTCTCTGCAGCCGGTCGAGCAGGTCCACGTCGACCCAGTCGCCGGCGTGAACGACGACATCGGCCGCGGCAACCTCGTCCCACACTTCGGCCGGAAGCTCACGCGCCCGCTTGGGCAGGTGGGTGTCGGCGAGGACGAGCAGGTGCACTACAACAGCCTGCCTCAGACGCTGGCGAGGACCTCTTCGACCGGGCGTCCGTCGAGCACAGCATCGGTCAGGCCGGTGATGCGACCGCAGCCCACGCAGCGCGACGCGAGCGCGAGCCACCGGGCATGACCGTCCTCGTCGGCGCTGATGCCGACTGCCAGCTCGACCAGCGACTGGCAGCACGACGGGCATTCGTGGGTCTCGGGGAACGTCCAGCGGTCGCCGCTGTCCACCAGGTCGGTCACCTGGGCACAGGCGACGCAGCGGCGCCGGGCCACTCCCTCGCGGGGGTCAGCCTGTACGTAGCCGCAGAACTGCGGGTCGTCCTCGTGGCGCGCGCATTGCAGCACCATCGGATGCGTGATCGTCGGGCAGCCGCTCAGCTCTGAGAGCCACTGCAGCAGATCGCTCGCTTCGTCTCCGGTCCAGTTCACGGCTCCGGAGTTGGGGTCAGCATGCTTGAAGAGCGCCACCCGGCAGGCATCGGCTCCCCAGGCGCCGGCCTTGAATTCTCGTCCGTTCGCGCAGGCTAGCTGGCTTCGGCTACGCCCTGCTCGCCTCCGGCGCCGTTACCCCGGCCCCGGCCACCGCGCCTGCGCCGACGCCGGGCGGGAGCGTCGCCGCCCTGCTCCGGAGTCGAACTCTCGGCCGCGCCCGACTCGATGAGGGCACTCGTGCCGGCCCCGCCTCGAGTGCGGGTACGGGCCCGGGGCGTCCGCTTGGCGGCGGGGCGCTCCGAGTCCTGACGCGACGAATCCTGACGCGCCGAGTCCTGACGGCCCGATTCGCGACCGCGCGACGGGGACTTGCTGCGCCGGCCCGTCTCTCCGAGATCTTCGACCTGCTCGGCGGCGAGCCCGGCGCGTACCCGCTGGTCGCGGGGCAAGGTGCCCTTCGCCGTGCGGGGGATGTCGAGCGCCTCGTAGAGGTGGTCTGACGTGGAGTACGTCTCCGGCGGGTCGGGGAACGGCAGCTTCAGCGCCTCGTTGACCATCCGCCAGCGCGCCAGGTCGTCCCAGTCGACG
This sequence comes from uncultured Actinomycetota bacterium, assembly GCA_963731205.1. GTDB lineage: Bacteria > Actinomycetota > Actinomycetes > Frankiales > Frankiaceae > DATAZK01. The sequence goes on along the minus strand of CAVSUJ010000001.1, from coordinate 1,337,277 downwards.
AAGGTGACCGCCACGCCCTTCTCGCCGGCCCGGCCGGTGCGCCCGATGCGGTGCAGGTAGATCTTCTCGTCCTCGGGGCACTGGTAATTGATCACGTGGGTGACACCCGCGACGTCGATGCCGCGGGCCGCGACGTCAGTGGCGACAAGGGTGTCGATCTTGCCGGCGCGGAACGCCCGCAGCGCCTGCTCACGGGCGCCCTGGCCGAGGTCGCCATGGACGGCGGCGGCGGCGAAACCGCGCTCGGAAAGGTCGGCGGCGACCTTGTCGGCGGTGCGCTTGGTGCGCACGAAGACCATCGCCAGCCCGCGGTCCTTGGCCTGCAGGACCCGGGTGAGGGTCTCGGCCTTGTCGAGCGCGTGCGCCCGGAAGACGTGCTGGTGGGTGGTGGGGACGGTGCGGTTCTCATCGGGCATTTCAGCGCGGATGTGCACCGGACGGGTCAGGAAGCGCCGGGCCAGCGCGACGACCGGGCCGGGCATGGTCGCCGAGAACAGCATGGTCTGGCGGTCGGAGGAGACCTGCTCGAGGATGGATTCGACATCGGGCAGGAACCCGAGGTCGAGCATCTCGTCGGCCTCGTCCAGCACGAGCGCGCGGACGCCGGAGAGGTCGAGGTGGCGCTGGCGAGCGAGGTCGAGCAGCCGGCCGGGGGTGCCGACGACGACCTCGACGCCGGCCTTCAGCGCCTCGACCTGCGGCTCGTAGGCACGGCCGCCGTAGACGGCAAGCACCCGGGTGCCGAGCAGCCGACCGGCGCGCTTCAGGTCTTCCGTCACCTGGACGCACAGCTCACGGGTGGGAACGACGGCGAGGGCCAGCGGGCGCAGGCCGTCGGGCTCTGCGGCCCGGCCGGCGGTGACCCGCTCGAGGATGGGGATGCCGAAGGCCAGCGTCTTGCCGGTGCCGGTACGTGCCTGGCCGATGACATCGGTGCCCTCGAGCGCGATCGGCAGCGTGAGCGCCTGGATCGGGAACGGTGCGGTGATGCCGGCCTCGGCGAGGGCCGTCACGATCGGGGTGCTGACCCCGAAGGAGGCGAAATCAGGGGCGGGCTCGGCGTCGGTGTCCGCTTCGACGAGCGGGACATCGGGGGCGATTTCACTGGCACTGTCAGGCAACGAGGCACTGACGGGGACATCGCTTTGAGCAGACGGGATCGTTTGGTCGTTCAGAACAGGCTCCTGCGGCTACGAGCGGCCGCCGTTGAGGGAGCCACTCACAATTCGGCCCGGGCCTCGCAGCTCGCTCGTCGGGAGATCAAGTCCCGGAAGGGCACTCATGAAAGGGCGCCGGGCAAAGCTCGACGGGTGTCGAGCTCGCACTCCTATCGTACGGCACGCATTTGTCCTGAGTGTCCGCCCCGATCGGGACGCTGGGGTGTGTCGCGGGGATCAGCGTGACGCCTCGGGTCCTCGTATGGTCTGGTCGTGACCCCGACCGACGACTCGACCGGTAGCTCGAGCGATTCAGACGCGAGCTTCGCCGGCGTGGACGATCCTGGCCGGGCCGGTCTGATCGATCTGCTCGGGGCTCTTGCCTACGGCGAGTTGTCGGCGTTCGAGCGGATGGCGGCGGACTCGCGGATGGCGCCCAACATGGGCGACCGGGCGGCGCTCTCGGCCTTCGCGGCCGGCGAGTTCACCCACTTCCAGCAGCTGTGCCTCCACCTGACCAACCTAGGGGTGGATCCGGACGAGGCGATGGCGCCCTACATCGCCGCCCTGGACACGTTCCACGACCTCACCGCACCCGCTGACTGGCTGGAGAGCCTGGTCAAGGCCTACGTGGGCGATGGAATCGCGCGCGATTTCTACCGCGAGGCCTCCGCCTACCTCGACCCGCCGTCGCGTGACCTCGTGCGCCAGGTGCTGGGCGATGTCGGCCATGCCGCCTTCGCCGTCGACCGGGTGCGGGCGGCGATCGCTGCCGACCCGCGCCTGGGTGGCCGCCTTGCGCTATGGGCCCGCCGCCTCGTCGGTGAGGCACTCACCCAGGCGCAGCGCGTCGCCGTCGAGCGCGAGGGACTCGTGGCGCTGCTCGCGTCGGGAGCGTCGGATCTCGCGGAACTCGGACGCCTTTTCCAGCGCGTCATCGACGGGCATTCCGAGCGGATGCGCGCACTCGGGCTGTCGGAGTAGCCGCCGAACTACATGGCGGCGCCGAAACCGACGCGCCGCCCCTCCGCTTCCGCGATCTCGACGTAAGCGAGCTTGTTGACCGGAACGACGACCCGGCGGCCCTTCTCGTCCTGCAGCGACAGCACCCCGAGCTCGGAGCGAATGGCATCCGTGACCGCCTGCTCGACCTCTTCGGGCGTGAGCGTGCTTTCCAGGACCAGCTCGCGGGCCGCGTACTGGACCCCGATCTTGACCTCCACCGAGGAACCTCCGCGTCGTAGGGGAATTTCACAGTACGGGCGAGGGCGTACGCCGTCCCCGCGTGTCGTCGCTCTTTCGCTCTGGGCCGAGCGAAGTGGCTGCTCAGCTCGGCGCGTGTCAGACCTTCGGCGCGCCTGACAAGCCGCGCCAGGCCAGCTGCACGAGCAGGTCGACGGCGTGTTCTTTGGTGACGGCCCCGCCGGATGTCAGCCACCAGCGGGCGCCGACCTCCGCGATACCGGCCACCCCGACCGAGAGGAGCTCGGCGTCCTCGGGCCGGTAGCCGGTGTCGCGCGCGATGGTGGCCGCGATGGCGTTCACACAGTCGGTCAGGCTGCCTTCGACGCGGGCCCGTACCGCCGGTTCGTTACGCAGGTCGGACTCGAAGACCAGCTGGTAGGCGCCGCTGGGGTCGTCCACGAAGTCGAAGTACGCCTGCACCGAGCGGCTGACCCGCACGTGGTTGTCACTGGTCGACTCGAGCGCCTCGCGCACCTTGTCGCCGAGCTCACGGGTGTGCTCGTCGAGCAGCGCGAGGTACAGGTCGAGCTTGCCGGGAAAGTGCTGGTAGAGCACCGGCTTGCTGACACCTGCCCGCTCGGCGATCTCGTCCATGGCCGCCGAGTGGTAGCCCTGGGCCACGAAGACCTCGCGAGCTGCGCCGAGCAGCTGGCGGCGGCGCGCCTGGCGGGGGAGCCGGCCACGGCGCACCGGTTCGTTGGCCGAGATCGCCGCCTCCTCGGCGGTGGGGTCGCCCGTGCCGTCCGGCTTTTGGGATGCCTGATCGGCACTCAACGCTGTGCCCCCTTCTGACCCTCGGCGACGTGCCGAGTCGATTCGTCAGACAACCACAAGTCGGCAACATGCCGTGAAGCCGAGGAGCGGGCGAACCTCAGTCCTGCCCGGCGGCGGCCCGGCTGCCGGAACGAGTGCGCAACGGGTGGGGCGCGTCGCGATCCGGGAAACGCCGCAGGTACTCACTTTCCAGCAGCAGCATGCGCTTGGTGTGGGCCGCGAGCGCGTCCTCCGTCGCCTCGAGAAAGGTCTCGTGGCGTGTGGCGTGGAGGGTGGCGAGCTCGCGGGCGAGGACAGCGTCAGTCAGCTGGTCCGCGTCGATGCCGTCTGGGTGGTGGGCCATGCCTTACTGAATACCCTGCAAGGCCTTCCAACATCCACTCATCCCCGACCTCATCCCAGAAGTGGCGCGAACAGGTCGCCGCTGGACTCGGTGCGTTCCAGCACGTCGGGCGCCTCGAAGACGAGCTGCTCGGCCTTCGTGCAGCCGGCGACCTCATCCCAGCTGATGGGAGTGCTCACGGTGGGGCGCGGCCGGGCGCGCAGCGAGTAGACGCTGATGGTGGTCTTGGCCGGGTTGTTCTGCGACCAGTCGATGAAGACCTTTCCCGGGCGCAGCGTCTTGGTCATCCGGCTGACGACGAGGTCGGGATGCTTGCGCTCGAGCTGCTCGGCCAGCGCGCGGATCTCCTCGGAGGTCGACTCCCCGGAGCGGCTGCCGCCGGCGCGGGCGTAGAGCTGCATCCCTTTCGAGCCGCTGGTCTTCGGATACCACTCGCGGTCGCTCTCCTCGCGTACCAGCTCGGCGACCCGGCAGCATTCGACGATGCTCGCCGGCGGTCCGGGGTCGAGGTCGATGACGAGCATGTCCGGGGGCTTCGCGGCGCCCCTCGGGCCGACCTTCCACATCGGGGTGTGCAGCTCCAGCGACGCCAGATTCGCGACGTAGACGAGTGTCGCGAGCTCGTCGACGACGACGAAGTCGATGACCTCGCGGTCCTTGGTCGAGCCGGGGCTGGGGAGGCGAGCCGTGCGTACCCACTCCGGCAGCCCGCGCGGCATGTTCTTCTCGAAGAAGAACGCGCCGTCGACCCCGTTGGGGTACCGCTTGCGGGTCAGGGGACGGCCGGCGAGATGAGGGAGCAGGAGCGGCGCGATACGCGTGTAGTAGTCGAGGATCTGACCTTTGGTGAAGCCGGCGTCCGGATAGAGCACCTTGTCGAGGTTGGAGAGCACCAGCCGGTGGCCTTCCACATCGACAGGGACCTTGGACTGTGCCGCCTTGCTAGGTGTCACGAGCGACCGCCTCTGGTGCGATGTCGGAACGCAGGCCTTTGAACGACGGGGCGCGCAGCCGTCCCTCCGTCGTCCATTCCCTGAACTCCACCACAGCCACCAGCTCCGGCCGCACCCATTGAGCCGCGGCGTAGTCGCGTGGAGGCAGCCCGGTGAACGTGGCGAACGGCGGCTCGGTGCTGCGCAACGCGGTCAGCCGCTTCTGCAGCTCCGCCAGCGTGCGTCCGGAAAAGCCGCTGCCGACCTGACCGGCGTATTGCAGCGCGCCGTCCTCGTAGACGCCGACGAGCAGCGCTCCGAGCTGTCCGGCACGGCCGTGCTGACCCGATTCCCAACCGCCGATCACGACGTCCTGGCGTTTGCGGAACGGCATCTTGATCCAGTTCGCTGAGCGGCGCCCGGGCTCGTACGGCTTCCCCTTCAGCTTGGCGACCACCCCCTCCAGGCCCTGCTCGCGGGCGATCGTTTCGGCATCGGCGGAGGTGAAGTCCGGGGCGCCCAGCGACGGAGGTACGTCGATCGGCAGCGACTCGAGCAGGGCACGACGCTGCTCGTAGGGCAGCGCCGTCACGTCGCGGCTCTCGTGGACCAGCACGTCGAAGGCCAGGAACGACGCTGGAGTAGCGGCCATGAGCCGCCGCGCCCGGGCCTCGTCGATCACCGCCATGCGGCTCTGCAGCGCGCCGAACGACGGCCGTCCGTCAGGGCCGAAGGCGACGATCTCGCCGTCGAGTCTGAGTTCCTGGGCTCGGCTCGTTCCCGCGGCGTCGAGCATTTGCCGCGCTCTCGCGACGACTTCGGGATAGGTGCGGGTGATGTCGGCGCCTGATCGCGCGTGGATCCGGATGCCGCCGTTCTCCGGGGTGCGGATGCTGACCAACGCCCTTACGCCGTCCCACTTGAACTCGTAGCACCACTGCGCGCCGGTGGGCAGCGGTCCCGAGCTGGCCAGCATCGGCCGTGCCTCCCACACGCTCGTGCTGCTGGGTGGCCGGGGCATCTTGCGGTTCTACCCGTTTCCTTCGGCTGTGGACGTCGTTGCACGACCAGAGCGGTCACGGCTGTCGCGACCCCTCCTACCGCTGAGCCTGGGAGAGATATGTCTGGGTCGTGGGTACGGCGCTCCCGTGTCGTCGCCGCTGCTGCCGTGCTGGTCGTGCCGGCCCTGACGTTCGGGGCGGTGACGTTCGGAGCGCAGTCCTCGGCGTCGGCAACGCCCTTGCTGGGAGGGCTGTCCCAGCTGTTCACCAGCAACCTGCTCCCCGGCTTGGCCAGCGCCACCGATCTCGGGCCGGCCGCCGCGTCCACCCCGATGTCGCTGGTGGTCGGGCTCTCCCGGCCGAATCCGGCGGGTGAGAGCCAGTACCTCGCTGCCGAGAACAACCCGTCGAGCCCGCTGTATCACCAGTTCCTCACCCCGAGCACCTTCGCGGCGAAATTCGGGGTGCCGACCGCCACACGCAGTGCCGTGATCTCCTGGCTCACCTCGAGCGGGCTGCACGTCGACAGCGTCTCGGCGGCCGGCGACAACTACGCCGTCTCGGGCACCGCCTCGCAGGTCGCCGCGACCTTCAAGACGAGCATCCGGCGTTTCACCACGGCGGGTAAGGCGTTCCTCGCCAACACCGGCTACCCGTCGGTGCCCGCGGGCTTGCCGGTCAACACCATCGTCGGGCTGAACACCCTGCAGGGCTTCTCCACGCCTGCCAAGCAGACGCCCGCCCAGGACACGTGTGTGGGCAGCACCTGCCTCGGCGTCACGACCCCCAAGGATCTGTGGTCGGTCTACGACCAGCCGGCCGCGTATCAGGGCCAGGGGCAGCAACTGGCGGTCTTCGGTGAGGGCCAGAGCGATGACGTCATCTCCGACCTGCGCCAGTTCGAGACCGCCAACGGATTGCCCCAGATTCCCGTGACGGTCAAGCACCCCGCGGGCGACACCGACTTCAGTGACGACACCGGTCGCGAGGAATGGAACATCGACACCCAGGCCTCCTCCGGCATGGCGCCGCAGGCCGACGGGATGACGCTCTACTTCGGCACCAGCCTGTCCGACGCCGACGTGCTGAAGATGTTCCAGCAGTGGACCGATGACGCGAACGGCCCGCTGCAGGCCAACGCCTCGTTCGGCGAGTGCGAGACCAACCCGACCAATGCGATCACCGGCGGCCCGCTCTCCACGCTCCCGCTGCCCGTCACGGAGGGCCTTGGAAACAACCTGCAACCGCAGGCGGAATCCGTCCTGAAGCAGGCGGCTCTGGAGGGCAGGACGCTCTTCAGCTCGACCGGCGACACCGGCTCCTCGTGCCCCGTCATCGCCGCTCCGGTCATCGGCGCCGGCAACGGGCTGCTCAACCAGGTCGTCCCGCTGACCAACTACCCGGCGTCCTCGCAGTTCGCGACGGCGGTCGGCGGAACGGTGCTCTACACCGATGGAGCCGGCAACCGCACCCAGGAGTACGCGTGGACCTTCACCGGCGGCGGCTCGTCGCTGCTGATCGGGCTGCCGGACTACCAGCAGGGCGTGAGCGGCAACAACATCCCTTGCCTGCAGCCGACGCCGGGGGTGGCGTGCCGGGCGGTGCCTGATGTCGCTGCTCAATCGGGAGATGTCCTGACCAACGGCTACCAGATCTACAGCGCCGGCGCGGCGACCGAAGGCGGCGGCACCAGCCTGTCGTCACCGCTCTGGATGGGCATGTGGACCCGGGTGCAGGGCGCCAAGGGCGGAGCCGGAAACGGCTTCGCGAACTATCCGCTCTACGCGGTGGGCAAGAACGCGACCACCGAGGCCCGCGACTACACCGACATCACCCTCGGCAGCAACGGTCTGTACAGCGCCGGCCCCGGCTGGGACTACACCACCGGATGGGGTGCACCGAAGGTTGCCGGGCTCATCTGCGACATCGCCGGCAAGTGCTAGCCGCCTGACCGGGGCAGTTCTTGCGGGAACGGGTGTGCGTTTGTCCCGGGCGCGGGGGATGATCCTTCGGTGAGATCCATCTGGAAGGGCGCCATCTCGTTCGGTCTGGTGACGATCCCGGTCAAGCTCTACTCGGCGACCGAGGAGCGCGACGTCTCGTTTCACCAGGTCCACCGCGAGGACGGCGGGCGTATCAAGTACAAGCGCGTCTGCACCGTCGACGGCGAGGAAGTCAGCTATGGCGACATCGCCAAGGGCTATGACCTCGGCGGGGGCGAGATGGTGATCCTCACCGACGAGGACCTCGCCGGGCTGCCGCTGACCACGTCGCGCACCATCGACGTCCTTCAGTTCGTGCCGCTCGAGCAGGTCGACCCGATCTACTTCGCGAAGTCCTACTACCTCGAGCCCGACCGCACCGGCACCAAGCCCTACGCGTTGCTACGCGACGCGCTCGAGGAGTCCGGACGCGTGGCGCTGGTGAAGGTGGCGCTCCGCCAGCGCGAGACGCTGGCCACGCTGCGCGTGCGCGACGGGGTCTTCGTGCTCGAGACGATGCTGTGGCCCGACGAGGTCCGCAAGCCCGATTTCGGCTTTCTCGACGAGGACGTCTCGGTGCGCCCGCAGGAGCTCGCCATGGCCGGGTCACTGATCGAGACGCTCGCCGGGGACTTCGACCCGAGCCAGTACACCGACGGCTACCGCGAGGCGCTGCAGGCCGTGATCGATGCGAAGGTCGCCGGGCGCGAGGTGGTGGCCCCGTCCGAGCCGGAGACTTCTGGCGGCGCGGTGCTCGACCTCATGGCGGCGCTGCGTGCTTCCGTCGATGCGGCAAAGGGCAAGAAGAGCGGCGACGTCGTTGCTGATACAGCGGAGGACGAGAAGCCGGCGAAGCGGACGGCCAAGAAGGCTTCGGCCAAGAAGGCCGCGCCGCCACGCAAGCGGCGCAGCGCCTGATTGCGGCAAGCGGCCCAAGAAACGGGCTCAAGACAGGGTAGGGCCGGCGCCGACAAGGAAACCGTGACCCCCAGTACTGCCGTCAGCATCGACGAGGTCCTGCTGGCTTTGCGCAGCATTCCCGGCATCCGCTCCGCCGACATCGGCGACGACGATTCCGGCGGCGCCGGACTCCTACGCCTCGATCTCGCGGCCGACGTCGACGAGGTGGAGGTCGCCACGTCAGTGGGCCGCCTGCTGCGCGAGCGCTTCGGGCTCGGCGTCGACGCGGGCCAGGTCCAGATGGTCGAAGCCGCCGCCGATTTCGCGCCGGGCGGCGGCGAATCGGGCGGGTTCGACGGACACGGCGGCGTGCGCGTCACCGTCATGAACGTCACGAGCGCCGGCCGCAAGGTCACGGTCAGCATCGTGCTGCGCCGCGGCGAGCGTGAATGCCGCGGCGAGGCCCCGGGGACGACGACCGCCAATGGCGTCAATCACGCCGTCGCCGAGGCCACGCTGCATGCCATCGAGGAACTCACCGAGGACGCCGTCATCGGGCGCCTCGAACACCTCGAGGTCAGCGATTCTGCTGCTTCGGTCTCACTGGTGCTGGACGTCGACGGGGTGGAGATCGCCGTCTCGGCGGCCTCACCCGTCCAGTCCGATCCGCGGCAGGCGATCGTGCGTGCGGTGCTGGAAGCGGTCCAGCCGCACCTGCCTGCCTGACTTCTTGCGGGTCAGCGCTTGAAGGCGTCCTTGACCTTCTCGCCGGCCTGCTTGATGTCACCCTTGGCCTGCTCGGCGTCGCCCTGAGCCTGCATGTCACGGTTACCTGTGGCGCCGCCGACGCGCTGCTTCCCCTTGCCGGAAAGTGACTGCAGCGAGTTCTTGACCTTGTCTGCGAAACCCATCGTGGTCTCCTCTGTTGCGCGTGGTTGCGCGTGCTTGTCGCAGGACCCCTTCCCTGAGCACGCGAACCCACACGTCGAGCCGTCACGTCACCGGCGGTGGTGGCCGGTGCTGGAATCGCCCGCCTGCCTGCGTGGTTGTGAGGTGAGGTCGCTCATTTACGGGCAGGTGTGATTTGCCCGGCAGAATGGACGGCGTACCGCCCAGTCATCCGTTGTCTTCCGTACGTCACGGCGAGGAGCCTGCTCTCGTGCCAACCACCGAATCGCTCAACTCGACCTTGCCCCCGCTGGTGGAGCCTTCCGCGGACCTGAGCATCGATGAGATCCGGCGTTACTCCCGGCACCTGATCATTCCCGATGTTGCGATGGCCGGTCAGAAGCGGCTGAAGACCGCCAAGGTGCTGGTCGTCGGTGCCGGCGGCCTCGGCAGCCCGGCCCTGATGTACCTCGCGGCGGCCGGCGTCGGCACGCTCGGCATCGTCGACTTCGACGTCGTCGACGAGTCCAACCTGCAGCGTCAGATCATCCACGGCGTCTCCGACATCGGCCGTTCCAAGGCCGAATCGGCGCGCAACTCCGTCGCAGAGATCAACCCTTACGTCACCGTGAACCTGCATCAGGAGCGGCTCGACAGTTCCAACGTCATGGAGATCTTCGCGCCTTACGACCTCATCGTCGACGGCACCGACAACTTCGCGACCCGCTACCTGGTGAACGACGCCTGCGTGCTGCTCGGCAAGCCCTACGTCTGGGGCTCGATCTACCGCTTCGACGGCCAGGCCAGCGTTTTCTGGGCAGAGCACGGGCCGTGCTACCGCTGCCTGTACCCCGACCCGCCGCCGCCGGGGATGGTCCCTTCGTGCGCCGAGGGAGGCGTGCTGGGCGTGCTCTGCGCGTCCATCGGCTCGATCCAGGTCAACGAGGCCATCAAGCTGATCACCGGCATCGGCGACCCGCTCGTCGGCCGGCTCATGGTCTACGACGCACTCGAGATGAGCTACACCGACATCAAGGTGCGCAAGGACCCGGAGTGCGCGATCTGCGGCAAGAACCCGACCGTCACCGAGCTGATCGACTACGAGGCGTTCTGCGGCGTCGTGTCCGAGGAGGCGCAGGAGGCTGCGGCCGGCTCGACCATCACCGCCGGTGAGCTGGCGGCTATGAAGGAGTCCGGCGAGGACTTCCTGCTGGTCGATGTGCGCGAGCCGGCGGAGTGGGAGATCGTCCGGATCCCGGGCGCGCAGTTGATCCCGAAGGGTGATCTGCCGTCCAAGCTCTCCGAGCTCCCGCAGGACAAGCCGATCATCCTGTACTGCAAGACCGGGGTTCGCTCCGCCGAGGCGCTCGCCACCCTGAAGGGCGCCGGCTTCAGCACCGCCAAACACGTGCAGGGCGGCGTCACGGCCTGGGCCACCCAGGTCGACAAGGGCCTGCCGGTCTACTGATCCGGCAGGTCGCAGACATCAGGTCATAGGCAGATGGCACGGACGGGTCCGCCGCGCTCGGTCTCGGCCGGGCTCGGCACGCGTCCGATCATGGGCGGTACGCCGTCCGCGTACGCGGCCGAGGTGCTCGACATCGTGGCCCAGATCCCGGCGGGCAAGGTGCTCACGTACGGCGATGTGGCCGAGCTGATCGGCCGCGGATCGGGTCGCGCGGTCGGCGCCGCGATGAGTCGTCACGGGTATGAAGTGGCCTGGCACCGGGTCGTGCTTTCCAGCGGGCATCCCAATCCCGCCGGCCCCGTCGAGGCGCTGCGCCGGCTGAAGGCCGACGGCACGCCGATCGCGGTCGGCGGCGAGCGTGTCGACCTGCAGGCGGCGCGCTGGCGCGGTCCCGAACAAGCGTGATTCCGGATCTGCATTTGTCGTGGGTCCGTGGTCGACTCTTGGCGTGCCCGTCCCCGCGCTCACCGCTGACCTGACCCCGCGGCTGGTGCGTCCGGCGGGGCCCGCCCGCCCGCCGATCACCCCCGATGAGGATCAGCAGCGCGTCATCGATCACCGCGACGGTCCGCTGCTCGTGCTCGCCGGTCCCGGCACCGGCAAGACGGCCACCGTGGTCGAGCTGGTGGCCGATCGGGTGCGCCGCGGCGGCTTGCGCCCCGAGCAGGTGCTGGTGCTCACGTTCTCCCGGCGGGCGGCTGACGAGCTGCGCCAGCGGCTCGCGTCACGCCTCAGGGTCACCGTGGCCGGCCGGCTCGCATGGACCTTCCACGCCTGGTGCTACGCGGTGCTGCGTAGCTTCGACCCGACCCTTTCCGGCACCCCCATCAGGTTGCTCTCCGGGCCTGAGCAGGACGTGGTCGTCCGCGATCTGCTCCGGCCTGATCCGCCGGGAGTCGAGCTCGGGCCGGGTGCGGCGTGGCCGGCGCAGTGGCAGCCGATCATCGGCCTGCGCGGCTTTGCCGATGAGGTACGCGGGCTCCTCGCGCGCTGCCAGGAGCGCGGCGTGGAGCCGGCCGACCTCGAGCAGCTCGGGCGCATCACCGGCCGCAGCGCCTGGCAGTCGCTCGCGCCGTTCTACGCCGACTACCTCGCCAATCTCGACTGGCAGGGCGCGGTGGACTATTCCGGGCTCGTCCGCCGCACGGCGCGCCTGCTGACGATGCCCGAGGTGCTCGGCGAGGTGGCCAAGGAGCTGCGGCTCATCGTGGTCGACGAGTACCAGGACACCGACCCGGCGCAGGAGCAGGTGTTGCAGACGCTCGCGGCCGCCGGTCCGCAGCTGGTGGTGGTGGGCGATCCCGATCAGTCGATCTACGCCTTCCGCGGCGCAGAGGTCGGCGGGATCCTGAACTTCCCCGACCGTTTCCGGGGCAAGCGCGGGCGTCCGGCGCGGGTGCTGGCACTGGGAGGTTGCCGGCGGTCGGGCGAGGCGCTGCTGGCGGCGTCGCGGTCGGTGGCGCGCCGGCTGCCGCTGCCTGGATTGCCGGTGGATGCTGTGACATCCCACCGCGAGCTGGCGGCCCTCGGCCCCCCTTCGCCAGACCCTGCGGTGTCCGTGCGGCTGTTTCCTTCCGCGTCGCAGGAAGCGGCCGCGGTGGCTGACGTGCTGCGCCGCGCCCATCTGATCGACGGGCTGGCGTGGTCCTCGATGGCCGTCCTGGTGCGCAGCACCCGCCTAGCGGGCCCGCTGCAGCGGGCCCTCGCTGACGCGGGTGTGCCGGTCGAGACCCCGGCCGACGAGCGGCCGCTGGTTCGCGAGCCCGTGCTGGAGCCGTTGCTCACTCTGCTGCGCGTCGGATCGGGCCTCACCAAGGCTGACGAGGACATTGCGGTGCAGCTGCTGAGCTCGCCGCTCGGCGGGGCCGATGCCCTCGACGTCAGGCGGCTGCGGCGGGCGGTCCACCGTCAGGAGCGCAGCGCCGGCGGGAGCCGCCGCTCCGGAGAGCTCCTGGTGGAAAGCCTCGACGGCATCGTCGGGCTTCCCGAAGACGTGAGCGAGCCGCCGCGCAAGATTGCTGCGCTGCTGTCGATCGTGCGACGCGGGGTCGCCGAGGGGCAGACGCCCGAGCAGGTCTTGTGGACGGTGTGGTCGGCCAGCCGCTGGCGTCAGCGACTGGTGGAGACGGTGCGCCGGCCGGGCCTGGCCAGTGCCGCCGTGCTTCGCCATGCCGATCGCCAGCTCGATGCCGTCGTCGCCTTGTTCGAAGCCGCGGCACGCTTCACCGACCGGTTGCCCGCCGCCGGGCTGGAGGTGTTCCTGGAAGGCCTGGAGCGCCAGGAGATTCCCGCAGATCCCTTGAGCCAGCGGGGAGCCGGGGCGCCGGCGGGGGCCGTGCGGCTGCTCACGGCCCACCGCTCGAAGGGGCTGGAGTGGGACCTCGTCGTCGTCGCCGGCGTGCAAGACGGGAGCTGGCCGGATCTGCGGCGCCGCAGCACCCTGCTCGAGGCCGATGCCCTCGCGTCCGCCGAGCAGGAGCCCACCCTGTTCGCCGCGGAGGAGTCTGCGGCGGCGGCACGGGCCGATGCGCTCGTCGAGGAGCGGCGGCTTTTCTACGTGGCGATCACGCGGGCGCGTCGCCGGCTGCTCGTCACGGCAGTCAGCGGCGGCGACGAAGGAGAGCTGCGCCCGTCGCGCTTCCTGAGTGAGCTGGGCGTCCCGGTGCCGGCCCAGACGGAGATCGCCCCGCGGGTCCTGTCGCTGCCGGCGCTCGTCGCCGAGCTGCGCTGCGTCGCGAGTGATCCGGAGTCGTCGCCGGCGTTGCGCGAGGCGGCGGTCGCCGAGCTCGCCGAACTGGCGCCGGAGGTGGCGGCGGCGCATCCGAAGACCTGGTGGGGCCTCGCGGCCTGGACCGAGCGCGAGCTGCCGCTGCTGCCGGAGGGCGGGGCCGTGACGCTGTCTCCCAGCCAGGTCGAGGCGATCAAGACCTGTCCGCTGAAGTGGTTCCTGGTGCGCCGGGCGGGTGTCGCCAGCGCGAGCACGTCGTCGCAGGGATTCGGCACGCTGATCCACGACCTCGCACGCCACATCGTCGACTCGGGGATCACCACCCTGCCCGAGCTCGAGGAGCGGCTCGATCTGCATTGGCCACAGATCGACTGGGAGGCTCCGTGGTATTCGGCGCGCGAGCGGGTCGCCGCCCGGGAAGCGCTGGCGAAGCTCCTCGAATGGCATCAGGGCCGGCCCCACACGGTGGTGGGCGCCGAGCTCGACTTCGACCTCGAACTGGAGCTCGCCGCGGGGCGGGCTCGCGTCCGCGGCCAGATCGACCGTCTCGAGCGCGACAGTGAGGGACGCGGGGTCGTCATCGACTACAAGACCGGCCGCACCACCCCGAGCCGGGAGTCCGCCAGGGAGAGTCCGCAGCTCGGCCTCTACCAGCTCGCGGTGCTGCTCGGCGCGGTGCACGTGCCAGGCAGCGAGGACGCCCAAGACACCGACGAGGCCGGGCTCACGGGTTCGGCGGGTGCCGCACTGCTGCATCTGCGCAACGGAAAAGAGCGCGAGCAGCCACCGCTCGAGCCCGACGCCGACGGCCTGACGTGGGTGCACGAATTGCTCGAGCGGCTCGTCTCGGCGATCGCTGCCGAGTCGTTCCCGGCGCGGCGCAATGACAGCTGCGAGACATGCCAGGTCCGGCGCTGCTGCCCGGCCCGCCCTGAGGGGGCGCAGGTCGCGTGAGCGTGCTGACCTCCAAGAGCGCCATGGCCTGGACGCTGGAAGACACCCTGGGGCTGCTGGGCGAGGGTCGCCCCGACTGGAAGCTGACCGAGCAGCAGCAAAAGGCCGTGGGTGCCCCGCTGGAGCCGGGGCTGATCCTGGCCGGTGCGGGGTCCGGCAAGACCGAGGTGATGGCCGCCCGGGTCGTGCATCTCGTCGCGACGGGCCAGGCGCGCCCTGACGAGGTGCTGGGGCTGACCTTCACCACCAAGGCGACGGCGTCGCTCGCCGCCCGCGTCCGCGGCGGGCTCGAGCGGCTGCGGGCCGCATCCGGGGCGGCAGCAGGCGGCGTCCTGGACGGCGAGCCGGTGATCCTGACCTACAACGGCTACGGCGCCCGGTTGGTCGCCGACTATGGACTCCGCATCGGCGTTGAGCCCGCCGCCCGGTTGGCGCCCGAGGGTTTGCGATGGCAGTTGGCGCTCTCCGTGGTTCGCCGCTGGGCCGGCCCGCTCGATCTGGAGCTCACCCCGGCGAGCGTCGCGGAGCGCGTCAGGCAGCTGGCGGACGAGCTCGCGTCGCACCTCGCGACGGCCGCCGATGTGAGGTCAGCGCATGAGCGAATGGCGGCGATGGTCGCCCGGGCACCAAAGGCCGGAAAGGACGCGGAAGAGGCGCTGGCGAAGGGCGCCGGGCGGCTGCAATTGCTCGCCCTCGTCGAGGCTTTCGAGCGGGCCAAGCGCGATGCCTTGCTGCTCGACTACGGCGATCAGATCTCGCTGGCGGCCGAGCTCGCGCTGCAGCCGGTCGTGGCGGTCGCAGAGCGCACAGCCCACCGGATCGTGCTGCTCGATGAGTACCAGGACACCGGCGTCGGTCAACGCAAGCTGCTCGAAAGGCTGTACGCGGGCGGGCATCCGGTCACCGCCGTCGGCGATCCGGCGCAATCGATCTACGGGTTTCGGGGGGCGAGCGTCGGCAACATCCTGCGCTTCCCGCAGCACTTCCCGCAGCGCAGCGGCGCGCCCGCGAAGGTCTATCCGCTGACCACCAATTTCCGCAGCGGCGGGGCGATTCTCGACGTCGCCAACCGAGTGGTGGCCGGTCTCGCCCGCGGGCCGGGTGTGCTCGTCGCACCGCCGGTGCTGCAGCCGCGGGAGGGCCGGGAGACGGCGGGTCCAGACGGTGGGCAGGTACGCGTACGGCTGCTCGCCGACGCCGAGTCCGAGTCCGCGTGGGTGGCCGAGCGGATACGCGCGGCCGGAGCCGAGCGGCACGCCGCACATGTCGCCTCCTGCGCCGAGCCCGACTGCGAGGGCTGGCATGAGGTCGCGGTGCTGTGCCGGCGCCGTAGCCAGTTCGGGCTGCTCCGGCAGGCCCTCGAGCGGGCGGGAGTCCCCGTCGAGGTCGTCGGGCTGGGTGGTCTGCTCGATGCGCCGGAGGTCGCCGACATCGTGGCGGTGCTGCGGGTGCTGCACGACGCGACCGCCAACGCCGACATGCTCCGACTTCTCACCGGCCCGCGCTGGCGTATCGGCCTGCGCGATCTCGACGCCATGGGGCGGCGCGCGTCGGCTCTGCTGCGGGGCGGGGCTGAGCCGGGCGGCGATCCGGGGCCCGACGGCTCACAGCTGCGGCTCGGGGGTGACGAGGCAGAAGTCGGTGCCCTGGCTGACGTCCTGGAACAGCTTGATGCCCCCGAGCTCATTGCCATGGCACCGCTCTCGCCGGAAGCGGACCGGCGGCTGCGGAGCCTGCGCCGCGAGCTGGCGGTGCTGCGCGGCAGGGCCGATCAGCCGCTGCCCGACCTGATCGCCGATGTCGAACGCACCACCGGGCTCGACATCGAACTCGAGGCGACGCCTGCGCGGCTGCGCCGTGGCCGGCGTGCCAATGTGCTCGCTTTCCTTGACGTAGCCGCGGATTTCGTCGGCCTCGACGGCCAGACCGACCTCGGCGCCTTCCTTGCCTCGCTCGAGGCAGCCGAGAAGGCCGAGGACGGCTACGACATCGGCGTGCCCTCAGCGGCCGACGCCGTGAAACTGATGACCGTCCATGCCGCGAAAGGCCTCGAGTGGGACGTGGTCTCGGTGCCCGGTCTGTCGAAGGGCGTGTTTCCGGGCGCGCGCGGCACCTCGCCGTGGCCGTGGCGGGCGGAGGCGCTTCCCGGTGAGCTGCGTGGGGATCGTGACGACCTGCCGGTCTGGGATGACCCTTCGCCGGCGGGATGCAAGCGACTCAAGGCCGAGTACCGGGAGGTGGCAGCGGCCGAGGAACGACGGTTGGCCTATGTCGCCGTCACCCGGGCCCGCGAGGTGCTGCTCTGCTCGGGATTCTGGTGGTCGGCGACCGCGCGGGGAGTGCTCGCGCCGCCCTCGGAATTCTTCGTCGAGATCGAAGCCGCGTGTGCCGAAGGCTCGGGGATCGTCGAGGAACGCGCGCCCGAACCAGCCGCCGGCGACACCAACCCGCTGCTGGCGGAAGAGCGCGTCGCCGATATCGCCTGGCCCCCGGCGCCGGTCGTGACGTCTGACGTGCGCTGGGCGGCGGCTGCCGTACGCGAGCGGCTGGAACTCGGCGAGCCACTCGCGGTAGCGGAAGCGCCGACGGACGACGAAGCCGAGCGGATCGCCGGGTGGCGCCGCGACGGCGAGCTGCTCCGGCGAGAGCAGCGCGGCGCCGCCGGTCGCCGTGAGGTCGCGGTGCCGCAGACCCTCTCGGTGAGCGACCTGGTCGACGTCGCCCGGGATCCGCAGGCGTACGCGGCCCGGCTGGCCCGGCCGATGCCCACGGCGCCGGCGCCGGCAGCCCGCCGGGGCACGAGCTTCCATACCTGGCTGGAGCAGCGTTCCGGCGGTCGGGCGCTGCTCGGTCCCGACGATCTCCCCGGTGCCGGTGACGAAGCGATCGCGTTGGCTGACGACGACCTCCGCGCTCTCCAGGAGGCATTTCTGGCCAGCAGTTGGGCGGCGCGCGAGCCGGTCGCGGTCGAGGTCGGCTTCGAGCTCAGCATCGAACTGCCGACCGAGCCGGTGCTGGTGCGCGGCCGGATCGACGCCGTCTACCGGCGCGACGACGGCGGCTACGACGTCATCGACTACAAGACCGGATCGCGTCCGGCTGATGTGATGACCGGCGGATCAGCCGTCCAGCTGGCCTGCTACCGGGCGGCGTGGGCCGACATCGCCGGGGTCGAGCCGGAGGAGGTCACCGCTGGATTTCTCTACATCAGGGAGGGTGACGACGGCCTCGTCCGGCCTCCGCTGCTCAGTCGCGACGAGCTCGGCTGGCTCCTCGCCGAGCCGGGGGAGTGGCCGCTTTCGGGCTAGGCGGGCGGGTGGGACGGCGAGGTCGACCACGAGCGCCCGGTGGTCGGAAATGATGAGCGGAATGGCGTGCCCCCCGGTCGCGGTGAAGCCGTCGGTGAGCACGTGATCGAGTTGCAGCTTCGGATGGGCGGATGGAAACGTGCGTACCCGCACCGCCGGACGCCACCCGGTGACGAGCGCGGGCAGCGAACCGGTGACGTTCATGTCGCCGGCGAGCACCAGAGGGCGCGGGAAGTCGCGAAGCTCGCGGGTGAGCTGACGAAGTTGCCGGATGTTCCACCCGGGCACGAAAGACAGGTGGGTGCAGACGGCGGTGAAAGGTCCGTCAGGGCCCTCGATCACGGCGACGAGGGCCATCCGCGGCTCGTCCTGAAGAAGCAGGATGCGCTTGCGGCCGTCGGGAGCGCCCGCAGCGACGGGTGCGCGCATCGGCGCAGCCGAGAGCGGGACCTGCGCCCACTCGCGTACCGGGAAACGGCTGAGCAGCGCGACGCCGTACGCCGGACCACCTTCGTCGGGGGGCGTGGGCGTCCAGTGATCGCCGGGGGTGCCGTTCAGCGTCGCGGCGAAACGCCAGTCGCCAGTCGCGCAGCCCATAGCTTCGGCCACCTGCGCCGCTTGGTCCTGGCGCTCGGAGCGCGGCTGATCGCGGTCGACCTCCTGCAGAGCGAGGACGTCGGCGCCGAGTTCGCGGACGGCGAGAGCGAGCAGTGCGGGGTCGCTCTTCCCGGTGCGCGGATTGCAGGCGCTGCAGATGTTGAAGGTCGCCAGTCGCAGGTCACTCACCTCCCCTCGGAGACAGCATCCACCTTCCCGTTCCCCCGTGATCCGGAACGCCTCTACCCGCTAACGTCGCGTCGTGACCGCCGAATCTCCCACGGGAGCACCAGCCGATTTCATCGATCGCGCAGCGTTGCTGGCCGACCTCGATCCGTGGCTGCGTATCCCGTCCATCAGCGCCGATCCCGGACATGCCGGCGACGTGCGGGCAAGTGCGGAATGGCTCGCCGCCCGCGCGCGGCAGGCGGGCTTCCCACGGGTCGAGATCTGGGAAACGGCCGGACATCCAGCGGTGTTCGCGCACTGGCCCGCCGACCGCGAAGGCGCTCCGGTGGTGGTGGTCTACGGCCATCACGATGTGCAGCCCGTCGATCCGCTGGAGCTGTGGGAGAGCCCACCCTTCGAGCCTGCCATCCGCGGCGACGAGCTGCTCGGGCGCGGCACCGCCGACGACAAGGGTCAGGTGCTGATGCACATGCACGGGCTCGCGGCCCATCTCGCGGCCCAGCGGCGGATCGCCCCCGCCGTCACGATCAAGCTGCTGATCGAGGGTGAGGAGGAGTCCGGCTCGCCGCACTTCGCGGAGCTGCTGCGTGAGCACCGCGAGGAACTGCATTGCGACGTCGTCGTCGTCTCCGACACCAGCGTCTTCAACCGGGAGACGCCCAGCCTCTGCACAGGCATGCGCGGGATCATCGACTGCCAGCTCGATCTGCACGGTCCCGACGGTGATCTGCACAGCGGCTCGTTCGGCGGTGGCGTACCCAATCCGCTGCATGTGCTGGCGGATCTGCTCAGCGGGCTGCACGACGAGCAGGGCCGGGTCACGTTGGCGGGCTTCTACGACCGCGTACTCGTGCTCGGCGACCGCGAGCGGGAGCTCTTCGGCCGGTTGCCCTTCGACGAGGCGGTCTGGCTCGCCGGCCCGGCCCGCTCACGCGCGGCGGCCGGCGAGGCGGGCTACACGACGCTCGAGCGTCTCTGGGCCCGCCCGACCGCCGAGGTCAACGGGATGTGGGGCGGCTACACCGGGCCGGGCGGGAAGACGATCATCCCGTCCGATGCCCATGCCAAGGTCAGCTTCCGGCTGGTCGCCGACCAGGATCCCGGCGAGGTGCAGGCGGCCATGGAGCGTTACGTCGCGGCTCAGGTACCGCCCGGCATCGAGGCCACGCTGACGTTCCACGGCCCCGGCGTGCGCCCCTGCCTGACCCCGCTGGATGCCCCGGCGTTGCAGGCCGCGGCGCGAGCCATGGAGCGGGCCTTCGGACAGGAGGTGCTCTTCACCCGCGAGGGCGGCAGCGGGCCGGAGGCCGACCTCGCCGAGATCCTCGCGGCCCCCGTGATCTTCCTCGGTGTGGGTCTGCCCGATGACCGCATTCACGCACCGAACGAGCGCGTCGTCATTCCCATGCTGGTGCGTGGGGCGGAGGCCGTCGCCTACCTCTGGGACGAGCTGGGAGCCCTGGAAACGCTGTGATTGGCGGCCCTACCGCGGTGTCCGAAATCCGCTAGTGACGAGCTGTTCGCACGGGCAGACTGGCGCGACATGCTCGACATCGTCGCTGATCCGGAGCGCTGCTATCGCGCTGTGTCGAGTCGCGACGCACGCTTCGACGGCTGGTTCGTCACGGCCGTTCACAGCACGAAGATCTATTGCCGGCCCTCGTGCCCGGCCCGGCTACCGCGCTTCGAGGGAGTCCGGTTCTACGCGAGCCCGGCGGCTGCTCAACAGGCCGGCTACCGGGCCTGCAAGCGCTGCCGCCCCGACGCCAGCCCCGGCTCGCCCGAATGGGACGTCCGTGCGGATCTGGTGGCCCGCGCCATGCGGCTCATCGGTGACGGGGTGGTCGACCGGGAAGGGGTCAGCGGGCTGGCGTCGCGGCTGGGCTACACCTCCCGCCACCTCACCCGGGTGCTCTCCGACGAACTCGGGGCGGGCCCGCTCGCGGTCGCCCGGGCCCAGCGCGCCCAGACGGCCCGGCTGCTGCTCGAGACCACCGACGTGTCCGTCACCGAAGTGGCGTACGCGTCGGGCTTCGCCAGCCTGCGCCAGTTCAACGACACCGTCCGGGAGATCTTCGGGGCGACGCCGACGGCACTTCGCCAGCGGCGGCGCACCCGGGAGGTCGCCGAGCCGGGAACGGTGAACCTGCGGCTCACGTACCGCCGACCCTTCGACGCGGCGGCGGCGCTGAACTTCCTTCGCCTGAGGGCGGTGCCCGGGGTAGAGGCGTTCGACGGCGGGTTCATCCGGGCACTCGACCTTCCGCACGGCACGGCAACGGTCCGGCTCGCGGAAGGACCCGCCGGCGCCGGCTACGTCCGGGCCGGCCTGCAGTTGAGCGACCTGCGCGATCTCACGGTCGCCGTCGCGCGTTGTCGCCGGCTGCTCGATCTCGACGCCGATCCGGTGGCGGTCGACGCGGTGCTGGGATCCGGGCCGCTGGCCGGCCATGTGGCGGCTCGGCCCGGGCTGCGGGTGCCCGGCACGGTCGACGGCGCCGAGCTGGCGATTCGGGCCGTTCTCGGCCAGCAGATCTCCGTCGCGGGAGCTCGCACGCTGGCGGGCCGGTTGTCCAAGATGTACGGACGAGAGCTGGCGGTGCCTTGCGGCACCGGCAATGGCGTGACCCACACGTTTGCCCGCGCCGACGAGCTCGCCAAGGCCGATCCCGCCGACCTGCCGATGCCCGCGAGCCGGGCGCGGGCCCTCATCGAGCTCAGCGGCGCCCTGGCGGTCGGCGATCTCGTGCTCGACGGGTCCGCCGAGCGCGCCGACGTCGAGCGTCGGCTGCTGGCCATGCGCGGCATCGGCCCCTGGACCGCCGGCTACATCCGGATGCGTGCCCTGCGCGATCCCGACGTCTGGCTCGGCACCGACCTCGAAGTCGTCAAAGCCATGGCCCGGCTGGCGACCGGGTCCGGCCCGGTTGACCCTGCGCAGTGGTCGCCGTGGCGTTCCTATGCCGTGCTTCACCTCTGGTCAGGAGGACCCGCATGACCCGCTACACGATGATTCCCGGCCCGTTCGGCGAGCTTCTCGTCGCGTCCGAGGACGGCCATGCGCTGAGCCGGGTCTGGCTGCCGCCGGCGCATCCCGAAGCCGGCTGGATCCGTGACGACGCGCTAGCGGTGCTCGCGGCGGCCCGACGGCAGTTCGCCGAGTACTTCGCCGGGGAGCGCACCGACTTCGACCTGCCACTCGCGGCCCGGGGGACCGCCTTTCAGCAGAAGGTCTGGGACGCCTTGCGCCGCATCGACTACGGCACCACCCGCAGCTATGGGCAGATCGCCGAGGAGATCGGTGCTCCGGGCGCGGCGCGTGCCGTGGGAGCGGCCAATCATGACAATCCGCTCGCCATCATCGTGCCGTGCCATCGCGTCGTCGGTGCCAGCGGTTCGCTCGTGGGTTACGCGGGCGGGCTGCACCAGAAGCGTGCCCTGCTCGAACTCGAGACCGCTGGAGCGCGTCTCCCGCTGTGACCGAGCACTCCGGTACGCGGACCCTCAGTGGGGCGGCGCGCCCAACCCGACCGCGGTGAGGTCGAGCACTCCGCTGGCCCCGTGGGCACCCAGCGCCCGGGAAAGGCCGGGGACGGGACGGTGTCCGCCGCGCAGCCAGCGCCGGGTCGCCTCCTCGGCACGCAGCATGAGTTCGACGGTGTGGGAGAAGTCGACGGGGACGACCGAGAGCGGGCACAGCGGGGGAACCGCGTAGACGGCGACCCGCGGATCGGCGCGGGCGATCGAGGTGATCAGGCGCTGCTCGATGAGCACCGTCGACGCGTGCACGGTCACGCCGAACGCGCCGGGCGGCGGATCGTCGAGATCGCAGGCGAAACCGCTGGGAAGGACGTAGACCTCGTCGGCGCCGCTTTCGACGGCCCGGTCCACGGCTGTCGATTCGGCCAGGCTCGCGTCGACCAGCGTGGAAGGCCCGACGTGCTCGGGTGGGAAGAGCCCGGCGAGTGCCGTCGCGGCCAGCAGCGCCGGCACGGCGCCCCCGACGGAAAGCGGCACCAGCCGTCCCGTCGTGATCTCAGCCGTTTCGATCTCGAGCGGCAGCGATGCGAGGTCCAACTGCGTCAACGGAACGAGCCCGGAGATCATCCGCTCGCGAGCACGGCGCGGCACCAGCGCATCCGCCAGCCCGGCTGCTCCGGCCAGCACCGACAACGGCCGGAACGGGTAGGCCTCGTTGCGCAGGCCGATGGCCCGCAGCAGGCCCAGCGGCAGCATCGGCAGCGAACGGACGGCGGTCTCCAGCAGTTGGCGGGTGTCGGCCGGGTACACCTCGCGGCGCGAGAGGTTCTGCCATGCCGCGGCGAGCCGCTCGACGCCGACGGCCGTCGGCTGGGCGGCGATGGCGGCGGCGTTCAGGGCGCCGATGGACGAGCCGTAGACCCGGTCGGGACGGATCCCGGCGCGTAGCAAGGCGTTGAGCATGCCGACCTGGACGGCGCCGAGGCTGCCGCCACCGGCCAGCACGAAGGCGGTGGTCACGATTCGAGAGTGGCACGGCTTCGGCGTGGTCGCGAGGCGACGCTCCGCCAGGGTGCGTCAGCGATCGTTCAGCACGTCTTCGGGCCTGGTCGCCGCCCCGCGGCGCGAATCGCCCGTCGGATGTCTAGGTTGTGACTGTGCCGCCCACAACACGCCGTGTACCAGCCAAGCGGGCCACTGCCACTGGCCCCGCCGGCTCCACCGCTTCCCGCGCCGCCCGCGCGCCCCGGTCGGGAAGGCGTACCCCGTCGCCCTCGTACCAGGTCGAGCGCTTCACGCTGCCGAACGGCCTGCGGGTCGTCATCGCGCCGGACCGGAGTTCGCCCGTCGTCGCGGTAGCCGTCCACTACGACGTCGGCTTCCGCAGTGAGCCGACCAACCGCACCGGCTTCGCGCACCTTTTCGAGCACCTGATGTTCCAGGGTTCGGAGAATGTCGGGAAGGCCGAGCATCCCAAGTACGTGCAGGCCGCCGGAGGCACGTTCAACGGCTCGACGCATCCGGACTACACCAACTACTTCCAGCTGCTGCCGTCCGGTGCGCTGGATCTGGCGCTCTTCCTCGAGGCCGACCGGATGCGCGCGCCCAAGCTGACCCAGGAAAACCTGGAGAACCAGATCGCCGTGGTGCAGGAGGAGATCCGGGTCAACGTGCTGAACCGCCCGTACGGCGGCTTCCCGTGGATCCGGCTGCCCGCCGTGGCCTACACGACTTTCCCCAATGCCCACAACGGTTATGGGGCCTTCGAGGAGCTGCAGGCGGCCTCGCTGGAGGACGCGTCCAGCTTCTTCGACGCGTACTACGCACCGGGGAATGCGGTGCTGACGGTGGCTGGTGACGTCACCGTCGCCGGGGCCACGGCCCTCATCGAGAAACACTTCGGCGACGTCCCGGCGCGCACCGTGCCCAAGCGCCCGGATTTCGGTGAGCCGCCGCCGCCGACCGAGCGCCGCCTCGACGAGCCCGACCCGCTCGCCCCGCAGCCCGCTCTGGCGGCGGGTTACCGGGTGCCCGATCCCGTCGCCGACTTCGCCGCGTACCTGCCCTACGTCCTGCTCACCGAGGTCCTCACGTCGGGCGACGCGAGCCGGCTCGAGCAGCGGCTGGTGCAAAAGGACCGGCTGGTGACGAGCGTCGAGACCTATCTCGGCACCTTCGGTGACCCGTTCGACCAGCGTGACCCGCTGCTGCTGACGCTCGAGACGTACTACCCGCCGACGAGCACCGCCGACGACGTCCTCGCCGTGGTCGACCAGGAGCTCGACCGCCTCGCCAGCGAGGGGCCCGAGCCGGGGGAGCTGGACCGGGTGCGGGCGCGCCTGTCCGCACGGCTGTTCCGCGAGGTGGACGACGTGCTCGGACGCACCCTGACGATGGCGGTCTTCGAATTGCTGCACGGCGATCCGGCGCTGCTGAACGCCCTTCCCGACCGGCTGGCGGAGGTGACGGCGGCGCAGCTGTCGTCGGCCGCCGCGAGTATCCGGGTCCAGCCGCGGAGCCTGCTGGTGTTACATCCCGGGCCCGCCGGATCCAACGGGGGTAAGGCATGAGCGTCATCCCGAGCGTCGCGCCTCCAGGAGCGCTGAAGGTCCCGCCGGTCCAGGAGCGGGTGCTGTCCAACGGCTTGCGCGTGCTCGCGGTCCGGCGCGCATCCGTCCCGGTCGTGGAGCTGCGGCTGCGCATTCCTGTCGGGCCGCCTGATGCCAAGGGCTCGAGCGGCAAGTCAGGCCGCGAGCGCGCGGCGGCGACCCTGCTTGCCGAGACGATGCTGACCGGCACCGAGACGCGTGACCGCAGCCAGCTCGCCACCGAGTTGCAGACACTCGGCGCGGGCCTGTCAGCAAACATCGACAACGACCGGCTGGCGCTGATCGGCTCGGTGCTGGCGCCGAATCTCAAGCAATTGCTGGCTTTGCTGACCGAAGTCATCCACTCGGCGTCCTATCCCAAGCGTGAGGTGTCGGGAGAGCGTGAACGGCTCGTCGCCGAGCTGGCGATCGCGCGCAGCCAGCCGGCAGTGCTGGCCCGCGAAGCGCTGCTGTCACGGCTGTACGGCAAGCATCCGTACGCCGTCGAGATCCCCTCACCGCAGTCGCTGGAGGCCGTCACGGCCAAGCAGCTGCGGACCCTGCACGGGCACACGGTCTCGCCCAAGGGCGCCGTGCTGACGCTCGTGGGCGACCTGCGGCCCGCCGCAGCGCTTGATGCGGTGGAAGCCGCGCTCGGTGGCTGGTCCGGCCACGCCGCCAAGTCATTGCCGAAGCTTCCCAAGCACGTTGCCGGGTGGGGTCACCATCGCCGACCGGCCGGGCGCGGTACAGACGAACATCCGCCTCGGCGGGCCGTCGCTCACGCGTACCGCCCCGAACTACGCCGCCCTTCAGGTCGCCAACGTGGTGTTCGGCGGCTACTTCTCCTCACGCCTGGTCAACAACATCCGCGAGGACAAGGGCTACACGTACTCGCCGCGCAGCTCCATCGAACACGCGGCCGCCGGATCACGATTCGTGGTGTCCGCTGACGTCGCCACCGAAGTGACCGCGCCCGCGCTGCTGGAGATCCTGTACGAGCTCGGCCGGGTGGCGTTGCTTCCACTCGGTGAGGACGAGCTGGCGGCGGCGAAGCGCTACGCCGCAGGCACGCTCGCGCTGTCCACCGCCACCTCGTCGGGGCTGGCGTCGACGCTCTCGATGCTGGCCGGAAGCGACCTCGGCCCCGAGTACCTGCGCGAGCACTCGGCAGCGCTCGGCGCCGTCGACGCGCAGGGGGTTGCAGCCATCGCCGAACAGTTCGCGCCCACCAACCTCGCGGCTGTCCTGCTCGGGGATGCTTCCGTCATCACCGATTCGGTGGCGGCGATCCGGCCGCTGGCCGCCGGTTCGTCCGGTCGCTGAGGCGTGCAGGAGCCGGCGCTTTCCCGCAGCACGGTCGATCGCAGCAGCGATTCGCGCGCTGACGCGCAATGGCTGCGTGACGCCTGGCGCGGCAGCGCACACGTGCTGGTGCTCGACGCCGACCTTCGCGTCGCCATCAATGGTGGGGACGGCGCGGAGGCGGAGCCGAGCCTGGTCTGGGCGGAGCCGACGCAGGACGAGCCGCCGGCCGATGCGGTGCTGCTCGGCGCCGACGAGGCCGGCTCCTACTGGGCGCTCGACCGCCCGGCGCACGAGGCGGAGACCGGCCACGCTCCGCTGCGCCGCGTCGGGTTGCGCGACGTCGGTCAGCAGCTGTCGGCGCACGACGCCGGACTGCTGACCCATGCGGTGGGCGTACTCACCTGGCACCGCAGCCACACCCACTGCCCGCGCTGCGGTTCGCCGACCGAGCCGTCGATGGCGGGCGCGGTCCGGGTCTGCACCAACGACGGTTCCGAGCACTTCCCACGGGTCGATCCGGCGATGATCGTCCTGGTGCAATCGCCGGACGGCAGCCAGGCGGTGCTGGGACGCGGGGCGCAGTGGCCGCACCCGTTCTTCTCCTGCCTGGCGGGTTTCGTCGAGCCCGGCGAATCAGCCGAGCAGGCGGTGGTGCGTGAGGTCGCGGAGGAGGTCGGCGTCTCGGTGCGCGACGTGCGCTACCGCGCCTCGCAGCCGTGGCCGTTCCCGTCCTCGCTCATGCTGGGATTCACGGCCGTTGCCGATGTCGGCGCCCTCCACCCGCAGCCCTCCGAGCTGGCAGCGGCGGCCTGGTTCACCCGCGATGAGGTGGTCACCGGTCTCTCGACGCGCGAGCTGGGATTGCCGCCCGGGGTCTCGATCGCCCGTGGCCTGATCGACGACTGGCTCGAAGGCGAGAGCTGACCTTCGGTCAGGTCAGATCGGCAGGCAGGCTGACGCTCTCGTCGCGCGCCGATCGCACGATGTTCACGGCGAGATCGTGGACGCGTTGGCCTCGGCTGCGGGCCGATTTGCGGAGCCGGTCGAACGCTTCCCGCGGCGCGACCGAGAACCGCTGCGAGAGCACGCCGATCGCCTGCTCGATGACCACCCGCGCACTCAACGCGTGTTCGAGCTGACTGATCTGGACGCGGAGGCGGTCGGCCTCGGAAAGGTCTTCGCCGGGCCGGGGCGGGCGCTGCGGCGGCACCGGGTCGGCGCTCTCCGCAGCGATGAGATCGGCAAGGCTCATGGCGACGGTCAGGTCGTCGGCCGGCGCGGCCAGCCCGCCGGCGTCTTCGACCTCCCATCCGGCGGCGGTGCGTCGCAGCCGGACCTCCGGGTCGCGCGCCGTCTCAGCGGTGATCATCCGGCCCAGGGCGGCCAGCACGCTCACGTCAGTGGGAGCGAGCGGGGTGACGCCGGAGTCGAATCCGCCGAGGGTGCCGGTAACGACGCCGCCCTGACGCAGCGGCACCCCGACGTAGGAGGTGATGGCGAGCGCGTCGCGCAGCGGGACATCGGAGTACGCCGGGTCGAGGGCGGCATCAGTCGTCGCTGAAGGGGCGCCGGCGAGCAGTCGCGAGCAGAACGTCTCCTCGAACGGCAGGCTCGCGCCGGCGATGATGCCGTCGAGCTTGCCGTGGAGGGCTCGCCACGTGAATGTCTGCGCGTCGATGGCTGACACGAAGACCAGCTGCATTCCGGTAGCCCCCGCAGCGGCGCGGAGAGCGGTCTCGATGAGCTGCGACGACACCGCTGGGGACGCGGTCGGCGCGATGATCACTGCACTCCGGTGGGTCTGGGGTTTCGCAGAAAGTGTTCAGACCCTCTCACGCGCTCGAGACGCCTGTCAGGTGAACCTATGAAGATCACTCCGGGTCACCCGAAGTACCCGTACGGCGGTGAGAGATCGGTCACCAAACTGATCGAACAGTCAGTTACGCGGCCGTTTCCAGCTTCGCCAGAACCTCTCGCAACGACGGATTGGTGAGCGAGCTGCCGTCGGCGAAGACAAGCGTCGGGACGGTCGCATTGCCGCCGTTGGCTGCCTTCACAAGCGCCTCGGCCTCCGGCTCGAGCTCGATGTCGACCTCGGCGAAGGTCAGTCCCTCACCCTTGAGCTGGCGCTTGAGCCGCGTGCAGTAGCCGCACCACGGGGTGGAGTAGACGGTGAACGCTGGTGCAGCACTCCCGGCAGGAGTCGGGTTCGGCACGGGGCTATCTCCTTCAGAGCTGACTTCAGAGCGAACGAGTCCGGCGCACTCTCGGTGTGAATATTTCTTACCCATCAACAACGGCTCGTCCCGGCTGCTTCCTGTCGGTGCCAGCAGCTAGCGTCGCAAGGCGTGAGTGCACTTGCCGACGAGCTGAGCAGCGAACCGCCCGCGGCAGTGCTCGAGGGGCTCGATCCGGAGCAGCGGCGGGTGGTGCTGGCCCCGGTCGGGCCGGTCTGTGTGCTCGCGGGTGCCGGCACCGGTAAGACCCGGGCGATCACCCGGCGCGTCGCCTATCAGGTCGTCACCGGGCAGCTGCCGGCCGGTCAGGTGCTCACCGTGACGTTCACGGCGCGGGCGGCCGGAGAGCTGCGCACCCGCCTGCGGCAGCTCGGCGCCGAAGGGGTGCAGGCGCGCACCTTCCACGCGGCGGCCCTGCGCCAGCTCGGCTATTTCTGGCCGCAGGTGATGGGCGGCCCGCTTCCGCAGCTCGTCAGCAGCAAGGCGCGCCTCGTCGCGCAGGCCGCTCGGTCCGCCCGAGTCACGCTTCAGGGGCCGGCCTTGCGCGACGTCACGTCGGAGATCGAGTGGGCCAAGGCCACGATGGTCGGTCCCGGTGAATACCCGGCAGCTGCTGCGCGCGCCGCCCGCGATCTCCCGCTCGACGCGGCGGCCACGGCGGGCATTTACACGGCGTACGAGGAGGTCAAGCGCCAGGCCGGGATGATCGACTTCGAAGATCTGCTGCTGCTGATGGCCGGTCTGATCGAGGAGCACCGCTTCGTCGCTGACGAGCTTCACGCGCGCTACCGGCATTTCGTGGTCGATGAGTTCCAGGACGTGAATCCGCTGCAGCACCGTCTCCTCTCGGCGTGGCTCGGCTCGCGAAGCAGCCTCTGCGTCGTCGGCGATCCGGAGCAGACCATCTACTCCTTCACCGGCGCCTCCTCGAGCTATCTGCAGACCTTCCGCCAGCGTCACGCCGACGCCGAGATCGTCCGGCTGGTGCGCAACTACCGGTCGACCCCTCAGGTGGTGGGGCTCGCGAATGCCGTCATCACGCGCGGGGGCTCGCCCGGGGGTTTGCAGGCGCAGTCAGCAGCCGGACCGGAGCCGAGCTGGCTGATCGCCGAAGACGAGGCCGAAGAGGCACAGCTGGTGGCCGGGCGCATCGCGGAGCTCATCCGCACGGGCACCCCCGCCAGCGAGATCGCCATCCTGGTCCGGATCAATGCGCAGACGGAGGCCTACGAAGAAGCCCTGACCCGGGCGAAGGTCGCCTACGTGCTGCGCGGCGGCGAGCGCTTCTTCGAGCGGCCCGAAGTGCGCGAGGCGATGGTGCGCTTGCGGGGTGCGGCGCGGGCCGAGGAAGACGGCGGCTCGGAAGATCTGGTCGCGTCGGTCAGCACCGTCCTGGCGACGGCCGGCTGGCGCGCTGATGAGCCGCCGTCCGGCGTCGGAGCGCAGCGCGAGCGTTGGGAGAACGTCGCCGCGCTGCTGCGGCTGGCCCAGGAGGCGCAGAGCGATGCGGAGGCCGCGGGCGCTCCGGCGCCGACCTTGGCCGTCTTCACCACCGAGCTCGCAGAGAGGGCGGCGGCGCAGCACGTGCCCACCGTGCAAGGCGTCACCCTCGCCTCGCTCCATGCCGCCAAGGGTTTGGAGTGGGACGCCGTCTTTCTGGTCGGCCTGGTCGATGGCACCTTGCCGATCAGCTACGCGGTGACCCCGGAGGCCGTCGCCGAGGAGCGCCGGCTGCTGTACGTGGGGGTCACCCGGGCGCGCCGGCAGCTCACGCTTTCGTGGGCCAAGGCGCGCGAGGCCGGCCGGCGACCGCGTAAGCCGTCGCGCTTCCTGGACGGGATCGCACCGCAGACCGAGGAGCGGGCCAAGCCGTCTCGCTCGAAAAAGGGCGGCCCTCCGGCGCAGGTCGATCCGGCTCTGTGGGAGGCCCTGCGCCAGTGGCGCTCGGAGCGGGCGGCCGAGCAGAAGCAGCCGGCGTTCTGTGTCTTCACCGATGCCACGCTCGAGGCCATCGCCAGCAAGCGTCCCGCGAGCCTGCAGCAGCTGCGCGCGCTCCCGGGAGTGGGCGCCACCAAGCTCGAGCGCTTCGGCCCGGGCGTGCTCGACGTGCTGAAGTCCGTCGCGCCGGGGGCCGGTTCGACCGAAAAAACTTCCGCAAATTAAATACGTTGCGCGGTTTACGTCGATGCCGCTAGGTTTCAACGCGTCGACATTTCGGTCGACACCGAGCGAGACGACGCGGAGGAGGTGCCACGTGACGATGAAGTCTGCCCACGTCCTGTGGACCGCGCGTACGCGAGTCGGCCTCCCGGTGTTTACCGATGCCAAGTTCGCGATGAATGCCACCAGCGGTAGCTGGGTCCAGGACCTTCCGGGGACCACCCGACCGCCTCGAGGGCGACGGCGCATCTAGCCGATGCAGCAGCCGACTCGAGGCCGCGGATTCCCTCTCCGGGATCCGCGGCCTTTTTGTCGTACCCCACTCCGATACTTGCGTCCTTCGAGGAGGTGACCACCGATGTTCGACACGATCACGATCCACCGGATCGAGCACGAAGGCATCGACCTGCCCTGCTGGGAGCACGACCCCGAGCTCTTTTTCGCCGAGCTGCCGCATGAGGTCGAGACCGCCAAGGCGGTGTGTGCGGAATGCCCACTGCGGCACGAGTGCCTGTCCGGCGCCATTGACCGTCGCGAGCCCTATGGCGTCTGGGGCGGCCAGCTGGTCGTCCTCGGAGCCGTCGTCGCTCGCAAGCGTCCCCGTGGTCGCCCCCGCAAGGTGGCGGCCTGAGCCCCACGTTCTTTTGGAGCGCGTTCTCAAAGGAGAGAGCCATGATCGCCCCGGAGCAGGCCCGTATGGCCTGCGAGCTCGTACACCGACAAGCCCAGGCGCAGACAGACCACAGTCGCCTGGTTGCCGCTGCCCGGCTGCAGCGCCGGGCCGCCCGCCGCGCCGCGCGCGCGGAGCGGGCTTCCCGTGCCGCTGCGCACGCTGCCGCTCAGGCCACCCTTGCCTGGGCGCAGCTGTCCTAGGGGCAGCACCCGCCGACGCCCCGGCCGCCGTCATCCGGTGGGCCGGGGCGTCGGCGCCCCCCACACGACGTTGCTCGGTAGCGTGCAGGCGTGCCGAGCCCCGATCGCGACACGTCAGCCCGGGTGACGCTCGCTGACGCAGGTCAGCGCAGAGCCAACCCGCGCGAGGCGGCCCTCGAAGTGCTCCTGAAGCCCGAGCTCGCCGGCATCGTCGACCTGGTCGCCTGGCGTGAGGGCGCGTACGTGATGGTCGCCAATGCCGCCGGGTCCGCTCGGGCGCCGCTGGGCGAGCCGGGCGCGACGTTCGACGTCATCTCCGGCCGGTCACCGATCGGCTGCCAGAACCCCATGCACGGCGTCCCTCATGAAGACGGAGTGCGACCCGAGCAGAGCCCGCCCAACGAGCGCAATTGCTATCCCGACGCCGCCCGAAGGCTCGCGTCAGCCTTCGCCGACCCGAGCCGCAGCCCCGATCTGCATGTCGTCCACACGCCGAGCCACTACTGGCCCGAGCGCGGCGGCCACCTGGGCGAGCACGGCAGCCTCGACGCGGGCCAGAGCCGGGCGCCGTTGATCGTGTCCGGTGCGGGCGTGATCGCGTCAGGGGTGCTGCCCCGCGCCGTCCGCGTCATCGACATCGGACCGACCCTCGCTCATGCTGCCGGCCGCTCGTTCGACGGCGCCGAGGGTCAGCCGCTCACCGATCTGGTCGAGGCGCCCGCCGCCGGCACGCCGCGCCGGGTGATGGGCCTGCTGTGGGACGGGGTCAATTCCAACGACCTGCTCGAACTCGCCGGGTCGGGGGCGCTGCCCAACGTCGCCCGGCTGCTCGAGCACGGCTGCGCCCTGAGCGGGGGAGCGACGGCCGAATTCCCCAGCGTGACGCTGGTCAACCACACGAGCGCGATCTGCGGCGTCGGACCGGGACGCCACGGCATCCTCGGCAACGTCTTCTTCGACCGGGCGACCGGTGAGCGCTACCTGGCCAATGACGTCAGCACCTGGCATCACGCCTGTGACCTGCTGCGACCCGGCGTGCAGACGGTCTTCGAGGCCTGCGCCGGCCTCGCGACCGCCAGTGTCAACGAGCCGGTCGACCGGGGCGCCGGCTATTCGACCTTCGAACTGATCCGGCAGGCCGGCGCTTCCGACGGCGCCAAGAGCATGCGCAGCGCGCTGCCGCCGCCGGAGGACGACCCGCATGCCACGCAGGAGTTCGTCGGGGCGGATGCCGACTATGCGTGGTCCACCCAGGTCGACGCGTTCGGGCTCGATCAGGTCGTGCAGCTGCTCGAGGAGCCGTCCGGCCCGCCCGCGCTGCTCTGGTGGAACACGACGCTGACCGACACCGGCCACCACGGGGGCGGACCGTACTCCGCCGAGGCCCGGGCGGCGCTGCTCGACGCCGATCGGCGGCTGGGGGTCGCGCTCGGGATCCTCGAACGGCGCGGCCTGCTGGAGAGCACCACCATCCTGCTGACGGCCGATCACGGTAGCGAGGCCGCCGACCCGTCCTGCCGCGGAGATTGGGACGACGCTCTTGCTGCAGCCGGGATCGCCGTCCGCGACGAGGGCTACGGCGCGCTCTACTTCTGAGCCGCTCGGCCGCTACTTCTGAGCCGGCTGCGGCGCCTTCGTGCTGGGCAGCCGGCGCCCCGGACGGTTCGCCTTCGTGGCGTGCGCGGCCGCCTTCGTCCCAGGCTCGGCAAAGCCCGGCTGCCAGTACTCGACCTCGCGGCGGAAAGGCGCCGTCGCCCCGAGCTGGCACAGCACGCCGATCATCCCGAGCGTCACTCGATGGATCAGCAGGTAGGACGGCGGCAGGTTCAGCTGCCGAGCGAGCGCGGAAGCCGGATTGCGGGGATCGCCGATACGCGTGGCCTCGCTGCGCAGCCAGGCGCGGGTGAAGGTGAACTCGGGACTGGCGATCGGACCGAGCAGCGGGAGCAGAAAGTCCAGCAACGGCTGGGGATTCAGCTTCGCCGTAGGCAGGATGAATTTCTCGGTGCGCAGCCCGTCGTAGACCGCCTGGGCGTCACCGGCCAGTGCCAGGCGGGCGAGCCGCCCGGCCGGCTCGGGAAGCCCCTCGGGCAGCCGGTTCACCGCGCCGAAGTCCAGGACCCCGAGCCGCCCATCGGGCAGCAGGCGGAAATTTCCCGGGTGGGGATCGGCGTGCAGCAGCCCGGCGCGTCCGGGACCTGAATAAAGGAAGCGCACGAGCAGCCGGCCGGCGCGGTCACGGTCTTCCTGGCTGCCCTCCCGGATGATCGTGGAGAGCGGGACCCCCTCGATCCAGTCGCTGACGAGGACGCGCCCGGAGCCGGCGACAACCTTCGGCACGACGATGTCGGGATCTGCGTCGTAGGCCTCGGCGAAGGCACGCTGCCAGCCCGCTTCCAGCAGGTAATCCAGCTCTTCGGTGACGCGTGCCTTCAGCTCGACCAGCAGTGGCTTCACGTCCATGCCGGGCGAGAGTGTCGCGAAGAGCCGGGCCGCGCGCGAAAGCTGGTTCAGGTCGGAGATCAGGGCGGGACCGGCGCCGGGATACTGCACCTTGACGGCCACCTCGCGGCCGTCGTGCCAGACGGCGCGGTGCACCTGGCCGATGCTGGCTGCCGCGGCGGGATGGTCGTCGAAAGCCTGAAAATTCGTGCGCCAGTCTGCTCCGAGCTCGGCGGCGAGCACCTGATGGACGCTGCGGGCGGGCATCGCGGGGGCGGATTCCTGCAGCTTGGTCAGGGCGGCCCGGTAGGGCCCGGCGACCTCCTCGGGCAGCGCGGCTTCCAGCACCGAGAGTGCCTGGCCGAACTTCATGGCCCCGCCCTTGAGCTCCCCGAGGACCTTGAACAATTGGGCTGCCGTGCGCTGCTGGAGCTCGATGGCGACGAGCTCCGCCGGACGGCCTCCGAGCCGCTTGCCGAACCCCAGCGTCGCCCGGCCGGCGACCCCGAGCGGGAGCGCAGCCAGCTTGGCCGTGCGGGTTACGGCACGGCGCGGGATGTCAGCCACAATTGCCCGTCATATCCCCGTCACAATGTCCATAGTGCGTCTTGGCGCGTCCGGACATCACGTCGAGTGACTCAACTCCCCTTGCGTGTCGCTCTGCGGGCCCGGTGGATCAGTGCCCGGCGGTACCTGTGGATCGACCCCCGGCGGCGGTGCAAAGGGCGGACGCTGGCGCGGACGGATGCGCGGGCCCGGAAGCCCGAACGGCATATCCGGGCGTGACATCACGCTCGGTAGTGAAGCGCCTTCGGGTGCCAGTGGCAGCTGGAAACGGAACGTCGCGCCCTTGCCGAGAGTCGACTCGACCGACAACGTCCCGCCCATCGCGCCGGCGAGGCGACGGGCGATGAACAGTCCGAGGCCGGTGCCGCTCGTGGTCATCCGCAGCGGGTCCTCCACGCGGTGGAACTTGTCGAAGACGCGGTCGAGCTGATCGGCGGGGATTCCGCGGCCGTGGTCGGTCACGCGTACGCAGGCCACCGATTCGTCCTCGTTGACCTCGCACTCGACCTCGACCGGTGAGCCCTCAGGGGAGTACTTGAGCCCGTTGCTGATCAGGTTCGACAGCACCTGGATGACGCGGGTCGGGTCGGCCTGCACGAGCACCAGCCTCGAGGGCGCCACGGTGGTGAGCCGCGACGCGTCACCGGGGAAGTCGTCGACCGTGCGGCGGGTGAGCGAGCCGAGGTCGGCGGTCTGCATGACGACGGCGGCCGAGGGCTCGGAGACGCCCGAGGCCAGGAGCAGGTCTTCGACCAGCCGCGCGAGATGGGAGACGCGGTCGGCCACGGTGTCGAGCATCTCGCGGCGGCGTTCGGGGGTCATGTCCTCACCGCGGCGGCGCAGCAGCTCGACGTAGCCCTTGATCGGCGTGATCGGGGTGCGCAGCTCGTGAGAGACCGTAGCGATGAAGTCGCTCTTGAGCCGCTCGACCTGCCGCTCGCGGGTGACGTCGTAGACCAGCACGACGTCCTGCGTGAGGTGCTCGCCCTCGAACACCGCGTTGTGCGACATGCGTACCCAGCGCTCCTCGCCGTCGGGGCGGCGCAGGGCGAGTTCGATCGTGCGGCGAGGCTCATCCGGCGTGAGGCCCAGGGTCGCGACGTTCATCAGGTCGGGCAGCTCGGCGAGCTCTTCCGCGCTGGCAGGGGCGCCGTCGTCGCCGAGCTCCACCGGACGGCAGGGGAGCAGCTCGCTGAGCGGACGGCCGGTGGCCAGGGCGGTCGGCAGCCCGGACATCGCGTGCATCGACGGGCTCCACACCTGCACGCGGCTCTCGCCGTCGACCACCAGGATGCCGTCGCTGGAGTGGTCGACGACCGCCTGCAGCTTGCCGGTCTCCTCGATGAGCCGGGTGAGGTGCTCAGCGCCGCGCAGTGCCACCGCGAGCGCGCTGACCAGTGGGCTGAGCACCGCGAGGTCACGGCCCTTGAGCCGGTTCCCGTGCCCCACCAGCACCAGGATGCCGAGCCGGCGGCCCTCGGCCTCCAGCGGGGCGATGAGGGTGCGTCCCCAACCTGCCGGCAGGCCGCTCTTCACCAGCTCGGGTGTCGCGCCGGCGAGAGCAAGCAGGGCGGCGTCGAAAGCGGTGAGCTCGGTGACGACGACGCCCGCACCGTCGGCGAGTACGACACCGCCGCCGCTCTCCTCGTCGCCTTCGAGGACGACCCGGGCACTGACGCCGGAGAAGGCGTCGAGCAACTGCTCGAGGAATGACAGCAGCAGGTCGTCGGCGACGAGCCGGCCGGCCAGCACCTGGGTGAGCGCGACCAGCTTCTCGGTGCGCTCGCGCTCGTCCGCCTCCTGGGCGGCGGCGCGGTAGGCGTAGGTGAGCGCGGCAGCGGGCAGCAGGGTGAACGGGAGTAGCGCCGGGGCGCTGATGCCGACGCCGACCGCCACGGCCCCGATCCCGCAGGTGCCGACGGCCATGACCAGCGACAGCCGCCAGCCGTCCGACATGGACTCCTTGACCGGTGTCCCGATGGCCGCGGAAAGGACCCAGGACAGCAGCAGCAGGTTGAGCGCGGCGAACGTGAGGGTGCCCGCGAGCAGCGCCACGACCATCGTGCCGGTGAGCCCCTCGCCCGGTTCGGCGATGGCGCTGACCATCGTGACCAGCAGGGCCGTGCCCGTGGCGTGGGCGCCGAGATTGAAGATCTTCTTGACCATCGCGCGCCGCGGGTCCACGAGCGAGGCCAGCGCCAACCCCATGATGGCGATGACGGTGGCCGCCGCCGGGGGAAGCAGCAGGACATCCGCCACCATGGCGGCTTCGAGGAGCGTCAGGGCCTCGATCTGGTCGCCGCGGCGGATGCGTACCGCTGTGAATTCGGCGATGAAGGTGACGAGCAGCAGGAGCAGGGCGAGCCAGTGCTCCGACATCGACACCTTGACCGGTGGGACGGCGCGGTGCGACCAGCCGAGGCAGGCCCCCACCGCTGCGCCGGTGCCGAGCAGCGCGGTGCAGGCAACGACCCGATTGACGCGCGACGGAGCGGCCGAAGCCGCCCCGTTCGCGTTATCGGTCATGACCAGTCGACGGTCGTCCAGGAACGCGCCGACCAGGAGCGGGCGGACCAGGATCGTGCCGCGAAGTTGTCGTCACTCCAGGAGCGCGCGCTCCAGGAGCGGGCCAGCCAGCCGTCCGCGGACCATGACCGGGCCGACCAGGAGCGGGCGCTCCAGGAGCGGGCCGACCAGGAGCGGGCGGACCAGGAGCGGGCCAGCCACTGTTCGGCCGTGCCGTCGGCCCCGCTCCACGAGCGCGCCGACCAGGCAGCAATCGTCCAGGAACGCGCCTCCGGGCTCACCTGTGACCACGAGCGGGCCACCCAGGCCTGGGTGCTCGGGGAGAGCTGGTTCCACCACTTGTCAGCGGCCACACGGTTGCCGGCGAGCAGCGCCCGGCTGAAGCGGTCCCAGATCTGGTCCTGGCCGGCGGGCCAGGTGTCAGGCGCCGGGTCGATGACCGGGGCGGGAGTCGCGAGGGCGGCAGTCAGGTCGAGGCCCCCGGCGCCGGCCGCGGCCGGGTCGGTGAGTCCGGCTGCGGTGTAGGCCGAGCTGGCAAGGATGGACTTGACCTGGTCAGGGCTCAGGTCGGGACGGGCCTCGAGCAGATCGGCGACGACGCCACTGGTCAACGCGGTCGACATCGACGTTCCGCTACCGAGGAAGTAGTTGGTCTCGACCCGGCTGCCCGGGTTGGCGGTGTCGACGACGGACCCGGGGGCGCGCAGCGAGACCAGGTGGGCGCCGGGCGCCACGAGGTCGGGCTTGGCGATTCCCTGAGCGGCAGGACCACGTGCGGAGAAGGCGGAGACGACGTCATCGAGGCGCGATGCGGTGCCGGACTCGTCGAGGGCTCCGACCGTCAGCAGTGTGGGGTCGTTGCCGGGCGAGCTGATGGTCGCGGCTCCCGGCCCGTCATTGCCGGCAGGCACCACCACGACGATGCCGTGTGACCACAGCGAATCGAGCGCCAGGCTCAGCGGGTCGAACTGGTAGGGGATCGGGCTGGCCGAGGACAGCGACAGGTTGAGCACCTTGATGTTCAGCGCCTTCTGCGACCAGGCAACCGCCTGCAGGCCGCGAAGAACGTTCGACAGCGAGGTGGTGCCGTCGTCCTTGGCGACGCGGACGTCGAGGAGCCGCGCGCCAGGAGCCGCGCCGGCGTAGGCGCCGTTCGAGGCGGCGCCGTTCCCGGCGATGAGACCGGCGACGAAAGTGCCGTGGCCGTAGTCGTCGCGGTCGCTGTTCCAGCTCGAACCGGTCACGTCTGCATGGATGACGCGGCCGGCGAGGTCCTTGGAGCTGTCGATGCCGGTGTCCACGACGGCCACGGTGACGCCCGCGCCGTCAGGCGAGGAGCTGGTGAGGCCCAGCGTCTGGCGAGCGGTCGAGACCGGGTCGCCGACGGTGTCCTTCACCGGCTTGCCGCTGACGTGCATCGCCTGGTCGGCCGTGACGGTGCAACCGGCCACCTGCGCGGCCGTGGGCAGCGTCGCCGCGACACCGCTGATGAGCGGCAGGTCCGCCGTCACCTTGCCGCCGGCGGCCTTGACCGCGGCAGCCGGGTTGGCGCACTTGAACACGATGACGGAGCCGCTCGGGGTCTTCGCCGAGACGGAGGCGCTCGCCTGCGCGGCGGCACCGCCGGCGACTCCGAGCGTGACGGCGGTCATGGCAAGTGTCGTCGCCGCGGCGATGACACGACCCCGGCGGCCGGTCTTGCGCGGTGCGTTAGCCCCAGACGGGGCTATCGACGTGTGCGACGACGTGTGCGTCATGGTGTTGCCTCCTGAGGCGCTGCTCGTCATGTGCGTCGTCGCGCGAGTACCGCCCCGTGAAGGGCCATTCGGGTCAATCGAGGGCAGGATGTGTTGCGCCAAATGGAGTACGGCAAATACGCCTACCTAGCGACGTATCGGCTATGAACGAGTCGGACCTGAGATCCGCCTTTCCATCTGTCCTGAAATGACCGGAGTTGATCGATGACCGTCGTCCCTGAAGGCGAGTCGGGCCCGTTGCGGGTGGAGCGCCCGTCGCCCGGTGTCGTGGTGCTGACGCTGGCCCTGCCGGAACGCCGCAACGCGATGACGGAGGAGCTCACCGCAGCCTGGGCGGCGGCGGTCGCTGACCTGGCGGCGGACCCTTCGGTGCGCGCGGTCGTCGTGACGGGGGAGGGCAGCGCGTTCTGCGCGGGCGGCGACCTCTCGTGGATCGAGGCCGGCGGGGCCGAGGTGGATGCTCTGCGCACGAAGATGCGGGCGTTCTACCTGACCTGGCTCTCCGTTCGTGACCTCGAGGTCCCGGTGCTGGCGGCGGTCAACGGGCCGGCGATCGGGGCGGGGCTGTGCCTCGCCCTCGCCTGCGACCTGCGATACGCCTCGCCCAACGCGCGCTTCGGTGCGCCGTTCGCCGCGCTCGGCATGCATCCCGGGATGGCGGCGTCCTATTTGCTGCCCGAGGCCGTCGGGCTGCCCCGGGCTCGGGAGATGCTCTACACCGGACGGATCTACGCGGCTGATGAGGCCGTCGACGTCGGTTTGATCAACGGGGTGATCGCGGCCGAGAGCCTGCTCGCCGACGTCGTCGCTACCGCTGAGAAGGTGGCGGCGATGGCGCCGGTGGCGGTGAAGCTGACGAAGTCGGCGCTGCGCCACGGACCGCGTTCCTACATCGAAGCGATCGAGTGGGAGGCGCTCGCGCAGCCGATCACGATGGCGACCGCCGACATGCGTGAGGGTCTGGCGGCTCAGGGAGAGCGGCGCAAGCCGGTGTTCGAGGGCCGCTGACCCGGCCGCTCGTCAGAGGAGCACCGGGCCGGAAATTGATCAGGCCCCGGCCGCATCGGATCCGGCTTCCCCTTCCGGATCCCACGCGGCCGAGGCCTCATGGGAGACGCTAGGGAGCCCGGTTCGGGACGTCAACGGTGCGCTCTCACACCCTGTGGATAACGCTGTGGACACGGTGGGGGAAGTTCCGTTTCAGCTGTGGAAAGCCTGCTCGCAAGCATGTGGACAACTCAACCCACAGCCCGATGACCAGCACCGGCGGTTGTGGACAAAGAAAAGTTGCCTTTCACGGCCTGTGAGCGGGTCGTTACGCGTCCTTCGGCGGGGTGTCGTCGCCTGCGTCGGGCTTGTCCTGCTTGTCGCGCTCGTCGGCGGCGTCCTTCACCCGCTTGTGGGCCGAGCCCTCCGCCGGTGCCTCGCCGGCCAGCTTGGCGATCTCGGCGAGCGGATCCATCGAATCGCCGGGAGCGGCCACGAAGCCGGCCGGGTCATCGAGATCTGCTGAGCTGGGAAGCAGATCCGGATGGGCCCAGATCGCGTCGCGTCCCTCGATGCCGCGCTGCTCGCGTAACGCCTGCCACAGCGCCGCCGCGTCGCGAAGCCGGCGCGGACGCAGTTCGAGCCCGACGAGGGCGGCGAACGTCTGCTCCGCCGGACCACCGCTGGCACGACGCCGCCGGGTCGCCTCCTGCAGCGACGCCGCGGCCGGAAGGCGGCCCGCAACCGCCGCCATGGTGACCTCGTCGACCCAGCCTTCGACGAGGGCGAGGGCCGTCTCCAGCCGGGCCAGCGCGGCCTGCTGCTCGGGAGTCTGCGGGCTGGTGAACGCGTCGGCGCCGAGCATCTCCGAGAGCCGCTCCGGGTCGAGCGAGCTCGGGTCGAGCTGGGTCGGATCGATCGAGGAGACGGCGCGTCCGATTGCCTCGGGATCGACCGTGATCCCGCGGGCGTACTCCTCGACGGCGCCGAGGAGGTGGCCGCGTAGCCACGGCACGTGCTGGAAGAGGCGCTGGTGTGCCATCTCGCGTACGGCCACGTACAGCTGGACCTGGTCCTCAGGGACCTCGAGCCCTTGCGCCAGGATCTCGACGTTGTGCGGGAGCAGCGCCGGGTCACCCAGCGGCAGCCCGACGTCGGTGGCGCCGACGACCTCACTCGCCAAAGCCGAAAGGGCCTGGCCGACCTGAGCGCCGAAGAGCAGCCCGCCCATCTGGCGCAGCATTCCTGTCAGCGGGCCGGTCAGCTCGCCGAGCATCGATGAGAGGTCGACGCCTTCCGGAAGCTTCATTCCCTCCGGCAGCTGCAGGCCTTCCAGGCCGCCCAGGCCGAGGTTGCCCAGACTCGCCAGGCCTCCGGTGACCCCCGAGCCCATGGCGTCGACCACCTTCGCGGCCACCGGATCGCAAATCGTCTGCCAGACCGGCAACGTGCGCTCGACCCATTCGGTGCGGCTCCAGCTGGCGAGCTCCTCCGCAGCGCCGGACAGGCCAGGCAGGGTCGTCACATCGTCGAGCCAGTGATTGGCGAGCCGGCCCGACTCGCGGACCGCGGCCTCCTGGGTCTTGTCGGGCGGCCGGCTCTCGCTCGAGGCGCCCTGCACCGCCATCTGGCGGGCCAGCTCCCAGTTGATGGGGCCGCCCTGCCACGACAGCAGCTTCTCCAGCTCACGGAAGAAGGGCGCGCCATCACCAAAGCCGCCGAATCCGC
Organism: uncultured Actinomycetota bacterium; assembly: GCA_963731205.1. GTDB lineage: Bacteria > Actinomycetota > Actinomycetes > Frankiales > Frankiaceae > DATAZK01. The sequence goes on along the minus strand of CAVSUJ010000001.1, from coordinate 1,296,158 downwards.
CCGAGCCACCCGAACCACCGGGGTCGCCCGAGCCGGGACCGAATCCAAAGGGGAACTGCCCGCTCATGGCTGCCACGGTAGTCCGCGGGGCTGTGCCTGGACCGAACGAGCGGCAGGCAAACGCCATGACGCGTTACGCCTTGAGCGCAGCGCCTGGCATACCGTGCCGGGGTGGCTGATGGCCGTGACGTCCGCTTCCTGCTCGACATCCGCGACGAGCCGCTGTCGGTCGACGAGTGCCTGAGGTTCGTGGCCGACCCGAGCGCCGGCGGAGTGGATCTGTTTCTGGGCGCCGTCCGCGACGACGACGGGGGACGCAGCGTCTCAAAGCTCGCGTACTCCGCCCACCCGTCCGCGCTCGAGCAGCTGCGTCAGATCGCGTCCGAGGTGGCAGCGGGTGTGCCGGTGGTCGCGGTGGCCGCGATCCATCGGGTGGGTGACCTCGCTATCGGCGATTCCGCGGTGATCGTCGCGGTCTCCGCAGTGCACCGCGGCGAGGCCTTCGACGCCTGCCGTTCGCTGATCGATCGGCTCAAGCACGAGGTCCCGATCTGGAAGCACCAGACGTTCACCGACGGTAGGGCCGAATGGGTGGCGGCATGTTGATCTGGCCGGTTCGCGCTTAAGAACACCCCGGGCGACTGCCGAGTCCGTAGGTGAATTTGCTGGTGCTGTCGGTCAGTACTCGACTTGTTAAAGGGTGGAAGCGCTATGGAGCACGTGGTCTTCTCGGCAGCCGAGAACGGCGCCGGCGAGGAATTTCGGCGGGTTGCGAGCCTCGAGGAGGCGGTGCGGGTCGTCGAGCATCTGCGTAACGACCTCGGCATCACCGACCCGTCGGTGTTCGCCCTGACGCCGGTTCCGGTGGCGTTCCGCACGTACTACCGGGTCGAGGTCCCCGGGGTTGCCGAGGAGGCACCTGAGGTTCCTGAGGTTGCCGGGCTTGCCGAGCTGGCCGGGGTGGCCGGGGTGGAAGAGGTCGCTGCGGCTCCCGAGTCCAGCCTCGAGCTGGCGGCCGCGGAGCTGCCGTACGTCGACGAGGCGGTCGGCGCCGGCGAGGACGCCACTGCCGACGGCGACTTCATCTTCGACGGCCACAGCGACATGGACGTCTCGGGCCTGCTGCCCGACGCACACGAGGCGCCTTCGATCCCGGCCAGCCGTTCTGACGCCGAGGCGGACCGTTCACTGGGGTACTTCGCACGCTGAGTGACCGCTAGCTGAGAGGTCACAGCATCGGTTGCCTAGACTCCGATGCTGTGACCCGGCGGACGACCACTCTTTTGGTGACGTCGGTCCTGATCATCGCGCTGGCCACGATCGGCCTGACGCTTCCGGTGCCCTTCGTGGCGCTGCAGCCCGGCCCGACGACGAACACGCTCGGCAAAGCCGGTGGCAGCCAGCTGGTGTCGATCACCGGGCCGGTGAAGACGTATCCGGTGACCGGGCAGCTGCTGCTGACGACCGTCTCCGAGCAGCCGACGCTCACGCTCTTCTCTGCAGTGGGCTACTGGCTGTCCTCGCACAACGCGGTGGTGCCGGAAGAGCTCATCAACCCGACCGGGCAGAGCCAGCAGCAGCAGAACCAGCAGGGCCAGGCCGACATGGAGGCCTCCCAGGAGAACGCGACCACCGCGGCCCTGCACTACCTGCGCATTCCGGCCGTGCTGACGGTGGCGTCGACCGGCAAGGGAATGCCGGCCTACGGCAAGCTGGTGCACGGCGACGTGCTGCTGGCCGTCGACGGCCAGAAGGTGCTTGATTCGGTCGATCTGCGCGCCGACATCCGCAAGCTCAAGCCGGGCACGAACGTCACGATCCAGTTCCGCCGCGCCGGGGTGACGCAGGACGTCACCCTGAAGACCGCCGCGGCGCCCGATGACGCCACCAAATCGGTCATCGGTGTCACGCCCAACGACAAGCGCGCGTTCACGGTCAAGATCGGCCTCAAGGGCGTCGGCGGTCCGAGCGCCGGACTGATGTTCGCGCTCGGCATCGTCGATCGGCTCGAGCCGGCGAACCTGACGGGCGGCAAGACCATCGCCGGCACCGGGGAGATCGAGGCCGACGGCACCGTCGATCCCATCGGCGGCATCCAGCAGAAGCTGGTCGGCGCGCGTCGCGCAGGAGCGACGACGTTCCTGGTACCGGCCGACAACTGCAGCGAGGCGAGCGCCGCCGTGCCCTCCGGGCTGAGACTCGTAAAGGTCACATCGCTTGCACAGGCTGTCAGTGCACTGGAAGGTATTCGCGGCGGCGACACGAGCCAGCCGGGCTGCTGAACACCAAGTCTGAGCCTGCCTCAGTTACCTTGAGGCGCTAGGTCCACCGGTAGATCACGCTGGCATTTTCTGGGAGGCGCACTCGTGGCGGTCCGCAACCCGTTGCGACGGCGACGGCCCCGCTTCCTGGTGCCCATCGTCCTGACCATCATCGTGCTGGTCATCCTGGGCGCGATCTTCGTCAACTCCTACACCGATCTGCTGTTCTTCCGCTCGGTGCATTTCAGCAGCGTCTTCACCAAGGTGCTGGGCACGCGGCTGGTGCTGTTCGTCATCTTCGGGCTCATCATGGCGATTGCCGTCGCGACGACGATCGTCATCGCGTACCGGCTGCGGCCCTCTATCCGTCCGATGTCGCTGGAGCAGCAGAATCTCGAGCGGTATCGCCTGGTGCTCGAGCCGTTCCACACCTGGCTGCTGATCCTGATCGCGGGGCTCGCCGGCATCTTCGCGGGCATCTCGGCATCGGGTCGCTGGCGGACGTACCTGCTCTGGGTGAACGGGCAGAAGTTCGGCGTCAAGGACCCGCAGTTTCACCGCGACATCAGCTACTTCATGTTCACCTATCCCTTCCAGCGCTTCCTGCTCGGCTTCGCCTTCACGGTCGTCGTCGTGTGCCTGGTGATCGCAGCGCTCACGCACTACTTCTTCGGCGGCGTGCGGCTGCAGACGCAGGACCGGGTCGAGAAGGTGATCCCGGCCGCCAAGGTCCACCTGTCGGTGATGCTGGGCCTGTTCGTGCTGCTGAAGGCGGTCGCGTACTACCTGGACCGCTTCGGGCTCGCGTTCAGCCCGCGGGGCAAGGTGACGGGCGCGTCCTACACCGATGTTCATGCGGTGCTGCCGGCCAAGACGATCCTGCTTTTCATCAGCGTGCTGTGCGCGGTGCTCTTCATCTACAACATCCGCCAGCGTGGGTGGATCCTGCCGGCGCTGTCGTTCGGAATCCTCGTCATCAGCTCGCTCGTGATCGGTGGCCTGTACCCGACGCTGATCCAGTACTTCTCGGTGCGGCCCAACGAGTCGGTGAAAGAGAAGCCGTACATCGCGCGCAACATCACGGCGACCCGCGCGGCGTACGGCATCGGCACCAACGACGTGTCGATCTCGACCTACCCGGCGAGTCAGAATGTGACCGCCGCGCAGATCGGTTCGAACAAGGGGACGATCCCGAACACCCGGCTGCTCGACCCGGTCGTGCTGTCGAAGACCTACGAGCAGCTGCAGCAGATCCGCTCGTACTACGGCTTCCCGCCCACCCTCGACATCGACCGTTACACGGTGGACGGCAAGACCCAGGACTACGTCGTCGCGGTGCGCGAGCTCGACCTCACCGGCCTCTCGTCCAACCAGAGCAACTGGATCAACACACACCTGAACTACACGCACGGCAAGGGATTCGTCGCCGCGCCTGCCAACGAGGTCGATGACACCGGACGCCCGATCTTTGCTGAGAAGGATCTGCCCGCCACCGGTCCGCTCGACATCACCCAGGACGACATCTACTTCGGTGAACAATCTCCGAAGTACTCCATCGTCGACACCAAGCAGGCCGAGATCGACGGCCCGAGCGGGTCGAACTCGGCGAACGGCGATGACCAGAAGACCAACCATTACAGCGGTACCGGGGGCGTGTCCGTCGGATCCACGTTCAACCGGATCCTCTTCGGGTTGAAGTTCGGCGACAAGAATCTCGTGCTCTCGAGCGCGCTCACCAAGAATTCGCGGATCCTCTACGTCCGAAATCCGCGTACCCGCGTGCAGAAAGTGGCGCCCTGGTTGACGATCGACGGCGATCCGTATCCCGCCGTCATCAACGGCCGGATCATCTGGATCCTCGACGGCTACACGACATCGAGCGGGTATCCGTATTCGGAACGCACGCGATTGGGCGACGTCACCACTGACGCCAACACCGGTGGCAACCGGGCGGCCCAGGCGAACAATGAAATCAACTACATCCGCAACTCGGTCAAGGCAACGGTCGACGCGTACACGGGCGACGTGACGCTCTACGCGTTCGACAAGACCGACCCGGTGTTGAAGACGTGGATGAAGGCATTCCCGGGGACCGTCAAGACCGATATTCCCAAGGATTTAGAGGCTCACTTCCGCTATCCCGAAGACCTCTTCAAGGTGCAGCGCGATCTCATCGGGCAGTACCACGTGACGGATCCTGTCGGGTTCTACACGCAGGAGGACTTCTGGTCGGTGCCGGACGAGCCCGGTAACGCCGGAACCCAGCAGCCGCCGTTCTACCAGTACGCACAATTGCCCGGTCAGTCGCAGCCGGACTTCAACCTGACGAGCCCGATGAACGCGCAGCGCGCACCCAAGCTGTCGGCGTTCATCTACGTGTCGAGCGACCCCGGAAACTACGGGAAAATAAAGGTTTTGGAGCTTCCGCAGGGAGTCACGATCAACGGGCCGGTGCAGGCCAAGAGCACCATCGAATCGAATGCCACGGTGTCGTCTGCCCTGAGCCTGCTGAGACAGGCGGGCAGCCAGACCATCAGCGGCAACCTGCTCACGTTGCCCGTAGCCAATGGGCTGATCTATGTCCAGCCCTATTACGTGCAGGCAACCGGCGATCAGGGTTATCCCACCCTGCAGGATGTCGCCGTCGCTTACGGGGACAAGATCGGCTTCGACCGCACGCTGACTGGCGCGCTGGTGAAACTCTTCGGCGCGGGGGCGGGCAATTCCACGACGCCGTCCGGCAACGGCGGACAGCCGACGCCTACGCCGAGCCCCAGCAGTAGCGGGACGAATACGACAGGTGCCTCGCCCGAGGTGCAGGCATTGGCTGCCCAGGCATCCGGCTTGTTCACGAAGGCGCAGCAGGCGTTCGGCGCGGGCAACTACACCCTGTATGGCCAGTACGAGACGCAGCTCCAGCAGACGCTGACCAGGCTGGTCGCGGCCGGAAAGGCTACGGCCAGCCCGACCCCGTCACCGTCAGGCAAGGCGTCGGCGAGCCCGTCGGCGTCCGCCTCACCCAGCGCCTCTGCTTCGGTCTCACCGAGCCCCAAACCGTAGCGATCAGCGCAGCGCCGATGCGGCGTCCGGCGCAGTCCGGGCCTTAAGTCCGTCAACACATCAGGCTCACCACGCGATATGCGCTGAGTGCGAGGTTCTTGCGCGCTGTCCGACCGTGCCCCTCGACGTCGGCCGGGCGTGCCTGTGTGGGCCTATCTCGTCGTGCTCGCGCTGATCCCGATGATCATGGTGGCGATCGCCGGGGCTCTACTGGTTGGCGAACGTACGAACGAGGCGCACGCCTCGCGCGCGGCAGAACATGCCATGACCCAGGTTGCCGATCTGGACAACTTGCGCAACGTGCTGGCCGCCGAACTGAGCTCGACGGTGCTGAAGGATGCCGCCGTGGCGTTCAAGCTCACTCCCGACCAGGTGGATGCAGCCTTCGGCGTCAAGCTGGCGGCGCCGCTCACGGTCTCGCGCCGCGCCACCGATGCTGCTCTGGCCGGAGTGCATCGCTCGATGCCGGGACTGACCGGGCTGCTCTCGCTCAAGGCGGCGCTCTCACAAGCAAGAGGTGCCCTCGATCAGAGCCTGGTCACGTCGGCAGCGGCGCTCGCGGCCAGTTCTCAAACGGCCGTTGACTTCACGAACGTCCTCGAGACCGCCGGCGCGCTCGAGCAGTCCGTCACCGATCAGCTGGTCCAGAGCCAGTCAGGTGCTGTCCCGCACACCGTCGTGGTCACGGCGGCCCAGCTGCGTGAGGTCAGCGACCTCACCATTGCCGGAGCTCGCGAGGGAGATCTGCTGTACCTGATCATCGTTGCGCCCGGCAGCCAGTTCAAAGCTCTCGTCCAACAGCTCGACACGGTCCGGGGTGCCTACGCGACGGCTGCAGCTCAGCTCGCCGCCAATCTTTCGCCTGCGCTGCGTACCGAGTACGAACACATCTCGACCGACGGCGAGCAAGCAACGTTTCAAGCCGTGGTCTCGCGCTGGATCAGTCAGGGCCGGCCGGCCGTGGCATCGCTGACCAAGCAGGTCGCCAGCGACACGCTGGCACTGGGGAAGTTCTCCACGGCGATACGGGGCTTGCTCCACTCGGCTGTGCAGGAAGGCACCCGCGCTGCGAGCGTGGCACGCGTTCAAGCCGAACGGCGGGCCTGGATCACGGCGCTCGTGACGGTGCTGCTGCTCCTGCTGACGGCCGGCGTGCTGGTGTCGGTGAGCGCGCTGATCCATCGCCGGCTGGCGGGCCTGGCCGAGCAGGCCGGCCAGCTTCGGGCGGGTGCGCTCACGCCGGTAAGGGTCAGGGGTCCACGCGAGATCGCAGCGGTGACCCTGGCGCTCAATGCCGCCGCCGCCGTGCTGCGTCAGCTCACGCGTAAAGCCGAAAAGCTGGCGGCAGGTGAGCTCGACTCGCCCGACCTGGACGAGGTGACCGAGGGCCCGCTCGGCACGGTGATGGACACGTCGATCCAGAGCGTGCGCCGGGCGATGCGTGAGCGTGAGGCCTTCCAGCGTCAACTCTCGTATCTCGCGAGCCACGACTCGCTGACGGGGCTGCCGAACCGTTCCGAGGCCGAGGCGCTCGTGATCGGCGCGCTGGCTGATGCCTACGTCGAGGGCACTCGAGTCGCGGTGCTCTTCGTGGACCTCGATCGCTTCAAGGAGTGCAACGACACCCTTGGCCACCGGGCGGGCGACCATGTCCTGCAAGTGGCGGCGGCTCGGATGTCCAGCGTCGTGCGGCCCGCCGATACCGTCTGCCGGTTCGGAGGCGACGAGTTCGTCATCCTGCTGGCGCCCGCCGAGTCCGACGAGCTGGTGCGTGCGGTGGGGGAGCGGGTCGTCGCGGCCCTGGCCGAACCGGACGAGTACCAGGGAGCCGACCTGCGCATCACCGCCAGCGTGGGCATCGCCGTCAGCGAAGGCGGGGTCGAGACCACTCACGAACGCCTGCTTCACGGGGCTGATCTGGCGGTTTACGAGGCAAAAGCTGCCGGTGGGGACACCTGCCGCGTCCACCGGTTGGCGTCCGCGGCGCCCGCCGACCGTTTGACCATCGACGTTGCGCCTGGGTAACGTGAACGAACCGACGCGGGGTGGAGCAGCTCGGTAGCTCGCTGGGCTCATAACCCAGAGGTCGCAGGTTCAAATCCTGCCCCCGCTACCACGCCCGAACTAGGGCAAAGCGCATCGAAGCCTCCTGCCTATGCAGGGGGCTTTCTTGCGCTCGAGGCCGCGCGACCGCGTCAGGCAGGGCTCGCGCTCGGCAGAGAACCGCTTCTCGGAGGTCGCGTGCCGCATGGGCGCGGGCGGCTGTGAGTGAGGGCTCGGTACTCACATGGGCGGCTCGCACGGCCACCTGCCGGACGAGTTGGCCATTTCGTCGGTGACGGCCTGCTGGATAGCCGGGTGGGTGCCCAAGGGGCCGCCGAGGATGACGAGCTGGGGATCGGTGAGGGCGGTAACGGCAGCAATCGCGTCGCAGATGGCGAGGGCCAGCGCTCACGTCCGCGGCCGGCGGTGCGCTCGGCCGTGTCGTGTAGCAGCCCGAGGTCGGTCAGCCGCCGCACGCTGTCGGAGATCGTGGGCTTGGAGAGCCGGTGTGGGCGGCGATCTCGGCCCGGGTCAGCCGGCGTCGTTCCAACAGCGCACGCGGTACATGCTCATCGGTCAGCGAGCGGAGCAGATCCAGCGAAGGCTGCTCTCGCGTCCCGCCGGTTGATTTTTCGGCAACCGACCGTTCCATCAGATAGTTGTCGTAATGCCATTCCTGGGCCAGACTGTTACGGAAACCATCCGTCCAGGCGGATTGATGGTGAAAGGAGCTCTGGTGGACGTCTCGGTGGCAGAGGCTGCGGCCCGGCTAGGTGTTGATCGCTCGCGGGTGCAGCGGATGCTGCGCGATGGTGCGCTGCCCGGGCGCCGCTTGGGCCGGGAATGGCTGGTTGACGGTGCGGCTGTTGCGCGGTTGGCCGAGAATCCGCACCGAGGTGGGCGGCCGATGGCGCCGGCGCGGGCCTGGGGGCTCCTCGATCTGCTCGACGGCGGGACCGCGTCATGGCTGTCACCGGTCGCTCGCAGTCAGGTCCGGCATCAGCTGCGTTTGCTCGCGGATGGGAATGCGCAGCGGTGGAGGGATGCGCTTCGTCGCCGCAGCAGCCGGATTCCGGTCCGGGTTCACCCGGCTGCGTTGTCGCGTATCGGCAAGGAGTCTGACCTACCGGTGCTATGGGCTGGTCCTGCTCGCGCTGTGTCGTCCGGGGCGGATCTGCTGGTGCTGGACCCACTTGCCGAGATCTACATCAGAGAGGGGGATTGGCCGCAGTTTGCCAAGACGTGGCACGCACGGCCGGCGGCGGACGCCAACCTGCTCGTGCGCTTGCCGGTCGCAGTGTGGCCGTTCGATGGGCGGTCCGAGGTCGGTTCGGCTGTGCTGGCTGCGGACTTGCTCGAGTCCTCGGAATCCCGGGCTATTGCCGCCGGGTTGGGCTTGCTCAGCACCCTGGCTGGAGGGGAGGCGCGGTGAGTGTCGTCGTCCTGCCGCCGTTAACCGCTCCGGTGGATCAGCTGTGGCACCTGCTGCTCGACCTCGACGAGATGCTCTCCGTCGGCTGGACAGTCGTCGGCGGTCAGATGGTGCTCCTGCACGTACTGGAGCATGGCCAAGTGCCGCCCCAGATCAGCCAGGATGGTGACCTGATCGCTGACGTCAGAGCCGACCGTGGGGCGCTCGCTGCGGTGGTCAAGGCCCTACGCGAGCGCGGGTTCGCTTTGGCCGGAATCGCCGCCGACGGCGTCGCCCATCGGTTTGAGCGAGCCGCATCACCAAAGCCGGTGGTGATCGACGTGCTAGCCCCGGAAGGAGTGGGAGCGCGCGCCGACTTGTCCACCGAAGCTCCCGGTCGCACGATCGAGGTACCGGGCGGGACTCAGGCACTGGCCCGGACGGAACGCGTCGAGGTGGAACATGAAACGCGCCGGGGAACCGTTCCGCGGCCGTCATTGCTTGGCGCGGTCGTCGCGAAAAGTGTCGCCTGCGCGCTGCCTGGTGACAACTCGCGGCACCTACGCGATCTGGCTTTGCTTTGCGCCTTGATCGAGGACCCGTTTGCCATGAGCGAGCGGATGACAAGCAAAGACCGGCAACGGGTGCTTGACGGTCGGGCTCTCATTGATGCTGGACACACTGCGTGGCAACTCGTGCCGACAGCCATTCGAGCGCGAGGCTTCGACGCTTACGAAATCCTCAGCAGCCGCTGACGAATCGGGTCCAGGGCGGACAGACGCGAAACGACTGGGATGCTGATTTCTTGACGTGGATGAACCGGAAGGTGGTGCCCGGCACATCACGGTTCGCCTTGCGTTTATCGGATACCTACGACGGGGTCCGTCCTACAAACCCCCCGGCGATTGCCTGGACAGCTGTCTGGACAACGACGTCGACCAGCATGTACGTCCGCTCAGGAATGTCGCGAACGGCGGTTCAAATACCACCCCCGCTCATACGCCCGACCCAGGGCAAAGCGCCTTGATGCCTCCTGCTTACGCAGCGGGCCTCGGCCGGCTGCTCGGCTTCTAGCGGCGCAGCGCTTCGACGTAGTCGGCAAATTGGCGTTGGCCGGAGGTCGACCAGAGCTGAGCCAGCGGCGCGGCCATGTGAGCGTTCATGGCGACGACCAGCTCAGCCGGCATCTGCTCCTGTATCAGGCCGATGATCAGCCAGATCTTGTCACCGCTGAAGTGGGCGAGTCCTTCGCCGGGCATCTGATTCCACTCCTGCGGAGCCAGATAGCGGATCGCCAGCGGAACGACGACTCGCTCCTCCTCGTCCAGGTGAGTGTTCAGCGGACCTACAAGTCGTGCGTTCGCCGCCACGAGTGCGTCGGCGGTCTCGGGTGTGGGAGAGGCGCGCCAGGCGGCTAACGCGTTCTGTGCGGGTGTCAACGCTGTCAGGAGCGTCTGGTGTTCGGCGGCAATCCGGGCGGCTTGCGCCCCCTCATCGTCGGTTGCGCGTTCCACGAGGCGCGGGGTGAGGTACTCGTCCTCACCTTCATGGTGCACGTGCAGCAGCCGCCACACGTTGTCCAGATACGAGCCGACGAGTTCGCAGCGTTCCCGGTCTCCTGCGCCCACGGACAAGACCAGAGCTCGAGCGTCCGCCGTGGCGTGGCGAAAAACCTGATGGATGCTGGCCATCGACGGGATGTAGCCGTACGGGTCGAGCGGCGCGGTCATGGTCGTGCCCTTCTCTCTGGGATGAGTCTGCTGTCAACGGCGGCGCAAGGGAGTCGATACTTCGAGTGGTCGATCGTCGACAGTTTCGTGCTCCACCCGGATCTCCACCCGGATCTCCACCTTCAGGTGGACGCGCTTTCGCCGCCGAGTTCCTAGCTTGGGATCCGCGCCGGTGACCAGCCGGCCGGTCACTTGCCGAGGGAGTCCGCCATGTTGCACGGAACGCTCGTCGTTCTCGCCGCCGTCGCGATCGTCGGGTACGTGATCGGCAGGCAACTGCTCGGAGAACCGCAGCGCGGAAAGCGGCTCATTCTGCTTCCGCTGATCCTGACCGTGATCGGCGCCATCGATCTCGGCAAGGACGGCCTGCACCCGCAGGCCATCGACGTCATCTTCATCGTCGCGAGCGGCCTTGTCGCCGCCGCGATCGGGCTCCGGCAAGGCGCCCTTATGCGTCTGGAAAGCAGGGACGGAGCGCTCTGGGGACAGATGCCGATCGGCAGCCTCTGGCTGTGGGGAGCGCTCGTGGCGAGTCGGGTGTTCATCGGAGTCGTCGCAAGCGCGTCCGGCGCTCATGTCGCTGCCTCGACCGCTTCCGTGCTGCTTGTCATAGGCGTCAACCGCTTGGCGCAAGCAGCAGTCATAGCCCCTCGCGCGATGATGGCGGGCATTCCCTTCGCCCCGGAGAAGGACGGATCAACTTTCCTGGGCGAAAAGCCGGCCGCGGCGCGGCACGCAGCGGGTCTCACCAAGGAATCGTGCCATCGTCCTCGAAGTAGCCGCCGGTCGGCCCGTCGTCGGGGAGGGTTGCCAGCCGGACGGCGATCGCAGCGCCCTGCTGCGGAGTTCGCACGCCGCGGAAGCCGTTGAGATCTGTGGCGACGAACCCGGGACATCCAGCGTTGATGAGGATGTTGGTGTCGGCCAACTCCTTCGCGTACTGAACCGTGATGGCATTGAGGAATGTCTTCGACGGCGAGTAGGCACCTGAGATGGGCCCGGTGTCGGCGCCAGGAACGCTCTGGCGCGTAAGGGATCCGACCGCGCTGGACATGTTCACGATGCGTGGTGCCGACGAGCGTCGCAGCAGCGGCAGCATCGCGTTGGTGACGCGGATGACGCCGATCACGTTGGTGTCGACGACCCGTGCCACCATCGCCGGATCGACCAGGGTCGGTTGCTGCGGCGCCCCGCCGGTGATGGCGGCGTTGTTGACCAACACATCCAGCCGTCCGGTGCGTTCCTCGAGCAGGCGCGCGGCAGCGGCCACGCTGTCATCGCTCGTCACATCCAGCGCAACGCCGAAGGCGTCGACCCCGGCCGCGCGCAACTTGTCCACCGCGATCTCGCGGCGCTGCCCATCGCGCGCGCCGATGCCGACATTCCACCCCAGGGCTCCGAGCCCCGCGGCGATCTCGTAGCCGATGCCTTTGTTTGCCCCGGTGATCAGAGCGATCGTCTGACTTGTCATGACTGAATCCTCGGCGCTCAGGGTGTCGCTTTGCCAAGACCGGTTGGGTGGCGCGCCATACCGCAGCGGTATCGGTCCGGATCGAGCGCGTAGCGTTTTGGAGGTGGAGACGCGGGAGCTGCGCTACTTCGTAGCTGTCGCGCAGGAGCTTCACTTCGGTAGGGCCGCCCAGCGGCTCGGGATGGCGCAGCCGCCACTCTCGCGTGCGATCAGTCAGCTCGAACGCCGTCTCGGGGCGGCGTTGCTGGAGCGGACCAGCCGCGGCGTCCGGCTGACCGAAGCTGGGTCAGTCCTGCTGCAGGAGGCGCAGGCCGCCTTGACCGCAGTTGAGGCCGCCGAGCGCCGGACGCAGCGCGCCGCTCGGGCAGCCACCGGCCACGCGGGCATCGTTCTCGCGACGAAGGCCGGCGCCTCCACCGAATTGCTCGCGAAGCTGCTCGATGCCTATGCGGCGGAACCGGACGCTGTCCCGGTCGAGGTGAACCTGTGCGGCATTGCCGAACAGGAGCGTCTGCTGCGCGACGGCCGGGCCGATGTCGCCTTGCTCCATCTGCCGTATGACTCCACGACCGGACTCGATTTCGAGGAGCTCGTCAGCGAGGCTCAGGTCGTCCTCCTGCCCGCCGGGCATCCGCTGACGGCACGCAGTTCTTTGACCCTGGCGGAGCTCGATGACCTGCCTGAACTGCCGCTGCCGCGGCTTGCCCGCTACGACGGCTCGTATCCGGATGGTCCCGGCCCACAAGTACGCGACCATGCGCAGCTCATGCAGCTGATCGGATTGGGCCGCGCCCTGTGGGTAGCGCCGGAGTCAGGCCAGGCCCAGCTACGGGGCGGCGTCGTTGCCGTGCCCGTCGCGGACGCCGGATTGGTGACGACCGTCATTGCCTGGCCGGCTCACAGCCGGTCGCAGCCCGTCGCGGCGCTGGTCCGAACCGCGACCCGGCTTTAACTCGTGCCGCTGCGCGGGGACAGGACAGCGTGACAAGCACCTATTCCGGCAATGCGCCGTAGGGGGTCACCGATCTCAAGGCTGCTGCGGCGCTACATCCGCTTCAACGCGGCCGCGCTCGCAGGCGAGCAAGGTCCAACGGTCGTCTTCGGGATGAGCTGCGGTGGCGCTCAGAGTTCGGTCATGGGTGCCTGCGGCGACAGAGATCTCTACAAGCCGTATCTGGAATCCATGGCGCAGCGATGATGACCGCAAAGGCAAAGCCATCAGCGACGCCGTCGCCGGCGTCATGGCGTGGTGTCCCGATTCGTCAGTCGCTGCGGCCGAAGAGATTGAGGAAGAACAGGAAAACATTCAGGATGTCGAGGAAGATCGACGCGGCGAGCAGGGGCGCAGTCGCGGCGTTGGTCGACCGGCGCACTCGCTGGAAATCGATGACCGTGTAGGCCGCGAAGATGACCAGGCCGATCACCGAGTACAGCACCGAGCCGCCGGGGATGTTGACGAAGATCAGCACGATGCCGAAGACGATGAGTCCGAGCAGCGCCCAGAAAGCCACGCGGGCGAGGGCCGTGAGGTCGCGTCGGGTCGCGTAACCGACCGAGCCCAGGCCGCCGATGAAGAGCGCCGTCGCGCCTCCTGACTGCCAAAGAGCCTGCGGATCGGCGCTCGCGTAGTAGGCGAGGGTGGGCGCCACAGCGACACCCAGCAGCAGCCCCACTGCGGCCAGCAGTCCGACGGTCAGCTGCTGGGAACGCCGGCTCGCGAACTGCATTCCCATCAGGCACCCGAACGCCGCAATGAAGGCGACAATCCCCGCGCCTCCTGTCAGATGGCGTCCGAGGTAGGCGCCGAGCGCGAACAGCGCAGCCGCCATGGCCACGTAACCCATCGTTTGCGCGAAAAGAGAGTGCGCCTGGTCGCGCGCCGTAGCCACGCGGCCCGGAGCCGGGAGCGAGTACGCCATCAGATATCCCTGCCTTTGCGGTGTCGATACAAGTGTCCTCCAGGTGGATGCCGGTTGGCGAGGTCTGGCCCCGGTCCCGGGCTTACCAGGTTGGCCAACCACTCGTCGACTTCGACTGGCCGTCTGGGGACAACAGCGGAGGAAGCGACAGGTGCGGCCGATGACCTCCGCAGCCTGATATTCCATGATGGCGGTGAATGCCGGATTGACCCACACCAGCGGACTTTCGGGCTGTCGCGGGTCGCTGATGCTGAAGGCGCGATCTGTGGCGGCGAGGGCTTGCAGCTGCAGATCCACCGGCGCGTCACGGCGGATCTCGGCGATGGGGTGCTGCGGAAAGATCCGAATTCACGGAGATCTCCGATGCCGCGGAACCTTCTGGACACCAAAGTGTCCCGCGGCAGCAGTCCCTACCAACTCCGGACCGTCCTCGTGTCGCCCCTCCCGGAGGTCATCTTTCCCGACCCTCGAATCAGGCGGTGAGGCTCCTGATCCGGCCGGCTCAGGAGGGGGTGAGAAGGGACAGCGCGTTGTCCCGGAGCACCTTCTTCTTGTCCTCGGCGGTGAGCTTGCCGAGATAGTCGATGTAGTCCGCGGGCTGCTCGGTGCCCTCCGAATGAGGCCAGTCGGAGCCGAACAGCACCCGATCCGCGCCGATCTGCTCGACGAGGCCGGCGACGTCCTCCTCGGGGAACGGCGACACCCAGAAGTGGCGGCGGAAGACGTCTGAGGGCCGCTCGTGGACGGTCTGGCCGAACGCCTGGATGTAGCGCTCGACGATCGAGACCCCGGCGTGGTCGAGCATGTGCAGGCAGTACGGCACCCAGCCGCAGCCCAGTTCGATGGTCGCGATCCGCAGCCGGGGAAAGCGGCCGAAGACATTGCCGAGCACGAGCGCGGCGACCGTGTCCAGGATGGTGCGATCGCCGCCGAAGAGCGCGTTGCGCAAGCTGTTCTCGTAGACGGGATCGGTGACCCCGTTGCGCTGCCACAGCAGCCGGTAGGCCTCGTCGTAGGCATCGCCACCGGCGTGGATGTGGTAGGTGACGGGGATGTCGGCTTCCTGGATGCGGGCCCAGAACGGGTCCCAGTCAGGGTGGGCGGGGGAGCGGCCGTTCGCCGGCCCCGGGCGCAGCACGACCATGCGCGCGCCACGGGCCAGGACGGCGTCGAGCTCCTTGGTGGCGAGCACGGGGTCGAGTACCGGGATGGCCGCGGCGCCGATAAGGCGATCCTGGTAGGCCCAGCCCCAATCTTCCTCGAGCCAGCGGTTGAACGCGTGGAAGAGCTTGTAGGTCAGGTCGAGCTGCTCTGGGTGCAGTCCCTCGATACCGACCGCCAGCGTCGGGAAGAGCCAGGCCTTCTCCAGACCCTGCTGATCCATCACTTCCAGCCGGGCGTCACGGTCCTGGTAGTACGGCCGCAGCGGCTCCAGCGAATCGGAACGCCAGGCGTTGGTCGGCCCGGAGCGTTCGCGGCCGCCGCCCTCGGCCAGCTCCTTCAGTTGCTTGTGCAGTACCCCAGGCTTGATGACCGGGTTGAACGTCGGGTTCGGCACCATGGTCTGCATCGAGGTGCCGAACATGATGTAGCGCCGCTTGCCTTCGGACACCCAGCGGACGAAGCGTTTCACCTCGTCGTCGCCGTAGCGCGTGAAGCAATCTTCGGCCTCGTAGTAATGATTGTCTGCATCGATCAGCTGGTAGTCCATCAGACCTCTCAGGTTGCCGACCTGCCATTCCGCGGGGTGGCACACCATAGCGTGGCCCCAAATGTCTACATCTATGCTAGGTCCCTCCGTCGTCCGGCGCAACGACCGTGGCCGCTCTGAGCGCGCCAACCGCGTCAATGCGCCTCACAGCAAGCCGCTCTTGCCCGGCTCGGACATACCTGCAACGGACGATGCCCGGCCACGACGGCCGACCTGAGCGCGTCCGTCTGGTTCGTTCGGACAGACGCCCGGTGCGCCGGCGAAAGTCCTTGTCGTTGTGGACCTTCTGACCGGCGCGCACGACCTGGTGGACATTCATCATCTGATTCGCAATGTCAATCGCTGCGCCCAAGGCGACGGAATCACCATTCGCGAAAGCCGCAGCGATGACAACGGGCGGGCCTTGGCTAATGTTGCGCGGCTGCCGGATGAGGCCAGGCACTTTCACTATCAACTCGCTCTCCCCGCGTCTGGTGATCCGGATTTCGACCGCCGCACGCCGAACCTGGGTCGTCTGACGCTCTGATCAGCGACAGCGTTGAGCACGCGAATCGCCCGTTGCTCGCCACGCACGACCGCCTCGCCGTCCTCGGCGATTCTCTTTTCCGGCGATTCCCCTCTCCGGTGCGTACCGTCATGTCGAGTCCATCGCCCCGACCTTATGGAGGTGAGGTTTCGATGGAAGAAGCGCATCTGGCCTCCAGTCTCGAAGGGCTAGCCGGGTTGCTGACCGGCCAGCGTCCGCTGCGCGAGACGCTCATTCACATTGCGGAGTTCGCGGTTCGGGCGATTCCTGGGGCGGAGGGCGCCGGCCTGACCATGCTCGAAGTCGGCGGCCCCCAGACTGTCGTGGCCAGTGCCGAATTCGTCCACGCTGTTGACGAGGTTCAATACCGGCTCGGCGAAGGGCCATGCCTGCTTGCCGTCGAGACCGGGGAGACGCAGACCTCTGGATCCCTCGGCGGTGAGGCGCGTTGGCCCCGATTTGGTCCACGGGTCGGCCGGATGGGCGTCCACAGCGTCCTGTCGCTGCCCCTGAGGCTCCCCGACCGGGTGGTGGGAGCGTTGAACGTCTACGCCCATCCCAAGGACGCATTCGGCGCTTCTTCGGTGCGGATGGGTGAGTTGTTCGCCCGCCCGGCCGCGGTCTCGGTGCACAACGCTCAGGTGCTGGCCCAGTCGCAACTTTTGGCCGACCAGCTCAAAGAAGCGCTGACGACCCGGGCGGTTATCGATCAGGCGATCGGCGTCATCATGAGTCGCACTGGAGCGGGCCCTGAGGAAGCCTTTCAGCGGCTACGTGTCCGCAGTCAGGCCGAGCACATCAAGCTGGCCGAGGTGTCGCGACTGCTGCTGGACGAAGCCGTCCGCCGCGCCCGGGCACGAAGTGCAGGCGGCGGTCACGACCCCGCCCCTGGATAGCTGCACCTGACCAGGCTGCTCCGCGCCGAGAAGGCGTACGGTTCAAGCCAGCGGATCGGCAGTAATCCGTAGTTGTGTGACGTGCGGGGCCGGAAGTGTGTATGCCCTCGCTCCGGACGTCTGCGGCACATGCCAGTTCTGGGTGCGAGCCGGTACTCGACGAACGTTTCGAGTGCTTTGCAGACCATGCGGACAGGCCTCGGGCACCATGCACCCCGTCAGGAGTGCGCCGGTGAAAGTCACGACGGCGATAGCTCGCCAGCTCCAGCTGCTCGACGTCGGCGACGCGGACGCCCTCGTGACTCGACTCACTGATCTGGGTACCAGCCTGTCCGCGGCGGTGCCGTCCTGCATCTCGGTGTCCGTCTCGATGAGCGTCGTCGGCTCTGCTCTACCAGTGACGCTCGGGATGTGCAGCGAAGTGGTGGGCCCGGTCCTGGCTTCCCTGGCAGTTTCTCGATCTGTGTCGGAGCCCGGCGACATCGTGCTTTTTCAGGCGAGTGAGGCGGGAGCGTTCCTGCTGCTCGCCGACGACCTTCGCGCGCTACTGGATCCGACTCTCCTGGTGCGGATCGACGAGCATCTAGACCTTGAGGTCGACCCGACAGCCCGGGGATTGGCGAGGTCGCTGGAAGACCTTTCGGCGGTCAACCGCGCCGTGGGAGTCCTGATCGAGCGAGGTTTGCTGCCGGCGGACGCCCACGCCGAATTGTCCCGGCGGGCGCAGCAGGACGACAAGGACATCGCCGGCGCCGCCCGGGCTCTGCTGGAGTCGATCCAGCTGCCGGCCACCACCGTTGACCCCGATACCAACTCCTGAACAGAGGCAGCCATGAAAGTGCTCGTGACCGTGCTCATCGTCGTACTCGTCGTACTCGTCGTCGGGGTCGTGCTCTCCGCCAGAGTCGTCAAGCAATACCAGGATGGAGTGCTTTTTCGTTTCGGGCGGGTCATCGGTGAGCGCAAGCCGGGCTTCCGCATGATCATCCCGTTCGTCGACGTCCTCCACAAAATCTCGCTGCGGATCGTCACCATGCCGATTCAGTCGCAGGGCATCATCACTCGTGACAACGTCAGCGTCGACGTTTCCGCCGTCGCCTACTTCCGGGTTGTTGACGCAGTCAAGTCTGTCGTGGCCATCGAGAACGTGTATGCCGCCATCGACCAGATTGCCCAGACCACATTGCGCAAGGTTGTGGGCCAACACACGCTGGACGAAACGCTCTCCGAAACCGACAAGATCCATCTGGACATCCGGGCAATCCTGGATGTGACGACGGTCGACTGGGGAGTCGAGGTGACACTCGTCGAGCTCAAGGACATTCAGCTGCCCGACAGCATGAAGCGGGCTATGGCACGCCAGGCCGAAGCAGAGCGGGAGAAGCGCGCCAAAATCATCAACGCCGAAGGCGAATCGCTGGCCGCTGCGGCCCTCGGTGACGCCTCGGACACGATGATGGCCCACCCACTAGCCCTGCAATTGCGGAACTTGCAGAGCCTCGTCGAGATCGGCGTCGACAAGAACACCACCGTCGTCTTCCCCGCGCCGCTGATGTCCACCATCGGCGAACTTGGAGCATTCCTGGCCCGCGAAACCGCCGCCAGCGCCGCTGCCACCACCCACGGCAGTCCGCAGTCCCCTGGCGCAACCCGCTGACAACCAGTCCCGCGTCCGGACCAGTCGATCAGGCTGTAGGGCAGCGACACCCCTCGCCGGCTAGCCGCGGCGGTAGCGGCGGACGGCGAGGGTGGCGAAGACGGTCAGCAGACCGACGCTCCATACGACCGTCCAGAGCAGGTTCTTCGTGATCGGCCCACCCTGGGTGAGCGCTCGGACGGTGTTGGCGGCCCGGGTTATCGGCTGAACCTTCGCGAAGGCTTGAAGCCACCCCGGCATCGAGGCGATGGGGGTGAACACCGAGCTCGCAAATACCAGCGGGAAGATGGGAAGAAAGCCCGCGAGCTGTGCGGTTTCCGGGTCGCTGACCGTCAGGCCAACCAGCGCGAAGGCCCATGAGAGCGCAAAGCCCAGCAGGAGTGCGACGCCGACCGCCCCCAGACCGGGCAGGAATCCGTTGTGGAACCGGAACCCGACAAGCTCGCCGACGAGAATCATCAGGATCACGACGAAGACGTTGCGCACGAGGTCGGCAAGCGTCCGGCCGGCCAGCACGGCGGAACGCGCCATGGGCAAGGAGCGAAACCGGTCGATGATTCCGGTGCTGAGGTCTTGCGAAAGGCCGACGGCGGTGTTTGTGGCACCGAAGACGACTGTCTGGACGATGATTCCGGGGATCAGGTAGTCGACGTAGGAGGAGCCGGCGACCCGAATCGCCCCGCCGAACACGTACCGGAAAAGCAGCACGAACATGACCGGCTGGATGGTCGCAAACACCAGCAATTGCGGGGTTCGCCTGATGCGGATGAGATTGCGCTTGGCCACCAGCAGTGAGTCGGTGACGATCGCCGAGACGGGGAGTCTGGTGGGGTGCGCCGATCTGCTCAGCTGTTCACTACGGGACTGCTCCGCGAGTGCCCGGTCAGCACCCGGTGTGGCTGCGGGTACCGCGTCCGGGGCGGGCTCGGCGCTGACGGGACGTCCCGTCAGCGAAAGGAAAACGTCATCCAAGGAAGGTCGGCGCAGTCCCAGTTCGCCGGGTGTGATGCCGGCTTCGCGTAGCAGCAGCGCAGCCGTCATCAGGTCGGAGACGGAATGGGTAACGGGAATGGAGATGTGCTGATCGTTGCGCGTCGGAGTCGACGGTGGCGCGACCAATGCCGGATAGCAGATCGACGGTGCGCACAAGCTCTTCGGGGGCGACCTCGAGCTCGAGCAAGTCGGCGCCCAGCCTCGATTTGAGCTCGTCGGGGGTACCACTGGCGATGAGCCGGCCATGGTCGATGACCACGATGTGATCGGCGAGCTGATCCGCCTCTTCCAGGTATTGGGTCGTGAGCAGGACCGTGGTTCCCTGCCCGACGAGATCACGGATGAATTGCCATAGATCTGAACGGGTTCGGGGATCCAGACCGGTGGTCGGCTCATCGAGGATGAGGACCTGGGGCTGACCGACCAGGCTCGCGCCCAGGTCGAGCCGGCGGCGCATACCTCCGGAGTACGTCTTCACCTGCCGGTCAGCTGCATCGACGAGCCCGAGCCGCTCGAGCGCCTCGTCGGCGCGCTCCTTTGCCAGCTGCGGAGCCAGCCGGTAGAGGCGTCCGACCAGGATCAGATTTTCCCTGCCTGTCAGGGATTCGTCGACCGCGGCGTACTGCCCGGCAAGGCCGATCAGAGATCGCACGGCGGTGGGGTCTGCGCGCACGTCGACGCCCGCCACTGCGGCCGTTCCGGCATCCGCTACCAGCAGCGTGGAGAGGATCTTCACCAGAGTCGTCTTGCCCGATCCGTTAGGTCCGAGCAGACCTTGGACGGTGCCGGCTGGGACGACGAGATCGACGCCGGCGAGCGCGTGCGTATCCCCGAAGGACTTGCTGAGCCCCGTCGCTTCGATGGCTATTACGCGGCTGATGCTTGACACCTGTGATGGCCGTCCTTCGGCACCGGCCCCATCGTTGCTTGACGGGACATCAGCTGAGCCTATTCTCCTTTGCTGATAGGACGATCGGCCATTTGACGGACGTCGATCTTCGCGCGCAAGATGAACGTGCTGAGCATCAGCCAGTTCGGGATCTAGGCGCTGCGTCGACGTCGCACCCAGAGAGCATTTGCTCGCCGCCGGATGTTTCAGGGTTCATGGCAGTCTCTAGGACCGCCGCATGACGCTCGCTCAGGCGCCGGAAGCACTCACAGCCCTGCGCCCCACTCCTGCGGTGACGGCGGCAGGCGCGTGAGCGATGTGGGCGGGCTTGTTCCCTCGAAAGGCACCGGGCAGCGGCGGCACTCCCGGCGATCGATCGTCGCCTCCCGGGCACGCCGAGGCGTGCTCCTGGTGCTGGCACTCTTGGTTGTCAACTATCTCGTGATCCCTGAGCTGGTGGGGGCGAGCAAGAATCTCAACGAGTTGGGCCACGCCGACGTCAGCTGGATCGTCGCGGGCGTGGTTCTGGAGATCGCGTCATTGCTTTGCTACGCGATCCTCACCCGCACGCTGCTGCCCGGAGTCCGGCCCGCGCTCTCCAAGCTCTTTCGCATCGTCCTCGTCACTACGGGCTTCGCCCACGTGATACCCGCCGGCTCAGTCGGCGGTACGGGACTGGGATACCGGCTGCTTACCGCGGAAGGCGTTGAGGGCGCTGACGCGGCGTTCGTCCTGGGCGGCCAGGCCATCATCTCGGCGATCGTGCTGAATGTGATCCTCTGGGTCGCACTGGTCGTTTCCATTCCCTTGGCCGGCGTCCATGCGATCTACGTCGTCATCGCGCTCGTCGGGGCCATCGCACTCCTGGCTTTTTCCTTCCTGCTCTACATGTTCACCCGCGGCGAGGAGACGTCTGTTCGTGCGGTGCGCGTCATTGGTCGGCGCCTGCCCCGGGTCGGCGCCGACCGCCTTGAGGGCCTTCTCCGGCACGTGAGCGACTCGGTCAGTCATCTCACCCACGATCGCCGGCTTCTGCGGCGCGCGTCATCATGGGCCGCTCTGAACTGGCTGCTCGACGCGGCCTCGCTCTGGGCTTTCCTGGGTGCCTTCGATCATTTCGTCGACCCTGTCAAACTCTTTGCTGCATATGGGATTGCCAACGTCCTCGGGGCGATTCCCATCGTTCCCGGCGGGCTCGGCATCATCGAGGCCTCCGCCGGTTCGCTGCTCGTCAGTTTCGGGGTTCCACGCGTCTCTGCGACGTTCGCTGTCCTCGCCTGGCGGCTGGCCAACTTCTGGTTGCCGATCCCTGCGGGTGCTGCTGCGTATGTCTCGCTGAGCCTGCCCCGGGGCTCACGGTTGAGCCGTGCCCGGCAAGCGTTCAGACGGATGGGGGCCGACGCGGGGCAGTCCTAAAGTCCTTTGCGGCCATTACCGGTTGCTCAGGCGATTCACAGTCCGCTGACCTAGCGTCAACATCGGGTCTGCATTACAGCAGGCCCTAGAAGGGGTCGTCATGACCGTCCTGTGGGTAATTCTCGCCATCATCGTGATTCTGGTGCTGGTGGCCGTCTTCTCGTTCAATGGCCTGGTACGCCGGCGCAACCGCACGAAAGAGGCGTGGTCGCAGATCGATGTCGAGCTCAAGCGCCGGCACGACCTGATCCCGAATCTGGTGAACACGGTGAAGGGCTATGCCGCGCACGAGAGTGGAACGTTCGAGGCAGTGACGCAGGCGCGCGCGGCCGCGGTGAGCGCCGGTGCGTCAGCTGACCCGGCGCAGATCGGTCCGGCCGAGAATGCGTTGAGCGCGTCGCTGCGTTCGCTTTTCGCCGTCGCCGAGAACTATCCCACGCTGCGCGCGGTCGAGAGCTTCAAGGCTTTGCAGGAGCAGCTGACCGCGACCGAGGACAAGCTCGAGTACGCCCGTCGCTACTACAACACCTCCGCCCGGGACTACAACACGGCGATTCAGACCTTCCCGCGCACGCTCATCGCTGGTCCCTTCGGGTTCTCGGCGGTCGCGTTCTTCGAGGTGTCTGATGCCGCCGAACGCGCCGTGCCGGTCGTCGACTTCGGTGCACCGGCGCAGCCCTCAGCCAGCTGAGGAATCGCGATGTATGAGCAGATCGCTCGCAACAAGCGCCGTTCCTGCGGCTACGTCGGCCTGTTCGTGCTGCTGTGGCTCGGCATCGGTCTTGTGGTGGGCTGGATCGCCGCGTTGAGTTCGGCGCGACGGCCCGGTGCCGGCGCGCCGGTTTCCCAGGACATCGCCACCGGCGTTGTCATCGCTGCCCTGCTGGCTCTGGTTGCGGTGGCGTACACCGTGACGTCAGGCACGCGGCTGGTACTGGCGGTTGCCGGGGCACAGCCCGCGGATCCGCAGCGCTACGCCCAGCTGTGCAATCTCGTCGAGGCGCTGGCCCTGGGAGACGGGATTCCCGCGCCGGCGGTTTACGTGGTCGAGGACCGGTCGCCGAATGCCTTCGCCACGGGCATCAGTCCCTCGAAGGCCGCCGTGACGGTCACCACCGGGCTGCTTGCGGTCATGGATCGCGAGGAGCTCGAAGGCGTTCTGGGGCACGAGATCAGCCACATCAAGAACTACGACACCCGCCTGCTCTTGATAGTGACCACTCTGCTTGGGATGGCCGGCCTGCTCGCCAGCCTGATCTGGCGCAGTGCCTTCTTCGCCCGAGGAGGACGAGGGCGCAACAACAACCAGTTCGCCATGCTGCTCCTGCTCGCCGGGGCGCTGCTCGCGATCGTCGGTTTCGTCGTCGGGCCGATCATCCGGCTCGCCCTTTCACGACGCCGGGAGTCGCTGGCCGACGCGAGCAGCGTCGAGCTCACCCGCAATCCGGTCGGCCTGATCCGGGCGCTGAAAGCGTTGCAGAACAACGACGTTCCGCTTGTCAAGGCCAACCATGCCACCGCAGCGATGTGCATAGACGACCCGCTGCAGCATCACGAGTCCGGCATCCACCGGCTCTTCGACACCCATCCTCCGATCGCCGAACGCATCGCCACCCTGGAACGTATGGCGCAAGGATCCACGGTATGAGTGCCGTCGCGCCGCCCGACGAGATCGCCATACAGAAACGGCACATCTTGACGGGTTGGAGGCACCATCCAGGTGTGCGCACGGGGGAGCAGCTCACCGCCGGCGAGCGCGCTGCCGACGTGGTCCGCAACGGCATGGGGTCATGGCCGTTCGTCTTTTCCTTCCTTGTCTTCATGGGCGTCTGGGCGGCCGCTAACGGTAGCCACGGCATCGATCCCTACCCGTTCATCCTTCTCAACTTGTTCCTGTCGATGGTTGCCGGGCTGCAGGGCGCGATCCTGCTGATCTCCGCCAAACGGGCCGACTCCATCAGCAGTGAGGTCGCCCTGCACACCCTCAGCAACACCGCGCGGCTCGAAGAGTTGATCGAAGCGAACACGGCGTTGACGGCCACGGTGTCAGATCTGGCGAAGCAGATCCATGCCCACGTCTGCCTGTCGGATGTCCCCGGTGGCGCTTCGGCCCGGTGACTGCGCACCGGCCGCGCATGGCCCGCGCCTCAGCACCAGGAATTAGTTCGACTTTGCGAATTTTGGCCCGTGCCGGCTGAACCTCGTCGATGCTGAAAGCCGGTCGACGGGGGAGGTCGCACATGCATCGGGCCGCGGGGCTCCGCGCATTCTCAGTGACATCTGTGGCAACCGCGGCGACGCTGGCTGCTGCGGCCGGGTTCACCGCCCCGGCTTCGGCCGCTCCGGCTCCGGTCGCAGGGACCACCTGCACCACGCTGGCGGTCGGCGGCGTCTGCCATTTCGACTATGGGGACTACCCGTCCGGGGCGACGCTCTCGGTGCCGGGCTCGCTGTCCACGTTGACCGTCATCGTGACGGGGGCTTCCGGTGGCTCGACGTCGACGACTGGTCCTGGCGGCGCCGGCGCCGTCGTCCTCGGAGAGATCCCCGTCCCCGCGGGTGGAGGTCAGCTGAGCATCGCGCTCGGACAGCCTGGACAGGGGTCAAGCGGCGGCAGCGGCTACAACTCGGGCGGAAGCGGTGGTAGCGCCAACGCCGAGTACTGGAACGGAGCAGGTGGCGGCGGCTCGTCGGCCGTCAGCTGGGTAGGAGCGTTGGGCACCCAGGTGGTCGCGGGCGGTGGCGGCGGTGGCGGCGGTGACGTCTCCGACTGGCAGGGGGTCAACACTCCGGGGTTCGGTGGAGTCGGCGGCGCAGCCGGGGATCCGGGCGGTAATGGCGGCGACGGCGGCGCTCCCGACGCGCAGAACGGGAGTGGCGGGGAGTACCAGTCCAACAGCAACGGCGGCGGTCAGCCGGGAGTCTCGGCGGCCGGCCTGCAGGAGACCTCCGGCGGGGGCGGCGGAGGCGGTGGTTTCACGTCAGGCGGCAGCGGGGGCGCTGTCGGCGGCATCGGTCAGTGCAGCATCCATGGCGGTTGTCCTCCTGACGCAGCACCCGGCGCCGGGGGAGGCGGAGGCGGTGGCTCGTCGGGGCTCGCGAGCGACGCACGCAACCTCATTGCACCGGTGTACGCGACCGCGCCAGGAGCCAGCGGATCCGTGACGGTCTTCGCAAGCCCTGCGCAGGAGTACCCCTGCAACAACACGCTCGGCGCCTACGTCAGTGTCCCGAAGGGCGTCACCGGGTACGGCTTCGCGTTGCTCGGCGGCGCGGGGTCGCAGGGCAGCAACCGCACCGACAGTGAGGGGCATGGTGGAGCGGTCACCGGCGTCTTCAGCGTCACGGGCGGAGGGCAGATGCCTTACACCACGGGCTGCGACGCTGCCGAGGGCGGGATCGGGGTCGGCGTCGGGGGTGGCCAGGGAGGCGCGTCGCTGGGCGATGACAAGGACGGCGGCGCAGGTGGCGGCGCCTCCGCGCTGTCGGATCCAGAGCTGCACGTCCTCGCCGCGGCGGGCGCCGGTGGCGGCTCCGGCGGCAACGCCGACTGCCTCGGGCGGTGCCTCTACCTCGGCGGTGATGCGGGTAACGGCGGCGGAGTCAACGGCACGAGCGCCCGTTACGACGGTGAGGGCGGCGGCGGTATCGGCGGTCTCGGGGGCGGCGACGGCGGTTGCGGCGGTTGCGCCGTCGCCACGAACGGCACTCCCGGCGGTCACTCGGACGTCGGGGGCGGCGGGGGCGGCGGAGGTTCCGGCTATCCGCTCGGTGGCCAAGGCGGTTACGGTGGCGACTTGGGCGCCGCCGGCGGCGCGGGCGGCGCAGGTGACTCCTATGAGAATCCGGTGCTGTCGTACGCCACCGTCGGTACCAACACCGAATACGGCGATGGCGCGCTGTATCTGGTCCCGATTACGACAGCGGCGCCGATCCAACCCGCCGCACTGAGTCGCACGATGCCCCGGGCGAACGGCCGCTACCGCATCCAGGTCGCCGTGACCGGCGATGATGCGAAGTCACATCGCACGACACCGTTCGTCTTCGATCAGACGTGCACCCTGAACGGCGCCCGACTGAGCCCTGCCGCGGGCAAGCCACTGGCTACCGTGGTCTATCTCAAGAGCGGCGCATCGGCGACGTCGCCTGCGCTGCCGGTGGGTGCGCTATGCACCATCCGCGCCGTCGAAACCGGCCACGCCACCAGGGTTTTGCCGGCGACGCGGCAGATCGTCATCGCCGCCGGAACGCGGCCGCTGAGCTTCAGCTTCGGCTATGACACGGCAAAGGTGATCGCGACCAACGTCTCGACCGGCCGGTCGGCGTCCTTCGTCGACGTCGTCACGTGCAGCTACGGCGACGCGCGTAGCGGCCTGGTGCACCTTCGGGAAGGAGGGGCCTTCACCGCGCCGCGCGGATATGCCAGGCGGGTATTTCTCGTTCCCGTCGGGGCGCAGTGCCGTATCGATCAGGTCCGTTCGCCTTCAGCCCGCACCCGGATTGCGACGGTGGGCGGCACGCGATGGCTGACCGTTTCGGCCAATGGCGCCAATCAGCTGACGATCGTCGACCGTCTCAAGGTTCGAGCCACCAATCCGGTGCGCTCCTAGCGAGCCACGAGTCGAAGCGCCAGCGCTGCCGGTGCTCGGCACAGAGTGCCCAGGTGTACGTGTGCCCGCCGGGCCGCGCGGTGAAGAACTCCGTGGCGGGTTCGTAGCAGTAGTCCAGCAAGGGCGGATCGATGCTCAGGTCGTGCCCCTGGAACTCGCACAGGCGTGGCGTCATGGACCGCACGCGCAGCTCCTTGTACTGCGGGTAGGGAAACGGACGACCTTTGATGGCCTCGAGCTGCTCGCGGGCCGAGGCACAGTGCTTCGCGCACAACCGGACCTGGCCCGGCCACACGGCGTCGTTCTCCGCGAACGTCACGAGGTAGGTCAGGAAGTATTCGGGCGGATCTCCGCACTGGTCGAAGTCGCCCACCCACATCAGGCACCGCTCGTTGTCGTTGTAGACGTTCTCGCAGCCCGAACCCAGGAAGTTGAGCGTCATGCTCCAGTAGGGCCGGCTGTGCTCGGCTGAGGTCATGGCGTGCGGTCCACGGCTGACATTCCCTTCCTCAGGCCCGGCGAGTGCGGGCGCGATGGGCGGCCACCCTCATCCGGTTGCCGCAGCGCTCGTCCGAACACCATCGCCGCCGGCCCGTCGGATCGAGGAAGATCCCGGAACAGGTGTCATCCCCGCAGGCGCGCAGCTGCGAGCCGTAGGAATCGCTGAGGTCGTGCACCGCGCTCCGGGCGAGTCTGCCCAGCGCCTCGGCCGGCGTCTCCGGCCGCCGGACGGTCAATCCGTCCCGATGCCTGCGCACCTTCAAGGCTCTGTCTTCCTGGAGGGCCCCGGCCAGCAGGCGCACGTCGGCGGGGGCCATCGCCTCGCCTCGCACCGAGGCTGCGGCCAGATGATGCATGGCCTCGCGGACCTGCTGAAAGCGCTCGACATCACCTTCCGTGACAGCAGCAGATGGCTCCAAGGAATTCACCCGGAGCCAGGCGCGCAGTGCCGCCGGCGTCTGGATCGCGTCGGTGGAGACGGTCCGGTAGCGCCCGTTGACCGTAGCCAGCAGATCGAGCCAGGCGGCGCCGTTGCCGCTCCGAAATTCCTCCACACCGACCAGAGTAATGATTTGACCTATTACGCGCAATGGTGAAGCTTGTAACGGGTGAAGCCATTACGCCTCGAGACCTTCAGCATCGCTTTCGTCCTCGTCTGGAGCAGCGGATATGTGTTCGGCGCGCTGGCCACGCAGGTCATCGCGCCGCTCACGGTGACGATGTGGCGCTTCCTGCTCGCCGCTGCTGTCCTGGGTGTCATCGCGGCCCTGCGACGCGAGAAGTGGCCGAGCCGACGCGAGTTCATCCAGCTGGCCTCCATCGGCGTCCCGATGTTCGCCATCCAGTTCGGCGCCCTGTACACCGCGCTGGCCGACGGGATGCCGGCCTCGACCACCTCGCTCATCGCCTGCTCCTCGCCGCTGCTGGTGGCCGTCATCAGTTCGGCGGCGCGCTGGGAGCAGCTCAACGTGCTCCGCTGGGTGGGTATCGCGCTCGGCATCGTCGGCGTCGCGACGACGCTGGCAGATCGTGTCGGCCGGCCCCCGAATGTGGGCGTGCTCCTGTGGGCCCTGCTCGGACTCGCTGCCCTGGCCAGTGGGACCGCGCTGCAGTCACGCGTCAAGACCACCGCGGGTCCGGCAGCCGTGGCCGCGGTCGAGGTGGCGGCGGCCTTTGTGGTCCTGGCCGTCTGGGCGCCGCTGCGAGGCAGCCTGGCCATCCCGCTCACCCTCCATGCCCTGGGCACCTTTGCCTGGCTGTCGCTCGTCACCGGCGTGGGTGCACCGCTGCTGCTCTTCTCGCTCGTGCGCACGATCGGCGCGACGCGCGCCAGCAGCCTGCTCTTCGCCGTCCCCGCTATCACCGCGATCGCTTCGTGGCCGATCCTGGGCGTCCGGCCGGGCGTGCTCACGGTGGTCGGGCTGGTCATCGTTGCCGTCGCGCTGCGCCTGGGCCGGTCGAAGACCCCGGCCCAGGCGCCGAACCGTCAGGTCGATGTGACCAAGGCGGCTTCGGGTGCTGCCAGCTCCACCGCGGGCGCGTCGTCACGAGCTGGCGTGGGCCTGCCGGGCAGCAGCAGCGCGAGCGCCGCGCCGACCGCCAGGGCGGCTGCACAGATCCAGAAGGCGCGGTCGTAGCCGACGGTGGGGGAAGCTGCTCCCGCCGCGACCGTGGCCATCGCAGCCAGGCCGACGGCGCCGCCGACCTGGCGGGCGGTGTTGAGCAGACCTGACGCCAGGCCTGCCTGGTGCATCGGGACATCGGACGTCGCCGCGATCGTCATGGGCACGAACGACATGCCGAGGCCGATGCCGGCCAGCACCAGCGGCCCGAAGACGCTCCCGAAGTAGTCGTCGCCAGGGGCGATCTGGGTGAGCCACGCGAGGCCGGCGGACGCCATCAGCGGGCCAATGACCAGCTGGCGGCGGGCACCGAGGACGGTCACGATCCGGGTCCCCACGATCGCCCCGACCATCGTCGACAGCGCCGCCGGAAGGAACGCCACGCCCGTCTTCAGCGGGCTGTAGGACTGCACCTGCTGCAAGTACAGCGACAGGAAGAAGAACAGTCCGAACAGCGCCGCCCCGATCGTGACGGCGATGCCGTTGGCGGCCGCTACCGAACGGAGCCGGAAAATCCTCAGCGGGACAAGGGGATTTGCGGCCACGCGCGACTCGACGGCGAGGAAGACGCCAAGAAGTGCGGCGGCGCCCGCCAGCGTCAGGATCGTGGCTGATGACGCCCAGGGACGGGTGTCGGTGCTGACGATGCCGTAGACCAGCAGGGCCAGGCCGCCTGTCACGGTGACCGCTCCGGCGATGTCCAGGCTGGGCCGCTGCGGTGCCCGCGACTCCGTCAGCGATGCCAGGGCAGCGACGATCAGAGCGGCGCCGATGGGCACGTTGACGAACAGCACCCACCTCCAGTCGAGCAGGTCCGTCAGGACACCGCCGGCCAGCACGCCGACCGCCGAGCCGCTCGCCGCCGTCGCCGACCAGGCGCCGAGTGCGCGGCGACGAGCCGCCGGATCGGTGAATGTCGTGGTGATCAGGCTGAGCGTGGCAGGCGCCAGGATGGCACCGCCGACGCCCTGAACGGCGCGTGCGGCGATGAGCGAGCCGCCGTTCTGGGCGAGACCGCCGAGCAGGCTGGACACGGTGAACAGGCTGAGGCCGAAGACGAACGAGCGCCGGCGGCCGAAGAGGTCGGCCGCGCGCCCTCCGAACATCAGGAACCCGGCGAACGTCAGGGTGTACGCGTTGATGATCCACTGCTGACCGGTGGCCGAAAGGCCCAGATCGGCACGCATCTTGGGCAGGGCCACGTTGACGATCGATATGTCGAGCACGACCATGAACTGAGCCGCGCAGCACACCGCCAGCACTGCCCATTTGGGAACAGTGGGGATCGTGGGAATGGCGCGTTTCGACATCAGGCTCTCCTTTCTCTTCGAGTCGTTTACGTCAGTTGCGGCGCCGCGGTGATGCGGCGGCACTCACGGTTCTGACGCCTATCGGGGCGACGAATGGGCGCCCGCCCGCGGGACAGTTCGGTCAGACCTGTTCCAGGCGCCGGGTGAGGAAGCGCCGTTCCGGGGTCGAGGTGGCAAGGTCCAGAGCGCGCCGGTAGGCCGCGCGGGCTTCCTGGCCGCGGCCCAGCCGGCGCAGCAATTCGCCGCGGGTCGAGTGGTAGTAGAGATAGCCGTCGAGGTCGAGGCGATCGACCGCGTGCAGCGCCGCGTCGGGCTCGCCGGCTTGAGCGAGCGCCGCAGCATGATTGAGCTCGACGACGGGGGAGCCGGTGAGCTCGGCCAGCTTCCGGTAGGTCTCGGCGACCTGTGGCCAGTCGATCCGTTCGCGCGTCTGCAGCGAGGCGATCACCGCCTGCAGGACATAGGCCCCCGCACCGCCAAGCGCGAGCGCTCCATCGAGCACCGCGCGTCCGGCCGCGATCGCGTCGATGTCCCACAGCGAGCGGTCCTGATCCTCGAGCAGCACGAGATCGTCGCCGCTGAAGCGGGCTCGGCGCCGCGCGTGGTGAATCATCATCAAGGCCAAAAGGCCTTGCGCCTCAGGCTGATTCGGGATCAGGGTGACGAGCACGCGTCCGAGCCGGATGGCTTCGGCGCCGAGATCGACCCGGCCGCGGTAGCCCTCGTTGTAGATCAGGTAGATCACCGCGAGAACCGCGTCGAGACGCTCGGCGAGCAGGCGTTCATCAGGCACGTCGAACGGGATCCCGGTCGCCTTGATCTTGGCCTTCGCGCGGGTGAGCCGGCGCTTCATGGTCTCCTCGGAAACGAGGAATGCCCGGGCGATCTCCTCGGTCTGCAGACCGCCGAGCGCGCGCAGGGTCAGCGCCACCTGACCGTCCAGCGGAAGCGCCGGATGGCAGCAGGTGAAGATCAGCTCGAGCCGTTCGTCTTTGATGACCGTCTCGTCGAAGTCGTCCATGGTGGCCTCGGGAACGGGCAGCAGGTGAAGCTTTTCGGAGAGGGTGCGTTCCCGGCGGATCCGGTCGATCGCCCGGTTGCGGGCCGTCGTCAGCAGCCAGGCGCCCGGATTGCGGGGAACCCCGGAGGTGGGCCAGCGCTCGGCGGCGATGGCAAACGCCTCCGCCGCGGCGTCCTCGGCCTTGTCGAAGTCACCGAGGAACCCGACGAGCGAGGCCAGCACCCGGCCCCATTCGTCGCGAAAAACGTCCTCCAGCAAGCTCAGAGTCGCACCACCGGCCGGATCTCCACGACACCGCCGTACCGGATCACCGGGATGCGCACCGCCAGATCGATCGCATCGTCGAGGTTGGCCGCCTCGATGAGGGCGAAGCCGCCGAGGACCTCCTTGGTGTCGGCGAACGGGCCGTCGGTGATCAATGAGCGACCGCCGACGGATCGCACGCTCGTTGCGGTCTCAGCCGACTGCAGGCGCATGGCCTCGACGACCCGGGCGTCACCGAGCAACTCCTGGAACTCGGCTTGAACCTTCTCCCGCGCTGTCTCTGTCAGCGCCTCACCTTGGAGCGGCTCGGTATAGAACATCAGGGCGTACTGCATCGCAAACCTCCCGGAGAAATGGGTTCTCGCGGAGACGACGAATGGACCGCCGTCCACGGGACCACCCGGGCACAACTTTCAGTACCAGCTCGGACGCTAGTCGCCGGGGCCGTGTCGGTACACCGGATTTCGTCCCGAGAATTCATGGGTTCGGACTGTCCCCTCGGCCTGTCCTCATCCGTCGTCTCAGTGGGAGCGATTACGCCTATCCACTCAGATCACCCGACGATGAGGAGATTGCCATGGACGCCCGGCTCAATTACTTCGAAGGCCCGGTCGGACAGAAGTTCGTCAAGCACCTGATGTCGGCCGGCAGGGTCGCGCTCGATTCGACGGTGCCGATCTCGACGCTGCATCTCGTGGAGATCCGCGCCAGCCAGATCAACGGCTGCGCCGCCTGCCTGGACATGCACACCAAAGATGCTGCCGCTGCAGGGGAATCGGCAGTCCGACTGAACATGGTGGCGGTGTGGCGCGAGGCCACCGTCTACACCGAGGCCGAGCGCGCCGCGCTCGAACTCACCGAGCAGGGGACCCGGCTGGCCGATGCCGCCGAGGGAGTCACCGACGAGGCCTGGGCCAACGCCGCCAAGCACTACGACAGCGACCAGCTCATCGCGCTCGTGGCCGCCATCGCCGGGATCAACGCCTGGAACCGGCTCAACGCCATCACCCGCCAGCCCGCCGGCGACTACACGCCCGGCCAGTGGAATTGAGGACAAGAACATGACCTACCACAACGACATGACCATGATGTACGCGACGCATGATGCGCTGCGCCGGGATCTGGACGACATCGCGCGGATCACCGCGCGCGGACAGGACGATCCCAAGGCCGTCCTGCGCAGCGCCGTGGGATGGCAGCTGTTCAAGTCCTTCCTGCACGTCCATCACTCCGCCGAGGACGACCTGCTGTGGCCGGCGATGCGACGTGCTCTCGCCGGTGACCCGGCCGCGCAGGCGCTGCTGGACGCAATGGAGGCCGAGCACGCGGCGATCGACCCGCTGCTCATCGCCATCGATGAGTCCCTCACCGACCGGGAGTCCGGCCCGCAGCGCCTCGGTGAGCTCACCGACACCCTGGCGTCCGCGCTGCGCGGTCACCTCCGTCACGAGGAGGTCGACATCCTTCCGCTGATCAACGCCACGGTCAGCGAGCAGGAGTGGAGCGCATTCGGTGCCGAGACCGGCAAGCGCGTCGGTCCGGACCTCCAGCGCTTCTTCCCGTGGGCACTGGAGGACGCCGCGCCGGACATCAGGTCGGCGGTGCTGGGCGTGCTGCCACCGCCGATGGTGTACGCCTACCGCGACGTCTGGCAGCCGGCCTACGCCGAGCTGAACCGCTGGGAAGCGGCGGCCTGAACGTCAGGCTGGAAGTTGTGTGAGCCAGCCGTCGAAGAGCGCGTTCACCTCATCGGCGCGGTCGATGTGCGGCCAGTGGGCGCAGCCCGGCCACACCACGATCTCCGACGCGGGATGCGTGAGCAGGTCACGTTCCGCCGTGGCGTTGGCCTCGTTGGCCCACAGCACGAACGTGGGGCACTCCCGGCGCGCCAGGTACTCGGCATTGGTGCCTGGCGCGCCGAGCGTCCCGAACGAGTTCAGGAACGCGCCTCGCAAGGCGGCGGCGGGAGTGCCGGCGATGCGGCGCCGGTGCCAGGTGCGAAGCCAGGTCGGCGAGGTCTCGGCGTAGGTCCCGGAGAGCATGAGCGTCGCGATCTCACTCGGGTCGGGCGTCTGTCTCATGATGTCGATCTGCGGTCCGAACGACGCGAGCACCGCCTCGGGATACAGATATGCCGGGTCGACGCCGAAGAATGCCTTCACCCGCTCCGGATGCTCCACGGCCAGCACGCTGCCGATGACCGCTCCCAGCGAGTGAGCGACGACGACGACCGGGCCGCAGTCGAGGTGCTCCAGCAGGTCGGCCAGATCCTGCGCCATGGCGGGCATCGAGTAGTCCTCAGGCACGCTCGAGCGACCGTGTCCCCGCAGATCCACAGCGATCACGCGATGGTTCTCAGCGAAGTGCGGCAGCTGCCACGACCAGTCGTGCGAGTCGCACGTGTAGCCGTGGACGAAAAGGAGCGGAGGGTCACCGGCGCCGTCCTGCGTGTAGAACAGGCGCACGTCATCAAGGTCGCAGAAGCTCATGACTCACAGATGATGAACCACGGGCGAGCGCCGGCGGGCGTGGGGTCAGGCCCCTTCGCCACGCGGAGCCCCCCGGCGAATGCGCCGGTGGTTCGTGGATGCCGCCATCAGCCGCGCTGCCGGGGGTTCTATGGTCGTTTCATGGCCATCAGCGACGCCGCACCACGCACCCGGTACCGGCTCATCTCCGGGGACAGCCACGTCAACGAGCCTGGCGATCTCTGGACCGAGCGGGTGCCGGCGGCGCTTCGTGATCGCGCCCCGCGCATCGAGAGCTTCGACGAGGGTGACGCCTGGGTGATCGAGGGCGTGAGCGAACCGATCAACTTCGGGATGAACGCCTGCGCCGGGCTGGATCCTGAGGAGATGAAAGGCTGGAGCCGCTTCGAGGAGATGCGGCAAGGGGGATGGGATCCGAAGGTCCGGCTGACGGAGATGGCCCGCGACGGCGTGGATGCCGAGGTGCTGTACCCGACCCCGCGGCTGTCCAATGCGATCGTCGCGCATCAGGACACCGAATATCACCTCGCGATGATTCGGGCTTACAACGACTGGCTTTCTGAGTACGTCGGGGCGGCGCCGGATCGCTTCGCGGGACTGGCGCTGCTGCCCAACCGCGGCGGTCCCAAGGAGGCTGTCGCGGAGATCGAGCGAGTGCTCGACCGTCCCGGCATGTCAGGTGCGCTGATCGGCTGCTGGCCCAACGGAACGCTGGCCATCAGTCCCGATGACGATCTGGTCTGGCGGGCTTTGAGCGAGCGCGGCATCCCGCTCAACATCCATGTATCGCTCACGCAATCGATGCCCGCGGCGCACCGGGCGAAGTTGCCGGGATACGGACGGTTCTTCGACGCCCCGAACCGGATGATCGAGATGGTCTTCGACGGCGTCTTCGATCGTTTTCCGCAGCTCGATGTGGTGTTCGCCGAGGTCGACTTCGGCTGGGTGCCCTACGTCAAAGAGCAGATCGACAACAACTATCAGCGGCTCGACCCGGTGAGCCGCTTCGGCCTGCAGCGGCTGCCGAGCGAGTACATCAACGACCATTTCCACTTCACCTACATCACCGACACCTTCGGGCTGCGCAGCCGCGAATACGTGGGCGCCGAGCGAATCCTCTGGTCCAGCGACTACCCGCACATCAGCGCCGACTACCCCTACTCGTGGCGCACGATCCAGTCGTCGATGTCGGGGATCGTGCCGGCCGAGCGCGACCTGATCCTGCACGGAAACGCCGAGCGGCTCTACGGATTTGGTACGCGCTGAGCTGCTGTTTCTGCGCCATGTGACGCCGACCCGGCGGCGCCGAACCCCCGGCGCGAGCAGCCCTGGCGATTCACCCCGTGCTCTCGTTGATGACCGACGCGATCAGCTCGGGATCCGTCGTCATGATGGTGTGCCCCTGGCCGGGAATGATGCGGTGCTCGGCTTGCGGGCCGAGGTTCGCCGCCATCCGCGCCGCGAGCTCGGGTGGGACGGGCTGATCGAGCGTCATCGACACGTAGGTGATGGGCATTCCTGATGGGTAGCCGGAGACGACCGCGTTCATCAAGCCCGGCGCGTCGGGCGTCAATTGGGCGTAGTGCGCGGCCCAGGTCGCGTCGTCCATACCGGTGCCGAACAGGTTGCGGGCGAGCTCGTCAGGCAGCACTGGCATCGCCACGGACGGCTCGCCGATCAGCAGGCTCGCCGGGCTCTCACCCGGGCCCGGGACGAGGGCGCCCACGTAGACGAGCGCTGCTACCCGTTCGGGATGGCGGACCGCGGTCTCGGTGATGGTCACGCCGCCGAGCGAATGACCGACGAGCACGAACCGGTCGAAGCCCGCTTCGTCGGCGTCCCCGAGTACAGCAGCGACGCTGTCGTCGAGAGTGACCTTCGCGAGATCGGCGGGATGCGTGCCACGGCCGGGCAGGTCGACTGCGACGGATGGCGCTGAAAGATAGGGCCGCACGGGGTCCCAGCACCAGGCTCCGTGCATGCCGCCGTGGACGAGAACGACTGGTGTCACGCCGCAGACACTCTCACGCCTACTGCGTGACGAAGTCCTGGACCCCGTACCAGCGGCCGGCCGGCGTCTCGACGGCGCCGATCCCGATCCCGGTGTAGGAGCCGTTCAGGATGTTCGCCCGGTGGCCGGGTGAGTTCATCCACATCGTCATCATCGCGTCGGCACTCACGTTGCCGTAGGCGATGTTCTCGCCGGCGCCGCGGGCGGAGCACGCCTGCATGATCGGGCTGAGGCTCTGGTGCGCGAAGTTCCCGGTCTGCGCGAGCGTGGTGGCCCACGAATTGGCGAATTTGTCGGCGCAGCTGACGAGAGTCAGCGAGTGCAGACCCTGCTTGGCGCGTTCGCTGTTGACCAGGACCAGGATGCGGCGTTCGTAGGCGGCCGCATCCGTCACGGGCGTCGAGGCAGTGGCAGTGGGGGTCGGCTTCGGAGTCGGCTTGGCAGTCGGTCTGGTGGTGGGCTGCGTGATCGGCGCCGGGTCGGCGTGCCTCGGCACCATGGGCACCACGAACGGGCTGCACGCGGCGATCGCCGGGGCGGCCGCGGCGGTCAGGGCAAGGCAGGCGATGCGGCGGGACAAGCGGCCGGTCACGGTGTCTCCTCGGGAGCTGAGCGTCGTGACTTGGTGCATCGGCATACGGGACGGCGGTATGCAGCATTTGGCCGGACCAGTTACGCCGTCTGGCGCAACCGCGCGCTCGTGGCCACCACCGTGAGCGCAGCCCCAAGGCACTTGGCAAACTGGGGCGGTGACCCCCGCCGTGATCCGTGGACGGGTCCGGCGGGAGAGGCTGGATCCCACGCTGCGCCGGATCGGCCTGGTGACGATCCTCGGCTCGGTGATGTCGGTGCTGGACACCATGGTCGTGAACGTCGCGCTGGACTCCCTCTCGCGCAAGCTGCACACCGACATCGAGACGATCCAGTGGGTCGTCACGAGCTACCTCTTGGCGCTCGCAGCGACGGTGCCGATCAGCGCCTGGGCGGCCCGGCGCATCGGGGTGAAGCGGCTCTACCTGATCTCGCTGCTGATCTTCACGGTCGGCTCCGCGCTGTGCGGGCTGGCCTGGTCGGCCGGGTCGCTCATCGTCTTCCGGGTGTTGCAGGGCATCGGTGGCGGCATGATCGTCCCGGTCGGACAGATGATCATCGTGCGGGCTGCCGGGAAGGAGAATCTCGGACGCGTCATGGGCGTCCTTTCGACGCCGACCATCCTGGCCCCGATTTTCGGCCCCACCATCGGCGGCTTGCTGCTCCAGGCGTTCGGATGGCAGTGGATCTTCCTCATCAACATCCCGGTGGGCGTGGTGGCGCTGGTGCTGGGCACGCGGATCCTGCCGGCCGACGAACCGGAAGCCGCCGGCCGGCTCGACGTGCCCGGCTTCGTGCTGGCCGGGCTCGGCACCGTGGCGCTCATCTACGGCCTGGCGGAGACGGCGAGCAAGGGCGACATCCTGCGCGTGGGGTCGGGCGGTGCCGTACTCGCCGGGGTGATCCTGCTCGTCGCTTTCGTCCAGGAATCCCTGCGCTCGTCGGCGCCGCTGCTCGACCTGACGGTCTTTCGCGATCGCACGTACACCGCCGTCACCATCACCGCGCTGATGAGTTCCGCGGCGATGTTCTCGGCGATGGTCATCACGCCGCTGTACTTCCAGATCGTGCGCGGGCAGGACGCGACGCGCACCGCCTTGCTCGTCGCCCCGGTCTCGATCGGGGTCGTGCTCGTCATCAGCAGGGCGGGACGCGCGTCGGATCGCTACGGCGGGGGACGGGTCTCGGTCATCGGACTGATCGTGGGGGCGCTGAGCCTGCTGCCCTTCATCGGCTTCGACAATCACACGCCCTACATCGTGACGATCCTCGTCAACATCATGCGTGGGATCGGCTTCGGGGCGCTCGGAACGCCTTTGTTTGCCGTCGCTTTCGCTGCCCTCGGTGAGAAGCACACCCGTGACGTGAGTGCGCAGATGAACATCGTGATGCGGGTCGGCGGTTCCCTGGGTACGGCGATCGCGACCGTGATCCTGCAGCGGGCGCTCAGTCACCACGGGCGTACTCCAGCCCAGGCGTCCCTCGCGTTCCAGCAGACCTACGTGTGGCTCACGGCGATCTCCGTCGTCGCGATCGTGCCCGCCGCCCGGCTCTGGCTCATCGAGCGCCGCACCGGCCTGCGCAGGCTGGAATCGGCCGTGTCGCTGGACGTGGTGGAGGCTTCGGTCGAGTCCGCCTAGCATGCGGTAGCACCCACGCAGGGAAGGCGGTTCGCCGTGACCGTGACCGTGCCGACAGTCCCGCCGTCGCTGGATGATGACCGCGACTATGCCCTCGAGGACATGCCCGACCTGCATCAGCGGCTCGCCGCTCTACGCGAGCGTCGTCCCGCGGCCTGGGTGCGCAGCTTCGGGCGGCCGGCCGTCATGTTCAGCAGCTACGAGCTGCTCGACGCGGCATTCAAGGACGAGGAGACGTTTCCCTCCAAGGCCTTCTATGCCGACGTCGTGACGGACGTGCTGGGCTACAACATCCAGTGCATGTACGGCGCGGAACACCGCCGCAACCGCGCTCTGGCCTCACCGTCGTTTCGCCAGCGAATCGTCTCCGAGCTCATCACCCCGCTGCTCGAGCCTGTCGCCCACGAGCTGATCGACCGGCTCGAGCCTCGGGGTGAGGCCGATCTGGTGGCCCAGTACACCAAGCGTTATCCGTTCAGCATCATCCTTCGGATGCTGGGCCTTCCCAGGGCGTCAGAAGACCTGGTGGCCCGCTGGGCGCTGGGCATGCTCGACATCCAGCAGAACTACCAGCACGCGGTGCAATGCTCGAAGGAGTTCACCGCCTTCGTCGCGCCGATCCTGCAGCAGCGGCGCACCGATCCGGCGAATGACCTGATCTCCAAGCTGGCCACGGAAGAGGTCGACGGGGAACGTTTGACCGACGACGAAATCATGAACTTTCTCAAGCTGCTCTTCCCGGCCGGCAGCGACACGACCTACCTGGGACTCGGCAACGCCCTCTACGGTCTGCTGACCCACCCCGATCAGCTGGAACTCGTGGCATCCGACCTCGAAGGGCAGGCCCGCCGGGCGGCCGAGGAAGGCCTGCGCTGGGAAGCGCCGGTCGCGCTGCTACCGCGGCACAACCCCAGTGACGTGGTGTGGAACGACATCGCCATCCCGGCGGATACACCGCTCATCTTCGCCATCGTGGCTGCCAACCGCGACCCGGCACAGTTCGAGGATCCCGATCGCTTCGACGTCGGGCGCCAGCAGACCGGGACGCTGACCTTCGGCTTCGGCCAGCATTTCTGCCTCGGGGCCCACCTGGCTCGTGCCGAGCTGGAGATCTCGCTGAAGGTGCTGCTTTCCCGGCTGCCGGGCCTGCGGATGGCCGATGACGCGGGTGCACGAATCGGTGCGACCTTCGCCCAGATGCTTCGCGGTCCCAACCGGCTCCCGGTGCGGTTCTAGGGCTCGACCGGCTCGGCGCTACTGTGCAATTCCCGCCGTCATCGCGCCACCTCGAGGAGCCACATGCCCGACGCACCAGTCGCCATCGTCACCGGAGCCAGCCGCGGGATCGGCCGCGCAGGCGCGCTGGCGCTGGCCGAAGCCGGGTTCGATGTGGTCGTCAGCTCGCGCACCGTCAAGGAGGGCGAAGGCGTCGCCGAAGCCAATTCGGTACGTGAGTCGCGCAACCTTTCCGTACCCGGCAGCCTCGAACGCACCGCGCAGGAGGTCGAGGAGCGCGGTCAGCGGGCCCTCATCGTCCCGCTGGACCTGATGGACCGCGAATCGGTGGTGGCACTGCCGAAGCGGGTGCTCGAGGAGTGGGGCCGGGTCGATGTCCTGTTCAACAACGCGGTCTTTCGCGGCGTCGGGAATCTGGACCGCATCGAAGACCTGACACCGCAGTCGATGATGGATGTCTTCACCGGCAATTTCATCCACCAGATCCTGCTGATCCAGGGCGTTCTCCCGCACATGAGATCGCGCGGTAGCGGCGTGATCGCCAACATGGTGTCCGGCTCGGCGCGGTGGGACCCGCCGGGCGCGCCCGGTGAAGGCGGCTGGGGAATCCTCTACTCGGGGTCGAAGGCGGCGTTCGGACGGGTTGCCGGCGGCATGAACGCCGAGCATCTGGCGTCCGGAATCAAGACCTACAACCTTGACCCCGGCAACGTCATCACCGAGGCACGCAAGGTCGTCCGGCCCGACGACGAGTACGAGGGCGAGTTCGGCAGCGCCCCGGCGGAGGCGACGGGCAAGGTCGTCGCATGGCTGGCCACCGACCCGGGCGCCGAGAAGTTCCTCGGCAAGTGGATCTACGCGCCCAAGCTCTGCTCCGACCTCGGGCTGATCCCCGGTTGGAGCGTTCAGGTGAGCAACCGCGGCTGACTCGCCGAATATTTCGGCTTTCGCACGTCTGAGAGGCTCAAAGCATGCCTTTCTCCAAGTTCTCGGCCCGGTAAGACGTGGAGCTCAGTCGGTGCCCCTGCGGCTCCGCGGAAACGTATGCGGCCTGCTGCGGGCGCTTCCACAGCGGGACGGCCGCTCCCGCGACGGCGGAGCAGCTCATGCGCTCGCGCTACAGCGCCTTCGCCGTGGGCGACGCGAGCTACCTCTACGAGACCTGGGATTCCGGCAGCCGTCCTGCCGAGATCGAGCTGGACGACGCCCTGCATTGGACCCGGCTGGAGATCCTGGAAACGGTCCGCGGTGGGCCGTTCGACGCCGATGGCGTCGTGGAATTCCGCGCGCACCATCGCACCTCGCGCA
The DNA here is from genome assembly GCA_963731205.1 of uncultured Actinomycetota bacterium. Taxonomy (GTDB): domain Bacteria; phylum Actinomycetota; class Actinomycetes; order Frankiales; family Frankiaceae; genus DATAZK01. Next base: position 1,255,572 of record CAVSUJ010000001.1, on the reverse strand, counting down.
GCGCCGGGATTCGCCATGAGCGGAGCTGGTTCGCCAAGAAGGGTGGCCGCTGGCTCTATGTCAGCGGCGACACCTATGCCAGCTGAACCCCCCGCCCGCAAATGCACACTGGCCCGATCAGCCTGTCGGTGTTCGTGGCCGGGACGTCGGCGCTAGGATAAGGCGTCCTGGACTGACCGCCGCGACGCGCGAATCTTCGCGCTTTGCGACCTCGATGCAATGGGCGCCTTGGGGGCGTCCAGCGGCGCCTTCTGGTGGCCCTGCAGGCCACGAGGGAGCATCAACGTCGGGTGCGACGCGCAGTTGCGACGGGACACGCGGTTGCGGCGTTTCACGAGGCCGAAGGGTCAGACCTTCGCGAGGACCTTCACGAGGAGTGGTACGTGCCCCCACGCGCGAGGCGTCGTTCCGACGGTGGTCGCTCCGCGCCCCAAAGGCAGCGCCCCGAGGACAGGCCGATCGCCGCGCTCGAGGAGGCGGCCCGCACCGTCGAGGTCGCGGTGCAGCGCGGCCGGGTCACCGCGTCGATGCGCGGCACCTTCCAGGCCGTCGCCCTGCTGGTACGCGAGCTGCGGGCGCGGGTGAATGCGGAAGACCTGAGCGAGGCGCGGCGCAATGCACAGCTCAAGCGCATCAATGCGATCGCGACGGTGCTCGCACGCACCGCCGCGCGGGATTCCTCGCTGCTGACTTTGCTGACCGACGACGCGGCGATGGCCGACGAGACCCGCTCGGTGCTGCGGGAGCTGCGGCGAACCACCGGCTTGCAGGCCGCTGCCGAGCCGGAGCCGGCCGAGACCGAGGCGCCCGCTGCCCGTCCGGAACGCCGGGTGGTGCCGCAGTCGGTCATCTCGCGCCAGCTGGCCAATCCCTTCCTCGCCCCGGACTTCTCGGAGCGGCCACCGCCCCGGCCGCAGAGCCGGCGGCTGTCGAGCTGGGAGCTGCTCGGCCCTCTGCTGCGCTCGTTCGAGACCGCGTCGGGTGGTGCGTCCTCGTGCATGGCACTACCGCCGCCATCGGCCCTGCGCGGGCTGGCCGGTCCGGCGCTCATGCCCCACCAGGCGCAGGTGATCGAGGCCGCGGCCGACGGACACCGGACCTTCCTGCTCGCCGACGAGCCGGGTCTCGGCAAGACCGCGCAGGCCTTGCTCGCCGCCCAAGCCGCCAACGCGTATCCGCTGCTGGCGGTGGTGCCCAACGTCGTGAAGACGAGCTGGGCGCGGGAGGCGGGCATCTGGACCCCGACCCATCCCGTCACGGTGATCCACAGCGACGGCGAGACGGTCGACGCGTTCTCCGACATCGTGGTCGTCAATTACGACATCCTCGACCGTCACGTCGGCTGGCTCGGCATGCACGGGTTTCGCGCGATGGTGGTCGACGAGGCGCACTTCATCAAGAACAAGTCCTCCCAGCGCTCGCGCAACGTCCTGCGGCTGTCGGAGCAGATCCGGGAGCGCACCGCGCGGCCGCTGCTGATGGCCCTCACCGGCACCCCGCTCATCAACGACATCGAGGATTTCCTCGCGATCTGGCAGTTCCTCGGGTGGGTCGGCGAGACCGAGCCCGGGCCGGTCCTGATGGACGTTCTCGAACGCAACGCGCTGACCCCGGCGGAATCCGATTTCTATCCGGCTGCGCGCAATGCGGTCATCGAGCTCGGCATCGTCCGGCGTCGCAAGATCGATGTCGCCGCTGACATCCCTGCTCGGCGCATCGCCGATATGCCGGTCGAGCTCGAGGGCAGCCTCGGGCAGTCGATCCGTGAGGCCGAGCGCGCGCTCGCCGAGCGGCTCGTCAGGCGCTACGAGAGAGCTCTCGCCACCCGCGGCGACGGCGCCGTCCCGCAGGGGATCGACCACGCGCTCGTACGCCAGGTGGCGACGTGGGAGCGGCGCGATGCCAAGGAATCGTCGTCAGAAGGCAATGTTTTCAACCTGATGCGGCGCATCGGACAGGCGAAGGCGGTACTCGCCGCCGACTACACGGCTCAGCTCTCGCACAACGTCGGCAAGGTCGTCTTCTTCGCCAAGCACATCGACGTGATGGACACGGCCGAAGAAACCTTTGGGCGCAGGGGGATTCGCTACTCCTCGATCCGCGGTGATCAGACCTCCCGGGTGCGGCAGAGCAATATCGATGCCTTCGTCAACGACGACGATGTCGCCATCGCCGTCTGCTCGCTCACCGCTGCCGGCGTCGGACTCAACCTGCAGGTCGCGTCGAATGTGGTGCTGTCGGAGCTTTCCTGGACCGCGGCGGAGCAGACCCAGGCCATCGACCGGGTCCACCGCATCGGCCAGGATCAGCCCGTCACGGCGTGGCGCATCCTGGCGGCCCAGACCATTGACGTGCGTATCGCCGAACTCATCGACAGCAAGGCCGGCCTCGCGGCACGCGCCCTCGATGGTTCCGACGAGGAAGTCGGGTCATCGGGCGACGTTCAACTCGAAGCGCTTGTAGCGATCCTGACCGACGCGCTCAGCTGACGCGTCGCCGGTCCCAGCCCGCCGTCACAGTCCAGCCGCCATCAGGTTGCCGTTGGCCTGGGGGAGGTACAGGACGCCATTGGACACCGTCACCTCGCCCTGCACCATGCTGCCGCTGTTGAAGGTGAGCACCGTGGCACCGTTGGCGGTGTTGATGAACTTGACCTGACCTCCGGCGCCGACGCCCTCGATGATCATGCCGGGTATCTCGGTGATGCCGCCCGTCATGAAGTCCTGGCAGGAGCGCCAGACGAACGCACCGGTCGCGGGATCCAGCGCGCTGAGGTTTCCGTAACAGCTGGCGCCGTTGATGATGGCGCTGCCGCCGCCCACGTAGAGGTACTTGCCGTCGTAGGCCGCTGACAGGATCGAGCGCGGACTGCCGCTCGGGTCGGCGGTCGTCGACTGCCACACCGGCCCTGCGGCGAGATTGCTGCGATCCCAGGCGAAGAACAGGCCGTCCTTGTTCAGCGCTCCGACGAGCTGGCGTTGCACGCCGTTGATGGTGGCGGTGAAGAGCGTGGGTGTGCCGCCGAAGTCCTCGTCGCCGAAGGTCTGTTCGGAGGTGGGCACGGTCCAGCTCGAGAGGATGGACAGGTCGCTGGCTCTCAGCTTGACGATCGCCGGCGCGAGGTTTTGGCCGGGATTCGCGCAGTTGGCCGGCGTTCCGGTGGTGACGTAGATGCTGCCGTCGCTCGGATCCACGGTCGGCGAGGTCCAGATCCCGGCGCCGACGCATCCGTTGGGCACCATGTTGGCCGTGTGCTGGATGGCTCCGGTAGTCGCGTTCATCTGCACGAGCTGGCCCTGGACGAGCGGGCAGTCCCCGAAGGAGGCGATGCCCTCATAAAGGCTGCCGTTGAACAGGATCGGTGAGGACCACAGGTACCAGGCGGGGGGCGTCCCGAGGTTGGTCTTCCAGATGAGCGCACCCGTCAGCGCGTTGAGGGCGTACATGTTGTCGTCGCCGCCCGGGACGAACACCACTGAGGTGCCGCCCATCTGGCCGACGGTGACCGTGCCGCTGATGCCGGCTTCCGCCGGCAGGCAGGAGGCGTCGGTGTTGGTACCCGTGGGGTAGGTCCACACGTCGGTGCCGGACAGCGTCGTGGCGTGCTCGAGACCGTTCCAGTCACCCCAGTAGACGAGGTTGTTGGCGACGATGGGTTGCGCGAACGAGCCACTGCCGCCCTTGTCGACCCAGTGCTGTTTCAGCCCGGCGACGTTGGACACCGTCAGGGCGGTTTCATTGGGGTAGTAACCGGTGCGGCCGTCATCGCCGCGGTAGGTCGCCACCTGTGACGGCGGCGGCGGTCCGGTCTGATACGTGAACTGGTCGTTGACGCCGGTGGCGCTCGTACCGCCGGACGTCGTGACGATGACGTCAACGGTTCCGGTGCCGGAGGGGGCCGTGGCCGTGATGCTGGTGTCGGTGTTCACGGTGAACGTCGCGGCGGTGCCGCCGAACGTCACGTTGGAAGCCCCGGTGAAGTTCGTGCCGGCTATGGCAATCGAATAGCCGGTGAACCCGGTGCCCGGAATCACCCCGGTGACGGTTGGCGCCGACGGCACCGTGTAGGTGTATTTGGCGTTCACGTTCGTCGGGCTGGTGCCGCCGGGCGTGACGACTGTGACGTCGACGGCCCCCGACCCCGGCGGCACGGTGGCCGAGATCGATGTCGGGCTGTTGATGGTGAACGTCGCGGAACTGGCGCCGAAGTCGACGGCGGTCGCGCCTGCGAAGTTGCTACCGGTGATCGTGACGAAGGTGCCGTTCGGGCCTGATGCCGGGGCGACCTTCGTGACCGCGGGTGCGGGCGGGACGTTGTAGGTGAACTTGTCGGCGGCGTTGACCGGGCTCGTCCCGCCCGGTGTGGTGACGGTGATGTTCTGCTGGCCGAGGATTCCCGCCGGAGCAGTGGCCGTGATCGAGGTGGGACTGTTGATGGTGTAGAAGATGGCCGGATTGTTGCTGCCGAAGTTGATCGCTGTAGCACCCGAAAAGCCCGTACCGGTAAGGGAAACGGACGTCCCACCGGGGCTGGGTCCGGAGTTCGGACTCACCCCCGTCACCGTCGGCACCGGCGGTATGACGTAGGTGTACTTGTCGGCGGCGCTTACCGCCGTGGTACCGCCCGCTGTCGTGACGGTGATGTCAACGGTGCCGAGGTTGCCGACCGGTGCCGTTGCCGTGACGACGGTGTCGTTCTGCACGAGGTAGCTCGTCGCCGGATTGGCGCCGAACTTTGGCGCAGCGGCACTCAGCAGGCCGCTTCCGGTGATGGTGACCGTCGTGCCACCGGTGCTGGGCCCCGAGGACGGGCTCACCGAAGTGATCTTGGGGGTGGGCGGCGGCGGACCTGCGGTGATGGAGACGTTCTGCACCTGGTGGATGTCGGTCCCGCCACCGGTGGCCGCGGTGAAGCCGAGCAGCACGTACTGCGGCAGGGTCGTGGTGTAGTTCAGCACCTGGACCCCGTCCATCGTCACGGCGATACCGAGAGCTGTCGTCGTCACCTTGAAGTGGTGAATCGTGTTGATCAGCGACCCGATCGACGAGTTCGTCGTCACGTAGTTCAGCGAGTCGTTACCGGTCTGCAGGTTGGTCGCGATGCCGACGAAGTTCGACGACGGATCCGCCGGGTTCTTGTAGTGATCGAGGGAGACGGCGATCCCGTCGATCCCGTTGTAACCCTCGCCGCTGCCCTGGCTGCCGAGCGCGGTGGCCTTCGTGTCGTTGGCGTTTGCCAGTACGAAGGTCATGCCATCGGCCCCGTTGCCGGGCCCGATGTAGGCGTCGAACGAGGCCGATACGCCGACTCCCGGCACCGGGGTGGGCCAGAAGGCCGAGCCGGCCTGCCACGCCGTGTTAGGCGTCAGTTGCAGGTTCTTCGGGGTGGCACTGGTGACGAGCGTCGCGGATCCGTTGAGCTGCCAGCCGCCGGCGACCGGCGACGGCACGGGAAGCGTCGGCGGGCCGTCTCCGTAGGTGAACTCGTCATCGGCTGTGACGGCGCTGGTGCCGGTGGGGTTGGTGACGGTGACGTCGACGGTGCCCGTGCCTGCCGGTGCCGTCGCGGTGATGGTGTTGTCGTTGTTGACCGTGAACGTCGCTGATGTGCTGCCGAAATGCACCGCAGTCGCGCTCGTGAAACTGGTGCCGCCGATCGTGACCTGGCTGCCTGCAGGAGAGCTCACCGGGTCGATGCTGGCGACGACGGGTGCCTGCGGGGGACCGGCGACGTAGGTGTACTGGTCGTTCGGGTTGGTGGCGCTGGTGCCTCCGTCATTGGTGACCGTCACGTCGACGGGACCGACCGTCGCCACGGGCACGGTCGCGGAGATGCTGGTGCTGCTGTTGGCGACGAACGACGCCGGGTTCGCCCCGAAGTCCACGGCTGACGCGGTGGTGAAGTTCGTCCCGGTGATCGTCACGGTGTTGCCCCCGGCGGTCGTTCCGGAAGCGGGGGAGACACCCGTCACCGTCGGCGCGCCCGGCGGAGGCGGTGGTCCGGTGATGTAGGCGAACTGGTCGCTTGTGTTGGTGGCGCTGGTGCCGGCCCCGGTGGTGACGGTCACGTCAACGGTTCCGGTGCCCCCCGGGGACGTCGCGGTGATGCTGGTCGGGCTGTTCAGGGTGAACGTCGCTGGTGTGGAACCGAAATCGACCGCACTGGCGCCGAAGAAGTTCGTACCGGTGAGGGTGACGGCCGTGCCACCGGTGTTCGGGCCGGTGGCCGGGCTGACCGCGGTGACGGTCGGCGCCGGCGCCGCGGAACCCGTGGAAATGCTGACGTTCTGCACCTGCTGCACGTCGTTGAAGCCGCCGGTGCCGCCGCTGAAGCCGACGAGCACGTAGGGCGGCAGGCTCGTCGGATAGTTCAGCACCTGGGTGCCGTCCATCGTCACGATGATGCCGAGGGCGGAAGTCGTCACCACGAAGTGGTGAAGCGTCCCCGCCAAGGCGGGGACGGTGGTGTTGGTGCTCACGTAGTTCAGCGATTGCGCAGCCGAATTCGTGGTGGCAATACCCACGAAGTTGGCCGCCGGGTCGCCGGTGTTCTGCCACGTGTCCAGGGAGACAGCGATCCCCGTGATGCCGGAAAAGCCCTCGCCGCCGCCCATGACTCCGAGCGCGGTCGGCTCGGTGACGCTCGCATCAGCGAGCGTGAAGGTCATCCCGTCGGCGCCCGAGCCGGGGCCGATGAAGGTGTCGAACGAGGCTGAAATGCCAGACCCGGGAACGGGTGTCGGCCAGAACGCCGAGCCCGTCAGGTAGTTCGTCGCCTGGGTGAGTTGCAGGTTCGCGGGAGTCGTGGTGGTGACGAGTTGGGCCGACCCGTTCAGCTGCCAACCACCGGCCACCGGCGACGGGATCGTGCCGGGCGGAGGCGCGGCGGTGTAGGTGTACTCGTCGGCGGCGCTGGTGGTGCTGGTGCCACCGCTGGTGGTGACGGTGACGTCGACGGTGCCGGTGCCGGCGGGTGCGGTGGCGGCGATGGTGGTGGTGTTGGTGACGGTGAAAACTGCTGTGGCGGCGCCGAATTTGACGCTGGTGGCGCCGGTGAGGTTGGTGCCGGTGATGGTGACGGCGGTGCCGCCGGCGGTGGGTCCGGAGGTCGGGCTGAGCGCGGTGACGGTCGGTGCGGGCGGCGGCGGAGGCGCGGCGGTGTAGGTGAACTTGTCGGCGGCGCTGGTGGTGCTGGTGCCACCGCTGGTGGTGACGGTGACGTCGACGGTGCCGGTGCCGGCGGGTGCGGTGGCGGCGATGGTGGTGGTGTTGGTGACGGTGAAAACTGCTGTGGCGGCGCCGAATTTGACGCTGGTGGCGCCGGTGAGGTTGGTGCCGGTGATGGTGACGGCGGTGCCGCCGGCGGTGGGTCCGGAGGTCGGGCTCAGCGCGGTGACGGTCGGTGCGGGCGGCGGCGTGGCGGGCGTGGTGTACGTGATCTTCGCGGCGGCGGCGTAGTTCGGCACCCCGTCATGGGCGAAAAGTGCATACGAATAGGTGGTGTTCGGGGTCAGGCCGACATCGGTCAGGGTGGTCGCGGGTGCAGCGACGTCGGAGATCAGGGTGCCGGCGGTGGGCGAGGCCGGGGCGGTGCCGCCATTGGCTCGTCGAACCATCACGCCCGCATAATCTGCATCGGTCGGGTTGACCCAGCTGAGCTGCACCGCACCGGGCGCAGCGGTCGTCTTCACCGCCGTCACCGGTCCCGGCGGCGCCGTATCGGCCGACTTCACATAGCCGAGGACGTCAGCACTCACGTTGACCTTGCCGGTCGAGGTGCTGGTGACAGCGATCTTCCCGCTGGACGCGAGAGCGACGACGGCGAGCTCTGACACGCTGCCACCGACGCCGAATGTCAGGTAAGCACCGGCCGGTTTGACGGCCCCTGCCGCGTACACCTTCAGCGCGCCGGCCGCCGTCGCCCCCGATGCCGTCACATTGAGGACGACAGCCGACGCGCCGCTCGCCGGCACCCCACCGGACCCGGCGATCGTGGGAGTGATCGTCCCGGTCGCCGGGATTGCCGTGGCGGGTGTGCCGATGCCGGTCGTGGTGTCCAGCACACGCGCGGACGGCACGGTGGCGAACGTGCCGGCGAGCGAGGGGGTGCCGGACAGGAAGTAGCCGAGGACGTCAGCGGTGACGGCCGTGGTGCCGGTGGAGCCGTTGGCAATCGTCACTTGGCCCGCGCTGCCGAGCGCGACGGTGACGAGATTGGAGACGGTGGCGCCGGCGGTGAAGGTGAGGTTGGCACCGGACGGCTTCGCCGCTCCCGCCGGATACACCGTCAGGCTGCCGGCCGCCTGGGACGCCTTGGCCGTGACGTTCAGGACCACCGACCCGGCGCCGCCGGCCGGAACACCTCCGGCGCCGGCGACGGTGAACGACACCGCGCCGTTGGCGGCTACCGGCGCGACGGGCGCACCCACTCCGGACGTGGTGTCCAGAACCCGTGCCGCGGGCACGGTGGTGAATGCGCCTGCTGCCGTTGGGGTTCCGGAGACGAAATAGCCCACGACGTCAGCGGTGACGGCCGTGGTACCGGTGGATCCGTTGGAGATGCTGACCTGCCCGGTCGTGCCCAGCGCGACGGTGACCAGATTGGTGATCTGAGCGCCGGCGGTGAAGGCAAGGTTGCCCCCCGTGGGCTTCGCGGCCCCGGTGGGGTAGACGGTCAGCGTCCCCGCCGCTTTCGAGGATTTGGCGGTGACGTTCAGCACCACCGATCCGACGCCGGTAGTGGGCACGCCGCCTTTCCCGGAGACGGCGAGGGTGAGGGTTCCGTTCGCCGCGACGGGGGCTTTCGGCGCACCCGTCCCGAGCGTCGTGTCGAGGATGCGGGCCCATGGCACAGAGACGTAACTGCCCGCGGTGGGGGTCGCCGCGGACGCGCTGGACGAGCCTGGGAAGGCGGGGGAGACGGGGGCGAGCAGCGCCACCACGGACACGAGCGCAACCGCGGCGACCTTCAACCCGCGCGGTCGGAAAGCGACCGGTTTGATCATCTCAGCCTCTTGATTTTGGTGGCACAGCAAAGAGCGCCGGACAGTCGCCTGTCACGCACGGTGATCATCGCAGCTCGGCCGAACTGACGTTGGCAAAACTCGGCAATCGGTGGAAGAGGTCACAAAACCGCTGTTCAGAGCGGCTGTGGAGCTCAGCCCGGGTCAGCCGCGGGGGTGAGCATTTCGGGATCAATTCCCTTCACATTGCGCAATACGACATGAAACGCCAGCCCTCCCGCGAGGAACGCGGCGGCCAGCGCGGCAAGCAGGACGTGCACCCGATCCGGTCGCCAGAGCGGGATCATCACGAGTCCGGCCAGGACGAACGCGACGTTGTAGAGCACGTCGTAGATGGAGAAGACGCGGCCGCGTACCGCATCATCGGTGGCGGACCCGACCATCGCGTCAGCCAGCACCTTCAAGAGCTGAAAGGCGAATCCGGTGAGGCCCAGGGCGCCGATCATGACGACCAGATTGGTGAAGAGCGCACCGACCAGCACGGCCACCGCCGGTGGCACGAAAGTGAACGGGATGAGCACTGAGGGACGCCAGCGCTGGGCGCAGACCGGGGCGGCAAGCGATCCGAGGAACGCGGCGATGCCCGTCGCGCCGAGGGCGAGGCCGTAGCCGGCGATCTTCAGGTGGAAGCGCGCGTCGGACGCAAGCACGACCAATACGAAACCGGCTCCCAGCAGCAGCCGGTGCAGCCAGACGGCGGCCAGCGGGCGCCTGATGTCGACGGTGCGGGCAATCGTCCGCAACCCGTCACGGGCCTCGTCGAGGGCCACGCGCAGTCCCGCGCCCAGACCGGCAAGGGCTCGTCCGCCGAGCTCGGGAAGCCTGACGAAGACGAGCCCGGCACCCGCGTAAAGCACGCTGGCGGCGACGAATCCGGCTGCTGCCGAGTGTCCGACGAAGGCGGCGCCGGCGATGGCTCCGATGAACGACGCCGACATGCCCGCGATCGCCGAGATGGCGTTGGCCGTCACGAGATCGTCGGGGTCGACCGTGCCGGGCAGCGCCGCTCCCTTGGCGGCGAGCACGAAGCGCGACGTCGAGAGCAGGAGCAGCACTCCGACGAACGCTCCGGCTTGGGAGTGGGTGATGACGGTCGCCAGGGCGGCCAGGGTCAGTGCTGCCCTCACGAAGGACATGACCACCAGCACCTGCCGGCGCGACCACCGGTCGATCAGCACGCCGGTGAACGGCCCGATCAGGCTGAACGGCAGCAGCGTCACCGCGAGCACGGCGGCGAGTCGTGCGGGGGTGGCGCCGCGTCCCGCATCGAAGACGACGAATTGCGCGAACGCGATCTGCGCCAGGCCATCGGCGGCCTGCCCGATGCACTGCCCGATGACCAGGCCCCGGAGCGTGCCGCGCCATACGCGGCGACGGGCCTCCCACCCCGCGATCGCGCCCACCTCCAGGTAGCGGCCGGGTGGGCGTCAGCTGCGCAAGGCGCCCACGTATTCGGTGAACAGCTGCTCGCCCGATTGTGCCCAGAACTCGGCGAGCGGCGGTGGCATGTGCTCGTCCATGTTGGCACGTTGCGAGTCGGTCATCTGCTCACGGATGAGTCCGAGGATGAGCCAGACCTTGTCGCCGGTGAAGTAACGGATGCCGTGTTCGGGCAGCTCGCCCCACTCGGCGACGTTGATGTACTTGGCCGCGATGGGCATCGCGATGGCTTCTTCCTCGTCCAGGTGGGACGCCAGGCTGGCATTGAGCTCGGCCAGCGAGCCCGCGAGCGTGGCGGCACTTTCGACCGTCGGCGCCGCCCGGAACGCGGCGATGCGCTCTTCAGCTGCGACGATGTCGGTGAGAACCGCCGCGTGTTGCGCGGCGATGCGGCTGACCTCGGCGGCCTCGGCCTCGCTGCCCCGTTCCAGGAGCCGGGGCGTCAGGAACAGGTCCTCACCATCGTGATGCCCGTGCAGCAGCCGGAGCACGTTGTCGTAGTAGGAGCCCACGACTTCGGCGCGCTCGGGGTCACCCGCGGCCGGTCCGATGAGTTGGGGAGCGTCCTGCAGGGCGTTGCGGAAGACCCGGTGAACGGAGGCCATCTCGGTGGTGTCGGCCAGCGGCAGCGTGGGGGTCTCCGCCATGTCGAGCTCTCCCGGATTCGTCGGAGTCAGGTGTGACGGCGACCATGCTGTCGCATCAGCCCGCTCACTGTCAGGCGAATCGCCAGCTTCAGCGCGCCCGGGGTTCGACCGCTCGGACCACGAGGTCGATCAGGCGCTCCAGCGGACGGCGGCGGCTCGCGACGGTCGGGACCAGGCTCCTCGCGAGCAGCGAGCCGAGGACCATGTCGAAGACGTCATCGGGATCGATCGTGGGATCGACGCTTCTGGGCGAGGCGGCCCGCAGGATCTCCGCGAATTGGGGACGAGTGGAGATGTTGAGGAAGCCGCTCGCATCGCGGTCGGCTCCGGACGTCTGGTAGTGCACGAGCAGGGGGCGGACGGCAGCTTGGGCGGCGGGTTCGGCGAACATCGCGACGTAGGCACGCATGAACCGGCGCAGATCACGTCGAAGCTCACCGGTCGGGCGAAATTGGGCCAGGTCTGCGGAGGGGCTGACGGCGGCCTCGATGAGCTCGATGCGCGACGGCCAGCGCCGGTAGATGGCGGACGCATGGACGCCGGCCCGGGTGGCGATCGCCTGAACCGTGGTGGCCTCGTAACCCTGCTCGGCAAGCAGCTCCCGGGTGGCGGTGGTGACGCGCGCATCGATGCTGGCGTCGCGCGGCCTGCCCGGGGCCCGGGCAGGAGCGCCCGCTCCGAGGTCAGTCACCATCTTCGCGACCTTTCAGGAGATCTCTTCCGAAACTCTGATGCGCCCGCTACAGTGCGGAACGAGTTACAGGATAGCTCTCCCGATATCCGGGGCCAGGCGTCTGAGGCGGGTGCAGGTGTGGATACGTCGCAAAGGTATGGGCCGTGGGCCGTCATCGCCGGAGCCTCGGATGGCACCGGTGCCGCGTTTGCCGAGGAGCTCGCTGCCCGGGGCGTGAACCTCGTGCTGGTGGCACGCCGCCAAGCCTTGCTGGATGAGCTGGCAGCCCGGCTCCCGGTCGAGACTCGCGTCGTCCCGCTCGATCTCACCCGGCCGACGGCGATCGATCAGCTGGCGGCGGCGACCTCCGATCTCGAGGTGGGCCTGCTGGTGTACAACGCCGGCGCGGATGCGGTGAACCTCCCCCTGCTCGAGCGCGACCTCGAGGAGCTGCGCGGCTTCGTCGTGCGCAATTGCTCGTGCGTGCTCGAGGCCAGCTACCACTTCGGCGGCCGCATGGTCGCGCGCGGCCGGGGCGCGATCGTGCTCGTGACGTCGGGTGCGGCTTGGGCAGGCGGCAGTGGGCTCGCCCCGTACGGCGCGACCAAAGCCTTCGATCTGGTGCTGGCGGAGTCGCTGTGGGCGGAGTGGCGCAGTAGCGGTGTCGACGTGCTGGGCCTCGTGCTCGGCGCCACGGATACGCCGTCGCTGCGCCGCTCGCTGGAAAGGCTCGGGGGCAACATGGGCGGCCTCGCCGACCCGGCGGCGGTGGCTCGGGAGGCTCTCGATCATCTCGCCGATGGTCCGACGTGGAGCTACGGGATGCCCGATCCCGGAGGGCCGTCGCCGTTGGCGACGCTTCCGCGACGGGCAGCGGTGGAGCTGATGAGCGCGGGCGCGGCAGCGATGCACGCCGACGGTTCCTGACGAAACGGAGTGTGGGCGTGAAGGCTGCAGTGTTGCGCGAGGGCAGGGTCCAGACGCGGGCGACGAAAGATCCGGTTCCTGGCAAGGGGCATTTGCTGCTGCGCGTGCTCAGCTGCGCCATCTGCGCGTCCGACCTGCATTTCATGGACAACCCGGAGAGCGTGGAGAACGACGACAGCGGCTTCTGGGACTATCGCGCGGATGCCGACATCGTGATGGGCCACGAGTTCGTCGGCGAGGTTATCGGCCATGGTCCTGGCGCCGACGTCGCGCAGTTCCCGCTCGGCGCGCGCGTGACGTCGTTGCCGATCCTCGACTGCGGCGGCGTCAACCGCATCATCGGGTGCAGTCCTGATGCGCCCGGCGGCTTCGGCGAGCTGATGCTGGTGCAGGAGGCGCTGGCGCGAGTGGTGCCGGCGGACGTGCCGGTCGATCATGCGGCGCTGGTCGATTGCTTCGCCGTGGGGGAGTACTACGTGCGCAGCTCCGAGATCGACGGTTCCGTCCTTCCGATCGTGATCGGTGCCGGAGCCATCGGCCTGTCGGCAGTTCTGGCGCTCTCCCGGCGCGGTATCAGCCCGATCATCGTGGCCGACTTCAGCGCCGATCGCCTTGCGGTTGCTCGTGATCTCGGTGCTACGCACGCCGTCGACCCGCGTAGCTCCTCGCCCTACGAGCTCTGGAACGAGCTCGCGACCGGTGGCGTCGCGGAGCCGGCATTCAGCATCAGCGGCGGCGCGACCCCGGCGGCGGTGCCGCGGTGCTTCGTGTACGAGTTCGTCGGGTTGCCGGGCGTGCTCGACAGCGTCGTGCGCGATTCTCCGATGCGCACCCACATCTTCACGGCGGGCGGGGCGCCGGAAGGAGACCACCTCTCTTCCGCCGTCGCCAAGCGCAAGGGGACGGTCATCCATTTCGGCGGTGGCCCACAACGCGAGGACTGGTACGGGACGCTGGACGCCGTGCTTGCCGGCGAACTCGATCCGAGCCCGGTCATCGGCATGACGGTCGACCTCGATGGCGTACCGGCAGCGCTCGAGCTTGCGCGCAGTGCGAGCGGGCCGGCGCGCATCATGGTGCATCCCGCAGGGCCGACGGCATGAGCGCGTCCGGCGGATCGCTGACTGTGGGCATGGTCGGGATCGGCAACATGGGGATGGCGGTCGCGCGGCGCATCCGGGCCGCCGGTTACGCCGTGAACGCGTTCGCCCGGCGGCCGGAAGTCATCGCCGAAGCGGTCTCGTTCGGTGTGCGTGAATCGGCGACAGTGGCCGAGGTAGCGGCCGCCGACGTCGTCATCGTCAATGTTTTCAGTGACGATCAGGTGCGCGAGCTCGCTACGGGCGCCGATGGCCTGATGGCGCGGATGCGTCCGGGATCGGTGCTGGTGAACCACACCACCGGCCGTCCCTCGACCGTACGCCGGCTCGCCGACGAGGCGCGGGGGCGCGGATTCGCCGTGCTCGACTGCGCGATGAGCGGTGGACCGCTCGACATCGCCGCCGGTGAGTTGACGCTGCTCGTCGGGGGAGACGCAGCGGCACTGGAGGTCGTGCGTCCGGTGCTCGCCAGCTACAGCTCGCCGATCCTTCACGTGGGTGAGGCGGGTGATGCCCAGAAGGTGAAGCTGCTGAACAACACGCTCTTCGGCGCCCAGGTGGCATTGGTTGTCCAGATCGAGAAGTGCGCGCGGCAGCTCGGGATGGACCCCGCGCTCGTGTTGCCCGCCATTCGCGACTGCAGCGGGGACAGTTACGCGCTCGGGGTCGCCCTGCAGATGGGGTCCGCTGCGCAGCTGCTCGAAGCCGCTAAACGCTATATCCAGAAGGACGTTGCGGTCTGCGCGGAGATTGCCGCCGAGCTCGGGGCCGACCTCGGCTCGGCGCTCACCGTCGCGCAGGAAGTCTGAGCTCGTCGACAGTTGCAGGGAGTGGCATGGCAGAGGATTGGCAAGAGCGCTGGCAGGCGCTCGAAGCGCGCGTCCGGGTGCTCGAGGATCAGGTGGCGCTGGCACAGCTGGTGGCCACGTACGGTCCGGCGGTTGACAGCGGTTCCGCTGACGCGGCAGCCGCGCTCTGGCACGAGGACGGCGTCTTCGATGTCGCGTCCTACTTCGAGCTGGTCGGCCATGAGGGCATTGCCGGAATGGTCAATGGTGAAGGCCATCAGGCGCTGATCCAGCACGGCTGCGGGCATGTCCTCACCGCGCCCAAGCTCGTCGTCGACGGCGACGAGGCGCGCGGCTGGAACTACGCGTTCAACGTTCGCTGGGATGGCGAAGCCGACCGGTTCTGGATCGCCCGGCTGTCAGCGAACGAATGGCATTTCCGCCGCGGCGCCCAGGGATGGCGCGTGGTGCGCCGTACCAACGTCAACCTCGACGGGGATGACGCACCCCGCGCGTTGCTCCGGGCAGGCGCGGCGCAACCGATCAACTTCTAGCCGCGCCTGCTCCGGAGCTCGCAGGGTCAGGGACGGATCAACACCCGGTGCACATTCCCGGTCGTCGTTTTCAGCAAAGGTGCTTGCGTCGACGCAGATGTGCTCGGGGTCGGTACCGGCTGTGGCAGCGGCGCACAGAAGGCATCGGCGGTGTTGTTGCCCGCCCGGCGCGCCGGCAGTGTTCCGCTCGCGAGGTACCTGGCGATGGTGTTGTCCTCGCAGGCGTCGCCGTCCAGTGAGTTGGCGTGCGAGGTCCCGCCCGGCAGCGCGAGCAGCGACGCGTTCGGGTAGAGCCGCCGCACCTCGAGACTCCCGCTGTACGGCGTGGCCGCGTCGAGCGTCTCGTCGACCAGCAGCACGCTGCTGACCTTGCTGCCGTTGATCTTCACCGGCGTGCCGGCCTTCGCGGGCCAGTACAGGCAGGGCGCGTTGTACCAGGCGTTGGACCAGGTCTCGAACGGCGCCTTCTTGTAGATGGCGGAGTTGTCGGCCTTCCACTTGGCCCAGCTCTGCGGCCACTGGACGTCGGTGCACTGGGTCGCGTCGTACATGGCGTACTCGTTGTCGCTGCCGGGATAGCCGTCAGCGTTCTCGTATGCGGCCTTGACGGCGTTCAGGTCGTGGTTGTGGATCCACGCGGCGAACGTGCTACCCAGATCGGTCCACGTGCTCTGGTAGTAGCCCGCGTACAGGAACGCATCGGTCCATTCGTCGGGCCCGATGATCCCGCCGGCCGGCTTCTTGGTGAGCGCCGCCAGCTGCGAATACCAGAGCGCCTGGACGGCCTTCTCCGTCTTGCCCAGGTGGTAGACGTTGTTGTACTTCGCGAGCCAGCCGAACCAGATGTTGATGTTGCGGTTGAAGGCCACGTCCTGGTCGAGGTTGGCGCCGTACCAGACGCGCCTGGGATCGACGTTGGAGTCGAGCACCATCCGTCGCACGTGGGTCGGGTAGAGGGTGCTGTACACCTGCCCGAGGTACGTGCCGTAGGAGAAGCCGTAGTAGTTGATCTTCGACGCGCCCAGCGCCAGCCGGATGCTGTCCATGTCCTTGGCGCTGTCGATGGTCTTCACGTGCTGCAGCAGCGCGGGCTGGTCCTTGCCGCACGCGGTCGCATAGTTCTTGCTGATCGACAGCCAGGTGTTGACCAGCGACTGCGAGGTCGGGATGTAGTTGGGCCGGTCGGGGTGGAAGATGTTGGGGTTGCAGGTCAGCGAGGGCTCGCTGGCACCGACGCCGCGCGGATCGAAGCCGATCCAGTCGTAGTCGTCACCCACGTGGTTCGGGACGAGCTGGCCGAGGAACGACAGGCCGACGCCGGAGCCGCCCGGGCCGCCCGGGTTGACGAGCATGACGCCCTGGTACTTACTGGCGGCCACGGTGTGCGGGACCCGGGAGACCGCGAGCTTGATCTTCGTTCCGCCCGGGTGGCTGTAGTCCAGCGGGACCGTCACGAAGCCGCACTGCGCGGTCGGGGCGATGTCGGTGCACGCCGACCAGGTGATCGGCGGTGGTGTCGGCACCGCATTGGCGGTGGAAGCAGCGGTGGAGGCAGTGGTCGCCGTGCCACTCGGGGCCGCCGACGCCGCGGCCGGCGTCAGCGCGACAGCTCCGCTCACCACGACTGCCACACCGGTGGCGCCCGCAAAGATTTTCCGCCTGATCACGCGTTTCCTCTCAGTAACCGCACCGCACGAGCGACGGCAGTGCACAATTTGTTGTGCTTTGTGGCGGATCCTTCCGTCGAAAGTGCGGAAAGGTCAACCCCCCGCGTCCGAGAGACCACGGTGCGTATGGTCACAGAACACCCTGCCGGCTCAGTTGCGCTACTTGACCCGGGGGGTGCGGTCGGGGTCGTTGCCGATGGTGACTTTCCAGCTGCCTTCGTGGGCATTCAGAGGTGACGACCGGCTAATCGGCTGCGTCGAACTCCAGGTGCAACGACGTCAGCCCGCGCAGGATGAAGGTGGGAACGTACTTGTAGTGACGCTCGCCGGGAGGCCCGTGATGCTCGGCTGAGATACGGACGTTGCCGAGCCGATCGAGCAGCCGTTGCACGCTGACCCGCGCCTCCACCCGCGCCAGCGGACCGCCCGGGCACGAGTGGACGCCCCGGCCGAACGCGAGATGCTGTCGCGAGTTCAGCCGGTCGATCTCGAACTCGTCCGCCTCCTCGAACCGGCCGGCGTCGCGGCTCGCGGCACCGTTCAGAAGCATGACGGTGGTGCCCGCGGGGATGTCGACGCCGCCCACCGTCGTCGAGATCCGCGCCAGCCGGAAGCTGCCCTTCACCGGGCTCTCGTAGCGCAGCATCTCCTCGACGAAGTCGGGGATCTGGTCGTGATCTGCGCGTAGTTTCTCTTGTATTGCAGGCCTTTCCGCGATCAGCTGTAGGGCGGAGCCGAGCAGCCGGACGGTGGTCTCCTGGCCGGCGGCAAAGAGATTCACGGCGACGCGTACGACATCGATCACCTCAGGCAGCGAGCCGTCGGGGAAGGTCGCCGTCGCCAGGCCGGTGAGTACGTCCTGGCGCGGCTCGCGGCGCCGGTCTTCGACGTACCGGCCGAACCAGTCGTAGAGGAATCCCAGCGGATTGTGCTCGAGGTTCTCGTTGGCGCTACCCACCATCGCGCGGCGGCGGCCCTTGCCTTGCATGTCGGCCATGAAGGTCGCCCGGTCCTGCTCGGGCACGCCGAGCAGATCAGCGATGACGAGGAACGCGAACGGGCTCGCGTACTCACTGATGAGCTCCACCGAACCGCGCGCGGCGAACGTGTCGATCTGGCGGTCGGCCAGCCGCCACATGAAATCCTCGTTCTCCGCAAGGCGTTTGGGGGTCAGCAGGCGCATCAGGAGAGCGCGGTGGTCGGTGTGCACGGGTGGGTCGAAGCAGATGATCTGGTCGTGCATCGGCAGTTCGTGACGGTGCTCTTCGATGAGCGCGTTGACGTCGCAGACTCCGGGGCCGGCAAGGGGCGGTGAGAAGCCCGGGAAGGGACCGCTGACGGAGTTGCACGAGGAGAACGCGTCGAGGTCTGAGTAGATCGCGCGCGCCTCGTCGTAGCCGGTGACCATCACCACGCCGTGGTGCGGCTCGCGGTACACGGGCCCCTGCTCGCGCAGGAAGGCGTAGTACGGGTAGGGGTCGGCCAGCGTCGCCGGGTCGCGGAAGAAGTCGATCGTGTCCATGGGTCCTCCGTCAGTCCCCTGAGAATTCGGGCAGCACATCGCGGGCGAACGCTTCGACCTGCGACTGCCCGGCCCCTGGCCACCCGCACACGAGATAGCCGTAGCCCGCGTCGCGCCACTTCGCCGCGTGGCGGCGGGCGGTGTCGAGGTCGTCCAGCGAGAGCGAGCTCGCTCTGGTGATGTCGGACGGAGCGCGTCCGGCTGCGGTCGCGTGTTCATCGATCGCGGCGTTGGCCTCTTGAAGGCTGTTGGGGGTGCCCCACGCATGCCACACGTCGGCGAAGCGGCCCACGAGCGGCAGGGTCCGCTTGGGCCCGGTGCCGCCGATCCAGATCGGGGGGTGCGGCCGCTGAACCGGCAGCGGCTGCATTCGTGCTTGCTGCAGCGAGACTTTTCGGCCCTGGTAGTCGACGGTCTCGCCGGTGTAGAGCCGCGTGAGGATCTCCAGCGTGTCCTCGAGCAGGTCGAAGCGCTCGCCGGTTGTGGGGAAGGGGATGCCGAGCTCGTGGTGCTCCTTGTCGAACCAGGCGGCGCCGATGGCGAGTTCGAGCCGGCCGTGGCTCGCATGGTCGATCGTGAGGGCCTCGGCGGCGAACACCGAGGGATGGCGATAGGTCACGCCGGCCACCAACAGTCCCAGCCGAATCCTTGTCGTCAGGCCGGAAAGCGCCGCGAGCGTCGTCATGCCCTCGAAGGTCTCGCCCGGCCCCTCGCCATACATGGGCTGGAAATGGTCGAAGCCCCAGGCGCCGTCGAAGCCGAGCTCCTCGGCGAGCTGGACGCGGCGGGCGATCTCATCCCACGGCTGGCGTTGCTGGGCAATGTCGAGTCCGAAGCGCACCTACTGAACCTAGCCCGTGCTGTACCAGTCGGTCCAATACCATCGCGGCGTGGACTTCTCGCTGACCGACTCCGAGCGTGACCTGGTCGAGCTGTGCCGTGACTTCGCCCAGAAGGAGATCGCGCCACGTGCGCCGCTCGCCTGGGAGCAGGGCCGCTGCCCGACCGACCTGCTACGAGAGATGGGGCAGCTGGGCTTGCTGGGCATGTTGATTCCCGAGCAGTGGGGTGGGATCGGGATGACCACGGTCGGGTTCGTCGCGGCACTGGAGCAGATCGGCCAGGCCGATCAGTCGGTGGCTGCGGCGCTGCAGGCGCACATCACCATCGGCTCGCTTCCGCTCTACCTGTTCGGCAACGATGCGCAACGCGAGCGCTGGCTGCGCCCGCTGGCCGAGGGCCGGGCGCTCGGTGCCTTCGGCTTGACGGAGCCGGAAGCGGGATCCGACACGCGGGCCATCCGGACGCGCGCCGTGCGCGATGGCGAAGGTTGGCGGATCAACGGCCACAAGACGTTCATCTCCAACGCGGGTACCGACATGTCCCTGGGCGTGACCGTGCTCGCGCGCACGGCGGAGGTGGAGGGCAAGGGACCTCGCTTCGCCAGCTTCGTCGTGGAGAAGGACACACCTGGCTTCACGATGGGCCCGAAGATGCGGGGGATCGGCTGGCGCGGGCTCGACACGCGTGAACTGTTCTTCGACGACGTGTGGGTCGCCGGGGAGCACCTGATCGGCGATCCCGACCTCGGGCTGAGCCAGTTCCTGGCGACGCTGGAAGTCGGACGCATCTCGATTGCGGCGCTCTCGCTCAGCCTGACCCAAGCCGTGCTCGACCTGGCGACGGCCTACGCACAACAGCGCGTGCAATTCGGCCAGCCGATCTCGAAGTTTCAGGCGGTGCAGTTCAAACTTGCCGACATT
Organism: uncultured Actinomycetota bacterium; assembly: GCA_963731205.1. GTDB lineage: Bacteria > Actinomycetota > Actinomycetes > Frankiales > Frankiaceae > DATAZK01. The sequence goes on along the minus strand of CAVSUJ010000001.1, from coordinate 1,235,468 downwards.
GCCACCGAACTCGAGGCAGCCCGGTGGCTGACGTACCGGGCCGCATCGCTGCGCGACGCCGGTCGGCCGTTCCTGAAGGAAGCGTCGATGGCCAAGCTCAAGGCGAGCCGGGTCGCCGTCTGGGCAGCGTCGGAGGCAGTGCAGATCCACGGAGGAGCCGGCTACATGCTCGACTCCGCGGTGGCGCGTTTCTACTGCGATGCCAAGGTCTTGGAAATAGGCGAGGGGACCAACGAGATCCAGCACATGGTCATCGCCAGAACGCTGGGGTGTTGAAGGTCCCGACGATGTCCTAGGGTCCACTCATGAAGCGGCGCGCCTTCGTCCTGCTCGGCCGGATCAACAACGCGGTGGTGCGACGTCTTCGGTTGCGCCGCTTTCGCGGCGCCGATCTGCTCTACCTGACGACGACCGGCAGGCAGAGCGGAAAGCTCCGCACGACCCCGTTGCTCTATCTCAGCGAAAACGGTCACTGGATCGTGGCCGCCTCCAACGGAGGTGCCGACTGGGAGCCTGGCTGGTGGTTGAACCTGCGCGCGGGCACGCCTGCGACGGTGGAGGTGGACGGTAGCCGTACGGCCGTCACGGGCACCGAGATCACGGGTGCGGAACGTGACCGGTTGTGGGAAGTGATGAACGAAAAAGTGTTCAACTACAACGGCTATCAGGCCAAGGTCAGCCGCCAGATTGCGATTGTCGAACTCACCCCGCTTGCTGCCTGACGACGCGAACGTTCAGAACGCGGCAAGCCGGCGTAAAGCGCCGGCGAGGACATCGCGGTCGGGCAGCCAGGCGCGTTCGAGTTCGGGAGCGTAGGGCGGGGGAGTGGCCGCCGCGCCGATGCGTTCGATGGGGGCATCGAGGTCGCAGAGCGCTTCCTTGGCGACGGTCGCGGCGATCTCCGCGCCGATGCCGAACGGTACGACCGCCTCATGCGCGATCAGCAGCCGGTTGGTGCGGCGCACCGACGTGAGCACCGTTTCCATGTCGAGCGGCGCCACCGTCCTCAGGTCGATCACCTCGACCGAAACTCCTTCTGCTGCAACGGTTTCGGCGGCAGCGAGAGCCTCGTGGACCATGCGCGAGACCGAGACGACGGTGATGTCGTCACCCGGGCGGACGATCGCGGCCTTGCCGATCGGCAGGATGTGGTCCTGCGGCGGCTGCGGCCCTTTCATGGTGTAGAGCAGCCGGTTCTCGATGAAGACGACCGGGTTCGGATCCTGGATCGCTGCCCGCAGCAGCCCGTACGCATCGGCGGGGGTCGAGGGCATCACGACCGTCAGGCCGGGGATGTGCGCGAGCAGCGCCTCCAGGCTCTGCGAATGCTGGCTTCCCGCCGAGCGTCCGGCGCCGAACTGGGTGCGGACGGTCAGCCCCATCTGCGCGGCGCCGCCGGTCATGAACGGCAGCTTCGCGGCCTGGTTCATCAACTGGTCGAGACAGACGCCGAGGAAGTCCAGGTACATCAGCTCGACGACCGGACGCAGGCCGGCCATCGCCGCGCCCACCCCGAGGCCCATGACGGCCGTCTCCGAGATCGGGGTGTCGCGTACGCGATCGCCGAAGCGCTGCCGCAGCCCGCGGGTGAGCCCGAAAACCCCGCCGCCATCGGCGATGTCGATACCTGCGAGAAAGACCCGCTCGTCGGTCGCGAGTTCGATCTCGAGCGCCGTGCGGACCGCGTCCATCATCCGGAATTCTGGCGCCTGCGCGGGCGGCGCCGGCGGCTCGGGCCTCGCCGTTCGCGGCTGGGTGACGAAGGCCATCAGCGTCGACGGGTCGGGCCCGGGCAGCCGGCGCGCGGAGTCGACCGCCTCGTCGAGTTCCGTGCCGACCGCCGCTGCCATCGCCTTCAGGTCGTCCTCGGCGGCACCCGACTCGCGTAACAGTTTCGCGTGCAGTACCAGCGGATCGCGTGCTTCCCACGACTGCACCTCCTCAGGCGTGCGGTACCGCTCGGGATCACCTTCGTAGTGACCGTGCCAGCGGTAGGTCGTGGCCTCGACGAAGACCGGGCCCCGCCCGTCGCGTACGGAATCGAGCACCTCGGTCATGGCAGCGGCGGTAGCGCGCACGTCGTTGCCGTCCACCGCCACATGGTCGAGGCCGTAGCCCGCCGCCCGGCGCTCGAGAGGAGCAGCGTGCTGGCTGGCGGCGGGAGAGAACTCGGCGTACCCGTTGTTCTCGCAGAAGAAGATGACCGGCAGGTGCCAGACCGCGGCGAGATTCACCGCTTCGTGGAATGCGCCCTGGGCAACGGCGCCGTCACCGAAGAACGCGACCGCGACGCTGCCGTCGGCGCGCAACTGTGAGGCCGCCGCGGCGCCGACCGCGATGGGGAGGCCGGCGGCCACGATGCCGTTCGCCCCGAAGATGCCGAGCTTGGGATCGGCGATGTGCATCGAGCCGCCGCGCCCGGCGTTCGTGCCGTCCTGGCGCGCCATGAGTTCGGCGAACATGCCCCGCGGATCGAGGCCTTTGGCAAGGCAGTGCCCGTGGCCGCGGTGGGTCGACGTGATGACGTCGGCGGGACCGAGCGGCCAGCAGGCACCCACCGCCGAAGCCTCCTGCCCGATCGACAGGTGCACGAAGCCCGGCACCTCGCCGTCGCGGAAGAGCGTCGACACCCGCTGCTCGAAGCCCCGGATCAGCAGCATGCGCCGGTACATCTCGAGGAGCTGATCCAGGCCCGGGGTCATGCGCTGTACTGTAACGGCCTCTCTGTAACGACCGGTCCAAACCGAGCAGGGCGGATGACTGATCACACACGACGCACCGTCGTCATCACCGGTGCCGGGGGAGCGCTCGGCGCCGCCCTGTCACGTCAGTTCGCTTCGGAGCCGGCGACCGATCTCGTCCTGAGTGACGTCAGCCAGTCCTCGCTCGACGCCACCCTTGCCGGACTTCCCGGCGAGGTGGCGACCCTGCTCGCTGACGTGAGTCAGATCGAGCAGGTGGAAGCCGTCGTGGCACTCGCCAAGGAACGTTTCGGCGGGGTCGACGTGCTCATCAGCAACGCCGGAGTGCTGTCGCCGAACGGCCGGATCCACAACCTGCGCACCGAGGATTGGGAGCGCGCGTTCCAGGTGAACGTGCTCGGTGCCGTCAACGGCATCCGCGCGGCCGTGGCCGTCATGCGTCCCCAGCATGCGGGCTCGATCGTGCTGACGGCATCGGTCTCCGGGCTCACGGCGTGGTCGCATGCTGCTCCCTATTGCGCGACCAAGGCGGCGGTCATCCAGCTCGCGAAGGTCGCGGCGGTCGAGTACGCGCGGGACGGGATACGCGTCAATTGCGTCTGCCCCGGGACGTTCCTCTCGGGCATCCATGCCGACCTGCCGGAGGAGGCGCTCGACGCGATCGCCGGGCGGCATCCGCTGGGGTTGGGTGCGGCTACGGATCTCGTCGGCGCGTACTCCTACCTGGCGGGCGACGCGTCGCGCTGGACGACCGGGAGTGCGCTCGTGGTCGACGGTGGGTACGCCGCTCCCTAGGCCCCTACTTGCGTTTCGCGCGTGGTTTCTTCGGGTTCGCGATCCCGGCGATGAAGATGTCGGCGAAACGCTGCGCGACATCGTGGGCCGACAACGGGCCCTCGGGCTTGAGCCAGAGATAGGTGTAGTTGTGCATGCCGAGCCACGCGAGGGCGGTGAGCCGCGGATCGATCTCCCGGAATTCGCCGGAGTCGATTCCCGCCTGCAGGATCGTCTCCACGGCGCGCTCGAACTCACGCCGCCGCTCGCGGAACTGCTCGGCGCGCTCGCCCGTCAGCGCCGGGAACTCGTGCAGGAAAACCCAGACGTGGTCGGGGTATCGGGTGATGACGTCGAGCAGCTGATCTCCCAGCATGGTCAGCTGCTTCGTCGGTGATCCGCCGGCCGCGGCGACGCGCTGGGCGCTGGCGATCACCTCATCCATCACACGGTCGTGGATGGCGGCGAGAAGCGCTTCCTTCGAGCCGATGTAGTGGTAGAGCGCGCCCTTGCCCAGGTCGTTGGCAACGCACAATTCGGCAATACCCGTCGCGTGATAGCCGCGCCGGGCGAAGACGGCCGCCGACGTATCGACGATCGCATGCAGCCGCGTCTCCCAGTTGGGGCTCCGGGCGGCGACGGTCATCGGCAGGTCCTACATTCTTAGACTGACTGGTCGGTACATTCTCGCATGTGACCGGCCTCCCTGAGATGCAGGCGGATCTGAACTGGTTCGCCGTGCTCGCTCATCACGCGATCCGCACGCCTGATGCGGCGGTCGCGATCTTCGAGGGGCGGACGACGACCTACGGCCAGCTGGAGGCCGACGCGATTGCCCTGGCGGGCGGGCTGCACGAGTGCGGTGTGCGACCCGGCGATGTCGTCGGGCTGCTGTCCTACAACTGCCCGGAGTTCCTGGAGACCGTTTTCGCCGCCAACTACCTCGGCGCGATAGCGATGCCCATCAACTGGCGGCTCGCCGGCCCCGAAGTGCGTTACATCCTCGAGCATTCCCAGGCGCGGGCGTTCGTCTGCGATGCCACGCTCACAGACCTCGGTAACGCGGCGACGCTCGGCTGGGACGGACCGGCCCGGATCTGCATCGGCGAGGCCGAGGGATGGACGCCGCTCGCAGCCCTGCGCACCGAGTCGGCTCCGCCGCGTCCCCGGGTCGCTCCCGATGACATCCATCGGCTGATGTACACGTCCGGCACCACGGGCCGTCCCAAAGGCGTCATGCTGACGCACGCCAACCTGGCCTGGAAGAACCTGGCGCACCTGGTGGAATTCGGCTTCACGAGCGCGGATCTCGGGCTTGCGTGCGGTCCGCTCTACCACGTCGGCGCGCTCGATCTGACGACCACCTCGCTCCTTGCGGCCGGAGCGGCGACCATCATCCATCGCACCTTCGATGCGACGGCAGTCGTGGACGAGCTGGAACGCTCGAGGGTGACGGTCGTGTGGCTGGCGCCCGCGATGGTCAACGCCATCATGGCGTTGCCCGACATCGAGTCGCGCGACCTGTCGTCCGTCCGCCTCGTCATCAACGGCGGCGAGAAGATGCCGATCCCGTTGATCGAACGCATCCAGCGCGTCTTCTCCGCGGCCTGGTTCGCCGATGCGTACGGGCTCACCGAGACCGTCTCCGGTGACACCTTCCTCGACCGCGACAGCATCGTCACCAAGCTCGGCAGCGTCGGTCGCCCGTGCCTGCATCTCGAACTCGACATCTGGGACGAGGAGGGACGCCCGGTCCCCGCAGGGCAGCGCGGCGAGATCGTCATGCGCGGGCCCAAGGTCTTCAAGGGTTACTGGCGCGACCCCGATGCGACGATCGCCGCCTTCACCGGCGGCTGGTTTCACACCGGCGACATCGGCGTCCGCGACGAGGACGGCTACCTCTTCATCGTCGACCGGCTCAAGGACATGATCGTGTCGGGCGGCGAGAACATCGCCGGTTCAGAGGTCGAGCGGGTGCTGTATGAGCACGAGGCGGTGCTCGAAGTCGCGGTCGTGGGGCGCTCCGACGAGCGCTGGGGCGAAGTGCCGGTGGCGCACGTCGTCCTGCGTCCGGGTGCTGACGTGTCCGGGGAAGCGCTTGTGGAGCACTGCCGCGAGCGGCTGGCGCGCTTCAAAGTGCCCAAAGATGTGGTCTTTCTCGACGCGCTGCCGCGCAACCCGTCGGGCAAGGTGCTCAAACGCGAGTTGCGTGCCACCTAGCCGGGAGGTAAGTGTGAGAGGAAGCCTGCCGACCACTCCATGAGGCCGGCGGGGACGGCGTACCCGCTCTCGTCGTTGATGGCCGACCAATGGTCGGCGATGTCCTCGAGGGTCGCCTCGGCGTCGACGTAGCCAGGGGTCGAGGCGATGAAGATGCGGGCGAAGCGGCCGGCGCCCGCGGCGTAGATCTCACCGGTGACCGGGCACGTCTCGTGGGCCAGGAAAGCCGCCATCGGGGCGACGAGCTCGGGCGCCATGTGCGGATCGGGCTCACCGCTCGCCGGCCCGGCCATGCGGGTCATCGCGGCGGGAGCGAGCGCGTTCACCTTGATGCCCTTCCTGGCGCCGGCGACGGCGAGGCTGCGGGTCAGCCCGATCACCCCGCCCTTCGCGGCGGCATAAGAGACGTTGGTCGGCAAGCCGAAGAGCCCGGAGGAGGTGGTCATGACGATGCGCCCGTAACCCTGGCTGACGAAGTGTGACCAGGCTGCGCGGGCGGTGTTGAACGAGCCGCCGAGGTGGACGGCGACGTGCTGGGCCAGGTTGTCGGCGTCCGCCTCGGGCAGGCCGGCCCAGCGGATGATGCCGGCGTTGTTCACCAGGATGTCGAGGCGCCCGAAGTGCTCGAGCGCCGCCGCGATGAGCGCCTCGGCTCCATCGACCGTCGACACGTCGTGGCCATCAGCGACCGCGGCGCCGCCGGCCTCGCCGATCTGCGAAGCGACGGCTGAGGCCGGCTCCGAGTCGGCGCCGACGCCCGTCATCGAACCGCCGAGATCATTGACGACGACGCTCGCTCCGCGCGCGGCGAGCAGCAGTGCGTGCGCCCGCCCGATCCCACGACCCGCTCCGGTGACGACAGCGACGCGGCCGTCGAAGCGCAGCGCGCTCAGCTGGCGTACCCGAGGATGCCGGCGAGGGTCCCGCCGAGCATGGCCGCGCGCTCGTCATCGGGGACGCCGACGAACTGCTTGGCGATGAGCTCGCGGCTGCCGCGGAAAGTGCCCTCGGCGTGGGGGTAATCGTTGCCCCAGACGATGGTCGAGACGCCGCTGATGTAGCGCGAGGCGACGGCCACCGGATCGTCCTGGAACGACACGTGGAACTGGCGCCTCACGTATTCGCTCGGCATCAGCGGATAGAGCCACTTCTCGTTCAGCCGGAAGAGCTGCGCCATGTTGGGCTGATCGGTCGGCGGCCGGGCGTCGTCCCACACCCCGAGCCACCAGTCGGCGTCCTGCCCGATGCCCGTCACCCAGCACTTGTCCATCGCGCCGACGAGCGAGGCGAGCCAATGCGCGTTGAACTCGATGAGCGCGAAGTGCAGGTCGGGATAGCGCTCCGGGACGCCGCCGCCGATGAGCTCGCAGATGATCTGCTGCGGCACGATCGTGCTGTAGATGGCCTGGGTGATCATGCGCTTGGCGGCCGACTTCTCGGTCATCGGCTGGTTCACCTGCTGCGCGTTTTCCATGACGACCTTCAGCGTCGTGGACGACGGGTCGTTCACCTTCACCCCGCCGGTCTGGGTGTGGAAGAAGATCTGCAGCCCGTTGGCCGATGCCGCTTCCCAGACCGGATCGAGCGTTCGCGAGTAGTAGTGCACCGGTGGCGTCGCCGGCAGCAGGATCGCCCGGAAGCCTCCCGCAGCGACCCGTTCGATCTCGGCCACCGCGTCACCGATGTCAGTGAGCGGGATCGGCGCGGTCGGAGCCAGCTTGGAGAAGTACGGCGAGAACCGCTCCATCACGTAGTCGTTGTAGACGCGGGCGTGGCCCATCGAGAGCTCGTGGTCATCGGAGTAGAGCCCGAACAGGGAGAGGTTGGGATGCATGACCTGCACGTCGACCCCGTCGACGGCCATGTCTTCGATGATGTGCTCGGGATCGCCTTCGGGCATGCGCCCGCCGGTCTGGCGGTAACGCGAGATCGTCCAGCCGTCGAAGCCGGGCGTGTGCAGCCGGCGGAAGATCCGCGCACCGCCCTCCATCGGCTCGACCTCGAAGTCCTCTTCCCAGACCCCGCGGTCGCGCAGCTGCCTCGGCAGGCGCGTCTTGAACAGGTCGGGCGGCTCCAGCACATGCCCGTCGGCAGAGACGATGAGCTCTGTTCGGCTCATGATGCTCATCCTTCGCGCTAGGTTCTGTGGACCGATCGTTACAACCTAGCCGGTGCACTGGAGAAGGAGAAGCCCGTGCCGAAACGTTGGACGCAGCGCCCGCCCGGATCCACCTGGGGCGATTGGGGTGACGACGACGAACTCGGCCGGATCAACCTGCTGACGCCCGCCAAGGTGCTCGAGGGCGTACGCGAGGTGACCGAGGGCAGGAGCTTCTGCCTGAGCCTGCCGCTGGACTATCCCGGCGGGACCGCGCTGAACCAGCGGCGTCACCCGCCCGCGATCGCGCCGACCGAGGACATGAACGGCAAGCCCGGCGTCTTCTACAACGTGCGGATGAGCGAGATGCAGGACTGGGGCGACCCGAAGTATGTCGACGTCTGGGCCGATGACGTCGTCACGCTCTCGTTGCAGTATTCGACGCAGTGGGACTCGCTGGCGCACGTCGGTGCCGAGTTCGACGCCGACGGCGACGGGGTCGAGGAGGCGGTCTACTACAACGGCTACCGCGCCGGGGTCGACCTCGTCGGCCCGCAGGACGACGCGGCGCAGGACGGCGGAAATCATCGCGCCTTCGCCCGTCATCTCGGCCTGGAACACATGGCGTATCAGGGCGTGCAGGGCCGCGGGGTGCTGGTGGATCTGCACGCCCACATCGGGGACGACTGGCGCGGGGTCAACCTGGCGACGCTGCAGGAAATCATGGCGGAGGACCACGTCGTCGTCGAACCCGGCGACATGCTCCTGCTCCACACCGGCTACGCCACCCGCATCCTGGAGTGGAACCGCAAGCCCGACCCGCGCAAGCTCTTCACGACCGGCAGCTACCTCGACGCCCGCGACGACGCGCTGCTCGACTGGATCGCCGACTCGCAGATCTCCGCGCTGGTCGCCGACAACTACGCGGTCGAAGGCCTGCTCGGCAAGGACCGTGACCCGAGCCGCCACTCGTTCCTGCCGATCCACCACCTGTGCCTTTTCAAGCTCGGGGTGCCGCTCGGCGAGATGTGGTACCTCGACGAGCTGGCGCGGTGGCTACGCGAGCACGAGCGCAGCCGCTTCCTGCTGACCGCGCCGCCGCTGCGCATGCCGGGGGTCGTCGGCTCGCCATTGACGCCGGTGGCCACCGTCTAGGGGCCCGCGGGGGCTAGGGGGCGAGCCCGAAAGCCTTGTAGTCATGGGCGATGACGTCAGCCATCTCGGCCAGGAGCTTGGGCCGGCCGGCGGAGTTCAGCAGATACTTGCGGGGCTTGCCGGGGATGTTGGCGCCGAAGTAGTAGCTGCTCGTGCCGAACGACGGCTTGCGCCTCGAACCGCGATCGACCATGGCGGTCCAGCCGTCCTCGGCCGCTGGGTCGACCTCGATGGTCTCGCAGCCGTGATCACGCGCATAGACCAGCAGATCGGTGAGGAAGTCGACCTGGTCACTGTTGTAGCGGGGGTTGTTGCCGGCGGCGGCATGCGGACCACCGGGGAAGTAGAAGTTGGGGAAGCGGGTGGTCTGCAGGCCGAGAAAGGTCTTCGGTCCGTCGGCCCAGTGCTCGGCGAGCGGCAAGCCGTCTCGGCCCCGAATCCCCATCCGCAGCAGGGCTCCCGTACCGAAGTCGAAGCCGGTAGCCCAGACGATGATGTCGAACTCGCGTAGCCCTTCGGTGGTCTCGATCCCGCTCTCGGTCACGCGGACCATTGGCGTTGCCTTCAGGTCGACGAGTGAGACCGCCGGGTTGTTGTACGCCTCGAAGTAGCGGGTCACAAAGGGCGGACGGTGCTCGCCGTAGCGATGGTCCTGCGGGATCAACTTGGCGGCAGTGGCGGGATCCTGCACGATGTCGCGGATCTTCTCGCCGACGAAATCGCACCATTGCTGGTTGGCATTCTCGTCGAACAGCAAGTCCTGATAGTTGCTCGTGAGCTTGCTGAAACCGCGACTGGCCCACATCTTCTCGTAGAACTCGCGGCGCACCTCGGCCGAGTCGTCGAAGGTGGCGCGGTCATGGGGGAGGTGCAGGAAGCCGGCCGCCGAGGTGTTGAGCGTCTCGCGGATGGACTCGAAATCGGCCCGCAGCTGCGCCTGCTCGTCAGCGGTGATCGGCGCATTGTTCAGCGGGGTGCACCAGTTGGCGGTGCGCTGGTAGACCGTCAGCGACGCCGCCTGCTCGGCAACCACGGGCACCAGTTGGACCCCGCTGGAGCCGGTGCCGATGATGGCGACGCGCTTACCGGAAAAGTCCACCGGCGCCGCGGGCCACAGCCCGGTGTGGTGCTGCTCGCCGCGGAAGTCCGCGCGTCCGGGCACGTCGGGAAAGTAGGGCACCGAGAGGACCCCGGTGGCACTGATGAAGTGGCGCGCGCGCACCTGCTCGCCGCCTTCGGTCGTCACGGTCCACGTGCCCGAAGGCTCGTCGTAGAGGGCCGCGCTCACCCTCGCGCCGAAGCGCATGTGGCGGCGCAGCCCGAAGCGGTCGACGACGTGGTTCAGGTATCGCTCGATCTCGGGCTGCTCGGCGAAGTGCTCCTGCCACTGCCACTCATCCCACAGCTCGCGCGAGAAGAGGTAGCCGTAGGTGTAGCTCTCGGAGTCGAAACGCGCACCGGGATAGCGGTTCCAGAACCAGGTGCCGCCTACCCCGCCGCCCGCCTCGAGCAGCTGCACCGAGAAGCCGGCCTCGCGGGCACGGTAGAGCTGGTAGATCCCGGTGATGCCGGCGCCGACGACCACGACATCGACGAGCACGTCTTTCTGCTCGGGGGGTGGTGCAGAGGGAGCCATGCATCGCCTTCGACGAGGATCTTCCGGGAGCGATGATTGTACCGACCGGTTGGTATACGGTTTCCGGGTGGAACAGGAGAGGCCTCCACTCGCCGTCCCGTTCGCCATGGAGTACGCGGATCGGGCGCCCAAGCAGCGCTACTACGACCCTGGGTTCTACGCGCTGGAGAACGAGCAGCTCTGGTCGCGAACGTGGCAGATGGCGTGCCGGCTCGAGGAGATCGCGCAGCCGTACGACTTCGCCGAGTACGAGATCCTCGATCAGTCGATCGTCGTGGTCCGCACCGAGGACGGCGGGGCGCAGGCCTTCCAGAACGCCTGCCGCCACCGCGGGGTGAAGGTCGCCGTCGGTCGCGGGGCCTGCCCATCCGGCTTCACCTGCCCCTTCCACGGCTGGTGCTACGCCGCCGACGGCAAGAACACCGCCGTCACCCAGCGCCGCACGTTCAACGAGCACAACCTGGAGCCGGGCGAGCTGGACCTGGTCCCGGTGCGCTGCGAGACCTGGGGCGGCTGCGCCTGGATCAACCTCGACCCCGGGGCCCCACCGCTGCGCGCCTGCCTGGAACCGTTCGCGACGGTCATGGATGCGTGGCAGCTGGAGTCGATGCGGGCGGAATGGTGGTACGCCTGCCGGCTGCCGGTGAACTGGAAGATCGCCGAAGAGGCGTTCATGGAGCAGTACCACGTCCTGCAGTCGCATCCGCAGCTGCGCATCCCCGGCCGGATGTTCCCTCGTCCGGGCAAGCCTTTCGACCGGCAGGCGTGGATGGCGGGCGAGCTGCAGTACCTGCACACCATGAGCGACGGCATGGCCGGCATGGTCCACGCCAAGGACGTCGCCGTCGCCGAGGGGCTGCGCGACATCGAGCTGCCCACCGAGCCGGGAGAGGCCGCAGCCTTCTGGCAGCGCACGCTGAACGATGCGGTGGTGCGCGCACACCGCGACGCCGCAGCTGCCATCCCCGACCTGAACGAGCTCGCCGCCCAAGGCCTCGGCGACTCCATGTACTACGGCTTCCCGCACTTCTTCGTGCTGCCGATGTACAGCAGCGCCTCCTCCTACCGCTTCCGGCCGCTCGGCCCGGAAGAGACGCTCATGGAGATCTGGTCGCTGACGCGCTACCCGGTGGGCAGCGAGCCGCAAACCCCGCCGCAGCCCGAAGTGTGGGAGCACAACGATCCCCGCTGGCCACCGATCCCCGCCCAGGACTTCTCCAACCTGCCGCGCCAGCAAAAGGGCCTGCACGCCAGGGGTTTCGAGTACATGCGCCTGTCGGAAGCGGCCGAGGGCGGCATCTCGAACTTCGAGCGGCTGATCGACGGTTTCCTCGCCGGGCTGCCGTACGAGGCGTTGCTGAAGGGGCTCTCAGTGGTGAACGTCAACCCGCTCGAGCAGCCGGTCGTCGACCTCGGCTTCTAGCCGCTTCTCGCTCCGTGGCCACGGGAACGGGCCGCCGGCGTGAGGAAGTCGTGAGGATCCCGTGAGGGTCGCGTATCGACCCGTGAAGATCGCGTCAGGATCGCGTTTCACCCCCTTCAGCAGGCGTTTCATTCCGAGGCGCCGGTGAATTCACCGGCAGCTGCGGAGGGGAGAGTCCCATGGACTTCTGGATGGTGCTGCTGACGCTCGCGGTGTTCGCCGTGCTGGCGGTCATCGTTCGGGGAGCGGAAAAGCTGTGACCGCTGAGAATCTGGTCGGCCTGATCCTGGCGATCGGCCTCACCATCTTCCTGATCATCGCGTTGCTCTTCCCGGAGAAGTTCTGATGAGCGCGACGACGGCAGGCCTCCTCTTCTTCGTCACGCTGGCCATCGCGCTCGCCGCGACCTATCGCCCCTTCGGCGACTACATGGCCCGGGTGTTCCAGAGCGAGAAGCACCTCGCGCCCGAGCGCTGGATCTATCGCGTCGTGCGCATCGATCCGGGCGCCGAGCAGACGTGGGGCGTCTACCTGCGCAGCGTGCTCGCGTTCTCGCTGGTCTCCGTGCTCGGGCTCTACGCATTCCTGCGCGTCCAGCAGGCGCATCTGTTCGGCCATCCCTATGCGGTGCCGCAGATGCATGCGGACCAGGCGTTCAACACGGCCGCGAGCTTCGTCACCAACACCAACTGGCAGTCCTACTCGGGGGAGAACGCCCTCGGCTACGCCTCGCAAGCCGCTGGGCTCACGGTGCAGAACTTCGCTTCGGCCGCCGTCGGTATCGCGGTCGCGATCGCGCTCGTGCGCGGTTTCACCCGCAATCGCACCGACCGGCTCGGCAACTTCTGGGTCGACCTCACCCGCATCTGCGTGCGGATCCTGCTGCCGATTTCATTCATCGTCGCCATCGTCTTCGTCGGCGCCGGCGCGATCGAGACCTGGTACCACTACCGCACGGTCACCGGCCCCTCCGGCACCTCGCAGACGCTTCCCGGCGGCGCGATCGCCAGCCAGGAGGCCATCAAGGAACTCGGCACCAACGGCGGCGGCCCGTTCAACGCCAACTCCGCGCACCCCTTCGAAAACCCCACGGTGTGGACGAACTGGCTGCAGGTCTACCTGATCCTCGCCATCGGCTTTTCCCTGCCGCGGGCCTTCGGGCGGATGGTGAAGGACAAGCGCCAGGGCCTGGCAATCGTCGCCGTCATGGTGCTCATCTTCGTCGCGAGCACGGCCATCATCTTCGGCTCGCAGGCGGCCCATCACGGCACGGTGCCCACCGCCGTCGGAGCGGCGACGGAAGGGACCGAAACCCGCTTCGGAGTGGCTGATTCCTCGATCTTCGCGTCGGCGACGACGGCCACCTCGACGGGCGCCGTCGACAGCTTCCACGATTCCTACACCAGCCTCGGCGGCGCCGGCGCGCTGCTGAACATGATGTACGGCGAGGTGGCGCCCGGCGGCACCGGATCCGGGCTCTACGGGATCCTGATCCTCGCGGTGCTGAGCGTGTTCATCGCCGGTCTCATGGTCGGCCGAACGCCCGAGTACCTGGGCAAGAAGATCGCCGGCCGCGAAGTGAAATTCGCGTCGCTCTATCTGCTCACGACACCCACGCTCGTACTGGCCGGAACGGCGCTGGCGATGGCGCTTCCGGGAGAGCGGGCGTCGATGCTCAATTCCGGTCCGCATGGGCTGTCCGAGGTGCTCTACGCCTTCACCTCCGCAGCCAACAACAACGGCTCCGCCTTCGCCGGCATCAGCGTCAACACCACCTGGTACAACACCGTGCTCGGCGTCGTGATGCTGCTCGGCCGGCTGCTCCCGATGGTCTTCGTGCTCGGTCTCGCCGGCTCCCTCGCCAAGCAGAGACCGGTGCCCGCCTCGGCCGGAACCCTGCCCACCCATCGGCCTTTGTTCATCGGATTACTGACTGGAGTGACCGTCATCGTGGTCGCGCTCACGTACTTCCCTGCCATGGCACTCGGACCGCTCGCTGAAGGGCTCCACTGATGGTTTCGATCGCCGAGCCGACAGCTCGCAAGAAGGTCTCGGGTGGGCTGCTCGATCCCAAGCAATTGCTGCGGTCCCTCCCGGACGCCGTCAAGAAGCTGAACCCGTACACGCTCTGGCGCAATCCGGTCATGTTCATCGTGGAGATCGGCTCGATCTTCACCACGGTGCTCGCCATCCGCGACCACACCAGCTTCGCCATCCAGATCACCGTGTGGCTCTGGCTGACGGTCATCTTCGCCAACCTCGCGGAGGCGGTGGCCGAAGGCCGGGGCAAGGCGCAGGCCGAGGCGCTTCGCCGGGCCAAGACCGATACCGTCGCGCGGCGGATCATCAACTGGGATCCGGGCATGCCGGCCGCCCAGGTACGTGAGGAGTCGGCGCCGGCGCCGCAGCTGGCACAGGGCGACATCGTCGTCTGCGAGGCGGGGGATTTCATCCCGGGCGACGGCGACGTCATCGAAGGTGTCGCGTCGGTGGATGAGTCGGCCATCACGGGTGAATCGGCTCCGGTCATCCGGGAGTCCGGCGGTGACCGCTCCAGCGTCACCGGCGGCACGAAGGTGCTGTCCGACCGGATCGTCATCAAGATCACTCAGAAGCCGGGGGAGAGCTTCATCGACCGGATGATCGCGCTCGTCGAGGGTGCGAGCCGGCAGAAGACGCCCAACGAGATCGCGCTGAACATCCTGCTCGCCTCGCTGACCATCATCTTCCTGCTCGCGGTCGCGACCCTGCAGCCGCTCGCCATCTTCTCGAAGGTCAACCAGCCCGGCATCCCCAACACGTCCGCTCTCGGGGCCAACGGCGTCACCGGAATCGTGCTGGTATCCCTGCTGGTGTGCCTCATCCCGACGACGATCGGCGCGCTCCTGTCCGCCATCGGCATCGCGGGCATGGACCGGCTGGTGCAGCGCAACGTGCTTGCCATGTCCGGTCGTGCTGTCGAGGCGGCCGGCGACGTCGACACCCTGCTGCTGGACAAGACCGGCACCATCACGCTCGGCAACCGTCAGGCGAGCGAATTCATCGCGGTCGGGACGATCAAGAAGGCCGACCTTGCCGATGCCGCGCAGCTCTCGTCACTCTCGGACGAGACGCCCGAGGGCCGCAGCATCGTCGTGCTGGCCAAGGATCTCTATGGCTTACGCGAGCGGCACGCCGGCGAGCTCACCCACGCCATCTTCGTGCCGTTCAGTGCGTCGACCCGGATGAGCGGGGTTGACCTCTCGCAGGACGGTTCGCCGTCCCGCCAGATCCGCAAGGGCGCTGCGGGTTCGGTCATGACGTGGGTCCGCGAGCAGGGCGGTGACGTGCCGAACGAGACGGGCGAGATCGTCGACGGCATCTCGGCCGCGGGCGGAACCCCTTTGGTTGTCGCGGAATCCAGCGATGGCGTCACCCGGGTGCTCGGGGTCATCCACCTCAAGGACGTCGTCAAGCAGGGCATGCGGGAACGCTTCGACGAGCTGCGGGCCATGGGCATCCGCACCGTGATGATCACCGGCGACAACCCGCGTACGGCCCGGGCCATCGCCGAGGAGGCGGGGGTCGACGACTTCCTCGCCGAGGCCAAGCCCGAGGACAAGATGGCCCTGATCCGCAAGGAGCAGGAGGGCGGCAAGCTCGTCGCGATGACCGGCGACGGCACCAACGACGCACCCGCGCTCGCGCAGGCCGATGTCGGCGTCGCGATGAATTCGGGGACGTCGGCCGCCAAGGAGGCCGGCAACATGGTCGACCTCGACTCCAACCCGACGAAGCTCATCGAGATCGTCGAGATCGGCAAGCAGCTGCTGATCACCCGGGGCTCGCTGACGACGTTCTCCATCGCCAATGACGTGGCCAAGTACTTCGCCATCATCCCGGCCATGTTCGCCAGCGTTTACAGCGGTCTGGACAGGCTGAACATCATGCGGCTGCACTCGCCGCAGTCAGCCATCCTCTCCGCCGTCATCTTCAACGCGCTCATCATCATCGGCCTGATACCGCTGGCCCTGCGGGGCGTCCGCTACACGCCGAGCAGCGCGTCGCAAATGCTGCGCCGCAACATCTACGTCTACGGGGTCGGCGGCCTGATCGCGCCCTTCATCGGCATCAAAGTCATCGACCTCATCATCCAATTCATCCCAGGGATCCGATAGCCATGGCGCGCTTGTTCTCTGCCCTTCGCCAGCATGCGGCGGCACTGCGGATTCTCATCATCTTCACTGTCATCTTCGGGGTGCTCTACCCGCTGGCGGTCACGGCGGTCGCTCAGATTCCCGGGCTGCAGTCGCGGGCCGACGGCTCGCTCGTCAAGGTCGACGGAAAGGTCGTCGGCTCGACACTGATCGGGCAATCGTTCACGGACAAGAACGGCAACCCGCTGGTGCAGTACCTGCAGTCGCGGCCGTCGGCGGCAGGTGCCGGCTACGACCCGACCGCCTCGAGCGCATCGAACCTCGGCCCGGAGTCGATCGTCGACACCCTGCCCGACCCGAAGGTGAAGGGCGACACCGGCAAGCAGTCGTTGCTGACGCAGGTGTGCAGCCGCAGCCTGGCTGTCGGCAAGCTCGAACATGTCGATGGCTCAAGGCCTTTCTGCACCCCCAGCGGGGTCGGGGCGGTGCTCGCGGTGTTCTGGACGGGTCCCGGGTATGCGGGGAAGATCAGCCGGGTGGTGAGCGTCAACGAGGCCTGCCCGACCAAGCCGTTCATCGCGACCTACAAGGGTGTGAAGGTGGAGTGTGGGAGTTTTGCGGAGCAAATGCATGGGGAGGGCGGCGCCGATTACTCCACGGGCCAGATCGTGCCGATCCGCGGCAACGCACCGGCACATCCGGCCGTGCCCGCTGACGCCGTCACCGCCAGCGGCTCCGGGCTCGACCCGCAGATCAGCCCGGCTTATGCCGATCTGCAGGCGCCCCGCGTCGCCAAGGCGCGCGGCATCACCACCGCTCAGGTGCTTGCCGTCATCGACAAGTACAGGGCCGGACGCGATCTCGGCTTCCTCGGTCAGCCCCGGGTGAACGTCCTGGAAGCCAACCTCGCGCTCGACCGCCTCTATCCCTACCAGCCCTCCAACGGCAAGTGAAGGCCTAGGCATGGCACGCGGGCGGTTGCGGGTCTACCTCGGTGCAGCGCCAGGGGTGGGCAAGACGATGGCGATGCTCGATGAGGGTCATCGCCGGGCCGGCCGCGGCACTGATGTCGTCGTGGGCTTCGCCGAGACGCACAATCGCCCGCGCACGGCGGAAAAGCTGCAGGGTCTGGAACTCATCCCGCGCAAGCAGATGAGCTACCGGGGCGCCAGCTTCAGCGAGATGGACACCGAGGCGGTGCTGGCCCGGCGGCCGCGGGTGGCGCTGGTCGACGAGCTGGCTCACACCAACGTGCCTGGCTCGGCGCACGAGAAGCGCTGGCAGGACGTGGAACTCCTGCTCGAGGCCGGCATCGACGTCATCAGCACGGTCAACATCCAGCACCTGGAATCGGTCAACGACGTCGTCGAAGCCATCACCGGCATCCCGCAGCGCGAGACCGTCCCCGATTCTGTGGTGCGGGCCGCCGATCAGGTGGAACTCGTCGACATGACGCCGGAGGCGCTGCGCCGCCGGATGGCCCACGGAAACATCTACGCGCCCGAGAAGGTCGACGCGGCGCTCGGCAACTATTTCCGGACCGGCAACCTCACGGCGCTGCGCGAACTGGCCCTGCTGTGGCTCGCCGACGCCGTCGACGACGGCCTGCAGCGCTATCGCGAGCAGCACGGCATCGAGGGGACGTGGGAGACCCGCGAGCGGGTGGTCGTGGCTCTCACCGGTGGGCCTGAAGGCGACACCCTGCTGCGCCGCGGCGCCCGTATCGCCGCCCGGGCCACCGGCGGCGAGATGCTCGCCGTCCATGTGGCCCGCAGCGACGGGCTGACCGGCTCCAGCATCGCGCACTCGCGTCGCAACGGCTGCTGGCGGAGTCGCTCGGCGCGAGCTACCACTCGGTGATCGGCGACGATGTCCCGCGCGCGCTGCTGGACTTCGCGCGGGCTCACAACGCGACCCAGATCGTGCTCGGCGGCAGCCGCCGCTCGCCGCTGCGTGCCGCCCTCACCGGCGCCGGGGTGGGGGCGACGGTGACGCGGCTGTCGGGCCCGATCGATGTCCACATGGTCAGCCACGACTACATCGGAAAGGGGCGCGGGCTGCCCAGGCTCGGCGGCGGCCTCACCCCTCGCCGGCGGCTGCTCGGCGCGCTCGTCGGCGCTCTCGCCCTCGTGGCGATAACGCCTGCGCTTGCTGGGGTTCGCCACCACACGACCCTCGCCAGTGACGCGCTCATCTACCTGCTGATCGTCGTGGTGGTGGCCCTGGTCGGCGGCATCTTCCCGGCACTGGCCGCCGCGATCATCAGCGCGCTGGTGCTCAACTGGTATTTCGCCCCGCCCATCCACAGCTTCACCATTTACAACGTCGACAACGTCGTCGCGCTCGCTGTTTACGTGGTCGTCGCCGGCCTGGTCAGCGTCGTCGTCGACATCGCGGCCAGGCGCAGCACCGAGGCCGCCCGGTCGAGCGCCGAAGCCGAAACGCTGTTCACGCTCGCCGGCAGCCTGCTGCGTGGCGAGCAAGCCCTGCCGGCCTTGCTGGACCGGGTGCTGGAGACGTTCGGGATGAACGCCGTCAGCCTGCTGCGGCGCACCAACGACGCTCCCGGCAGCGAGGGTGGTGCGGGGCAGGCGATGCGTACCGGCACCCTGCGCGGGACGTGGACCTGCCTGGCGAGCGTCGGCGACCAGCCGTGCATGCAGCCCGAGGAGGGCGACATCGAGGTGCCCGTCGACGACGACCTCGCGCTGGTGTTGCGCGGCCGTCAGCTTGCCCGCCGAGGACCGCCGGGTGCTCGCCGCGTTCGCCGCCGAGGTGGCCGTGGCGTACCAGCAGCGACAGCTCCGCGAGGCAGCCGCCGAGGCGATACCGGCGCGCGAGGCCGACCGGATGCGCACCGCTTTGCTCAACGCCGTCAGTCACGACCTGCGCAGCCCGCTCGCGGTTGCCAAAGCCACCGTCACCAGCCTGCGCTCGCATGAAGTGGACTGGCTGGAATCTGACCGTCAGCAACTCCTGGCGAGCGCTGATGCGGCGCTGGACCGGCTGACCGAACTCGTCACCAACCTGCTGGATCTCTCGCGGCTGCAAGCTGATGTGCTGTCGGTCTTTCCCCGCCCACTCGGTCTGGAGGAGGTCGTCAGCGTCACCGTCGATCACCTCGGGGCGCCGCCGGGATCGGTCGAGGTCGACGTGGCGACCGACCTGCCCGAGGTGCTTGCCGATCCGGGTCTGCTCGATCGCGTCATCGCCAACATCGTGCAGAACGCGCTGCGTTACAACCCACCTGAGCGGCCCGTTCTGCTGACCGGAAGCGCACATGGCGCGAACGTCGAGCTGAGGGTGATCGACCGGGGCCCCGGCATCCCGGAAGATGAGCGGGAGCAGGCGTTTGCGCCCTTTCAGCGGCGCGATGACCTGTCCACGACGGGCAGCCCCGGCGTCGGGCTGGGCCTCGCGATCGCCCGCGGCTTCACCGAGGCCATGGGCGGCTCACTGACGATGGACGACACCCCGGGTGGCGGCCTGACGGTCATCATCTCCCTGCCGTTGGCAAGCGCCCGGGCCCGCGACACTCCGAGGCTGCCCGATGACCGAGCAGCAGACACGCGTGCTGGTGGTCGAGGACGACCCTGATATCAGCCGGGCACTGGCGCTCAATCTCAGCGCACGGGGCTACCACGTCAGCACTGCTGCCGACGGCGGCGATGCGCTCAACCAGGCCGCGGCACACACTCCGGACGTCATCGTCCTCGACCTGGGGCTCCCGGACCTCGACGGCATGGACATCATCCGCGCCGTCCGTGCCTATTCACGTACCCCGATCGTCGTGCTGTCGGGCCGCACCAGCAGCGGCGACAAAGTCGACGCGCTCGAAGCCGGCGCCGATGACTACGTCACGAAGCCCTTCGACGTCAACGAACTCGTGGCGCGGCTGCGTGCCGCCACCCGCCGCGCCGTGACGCTCGACGCCCAGGCGCTCGTCAAGGTAGGCGACACGAGTATCGACCTGGCAGCCATGACCGCCGAGCGTCCGGGCGCCGACGGCCGACCCGAGCGGGTGGCGCTGACCCCCAACGAGTGGCGGCTGCTCAGCCGCCTGCTGGCCCACCCCGGCCGGCTGATCACGCAGGCCGCCCTGCTCGCCGAGCTTCGCGGGCAGCAGGGCTACACCGACAGCAGCTACTTGCGTATCTACATCGCCCAACTGCGCCGCAAGCTCGAACCCGAGCCCGGCCATCCGCGTCACCTGCTCACCGAACCCGGCATGGGCTATCGGTTCCAGCCCTGACAGCCGCGGTCCCGACACTCGCAGCGTCAGCTGACCTCTTCGACCGACTGCACGTGAGCCTCCTGCACCCGCAGGATCGCCTCGTCGCCGCGGAAGAGGACGAGCCAGCCGTCTTCGCGCTGCAGGTCGTCGACATTGTCGTAGGTCTCGCGGACGACCTGCTCGCTGTCGCCGTAGACGATCTTGTACGTCGCCATCGGTCCTCGTTTCCACTCGCGTCGGCGGATACTGCTGGTCCCTGGATGATGCACCCCTGCCGATATGTGAAGCTGGGCGCGTGAAATATCTGATGCAGCATCCCGAGCCGATCGGCATCGAGCGTGACCTCTTCGACGCGGGCGGGGTGCTGACCGTCGCCCGGGCACTCGAGGCCGCGGACTGGGACGGCGTGGCGTTCACCGAGCACCCGGCGCCCGGCTATCGCTGGCTCGCGGAGGGCGGCGGTCACCAGACCCTGGACCCGTTCGTGGCGCTCGCCGCCGCGGCTGCCGTGACCGAGCGCCTGAAGCTGCTGACCTACCTGTCGGTGGCGCCGTATCGCAACCCGCTGCTGCTGGCGAAGGCCGCGGCGAGCGTCGACATGATTTCGGGCGGCCGCTTCATCCTCGGTCTCGGTACCGGCTATCTGAAGACGGAGTTCTTCTCCCTAGGCGTCGACTTCAACGAACGCAACGACCTGATGGACGAGGCGCTCGAAGTGCTGCCGATGCACTGGAGCGGCGAGCGATTCAGCTACAGCGGCAAGCATTTCGACGCCCGCGACATCATCGCCAGGCCGTCGCCGAAGGGTCGCACCATCCCCATCTGGATCGGGGGCAACGCGAAGATCACCCGCCGCCGGGTCGCCACGAAGGCCCATGGCTGGATGCCGATGAGCGGTCCGCCCGAGATGGCGACCACCACGCGCACGGCCCACTTCTCCGGGCTCGACGACATCGCCGCGGCGGTACGCGATCTGAAGGAGCAGGCGGGGGAGCGCGCCGAGCAGCTCGACGTGATGGTGCTCTACACCGACGATTCGATCCTGAAATCAGGCGTCGAGGTCGAGCGGCACCGCGACGCGCTGGGCCGCATCGCGGAGATCGGGGCGACCTGGGTTTCGTTCGCATGGGACTTCTCGACCGAAGCCGAAACCCTTGCGTTCGTGGAGGACTTCGGGGCCACCTATCTCGGGTCGAATCGGATCTGACCTAACTCGGCGCGCAGCGCAGCTCACAGGGACACGCAATGCGCTGTGCCAGCCGGGCCCAGCCCCTGACCACACCGCATTGCGTGTGAGGTGCGTTCCGGGATTCGTCTCGTCAGGCGGTAGAGCCGCCGTCGATGATGTGCTCCTGGCCGGTGATGAACGAGGCAGCGTCGGACGCGAGAAAGCAGACGAGCTCGGAGACTTCCTCGGGCTCGCCGTGGCGTCCGAGCGGCAGCCCGCGGAAGCGTTCGAGGCTCGCCTCGTCCTGCGGCATCATGTCGGTGCGGATCGGCCCGGGATGTACGGAGTTCACCCGGATCTTGTCGGGCCCCAGCTCGATCGCCGCCACCTTCGTCAGCCCGCGCAGCCCCCACTTCGACGCCGCATAGGCCCCGTGGCCGAAGTAGCCGCGCATACCGGCGGTCGAGGAGACGTTGACGATCGAGCCGCCGCCGCGGGCGCGCATCGCCGGGATGACGGTCTGGATGCCGAGGAACGCGCCGATGAGGTTGACGCGAAGGAAGCGTTCGAAGACCTCCTCGCTCTCGTGCTCCAAGGCCTTGATGTGATGGATCGCCGCATTGTTGATGAGAATGTCGACGCCGCCGAAGCGGTCCGCCGCCTCGGCAATCGCCGCGGACCAATCGGCCTGTGAGCTGACGTCGACCCGCCGGTACGCGGCTTGGGAGCCGAGCTCGCCGGCGACACTCGCACCGTCCTCATCGAGCACGTCGGCCAGCAGTACCGACGCTCCTTCGGCGATGAAATGACGCGCGTGTGCGGCGCCCTGGCCGCGCGCGGCTCCGGTGATGATGGCGACCTTGCCCTCGAGTCTGCCGTCTCGTCCCATGGCCGCACCGTACCGAGACGGACTGGCCGAGATCTTCGGCGGGGTCTAACGTTCGCGACCATGGCGGTTGACGATTGGTACCTGACCCCGCAGCTGCAAGCTGCCCGCACCGAGTTGCTCGCCGCGCACCATCGGCTGCGCGAGGCACTTCCGCTCGGGCATTCGCATCCGGAGTTCGCGCCGGTGCTGGCGAGAGCCAAGCAAGCCGACGAGGCCTACTTCGCGCTCTTCCCGGGGCACATCCGGGAGAACCTCGGCACCGACCAGGATCCCGAATGGGCCGCGACCGATGCTGCGGCGTCACAGATCGAGGGCTTCACCGCCGGTGATCCCACCGAGTAGCTGCGGGTGAATACCGGGTGTCAGCTCCGCAGCCCGGGATGTGTCTCGTCGATGTAGGAGTAGAACTGGCGGCACCAGCGCCGCGTTTCGGTGATGGCCTTCTCCATGGGCCGAAGCACCGGCGGGTTCTTGAAGATCTTGTTCTCCCAGATCGGGATGTCCTGGGTGACGGCCGCGGTGAAGACCTTGGCGGCCTTCTCGGCCTCACCCTCACCGGCTGCCTTCGGCGCGGTGAAAATCCAGCGCACGATGACGTTTTCCTCGTCGACCGGGGTGGTGCTGGAGATGAACGTGACCCAGTTCTTCAAGCGCAGGACGCCGAGTCCGAGGCCGTAGCCCTCGCGGACGAAATTGCCGCCCTGGCCGACGGAGCGCTTGTAGTGCCCGTCGATGAGGAACTCCTCCTCAGGGACGGCCGGGCTGCCGTGGACGTACTTGAAGTGCACGGTGTCGACGTTGTTCTCGGTCATCTCCTGACAGCAGGTGGCGATCGGGAATTCGCGCACCACGATGTCGGACCACTCCGGGTCGCCGATCTCGGAGACCACCGGCACGTCATACGCCGGCGGCTCGCCTTCGAGGTGATGCCACGCCCAGATCATCTGGTTGCGCTCGATGGTGGGATACGCGCGGGCGTTGGCGGTCTTGGGGATGAAGTCGACGTCGTCGTACGGGACCTCGACGCAGGTGCCGCTGGGGCCGGCGTAGCGCCAGCCGTGGAAGGGGCAGCGGATCGATTCGCCTTCGACCCGGCCGCCGATTCCGAGATGGGCGCCAAGGTGTGGGCAGTGCGCGTCGAACAGGCTCGGGACACCGCTCTCGGTGCGAAACAGCACCAGATGGCGGCCGAAGTAGTACAGCGGCATCACCTCGCCCGGCGCGAGTTCGTCAGCGCGGGCGACGACGAACCAGCCGTTCGGCACCGGGAACGGGAAGCGCTTGTGGCCGGTCATCTGCTGTGGCCGGCGGGTCTGATCGGTCAGTATCTCGAGCTTGCGCGGCATCGGCAGGCCCGCGAACTCCTGGCCGATCTCGCTGGGACGCATGTCGTGGATCGAGCCATCCATCACGGGAATGGTACGGGGCGGCGTCGGGGGCGACGAACGCAGTGAATACGGTGGTTGAGCTCGGATGAGCTCGCATGACGGGGACGGGAGGCCTGCCGGATGTTGCGCGGCGAGAAGGTGCTGATCACCGGGCCGGCAGGGCGGATCGCGCTCGGCCTGGCGCGCTCGCTGGCCACCGACAACGAGGTGTGGGGGATCGCCCGCTTCAGCGACCCTGCCACCCGCGAGCAGGTGGAGGCGCTCGGCGTGACGACGCGCGCCCTCGACCTGTCCACCAACGAGTTCGGCGACCTGCCCACGGATTTCACCTACCTGCTTCACATCGCCGCCGACTTCAGCGCCGACGACTACGACCGGGCGATCCGCGTCAACGCCGAGGGCACCGGCTTCGTCCTCGAGCACTGCCGCCGAGCCAAGGCGGCTCTCGTCATGTCGACGCTCAGCGTCTACAAGCCACATCCCGATCCGTGGCATGCGTTCCGTGAGGACGATCAGCTCGGCGACGTGATGCTTCCTTCGCAGCTGCCGTACTCGGTCTCGAAGATCGCGGGGGAGGCGGTGGCCCGTTACTGCGCCCGTTCCTTCAACCTGCCGGTCGTCATCGCGCGGATGGGGGCGGCGTACGGCGACACCGGCGGGCTGCCGGCGTGGAACCTCGACGCCGTCGCGGCCGGCCAGCCGGTCACGGCGCGGTGGGATCCGCTGCCGTACGCGCCCATCCACGAAGACGACATCTGCGATCAGGTCGAGGCCTTGCTCGACGCGGCGACGGTGCCGGCGACGATCGTGAACTGGTGCGGCGATGAGGTGGTCAGCGTGCAGCAGTGGACCGCGTACTTCGGGGAGCTGCTGGGCGTTTCGGCGAGTGTCGACGTGCAGCCGATCCCGGGAGCGTCGATCGGCTCGGTGGGAGACGTCACCATGCGCCAGGCCATCACCGGGCCGTGCCGGGTCGGCTGGCGTGACGGCTTCCGGCGCATGGCCGAGCACTTCTATCCCGAGCGCCTTGTCAGCACGTCGGGGAGCAACTGACATGGCGGCCTTTCCTGACCCTGACGCGCTCCTGGCCGAGGTGTCGGAAGCCGCCGGGCTGTCGGACTTCGGGCCGCACGATTTCCGTGAGGGGCTCACCGTTCTGCTGGAAAGCCTCAACAGCGACTGTGATTTCTCGCCCGAAGGCAACGAGAAGGTGCTCGGCGATCTACGGCGCCGACTGACCAACCGGCTCGAGGTCGAGGCCTGGTATGCCAAGCATCCCGAGATCGAGGAGCTTGCCGTACCCGGGCCGGTGGACATCAACGGCCTGCCGCGCACCGGCACCACCGCACTGGCGAACGCGCTGTCGCTGGACCCTCAGTTCCGATCGCTTCGCGGCTGGGAGCAGGGCAAGCCCGTGCCGCCGCCGCGCATCGAGGATGAGCTGCAGGATCCGCGCCGCCTGCAGGCCATCAAGGAGGACGAGGAACTCCCGGCCGAGCTCAAGACCATGCATCTGTATGACGTCAACGCCACCATGGAAGACACCGAAGTGCTGGGCATGGCCTTCAAGGGCCAGCACTTCACCCTGCCGGTCTACGGCTACCACGCGTGGTGGCGCCGCGACGACATGATGCAGGGCTATGCCTACCACCGCCGGGTGCTGAAACTCCTGCAGTCGCAGCGCCCGCCCAACCTCTGGCTGTTCAAGGCTCCCCATCACAACTTCCACCTCGAAGCCGTCGCCGCGGCCTATCCGGGTACCCGTTTCGTCATGACGCACCGGGATCCAGCCAAAGCGATCCCCTCGTGGTCCAGCCTGGTGTCGGCGGTCTTCCCGCCGCCGCGGGTGGAACGCGACCTGCATCGGCTGGGACGCGAGGTGTCGGCCCACCTGCTGGTGGGCGTGCAGAACGGGATGGCTGCCCGAGCACGGATCGGTGAGGACCGCTTCTTCGACGTCCACCATCCCGAATTCATTGCTGATCCGATGGGCGTGCTCCGGCGGATCTACGCGTTTCTGGACCTCGAGCTCCAACCCGATGTCGAGCAGGCGATGCAGGAGTGGACCCGCGTCAACCGCTCGGGCAAGCACGGCAATCACGTCTACACCGCCGAGCAATTCGGTCTCAGCACGGCGCAGCTGCACGACGACTACGCCGAATACATCCGCCACTACGACGTGGCCATCGAAAAGTGATCCCGCTCGCGACAGGAAGGCAAAGACATGGCCGACATGGGTGAAGCCCCGGCACTGCCGAGCTGGGCCGACCAGATGAAGGCGCTGGAGGCCGTCGGCGACAACCTGCTGGCGGTGTGGCGTCCCGACGGGGCCACAGCAGCCGAGGTCCAGGACATGAACAAGCTGGCGCTCTCGATTCTGGCCGAAGGTTACCTGTGCCGGGTCTATCCCGACACCCGGCGGCCGGTCTTCATGCCGCTCTGGAACTACGCCATGAACCAGGGTGGTCCCGACCCCGATTACGTCTATTCCACCGCAGAAATCGACTCCTCCGGCGTCTACCGGATCTCCGGCTTTCGCGGCACGTCACGCTTCGTCGACATCACGCAGCAGGCGTTCGACATGCTCAACCCGGACGACATGGGCGGCGGCACCAACCTCAACATCACGCACGATCTCGATGACCTGAAGATGGACGAGCGCGGCTACTTCAGCGTCGTGCTGAGCGGCTCGCGTCCGGAGGGGCATGACGGCGACTGGTGGGAGCTGAACCCGGGCGCGCGCCGGCTGCTGATGCGCCGCTGCGCCTGCGACTGGACGAACGAGGTCGACGCGCGGGTCGCCATCGAACGGGTCGATGGCGGCGGGCAGGACATGACGCCGGAGGAGATCGCCCGGCGCTTCGGCGACCTGGCGGCGTGGATCGAAGGCATGATCAAGTTCGACATGCAGCTGGTGCGCTACTACCGCGAACACCACGGCGTGAACACCTTCCTGCGCTCGTCGAAGATCGACGACATGGGCGGGCTGCCGACCCAGGCGTACTACGACGGCATCCACGAGATCACCGATGACGAGGCGCTCATCCTCGAGACCGAGCTGCCCCAGAAATGCCGTTACTGGCAGGCACTTGTGGCGGACGACCGGTTCTGCACGCTGGACTGGGTCAACCGCCAGTCCAGCCTGAACGACGCGCAGGTGCACATCGACAGCGACGGCAAGTTCCGCGCCGTCATCTCCCATCGCGACCCGGGCGTGCCCAACTGGCTCGACAAGGGCGACTACCCGTGGGGGGTCATCCAGATGCGCTGGAACCGTGCGACGGACTACCCCGACCCGACCATCAAGAAGGTTCCGGTTGCCGAGGTCCGCGACCACCTGCCCGCTGACACTCCGGTGGTGACACCCGAGCAGCGGCAGGAGCAGCTGCAGGCCCGGCGTGAAGGCGCCCAGTTCCGGCGGATCTGGTAGCCCGCCGGATGGCGCTGGACGGGGAGGGCGGCGGCGCAGAGCTGGAGCAGGCGACGCTCGCCGCTTTGGACGGCCTGCTCGATGCCCTGGTGCTGAAGGAGATCGGCGCCGACCGGTTCGCCGTCGCGGTCGAGCCGGACCGGTTCGGGCGGCTGTTCGGCGGGCAGCTGGTCGCCCAGGCGCTGCTGGCCGCAGCGGCGACCGTCGAAGGCAAGCCGCCGCACTCGCTGCACGCGTACTTCGTCGAGGGCGGGCTGCCGGGGGCGGCGCTCGAGCTCGCGGTCGAGCGGGTACGCGACGGTCGCTCGATGGCGGCGCGGCGGGTGAGCGTGACGCAGGAGGGCCGCGACCTTCTCGTGCTGCTCGCGTCCTTCCACGCCAGCCCGGTCAGCCCGCAGCTCGCCGATCCGCCGCCTTCCGTCCCGGCCCCGGATCAGCTGCCACTGCTGCAGAAATGGGTGCACCAGAGCCCACCAGAGGTCAGGCCCACCGCGGAACGGGGGTGGGTGCAGCAGCCGCCGCCGGTCGAGATGCGGCTCGGTGAAGCGCTGCGCTTCCTCGGCGGCGAGCCGGCCGGCGGCACCCGCTCGCACTGGATGCGGGTGCCGCGAGAGGTGGGCTCCGACCCACTGCTGCACACCGCGCTGCTCGCGTATGCCAGCGACTATTTCCTGCTGGACATGGCTTTTCGGGCCCATCCGCTGGGCTTGCCCGCGTCGGCGTACACCTCGACGAGTCTGGACCACGCGCTGTGGTTTCACCGTCCCGTCCGCTTCGACGAGTGGGTGCTGCACACTCAGGAGACGGTGGCGATCTCCGGCGATCGGGGCCTGGTGCGCGGCGCCATGCACGATGCCGAGGGCCGGCTGGTGGCCACCGCGATGCAGGAGGTGCTGATCCGTGTCCGTCGTTGACCTCACCCACCCGCTGTTCCAGCAGCCATGGCCCGAAGGCGAGTTCCGTTTCTTCCAGGTGGGCTACATCGTCGACGACCTGCTCGCCTCCGCCGCGAAGTGGGCGCAGACGTTCGGTATCGGCCCGTTCCATGTCCTCCCGCGCGCCAAGGTGGAGTGCACCTACCGCGGTGCACCGTCGGGACTCGACGTGCAGGTCGCCGTCGCGCAGGCCGGCCCGGTGCAGATCGAACTGATCCAGCAGAACGACGACCGTCCGAGCGTCTATCGCGAGCTGACCGCTCCCGGCAGCAGCCTGATGCATCAGCTCGCCACCGTCACGGCCGACTATGACGGCCAGTCGGCGCACTACGCCTCACTCGGCTATGAACTGGTCTGCGAGGTCATCACACCGGATCAGCGGGTCGCCTACTTCGACACCGTCGCCGATTTCGGCTTCTACGTCGAGGTGATCGAGCATTCGCCGCTCTTCCTCAAGCACATCGCCGCGATCGCCCGCACTTGCGAGCAATGGGACGGTACCGATCCCGTCCGGCTGCTGACCCGGGACGGCTACCGCACGCCCTGAGCAGTCAGCGTGACAGCCCGCCGAAGAACCCGCGGACGTCGGCGACGTACTCCTGCGGCGCTTCCATGGCTGCGAAATGGCCGCCCTTGGCCGGATGCGACCAGCGCACCACGTTGAACTGTGCCTCGGTCCAGGAGCGCGGCGGGTAGACGATCTCGCCAGGGAACATCGCCACCGCCGTCGGCACATCGATGCGTCCCTGCGGGATGGCATCGCGACCGTTCTCGCGCATCTCCCAGTAGATCCGCAGCGACGAGGCCGCCGTGCCGGTGACCCAGTACGCGGTGATGTTGTCGAGCAGGCGATCAAAGGTGAAGGCCTCGGTGATGTCGGCATCGCTCCAGTCGCGGAACTTCTCCACGATCCATGCCGCCAGCCCGGCGGGCGAATCCTGCAGCCCGTACCCGAGCGATTGCGGCCGGGTTCCCTGGATTTCCTGATAGCCGGCACCGGTACGGCGCCACTCGCGGGCGCGGTCGAGCGCGACCTTCTCCTCGTCGGTCAGCGGAGCGTCACGGATGGGCCGCGCCGTCACCATGTTCAGATGCAGCCCGATGACGTGTTCGGGAAAGAGGTCGGCGAGGTTGGCCGAGACGATGGAACCCCAGTCGCCGCCCTGCAATCCGTAGCGTTCGTAGCCCAGCGCGGCCATCACATCGGCAAAGGCAACGGCGATGCGCCGCGGGTGCCAGCCGCGCTCCGTCGTCTCCCCGGAGAACGTGAAGCCCGGCAGCGACGGCGCGACGACGTGGAAGTCCTCGCGCAGCGGCCCGATCACGTCGAGGAACTCCATCACCGAGCCCGGCCAGCCGTGGGTCACCAGGAGCGGTATGGCGTCAGGGTTTTCCGAACGTGCGTGCAGCAGGTGGATCCGTTGTCCGGCGGCCTCGGTCACGAGTTGCGGGATGGCGTTGACTCGCGCCTCGGTGGCGCGCCAGTCATAGCCGGTACGCCAGAAGTCCAGCAGCTGCACCAGGAAATCGCGCTCGGTGCCCTGCTCCCATCCGATTCCCGTGATCTGGTTGGGCAGCCTCGAACGGGACAGCCGCTCGCGTAAGTCCTCGAGCACGGCGTCGGGTACGGCGACGGTGAAAGGCTCCAGCGTCAGCGTGCTCATTGCACGGTCCTCATTCGACGGCACCCTTCACCTTCATGTCGACGATCGTGTCCCAGTCGTAGCCGAGCAGCTCGCCGAGGATCGCGTCACCGTGCTCGTTGAACTCCGGCGCCCGGGCTGCCGGGGAGGACGTGCCGTCGAACTGCACGGGCGTGGCCACGAGGGAAAAACCAGCGCCCTGGGCGGTCTCGCACTCCACCATGTAGCCGTTCGCTTTGACCTGCGGGTCCTCGGTGACCTCGAGGACGTCCTGCACCAGGGCCCACTGGCCGCGGAAACCCGACAGGCGTTCGCGCCACTCGTCGGCGGTCCGGGTCAGGAAGATCTCCTGCAGGATCGTGCCTGCTTGCATCGCATTGGCGATCAGGTCGGTGTGCGTCGCAAATCTGGGGTCGGTGATCAGCTCCTCGCGGCCGAGGAGGGTGGCGATCTCGGGCCAGTACTGAAAGCCTTGCAGACACGAGAAATACAGCCAGCGCTCATCTTTGGTGCGGTAGGACGCGGTCAGCGGGTTGTTCATCTGGGTGCGTTCGATGGTGGCGTTCTGCCACGGCTGCCCCATGTGCTTGGCCAGCGCGATGCCCGCGCCGAGCGCCCACATCCCGGTGGCGAGCAGCGAGACGTCGACGATGGGTGCCTCGCCGGTGCGCTCACGGTGCAGCAGCGCCGCCGAGATGCCGCCGGCGATCGTCATCGCGCCCAGTGAATCGCCGTAGGCCGGCCCGGGCTGGGAGATGAAGCCGTCGACGTCGGGCGGCCGCACCGCCGCGGCCACGCCGGAGCGGCACCAGTAACCCAGGATGTCGTAGCCGCCGCGGTCGGCGTCAGGTCCGAGCTGCCCGTAGCCCGAGCCTCTGACGTACACGATGTCGGGGTTGTGTGCCCTGATGTCGTCGACGTCGATGCCCAGTGCGGCACGTACCCGGGGGAGCTTGTTGGTCAGGAACACATCGCAGACGGCGACCAGCTTGTAGAGCACCTCGCGGCCCTCGGGGGTGGCGAGGTCGAGGCCGATGCTGCGCTTGCCTCGGTTGGAGTGCTCGAGCAGCACATGCACGCCGCCCTCGCCGAGATCGATGACGCCGGTACGCGCCAGGGTGCGCATCGCGTCGCCGCGTCCGACCGGCTCGACCTTGATGACCTCGGCGCCCCAGTCGGAAAGGATCGCCGAGGAGGCAGGCACGAACGTGTGCTCGGCGACCTCGAGGATGCGGATCCCTTGCATGACTGCGGTCACGCGACCACTCCGTTTCACTCGGTCCTGCGCCGTGTTCCGACCACCCTCCCATCACGTTGGGACCGCGGTGTCAGCGGCCTCGTTGGTAGCCTCTGCGCGAGGCCGACGCTGCCGGCCGATCCCGCTGGCCTCCTGTGCTGGCCGACTGGAGGTCACGTGAGTGCGGCGAGGCGCCACCGGGTCCAGCCCAGGGAAAAGCCGCAGCAGATTGCTGACGAGCTCCGCGGGCTCATCGTCAGCGGCGAGCTGTCCGAAGGTGATTCGCTGGGCCGCGAGCCCGAGCTGGTCGAGCGCTTCGGGGTCTCGCGTCCCTCGCTGCGCGAGGCGCTGCGCATCCTCGAGGCCGAGGGGCTCATCACGGTGCTGCGCGGCGCGGGCGGCGGGGTCGTCGTGCACGAGCCCGACGAGCGGATGATGGCCCGCACCGCCGCGCTCGTCCTCGCCTCGCGCAACGTGCTGCTGGAAGACGTCTTCGCGGCGCGCACGCTCGTGGAACCGCTCGCGGCCGGGGCTCTGGCCGGGATGCGCGCGCGCCGGGCTGTGGTCGACGAGCTCCGCGCGCTGGTGCAGGCGCAGGAGGATTGCCTCGGCGATCCCGAGCTCTTCGCGGCTGCCAATGCCGCGTTCCACGAGCGGCTCGTCTCGCTGGCTGGCAACCAGACCCTCGGCCTGTTCACCGAGATGCTGAACGAGATCGTCACGCGGGCGGTGACCGAGGTGAGCCGGGGAGAGGACACCGTCGGCTCGCTGTCGGTTCGCCGCCGCGGGATCCGCTCGCAGCTGCGCCTGCTCGAGCTCATCAGGGCGGGCGATCGCAATGCCACCGAGCTGCACTGGCGTTCACACATGGCCGTGGTCGGAAAGGTGATGCTCGGCCAGCGGGCCGCGGCGGTCGTTGACCTGTTCGACGACCACTGAGCGGGTCGGCCGCTTGCCGATTGCGGAAGTGGCGATGGTGCTATTCCGGTAGCATCCGTGCAATGAGCGAGCCGGTGGCGATCGCTGATGGTGGCGCTGGCAGCACGGTGGCTGAGGTGGCCGGCTGGCAGCGCCGGGTGGTCGACCGGTCGCTCGATGACGCCAAGCGCCGCTCGATCGATCGGGGTGCGCGGCTGATCCGCGCAGCAGCGAAGGTGCTCGACCGCACCAATGGCGAGTCGCTCACCGTTCAGGAGGTCGCTGACGAGGCGGGCCAGTCGCTGCGCACGCTGTATCAGTACTTCTCGAGCAAGGACGATCTGCTGCTGGCCGTCTACGAGGAGGCCATGCGCACCTACGCGCGGCTGATCACGGCGGCGGTCAAGTCGTTCGAGGATCCGCTGGAACGGCTTGCCGGCGGCATCATGGCGTCGGCGCGCATGCCGGCCATGCACGGCTCAGGCGTCGACCGTGGGCTGTCTCATCTTCGGCTTCAGCTGAGCCAGGCGCGTCCGGCCCTCGTGGCCTCCGCGCAGGAGCCGGTCACGGTGTTCTTCCGCGGCCTGATCGACGACGCCGTGGCGGCGGGTCAGCTCCCCGGCGTCGACGCCGACACCGGCATCGAGAGCGCCACATACTTCGTCTGCTCGCTGCGCAACTCCTACAACACGTCGGTCACGCTAGGCAATGATCTCGGCCTCGAACTGCCGAATGTCGTTGACCTGTCGCTGTTTTCGCTCGGCGGGTTGGGAGCGGTGCTGCCCCGCGAGTGGCACCAGAAGGTCGATGACGACCTTCACCTCACGGGTGGTGATGGTCGCTCGATCTTGCGCCAGCTCACCAAAGAGCCCACCAGCCGCGCCCCGCGTGCGAAGGCCCGCTGACCCTCGCACGCGAAACGGCGGTCAGTCCTCCTGGCTCGCCAGCAGGCTTTCGATGATGGCGTCAGCCGCTTCTTCGGCGCTCTGATCAGGCGTGCGGATGTGCACGTCAGGCGCTTCGGGTTCCTCGTACGGGTCGTCGACACCGGTGAAGTTCGGCAGCTCGCCGCGCCGGGCCTTGGAGTACAACCCCTTGCGGTCACGGGCTTCCGCGTCGATCAGCGGGGTGTCGACGAAGACCTCGACGAACGCGTCGTCGCCGATCAGTTCGCGAGCGAGGCGCCGCTCGGCCCGGTAGGGCGAGATGAGCGCGACGAGAACGATCAGCCCGGCGTCAGCCATGAGCGCGGCGACTTCGGCGGTACGGCGGACGTTTTCCACCCGGTCGGCCGTGGTGAAGCCGAGGTCCTTGTTGATGCCGTGACGCAGGTTGTCGCCATCGAGCAAGTACGTGTGCCTGCCCAGTGCGTGCAGCTTGCGCTCCACGATGTTGGCAATCGTCGACTTGCCGGCACCGGAGAGGCCGGTGAACCACAGCACCGTCGGGCTCTGATGCTTCTGCTCCGCGCGGGCGGCCTTGTCGACCTCGACCGACTGCCAGTGCACGTTGTCAGCGCGGCGCAGTGCGAAGTGCAGCAGCCCGGCGCCGACCGTGTTGTTGGTGATGCGGTCGATCAGGACGAAGCCGCCCATGTCGCGGTTCTCGCTGTACGGGTCGAACGCGATGGGCCGGCTGAGGTTGAGGTTGCAGACCCCGATCTCGTTCAGTTCCAGCGTCTTTGCCGCCGCGTGTTCCATCGTGTTGACGTTCACCTTGTACTTCGGCTGGGCGAGGGTCGCGCCGACGGTACGGGTGCCGAGCTTCAGCAGATACGGGCGTCCGGCGAGCATGGGCTCGTCGTTCATCCACACCACGTGGGCTTCGAACTGGTCGGCCACGCCGGGCGGCGAGGAGGCAGCCGCGAGCACGTCGCCGCGGCTGATGTCGACCTCGTCGGCCAGCGTGATGGTGACCGAATCGCCGGCTGCCGCCTCGGGGAGGTCCCCGTCATAAGTGACGATTCGGGTGACGGTGCTCTCGCGTCCGGACGGGATCACGCGGATGGTGTCGCCGACGCTGATCTTGCCGCCGACGATCTCGCCGGAGAAGCCGCGGAAGTCGAGGTTGGGCCGGTTCACCCACTGCACGGGCATCCGGAACGGGCCGTCCTGGGTGGAGTCGTCGACCTGCACGGTCTCCAGATGACCGATCAGGGTCGGGCCGTCGTACCAGGGGGTGTTGAGGCTGGGCTCGGTGATGTTGTCGCCG
Source organism: uncultured Actinomycetota bacterium (assembly GCA_963731205.1). Taxonomy (GTDB): domain Bacteria; phylum Actinomycetota; class Actinomycetes; order Frankiales; family Frankiaceae; genus DATAZK01. The sequence goes on along the minus strand of CAVSUJ010000001.1, from coordinate 1,201,271 downwards.
CGCAGCGCCGACAGCGGGATCGCGACGATGTCCTCGAGGCCGACGCCTCTGGCGAACTCGCGGTAGTCCGCCTCGATCTGGTTGAACACCTCTTGCGAGTAGTCGACGAGGTCGAGCTTGTTGATGGCCAGCAGGATGTGCTTGATGCCGAGCAGGGAGACCAGGAAGCTGTGGCGCCGGGTCTGGGTCAGCACGCCTTTGCGGGCGTCGATGAGGATGACAGCGACGTCAGCGGTCGAGGCGCCGGTGACCATGTTGCGGGTGTACTGCTCATGGCCCGGGGTGTCGGCGACGATGAACTTGCGGCGTTCGGTGGAGAAGAAGCGGTAGGCGACGTCGATGGTGATGCCCTGCTCGCGCTCGGCGGCGAGGCCGTCGACCAGGAGGGCGAAGTCGAGCTCGCCGCCCTGGGTGCCGACCTTCTTCGAGTCCGACTCCAGCGCCGCCAGGTGGTCCTCGAAGACGAGCTTCGAGTCATAGAGGAGGCGCCCGATCAGCGTGCTCTTGCCGTCATCGACGCTGCCGCAGGTGATGAAACGCAGCAACGACTTGTGCTCATGACGCTCGAGATAGGCGTCGATGTCGGTCGACAGCAACTCGTCAGCGGCGTGGGACATCAGAAGTACCCCTCTTGCTTCTTCTTCTCCATCGAGCCGGACGAGTCGTGGTCGATGACCCGGCCCTGCCGCTCGGAAGAGGTGGTCAGGAGCATTTCCTGGATGATCCCGGTCAGGGTCGAGGCATCGCTCTCGACCGCGCCGGTCAGCGGGTAGCAGCCCAGGGTGCGGAAGCGGACGCTGCGCATCTCGGGGACCTCGCCCTCGGCGAGCGGCATCCGGTCGTCGTCGACCATGATCAGCGCGCCGTCGCGCTCCACGACGGGCCGCGGCTGCGCGTAGTACAGCGGCACGATCGGGATGTTCTGGTTGTGGATGTACTGCCAGACGTCCAGCTCGGTCCAGTTGGACAGCGGGAAGACACGCACGCTCTCGCCCGGACCCTTGCGCGCGTTGTAGAGCCGCCAGAGCTCCGGGCGCTGCTGCTTGGGATCCCAGCGGTGCTGCGCCGAGCGGATCGAGAAGACCCGTTCCTTGGCGCGCGACTTCTCCTCATCGCGCCGGGCGCCGCCGAAGGCGAGGTCGAAGCCGTACTTGTCGAGCGCCTGCTTGAGGCCCTCGGTCTTCCACATGTCGGTGTGCATGGCCGAGCCGTGGTCGAACGGGTTGATGCCCAGCCGGATGCACTCCGGGTTCTGGTACACGATCAGATCAAGATCGTTCTCGGCGACGAACTTGTCGCGGAACTCATACATCGCGCGGAACTTGAACGTCGTGTCGACGTGCAGCAGCGGGAACGGGGGCTTGGACGGATAGAACGCCTTCAGCGCCAGGTGGAGCATGACGGAGCTGTCCTTGCCGACCGAGTAGAGCATGACCGGCTTCTCAGATTCCGAGACGGCTTCACGCAGAATCTGGATGCTCTCGGACTCCAGGCTTTGCAAGTGGGTCCTGGTGCTCATCCCAACCTCGTTCGCGTTTCGGTAGTGGCCTGCCTACTTCTCATAAACGGCATTCTCCCTGTTCTTGTGACCCGCTTGCTGCCGACTCGCTCGCAAAGGCGGCCATTCGGCCTAACATGTAGATGTTTATGGCCCTTCTGCCGCGGAGCGCGATGTTCCCCCTGTCGGAAGATCAACAGCTGTTCGAGGCGACCACGGCGCAGTTCCTGGCAGCCCATTACGGGAGTGAACGCATCCGTGAAATGAGGTATGCCCCGGGGTTCGAGCCGGCGATCTGGAAGCGGGGCGCTGAGCTCGGCTGGACGTCGTTGCTGGTCCCCGAAACCGGCGGCGGGGGATCGATCAGTGGCAACGGATTGCTCGATCTGCTCATCGTGGCGCACCACTTCGGGCGCCACGCGGCTCCGGGACCCCTCTTCGGGAGCAACGTGGTCGCGCTCGCTTTGGGGCGATGGGGATCGATCGAGCAACGCGAGGGTCCCCTGGCGGATCTGCTGTCGGGGGCCGCCATTGCCGCCTGGGCCGGCCTGACGGGTGGCGCCGTCCACGCAGCCCTCGCCGGTGAGCATGTCGTGCTCAACGGCGCGGTGGCCTGCGTCGACGCTGCAGCGGATACGCATCACCTGCTCGTATCGGCTGAAATGGAGCAGGGCATAACCCAGTTTCTCGTGCCATTGGCCACGCCCGGAATGTCACTCTCCGGGCTGGAGGGCCTGGACCTCACCCGGCGCTTTCACCGCGTGACGTTCACCGACGTCAGAGTTCCCGTCGAGACCCGGGTCGGGACACCCGGGCAGGGAGGCGCGCAGGACGGCGCATTGCTCGAGGTGATGGCGGTCCTGCAGGCCGGGGAGATCGCCGGAGCGATGGAGCGGGCCTTCGAGATGACGCTGGCCTGGACGTTCGACCGCTACTCCTTCGGGCGGCCACTCGCGTCCTACCAGGAGATCAAGCATCGCGTCGCTGACCTGCGCATGCACCTGGAGGCGTGCGAGGCCGTCGCTGCGCGCGCCGCCCGGTCGGTGGGGGAGCAGGCGGCTGACGCGAGCACCTGGGCCGCTGCCGCGAAGGCGTACGCGGGCCGTCACGGGCCGGAAATGATCCAGGACTGCATCCAGCTGCACGGGGGCATCGGGGTGACGTTCGAGCACGACCTGCACCTCTTCCTGCGCCGTGCCGTCACCGACGCCCAGCTGTACGGCACCCCGGAGCACGCCAGCCGTCGTGTGGCGGAGCTCATCGAGACGGCGGGGGCGCCGCGATGAGTGTCCTGCCGACCGTCGAGGAATACGCCGCACGAGCCCGTGCATGGCTGCCGGACAATCTCCCCGCTGCTGATCCGGCGGCCGCCCAGTTCTTCCTGACGGCGACCGGCAGTAGCGACGCGGAGGACCTGGCCCGCATCCAGACCTGCCGGGATCTGCAGCGCCGGCTTTTCGAAGGCGGGTTCGCGGGGATCTGCGTGCCGCCCGAGTACGGCGGACAGGGGCTGACGCCGGCACACCAGGCGGCCTTCAACCGCGAGCTCCGCGGCTACGACTACCCGGCCGAGATCCAGGCGTCGACGTTCATCCCGGCGATGGCGCTGCTGCTCGAGTTCGGCACCGAGGAGCAGAAGCTGCGCCACATCCCAGCGATGCTGCGCGGCGAGGAGATCTGGATCCAGTTCCTCTCCGAGCCGGGCAGCGGTTCCGACGCGGCCAGCGCGGTGACGACCGCCACCCGTGAAGGCGATCAGTGGGTGCTCAACGGGTCCAAGATCTGGACGACGGCGGGCTGGTACGGAGACTGGGCGATCTGCCTGGCGCGTACCAACTGGGACGCCGAAAAGCACCGCGGGCTCACGGTTTTCTCTTTCCCGATGTCGACGCCGGGGATCGAGGTGCGGCGCATCGAACTGGTCAACGGCTCACGCGAGTTCTGCCAGGAGTTCCTCACTGACGTGGTGGTCTCCGACGCCGACCGGATCGGTGACGTCGACGCCGGCTGGGACGTGGTGACCCGCTGGCTGTATCACGAGCGCACCATCGCGGGCGGCTCGATGTACGTGACCGGACAGGGCAACCAGTCGACCGAGGGACCGTACGAGGCAGGCGTCATGGCGGCTCTGGCCCGCGAGCGGGGCACCTGGGACGAGCCACGCACGCAGGAGCTCATCGGCGAGGCACGCGTCCTCGGGCTGGTGCGCTCGGCGCTGGTGCATTCGGTGACGCGCAAGATGGCCGACGGAGCCCTCTCACACCACGCCGCGGCAATATTGCGGCTGTTCAGCGGGATGGCGACCACCCGGCGGGCCAGTATCGCGTTCGAGCTGGCCGGCGAGACGGCTGTCGCCTGGGATCCCGCCCACCGCACCGACGCCCAGGTGGCGCTCGGCTACGTGGTGCGCCAGGCGGCGTGCATCGGCGGCGGCACCACCGAGATGGCGCGCAACGTCATCAGCGAGCGGCTGCTCGGGATGCCCCGCGAGCGCCGCGCCGACAGCGAGGCTTTTCGCGACGTCCCTCGTGGGCCCGCGGCCTCCGGCTCGCGTTAACCCAGCAGTTCCAGGCTGTTGTCGCGCATGATCCTGCGCACCTCTGCCGTGCTGAAGCCGTCGAGCTCCTTGGCGAAGTCGGTCGGTTCGGCGAGCCCCTCGCCGTGTGGCCAGTCGGAGCCGAAGAGGATCCGCTCCACGCCGATGACCTCGGCCAGCGCCGCCAGATCCTCCTCGTAGTAGGGGGTGACCCAGACGTGGCGCCGAAGCGTCTCGCGGGGATCCTCGCTGAACGCCCAGGGAGTCTGGTTGGCCTGCTTGCGCAGCCGTTTCACGAGCAGCTTCACCCAGTCGGAGCCGTTTTCGATGCTGGCGACGCGAAGGGCCGGATGGCGGGCGAAGACGCCGTCGATGACGAGCGAGGCGACGGTGTCGTGGATCGCCCGGTCGGAGACCAGGATGCGGCTGAGGATGTTGGTGTTGCCGAAGCCCTCGAAGGTCGCGCTTCCGCCCCAGGCTGACGTGAGCGCGTTGTAGCCGCTGTCGCCCAGGTGAAATGCCACCGGGACCGACGCTTCGGCGAGGCGCGCCCACACCGGGTCATGGCTGCGGTGTCCCAGCGAGCGTGAGCTGCCGTGCTCGCCCGGGACCGGCGCCGGCCTGACGTGAACGATGCGGGCGCCCCGCTCGATCAGGCTGTTGAGCTCGTCCAGGGCCGCTTGTGGATCGGCGAGGGAAAGCATGGGCGCGGCGATCAGCTTGCCGCGGTAGTCGAAGCCCCAGTCCTCCTCGAGCCAGCGGTTGAACGCCGAGAGGCTGGCCATCGTCGCGGCGATGTCGTCCTTCAGGCCCTCCTCGACCCCGCAGCCGAGGGTGGGGAAGAGCAGTACCGATTCCAGCCCCTGCTGCTGGGCGACCTCGGCGCGAACATCGTGATCCTGGTACTCCGGGCGCAGCGGCTCGACTTCCATGAGGGTGCGCGGATCAACGCCTTCGGGGACCTGGCCGCGAAACATCACGTCGAGGCAGCCCGGCACGATGATCGGGTTGAACGTCGGGTTGGGGATGAAGCGGTTGACCCGCTCACCCATCAGCAGCTGGTAGCGCTTGCCGGACTGCACGACTTGCACGCCGCGCTGGCGGAATTTCGGATCGAGATGCCTGGTGAACGCGTCGATCGTCTCGTAGTAGTGATTGTCCGCGTCGATGGCCTGGAATCCGAGCTCCATCGCCGCAGAGTACAGGCACCCTTTCGGATTCGGAAAGTGGCGTTGTCCGGCCTTGGCGGGGGTGCTACAACTGCAAGGTGACGACGCTGGATTTCCCGGTCTTCGATGCCGACAACCACCTCTACGAGACCGAGGATGCGTTCACCCGCCATCTACCGGACGCGCATCGCCACCTGTTCCGCTTCGTGGAGATGAACGGCCGCAAGAAGCTGGTCGTGCGCAACGTCCTGACGGAGTTCATCCCCAACCCGACGTTCGAGGTCGTCGCGCCGCCGGGTGCCCACATGGACTTCTATGCGGGCAACAATCCCGAGGGCAAGACGCTGCGTGACTTCACCGGCAAGCCGATGCGCTCGATCCCGGCTTTCCGCGAGCCGGCCGCGCGGTTGGAGCTGCTCGACGAGCAGGGCGTGACGGCCTGCCTGATGATCCCGACCCTCGCCAGCCTGATCGAGGAGCGGCTGCGTGATGATCCCGAGCTGACCCAGATCGCCCTCCGGGCGTTCAACGAGTGGCTGTACGAGCAGTGGTCCTACAACTACGCCGGCCGCATCTTCAGCACCCCGATCGTCAACCCGTGCCTCATCGACAAGGGCATCGCCGAGCTGGAGTTGGCGCTCGAGCGCGGGGCCAAGGCGGTGCTGCTGCGGCCGGCTCCGGTGAGCGGGCTGCGCGGCTTGCGGTCGCCGTTCCTGGAGGAGTTCGACCCGTTCTGGGCACGGGTGCAGGAGGCGGGCGTGCTGGTCGTGATGCACGCGTCCGACAGCGGCTACCAGGAGTACCTCAACACCTGGGAGGGGGTCAGCGGCGAGTACGTCTCGTTCAAGCCCAACCCCTTTGCTCAGGTGGCCGATGGCGGCCGCACGATCCAGGACGCGCTCGCGTCAGCCGTCTGCCACGGCATGCTGAACCGCTTCCCAGGAGTGCGGCTGATCAGCGTCGAGAACGGCGGCAGCTGGGTGGCCAATCTGGTGAAGAACCTCGCGTTCGCCTACAAGAAGATGCCCAACGCCTTCGCCGAGCATCCGGTCGAGGTCTTCAAGCGCAACGTGTGGATCAACCCGTTCTGGGAGGACTCGCTGCACGGTCTCATCGAGCTGATGGGTGCGGATCGGGTCTGCTTCGGCTCCGACTTCCCGCACCCGGAGGGCCTGGACAAGCCGCTGGCGTTCGCTGACCAGCTCGACGATCTGCCCCGCGCCGACGTCGAGCGCATCATGTCGGCCAACATGTTCGAGCTGCTCGATCTGCCCGTGCCCGCCGGGCGCGCCTGATGCCGGCTCCGGATCTGGCGGATCTCGTCGATCCGCGCTGGGCGGCCATCGTCACGCAGGAGTGTCAGGGGGCGGTCGTCGGGCCGCAGGCCGGGCTGCCGGTGCTCGCCGAAGAGGCGCAGAAGGAAGCGATCCCCAATATCGGACGGCTTTTGACCGCCGGCCGGGCAGCGGGCGTGCCCGTTGTGCACTGCCTCGTGCAGCGCCATCCCGATGGCCTCGGCGCCAACAGCAACGCGCGCCTGTTCGCCGGGACGACCGCGGGAGTGGGCAACGCGATCGCGCCAGGCAGCCCCGGCGCCAGCCTGCTCCCCGAGCTCGGGCCCGCCGACTCGGACCTGATCATTTCGCGCTGGCACGGCCTCGGCCCGATGGGCGGCACCGAACTCGACGCGGTGCTGCGCAACATGGGCATCAGGACCGTCATCGGCGTGGGCGTCTCGGTCAACGTCGCCATCACCAACTTCGTGATGGATGCGGTGAACGCGTCGTATCAGTTCGTGCTCCCGCGTGACGCCGTCGCCGGGGTGCCGCGCGAGTACGCCGACGCCGTCATCGACAACACCCTGAAACTCCTGACGACCGTCACCACCACCGACGCCGTCATCGACGCCTGGGCCGGCCGCTAGCCGACGGCGAAAGCCTCGGCCGGGAGCAGGCGCTTGGCGAGCTTTCCGGTGGGCAGGCGGGGGAGCTCGTCGAGGAAGACGACCGATCGCGGGCACTTGAACTTCGAGAGCCGCTCGGTGCAGTACGTGATGAGCTCGTCCGCGAGTTCCGCAGAGCCCACCACGCCGGGCGCCGGCTCGACGATCGCGCGCACGGCCTCGCCGAAGTCCGGGTCGGCGACCCCGACGACGGCGACGTCACCCACGGCCGGGTGTCCGACGAGGACGTCTTCGATCTCGCGCGGGTAGATGTTCACGCCGCCGGAGATGACCATGTTGGTGACGCGGTCGGTGATGTAGAGGTAGCCCTCCTCATCGAGCATCCCGACATCGCCGAGGGTGCTCCAGCCGCGCTCGTTGAACGCTTCGGCGGTCTTGGCCGGATCGCCGTGGTACTCGAAGCGCGACGGCCCCTCGAACCAGATCTGCCCGGTCTCGCCGGCGGCGACCTCTTTGCCGTCCTCGCCGACGATGTGGGCGGCCCCGAGCAGCGAGCGTCCGACCGATCCCGGATGCGCCAGCCACTCCTCGGGCCCGATGGCGCAGAAGCCGGCGCCCTCGCTGCCGGAGTAGTACTCGTACACCACCGGCCCGAGCCACTCGATTGCCGCGCGCTTCACCTCCGGCGGGCACGGCGCGGCGGCGTGCACCGCGTAGCGCAGGCTGGACAGGTCGAACTGGTTGCGCTCTTCCTCGGGCAGTTTCAGCAGCCGGATGAGATGCGTCGGGACGAACTGCACATGGGTGACGTGGAAACGCTCGATGGCCCGCAACGTCTCGACCGGATCGAAGCGGTCCATGACGACGGCGGTGCCGCCGAGCCGCAGCACGGCGTCGGTCCAGCCGGCCGGCGCTGCGTGATAGAGCGGCGCGGGGGAGAGGTAGACGTCACCCTCGTTGAAGCCGTACAGACCGCGGACCAGGCCGACGAAGGCGCTCGGAGCGCCGATCTCGCCGCCGACCCGGGCGGGTTTGACGCCCTTGGGCTTGCCGGTGGTGCCGGAGGAGTAGAGCATCCACGAGCCGCTGCTCTCGTCGGCGATCGGCGTGGTGGGCTGGGCGGCGAGCGCCTTGTCGTAGTCCTCGAAACCCGCTGATGTCTCAGCGGTGCCGCCGACCATCAGCCGCCGTTCGGGCGCGTCGGGGAGGCCGAGCCGGCTCGTCAATTCGGGCAATGCGGCGGTAGCGATGATGACCGACGCCCCGCAGTCGTTGACGATGTACTCGGCCTCATCCGCCGAGAGGTGCCAGTTGATCGGCGTGACGTACAGGCCGCTGCGCATCGCGGCGAGCGTCACCTCGAAGAACTGCAGCCGGTTCTCCAGCACCAGGGCGATGTGATCGCCCTGGCGCAGACCCATCGCGCGCAGGTGGTGTGCGAGCTGGTTGGAGCGGGCGTTCAGCTCTGCGTAGGTGAGCGTGGCGCTGCCGTCGGCCATGGCGACCGCAAGCCGGTCGGGCGCGCTCTGGGCGTAGGCGCTGACGTGTTCCAGCAAGATGCGTCTCCTGGGCGTGCGTGGCTTTGCGGCGAATCTAGCCGACCGGCCTGGAGGCGCGAATAGATCTAGATGTTCGAGCTCAGGGCTCGGGGACCTCGAAGTGCTCGTCGCGCAGCTGGAACGCGCGCTTGGTGCCGTGAGCCGCCCGCACCTTCACGAAGTTGAACTCGTCCTCTTCGAACTGCAGGTTGGTGCCGAACGCGTGGAAGAGATAGCTGGCGACCTCTTCGCCCGAGTACGCCTGCAGCTGCTCCACGAGCCGGAAGGCTTCCTTGGCCATGACGATGCCATCGGCCGGCATCTTGGCGATCTTTCGGGCGTACCAGTCGGCACGCGGGGCGACCCGCTCGTCGTCGACGACCTCGGTGAAGACCGTCAGGTGCTCGAACGAGGACGCTTCGACGGTGTCGCCGGTCAGCAGCAGGCGGCGCGCGAGCACCGGCCCGAGCCGGTGGAAGAACAGGTGCAGCGAGCCCAGCGCCGGGCCCAGGAACCGGGTGGCGGGCATACCGATTTTGGCATCGCGGGCGACCACCGAGATGTCCGCCATGAGCGCCATCTCGAAGCCGCCGCCGAGGGCGTAACCCCTCACCTCGGCGACGGTGACCTTCGGGTAGCCCATCAGGCTGTGGTAGAAGCTGAACGCCTCACGATCCACCGCGAGCCGGCGCCGCTGGCTCGGCCGGCGCGCGCGCCCCGGCCGATCCCCATTGGTAGCAGGCTTCTCGGCGCCCTTGCCGTACCAGCCGTAGGCGTTTCCCATATCAGCGCCGGTGCTGAAGACGCCGCCCTCGCCGCGGAGCACGACGACCTTGACGGCATCGTCATCAGCGAGATCGTCGAGGTATTCGGCCATCTGTTGGCGCATCGCCGCGTCGTAACTGTTGCGCCGTTCGGCGTTGTTCAGCGTGATCCGGGCGATGCCGGTGGCCTCATCCCGATCGAGCAGCACCCGGGGGTCAGTCACCTGTCTCGCCTCCAGCGTTGCGCGTGCACGACACGGGAGCCTAGTCTTAATATCTGGATGTTTCCATGCTCCGGGCGGCTGGCCGGACGGGATGCGCTGAGGTGTCTGTCACAGGCGAACCGGGGTGGGAGAGGCTGTCGTCATGAACTTCGCGACGATCGACTACGAGGTCGCCGACCGCGTGGCGACGATCACGTTCAACCGGCCGGATCAGCTCAATGCGCTCAGTCCCGAAATGGTCGGCGAGCTGCGCAATGCCTACGCGATGGCCGAGGCCGACGAGGGCGTCTGGATCCTCATCGTCACCGGCAAGGGGAGGGCTTTCTGCGCCGGTGCCGATGTGACCGAGATCCCCGAGGACGGCCGGGTCATCTACGACGAGCCCTACCTGTCGACGTACCCGCAGTGGGAGGCACCGCAGGAGGGCACCCCGCCGTTTCGCACGATGACCAAGCCGGTGCTCGCGGCGATCAACGGCCTCTGCTGCGGTGCCGGGCTGGACTGGGTGACCACTGGCGACATCGTCATCGCCTCGGACCGCGCTGAGTTCTTCGACCCCCACGTGAGCATCGGGCTGGTATCGGCGCGCGAGGTCGTCCGGCTGGCCCGGGCGTTGCCGACACACATCGCCATGCGCATGGCCCTCATGGGACGCCACGAACGCATGAAGGTCGACCGCGCGTATCAGCTCGGCCTGGTGTCGGAAGTGGTCGAGCACGACAAGCTGATGGACCGGGCGCGCGAGATCGCCGCGACGGTCAACCGCAATGCGCCGCTCGCCGTGCGCGGCACCCGGCTGGCGATCCGCAAGGGCCTCGACCTCCCGCTGAACGAGGCCGAGATCCTCGCCGAGGCGTTCCGGGAGCGGGTGGTGCGCACCGACGACGCGAAGGAAGGGCCGTTGGCGTTTGTCGAGAAACGCCAGCCCGAATGGCGATGCCGGTGAGCGGCGCGTACGAGAAGGTCATCTACGAGACGGCTGACGATCACGTCGCGACCATCACGCTGAACCGTCCCGAGGTGCTCAACGCGTTCGACCGCCAGATGTGTGAGGAGCTGCAGGACGTCTGGCACCGCGTGAAGACCGACCCTTCGGTGCATGCCGTGGTGCTGCGGGCGGCCGGTGACCGCGCGTTCTGCTCCGGGCTCGACACCAGCAAGCCCTACGGCCAGCCCGATGACATCTGGAATCACGAGGATCCGGGCCGCTCGCTGAGCCCGAAGTGGCTGCAGGTCTGGAAGCCGGTGGTCTGTGCTGTCCAGGGAATATGCACGGCCGGCGCGTTCTACTTCCTCAACGAGTCCGACATCATCATCTGCTCCGACGACGCCACCTTCTTCGATTCCCACGTGACCTACGGTCTGGTCTCGGCGCTCGAACCCGTGGGGCTGATGCGCAGGATCGGCCTCGGTGAAACGCTACGGATGGCGCTGTCGGGCAATGACGAGCGTGTGACGGCGCAGACCGCGTTGCGCATCGGCATCGTGACGGAGGTCGTGACGCGCGAGGCATTGTGGGGGCGCGCGCACGAGATCGCTGCCGGCATCGCGCGCAAGCCGACGGCGGCGACCCAGGGCACCGTGCGGGCAATCTGGGAATCGCTCGATCGGCCTTACCGCGCAGCCATGGAGCAGGGGCTCATCTACACGCGCATCGGCAACCCCATCGGCTCCGCCGAGGTCGCGGAGCGCGGCGCCGACCGGCCACCCCCGAGGTTTCGGTGACCGCGCCGCTCACTGATCGGATCCAGCAGATCCTCACCCTCGATCCCGCCGCGCCCGCGCTGGAATTCACCCGCGAGTGGTTCACCTGGGGCCAGATCGCTGATTCGGCAAGGCTTTTGGGCTCTGAGGTTGCGCCGGGGGAGCGGGTGGCGCTGCTCCTGCGCAACCGCCCGGAACACGTCGGTCTGCTCATCGGGCTGATCAGCGCCGGCGCCTGCGTGGTCACGGTCAATCCAGGGCGCGGAATCGACCGGGTGCGCACCGACCTCGCCGAATTGGGGGTTGGGACAGTCGCGGGCACGTCCGAAGATCTCGAGGCGCTGGCGCCGCGGCCCGGCGAGGTGCGGTGGATCAGCAGCGAGGCGCTGGGCGCGGCGACGGTGACTGACCGGGTGCCGCAGACCGCGACGACGTTCGCTCCGGGCGTGGCGGTCGAGATGCTCACCAGCGGGACGACCGGTCCGCCCAAGCGGATTCCCCTGACGTACGAGACGCTTTGGCGGGTGCTCGCCGGCGCGAAGCACTACGAGAGCGCCAAGCAGGTCGAGCTGAAGCTGCGCTCGGGCGTGGCCGTCATCAACGCGCCGCTCGTGCATCTGGGCGGACTCTTCCGGGTGCTGCAGTGCGTTGCCGACGGGCGCTCGTTCTGCCTGTTGCCGAAGTTCACGGTGGACGACTGGGTCGATGCGGTACGCCGGCACCGGCCGACGACGGTGAGCCTGGTACCCACCGCGTTGCGGATGATCCTGGACGCCGATCTCGACCCGGAGGATCTGGCGAGCGTCCGGTCGGTCATCTCCGGCACAGCGCCTCTGTCGCCCGAGGACGCCGATGCGTTCTTCACCAAGTATGGAGTGCCTGTGCTCGTCACCTATGCGGCGACGGAGTTCGGCGGCGGCGTCGCGGGCTGGAACCTCAAGGATCACCAGCAGTTCTGGGCAGCCAAGCGAGGAAGCGTCGGACGCGCCCATGCCGGTTGCGAACTTCGCGTCGTCGACCAGGAGACGGGTGAGCCGCTGCCGCCTGCGACGCCGGGCGTCCTGGAGGTGCGGGCTCGCCAACTCGGCGACGAGCTGGCCTGGAACCGGACCACCGACCTCGCCCGACTCGACGCCGACGGCTTCCTCTGGATCCTCGGCCGGGCCGATCAGGCCATCATCCGCGGAGGATTCAAGGTGCTGCCGGATGACGTACGGGTTGCGCTGGAGTCAGACCCTCGCGTGCACACCGCAGCCGTCGTCGGAATGGACGATCCCCGTCTCGGCGCGGTGCCGGTCGCTGCTGTCGAGCTGCGGCCCGGCGCCGGCTCGGTCACCTCCGACGAGCTGCTCGCTGACGCCTCGAAAGTGCTTGCCCGCTATGAGATTCCGACCGTGTTGCGCATCGTCGACGAGCTTCCGCGCACGCCGTCGGGCAAGGTCGACCTGTCGGCTGTCCGCGGGCTGATCGCCGAGCATGAGGCGGCGCGATGACCGAGCGCTGGACGTTCGGCGTCGAGCCGTTGACGCAGACCCAGGAGGCGGCGGCGCTGCTGCGGCGGGTGGCGGGGCTCGTCGTGGCGATGGAGGGCGAGGACGACGCGGTCGCGCAGCTGATTGCCGATCTGCGCAGCGCCCACGCATCGTTGGAAGCCGTCGCGCCGGGTGACCTGGCGCCGCGGGTGGGCGTCGATGCGGGCGCCGAGCGTCGGGTGTATCTCGATCACAGCCGTGACATCGGTGCCTACAACCCCGCCTTTCCGGTCTACGCGATCGAGATCGACGGCGCTCGAGCCACGGGGTCGGTGACCTTTCCACTCGCCTTCGAAGGGCCGCCCGGCATCGTGCACGGCGGCGTGCTCGCGACCTTCTTCGACTGCGTGATCCAGCATCACAATTGCGATGTCGGGGTGGCCGGCAAGACGACCTCGCTGCTCGTCGAGTACCACCGGCCGACCCCCCTCTTCGAGGCGCTGACGTTCGAGATCGACCGCGAGGTCGACGACACCCGCATCACCTCGCGAGCGCGATTGCTCCGTCCGGACAGGCCCGAGAAGCCTTTGTGCAGCGCCGCGATGCAGGCCGTGGCGGGCGATCGGGCCCGGCTCGCCCCGGTCTCCCCGCGGCGGAGCGCACCGTGACTTCAGCACGTTCGCTGACGCTGCCGGCGCGGCTGCGCGAGCAGGCGGCGGCGCGCGGTGACCACGCCCTGCTGATCTGCGACGACGAGGTCCTCAGTTACGCCGACGCGCAGGTCCGGTCCGCCGCGCTGGCCAAGGGTTTGCTGGCCTGTGGAGCCGGCAAGGGCACCCGCGTCGCACTGCTCTACCCCAACGGCGCCGACTTCGTCGTCGGGTGCCTGGCGGCCGCACGGATCGGCGCGATCGCCGTACCGCTCAGCACGTTCTCGACCGCACCGGAATTGCATGGCCTTCTCCGCGGCGCCGACATCGAGATCCTGCTCGGGGCGGCGAGCTACCGCCGCCGCGACTACGTGCAAGCGCTTCGTGAGGCAGTGCCGGGCCTGGACCCGGACGCCTCGCCGTTGCACAACGTCCACGCGCCTGCACTGCGACACGTCTTCTTCGCCTCGGAGCCGATCGCCGCAGCCGGGCAGGCGATCCCGGACGCCGCCCTGCAGGCCGCGGAAGCGACGGTGGTCGCCGCCGACCGGCTCGTCATCGTCCACACATCGGGATCCACCAGCGCACCCAAGGGAGTCATCCATCAGCACGGCGCGCTGCTGCGCCACCTCGACAACCTCAACGCCATCAGGCGCTATGACCCGGCCGAAGTGTTGTTCTCCAACTCGCCGTTCTTCTGGATCGGCGGGTTCGCGTACGGGCTGCTCGGGACGCTCCTCGCCGGTGCCACGCTCGTCTGCTCCAACGCCGTCGAACCCGCCGAGGTGCTCGACCTGCTCGAGGCCACCAAGCCGACCATGGTGAACGGCTTCGCCGGGACGGTGGCCCACCTGCCGAAGGATCCGACATTCGCGCAGCGGGATCTGAGTTCGATCCGGCGCGGCAACCTGTGGCCGATCATGCCGGCCGACGTCCGGGCCGCCGATCCGGAGCTGCGGCACAACATGCTCGGCATGACCGAGGCCGGGAGCGTCTGCCTGGTGAGCGAGGACGAGGGCGATCAGCCCGAATCACGACGCGGTTCGTTCGGCCGACCGGCGCCGGGGTTCGAGGCCAAAATCGTCGATCCTGAAAGTGGTGTGGAGCTTGCCGTGGGCGAGGTCGGGGAGCTGTGCTTTCGCGGCCCGTTCCTGATGGAGGGTTACTACGGGCGCGAGCGCCACGAGACGTTCGACGCCGATGGCTGGTATCACACCGGCGACCTCTTCCACGTCGATGACGAGGGCTTCTGCTACTTCACGGGCCGCAGCGGCGACATGATCAAGACGGCGGGGGCTAACGTCTCACCCCGCGAGGTCGAGGCCGCGATCCTCGAGGAGACCACCTTTGTCGCGCACGTGGTCGGCGTCGCTGACGCCGAGCGCGGCGAGCTCGTCGCGGCTGCCGTCCGGCTACCGGCCGGCCATCCCGAGCCTGACGTCGACGCATTGCGACGCGCTCTGCGGGCGCGACTGTCGGCGTACAAAGTGCCGCAGCGCATCGTCTTTCTCGCCGATCAGGACGTCCCCATGTTGTCGAGCGGCAAGCTCGACGCCCGCGCACTCAAGGAGCGGATCAGTGCCCGCTGAGCTGACGCTCCCACGCCTCCTGCAGCGCAACCGGGCCGCTGCGCCGGACAAGCCGGTCGTCGTGTCGGAGGGCGGGAGCATCACCCACGCCGAGCTCGATGACCGCAGCCGTCAGCTCGCCGGCCGCCTCGTCGCCGCCGGGGTCGGCAAGGGCTCTCGCGTCGCGCTGATGGCCCCCAACGGCATCGAGTGGGTGCTCGCCGGGGTCGCGGTCATGCGCATCGGCGCCGTGCTCGTGCCGCTCAGCACACTGCTGAAACCCCCTGAACTGAAAGCACAATTGGACGTTGCCGGGGTCACCCATCTCATCGTCGCGCGAGAGTTTCGCGGCCGCAGATATCTGGAGGAGGTCAAGAGCCTGGACCCGCCGCCACTGCTTCGACACGTCTGGGCGCTCGACGCGCTTCCCGAGCCCGCTGTCAGTGACGATCTCGTCGCGGCGCTGGAGGCCGACGTGCGGCCGGCGGACGATCTGGTGGTGCTGTTCACGTCCGGCAGCAGGGGAGCACCGAAGGGCGTCATCCATACCCATGGCGGGGGACTGCGAGCGACCGCGTCAGGGCTGGAGAGCCGCCGGGTCGGCAGTGACGAGCGGCTCTACATCCCGATGCCGTTCTTCTGGACCGGCGGCTTCTCCAGCGGCCTGATGTCGGTGCTCGTCGCGGGCGCCACGCTGCTCACCGAAGCGGTGCCCGAGCCCGACCGCACGCTGGCCATGCTCCAAAGGGAACGCGCCACGCTCTTTCGTGGCTGGCCCGATCAGGCGGCACGCCTCGCCGCACATCCGAGTTTCGCTGATGCCGACCTTTCCAGCCTGCGCCCGGGCAGCCTTGCCGCGGTGCTACCCCCCGGACTCAGGGCCGGGCCCGGTGCCCGCGCCAACCTGTTCGGCATGACCGAGACCTTCGGCCCCTACTGCGGAGACCGGCTCGACCTCGACCTCCCGCCCGCCAAGTTCGGCAGCTGCGGCAGGCCTTTCGAAGGCTTCGAGGTCCGGATCCTCGACCCGGAAAGCGGCGAGGAATGCGCAGCTGGGGTCACCGGCGAGATCTGCGTGCGCGGTCCCAACGTCATGCGTGGCATGTGCGGGCGTACGCGCGAAGAGGTCTTCCGCCCCGACGGTTTCTATCCCACCGGCGACCTCGGATCGCTCGATGACGACGGCTACCTCTGGTACGGCGGCCGGCGCGACGACATGTTCAAGGTCAAGGGCGCCACGGTTTTCCCGACCGAGGTGGAGGGGGCGCTGCGGGCCATCGACGAGGTGCGGCTCGCGTTCGTCACCGATGTACGCGACGAGTCCGGCGCTGCGCAGGTCGCCGCGTACGTCGTCACCTCCGCGCCGCTGGAGCAGGTTGCCCGAGCCGCGCGGGCCCGCCTCAGCGCCTTCAAGGTGCCGACGATCTGGGTCATCGGCGACGCGAACGACGTACCCATGACGGCAACCGCCAAAGTAGACAAGTCAGCACTCCAGGAGCTGCTGCGGAGCAAGGGGCGAAGTTGAGCACCAGTACCGATTTGCACACCAAGGTCAGGCTCGAACGCGACGGCTTCGTCGCGACGGTGACACTCGACAACCCGGGCCGGCGCAACGCGTGTTCCATGGGAATGTGGCTGGCCATTCGCGACACGTTCCGTGATCTCGCCACGAGCGATGCGCGGGTCGTCATCCTCACCGGAGCCAACGGCGATTTCTGCTCTGGAGCCGATCTCAGCGGCGGCGACGAGCCCGATCCCGGCTGGGAAGGCAACAAGGTCAACGGGATGCGCCGGCTCGCGGGCGCCGTCATGGCGGTGCACGAATGTCCCGTTCCGGTCATCGCGAAGGTCGACGGCGTCGCCGTGGGCGCCGGCTTCGGGCTGGCGATGGCGGCCGACATGCTGTTCTGCTCCGAAAGAGCCCGGTTTTCGGCGATTTTCGCCAAGCTCGGCCTGAGCCTGGACTTCGGCACCTCCTGGTTCCTTGCCCAGCGCGTCGGAATCCATCGCGCCAAGGAGATCGCGCTGACCGCCGAGATGATGGACGCCGACCGCGCTAACGGGCTCGGCCTCCTCAACGGTGTCCTGCCCACGGACGAGCTCGATGCCAAGGTCGCCGAGGTGGCGGCGCGGATCGCCGCTGGGCCGCCCATCGCGTTGTCCATCACCAAGCGCATGCTGACGAATGCCGCCAACAGCTCACTCGCGAGCGCGCTGGAAACCGAAACGCTGGCGCAGAACGTCAATGTCGGTACGGCCGACATGGCGGAGGCGATGATGGCGTATCACGAGAAGCGCACTCCGGTCTTTCGCGGGGAGTGAGCGGGAGTTAGTTTGACCGCGGAGTGTCGCAGAATGTCGCAGCAGTCGGCCGAGACGATAGGCAGGAACGCAATGAAGACCCAGGCAGCCGTCCTTCGCGAGCAACCGGGCAAGTGGGAGATCCTCGAGGTCGAGCTCGAAGAGCCGCGGCAGGACGAGCTGCTGGTCCGCCTCGAGCATGCCGGCATGTGTCACTCCGATGACCACATCGCCACCGGCGACCTGCCCATCGGCGGCGGATTCATGTGCGGCGGCCACGAGGGCGCCGGCATCGTCGAGCAGGTCGGGCCGAGCACCCCGGAGTGGAACGTCGGCGACCGTGTCGTCCTGTCGTTCCTACCGGCCTGCGGGCACTGCCGCTGGTGCGCGTCCGGCATGCAGAACCTCTGCGACAACGGCGCCAATACGCTCGCCGGCATCCGGATGGACGGCAGCTACCGCATGCACCTGGACGGGAAGCCGGTCGGCCAGATGGCGGGCATCTCGACCTTCAGCCAGTACACGACCGTCTCCACCATGTCGGCCATCCCGTGTCCCGATGACATCCCGCTCGACGTCGCCTGCCTGACGAGCTGCGGCGTCGGCACCGGCTGGGGCTCGGCGGTGAACTCGGCCGAGGTCCGCGCCGGTGACGTGGTCATCGTCATGGGCGTCGGCGGCATCGGCATCAACGCGGTGCAGGGCGCGGCGCATGCGGGTGCGAGCGTCCTGATCGCCGTCGACCCGGTGGAGATGAAGCGCGAGATGGCGCTGAAGCTCGGTGCGACCCATGCCGTCGCCACGATGGAAGAGGGCACCGAGATCGCCCGCAGCTTCACCAACGGGCAGGGCGCCGATTCGTGCATCGTCTGCGTCGGCGTGACGACCGGGGAGCACATCGCCCAGGGGGTCGACGCGATCCGCAAGGCCGGCACGTGCGTGCTCACCGGGCTGGGCAACATGATGGACGCCTCCATCCCCGTCTCCGCGGCGATGATCACGCTGTTCCAGAAGCGGATCCAGGGTTCGCTGTTCGGCGCGAGCAGCCCGACCAAGGACATCCCCGCCATGCTCAACCACTACCGGCAGGGGCGGCTGAAGCTGGATGAGCTCATCACCCGGCGCTACTCGCTGGATCAGGTGAACGAGGGCTACAGCGACATGCGCAACGGGCTCAACATGCGCGGGGTCATCGATCTCGAACACTGATTCCGGAGTGAGGATCGTCGTCGATCCGGCGGATCTCACGCCGGAGTGGCTCACCGAGGTGCTGGCGGCAGCAGGAATCGATGCTGCCGTCAGCGATGTCTCGGTGTCAGCGGTGGGTACCGGCCAGATGGCTTCGTGCTACCGGCTCGTCATTCGATACGCCCGTGGAGAGGGCCCGGGGCAGCTCATCGCCAAGCTGCCCTCGGCCGACCCGGCGGTGCGCGCCGGTGCGGCCATGACGTATCGCACCGAGGTGAGCTTCTACCGCGACATCGCGCCCAGGTTGGCGATAGCCGTCCCGGAGAGCTATCTGGCGGTGGTGAACGACGACGCCACCAGCTTCACCCTGCTGCTGCAGGACATGTCGCCGGCCTCGGTGGGCGATCAGATCGCCGGCTGCACCGCCGCCCAGGCGAAGGATGCAGTGGTCGCGCTTGCGGGACTGCACGCGGGCAGCTGGTGTGATCCGGCCGTCCGCTCAATAGACACGATCATCCCTAGCGCCGCTGCCCTCGCCGAGCTGACCGGACCGATGCTCGGGGGTGCGGCCGAAGCGTTCCTCGGGCGCCGGCAGCTCGACCCGGCGACCGCCAGGGTCTTCACGGGCTTCGCGTCGATCTTCCCCGCCTGGGTCACCGGACGGCCGTCGCCATTCGCCCTGGTACACAACGACTATCGGCTCGACAACCTGCTCTTCGCGCCGGCCGCAAGCGGGCTGCCGGCGGTCACCGCTGTCGACTGGCAGTCGCTCTCGACCGGCCTGCCGCTGCGCGATGTCGCCTACCTGATCGGCACCGGGCTGGATCCCGCCACCCGCCGCGATCACGAGCGCGCCATCGTCCGTGCTTACTTCGACCGGCTGATCGAGCTCGGCGTGACGGGTTACACCGCCGAGCAGTGCTGGGAGGACTACCGCTACGGCCTCTTTCAAGGCCCCTACATCTGCATCCTCGGCGAGGCGGTCGCGGCGCCGACCGAGCGGGGGCTCGCGATGTTCACCGTCATGGCCGAGCGTTCCGCTGCCGCGATCCGCGACCTCGGTTCCTTCGACCTGGTGGTCTAGCAGCTACGGAGTCACACCGACGCGCAGCACCGGCGCGGCAGGTTGCTGACGCGTCCAGAGCCCGCGGGTGAGGGCGTCGAGCAAGGCATTGCGCGTCTGGCGCGGGTCGATCAGCTCGTCGAAGCCCAGCCCTTCGGCGGAGCGGTAGGACGCCTGCAGCTCGGCCCGGCGCAGCGACTCCGCCTGATCGGCGTCGGCGTTGATGGCCGAGCCCTGGGCTGCCGCTCCCATGGCGCCCATGGTGGCTCCCGGATAGGCGAAGGTCGCGGTCTGGCTGTCGAACGGAGCCATCGCCATCACCATCGAGCCGAAGCCGTAGGCCTTGCGCAACGTCACCTCGAGCTTGGGCGTGGTGGCCAGCGCCTGGGCGGCATACATGCGGGCGCCGCTGCGCAGGATGCCGGTCTGCTCGGATCGGGTGCCGGGCATGACGCCGGGGTTGTCGGCCAGGAAGAGCAGCGGGACGTGGAAGGAATCGGCGACGGTGATGAAATGAGCTGCCTTGTCAGCGGCGCGGGAGTCGATCGAACCAGCCATCACGCGCGGCTGATTGGCGACGATGGCGATCGGATTGCCGCCGAGATGGGCGAGCGCGCAGATCATGGCGGTGCCGAAGGTCGGCTGGACCTCGAACCAGTCCTGGGTGTCGACGATCGAGTCGATGACGCGGCGCATGTCGTACACCCGCCGGTTGTCGCGCGGGACCAGGTCGACGAGCTCCGGCGTCGCGCGGGGGAGCGTGGTCTCGTCCTCGCCGCGGCGATCGGGATAGGCCCAGGCGCTGGACGGGAAGTAGCTGAGGTAGCGGCGGATCTGCCCGAGCGCGTCGGCGTCATCGCCCGCCACGTTGTGCACCAGCCCGCTCGCGATCGCGACCGACGGGCCGCCGAGAGCTTCCTTCGTCACGTCTTCGCCGGTGGACTGCTTCACGACGGGTGGGCCCGCAGTGAAGATCGACGCCTGCTGCGTCATCACGCAGAAGTCCGACATCGGCGCGATGAGCGCCCCGTGACCCGCCGAAGCGCCGAGGACACCGCAGATCACGGGCACCTGCCCCGAGCAGCGGGCCTGCATCCCGAGGTCGACCGGGAAGCGTCCGCCGGTGTGTCCCGCCGGGCGGTAGCCGGCCCCCTCGAGCAGCATGATCAGCGGGACCTTGTACTGCAGAGCGAGTTCGGCGATCCGGTAGCGCTTGGCGTTGCTGCCGCCGCCGATCGAGCCGGCCAGCGTCGTGAAGTCTTCCGCGCCGACCAGTACCGGACGGCCGTCGATGAGCCCGGAACCACAGACCAGCGCATCAGCCGGGACCTCGCCGCCGGTCAGCGTGCCGATCTCGCGGAAAGTGCCGGGATCCAGAAGGGTTTCGACCCGCGCCCGGGCATCGAGCTTGCCCGCCGCGTGATGCTTCGCGAGGCGGGTCTCGCCGCCCATCGCCCGGCTCGCCGCATAGCGCCGATCCAGGTCGTCGAGCGTGGAGTCCCAATCGCTTCCGCTGTGCCCACTCACAAGGCGTGACGCTACCAAGTGAAGTGCGGGCGATCCGAGCGGGGAGGGGTCAATCCTCTAGATACTTATCGCCTCGTCGCGGTAGGGGTGCCCATCTGTCACGATCGTGGGGAAGACCTCCGAAAGGGGCGGCGATGATTTTCATAGCGGCGAAGTTCCGGGTGCGGCCCGAGTACGCCGACCAGTGGCCCGAGCTGACGGCCACCTTCACCGAGGCGGTTCGCGCCGAGCCGGGCTGCCTGTGGTTCGACTGGTCACGAAGTCTCGACGACCGCACCGAATACGTCCTCATCGAGGCCTTCCGGGACGACGCTGCGGGCGCTGCTCACGTGCAGTCGGATCACTTCCAGCAGGCGCGCCAGGATCTGCCGCCGCTGCTCGTCGAGACGCCGCGGGTGCTGAACACCTCGATACCGCAGGACGACTGGTCGGAGCTCGGTGAGATGGCGGTCGACGGGTAGCCGCAACTAGGCCGCGGCCGCTCTTGCGGCCGCCTCTACCTTCGCGCAATGAGCCTCGCGAGCAGCCGTGTCGATCTGCTCTTGCTGCCCCGCGGCGACACCCGTGTGGCCGTCGAGATGTTCACGCAAGATGTCTGCGTGGCCGGCGTGGCGGGTCGTGTCGTTGAGGACGTGGACCATGACGGTGAACAGTTTCACCTCGGGACGAGACCACCATGGCACGTGTCCTGGAGCGTCGATCGGCAGCTCGTGAATCGTGTCATCAGCATGCCTCCAGGCGTGCCGGTAGAAGTCGGTGATCTGAGCGCGGCTCTCCTGCGCGGTCACCCACAGATCGCTGCCGTCAGAGTCTTGCCACCGCGCCAGCGGCTCCGGAAATGGCCGGCCGAAGACCTCGCCGAAATACCGGGCCTCCCACGTTGCTGTGTGTTTGATCAGGCCCAGCAGGTTGGTCCCGGTCGCCGTCAGCGGCCGCCGGATCTCGTACTCGGAGAGACCATCGATTTTCCAGAGCAGGGCCTCACGGGCGCGCCTCAACTCATCGTGCAAGGAGGTCTTCGCGTACTCGTCCATCATGGGGGAAGGCTGCCACACATTCGATGATGCGCGATCGCCAGGTTGAGCGAACTGCCCGCTTTCGCCTGCGAATGACAGGGGTTTTGGGGCATGGGCTCCTGATAGACTCGCACACATGTTCGAAGTGTTGAGTCCTGCTGGGAAGGTCGCGGCGGCGTTGATCGCACCGCCGGGCCCGGAGTGTGTGGCGGCGCTCGCGGCGATCGATCCGCGGGGTTGAGCGCGGGGGCGCGGGTGGATCTGCTGATCGCCTGGGAGCGGCAGTCGGCGTGGATGTGCGCGTGTATGCAGCCGATGCTGGCGGCGGTCGGTGATGCGGTGGAGGCGATAGCCGAGGCCACCCGTGATCGGCGGGAAACGGCGGATATGCCGTTGCGGGCGGCGCATGCCGAGATCGGCGCGGCGCTTCGCCTCGCGGACAGTACGGCCGCTGACCGGCTGCACACCGCCCGCCGGATCACACTGGATCTACCGGCGGTGCAGGCGGCACTGGCAGCGGGCGACATTTCCTACTGGCATGCTCATGTCATCGCGGAGACCACGTCCGGGTTGACGGTGGAAAAGGCCAGGATCGTGGCCGAGCGGGTACTTGGCCGGGCCGCCCGGCAGACGGTAGGAAAGCTGCGCCGCAGCCTGAAGCGGGCGGTGCTGCGTATCGATCCGGAATCGGCCGCCGATCGGGTTCGCAAGGCCCATGCCGACCGTAGCCTGGGCTGGGAGCCGCTGCCCGACGGGATGGCCGAACTACGCCTCATCACCTCCGCGAGGGAGGTGATGGCGGTGTATGAGGCTGCTGAGGCGGTCGCCCAGCGCCACAAGGCAGCCGGGCCACCGCCGGGGTCTGACGGTTGGCTGCCGATCGACGCGTTACGCGCCGATGCGCTGGTCGATCTGGTCGCCGGCCGCACCGGCGCACCCCGGCCGGCGGCGGTGAACGTCACCATCGACCTGCACACCCTGCTCGGCCTGCAAGACAACCCGGGTGAGCTGGCCGGCTACGGACCGCTGCCGGCACCGCTGGCTCGCACCCTTGCCGCCGACGGCAAGTGGCGTCGCATGATCCTCGACCCCCAGACCGGTGGGCTGCTCGACTTGGGCCACACCGCCTACCGGCCCAGCCAAGCCCTCGCCCGGTTCGTCAAAACCCGTGACTCCACCTGCATTTTCCCGACCTGCAGCCGTCCCGCGCGGCGCTGCGACAACGAACACACCCAGCGCTATGACCCTGATGACCCCGCCGGCGGCCGCACCGACCGCCACAACCTACGACCCATGTGCCTGGCCCACCACAAGATCAAACACAAAGGTCGCTGGACCCTGCGCACCAACCCCACCACCGGCACCACCACCTGGACCAGCCCCACCGGCCACCACTACAACACTCCGCCCGAAGACCACCGCAGCACCATCACCAGAACCGACCTCACCGACTGCCCGCCGTTCTAGGCGCGGGCGCTGCGCCTGACAGCAGCCCTTCGCGGCGCGGGTTTGAGCCGGGCGGGTTTGAGGAGTCCGGGCAGCACGCCGTCGACGATGCGCTCGGCGAGTTTGCGGTCCAGCGGCTCGCCGCTGAGGAACAGCCGGTAGTAGACGGCGCCGAAGAGCAGCTCGTGCGTCACCCCGACATCGATGTCGGCGCGCAGCTCGCCGCGTTCGACGCCGCGCTGCAGCAGCCGGTCGACCTCGGCCAGGCGCATGGCGACGACGCGCTCCCGGAAGGCCCGGGCGAGCTCGGAATCGGTCGCCAATTCGGGTACCAGGCCCTGCATCACCGTGCCCATGAGCGTCTTGCCGAGCACCCGGACCGCTCCGTTGACGAAGGCGATCAGCTCGGCGCGGGTATCAGCCAATGCCGGCACGGAGACGACCGTCTGCACCATGTCGATGAGCACGGCGAGCGCGAGCTCGTCCTTGGACCGCCAGCGTCGGTAGATCGTCGTCTTCGCCACTCCGGACCGTGCGGCGACTCCTTCGACGGTGAGCTCCCTCACGCCGCCCTTGGCGAGCAGCTCGCGGGTAGCGGCAAGAATGGCTGCTTCCGTACGCACGCTGCGGGAGAGCGGGGCCGCAGAAGTCACGCAGCTCACACTCCGAAACGTAGCGTTGCGTTTACCAGCCAGTCACCCGGCCTCAGGACTATAGATCGTGTCTGGGAAGCCGATACAACTTGGGAGAAGTAAACGACGCAACGTATCGTAGCGAACACGGTGATGAGAGAGCAGAGCAGAGGCCAGGCCCCTCGCGGCCGCCTCAGCCCTCATCTGCCACGAACGACTTGCCACGGGATCAGCCCGCAGGTACCGGTAACACCCATCATCCCCAGGGGGGATCTCTCCATGTCCACGCCCACGCCCAGCCCCGCGCTCGAGACGGCGCTTCGCGCCACCAGCGCCGAGGACCTCCAGCGTGCCTACATCTGGTCGATCAACAGCGCCCTCGAAAGCGGTGGCGTCGAGCTTGCCGATGAGCTGGCAAACGGCTACCACCACGAGTCCCACGCCGTCGCGCGGTGGGCGCTCACCCGCAAGGCTGCCTGACCCGGAGCCGCTCGCGTCCTGACGCGTGTGCTACACCTTCGGGCATGGACGAGTACGTCCCGCCGGCGTTGAAAGCTCCCGCGCCACGAGTACGACGGCTACGCCGACCTGCTCGAGGACTACTACGCCAAAGGCTGGACCGACGGGTTGCCCGTCGTGCCGCCCACGCCGGCGCTGGTGGAGGAGTTCCTGGCGGCGGCGCAACTCGCGCCTGACACCGTGCTCGGCGAGGTGCCCACCCGCGAGGTCACCGTGACCGCTGAACACGCGGCCATCAACGCGGTGATGGCCGGCTGCCGCGCCGATTACATGCCGGTCGTCGTCGCCGCCGTTCGCGCCCACCTGTCCGAGATGGGCAATTGCCACAGCACCACCGGCACGCTCTCGGGTGCGGCCCAGGTCGTCATCATCAACGGCCCCGCCCGGCGGGCGCTCGACGTCAACTGCACCGCCGGATGCTTCGGTCCGGGCTGGCGCGCCAACGCCACCATCGGACGGGCCCTGCGCCTCGTCATCCGCAACGTCTGCCGGGCCATCCCGAACTTCCTCGACCGGGCCACGTTCTCCACGCCCGCCCGCTACACGTTCTGCTTCGGCGAGGACGAGGAGGGCAGCGACTGGCTGCCGATGAGCGTCGAACGCGGCATCCCGGCGGGCACGAGCGCCGTGACCGTCGCCTCGATGATGACGATGGCGTCGGCCACCGACTTCGCCAGCCGCACACCCGAAGGGGTCACCGCGTCGATCGCCAAGTCCATCCGCCAGCGCGGGACCGCCGGTGACGTCTGGCTCGGCGACGACACGAACATCGTGATCGTGATGGGTCCGGAACACCGCCGGTACTTCACCGAGGCCGGCTGGTCCAAGGCCGACGTACGCGCCGCGATGTGGCCGCTGCTGAAGGCTCCACAGCAGCCTGGTGAGGGCAATGTCAAACTGGCCAAGCCGGAGGGCATCCTGCTGGTGGCCGCCGGTGGTCCCGGGATGGCCGAGAGCTGGTTGCTGCTGCCGCATCTGGCCTGGGCCATCACCGAGCCGGTGGTGCCCGACGTGGCCGCGGAATCCTTCGCAGGTGCCGCCGCCGAGAGGAGAGCCTCGTGACGCTCATCGGACTCGATCCGACCAGCGGTCCGCTGTCGGAGGCGAAGGGGCGTCCGGCGCGCCGCCGGACCAATCTCGACGGCGTCGTGATCGGCCTGGTCTCCAACGGCCTCGGTGAGAGCGACAAGATTCTCGCGGCGGTGGGTGAAGAAGTCGGCCGCCATGTGAAGCTCGCCGGCACCCTCGCGGTCCGCAAGCCCAGCGTCTCGGTGCCGCCCGACCCGATCGACTGGGAGCGCCTCATCAATCAGGTCACCGTCGCCGTGGCCGGTTTCGGTGGTTGAGGCTCCTGCAGCGCGCGCAGTTTGCGCGACGCCGTGGAACTGGAATGGGCCGGCATCCCGAGCGTGGCCGTCGTTCATCACACGATGGCGGGTACCGCGCGGGCGATGTCACGCGTGAGCGGCATGCCCGACTACGACTACCTGACCGTCGACTATCCGCATGTGCCACTGGCGATCTGGACCGCTGACGAGATCGCCGAAGTGGCCAAGGAGCTGGCGCCGCAGATCATCGCCCTGCTGACCCGAGCAGAGGGCTGAGCCGCCTGACATGACAAGCCCGCGGGTCCGAGAACTGCTTGCCGCGCTCACCCTCGAGGAAAAGGCCACCCTGACGGCAGGGGCCGACCTGTGGTCGACCGCTGCGGCCCCGCGGCTGGGCATCCCCGCGGTCGGGCTCACCGACGGGCCGAACGGCGCGCGGGGTATGGGGTTGCCCGGGGTCGGGGTTATCGCCTCGGCCTGCACGCCCTGCGGCGCCGGGCTCGGCGCCAGCTGGGACGTGGAACTCCTCGAAAGCATCGGCGCTCTGATCGGACGCGAGGCCCGCGCCAAGGATTGCCACGTACTGCTCGCTCCGACCGTCAACATCCACCGCTCACCGCTGGGTGGGCGCACCTTCGAGGCATTCTCGGAGGACCCGTTGCTGAGCGGCGCGCTGGCCGTCGCGTACATCCGCGGCGTCCAATCCGAGGGCGTTGCAGCGACGGTGAAACATTTCGCCGGCAACGAGAGCGAGCGGGAGCGGATGACCGCCGACTCGGTCATCGACGAGCGCACCCTGCGCGAGATCTACCTGCTGCCGTTCGAGATGGCCGTACGCGACGGCGAGGTGCGGGCCGTGATGACCGCCTACAACCGGCTGAACGGCATCTGGTGCGGTGAGAACGCGCCGCTCCTGGCGATCCTTCGCCAGGAGTGGGGATTCGACGGCGTCGTGATGACCGACTGGTTCGGCGGCGCCCACACCGTGACGGCCATGAATGCCGGGCTGAATCTGGAGATGCCCGGCCCCGGACGGGCGTTCGGCCCGGCAGTCGCCAAGGCGGTCCAGGACGGCGCACTTGCCGAGCAGACGGTCACCACGAGCGTCGGGCAACTACTCGACATGTTCGACGCCACAGGGGTTTTCGAACCGAAAAAGGCTCCGGCGGTCGACCAGCCGCAGGACCGGGCGCTGCTGCGACGGGCGGCCGCAGCCGGGAGCGTGCTCCTGGCCAACGACGGCACGCTTCCGCTCGATCTCGCCGCCCTCGGCTCCATCGCGGTGCTCGGTCCCAACGCCGCCCGCACCCAGATCGCCGGCGGCGGTTCGGCCCAGGTGCGCCCGTACCACCGCGCGTCCATCCTCGATGCGATACGCGACCGCGCCGGCAGCGGCGTCACCGTTCACTACGCAAGAGGCTGCAGCCTCGACAGCTCCCCGCCGGTCTGCGAAGGCCAGCAGCTGCGGACCCCAGATGGTTCGCCGGGACTGCTCATCGAGTGCTTCGCGGGCACGGCGCTCGCGGGCGCACCGGCCGGTCACCTCACCACCTCGGACACCCAGCTGGCCTTCACCGAGCCGCCGGTGCCGGGCCTGGACATGGCCGACTGGTCGCTGCGCGCGAGCGGCACCTTCACCCCGCTCGAGGACGGCGAGCACCGCTGGTCGCTCTCGCAGGCCGGCCGCGCGAAGCTGCTCATCGACGGCCATCTCGTGCTCGACGGGACGGTGGATCCGCCCGGCCCGGGTTCGCACTTCTTCGGCATGGGGAGCGCCGACCTCGAGGCGACCATGGCCATGAGCGCCGGGCGCAGCTACCCGATAGCGATCGAGCTGACGTCCGAGGCGTCGTTCATGGTGATGGGCTTTCGGGTCGGCTGCCAGCCGGTGGACACCGCTGACCTCATGGAGCGGGCGGAAAAGGCTGCGGCGCAAGCAGATGTCGCCGTCGTCGTGGTCGGCACGAACGACGAGTGGGAGACCGAGGGCCGCGACCGCGAGTCGCTGGCGCTGCCGGGGGAGCAGGACGAGCTGGTGCGCCGGGCCGTCGCCGCCAATCCGCGCACCGTCGTCGTCGTCAACACCGGCTCGCCCGTCGAGCTGCCCTGGGCCGATGCGGCTGCCGCCGTGCTCCACGTCTCCTTCGGGGGCCAGGAAATGGGGGAGGCCGTCGTCGATGTCCTCACCGGTGAGAGCGATCCCGGAGGACGGCTGGCGACGACCTTTCCGCGGCGTCTCGAGGACACCCCGGCCTTCACCTCGTTCGCCCCCGACAACCACGTCGTGCGCTACACGGAAGGCCTCTTCGTCGGCTACCGGTGGTATGACGCGAGGCGGCTGCCGGTCCGATTCCCCTTTGGTCATGGGCTTTCCTACGGCTCGACCGAGTGGAGCGAGCCGGTGGTCTCGTCGGCCACGCTGGAGCCGGGAGGTGCGATCACGGTCGAGCTCACTGTCAGCAACGCCGGCGACCGTCCCGCCACCGACGTCGTGCAGTGCTACGTCGTGCCGGTCGACGCGCCGGTCAGCCGGCCGCGCCAGGAGCTGAAAGCGTTCACCAAGGTCGAACTGGCACCGGGCGCTCAGTCTCCCGTGCGGCTTCGGCTCGACGACCGTGCCTTCAGCTACTGGCACACCGGTGACGACCACGCGATCGTCGGGGAAACCGTCAACGACCTGGCAGCGCTCGGCGGCACCATGGCCGCCGGCATCGGCGCCGCGAGCGGCAAGCCGAAGGGCTGGCTGCTGGCGCCGGGGGAGTACGACCTCGTCCTTGCGCGCTCCAGCATCGACCCCGTCCATCGGGTCCGGGTGCGCACGGCCACGGCGTGACGGGGGCGACGGCAACTCGCTTGTGTCGCCGGACCTCATGCGATGGAGTGGCCGACATGGGTCCTGATCGTTCGCCGCAATTGCTCGCGCTGCACCACGCCGAGACGCCTCTGCTCGTGCCCAATCCGTGGAACGCGGGATCCGCCCGGCTGCTGCAATGGCTCGGATTTGCCGCGCTCGCCACCACCAGCAGCGGCTTCGCCTCCTCGCTCGGTCGCCTCGACGGCGCCGTGACCCGTACGGAGACTCTCGAGGAGTGCGCCCGGATCGTGGAGGCCGTTTCCATCCCCGTCACCGCCGATCTGGTGAACGGGTTCGCCGACGAGCCTTCCGCGGTGGCCCAGACGGTCACTGACGCCATCGGGGCCGGTCTGGCGGGCTGCTCGATCGAGGACTTCACCGGCACCGAGAGCGTGCCGATCTACGACCGCGGGCTGGCGGTCGAACGCGTCGCCGCCGCTGCTGAGGCGGCCCACACCGGTGAGCGGAAGCTCGTCCTCACCGCTCGCGCCGAGAACTACCTGCACGGTGCGGTCGACCTCGAGGACACGATCGGCCGGCTGCAGGCCTTCCAGGAGGCCGGGGCCGACGTGCTCTACGCGCCCGGCCTCGTCACGTCCGACGACATCGCCGCGGTGGTCTCGGCGGTCGATCTTCCGGTGAACGTGCTGCTGCTGGCCGCTGGCCCGAGCGTCGCCGAGTTGGCCGACCTCGGGGTCAGCCGTATCTCCGTCGGCGGGTCGCTGGCTTACGCGGCGCTCGGCGCGCTCGCCGATGCCGCCCGTGACCTTCGCGCCGGCTCTCCGGGCTTCTGGGAGCTGGCCACCCGCGGTCGCGAGAGTGCGCGCGCGTCGTTCCAACCCTGACCCGGCTCTGAGCAGGCACGCTGCGGTTCGCAGGAAAAAACCAGCCGACTCAAGGCATGCACGTGGCCCTGGACAGGTAGTCACGAAGGCGTGGCAACGCTCGTCGAGGGACGTCGACTCGACACCAAGCCACCTGACCAGCCGAGGCCCGCGCGTCACCGTGCCCTCGATGGACTGCGCGCGATCGCCATCGGTCTGGTGTTCGCCGAGCACTTCGGCGCCTTCCTGCCCGGCACGCTCGGTGTCGACGTCTTCTTCGTCCTGTCGGGCTACCTGATCACGGGCCTGCTGATGTCCGAACGCGACCGGCGCGGAGCCGTGTCTTTCCGGTCGTTCTACCGGCGCCGGGCGCTGCGCCTGATGCCGGCCTATCTCGCGATGACGGGTCTGACGGTCCTTGCTGCCGGTGCGCTCGGCAGCGAGGCGAGCGGCGCGCTGGTGCGCCGCGGTGTGGCCGAATCGCTCACGTACACCAGCAACATCGCGACCGCCCTGAACCGCTGGGACGCCGAGACCCCGAGGCTGTGGGAGTTCACCTGGTCGCTTGCTGCGGAGGAGCAGTTCTATCTGCTGTGGCCGGTGCTGCTCGTCCTCGGGTTGCGGCTCGCGCGCACCCCTCACGCGCGACTGGTCCTCGGCACGGTCCCGTTCGCGGGCTTCCTGGCGTCGACGATCTGGTCGTATCACCTCGTCGCGGTCCACGCGCCCGTGATGCGGGTCGCGGTGGCACCGGACACCCGGTCGGGTGGCCTTCTGCTGGGATGTGCGATCGCGATCTGGCAGCCCGCGCTGAATGGCCGTCGGGCGGGCTCATGGGGCGTGGCGTTCTCCCGCTGGGGTGGCCTCGCGCTCGGCGTCGCCGTGTTGTGGCTCTACCCGCGTGGCAGTGGCTATTCGCAGGCCCGGCTCTCACCCGTGATGGCGATCGCGACGGGGCTGGTCATCATCGCCATCACCGCACCACGACCGGAGCGCGCCCGTCAGCCGCTGGCGTCGAAGGTGCTGAGCCTGCGGCCGGTCACGTTCATCGGCACCCTGTCCTACAGCCTGTATCTCTACAACGTGCTCGGGCTCTTGCTCTTCGAATTCGCCGAGCAGCAAGGGTGGATACGCGTCGCCCACGGATTGCGGCCGGTCATCGCCGCGTTGATGGCGCTGGGCCTGGCGTTCGTGAGCTATCGCTGGGTCGAGCAACCCTTCCTGCGGCGGCGCGATCGAAGGCGCCCTCCGGCGCTCGTCGCCGCTGCGCGGTAGGCAGCAGGCTCAGTAGGGTTGCGCGATGGGTGCTTCCGGGGGTCCGGTCCTCACGGTGTACGGGGCGCCCTGGTGCCCGCACTGCAAGCGGGTGAAGAAGTTCCTGGCCGCCCACCGGGTGTCGTATCAGCTCATCGACATCGATCAGCAACCCGACGCCATCGATCGGCTCAAGGAGTTGCAGAACGGCGGCCAGATCATCCCGACCGTCGTCTACGACGACGACACCTTCGAGGTCAATCCGAGCGATGAGGCATTGGCCGCTCGCATCGGATTGACCCTCGAGGCCGACCGTAGCGCGTACGACCTCGTGATCGTCGGCGGCGGCCCGGCGGGTTTGGCAGCCGCGATCTATGCGGCGCGCGAGGGTATCGACGCGATCGTGGTCGACGCCGGCGCTCTCGGCGGGCAGGCCGCAATCACCGACCGGATCGACAATTACCCCGGCTTTCCCGACGGCGTCACCGGTGCCGAGCTCAGCGAACGTTTCGTCGCCCAAGCGAAGCGCTACGGCGTCGAACTGCTGTCAGCGATCTCGGTGCGCTCCATCGAGCCCGACGACGACGATCTGGTCACGACGCTTGCCTCCGGGCAGGTGCTCACCTCGCACGCGGTGATCGTCGCCACGGGTTCCACGTATCGCCGGCTCGGCGTGCCGGGCGAGGACGATCTGCTCGGCGCCGGCGTGCATTTCTGTGCCACCTGCGACGGGCCGTTCTATCAGGGCGCCGAAGAGGTCGTCGTGATCGGCGGCGGCAATTCCGCCCTTGAAGAGGGGTTGCACCTCTCGGAGTTCGCCAAGAAGGTGCGCGTGCTCGCCCGCTCGGACTTGTCGGCGTCGAGCGTGCTCCAGGATCGGGTGCGTTCGGACCCGCAGTTCTCGGTGCACACCGGCGTGGACATCGTCGAACTCGAGGGAGAGCGCGGCAGGTTCACCGCCGTCGTCGCGCGTGATCGAGCCACCGGTGAGACGCTCCGATTCCCTTCAGCTGCAGCGTTTGTGTTCATCGGGCTCGACCCCAACACCGCGTTCCTCGGCGAGTCGATCCAGCGCGACGAGAGCGGCTTCCTTGTCACGAGCCCGACGATGGAGACCTCGATACCGGGCCTGTTCGCCGCCGGAGACGTGCGCGCCGGGTCGACCAAACAGCTCGGATCTGCCGTCGGTGACGGGATCGCGGCGCTGCTGATGATTCGCCGCCGGCTCGAGGACCGGCGGCAGAAAGCGGTCTCGCTCGTCGACGCTTAGAGAGGGCGAGTCCGAGGGTTTCGGCTCGGGCGCCGCGGCGTCGGTACATGATGTCGACTAAGTGTTTCGCCTGGGTCATGTCGGCCCGGCGCTGCTTTGGGAGTTGTGTCGATGCCCCAGTTGTCGCGTGTTGCCCGTTTGACCCGGCGTCCCCTCACGGTCGTGGCGGCATCGACCGCGCTCCTGCTGGGCAGCGCTCCGGTCGTGGCCGCCTCAGCCGCCGCCCCCTCAGCCGCTGCGAAGTTGCAGCAGGCCATGAACGCCTTCGTCGCGACACCCGGGAGTGCTCCCGGAATCGCCGTGGAGATCGGCCGCGGAAAGCAGTCCACCCTCGTCACCGCCGGGGTCGGCAACCTCACCACCAAGCGCCCGCCGCAAGCCAATGACCAGATGCGCATGGCCAGCGTCGCCAAGGCCTTCAGCGGTGCGGCCGCCCTTTCGCTGGTGTCACGCGGCAAGCTGAAGCTGTCCGACACCGTCGGCCAGATCGTCCCGAAGATGCCCGTCCAGTGGAAGAACGTCACGCTCGCCGAGCTTCTCCAGCACACCAGCGGCATCCCCGATTTCAGCCTCACCGGCAAGTTCCACGACGCGTTGCTCGCATCGCTGCAGCAGGCGCCGGCGCCGCGCGTTCTGCTGTCCTACGTCGACAATCCGAAGCTGAACTTCACGTCCGGATCGGAGTACGAATACTCCAACTCCGACAACATCCTCGTCGGCCTGATGGTCCAGAATGTGACGGGACGCAGCTACGAGAGCGTCCTGGCGACGAACGTCTTCGGTCCGCTCGGCCTGACTCGCACCAGCCTGCCCCGCGATTCGGCGATGGTCTTCCCGGTGCTGCGCGGCTACGACATCACCCCGCCGCTGGAGGACGTCACCAACCAGATCGCCGCAGGCTGGAGTTGGGCTTCGGGTGGGGTGGTCTCCACCCCGCGTGACGCGCTGGCCTTCGTGCGCGGTTACGTGAGCGGTGCACTCTTCAACAAGGCCACCCACGACGCGCAGTTCACGTTCCGGCCGGGCTCGTCCGAGCCGCCGGGACCGGGCACCAACTACGCCGGCCTCGGCGTGTTCAAGTACGTCACCAGCTGCGGGACGATGTACGGCCATACCGGAAACACCGGTGGCTACACGCAATTCATCGCCTCGTCGGCCGATGGCAGCAAGGCCGTCACGGTCTCGATCAACGCGCAGATCACGCCGAAGAACCCCAACGCCAAGTACTTCCCGGCGCTGCGGCACATCTACGAGCTCGCCGTCTGCGCGGCCCAGTGATCCTGCCGGTGGGCTAGCGAACGGCCGGCGTCACAGGCCCGGAAACCGCCGGATCGCCGACGCCCGATCCATTGATCGCCGCGACGAAGACCCGGTAGGCGGTCCCGTTGCGCAGCCCGTGAATGGTCGTGAAGCTCGATGTCACGGGGAGCATCAGCGGCTGGCCCGCGTCGAGGTTCTCATCCACCGGCATTGCCATCACGAAATAGCCGCTGCGCGGGCTGCCGGCATTGGCCGGCGGCGGCGACCAGATCACGCCGATCGACGCATTGCCACGGGTCACGCTGCGCAGCACCGGCGCTGCCTGCGGCATGTCCCAGGACAGTGTGAACGGACCAGGCTGGCCCAGCCGATCGGCGACGACGTGGTAGGTCGTCCCGGCGACGAGATGCACCCGGACCTCACCGCTGAACTCGGAGACGTCTATGCCGGAGGAGCTGCCCGATGACGAGGTGCCGGCCATCGCCGAGGGAGGCAGGCCGTCCTCGGTGTCGGGAACGGTTGTCAGCGACGCTGCCGACGTGCCGGTGTAGACCGCGACGGCAGCGGGGCACCCGTCGGTGAGACCGGGCAGCGAGGACACGACGTAGGTCCCGGTAGTGGGGGGCGTCCAGGAGAACCAGACGCTGTTGCGGGCGGGCTGTCCGTCGATGGCGGGCTCGCCGGGATCGGCGGTCGCCCCCTCGGTGTTTCCGCTGACCATGCCGAAGGCACCGGAGATGGGGGCGGCCGCCGCGAAGGCGTCGTTCCCCGCGGCGATCGGCGCGCTGGTGACAGAGCGCCAGTTCAGCTGCAGCGGGCCGCCGAGGCTGGACGCACTCGGGTCGTCAGCGTTGGAGCCGCCGATCATCAGCAGGTAGCTCGCGCCGGAGGTCGCCTGGAATTTCACCGACGCGCTCGAGACGTCGAGGAAGGACAGGCCGTTGCACTCCGAGGCACTGTCGTCCACCAGGTGCGCGGGGCTGGTGTCGGTGTAGATCCCCAGCCCGGTGCTCACCTGGCTGCCGTGGGTGTCGAACTCATACCAACCGTCGGCCGGCGCCGTCCAGCGGTACCAGACGGTCGCGGGTGCTGGGTAGCCCTCGATCGCGGGGTCGCCCGCCTCGGTGGTGGCGGCCGTCGCATCGGCGATGACCGAGCCGCTGGGGCCGTTGATGGCGGCAGCTGATGCCCGGGCGTCGTTCGGGGGCGCTGATGCCATCGCCCACTTCAGCGTGAACGGCGCGCCGGTGAGGCTGGCGACCTGCAGGTAGTACGTGCCCCCCGAGGTCACTCGGAACTGGGCGCTTTCGTCGCTGCCGTCGGTGGTATCCCCGACCGGGTGCAGCGCGGTGAGCGTGGAGCCGGTGAAGGCCTGGGTCGTCATCGCCAGTCCGCCGAGGACGGTGAACGTGACAGCGCCGGAGGCCGGCGCGGTCCAGCGGAACCAGACCGTGCCGGAGTAGTCGGAGTCGGGTTCACCGCGTTGCGAGGTGGCGCCGACGGATGTGCCGGCCAGGTGGCCTTCTGCGATGGCCGGTACGACGGTCGCCGCGGCGAAGGCATCGTTGTGCGGCGGGGCCGGGGCCGGCTCACAAGCGGTAGCACTGGCCAGGATCAATGCCGGGAACGCCAGCGCAGACAGCAGCAGGCGGGTCATTCGCAGGCCGGACATGAGAGCTCCCTCGGGCAACCGGCAGAACGGTGCCCGGCATCACAGGATCGGCTCTGTCCCACTGCCGACTTGAGTGCCGTTTGTCCTGGCTTGCGGAGCTTCCGGCGGCCGGCTGACAGGAAACTCCTAGCTCGCACTTGTGGCCAGCGGGGTCGGGAAATGCAATAGTCACCCGATTCACCTGCGCGCCGCTGCGCGGGCTGGGAGGGTGCCTGGATGAGCGATCGACCCATCGCCCACGGGACCTCAGCGGGCAGAGCCCGGTTCCCGAAGACAGCCACCGACCCGCTGGATCCCTGCTGGTCGCCCAGGCAGCCCACGATCGTGGTCGGGGTCGACGGGTCGGAATGCGCGCTGCGCGCCGTGTCGTACGCGGCGGGCCTGGCCCGGCGGCAGGGTGCGGCG
Organism: uncultured Actinomycetota bacterium; assembly: GCA_963731205.1. Taxonomy (GTDB): domain Bacteria; phylum Actinomycetota; class Actinomycetes; order Frankiales; family Frankiaceae; genus DATAZK01. Next base: position 1,165,686 of record CAVSUJ010000001.1, on the reverse strand, counting down.
CTCGTCGCGGTCTACGTGCGGAGGTCGCCGTCAGGATTCGCCTACCTCGCCAATACCCCGGGCGCGCTGGCTGCGGTCGTCGAAGCCGAGACCGTCACCGAGATCCGGATCCGTGACGAGATCGCCGAGGAATGCGACGCCGCCGGGATCGAAGGCTCGCTGCTGGTGCGGATGGGAAGCCCGGCGCGCGCGCTCATCGAGGCCGCCGACACCCTGCAGGCGCACGCCGTGATCGTGGGCTCCCGGCCGCGGTTGATCGCCCGGTTCCTGCCGTCGGGAATGGGACGCCTGCTCGGCCGGTGCGGCCGGCCGGTGGTGCTGGTGCCATAGCGCGCGGCCCCGCCGCGGCAGGTTTGTAGAGTTCGCGGCGTGTGCACGGTGGTGTGCCGCTGGTCGGCCGACAGTGAATTCCCCGTGCAGATGCTGGCGCTGCGCGATGAGCTGATCAGCCGCGCGTTCGACCTGCCGGCCGCCTGGTGGCCTGATCAGCCTGACGTCGTCGGCGGGCGCGACCGTCAGGCGGGCGGGAGCTGGTGCGTCTGCGACGTACGCACCGGTGTGACGGGAGTCGTCCTGAACCGGCCGGAGCGCCGCGAGGCCGCGCCGGGCGCACCCAGCCGGGGAGTGCTGCCGCTGCTGGCGGTACGGCGCGGTCAGCAATGGCCGCAGTTCCTCGATGTCACGGGGATGGCCGCCTTCAATCTGGTGCTGGCGCAGCCTTCCGGACTGCGCTGGTGGTCCTTCGACGGCGAACGGCTCGATGACAAGGAGCTGTCGCCCGGCACGTACATGTTCACCCCTGGTGGGCTGCTGCGTTCGGGGCTCGATCCGCGCTTCGGGCCTCAGGGCACGGCGTTCACTGGCGAGCTGGGCGCCCCGATCCGGCAGGCGTGGCCCGACTGGCTCGCCGTGGTCGAGAACTCCGAGCCCAGCGAGGACCCGGTCCAGTTGCTCGTGCGCAAGCCGATCGACGACGACACCTTTGCGACCGTCTTCGGCCAGTTCATCGCGTCGCGGCCGGGCACGCTACGGCTGGACCATCAGCTCGATCCCGCCGCACACGGGGAATGGACGACGCAGACGCTGCATTCCGGTCAGGAACTCAGCGCGGCGCCGGCCAGAACGTGAAGAGCGTCCGCAGGCCGGTGACGAGCGCCAGCGGCTGGTCGAGCATCGGGTGATGGCCCGCCGCCGGCACGTCGACGACCGCGAAATGGTTGCTGGCGATCTGCGCCATCTCCTCCGCCATCTCGGGAGTGACGAGGCCGTGTTCGGAGCGAAAGAGCGCGGCCGGGCAGCCGAGCGTGGCGAGCAATTCGCGGAGCAGGATCCGGCGTCCGAAAAGGAGCGGGTCGAACTTCCAGGTCCAGCCGCCCTCGACGGGGCGCAGTGATTGCGGGCCCATGTGGGCCTGCACGTAGGGCAGCACGACATCCTGCGGCGGGATCGTCTTGAACCGCAGCATCGCCTGCTCGATGCTCTCGTAGACCCGGGTCGGCTGGCGGCGTTCCTGCATCCGGGCTTCCTCGGGCGGCTGGTCGTTCAGCGGCGAATCGAGGATCGCGATCGCGGTGATCCGGTCGCCGTACAAGCCGCCCAGCGTGGCCGACACCCAGCCGCCCATGCTGTGGCCGACGACCACCGGCTTGTCCAAACCTTCAGCGGCCGCAACGGCGAGCACCTCGCGGGCCCACGTCGCGAGGTCGTACTGGGGGCGCCGGTCGCTGTCGCCGTGGCCGCTGAGATCGAGCGCGACCACCCGGTGCGACGTGAGCTGCGGGGCGACGTGATCCCACCAGCCGGAGTGGGCTGAGCCGCCGTGCACGAGCACCAGCCCAGGGCGTCCCACCTCTCCCCAGACCCGGTAGTTGATACGCGCGCCCTCCACTTCGGCGCTGCGGATCTCGGGGCGTTGCGCGATCGCGCGTACGAACCATCCCGGCGTCGGTGCGGCTTCCGAGATGTCAGAAAGATCGGCGGTCATCGGGCGAGCCGGAAGACGGGTAGCGATTCTTCAGCATTTGCAGGGCGTTCGAAGGCGACGCGTAGTGCAGCGCCGACAGTGAGTTCCGCTGGATCGGCGTCCGGAATGCACGACCACCACCACGGGCCCTCCTCGAGTTCCCCGATGGCAAGGACGTTGCCCTGCGCACCGGTCGCACCATTGGCGCCCGGCGTCACCGCCCAGGAGATCAGCCGGGCCTTCCCGGACGCGGCCGTCCACGCCAGCTCGGGTGAGAGGCAGGTGGTGCAGCAGGCGGCGGCGGGCTCGCTGAAATGGCCGAGGTCACAGCGCCGCACCAGGAACTCGCCGCGAGCCGACGCGTCGAGGAATTCGGCGGTCTCTTCGCTGCGGACGAAGTTTCCCAGAGCTTCTACGGGCACGCGATCTCCTTGCAACTGTTGACGATTTGGCAGGTGACGATTTGGCAGGTGACGGTTCGGTGGGTCACGGTGCGTGGGGTGACAGGAGTGTCGTCGAGTGGTGGTCGAGTACGCCGCCGTTACCCGAGACGAGCACGACATCGCGGCGATCGACCTGGCGCTCGCCGCCCTGTCCGCGCGCCTGGATGATGCCCTCCGACATCGGCGTCATGCCCCACAGGTAGTAGCCCGAGAGCTGGCCGCCGCCGGTGTTCACCTTGACGCTGCCCTTGGGTCCGAGGACGCCGCTCGCCGCGAACGGCCCACCTTCGCCCTTGGCGCAGAGCCCGTAGTCCTCCAGCGATACCAGCACGGTGTAGGTGTAGCAGTCGTAGAGCTCGAAGACGTCGACGTCGCGCACGTTCAGCCCGGCCATCGAAAAGGCTGTTGCGCTTGAACTTTTCGCTCCCGTCACCAGGCCGAAGTCTTCCGAGCGGCGAAGCGAATGGCCGGGGTGGCACTGCCCCCAGCCCAGCACGTGGACCGGCGGCTGGCGCAGCGATTGCGCGCGCTCGGCGCTCGTCACGATGACCGCGACCCCGCCGTTGGAGACGAGGCAGCAGTCGAAGAGGTGGAACGGATCGGCGACCCAGCGCGAGGACTGGTGGTCGGCGATCGTCATCGGCGTGCGCATCTGGGCGATCGGGTTGGCCATGGCCCATTCGCGTTGCGCGACGGCGATGTGGGCGAACTGCTCGCTCGTCGTGCCGTAGGTGAGCATGTGGCGCCGGGCGGCGAGGGCGTACATCGAATTGGCGCCCTGGATCCCGGCGGCCGACATCATGCCGCGCCAGCCCGCAGGAGCACTGCGCGCGCCGTAGGCCGCTCCGGTACGCCTTCCCTCGGTGAGCGGGGCATCGCCGAAGACGCACGCGACGACCTCCGCCATGCCCGATTGCACGGCCATGCACGCCGTCGTCACCATCGCCCCGGCTGTCGCGCCGTAGGCCTGCAACTCCGACAGCAGCGCCAGATCCGTCAGGCCGAGCGATTGCTGGAGTCCGATGGAGACGCCGCGCGTGACGCCGGAGGAGACCAGCAAGCCGTCGATGTCCGAGACCGCCAGCCCGGCGTCGGCGGCGGCCAGCCGGACGGCGTCAGCAGCGAACTGCGCGGCGCTGCGCCCGTAGACCTTGCCCACCTCGGTGATGCCCAGCCCGGCGATGGCCGCTCGCCTCCCGGCCGGTGTGCTCATCGGCTCAGTATTCCTGAACGCAAGGAACCGGCCGCTCCTCCGGGGGAGAGCGACCGGTTCCTTACTGCCGGCGGGCTGGCTGTGCGGTCAGCCCGCCGTGGGCACCGGCACGGCGCTGTCGGTCTGGGGGAGAGACCGGCCCGCCGCGTCGGGGTAGCCGTAGTCGTCCGTAGGTTGCGGATCAGCCGGCTTGCGGTTGGACTGGATCAGGAAGAGCACGATGAGCGCGGCGAGCACCAGCACACCCACCCCGACCGCGAATGCCGTGGTGAATCCGTGGGTCACCGCGGCCTTCGACGGCCCTCCGTGGCTGAGCGCGTAGTGCGCTGTCGCGCTCGTGGCGATCGTGTTCAGGAACGCGATTCCCAGCGACCCGCCGACCTGCTGCATGGTGTTGACCAGCGCGCTGGCCACACCGGCGTCGTGGTTGGGGACCCCGAGCAGTGCGGTGGAGGACAGCGGCACGAAGACCTGTCCCATGCCCAGGCTGATCAGCAGCTCGGAGGGCACGATGTGGGTGAGGTAGGACGAGTCCGCCGACAGCTGCGTCAGCCACAGCACGCCGAGCGCGCCCAGTACGAAACCGGCCGTTGCCAGGACGCGCGGTCCGAAGATCGGCATCGTCCGTGACGCGATCGCCGAGGAGACGATGACGCCCACCGGGAAGGGCAGGAACGCCACGCCGGCCTTCAGCGCCGAGTAGCCGAGCACCTGCTGGAAGTAGTACGTCAGGAACAGGAAGACCGTGAACATGACGAGCGTCGCCAGCAGGAAGGCGAGGTAGGAGCCCCCGCGGTTGCGGTCCAGCACGACGCGCATCGGCAGCAGCGGGTTGTGGTTGCGGCGGTTGGACTCCCAGGCCACGAAGGCAGCGAGCAGCACCACTCCGGCGGCGATCAGCGTCAGGGTGAAGGCCGCGGTCCAGGAATGCAGTGACGCCTCGGTGAAGCCGTAGACCAGCGAGGCGAGACCCAGGGTGGCCAGCAGGGCACCAGGCACGTCGTACTGCCGGTCGCCCTCGACCCGGCTCTCCTTCAGCAGCGGGAGCGACGCGATGGCCACGGCGATGGCGATCGGGGTGTTGACCAGCAACGTCCAGCGCCAGCTGAGGTACTCGGTGAGCGCGCCGCCGGCGATGAGTCCGATGGCCCCTCCGGCACCGGAGATGGCGCCGTAGACGCCGAACGCCTTGGCCCGCTCCTTCGGCTCGGTGAACGTCGTGGTGATCAGCGAGAGCACGGCCGGGGCGAGGACGGCGGCGAAGACCCCTTGCAGGGCACGGGCGCCGAAAAGCCAGGCGGCGTTCTGCGCGGCACCACCGAGGGCTGAGGCGGCGGCGAAACCGAACAGCCCGACAAGGAAGGTGCGCTTGCGGCCGACGAAGTCGGCGACACGGCCGCCGAGCAGCAGCAGGCCGCCGAACGTGAGGGTGTAAGCGGTGAGGGCCCACTGCCGGGACGCGTCACTGATGTGCAGTGCGGCCTGGGCATGGGGGAGGGCGATGTTCACGATCGACGCGTCGAGGATGATCATCAGCTGGGCGACGCCGATGACGGCGAGCGCGAGCCAGCGACGGTCACGAGGAGCGTCGGCGCGAGCGGAGACCTGTTCGCGCAAGTCTGTGGTGGTCACGGTGTTACTCATCTCCGGTCTCCGCACCCGGCGGGCGCGGCTTGCAACGGAACTGCTCGGGCGTACGGCTGTCACCCAGTGAGACGGAGATCCGGGCCGGAAGTCATCGGCCGGCCGAGCCGGAGAACTCCCTGACGGATCGCCCTGAGCGTCGTACAGTGGCACTAAGCGGAAGCTGCCTCCGTTAACTTATCGGAGGGTCCCTCCGTTTGGCAAATGAATTTTCGGTGGAGGTGGAGATCGTGTCTCGGCCAATGCGGGCCGACGCGCGGCGTAACCGCGAGCAGCTGCTCGAGGTGGCCTCGGACGCGTTCAGTGAGCACGGCGTGGATGCCTCGCTCGAAGAGATCGCCCGGCGAGCCGGTGTCGGGATCGGCACCCTCTACCGACACTTTCCCAGCCGTGACGCGCTTCTTGAAGCGGTTTTCCGGCGCAACATCGACCAGCTCGCTGACAGCGCTGACGAGCTGCTGCGCGAGATGGCTCCCGACCGCGCCCTCGATGAGTGGATGCGCCGCTTCGTCAACTACGTCGCGAGCAAGAAGGGGCTGGCCAGCCACCTGAAGACGGTGCTGTCGGCCGATTCGCCGCTGTTCGTCTACACCCACAGCCGCATGAACGCGTCGATCCGCGGGCTGGTGCTCGCGGCCGCCGCCGCCGGTTCCATCCGCGAGGATGTCGATCCGACCGATCTGCTGCGCGCCCTCAGCGGCGTCTGCCTGGCCGCCGACGAGCCCGGCTGGCAGGAGCAGGCCTGCCGCATCTGCTCGTTGCTGATGGACGGCTTGCGCTACCAGGTCGCACCAGCAGCTCGCTAGGGCGCACCCTCTGGCCACGCGCGCGCCGCGGGGCGGAAAATCGCGCGCATGGCACAGGGTGCGGTCGTCGGGCGGCTCGTCGCCCTCAACATCGGACTGCCGCGTGACGTCGATTGGCGCGGCCGGACCGTGCACACGGGAGTCTGGAAGAGCGCCGTCGAGGGCCCGCGGATGGTGCGCCGGCTGAACATCGACGGCGATGGCCAAGGCGATACCGCCGGTCACGGCGGTCCGCACCGGGCGGTGCTCGTCTATCAGCTCGAGTCTTACGCGCATTGGCAACGCGAGTTCGGGCTCGAGGATTTCGAGTACGGCCAGTTCGGCGAGAACTTCACCGTCGACGGGCTGGCCGACGATGAGGTCTGCATCGGCGATCAGTTCCGGATCGGCGAGGCGCTGCTCGAGGTGAGCGCCCCCCGTGTCACGTGCTATCGCGTCGGGCTTCGGATGCGGCAGCCGCGACTTCCGTCGCTGCTGGTGTCTCATCACCGTCCGGGCTTCTACCTGCGCGTGCTGCGCGAGGGACGCGTCGAGGCCGGCGCGTCGATCGAGCGCGTGAAGCAGGGCGAGGGGGCCATGACCGTCGCCGAGATCGACGGGCTGCTCTACCTGCCGGGCCACGAGCGCGCGGACGTCGAGAAAGCATCCCGCCTGCCCGCTCTGAGCCCGGGCTGGGTCGCGTCGTTCGAGGCGATCCTCGCTGCCGGCCCGAAGGCCGGAAACGCGGGGCTCAACGAGGAGTCGCGGGTGCCGCCGCCGGCGTGGCCGGGCTTTCGGCCCGCCGTGGTGGCGTCGATCGAGCGGGAGAGCGATTCGGTGGTGTCGCTGCACCTTGCCGCACCCGACGGAACGCCGTTTCCCCCTGCGTTGCCTGGACAATTCCTCACTCTGAGATTGAAGCCGGCCGACGGCGGGCCGGCCGTGGCGCGAAGCTATTCGCTCTCGAGCGCACCCGGCTCGCCCGACTACCGGATCAGCGTCAAGCGGGAGCAGTACGGGCTCGTCAGCGGATACATCCATCGCGACTTGAAGGTGGGCGCGTCGATCGAGATCGCCGCCGCACGTGGCCAGTTCATCCTCGATTCCGCCGATACGCCCGTGGTCCTGATCTCCGCCGGAATCGGCGCGACTCCGGTACTGGCGATGCTGCACGCGCTGGTGCAGACCGGGCCCGCGCGCGAGGTCTGGTGGTTGCACGGTGCACGTCATTCACGCGAGCTTCCTTTCGGTGCTGAGGTGGCGTCCCTGCTGGCGCGATTGCCCCATGCGCATCGAGTGATCTGCTTCTCCGCGCCGCTGGAAGGCGATGAGCCCGGTCGTGACTTCGACGTGGCCGGGCGGCTCACCGCCGCTGTGCTGCGCGAGCAACAGCTGCCCTCCGGTGCGCATTCCTACATCTGCGGGCCTGACGCGTTCATGGCGGACATGCGCGCCGCGCTGGCCGATATCGGGATCGATGCGGCGAACGTCCACACCGAGGTGTTCGGCAGCGGACCGGCCATGACGCCGGGCATTGCGGCTGCGCCTGCCGCGCCCCCGCACGCGCCCGCCGGCGAACCGGGCACCGGCGCGAGCGTGACGTTCGCGCGCAGCGGGCTGACGGTGCCGTGGCGCCAGGATTTCGCCAGCCTGCTCGAACTCGCCGAAGCCTGCGACGTGCCGGCCCGCTGGTCGTGCCGCACCGGGGTCTGCCACAGCTGCGAGTCCGGACTGGTCTCCGGTGCCGTGACGTATGACCCGGCGCCGGTTGACCTGCCGGCGCAGGGCGCTGTGCTCATCTGCTGTGCGGTTCCGCGCGAGGAGCTGGTCATCGACCTGTAGCCCGCGCGGGCCGCCGCGTCTGCTCGGCCAACGTTGCGACGTCGTGCGGCTCGCAACATCCGCCAGTCAGCGGATGTGTCGGCGCCACGTGGCTCTGCAGGATCAGGGCCATGGAGATCCGGCTGCGTGTGGATCGGTTGCAACCGCCGACCGGTCAGGTGAGTCTCGTCCGCACGACGGATCCGGGACCGGAGAATAGCCGGGGATGCCCGCCGGTGTACGAGCGACCGTTCACGGGATGGCTGGAACTGCTTGCGGCGCTCAGCGATCTGATGGGCGGAGCCTAGTTCCGGCGGTTCCGTAGGCACGGTAAGTTTCTTTATGTGGCCGTTATGGGAACTATGCGGCATTTACGGGGTCGGAAGGCTGAGCTCGAGGCGCTCGGCGAGGCCCTGAACCGGCCATCCTGCGGCCGCCTCGCCGTCGTCGTCGTGGAGGGCGAGGCGGGCATCGGCAAGACAAGCCTGCTGGACACGGCGTTGCGGGGGGCCGCCGACCTCGACGTGACCGTCTACTCCGGGCGCGCCGAGGAGTTGGAGCGCACGCGGCCCTTCGGTGTCCTGTCGGCCGCCCTGGGATGCACCCGCTCCTCATCGGATGCCCGCCGCCGGGCCGTCGCCCAGCTGCTGTCCGGCGGGACGGGGGAGCGCGATCGCATCACCGTGACCAGCGACCCGTCGCTGCGCTTTCAGGCCGTGGACGCCATCGTCGACCTCGTGGAGGCGCTGGCGGAGCGTCCCCTCGCGATCGCGCTGGACGACCTGCAGTGGGCGGACCCGTCCAGCCTGCTGACGCTCGCGGCAATCGCCCGGCGGCTGGTGCATTCGCCGGTCGCGCTGATCTGCTGCCTGCGGCCCACTCCGCGCGGCAACGAGCTGCAGCACGCCTTGCAGACCCTCGACGGGCTCGGAGCCGTCCGGCTCGGTCTCGGTCAACTGGACGAGCAGGCCGTGCGCGAACTGGTCGCCGACACGGTGGCGGCCGAACCCGGCCGGCGGCTGATGGCCAAGGTCGCGGGAGCCGGCGGCAACCCGCTCTTCGTGACCGAACTGCTGGCAGCCATCGCCGAGGACGGAGCCGTGCAACTGGCCGGCGGTCAGGCCGAAGTGGCCGATGCGGTGCTGCCCCCGACGCTTCGGCTGACGATCCTGCGGCGGCTGGGGTTCTTGCCCGAGCAGACGCTGCACGCGCTGCGGCCGGCGTCGATCCTGGGCTCCAGTTTCGCCGTGCGGGACCTGTCCACGACGACCGGACGCTCGGTGCTCGACCTGTCCACGGTCCTGCTCCCGGCGATCGATGCGCGCGTGCTCCGCAGCGAATCCGGGCGGCTGCGTTTTCGCCATGACCTGATCCGTGACGCGATCTACGAGGACGTGCCGGAGAGCGTCCGGCTCGGACTGCACCGCGAGGCGGGGCAGCGCCTGGCTGATGCCGGGGCACCGTCGCTTCAGGTGGCGGAGCACCTGGCGCGCGGAGCCGTCCTCGGCGATGTCGAGGCGATCAGGTGGCTGACCAAGGCCGCCCGCGAAGTCGCCCCGCGTTCGCCGCGGGTGGCCTCGGATCTGCTCACTCACGCGATCGGCCTTTTCCCGCCGGGAGATCCCGAACGCGACCGGTTGATCGTCGAACGTGCGGTGAGCCTGATGTGGGCCGGAGGGGTCGTCGACGCCGAGGAAGCCTGCAGGGAGCTCCTCGAGCGGGGCCACGACCGGAGTCTGGACGGGGCGGCGCGCACCTGCCTCGCGCACAGCCTCATCGCCGAAGGGCGGATGGCGGCAGCGCTCGCGGAACTCGAGGAAGTCTGCGACAGCGACTCGGCCGGCGAGGAGCAGCGGGCCGGCGCCTGGGCATGGGCGGGGTTCGCCCGGCTCTCACTCGGCGATCTCGACGGTGCGGCGCTCGCCGCGAGCCGCGCCCTCCGCGCGTCGACCTCGGTCGCGGAACATTTCGCGACGAGCCTGGCGATGACCACGCTCGCGATGGGGTGCGAGATGCGCGCCGAGATGGATGAGGCGGTACGCACCATCGACGAGGCGATGCGGCTGGCCGACCTCAGCCCGGGGCGTCTCGGCCATCGCTACCCGGTCCATGTCAGCCGGGGACACATCTTGATGGAACGCGATCGGCTGGCCGATGCCCGGGCGACGCTGGAGATCGGCAGCCGGATCTGTGAGGAAGTGGGCGCCCGCTGGGCCATCCCGAGCTTCCACGTGTACCTGGCGATCGAGCGCTATCTCGGCGGCGAATGGGATGACTGCATCGTCGAGTACGAGACCGCCCTCGACCTCGCCAGGGAGACCGGAGAGCGTTACAGCCTCATCATCGGACACAGCGTCATGGCGCATCTCGCGCTGCACCGCGGTGACCTGCGCGCCGCCCAGGACGCCGCAGCCGCAGCGACGGGCGAGCTGGCCGCGACCGGGGCCCGCTATCGCAGCCATTGGGCGACGTGGGTGCAGGCGCTGGTGGATGAAGCCGCGGGCGACATCGCCGGTGCTTTCGGTGCATTGGCCGGCTGCTGGGACTACTGCGAGCAGGCCGGGTTCGCCATCGAATACCCCGTGCTCGGGCCTGATCTGGTGCGTCTCGCCCTGGCCGCCGGCGACCGTTCGCGGGCCGAACAGGTGACCGCCGCCGTGGAGGGAGTGGCGCGAGGCTCGAACGTGGCCTCGCAGCAGGGCGCCGCGCTGCGCTGCCGCGGCCTGCTCGCCGGCGACAGCGCCCTGCTCGCCCGGGCATCAGCGTCCTACAGCCAGGCCGGGCGGCCGCTCGGAGCCGCGCTCGCACATGAGGAGTCCGGTGTGCTCCTGGCGCTCGAGGGTCGCGTCGAGACGGCGATCGCGCCTCTGGAGGCAGCGGCGGCCGCCTTCGAGCGGCTCGATGCGGGCCGTGACCTTGCCCGCGCTGAGGCGACCCTGCGCCAGCTCGGCGTCCGTCGTGGCAAGCGCGGCACCCGGGGCCGACCGCGTACCGGATGGGCGAGCCTGACCGACACCGAGGTGCGCATCGTCGAACTGGTCTCCGAAGGCCTGTCCAATCCCCAGATCGGCGAGCGGCTGTTCGTCTCGCGGCGCACCGTGCAGACCCATCTGGCACACGTGTTCTCCAAGCTCGACATCTCCTCGCGCGCACAGCTCGCGGCGGAAGCCGCCGGACGACGCTAGGACCCCGTCAGGACCCGCTGGCGACGCCGTCCGCTGCCGCCGCAGATACTGCGCACCATGACCGATCCTGATGCCGATTCCCCTACCGTCCCAGCGAGTTCGGCCGTTCGTACCAGCCTGGCCGCTGTCTGCACCGAACTGTCCGGCGAGGGCGGGATGATGCTTCAGCAGTGGCCGGTCACGCCGCTCGGACCCGCGATGGTGCGCATTGCTGTGCGCGCCGCATCGGTGAACTTCCCGGACGTGCTGATCGTGCGCGGGCTCTATCAGGTCAGGCCCGATCCGCCCTTCGTTCCTGGGAGCGAATGTGCCGGTGTCATCACCGAGATCGGTGCTGAAGTGACGGACTTCGCCGTCGGCGACCGAGTGCTGACGCTGCTCGGATCCGGGGCGTTCGCGTCGGAAGTCGTGGTGACTCCCCGGGTGCAGCAGGTGCACCGGCTGCCCGCCGGCATGCCCTTCGACGAGGCCGCGGCGTTCAATCTGGCCTATGGCACCGCGTATCACGGACTGATCCCACGCGGCCGGCTCACCGCAGGCGAGTCGGTGGTGGTGCTCGGCGCGGCCGGCGGGTGCGGCAGCGCAGCGGTTCAGATCGCCAAAGCCGCCGGGGCGACGGTGATCGGAGTTGCCGGAGGCGCGGAGAAATGCGATCTGGTGCGCACGCTCGGCGCTGACGTGGTGCTCGACCACCAGCAACTCACGTCACTTTCAGCCGCCGTGAAAGAAGCCACCGGCGGGCGCGGAGTCGATGTCGTCTTCGATGCCGTCGGCGGACCGGATGCCCGCGAGCCGCTGCGGTGCCTGGCCTGGAACGGGCGTTACCTGACGATCGGTTTCGCATCGGGCGACATCCCGGAGGTGAAGTTGAACCAGACGATCCTGAAGGGGATCTCGATCGTCGGGGTCGGCTACGGGATGTCGGCCGTGCTCGATCCGGCCGCGAACGCCCAGGATTTCCGGCAACTTTTCGCCTGGTACGAGCAGGGCCTGGTGACCCCGTCCATCAAGGATCGCTTCCCGCTGGCGCAAGCGGCAGACGCGATGCGGGTGCTCTACGAAAGGCGCGCGATGGGCAAGGTCGTCATCGAGATGGCGGGGTGAGTGTCACAATGCCGCATGACCACCCCCGTCCGAGCGGCCCACGCGTCCGATCCCCGCGCTGAGCCCATCGACCTCACGGACAAAGCCCTGTACGCGCAGGGAAACCCGCATGAGGTGCTGCGCGAGCTTCGCGAGCAGCGGTCGGTGCATTGGCACGGTCCGGTCAACCTGCCCAGCAACATGGACGCGGGCGGCGCGCGCAGTGATGGATTCTGGGCCGTGCTCGGGCATCCGGAGATCACCGAGGTCAACCGTGACTGGGAGCGTTTCCGTGCGGCCGACGGCCCGACGCTGGTGGCGTTTCCCCCGCAGATGCGCGGGACCGCGCTGATCTGGATGGATCCGCCGGATCACACCCGGCTGCGCAAGCTGGTGAGTGCCGGCTTCACGCCGCGGATGCTGCGCCGCCTCGATGAGCTCCTGGTGCGCCGCGCCGACACCATCCTCGACGCTGCCGCCGAGCGCGAGGAGTTCAACTTCGTCTCCGAGGTCGCGTATCAGCTGCCGATGCATGTGATCGCCGACATCATCGGCATCCCCGAGGACGAGCGTCCCTACGTCTTCGAGCTCACCGACCGCATGCTCAAAGGTCTCGACATCGCCTCCGCGGTGACCCCGGAGCAGAGCATGCAGGCACGCGTCGATCTGTTCACCTACGCCGAGAAACTCAGTGCGCGCAAGCACAGCGAGCCGGCCGACGACGTGTGGACCGAGCTCACCCAGGCATCGGTGACGGCGGAGGACGGGAGCCGCACGCAGCTGCAGAAGCAGGAGCTCGACTTCTTTTTCATCATCCTGGCCATCGCCGGCAGTGAGACCACTCGCAACGCCATCTCCCAGGGCCTCGTCGCGCTGCTGGATCATCCCGACCAGCTGGCGGAGCTCCGCGGCGATCCCGGGCTGCTCGACACCGCGGTCGACGAGATCATCCGCTGGGCCAGCCCGGTGCTGTACTTCGGCCGCACCGCCGCGGTCGACGCGGTGATCGGCGGAACTCAGATCAGCGCCGGCGATCGCGTGACGCTCTGGTATCCGGCCGGAAACCGTGACGAGCGCGCCTTTGCCGATCCCTACCGGTTCGACATCCGACGCTCGCCGAATCCGCACGTCTCGTTCGGCGGGGGCGGCGCGCACTACTGCCTCGGGGCCAACCTCGCGAAGCGCGAGGTGCACGTGATGATCCGGGCGCTGATCACCCGTTTCGCCGGCATCGAACTCACCGGTCCACCGGTCTGGGGAGGCGGCGGCGCTGCCGTCAACGTCGGGGTGTGCCTGAACGAGCTTCCGGTCCGGTTGCACGCCGCCTCAGGGCGTGGGTGAGCGCGGTGGCTACCGCCGCGGGCGCCGGGAAAACCAAGCAGCAGAAGGCGAAAGCAGATTCCCCGCTCGAGCGGGTTCCCTCCCGGCTCTACGAGCGCGAACTGTTCCGCCTGCAGGCCGAACTGGTGAAGGTGCAGGAGTGGGTACGCACCGAAGGCAAGCGGCTCGCCATCGTCTTCGAGGGTCGCGACGCGGCGGGCAAGGGCAGCACCATCAAGCGGGTCAGCACCTATCTCAACCCGCGTGTCGCGCGCATCGTCGCCCTGCCGGCGCCGACCGAACGTGAACGCACGCAGTGGTATTTCCAGCGTTACGTGGAACATCTGCCGGCTGCGGGCGAGATCGTGCTCTTCGATCGCAGCTGGTACAACCGCGCCGGCGTCGAGCGGGTGATGGGTTTCTGTACCGACGACGAGTACCGCCGCTTCATGCATCAGGCTCCGCTGTTCGAGCGGCTCCTCGTGGAGGACGGCATTCTCCTGCGCAAGTACTGGTTCTCGGTGAGCGATGAGGAGCAGGAGCGCCGCTTCCGTTCCCGGCTCACCGACCCGATGCGCAGCTGGAAGCTCTCGTCGATGGACCTGGAATCCATCACCCGGTGGGAGGACTACTCGCGGGCGAAGGACGAGATGTTCGTCCAGACCGACATCCCCGAAGCCCGCTGGAACGTGGTGGAAAGCGATGACAAGCGCCGCGCCCGGCTGAACATGATGGCTCACCTGCTCTCGACGCTCGATTACCGCGAGGTGGCGGCGCCGAAGCTCAAACTGCCGCGCCGGCCCGCCTCCAAGGGTTACGTGCGCCCTCCCCGCGAATCACAGAGCTACGTGCCCGACCACGCTGCTGATCTGCTGGCAGCGTCGGAGACAAAGCAAGAGCGCAAGGCGCGCAAGTCGGCCACCCCGGGATCCTGACCCAAGACCGCCGACTCGAACTGGTGGCCAACAGGATCGTCGATGAGCTCACCCGCGAGCACGACGCCGTCGACAAGTCTGGTTCGCACGGTGGGCGATGCTGGGCGCTCAGCTGCCCCGACGCGCCGGGTCAGGAAATGCTGACCAGATCGACGACGAAGACGAGCGTCTCGTTGGGGCCGACCGCCGGCGGGGCGCCGCGGGTGCCGTAGCCCATGTCCGGCGGGACGACCAGGATGCGCCGGCCGCCCTCGCGCATGCCGGCGATGCCGTCGCGGAAGCCGGCGATGACGCCGCTCAGCGGGAAGCTGGTCGGCCGGCCGCCGCGGCTCCAGGAGGAGTCGAACTCCTGGCCGTTGGTCACGTGAACGCCCGCGTAATGCACGTCGACGGTGTGGGAGGTGGTGGCCTCTCGACCCTCGCCGATGACGAGGTCCTCGATCTCGAGGGTCTGCGGAAGCGTGTCAGGCGTGACGCTGATCTGCGGTGCGCTCGACGTGTCGGAGGGGTTGGCTACGGTGACTGGCATGGCCCGAGTCTGCCCGACGCGTCACCCGACTGTCGCGTGAGCGAAAAGCAGGCTGACCGGACGCTGGCACCGAGACTGAGTGTTCGGGCCGCCGACGGTGAGACGGTCGCGGTGGCCCTGGTGCTGCACGGCGGCAAGGCGCGCAGCATGCGTCCTGCCAGCCGGCGCCAGCTCAGCGCGGTGAGGATGATCCCGTTCGCCCGGGCGCTGCACCGGGCCGGGGCCTCGGCGGGGCTGGGTGTCTGGACGTTGCAGTACCGCGACAGGGGCTGGAACGACAAGGGATCCCAGGTGCAGGACGCCGTGTGGGCGCTCGGTGAGATCGCCCGCCAGCATCCCGGTGTCCCGGTCTATCTCGTCGGGCATTCCCTCGGTGGGCGTACGGCGCTCGCCGCGGGAAACCATCCGTCTGTGCGCGCCATCATGGCTCTCGCGCCGTGGCTTCCGGCCGACGAAGCCGTGGAGCATCTGCGCGGCGTCCAGGTGCTGATCGCCCATGGCACGCGCGACAAGTGGGTCGATCCGCGCGGCTCGCTGAACTTCGCCGTCCGGGCCCGCGCCGCCGGGGTCGACATCACGCGCGTCGAGGTGGCCGGCGTCGGACACGCGATGCTGCGCCGGATTTCGCTGTGGCACGGCCTCACCACGTTCTTCGTCACGACCCAGCTCGCCGGGGCGCGGCAGACCGACGGGCCGCCGGCAGAAGGCAGCCTGCGGGCCCGCATTTGAGGTGCTCGCGTTACGGTGCCAGGACAGGCAGCGCAGTCCCGGCGCGAGGAGCGAGCAATGGCCATTCTGAATTCCACTCCCGCAACGGACGGCTCTGGCCTGCCTGAGGTCACTCATCTGCGCACGTGCCCGCTGTGCGAGGCGATGTGCGGGCTCGAGATCACGGTCCGCGGCGAGGAGGTGACGCGTATCCGCCCGCGCAAGGAAGATGTCTTCAGCAAGGGCCACATCTGCCCCAAGGGCACGACGCTCGGCCAGCTGCACTCCGACCCCAATCGCCTGCGTGGCCCGGTCGTGCGCGACGGCGACGGCTTCCGCGAGGTCAGCTGGGAGGAGGCGTTCGAGACCTGCGAGCGGCTCATTCATGGCGTTGTCGCCGAGCACGGCAAGGACGCCCTCACCGCATTCGTCGGCAATCCGGCGGCCCACGCGTTCTCGATCGGGCGCTACCTCGGCGTGATGATCGGGATGGGCGGCATCCCCCACATCTACTCCTCGGGCACCGTCGACCAGTGGCCCAAGAACGTCACGTCCGCGCTGATGTACGGGAACATGTGGACCATCCCGGTGCCCGATCTGCAGCGCAGCGACTTCATGGTCCTCATGGGCGCGAATCCGCAAGCGTCGCAAGGGTCTTTGATGGCCTGCGCCGACGTGCTCGGCGAGCTCGACCGCATCCGCGCCGAGGGCGGCAAAGTCATCGTCATCGACCCGCGGCGCACCGGCACCGTCCGGCATGCGTCCGAATGGATCCCGATCACGCCCGGAACCGACGCCGCGCTGCTGCTGGCCGTCGTCAACGTGCTGTTCGCCGAAGGCCTGGTCGACCTCGGGGGGCTCGACGACATCCTTTCCGGCGTTGCGGAACTGGAGCCGCTGGCCGCTCCTTTCACGCCCGAGCGGGTCGCAGCCGCCTGTCAGATCCCCGCCGAACGCATCCGCGAGCTGGCCCACGAGATCGCCGCGGCCGAGCATGGCGTGGTCTATGGCCGGATCGGCCTGTGCAACCAGGAGTTCGGCACCCTCGCGAGCTGGCTCGTCGACGTCGTCAACATCTTGACGGGCAGCTTCGACGTGCCCGGCGGGCTGATGTTCCCCACCCCGGTCAACTGGACCGTCAACGTCCTGCCCGTCCCTGCCGCGCCCGGTACTCCCGGCAGCTCGACCGGGCCCGAGTTCGGCCGCTGGCACAGCCGGGTGCGCGGTGCCCCCGAGGTTCTGGGTCAGGTGCCCGTCTCGTGCCTTGCCGAGGAGATCGACACCCCGGGGGAGGGTCAGATCAGGGCGCTCATCACCGTCGCCGGCAATCCCGCGCTGAGCGCGCCGGGAGCCGAACGGCTGCAGAAGGCCCTGCCGATGCTCGACGCGATGATCTCCGTGGACAACTGGATCAACGAGACGACCAAGCACGCTCACGTCATCCTGCCCGGGCTGAGCCCGCTGGAGCAGCCGCATTTCGACGATCTGCTGTGGCTTTTCGCCGTGCGCAGCGCGGGCAAGTGGTCCGACGCGATCTTCCCGCCGACGGACGGGCGCCCGCAGGAGTGGGAGGTGCTGGTGCGCCTTGGCGGCATCCTTGCCGGGCAGAAGGCCGCCGAGGTCGACGTCGCCGCACTCGACGACGCGTGGTTCGACTTCCTCGTTTCGGTCAACGGCCTGGATCCGGCGACCGTGAAATCGCACTACTCGGCAGGCGGTCCCGAGCGCTTCCTGGACCTCTCGCTGCGCACCGGACCGTGGGGTGACCGCTACGGGGAGAATCCCGACGGGATCACCCTGCAGACCTTCAAGGACAATCCTGACGGGCTCGACTTCGGACCCATGGTGGCGAAGGTGCGAGACATCCTGCGGACGCCGTCCGGGAAGCTCGAAGTGGCGCCCGAGTACGTCACCAATGACATCCCGCGCCTGCTCGAACGCCTCGACCGCAGCGTCGATTCACTCGTCATGACCAGCCGGCGCCACCTGCGTTCGAAGAACTCCTGGATGCATCAGGTCGACAAGCTCGTCGGCGGATCCAACCGGTGCACGCTTTTCATGAATCCCACGGATGCGACGCGATGTGGCGTCAGTGATGGTGACTTCGTACGCGTCAGCAGCGAGGCCGGCAGCGTCGAGGTCGAGCTCGAGGTCAGCGACGAGATGATGGCCGGCGTGGTGTCGTTGCCGCACGGCTGGGGCCACACCATCGCCGGCGCGCAGGAGGGGGTCGACCGAGCGGTCGCCGGGATCAACAGCAACCTGCTCGCCCCGGTGGACTTCGTGGACGTGCCCTCCGGCAACGCTGCCGTGAACGGGTTCCTGGTGACGGTCACCCCGTGCGACGCGCCGGCACCGGCCGCCGCTGAACGGGTGACAGCCGGCGCCCCCAGCTGAACCGCGGGCTGCTGCTGGCCGTCGCCATCGGCGGTGCAGCGGGGGGAGCGGCCCGGGCCGCCATCGCGCTGGCGTGGCCCGCGGCGCGGGGGCAGTTCCCGTGGGCCATCGTGCTCATCAACGTGCTCGGTTCGCTCTTGATCGGCTCGCTGCTGGAGCTGACGGTGCTCCGCCGGCCCGGCAACGCCCGCTGGCGGGCGCTGGCCACCACAGGCTTCTGTGGCGGCTTCACGACGTGGTCGACGTTCATGGTCGGTACCGACGAACTCATCGCTGCCCACCGGACCGGGGCGGCTTTCGGTTACCTCGCCCTCAGCGTGGTCGCCGGGCTCGCAGCTGTCGTCGCGGGAGCGGGCGCCACCGCTCGCGTCATGGGCCCGCTGGCGCCCGGCGGTGAGCCGTGAGCGGGGTGGCGTGGCTGCTGGTCTGTCTCGGCGCCGGACTCGGGTCTGCCGCCCGCTTCGCTTCCGATCAGTGGGTGCAGGCGCACTGGAGCGGCCGGGCTCATCTCGGGCGCTTCCCGGCTGGAATCCTGCTGATCAACGTCGTCGGCTCGTTCGTCCTCGGGTTCCTAACCGGCGCCGCGGCACACGGTCTCGGGCCGCTGGTGCTCGCCTTCTTCGCGACCGGCATCTGCGGCGGCTTCACCACGTTCTCCACCTGGGCGTACGACACGGTCCGGCTCGCCGGCGACGCGGACCGGCTGCTCGCGCTGGCCAACGTGGCCCTCACCGTGGCCGCCGGGATGCTGGCGGCTGCCGCCGGGCTCGGCCTCGCGCTGCTCTGATCCGGAGTCATGTCCGAAATTGGCGAGCATGTTCCGGCCGCGCAGTGCAGGCTCGGGGGCGGTCCGGGAAAGGGGAACGATGTCGCGGCGCGGCTGGCTGCTCTTTTCCGCCATGTGCGTGATCTGGGGGATCCCTTACCTGCTCATCAAGGTCGCCGTCAGCGATCTGAGCCCGGTCGACGTCATCTTCGGGCGCTGCCTGGTGGCGGTGGTGTTGCTGCTCCCGGTCGCCGCCGCGCGCGGCGAGCTGCGCCCACTGGTGCCGTACTGGAAGCCGTTGCTCGCGTACACGATCATCGAGGTGGCGATTCCCTGGCTGCTGCTGCCGGTCGCGGAGCAGAAGCTGCCGAGCTCGCTCACCGGGCTGCTGGTGGCAGCGGTGCCGCTGGTCGGAGCGCTCTTGGCCTTTGCCCGCGGGGCCATGCACGAGCTGGGCCTCACCCGTCTCGCGGGGCTGGTGATCGGGCTGCTCGGAGTCGGTGCACTCGTCGGGCTCGACGTGCACGGCGCGCAACTCGGAGCGACGCTTGCTGTCGGCGTCGTCGCCATCGGCTATGCGGTCGGTCCGATCATCCTGTCGCGCTACCTGGGCGATCTGCCGCCCGTGGGAGTCGTCGCTGCGTCGCTGACTCTGGTGACAATCGCCTACGCGCCCTTCGCGCTCACCAGCCTGCCCCGCGGCTGGCCGCGCCACGAGGTGACCGAATCCGTCCTGGTCCTCGGGGTCGTCTGCACGGCGGCGGCCTTCCTCATCTTCTTCGGGCTGATCGCCGAGGTCGGCCCGGTGCTGGCGACGGTGATCACGTACGTCAACCCGGCGGTCGCCGTCCTGCTCGGCGCACTCTTCCTGCACGAGCACATCTCGGCCAGCACCCTCGTCGGCTTCGCGCTCATCCTGGCGGGATCGTTCCTGGCCACCCGGCCGTCCCGGCAGGCCGAAGAAGATCATCCGGAGCTGCTGGCCACGGGAACGATGGCGCCCGATTCCTGATCGTCCTGTGCACAACCGGGTTCGGCTCGACGTTCTGTCGGAGCCGGCGGCCAGGATGGGCTCATGACAGCTGCACCCAGCTCGCCGCCGGCCGCGTACACCGCCGATCGTGGCGGTGCCCAAGAGGTTCTCGCGCTGCTGGCGGGGACGTCAGCCGTGCTGCGCGACGACCAGTGGCGCGCCATCGAGGCGCTCCTGTCGGGCGAGCGGGTGCTGGTGGTGCAGCGCACGGGCTGGGGCAAGAGCGCGGTCTACTTCACGGCGACGGCGCTCATGCGGGCGCGCGGCGCCGGGGTCACGCTGATCGTCAGCCCGCTGCTCGCGCTGATGCGTAACCAGTTGGAGGCGGCAGCGCGCGCCGGCATCCGCGCCGAGACCATCAATTCGGCCAATCTCGACGAGTGGGGCCGGGTCGAGCAAGCCATCGAAGCGGGCGAGGTCGATGTCCTGCTGATCAGCCCGGAGCGGTTGAACAGCCCTGGCTTCCGCGAGACGGTGCTGCCTCATGTCGCGGCCAAGTGCGGCCTGCTGGTCGTGGACGAGGCGCATTGCATCTCCGATTGGGGCCATGACTTCCGGCCCGACTACCGGCGGGTGCGGGATGTCCTCGACGGCCTGCCCGAAGGCGTGGCCGTGCTCGCCACCACGGCCACGGCCAACGAGCGGGTCACCCGTGATGTGGCTGCCGTGCTCGGTGAGCCGCTGGTGCTTCGCGGGTCGCTGGACCGGGAGTCGCTCGCCCTCGATGTCGTGGAGCTGCCCGGCGATCCGGAGCGGCTGGCCTGGCTCGATGCGCTGCTCTCAGCCGCGCCGGGGTCGGGAATCATCTACACCCTGACCGTGGCAGGCGCGCAGGACACGGCCGCGTTCCTGGCGAGCCGAGG
This sequence comes from uncultured Actinomycetota bacterium, assembly GCA_963731205.1. Classification (GTDB taxonomy): domain Bacteria; phylum Actinomycetota; class Actinomycetes; order Frankiales; family Frankiaceae; genus DATAZK01. The sequence continues at coordinate 1,144,998 of CAVSUJ010000001.1, read as the reverse complement.
CCACGCCGTCGCCGCCTACACGGGCCGCACCGAGGATGCCGAGCGCAAGCGGATCGAGGCTGCGCTGGCCGTCAACGAGCTCAAGGCCGTCATCGCCACCAGCGCGCTCGGGATGGGCTATGACAAGCCCGACCTCACCTTCGTCGTCCATCTGGGGAGCCCCTCCAGCCCGATCGCGTACTACCAGCAGGTCGGACGCGCCGGGCGGGCCACCGAGCGCGCCGAGGTCTTCCTGCTCCCGACCCCGGCCGATTCGGCGATCTGGTCCTACTTCGCTTCGGTGTCGATGCCGGAGGAGGCGATGGTGCGCCGCCTCCTGGAGGAGCTCGACGATTCGGCGCGTTCCACCGCGGCGCTCGAGCCGCTCGTCGATCTGCGCCGCACCCGGCTGGAGATGGTGCTGAAAGTGCTCGATGTCGACGGCGCCGTCCGGCGGGTCAGCGGCGGCTGGATCTCCACGGGCCAGCCGTGGACGTATGACAAGGAGCGCTACGACGCGCTGCGCGAGGCTCGCGATCGCGAGGGTGCGGCGATGAAGGAGTACCTGCACACGCCCGGTTGCCTGCTGCGCTTCCTGCGTGAGCAGCTGGATGATCCGGAAGCCGCCGATTGCGGCCGGTGTTCGCGGTGCATCGGACACCCGTTGCGGGAGCTGCAGCTGAGTGCGGTCGAGGACGGCGTTCAGGCGCTCGCCCGGTCCGGGGTTGCCCTCGGGGTGAAGAAGACCTGGCCCACCGGCATGGCTGCCACGGGTATCGAGCTGTCCGGTCGGATCGCCGAGGGATCGGCCGCCGTCGAGGGTCGGGCGCTTGCCCGCTTGTCGGATCTGGGCTGGGGAGCCCGGCTTGCCGCGGCGCTTGCGTCCGACGGTGAGCTCAACCCGGGGCTGATGTCAGGGGTCGTCACGGCGCTGCGCGACTGGCCCTGGGAGAGCCGGCCCGAGGTCGTCGTCTCCATCGAATCGCAGCGCCGTCCCGGCCTGGTCGCCTCTCTCGCGTCGCAGGTGTCCTCGGTCGGGAGGCTGGCAGCCGGGGGAGCGGTGCGGCGGGTGGCGGCGCGCCGGTCGCAGCAGGAGGTGCACAACAGCGCCCACAAGCTGGCCAATGTGGTGGGCGCTTTCGAGGTGCCTCCAGACGTGGCGGCAGTGGTGCAGGACCGCGTGGTGCTCCTCGTCGACGATCTCTGGGATTCCGGCTGGACCGCGACGTGGGTCGCGCGCCTGTTGCGTGAGGCAGGGGCGGCGCAGGTGCTCCCGTTCGCGCTCGCGGCGGCCGGAGGCTAGCCCGTGGGACTTTGCGCGGCAGCGATCAAAGTCAATGAGTCTGAATAAATCGCATCACACCCGTACGCGCGCATGCTCTCCAACCTTGCCGCCTCCTGCACGTCCCAGGCGAAGGCCAGCATCGAGCGGTCGTGGCAGCGCTGGACACGCTCCGGCGACCATTCCGGCGAGCGCAGGTTCAGCGCGTCGGCGCCTGCGTCCGCGGCCTCGTCGATCCGCCCGTCCACCATCGTCCGGCCGCTGCGCAACGACGTGGAGACGACGAGATGGGCTCCGCTGCTGCCGGCCCGCCACATGCGTACCTGGCCTGATGAGCCACACAGCCACAGCCGCGCTGCCGCGCGGTGGCGTTCGGCGACCTCGATCGTCGCAAGCGCGGCCGCGGGGTCTTTGACGTCGAGGCTGAAGTCGAAATCGCTCCCGACCGATTCGTACAGGGCGTCGAGCGTGGGGAGCCAGCCGGGCAGGTCGGCGGTGCGCATCAGCGAGATCGGCCGCCGGCGCAGGCCGCTGCGCACGACGCGGTCGTGCACCAGGATCGGCACCCCGTCGGCGTTCAGCCAGACGTCCGATTCCAGCGCCCGGGCGCCGCCGGCGAGCGCATTGCTGAACGCGGTCAGGGTGTTCTCGCGCATACCGGCTGCGGGTGCGCCGCGGTGCGCGAAGCCGATCATCCGGCGCTCGCTCGGGTCAGGGCGGTCATCGCGGTGCCAGCATCCTCAGCACCTCGTCATGCAGCGGGCCGTTGGTGCACACGATGCTGCCGCCGGTCGGGCTGCCATCGCCGGCGAGATCGGTGAAGGTGCCGCCGGCCTCCTCGACCAGCACCTTCAAAGGCGCAATGTCCCAGAGCGAGACCTCCGGTTCGGCGCTGATGTCCACCGCGCCCTCGGCCACGAGGCAGTGCGACCAGAAGTCGCCGAAGGCGCGGTCGCGCCAGACGGCGCGGGTGAGGTCCAGGAAGCCGGAGAGCCGGTCCTGCTCCTCCCATCCGGCCAGCGACGAGTACGCGAGCGAGGCGTCGCCCAGCGCGCCCACCTTGCTGACCTCGATCCGCCGCCCGTTCGCGTAAGCGCCGGCGCCGCGGCTCGCCCACCACCGCCGCCCGAGAGCGGGGGCACTGATGACGCCCACGGTGATCTCGCCGTCCACCTCGAGGGCGAGCAGCGTGGCCCATACCGGCACGCCGCGCACGTAGTTCTTGGTGCCGTCGATGGGGTCGAGAATCCAGCGCCTGCTGCCCGAGACGCCGATCTCACCCTGCTCCTCGCCGAGCACGGTGTCGCCCGGGCGGGCCTGGCCGAGCTTCTCGCGTATCAGCGCTTCGACGGCGAGATCGGCGTCGCTCACCGGTGTCGTGTCGGGCTTGGTCTGCACCCGCAGGTCCAGTGCCTGAAACCGGTCCTGGGTCACGATGTCCGCCGCGTCGGCCAGTTCGAGCGCCAGGGCGAGGTCGGCGGCGGGTGAGTCGGGGGTCTGGTTTGACATGAAGTCCTGCGATGCTGGGCCGGAATCGGGCTGGCGGGTGGCACTCACCAGCGCGAGACTACGAGGCCGTCAGCAACTGAGGGCACGACAGGCGACACGGCAGGGAAAGGTCGAGCGTCCATTGGGTGACGAGTCGCAGAGTGCGCCACAGCGCCGCTGGGTGACGCCGAGCCGGCGCGCGGTCCTGACCACGCTGGCGTTGGCCGGATGCGGAAGCGCCGTACACGCGGCGCGGGCGAAGTCACCGCTTCGCAGCAGCAGTGCGCCGCATCCACCCGCCGCGGTGCCCACCACGCCGCCCCCCAGTGCGACGCCCACTTCCGCTGCACCTGCGACGAGCTCGCCGGGTGGTCCCGCCATCGAGATCGTGAACGGTTCGCGCACCAGGGCGCAGGTGGCGTTGACGTTTCACGGCAACGGCGACCCTGCGCTCGCCGAAGCGCTGCTGCAGGCCGCGGAGGCCAAAGGCGCACATATCACGGTGTTCGCCGTCGGCAATTGGCTCGCGGTCAACCAGGCACTCGGGCGACGCATCCTCGCCGCCGGCCACGGACTGGCCAATCACACGTACACCCATCCTGACCTTGCCGCCCTTTCCGAGTCCGGCGTCGAGCAGGAGTTCGCCAAGGCCCGCGACGTCCTGGTGCAGGTCTCGGGAAACAACGGGCACTACGCGCGCCCGTCGCAGATGAACCGGTCGACCCCGCTGGTCCGAGCGGCCGCAGGAGCGGCCGGCTACAGCACCGTCGTCGCCTTCGACGTCGACCCGTCCGACTATCTCGATCCGGGCGCGTCGCTGGTGATCTCCCGCACGCTCGCCGGGGTCCAGCGCGGCAGCATCGTGTCGATGCACCTGGGCCATGCCGGAACGGTGCAGGCGCTGCCCACGATCCTCGACGGCCTGGCGACCCGCGGCCTCACCCCGGTCACGGTCCAGACCCTGCTCAGCTGACTTCAGCTGGCGATCTGTCAAGCGACGGGTTGACATATGGCGCCGGAATGTAAATCCTGACGTCGTGCCGTCAGCCCGCGATGCTCTGCTCGCCGCCGCCCGCCGGGTGGTCGTGTCGGGGGAGTGGGAGCGGATGCCGCTTGCCGAGCTGGCCGGCCGTGCTGGAGTCAGCCGGCAGACGCTCTACAAGGAGTTCGGCAGCAAGGACGGTCTCGCCCAGGCGCTGTCAGCCCACGAGACCGAGATCTACCTGAGCGAGCTCGCGACCGTCCTGGAGTCCCATCCCGACGATCCCGTGGCCGGCACCCGGGCGGCCGTCGCCCACACCTTGCGCACCGGTGCCGACGACCCTCTGCTCAAGGCGATCCTGTCGAGCGCCCGGGGGCCATCCGACCTGCTTCCCTTGCTGACGACCCGCGCGGAGCCGCTGCTCGAGTCCTCACGCAAGCTCCTGACCCGGTACCTGACCGACCACTGGCCGCACCTGTCGACCCGCGACGTCGCCCTGGTGGCCGATTCGGCGATCCGGCTCACCGTCTCTCACCTGGTGCTGCCGCTGGCGCCCATCGAGCGCACCGCCGACGACATCGCGACCCTCGTGGCTCGCGCCCTGCCCCCGGAGTTCTCTGCCGGCCCACCTGCTGATTCGTTGCCATCGAGGAGCGTTCATGACCACGCATGACTTGTACGTCGCCAACACCCCGCACGAGACCTGGAACGTGCCCGCCGCCGGCGACGCGCGCTTCACCTGGGAGTACGACGAGGGCCGGGCACGGCTGCTCGCGCTCTACCAGAAGGGCAAGGACAAGCAGTGGGACGCCTCGACCCGCATCGACTGGTCGCTCGAGGTCGACCCTTACAACGTCCTCGGCCTCGGCGAGGAGTCGTGCCCGATCTACGGCTCGCCGACCTTCGAAAAGCTCGGCCAGAAGGACAAGGACGAGATGTTCCAGCACCTCGTCGCCTGGCAGTTCAGCCAGTTCCTGCACGGCGAGCAGGGCGCGATGATCTGCTCGGCGCGCATCGTCGAGGGCGTTCCGGATCTTGACGCGAAGTTCTACGCCAGCACCCAGACCATGGACGAAGCGCGCCACGCCGAGACGTACGCGCGCTTCCTGCAGGAGAAGGTGCAGCTGGTCTATCCGATCAACCCCTTCCTGCAGCAGCTGCTCGCCACCACGCTCTCCGACAGCCGCTGGGACATGCCCTACCTCGGCATGCAGGTGCTCATCGAAGGTCTCGCCCTGGCCGCGTTCGGGCTGCTTCGGGACACCACGACCCAGCCGCTGCCCAAGCAGATCCTCAGCTATGTGATGCAGGACGAGGCGCGTCACGTGGCGTTCGGACGCATGGCCCTGAAGGACGCCTACGCCGAGCTGACGAGCAAGGAGCGCGACGAGCGCGAGGAGTTCGTCGTCGAGGCGTGCTACCTGATGCGTGACCGGCTGCGCGGCAAGGAGGTCTGGGAGTCCCTCGGCTTCCCGGTCGAGGAATGCCTGGATTACGCCGACCGCTCAGCCTTCCAGCAGATGTTCCGCTCGCTGCTGTTCACCCGGATCGTCCCGATCGTCAAGGACATCGGCCTGTGGGGGGAGAAGGTCCAGAAGGCCTACGCCGACATGGGCGTTCTCGACATGGCCGGCGTCGACCTCGGTGCGCTGATGAAAGCCGACGAGGACATCGCCGAAAATCTCGATCGGGAACGCGCCGCCATCGAGGCCCGCAAGGCCGAGGTCGACGCGACGATCGCGGTCGGCGCGACCAGCTGAGCCTCAGTCGTCGGCGGCCTCGCGGGAAAGCAGCAGCCGGCGCAGCGAATCGACACGCGCCGCCTGCGCGGGCCCGGTCGCCGCGTAGGCGTCGAGCATGCAGTCGGGCGAGTCGGGCAAGTGTGTGCAGCCGCGCGGGCACTCCTCGGTGACGGCCGCCAGGTCCTCGAACGCCGAGAGCACCCGCGCGGGCGAGACCAGGCCGAGGCCGAACGAGCGCACACCTGGCGTGTCGACCACCCAGCCGCCTTCGGGCAGTTCCAGCGCGATGACGGAGGAGCTCACGTGGCGGCCGCGCCCGATGTCGCTGACCTCACCCGTCGCCCGGTAGGCCCCTGGCACCAGCCGATTCACCAGCGTCGACTTGCCGACCCCGCTGTGGCCGAAGAGCACGCTGATCTTCCCGGCGAGCACGGCCTTGATGGGATCGATGCTGTCGTCGACGCCCGCCGTGACGACCGGAACCCCGAGCGGTTCGTACGCGGCCGTCAGCGTGGTGAGCGCATCGCGGTCGGCATCATCCGGGGCGAGCTTGCCGGCCAGATCGTGCTTGGTGAGGCACAGCACCGGTAGCAGGCCGCCGTCATACGCCGCCACCAGGCAGCGGTCGATCATCCGCGGGCGCGCCGGGGGAGACGTCAGCGCCACCACGACGATCAGCTGGTCGGCATTGGCGACGATCGGCCGCTCCGCCGGGTCGGTGTCGTCGGGGGTACGCCGCAGCACGCTCACCCGCTCGGCGACCGAGATGATCCGGGCCAAGGATCCGTCGCGTCCGGACATGTCACCGACGAGGCGCACCCGGTCGCCGACGACGACGGGGGTGCGCCGCACGTCGGCCCCCCGTACCGCGATCACGGAGGTCCCCGACTCGAGCAGCCGGCAGGTGGAGCGGCCCCGGTCGACGGTCGTGATCAGCGCCTCGCGGGCGTCGGCGTACTCCGGCCGCAGCCGGCTGCGCCGCCGGTTCGCGCCGCCGGGACGGATCGGTACGTCGTCCTCGTCGAGCGAGTGCGGCATGCGAGAACGGCCTGGCTCTCAGCAGGCCCCGGCGAGCAACTGCGCCCACCGCTCGGGGAAGTCGGGCATGGTCTTGCCGGTCGTGGCGATGTCGGACACCAGCACTCCGGGCACCCGCAGCCCGGCGACGGCGTATGCCATCGCCAGCCGGTGGTCGGCGCGCGGATCGAGCACGGCGTCGCCATCGGCCCGCAGTGGCGTGGGGGTGATCTGCAGCCCATCGGACGTGACCGTGATCCGCGCCCCGAGCCGTCCGAACTCCTCGGCGAGAGCCGCCAGCCGATCCGTCTCCTGGCCGCGCAGGTGGGCGATCCCGCTCAGGCGGCTCGGCGTATCGGCGAAGAGCGCGACGGCCGTCAGCGTGGGGACCGCCTCGCCGTAGTCGCTGAGATCGAGATCGACGCCGTGCAGCACGTCGGGTCCGGTGACCGAAAGCTCCCCGGCTGACGTGATCTCGCACCGGCAGCCGAAGGCCGAGAGCAGCTCCGGCAGGAGACGTCCGGGCTGGGAGGTGCCCTCCGGCCACCCCTCCAGGCGCACGCATCCGCCGGTGACGGCGGCCGCCGCCAGGAATGCCGAAGCGCTGGAGAGATCGGGCTCGATCGCGTAAGCGGTGGCGCGCAGCCCACCCGGCGCGACGACCCATCGCCCCGGCTCGCTGTCGTCGACGGTGGCGCCGGCTTCCCGCAGCATCGCGACGGTCATGGCCAGGTGCGGCGCGGACGGAACGCGCCCACCCGCAGCGCAGACGCTCAGCCCGCTCTCGTAGCGCGGCGCCGCCAGCAGCAGTCCCGAGATCAACTGGCTGGAGGACGACGCGTCCACTTCCAGCGTGCCGCCGGCGAGCTCACCCGTGGCCCGCATCGTGAACGGGATGCGATCAGCCGCATCGGGCAGATCGGCGCCCAGAGCGCGCAGCGCACCGAGCAGCGGGCCCAGCGGACGCTCACGCATCCGCACATCACCGTCGACGGTCACCGTTCCGCGCGCCAACACGGCAGCTGCGGGCGGAAGGAAACGGGCGACCGTGCCGGCGTTGCCCGTGTCGACCGTCACCGCACCTACGTCAGCCGGCTCGTCCCGGCCTGTGACCACCCAATCGCTACCGCCCGCATCGATCTGCGCGCCCAGGTCGCGCAGCGCCTGCGCCATCAGCAGCGTGTCGCGCGCCCGGAGCGGGGCCGTCAACGCGCTGGCCCCGGGCGACAGGGCCGCGAGCAGCAGCGCCCGGTTGGTGGCCGACTTCGAACCGGGCATGGCGACGCGTCCGCTGACCGGTGACGGCGCGTGCGGGGCGGCCCACGGGGCCGCCAGCGCGCGCTCCGGGGTGACGGCGGACACATGACCTCCGGGAATCAGATGGGAACGCAAAGGGCTATGGGGTGCATCTCCAGTATCGGGGTAGGCAGACTGAGCCGCACTCGCCGGACCAGTGAGCCGCCTCGCGTCTGGTATGCATCGATTGAGCATCGGAGGTTCTTGGTGGACGTCAAACGTGCCCGGAAGCTACTCGAGGCACGGCTGGCCGAAATCGGTCACAGCTCTGCTGTGCTGGCCGCCGAGGGCTCCGAGCAGGGCAGCGGCGATCTCAGCCACGTCCACCAACACCCCGGAGATCAGGGAACGGACATCTCCGACGCCGAGCGCGAGGTCGCCGTCCTGGATGCGGCGGCCGCCGATCAGCAGCTCATCGTGCAGGCGCTCGAGCGGATCGACGCGGGCACGTACGGCATGTGCGTCGACTGCGGCAAGAAGATTCCTGACGCCCGTCTCAAGATCCGCCCCGAGTCGGCGCGTTGCATGGATGACCAGCAGAAGTACGAGCGCTCGCAGCGCTGATCAGCGCGGCTTGCGGCCGCTGACGACGAGACGCGCGCCGTGGGCCTCGCCGGCATGGGCGCCGGCCAGGCTCAGCTCGCTGATCACCAGGTCGCCCATTGCTGACGGATCGGCCAGCAGGGTCTGGCGCACCGCAGCAGCCGGAATCACCGTCCGCGGGCGTATCCACTCGACCTCGAGCCCACAATCGGTGAGGAGCTCGGTCAGGTCATCGGGGGAGAAGCAGCGCGTGTAGCCCCCGGCGTGCGACGGATCAGGCACCAGGACGACGTCAGCGGCCGGGGCGTCAGCGAGCTCGGGCCAGCGGTTCTGCTCCGCCAGCCGGGCCAGTCCGAGCACCAGCGAATCGGCTGAAGCGAGCAAGCGGCCGCCCGGGCGCAGCACCCTGGCGATGTCGCGCAGGGTGTCCTCGGTGGCCAGGCTGTCGGACAGGGCTCCGCCTTCCGCCAGCACGGCGTCGACGCTTTCGCTGCGTATCCAGGTCAGGCTGCGCGGATCACCCACGACCACGGCGTGAGCGCGCGGGGTCGCGCTCGCCTTTGGTACGTCTGCCGGATCCCGGGTCACCGAGGTCACCCGATGACCTGCCGCCATCACGATCTCGCCGATCCGCGCGTCGAAACCGGTCTCGCAGTCGGGCAGCGGACGGCTGAGATCGAGCACGCTCACCGGCGTCAGCGGCAACCATTCGGCGAGCTGGCGCAGCGCGACCGTCGCAGCGAACAGGGCGTGGGGGTCGGCGGCAGGACCTTCCGATTGTCCGGCTTCGAGCTCACCGCTCCCGAAGCGCGCGGAGTCCTGCGCCGTCACCGACATCCCCCAGAAATGGCAAAAGAGACAAAAGCAATTAACAGCACGCTACCCACATAGTCCAAATACAGACCAGGGGATTAGCTGAGAGCTGCCTTATTGCCGGGAGGCGAAAACCCGCTCGGCAATCGCGAGGTCGAGGGCTACCTCACGGCCGTCAACGGTGAGCTGCATGCGCTCCGCACCGCGTCCGACAATGGTGATCGCCCGCCCGGGCAGCACCGCCTCGGTCTCCAACGTCTGCATGTAGGTGTGCTGCCCCTCGAGCTGCTCATCGATCCGCCGGACCACCACATCAGCGCCATCAGGCAGGTCGGAAAGCGCGCGCTGATCACCGAAATCCGCTTTGTTGGCAGAACCGGGAATCGGATTGCCGTGAGGGCACGTCGCGGGGTCACCCAGCAGGGTCACCAGATGCTCCTCGAGCCATGGGCTGATCGCATGTTCCAGCCGGCCGGCCTCCTCGTGCACCTGCGACCACGGCACCTTCAGCACATCGACGAGAAGCCGCTCGGCGAGGCGATGGCGACGCATGATCGAGGTCGCGTAGCTGCGCCCGGCGTCGGTCAGCGTGATGGCGCGTGAATCGTCCAGCGTGAGGTATCCGTCGCGCTCGAGCCGGCGCACCGTTTCGCTCACGGCCGGAGCCGACACCCCGAGCCGCTCGACGATCCGGGCTCGCATCGGCCGGATCCCCGCCTCCTCCAGGCCGAGGATCGTCTCCAGGTACTCCTCGACCGGAGGGTGGTAGCCGCTGGACATGCCCCGGATGCTACGGGGCCGTCACCTCCCGCGCTCGTGCTCGCTCGTGTCTGCCGACACACATTCGGATACGTCCTGCGCACCGAGGAATCAGCGGGGGCAAAGCAGCAATGGGAATTGGCGGGAATCGGCACGGCCTCGGCGGGTGTTATGGCCAGACGTGACCCCCACTCCCGCCCGCAATCGCGTGCGGCCACGCACCGCATCCCCGGCGGGGCCTGGTCCGGTACGTCCCGTCTCGCCCGCAGCCGGCCGCCCGAGCCGTAGCACCGTCTCTTCCGGCTCGTCCGCCCCTGTCTCCTCCCGTGACGACCCTGCCTCCACCGGCGCAGTAGGTTGGACACCGAGTCATCAGCGCATTCAGCGCGCAACATCCGGGGCGGCAGGTCGGGAGGTGGTCCCCGTAGAGGAGACCCCCGAGCAGCGGGGTGCGCGGTTCGAGCGCGACGCTCTGCCGTTCCTCGATCAGCTGTACGCCGCTGCGCTTCGTATGACGCGCAACCCGGCTGATGCCGAGGATCTGGTGCAGGAGACGTTCGTCAAGGCGTTTGCGGCCTTCCACCAGTTCCAGGAGGGCACCAACCTCAAGGCTTGGCTGTATCGCATCCTGACCAACACGTTCATCAACAGCTATCGCCGTCGCCAGCGTCAGCCGCTGCAGTCCCCGACCGAGCAGATCGAGGATTGGCAGCTGGCCGAGGCGGGATCCCACACGCCGGCCGGCTTGAAGAGCGCAGAGACCGAGGCACTCGAACACCTGCCGGACAGTGACGTCAAGGAAGCGCTGCAGTCGCTTCCCGAGGATTTCCGGATGGCCGTCTACCTCGCCGATGTCGAGGGTTTCTCCTACAAGGAGATCGCCGACATCATGGGCACCCCCATCGGAACGGTGATGTCGCGGTTGCACCGCGGTCGCCGCGGGCTGCGGGTTGCTCTCGAGAACTACGCACAGGAGCGCGGGCTCATCCCGGCCGAGGCTGGCGCCGGGACCGACTCAGCCGCGGCTGCGGCGCCGGAGGGATCACGGTGAGTTGCGGATCGCCTCATGAGACTGACTGCCGAGAGGTCCTCGAAGAGGTCTATCTCTATCTCGACGGTGAGATCGACGCCGAGCGTCGCCACCTGATCCGCGAGCATCTCGACGAGTGCTCGCCGTGCCTGCGCCAGTTCGGCGTGGAGCAGGAAGTCAAGCTGCTGGTGGCCCGCCGTTGCGGCGGCGACCGGGCGCCCGAGTCGGTACGGGTGGCCGTGCTGAAAAGACTCCGGGCCGTCGAGGTCCAGTGGACCTCCGGGGAGTTTCAGGCCGAATAGCGCTGCTCAGCGCTGACGCTCGGCGAACTCCCACGCGTCGCCGATGATCTGCTGCAGGGAACGCTGCGGCTTCCAATCCAGCTCGCTGGTGATCTTGTCGATGGCGGCGACCAGCAGCGGCGGATCACCCTGCCGCCGGCCCGCCTCGACGATATTGACCGGCTTGCCCGCTACCGCACCGACGACGTCGACCACCTCGCGCACCGACGTGCCGATCCCGCTGCCGAGGTTGTAGATCTGGTGACGGCCGGGGTCGAGCGCGTCGAGCGCGAGAATGTGCGCCTCAGCCAGGTCCAGCACGTGGATGTAGTCGCGTACCGCTGTGCCGTCGGGCGTCGGGTAATCGGTGCCGAGGATCTGCAGCACCCGGTCGGGCTCGGTGAGCGTGCGCAGCGCCAGCGGGATCAGGTGCGTCTCGGTGGCGTGCCGCTCGCCGTAGCTGCCGTAGGCGCCCGCAGCGTTGAAGTAGCGCAGGCTGACTGCCCCGAAGCCGTGGGCCCGGGTGAAGGCCGAGATCATCAGGTCAGCGGCGATCTTCGAGGCGCCGTACGCGCTCTGCGGGCGGAAGGGGTTGGACTCGTCGAGCGGCCCCGGCACCAGCGGTTCGCCGTAGACGGCGCAGGTGGAGGAGAAGACCAGCCCGCGCACGCCCGTGGCGCGCATCGACTCCAGCAGGGCGAGGGTTCCGCCCACGTTGTTGCCGAAGTAGCGCTCGGGTGCAGTCTCGGACTCGCCGACCAGCGATCGCGCCGCGAAGTGCAGGACCGCCTCGACCCCGTCCTCGAGCACCTCGCGTACCGCGCCGTCGTCAGCGATCCCGGCGACGACGAGGCGCGCCGACGGAGCCACTGCGTCAGCGTGACCCGTGCTCAGATCATCGAGGACGACGACCTCGTGGCCGCCCTCGAGCAACCGGGCCGTGACAACGCTTCCGATGTAACCGGCCCCGCCGGTGACCATGAGCTTCACGCTGGAAGCATCGGCTCAGGCGTTGGGACGCTTACCGTGGTTGGCCTTGCTTTTTGCCCGTGCCCGACGCCGACGCGCTTTCTTTGCCATGCCGCCAGTGTCTCAGACGGCGGGGCTTCATGGTTCGCGGCCGTCGCCGCGCCGCCCGATATCCCCCAATACGAGGGGCCTGTCCACGGTTTGGCCGAACGAAAGTTACGTCAAATGGATCAACAGAAATTTCAGCGAAGGCCGAGATAGAGGGGGCAAGCGACCCGCGGGGGGTGGCTGCATCAGGAGGTCGACGTGCGCCGTATTTATCGAATCGCCAGTGCCCTGGCGGCATCCGCCACCGTGGCCGCTCTGGTCACTGGTGTTGGCGCCGGCGTGAAGTTCGGCTGGTAGCGACCATGAGAGCCGGCCACAAGGTCTGCTAGACGGCTGCTATACGACTCGAGCAAGTCCCGGTCTGCATTCGCAGGCCGGGACTTGCCCTGTACGGCGGCGGTGGCAACGACGCCCCGCCCGCCATTCCCGAGCTGGGGGCCCGCATGTACGGCAAGGACAGTCATCGCCTGACTGCCTATCTGTGGCTGGTCACCGCCGTCGCTGCGCCCATCATCTTCATCGTCGGCCATCAGGCGGCGCTCGTCGGCGCATCTGGGCTGGGGCGCCGCGGGATCACCACCGTTCTGACGCTCTCGATCATCCTCATCGCCGGCGAGATGTGGCCCATCCCGGTGGCTCGCGGCGAGGAGGCCGGCGACGAGATCACCGTCTCCAGCACGTTCGGTTTCGCACTCCTGCTGCTGGCCCCGGTGTTCTACGTCGTGGTCGCGCAGACGGTAGCGCTGATCGTCGACGGCATCGTGCGTCACCGGCGACTGAACCGCTTGCCCTTCAATGTGGCGCAGTACGCGTTGGCCTTCATCGCCGCCCGCATCGTCTATGCGGCGCTCACCAGCCAGCCTTTGACTCCCGTGACGGGGCAGTTCCCGGTGCCGGCGCTGGGTCCGGCACTCATCGCGGCCGTCGCGTTCCTCGTGATCAACAACGGGCTCACCGGTGTCGCGGTCGCCTGGAAGCTCAACGTCAACATCGTCTCCGTGCTGACGCAGGACCTGCGCTGGCAGGTCAGCACCTCGGCTCCGCTGCTCGCGCTGGGTGCGATTGTCGCCGAGACGGTCTCGTGGACCCCGTGGTCACTTCCGGTACTGCTCGTCCCGGTGGCGGCGCTCTACCGGAGCGCGAGCCTGGCCATGCGCCGGGAGCAGGAGGCGTTGCGCGACGCGCTGACCGGACTGGCCAACCGCACCATGCTCACGACGTCCGCCGCCCGCACCATCGGGTCCGGCACGTCGCCCGCCGCGATCCTGCTGATCGATCTGGATCACTTCAAGGAGATCAACGACACGCTCGGCCACGCCGTCGGTGACGAACTGCTGGTCGCGGTGGCCGGCCGGCTCACGTCGAGCGTGCGCGCCTTCGACCTGGTGGCCAGGCTGGGAGGGGACGAGTTCGCCGTGCTGGCGCGCTCCATCGAAGGGCCGCAGGAGGCGATGGATCTCGCCGAGCGCATCGGTGAGGGGTTGCGGCAGACGTTTCACGCCGGCGGGGTACGGGTCGACGTCCATTGCAGCATCGGGATCGCGCTTTCCCCGGATCACAGCGACACCGTGGAAGGCCTGCTGCGCTGCGCCGACGTGGCGATGTACAGCGCCAAGGCCACCCGGGGCACGTACGCGCTCTACGACCCCGGTTGCGACACCCATTCGGTCGCCCGGCTCGGCCTGCAGAACGACCTGCGCCGCGCCTTGGAGGACCCGGACGACACCCAGGTCACGGTGTACTACCAGCCGCAGTTGGACCTCAACACCGGAACGGTTTCGACGGTGGAATGCCTGGTGCGCTGGGCACACCCCGAGCTCGGGGACCTGCCACCTGACGTCTTCATCCCGCTGGCCGAGAGCACCACCCTCATCGAGCGGGTGACGCGCCGGGTCATGGAGCAGACGCTCGCCCAGCTGGCCGATTGGGAAAAGCACGGCCTGGTCATCGGCGCAGCCATCAACCTTTCCGCCCGTCACCTCGGAGACCTCGCGCTGCCGGAGCTGGTGAGCCGGCTGCTGGGCAAGTACGGGATCGCACCCGAGCGGCTGATCCTCGAAGTGACCGAGAGCCGGCTGATGACCGACCCGGTGCGCAGCGCCGACATCCTGCGCCGCCTGGGCGCGCTCGGGGTGGAACTGTCCATCGACGATTTCGGCACCGGTTACTCGTCGCTGGCGTACCTGCAGCGGCTGGACGTCCATGAGCTGAAGATCGACAAGAGCTTCATCTCCCGGCTGGACGACGAGCCGAACGACGCCACCATCGTGCGGAGCACGATCGAGCTGGGCCACAATCTGGGCCTGCGGCTGGTGGCCGAGGGCGTCGAGGACCTCCCGACGGCGCAGCGACTGGTCGCGCTCGGCTGCGATCGTCTGCAGGGCTATCTGATCGGGCGGCCGACGCCGGCCGGCGCTGTCCCCGGCGTCATCGAGCGGATGCGGCCGCTGCACGGGCTGCTGCACCGCGCCGCGACGGCGGGCCACCGGCAGGGGACACGTGCAGTGGCGCCCGCCTTGCCGGGTCCGCGTGAGTCAGTGGAGCCGTCCCTGGAGCCGTCCCTCGAGATGTCCGGAGCGATGTTCGTCGATCGGGAGGTGTCCGGCTGATGTTCGTGGCTTTCATCGCCGTCGTGCTGCTGGCGACCGTTCCCTTGGCGGGTGGCAGGCTGATGGCCCTGTCCCGGATCCGGCTGCGGGGCACCTGGCTCGTGGCGGCGGCGCTCGGAGTCCAGATCCTCATCACCGGTCCGCTTCAGAGCTGGCCGCACGCCGTGCTGGTCGGGCTGCACCTGGGCTCGTACGGACTCATCGGTATCGCCATCTGGTGGAACCGCCGGCTGCCCGGGCTGCTGATCATCGGGCTCGGCGGTTTGCTGAACGGTGTCGTCATCGCCCTGAACGACGGGACGCTTCCGGCATCTGCGCGCGCCCTTTCGGAGGCAGGGACCGACGTCCAGAAGCACTTCAACAACTCGGCCGTACTGGCGCATCCGGTCCTGGCACCTCTCGGGGACGTCGTCGCCACTCCCTCGTGGCTGCCCTTTCGCAACGTCATCAGCATCGGAGACGTGATCGCGCTGGTCGGTGTGGCCGTGCTGGTGCACACGGTCTGCGAGAGCAAACTGACCGCGCCCTGGCGCCACCGTTCGCAGCGCCGCGCCGCGGAGCGCGCCACCCCGGGGGCAGCCACCGTCGTCGGCTGACCTCGATAGGGTCCGAACGGTGTTCGAGACCGTGTTGGTGGCAGGCCGGGGTGAGATCGCCCGGCGGGTGATGCGTACGTTGCGGCGACTCGAGGTGCGCTCGATAGCCGCCTACAGCGAGGCGGACGCGGGGCTGCCTTTCGTTCTCGAGTCCGACGAGGCGGTGCTCCTCGGGCCGGCTGACCCGCGCCAGTCGTATCTGGACGGCGATCGGCTCATCGAGGCCGCCAAGCGCACCGGCGCCCAGGCGGTGCACCCCTGCTACGGGTTCCTGTCGGAGTCGGCGACCTTCGCCGAGCAGGTGCAGGCCGCCGGGCTGGTCTGGATCGGACCGCCGCCGGCCGCCATGGCCGCGATGGCCGACAAGATCGCCGCCCGGCGGACCATGGCCGCCGCGGGCGTCCCGGTCGCCGCCGGCACCGACCTGCCTGTCACCGATGTCGATGCAGCCCTGGCGGCCGCCCAGCGGCTCGGATACCCGCTGATGGTCAAGGCCAGCGCGGGCGGCGGCGGCGTCGGGATGGGGTCGGTGTTCGACGACGACTCCCTGCGCTCGACCTTCGCCGGCGCGCAGAGTCGCGCCGAGCGGCTCTACGGGTCTGCCGACATCCTGCTGGAGCGCTACCTGCAGGGCGCCCGCCACGTGGAGGTGCAGATCCTGGGGCTCAACGACGGCCGGATCGTCGCGCTCGGCGAGCGGGACTGCTCGGTGCAGCGTCGCCACCAGAAGATCGCCGAGGAGACGCCGTCGCCGGCGGTCGGCCCCGAGCTTCGTGCTCAGCTCTTCGACGCCGCGGTGCGCGCCGGAGCTGCCGTGGGCTACGTGAACGCCGGGACGGTCGAATGCCTTGTCCAGCCCGGTGAGGACGGGACCGGGGAGTTCGTCTTCCTGGAGATGAACACCCGGCTTCAGGTGGAGCATCCGGTCACCGAGCTGGCCTGCGGGATCGATCTCGTCGAGGAGCAGTTGCGCATCGCTGCGGGGGACGAACCCACCTTCGGGGCGGAGCCGCCGACCCCGCAGGGCTGCGCGCTCGAGATGCGCGTCTACGCCGAGGATCCGGTGCGTTTCCTGCCCGGGCCGGGGACCATCACGCGCTACGAGGAGCCGTCCGGTGAGGGCATCCGCGTCGATTCCGGTTACGCCGATGGCGACGTGGTGACCCCGCACTACGACCCGCTGCTGGCCAAGCTCTGCGTGTGGGCGCCGGATCGGGCCGAGCTGCTGGCCCGCGCCGCCGCGGCGGTGGACGGCTACGCGATCGAGGGCCCGAAGGTCAACCTGCCGTTCTTCACCCGCTTGCTGGCCGAGCCGGCGTTTGTGAGCGGTGAGTACGACACGGGACTGGTGGGTGCGATGACCGCGCCGCGCCCGAGCCCGAGCACGCGCCCGTGACAGGATGCGCACCTAGGACCGACCAGCGGCAGCAAAGCCTGCCGCGGTGAGACGACGGGAGCGGCAGTGGCCGAGGAAATCCGGGCGGAGATGGTGGCTAACGTCTGGAAGGTCGTGGCCTCAGCGGGAGACGCCGTCGCCGCGGGCGACACGCTGGTCATCCTGGAGTCGATGAAGATGGAGATCCCGGTGCTCGCCGAAGAGGGCGGCACGCTGACCGAGCTGGCCGTCAGCGAGGGCGACGTCGTCCAGGAAGGCGACCTTATCGCCCGACTCGACTGATTTGTGCGGTCGTTTTCATCTTTCTTTCAGGATCCTTCTCCTGGACCATCAGGTGATGCGGCCTGCGTGCCGACACATCTCAGGTGAGCACCGTCGAGCCTTTTTTGCGCGCCCTCGTGGAGTGCGGTGGTTCTGACCTCCATTGCAAGGTGGGGTCGCCGCCGCGCGTTCGGGTCGACGGCCGGCTACGCAAACTCCAGACGCGTGACCTGTCCGCGTCCGACACGGAGCTGATGGTGCGCGAGGTGCTTCGCGACGACCTCGTCCAGGAGTTCCAGCACACCAACGAGGCCGACTTCGCCTACTCGGTACGCGGCGTCGGTCGTTTCCGCGTCAATGCCTTCCGGGCTCGCGGTGCCGCAGGTCTGGTGTTCCGGCGGGTGAGCGTCGGCGCGATCCCGCTGGCCGAGCTGGGCCTGCCCGAGGTGCTGAGCGCCCTGGCACTGGAGCCCCGCGGACTCGTCCTGGTGACCGGGCCGACCGGGTCGGGCAAGACCACGACGCTCGCCGGCATGGTCGACCAGATCAACTCCACGCGCGAGGTCCACATCGTCACGATCGAGGACCCCATCGAGGTGCTGCACTTCGACAAGATGTCGATGGTCAACCAGCGCGAGGTGCGCGTCGACACCGAGGACTTCGCGACGGCGCTGCGGGCCGCGATGCGCCAGGACCCCGACGTCATCCTGGTCGGTGAGATGCGTGACGCGGAGACGGTGAAAGCCGCCCTCGCTGCCGCGGAAACCGGCCACTTCGTCATGTCGACCCTGCACACCACCGACGCGCAGGAAACGGTCAACCGCATCATCGACTTCTTCCCGCCGCACGAGCAGAAGCAGGTCCGGCTTTCCCTCGCGGGCGCGCTGCGCGGCGTGATCTGCCAGCGGCTGGTTCCGCGGGCTGACGACGCCGGCCGCTGCGTGACGATGGAGATCATGGTCAACACCGGTCGCATCGCCGACGCGATCGCCGACCCCGACAAGACCTCGGGCCTGAACGCGCTGATCGGCGAAGGCGCCTACTACGGCATGCAGACCTTCGATCAGCACCTGGTGACGCTGATCCGCGACGGGGTCATCACCCTCGAAGATGCGATGGCGGCCAGCACGTCACCGCACGACCTGCAAGTCGAGCTGCGCCGGCTGGGTCTGGTCGCGTAGAACCCCTGCAACTGCAAGGGAAATCAGCCTGGGATCGACTCCAGCTCGCCGTGCTGTGAGCAGCGGGCGCTCCATCCGCCAGGGGTCACTTGCACCACCATCCGGCGCGCGCACTGCGGGCAGTACCGAGCCGGCTCCAGCTTCAAGGCCGCCGCGCAGCCCGCGCGATCGCTCTCGCCGTGCGCCTCCTGCGATTTTCCGCAGCGAGTGCAGAACGCGCCGCTCACCGCAATCATGCGCAGTTCTTTTCGGCCACGTCAGGAAGGATAGGGGAATGCCGACCACATCCCGTCTGCCGGGCCTTGAGACCGGGCTGAGTGGCGCCTGCTCAGCAGTGGTCGGGCCGCAGGACACCTGCAGATCCGTCGGCACCGGTGATCTGGATGTGCTCGCCACCCCGAAAGTGCTGGCAATGCTGGAATGTGCGGCGCTCGACGCGCTTGCCGATCTGCTCGAGCCCGAGCTCACCACCGTCGGCGTCCGGGTGCAGATCGAGCATCTGCTGCCCATGGGGATCGGTGAGTCGATACGCGCGACGGCGAGCCTGCTGACGGTCCGGGGCAGGCGCCTGACGTTTGCGGTCCGGCTCTACGACAGCCAGGAGCGCGTCATCGGCGTCGGGCGGCTCACCCGCGCGGTCGTCGAGCGGGCGAGCTTCGGCCCGCCCGCCGAGTAGCCGCACTGCCAAAACGGCTGCGCTATTTGGCGATTCCGACCGTCGCCGGGGTGAATCCCGGGAAGAGGGTCGCCGCCCCCGACAGCCCGCAGCGCTTGGTCAGCACCTCGGTCAGGATCGAGCGGTAGTCGGTCGTGACGGCCAGGTCGCCGTCGGCCAGCGCCCCCGGAGCGAGCGTCGGCCACTGGCCGATCACCTGACCGCCGTTGATCCCACCGCCGAGCGCGAGCACCGCCTGGCCGAGCCCGTGGTCGGCACCGCCGCTGCCGTTCTCCGCGGCCCGTCGTCCGAACTCCGACAGCGTGACGATGTTGACGTTGGCCAGCGCGGGTCCGAGGTCGGTGGCGAACGCCACCAGGCACGCGGCGACGTCGGCGAGCTGGCGGTGCATCCAGCCCGAGGTGTCTCCGGGTGTGCCGAGGTCGGCATGCATGTCCCAGTTCCCGTAGTCCAGGCAGGCGATCTGCAGCCCGATGTTGCTCTTGATCATCCAGGCAAGGTCGTGAAGCGCCTTGCCGAGATTGCTCGTCGGATAGGTGACTCCCGAGGCGGGCGTGTAGCCGGCGGTCTGCATGCTCGCCGCGGTGGACAGCGCGTCAAGCGTGAGATCGGCTTGCTTCGCGACGGGATGGGCGAGTCCGGAGTGCATGCCGGCCAGGGCGGTGTTGAACGCCGGCTGGTAGCCCGACCAGATGGCGAGGGAGAAGTCGGAGACGTCCTGCAGCGCCAGGCTTGCTGCCGGACCGATGAGTGAGTTCGGCAGCATGCTCGAACCGATCTCGACGGCTTGGAAAGCTGTTCCCGGCGTGCGCAGTTCCAGCACCCGGTCGATCCACCCGGTGGTGACGCTCGTCCCGGGTGCGGCGCGTTCGAGTTCGGCTTCGTCCTGGAAGTGGCTGCGGACCCCGTTGGGCTGGCCCGCCGCATGGACCACCCCGAGCTTGCCGCTGTCGTAGAACGGCTTCAGCGGTGCCAGCGCCGGATGCAGGCCGAAGATTCCGCCGGCAGGCACCGCGAGGCCCGACGGGATGCCGATGTTCGGCCGCAGCTTCGCGTAGTTCGGATCACCGATCGGCGGGACGATGGACAGCGTGTCCCAGCCGCCGTGCATCGAGAGCACGACGAGCACATCGCCGGTGTAGGCCGCGTCTGCCGCAAATGCGATGCGTGACGCGAGTGGCGAGACCGCTGCTGCCCCTGCGGTCACGCCCATGGCGGCCAGCATGCTGCGCCGGGTGAGGCCGCGACGCGGCGCGCAGCAGTCGGTTTCGAGATCGCCGGGTCGGCGGGGCTCGGGGACGGCCGGGTTCATCGCTCGGTCCAGTTCGGGGTGCTGAGAATCAGGCTGGTCACGGCGCCGAGGTCCCATCGGATCGTGTTGGCGGAGGAGGAATTCTCGGTGAACCCGCTCGTGCGGGAGCAGGCGAAGGCGATGACCGCCGCCCGCTGCGCACCGGTGAGCTTGACGCCGATGAGCCGGGTTGCCAGCGCGTCGACGAGGGTGCCGATGGTCGCTGGAGGCGTCGCCCCCAGCAGCGTCGACGTCGCGGCCATCGTCATGCCGTCGGTCCACCAGCCGCCGACGAGGCCGATGTGGGCGTTCCAGCGGCGCAGCATTCCGCCGGCCGACAGCCATGCTCCCGCGACGTCCGGATAGCCGTTCGGAGGCTGCCAAGCTGAGCGGCGCATGCCCCATCTGGCTGAGCGCCCAGTAGATACCCGACAGGCTCCCGTCATCGCCCGCCGCCGGCGTGATGCCGAGTGTGCGGGCGGCACCGACAACGTCCTCGATGGGCCGGCGGGTCTTCTGCCCGATACTGGCGGTGAACTCCGCCGAGGTGAAAAGTGCTTTGAGTACAGGCACAATCGCGGTCTTGTTCGCCAGGTAGACGTTGGCCAGCGACGTGATGAGCGCGTCGGACGGGCTGTCGGAGACGAAGCGGGTTGCGAGCTTGGTGGCGAGGTGTCGTGCGGTGCTCGGGTGGTTCGCCAGGTAGCTGAGGTACTGCGGTACGAGCGTCAGGCCGGCGAATTCGTCGGCGTTGGGCGAGGTGAAGCCGAGCACGCTGACAGGTCCGACGTAGTGGCGGTCGTTGTAGTACGCGAACTCGCCGTGCACTCCGACGCGGTAGCCGGTCATGATCCGGGCGGAGTCGATGACCTCGGCGTGCGTGTAGCCGGCGCTGATGCCCACCGTGTGCAGCTCGAGGAGCTCGCGGCCGTAGTTCTCGTTGAGGGTGTCGACACTGCTGTCGTTGTTGTTCAGGTAGATGAGCATCGCTGGGCTCTGCGCACTTGCCAGCAACATGTCGCTGAAGGAACCGAGCGCGTGCGCGCGGATGACCTCGCGGTCATCGACCGTCTTCAGGTCCCAGACGTCGCCGTCCGGGGTCGCGATGTTGAAGTGGTTGGACCAGAACTCGACCATCACCTCGAACAGCTGTCGCTTGCTGAACAGCGCGCGGGCCAGCGTGGCCCGGCCGAGCTCGTACATCGCGTCCCACGCGTACTGCGGGATGGCCGCGCGGATCTGCATCGTGGTCATGGGCAGCGTCGGGTAGCGGGTGAGGTAGGCGTCGCAGGCGCTGTCGTCGATGGCAGCGGGGGCGAGCTGCTGGTCGAGCCAGGCGCTGATGCCGAGCGTCTTCACCTCCGCGACGAGCGCGGGAGTGGGACCGAACGTCGTACGGCGCAGCAGGTGCCAGACCGGATCGGTGCCGGTGAGGTTCGGCAGCGCGCCCGCGGGCGGCGTCGGGACCGGGGTCGGTGTGGCCGTCGGGGTTGGGGTAGGGGTCGGGGTCGGCTTCGGGGTGGCGGACGCGGTCGGCTTGGGGGTCGGAGTCGGCGTTGCCTTGGGGGTCGGCTTAGGGGTGGGTTTGGGGGTCGTCTTCGTGCCCCCTGCGCCGGCGAGTGTCGTCGTCCCGCCGACCGCGGGTGCGGTGCAGCCGGCCGCGACGAGACCCACTCCCAGAGCGGCGAGCACGGCACGGCGACCCGGAGCCTCTACAGGGTTGGGCACAGACGATCTCCTCGGACGCCGACGACACTGACGTGTCTCATCGGCAGCCCGAGACCCGGACTGTCGCTATGGCCCAACCGAACGTTGGGCCATCCGGGCGAAGCTAGATCGTGGCCGAGAGCGCCTTGATCGGCATGCGTAGCTCTTCGAGCGTCGCGAGGTCCTGGGCGGCGGGGCGGCCCAGGGTCGTCAGGTAATTGCCGACGATGACGGCATTGACACCGCCGAGCAGGCCCTGGGTGTCGAGATCGCCGAGGGTGATCTCGCGTCCGCCCGCGTAGCGCAGGATCGTGCGCGGCATCGCCAGCCGGAACGCGCCGACGGCGCGCAGCGCGTCACGCGGGTCGACCAGTGACTGGTCTTCCAGCGGGAGTGCCGGGCCGGGGGTTGAGGAAGTTCAGCGGCACCTCGTCGGGCTCGAGATCGGCGAGCTGTGCGGCGAACTCGGCGCGCTGCTCGATCGTCTCGCCGAGGCCGAGGATCCCGCCGCAGCACAGCTCCATCCCGGCCTCGCGCACCATCCGGCAGGTGTCGTGACGCTCTTCCCACGAGTGGGTGGTGACGACGCCGGGGAAGTGCGAGCGGGCGGTCTCGAGGTTGTGGTTGTACCGGTGCACGCCCATGGCGGCGAGCTCGTCGACCTGCTCCTGGGTGAGCATCCCCAGCGAGCACGCCACGTTGATCTCGACGGCCTCACGGATCGCCGCGACGCCCGCCCGAACCTGGGTCATCAGCCGCTCGTCCGGCCCGCGGACGGCGGCGACGATGCAGAATTCGGTGGCGCCGGTGGCGGCAGTCTCCTGCGCGGCCTTCACCAGCGACGGGATGTCGAGCCAGGCCGCCCGCACCGGTGATTCGAAAAGGCCGGACTGTGAGCAGAAGTGGCAGTCCTCGGGGCAGCCGCCGGTCTTCAGGCTGACGATGCCCTCGACCTCGACCTCCGGTCCGCACCAGCGCATGCGCACCTCGTGAGCCAGGCCCAGCAGGGCCGGGATCGCCTCGTCCGGGAGCTGAAGGCACTGCAGGATCTGCTCCTGCGAGAGGCCGCGGCCGGCTTCGAGTACCTGGCGGCGCGCCTGGTCGAGCAGCTCGCGGGCGGAAGCGGGCAGGGCGTCGGCGGTGTCGGTGCCCGGCTGAGATGTCGTCGTCACCCTGTCGATCCTGCCTTATGCGCCTCGCGGAACGCGGCGGCCTGGAACCGGCCACCCAGCGCGGGTCCCAGCGCGGCTTCGGCGGCGCGCCGGAAATCCGCCGGCGCCAACGCCCCCGCTCCCTCGGGCAGTGCGCCGAGCAGCGGCCTGGCGGCGAGCATCTCCAGATCGGCGATGTTGCTGCGGCAGGCCAGGTCGGGCTCGGCGGGCCAGGCGCCGATGACCACACCGGCCGGCGAAAGCCCGCGATGGGCCAGCGCCTCCAGGGTCAGGGCGGTCGTGTTCAGCGTCCCGAGCCCGGCACTGGCAACGATCAGCACCTCGGCCCCGCATGCGACGGCGAGGTCGGCAAGGGTGGCGCCCTCCTCGTCGAAGCGCACCAGGAGGCCGCCGGCCCCTTCGATCACGACCAGCCGGTGTGCCTCGCGAAGGGTCGCCACCCGGTCGGCCACCGCGGCCAGACTCACGGGAGCCCGCCCGCTGACCCGGGCTGCGGCCGCGGGGGAGAGGGGATCGGGATAGCGGGCTCCTTCGACCAGCGTCAGCCCGGCAGCGTCCGGGCCGCAGAGCCGCGCGATCTCGGCAAGGTCGCCGGGCTCGTCCGGGCCGACGCCGGTCTGCGCGGCTTTGACGACGGCGACGGTGTTCGCCCGCTGCAGTGCAAGCGCGCATATCGCTGCGGTCACGACGGTTTTGCCTACCCCGGTACCCGTTCCGCTGACCGCCAAGACCGTCACGCACGCAGGCTAGCTGCCCGTCGAGTGGGGCCGCCGCCGCGACCGTGTCCCGATCCTGACGCAGACCCGACAAGGGGCGGCGCGATGCCTGCGAACCCGGCTAGGCTGCGGTGCCGTGACGACAATCTCCAAGGGTGCCAACACGTCGCTGCCCGATACGGTCGGACGCGTTCTCGTGCGGCTCGGCTGGTCCGGCGGAGTCGACCTGGACGCCAGCGCGCTGCTGCTGACCGCCACCGGCAAGGTCCGCAACGACGACGACTTCGTCTTCTACAACCAGCCTCGCTCCGTCGACGGATCGGTGACGCACCAGGGCAAATCCGGGACGGTTGATTCGCTGCAGGTCGATCTCGCCGCGCTGCCCGCCGAGATCGAGACCGTGGCCATCGCGGCCTCCACCGACGGCACCCCGATCGGGCAGGCGACCGGCCTGTACCTGACGGTCAACGACGCCGCCGGTCCCGAACTCGTGCGGTTCGACATCACCGACGCCACCTCAGAGACGGCCTTCGTGTTCGGCGAGCTGTACCGGCGTCAGGGCGCGTGGAAGTTCCGCGCGGTCGGTCAGGGCTGGAGTTCCGGCCTGGCCGGGCTCGCGACCGACTACGGCATCAGCGTCGATGACGAGCCGGCTGCCGCTGCTGCGCCGCGCCGCCGGCCGCTCCTGCACCACCTGCTGCCCCTGCCGCGGCGGCTGCCGGCTCGATCAACATGAACAAAGCCGTGCGCTTGGAGAAACAGCTCGCGACCGCGCCGCCGCAGATGGTCAACCTCGTCAAGAAGGCCGGCATCTCGCTGGAGAAGAACGGCCTCGGCGAGCACCGCGCCCGGGTCGCCCTGTGCCTGGACATCTCCGGCTCCATGAACCAGCTCTACAAGTCCGGCAAGGTGCAGGAGCTGTGCGAGCGGGTGCTCGGGATGGCCGTGCAGTTCGATGACGACGGCGCCTGCGACGTCTTCACCTTCGGCACCGGCGGCTACGACGAGGGTCCGCTCGATCTCCGCAATTACCAGGGCTGGATCAACCAGCTGCTGCAGCGCCGCCGGCTCGAGGGCGGCACCAATTACAACCATGCGATGCAGGCGGTTCGCCGCCATTACTTCCCTGACGCGAACGGCGGCCAGCGCAACACCCCCCGTCCCGACAAGCTGCCGGTCTACGTGATGTTCGTGACCGACGGCCAGACGACCGATCAGGCGGGAACCAAGCATCAGGTCGAGTGGTCGTCGTATGAGCCGCTCTTCTGGCAGTTCATGGCGATCGGGCAGTCCAGCCGCAATGTCGACGCGGGATCAGCTCCGCTGAGCAAGAAGAAGCAGGGACGCTTCAGCGCGCGGCTCGCGTCGATGATGACCGGTGACTTCCAGTTCCTGGAAGAGCTCGATGACATGCCCGGGCGCTTCATCGACAACGCCGACTTCTTCTCCGTCGCCGACCCCGGACACCTGAGCGACGAGCAGTTGTATGACCTGATGATGAACGAGTACCCGGGCTGGCTGAAGCTCGCCCAGGCGCAGGGGCTGCTGCCTGCGTGAAGCGCCGGACGCGGCGCGGCATGACCGTCGGCAAGGTCCGGCTGACGCCGGGCCGGTGGCACCGAACCTCCGCGCCTCGCCGGCTTCAGCTCACGGGCTGACGGCGGCGCTGATCACCCGGATCGCGCGGTCCACCTGAGCGTCGGTGAGGTCGGCGCGGACGGCGATGCGCAGCCGGCTCGTGCCTTCCGGCACCGTCGGCGGGCGGAAGCAGCCGACGTGAATGCCCTCGCGTTCGCAGGCCTGCGCGGCGGCGAGCGCCCGCTCGGGTTCGCCGAGAATCAGCGAGACCACTGCCGCGGCGGGGACCGGAGCGCCCAGCGCGGCGGCGACCCGATGGGCGATCTTGCGTACGCGCTCGGATCGCTGCGGCTCACGCTGCAGTACCCGCAAAGCGGCGAGCGCGCTTCCCGCCGCCGCGGGCGCGAGCCCGGTGTCGAAGATGAAGCTGCGCGCCGAGTCGATGAGATGCGCGATCACCGCCCCCGGACCGAGGACGACGCCGCCCTGGCTGCCGAGCGCCTTGGAGAGCGTCGCCGTCGCCACGACGTCAGGCGCTCCCGCCAGCCCGGCGGCGGCGACGGCACCGCGTCCGCCGGGGCCGACCGCCCCCAGCGCGTGAGCCTCGTCCACCAGCAGGGCGGCGCCCGACTCGCGTACCACGGCGGCGAGGTCGGCCAGCGGAGCCACGTCACCGTCGGCGCTGAAGACCGAATCCGTGACGACGATCGCGGGACTCCCCGAAGGGCGGGCGGCAAGCGCCTTGGCGACGGCGTCGGGCTCGGCATGCGGGGTGACCGCGAGGTCGCTGCCGCGGGAGCGGGCGAGGCGGCACGCGTCGACGAGCGAGGCGTGGTTGCGCTCGTCGGAGACGATGAGGCAGCCGGGGCCGGCGAGCGACGTCAGCGCCCCCAGGTTCGCCGTGTAGCCGGAGGAGAAAACCAGTCCCGCCTCGGCTCCGACATGCGCCGCCAGCGCGGCCTCGAGGTCGGCGTGCAGCTGGGTCGATCCGGTCACCAGCCGGCTGCCGGTCGAGCCGGCCCCCCAGGTCCGCAGCGCGGCGACGCCCGCCTCGATGACATCGGGATGGCGGGAGAGCGCGAGGTAGTCGTTGCCGGCGAGGTCGAGCACCTCGCTGTCGGCCTGGCGCGGATGAAGGCTGCGGCGAAGTCCGGCAGCGGTCCGCGCGGCCTCCCGTTCGGTCAGCCAGCCGAACGGGTCCGCTCGCTCAGCCACCGGCGCCGACGACCTCGTGGACGCAGTCCACCGTCACCGCTGCGAGCTCGTCGAGGTCCTCGTCGCCGATGGCGAGCGGCGGCATCAGCACGACGACGTCGGAGAGCGGTCGCAACAGCACGCCGCGCTGACGGGCCCGGCGGCAGACCTCGAACCCGGTGCGCGATCCCGCTGGTCCCACGGAAGCGACCTCGATGCCGGTCATGGTCCCGCAGCGGCGCACGTCGATCACTCCGGGCATGTCTGACAGCGGCGCCAGCAGCGCCCCGAGCCGCTCGCCGACCGCTGCCGCGCGGCGGACGGTCTGACGCTCGGCCATGAGTCGCAGGTTCGCCAGCGCCGCCGCGCAGGCCAGCGGGTTGGCGGTGTAGGTGTGGCCGTGAAAGAACGTCCGGTCGCTTTCGGGTGCGCCGAGGAACGCGTCGTAGACCTCCTCGCTCGCCACTACCGCGGAGATCGGCAGGTAGCCGGCCGACAGGCCCTTGCCGCAGGTGAGCAGGTCAGGGGTGACGCCGGCATGCTCGACGGCCCACATCTTGCCGGTCCTGCCGATGCCGGTCGCGACTTCGTCGGCGATCATCAGCGCACCGGCGCGGCGGGAAAGCTCCCGGACCCCGCGCACGAAGGCGGCGTCGTGCGTGAGGATTCCCGCCGCCGCCTGCACCATCGGCTCGATGATCACAGCGCAGACCTGCTGCCCGTCGGCGTCCAGCAGCGCCTCGAGCGCAGCCAGCGCCGCCTCGGTGCCGACCCGGTGCGGCGACGGGATCTGGCGGGTCTTCAGCAGGATCTGGCGGTACGCGGCATGGAAGGTGTCGATGCCCCCGACGCTGACCGCGCCGAGCGTGTCGCCGTGGTAACCCTCGGCGACGGAGACGAAGAGCGGGCGGTGCTCGCCGCGCTGGGCGGCCGCCTGGTAGGCCATCTTCAGCGCCGCCTCGACCGCGCTCGATCCGTCACCGGCGTAGAAGACCCGGCGCAGCGGCGCATCGTCGCCGGTGGCCGGCCGGGGCAGTGTCTCCAGCAACGCTTCGGCGAGCGCGATCCCGGGCTCGTGCGTCAGGCCCAGGAAGGTGCTGTGGGCGACCTTCTCCAGCTGCTCGCGTACGGCCGCGTCGATCTCGGGCACCCGATGGCCGTGGACGCTCACCCAGAGCGAGGAGACGCCGTCGAGGTAGCGCCGGCCGTCGGTGTCGATGAGGTACATGCCCTCGGCCCGATCGACGACCAGCGGCTCGTCGTCTTCCCACAGCGAGTGCTGGGTGAAGGGATGCCACACCGCTGCCAGATCGCGGGCGACGAGGTCGGTCATGCACCAAAGTCAATCAGCTGGTCGGCGCGGCAGCGGCTACGAGGGTTGCGCGGGACACTCGAGGGGTGAGCACCCTCTCGGACCTCGTTTCCGCGCACACCGATCTGACCGATGGTGATATCGATCGGTTGCACTCGCTCGTGGCCGACTGGGCCATGCTCGCTGATCTCTCGTTCGCCGACCTGCTGCTGTGCGTCCGGGTCAAGGACTCGGCTTCGGAGGAGTACCTCGTCGTCGCGCAGGTCAGGCCCGCGACCGGTCCGACGATCTACGCCGAGGACATGGTCGCCCAGACGCTGCGCCGCTGGACGCTCTCCACTGCCGTCCGCGAAGGCCGGATCGTGCGCGAGGGTGACCCGGAGTGGGAGCGCGGGGTGCCGGTGCGGGTCGAGGCGGTGCCGGTGCGCAACCGCGGCCGGGTCATCGCCGTGCTGGCCCGCGACACGAACCTGTCGGCCACCCGCTCGCCCAGCGCGCTCGAGCTCGCCTATCTGCGCACCGCCGGTGATCTGGTGCAGATGGTCGCCGAGGGGACGTTTCCTTTCGATGCCGGTTTCGCCGACTCCGTCGAGGCGCCGCGGGTGGGTGACGGGATGATCCGCCTCGACGGCGAGGGATTCATCAACTACGCCAGCCCCAATGCTGTGTCGGCATACCGCCGGCTCGGGCACAACGGCAATCTGGTGGGCGAGTCGCTGGCCGACGTGCACCGCCAGCTGATCGGCGCGGCTGCTGCGTCCCCGACTCCGGCTGCGGAACTGCCGCCCGGTCTGCGGTTCAAGGAGGCGGTCCGGCGCGGTGCGCCCACCGACGACGAGATCGAGCGCGGCGGCACGATCGTGCTCCTGCGGGCCATCCCGCTCATGCCGGGATCCGAGCGTGGCACGCTCGTCCTCGCGCGAGATGCCACCGAGCTGCGCCGCCGTGAGGCCCAGTTGCTCAGCAAGGACGCGACCATCCGAGAGATCCACCATCGCGTCAAGAACAACCTGCAGACCGTCGCTGCGCTGCTACGGCTGCAGGCGCGCCGGATGGTCGTCCCCGAGGCCCGCATGGCGTTACGTGAGTCGGTCCGCCGGGTGACGTCGATCGCGCTGGTGCACGAGACGCTCTCGCAGAGCATGGGCGAGGAGGTCGACTTCGACGCCGTCGCCGATCAGCTGGCCGCGATGACGGTCGACGTCGCCGCCATGGGTTCGCGTGCGACGGTCGAGCGGCAGGGCGCGTTCGGCATCCTTCCCGGCACGCTTGCGACCCCGCTGGCCCTGGTGCTCTCCGAGCTGCTGCAGAACGCGGTCGAGCACGGGGCAGCGGGCGCCATCCGGCTGTCCGTCGATCGGCGCGACGACCATCTCGACATGGTCGTGGCAGACGACGGGGCCGGCCTACCCGCAGATTTTCATCTCGACCAGGCGCAAGGGCTCGGCCTGCAGATCGTGCGCACCCTCGTGGTGGGGGAGATGCGCGGGACGCTCGCCCTCCGTCCAGGCGCTGCGGGCGGCACCGAGGCGGCGGTGGCGATTCCGGAGGTGCAAGGAACGGTGGGCTGACCTGAGACCAGAGCTCAGGACTGCCTCCCGAGAAGTGCCTGCTGCTGCAGGCTCAGGCGGTTCGTAACCGGGCGAGGCTCTCCCGGCGTATCAGCCGGCGCTCCTCCTCGGACTTGCCGCCCCAGATCCCGGCGTCCTGACCGGTGTCGAGCGCCCAAGACAGACAGTCATCGGTGACCGCACATCGGCGGCAGATGGATTTTGCATCATTCACTTGCCGAAGCGATGGCCCTACCGCCCCGATGGGGAAGAAAAGCTCTGGGTCCTCGTCCTGGCAAAGCGCGCTGTGGCGCCAGTCCATCCGGCTACTCCTCGTCGCGTCGTCGCGTCGCCCCACGCCTGCGAGACGATCGCAGGAGCGAAGGCCGGTATGCCTCGAACCGCGCGTTTCCGTCCGCTGGGGAGTCAGCCATCTGGGGCGGAGTGCGTGGATCTCGAACCTCTCACTACTTTCGGACGCTTGGCAATCCCCTGGCAGGCGAGTTTCTGACGACCCGTCATAAGCGTGATCCATGTCACGTCCTGTTCTTGCTGCGTCTGCCCGCATTCCGCCAAGCTGATACATATGCACGTGCTAGGACATCGGGGATCGCGCATCCCCGGGCCGGAGAACACCCCCGAGGCCGTACGCGGCGCACTCATGGCGGGGGCGCTGGGCTCGGAGATCGACGTGCGGCGCAGCGCCGACGGCGACCTCGTCTGCGTGCACGACCCGGTGGCTGGTCCCGACCGGCGGCCGGTGATCGAGCAGACCACCTCCGCGCTGGCAGCTGCCGGGATCCCGACGCTCGCCGAAGCGGTGGACGCGGCGGGTGCGGGCCGGCTGGTGATCGAGGTGAAGAACCTTCCGGGCGAGCCCGACTGGACCCGGGAGGCGCTGGCGGCTCAGCTGCTGGTGACCGAGCTCGGCCGGCTGAACCCGGCGGCCGACATCGTCATCTCCTCCTTCGACCCGGCTGCGCTCGACATCGCGCGCGCCGCCGGCTGGCGGACGGGCCTGCTGACCATCCCGGGCGTGCTGACCCAGGAGGGTGTCGGGTACGTGCTGGGGCGCGGGTACACGGAGCTGCACGCCCACGTCAGCACGATCAGGGAGGGCTCGGCGCGCCTCGTTCACGACGCCGGGCTCAGCCTGGTGGGATGGACGGTGACGACGCTCAGCGAGGTCGAGCCGATGCGTGATCTCGGGGTCGACGTCGTGATCTGTGACGACCCGGCGGGCGCCGTACGCCTGCTGGAGGAGCCGGCGTAGCTGGAGAAGCTGCCTAGCTGATGACGCGCAACGCCGATGGCACCGAGGTCAGCACCAGCTTCTCGCGGTCGCCCAGCGCGTCACCGTCGACCTGGAAGGGCAGCGGCTGATCCGTCGCCTCGACGACGAATTCGGGCTGATCGTGGACCAGCAGGGCGTGCTTGGAATGCGGGTGGGGGTCCTTCGCGAAGAAGCGAGCGGCGGCGCGCAGCGTCGAGGTGGTGGACATCCGCGTCAAGGCGAGCACGTCGAGCCCGAGGTCGAAGCTCGCGTCAGGACATGGGCGCACCGGACGCTCACCGAGGAAGGTCCACGGATCGGTGTTGCAGACGAGCGCGGCGAAGACATCGCGCGGCTCGGGCAGGCCCGGCGCTGACAGGCGCAGAGGCGGGCGGCGTCGTGCGGTGGCGACGTAGAAGCGGTTGACCGCGCTGCGCACGTAGAGGCTGTGGGTGGAGCGCTTGCCCTTGGCCCGCTTGCTCTCCACGCGCTCGACCACGGCGGCGTCGATGCCGAGCCCGGCGCAGAACGTGAACCAGCGGTCGTTGGCCTTGCCGAGGCCGATCCGGCGGCTGCGGCCCTCGCGCAGGGCCTCGAGGATCTGCCCCGTCGCCTCGACCGCGCTCGCCGGCATGCCTATCGCACGGGCGAACACGTTGGTGCTGCCGCCGGGGACGACAGCGAGATCGGGCAGTCCCGGCCGCACGCCCTGACTGAGGATCCCGTTGACGACCTCATTGACCGTGCCGTCGCCGCCGAGCGCCACGACGAGGTCGGCGCCGGTCTCCACCGCCTGCGTAGCGAGCTCGATCGCGTGGCCGCGGCCCTTGGTCTCATGCGAATCGACGCGCAGGTCAGAGCTGAGCGCAGCGGCCAGTACGTCACGCGTGCGAAGTGTCGTCGCGGTGGCGTTCGGATTGACGACGAGCACCGCTCTCATGAACGAATGTTATCGAGATCTTTCGCCCTAAGCTGAGGTGACATGCCGCACGCCAAGGACGCCCCCGCCGAGGACGCAGCCGAAGCCGGTGGTCGCGCCGGATATGCCACCGCGGCCGCGGCGCTGGTCGCTCTGCAAGGGGCCGGCCTGATCGCGGCGGGCGTGTATCTGATCGTCCGCGCGCTGCAGCCCGACGCCGCCCACCGGGCGTCCACCGAAGTGCTCGGTGCACTGTCGGTGGTGGTCGGCCTGGTGATCATCGCGACCGCCCGGCTCGTGCGGGCTCGCCGGCATCGCGTGCGCTCTCCGCTGCTCGTGCTGGAGATCATCTGCGTGCCCATCGCGATCACCACCATCCAGGGCGGACGCTGGTATGTCGGGGTGCCGCTCGCCGTCGTCGCGGTCGCCGTCATCGTTCTGATGGGCCTGGCGGGGCTGCTGGTGCCCACCGACGATTGAGATCGGGCCCGACGTGGGCTGACCT
Source organism: uncultured Actinomycetota bacterium (assembly GCA_963731205.1). Lineage (GTDB taxonomy): Bacteria > Actinomycetota > Actinomycetes > Frankiales > Frankiaceae > DATAZK01. The sequence goes on along the minus strand of CAVSUJ010000001.1, from coordinate 1,112,773 downwards.
CGCGCGGACTACTCGTCGGCGAGCAGGCCCGCCCGCAGCTGCGTGAGCGTGCGGGCGAGCAGGCGCGACACGTGCATCTGCGAGATGCCGAGGTCGGCCGCGATCTGTGACTGCGTCATGTTGCCGAAGAAGCGCAGCAGCAGGATGCGCTTCTCGCGGGGCGGAAGCTGATCCAGCAACGGCTTCAGCGACTCGCGGTACTCCACACCCTCGAGCGACTCGTCCTCGACGCCGAGGGTGTCGGCGACGGCGGGGGAGTCCTCGTCGCCCCCGTCCGGGGCATCCAGCGAGACGGCGGAGTAGGCGTTGGCCGATTCCAGGCCCTCGAGCACCTCTTCATCGCTCATCCCGAGATGACCGGCGAGCTCTGCGACCGTCGGAGAGCGGCCGAGGCGCTGGGACAGCTCGCTGGTCGCCTTGGTGAGCGAGAGCTTCAGCTCTTGCAGCCGCCGGGGGACGCGGATCGCCCAGCCCTTGTCGCGGAAGTGGCGCTTGATCTCGCCGACGATCGTGGGGGTGGCGTAGGTCGAGAACTCCACGCCGCGCTCTAGATCGAAGCGGTCGACCGACTTGATCAGCCCGATCGTCGCCACCTGCACGAGGTCGTCGAGCGGCTCACCGCGATTGCGGAAGCGCCGGGCCAGGTACTCCACGAGCGGCAGATGCATCTCCACGAGCTCGTCGCGGATGCGCCCGCGCTCGGGGGTGTCGGGCTCGCATGCGGCGAGCTCGGCGAAGAGACCGCGGGCCCGGACCCGGTCACCCGACGTCGAACGGGTCGGCGCGGGAGCGGCGGCTTCCGGAGTCTCGGCAGCCTCGGGAGTCGCGGCGGCTTCGGGGGTCGCGTCGGAGGACGGCTCCGTGACCGCCGGGGGAGTGGGCGCTTGGGCCGGGGCCTGGTGGGAGGGACCGACAGGCTCGTCAAACATCGCGCCGCCGGCGACCGTCATGGGCTGACGACCGCAGCGCGATGCTTGGCCAAGGTGATGCTGACGCGCGACTCGGCATCGACCGAGCTGTCGACCTCGCCCGCGAGCGCGGACAGCACGGTCCAGGCGAACGAATCGCGGGACGGCTGGGCGCCGTCGAGGGTCAGCGCGCTGACCGTGATCCGCAGCTCGCCTGCAGCCAGCTCGAAGACGCAGTCGAGGTCGGCGCCGGGGACGGCGGAGGGCAGCAGCAGCGCGCAGGCCTCGTCCACCGCGATCCGCAGATCCTCGATTTCCTCGAGGGTGAAATCGAGCCGCGCCGCCAGGCCGGCGGTAGCCGTCCGCAGCACGGAAAGGTAGGCACCGATGGCGGGCAGCTGCAGCCGCACCACGTCACGGTCGCCGGGCGAATCGGGCACGTCGCTCCTTCTAGCAACTCTCGTACGCCTTGGGGGCGATACGGGTTTCCGCGCGGCGCTGCTGCACGCGGGTGTTTTCGAGCATCAGCCAATCTACCGAGAAGGTCGGCACAACGCGCTCTGCGTCAAGCTCTGCCACCGAGCGTGTCGAGCGCCGGGCCGGTGAGGCGCCACACGGTCCACTCATCCTGAGGAGCGGCGCCCAGCCGGCGGTAGAAGCCTTGCGCCGGTTCGTTCCAGTTCAGGACCGACCACTCGACCCTGCCGTAGCCGCGTTCGACGGCGATGGCCGCGAGTTCGGTGAGCAGCGCCCGGCCGTGGCCTGCGGCGCGGGCCTCCGGCTTCACGAAAAGGTCTTCGAGGTAGATCGACGCGGTGCCGTTCCAGGTGGAGAAGGTGCGAAACCAGAGTGCGAAGCCCACGACGGGACCGATCTCGCTCTCCGGATCGTCCGTTTCGGCGAGCAGGCATGAGGCGACGGCCTCCGGGCCGAAGAGCGCGTTCTGCAGCTGCGCCTCGGTGGCCCGCACTTGATCCGGCGCCTTCTCGTAAGCCGCCAATTCATGGATCAGCGTCAGGATCAGTGGGACGTCCGCAGGTCCGGCGGGACGGATCATGGTTGCCTTTCGCCTGGTTTGTCGGCTGACGATCTTGCCGCTGCAGGGTTGCTCACCGGCCGTGAAAGACTACGGGCGATGAACGCCTCAGCACCTGACACCGCATCAGACGCCGGCTCCGGGTCCACCGGGTCTGCCGTGCACCACGCCGACCACCATGTGGCGGTGACGGTCGCAGCCCCGATCCTCGACACCGACCCGGCCTTCGCGATGCACCGCGGCGGGAAGATCGAGCTCGGGATCACGGCTCCGCTGCGCAACCGTGAAGACCTCTCGCTGGCCTACACACCGGGCGTCGCCCGGGTGTGCATGGCGATCGCCGTCGAGCCCGAGTTGGCTGATGTCTACACCTGGCGGGCCAATACGGTCGCGGTCGTCACCGACGGCACCGCGGTGCTCGGTCTCGGTGACATCGGGCCGGCGGCGGCGATGCCGGTGATGGAGGGCAAAGCGCTGCTGTTCAAGCACTTTGCAGGGGTCGATGCGGTCCCGATCTGCCTGGACTGCACTGACACCGACGAGTTGTTCGAGACCGTCGTACGGCTTGCGCCGAGCTTCGGCGGGATCAATCTGGAAGACATCTCGGCGCCGCGCTGCTTCGAGCTCGAGCGCCGCCTGCAGGATGCCCTGGACATCCCCGTCTTCCATGACGACCAGCACGGCACCGCGATCGTTGTTCTCGCCGCGATGCGTAACGCAGCCAAGCTGACCGGCCGCAGTCTCGCCGACCTTCGCGTGGTGGTCTCGGGCGCTGGAGCCGCCGGCATCGCCGTTGCCAAGATCCTGATTGCCGCCGGCATCGGCGACATCGGCGTGGCCGACTCCAAGGGCATGCTGCACAGCTCGCGTGCCGACATGACCGAGGTGAAGGCCGAGCTCGCCGCGCAGTCCAACAAGGCCGGATTCACCGGCACTTTGGAAGAGGCGCTGGCGGGTGCCGATGTCTTCCTCGGCCTGTCGGCGGGCAAGATCCACGAGGACGCGATCGCCACCATGGCGCCGAATGCACTGATCTTCGCAATGGCCAACCCCGACCCCGAGGTCGATCCGGTGATCGCCGCGAAGTACGCCGCTGTGGTCGCCACCGGTCGTTCGGATTTCCCCAATCAGATCAACAATGTGCTGGCTTTTCCGGGTGTCTTCCGCGGCGCGTTCCAGGCTCGTGCCCGGCGTATCAGCGAGGGCATGAAGCTCGCGGCGGCCGACGCCCTCGCCGCCGTGGTGGGCGACGACCTCGCTCCCGACTGCGTCATCCCGAGCGTCTTCGACGAGCGGGTGGCCCCGGCGGTCTCGGCCGCCGTTGCCCAGGCCGCGCGTGACGAGGGCCTAGCGCGCGGCTGACCCCTGGGCGGAGGGTTCGCGCCAGGCGGAGGTGATGGGCAGCCGGCGGTCGCGGCCGAACGCCTTGATGCTCACTTTCGGGCCCGGCGGGTATTGGCGCCGCTTGTACTCGGCGAGGTCGACCAGCCGGATGACGCGTTCGACGAGCGCGGCGTCGAAGCCGGCGGCGATCAGTTCGTCGTGGCCGAGGTCGCGTTCGACGTAGCCGTCGAGCACCTCATCGAGTTCGGTGTAGTCAGGCAGCCGATCGCTGTCGAGCTGTCCCGGGGCGAGCTCGGCCGACGGCGGTTTCTCGATGATCTGTACCGGAATCGGCTCGGGCTCGCCGGCTGCCTGGGCTACGGCGTTGCGCCAGCGGGAGAGCCTCCAGACAAGCGTCTTCGGCACATCCTTGATGGGCGCGTAGCCGCCGGCACTGTCGCCGTAGAGCGTCGAGAAGCCGGTGGCGAGCTCGCTCTTGTTGCCCGTGGTGAGGATCAGGTGGCCGTGCTGGTTGGACAGCGCCATGAGCGCCGTTCCGCGTACCCGGGCTTGCAGGTTCTCCTCGGCGAGCCCGGTGAGTGCGAGGTTGCTCTGGTACTCATCGACCACCCCGGCGATCGGCAGCACCTGATGGTGGGTGCGCTGACGCTCGGCGAGTTCGGCGGCGTCGCTGACCGAATGCCCTGAGGAGTAGGCCGACGGCATGGCCACGGTGTGCACCGCGTCGTGGCCGAGAGCATCGACCGCGATCGTCGCGACGAGCGCGGAGTCGATCCCGCCGGAAAGACCCAGCGCGACCGAACGGAACCCGTTCTTCACGACGTAGTCGCGGGTGCCGAGGACGAGTGCTGCGTAGAGCTCGGCCTCCGGATCGAGGCGGTCGATGACCGTCGCCGGCAGCGCCTCGTACTTCTCGAGCGGCGCGTCGGAGATCGTGAGCCGCTCGACATGCATGCGCGTGCCGTCGCTGGCATCGACCGGACCGCTGAAAGTGCCTGCGGCCAAAGGCAATTCCAGGTCGGTGATGAGCAGCGTCTCGGCGAACTGGGGCGCCCGCGAGAGGAGCTCGCCGTGCGCGTCGACGATCAGGCTGTCGCCGTCGAAGACCAGCTCGTCCTGGCCTCCGATCATGTTGACGTAGGCGAGCACCGCGCCCGCCTCGCGCGCCCGCCCCGAGGCGAGCTCGTCGCGGGTGTAGGACTTCAGTCGCTCGTACGGGCTGCCGTTGATGCACACCACCAGCCCGACCTCGGCGCGTGCTGCGACGGCAATCGGGCCGCCGTCCTGCCAGAGGTCCTCGCATACGCAGATGGCGATGTCGACGCCGTGCAGCCGGATCACGGGAAAGCGGTCGCCGGGAACGAAGTAGCGGAACTCGTCGAAGACGCCGTAGTTGGGGAGGTGGTGCTTGGCGTAGCGGGCGACGATCTCGCCGCCGTACAGCAGGGCACACGCGTTCTCCGGCTCGCCCGCCGGTCGTCCGACCCGGGCCACCGGCTCGTCGGCCGTATCGAGATAGCCGACGACGACGGCACATTCGCCCAGTCCTTCCTCGGCCAGCCGGGCCGCGAGCCGGTGCAAGCCCGCTTGGCTGGCTGCCCGGAAGGAGCTGCGCAGGACGAGGTCCTCCGCCGGATAGCCGGTGAGTGCCATCTCCGGAAACGCGATCAGGTGGGCGCCGGCGTCGGCGGCCTTGTGGCTCCACTCGAGGACGCGGTCGGCATTGCCGTCCAGATCGCCCACGGTGACGTCGATCTGGGCGAGGGCGACGCGCAGCTGGGGCACCCCTCAAGCCTAATCGGAGGACAGGAAGGCGGGTCAGCGCAGCGTGGGCAGGCTCACGTGGACGCATGTGACGGGATACGGGTCGGCGCCGGCGAGGGCGATCAGGTGCGCGGCCGCGTCAGCTACCCGGGCCGCCGCGAGGTGACGGGTCTGGACGGCCGTCACGATGGCGTCGCGCATGCGCAGTGCCTGGTTGGCATCGGTGGTCAGCAGGCCGTCGACGCCCGCGGAGAGTGCCTTCACGGCCGCGACCGGGAAGTCGAAGCGCAGGTTCACCGCACCGGCACCGAGGGAGTCGGTGATGGTCACCCCATGGAACGGGATGGCGCGCAGCTTTTGATAAATGACGGGTGAAAGGCTCGCCGGCAGGGTGCCGGTGCCGAGGGCCGGATACTGCGCGTGGCCCACCATCACCGCCGGGGCACCGGCATTGATCGCGTCGATGAACGGACGCATGTCGCGGTAGATCAGCGACCACTCCGGATCGTTCACCACGATGGACGTCAGATCGGTGTTGGCGTCTGCGGAGCCGAGCCCCGGAAAGTGCTTGAGGACCGGCGTGACCCCGCCTGCCGAGAGCCCACGGGCAAAGGCGAGCGCGTCGGCCGACGCCGTCGCCGGATCGCCTGAGTACGACCGGTCGCCGATGGGCGCGTTGTCAGGGCCGCCCGTGACATCCAGGTCGGGGGCGAAGTCGACGGTGACGCCGAGACCGTGCAGCTCCTGGCCGAGCAGCTTCGCGCGTTGCTGCACCGCTGTCGGCCCCAGCGAACCCGTCGACCGGGCCGACGGCTCCCAGCCGATCACCGAGGAGAACGACGTGACGCGTCCGCCCTCCTCATCGGTGGTGACCAGCAACGGCCCGCCCTTGCGGGCCTTGATCGCGGCGATGAGCCCGCGTACCTGATCGGCGCTCTGCACGTTGGCGCTCTCGAGCAGGATCCCGCCGACGCCGAGTTCAGGCGCGGAGACGGCGAGCGGATCGTTCGGGTTGACCGTGTCGGGCAGGCCGACGATCAGCGTGGCCGCGGCCAGGCGCTGCAGCGACTCGGGGTGGCACGCGGGCGCAGCGCGCAGAGCAGGGGTAGGAGTCACCGTGGGCGCCGGCGCAGAGGTGGCCGCCGACGCGATCGGCGTGACCTTCGGAGGCGACGATCCGGCGTGTGTCGAGCCGGACGCGCAGGCCAGCGGGGCGGCGACCAGGCCGGCCAGCGCCACCCTCGCGGCAACGCTCCGCCGCTGCGCTGCCGGCCGCCGGGTGGGCACTTGGCGAACCTACCTGCGCGCCGGTAACAGAACCGACCTCTGATCCGAATAGGCTGCGGCCATGGAGAGGCAGCAAGAGTTCGTGCTGCGCACGCTCGAAGAACGCGACATCCGCTTCGTGCGGTTGTGGTTCACCGACGTGCTGGGCGTGCTCAAGTCGGTGGCGGTGGCCCCCGCAGAACTCGAGGGCGCGTTCGAGGAAGGCATCGGGTTCGACGGATCCGCGATCGAGGGGTTCGCCCGGGTCTTCGAGGCCGACGTGCTCGCCAAGCCCGACCCGTCGACCTTCCAGGTGCTGCCCTGGCGCGGTGAGTCACCCGGCACGGCCCGCATGTTCTGCGACATCCTCACCCCCGACGGCACCCCTTCGCCGGCCGATCCGCGTTACGTGCTGCGCCGCGCCTTGCGCCGCGCCGCGGATGCCGGCTTCGCCTTCTACACCCATCCTGAGGTGGAGTTCTTCCTGCTGCGCGACCGTCCGCAGCGGGGGCTCGCCGTGCCTCCGCCCGTGGATCAGGGCGGCTATTTCGACCTCACGCCGCACGACGTCTCCCACGACTTCCGGCGTGACGCGATCACCATGCTCGAGCAGATGGGCATCTCGGTGGAGTTCAGCCACCACGAGGTCGCGCCGGGCCAGCAGGAGATCGACCTGCGCTACGCCGATGCCCTCACCACGGCCGACAACATCATGACGTTCCGCCTGGTCGTGAAGGAGGTCGCGCTCCAGCAGGGGGTCTACGCGACCTTCATGCCCAAGCCCTACACCGACCAGCCGGGTTCGGCGATGCACACCCACGTCTCGCTCTTCGAGGGCGATCGCAACGCCTTCTACGACCCGGACGATCCGCTGCACCTGTCGAAGGTCGGGCGCTCGTTCATCGCCGGCCTGCTGGTGCATTCGGCCGAGATCACCGCCGTCACGAATCAGTGGGTGAACTCCTACAAGCGGCTGTCCTGGGGCGGCGAGGCTCCGTCGTACGTGAGCTGGGGCGCCAACAACCGCAGCGCGCTGGTGCGGGTGCCGATGTACAAGCCGAACAAGGGCCAGTCGACCCGGGTGGAGCTGCGCGCGCCGGACTCCGCCTGCAACCCGTACCTGACGTTCGCGCTCGTGCTGGCGGCCGGCCTCGAAGGGGTCCAGAAGGGCTACGAGCTGCCGCCGGGGGCGGAATTCGACGTCTCCATGCTCAGCCGCGAGGAGCGGGAGGCCCACGGCATCGAAGCGCTGCCCGATTCCCTGGCCGCCGCGATCGTCCGCATGGAGCAGTCCGAGCTGGTACGCGAGACGCTCGGCGACGGGGTCTTCGACTACTTCCTGCGCAACAAGCGGGCGGAGTGGGACGAGTACCGGCGCAACGTCACGCAGTTCGAGCTCGACCGCTATCTCGCGATCCTCTAGGTCGCCCGTCAGCTGCCGCAGACGTGGTTGCCGGTGAAGACCACGACGCGATGGGCGCGCGCGGTCAGCTGAGCCAGCCGGGCCTGCTGCGCCTTGTCCAGCCTGCCGCCCGTTCTGACGTTCAGCTGCTGCAGCGCCGCGTACTCCTGGCGTTCGGTGAGTGAGAGCAGCTGCCAGGTGGCGATCGCGTTTTCTCCGCGGTCGCGTTCGCAGGCGACGACCGGACCGCTGCTGAGGGCGGAGTCGTCGCTGGCGATCGTCACCGTCTCGGCGACCGGCTGACCGGTCCAGCGATGGGTCGTGCCCCATTTCTGGCCGGCGGCGCCGTCGGAGGTGAAGAACGGCTGATGGCGTTGCGCGAGGCCGTAGAGGATCCCGACCCACGCGTCGTTGAACGCGTCGCCGACGCCTTCCACGCGAATACGCGCATGTGCTGGGATGCGCGATTTCACTTGTGGCAGCAGGGTGGTGATCAGTTGGGCCTGGGTCTGGCGGGGGAGCGTGGGGCGCCAGGAATCCGCGCACGTGCGCGCGGTCTGGACCACCGCGACGACCACCAGGATCACGCCGACGGCGGGGGAGCGGACCGCTTGTGCGACCCGTGCGGCGCGCCCCGCCGCCAGATCGAAGACGGAGAGGGCGACCGCCGCCCAGCAGAAGGCCGCCAGCGGAAACATCCAGACGATGAGATAGCCGAGGTAGGGAGGCTGAAGCCGGGCCGCTGCAATCCCGCCGGCGACGAGCTGCCCGAGCGCCATCACCGGCATCGCCGCTCCGGGCCGGCGCGTGAGCACATTGAGCACCGCGACGACGACCAGCAGAACCGCTAGGAGCACCAGGCTCACCAGGGCCGCCGGCGTCAGGTTGATGAAGGCGTAGTGCTCCGCACCTCCCGACCAGGGGCCGGTCAGCTTGACATGCCCGCTGAGCAGGCCGAGGCCGTAGGACAAGCCGCTGGTCTCGCCATGGCTGTGCAGGAAATACCGGAAAACGTGGACGGCATTGCGGTCGCCGAAGAGCAGGTCGATCAGCGGCGGCAGCCAGAGCAGGAACGTGAGGGCGGCGGTCCACCATTTTCCCCGCCTGGAAAGGGTTGTCATGGCAGGCGACCCGCTGCGCCTCGTCAGGGCCAGCCAGCCGCCCGCGCTCAACGCGCCGACCACCACGAGCGGCAGGTAGCTCACGTGCATCTGCACGATGGCCGACCCGAGCAACACCGCGGCAGGCAGTACCACGTAATCGCGCTCGGCGACCCCCCAGAGCGCGAAGCAGAAGGCGAGGTAGGGCATCAGCGGGACGTCGGGATTCCAGATCTGCAGCAGCGTCTCGGGGCGCAGGCCGTACAGCAGGGTCGCGGCGCTGGCGGCGAAGACCGCCAGCCCCGCCCAGCGCCGGCGGCGGTAGGCGAGGTAAGCGGCAAGCACCACACACGCCAGACCCAGCAGGCAGGCGCCGGCCAAGGCAGCCAGCGGCTGGTCGCCGGAGATCCGGTAAGGGATCGCGAGCAGGTAGTACAGGATCGGGCCGGGATGGGCCCAGCCGCGCGTCGAATAGACGCCGACCAGGGGCGTGTGGCGGGTCCCCACCTGCTCGATCCGGAACAGGATCGACGCCTCGTCCCCGGACGGCACGAACCTTCGACCGGGCAATCCGATCAGAACGATGACGAACGGAAGCACCAGCACCGCCACGAGCACGCGCGGCAACGAACGCGAATCGCGCCAGACCTGAAGGCGCTCCGCGGCGGAAGCGGTGGCGTCCAGGACGTGGGTCAGGAGGTCGCTCGCATCTCTGGCAGGCGGAAGGGCTCGGAAGCCTTGAACCTACTTTCGTCGTCCCTGCCATCCCCGGAGCGGGCTCTAAGGTTGGCCAGGTGGCCGGTTCCGATCCTGCGTCCTTGCCAGGAGCGCCGGCGCCGCGCCGAGGGCCGGCTCGCACGACATCACCGCGGGCGGTCATGGCGCGGATGGGTTTCGAGGACGCCCCGCTCGCGATCGCGCTGACCCAGCAGCTCGACCTGTCCCGCGAGGTGCTCGATACGGTGGCCACCGCCGCCTCGCCCGATCTCGCGCTGGCGACGCTCGCCCGGATCGCCGAGAACGACCCGTCGCTGATACCGGCGCTACGCCAGGACGAATTGCTGCGGCGAAGGGTCTGCGCCGTCCTCGGCGCCAGCGCCGCCCTCGGTGATCACCTCGTCCGCCACGCCGGGGACTGGCGGATCCTGCGCAGCGCCCCCGGAAGGCATGACCTGCCGGCATTCGGGCGGCCCGGCGACGCCGACGCGCTGCGGCTGGCCCACCGCCGCGGCCTGCTCGCCATCGCGGCCCGCGATCTCACCGGTGAGTTGCGCCTCGAGGAGGTCGCCGACAGGCTCGCCGTCCTCGCCGGTGCCGCCATCGAGGCGGCGCTCGCGCAGTCGCGGGCGGCGCTGCCGGCCGACGCCCCTGACGTCCGGTTCGCCATCATCGCGATGGGCAAGTGCGGCGCGCTCGAGCTGAACTACTCCAGCGATGTCGACGTCATCTTCGTCTGCGAGGCAGGTCCCGGGACCAGCGAAGCCGACGCCGTGCGGATCGCGACCCGGCTCGCAGAGAGCGTCATCCGGCTGTGTTCAGCGGTCACGTCGGAAGGCTCGATCTTCCCGATCGACGCGGGATTGCGACCCGAGGGCAAGGCCGGCCCGCTGGTGCGCAGCATGGCGAGCCACGAGGCGTACTACCGGCGCTGGGCCCACACCTGGGAGTACCAGGCGCTGCTGAAGGCGCGTCCGCTCGCGGGCGACGTCGAGCTCGGCCGCCGGTACATGTCGGTCGTGACGCCGATGGTGTGGGCGGCGTCGTCGCGTCCGAACTTCGTCTCCGATGTGCAGGCGATGCGCCGCCGTGTGGTGCAGTCGCTGCCGCGCGCGGAGGTGGACCGCGAGGTCAAGCTCGGCCCCGGCGGGCTCCGGGACATCGAGTTCGCCGTGCAACTGCTCCAGCTCGTTCATGGCCGTAGCGACGAGAGCATCCGCCAGGCTGCGACCCTGCCGGCGCTCGCGTCGCTGGCCGCGGGCGGCTACGTCGGACGGGTCGACGCGGTGACGCTGGCTGCGGCCTACCGCTTCCTGCGTAGCGTCGAACATCGCCTGCAATTGCAGCGACTTCGGCGCACCCACATCATCCCGACCGAGCCCTTCACGCTCCGGTGGCTGGCGCGCAGTCTCGGCTTTCGCGATGGTCCGTCCCTCGAGGAAGAGCGCCAGCGTCACGCCCGTGAGGTACGGCGGCTGCACGAGAAGCTCTTCTACCGCCCGCTGCTGGCAGCGGTTGCCCGGCTGCCCGCCGGCGAGCTCTCCATGCCGGGTGCAGACGCGTCGGATGAGTCGGTACGCCTTTCTGAGCGCAGTGCCATGACCCGGCTCGAAGCGCTCGGATTCGCCGATCCTGCAACGGCTTTCGGGCATCTGCAGGCGCTCACCCGCGGCGTCAGCCGGACCGCTGCGGTGCAGCGCGTGCTGCTGCCGGCGATGCTCGAATCCTTCGCTGACGCGGCCGATCCCGATGCGGGGCTGCTCGCCTACCGGCGGGTCTCGGACGCGCTGGGCCGCACTCCCTGGTACCTGCGGCTGCTGCGTGACGAGGGCGGGGTCGGGCCGCCCGTGGCCGGCGGGACCGCGGAGCGCCTGGCGCGCCTGCTCGCCACCAGCCCGTACGTGGCCGACCTGCTCACCCGTGCGCCGGAAGCGGTGCGGCTGCTGGGGGGCGGCGACCGGCTTCGCCCCCGCACCCGGGCCGAGCTCGAAGTCGGCCTGCTGGCCGGAGTGCGCCGCCGCGAGGCGCTCGGCCAGGAATGGCAGGCCACGGTCGGCGTCGCCCGGGCCGCCCGCCGCCATGAGCTCTTTCGCGTCGCCTGCGCCGATCTGCTCGGTCAGCTCGACGTGACCGAAGTCGGCAACGCCCTGTCCGCCGCCGCGGAGGCGACGCTGGAGGCGGCGTACGAGGTGGCCCTCCGCACGGTCGAGAGTGAGCGCCAATGCGGGCCCGGCGGGCTGCCGATGCGGATGGCGATGATTGCCGTCGGCCGGCTGGGAGGCCGGGAGCTCGGCTACGGCAGCGACGCCGACGTGCTCTTCGTCCATGAGCCACACGCACCCGAGGGCGGGCCGCTGCCGGCCGATTCCGTGGCTGCCGCGGCGGCACATGAGGTGGCGGAAACGATGCGCCGGTTGCTGGCGGTCCCCGGTCCCGACCCGCCGCTGGTCATCGATTCGGGGTTGCGGCCCGAGGGTAAGCACGGACCGCTGACGCGGTCGCTGGCGTCGTACGCGGCCTACTACGAGCGCTGGTCGCTCGGCTGGGAGGCGCAGGCGCTCCTGCGCGCCCTGCCCATCGTCGGCGATCAGGACATCGGCCTGCGCTTCACGGCTCTCGCGGACCACATCCGCTATCCGAAATCCCTTTCGGGCGAGGCGGTTTCGGAGGTGTTGCGGCTGCGTGGCCGGATGGAGCGCGAGCGCGTTCCGCGCGGAGTCGACCGGTCCTTGCACCTCAAGCTCGGGCCCGGGGGACTCACCGATGTCGAATGGGCGGCGCAGCTGCTGCAGCTGCGCTACGGCTTCACGGTTTCGAGCCTGCGCACGACCGCGACCCTGCCGGTGCTCGCCGCGGCTGCTGACGCGGGGCTGCTGTCGCCCGGCGAGGAGGAGACGTTGCGCACGTCCTGGTCGTCGGTCGTGCGGGCACGTAACGCGGTCGTGCTCACCACCGGACGCGCTTCCGACGTCCTGCCCTCGGAAGGACGACCGCTGGCGGCCGTGGCCCGCGTGCTGGGCTACGGCTCCGACGGGGAAGCCCTGCTGACCGAGCATCGTGAACGTGGACGGCGCGCCCGCGCGGTGGCCACAGAGGTCTTTCGTAGGGTCGGCGAGTGACCCTCGCTTACGCGCCGTGGACCGAACCCGAGTCGGTCGCTGCGGACGGGCGACGGATCGCGCTGCGCCGAATGGGAGCCGGCCAGTCCGATGCGGCCGCTTCAGCGGTCCCGGCGCTGCTGCTGCACGGGCTCGACGAGACCTCCGCTGTCTGGCGCGAGGTGGCGTCGCGCCTGCCGCGGTCGCTTCGCTTGCTCGCGGCTGACCTCCCGGGTTTCGGTGGCTCGGAAGCGCGGGGAAGCTACGCACTCTCGGCCGTCGCCGCGACGATGGCGGCAGTTGCGTTGGAGGAGGTCGACGGCCCGGTCGACGTCGTGGGTCATGGTTGGGGAGCGACGATCGCGATCGCGTTGGCCGCGGCCCGGCCGGAGCTGGTACGCCGGCTTGTCGTCATCGGCGGCGGCTGGCCGCCGTGGCTTCCAGCCGGGCCCGCAGACCCAGCGCCAGGACTCAAGCGCTCCCGCCTGCTCGCCGAGGCCGGCGCCCGGCCCGACGCCCTCCAGCGCGGTTATCTCACCGCCGACCCGGACCTGACCGGCCTTCCTCGCCCGGAGCGCAGCCGCGTCATCTGGGGCGCCCAGGCCCGCCGGCTGCGGCCGCGCTACGGGGAGAAGGTCGTGTCCGCGCTCGGCCGCTGCGTCGACCCGACGACCGTCGACATGATCACCATCCCCGGGGTCGGCTCCGCCCCCCACCTCACCGCGGCCCCGCTCGTCGCGGCCCTGCTGTGCGAAGTCCTGCTCGCGTCCTGACGTCCGCCACGAGTGCGGCCCATCGTCCGGCCGCCGTGGCCGGGGCGCTCAGCGCGGTGCTCGCGGTCGGCTACCTGTTCTGGGTTCCCCCGGTGCCCGATCTGGCCGCGCAGACGGCACGGGCCGACACCGCGGGCGCGGTCATCTACTGGACCGGCTGGTTCGCAGGTGTCCACACGCCGGGCTACAGCGTGCTCGTGCCGCCGCTGATGCACGTGTTCTCGGTGTCGTTCGTCGGCGCTGTCGCGACAGTGGCCGCAGCGGCGCTCTTCCCCGGATTGCTGCGCGGGGCGCTGCGCCCGACGCTTTCGGCGATCGCCTTCGCGCTGTTGCTGACCACCAATCTGCTGGCAGGCCGGGTGACCTTCGCCGTAGGGGTCGCGCTGGCGCTCGCAAGCCTGCGCCTGCTGCAGGCCGGACGCACGTGGTGGGCGGCGTTGCCGGCGATGCTGAGCGGGCTGGCGAGTCCGGTCGCAGCACTTTTTCTCGGCCTCGTGGCTGCTGTGCTGGTGATCTTCGCCCCCGGCTGGCGCAAACGCGCGTTCGGCCTCGGGGTGGCAGCGACGATCCCGGTCATCGCGGTCGCGGTGCTCTTCCCTGACCCCGGCCGCATGCCGTTCACCCGCGATGCGCTCAAGCCTTCGCTTTATGCCTCGATCGGCCTCATCCCGGCTCTCTACGGGCGCCGGGCCCGGCTCGCCCGTTGGGGAGCGGTCGCGTCGCTGGTGCTGGTGCTGGGCGCGTACCTGGTCACCAGTCCGATCGGGAGCAACGCGGAACGGTTCGCGCTGCTGTGGGGTCTGCCGATGCTGCTGGCGTATTCGCCGCTGCCCGCATTCGCCGTGGTCCTCGTCGCCGTTCCGCTGGTGTGGTGGGCGGAGCGCAACGTCGGAGCCGAATTGCGGCACTCCCGAGATGCCAGCGCGTCGCGCTCGTTCTACACGCCGCTGATCGCCGAACTCGAGCATCGCTGGGACGGCACCCGCAGGGTCGAGGTGATCGACCCGCGTACGCACTGGTCGTCGGCGTACGTCGCGGAGAAGATCCCGATCGCGCGGGGATGGGAGCGCCAGGTCGACGACGCCCGCAACCCCATCTTCTATGGCCGGGCGCGCCTCGACGCGGCCAGCTACCGGCAGTTCCTCGATGAGTACGCCGTGGCCTGGGTGGCGCTGCCCAACGCCAAGCTCGACTTCGCCGCGACCTCCGAAGCGCGGCTGGTGCGCAAGGGCCTGGACTATTTGACCCCGGTCTGGCGAAGCAGCAACTGGACGCTCTACGCCGTCAGCCACCCCGCGCCGCTCGTCAGCGGGACCCTCACCGCTACCTCGGTCGGACGTTCCTCGGTGCAGCTCGAGGCGCCGCGGGCCGGCGCGTCAGGAGTGCTGCAGCTGCACTGGTCGCGCTGGCTACGGGTGAGCAACGGCTCGATCCGCCAACGGGGCGAGTGGACGTACGTGCAGGCCAAGAACGCGGGCCCGGTGAGGATCTCCGCCGGCTAGTGCTCGTTGTACGCCGACAAGGGCTTCGGCCGGTGCAACGGCGGCAGGACCTGCCGCCGGGTGATCAGCCGGGCGATCAGGATCCCGCCGAGGCACGCGACCACGCCGCCGACCGCGTCCATGAAGTAGTGGTTGGCCGTTCCGATGATGACGAAGAGCGTCGCGACGGGATACAGCGCGCCCAGTACCCGCACCCAGGTGCGCCGGGCGAGCAGTACCACGGCGAATGCCACCCACAGCGACCAGCCGATGTGCATCGACGGCATGGCGGCGTAGAGGTTGGCGTCCTTGGAGACACTCTTGCTTCCCCATGACCCCCAGGTGTGGAACTTCACGACGGTGTCGATGAAGCCCCCGCCCGGAAGCAGCCGGGGCGGCGCCAGCGGCAGGAAGGCGAAGCCGAAGATCGCGACGACATTCATCGAGTACCAAGCGGTGCGCAGCTGGCGGGCCCACTCCGGGTGCTTCCAGTACACCCAGACCCCGACCGCGATCGTGACCAGGAAATGCATGATCGCGTACCAGTAGTCGCAGATGTAGGCCAGCCAGTGCTGGCTCGCGACGAAGTGGTTGATCGCCTTTTCGTGGTAGATGTGCAGCGATCGCTCGAGCCTGACGAGCTGCTGCGCCCGGTGAATCGCATCGCCGGTGTGGCCTTCTACCAGGCCACGCACCCAGCCGTAGACGAAATAGGCCACCAGGATGAGCGCGGCCTCGAAGAAATATGTGCGGCGGCGGATGGCCTTGGCGGCCTTGATCTGAGTCTCGTCGTGGGTCTCCTCGGCCGCCTCGACAGCCTTCTCGGCTGCCAGCGGATTAGAGACCACGTCGACATTCTCCTATAACTCGGTGCGCCGCGACGGGCTACCTGCGTCGGCCTGTCGCTCCTCATTCACCTGAAGGTCATCTTCCCTTCAGCGCTGCCGACATGCCAAACATTTCCCACGGACGGACAACAGCCGACGCTTGTGTCCGTTATCGGACAGGTCACGTCAGATCGAAGTCGTGCAGGACCTTGGTGGTGATGGCACCCATGAACCGCAGCGCGCCCGGCATGACGACGGGACAGGCCGAGAAACCGAAACTGTCGCCGGTGGGCACCTCGGCCACGGGGCAGAAATGTTTCCCATCGGCCTCCCGGACCACGACCGTCTTGGTGCCGTCGGACCACCGACCCGTGCACGACTCACCTTTCACACAAGGGAGCGTGTCGGTGTAGTGCCCGTGCCACTCGACGGCGAGGGCAGCGTCGACGAACCGGGCGATACCTCCCGGGAAGCGGGCAGGCAGCTTCGAGTACAGCTTGCCGAGCGGGTCGTCGCCGACCGCGCCGAAAGCGGCCTCCTCGCGTGAGATCGGCACGCTCGCGAAATACACCGGGACATGCGCTTTGGCGAAGATCGCGATCGCTTGCGCTGCGTCTGCTTCGTACTTGTCGAGCAACGCTTGTCCGGCGAGTTCGGTGCCGTTCGGTCCTCGCATGCACGGGGTGTAGGAGACCCCGGAGAAGACGAAGACGGCGGCCTGGGGATGAAAGCCGGCGGGGTTCGCGGGGTCGACCTCGCTGCGGATGTCGGAGAGCCAGTCGCAGATCGCCGTGCCGGGAAACGTGTGGTTGGCAGTCACGGCGTTGCCCGACAGGCCCAGCAGGAAGGAGAAAGCGGGCGCCGACTGCATGCCCATGGAATCGCCCCACAGCTCGACGCGCAGCGGCGGCGCGGGTTCGCGGTGCGCGCTATGGGCCCCGAGCGCGGCGCTGATCGTCACCCCGGCGACGATCAGGCGCGCCAGCCGAGCAAGCACGTGGGGCTCTCCTCCAACACATGAATTGCTCTGCAACGTATCGGCCCGCATGACGGCTCGGGGCCAGTCCGGGAAAAGCCACTCCCGACATCATGTACCATCTGGTACATGATTACTCGAGCTTCCGTCGACATCGCCGCACCCGCCGAGCGGGTGTGGGAGGTGTTCACCGACGTAGAGCAGTGGCCCACCTGGACGGCGTCGGTGTCGTCGGTGGAGCCGCTCGACGGTCCGGCCATCGAGGTCGGGCACCGATTCCGGATCAAGCAACCCCGGATGCCCCTCCTGGTCTGGGAGGTCACCGAGGTCGCCCCCGGGCGCTCCTGGACGTGGGTCGTCCGCGCGTCAGGTGCGACCACAACCGCGACGCATGAGATCACCCCGCGCGGCACCTCGGCCTGCACCGTGGCGCAGTCCATCGATCAGCGCGGCGTCGTCGGCATGATGGTTGCCGTGCTGATGAGGCGGCTGACGAAGCGCTACCTGGCGCTCGAGGGGGAGGGCCTGAAGAAGGCCAGCGAGCAGGTACGCCCACGTGCCACCTAGCCGCGATCTGCAGCGCCGCCGGGAGCTCCTGCTCGCCGTCATCGACACGATGGCCGAGACGGGAATCGGGCATCGTTCCCTGCGCGACATCGCGGCGGCCGCCGGCACCAGCCACCGGATGTTGCTGCACCACTTCGGCTCACGCGAGGAGTTGCTCGTCGCGGTCGTCGAGGAAGTGGAGCGCCGCCAGCTCGCCAACCTCGCCGCGCTGCCCGACGATCCGATACGTGCTGCGGCCGACATGTGGAGCGCGCTGCGTGCACCGGAGCTCCGCCCGTTCGAGCGGCTGTTCTTCGAGTGCTACGCGCGGGCGACGCAGGGGGAGGAGCCGTTTGACCGGCTGGTGCCCGGCGCCGTTGACGGCTGGCTCGCCGCGGTCGCCGAAGAAGCCCCGGCCGGTGTGGACGCGCCGCTCGTGCGCCTGGGCCTCGCCGTGACGCGGGGGCTGCTGCTCGACCTCGTCGCCACGGGCGACGAGGTCGGCGTCGACGCGGCCTACGAGCGGTTCCTCGCCCTGCTCGCCGCCGCCACGCAGTGAGCCCGCCGCGGCTTTCGCCGGGCGGGCTCACGGACGATCGGATCGTCCAGGTCCTACATGTCGGCCTGGATGTCGTCGTTGCGGAGCAACTCAGATGTCGTGCGGAGCAACTCAGATGTCGTTGCGGAGCAACTCAGATGTCGTAGTACAGCTGGAATTCGTACGGGTGTGGACGCAGCCGGACCGGGTCGACCTCGTTGATGCGCTTGTAGTCGATCCAGGTGTCGATGACGTCCTGGGTGAAGACGCCGCCCTCGAGCAGGTACTCGTGGTCGGCCTCGAGCTCCTCGAGCACCTTCTCCAAGCTGCCGGGCACCTGCGCGACGCTGGCCAGCTCGTCCGGCGGCAACTCGTACAGGTCCTTGTCGACCGGGGCCGGCGGCTCGATCTTGTTCTTGATGCCGTCGAGGCCGGCCATCAGCAGCGCGGCGAACGCGAGGTAGGGATTGCAGCTCGGGTCGGGAACGCGCCATTCGATGCGCTTGGCTTTCGGGGAGGTGCCGGCCAGCGGGATGCGGCAGCACGCCGAGCGGTTACGCGCCGAGTAGACCAGGTTGACCGGTGCCTCGTAGCCGGGCACCAGGCGCCGGTAGGAGTTGGTGGTCGGGTTGGTGAACGCGAGCAGCGACGGGGCATGCTTGAGCAGGCCGCCGACGTAGTGGCGCGCCAGGTCGGACAGGCCGCCGTAGCCGACCTCGTCGTAGAACAGCGGCTCGCCGCCCTGCCACAGGCTCTGGTGCACGTGCATGCCGGAGCCGTTGTCCTGGAAGAGCGGCTTGGGCATGAACGTGACGGTGTGACCCGCGGCGTAGGCGACGTTTTTGACGATGTACTTGAACGTCATCAGGTTGTCGGCCGTCTTCAGCAAGGTGCCGAAGCGGAAGTCGATCTCGGCCTGGCCGGCGGTGCCGACCTCGTGGTGCTGCATCTCCACGTCGATGCCGGTCTGCATGAGGACCTTGACCATCTCCGACCGCAGATCGGTGAAGTGGTCGGTCGGCGGGACCGGGAAGTAACCGCCCTTGTAGCGCGGCTTGTAGCCGAGGTTTCCGCCGGCCTCTTGCCGCGAGGTGTTCCAGGCGGCCTCGATGGAGTCGACCTGGTGCATGGAACCGTTGGGCTGGTAGTCGTAACGCACGTCGTCGAAGATGTAGAACTCGGCCTCAGGGCCGAAGTAGGACGTGTCAGCGACGCCGCTGCCGGCCAGGTACTGCTCGGCCTTGCGGGCGATGTTGCGCGGGTCGCGGCTGTAGGACTCGCGGGTCAGCGGGTCGTGGATGAAGAAGCTCATGTTCAGCGTCGGGTGCTGGCGGAACGGGTCCATGTAGGCCGTGGTCGGGTCCGGCAGCAGCAGCATGTCGGACTCGTGGATGGCCTGGAAACCACGGATCGACGAGCCGTCGAACGGCAGCCCGTCCTCGAACACGGACGCCCCGAAGTTCGACACCGGGAAGGTGAAGTGCTGCATGATGCCCGGCAAGTCGCAGAAGCGGGCGTCGACATACTCGACTTCGTTGTCTCGCAGGTACCGCAGCACCTCGTCCTGATTGCTGAACATTCACCCTCCGCTGAATCGGACCGACCGGTGATCCTTACTGGGCTTGAACATAGCTGCTGACGTTTCCGGCAGGGTTCTCGCGAGGTTTCGGCTGTGTTACCGGCGGCTGCAGAGCTGAGGTGCCTGCGAAACCTGGGGCACACACGTCCGCAACATCCAGCGCGTTCAGCGCAGCGCGAGGCTGCGGGAAACGGCCCCGGTTCAGTAACCTTCGGCTCATGGCTCGGGCTATCGGCGGCTGGCTTTCCGGCCCTCCGGTTCCCACCGATTTCCAGCCCGGCGTCAGGCTCGGTCTGCCCGCTGACGGCCCGGGAGCGGTGGCGAGCATCGGCGCCCGGCTCGGAGCTTTCGTCATCGACGCGATCGTGGCCAACCTGCTCGCGGGACTGCCGTATCTGTTCGGCGTGCACTACAGCCCCAATGGCCGAGGCTTCGCCATCCTCGGCGCGTTCCTGCTCGTCGAGCTGATCTTCGACGCGATCTACGGCCAGACCCTGGGCAAGCGCATGCTCGGCATCCGCGTGATCAGGGTGGACGGCGACGGCCTGGCGAGCCTGCCCTGGCTCCTGCTGCGCACCGTCCTGCTCGGCGTGCTGGTGCCGGCGGTGGTGTGGGACCGCGACCGGCGCGGGCTGCACGACAAGGCGTCGGGGACGGTCGTCGTCATCGACCCGAACAAAGCGGCGGGTCGCCGTACGCCGGCCGGCCCGAAGCCGGCCGTGAAACCGGCCGTCAACTCAGCGAAAGCCGCAGCGGGTCCGGCACGCACCCCGAAGAAGGTCCCTGCCGCGCCCGCGCGACGCAAGAAGCGCCGCTGACCTCCGAGGGCTAGCGGATCTTGCCCCCGCGGGGGACCCGGGTGGGCATCGGTCCCTTCGGGATCGGCAGGTTCATCGCGCCCATCGCCGCCAGCCGTCGGTAGAGATCGTCCATCTCGCCGCGACGCAGCACCCGGCGCTTGCGCATCAGCGTGTTCTGCAGCTTGGCGAGCGGGATCTCGCCTTCCCCGTTGCCCACGATGATGTCGATGACGGGAGCGTCGCCGGCAACCTTGCGCACCCGCCGCATCTCAGCGGCGAGCAGATCGCGCGCGCCGCGGCCGCGTCCCTCGGCGATGACGATCACGCCGGCTCGTGAGACGACACGGCTGACCAGGTCCTGATTGCGGTTGACGGCCACCGGCGTGGTCACGCGCCAATCGCCGCGCATCCGTTGCACGACGCTGATGCCCGCGCCTGGCTGTCCTTCCATCTCGGTGAACGCGCTGCGCTGGGCGCGGCGGCCGAAGATGTTGAGGGCGACCAGGACACCGAAGATGACTCCCGCGGGGATCCACAGCCAGAGCGGTTTGAGCACGAAGCCCAGTGCCACGCCGATGGCGAGCGGGACCAGGAACGAGACGAGGACCCACGGCACCAACCGGGGGTCGCGTTCGCGGGTCAGTTTGAAGACCAGCCGCATCTGCTTGAGGCGGCTCTGCTTGCCGTCGCCGCCATTGGCAGCCGCCGCTGCCGACCCCCGCTTCCCGCCGCTGCCGCCGGTCTCGCCGGCCGGGTTTGCGCCCTTCCTCGCCATGCTGTGAGAGTACGGTCCAGCGCCCATGAAGGGCGCGTAGGCTGCGTGGCCTCGCACGTAATGCGCGATTTGCCTATCGCACATGGTGCGCAAATCCGAATACCGCTCGCATCAGTCGCGGAGGAGTCATGAGCGTCGCCCTCACCAAGGGTGGAAACGTCTCGCTGTCCAAGAGCGCCCCTAACCTGACCTCGATCGCGGTCGGTTTGGGTTGGGACGCCCGTTCGACCACCGGTGCCGATTTCGACCTCGATGCCAGCGCGCTGCTGACGGGACCGAACGGCAAGGTGCTTTCGGACGCGCACTTCGTTTTCTTCAACAACCTGAAGAGTCCCGACGGCTCGGTCGAGCACACCGGTGACAACCTCACAGGCGAGGGTGAGGGTGACGACGAGACGATCAACGTCGAACTCCCGCTCGTTCCGGCCGAGGTTGACAAGATCGTCTTCACGGTGTCGATCTACGACGCCGAGCAGCGGGGCCAGGCCTTCGGTCAGGTGACCAACGCGTACATCCGCGTCGTCAACCGCGCCGACGGAAGCGAGCTGGCGCGTTACGACCTCACCGAAGACGCCTCCACCGAGACGGCGATGATCTTCGGCGAGGTCTACCGCCGTGACGCCGAGTGGAAGTTTCGCGCCGTCGGTCAGGGCTACGCGAGTGGCCTTCGCGGCATCGCCGTCGACTTCGGGGTGAATGTCGCGTGAGCGCCGCGGGCGCCGATCCGGGCGGGGTTTCGCTCTCCAAGGTGACGCTGACGAAGTCGGCGCCCAGCGTCTCACTGTCCAAGGGCGGCGGAGCACACGGTCAGCTGCGGGTCAACCTGAACTGGACCGCCAAGCCGGCCTCGACGGGCGGTGGCGGCTTCTTCAAGAAGTTGCTCTCGGCGGCGAGCGCCGGCGGCGGCATCGACCTGGATCTGGCGGCACTGTACGAGCTGACCGATGGGCGTAAGGGCGTGGTTCAGGCGCTCGGCAATACGTTCGGCAATCTCGAGGGCCCGCCCTACGTGAAGCTCGACGCCGACGACCGTACGGGCTCCAGTGCGGCCGGCGAGACGCTGTTCGTCAACCTCGACCACACCGCCGACATCCGCCGGATCCTCGTCTTCGCGTTCATCTACGAAGGCGTTCCGGCATGGGATCAGGCCAACGCCGTCGTCACGCTTTATCCGGTGGCGGGCCCGCCGATCGAGATCGCACTCGACGAGACCAAGGCCGGCGCGCGTACCTGCGCGATTGCGATGCTCGAGAACACCGGCGGCGATCTCACCGTCTCCCGCGAGGTGCGCTACATCGAGGGCGCGCAGGACAAGCTCGACGCCGCCTACGGCTGGGGACTCGACTGGCGGCCCGGCCGCAAGTAGTCGCCGCGCTTTTCCATCGCCTGCCCGTACAGTCGGCCGGCCCGGTAGGAGGAGCGGACCAGGGGGCCGCTCATCACCCCGCTGAAGCCGATCGTCTCGGCTTCTGCGGCGAGCTCGACGAACTCCTCCGGCTTCACCCAGCGGCTCACCGGGTGGTGGCGCGGGGTCGGCCGCAGATATTGGGTGATGGTGATCAGCTCGCAACCGGCATCGTGCAGATCGCGGAGTGCCTGGCTGACCTCCTCGCGGTTCTCGCCCATGCCGAGGATGAGGTTGCTCTTCGTGACGAGCCCGGCCGCACGGGCCCGCGTGATGACGTCGAGCGAGCGCTCGTAGCGAAAGCCCGGCCGGATGCGGCGGAAGATGCGCGGAACGGTCTCGACGTTGTGGGCAAGCACCTCAGGGGCCGAATCGAAGACCTCGGCCAGCAGCTGCGGGTTGCCGGAGAAGTCGGGGATCAGCAGCTCCACTCCGCAGCCCGGAAGGGCCGCGTGGATGGCCCGCACCGTCTCGGCGTAGAGCCAGGCGCCCTCGTCGGGCAGATCGTCCCGGGCCACCCCGGTGACGGTCGCGTAGCGCAGCCCCATCGTGGCCACTGATTCGGCGACCCGGCGCGGCTCGTCACGGTCGAGCGGCTGCGGCTTGCCGGTGTCGATCTGGCAGAAGTCGCAGCGCCGGGTGCACGCGTCACCCCCGATGAGGAAGGTGGCCTCGCGGTCCTCCCAGCACTCGAAGATGTTGGGGCAGCCGGCCTCCTGGCAGACCGTGTGCAAGCCTTCGCGCCGTACGAGCTCGGTCAGCTCGGTGTACGCCGGCCCGGTGCGCAACCGGGTCTTGATCCACGGCGGCTTGCGCTCGATCGGGGTCTCGGCGTTGCGAGCTTCGAGCCGCAGCAGGCGCCGGCCTTCAGGGGCGGCGATATCGGGAGCGGTCATGCGGCGACGACCCCGCTGCCGAGCTGATCGATGACGGTGCTTTCCACAACAGGTAGAGCATCGGCGACGCTCACCCGCTTCCCGAGCTCGGCCGTCAGGCTGCTCACACCGGCGTCGCGAATCCCGCAGGGCACGATGAGGTCGAACGCCGCCAGGTCGGGATCGCAGTTCAGGGCGAAGCCGTGCATGGTGATGCCGCGGCTGACCCGCACCCCGATCGCGGCGATCTTGCGCATGCCGTCAGGAGTCCAGACGCCGGAGCGTCCCGAAACCTGGACGGTCGCCAAACCAAGCTGGTCACATGCCTCGATCAGGGCCAGCTCGAGCCGCCGGACGTGTGCCACGACGTCGACCGGATCGGCCAGGCGCACGATCGGGTAGCCGACCAGCTGACCGGGGCCGTGCCAGGTGATCTTGCCGCCGCGGTCGACATCGATGACCGGGGTGCCGTCGGCCGGACGCTCGGCCGGCTCGGTACGCCGCCCGGCCGTGTAGACGCTCGGGTGCTCCAGCAGCAGCAGGGTGTCAGGAATGCGCTCCTGGGCGCGGCGCTCCAGCACGTCTCGCTGGTACGCCCAGGCCTGCTCGTATCCGATGGTTCCGAGCCGGCGTACCTGCACCCCTCCAGGCTACGGCCGGTCGAGCCGGCGCGGGGTGATGCGCGTCTCGAGTACTCCTGCGTCGTCGCCGCTGACCGCGGCTTCTACGCGCCAGGCGTAAGCATCGGGCCGGTCGGAGACCGCCTCGACGAACTCGGTGCCGCGGTAGTGCACGCCGACCCCGTCATCCGTCGCGTATCCGGCCGGGAGCTCACCGCTGGCAACGAGGCTCTGATACAGCGGCCGGCGCTGCTCCTCGGAGTCGTAGTGCGGGGTGTTGCTGTAGGGCAGCAGGCCCAGCCCGTTGGTGACGATCCGAAGATCGGGGCCGTAGGAATCGGTGGTGCCGCCGGCATGCCAGCACAGGGAGCCTGCCGAGACCCCGGTCAGCACGACCCCGGCCTCCCACGCTTCTCGAAACACCGCATCGAGCCCGTGCACCCGCCACACCGCCAGCAGATTGGCGACGCTCCCGCCACCGACCCACACCACGTCCTGCTCGAGCAGATGCGCTCGCGGATCCTCGACGTTCGGCATCGGGAAGAGCGCGAGATGGCTCAGCTCGACATCGGGGCGGTGGGCCGCGAACGCCGCGTACGTCATCGCGATCCAGCGGCTGTCGTCACCGAGTGCCGTGTGCAACATGCAGACCTTGGGCCGCCGGCCGGTGACCTCGGCGAGCTCGATCGCGTACTCCACGACGGGGCTCGGACGAAGACCCTCTCGGCGGGCCGGTCGGAAAGCGGCACTGGTGGCCAGGATGTTCACAGCAGGCTCCTCGGGACGGTGCTCGGTCATCCCGACGCTAGTGCAGCCGGCGGCGCAGATCGCGCCTCGTCGCGGTTGTCCACAGGCCGTTTTCGCCGAGGGCGCCTAACGCCTAGCGTGCGGCCCGTGGACGAAGGGATACCGCAGGTCGACGGGCTGCGCCTGATCGAGCGCGCCGATGCCGACGAGTCGGTCGGGCGGGGCGAGGTGTGGCGCGCCCGGGTCACCGGAGGGTTGGCGGGCGACGGGGGCCAGAGGCTGCCGGCCGACCTTCCCGGGATCGGCGAGTGCCGGGTGCGGCTCTTGCGGATGCCCGTCGACGAAGTTTTGCGCGCTCGGGCGCAAACTCTGGCGGAAGATCTCCTCACGCTGGATGACCCGGGTCTGGCGCCGATCCGTTCGGTGCGCAAGGCCTTTGACGGAGTGGCTCTCGTCTACGGCCATCTGCCGGCGCCGGCGCTCGGGCTGCATCTGCTGGCCCGGCGCCGGTTGCTGGCCGCGGGCGAGGTCGTGACGCTCGGCGTCGCGCTGTGCTGGGCGCTGGCCCGTGCGCATGATGCAGGCATCGCTCATGGTCGGCTCAGCGATGCTGATGTGCTGCTGGGGCCCGACGGGCGGCCGGTGCTCACGGGCGTGGGCGTCATGGGCGTGCTCGGAGCCCCCGGTGATCCGGCCGCTGACGTGCGCGCCGTGGAGCGGATGCTTGCGTCGCTGCTCGATCGCGATTCGGCGGGCGCGCCGCGCGTCGCCGGGGTGCTCGCGACGGGCGGTTCCGGCGCCGCCGAACTGGCAGCACTGCTGGCCGCGTCGGCCCCGGCCGAGGCCATCCGGATGGACGAGGCCGTTCCGAGCGCCACCGCCGAGCCCGGGCGAGGCTCCCGCATCGGCCGGCGGACGAAGCGCATCCGACCGCGGATGCTGGCCGCCGGCGCCGGGGTGCTGCTGCTGGGCGCCCTGGTCGGCTGGGCCGGCGCGCCGGGGCCGCGGCAGAAGTCGGTCTCGACGCCATCCTCGGTCAAGCGCGCACCCTCGGGCCAGCAGTCCGTCGACTGGTCGCAGGTGCTCACCGAGTTGGACGCAGCGCGGTCGGCGGCGTTCGAGCGGCCTGACCCCGCCGGGTTGCAGCGCGTCGACGTCCCCGGAAGCCAGGGCGAGCGCTACGACTCCGCAGCCGCAGCGTCGCTGCGAGCCCATGGCCTTCACGCGGTCGGGTTGCGGATCGTGCTGGAAAGTGTGCGGGTGCAGTCGGCCAGTTCCCGCCGGGTCACCCTGCGCGTCACGGACCGGCGGCTCGCCATACGAGCTGCGCGACAGCACGGGGAAGTTGGTGAGCCGCGTGGCGGCGCGCTCGACGGCGACCCACGTCATCACGCTCGACGCGGTTGCGCACACAGCCGGCTGGCGGTTTGCCGGCCTCAGCGACCCTGGGGTCAGCTCTTGAGCACCGATTCCAGCGCCTCGGGAAGGTCGGGGTGGCTGAAGGTGAACCCCGCGTCGGTGAGGACGCGCGGGGCGAGCCGCTGGCCGATCAGCAGCCCCTCATCCGCAAAGCCGTCGAAGATGATCTTCAGGGCGAACGGCGGCACTGCTGCGATCGCCGGCCGGTGCAGCGCGGCGGCCAGCACCTTGGTGAAGTCACGGTTGGTCACCGGATTGGGAGCCACCAGGTTGACCGGGCCGCTGACGTCATCAGCGGTGAGCAGGAAGGTGATGGCGGCGATCTCGTCCTCGAGGGTGATCCAGCTGGTGTACTGGCGGCCACTCCCGAGCCGCCCCCCGGCGCCCAGCTTGAAGATCGGCAGCTGCAGCCGCAGAGCGCCGCCCTGGCGGGCGAGCACGATCCCCGTACGCAGCTGGCAGACCCGGATGCCGGCCGTCATCGCGGGATGGGCGGCCGCCTCCCAGTCGCCGACGACGTCAGCCAGGAAACCTTCGCCGCGGGGGCCGTCCTCGTCCTCCACCCGGTCGCCCGTGTCGCCGTAGAAGCCCACGGCGCTGCCCGAGAGCAGCACCTTCGGCAGCGGGGAGAGCGAGGCGAGCGTCTCGGCGAGCAGCGCGGTGCTCTCCACCCGGCTGGCGCGGATCGTGCGCCGTGACGACTGGCTCCACCGCCGGCTGACGTTGGCTCCCGAGAGATGGACGGCGGCTTCGACCCCTGCAAGATCAGCCGGATCCAGCTGCCCGCGCGCGGGATCCCAGCGGACCTCGTCGGGCACGGAGGGCTCCCGGCGCACCAAACGGATCACTTCGTGCCCCGCGGCGCGCAGATGCGGCACCAGGGCAGAGCCGATGAGGCCGCTGCCGCCGCTGACGACGATCTTCAAATGATTCAGCGGCCCTAGAAGCCGAGGTCGGCGTCGAAGGCGCCCTCTTCGAGCCGCTCCTTGATGGTCGTCAGGAAGCGGGCGGCGTCGGCGCCGTCGACGAGTCGGTGGTCGTAGCTCAGCGCCAGGTAGACGATCGACCGGATCGCGACGATCTCACCGAGCTCGGGATCCTCGACCACAGCCGGGCGCTTGACCACCGTGCCGGTGCCAAGGATGCCGACCTGCGGCTGGAAGATGATCGGAGTGTCGAAAAGCGCGCCACGGCTGCCGGTGTTGGTCAGCGTGAACGTGCCACCGCCGAGCTCGTCCGGA
This sequence comes from uncultured Actinomycetota bacterium, assembly GCA_963731205.1. GTDB lineage: Bacteria > Actinomycetota > Actinomycetes > Frankiales > Frankiaceae > DATAZK01. The sequence goes on along the minus strand of CAVSUJ010000001.1, from coordinate 1,085,536 downwards.
GTCACCGCGTTGCGCCGGGTGCGGTCGGCGAGGTCGGCGATCTGGCGCGCCATGCCGCCGAGGTTGAGGTCGCCGGCGCCGTGGATCACCGGTGCGAGCAGCCCGCGCTCGGTGTCGACGGCGATGCTGAGGTGTTCCACGTCGTGGTAGGTGGCCGTTCCGGCGGCCTGGTCGATGCTCGCGTTCAGCTTCGGGTGCAGCTTGAGCGCCTCGCACGTCGCGACGGCGAAGAACGGCAGGAACGTGAGCTTGACGCCCTCGCGCGCCTCGAACGACGCCTTCGCCCGCTCGCGCAGCCGCGCGATCCGGGTGATGTCGACCTCGACGACGGTTGTCAGCTGAGCGCTGATCTGCAGGCTCTCGACCATCCGGGTGGCGATGACCGAGCGCAGCCTCGAGAGCTTCTCCGTGCGGCCGCGTACCTGGGTGGCGGCAGCGGCAGCAGCCGGCTGGCTCGCCTTCACCGGGGCCTGCGGCGCGCTGGGCGCGCTCGTTGCTGCAGCGGGAGCGGGCTGGGCGATCGTCGGGGTCGGCGCGGGACTGCTCGCCTCGGCGTAGCTTCCGGAGCCGTTGCGCGCGGCGTCGAGGACGTCCTGCTTGCGGATCCGCCCACCGACACCGGTGCCGCGAAGCGCCGAGAGGTCGACGTCGTGCTCGGCGGCCAGCCGGCGCACCAGGGGAGTGACGTAGGGGCCGCCATCGCTGCCGGAGTCGCCGCCGCTGTCCTCCTCGGCGCTTCCCGGAGCCGAGGTGGACGGCGCCGCGGCCTGGGCCGGCGCGACCGGGGCCGGCTGCGGGGGAGCGGCGGCCGGCGGGGCGGGTGCGGGCGGCTGCGGCGCGGGAGGCTGAGGGGCGGGTTCGGCCTGCGCCGCGGGCGGCTCGGGCTCCGGTTCAGGAGCCTGTGGTGCCGCTGCCGGCGCGGGAGCCGACGCGCCCGCCTCGGCGCTTTCGGAGATCACGGCGAGCTCGACGCCGACGTCGACCGTCTCGTCCTCACCAACCTTGATCGACGTGAGGACGCCTGAGCTGGGAGAGGGGATCTCGGTGTCCACCTTGTCGGTGCTGACCTCGAGCAGCGGCTCATCCGCCTCGACGTGCTCGCCCTCCTGCTTGAGCCAGCGGGTGACCGTCCCTTCAGAGACGCTCTCCCCGAGACGGGGCATGGTGACGGAGACCGGCATCGGTCGTCGCGCTCCTTCGGTTGTTCGTGCTGGCGTACTGGCTTGACTGACAGTGCGGCCGGCGCGGCTAGCCGTGCGTGTGCAGCGGCTTGCCGGCCAAGGCGAGGTGGGCCTCCCCGACGGCTTCGGAAAGCGTCGGATGAGGGTGGATGAGGGCGGCGACTTCGGAGGCGTGTGCCTCCCAGTTGACGATCAGCTGAGCCTCGGCGATGAGGTCACCGACGCGCTCGCCGACCATGTGGACGCCGAGCACCGGGCCGTCCTTCTCGGCGATCAGGGTGACGGCGCCGGCGGTCTGCAGGATCTGGGCGCGGCCGTTGCCGGCGAAGTCGTAGGAGGCGGTGACGACGTCATGCCCTCGCTGCTTGGCGATGGTCGAGGTCAGCCCCACGGACGCGACTTCCGGATGGGAGTAGGTGATCTTCGGGACGCCGTCGTAGTCGATCGGGACGACGGGCAGCCCGGCGATGCGCTCGGCAACCAGGATCCCCTCCCCGAAACCGACGTGGGCGAGCTGAAGGCCGGGACGCACGTCGCCGATGGCGCTGATGGTCGGGATGTTGGTCTGGCAGGTCGCGTCGACCTTGACGAAACCGCGGTCGACCTCGACGCCCGCCTCCTCGTACCCGAGACCGGCCGACACCGGGCCCCGGCCGACGGCGACGAGGAGCAGCTCGGCGGAGACGGTCTTGCCGTTCTCGAGGGTGACGGTGACCCCGTCGCGGCTGGTGTCGACGTCAGTCAGCTTGGTGCCGACGTGGAACGCGATGCCCTTGCGCCGGAACTGGCGCTCGAGCAGCTTGGACGAGGACTCCTCCTCCAACGGAACGAGGTGGGGGAGCGCCTCGACGATCGTCACGGTCGCGCCGAAGGAGTTCCACACCGAAGCGAACTCGCACCCGATGGCGCCGGCGCCCAGCACGATGACCGACGCCGGAACATGCTCCAGGGTCAGCGCGTGATCGCTGGAGATGACCTTCTCGCCGTCGATCGTGACGCCGGGCAGCGATTTCGACTCCGACCCGGTGGCCAGGATGACGTGGCGGGCCTCGATGGTGCGATCACCGACCTGCAGGCTGGTCGCGCTGGCAAGCCGGCCCGAGCCTTCCACGACCTCGATCTGGCGTGACTTCACCAGCCCCGACAGGCCCTTGTAGAGGCGGCTGACCACCCCGTCCTTGTAGGCATTCACGCCCACCATGTCGATGCCGTCGAAGGTCGACTTGACGCCGAACTTCTCCGGGCCTTCCTTGGCGTTGTCGGCGACCTCGGCAGCGTGCAGCAGTGCCTTGGTCGGGATGCATCCGCGATGCAGGCAGGTGCCGCCGACCTTGTCGCGCTCGACCATGACCACCGACATCCCGAGCTCGGCGGCGCGCAGGGCTGCGGCATAGCCCCCGCTTCCGGCGCCCAGGATGGCGAGATCGACGGGCTCGCGAGAAGGGCTCACGCGGCGCTCCTTTGCGTGCTGGCGGGCAGGCTTTCCTTACTGCTTCCAGTCTGCCACCGGAGGCAAACGCAAAGCGGTCCCGGCGAGCCCCGCGCTCAGCTCTTAGCGATCATCCCTTCCAGCAGGGTGACCAGTGTGCGCACCATCACGCCGGTGGCGCCGCGGGGCGTGAAGCCGTAGGGCTCGCCGCCGTTCCAGGCCGGGCCGGCGATGTCGAGGTGGGCCCAGGCGATGCCGTCGCCCACGAACTCCTTCAGGAAGATCCCGCCGACCAGCATGTGACCGTCGCGGTTGCCCCCGGGCGCGACGTTCGACAGGTCGGCGACCTGCGAGTCCAGGCCCTTGCGGATCTCCGGCGGCATCGGCATCGGCCACATCGGCTCGCCCGCAGCGGCCCCGGCGGCCTGCAGGTCAGCAAGGAGCGTCTCGTCGTTGCCCATCAGCCCGGTCGTCCGCTGACCGAGCGCGATGACCTGCCCTCCGGTGAGGGTCGCGACGTCGATGAGGATGTCGGGATGCTCCTCGCTGGCCCGCGCAAGCGCGTCTCCGAGCACGAGCCGGCCTTCGGCGTCGGTGTTCAGCACCTCGACGCGCTTCCCGCCGTACATGGTCAGCACATCGGTGGGGCGGCTGGCTCGCGCCGAGGGCATGTTCTCGGCGATGGCCAGCCAGCCCGTGACGTTGATCGGGAGCTCGAGCCGCGCCGCGGCGAGCACCGCGCCGAGCACCGCCGCCGCGCCCGCCATGTCGACCTTCATGTACTCCATGCCGGTCGAGGGCTTGAGTGACAGGCCCCCCGAGTCGAACGTGATGCCCTTGCCGACGAACGATGCCGTGCGGGTGGCGCCTTCCGGGGTCCAGGCCAAACGCACGAGCCGCGGCGGGTTGACCGATCCCTGACCCACGCCGATGATCCCGCCGAATCCCTGCGCCTGCAGCTGCTGCTCGTCGAGCACCGTCACCTCGACTCCGCACGTCGCGGCCTCGGCCACTGCGCGGTCGGCCAGACCGGACGGCGGCAGCAGGTTGGCCGGCAGGTTGCCCAGATTGCGGGCGAGGGCGACGGCCTCGGCAAGGATGGATGCGCGCGAGAGCGGCGAACTGTCGGACGCGGCGCCGAGCAGCACGATGTCCTCGACCGGAGCCTTGCCCTTGGGCGGCTGCTTGACCGAGAACGCCGCCAGTGCCGCGCCTTCGACGGCTGCGCGCACGTCGGTGCCGTTCGGCAGGGCGAGACCCACGCGCCGCTGGCCCGCCAGCGCGCGGATGGCCGAGCCGGCGGCCTTGCGCAGCACCTCATCCGACGCGCCGCTGCCGTTCACCTCCCCGATGCCGACGGCGGCGATCACGGGAGCCGTGACGGCCCCTAGCGAGGCGAAGCGGGTGACCTCACCTTCGTCGCCGGTGGCGCCGAGGTCGGCCAGCACTGCGGACAGCCGCCCGGAGAGCGCGGCGTCGAGTTCCTCGCTGCCGGCCTGCGGCAGGGGACCGTCGGCGCCCTTGGCGACGGCAATGACAAGCACATCGACCTCGGCGGCGGTCGCGGAGTCGTTCGAAGCAGTGAGCGTGGCCATTTGTGCAGCTTAATGGCCGGTAGCAAGAGATTGCGTCCCGCTGAGCGCAGCGAGGCAGCGCACGGGTCCGTGACGCGGGTTCGGCGGTAGCGTCGGGCGCATGGCCTCTGAGCTGCTGCGCTCACCCCTGCACGATCGTCACGTCGCCGCCGGAGCCCGGTTCGGGGAATTCGGCGGATGGGAAATGCCGCTGGCGTATCCGGGCAGCGGCGGCGGCACGGTGACCGAGCACCAGGCCGTCCGCACCGCCGCCGGCATCTTCGACGTGAGCCACCTCGGCAAGCTCTCGGTCACCGGGCCGGGCGCCCGCGAATTCCTCAATTCCGTTCTCACGAACGATCTCTTCCGGATCGAGCCGGGGTTCGCGCAGTACACCCTGTGCTGCACCGAATCCGGTGGTGTCATCGATGACCTGATCGCTTACGTCAACTCCGACGACGACGTGTTTCTCGTCCCCAACGCCGCAAACACCACCGGCCTCGGGAAGCGTCTCTCGGGCGCCGCTCCTGCCGGCGTCGCGGTGACCGACCAGCACCGGGACTTCGCGGTCATCGCCGTGCAGGGCCCGAAGTCGCCGCAGCTTCTGGCCGACCTCGGCCTGCCGTCAGAGCACGCGTACATGTCCCACGTGCGGGCCGAATGGAAAGGCGAGCCGCTCATCGTGTGCCGGTCGGGCTACACCGGGGAGCGGGGCTACGAGCTGATCCCGCGATGGGACGCGGCCGAGGGAATCTGGGACGCGCTGGTCGCTGCCGGCGGCGTGCCCTGCGGCCTGGGCGCGCGCGACACCCTGCGCACGGAGATGGGCTATCCGCTTCATGGTCAGGACCTGTCGGACGACATCAGTCCCGTCGCGGCGCGGCTCGGCTGGGCTGTCGGGTGGAAGAAGCCCGTTTTCTGGGGACGCGAGGCGCTGCTGGCCGAACGCGCTGCCCCGCCGCGGCTGCTCTGGGGGCTGCGCGTCTCCACCGGAATCGCACGGCCCGGTATGGCGGTGTCGGGCGGAAACGTCAGCGGCACCGTCACCAGCGGGACGTTCAGTCCCACTCTCGGCGCCGGCATCGCGCTGGCGATCCTGTCCGGTGCAGACGAGGGTGACGACGTTCTTGTCGATGTGCGCGGCCGGCAGGTGGCCGCCACGGTCGTCAAACCACCGTTTGTTGACGCGTCTCCGCGCTAACCGGCCTTGAGCCGTCCATCACCGGCGGTCAGTGCAACCAGGACGGCGCCGGGATCGCCATGACGAAAAGGTCGGTGAGGACGGCCAGTTCGATGAGTGCGCCGAAGACGTCGCCGGTCATACCGCCGAGCCGGCGGACGGCGAGGCGCCGCACCAGCGCGGCGACGACGACCGCGCAGAGGACGGCGAACATCGCATGGACGCTCTCGCGCAGCCGCCCGCCGTCGACGTCGAGCTTTCCGGCGACGGCCGCAATGACGAACACCAGCGCGGTGACGATGGCAGAACGCGCCGCCGACACCGAGCCGATCACGCTGACTCCCAAGCCGTCCGTGCGTGCCGGGGGGATCCCCGTGCGGCAGGCGTGGACCACGGCGAGCCGCCCGGCCAGGGCCGACGTGAGCAGGGCGACGGTGCCGTGATGGCGCCCGATGGCCAGTTCGAGTGAGGCGGCCTGGACGAGGACGACGAAGATCAGCGTGACGGCGCCCAGCGCCCCGATCGCCGAATCCTTCATGATCACCAGCGCCTCGGCGGGAGGGCGCCGCGAGCCGAGACCGTCGGCGAAGTCGGCAAGCCCGTCGAGGTGCAGTCCACCCGTGAGAAGAGCGATGGTGGCCAGGGCCAGCGCCGGGGCCACCAGATTGGGCGGGTTGTGCAGCAGGACGCGAACCCCGATCTGCACCCCGGCGGCCGGCAGCCAGACGAGTATCCCGACCAGCGGAGCGAGCGCGATGGCGGCGCCGGTCTGGCGCGGGGCGAGCGCGATCGGCCGGCGACCGACCGGGAGCACGGTCAGCAGGCTGATCACGTAGCGCGCAGGCGCCAGTCGCGTCAGGGGATCTCCGACTCCGCGGAGATGGCAGAGGTATCAGCAGGGGACTCATCCCGGTCCCGGTCGCTGACCCCGGCCTCGGCAAACGTCGCCATCTCCGCGAGAGTCGCGGCTGCAGCCTGCACGAGTCCGACCGCGAGCAGGGCGCCGGTCCCCTCGCCGAGCCGCAGCCCGAGATCCAGCAGCGGTTCGAGGTCGAGCGCCGCCAGCGCCTTGGACTGCGACGGTTCGGTCGAACGGGTGCCGGCCACCCACCAGGCGCGGGCACCCGACGCCATGCGCTCGGCGGCGAGCGCGGCAGCGCAGCTGACCACACCGTCCAGGATCACAGGTGTGCGCCGGGCGCCCGCGTGGACCAGCATCCCGGCGAGCGTGGCCAGGTCGCGGCCCCCGACGACGCGGATCAGGCCTTCGGGGTCCTGTCCGACGCTCTTGCGGGCGCGGGTGAGCGCGTCGCGGATTGCCGTGGTCTTGCGCATCCACCCGGCGTCGTCGATGCCGGTCCCGCGCCCGACCACGGCCACCGGTTCGAGTCCGAGGAGTCCGGCGACGAGCGCGGCGGCCGGTGTCGTGTTGCCGATCCCCATGTCGCCGGGGATCAGCAGATCGCAGCCGCTGTCGACCTCCTCGTCGACGATGGTGCGTCCGAGTTCGAAGGCGGCCTCGAACTCCGCCGGGGTCAGCGCGTCCTCCCGGTCGATGCTTCCGGACGGGTTCCCCACCCCGTCGTCGATGACCCGGACCGTGGCGCCGGCCTGCCGCGCGAGCACGTTGACAGCTGCGCCGCCCGCCGCGAAGTTCGCCACCATCTGCGCCGTCACTTCCGGCGGATAAGCCGAGACGCCCGCTGACGCGATTGCGTGGTCTGCGGCGACGATCACGACGCGTATCCGCTGGAACGGATGGGGTGGACAGGCGCCCTGAACGGCACAGACCCAGGCCGACAGAGCCTCGAGGCGTCCGAGCGCGCCGGTCGGCTTGGTCAGCTGCCCCTGCCTTTCCAGCGCCTGCTTGCGGGCTGACTCATCGGGCGTTCTCACTTGAGCCGGCATGCCACTCCCGCCACGCAGTGCCAGACCTCGTCGGCGTCGGCGGCGATCCGGGCATTGAGCCGGCCGAGACCGTCACGAAATGCCCGTCCGCTGGCGGTGGCGGGCACGACCCCGGAGCCCACCTCGTTGGTGACCAGAACAACCTCCCGCTGACAGGCCCGCCACGCCTGGACCAGCGCGTCGGGATCTTCGGACTCCCGGGCGAGCCAGAGCCCGAGACAGTCGATGAGCAACGGCGGGCCCTCCTGGCGAAGGAGTGGGGCCAGCACGCCGGTCTCGACCGTGCTCCAGTGTGCCGGTCGGCGGGCGCGATGCGCGGCGAGCCGGGCCGTCCACTCTTCGTCGCCCGGATACTCCTCGGCCGTCGCGACGTAGATCACCTCGGGAGCGCCGGCCAGCCGGCGCTCGGCTTCCTGCGATTTACCGGAACGCGCTCCGCCGGTGATGAGCACTCTGCGGGGCGCCGCCGCGGATGCCGGGGAGGGGACGCCGCTGCGTAGCACGGCGCCGTCCGGTAGCGCTACAGCCCCGACCAGTGCCAGGCGGCGGTGCAATTCCTCTCCCGCAGGATTGCCGTGTCCGAGGTGGACGGCGACCACCTGCGACGTCTCGTTCACGGTCCCCGCCCGGCGCATCGCACTCACGGTCGCGGCGAAATCGTCCAGCCCGTGGTGATCGCCGATGCGCTGCCTGGCGCCGTCGGCATCGCCGAACGTCTCCTCGAGCAGCACCACGTCGTACGGGTGCTCGCGGTCACCCGGAAGTCCGCTCTCGGCGAGCGGAGCGGTGTCGACGGCGTACAGCAGTCGCTCGCCGCCGGGCGAGGTGACGTCGAAGAGCACGGCCGGGCCGATCTCGGGGCCGCCGTGTTGAGCTGCGTGAGCCCGGATCCGGTAACCGCCCCTCGTGTGTTCGCCGCCCGGTTCGATGGTCGTGAACGTGATGGGGGCGCCCGGATCGGCCCACGGCCGGCACGCTGCGATGACCGCCGGGGGACCGATCACTTCGAGGGGATACGCGGAGCGCGACGACCAGCCGCGCCACATCAGCGCCTGCGGTCCGCAATGGTCGGGGTGCGCGTGTCCGATGAGCAGCAGCTCGACCGGACCGAGGTCGATCCCGAATCGCGCGGCCGCTCGCGGGACGTCGGGCCCGCAGTCGATCAGCAGCCGATCGTCGACGAGCACTCCCGTCTGGCCACGGAGCTCGCCGGCTGTTCGCGCCCAATTGCAGGAGGCGCACGAGCACCACGGATTGGGCCAGCCGTCCGACGATCCGGTGCCGAGCAGCTGCAGCTTCACGTGGCCATTCTCCCAACTCGGTCCGCGGGCCGGTCGGCCAGGATGTCGGTAAGGATGGTGGGGGTAAGGATGGCGGGAGAGTCTCGCGATCGCCCGAGGAGGAGCATGTCCTGGACCTGGCAGTACGAGGGCGCTGACGGCGCGGCGCTGGACGGGGACGAGCTGGTCAATGCTCCGGCGCAGGAGATCTTTCCGTCGCAGTCCGACGCCGAGTCGTGGCTGGGGGAAGTGTGGCCGGAGTTGCTGCACGCCGGGGTCGAGCAGGTGACCCTGCGAGAGGACGAGCGCAAGGTCTACGGCCCCATGAGCCTGCGACCTACCGAGTAGCCGGGCCCGCAGCCGAGCCGCTGATAGCTGGTCGGGCTAGCCGCGCGGGATCCAGCGCGCGACCACGATGCCTGGACGCGGCCGGGGCTGGCGCCAACGCGCCGGCATGAGGGCCCGCTGGCCGCTGTAGCCCTTCACTTTCACGGTGCTGTTGGGGTACTTCTCATGGACCAGGCGGCTCACCTTGCGGGCGGCGAAGACGCTGTCGGCCACGATGCCGATCAGGCACAAAGGCAGCAGGTAGAACGCCACGACCTTCAACCCGGACACAGGTGCCAGCCCGAGGAAGTAGGCGACGACGATCACGCCGAGGAGCAGCGGCCCGAGGTTCTTGCGCTCATCGACGATGTCACGCGCCATGACGCGCTCAGGCACCCGCTCACGGGCCGGCAGCTTGGAGAGGTCACCGGAGTTCATCGCCCGCCGGTACTCGGCCGCCTTCTCGCGCCGCTGCATGGCCATCGCCTTGCGAGCGGACTTCGGGTCATTGGACTTGGCGCCCGGCCGGCTCGCTGCGCGACTCCCGGACCCACTCGTGCGCCGCGTTGCCTGCGCCTCCTTGCGGGTCGGGGTCGCCCGGCCCTTGCCGTTGACCTTCTCGAACTTGTCCGGCTCGACGGAGACGGGGGCGGGCTTCTTACGCAGCGAAGGCATCTGGCTCACTCACGGGTTACAGGGTCAACATCCGATCAAGTGCCTTCCGGGCGTCCGTTGCGGTGTCCGGGTCCACGGTGATGCGGTGGACCAGCTGCCCGGAGGCCAGCGACTCCAACGCCCACACCAGGTGCGGCAGGTCGATCCGATTCATTGTCGAGCAGAAACACACCGTACGGTCCAGAAACGCGACAGTCTTGTCAGGATGCTCCGATGAGAGCCGTCGCACCAGGTTCAGTTCGGTGCCGACGGCCCATTTGCTGCCCGCTGGAGCCTCGGCGAGGGTGCGCAGGATGAATTCGGTGCTGCCGACCAGATCCGCGGCCGTGACGACCTCGTGCTGGCACTCGGGATGCACGAGGACCTTCACTCCGGGGATGCGCTCGCGTACTTCCTGAACGCTCTCCAGGCTGAACCGGCCGTGAACGGAGCAGTGGCCCTTCCACAGGAGCATCTTGGCGTCGCGCAGCTGCTCGGGGGTGAGCCCACCGCCGGGGCGGCGCGGATCGAACACCACGCACTCCTCCAGCGGGATGCCGAGCTCGAGCACCGCCGTGTTACGTCCGAGGTGCTGGTCGGGCAGGAAGAGCACGCGCTCGCCGCGCTCGAAGGCCCACTCCAGGGCCGCCTTGGCGTTCGAGGACGTGCAGATCGTTCCGCCGTTTCGACCCGTGAACGCCTTGATCGCCGCGGAGCTGTTCATGTAGGAGACGGGAACCGTGGAGCCGGCGAGTCCCGCGTCCTCGAGGGTCTCCCAGGCACGCGCCACCTGCGCCGCCGTCGCCATGTCAGCCATCGAGCAGCCGGCCGCCAGATCCGGCAGGACGACGGCCTGGCGCTCGGAGGTCAGGATGTCGGCGCTCTCGGCCATGAAATGGACGCCGCAGAAGACGATGTACTCGGCTCCGGGACGGTCCGCGGCCGCCTGCGCGAGCTTGAAGGAGTCGCCCGTGACGTCGGCGAACTGGATGACCTCGTCACGCTGATAGTGGTGGCCGAGGATGAAGACGCGCTCGCCCAGGGCCGCTTTCGCCGCGCGCGCCCGCTCGACGAGCTGCGGGTCGGATGCTGCCGGCAGGTCACCGGGGCAATCGACACCGCGCTCGGAAAATCGATCTGATTGGCTACCCAGCAGGAACAGGGCCTGGCTCGCCGGGCTGGGGACGCCTGGTGCTTGGCTCGCATCGGCTGCCACATCGACGGTCATCGTCTCTCCTCGCCATCGAGTGATGGTCCAAAAGACTATAACTCCCGGCACCCGGCCTTCCTTCCGGCGGGTGATCAAGGGGAGTCGACAGGAGCAGCGAATGCGGGTGGTGCTCGCTCCGGACAAGTTCGCCGGCACCGTCACCGCGGCGCAGGCGGCCGCCGGCATCGCGCGCGGCTGGGCCTCCCGCCATGGCGGCGACGAACTGCGCCGGCGGCCCATGTCGGACGGTGGTCCCGGCTTTCTCGCCGTCCTGGGGGAAGTGCTGGCATCCAGTGAGCTGCGAACGGTGTCGACGTCAGACCCGTTGGGACGCCCGATCTCCGCGTCCGTCCTGCTCCACGACGGCGTCGCGTACGTCGAGAGCGCTCAGGCGGTCGGCCTGCACCTGCTTGCCGATGCCGAGCGTGATCCGGAGCGCACCACCTCAGCGGGACTGGCCGCGCTGGTGGAGGCGGCGCTGGACACGGGGGCCGAGCGCATCGTGGTCGGGCTCGGCGGATCGGCGACGAACGACGGCGGTCGCGGGTTCATCGCGGCGCTGTCCGCACCGGATTGGCAGCGAACGGATCCGTGCGCTGGATCTGGTCGTCGCCACCGACGTCGACAATCCGCTGCTCGGGCCGGCCGGGGCGTCAGCCGTCTTCGGTCCGCAGAAGGGTGCGGATCGTGAGGCCGTGGCCCGGCTGGAAGGCCGGATGCAGCAGTGGGTCGGCGAAGTCGAGGGTCTGGACGCGATTGCCCGCCGGCCGGGGGCAGGCGCAGCGGGAGGCCTCGGCGCGGCGCTGCTCTGGCTCGGCGGGCGCCGGGAGCCGGGCGCGGCTCTCGTCGCCGACGTGATCGGCCTGGAAGCCGCCATGCAGGACGCCGACCTCGTCGTGACGGGGGAGGGCGCGTACGACATCACCTCACTGCGGGGAAAGGTCGTCTCGGCGGTGGCTGCCGCGGCGGCGCGAGCAGCGTTGCCGTGCGTGGTCGTGGCTGGTCAGGTAGGAGTGGGGCAGCGTGAGGCGGCCGCACACGGGGTGGACGAGACACTTGCGCTCGCCGATCTGGCCGGTTCGGCGGCCGCAGCGATGGCGTCACCGCAGGAGTGGCTGGAGGCGGCAGGCGCCAGGCTGGCCGCTCGCTGGGCCGGCTGATCCCACCCGGCCGGCCGAACTTCTGAGAAAACGCCACACATATTCCATGACTGGGAATGTCTGGCTTGCCGCCGATGTCACCTACGATGGAGAAGTCTTCGAAAGGGAGTCCACCAGATGAGTGTTGACACGGGCCAGACCGCGCCTGAGGCAGTCGAAGCGCCGCCGACCGGTGTGGTGTTGACCGATACGGCAGCCGAGAAGGTCAAGGCGCTGCTCGACCAAGAGGGTCGTGACGACCTCGCACTGCGCATCGCCGTGCAGCCCGGTGGCTGTTCCGGCCTGCGCTACCAGCTGTTCTTCGACGAGCGTGAGCTCGACGGGGATGACCGGACCGACTGGGGAGGCTTCGACCTCGTCGTCGACCGGATGAGCCTGCCCTACCTCGGTGGAGCGCGGATCGACTTCGTCGACACCATCGAGAAGCAGGGCTTCACCATCGACAACCCGAATGCCACCGGGTCTTGCGCTTGTGGAGACTCGTTCAGCTAGTTCTGCAGACAACGACGCGAAGGCCCGGTCCGGCAGCACGCCGGGGCCGGGCCTTTTGCGTTGTTCCGAATGGCTACCAGGTGGCCAGCGAGAGCCCGGCGCCGTCAGCGATGTCGATCACCGCGTCATAGCTGACCTCACGCGGCCTCGGCAGCACCACCGCCGGAGCGGGTGTCGCGCTTCCGAACGAGAGTCGCTCCAGCGGGAAGGCTGACGCCAGCGTCATCAGCTCGGCCCAACCCCCGTCGGGATCGCTTCCGGAAGCGATCTGCAGAGGGGTGATCGAGAGATCTTCAAGGGCCACGACGAGAACGCTATGTGCTGCTCAGTGCCTGGTCACCCCCTACCAGCCAGTAAGCTTTCGCGTCGTGCGCATAGCCGTGACGGGTTCGATCGCCACCGACCATCTGATGACCTTCCCGGGTCGTTTCGCCGAACAGATCGTCGGTGATCAGCTCGAGCGCCTTTCGCTCTCGTTCCTGGTCGACGAGCTGCAGGTGCGCCGGGGCGGGGTGGCGGCCAACATCGCCTTCGGGATGGGCTCCCTCGGGCTGCGCCCGTTGCTCGTCGGCGCTGTCGGCGAGGACTTCGCCGATTACCGGTCCTGGCTCGAGCGGGCCGGCGTCGACACCGAGAGCGTCCACGTCAGCGAGGTCGCCCACACGGCGCGCTTCCTGTGCACCACTGACCAGGACATGTGTCAGATCGCGTCGTTCTACCCCGGCGCCATGAGCGAGGCGCGCGAGATCGAGCTGGCGCCTGTGGCGGCCCGCGCCGGCGGCCTCGATCTCGTGGTGATCTGCCCCAACGATCCCGCGGCGATGACGCGTCACACCAACGAGTGCCGCCAGCGGGGCTATCCCTTCGCTGCCGATCCGTCGCAGCAGCTGGCGCGGATGGACGGGGCGGAGATCCGCGAGCTTTGCGAAGGGGCCACGTACCTGTTCTGCAACGATTACGAGCACGGCCTGCTGCTGCAGAAGAGCGGTTGGACCGATGCGGAGTTGCGCAGCCGGGTGGGCGTCCTGGTCACGACGCTCGGCGGCAAGGGCGTGCGCCTGCAGCCCGCCGACGGTCCGGAGCTCGAGGTGCCGGTCGTCGCCGAGCACGTGAAGGCAGACCCGACCGGGGTGGGTGACGCCTTCCGCGCGGGGTTCCTCGGCGGCCTTTCATGGGATCTCAGCCTGCAGCGCTGCGCCGAGGTGGGCAGCCTGCTGGCGACCCTCGCGCTGGAGACCGTCGGCACGCAGGAGTACCAGGTGAACGCCGATGCGATGGCCCGCTTCCGGGAGGCCTTCGGTGACACGGCGGCCGACGAGGTGCAATCGCACCTCACGCTGCGTTGATGCGCACCCGGTAGGCGACGGCGCCGTCGTCCGAGGCCTCGCTGCCCTCGTACGCGTGACCCCGCATCCGGCACCAGGCGGCCACGTCAGCGGCGGCTGCGGGATCGTCGGCGATCAGCGTGATGACGGCGCCTGCGGCGGCATCGCGGGCCGCGGTGGCCAGGTCGATGATCGGCAGCGGACACCGGCGTCCCCGCGCGTCCACCGTGTGTTCGGTCACAAGCCGACGGCTCCCGCTGCGGCGCGGAGTTCGTCTACCGCCCTCGGGAGCACGTTCAGCAGCCGGTCCAGGTCCTCCTGGGTGCTGTCGCGTCCCAGCGACACCCGCAGGTTGCCATGCGTCAGCGCGGCTATGGCTTCCAGGACGTGGCTGGGTGACAGGCTGCTCGCCGTGCAGGCGGAACCGCTCGCTGCGGCGACCCCTTCCGAGGCGAGCCGATCCAGTAGCGCCTCGCCGTCGACATACAGAAACGACATGCTCACCAGGTGGGGAAGGCGCCCGGCGGGATCGGGGTCGCCGTGCAGTTGCGCGTCGGGGATCGCGCGCACGGCCTCCCGGATCTGGTCCGTGAAGGCCCGCAACCGGGTCGCTTCGGCCGCGATCTCGGCCTGCCGCGCCACCAGCGCGGCAGCAGTCGCCACCGCTGCGGGCACGTCGAGGGGGCCGATCACGCGCTCATCACCCCGATCGTCGTCGGGCCCGGGACGTTCCCACCGGGTGCCGGACCGGACCACGAGCAGGCCGGCGCCGGAGGGTCCGCCGAACTTGTGCGCGCTGGCGGTCAGCAGTGAGCAACCCCACTCTGCGAGATTCACCGGCTCGCGGCCGATGCTCTGAGCGGCGTCGACGTGCAGCGGCGCGCCTACGGACCGGCAACGATCGGCGATCTCCGCAACTGGCTGGAGGGTCCCGATCTCCTGGTTGGCCGACTGCACGCTCACCAGCGCCGTTTCCGGCCGCGGCTCCAACGCCGCCATGTCGACACGGCCCACCCTGTCCACGGGCAGGCGGGTGAGCTCACCCCCGGATGCCTCGTGAGCTGCACCGGCATGCAGGACGCAGGAGTGTTCGATCATCGACACGATCAACTCACGCCCGCGCCGCCGGTTGCCGGCGAGGGCGCCTTGGATCGCGAGGTGGGCTGCCGCCGTGCCGCTGCTGGTGAAGCTGACCTCGGCGGCCGAGACGGCGAGCACGCCGGCCACGGCCTCACGGGCGGCATCGTGCAGCAGACGGGCCTGGCGCCCCTCGCGGTGCAAGCGGGTGGGGTCGGCCCAGCCGGCGTCGTAGGCGGCCAGCAGGGCCTCGCGCGCGGCCGGATGGAGGGGCGCCTGGGAGGCCCAGTCGAGGTAGCTGGCGCCCGGCTGCACCGAGCCAGCCTAGGCGTTGGCGATGAGCCCGGTGTGCCACGGTGATATGCGCGGCAATCCGGGAGCGATCCCGCAGCAGTGCTTGGGGTTTAGGGCATGCCGCACGGGCGCGGGGAGCGATGCCTGCGATACATTCCCCCGAGAACGAAAGCAGTCCGTTCTGCGCGTTGTGCTGGGCACTTCGGGGCCCGGCGTCAGGGCGTCAGAGGTTGTGAAGTTGTGTGAGAAGTAGTCGTCCAGCAGCCGGGCTCAGCGCCTGTAAACGGGAGGCCATGCGGTGATCCGCTCGAACCGCCGGACTAGTCGCCGTCGGCTCGTCGCTCGTGTCGCCGCCGGAGGCCTGCTGCTGGCCAGCGCGACCGCCTGTGAGCTGCCGAGCTTCGGCTTCCCGAAGGGCATCACCCCGCAGGCCAAGCGGATGTACAACATCTGGTCCGGCTCCTGCATCGCCGCTCTCGTCGTGGGCATCGGCGTCTGGGGCCTGATCTTCTGGTGCAGCTTCGCGTACCGCAAGAAGACCGATGAGCTGCCCAAGCAGGTGCGTTACAACCTGCCGATCGAGATCCTCTACACGGTCGTGCCGTTCGTGATCGTCGGCGGCCTCTTCTACTACACAGCCCGTGACGAGTCGAAGATCGACCAGACCCCCAAGCCCGACATGACCGTTCAGGTGGTCGGTTTCCGCTGGAACTGGTCGTTCAGCTACCTCGAGAAGAACGGCGCGGGCCAGGAAGTCCAGAAGGCGCAGGTCACGGGTCGCCCGGGCCAGCCCGCCGTGCTGGTTCTGCCGACCGACCGCAGCATCCTGTTCAAGGAGACGTCCGCTGACGTCATCCACTCGTTCTGGATCATCGAGTTCAACTTCAAGCGCGACGTGATCCCGGGCCGCGTGAATCAGTTCGAGGTCAGCAAGATCACCAAGACCGGCACCTTCATCGGCCGCTGTGCAGAGCTCTGCGGCGTCGACCACGATCGGATGGACTTCATCGTGAAAGTCGTGCCTGCGAAGGTCTTCGACACCTACGTCGCGCACAACTATGACCCGAAGTATCTGACTGCCTCCACCTCCGGGAGTGCATCGTGACCATCCTGCAAGAGCCGGCGCCCTCAGGCGACGTCGCCCCGGTCGAGCCGGAGCACGTGCGTCACCTGCCGAAGCCCACCACGATGCTCGGCTACATCACGACGACCAGCCACAAGACGATCGGCGTGATGTACACCGTCACGGCGTTCATCTTCTTCGCACTCGCCGGCGTGATGGCCGAGCTGATGCGGGCCGAGCTCGCCCGCCCGGGCCTGCAGTTCCTGTCCAACGAGCAGTACAACCAGCTCTTCACGATCCACGGCACCGTGATGATGTTCCTGTTCGCGCCGGCCCTGGCGTTCGGCTTCGCGAACTACATCGTCCCGCTGCAGATCGGCGCGCCCGACGTCTCGTTCCCGCGGCTCAATGCGCTGGCGTACTGGCTGTATGCCTTCGGCGGCACGATGGTCGTCGCCGGCTTCCTCACCCCTGACGGTGCCGCCGACTTCGGCTGGTTCGCTTACGCACCGCTGAACAGCAGCCTCTACTCGCCCGGCACCGGTGCCGACCTGTGGATCTTCGGCCTGACGCTTTCCGGTCTCGGCACGATCTTCGGCGCGGTCAACCTTGTGACGACCATCCTGACGCTGCGGGCGCCGGGCATGACCATGTTCCGGATGCCGATCTTCTGCTGGAACATGCTGATCACCGGCATCCTGGTGCTGGTCGCATTCCCGGTCTTCGCTGCCGCGTCGCTCGCCCTGGCGGCCGACCGGCATCTCGGAGCCCACATTTTCGATGCCAGTAATGGCGGCGCCATCCTCTGGGAGCATCTGTTCTGGTTCTTCGGCCATCCCGAGGTGTACATCATCGCCTTGCCCTTCTTCGGGGTGGTCACCGAGGTCTTACCTGTCTTCAGTCGAAAGCCCCTGTTCGGCTACAAGGGCCTGGTCTTCGCGACCATCGGCATCGGCGCACTGTCGATCGCCGTGTGGGCCCACCACATGTTCGCCACCGGTGCGGTGCTCCTTCCGTTCTTCGCGCTGCTGTCGTTCCTGATAGCCGTGCCCACGGGCGTGAAGTTCTTCAACTGGATAGGCACGATGTGGCGCGGCCAGCTGACCTTTGAGACCCCCATGCTCTGGGCCGTCTTCTTCCTGGTCACGTTCCTGTTCGGCGGCCTGACCGGAGTGCTGCTCGCGAGCCCGCCGATCGACTTCCACGTCACCGACTCGTACTTTGTCGTCGCTCACTTCCACTACGTGGTCTTCGGCTCGGCCGTATTCGGCGGTTATGCAGGAATCTATTTCTGGTTCCCGAAAATGACCGGCCGAATGCTCGATGACCGATTAGGGAAGCTTCATGCCTGGAGCCAGCTCATAGGCTTCCACATGACGTTCCTGGTGCAGCATTGGCTGGGCCTGAAGGGCATGCCGCGAAGAATTGCGGACTACGCGCCGGGTGATGGCTTTACGACCCTGAATACCATCAGCACCATCGGTGCGTTCCTGCTCGGTGCGAGTCAGCTGGTGTTCTTCTACAACGTCATCCGTTCCTACCGGCACGGCGAGCTGGCGAATTCCGACGATCCCTGGGGTTACGGCAATTCCCTGGAGTGGGCCACGTCGTGTCCGCCTCCACGGCACAACTTTGTCTCGCTCCCGCGTATTCGTTCTGAAAGACCGGCGTTTGACCTGCACTATCCCGAAGTCGCGGGCAGGGCGGATTATCATGCCTCGCCTGAGGCGGAAGTGGCAGGCGCCAGATGAAGGTCGAAGGCCTGGTCTTCAGCGTCTTCACGTCATTTCTCGGCGTGACGGCAATCGTTTACTGGTACACCTCCAAAGACCCGACGGGCACGGCTGCGCTGGGTATCTCTGCCGGCCTGGGTCTGTTGATCGGTGGCTACCTGCTGGCGACCGCCAAGCGGCTCGGGCCGCGGCCGTCTGACCTGCCTGATGCCGAGGTCGCCGACGGAGCCGGCGATCTGGGCAATTTCAGCCCCGGCAGCTACTGGCCGTTTTTCATCTCCCTGTTCGCCGCGGTCTCACTGCTCGGAGCCATCGTCGGCATCTGGCTTGCCCTCATCGGAGCCATTGCCACCTTCGCCACCCTGATGGGTCTGATGTTCGAGCACTTCGTCAACCGGCTTGCGATCGAAGAGCAGTAGGGGCCTCACCGCCAAAATTCGGCGAGCCGGCCGGCAAGAGCCACGCCCTGAGAGTGACCAGCTCGGGCAGCGGGAGCGCGCGTCGCAGGATCCATCAAGTTGCTGCCGAAGGCATCCCGAGATGCGCTGTCCGGAAAGATCGTGTCGACCCGGCTGCCGGTGGCGCGTAGCTCGGTCACCTGCGTCGCCAAGTGGGTGCCCCACTCCGGCGGCATCCGGGATCTGCCCCCGAGCGGCGACAGCACGAGCACCCTCGCGAAGCCGGCGGCCAGGTCGGCGTTCTCATTGGATCGGTAGCCGCCGTCGATGTAACGGTGGTCCCCGATCCGGTGGGCCGGGGCGCCGGGCCCAGCGCAACTCGCGGTGACGGCGTCCACCAGGTCGATTCCGCTGTCGCGGTCGAAGAAGACCGGCTCACCGGACTCGGCGTCGACAGCCACGATGAGCAGTCGCTGGGCCGGCCAGTGCGGGCTGGGGAGCCGGGCGGCGACGGTGGCGCGACGCTGGTCCCGTCCGCTGTCACCCAAGGTCGCATCCGTGTCGAGTGCCGCCGCGCCCATCGCGCGTCGCATGTCGGTGGCATTCTTCGCGGCGGCGATGATCCGGCTCGTTGACTCCAAGTGGTCTGTCGCCGGCCGGCCGGGGACGCGCCCGGGGGCAGCGTGGATCGCGGCAGGGCGCGCCGGAGGCGTGGCGGCGAGGATGCCGGCGAACAGGTCCGTCGGCGCTGTCGCGCTTGTGACCTGAGCCGCGGCCGTGGAGCCGGCCGATGTCCCAACAAGCAGATTGGCGTCGGTCACATCCAACCCGGCCTCGAACAGACCGGCGATGACGCCGATCAACCAAGCATTGCCGGCAGATCCGCCGCCGCCGAGCACTAACGCCCGCTGCGGAGGGAAACGTGGAAAAGGGGTCGGTGGTCACGGGAGTCGCCTTTCGCGAAGTACCTCGAGGGCGCTCCCGCGGGCGACTAGTTCAGTCGCGCGACCGTGAGACGCAGGGAGCACCCAATACGGAGCTTGCGTTCATGGGTGTCACCTCCTGCGGATCGAACGATGGCGTGAGGCTATCGGGTGGGGGAGCGGCGGTCCACCGGCAGGGTCAGTGCCGGCGGCCCGCCGATTCCTCTGGAGTCTTCTGCTCGTCGCCCGGGTCTACGAAGAACCCGGTGACGGCGCGTCGGCCGCGGGTCAGCAGCCCCCCGCCGTTGTGACCATTGTGGTTCGGCGCGTCGTCGAGCTCGACCGGCGTGAGCTCCATGTGTCGCGGCGCCGGCTTGGGCAGGGTGACCTCGACGAATTCGCCGGACGGCAGCTGCCGGACGATCCCGGTCTCGATGCCGTGCTCCTCCAGCTCCCGGTCCTTGGCCTGGAGGGAGTAGCAAATTCTTCGCGTCACGTAGAACGCGATCGGCGGCGCGGCGATAGCGGCGAAACGGCCGCCCCACGTCATGGCGTTGAGGCTGATGTGGAATGTCGTGGCGATGACGTCGTTACCGCCACTGATCATCAGGACGCCGTAGAAAGCGAGCGCCATCGCACCGATCCCGGTGCGGGTCGGGTTATCCCGGGGTCTTTCGAGCAGATTGTGGAACTCGCGGTCGCCGGTGAATTTCTGTTCTATCCATGGCCACAGCGCCAAGCCGGTGAACAGTAATCCAGGCATGACGACCGTCGGCCAGAAAATCGACGATATGGAGACTCCAGCCCCGCGGAATTCCCAGGGCAAGAACAGACGGGTGGAGCCGTCCAGGAATCCGATGTAGAAGTCGGGCTGCGAGGCGGCGGACACCTGGGACGGGTCATACGGCCCGTACAGCCAGACCGGGTTGATCTGGGCGAGGCCACCGAGAGCGGCGCACATGCCGAAGACCAGCATGAAGAACCCGCCGGACTTGGCCGCGAAGTGGGGGAACATTCGGTGTCCGACCACATTGTTCTCGGTGCGACCCGGGCCGGCGAACTGGGTGTGCTTCTGATGCCACATGATTCCCAAATGGGCAGAGATCAGCGCCAGCAGGATTCCGGGCACGAGCAGAATATGGACTACATACAATCGCGGAATCAGACCTGTCCCCGGGAATTCGCCGCCGAAGAACAGATAGCCGAGCCAGGTGCCGACCACCGGGATCGACTCGATCACCGAGTACATGATTCGCAGGCCGGTGCCTGACAGCAGGTCGTCAGGAAGCGAGTAGCCGGCGAAGCCCTCGAGCAGGGCCAGCACCAGCAGAGTGACGCCGATCAGCCAGTTGATCTCCCGCGGCTTGCGGAATGCGCCGGTGAAGAACACCCGCATCAAGTGGATGATGATCGACGCGACGAACAGCAGCGCGGCCCAGTGGTGGATCTGGCGGAAGACCAGGCCTGCCCGCACGTCGAACGACAGGTGCACGGTCGACGCGTAAGCCAGGCTCATCGGGACGCCCTCGAGGGGGGCGTACGAGCCGTGGTAGACCGTCTCGGTCTGGCTCGGGTCGAAGAAGAGCGTCAGATACGTACCCGAGAGCAGCAGCACGATGAAGCTGTAGAGCGCAATCTCACCGAGCAGGAACGACCAGTGGTCAGGGAAGACCTTGTTCAGCGATTTGCGTATGAAGTTGGAAGCGCCGAAGCGCTCGTCAGTTCCACGGTGCAGCTTCTGCACGGGGTTGAGCGTGCTCATCCGCGCTCCCAGAAGGTCGGACCGACGGGCTGGTTGAAATCGCCCTTCGCGATGAAGTATCCCTCGTCGTCGATGGTTATCGCCAGTTGAGGCAAGGGCCGGGCCGCAGGACCGAAAATCGGCCGGCCGTGGTCGGTCACGTCGAAGATCGACTGGTGGCAGGGGCAGAGCAGATGATGCGTCTGCTGCTCGTACAACGAGACCGGGCACCCGGCGTGGGTGCAGATCTTGGAGAACGCGATGTGGTCGAAGTAAGTGCCGTTCTTGGCGCTGCCCTTGAGCTCGTCCGGTCGCATGCGGAAGAGCAGCACGGTCGAATCGCCCTTGACCTGCAGCGACGGCTCCGGGTAGAAGCCGGGCTTACCCTTGATCTCCTGGTTGAGAATGCCGGGGAAGACCGTGATCAGGCCGCCGGCGGCGATGTCACCGAGCTTGATGGCGCGACCGGTCTGGTCGATCATCCGGACGCCCTGGATCTTCTTGCCGTCGCCATCGGTGACGAGCGTGGTGAATCGCCAGCTGGTCTCCTCGAACGCCTTCGGCCGCCGGCCGGTCAGCGGTCCGAGGTTGAGGATCGGCACGACGCCGACCAGCCCTAGCGCGCCACCTGCGAGCAGCAGGGAGCGGCGAATGATCGGGCGGCGCAGGATGCCGGAGGTCTCGACCCCGCGGGCGAAGACCTTCTCTGTGGCGTCGATCTCCTCGGGCGTCGCGACGTGCGACTCCCGGTCCTGGACGGCTTCCTCGTCGCCCATGAGCTGCTTGGCCCAGTGGATCATGCCGATGCCGAGGCCGCCGAGCGCCAGCGCCAGGAACGTGCCCAGCAGCGGCGTGTAGTACTGCTTGTGCCTGTTGCCGATCAGGTCGGTGACGACGAAGGCCAGCGTGCCGCCCACCGACACCATGAACCAGAAGGCGACGACGAACTCCGACCGCCGCTCGCGTCGCCGGTCGATGTCTTCGGTGTCGACGTAGCGCTGCGGCTCGACGGCACGCGGCTCAGCCTCGACGTAGCTGGCTCCGCCGTCGGACGCCGAGCCCTCGGTCAGGCTGCTGTCAGCTTTCACGACGCCGCTGGCATGAACGGGTGCGCCGCTGTCAGCCGGGTCGCCGTTGCGACCGATGCCGTCGGCCTCGCCCTTCTCGTTCACGCGTCCGGACGAGGAGACCGGGTGCTTCAGCCGGCCGAGAATGCTCTCGTCGGTACCTGATGCCTGCGGATCGCCAGGGTTTTCGTCAGGGTGCTGGTGCTTCTCGCTCATGACGAGAATCTCGTTCCGATCCAGAGGGTGGCGATGACGAGCCCACCGAGGCCGACGATGATCGCCACCAGGCCCTCGGGGACCGGACCGTAGTGGCCGATTGACGCCCCACCCGGGTCCTTCGGGTCGGTGACGAACTGCACGTACTTGATGATCGAGGCGACCTGCTGGTCATCGAGTTGCTTGTCACCGAAGACCGGCATGTTCTCCGGCCCGGTTCGCACGGCTTCGGCGATCTGCACCGCGGTGGCCTCACCGAGCCACGGAGCGTTCTTGCCGTAGGAGAGCGCGCCGCCCTGGCCAACCGCCTGATGGCACGAGGCGCAGTTGGTACGGAAGAGCGCGCCGCCCTCAGCGATCTTGGCGCCGTTTTCGACAGTCGCGGCGTCAGGCTTGGCCGGCCCGGGGGCCAGTGACCCGATGTACGCGGCCAGCTGGTCGATCTGGGTCTGGTTGTACTTAGGCGAGTGACGCTCGGACTCCGCCTGGGGCTTGGCGAGCGGCATGCGGCCGGTGCCGACCTGGAAGTCGACCGCCGCCTCGCCGACGCCGATCAGGCTCGGTGCCTGGTTGCCGCCCTGGGCGTCGAGCCCGTGGCACGAGGAGCAACCGGCCAGGAACAGCGCCCGGCCGAGACGGACCTGCTCGTTGGTGGCGGCCGAATCGGCCGCGCGACCGTCGGGCGCGAAAGCGGCCCACAGGAAACCGGTGGTCATCAGCGCGAGCACGATCACGATGCCGGCGGGCAGCTTGCGCTTCTGGCCGGGCTTGCGGCCCCGGCTGCTGAGCTTTTTGGGCTTGCTGCGCTTGATGGGCCTGCCGGAGTGCTTGTGCCCGGAAGGGGCGGCCTCAGCCGAGGGGACAGCGGGGGTCACGGCGCTCGCTTCGAGGGTCATTTGAGGAGGTAAATGGTCGCGAACAGGGCCACCCAGACAACGTCGACGAAGTGCCAGTAGTACGAGACGACGATCGCCGAGGCGGCATGTTCAGGGGTGAACTCTCCGAACTTTGTTCGAGCCAGCACGACGAGGAAGGCGATCAGCCCGCCCGTGACGTGCAGGGCGTGGAAACCGGTGGTCAGGTAATACACCGAGCCGTACGGGTGGGACGAGATGGAGAACGTGTTTTCACCGAAGTACTCGTTCATCTGGCCGCCGACGAACGCGGCGCCCATGAGGAAGGAGATGACGAACCAGACCCGCAACCGGTAGACGTCGCCACGCTCAGCGGCGAACACCCCCAGCTGGCAGGTGACGCTGGACAGCACCAGGATCGTCGTGAACGTCAGCGCGTAGTAGACGTGCAGATCGACCGGCCCGACATGGCCCGGACCCACACCGTGGATCGGAGGCCAGTCGAACGGCGCCTCGGAGCGAACCGTGAAGTACATCGCGAACAGTGCCGCGAAGAACATCAGCTCAGACGACAGCCAAATGATCGTTCCGACCGACACCATCGACGGACGGGTAGCGGAACCATGAGGCGGCGCCTTGTCGAGGGCCGGTGCTGCTGCTGCTGCCACAGGCGCATTCTGGCAGACCGACAGGGTTATTGCGGGCAACGGGGGCGGCAATCGTGGGCCGTGGCCGCCGAGTGTCAGGCGGGAGGGCCTCCGAGAGCCAGATCTGCCAGCAATGACAGGCGGGTTGTGCCCGAGATCGGGGTGCTTTCGGCGTACTCAGGGTGGTCGACGACCAGCTCGACGGGCACCTGAGGATCGCGGAAGGCATCACGCTGCTCGTCGGTGAGTGTGAAACGCACAACATGCACGCTGACCGTGTCGCTGGGCCGGTCGGGATCTTCGTCCAGCCCGCGTAATTCGACTGCCGGCGCGCGTGACGGCCGGCTCGCGGAATCCCCGGCGGACGAGCCGATCTCCAGGCTCACGGTGTTCTGGATGCCGTGCAGCCGCGCCAGCTCGGAGCGGACGTCAGCGTCCTGCTCGAGCTCGACGAACATGGTGGCGCAGAGCTCGTGGCTGCCCGGCGCCATGCGGCCGTAGAGCTCGATCTCGTGGCCGACCTCCGCCGGGTCGGTGATGCGCTCGACGAAGACCATTTCCTGCACCTGATAGCGCAGCGTCTCGAGGTTCTCGAATTCGAAGACGAGCATGTCGCCGACCCGGACCCGGCGCTCGGCCCGGATGGGCATGACGCGGGCCCGTTCCTCGGCCCGGCGCTCCCCGTAGCTCTGATGGTCGGTGGTGATCTGCGTTGCCGTGAGCATGGTTCCTGCCTTCAGTCGTTGAACGGCGCAAGGGCCGGTCGCTGTTTCCAGCGCCGGCCCTTGCGGGTCGATCTTTGTCGAACTAGCGAGGCGCCTCAGGCGCTCGCGGATGCCTCACTGCGAACCCGGTCGAGGGCCTTCTGGAAACGGCCGGCGTGGGTCTTCTCGGCCCGGGCCAGCGTGGCGAACCAGTCGGCGATCTCGTCGAAGCCCTCGTCACGAGCGGTCTTCGCAAAGCCGGGGTACATCGCGGTGAACTCGTAGGTCTCGCCGGCAACGGCGCTGACGAGGTTCTTCTCCGAGTCACCCACGGGCTCGTCGGTCGCCGGGTCGCCCACGGCAGCCAGGAAGTCCATGTGGCCGAACGCGTGGCCGGTCTCGCCCTCTGCCGTGTCGCGGAAGAGGCCGGCCGTCTCGCTGTCACCCTCGATGTCAGCGCGGCGGGCGAAATATAGGTAGCGCCGGTTGGCCTGGCTCTCGCCGGCGAACGCGGCCTTCAGGTTGTCGTGTGTCTTGCTGCCTGCGAGGTCAGCCATTCATTTCCTCCTGGTGGTGTGATCGTTGATCTTGACATTCGGGGCAGAGGCCGTGGAACTGCAGGTCGTAAGAACTGATCGCGTACCCGGTGCTGCCGGTCAGCTGGTCGAGCACCTCGCTGGGCAGGGCGCTCTGGATGTCGCTGGCCGCGCCGCACGAGGAGCACACGAGGTGGTCGTGGCGGGCGGTGTTGCCGTCATAACGCGAGGACGAGCCATCACCCAGCGAGAGCTCGAGCGCGAGACCGTTGGCGACGAGCAGGGCGAGGGTGCGATAGACGGTCGCGGGGCCGATGCCGGGGGAGGCAACCCTGACGCGCTCGAAGACCTCTGCCGCAGTGGGATGATCGGTGGCCGATTCGAGGACCTCGAGCACGGCGCGCCGCTGAGGTGTGAGCCGCCAGTCGGTCTCCACATTCGGCGCCTGGAGGGTGGTGTCGTGCATCGGGTCACCTCCTGAGCGGGGCCATTGGATCGTATTGATAACGAGTATCAGTATCACCAATCGATGCCCCGAAAGCAAATGTCGACACCGTGGCGTCGGGGTCACCGGCACCCGGTCCGGTAGCCTTCCGGCGATCGGTAATCGTTGCAGCCGGACCGCGGTCCGTCCCTTCTGAGGTGGCCATTCCCGTATGAGCACGGTGCTGGTTTACAGCGATGACCCGGCGGTCCGGGAGCGGGTACGCAATGCCGTTGGGCGACGTCCCGACCCGGCGCTCGATCCGGTCGACTGGTTGGAGGCCGACGACGGCGGTGCGCTCGTCACGCGAGTGGACGAGGGCGGCGTCGATGTCTGCATCCTGGACGGCGAGGCCGCTCCCGAAGGCGGGATGGGGCTCAGCCGGCAGTTGAAGGACGAGATCACCGACTGCCCGGCGGTCCTGCTGCTCGTGATGCGCAAGGACGATCACTGGCTCGCGCGCTGGTCGATGGCTGACGCCTGGGTGCAGATGCCCATCGACCCGGTGGAGCTCACAGCGGTGCTGGTGGAGCTGCTTCGGGCGCGCGTCAAGCCGCTGCCTGCCGCCGTCGCTGGTGATGAGCTCGTCCGGCGCCATTAGTTCGCCGTTGTCTTGAGTGTCGTGAGTAACCCGGATTCCGGCCCGCCTACCTGGCCGGCGCTGATCGCCCGGCTGATGTCCGGCGAGCCGTTGCCCGCCGCTGACACGGCCTGGGCCATGGGCGAGATCATGGACGGCGCCGCCACCGGCGTGCAGATCGCCGGCTTCGTCGTGGCGCTGCGCAGCAAACGGGAAACCGCGGCTGAGGTCGATGGCTTTGTCAGCGCAATGCTCGAACGCGCGCTGGCGCTGCCTCTCGCGGAAAAATGGCGCGCGGCGGCGGTCGACACCTGCGGTACGGGCGGCGATCGGACCGGCACGGTCAACATTTCGACGATGGCGGCGATCGTCGTGGCGGCCGCCGGCGTGCCGGTCGTGAAGCACGGCAATCGGGCCGCCTCGTCCAAATCAGGCTCGGCAGATCTGCTGGAAGCATTGGGGATCGCGATCGATCTCGAGCCGGCGGCGGTGGCGCGTTGCGTCGAGCAGGTCGGCATCGGCTTCTGCTTCGCGCCGCGCTTTCACCCGGCGCTTCGTCACGCGGCCCCGGCCCGCAGCGAGCTCGGAGTGCCGACGATCTTCAACATCCTGGGCCCGCTGACCAACCCGGCGCGAGTGACCCGGCAGGCGCTCGGGGTCCCGCAGGCGTGGCTCGGGCCGGTTCTCGCGGGGGTGCTGGCGCGCCGTGATGCGTCAGCGCTCGTCTTTCGCGGCGACGACGGCCTGGACGAGCTGACGCCGGGGACCCGGTCGGCGGTCTGGGTGGTCGCCGGCGGGAAGGTGCGTGAGGACGAGCTGAACCCGGCGGAGCTCGGCCTTGGGCCCGCGACGGTCGATGATCTGCGCGGCGGTGACGCGCTGCACAACGCGGAGGTGGCTCGCGAGGTCCTGGCCGGAGGCGGGACGGAGGCCGTGCGCGCCGCCGTGGCGCTCAACGCCGCCGCGGCTCTGGTCGCCGCTCAGGGCACCACCGCTGAGCCGGTGGTCGAGCAGCTCAGGCCGGCTCTCGCCCGGGCCCAAGAGGTGCTGGCGTCGGGGGAGGGGCTCTCCGTGGTGCAGCGGTGGGCGAAGGCTTCGAAGCAGTAGCGGCAGGCTCGGCCGGGCAGGGATCAGGCCGGCTCGTCGGACCCGAGGCTGAATGCGGCCTGCAGGTCGTGGCGGCTGTAGGCACGGAACGCGATCAGCGTCTCGGTGTGCGTGACGCCCGAGACCTTGCTCATGCGGTCAGCGATCACGTCAGCCAGCTGCTCGTGATGGCGCACGCGCACCATGGCCACCAGATCGACCTCACCGGTGACGGAGTAGACCTCGCTGACGCCCTCGAGTGCCGCGATGGCCTCGGCGACCTCGGGGATGCGCTCGACCGCCGCCTTGATCAGCACCACTGCCGTCACCACGAAATGACCCTATCCGGCGGGCCAGCGGCCAGGCCCGACCGGACCGGTCGGCCGCATCGGGCGCAGCCCCGCTCCAGGCTCGGCACGGGCCGGCCGAGCCGTGGGGCGGGTGTTGCGGCGCTCCGGCTTGCCGAGCGGGACCGCACTTCGCTCGCTGGCCGCCACCAGCCACTCCCGCTGCGCGGCCGCGCCGAAGGCAGGCGACGCCCAGCCGCCGGAGCACTCGACGAGCCGCGCGCCCGGACGCTCGAGCCACCGCAGCACGCACTCGACCTCTTCAGCGCCGGCAGCCGGAAGCGGCCCCGGCCCTGGGACCACCGTCTCGGCGGTCGCCTTGAGCGCCGCGACGTAAGGCCACACACTCGCGCCGGCGGGGCAGCGTCCCGACGCGACGAGGCGCCCATGGCGGATGACCGACAGCTCCCAGCCGCCGGCACCGTCGGGCAACGCCGCCACCATCTCCTCGATGGCGGTAAGGGCGCCGAGCCGCTGGCGCCGGGCCGCTGCACGCACGAAGGCGATGAGCCGATCACGGTGGCGGCCGGCGTCTTCGAAGCGTCCCGCGTCGGACAGGCGGCCCATCCGCAGCTTCAACGCCTCGACCACGGCGCTGGGATCGGCCGTGATCGCCGTTTGCGCAGCGGCGACGTGGACGGCGTAATCCTCGCGGCTCTGAGCCCCGGTGCACGGGGCACCGCAGCGGGCCAGCTCGGCGAGAACGCAGGCGGCCCGCTGCGCTGATACCGCCAGCCGACCCCCGCACTGCCGCAGCGGAAAGGCCTCGTGCAGCGCGATGGCGGCAAGCTCGGCCAGCCGGGTGGAACCGAAGGGCCCGAGGTAGGTGGCGCCGTCATCGCGAACCAGGCGCACTTGGGACAGGCGCGGGAACGGCTCGACGGTGAGCTTCAGCCAGATCGATCGCTCAGGCCAGCGAGAGCGCCGGTTGTAACGCGGCTTGTGCTCGGCGATGAGGCGCAGCTCGCGCACCTCCGCCTCGAGGGAGTGGGCGCACGGCACCGCGTCGATCGACTCGGCGATGCCGACCATCTCGGCCATCCGGGTGCGCAATTCGCTGGCGGTGAAGTAGGAGCGGACCCTGGTGCGGACGTTGCGCGAGGTGCCGATGTAGAGCGCCCGGCCCTGCCCGTCGCGGAAGAGGTACACGCCCGGACCGGTGGGCAGGTCGTCGGCGAGATGACGCTTGCGGCGCACGGCCGCCGGAACCATCCCCGTGAACGTGCGCAACTCATCCATCGTCGTCACGCCGAGTGGGCCGAGCCGCTCGAAGAGGCCGTGCAGCACATCGACGGTGGCACGGGCATCGGCGAGCGCGCGGTGGCAGGGCTGCTCGGCGGCCCGGAAGAACAGCGCGAGAGTGGAGAGCTTGCAATTGGGGGTCTCGTCGCGGGTCAGGATGCGCCGGGCGAGCAGCGCGGTGTCGACGACCTCGAACGCCGGCCAGGTCAGCCCGAGCCGCTCACACCCGGCGCGCAGAAAACCCATGTCGAACGGGGCATTGTGGGCCACCAGCACGCAGCCCCGCGCGAACTCGAGGAACGCCGGCAGCACGGCGGACGGCCGCGGGGAGCTCGCCACCATCGCGTCGGTGATGCCGGTGAGGACCGAGATGAACGGCGGGATCTCGGCCGACGGGCGTACCAGCGTGGCGAACTCGCCGAGCACCTCACCGCCGCGCACCTTGACGGCGCCGATCTCGGTGATGTCGCACGCGGCGGCTGAACCCCCGGTGGTCTCGAGGTCGACGATGACGAACGTGAGCTCGCGCAATTCGCGTACCGGACGCTCGGAGGCGGGGATCGCCTCATCGAGCAGCGGCTGGCGTGCGACTGCCGCGGGCGTGGCCGCCGCGCCGGCCGATAGCGACGCCTGCGCGGTTGACATGGCCGAACGGTAGGAGCCACCACCGACAAAACCGGGTAGGCGCGGCCGAAAGGCATCGAACTCGACGTCCCGGAGCCTCATAGGCTCAGACGCATGCCTTCGGTCTTCACCCGGATCATGCAGCGGGAGCTACCCGGTCGTTTCGTCTACGAGGACGACGATTGCGCCGCGTTCCTGACGATTGCACCTGTGACACCGGGACACACGCTCGTCGTCACCCGGCGCGAGGTCGACGACTGGCTGGAGCTGACCGCGCAGGAGCGCAACGCGCTATGGGCGGCGTGCGCGACGGTGGGGAAGGCGATCGACGAGGTCTTTCACCCCGGCAAGGTGGCCGCGATGCTTGTCGGGCTCGAAGTTCCCCACGTGCACGTCCACCTGATCCCGATCAACAGCGAGTCGCAGCTGGATTTCTCCAAGGCCGACACGAACTCGGATCCCGCTGCCATGGACGAGGTGGCGAGCTCGATCTCGCGGGCGATCTCGTCCGCGATCAGTCGCGACTGACCGGTTCCGAGCCTGATTCCGCGCCCCGTCCGAGCCGGGGGAGACGACCCCTTCGGCGCCCCTGGGCCCGAGCGGCGTCGGCTGATGTGGGTGCGGCTGGCGTCGGGATCGTCGGTCCTGCGTCGGCGGCCAGCAGACGCAGGGCAAACGTGGTTCCCTCGCCGGGCCTGCTCCGGACGGTGACAGTTCCGCCCATGGCTTCGGTCAGGCTGCGGACGATGTAGAGCCCGATCCCGGTGCCCCCGAACCGCCGGGTGCCGCTCGCGTCGGCCTGCCAGAATTTCTCGAAGCAGTGCTTGACGGTCTCGGGGTCCATGCCGACCCCCGCATCGCTGATCTCGAGCACCACGGCGACCCCGCCGTCGCGGTGGGCGCGCACCACGACCGGTTCACCGCCCGGGGAGTACTTGACAGCGTTGTCGAGCAGATGGTCGACGACGGTCGTCACCGCCGACGGGTCGCCGAGGACCGACGGCAGGTCATCGGGAAGGTCGACCTCGAACTGGCGATCGGTGGCCTCGCCGAGTTCTGCGGCGCGCTCGTAGACCAGCGGGATCAGGTCGACCTCGCTGCGGGACACTTCGGCGCGTCCGGCCTCGATACGGCTCGAGAGCAGCAGCCGGTCGACCACGCGGGCGAGTTCCTCACCGCGCCGCCGGATCGAAGCGAGTGCCTCGCGCTGCTTGTCCGGCGGCAGGCTGCGGGTGGTCAGGGTCTTCGCGAATCCGTTGATCACGGTCAGCGGGGTCTTCAGTTCGTGTGACGCGGTGGCCAGGAAGAGCGTCTTGGCCTCGTCAGCCTGCTTGAGGCGGCTGATGTCTCGGATGCTGTGCACGACCTCGACATCGGGTCCGTCGGCGGCCGGCAGCGGGCTGACGCTCACCAGCAGCGGCTGGCGTTCACCGTCCCGGCCGGGGCGCCACGCCTCGTAGTCGTGATCGGTGTCGCTCGCGTCGTCCACCAGAGGCGGCAGGTCGGCGTTGCTCGAGCTGAGCGCCAGCAACTGACATCCTTCACGGCAATCCAGCCGGCGTTCTCCGACGTGCAGTTGCAGAGCTTGGCTGCACAGCTGCCCCTGAAGCGGATGGGCACTGCCGAGCACCCGGTCCGCCGCCGGATTGGCCGTGAGGACGCGGCTGCTGGAGTCGGTGACGACGACCGCGCTTCCGACGGCGTCGAGCACCGCGTCGGCCCGGGTCTTGGCTTGGACGAAGCGCTCCTCGGCCCCTCGGGAGCGGGTGGTCGCGCGTTCGACGATCAGCAGGACGCCGATCACGAGCGCTGCGAACAGCCCGAAGTGCGCCGCGGTGAACCGCTGTCCGCGCGGCAGTTGCGATTGCACCGACAGGCTCAGCGCGAGCGTAAAACCACCGAGCAGCCAGATGGGCACTTCCGGGCAGGTATAAGCAGCGAACGCGGCGATGATCGGGTAGCAGGACGTGAAGCTGATGCCCTGATGGAGCAGGGCCTGGGCGGTCGCCAGCATGATCAGATCGCTGGCGGCGCCGATGAGCAGCACCGTTCGGCTGCGGGTTCGGAAATTGGCGATGAGCAACACGATCGAGAGCGGCAGCCACGCCGCCGACACGAGCAGCAGCCACAGCCGGGTGTCGGGTTTGTGGGCGGCGACGAACAGCGCCCCGATGCATATCGTCAGCCCGACCAGCACCCGCAGTACGGCGAATGCGCGTACCAAGCCGGGGTCGTCGGCGCGATAGGTCGAACCGCGGTCGGATCCCGGCGCCGCACGGATCCCCCTCGCGGCAGCGGGGACCCAGCGCGTCGGGCTCACCTCGTGCCGCCTTTCCGAGCGGGCCGTCAGGGGGCTGGGGATGGGTTGAGCGGATCCGGGACGTGAGTCGTTGCTCCTCAAGTGTGCAACGCGGCAGGTCCGCGGCCGCGCAGGATGAGGCGTTTTGTGCTCTATAACCGGGATGGCAGGAGAAGGTGACGCGCGCGGACGATCGCGCTGCGCTCACGGACTTACGCTCGGTGTCAGCAGCTTGTTGCCTGCCCGAAACCTGATCTGCGAGGAGTCTGCCGTGCCCGTTGCGCAGCCCGGTCCCGAGAACCGCTGGCGGTGTGGTGCGTGTGGCAACCTCACCCGCTTCGACGTGCTCCGCACGCTGCGGACGCGCGAGTTCGTGCACGTCAGCCTCGCCGGCGACCAGGAGGTCCAGGAGCGCGAGGTGCTCTCGGAGACGATCGAGCGGGTCACCTGCCGCTGGTGCGCCGCCGTCGACAGTGTCGTGCTCGAACCTCGCCCGGATCACCCGGAGCAGTCGGCCACCGCGGATCCGTCGGCTGCGGTGTCCGACGGCGAGTCGTGAGCCCGGATCCATTCCCGACGACACCTGGGATCGATTCACCGGGAGAGCTGCCCCCGAGCGTCCGCACCCGCGTCATCGCCCTGGCCGACGAGACCTTGGCGGCGATGGAGGAGGACGACGTCCCGGCGTCGCTGCGCGCCATCCGGCGCTTCACGCCCGCCAAGCGCAGCCGGCTGGGCGCGCCCACGATCGGCGCCGCGCTGGAAAGTGATCCGGCGTTTCGCGCCGCAGTCCAGGCCCGGGTTCGTGAAGGACTTCCTGACCTGGTCTCCGCTGTGGAAGCAGGCACGGAGGTGCCCGCTGTTCCAGCCGCGGATGTCGCGGCGGTCGCGTACGTGCTCGACGCGCCCGACTGGCGGGCGCGGGTGCAGGCGGTGCGCCCACCCCGGTCCGCAGGCGCCAAAGATCATGAGACGGCCGATCGGCGTCATGAGAAGCGGGAGGCCGCCCGGGCGGCTGCGCGTGAAGAAACCGCCCGGCTGCGCGAGGAAGTGGCGGCGTTGCGCCGCGAGCTGGACGAGCTTCGCCGGACGCTCGGCCGGTCGGAATCGGCGGCACGGCGTGCGGGCCAGACGCTGGAGGCGGCGCAGGCGCGGGTGGCCGATGCCGAGGCGCAACGTGAGGCGACGGAGCGCGAGCTGTCGGCCGAGGTGCGCAGACTGCGCGGACGGCTACGCGACGCCGAGGCCAGCGCGGCCGCCGCTCGCCGGGGCACGCGGTCCGAGCGCGACGCGCAAGCCGCGCGGCTGCGCGTGCTGCTCGACACCGTGACGGCCGGCGCCGCGGGGCTGCGCCGCGAGCTGGACCTGCCCGCTGCCGTCGTACGACCTGTCGACCTGGTCGCGGAAGGCGAGACACAGGGGGAGGCTTCCGGACTCGGGGCGACGCTCGCCGCGTTACGGCGCGGGCGCGCGGGCGACGATCCGGCGCTGGTCGATGAGATCCTCGCCGTCCCGGGCATCCATCTGATCGTGGACGGCTACAACGTCACCAAGCTCGGCTACGCCTCCCTGGCCCTGGAGGACCAGCGCAGCCGCTTGCTCAGCGGGCTCGGCGCGCTGGCCGCACGCTCGTCAGGCGCCGAACTGACGTGTGTCTTCGACGCCACTGCTGCGTCGGCGCGGCCGGTGGCCGCCGCTGCTCCCCGAGGCGTGCGAGTTCTCTACAGCGCCCTCGGCGAGCTGGCCGATCAGCTGATCGTGCGGCTGACCTCCGCCGAACCGGAAGGGCGGCCGGTGGTGGTCGTGACGAACGACCGCGAGGTGGTGGAGGCGGTCCGCCGGACCGGCGCGGAAGCATTGCCATCCGGCGCCCTGCTCGGCCGCCTCGACCGCGGCTGACCGGTTTTGTCGGACCCCTCTCCTAGCGTTCGCGCCGTCCCGGTAGGACGCCGGGCCCGAGGAGGTGGGTTCATGATCATCGATTGCTCCACGTGCATCGGTCGCCCGACCGAGTGCGGCGATTGCGTGGTGAGTGTCGTGCTCGGTACTCATGCGGGAAATGTCGATCTCGATGCAGACGAGCAGACGGCCGTCGCCGTGCTCGCCGGCTCCGGCCTGGTTCCCCCGCTGCGCCTGATGCCTGCCGAGATCCCGGTGGGTGATCCGCGCGAGCGGCCGGCTCCGGGATCCGAGCGCGGGACGGCCACTCGATGGTCGCGGCGGCCACGTGCCGGCTGATCCGCGGTACGGCCCGGCTCTCGTACGATCCGCAGCGTGGCCGGGCGAGCGGGGTGAGCCGCACCCTCGTCATCACCAATGACTTTCCGCCGCGGGTGGGTGGCATCCAGTCGTTCGTGCACAGCCTGGCTACTCAGCTGCCACCCGAGCAGCTGGTGGTCTACGCCTCCCGCTATGCCGGCGACGCGGCGTTCGACAGGGCGCAGGCGTTCCCCGTCGTGCGTCACCCCACCTCACTGATGGTGCCTACTCCCGGCGCCTTGCGGCGGGCGCGGGCGATCATTACCGAGTACGCGTGCGACTCGGTCTGGTTCGGAGCGGCGGCGCCGCTGGGTCTGCTCGCCGGGCCGCTGCGGCGCGATCCCGGAATCGGCCGGTTCGTCGCGAGCACGCATGGCCATGAGGTCGGATGGGCAAAGCTGCCGGCCGCCCGCCAATTGCTTGCGCGCATCGGGCGCGAGTGCGACATCGTGACCTACCTCGGTGACTACACGCTGCAGCGCCTCCGCGCGGCCTGCGGCCCCGAGACGCACTTCGAGCGGCTGCCGAGCGGGGTCGACACCGTCGCGTTCTCACCGGAGGCCGACGGGGCCGCGATCCGCAGTCGCTACGGCCTCTCCGGCCGGCGCGTGGTGGTCTGTGTCAGCCGGCTGGTCGCCCGCAAGGGTCAGGATGTGCTGATCCGCGCGCTGCCCGAGATCCGGCGCCGGGTTCCTGACGCGGCGCTGCTGATCGTCGGGGAAGGGCCGCACCGCAAGCAGCTCGAAGCCATGGTGCGCGAGGGGGGTCATGAGCGCGACGTCGTCTTCAGCGGGTCGGTGTCCTTCGCCGAGTTGCCCGCCCACTACGCGGCCGGTCACGTCTTTGCGATGCCGTGCCGAAGCCGGTTGCGTGGTCTTGAGGTCGAAGGCCTCGGCATCGTCTACCTGGAAGCCAACGCCTGCGGGCTTCCGGTCGTCGCCGGCGACAGCGGGGGAGCGCCCGACGCCGTGCTGGAAGGGGTGACGGGCCACGTCGTCGACGGCCGCCGGGTCGCCGAGGTCGCCGACCGCGTCAGCGTGCTGCTCGAGGACGACGCCAGGCGCACCGCGATGGGCAACGCCGGCAGGGAGTGGGTGTCGCGGGAATGGCGGTGGCCCACGCTCGCCGCCCGGCTGCAGCGGCTGCTTCAGCCCGAAGGGTGAGCAGCCTCGGTCAGATCGGGTCAGCTGTGATCAGTGGTAGAGCGCCTCGACCTCGCTGGAGAATTCCTTCATCACCACGGTGCGCTTGAGCTTGAGCGACGGGGTGAGCTCGCCGCCCTCCTCGGTGAAATCGACCGGCAGGATCACGAACTTGCGGATCGCCTCCGCCTTGCTCACGGCGAGGTTGGCATCGTCGACGGCACCCTGGATGGCGGCGAGCATGTCGGGATCCTCGGTGAGGTCGGCGATCGGGGTGTCGAGCGGCTTGTTGTTGGCCTTCAGGAACGCCGGGATCGCATCGGCGTC
Source organism: uncultured Actinomycetota bacterium (assembly GCA_963731205.1). GTDB lineage: Bacteria > Actinomycetota > Actinomycetes > Frankiales > Frankiaceae > DATAZK01. Next base: position 1,050,173 of record CAVSUJ010000001.1, on the reverse strand, counting down.
GAGCGTGATGAGGCAGGCGATGAAGGGCTTGGCGTCGCCGACGACCACGCACTGGCTGATCAGCGCATGGGCCCGCAGCCGGTCCTCGAGCACCGCCGGGGCGACGTTCTTGCCGCCGGCGGTGACGATGAGCTCCTTCTTGCGTCCGGTGATCGACAGGTAGCCGTCGGCGTCCAGTTCGCCGATGTCTCCGGTGTGCAGGAAGCCGTCCTCGTCGATGGCCTCCTTGGTCGCCGTCTCGTTACGCCAGTAGCCGCGCAGGATGTGCGGTCCGCGGATCAGCACCTCGCCGTCCTCCGCGATCCTGATCGTCGTTCCCGGGATCGGTCGTCCCACCGATCCGATACGGATGGCGTGGGGCAGGTTGACGCAGGCGCCGCCGGCGGACTCGGTGAGGCCGTAGCCCTCGCAGACGGTGACGCCGATGCCGCGGAAGAAGTGGCCGAGGCGGGCTCCGAGCGGTCCGCCGCCGCTGACCGCGTACGTGACGTTGCCACCGAGTAGTGCGGTGATCTTGGAGTAGACCAGCCGATCGAAGAGCGTGTGCTGTGCCTTCAGCAGCGGCGGGATGCGACCTGACTGCAGCGCCTGGCTGTACTTGATGGCGACCTGCTCGGCCTGGTCGAAGATGCGGCCCTTGATCGGGCTTTCGGAGTGCGCCTTCGTCTGCGCGCCGTTGAAGATCTTTTCAAAGATGCGGGGCACCGCAAGGACGAAGGTCGGCTGGAAGACGGCCAGGTCGGGCAGCAGGTTCTTGATGTCGGCCGTGTGGCCGAGGACGACGCGCTTGGCCACGCAGCCCACCTGGATGAGCCGGGCGAAAACGTGTGCCAGGGGCAGGAAGAGCAGGGTCGACGCGCCCTCGACGTCAAAGAGGCGATCCAGCCCGCTGGTGGTCGAGGCCACGTCGAAGACGAAGCTGCCGTGGGTCAGCTCGCAGCCCTTGGGGCGCCCGGTGGTGCCGCTGGTGTAGATGATCGTGGCCAGCGTGTCTGCGCGCAGCGCCGTGCGGCGCGTCTGCACCTCGGAGTCGGGGATCTCGCTGCCGGCCGCGGCGACGGCGTCGAGGCCGCCGCCGTCGATCTGCCAGATCTCGCGCAGCTCCGGAGCCTGGTCACGCACCTCGTTCGCGATCGCGTGGTGCACCTCGGATTCGGCGATCATCGCCACCGAGCCCGAGTCGCCGAGGATCCACGCGACCTGCTCGCTGCTGGACGTCTCGTAGATCGGCACCGTCACGGCGCCGGCGCACCAGATCGCGTAGTCGGCCAGGGTCCACTCGTAGCGGGTCTTGCTCATCAGCGCCACCCGGTCACCGGGCGAGACGCCGTTGGCGATGAGGCCCTTGGCCAGAGCACGGACCTCGCCGGCGAACTGGTTCCAGGTGACGGATACCCAGCCGTCTTCGGTCCGCCGGCGCATCCCGACCTCGTCGCCGGCCTCCGCAGCGTTGCGGAAGAGCGCGTCGGTCAGGTTGGCCTCGTCGTGGACCGATTCCAGCATCTCTCGCCTGGCCGGCACGGTGAGTTCTCGCACGTGAGCTCCCCTCGAGACACGCGTCCGGTGCTTCGCGAACGGCACGGCGAGCTGCAGCGCCGGCCGGACAATCCAGGCTACCGGCAAGTAGGCCCGTCATGTGGTTGTCGTCACTCGGCAGTCGGGTGACGGGTGTGGCCGGCGTTCATATCGCGCCCGGATCGGCCGATCAAGCATGTGTGGAGATCGATCGCTGTCCAGGCTGCGGAGCCAAAGTGCGCTCCGACGCGGCTTGGTGCACCCTCTGCTACCAGGACTTTCGGCCGGCCGTCGAGCTGGTGACGACGCCCGCCCCGCACACCGTGGACGCTGCTGACGTGCCTGCCGCTCCGCTGGTGGAAGCATCGCTCGAGCCCGGAACCAGCTCCTGGAACGACGGACACGACGGCGACATCGTCGACGCCGAGATCGTCGGTGAGCCCGGCGACAACGCCAGGATCTACACCCAGCGCACGGGCTCCCACGATGCCGACCCGGGCGCCGATCCCAACGGCCTGGCCACACTGGATGCCGAACTCGATGCTGGACTCGGTGCCGCTCTCGACGCGAACGGCGAGCCAAGCCGTCTCGCGGCACTGACCTGGTCCTGCAAGTGCGGGGAGATCGTGTCGTTCGCGCAGGACGGGTGCTCGGTCTGCGGCGGCTCCTTCCTCGGCGATCTTCATGACGGCTCCGGCGGGCGGCACCGTCCCGGCGGCGGGGCGCTCAGCTGGCTTCCGGAATCGCGTCAGGTCCGGCTTGCGCTCGCGGCTTTCGTCGCCATTGCGATCGCCGTGTTCATACCGCTTTTCCTTTCGCTGTTCGGCTGACGCCAGGGCGGCTGCGCCTGGCTGCTCGCCGGCTCGCGTCGCATATCCCGATATGCCCCGCCCGCCGCAGGCCCGCAGGTAGCCTCTTTGCTTCCGGGGACGGCTGGTGGTCGTCCGCCGTTCCAAGGAGGCCGTCGCGTGCCCGATCACGCCAACGAGAGCATTTCGATCAAGGCTGATCCCGCGAAGATCATGGCTGTCATCGCCGATTTCCCGTCCTATCCGGAATGGGCCGGCCCGGTGAAGAAGATGGAGGTGCTCGACGAGGGCACCGGTGGCCGGGCGAAATCCGTGCGTTTCCACGTCGAGATCATGGGACTGGCCGACGTCTACACGAACGAATACACCTGGGACGGCGACCGGAAGGTCGACTGGACCATGAGCGAAGGTCGCTCCCAGAAGAGTCAGGTCGGGCGCTATGAGCTGAAGCCGGCCTCAGGCGGCGCGACGACCGTCACCTACGACCTGACCGTCGAGATCGCGATCCCGGTCCCCGGCCTCATCCGGCGCCGGATCCAGGCCAAGATCGTCGACACCGCACTGAAGGACCTCAAGAAGCGCTGCGAGGCTTGAGCGCGTCGACCCGGGCGGGAGTCGCATAGGTGCGGGTCCTGCTCTTCACCGGAAAGGGCGGCGTCGGCAAGACGACCGCGGCGGCAGCGACGGCTGTGTCAGCAGCGGCGCGCGGCATGAAGACGCTGGTGATGTCCACCGATCCGGCGCATTCACTGGCTGATGCCTTCGGGGTGGGGCTCGGCGCCGAACCCACCGAGATCGACACCGGCCTGGCCGGCATGCAGATCGACGCCCAGTCCAGCTTCGAACGTTCGTGGCGCCAGGTGCAGGGCTATCTCGTGCAGGTGCTCGCCAAAGCGGGTATCGATCCCATAGAGGCCGAGGAGCTCACCGTTCTGCCGGGGGCGGATGAGGTGCTTGCCCTCCTGGCCGTGCGCGAGCAGGTCGAATGCGGGCGCTGGGACCTCGTCGTGGTCGACTGCGCGCCCACCGCGGAGACGTTGCGGCTGCTGGCGCTGCCCGACGCGTTGGACTGGTACATGCGCCGGCTGTGGCCGATGGAGCGCCGGGTGGTGCGCTCGCTGCGGCCCGTGCTCAATCGGGTGGCCGGCGTGCCGATGCCGAACGACGCCGTCTTCGACGCGGTCGAGCGACTCCACGCCGAGCTGGCCGGGGTTCGCGCGGTGCTCTCCGACCCCGAGCGCACCAGCGTCCGCCTGGTGCTGACGCCCGAAGCCGTCGTCGTCGCCGAGGCCCGGCGCACCATGACGACGCTGTCGCTCTACGGCTACCGGGTCGACGCGGTGATCGCCAACCGGATCTTTCCCGGCGGCGATCCCTGGCGAGACGCTTGGGCGAAGGCGCAGCAAGTGCAGCTGCAGGCGGTGGAGGACTCCTTCGCGCCGCTGCCGCTCCTGCGCGTCGGCTACCAGCCGGGGGAACCGGTTGGTGTTGCAGCACTCGCGGTGCTCGGCGCGGAGGCCTACGGTGAGCTCGATCCGCTGGGCCTGCCCACCGCGCCCGATCCGATCAGCGTCAAGCGGACCACGGACGGCTTCGCGCTGACGGTCCTGTTGCCGTTCGCCTCGCGCGACGAGGTCGGTCTGACCCGGCGCGGCGACGAGCTCTCGATCACGGTCGGAAGCTGGCGCAGGCTGCTCTCGCTGCCGTCAGCGCTGCGTCGCTGCATTGTCACGGGAGCACGGCTGGACGACGGTCGTCTCGACGTGACGTTCGAGCCCGACCCCGATCTCTGGATGAGGACATGACGCCCCCTACCGCCGGTCCGCATACGCACGGCCCGCTCGCCGACGAGGCGGCCAAGCTCGCAGAGGCCCTGTCAGGCTGGGTGTCGGCCGGCTTCAGCCAGCCCCTGATGGAGGGCGCGGGCGAATCGCCGGAGTGCCGGCTGTGTCCGGTCTGTCAGTTGCTCCGGCTGGCGCAGGGTGCCCGGCCCGAGGTGTTCGAACACCTGGCTGACGCCTCGGCGTCGCTGATGGCCGCGTTGCGTGCCGCGCTCGATTCGTCGCAGGCGTCCTGGGCAGCGGGGTCCGCGGGAGCACACCCGGCGTCGCCTGCGGGCAGCCGACCCGCGTCCGAACGCATCGACATCCGCTGACCCGGCCGAGCTGACTCATGGCGCTCGCGATCGGTGTCGACATCGGCGGCACCAAGGTGGCGGCCGGGGTGGTGGCCGACGACGGTTCGATCCTCGAGGTGCTTCGCAGCCCCACGCCCGACACCGAGGCTCCAGCGGTTTCCGAAGCGGTCGTCGAGCTCGTCGCTCAGCTGCGCGAGCGTCACCCCGACGTGCAGACGGTCGGCATCGGCGCGGCGGGCTGGATCGATCGCAGCCGCTCGCGGGTGTACTTCGCGCCCAACGTCGTGTGGCGTAACGAGCCGATCCGCGACGACCTCGCTGCCCGGATCGAGCTGCCCATCGTGGTCGAGAACGACGGCAATGCCACGGCCTGGGCTGAACACCGCTTCGGCGCCGGACGCGGCTCGCCCGACCTGATCTGCGTGACGATCGGCACCGGCATCGGCGGCGGCATGGTCGCCTCCGGCAAGCTCTACCGCGGTGGGTTCGGCATCGCCGCGGAATTCGGCCACATGCAGCTCGTCCCCGACGGTCACCGCTGCGGCTGCGGGCGGCGCGGCTGCTGGGAGCAGTACTGCAGCGGCAAGGCGCTGGTACGGGAAGCACGCGAGATCGCGTCGACCGATCCGGCCCGCGGCCGCCGGATGCTGCAGCTGGCGGGCGGTGAGGTCGACGCCATCACCGGCCCGTGCGTCACCCAGGCCGCCGAGGAAGGCGACCCAGCTGCGGTAGAGGCGTTCGCCACCATCGGCGAGTGGCTCGGCCGCGGGCTGGCCAACGTCACCGCCGCGCTCGACCCGGGCCTGTTCGTCATCGGCGGCGGCGTGTCCGATGCCGGTGACCTCCTGCTCGGCCCGGGACGGGAGTGGTTTCGGCGCCGGCTGCCGGGCCGCGGCTTCCGTCCGGAGGCCGAGCTGGTCCAGGCGGTGCTGGGTCCGGAGGCCGGCCTCGTCGGTGCCGCCGACCTCTCGCGTCAGGCGGTCTGAGGTTCAGCGGATCCCGGGGTAGTCGGGCACCAGCTCGGTGGCGAGCTGCTCGAGGAAGAGCCCGATGTCCGTCACCATCCCGATGGCCTGGGCGCTGCCGCGGTCAGCGAGCTTGGTGACCGTCGCGGGATTGATGTCGACGCTCACCAGCGGCACCGAGGCGGGCAGCAGGTTGCCCGTCGCGATCGAGTGCAGCATCGTCGCGACCATGATGCAGAGGCCGACGCCGCGCAGGCCGGCCCGCATCGCGCGCTGACCTTCGATGACGTCGGTGTAGACGTCGGGCAGCGGGCCGTCGTCACGTACCGAGCCGACGAGGACGAACTGCTTGTTGCGCTCGACGATCGCATGCATGATCCCGCCGGTCAGGACGCCTGAGGCGACGGCGGCCGCGATCGATCCCTCACGGCGGATGGTGTTGATCGCCCGGATGTGGTGCTCGTGCCCGTGCTCGACCCCGCGTCCCGCGGACAGGTCGACGCCGAGCGACGTGCCGAACAGTGAGGCCTCGATGTCGTGCGTCGCGAGCGCGTTGCCGGCGAAGAGCACGTCGACGTAGCCGGCCTCGACCAGTGCCACCATCGCCGCGTCGGCGCCGGTGTGGACGACCGCCGGGCCTGCGACCCACAGCACCTTCCCGCCGTCGGCCTTCACGTCACGGATGCGGGACGCGATCTGGCGCACCTGCAAGGCCTGCGGCTTCTCCGACGAGACCGCCGAGGACATGAAACCGAACATTTCGGCCCCGGTGCGTGCGCCGGTGTGGGCCGAGTGCTCTCGCGGTGGGAGCACCACCCGCACTCCGGAGGCGCCGCAGACGATCGTGTCGCCCTCGCGGACGTCGGACACCGGGACCGTGCGCACCCGCGAGCCGGAGACGATCAGGCCGCAGTCCATCTCCGGCTGCTCGACCGGCACCCAGGAACCGCCGAGGCGCACCACCGTCTCGAGGTTGGTGGTGGAGTAGAAGTCGTCGGGGAAGACGCCGTCGCGCGGCGCCGGACGGGTCATCGCCGCGCCCGGCTCGACAGCGTTGACCCCGTGCGATTGCAGGCGCATGAGCAACCGGGCGAGGGAGTCGGCGTCCTGCGTGACGACGCTGATCTGAGCACTGGACTCGTCGTCGTGGGTGCGGCCGACGTCGAGCCGCTGGATGGCGTAGTCGGCGCCGTACTCCAGCACGTCGTCCAGGATTCGGGCGAGCACGCCGGTGTCCATCAGATGGCCGGTCACCTCGACGGTTTCGGAGAACTCCATACCGTCTCGCGACTCCTCTACCTCAAGGCTGTCGGTCACCCGCCTCGGGGCAGGCTACGGCAGCCGGAGCGCAGGCGCCGCCGCTGGGCGCCCCTGGCCCTCAGACGACCGCGCCGTCGTCGGGGTCGTCGGGGGAACGATCGCGCAGCCTTGAGACCAGCACGCCTGCGCTGCCCAGGATGCAGAAGACGCCCGCGATGTCCATCGAGGTCTGGTGGCCGAAGTCGAAGAAGGTGGGCACGAGCAGCATCGCCAGCCCCAGCATCAATCCGACCAGCGCCCAGCGGATCGCAAAAGGCGGCGGATCAAGCCGGGGGAGCGGCGGCGGGGTGTAGTGCTCCTCCTCTTCGAGTGCCTCGTCGAACCGGTCGGCCTCGTCGAAGGGCGACGCGGGCCCGGGCGCCGGGACCGGCGGGGACGGACGGCGGCGGTCGGTGTCGGTGGCCGGGTCGAACTTCTTGGTGATCCGCCGCGGCGGCACCGCCGGCAGCACCGTGTCAGCCGGGCGCGCACCCGCCGGCGGCTCCGGCGCGGCATCTGCGGGCAGGTCTTCCGCGTCGGGCCAGGTGCGCTCGGTGGGAATGCGGTGGAACGCCTCGACGAGGGAGGCGAACGCGGCGTCATCGGCCATCGCGTCGACCAACTCGCCGGCGGAAGGGTTGGGTGCGACCACGTCTCGGGGTGGGTCGGACTCCGCCGGCGGATCGCCGGCCATCGCCGGGGTGAGCCCGGCGAGCACGGCGCCGGCGGGCGTGCGTTGCAGCGCGTCGACGTACAGGGTGAGCCGGGTGGTGCCGCCGGGTCCTGGCGTCGGCTGCACGTAGGCGGCGATCTGGCGGGCCGCGAGCGCGGCGAGCATCGGCTCGCCGAGTGACTCCTCGATCTCGATGAGCGCCGCGTACGCGCTTGCTCGCAGCCCATTGTTGCGCGGGGTCATCGCGGGCTCGTCCGGGGAGCGCCGGAGTGGGCCCGGACGAAATCGATGCTCTCGGCGAAGATCTCCGGAGCCTCGTAGTCCAGCGTCGCGACGTGAAAGCTCTTGGTCAGCACGCGCTCGGTGACGGTCGTGGCGGCCGCGCCCTCGCTCAAGATCGTGCCCGAGATCGCCTCCACGACGTGATCGACCTCGCTGCGGAACGAGAGCACAGGGCACAGGATCTGACCGAGGTCGGCGCGCGTGATCGCCCACAACTGGCTCAACGAATGCGCTGCCTGCAATGGCATCTTGCGGTACGCCAGCTCGGTCACACCCGGCTTGGCGATGTCGCCGGCCACCCCCGGGAACGCCGGGATGATGTGGCGCAGCAGCGGAAGCAGGAACGCGTCTTTACGCTCGGTGGCCAGGGAAGCGTTGACGACGATGGCTCCCGCCACCTCCGTCGCGCGCTGCTCGGCCAGCCTCAGCGCGAGCGTGCCGCCCATCGACAGGCCGCAGACGAAGACCTCGGCGCAGCAGCTGCGCAACTCGTCGAAGGCCCGCTCAGCTTCGCCGTACCAGTCGGTCCAGCGGGTGCGGGCCATGTCCTGCCAGCGGGTGCCGTGGCCGGGAAGGCGCGGCACGGTCACCGAGAGACCGGCATCAGCGAGGGCAACCCCCCAGTCACGCACGCCCTGGGGGCTGCCGGTGAAACCGTGCAGCACCAGAGCCCCGATGGGGCCGCCGTCTCGGGCGAACGGCTCGGCGCCCGGCAACAAAGGCACGCGCGCACCTCCTCGCCCATTCTGTTCCGGCTCCTCGGGTCGTCAGCGCGGGACCCGGAGCATGCCTATCGTTTCATGCGACGGCGCGGCTGGCGATGGTGTTTAGGGCCGTTCGGCCGTTCGGTCGCCCCGCATTTGCCCCTTTGGCGGTCGGTTCCGCCGGTTCGGCGGATGGCGACGGCAAGTCGGGATTGCTGCCGCACCCCTCGCACTCTTAGGGTCGGGGGATCGGCTCGTCGGACAAGCGGTGTGCGCCAGCACCCCTTCGACCGGCCGCGGCGAGGAGTTGAGGTGTTCTACTGGGTCGTCAAGGCGATCTTGACGCCCCTGCTGAGGGTGCTCTACCGGCCATGGACCGAGGGCCTGGAAAACGTTCCCGAGATCGGCCCGGCGATCATCGCCAGCAACCACCTCTCGTTTCTCGACTCGATCTTCATGCCGCTGCTCGTCCCGCGGCGGGTGACGTTTCTGGCCAAGAGCGACTACTTCACCGAGCCCGGTCTGAAGGGCCGGCTCAAGCGGATGTTCTTCACCGGCGTCGGCCAGGTGCCGATCGATCGCAGCGGCGGTCGCGCCAGCGAGGCGGCGCTGTCGACCGGGATCGACATCCTCAAGGAAGGGAAGCTTCTCGGCATCTACCCCGAAGGCACCCGCTCGCCCGACGGCCGGCTCTACCGCGGCAAGGTCGGCGTCGCGCGGATGGCGCTCGAGGCCGGGGTGCCGGTGATTCCCGTCGCCATGATCGGCACGTTCGAGGTGCAACCGCAGGGCAAGGTGATCCCCCGCATCAAGCGGATCGGGATGCGTTTCGGGGCGCCGCTGGACTTCAGCCGCTACGCCGGCTTGGAGGACGACCGTTTCGTGCTCCGCAGCATGACCGACGAGATCATGTACGAGCTGATGTCGCTGTCCAAGCAGGAGTACGTCGACATCTACGCCACCAAGGCCAAGGCCGATCTCGCTGCGGCCCGCAAGGCAGCTCCGCCGCATCCGCCTGCACCCCCGACCCCGCCCGGGGCGACGGATCCGGAGACCAACCGCGAGGCGGCCTGACCGACCTGATCGGCCTGCTCTTTCAGTCAGGTGCGGGCGCGTTGCGCTTTCGCGGATCGGGAGTCAGGCCCAGCACCTCCGAGGCCGACGAGGTGGGCGGCAGCAGTCTTACCGCGCCCGTGCGGGCGACGAAGGCCGCGAGCTCCCATTCCCAGCGGCCGGCACCGCGCAGTTCGCGCTCGCAGGTGGCGGCGTAGGCCACGGCCAGGCCGCGTTCGGTCTCGTCGCCGATCTCGCCGTACAGCGCGACGGCCTCCTCCGCCGCCAGCAGAGCAGCGGTGGCGTCGCCCTGGCGGCGGGCCTGCGCCGACCGCAGCGACGCGAGCGCCGCCTTGACCCATCGCGTCTGATGGCCGGCGGACAGCAACCGGGCGTGCAGATCGTCGGCGCGTCCCGAGCCGACCCGCTGGGCTGGCTCATCGGCGTCGAGCTGACAAGCGACGGCGACGGCGGCCGGTAGCCACTCCCGCGACGGCGTCTCGTCGGCCCCGGGGAAGAGGCGGCGCAGCTCGTCGTAAAAGGCTGACGCCCGCTGCGATTCACCCTCGATCGCTGCACACCGGCCCGCTATCGCCAGCACCGGGCGCACGATCTGCGGAAAACCACTCGCGCGCGCCTGGTCGATGGCTGCTTCCAGGCTCGGCATGAGAACGCGGGAGTCCTCGCCGCGCAGCAGCCGTAGCCAGGTGCGCAGCCCTCGCAGGTGCGCCTCCCATGGGCCGAGCCGTTCTTGCGCGTGATCCAGAAAGCCCAGCGCCAGGCTCAGCGAGAGGTCCCAATCACCCTCGTTGTACGCCCGCAGGGCCGCCTCGGGTTCGGCCTGGAACGAATGCATCCCGGCGCCGCCGCCTCCTCCGTCGGAGTCCGACGCCGTGGCGGCTTCGTCCATGAGCGCGTAGCTGCGTCGCAGCTCGCCCTCCTCCTGCAAGGTGGTCGCCAGGTTGTTGGCGACGCGGGGGAGCGCGGCGAGCCGCTCCCGCCGGGCCAGTTCGAGCGCCGTCTCCTGGTCACCGATCCCGCCTGCGTCACCGGAGAGGTAGCGCGCGACGCCGACCGTGCAGAGTGCGTTGGCGAGTGCCTCGTACAGGCCGAGGCGCTCCGCGAGCGCCACTGCCTCGCGTCCGATCCGGATCGCGTCGGCCAACTGCTCGCACAGCATCTGCAGGCGGGCGAGCTCGGTCAGGGCGAGCGCCTGTTGCTCACCCGCCGGCAGGGCGGCGAGCAGCTCGACAGCGCGACCGTGCTGGGCGAGCGCTTCCTTACGGTCGGCGATCCACCAGGCGACCTGGCCGAGAAGCGTGTGCGCGCGGGCGGCTTCGGCGTCGGCGTTGAGCGCGCTGAGGGCTTGGGCCACGGCTGCTACCCGCTCCGGTCCGCCTTCCTTGACGTAGTTGTCCCGGTCGGCCAGGAAGCGCACTTCCTCGACCAGGCGAAGGCACGATTGGCGTCCGACCGGGTCGACGTCGGGCTCCCAGAGGGCGAGGGCGCGGTCGAGGTGAGCCCGGGTCGGCAGCAGCGCGCGCAGCACGTACGACCGCTCCGCCGCCTCCCGCAGCGCCAGGCGCGCCTGCTCGGCCCGAAGTCCCGCTTCGGGAGCGCGCAGGGCTGACGCCAGCTCGCTGGCCAGCACGCGGTGATGGGCGACGAGCTCGGCGCGCTCGGAATCGCGTCCGCTCGGACGGGTGGCCCACCAGTCGGCGGCGCGCACGTGCTGTTGGAGCCGGCGTGGGCGGGGGAGCCGGGCGTAGACCAGCTCGCGTACCAGCGCAGATCGGAACACGTACTCGGGCTCTCCCGGGACGCTCGAGGGACGCACCCGGCGCAGCATCCCGCGGCGGGCGAGCTGGGCAAGGCAGACCTCGACCTCCGGGCCGGGGAGTTCGGCGAGCAGCGCGACGGGACTCGGCCAGCAGCTGTCGCCGAGCACCGAGGCGGCATGCAGCACCGCCCGCTCGTCGTCGCTCACCAGGTCGAGCCGGCTGGATACCAGGCCCTGCACCGAGCGCGGCAGCGGCAGCTCGGGGATACCGCGCACGAGCTGGGCGGCTTCCCGGTCGCGCAGCATGCCCGCGCATTCCTCGGCATACATCGGATTGCCGCCGGCGAGCGCCACCAGCCGGGCGAGCGCCGGCGGCGGAAGGTCGGGACCGAGCAGCCCGGAGAGCAGCTGCACCGTCTCGCTCTCGTCGAGCGGCGGCAGGCTCAGGGTGACCATGTCGGGGCCGGACGATCCCCATCCGGGCCGGCGCTCCAGCAGCTCCGGCCACGCCGTGACGATCATCAGCAGCGGGACCTCCGTTGCCAGCGCCAGCAGCTCCTCGACCGCGTCGAGCAGGGCGTCGTCAGCGCGCTGGAGATCCTCCAGGACGAGGACGGTCGGCGCTTCCTCGGCGAGCGCGACCATGATCCGACGCCACGCCGCTGCTGCACCGGCGGCACCCGAGCGGCCGTCGAGGCCGGAGCTCGGTCCGGCGTGACCGAGCAGCGGGCTCAAGGCTTCGACGATCCGCTGCGTATCGAGGCGGGGCAGCAGCGTGGAGATCTGCTCGGTCAGCTGGGCGGCGGCGACTCCCGGAGCGGTCACGTCGGAGATGCCGCTCCAGCTCGTCAGCAGTGCCGCGAGCGGGGCGTAACTGCCTTTGTTGTCGAAGGAAACGCACGATGCAGAGAGCCATCGCACGCCTCGCGGCCCGTCAGCTGCCCGGCTGTCGGCCCGTACCCGGTGCAGCTCGTGCACGAGCCGGCTCTTGCCGATGCCGGGCTCGCCGGTGATGGTGACGAGCGCCCCTGCGCCATCACCGATGGACTGGTCCAGGCAGCTCTCGAGCAGTCGCAGCTGTGGGCCGCGGCCGACGAAGGGGAGGTCATGGCGCGGGGCTGCGGGTGCCTTGGCTGACATCTCCAGCGCGAGAAAAGCCTCGACCGGCTCGGCTTTTCCCTTCAACGTCAGGGCACCCACCGGCTCGTAGAGCACCGAGTCCGAGGTGGCCGCATGCGTCGCCGCGCCCACGATGACGCCGCCGCCCGGGGCCGCGGATTGCAGCCTCGAGGCGAGGTTCACCACATCGCCGGTGACGAACGCCTGGCCGCGCGCCGGGTCGGCATCGAGATCGACAAGGGCCTCCGCGGTCGCGACACCGATGCGCGCCTGCAGCGGTTCGTCGCCGACGACGAGTTCGGTCATCGCCTCCTGGATGCGCAACGCCGCGCGTACGGCCCGGAGCGCGTCGTCCTCGGTCGCCCGCGGCGCCCCGAAACACGCCAGCACGGCATCGCCGATGTATTTCTCGAGCGTCCCGCCACTTTCTTCGATGACGGTGCGAACGGCCGCAAAATAATCGGACTGGGCGGCCCGCAGGTCTTCCGGATCCAGCTGTTCGGCCGCGCTCGTCCAGCCGACGACGTCGACGAAGAGCACGCTGACCACACGGCGTTCCTCGCCGCGCCGGCGCTCGTCGGGCCGGCGTCTGGCAGGGCCCGAGCCGCTGGCGAGCGGGGTGCCGCAGTCGGTGCAGAACGCCTGGCCGGTCACCGTTTCCGCGCCGCAGCCGGGGCAGCCCTGCGGCAGCGCGGTGCCACAGGCGCCGCAGAAGCGGGCGCTGGAGGCGGCGGGGGTGGCGCAGGCCGGGCAGGCGGTCATCGCGCTTGCGATTTTGGCATCGTTTGGGGTGCGGTTGGCAATAACCCCATTTTGTAGCTGCGGCGTCGATCACAAATGGCAATCCCGGCGCCGCGTTCCGGGTCCGCGGGGGAGTCTCGTCGGGCGAGCCAGAGAGGACCGGCGAAGATAACCCCATGCCCCCGGTGCGCTTCTTCTACGACTGCGAGTTCATCGAGGACGGGCAGACGATCGAGCTGGTGTCCATCGCGATCGTCGACGAGTCGGGTGAGCGGGAGCTGTACCTCGTGTCCAACGAGTTCGATCCCGACCGGGCCGGTCCGTGGGTGCGTCGCCACGTGCTGGACAAGCTGCCGCCGCCGTCCTCGAGCGCCTGGCAGTCCAAGCGCACCATCCGGGAGCGGGTGCTGGAGTTCCTCACCGCCGATGGCGCCCGGCCCCAGCTGTGGGCCTGGTTCGGCGCGTATGACCACGTGGTGCTCTGCCAGCTGTGGGGCACGATGCCCGACCTGCCCCGGGCGCTTCCCCGCTTCACCCGCGACCTGCGTCAGCTCTGGGAGGAGGCGGGCAGCCCGGCGCTTCCGCCCGAGCCGCCCGACACCCACGATGCGCTGGCCGATGCGCGCTACAACCTGGTGCGCTGGCGCGTCTCCGCCCCGTTGCACCCGGCCTACGCGGCCACCTTCCCGGCGGCCGGCTGACTCGCTCGGTCGCGTCGCGATCTCAGTGGTACTGCGCGGCGACGCCGAGGACCGTGTTCACGTAGTAGTCGGAATGGTTGTAGGCGAAGATTGCCGAGTACAGCCCGGAGCTGCTCCCGCCGCCGTTGGCGCACAGGTAATGCGCGGCCGAGAAGATCGCGTCGGCCTGGTCGAGGATGTTGGCAACGCCGTCACCGTCACCGTCGACCCCGTACACGGCCCACGTCGCCGGCATGAACTGCATCGGTCCCATGGCACCGGCGCTGGAGACGTTCTTGTTCTGGCCGTGGTCGGTCTCGACCTGGCCGATGCCCGCCAGCACGTTCCACGGCAAGCCGGGGCATTCGGCGGATGCGCCCTTCATGTACAGGGCCCGCAAGGATGCCGGCAGGTTCGTGGCGGTGATCGGCGCGTAGCCCGCGGAGGAGGCATTGCTGCTCGAGGAGACGGCGGCGAGGCTCGCGGCGAGCTGGGCGTTCAGCCGGGTGAGCTCGGCCTGCTCGGCAGCCAGCGCGACCTTGTCGCGTACCGCCTGGTCGTTCTTCTGGGCGGCGGCCAGTGCGATCCGTGCCTTGTCCGAGGAGCTGACGGCCTGGGCGGCGGCGACCAGCGCGGCTTGCAGCCGCTTGGTCTCCTCGTGGTTGAGCGAGCTCAGGTGCGTGATGGCGGCGTTGAGCGTGTGCGTGCGGTCGGCGACGTCGCCGAGCTGGCGATCGCGCACCTGACCGGCCAGGCCCGGGTCGCCGCCGTCCAGCGCGGCGAAGAGTGCGGTCGTGGGGTCGCTGTCCGCCTGGTCGAGGGCGACGCGGATCGACTCGCGGGCGTCAGAGCGGGCGGAGTCGACGGCGGTCTGCGCAGCAGCGAGCTGGTCGTGCAGCGCCACGACGGCGTAGGCCAGCTGCTGCGCCTTCGCCGTCGCCGCCTCGACCTGACGCTGGGCCGTGGCCAGCTGCGCGGCGGCGTTCTGCACCCCGGCCGCGGCACCGTCGACCGAGTCGGGTCCCGTGGCGGGGATGGAGGCGGTGGAGGCATTCCCGAACGTGTCAGCCCAGGCGGGCTGGCTCACTGCCAGGCCTGCGACGAGGGCTCCGACGGCTACCCAGCGCGCGATGTGCCTCAGGCGGCGCGCGTTCGGGGTCGTCGTCTTCATCGGTCGCACTTGGCTTGCGTCGGCGCATCCGGCGGGTTCCTTGACCCGGGACATGCCAAATAGGGCACAAAGTCTCAGAGCGCCCTCAAGCGCCCCGCGCTAGCCTCCGGACATGCGAATCGGCGTGCTGACCGGCGGCGGGGACTGCCCGGGCTTGAATGCGGTTATCCGAGCGGTCGTCCGTAAGGGCGTTCAGGTGCACGGTCACGATTTCGTCGGGTTCCGTGACGGCTGGCGTGGGCCGATGGATGCCGACATCGTTCCGCTCGACGTCGAGGCGGTACGTGGGCTGCTGCCCCGCGGCGGCACCGTCCTCGGGTCCAGCCGCACAAACCCGTACAAAGTGGAAGGTGGCCTGGACCGGATCCGGGCGACCATCGAGGCCCTCGAGATCGACGCCCTGATCGCGATCGGCGGGGAGGACACCCTCGGGGTGGCCAACCGGCTGCAGAATGACGGCGTCGTGCGCGTGGTGGGTGTCCCCAAGACGATCGACAACGATCTGGGCGCGACCGATTACACCTTCGGATTCGATACGGCCGTCAGCATCGCGACCGAGGCGATCGACCGGTTGCACACCACCGCCGAGAGTCACCACCGCACGCTGATCTGTGAGGTCATGGGCCGTCATGCCGGGTGGATCGCGCTGCACAGCGGCCTTGCCGGCGGGGCCAACGTCATCCTGATCCCGGAGCGCCCCTTCGACATCGACGAGGTCGCCGACTACGTCAAGCACCGCTTCTCCACCCATCGCTACGCGCCGATCGTCGTCGTCTCCGAAGGTGCGATTCCCAAGGAGGGCACCCTGACGGTGCTCGGCGGTGAGAAGGACGCTTTCGGCCACGAGCGGCTGGGCGGCATCGGGCAGCTGCTCGAGCGCGAACTGGAGGAGCGCACCGGTCACGAGGCGCGCGCCACCGTCCTCGGCCACATCCAGCGCGGAGGTACGCCCACCGCGTATGACCGCTGGCTCGCGACCCGCTTCGGCCTGCACGCCGTCGACGCCGTCACGGATGGCGACTTCGGCACGATGGTGGCCCTCCAGGGCACCAAGATCGCCCGGGTCCCGATCGGTGAAGCCACCCGCGAGCTGAAGCTGGTCACTCCAGAGCTCTACGCGGAAGCTGAGGTCTTCTTCGGCTGACGCGAACGCGTCAATGATCAAGGAATAAGGGTGATCATCAGGCTCAGGACTTGATCGTTGCAGCGTTGATCACGGGGCGGAGGCGGGATGCGAGCCTGGCGCGTGGCGGTGGCGGCGCTGCTGTTGGCCGGATGCTCGAGCGCACCGGCGGCGAAGTTCACCGCTCACACCACGTCGCTGGATGACGGCGCGCTCACCATCACGACGGCCAAGCCGCAGGTCACGGCCATCAGTGAGGCGGCTGCCGAGTACGAGCTCGCGCACAGCGACCTCGGGGGCGGCGGCTGGGCGCAGCAGCAGGTCGAGTTCGGCTACGTCACGGTGACGCCGGCGGCGATGAAGTCCGACGTCAAAGGTCAGGCCGCCCCCGCGGCGCCGACCCACCAGCTCGCCTGGCTGCTGTTCTACGAGCCCGGCGCTTCGAGCTGCCCGGCCACCGGCCCGGTGCCCACGCCGAAGTTCACCGTCGCGCATCCGTCCCGCAAGCAAGCCATGATCGTCGATGCGTCGACCGGGACCGCCCTCGCTTACGAGGGCGCCGGTGCGGGCAACTGCATCACCGCGCTGAGCCCGACCGCGAGAATTGCCGGCGGCAACGTCTCGGTTCCCTGGAAGGATCCCGGGAGCGGCAGCTACGTCCTCGCCACCTTCCCGGCTTGCGTCCAGCCCGGGGCAGGTACCTCGGGTTCGGGTGACGCGAGCGGCTGGACGATATCCGTGATCGGCTTCCGCTACTACGAGCTCTGCCATGCCCAGCCGATCACCACGAGGATTCAGGTCAGCGAGGGTCGTCCCTGGAAGCACGGCCCGGTTGGCCCCGTCGCCACCGGAACCAGCGGCTGACAAGATCAATGGAGCGTTGATCATGGAGGCGGCCCCGGAAGCTTCACAGCGCGATCAGCACGCCGACCGTAGTCTTGATGACCGTGGACACTCCCGACGGCGCCGCCCCGCGTCAGGCTTCGGCTGCCGACCTGGACGCCTGGCGTCAGCGGGTGGCGGCGCAGCAGCCCAGCTGGCCTGATCCGGCGCGCCTGGCCTCGGCCGTCGACGAGCTGAGCGCGGTCCCGCCGCTGGTGACCGCCCATGAGGTACGCACGTTGCGAGAGCGGCTCGCGTCGGTGGCTGCCGGGGAGGCGTTCCTGCTCCAGGGCGGCGATTGCGCGGAGACGTTTGCGGCCGCTACGGCTAATGGCATCCGCGACAAGGTGAAGACCCTGCTGCAGATGGCCGTCGTGCTCACCTACGGCGCCTCGTTGCCGGTCGTCAAGGTCACCCGCATGGCCGGGCAGTACGCGAAGCCGCGCTCGGCCGACATCGAGCCCGGTACGGGCCTGCCGAGCTACCGGGGTGACGCCGTCAACGGCCTCGCCCCGACGTTCGAGGAGCGCACCCCCGACCCGGCGCGCATGGTCAGGGCCTACCACTCGAGCTCGTCGACCCTGAATCTGCTGCGCGCGTTCGCCACCGGCGGCTTTGCCGACCTGCACCAGGTCCACGCGTGGAACCGCGATTTCGTGGCTGCCTCTTCCGCGGGTGCGCGCTACGACCTGCTCGGCCGCGACATCGACCGCGCCCTGTCGTTCATGCGGGCCATCGGCGTCGAGCTGGGCCCGTCCGGCCAGCAGGTGGAGCTCTACACCAGCCATGAGGCGCTGCTGCTCGAATACGAGCGCGCACTGACCCGCACCGAAGACGCCACCGGGCTCGCGTACGACCTGTCGGCACACACCATCTGGATCGGCGAGCGCACCCGCGACCTCGAAGGTGCTCATGTGGCGTTCGCCGCCGCCGTCGGCAACCCGATCGGGGTGAAGCTCGGTCCCTCTGCCTCACCTGAGGACGCGGCCGCCCTGGTGGAGCGGCTCGATCCGCGCGGCGAGCCCGGCAGGGTCACGCTGATCGCCCGGATGGGCGCCGGCAAGGTCGCCGACGCGCTGCCGCCACTGATCGAGAAGGTCCGCGCGACCGGCCACGCCGTGGTCTGGGCGTGCGATCCGATGCATGGCAACACGGTCACCGCAGGCGGGGTCAAGACCCGCCGGTTCGAGGACGTGATGACCGAGGTGCAGGGCTTCTTCGACGTCTGCCGCGCGCAGGGCGTCTGGCCGGGTGGCCTGCACATCGAGCTGACCGGCGAGAACGTCACCGAGTGCCTCGGCGGGGCCGAAGCCATCAGTGAGGCCGACCTCGCCGGCCGCTACGAGACGGCGTGCGACCCTCGGCTGAACACATCTCAGGCGCTGGAGCTGGCCTTCCTCGTCGCGGAGATGTTGCAGCAGGGCTGAGACCGATCATGGGCCTGATGATTGATCTGCGCAGCGACACCGTCACGGCGCCCACCGAAGGCATGCGCCGGGCGATGGCGGCGGCCGAGGTCGGCGATGACGTCTACGGCGAGGACCCGAGCGTCATCGTGCTCGAGGAGCGCGTCGCCGCGATGTTCGGCCACGAGGCGGCCGTCTTCGTGCCGTCGGGGACGATGGGCAACCAGATCTGCCTGCGCCTCCTCGTTCCGCCCGCCGGCGAGCTGCTCTGTGACGCCGACGCGCACATCGTCACCTACGAGGGCGGCGGGGCGGCCCAGCACGGCGCGATCCAGACTCGTACCGTCGCCGGTCCTGCGCTCGACGTCGACGCGTACACGGCGCATGTGCGGGAGCCCGGATGGGGGCCTTTGCCCACCAGCGCGATCGCTGTCGAGCAGACCCACAATCGCGGCGGGGGGTTGGTGCACTCGTTCGAGCAGCTCGCGGAGCTGCGGCGGCGTACCCGACACACGGCGGCCTTGCACTGCGACGGCGCCCGGATCTGGAACGCGTCCATCGCGACCGGGGTGGGGCTGGACGCGTACGGCGCCCTGTTCGACACGCTTTCGGTGTGCCTGTCGAAGGGGCTCGGCGCGCCGGTCGGCTCGCTTGTCGTCACCTCTGCCGAGCGCGCCGGGCAGGCCCGCATCATCCGGCGCCGGCTCGGCGGCGGGATGCGGCAGGCCGGCATTCTCGCGGCCGCCGGCAGCTACGCGCTCGACCACCATCTGGAACGGCTCGCCGAAGACCATGACCACGCCAGGCTGCTGGCGGAAGCATGCGGGATCGACCCGAAAACGATCGATTCCAACGTTGTGATGATATTTGTGCCCGACGCGCCGAGCTTTGTGACGGCTGCACACGGTGAGGGTGTCTTACTCTCCGCCATGGCTCCAGACCGCGTGCGTCTGGTGACCTCGTTGGCCGTTGACCCAGCCGCGGTCCAGCGGGCAGCTCACGTACTCAGCAAACTCCCACACAACTGACAGCCTCCCCGAGACCCTTCATCGGCCGGAGAGGCCCGCCGATCGGGAACTCATGCGCCGAATGATGCTTTTGCCCCTAGCACTGGCGGCTGCTGCAACCCTCTTACCCGCGGCTGCTTCCGCCAGCACCGCTGCGACGGGTGTGCAGCCTCCGGCCTCCGCGGCCACCGCCCCCGCGTCGAGCCGTGACATCACCAGGATCCTGAACGCCGAACGGAGCGCCCACGCCTCCGGGAGCTCGCTGCACCCCTTCGACACCACCGGCAGCAGCAGCAGCTTCACGCCGTTGCGTGACGTCTACCCCGTCGGCAAGACCGGTGGCGTCGCGGTCGACAAGGTGCACGGGGTGGCTGCGCGCTATCCCTCGCCGGCGATGAACCACCGCAACCTGCCGATCGAGATCTGGTACCCGGCGGCATCGGGACCCATCTCCGCCAACGACACCTTCTGGGCCACGGCCCGCGGTGGCCACTTCCCGCTGATCGTCTTCGCTGCGGGCTATGACTCCAACCCCGACACCTACCAGCCGTTCCTGCACGCGATCGCAGCTCAGGGCTACATCGTCGCCGCCCCGGTCTTCCCGATCGAGGCCTCGATCGCAGGAGCGGCGCCAGCAGGACGTAGCAACGCCGAGATCCTCAATCAGATGTGGGACATGTCTTCCGTGATCTCACAGATGATCAGCTATTCGTACGAGCCGGGAAACTTCCTCGGCGCGGCCATGAGCAGGACCGAGATCGGCGTGATCGGACACAGCGACGGCGCCATGACCGTCGCCGGCATGACGATGTCCACGAGCTTCAACGACGCCCGCATCAAGATGTCCGTCGTGATGAACGGCGCCGGCCCCCTCGGCCTGACCTGGAACAACCGCCACGTGGTTCCGACACTGGTCGAGCAGGCCACGGGCGACCCGTACAACGCACCGTCCAACAGCCAGTGGCTCTTCAACCACGTGACGGGATCACGCTCCTATCTCACCGTCGACGGGCCGTACCACATCTGGCCGCTCATCGGGAATGACAAGGTGTCTGACCTGGTGCGCCGGACGGTGATCGGCGATCTGAACGTGACCTTGAAGGGCGCCGGAATGCCGACCTTCTTCTCGATGTACGGCGCCGGTGACACTCCGGGGTTCACGTCAATGACGTTCGCGACCTGACCCCAGCTCCCACCGCACGCCGAGGGCGGGTGCCGCGCTGCAGGACCGGGCGCGGCACCCGCCCTTCGGCGGTCGTGGGCGGTCTCGTTAGCGTGCGGTCATGCCCGAGAATCCGATCCTTCCGTCCAGCCATGCCCTCAAAGGCCAGCGTCTCCTGGTCGTGGGCGCTTCGTCGGGAATCGGGCGTGAGGTCGGGATCCGGGCCGCGGCGGCCGGAGCACGCGTCGCGTTCACCGGACGGCGGCGCGAGCTGCTGGATGAGGCGGTGGGCGAGGCGGGAGCGGGCGCGCTGGCCGTGCGCTGCGACGTCACCGTTGAAAGCGATGTGGTCAGCACAGTGCAGGCGACCGTCGAGGCGTTCGGAGGGCTCGACTCCGTGATCTACGCGACGGCGATCGACCCGCTCGTCAGGATTGCTGACGTCGACGCCGCCACCTGGACCCACCTGCTGGCGACCAACGTGGTCGGTGCCTCACTCATCACCCGGGCCGCCCTTCCGCATCTGCGCGAGGTGCGCGGGCGGGTGCTCTACATTTCCGCGACTTCGGTCGGACGCCCGCTTCCCGGCATGGGTGCGTATGCCTCCAGCAAGGCGGCTCTCGAGGAGCTGGCCCGGGCGTGGCGCTCGGAATACCGCGATGTGGTGTTCGCCACCGTCGCCGTCGGGATGACGCTCGGCACCGGCGTCACCGACAGCTGGGATCGGACGCTGCTCGCAGAACTGTCGGCCGATTGGGGCCCCGGCGGCTACCTGCTCGACAACGGCCCCGGCACCATGGAATGCCGGGAGGTGGCCGACTCGATCCTTGGCGTGCTGGCGGCGCCGACCTTCATGCCGTACGTCTCGGTGCTGCCCGATCCTGCGCGAGCAGCCGGTCTGGGTTGAGCGAGAGGACCTAGCCGAGGCCGGGGAGCTTGGGCAGCGGAGGCAGGGTCGGCAGAGCGGTAGGCAACGGCAGGGCCGGACCGCTGCTGCTGGTCAGGCCTCCGGTGACGGTGGCGACGGTGCCGCTGACAGCTCCGGTGACGCCGCTGACCGTGCTTCCTACCGCGCCGACGGCGCCGCTCACCGGATTGCTACCACCGGAGCCGGTGACTGCACCCGTGACGCCGTTGACGGCTTTGCCGACGCTGTTGGTGACGCCCGTCACCGCGCTACCGGCGCCTTTCGTGACGCCCTTCACGGCATTGCCGGCGCCTTTGGTCACACCCTGGACGACATTTCCGCCGCCATTGCTGCCGCTGCCACTCCCACTGCCGCTGCCCGTGCCACCCGAGCCGCCGAGACCGTTGAGCAGGCTGCTCACGGCGGCTGTGGGATCGGCGATGCCGCCGGCGCCGGTGGTGGGCACCGCCACGGTCGGGATCTTGCTGGGAAGCGTCAGGCTGGTGACGGCTTTCGACACCTTGCCCAGGGGCGAGGTCAGCGCGCTGGACAGCGGGACCGTCGGCAGCGTGCCGCCGGTGATCGAACTGATGGAGGGCACCGAGGCGCCGGAGGCGAGCCCGGCCGGCAGGTTGAGCTGCGGGAGCACGTTCGTCAGGTTGGGGATAGCGCTCAGCGGGATCGGCAGCTGCTGGATCAGCGTGGCCGGATTGCCGCCCAGCACGCCGTCGACGCGCTGCAGGTAACCCAGGGCACTGACGGTCAGCGACTGCAACGGGCCGGCCGGCACGTCAGCCAGCAAGGCGCCGATCTGGCTGAAAGAGCCCGAGGTGAAGGTGGCCAGTGTCTTGCGCAGCTCGGCGGACAGGGCGGCGGTGGAGGAACTGCTTCCCAGCCCGCGGATCTGCTGCAGGAGCGACGTCGTCGCGACCCCGGCATCCTCGGCCCACGTCTCGAGCAGGCCTCTGATGTGGCCTTCGGTGGCCGACGACAACTTCGAGCCCGGCGTGACGTGATCGCGCTTGATGAGCTGCTTGAGCTCGTTGATCCGGGCCTGGGCGAAGCCGAGCTGGGTGCTCGCCTTCTCGCGAGCGCCGCTCGCGAGGTCCAGCTGAACGGCCTCCACCTGCTTCTTGATGCCGTAGAACGGATCGCCCGGCAGTGCCCGGTGGGCGCCCACACCGACACCTGTGGCCGAAACGGCAGCAGCCGTGACGCCGGTGAAGAGCTTGATCCAGAGCGGGGCCGACTTGCCCAGCCCCATGATGGCGCTGGAGCTTCCACCGGCACCCGTGCCGGCAACGCCTCCGGTACCGCCCGAGCCCGCCCCGTGACCTGGCGAGACGCGTGGACGCGGCACGGTGTGCAGGGCGCCGGCGACCGACGACGCCGTCGCCGGATGGGCGGCGGCATGAACCAGCTGCTCGCGCAGCGCTGACTTGAACGCGGCGGACGGCTGCGGGACGGCTGAGAGCCGCTGGGTGAGCTGGGCCAGGTGCGCGAGAGCCGGATCTTGCGTGCCCGCCTTGCCACTGCCGTCGAGGAGGGCCGCGAAGGCATCAGCCTTACGCCCGACCAGCCCCGCGACCACGACACCTCCACGCACGACAGAGCGTCGCGCTCATCCTGTGCCTCGCCCCCGCGAAGCCTTCTGCCATGCTGCCGGATCAATACTTTCGCGAACATGGCCCGATCGGGTCATATCGGACGCGAAAGCACCTTCCCCAGCAGGTCAAGCAACGATATGCCAGTCGGAGGGCGTTCCCGCTGGTCGTGGCGTCAAACGCGCTACCGCGCGGTATCGCGAAGTCGCTTCAGCGCGCGTACGTCCGTCGCATGCTGCCCCTCGCCGCCGGGAGTCTCGATGACCACGGGCACGCCGCGCGTCGCAGGGTGGACGAAGAGCTCGGCGAAGGGCTCGATGCCGATGGTGCCGACCCCGATGGGGGCATGACGGTCGCGACGGGAGCCGAGCGGATCCCGGGAGTCGTTCGCGTGCACCAGCCCCAGCCGGCCGCGTCCGACGGTCTTGACCAGCAAATTCAAGGCGCGGCGAGCGCCGCCGGGAGCGGCCAGGTCATGGCCGGCGGCGTACGCATGGCACGTGTCCAGGCAGACGCCGAGGCGCGGGTGTTGCTCGAGTGCGGCGAAGTAGGGCCCGAGATCCTCCAGGCGCGCGGCCAGGGCCACCGAACCGGCGCCGCCGGGGGTCGGCTCGATGAGCAGCCGGGTCGAGCGCCGGCCCCCGTCTTTCTCGGCCAGCTCGTCCAGCAGCGGCAGGAGAGCTTCGCGGACCTGCTTGAGCGCATTGTCGCGGCTGCCCGGTTCGACGGCGGAGCCGGCGTGCAGCACGAGGCCGGCGGCACCCACCGCAGCAGCCCGCTCGAGCCCGTGACGGAGCGCGGCGACGGAACGTTCGAGCGTGGCCGGGGCAGGGGAGCCGAGGTTGATCAGGTACGGCGCGTGGACGAAGACCGGGAGCCGCTGCACGGCGCAGGCGGCCGCGAAGGTTTCGTCCTGTGCGGGGTCGCCGGTGGTGGCTGCCCAGCCGCGGGGGTTGCCGAGGAAGATCTGCATCGCCTGGGCGCCGACCCGCTCGGCGTACGGCAGCGCGGTACGCACCAGCCCGCCCGCCGAGGGCACATGGGCCCCCACCGGGCTCGGCTTACGGGCGGGCACGCGTCAGTACGCGCGTCAGTAGAGGTAGATCGAGACTTGCGAGCCGACCCGGACGTAGGAACCGCCGCCGGGGCGGACCGCCAGGATCGAGCTGTCGAGCCCGGGGAAGTAGCTGTGGGTCTGCACGTCGAGTCCGAGGCTTTGCAGGACCTGCTTGGCGTAGCCGGGGCTGTCGTTCTCGATGCCGTATGGAATCGAGACCATCTGCGGACCCTTGCTGACGCTCAGGCTGACGGTCTGGGTGCGGTGCAGGTTCTTGCTCGGCGTGAGGCCGATGACCTGGCCGATCGCCACCGTGTCACTGAAATCTTGCGTGACGTTGACCTTCAACCCCAGCTTCACCAGCTTGGCCTTCGCCTGGTCGCCGGTGAGGCCGGTCAACGTGGGGACGGTGACCGGCGCCGGACCATTGCTGACGACGATGGCGATGTGGGTCTGCGGCTTGACCTGGTTGCCGGCTGCCGGATCGATGGAGATGACAGAGCCCTTGGCGACGGTGTCGCTGTAGACGCCCGTGGGGGTATCGGCGTGCAGGTGGGCCACCCGGAGTGCGTCGACGGCGTCGGCCAGCGTGAGCTTCTCGACCGTCGGAACCGTGTAGCGCTCCGGCCCGAGCGAGAGCTGCAGGGTGACGACGGCCCCGCGATTGACGTGGTGTCCGGCGGCCGGGTTGACGACCGCCACATCGCCCTTCTTCACCGTCTCGCTGTACACCTCGACCGGTGCGACCACAGGGGTGAGGTGGGCCTTGCGCAGCGCCGACTCCGCTGCGGACTGCGACGAGCCGACGACCGACGGCACCGACGCGTGGCGTCCGGCGAGCCTCCAGCCGACGAGCCCGGCCGCAATCGTCGCCAGGATCAGCAGCAGGGCGATGATCCGGCTCGGGCGCAGCAACCGGCGCCGGCGGGGCCTTTCGGCCTTCTTCGTACGCCGCCGCAGCCGGCGGCGGCGCTTCGGTTCTTCGGAGGCCTCCGGATCTTCCCCCACGTCCGGCGCGGTCGTCAGATCGATGAATGCTCCCGTGTCGGCAGGCGCCTCGTGCAGCCATCTGTCCAGACCGCCGGTTTCGGCATCGGGCGCATCGCGCGGCGCGACGGGCGCCTCCGAGGCCCGCTTGCCGTGACGAGCCAGATCCAGCGCCGCGGCCTCGGCCAGATCGAGGGCGAGCGGAGCCGTGTCGTGACGGCTCGGGGCATCGGAGATCCCGCTCCCGGAGGCGGGGGACAGCCTCTCCAGCACGGCGCGCGTGCGAAACAGCATCGCCGTGGCGTCGTGCGGGCGGTCGCCAGGATCGCGTGCCGTCGCGGCACCGACCAACCGGTCGACCGCAGGGGAGATGCCGCCGGCGAGGGTGGAGGGGGCCGGGACGTCGTCGTTGAGGTGCTGGTAGGCGACCTGCAGCGCGCTCGATCCCTGGAAGGGAGGGGCGCCGGTCAGCAGCTCGAAAAGCATCACGCCGCAGGCGTAGACGTCGGCGCGGGCATCGGCGACCCCGCGCGCCACCTGCTCGGGAGCCAGGTAGGCGACGGTGCCCAGCAGCAGCCCCGCCGTGGCCGTCAGCGGAGACGCATCGACGGCGCGGGCCAGGCCGAAGTCTCCGACCTTCACCGTGCCGTCGTGCGCGACCAGCACATTTTCCGGCTTCACATCGCGATGGACGAGGCCGGCGCGGTGCGCGGCGGCGAGCGCCTCGAGCACCGGGATCATGAAGCCCAGCGCTTCCGTCTCGTCCAGCCGCCCGGCCTCGCGGAGTACCTCACGCAGGGTGCGGCCCTCCACCAGCTCCATCACCAGGAAGATGACGTCGCCGTCCTGCCCCTGATCGGTCACCGCCACCACGTGGGGGTTCGACAGCTTCGCCGCAGCCTTGGCCTCGCGACGGAAGCGGCCGACGAAGTCCTCATCGGCCGCCAGCGCCGGATGCATGATCTTGACCGCCACCGGCCGATCCAGCCGGGTGTCGAATGCGGAGTACACGACGGCCATGCCCCCCTGGGCGAGCCGGCCGGAGATCTTGTAGCGCCCATCGAGCAGCCGGCCCAACAAGGGGTCGACTGACTGATTGAGGGCGGTCCTCATGCGGTGGAGTTTAGGCAGTAGTGGCAGTCTCGCTGGGATGACGCAAACTTCGGGTGGCGTGTCTGATCCGTCGGCCGCGACGGAGACGGCCGGGGAAGGGCACCCCGCCGCTCCCTGGACGCTGCTGTCGCTCGCGCCGTTGCCGCCGGAGATCCTGCAGGCGCTGTTCTCGGAGCTGCCCGTCGAGGTCATCCGGGCCGACCACGTGAATGAGCTGGGCGGCGCCGACAAGGGCCGGATCGAGCTCGTTCTCGCCGACTGGCGGCCGGGCCCGACAGGCATCGGCGCCGATGCGGTACGCGAGCTGCCGAGGTTGGCGTTCGTGCAGCAGCCGAGCGTGGGTGTCCAATCTCACGACGCCGAGGCGCTGGCGGCGGCCGGCATCCCGCTGTCGAACGTGGCGGGCTTCAATGCCGCTGCTGTGACCGAATGGGCGCTCGGAGCGGCGCTTTCGGTGAGCCGGCTGCTGCCCTGGGCGGAATCCGAACTCCGCGCGGGCCGCTGGCCACAGCTCGAGGTGGCCTCGCGCGGAGCCGTCGAACTCGGGGGACGGCAGGTCGGCATCGTCGGCTTCGGCCCGATCGGTCAAGGCTGCGCCCGCGCGTTCGCCGGCCTCGGCTGCCCGATCGCGTACTGGTCACGCTCGCAGCGGCCGCCGGAGCTGGAGTTCGGGGCGGCGTTCGAGCCCGACCTGACTCAGCTGGTGCGTCGCAGCGAGATCCTGATCAATGCGATCGCGCTGGGTCCGCAGACCCGCGGGCTGCTCGGACGCGAGACCCTGGCGTTGCTCCCCGCCAACGCCCTGGTCATCAGCGTGAGCCGCGGAGGCATCGTCGACGAGCAGGCGGTGCTCGACATGCTGGCCGCGGGGACACTCGGCGGCGCCGCCTTCGACGTCTACGAGCAGGAGCCGCTGCCGGCCGACAGCCCGCTGCGTCACGCCCCGGCTGACCGGCTGCTGCTTTCGCCGCATGTCGCCGGTTCGACCCAGCAGTCGAGCGGGCGGCTCATCCAGGGCGTCGTCGCCAACATCAGGCGCGCGGTGTCGGGGGAGCCGGTGCTCGACGTCGTGAACGGGGTCGCAGCGCAGGTACAGCGCCGGATGGTTGACTGACTGACCGTGGAATGGCTAGCTCTCCCCGATGTCGCCGAACGGCTCGATATCCCGGTCACCCGCGTCCGACAGCTGATCCGTGATCACAAGCTGCTCGCCGAGCGGCGCGACGGTGTGCTCTACGTCCCCGCCGCATTCATCGCTGACGGTCAGGTGCTCAAAGGCCTCCCCGGCCTGCTGACCCTGCTGCTCGATGCCGGCTTCGAGGACACCGAAGCGATGCGCTGGCTGTTCGCCGAAGACCCCAGCCTGCCGGGCACCCCGGTGGACGCCCTGACCGGCAACCGGAGCCGGGAAGTACACCGCCGGGCCCAGGCGCTGGCGTTCTGATGCGCGAGGCGCGGCTGGCCAAGCTCCACGCCGCTCAGCTGTACCTGTGCACGCCCGAGCCGATGGCGCCTGCAGGGGTGGCCATGGTCCAGCTGCGGCGCAAGGGCCTGGAGTGGCGGGAAGAGATTGCGTTGCTGCGCCGGCTTCGGGAGTGCGCGGTCGCCACGTCTGCTGCCGGGGCCGGGCTACCCGCCCTGGTCAGCGCCAACGACCGGGCAGACATCGCGGCCTTCGCCCCCGTCGACGTGCTCCACCTGGGCCAGGACGATCTGCCGCCCGCTCTCGCCCGCCGGATCGTCGGTCCGGAGGTGCTGATCGGCCTCTCCACCCACGACGAGGTCCAGCTCGCCGCCGCCGTCGTCGATCCCGACATCGACTACTTCTGCGTCGGTCCGGTATGGGAGACGCCCACGAAGCAAGGACGCCCGGGTGTCGGCCTCGGGCTGCTCGAGCGCGCGGTCGCTCTGGCGCCGCCGTTCGCACCCGGCGCCCGCCCATGGTTCGTCACCGGGGGAGTCGCACCGCAGACCCTCGATGACGTGCTCGCCACCGGAGCTCGGCGGGTAGTCGTGGTCCGCGCCATCACGGGCGCTCCCGACCCGGCGGAGGTTTCTGGCGAGCTGGCCCGGCGGCTCCAGGAGGCGGCCGGGTTGTGCGCCACCTGACGTACCTGTTCGTCCTTGCCGGATGTCTGCTGGCGGCGGTGCCTCTGGAATTCGTCCTGCGACTGCGGGTGCGTAAGCAATGGCGGCGGCTCCTGCTGACCATCGCGCCCGTGCTGGTGGTCTTCGTCAGCTGGGACGTTTACGCGATCGCGCGCCATCACTGGTCCTATGACCGCGCCCAGACGTCAGGCGTGTTGCTGCCGGGACGGCTACCGCTGGAGGAGTTGCTCTTCTTCGTGGTGGTCCCGGTGTGCGCGGTGCTGACGCTGGAGGCGGTCCGCAAGGTGACCGGCTGGTCTCTGGACTCCCTCGACGAGGTCGGTGGCAAGCAGTCGCGCCGTGACGAGGCGGCCGTGCGATGAGCTATACGTGGCTGGCCGTGGCCGGGCTTGTTTTCGCGCTTGCGCTCGATCTCGTGGTGCTGCGCACGCGGCTCGTGCGGCGGCGGGTGTTCTGGGTCGCGTACGCGATCATCATCGTGTTCCAGCTGATCAGCAACGGCGTGCTCACCTACCGCCACGTTGTCACCTACGACTCCGGGACCATTCTCGGGCTGCGCATCGCAGGAGCGCCGGTCGAGGATCTCGCCTTCGGGTTCTCCCTTGTGCTGCAGACGCTGTCGTGGTGGGTCTGGTGGGGGCGCACTAGCGGGCGCGGGCGGCTCGCCACAGCGCCGGGCCGGCCACCGCGAGCCGGCGGGGGAGCGTCACGCTGACGCGACGGTCGAGCACCTCGTAGTCGGCGGCTTCGATGGCGTCGAGGATCTCGCCGTACAAGGTGTAGGCGGTACGGATGCAGTCGCGTGAGCTCGGATGCAGCAGGCGGATGCCCGGCTCGGCCGAACGGAAGAGCTCGCGGCAGCGGGCGATCTCGTGGGCCAGCAGCCTGCGGACCGGACCGTCGACCACGCCGGTGAGCAGCCGCTCGCGGGTGACGCCGAACAGGCGTAGCGACTCCTGAGGCAGGTAGATCCGCCCGCGGCGCAGGTCCTCGCCGACGTCGCGCAGGAAGTTCGCCAGCTGGAACGCGACGCCGAGGTCGCGGGCGTAGGCCTCCGCCGTGCGCGAGGACGGTTCGAGGACGGGCAGCATCATGAGGCCGATGACGGCCGCCGATCCCTCGACGTAACCGAGCAGGTCCTCCCAGGTCTCGTATTCGCGTACCGACAGATCCATCCGCATGGCGGCGAGGAAGCTCGTGAAATACGCGGCAGGCAGCTCCCAGCGGGCCGCGGTGTCCGCCACGGCGCGAAGCACATCCCCCCGGGTACCGGTCTCCGAAGGCGACTGTCCCGCCAGCGCTTTCTGCAACTGGTCTTCCAGGGCTCGCAGGGCCGAGGCGGCAGCTTCGGGTGAGAAGCCATCGGGGCCGTCGACCAGTTCATCGGCGTAGCGGGCAAAGCCGTACAACGCGTGGACATACGGCCGCTTCCACGCCGGCAGCAGCCGGGTGGCGAGGTAGTACGTCCGGCCGTGCGAGGCGTGCAGGCGGCGGCAGGTGTCGTACGCCGACCGCAGCGCGGGAGCCGGACCCTCAGCCCCGTCAGGGCCGGAGGGCTCGGAGGGCCGACTCACGGGAGCCGGGAGGTCCAGACCACCGAGAGCCCGCCGCCGATCAGGGCGAGCAGCAGGGCGATCCCGGTGAACCAGCGGCCCACCTCCTCATGCGTGACGTTGTAGCCGATCGAGCTGCCCAGTCCCTGGTAGACGCGTTTGAGCTCGTCTCCGGTGGTGGCCCGGTAGTACGCGCCGTTGGTGTCGGAGGCGATCGTCTGCAGCGCCTGGGTGTTGACCGGCACCGGTACCTCCTGCCCCTGGATCAGCAGCGTGCCGCTCTCGGTCCCGTACGCGATCGTGCTGACGGGCACCTTGGCCGCCACCGCGGCGGCGACTGCCGTCTCGTTAGGCGTGCCCTTGGTCGTCTCACCGTCGGACAGCAGCACGATGCGGGCCGGCGGGGGCGACTTGTCGCCGCTCTGGGTGCGCGCGCTGTCGGCGATGGCGGTCAGCGAGGCCTCGATACCGTCGCCGATGGCGGTGCCCGGTCCGAGCTGCAGGTTGTTGATGGCGTTCTGCACCTGCGAGCGGTCGGTCGTGGGATTCACCAGCACCGACGCGGTGCCTGAGAAGGCGACCAGGCCCAGCTGGAGCTTCGCCGGCAACTGGTTCACGAAGGCCAGCGCGCCGGTCTTGGCCGACGCGAGCCGGGATGGGGTCACGTCGGTGGCGGCCATCGATTCGGAGACATCAATGGCCAGCATGATCGTCGCCCGCTCTTTGGGCACCTTCTTGTCCTCAGCCGGCCGCGCGAGGCTGAAGACCAGGCCCACCATGGCCAGCAGCATCAAGGCGGCGGGAATGTGGCGTCGGTACCAGGTGGGACGGCGCGGCGCGACGGACGCGAGCAAGGGCAGCTGGGTGAAGCGGGCCGCGTAACGCCGGCGCCGCAGGCTGACGAAGACGTAGCCGGCCAGCAGCGCAGCGACGGCGAGCAGCAGCCAGAAGCGGGATGCGGCGAGATAGGTCATCGGGCAGCCCCGCGGGAGCGTCGGGCCGCAGCGACATGACGGGCGATGTCGAGCAGCCAGTTGGAATCGGTGGACAGCACGAGGTGGCCGGCGCGCGCCTGCCGAAGGGCGACGGCCACCTCGGCGCGCTGGGCGTTGGCCGCCTCGGCGAAGCGCTCGCGCAGGCCCGGCGAGCGGGTGTCGACCTCGAGCTGGGCGCCGGTTTCCGGATCGGTCAGGGCCAGCACGCCGACGGAGGGGAGCGTCATCTCACGCGGGTCACGGATCTCCACGACGAGCACCTGATGGCGTCCGGTGAGCGCACGCATCGAACGCGACCAGGTCGACGGATCACCCAGCAGGTCGGAGACGACCACCACCAGGCCCCGGCGCAGCCCGCGGCGGCCGAGCTGCTCCAGGGCGGTGTTCAACGGCTGGGTCGCGGACTCCTTGGGAGAGCGGTCGCCCTCGGTGGGCCGGGGCGCGGCCGCGAGCACCCGCAGCGCGTGTCGCAGCGAATCTCGTCCGCCCCGGGGCGGCAGCTCGGTCACCCCGGTGCGGGGTCCGGTGCCCTGCACGACGGTGAGGCCGAAGCGGCTTCCGAGCCGGGTCGTCAGGACGCCGAAGGCCGTGGTGGCGGCGAGCGCCAGATCGCGCTTCTCCCACGTGTGCGTACCGAAGTGCATCGAGGCCGTCAGGTCGACGACCGCGTAGGTGGTGAGCTCCCGGTCGGCAATCAGGTCGCTGACGTGCGGGACGTTCGTCCGTGCGGTGACGGCCCAGTCCATGCGGCGCACGTCGTCGCCGAGGCGGTACTCGCGGCTCTCCGCCCGCTCGCTGCCGTGCCCCGGGAGCAGGCCCAGGTGGTCGCCGTGCAGCAGCCCCTCGAGGCGGCGGCTGATCATCAGCTCCAGCCGGCGCAGCCGCGCATCGATGTCCTCGGGCGCCTCGTGGGGCGCTCGAGGGGTGCCGGGCGCTCGCCGGAGCACGCCGCCGGAGCGCCGCGTCGGGTGCACCCGGTGAGGAGGAACCGTCACGCCGGCTGCCCCTGACCGGTGAACTGTCCGGCGTACTGGCTCGGGGTGACGACCGGCTGCGGGGTGGCAGCGAGCACCCGCTCGATGACCGACTCCGGAGCGACGCCGTCGGCCAGCGCTTCGTAGGACAGCACCAGACGGTGGGGAAGCACCTCGGGGGCCACGTCGGAGACATCAGTGGGGATCACGTAGTCGCGCCCGCGCAGCAGCGCGAGACCGCGGGCGGCGGCGATCAGGCCGAGGCTGCCACGCGGAGAGGCCCCGTAGGCGAGCATCCCGGCGATGTCGGGCACGCCGAAGCGCACCGGCTCACGGGTGGCCAGCACCAGGCGCACGGCGTACTCGGCGACGGCGTGGTGCACGAAAACCTCGAGCGTGGCCTCCTGCAGCGCGGCCAACTCGGCGAGCGAGAGGACCTGCGAGGCCTGCGGTGGGTGCGAGCCCATCCGGCGCACGATTTCGAGCTCGTCGGACGCGGTGGGATACGGCACCGAGACCCGCATGAGAAATCGGTCACGTTGCGCCTCGGGCAGCGGGTAGACGCCCTCGGATTCGATGGGGTTCTGGGTCGCGAGCACGAGGAAGGGGGAGGGCACCTGATAGCTGGTGCCGCCCAGCGTGACCTGCTGTTCGGCCATCACCTCGAGGAGCGCCGACTGCACCTTGGCGGGCGCCCGGTTGATCTCGTCGGCCAACACGAGGTTGGCAAAAACCGGGCCCAACTCCACGTCAAATTGTTCTCTGCCCATCCGATAGACGCGCGTGCCGACGACATCACTCGGGACCAGGTCCGGAGTGAACTGCAGCCGTGTGAACGTGCCGCCGATGGCGCGCGCCAGCGTGGACACCGACAGCGTTTTGGCGATTCCCGGTACGCCTTCCAGCAGGCAGTGGCCGCGAGCGAGCAGGCACACCAGCATCCGCTCGACCATCCGATCCTGGCCGACGACGACGCGCTTGACCTCGAAGAGCACCTGCTCCAGGGTCTTGGCGATCGGAAGTGACTGGCCGGGGTTTGCGTCATTCATGGGACGTGTCACCGGGCAAGTGTCGCAACTCAGACTCGACTTGTGGCTGGACACGGCCTGTGAGTCTGCTGGGCGCGGCTCGAATCCGACTTGTCACATCCCGCGCACGTATGAATACTGTAAGTGTCCGGGGGAACGACGCATGCGCGCTGCCAGAAAGCAGTGGCGTGCCCTGAACGACGCGAGAGGTTCCTCGTGACCGCCAACACCGTTCCCCGCTTTGCCGCGGCCTTTATCGCGGCAGCTGCACTGGTCACCGGCACTGCCGGCGCGGCCGGCGCCGCCACGGCGGGGTCGACGCCGACGTCTGCCACGACCGCCACGACCGGCTCGCTCGTCGTCATCACCGAGCACGGCAAGACCAGTGAGGTCGCGTCCGAGGTGCTGGCGGGCGGTGGGGCCGTCGAGCGCAGCCTTCCCGACCTCGACACCCTCGTCGTCGACGGCGTCCCTGCCGCCGGCCTGCGCACCGCCGCGGGCGTGCTCTCGGTCAGCGCGGACGTCAGAATGAGCAGTCGCTCGGAGGGCTGGGGCGACGACGAGCCGCAGCTCGACACCTCGACAGCTTCACCTGCGGCGCCCCTGTCCTCGAGCGCGTCCCAGACGTCACTGGCCGCACCGCTCGCCGAGACCGCCCCGCTCAGCGGTGCCACCAGCGCCCTCCCGCCGACCAGCACCGTCAACACGGTCACCCTGTCGGCCGCCGAGGACGCGATCCAGGCGCGCCAGGCTTGGCGCTACGGCACCGGCCGCGGGGTCGACGTCGCACTCATCGACACCGGCATTGCCCCGGTCCAGGGCCTCACGAGCCCGGGCAAGGTCATCAACGGCCCCGACCTGTCCTTCGAGTCGCAGGACCCCGACCGTCGCTACGTCGACAACAACGGCCACGGCACCCACATGGCCGGCATCATCGCCGCCTCGGACGTGGGCGTGAGCGGCAACCCGCTGTACGCCGGCTCCTCCAGCGTCGAGGGCGTCGCGCCCGGCTCGCGGCTGGTCAACGTCAAGGTGGGCGACGGCAATGGCGTCACCGACGTTTCGCAGGTGCTGGCCGGGATCGACTGGGTCGTCCAGCACGCCCACGACCCCGATGGAGCAGCCGGCGGACTGAACATCCGGGTGCTGAACCTCAGCTACGGCACCGACTCCTCGCAGTCCGCGACCATCGACCCGCTGGCCCACGCCGCCGAGGTGGCCTGGCGCAACGGGATCGTCGTCGTCGCTGCCGCCGGCAATGACGGCACCAGCACCGGCCACCTGTCCGACCCCGCCATCGACCCGTACCTGATCGCGGTCGCAGCGGCGGACACCGACTTCTCCACCTCTCCGTCCAGCGACACGGTGCCCACCTTCTCCAGCCGGGGCGACGGGGTCCGCAATCCCGACGTGCTGGCTCCCGGCGTGCACATCGCGAGCCTGCTGGCTCCCGGTTCCGAGGTCGCAACGGCCTACGGGGACGCCGCCGGAGTCGGGTCGCGCCTGATCCGCGGCAGCGGCACCTCGCAGTCCACCGCCATGGTCAGCGGCGCCGCAGCGCTGCTGCTCTCGGCGCGCCCGTACCTCACCCCGGACCAGGTCAAGGGTCTGCTCATGCACACGGCCCGGGGCGTGAGCGGCGCCGGACCACAGGACGAGGGCAGCGGCCTGATCAGCGTCTACCGGGCGCTGCTCTCGCATGCCGGCAGCGCCACCGTGCAGAACTTCCCGGCCTCCACCGGCGGCGGCTCGCTGAACGCCTCGCGCGGCACCCACATCGTGACCCTCGACGGCGTGCCGCTGACGGGTGAGCAGGACATCTTCGGTCAGGCATTCGACGCGGCCGCCGTGGCTGCTGCCGAGGAGAGCCAGACCGCCTGGGCGATGGGGACCTGGAACGGCTCGGTCTGGACCGGGTCTTCGTGGGCGGGCTCGAGCTGGGCGGGTTCGTCGTGGGCCGGTTCCTCGTGGGCGGGTTCCAGTTGGGCGGGTTCGTCGTGGGCGGGTTCCTCGTGGGCGGGTTCGTCGTGGGCCGGCTCCTCGTGGGCCGGCGGCAGCTGGTCCGACCCGTCGACTTCGGCGACGCCGACCCCGGTGCTGACCCCGACAGCGGCACCCACGACCGATCCCACCACCGATCCCACGACCGATCCGACCACCGGTCCCACGGTCAATCCCACCGACCCGGCACCGGCTGACACGTCCGCGCCCACTCCCGACCCGAGCCCCTCCATGGACCCGGCCACTGACCCGGCGGCAGTGACTCCCGATCCGGCCCCATCTGTCGATACGTCCTCGACGAACCCCATGGCCCAGGGCGGTACCTCGTGATCACGATCGGCGTCCCAGCGGGATGAAGCTTTTGCGGCGATCCCGCACGCCGGCCGCCGGGCACCCGTCCCGGGCGTGGACGGCGGGGCTTCTGATCGCCGCGGCCGGATTCGGCCTCGCCGGTTTCCTGCCGCAGCATTCGGCGAGCCCTGCCGGGCCGACCGTCTCCTGGCTGCTGCTCGCTGCCCTGTTCGGTGTCGCCGAGGTCTGCGTCCTGCACGTCCAGATGCGGGGCGGCGCACGTACGGTTTCGCTTTCCGAGGCCCCTCTCGTGCTCGGACTGTTCTTCACCGCGCCCCCCGATCTGGTGCTGGCGCGGCTGATCGGCCCGCTCATCGTCTTCGCGATCATTCGTCGGCAGTCGCTGCTGAAACTCGGCGTCAACACAGCGGTCCTGCTGGTCGAGGTCGGCATGGCCGTCGAACTCTTCCGGCTGATCTGCGACGGATCGCCGGTCTCCTCGCCCCGCGCCTGGCTCGCGGCCTACGTCGCCGTCCTGGTCAGCGGCGTCGTCTCCGCAGTCCTGGTGACGCTCGTCATCGCGCTCTTTCAGGACGAGTTCCATCTCAGCGACCTGACCCGCGCCGTCGCCACCAGCAGCGCGGTCTCCGCTGTCATCGGCACTATCGCTCTCGTCGCCGTCAACGCGCTGCAACGCTCGACCGAGACGGGCTGGCTGCTCGCCGGCGCCGCCGCCGTGATCCTGATCTGCTACCGCGCCTATGCCGCGCTGACCGGCCGGCACGCGGCGCTCGCCCGCCTCTACGGCTTCACCGACGCGATCAGCAACACCCACGAGCCGGACGAGGTGCTGCGTCAGCTGCTCCTGTCGGCGCGCGAGATCGCCGCCGCCGAGCACGCCGAGATCGTCTTCGCACCCGCGCTGCCCGAGGGCCTGCCGACCCGGCTGACCGTCGACCAGAGCGGGCGCCTGCAGCGCAATGACGCCTCGGCCGGCGCATCCGACCTCGAGATCCCCGATCCCGTACACGCCCAGGTGCTGCGCACCGGCACGGCCATCCTGCTGCCACACCGCTCGGGCCTCGCGCGCCGTCCGGACTGGCGTCGCTATCTCAAGCGGGTCGGCCGCCGGGAGGCACTCGCCGTGCCGCTGCGCGACGCGCCCGCGCAGGAAGACGAGCTGCAGTCGGGTCAGACCGGCCAGTCAGCGCCAGCCGCTCCCGTCACTGGGAGCCTGCTCGTCGCCGGCCGGGTCGGTCAGGTCCGTACCTTCGACGCCGCTGACCTGCGACTGGTGGAAACCCTTGCCAACCACGCCGGTCTCGCGCTGCGCAACGGCTGGCTGATCAACGGGCTGACGCATGCCGTCCGCCACGACGCCCTCACGGGCCTGGTCAACCGCAGCTACCTGCACCAGCAGCTGACCGACGTGCTGGCCGAGATCCGCTCCGGCGATCGGGCCGGCGCCGCCGTCATGATCTGCGACCTCAACGGCTTCAAGGATGTGAACGACGCCCTCGGCCACCAGATGGGCGACGTGCTCCTGCAAGAGGTGGCCCGGCGGGCCTCGGACGCACTGGCCCCGGGCGACGTGCTTGCCCGGCTCGGAGGCGACGAGTTCGCCATCCTGCTGCCCAACACGCTGACTGCGGAAGCGGCGGCCGAGGCCGGCGAGCGCGTGCTGCGCGCCATCGCCGAACCGGTCACGCTTGCTGACCTCGTCATCTCCGTCGGCATGTCGATCGGCGTCGCGCTCGCCCCGCGGCACGGCATCGAGGCGTCCGGACTGCTCAAGCGCGCCGACATGGCCATGTACGCGGCCAAGGCCACCAACCGAGGCCTGCGGCTCTGGGAATCGGGCATGGGCCAGACGGACGCGCAGCAGCTCACGTTTGCGGGCGAGCTGCGCCGGGCGCTGGCCGACGGCGAACTCACGATCTACGCGGAGCCGATCGCCTCGCTCATCACCGGTGAGGTGGTCAGCGTCGAGGTCTTGCCGCGCTGGCAGCATCCCGAGCGCGGGCTGCTCGTGCCGGAGGAGTTCGTCCCCACGGCTGCCAGCAGCGGGCTGGCGAGCGAGCTGGCCAGGTACCTGCTCAGCGCCGCCGTGACGGCGTGCGCCGAGTGGCGGCTGACTCGCTGCGAGCTCGGCGTCTCGGTGAACCTGCCGGCACGGGCGCTGGCTGACACCTCGCTGCCGGAGATGGTCGCTCGCCTGCTGGAGACGCATGGCGTTCCGGCTGACCGGCTCACCCTCGAGATCGCCGAGAGCAGCGTCGTCACCGACGACAGCAAGGCCCTTCCCGGTCTGCGCCAGCTCTCTGCGCTGGGGGTCCGGGTGGCCGTTGACGGGTTCGGCACCGGGCACTCGTCACTGTCCTACCTGCGCCGGATGCCGATCCGCCAGGTCAAGATCGACTCCGGCTTCGTGCGGCGCATCGACCACGACAGCTCGGACGAGGCCATCGTGCGTTCGATCGTGGAGCTCGGAGCCAAGCTCGGGCTCGACGTCGTCGCCGAGGGTGTCGACCGCCAGCCGGTGTGGGACCACCTGCGCCGGATGGGCTGCGGGCAGGCCCAGGGCGCGCTGCTGGTGCGGCCGCTACCGCTGCGGGCTTTCGCCGAGTGGCTGCGCGACGACGACCCCACTCCGCGTCGGCTGCTGCCGGGTCGGCGGCTCAATGTGGGTGGCCCGCGGGCGGCGCTCGAGGTCGACGCCCGTGATCCGCTGCGCGGCCAGGCGTCCTGACACCAGCACCATCGGCACCCCGACACCGGGGACCGTACCCGAGCCCGCCAGCACGACGTTCTCCACGCCTGGCACCAGATTGGGTACCCGCAGCGGTCCGGTCTGGCGGAACGTGTGCGCGGCGGCGAAGGGCGCGCCGCGTTCCATGCCGCGCGCTCGCCAGTCAGCCGGGGTGGTCATCGTCTCGACCTCGATCCCCGATTCGAAGCCGACCCAGCCGCGACGCTCCAGCGTCTCGAGGACCTCGTCGCGGTAGCGCGGTCCGATCACCGACCAGTCCAGCCGCGCGTCCAGGTTCGGCGCCGGCGCGAGCACGTAGTACGTGTGCCGGCCGGGTGGCGCGAGATCCGGGTCGCTCGTCGTCGCGGACGTCACAAGCAGCGACGGGTCGCTCATCAGCTCGTGGCGATCGATGAGCTCGGTGAACGTGCGACGCCAGGCGCGTCCGAAGGAGATGGTGTGATGCGCAGCCCCCGGGTAGGAGTTGCTGCTGCCGGCCAGCAGCAGGAAGCACGACGGGCTGTACTTCTGGCGGGGGAGCCGCCGGTTCCAGACCCGGCCCACCGCCGTATCGGGAAGCAGCTCACGGAAGGCGACCGGGGCGTCAGGGGTGAGCACGACGGCGTCGGCCGGCAGCCGTTCCCCGCCTTCCAGGATGACGCCGGTAGCGCGTCCCGCAGTGACGTCGACCCGGCTGACCGCGGTGCCATAGCGGAACTCGACTCCAGCGGCTTGGCCTGCGGCCGCCATTGCCCGCGGCACGGCGTGCATGCCGCCGCGGGGGAAGTACACCCCGGCCACCGAGTCCAGATAGCTGATGACGGCGTAGATCGCGAGCGCGTCGTAGGGGGAAAGGCCGGCGTACATCGCCTGGAACGACAGCAGTCTTCGGGTCCGCGGATCCTTCAG
Source organism: uncultured Actinomycetota bacterium (assembly GCA_963731205.1). Lineage (GTDB taxonomy): Bacteria > Actinomycetota > Actinomycetes > Frankiales > Frankiaceae > DATAZK01. Next base: position 1,011,388 of record CAVSUJ010000001.1, on the reverse strand, counting down.
GTAGGAGTTCACCTTCGGGGCGAGCCGGCGCAGGCCGCCCATCGCGACGAGGCGGGCCAGCGGCCGGGGATCCAGGCTCCAGGGATGGTCGAAATTGCGGTCGATGAAGGCGTTCATCTCCAGCGCGTAGAGCTTGGAGACGAAGTCGACGAAGCGGCGGTAGCCGGCCGCCTCGGCGCCTCCGCAGACGCGTTCCACTTCCGCTGCCATCGCGTCGACCCCCGCGCGCACGTCCAGCGTGCTGCCGTCCGGAAAGAGCGCCCGATACAGCGGATCCACCGGCATCAGCTCGAGGTGGTCACTCATTCGTGCACCGACCGCGGCGAACGCCTGCTCCACCAGTTCGGGCATCGTCAGGACCGTCGGACCGGTGTCGAACGTGTAGCCGCCGGCCGACCACGTCCCCGCCCGTCCGCCCGGGACATCTGATCGCTCGACGACGGTCACCGTGCGCCCGGCGCCCGCCAGGTGCAGCGCCGCGGACAGGCCCGAAAGCCCCGCGCCCACCACGATCACCCGGTCGGTGCGGCCGGGCACTGTTCGCACGGGGCTGACGTTAGCGATCTCCCGCCGATAGCGCGCTCGCCGGCCTCCTCCTACCGGCTCGGCAGGCGCACCACACTGACGAAGAACTCATCGATCGCTCGCACCACGGCCATGAACCGGTCGAAGTCCACCGGCTTGGTGACGTAGGCGTTGGCGTGCAGGCGGTAGCTGCGCAGCACGTCCTCCTCGGCCTCCGACGTCGTCAGCACGACGACCGGAATCGTCTGCAGATGCGCGTCTTCCTTCACCGCGGCGAGCACCTCGCGGCCGTGCATTCCCGGCAGGTTCAGGTCGAGCAGTACCAGATCGGGCTCCGGAGCATCGGCGTACTCGCCCTCCTTGCGCAGGAAAGCGATCGCGTCTTCGCCGTTGTTGACGACGTGCAGCCGGTTGGCGACCTTCTGGTGCTCGAAGGCCTCGCGGGTGAGCAGCACGTCACCCGGATCGTCTTCGACAAGAAGCACTTCGATGAGCCGCGGCTCGGCGGTGGTCATGACTCTCCCGTTCTCGATGGGGCTGAGCGATGGGCACCGGCATTCGCCGGCTCCTGGTGAGGTGAGGCAGTTCTTGTGGTGGCGGGAAGCGTGAAGCGCAACGTCGCGCCCCCCAGCGAGACGCCGGGCGGCGCATCGGTGACGACGCCGATCGTCCCGCCGTGGAACTCGACGATCTTGCGACACAGCGCCAGTCCGATGCCGGTGCCCTCGTACTGCTCGCGGGCATGCAGGCGGGCGAAGATGGCAAAGACCTTTTCGTTGTAACGGGGATCGATACCGATCCCGTTGTCGGCGACGGTGATCGCCCAGAAGTCGTCCTCGGCCGGCTCGGCAGTGATACGGATCCGCGGCGGATGCTCGCCGCGGAACTTCACGGCGTTGCCGATGAGGTTGATGAACAGCTGGCGCAGCAGGCTCACGTCACCGGGGAGCTCCGGAAGGTCGCCGACGTCGACGACCGCTTCCGTCTCGGCCAGCAGGGTTTCGAGGTCGCTTTGGGCATTGGCCACGCATTCGGCGAGATCGACCGGCCGAAATCCTGCGGTGGTGCGTCCGACGCGGCTGAACGCGAGCAGATCGTTGATCAGGTTCTGCATCCGCTTGGCGCCGTCGACGGCGAAGGCGATGTACTGGTCGGCCCGCTCGTCCAGCTGCCCCGAATAGCGGCGGTCGAGCATCTGGCAGAAGCTCGCGACCTTGCGCAGCGGCTCCTGCAGATCGTGGGAGGCGATGTAGGCGAACTGCTCGAGTTCGGCGTTCGACCGCCGTAGCTCTTGAGCCTGAAACGCCACCTGGTCGGCTGCTGCCTGGGCCTCGCTGCGGGCCTGGACCGCCCCGAAGTACTCGTGGAGCATCCGCTGACGCATCAGCTCGGCATCGGCCCCCAGCTCGACGATGTCGGGTGGGCCGGAGACGACCACCGGGTGTTCGAGGTCGCCCGCGGCGACGGCGCGGACCTCCCGGCGCAGCGCCGACAGCGGGGCGGTGATCCAGCCGCGAAGTGCCCGAAAGAGCGCCAGGCTGATCAGGACGGCGAGGACGGCGGCTCCCACGACGAGGCCGACCAGCAGCTGGGTCGAATCGCGAAGCTGGTCGCGGGCATGGCGGCGGGCGTCGCCGACGCTGGTGGTGAGGCGGTCGTAGTCGGCGCGGATCTGGTCGAACATCGCCTTCCCGCGGGTGAACTGGACCGCAGGAATGGTGCCGCGCGGCGTCGCCTGGATCACCGCGAGGGCCGGGACGGTGTACTTCTGCTGCCAGCTGCGGGCGGCCGCCTCGAGGGTTTTCAGGTCAGCCAGACTGGCGGGCTCATGAATCAGCAAGCCGTGGAGCCGGCGCAGGTCAATATCGGTACGGGCGCGTCCCTGGTTGTAGGGCGAGAGGAACTCCTCCTGGCGGGTCAGCGCGAAGCCGCGCAGCCCCGTCTCCTGGTTGAGCAGCGAGATGAACAGGTCGTCGTTCACCTGGCTCGCCGGATCGAGGCGATCGACCTGGCGATGCTGCGCCGCGTTGAGCCGGGCCAGCGAGATCGCGGCGAGCACCGTGCCTGTGGCGACGAGCAGCCCGAGAACGACGAAGGTCCAGGCGAGCCGGCGCCGCAGGCTCCATCCGGAGGCCGGCGTGCCGTCCGGATTCTGCTGCTCGCTCACGCGCCTGACCGGGGAGCGTGGCGCACCAGCAGGAGAGCCAAATCGTCGGCCATGGGCCCGCCGTTGCGCCGCTCCGCCTCGTCGATGACGGTGTCCAGCAGCGTGCTGTCGTCGAGGTCGCGCGCTTGAGCGGCGTTCAGGATGTCGAGCAGACCGGTGAGCCCGAGACGCGGGCGCGCTTCCGTCTCGGTCAGCGCGCATCGCCCGCAAAGCCCTCGAAGAGGCCGTCCGAGTGCAGCGCCAACGCCCAGGGCAGTGGCAGCGTCACCTCGACGCGCTCCCAGGACAGGCCGGGAACGGCGCCGAGCGGCGGTCCGGCGACCTCCTCGCCGGCGAGCGGACGGCATTCCGGCTCGAGCAGGATCGGCACCGGATGGCCGGCGAGCCACAGCGTGCCGCGCCCCCGGTCGGCGCTGATCACGAACTGGCACACCGTCGCGAAGATCTCTTCCGACCGCCGCTCCCGCACCAGGATGTCCTCCAGGATCGGAAGCACGTCGGGGGACGGCACCCCGGCCAGTACCAGCGTGCGCCAGGCCACCCGCAGGTGCACGCCGAGGGCTGCCTCGTCAGGGCCGTGCCCGCTGACATCACCGACGAGCAGATGCAGCCGGCCATCGGTGCCCTCCAACACGTCGTAGAAGTCACCTCCCAGCACCAACCGGCGCTCGCCGGGCGTGTACCGCGAATGCACGAAGAGATCGGGGGAGCGCAGCTGAGGCTGGGGGAGCAGGCCACGGGTCAGCCGGTCGTTCTCGCCCTGCAGGAGCCGGGCTTCCATGAGCTGGCGGCTGGATTCCTCGGCGCGGCGCCGCTCGACGGCATAGAGCACGGCCCGGGCCAGGCTGTTGCCGTCAACCTGACCTTTGACCAGGTAGTCCTGCGCGCCGGCGAACACCGCGGCCGCTCCGCGAGCCTCGTCGTCGAGTCCGGTGAGCACCAGGACAGGTGTCAGGGGAGCGACCTCGAGCAGATCGTGCAGCGCGCCGAGGCCGTCGGGACGGTCATCGGCGTCGGGAAGACCGAGGTCCAGCAGCACGCAACGCACGCCGGACGAGAGGGCGGCAGCGGCTTCGGAAAGGTTGCGTACCCACTCGACGGGCCAGTCGATACCGGCCTCGAGCAGCAGCTCGGTGACCAGGAAGGCGTCGCCCTCGTCGTCCTCGACGAGCAGCAGGGGGGCGAGCGCGTCGGGCGCTGCGCCGGCATTTCGCCCGCTGCCCGAACGTGTTTCCAACCCGATCATTCTCACCCCCGAACCTTCCGGTCACCCTAACGGCCGAGCGCGCTCCGTTAGCTGCCATAACGCGGCGTGCTGACGAAATGCTCACCCGATGCGGTCGGTGACCGCCGCGGCCAGGGCTTCGAGGGAGCGACGCGCCCCGTGGTCAAGGGTGGGCACGAGCAGCGCTTCACGTGCCTGTGCCCCGCGGCGCACGATTAATGCCTCGACTTCGGCAAGCGCGCCGCATTCGCTGATCACCTGCCGGCAGGTGGCGACCCCCTCCGCGTCGAGGTTTCGATCGCCCAGCAGGGTGCTGAGCTGGGCAGCTGCGCGCGGCGCGGCGCGCTGCTCGGCCAAGCTCACGAGGGCCGTGCGCTTGCCTTCGCGCAGATCGTCGCCCGCCGGCTTGCCCGTGACGGCGGGATCGCCGAAGACGCCGAGGACGTCGTCACGCAGCTGGAACGCCTCGCCGAGCGGCAGCCCGTAGGCCGAGAAGGCGGCCAGGAGCTCAGCCGGTGCCCCCGCCAGTGTCCCGCCGAGTTGGAGGGGGCGCTCGATCGTGTACTTGGCGCTCTTGAAGCGCGCGACCCGCAGCGCCCGCTCGGTCGCCAGGTTGGCCGTCGCGCTGCCCGACTCGTGCAGCGCCGAGGACAGGACGTCGAGGTACTGCCCGGCCATGAGTTCGACCCGCATCTCCGCGTAGATCCCGCGCGCCCGGTCGATCGCCGCCGGGTCGAGGCCGCATTCGCCGAACATCTGGTCGGCCCAGACCAGGCACAGGTCTCCGAGCAGGATGGCGGCACTGGCGCCGAAAGCCTCTGGGTCGCCCCTCCACCCGCCGGACAAGTGCAGGTCAGCGAACCGGCGATGGATGGACGGGCGGTCCCGGCGGGTGTCGGACGCGTCCATGACGTCGTCGTGGATCAGCGCGCAGGCATGCAGCAGTTCCAGCGAGGCCGCTGCGTTGAGCGCTCCATCGCTGTCGGGGGCGCCGGTCGCGCGCCAACCCCAGTAACAGAACGCCGGGCGCAGCCGCTTGCCGCCGGCCAGGACGAATTGGCGGGTCACCTCGGCCACGGGATCCAGTTCCGGGCCGATCCGGGTCACCACGGGCTCGGCACGATCAAGAAATCGCTCGAGCGCGTCGTTCACCCGCAGCCCCAGCTCCGCCAGCCGCGCCGGGTCACGGGGGTGGGCTGCGGCATCCGCAGCAGGCATCCCGGTCGGCATGATGTGGACGGTAGCGAGATGCGCGTGTGGAGGCATGTTCTGTGAGGAACACGCCGGAGTGGAGTCCGGGTGAACGTAGCCGGCGGTCGTCGTGACGGCGTCGAGCGGATCGAGCGCGCCTCGGTGCCTGCGGGCCGGGTTCATGTCGCGGTAGGCCGAGGACGCGTCGAGCTGGGACACGCGTCCGGCCAGCAGCTGCGGGTGCGCTGGACGGTGCCGACCCGGCTGCCGTCGAGCTGGCCGAAAGCGCTGCGGCCACAGGGTTTTCGCCTGCTGTCCGACGCGAGTGGGCTGCACGTCCGCGCGCGGCGGGCGCGGCTGCGCATCGACCTGCCCGCGGGTCTGGACGTGACGGTCGAGCTCCGGCGCGGAGAGATCACGTCATGGGGTGCCGGAGGCGAGCTCGCTCTTTTCAGCAGCGGCGGAAGGGTGTCCTGCCGTGAGCTGATCTGCCGCACCCTGACCGTTCGCGCCGCCCGCGCGAACCTGCATTTCGCGACAGCTCCCGACCGGGTCGACGTGACCGCGTCAGCCTGCGTGCTGGCCCTTCCGGGCGGTCCTTACGCGGTGACGGCGCCGCCACACGCACTGATCGAGGTCGAACAGGCAGCGGACTCGGGGCGCCGGATCACGATCACCGGTGCGGACGCTCGCGTCCTCGCGTCGACGGCGCCACTGAGTTTGCGCGGCGACTCACCTGGCGAGAGCGCCGCCGGCGGCTAACCTCGCTAGTGCGGGCGGCAGGCAGAGCTGAGCGCCGGAGACGGGGTGGGTGCACGTGAGCACGGCCGGTGTGCGCGCGCGTCGTTCGAAAACCGTCCGGGAGCTGCTCGCCACCGGCGAGCCTTCCTTCTCCTTCGAGTTCTTCCCGCCGAAGACCGACGAGGGTGAAGTCCAGCTCTGGCGGGCGATTCGCGATCTCGAGCCGTACGCGCCGACGTTCGTCTCGGTGACCTACGGCGCCGGCGGATCCAGCCGCGACCGCACGATCCGCGTCACCGAGCGCATCGCCACCCAGACCACGCTGACGCCGGTGGCCCACCTGACGGCGGTCGGACACAGCGTCTCCGAGCTGCGCCGGGTGATCGGCGATTACGCCGGCGCCGGGATTCGTAACGTGCTGGCCCTTCGCGGCGATCCACCGGGCGGTCCGTCGGCCCCCTGGCAGCCCCACCCCGAGGGGCTGACTTACGCCAACGAGCTCGTGGGACTGGTGCGCTCGCTGGGCGATTTCTGTGTCGGCGTCGCGGCTTTTCCCGACAAGCACCCCGGCGCCGTCGATCTGGAGGCCGATGCCCGGCGGCTGGTCGAGAAGTGCGATGCGGGTGCGGATTTCGCCATCACCCAGTTCTTCTTCTCTGCCGACGCGTACTTCAGGCTCCGCGACCGGGTCGCCGCGCTCGGCTGTGACGTGCCGATCCTGCCGGGGATCATGCCGGTCACGCAGACGTCATCCATCAAGCGCATGGCGGAGATGTCGGGGGCGATATTTCCCGAGGACCTCGCGCAGAGGCTTGCCGATGTCGGCGACGACGGCGCCGCGGTACGGGCGATCGGGGTCGAGGTGGCCTCTGACCTGGCTACCCGGCTGCTGGCCGGAGGCGCTCCAGGCCTGCACTTCTACACGCTGAACCGCTCGACGGCGACGCTGGACATCTTCGATTCGCTGGGCCGCCGCAGTCCTGGCTCGCACGGCTGATCTTTTCAGCCTGTCCGCGACGACGTAGAGCGCCTGCGGGGTCAGTCCTCTTCGAAGGCCTCGAAGATGCAGATCAGCCATTCGTCGCGAAACGGCTGCTCGCGGGCCAGGGCGAAGCCGCGTTCGTTGCCGGCGTCGATGACCATGGCCAGCAGCGTCAGGTCGATCTGCCCGTAGACCGGGGTGATCCGGACGGCGAGCACGACTTGCTCGCGACCATCGAGAAAGACGGCGTCGGGAGCGAAAGCTTCCGCCGACTCGACAACGTACGGCGCGGGTTCGCTCACCCGGCGACCATACGGGGGAGGATGCGTGGCATGCCGTCTGTGCCCCTCCTCAACTCCTTGCAGGCCCTGGCGTCGGTGCCCGGCCGGCCGCTCGGCGTCCTGATGCGCGCCTCGGCGGCGGCTCGGGCCAGCAGCGCCGCGCCGGTCCCGTCCGTGTGGGCCGTGCTGGCCCATCCGGATCGGTGGGTCGAGTTCGACCCCTTCCTGCGGGCCGTCGAGCCCTCAGAGCCAGGTTCGGGCGCCGGCGACACCGACGGCGGCAGCTGGGAGGTTGTCGCCGGTGGGCAGGTGCTCGGACAGGTCCGGCTGCTGCCCCGGCAGCTTCGGGTCGACATCGACCACGTGGTCAATCGCTCCTCGCTGGCCACCACCGCGCACCTGTTCCACGGGCTTGACGAGGAGGTCGAACACCTGCTGATTCCGCTGGCATCAGGAGGCACTCTCGTCACCGCCCGGATCACCCTGCACGGGCCACTGGCGCTGCCTTCGTTGCTGCCGCGCTGGATCTTCCGTTCGCTCGCGGTCAGGCTGCTGGCGCGCACCGCGGAGAACGAGTTGCGCAGCCGGCCGGCGGAGATTCCGTCCGTCGCGTGAACGAGCTCCCCGATCGGGCGGCCTACCGGGCGCGCTGGACGGATCTGCACGGCGGCGCCGGCGCGGCCGGCTCGAAGGCGACGCAGGCGTGGCTCACCCTGGTGGAGGGTGCCGCACGCCCGCTGGCCCGGCGCAACGTGTCGCCCGATGCGCTGACGGCCCTTGGCGTCGCGCTGGCGGCCGCCGCGCCGCTCGCCGCGCGAGCCGGGGGCAAATGGTTCCTGATCGCCGGCGGTGGCGTCGTCGCGTCCGGTTTCGCTGACGGGCTCGACGGCTCGGTCGCGGTGCTCTCCGGCGCTGACACCGGGTGGGGATTCGTGCTGGATTCACTCGCCGATCGGGCGTCCGATGCGCTGCAACTGCTGGCATTGCGGGCCGGCGGTGCGCCGTGCGGGTGGACGGTCGCCGCTGGTGCCGGGGTCATGCTGCTGGAGTACGCGAGGGCTCGCGCCGCGGCTGCAGGTGTGGCGCAGATCGGCACCATCACTGTCGGGGAGCGTCCGGTGCGTACCGCGGTGGCTGCGGGCAGCCTGCTCACGGCGGGCGTTTTCCCCTGGGGCGCAAGGGCTTTCGCTACGGCCGGGGTGGTCCTGACGGGCGCGCTCAGCGTGACAGGTGCGGCGCAGTTCTTGCGTGCGGTCGCCCCCGATCTTCGCCAGAGCCAGCGGAGCTAGCCAGCACCACGCCGGTCAGATCATGCTGGTCCGATCAGGCGGGCGACTGCTGCCGCCGAGAGCGCGACGAGCGGCAAACCCCCGCCGGGATGGGCACTTGCGCCGGTGAGGAAGAGCCCGGGTACTGGCGACCGGTTCGCCGCGCGATGAAATGCCGCAGCGCCGTGGCTGGCAGCGCCGTAGATCGCGCCGCCCGGAGCCCCGGTGGCGCGCGCCAGTTCCGCCGGAGATCGGGTTTCGCAGAAGGCGAGCCGGCCTCGAAGGTCGAGGCCGCGTTGCGCCATCAACCCGAGCAGATGCCGCGCGTAGATGCTGCACACGCCCGGGGCATCCCAGTCGAACCGTCCCTGCCGCGGCGCATTGACCAGGACGAACACCGCCCGCGATCTCGCCGGTGCCATCGCCGGATCAGGCGGTGCGCAGACGTAGACGGTCGGGGCGGGGCTGATGTAGTCGGTGAACACGGCGTCGAACTCGGCGGCATAGCCGGCCCCGGAAAGGGACGGGAAAAGCACCGTGTGGTGGGCCAGCTCGGGCGCCGGATCACTGACTCCCAGCAGCATGACAAAGCCGGCCGACGAGGCGGCACCGCGCGGTACCAGGCGCCGCCGCGGAAGCAGCTCGCGGTACAGGTGGGTCGCGTCCACGTCGGCGACCACCGCGTCGGCGCGAAGCTGCCCGCCGCCCTCGAGCCGCACGCCGCTGACGCGTCCGCCCGCGAGGTCGATGCCTGTCACTGCGGTGGCCGTCCGGATCGCAGGAATCCTTGCCGCCAGGGCCGCTGCGAGTTGGTGTAACCCGCCCCCCACGTACCAGCAGCCGTACTCCTGCTCCACGAACGCCGTCGCCGCGAGAGCCGCCGGGGCATGCCGGGGATCGGAGCCCGCGTACGTGGCGTAGCGCTCGAGCAGTACCTGCAGGCGAGGGTCGGTCAGCATCCGCTCGGCCAGCCACCGCAGTGAACGTCCCGGCGCGATCACCGGGAGCTCCGCCGGCCGGCGGGCGGCGAGCTCCAGCAAACGCGGTGGGCCAGGTGCTTGCAGGAACGGCTCGCGCGAGACGGCCCACATGCGCGCCGCCCGCTCCTGCAGCCGGGTCCACTCACGTGCGGCCTGCCCGCCAAGCGCGTCGCCTATCGCTTCGGCAAGGGCGGCGCGCGAAGCCGGCACCTCGAGCTCGGTGGCGTCGTCGAACCGGTAGCGACAGTGCGGATCCACCCGCTGCAGGTCGAGCGTCTCCTCCAGCGGTTCGCCTGTGGCGGCGAACAGGTCGGCGAAGACGAAGGGCATCGTCAGCAGCGAAGGGCCGGTGTCGAAGCGAAAGCCGTCACGCTCGTACGAGCCGAGCTTGCCGCCGATGGTGGGCGACCGTTCGCAGACGGTGACGTCGTGGCCGAGGGCGTGCAGGCGCGCGGCAGCGGCCAAGCCGCCCAGCCCGGCGCCGATGACGACGATGCGCGCCATGGCGTCGCTACCTCGCGAACCCGCCGGCGACGACCACCGGGCGGCCCTTCCACTCAAGCGCGTTCTCGAGGCGCAGCCGCCAGGAGCGGGCCGTGAGGGCGCCGAGCAGCGCGACGGACACCGGATGGGCACAGGCGTCGGGAAACGCGCGAGCTCCGGCCGAGCGGGCGGCGATCACCCGCGAGGCGACCCCGGCGAGGTAACACACCGGGTCCGGTCGCAGGTAGAGCCAGGCCAGCAGGGCGAACTGCGCGAGGCTTCCCGACCGGCGGCCCCCGGCGGCAGCCCAGAGCGACTTCGCGTAGCCGTCGCGCAACGCAGGCCAGCCGTCATACATCCGGCAGCTCGCGACGTGCGCGCCGGCAGCCATGCCGCCACTGCAGCCGTGCCGTCGCAGCAAGCGTGCCAGCGCAATGTCCTCCAGCACGCTCGCCCTCACCGTCGGCGCCGCATGACCACCGGCGCTGCGGTAGCTGTCCGCGTCGACGGCCAAGAGCTGCCCGTTCGCCAGGGCGAGCGACGGGTGTGCGGAACGCTCGGCGACCCGCAGCGGTACGAGCGTCAACCACGACCAGGTGAGCAACGGCTGGATGAGCCGCTCCGCGACGGAGCCGGCCGTCTGGCGGGGATAGGGGCTGACGAACTCCAGCCGCGCCGTGCGCAGCAGTGCGAGGGTACGGGCGAGTCCGTCCGGCGCCAGCACGACGTCGGCGTCGAGGAAGACGAGCACGGCGGCGCGCGGGTCGGCAGCGTCAGCCAGCCGAGCGCACGCCCACGGCTTGCCGAGAAAGCCAGGGGGCGGGTCGCCGAAGCCGCGGATGAGCCGAAGCCGCGGATCGCCTGCAAACACTGAAGAAACGACCTCTGCGGTCGCGTCGCTCGACGCGTCGTCCAGGATGACGAACTCGACATTGCCGGTATGAGCAAGACCGGTCTGCGCGGCGAGCGCCTCCAGGCAGGGCCGTACCCGATGGGCCTCGTCGCGCAGCGGGAGCAGCACGCTGACCCGCTCGCTGATGCGCATGGCCGCGACCGGACGGCGCAGCAGGCGGGCATTGATCGCGCTCTGGATCGTCAGGCCGACGGCGAGGAGCCGGGCCGCCTGTCGCGAACGGCTCACGCGGGAGTGCCTGGCCGGATGCGAACGCGCTGCGAGCGGATCAGCAGCGCCACAGGAATTCCCATAGCGATGCCGCCGGCGAGCGCCGTGCCGGGCTGCCGGAAGAACGCGACCGCAGCGAGCACGGACGAGGCGTACGTCCACAGGTAGAGCCCGATCGGCACGCGGTCGTCCACCGGTCGCTCGGCGCGCTGGGGCAGCCGCACCAGACCCGTCATGATCACGAGGGCGACGAGGCACCACCCGAGCGTGTTCGTCAGCGGGATCGCATTGATGCCTGGGCCCCCGCCGGTGAAATGCCAGTGACGGGCGGCGACCATCTGCGGATCCAGGAACAGGTCCCAGCTCGCCAGTGCCAGCGCACCGCTGAGGACCGGAGCCCCGATCCGCAGCCCGACGAGCAGCGCGGGATAGGCCATCATCGTCCACGCCAAAGGGACGATCACCGGGACCCCGAGCAACCGCGGCCCCAGCGTCGATGCGTATGCGTAATGGCCGAAGGGGACTCCCGTCGAAACCCCAAGGGCCTCCGAGCCGAAGCCCACGCCGGCGCTGATCGCCAGCACCCCGGCGGCGAACCGGCTGCCCCGTGAGCGCGCCGCGTGGGTGAGCGATGCTGCACACCAGAGCAGCACGGTGGCGATCGTCAGCCGGTCGCGGACGGCGCCCGACGTCAGCGGATACGCGATCTGGCTGACGATCGTCAGCGCGGCCAGTCCGGTGATGACTGCCGGGACGAAGCGCATCGCCGGCAGCCGCAGGCCGACCCGCGCGGGCAGCCGTCTGGCCGGGACAGCGCCGGTGGAGCTTGCCACAGCAGGAGCGTACGGGGGAGCGGTCACAGTGCGCTCACCTGCGCTCAGGAGGGCTGCCGGCGATGAAGTGCACCGAGGACGGGGAGCCGGCGTCGCCGGGACGCTCGTTCCAGATCAGCCAGGACGACTCCGGCAGCGCTGCGCCCGCTGGCACCGGAGACGCCGCCCCCGGGATGGGTGGAGGCGCCGGCCAGATACAGGCCCGCGAGCGGAGTCCGATAGCCGGAGAGCTCCGGCAGCGGACGCCAGCCGAACATCGACGGCAGGCTCATCTCGACATGCATGACGTTGCCGCGCAGCAGTCCCAACTCGTCCTGAAGGTCCTGCGGCGTCTGCAGATACGCGTGCTCGACGGAGCCGGAGAATCCCGGCGCTGCCGCGTCGACCGCTGCCAGCAGCCGGTCGGTCGTCTGCGCCCGCAGCCCCTCCCAGCTGGCTGCAGTGTCCGCCAGTTCGTACGGGTACCACTGCCCCCAGACCGTCACGGCGTGCCGGCCCTGCGGGGAGAGCGACGGGTCGAGCGCCGAGAAACCCATGACGACGACGGGAGGTGCCGCCGGTGGCCTGCCGGCCAGATAGTCGCCGTAAGCCGTCGCGAGCACTCGGCGGTCGGCCGCCAGCAACCCGAGCCCGGAGTGGACGTCGGATGGGGCGTCCGGATAGGTGGGTAGCCCGGTCGTGGCGAGCCGCAAGGCGACCCCGATGCCGTTGCCGACGCGCACGGCCCGGCGGGCCCGCTCGGTCAGCCCCGCCGGCAGGCCACTTCGGGCGAGCTCCAGCGTGGTCAGCACGTGGCATGCCGAGACGACCACCTTCGTCGCCAGCCGCTCCCCACCGGCGGTGATGACCGCGCTCACCCGGCCGCGTTCGACCTCGACGGAGGCGGCGGCGTCGCCCAGCCGCAACTGTCCACCGTCCGCGCGCAGCCGGCCGGCCAACGCCGCCGTGAGCGCACCCGAGCCGCCGACGGGGCGCGCCGGCGGGCGCTGGTGGAGCATGGCGCTCCAGCCGAGGTGTCCCGCCGTCCCGGGCTCCGACATCGGTGGTCCCGATTGAGAACCCATCCAGGCGAGTGCCGCCTTGAGCCGCTCGTCCCGAAACGTTTCATCGAGGACGCCGTCCCCGGAGGACAGGAATTGCCGGCTGATCTCCATGCCGCTGACCGACAGGTGCTTGCCGGCGCGCCAGGCCGCCCGCCCGATCCGCCCGGGCGTCGGGGGACCGTTGAAGGCGTCGATCATCGGCTCGGTGCGGCGGGTCCAATCGCGTACGAAATCCTGATACGCCTGCGCTTCTGCTGCTCCGCACACCGCTTCGATCGACGCGCAGGTGCGGTCCAGGTCGACGCGAAAGGTGATGCCCCCGCCGGGTGCGCCGGCGATCGGCTGGAAACCCCAGGGGTCGCACTCGAGGTAGCGCAGGCCGTGCTCATCGAGCCGAAGTTCCTCGGTGATCCCGGTCCAGCGGATCATGACGTGCAGGCTGGAGCCGCGATCGATCCGGTAGCCCGGGAAGCGTTCGACAGTCGAGACGGCCCCGCCGATCACGTCGTCGCGCTCGACCACGATCACACTCAGGCCGGCCTTCGCCAGATAGCAGGCGGCGACGAGTCCGTTGTGTCCGGCGCCGATGACGACGACATCAGCCGTGTCAGCTGTGTCAGACGCAGCCATCAAGGCTGGAGGCGTTTGGCGAGCACGGCGTAGCGCGTCGGTCCGCCGGGGAACCGGAAGTCCGAGAGCAGGGGCACGAAACCCTCGGCAGTGTAGAGCCGCCGCGCGCGGCTGCCGTCGGGCTCCAGCGCCGACAACGCCGCGGTCCGCTGGCCGGAATCGGTGAGCAGCAGGCGCAGGACCTCCCGGCCGATCCCGGCGCCCTGGTGGGTCGGCAGCACGTGCAGTTCCACGACCTCGAAGCAGCTGCCGAGCCAATCCTCGGCGAAGTCATGTCCGCCCATTTCGGTGACGGCCGTGACCACGACGTCATGCCACCACTGCCCGGGGGCGCCGGGCTGGCCGTATCCGATACCGACGAGGCGATCCCCTTCCAGCGCCGCGACCGCCCGCAGGCCCGGGCGGTGCAGATGGCTGCGCGCATGGGCGGTGCGCTCGATCTCGGCCCGCGCCGGAAACGCCTCGTGGACATCGAGGAACGCACGCCGGTACACGCGCATCACGTCGGTCATCCGGGCATTGATCTGCGCCGGACCCCAGCGTTCGAGTCGCACCTCCTGGTGCCTCTCAGCCGAGCTGTCCACCTGCACCGCTTTCCACCGGATCAGCCGCCAGCGGGTCGCGTCCGTCGACCTCGCCTCTCGCGTCAATCACAGCAAACCGGGCGAAGAGTTGCTCGGAATACCACCCCTCCGGTCCGGTCCGGTCGACCACGGCGCGATGGGCTGGGCTGACGTAGGCGAAAGCTGATGCCGCCGCCGGCTCGTCCCAGACGCTGAAGGTCGCCTGCAGCCCGACGGGTGCTTCGCCGATGCCGCGGGCGAAGCGCAGTCCGGGTGCGGTGGCGACGGTGGCGGCGACGGGCGGGGTCGCCCGCCAGAAAGCGACGGCCTTCCGCGGTGACAACCGGGCGCGGGTCAGGACAGCGCAGGGCGCTCCGGGCGACCGGGTCGGCCGGTCACTGCGGTGGGGACCGAATGGCGTCTGTCCGGACCACGAGCCCACCGACGACACCGGCGAGAGTGCCACCCTCCAACGCTCGACGGCATGTGCGTCCCACGCTCGGACGACGCCGTTGGTGTCGAAGGCCGCTGCGTGCTCCGGAGTGTCCCAGGCGGCGAGCAGCGCCCAGTGCCGCGGATCGGCGTCGGCCGGCGTGAAGCTGCGCCCGTGACCGGTGCCGAGCAGGCGGGCAAAGCGCAGCCCCGGCACCCGGCGCAGCGCGGAACGGTGGCGGATCATGCGGCTGAGAGCCCAGGGGATGTGACGGCGCGCGACACCCCACAGGTGAAACGTGACCAGAGCCGGCGCGTCCTGCACCGGACCAGCTTGCCCGAGGCGGGTGTTACTCGGGGACTCGGGTGAGCGAGGTGTCCTTGAAAGGATCGCGGGCCGGCGGCGTGGCGAGGGCGGCGCGCGGGCAGTTGGCCAGCGTCAGGCCCGCATAGCTGAAGGCCTCATCGCACAAGCTGTCGGTGGTCCAGCCCGCGGCGACGCCGATCTCGGTCACAGCGGCCCGGTAGACCGTGATGCTCTGGCGGGTCGGTGTGCCGTAGACGATGGCGATCGACCCGACGAGTTCTGAGGTGCCGTGACTGCCCAGCGGGCCATCCCACGGACGGCTGTAGCGCTGCCACAGAGTGGGGGTCGTCAGCCACACACCGCCCTTGGAGACGTCAAGGCGCTCGAGAGCGGGCATGATCAGCCGTACAGCATGTTCCGGCAGCACTGCTGCCGGGCGGATCACCGTTTGCATACCAGCCACACCACCTATTTCGGCACGGCATGAGTCCGCCTACAGGCCCAACCGGGTTACGCCGTCCGGAGCAGCCGCCCGATAGCGCATCAGGACTAATTCGACGAGTTCCGGATGGCTCCCCAGATGCTCGGTATCCGGCCGAGCGCTGCTCGGCAATCGGCCGGGCGCAAGAAAATAGCTCACCACCGCGGCTGGTGAAAGTGCAGGTGAAACGGCATCTTCCGGTGTGATGCGGGCGGCGGCGGTGGCCCTTTCGCCGGCAGTGGTCAGTGAGGGTTCGCTCGTCACGAAACCGGCCCGCACCGGAGCCCCCCAAGCGCGTTCGAGCATTTCGGCCTGTCGTGACACGTCCAAGGTCCCGAGCGGATCTGCCGATCCGGCGGCCGCCAGCACGAGCGGACGGCCCGCGGCGACGCCGGCTTCGCGCAAACGGTCCAGCAGCATTTTCGTGAGCATCGGATCGGGTCCGAGCGGCGGGGTGGCGCTGCCCGGCAGGTCGCGGGTGACGTGTGTCCCACGGGAAAGCAGAAGCGGGATGACGACCGGGGTGCGCTGTGGATCCGCCTCTTCAGGCGGCCCGATGAGCTCGCGCAGGAGCGGGGTGTCGAGTTCGATCCACGCCAACGCGACGCGTACCGAGGGCAGCCGGGCAGCTACCGCATCACGAAGCCGCCGCAGCACAATGCCGGCTTCCGGGTCACGACTGCCGTGACCGACGAGAACGACATCCGCCGGCCCGAGGTCGTCCGAGCTCAGCCGCTCAGACGTGCAGACCGCACTCCACCTTGTTCTGGCCGGCCCAGCGCCCGGCGCGGCCGGCTCCCGGGCGGGTGCAAGGCGCGCAGCCGACGCTTCCGTAGCCGTCGGTCAGCAGCGGGTTGACCAGGACGCCGTGGGCATCGATGTACTCGTCGATCTGCTCTTGTGACCAGCCGACGAGCGGATTGATCTTGACCTTGTTGCGGGTCTCGTCCCACTCGACGACGCGGGCGTTGGCGCGCGAATCGCTCTCCTCGCGCCGGATACCCGAGGCGTACGCGTCGTAGCTGCGCAGGGCCGACTCGAGCGGGCGAACCTTTCGCATCCGGCAGCAGGCGTCGGGATCGCGGGCGAACAGGTCCTTGCCGTAGGTGGCGTCCTGCTCCTGCACCGTGAGCTGCGGGCGCACGCGGAGCAGGTTCAGGTCATAGACCGTCTCCACGGCGTCGGCCGTGCCGATCGTCTCGGCGAAGTGGTAGCCGGTGTCGAGAAAGATCACGGGGATGCTGTGGTCGATGCGCGAGCTCATGTGCAGGATCACGGTGTCCTGCATGGAGGCGGTGATCGCGAAGCGGGAGCTGAAGCGGTCTACCGCCCAGCGCAGCACCTCGAGCGGGGGTGCGCCCTCGAGCTCCTCACCGGCGCGCTCGGCGAGCTCGCGCGGCGACATCGTTGTCAGATCGAGGCAGGTCACAGAGGTCCTTTGAGAGGTCCGGTCGGGGGAGGGCGCGGGAGGGACGCGTCATAGGTGACGCGTCAGCTACCGCTACCGACAGACCGCGCTCGAGACGCGCTGCAGATCGACATGCAGCCGCGCTACGAGCATCAAGGACACGAAGCAACAGTACAACGACGGCCGCGCCGTTATTCCCGAGGGGGTTGCCACCCCGCGCCGATACTCACGCGACGCCGTTCCATGATCACGCATGATCGCGGTCACACTCGCCGCGAGTGCCTCTTGTGCGAGACTCGTCATGAGTCAGCAGAGCGGTGATCGCCCGCCCCGGGGCCGTACGAGTGCGAAAGCGCGGCCCAGGCAGCCCGCTTCGTCGCATACAACGTATGTCGTCCAGATCTTCGGATTTTCAAGGGAAGGACCCACCCGCATGCCCGCGCCGCAGCGCAGCACCGGTCAGGGCCAGTGGGCTCTGGGTCATCGTGAGCCGCTCAACCCCAACGAGCGTTTCAAGAAGGACGACGACGGGCTCAATGTCCGGCAGCGCATCGAAAATGTCTATGCCTACCGCGGCTTCGACGCGATCGACCCGAGCGATCTGCGTGGCCGGATGCGCTGGTGGGGGCTCTACACGCAGCGCCGCCCGGGTATCGGTGGCGGGCTCACCGGCTCGCTCGAGCCCGAGGAGCTCGACGACAAGTTCTTCATGTTGCGCGTCCGGATCGACGGCGGGCGGCTGACCTCCGAGCAGTTGCGCGCGATCGCCGATGTCAGCACCGAGTACGGCCGCGACACCGCCGATGTCACGGATCGCCAGAACATCCAGCTGCACTGGATACGTATCGAAGACATGCCCGCGATCTGGCAACGGCTGGAGTCGACCGGGCTGTCCACCACCGAGGCCTGCGGCGACACCCCGCGCGTGATCCTGGGCTGCCCTCTCGCCGGGGATGACGCCAACGAGATCATCGACGGCACGGCGGCGATCGCCGAGGTCGCCCGGCGCCACGTCGGCTCCCCCGAGTTCTCCAACCTGCCGCGCAAGTTCAAGTCCGCGGTCTCCGGCTGCCCCGACCGTTGCACTGTGCACGAGATCAACGACATCTCGTTCGTGGGCGTCGTCGGTCCTGACGGCATCCCCGGCTTCGATCTGTGGGTCGGCGGCGGTCTGTCGACCAATCCCAAGCTCGCGGTGCGGCTCGGCGTGTTCGTCACCGAGGAGCAGCTGCCCGAGGTGTGGGCCGGCGTGGTCTCGATCTTCCGTGATTACGGTTACCGGCGCTCACGCAATCGCGCGCGGCTGAAGTTCCTGGTCTCCGATTGGGGGCCGGAGCGGTTCCGCGAGGTGCTGGAGAAGGAGTACCTCGGCTTCCCGCTGCCCGACGGGCCCGCCCCCGAGGCGCCGCGCGCCAAGCGCCGCGATCACGTGGGCGTCACCCCACTGCGCGACGGCACGTCGGCGGTCGGGTTCGCCCCGCGCGTCGGGCGGGTGTCCGGCGCCCTGCTGCGCCAGATCGCCGAGCTGTCCGACCGTTTCGGTTCCGGTGAGGTGCGCACCACCACCGAGCAGAAGATGATCATCATGGGCGTCACCGACGTCGACGCGCTCGTGGCCGAGCTGGCGGCGATCGATCTGCAGGTCTTCCCGTCGTCGTTCCGTCGCTCGACCATGGCGTGCACCGGCCTGGAGTTCTGCAAGCTGGCGATCGTCGAGACGAAGGCGCTGGCCAGCGAGCTCATCGACGAGCTCGAGCGCCGCATGCCCGACTTCGACGAGCCGATCGGGATCAACGTCAACGGCTGCCCCAATGCCTGCGCCCGTTTCCAGGTCGCCGACATCGGCCTGAAGGGCTCGTTGATCGGCGGCGACGAGGGATTTCAGATCCATCTCGGCGGCTCGCTCGGCGTCGAGGCGGCGCTCGGACGCAAGGTGCGCGGGCTGAAGGTCACGGCGCGCGACCTCCCGGATTTCGTCGAGCGGATCCTGCTGACCTTCCAGTCCGATCGCGCCGAGGGCGAGAGCTTCGCGGCCTGGGTGCGCCGGGCCGACGAGTCGGTCCTGGTCTGAGTCAGGTCATCGCGTGACCACGCCCGCCGGTTCGGGTGCCGTCTCCCCAGGCGGCGAGCGCGCGGTCCCGTTCTATTGCCCTTACTGCGGCGAGGAAGACCTCGAGCCGGTAGGGGAGCGCGGCGGCTGGTGGTGTCACTCCTGCAATCGCCGCTTCGTTTTGCGATCGGACGGGAGCGGCGCGCCGCCCACCGCCGGCTGATCGGCCTCTTCAGCGCTGAACGGCTTGACCCGCCGCCCCATCGAACGTATGTTCGGTACACCAGCTCGCAGCGTTCCCATCCAGCGTACGGGCGAGCGGGAGCAGTCGGCAGGCGGCGTCGTGGGGAAGCGGCGCTGCCTGCCGGCATCGTCGCCTTCCCCAGGCGAGCCCAGCGGTTTATGGCCGGCCGGTGTCTCGGGGAGGAGGCGTTCATGGGTAGGCGTCATGCCGAGCCGATCGATGTTCGCCGGCGCGACGATGCGCCGGCGCAGTTCCTCTGGCGCTCTCGGCTGTACGTCGTCAATGACGTACTGGAGCACTGGTTCGAGTCCGGCCAGTGGTGGGCGTCCGCTTCGGCGATGGCGTTGGGCACCGGCAGCGATGCCAGTCCCACGAGATCAGCGGGGCCGGCCGGGTCCGCAAGCGCTGAGCTGGTGCTGGCTCCTATCCCCGCGTCGCCCAAGTGGGCTCAGCGAGCTTGGGGCGAGCCGGCGCCGGATGTCGGTGCGGCGATGGGGCCGGCCTCCATCGACGACGGTGAGCAGGAGTTCTGGCGGGTGGAAGCGGCAGCAGGCCAATCCGCGTCCCCCGGGATCTATGACCTTTGTTTTCTCTGGTCACTCGGTAGTTGGCAGCTGGTGGAGGTACACGACTGATGGCCGTCTCTGATTCGCATTCTTCCAAGAGCCCTTCCTCGAAAAGCGTGCAAGCGCGGCGTGTGACGCTGCCGCGTGCCGTCGGTGGGCTGCTCGCCGCATCCCGGCAGGGTCTGGCCGATGCAGAAGGGGCCCGGGTCAGCGGAGAGCGTTACGCGCTCGCTCACCTGGCAGCTTTGCGTGCCGCAGCCGCAGTGCTGGCGGCCCGCACCCGTCCGCAGAGCCGGCGCGGCCGTCCGGTCAGTGCCTGGCGGCTGCTGAGCGATGTCGCTCCCGAGCTCGCCGAGTGGGCCGCCTTCTTCGCCGCCGGGGCCGGCAAGCGCGCCGCGGCCGAAGCCGGCCGCCCTGTCGTCAGCCAGCGCGAGGCCGATGACCTCATTCGGGATGCCGAGCACTTCCTGCTGGCGGTGCTTGCTCTGCTGGGTCTGGTGCAGCAGCCGTCGCTATCGCTGTCCGCCTGATTCAACCGGTTGTTCCGAGAGCTCGAAGCGCGGGGGCATGTCCGATTACTTCGTCCATCTGCATGTGGCATCCGGCTACTCGCTGCGTCACGGCGCCTCACATCCTCACCTGCTTGCCGCCCGGGCTGCGGAGCACGGGATGGATGCGCTTGCGCTGACCGATCGGGATGGGCTCTACGGAGCCGTCCGCTTCGCGAAGGCCTGTCAGCGTGAAGGCATCCGTCCGGTTCTGGGTGCCGATCTTGCTGTGACGCCGGTGCCGCTCACCGGCGATCACGCGCTCCCTGAAGGTCGCCGGCCGGTCTCCACCCGGCCCTCTCCTTCGCCTCCGGGGCCGGTTCGCGGCGGCACCTTCATCGATCCGGGGTTGCCGCGGGTCACGGTGCTCGCCGTCGGCCGGCCAGGTTGGGGAGCGTTGTGCCGGCTGGTGACGGCTACCCATCTCGCCGGTGAGCGCGGCACCCCGATCAGCAGCATCGAGCTGATCGCCGAGCATGCCGAGATCGCTCGGGCGGCGGGCGGTGCGCTCATCGTGATGATGGGGCCGAAGTCCGAGGCCGCCCGTGCGCTGGCGCTGCGCCGGGAGGAGCTTGCCGCTGCACACGTCGCGCGCTGGCGGACGGCTTTGCCGGAGCCGGGGGAGTTGCAGCTCGAGGTGGTCCATCACCGTGGCCGAGGTGAGCTGGCGAGGTCAGGCAGGTGGGCCGGGTTCGGCGTCGCGTCCGGGTTGGCGGTGGTGCTCACCAATGAGGTGCGTTACGCCGACCGCAGCGATGCCCCGGTGGCTGACGTGCTCGATGCCTCGCGCTTGCTGGTCGCGCTCGATGCGCGGCATGTCGGCCGGGTCAATGCCGAGGGTTATCTGAAGTCCGGCAAGGAGATGGGCGAGATAGCCGAGGAAGTCGCGCGGGCCGCCGGTTTCACCGACGGCGGCCGGAGCCTGCTCATCCGCTCCCGGCAGATCGCCGAGCGCTGCGTGCTCGATCCCAAAGCCGATCTCGGGATCGGTGAGATCCACTTTCCGGAGCTGGAGGTGTCCGGTGGCGGCTTGGAGCTCAGTGCCGGTGCGGATGCCGATCTCGTCCTGCGCGCCCGCTGCGAGGCGGGCCTCGTGCGTCGCGGCATGCCGGCGTCTCGAGAGGTCAGTGAGCGGCTCGATGCCGAGCTGAGCATCATCCGGTCGCTGGGTTATCCGAGCTACTTCCTCACCGTGGCGGATGTCGTCGATCTGATCAGGGAGATGGGGGTGCGCTGCGCGGCGCGCGGGTCGGGCGCCGGCAGCCTGGTCACCTATCTCACGGGCGTTTCCGATGTCGATCCGCTGCGGTACGGCCTGCTGATGGAGCGCTTCTTATCGCCGCTTCGCCACCAGCTGCCCGATGTGGACATCGATGTCGAGTCCGCCCGGCGCACCGAGGTCTACGAAAAGGTGCTGGCGCGCTATGGCGGGGAGCGGTGCGCTTGCGTTGCCATGATGGACACCTACCGGGCCCGCCACGCGATCCGTGACGTCGGTGGTGCACTCGGGCTGCCGCCCGGTGAGATCGATGCGGTGGCCAAGGCGTTCCCCCACATTCGCGCCAGCCAGGTGCGCGCCGCGATGCGGGAGCTTCCCGAGTTGCGCTCCAGCGGGCTGTCCGCCGAGAGGCTGGATCTGCTGCTACGACTCGTGGAGCGGCTCGACGGGCTCCCGCGCCACATCGCGTTGCATCCCTGCGGGGTGCTGCTGTCGGATGTCACCCTGCTGGAGCGCACCCCGGTCGAGGCGAGCTATCTGGGGTTCCCGATGAGCCAGTTCGACAAGGACGATGTCGAAGATCTGGGCCTGCTCAAGCTCGATCTGCTGGGTATCCGCATGCAGTCAGCCATCGCCCATGCCATTGCCGAAGTGCGGCGGGTCGATGGGGCCGAGGTTCCCATCGATGAGATCGACCGCGCCGATCCGGCGACCTTCGCGCTGGTGCAGTCCACCCGCACCCTCGGGTGCTTCCAGATCGAGTCGCCGGGTCAGCGTGAGCTGGTCGGCAAATTCGCACCGGAGACCTTCGAAGACGTCATCATCGACATTTCGCTTTTCCGCCCCGGCCCGGTGAAGAGCGACATGGTGACCCCCTTTCTGGAGGCCCGGCAGGGGTGGCGCGAAGCGCGTTACCTGCATCCCGATCTGGAGCCCTATCTCGTCGACACCGGTGGGGTCGTCGTCTTCCATGAGCAGGTGCTGCAAATCGTGGCGCACATGACCAAGATTTCGCTGGCCGAGGCTGACGAGGCCCGGCGTGCCCTGGGTGATCCTGATCTGCAGCCCGAGGTGCGAGCCGCGTTCGTGCCTGCCGCGCTGCGTGCCGGTTACGACCTGGCGACCATCGAGCGGGTCTGGGAAGTGCTCAAAGCCTTCGGATCCTTCGGTTTCTGCAAGGCTCACGCTGCTGCATTCGCCTTACCCACCTATCAGTCGGCCTGGTTGAAGGCCCACCACACCGCCGCCTTCCTGGCCGGCGTCCTCACCCACGATCCCGGGATGTATCCCAAGAGGTTGATCCTCGATGACGCCCGCCAGTTCGGAATCGCGATTCTGGGCCTCGACGTCAACCAGTCCGACAGCACCTATCGCATCGAACGCATCGGCACCTTCAGCGAGCCGCCTCCCGCGGTGCTCGATGCTCCGTCCCGGCATCCGCCGCTTGATCCCCGGCTTCCCGACTCACGCAATTACGGGATCCGGATGGCGCTGGCGGAGGTGAAGGGAATCAGTTCGGCCGAGGTCGAGAGCATCGTCGCCGGGCGCCCCTACGGGTCACTGTCGGACTTCTGGCACCGGGCGCGCGCGTCCCGGCCGATCGTCGAAAGGCTCGTATTGGCAGGCGGTTTCGATTCGCTCTACGGGATCGGGCTGGCGGCCCCGGTCCGCCGCCGCGGCCGGATCACCCGACGGGATCTGCTCTTGCAGGTGACCGAGCTCGACCGGTGGAGCCGGGCGGTGGCGCGTAGTTCAGGACGAAAGGCGCGGCGCTCCGGCGCCACGTCCGGTGCCTCATTCGGCGCCTCCGGGGGAGTGGTGGAGCAGGCGGCCCGCCAGTCGCAGGCCCCCCGGGCGGCGGGCGGCGCAATCCAGCCCGGTGGCGATCAGGTTCAGCTCGCCCTTCCGCTCGGCGACGACCCGTCTGCCGTCACAGCATCCGGCCTGCCCGAGCTCACCGGTGCCGAGCAGCTGCGGGCCGAGCTCGAAGTGCTCGGTCTCGACGTCACCCGCCACGTGGTGGATTTCTACGAGCCGTTCATGGCAGCGATGGGGATCACCCGCGCGCGTGACCTCGTGGGCTGCCGCAGCCGCCAGGAGGTCCTCATCGCCGGGGTGAAAGTGGCCACCCAGACCCCACCGGTCCGCTCCGGACGTCGGGTGGTCTTCGTGACCCTCGACGACGCGACGGGTCCGCTCGACGCCACCTTCTTCGAAGACGCACAGGCCGGTTACGCGTCGACCGTCTTTCATTCGTGGTTGCTGGTCATCCGCGGGTTCGTGCGCCGTACCGGTCCGCGCGGGGTGTCCTTGCGGGCGACCGGGTGCTGGGAGCTGCCTGCCATGCGGGATGCATGGGAGTTGGGGGGAATCCCTGCGGTCGAGCAATTGATGGCGGCCCCGGCCGGGGTCAGCGAGCTGGCGGTGCAGGGCGCTGCCGCCAGTCGCTCGAGCCGGCCGGTCATGGTGAACCCGCCCGCTGGAGGCATCGGGGGGCGGGCCCAGCAGTACGCCACCGGGTTCCGGCTGTCGCCCTACGCCGACATCAAGCCATCCGGCGGAGATGCCCGCAGCGCTCCCCGCCGGCTGTGGCACTCCAGCCCGGGGAGCTCCGGCGGATGAGCGGGCGCCAGGCAAGCCGGGCAATTCGTGGTGGCCGAAATCCCGGCAGCCGCCGACCCGCGGGACGATTACCCTTCCGGTCAGGTGCCGGGAGCGTCCTTCGGCATCCAGAAAGGACCGTGTCTCCCTCGTGCCACTCAGCCAGTCGACCCAGCCCGGCTCCTGGCCGTCGGCGCGCAGCGGCGTCGTCTGGGAAGACCTGCGCCGCGCGCTCGGCGAGCTCTCCGAGCGGCGAGGCCGGGAGCTGGCAGTCGTCGATGCCGGCGGCGGCAGCGGCGGTTTCGCGGTCCCACTCGCCGAGCTGGGTCACCGGGTCATCGTCGTCGACCCGAGTCCCGATTCGCTGGCGGCGCTCGAGCGGCGGGCTACCGAGGCCGGGGTGGGTGATCGGGTCAGCGGGCGCCAGGGCGATCTCGACACGCTGGCCGAAGCAGTCGGAGCGGAGCAGGCCGACCTGCTGCTGTGCCACGACGTCCTCGAGATCGCCGACGATCCCCGGCTCGGGTTGGCGGCGGTGGCGAGCGTGTTGCGTCCGGGCGGTCTGCTCAGTCTGCTGGCGGCCAATCGATCGGCGGCGGTGTTGGGCCGAGTCCTCACCGGGCGCCTCGATGCCGCCGAGATCGTGCTCGACGGCGGCAATACCGGCACCACTGACCGTTCGATCCGGCGCTTCGATCTGGGCGAGCTCGTGGCGTTCGTCGAAGCGGCCGGCATGTCAGTGCTCGGAGTGCACGGCGATCGGGTGTTCTCCGACCTGGTGCCCGGCGCCGTCCTCGATACCGAGCCCCATGCCCGCGAGGTTCTGCAGCGGCTTGAGGAGAAGGTGTCGCGGCTGCCGGCCTATCACGCGATGGCTACCCGGCTTCAC
This sequence comes from uncultured Actinomycetota bacterium, assembly GCA_963731205.1. Lineage (GTDB taxonomy): Bacteria > Actinomycetota > Actinomycetes > Frankiales > Frankiaceae > DATAZK01. The sequence goes on along the minus strand of CAVSUJ010000001.1, from coordinate 986,608 downwards.
CTGCTGGCCCGCCGGCCGGAGGCTGATCGCTGATCGGTGGGCGCCGTGAGCCGCCCTGACCAGCTGCGCCCTCCTCGACGAGAACTGCCCCATCCTGCACGTCGACATGGACGCGTTCTACGCGTCGGTGGAGCTGCGATCACGACCGGAGCTTCAGGGCCAGCCGGTCATCGTGGGTGGCGGCGGCAGTCGCGGCGTGGTGCTCTCCGCGACGTATGAGGCGCGCGAATACGGGGTTCGCAGCGCCATGCCGATGATGCGGGCCCGCCGGCTGTGCCCGCAGGCGGTGGTCATCTCCCCGAGATTCGGCCGCTACAGCGAGGCATCCGCCGGGATCATGGAGATCTTCCGTTCGGTCACCCCGCTCGTCGAGCCGCTCTCGCTCGACGAGGCGTTCCTCGACGTCCGCGGGGCGCTGCGGCGGCTCGGGCGGCCGGCGCAGATCGCGGAATGGATCCGCGCCCGGATCTGGGACGAGCAGCAGCTCACGTGCACGGTGGGCGTCGCTCCCAGCAAGTTCGTCGCCAAGCTGGCTTCGGCGCGGGGCAAACCCGACGGGTTGCTGGTCGTTCCGGCCGACGGGGTCATCGCGTTCCTGCATCCGCTGCCCGTCGAGGCGCTCTGGGGCGTGGGGGAGCGCACCGCCGAGGCGCTGCACCAGCTCGGGCTGCGCACGGTCGGCGACATTGCCCAGATACCCCTCGAGACTTTGCAGCGGGCGCTCGGCCTCGGCACGGGTACGCATCTGTCCGCGCTGGCATGGGGACGTGACGAGCGGAGGGTCATTCCTACCGAACCGGACAAAAGCATCGGTTCTGAAGAGACTTTCGCGCGCGATGTCGATGATCCCGAGGTCGTGCTGCGCGAGGTGCTCAGGCTCTCCGAACGCACCGCGGCCCGGCTGCGCGAGCAGGAGTACGCAGCCCGCACCCTGACCTTGAAGGTGCGCTTCGCCGACTTCACGACCATCACGCGCTCCCGCACGCTCGCGCAGGCCACCGATACCGGACGGGAGATCTACGAGGTCGTCCGCGAACTGTTCCTCAAGCTCGGCCTGCAGCGCGCCCGTCTGCGCTTGGTCGGGGTGCGGGCGGAAAGCCTCGTCACGTCCGCAAAGGTCACTCGCCAGCAGATGCTGGGGGAGAGGGAGCTGGGATGGCGCGAGGCTGACCGCGCCGTCGATCGGGCCTCGGCCCGGTTCGGGTCAGGATCGGTGCGCCCGGCGTCGCTGCTCGACCCCCCGGGGCGGTCGCCGCCCTAGGCGTTCCGGAAGCCGCGATCCGGGTCCTGGGAGTCCATCCGAAAAATCGCTAGCAATAGTGAGCAACCTGCGGCGATGGGCGAAGGTCGAGGGTTCGTACGGTCGGTTTCCGTCGTTGGTGAAAGTTGCCTCACTGCCAGGGCTTGCGACTATCGTCCGTCGTGCCGAAGTTCTATTCTAAGAAGACCCCCTCTCGGGGTCTGAAACGTTGGTGTGGGAGGAGCGCGGATGCCGCTCTCAGAGCATGAGCAGCGTCTGCTCGAGCAGATCGAGCGAGAGCTCTACGCCGACGACCCCAAATTGGTCAGCACTGTTCGTTCGATAAACCCGCGCACCTACGCTCTGCGGCGCCTCTGGCGCTCCACCGCCCTGTTCATCGTCGGGCTTGGTGTGCTGGTCTCCGCAGTGGTGATCAGCTCGAGTGCTGGCGCTGTCAGCATCGTGCTGGGTCTCGTCGGATTCATTGTCATGCTTCTCGCCGCGCTCCGCGGTTCGGGCGATCTGCGTCGCCTGGGCGGTCGGCCTGATCCTGATGCCCGGTCCAATCGTTCGCGTGGGCCGAGGTCTCGGCGGTCGGTCTCCGAGCGTGCCCAGGAGCGCTGGCAGCGTCGTTGGGAAGATCGCGACCGCTGATCCGCCGAGCTGTTGATCCGCAGGTCTGCTGAACCTGCAGGGCTGACTGAACTGCAGGCTGCTGAACTCAGCTGAACCTCAGGCCTGCTGGCCGCTCGCCGGCCGGCGAAGCCGAATCCTTGTGATCCGCCGCATCCAGTCGGGGAGCCAGGCGGGTGCGGTGAGCCGGCTGCGCCAGCGCGCCAGCATGCCCGACCAGCCGACCAAGACCGACTGCGGCGCCAGCATGGCCCGCCACCGCGCCTGGCTGCTGCCCGAGCGTTCCCACGCCTTGAGCGCGTCAGGAAGGTGCCGTGCTGCGTCCCGGGGCAGGGTCGCCGATCCACCTGCGTAGCGGTCCAGCTCCTGCGCATAGGCGACGTCCATGATTGCCGCCCGGGTGATGTCGGGCATGCTGCGCTCGCCAGTCGGGCGGCGCGACCAGAACTGCACCAGCCGGCGCGGCGAAAGGTGCGGTGCAGCCGGGAGCCCGAGATCGAGGGCGGTGTCGAGGATCTCGGCCCAGAGCGCCGCCGGCGCATTTCCGGGTGCCCGGATCCGACGGCGCCGTCGCTGCCGGCGCACCCCGGCCGGCAGGAGCAGCAGAGCGACCGTAGCTGCGATGCCGATGAGCCAATCGACGACGATGCCGTCACCGCCGTGGCCGCCGCCCCCGCTGCCCACGACCGGTGCAGCGCTCTCCTGCTTGGTCGGGCCGCCTACCGCGCTCGGGGTGGGGGTCGCACTTTGTCCGGCCGAGGGCGTGGGGGTCGGGGTGGTCTTCTCGCTGCCGGCGGGCGGCACCGTGTACGCCGGTGGCTTGGTGCTCGCGTCGCGCGGGGTGGGCTCGAACCGGACCCATCCCGCCTGCGGGAACCACAGCTCCGGCCAGGAGTGGGCGTCATGGTTGGTGATCACCCAGGTGCCATCGCCCTGGAGAGTGCCCGGGGTGAATCCCACCGCCACCCGGGCCGGGATTCCCAGGGTGCGGGCGAGCACCACCATCGCGCCGGCGAACTGCTCGCAGTATCCGCGGTGGGTGACGAACAGGAACTGGGAGAGCGCGTCCTTGCCGGTCGGCGCCCCGTTCAGGTCGTAGCGGAAAAGCGGGCCTCGCAGATAGGCCTGGATGGCTGCTGCTCGGTCGTATTCGGTCAACAGGCCGGAGGTCAGCTTCTGGGCCAGCTGGTTCACCGTCACCGGCAGGTCGGCGGGCAACTCGGTGCTCGGCGCCACATCCGACGGGACCGCACCTCCGACGGAATCGGCCCGCAGTGATTCCGGAGTGGGATCGGCGACCTGAGAGGTCACCGTGTAGTGCGCTCCCGAGGTGTCGGTCTGCGCGGAGAAGATCGTGAAGTTGCGCCCGGCGAGCCGCCAGTCGCCGGCGACATCGACCTTGGTCGGCTCGTACGGCACCGGCAGGTAGCGCTGATGCAGCGCGGGACTCACGTCGACCGTCGCGTCGACGCGCTGCGTCGGTCCGGGCGCGACGGCGGGCAGGCCACGGGAGACCTTGGCGTCGGCGCCTGCGGTGAGCGAGCCGAGGGTGAACGTCTCCCCGTCGAAATGCTCCAGGGCCGTCAGGCGCAGGTATTCGGGAGTGGTCGTACGCACGGTCAGCAGCGTTTGCTTCACGCTGCTGTGCAGCTGCTGCGCAAGCGTGACGACCGGTTCGATCACCGTCGCCGATCCCGAACCGTCGCCGCCGCGGTGCTGGCGGGCGATCCCGTTGTAGCGCGGGATGAACACGGCGAGCAGGAGTGCCGCCACCACGGCGGTGGCGCCGATACGACGACCGTTAGCCCCCGTCACCCTTCGGATGGTCGAGGAGGAGCCCGGAGGCAACTTGGCCCAGCTCGTGAGCTTTCTCCGCCCAGACGCGAGCAGCAGCGAGATGTAGGCGAAGCAGGCGGCCAGGAAGGCGAGCAGCCCGACGCCGCGGTCGACGACCGCCGCCGGGACGGCGAGCAGTGCCAGCAACGGCAGGCCTGCCGCCGCGGGACGCTGCAGGGCCACGGCGATCGCGTCGACCAGCGCGGCAATCAGGTACACCCCGGCGACGGTGAGGAACAGGAAGCCCGGACGCTGGGGAACCGGCACGCTCAGTGCGTGGATGTCGCTGGAGCCCGAATTCGCCAGTGAACGCAGGGCGCTCCAGGTGGTGCCCCACGGCGCGAGGCTGATCTTGGAGCTGAACGGCGAGCCGTGCGTCGAGACCGCAATGACGTAAACCCAGCCCGCGACCAGATAGACGAGTGGCATGACGACCAGGAGCGGACGCACGCGCCGGGCCAGTTCTCCGGCCAGTCCGGCGACGATGATGGCCCCCGTCACCGGCAGGAGCCACCAGCGCAGTCCGTCGAAGAGGTTGCCCAGGCAGAGCGAGGTGCAGAAGGTGGCGAACCCGGCCAGGACCGGAATCGGGATCTTCAAGTCTGCTCGGGCTTGCACCGGCGCCGGTGGAGGCGTCCAGCGAGCCGCCGGTGCCGGGGGCGGCGGGCTCGGCGGCTCGCGCAGCCCGACTCCGGTGCCGCTCATCCGACCCACCGCCGCGATTGCAACCGGTCGACGCTGTGCAGCTCCTGCCACAGCATCTCCAGGCTGCTCCCCGGACCCGCGATCACCGCCGACCAACCGGAGCGGTACAGCAGATCGCGTCCGGCGATGACGGCCTCGGACGGCGGCCCGCTCCTGCCGGTCCAGGCCGGCGAGTCCACGAGCACGCACAGGCAGCGGGTACTCCTGCTCGCCGCCCGGGTCAGTGCACTCACGTCGCCTGAGCTGACGCCCCCCAGGACGGCGATCACCGAGTCCGGATCGCCGGCGTCACCACCGAGGCGCGTCGCCAGCGGCAGCAGGGTCGTGTTGTGACGGCGCTCCACGTCGGCCAGCGCGTCCATCACCCCGAAGCCGGCGTCGGCGCCGGAACTGCGTGATTCGGCGAGTACCGCACCCAGATCGTCGACGAGCCGCACGCCGTAGCCGCCGTTGATCATGGCTGCCGCGATGGAGGCGGCGGCCGAGACCGCGTACTCGAACGATTCGGATCTGCTGCCAGGGCTGTGCACCGAGAATCGGGTGTCGAGCAACACGGTGGCCCGGCTCTGCCAAGGCTGCTCCTCGCGGCGCACGCTCAGCTCGCCGGTCCGTGCGGTCGTGCGCCAGTGCACCCGGCGACGGTCATCGCCCGGCCGGTAAGGGCGGGTGGTCACGTCCTGCTCGCCGCCGGTCGTGATGCCGCGCTGGCGGCTCTCGCCGCCCAGACTCCATTGGCCACCGAGCCGGCTGATGCGCAGCGGAGTGATCCCCGGCAGGACGCTGACCTTCGCCGTGACGGCGAACGTACGCAGGATCTGGCAGAAACCGAACGGGTCGGCCAGCCGCACCGACAGCGGACCGATCGTGTAGCGGCCCCGGCGTACCGGACGCACCCCGTAGCTCACCGTGGTCTGACCCGCAGCAGGAATGCGCGGAAGGACGAACCGGGCGCCCTCGCCCTCGGCGGCGCCGAGTTCGGGAGGGAGCGCGTCCTGGGCGAGCAACAGCGGGGTCGTCATCCTGGACGCATTTCGGACTTCGAGTTCCACCCGGACCACGCTGCCGACCGGGGTGCGGGTGCGGTCGAGATGGCGATGGGCCGCGATCCGGTAACGCGCCCGAGTCAGATAGACGGCGGCCGTGATCGGGAGGGCGAGCACCAGGATGCCCACGCGGACCAGGTCGCGCTGGTCCAGCGCGACGCCTCCGGCGAGGCAGGTGATCCCGGCCGCGATGAAGGTCCTTCCGCGCCCGGTCAGCCCGGCGAGTGCGAGCCGGACATGGCCGCGCCGCTGGGACTGGTGCTCCGGCACCGGTCAGCGACCCCGGCGAAGCGCGCCCGGGCCGGGCAACGGTACCCGGGCCACCAGCTCGTTGACGATGTCGTAGGGCTGGCGCCGGTTGGCCGCAGCCTCCGGGCTCAGCAAGAGCCGGTGGGAGAGCACGGCGCCGGCGAGCGCCTGCACGTCGTCGGGCAGCACGTAGGCGCGGCCCTCGAGTGCGGCGGCCGCGCGGGCGGTGCGCAGCAGCTGCAGGCCGGCCCGCGGCGAGGCGCCCAGGCGCAGCTCCGGATGACGCCGGGAAGCGGTCACGAGGTCGACCACGTAGCGCCGGACGTCGTCGGCGACATGGACCTGCCGCACGACACCCGTCAGCTCGGCGACCTCCGCCGCCGTCGTTACGGGCTCCAGATCCTGCAGCGGCTCGCCGCCGGCGTGGCTGTCGAGCATGGCGAGTTCCGCGTCGCCGGACGGATAGCCCATCGCCACCTGTGCGGTGAACCGGTCGCGCTGAGCTTCCGGCAGCGGGTAGGTGCCCTCCATCTCGACCGGGTTCTGGGTGGCGACGACGAAGAAGGGCGGCTCCATCGTGTACGTGACACCGTCAACCGTGACCTGGCGCTCCTCCATGCATTCCAGCAGCGCCGACTGGGTCTTGGGGCTCGCCCGGTTGATCTCGTCGCCGATCACGACATTGGCGAAGACGGCTCCGGGACGGAACTCGAAGACGTGGCGCTCGGGCTCGTAGACGCTGACGCCGGTGACGTCGCTCGGCAGCAGGTCGGGCGTGAACTGGATGCGCCGGACGGTGCCGGACATCGACGCCGCAAGCGCCTTGGCCAGCATGGTCTTGCCGACGCCCGGAACGTCTTCGATGAGCAGGTGGCCCTCGGCGAACAGCACGACCAGGGCGGTGCGGATCACCGCGGCCTTGCCGTCGATGACGGTCTCGATCGCCTCGAGCATCCGCTCACCGACCGCGCCGACCGTCTCGACATCAGGGCGCGACTCGGGTGCGCCGCGCGGCCAGCTCCGGCCCACTACGGGCAACGGATCAACCACCGCGTACCTCCAGGTACCTGCATTCCAGTCTCAACAGTGTGCCTGCCTCGGCTCGGCCCCGCGCGCGGTCTCCACAGACTGCGGTCCACACGTACCCACCACCCGTCCCCAATTGTGTGTCGCCTTCCTGGACGTGCGCACCTGGCTATCGGTTGTACGACCTCGCTGTGCGGGCGACGGCGGCGAGCGCGTCGGTGAGCTCGGCCGCCTCCCGCTCGTCGCGGTGCCGAAAGGCGGCGTGCACGTTGCGTCCCGCGGTGTCGAGGTGGACGGTCGCGAGCCGCAACCGGCGCTCCAACGGCCCGGCGACCAGCCGCACACTCTGCAACTTGTCCTGCGGGACGACATCGGTGATCCGGCGGATACGTCCGTACGTGGTCACCGACCAGCCATGGTCGAAGGCGCCCGCCAGGAACTGGTAGGACAGCGGTGCGCGCCACCGGGCCCGCGGCGGCGGCTTGGTCAGCCGGATCGACTCCAGCCGCAGCCCCGGGAGCACGGTCTCGATCAGTCGCTCGGCCTCCGCCCGTGGCGCGACCGGGATCAGTACGCCGATGGCCGCGCGTTCCTCTCTCCCGCCTGCGCCCCTGTTGCGATAGCCGGCGACGTCGACCTCCAGCCGCATCCATCCGAGGCGACGCCAGAGGAACGGCTCCACGACGCGGATGGCCTGTACCCGGCCGCGCGGGACGGTCTGGTGCCGGGTGTCGAGCATCCCGTGCTTGAGCCGGACGCCTTGCGGTGAGAGCGAAACCGTAAACCCGAACTCGACGGTGAACTTGTAGTAGAGGGTTGCTCCGATGGGCAGCATCGCCGCGACGATGGCCCCGGCAGCGGCCGGGGTGACGAGCGTCGCGACCGCGATGGCGGCCGCGAACAGTGCAGCGAATGCGCCCGTGGACGAAAGCAGTAGCGACAGGACGAACCGGGACGCCGGCACGGCGGCGAGCATGGCCTCGTCCTGCGCCCCCCACGCCGGGGCCCCGGGTGCCAGCGGCGCAGCTTCCGGGGGCGGTGCTTGCGCGGGCGCGCCCACGGGGCGGTGGGCGAGGTCGAGCAGATGAGCCCGGACCGTCAGCGCCTCGTCCTCGGTCAGGTAGGCGAGATTGGCTTCACCGCTGCCGTGTCCGACCACTTCGATGCGCAGTTCGGCGAGCCCGAGGGCACGGGCGATCAGTGGGCGTACGACATCGATCGCCTGCAGCCTGGCCAGCGGCACCCGGCGGCTCTTGCGAGTGAAGATGCCGTACTCCAGCCGCAGGTCGCCACCCTCGACGCGCCAGCGCCGGCGCAGCCACGACAAGTAACCGGCGAGCGCCGACACCGGCAGCACGATGACGACGATCAGCAAGAACTGGGTGCTGGAAAACCCCCCACGGCGCAGGCCGTCCTGCGCCGTGATGGCAGCCACCAGGCCGAGCGCCCGCCAGCCGCGCAAGACCGGCGTCAGCGGATGCAGCCGGCTCCAATCCGTTCCTGGCGGTGCTGTCCGTTGCGGTGCCGCGACCCTTGGAATGGCCGTGCCTGCAGGGAATCCGTCACTCACAGCCCGGCGGCCCGCGATTCCCCGAGCATGGCCAGCCGGTCGCGCAAGCGCTCGGCTTCGGAGGTCGGCAGCCCGGGCACCCGCGCGTCACTGGCCGCTGCCGCGGTGTGCAGGCGCACCGTGGCCAGACCCCACCGGCGCTCCAGCGGACCGGCGACGACGTCGACGAATTGCATGCGCCCGTACGGGACGACCGAGAGCCGGCGCACCAGCACCCCACGCCGCACCAGCAGATCCTCGGCCCGCTCGGCGTAACCCCAGGCCTGGAACCGCCGCAGGATCGTCACTTCGGCGGCCACATAGACCACAACGACGGCGCCCAGCGCAACGAGCCCGGCCAGCGGGAAGAAGGCCGCGCTGACCCCTGCCCCGGCGAGTAGCACGACGGCGCTCAGGCGGACCTGCAGGCGGCGCAAACCCAGCAGGCGCCGGGCCGGAGCGCGCCATTCCAAGGCGGGCTCGGCGGCGCGAACCCCGCCGGTCGCCCCGTCCACCACTTCGGTCACCCGCCCATCTTCTCCCGGTTCGGGGCGCCCAGGGCCTCGCCAGCGAGGGAAACCATGGTCATGAGGGGAGAAGTGGGGTAGAGTGGGTGGTCGTGGGGAGTAAAGGCTGATCTGGCGTTGCTGACGCCGCCGGGTGGAGGTGTGCTGTGTTTCTTGGCACTCACCGGCCGCGACTCGACGAGAAGGGCCGGCTGGCATTCCCCGCCCGTTTTCGTGACGAACTGGCGGAGGGCGTCGTGCTGACCAAGGGGCAGGACCGCTGCCTTTACGGGTACACAGCCGCGGCTTTCACGCGGCTCGGCGACGCCTTGCGCGACGCTCCGGTCGGCTCACAGGCGCTCCGTAATTACCAGCGCACGTTCTTCGGTTCGGCGTCGCTGGAGGTCCCCGACAAGCAGGGTCGGGTCACGGTTCCCGCCTCGTTGCGCGACTACGCCGGTCTCGAGCGCGATTGCGTCGTCGTCGGCACCAATGCGCGCTTCGAGATCTGGAATGCCACCTCGTTCGACGACTGGGAGGCCGGCAATGACGTTCGTTTCGCCGAGCTCCAGGAGGAGGTGCTGCCCGGGGTTCTCTGAGCACTGGACATGCAATCCGCCCAGTCCGCCTATGTCATCGCATGTCATCGCGAGTCATCGCGTACGGCGAGGTTCCGGCCCGCTCGCATCCTGACGTCCCTTCCCTGACGCCAGGCGGGAGCGGACCTGGACCTGACCGGACGCCTTCGTCAGCCCCCCAACTCCGACCGCCCGATCATCTCGACAGCCAGGGCAGAAGGCGGGTGCGGCGATGCAGCCCATACAGCCCATACAGCCGATGCAGCCGCAGCGGCGGCTGTCGGAGTTCGCCCATGAGCCGGTCCTCGTCGATCGCATCGTGGAGTTGCTGAGCCCCGCATTGCACGCGCCTGCAGCAGTTTTCGTCGACCTGACGCTTGGGCTCGGTGGGCACACCGAAGCCCTCCTTGCCGCCGCTCCCGATGCTCTCGCCATCGGCATCGACCGTGACACCGAGGCCATCGCACAGGCTCGCGCGAGGCTGGCGAGGTTCGGGTCGCGCGTGCGTTTCGCACATGCTGTGTACGACGAATTGCCCGCCGTACTCGAAGGTTTCGGCGTCGAATCCATTTCGGCAGTCCTGCTCGACCTCGGCGTGTCGTCGCTTCAGCTCGACGATGGAAAGCGAGGCTTCTCCTACAGCCGGGACGCCCCTCTCGACATGCGCATGGATCAGTCGCGAGGGCTTACCGCGGCGGATGTCGTGAACGACTATGAGGCGGGAGAGCTGGCGCGGGTGCTACGCACGTACGGCGAGGAGCGCTTTGCTCGGCGTATCGCCGACGCGATCGTCCGCGAGCGAGCCGCTGCGCCGTTCACGGGTACCGCGCGACTGGCCGAGCTGGTCCGTGACTGCGTGCCCGCGGCCACCCGGCGCACCGGCGGCCACCCGGCCAAGCGCACCTTCCAGGCGTTGCGTATCGAAGTGAACGACGAACTGCGCGTGCTCGAATCGGCTGTCCCCGCAGCGGTCGAGGCGCTGGCGCCCGAAGGCCGCATCGCTGTCCTCGCCTACCAGAGCCTCGAGGACCGGATCGTGAAGCGCTGCTTTGCCGCGGGCGCCCACCCGGAGCGTGAGAGCGACCTGCCTCCCGACTTTCCGGTCTCGCCCGCCCCCGCGCTGCGATTGCTGACCCGGGGAGCCGAGCGGCCCACCGAGGCGGAGACGGCGGCAAATCCGCGGGCCGCATCGGCGCGGCTGCGGGCGGCCCAGCGGCTCGATGCAGACCTTCCGCCGAACTTCTTCCCGGCCACGGCATCCAGCTCCACGTCCCCTCAGGCCAAGTACTCAAGGAGAGGTCGCTCGTGAGCGCCCAACCGCTTCCCGTATCTCCGGAAGCCCCCAGGAAGCGCTCGAGCCGCGCGCCCGCCCGCGCGACGGGCCGGGGACGGCTGGCGCTGGTCCCCCCCGCCGCCCGGGCCCGCCGTGCCCCGTTCGTCGTCCTGCTGCTCGTGCTGCTGGCGAGCGCCTTGGTGGGCCTGCTGCTGCTGAACACTGCGTCGGCGCAGGACTCCTTCCGGCTCCATACCTTGCAGGACGAGGACGCCGCGCTGCAGCAGCAGCAGGAAGCGCTGACGAGCCTCGCTGACGGCCTCGACGACCCGTCGCGGTTGGCCGCACGCGCTGCGTCGCTGGGGTTGGTGGCCGGTGATCCGCCGGTCTTCCTTCCCCGGGGCGTGCCGATCCCCAAGGGCGCCATCCGCGTCGGCAACCTGATCTACGCCCCGGGTGTGGTGCCGGTGACCCCGCCCCCGCCCGTCGTGACGAGCCCGGCCGCGAAGGCCTCGGTCAAGCCCGCGGTGAAGAAGCCGTTGGTCAAGAAGCCGGCGGCGAAGAAGCCGGTCGTCGCGCCCAAGGTTCCGGCGGCCCGGACGACGGTGGCGCCGAAGGCTCCCGTCACGACGGTCACCAAGCCACCAGTGGCGACCCGGACCGCCACGACGACGACTCCGCACACGACCACCACGACCACCACGACCACGGGGACACCGGTGAAGACCGCCACCAACCCGGCCGCGGGAGGCCACTGATGAGCCCGACCGCGCCGCCGCCGGTCCGCCAGCGTCCCGTCCCGTCCCGGACACCGCCGCGCCGTCCTGCGGCGCGTCCGGCCAGCACCCGGGCACACAGCCGCTGGGGCAGGCGGCGCAAGCGCCCCGGCTTCCGGCTGCGCTCCTCCGGCCGCCGGCTGCGCATGGCCGCCGCTGCCATGGCCGCGCTGTTCCTGTTACTTGCCGGCCGTCTCGTGCAGTTGCAGGGATTCAAGTCACACACGTATGCCGCCCTTGCCGAGCAGCAGCGCACCCATACCGTCGATCAGCCGGCGACGCGCGGTGAGATCGTCGACCGCTCGGGCAATGTGCTGGCGCTCGACGTCGATGCGGTCGACGTCTACGCGCAGCCGCCCAAGGTGACCGACATTCTCGGCGAGGCCTCCAAGCTGGCCGGTGTCCTGCACATGTCGGTTGCCGACCTCACCGCCGATCTGCTGAACAACACCAATTTCCGCTACCTCGCCTATGGCGTCGACACGACCGTCGGTGATCAGCTCACCAAGCTCGCGCTACCCGGCATCGGTGTGCTGCCCCAGCAGAAACGCCTTTATCCTGCAGGCAATCTGGCCGCCAACGTGATCGGTGTCGTCGGGCGTGACGGCACCGGCTTGGCCGGCCTGGAGAGTGCGTACAACGCGAGCCTGGCCGGCAAGAACGGCACCCTCGTTGTCGAAGAAGACCCGCAGGGCCGCGTGATCCCCTCCGGGACTCATCGCGAGAAGTCACCGGTACCCGGTCAGGGTTTGCAGCTGACCATCGACCGTGACATCCAGTACGAGGCCGAGCAGCAGCTCGGTGCCGAGGTGAAGGCGTCCGGCGCAATCAAGGGTGTCGCCATCGTCATGAACCCGCACACCGGCGACATCTACGCGATGGCGAGCGCCCCCGGGTTCAATCCCAACGACTCCACCAAGATCACCTCCGCGGATCTGCAAAACCCCGATGTTGCTTGGACTTTCGAGCCGGGCAGCGTCAACAAGCTCATCACCGTCAGCGCGGCCATCGACCGCCACATCGTCACTCCGCTGACGGCACTCACCATCCCCGGCTCGCCCACCCCCGGTATCCCGGTGCCGCCGTTCGTCATCCGTGACTCCGAGGTCCACCCGCAGGAGAACTTGACCGTCGCCGGTGTCCTCGCTCAGTCCAGCAATGAGGGCGCGCTGCTGATCAGTCGCAAGCTGCCCTCGAAGGCGACGCTGGAGAGCGAGCTCCGCGCGTTCGGGCTCGGTTCGCTGACGGGTGTCGGCCTTCCCGGCGAGTCGGCCGGGCTGCTGGCGCCGTCGAGCACCTGGTCGGACTCGACAGCCGCGAACATCCCGTTCGGCCAGAGCATGTCGGTGAACGCACTCCAGGTCGCCGATGCCTACTCGACCATCGCCAACGGCGGGGTCCGCGTCACCCCGCGCATCATCAAGGGCACGATCAACGGCAAGGGAACCGTGGTCCCCACGACGCCCGGGCCGACCCGCCGAGTGGTGAGCAAGCAGACGGCGAAGACCATGTCGCAGCTGCTCGAGCAGGTGACCACCACGGCCAGTGGCACGGGCGAGGCGGCCTCGGTGCCCGGCTACCGGGTCGCCGGCAAGACCGGTACCGCCAACCGGATCGACCCGGGCACCGGCACTTACAAGGGATATGTCGCGTCGTTCGTCGGCTTCGCCCCGGCCGACAATCCGTCGCTCGTTGTCCTCGTCACGCTCGACGACCCGCAGACGAGCATCTTCGGCGGCACGGTGGCGGCTCCGGTCTTCTCGAAGATCATGTCGTTTGCGCTGACCAGCCTGCGGGTCCCGCCGACGGGAACGACGCCGGTGATCTACCCGCAGACCGCCGGATGAGACCCGCGTGTGCCCAGCCCGGGGCGGCCGGGCACCTATTCTCGGGCCCGTGAGTTCTACGGCGCTTCGCCCCGCTGCGGCGCCCGAGCTCTCGCTTGATCGGCTCGAGAAGGTGCTGGCGCGCCGCGGGGGATCGCCAGCTGCGACCCTCTCGGCTGGCTCGCTGATCATCCGGGGCGTCACCCTCGACTCGCGGCAGGTCAGGCCGGGCGATCTCTACGCCGCGCTTCCCGGGGCGCACTTTCACGGGGCCGCCTTCGCCGCGCAGGCAGCGAGGGCCGGAGCCGTCGCAGTGCTGACCGATGCCGCCGGTGCCGCCATGATCGGCGACGGCCTGGACACAGCGATCCTCACGGTGGCCGAACCCCGAGCCGTGCTCGGCGCCGTCGCGGCGGCGATCTACGGCGACCCGACCCGTCACCTCTCATTGCTCGGCGTCACCGGCACCAATGGCAAGACGACTGTCGCGTACCTGCTGGAGGCGGGGCTCGCGGCGGCGGGGCATCGCACAGGGCTGGTCGGTACGGTGCAGACCAGGATCGCCGACGCGGTCGTTCCGAGTGTGCGCACGACCCCTGAGGCCCCTGAGCTGCAGGCGCTCTTCGCGACCATGCTGGAGCGCGGTGTCGACGCCGCTGCGATGGAGGTCTCCAGCCATGCCCTGGCGTTGCACCGGGTCGATGGCTGTCGCTTTGCCGGGGCGGCGTTCACCAACCTCAGCCAGGACCACCTCGACTTCCATGCCGACCTCGAGGATTACTTCGAGGCGAAGGCTTCGCTGTTCGATCCCAAGCGGGGATTCCTGCAGGCGGGCCGCGCGGTCGTGTCAGCGGACGACGACCACGGCCGCCGCCTCGCTTTGCGCCATCCGGATTCGGTCACGTTCGGTTTCGCCGACGACGCCGACTGGCGAGCGGTCGAGGTGCGCTGCGGTCCGGCCGGTTCCGACTTCGGCGTGCTCGCTCCCGGCGCCGACGCCCCCGTCCTGGCCCACGTCGCTCTGCCCGGGTCGTTCAACGTGAGCAACGCGCTGTGCTCGATCGCTCTCCTCGTCGAGACCGGCACACCGCTCGACGCAGCACTGGACGGGGTGGGTGGGCTGCCTGGGGTCCCCGGCCGGATGGAGCGCGTCGACGCCGGCCAGCCCTACCTCGCATTGGTCGACTACGCGCACACCCCGGCAGCCGTCGCAAGCTTGCTGCAAACCGTGCGTGAGTTGGTGCCGGGCAGGCTGCTGCTGGTGCTGGGGTGCGGCGGCGACCGCGACCGGGGCAAGCGGCCGCTGATGGGCGCGGCCGCGGTCCTCGGCGCCGATGAAGCGATCTTCACCAGTGACAACCCGCGCTCGGAAGACCCGCTGAAGATCCTGGCAGAGATGAGCGAAGGGGCTCGCCGTGCAGCGGCCGGCATGAGTTCGGTCGGGGAGTTCGTCGTCGAACCCGATCGGGCGGCGGCGATCGCGCTTGCGGTTCGCCGGGCACGCGCCGGTGACGCCGTCGTCGTCGCCGGGAAGGGCCACGAGACCGGCCAGGACATCGGCGGTGTCGTGCATCCGTTCGACGATCGCGAGGTACTGCGCGACGCCCTCTCGGCCTCGGACGATGCGGTGACGGGCGCATGATCGGGCTGCGCCTGAGCGAGGTGGCCGCAGTCACCGGCGGGGTCGTCGTGCCCTCGCATGCGGGTGACCGTATTGCCTCCGGGTTGGTGATCGACTCGCGCCAGGTCGAGCCGGGTGTCCTATTCGCGGCGCTGCCCGGGGAACACACCGACGGTCACGATCATGCGGTTGCCGCGGTCGCCGCCGGCGCCGTGGGCATCCTCGCCACGCGGCCGGTGGCGTCTCCGGCGATCGTCGTGGCAGACGTGGCCGTTGCCATGGGAGCCCTTGCGGCGCATGCCCTTCGGCAGACCCCGCAGGTGCGCGTCATCGGCCTGACCGGATCCTCCGGGAAGACCAGCACCAAGGATCTCGTCGCCGCGCTCCTGGAGCCCTCCGGTCCCACCATCGCGCCGCCTGGCTCGTTCAACAACGATCTCGGTGTGCCGCTCACGGTGCTGCGCACCGATACGTCGACGAGGTTCCTGGTGCTGGAGATGGGCGCCCGCGGACGCGGTCACATCGCCCGGCTCTGCGCGATCGCTCCGCCCTCGATCGGCGTCGTGCTCAACGTCGGGAGTGCCCATCTCGGGGAGTTCGGCAGCCGCGACGCCATCGCCGCGAGCAAGGGTGAGCTGGCCGAGGCGGCGCGCGACGTCGCGGTGCTGAACGCCGACGACCCCTTGGTGCTGGCGATGGCGGCGCGTACCCGGGCTCGCGTCGTGACCTTCGGCGAGAGCGGCGATGCCCAGGTGCGCGGCGAGGACATCGAGGTCGACGAACATGGCCGGGCGGGCTTCACCCTGGTGACGCCCGAGGGTCGCGCCGACACCCGGTTGGCGCTGATCGGCCGCCATCACGTCAGCAATGCCCTGGCGGCGGCTGCCGTCGCACTCGAATGCGGGCGGACGCTGGAAGAGGTGGCGGCTGCACTCGCGGCGGCGGGTCCGCGATCGCGCTGGCGCATGGAGGTGGCGACGGGTCCGTCGGGGCTGACCGTCGTCAATGACGCCTACAACGCCAACCCCGAGTCCATGCGCGCGGCGCTGAAAACCCTGGCATTGCTGGGAAATCCCGCGCCCGGACGCGAGGCGCGGCGCACCATCGCCGTCCTCGGGCCGATGTACGAGCTGGGTCCCACCAGCCTGGACGAGCACGACGCGCTCGGCCGGCTCGCGGTCCGTCTCGGTGTCGACAAGGTCATCGCCGTCGGTGAAGACGCCGCCGCCATCCACACCGGAGCCCGCCTCGAGGGCGCGCGTGAAGAGCCGGTGTTCGCCGCCGACGTCTCGGCAGCACTCACGGTCCTTCGCGACGAGGTCGTCCCGGAAGCGGCGGCGCACACCGTCGTCCTGGTCAAGGCCAGCCGGGCGGCCGGCCTGGAACGCGTCGCGGCAGCCCTGCTGGCGGGGGCCCCGGAGCACGCCGCGTGAAAAGTGTCCTCATCGCGGCCTCGGTCGCCCTGTTCATCTCCCTCGTCGGCACCCCCCAGGCGATCCGGCTGTTTCGCCGTCGCGGCTACGGCCAGGAGATCCGGGAGGACGGCCCGCAGAGTCACCTGACCAAGCGCGGCACACCGACCATGGGTGGGGCGGTCATCATCCTGGCCACCCTGGCGGGCTACGCGGTGGCCCATCTCGCCGACATGCGCGGCTTCACCGCCAGCGGGCTGCTGATCGTCATGGTGATGACGGGCCTCGGGATCGTCGGTTTCGCCGACGACTACATCAAGATCCGCCGGCAGCGAAACCTCGGGCTCTCGGCGCGGACGAAGTTCATCGGCCAGCTCGCGGTCGCGCTCGCCTTCGGCCTGCTGGCCGTGCGTTTCCGCAACGCGCAGGGCTACCTGCCGGGCTCCACCGAGCTCTCGTGGGTACGCGACATCGACTTCTCCGTGGGCACGATCGGCTTCCCGGTGCTCGCCTGGCTGATGATCTCCGCGACCTCCAACGCGGTGAACCTGACCGACGGGCTCGACGGCTTGGCCGCCGGCACCAGCGCCATGGTTTTCGGTGCGTACGTGATCATCTCGTTCTGGCAGTTCGGCAACGAATGCGGCGAGGGCGGAAACGTCGCCTCCTGCTACGTAGCCCGAGATCCGCTCGACGTGGCGATAGTCGCTGCAGCGGCGATGGGGGCCTGTTTCGGCTTCCTGTGGTGGAACGCCAGCCCGGCGAAGATCTTCATGGGCGACACCGGGTCACTGGCGCTCGGCGGAGCCTTCGCCGCGATGGCGATCGTCACCCGCACAGAACTGCTGCTGGTCATCCTCGGCGGCCTGTTCGTCCTGGAGACGGTCTCGGTGATCCTGCAGGTTGCGTCGTTCAAGCTGACCGGTAAACGCGTGTTCAACATGGCGCCGATCCATCACCATTTCGAGCTCGCCGGTTGGCCCGAGACGACCGTCATCATCCGGTTCTGGATCATCGGCGGCCTGACCGTTGCTCTTGGTCTGGGGCTGTTCTACGCCGAGTTCCTCTCTCACGGTTCGCTGCACTGACCGGACGGGCCGCAGAGGCCCGCGAGATCCGCGACACGCTGTCCGACACGCGGCAAAGATCCCCACTTCACGGGCTCCTGCCGGGGACGATGCCTGGGCGGCAGCCGCACCGGCCTGCCCTGAGCACGTACGGGAGGGTTCGTGGCGGCACTGGACACCCCGGGCACCCCTGGTGTTCGGCGTTCCCGCACGCCCCGCCCCGCCGCCGCCCGGCCACAGCCTCCGCAGCCGGCGGCGCGCCGCTCGCCCGAGCCTGACGTCTCCGCCGAGGGCCAGCGGGTGCCGCTGCTGGCCCGGCCGATGGCGTCGTACTACCTGATCGCCTCGGCCAGCGCGCTGCTGCTCGGGCTCGGCCTGGTGATGGTGCTGTCGGCCTCGAGCGTCACGTCGTACGCGACGTCGGGCTCCTCGTTCTCGGTGTTCATCAAGCAGCTGATGTGGGTGGCCATCGGGGTCCCGGCGCTGCTGCTGGCCAACCGCATGTCCACCCGGGTGCTGCGGATGCTCGCGTACCCGCTGCTGCTGGCCGGCATCGGCGGGCTGCTGCTGGTGCTCGTGCCGGGCATCGGGGTCTCCGCCTACGGCGCGACGCGCTGGGTCGGGGTCGGCTCGTTCACGCTGCAGCCGAGCGAGCTGGCCAAGCTCGGCCTGGCGCTGTGGGGCGCGGATCTGCTGGTGCGCAAGAAGCGGCGGCTACGGGAGTGGCGCCACCTGCTCATCCCGCTGCTGCCGGTGGCCACGCTGCTGGCGATGCTCGTCATGCTCGAGCCCGACCTCGGCACCACGCTCGTCATCGTCACGATCCTGATGACCTTGCTGTGGGTGGTCGGCTCGCCGGCGCGGCTGTTCGCCGGGCTGCTCTCGGTGATCGGCATGCTGGTCACCTACCTCGCCGTCGCCGAGCCCTACCGGCTCGCTCGGCTCGCCTCGTTCGCCGATCCTTTCAAGGACTCCCAGGACACCGGATGGCAAGCGGTGCAAGGGCTCTACGCGCTGGCCTCGGGCGGCTGGTGGGGCGTCGGGCTCGGCGCCAGCCGCGAGAAATGGTCCTACCTTCCCAACGCCCACACCGACTTCATCCTGGCGATCATCGGCGAGGAACTCGGTCTCGTCGGCACCCTTCTCGTGGTCGTGCTCTTCGGCGTGCTGGCCTACGGCGGCATCCGGGTCGCGCAGCGCTCGTCGGATCAGTTCGGACGCCTCGTCGCTGCGGCCATCACCGCGTGGCTCGTCGGTCAGGCACTGATCAACATGGGCGCGGTCGTGGGGCTGCTGCCGATCACCGGGATCCCGCTGCCGCTGATCTCCTTCGGTGGCTCGTCGCTGCTACTGACCATGTTCGCCATCGGGATACTCCTGTCGCTGGCCAAGACCGAGCCGGCGGCGGCACAGGTCATCGCCGCCCGCCGGGCCAGCCGCTCGGCGGTGCGGTCGGTCGGGCGCCCGTCGCGCTGGGGTCTTCTCGGCCGGATCGGCGCTCGCAAGGCCGCCGGAAAGCGGAAAGCGAAGGGCAAGAAGGCCAACGCCGGTAAGGGTGCGCGTCCGGCGAGGGGTCGCGGTAGTGCCGGTGCACGAGGCGCTGGCGCCAGCCGTACGTCCGGTCGGCAGGCGCGCAGCGGCACGGGCCGTTCGCGTACCCGAAGGACCCGCTTGGGCGGCCTGCCGCGCAGTGCTGGATCGACGCGTTCGCGTCGCCGATTACCCAACCGCTGACGTGACAATGGGCGAGAGCGGCCCGGTAGCCGCTCCCGACTTGCCGGACAGTGTGGTGATCGCCGGCGGTGGTTCGGCCGGACATGTCGAGCCGGCCCTGGCCATCGCTGACGCGCTGCGGGCGGCCAAGCCGTCGATGCTGATCACCATGCTCGGGACGGCGGAAGGGCTCGAGACGAGGCTGGTCCCAGCGCGGGGTTATCCGCTGCGCGTGATCCCGCGGGTTCCGCTTCCCAGGCGCGTGACGCCGTCGCTTTTCACCGTCCCGACGCGGGCTGCTGGTGCCGTCCGCGCTGCGGCGCAGGTGCTGGAGGACGTGAGAGCCGACGTGGTGGTGGGCGTCGGGGGCTACGTCGCGTTTCCGGCCTACCTTGCGGCGCGCCGCCGCCGCTGCGGGATCGTGGTGCACGAGGCAAATCCCTTGCCGGGCCTGGCGAATCGGGTCGGGGCACGCCTGACCGACCAGGTGGCCATCAGCGTTCCCGGCACCCGGCTGCCGCACGCGGTGCTGACCGGCATCCCGCTGCGGACGTCCTTGCTGACGCTCGATCGCCCTGGCCTGCGGACCGCCAGCCGGGAGGCGTTCGGGTTGGACGCAGAACGTCCGACGCTGCTCGTCTTCGGAGGTTCGCAGGGTGCCCGGCGGATCAACGCGGCCTCCGTCGCCGCGGCCCGCCACCTGACCGATACCGGCATCCAGGTGCTGCACGCGGCGGGCGCCGCCGGCGCCGAAGACGTGCGGGCCGCGCTTCCCGGCGAGCTCGCGGCGCCCTATGTCGTGCTGCCCTACATCGACGACATGGCCGCGGCGTATGCAGCAGCAGACCTGGCGCTGTGCCGCTCCGGAGCCATGACCTGCGCTGAACTCTCCGCTGTGGGATTGCCTGCTGTCTACGTCCCGCTTCCGATCGGCAACGGGGAGCAGCGGATCAACGCCGAGCACGCCGTGACGGCAGGCTCTGCGGTGATGGTGGCTGACGGCGACCTGACCGGGGCCTGGGTGGACGAGCGGGTGCCGGCGCTGTTCGCCGAGCCCGGCCGGCTGGAGCGGATGAGTGCGGCTTCGGTCACCTCCGGACATCGCGACGCCGGGGCCGCACTGGTCGCGATGGTCGCCGCCGCCCATGGCGCTGCCCGGCGACAAGTCACCCGGCGCGATCGCTCTGACTCGTGACAACAGCGCGGACAATGGGACAGGTGCCCGCCGATCTGCCCCCCGAGCTCGCCCGCGTCCACCTGATCGGGATGGGCGGCGCGGGGATGAGCGGGATCGCCCGGCTGCTGCTGGCCCGCGGGGGCGTCGTCAGCGGCAGCGACGCTCGCGACAGCCGCGTCCTGGCCGCGCTGCGCCAAGTCGGGGCGCAGGCCTTCGTCGGGCATGACGCAGCCCACCTCGCAGCCGCCGGGTCCGGTCCGCAACCGCTCACGGTCGTCACCTCGACCGCGATCCGGGCCGGCAACCCCGAACTGGTCGAGGCTCATCGGCTCGGGTTACGCGTGCTGCCGCGGGCGGCGGCCCTCGCCGCGCTGATGTCCGGAAGCAAGGGCGTCGCCGTCGCCGGGACGCACGGCAAGACCACGACCACCTCGATGCTCACCGTGGCGCTGCAGGATGCCGGGCTGCATCCCTCGTTCGCCATCGGCGGCGACCTGTCGGAGCCGGGCAGCAATGCCCACGCCGGCAGTGGCGACGTCTTCGTCGCCGAAGCCGACGAGAGCGACGGCTCCTTCCTGCTGCTCGCCCCCTTCGGAGCCATCGTCACCAACGTCGAGCCGGACCACCTCGATCACTACGCCGATGCGGCAGCCGTCGACACTGCGTTCGACCGGTTCGTCGAGCGCATCGATCCGGCTGGGTTTCTCGTCGCTTGCCTCGATGACCCCGGGTCCGCGCGGCTGCTTGCGATGGCCAGATCCCGTGGCGTACGAGCGGTTTCTTACGGCACGGCGCCAGAGGCCGACGTGCGGATCGACCGGCTGCGCACCGCGGACGGCGGGGGAGGGATCAGCTATCAGGCGGTCGCCCGGGGCCGGCGGCTCGGCGAGGTGACGTTGCAGGTGCCGGGCGCGCACAACGCGCGTAACTCGGCAGCCGTCATCGCCGCCGGGTTGCAGTTGGGCGTGCCTGCGTCGACTTTGCTGCACGGTCTGGCCAGCTACCCCGGCGTCAGGCGGCGCTTCGAGCTGAAAGGGCGCGCCCGAGGGGTCACGGTCGTCGATGACTACGGCCACCACCCGACGGAGGTCGCCGCCACTCTCGCTGCGGCCCGGCCCGTAGCCGGCACCGGCCGGCTGGTCGTGGTCTTCCAGCCGCATCGCTACAGCCGCACCGCCGCGTTCGGCAAGGAGTTCGGTGAGGCGCTGGGGCTTGCCGACGTGATCGTCGTGATGGACGTGTACTCCGCAGGCGAGGACCCGATCCCCGGCATCAGCGGGCAGACGGTGGCTGACGCCGTGCCGCCGCCGGCCGATCGCGTGGTCTACGAGCCGACGTGGTCACGGGTGCCGGCGTTGCTCGCGGCGCTCGCTCGTCCCGGCGATCTCCTGCTGACGATGGGTGCCGGGGACGTCACCCTGCTCGGTCCTGAGGTCCTCCGCGAACTCTCTGAAGCCTGACCGACAAGTCGAGGGTGAACCCAGGGTCGAGAGTGGGAACGGCAGCCGGCTTGACACCGCGGTTCGGCACCGCGAAGGGGTGGCCCCGTCAAGACGGAAAGGCGCAATTGTTCTGACGATGGGCGGGTTTTGGGGCCGTTATGGCGGCGAAAGCATGCCCTACCAAGAACCCCGCGCAGGTTCTGTTGCGACACGCCGTAACACGGGCTGACAGAGTCGGCGGCTGGGCTAGTCTGCGCCCAGACCGAAGGCTTACCACCTGGTAACCGTCAACTTAACGGTAAGGGTTGAGCAGCTTAGGTCGACCGCTCGAGGCCCCGTCGCCCGTATCCGCTCGTGCTCGCTCGTTTCCGCCATGGAGGACCGCCGTATGCCTGCCCCTCAGAACTATCTCGCCGTAATCAAGGTCGTCGGCATCGGCGGGGGCGGGGTCAATGCCGTCAATCGAATGATTGACGTGGGGCTGAAGGGCGTCGAGTTCATCGCCATCAACACCGATGCGCAGGCGCTGCTGATGAGCGACGCCGACGTCAAGCTCGACGTCGGCCGCGAGCTCACGCGCGGGCTCGGCGCCGGCGCCAACCCTGATGTCGGCCGGCAGGCCGCGGAAGACCACCGCGAGGAGATCGAAGAGGTGCTGAAGGGCGCCGACATGGTCTTCGTCACCGCTGGTGAAGGCGGCGGCACGGGTACCGGCGGGGCCCCGGTCGTCGCCAATGTCGCTCGCTCCATCGGCGCCCTGACCATCGGTGTGGTCACCCGGCCGTTCACCTTCGAGGGACGCCGCCGGGCGACGCAGTCCGACGTCGGCATCGACGCGCTCCGCGCCGAGGTCGACACCCTGATCGTCATCCCCAACGACCGGCTGCTGTCCACCGCCGAGCACCACGTCAGCGTGATGGACGCGTTCAAGAGCGCCGACCAGGTGCTGCTGCAGGGCGTGCAGGGCATCACCGATCTGATCACCACCCCGGGCCTGATCAACCTCGACTTCGCTGACGTCAAGGCCGTCATGTCGCAGGCCGGTAGCGCCCTCATGGGTATCGGCCGCGCCCGCGGTGAGGATCGGGCAGAAGTTGCTGCGCAGCAGGCGATCTCCAGCCCCCTGCTCGAGGCGAGCATGGACGGCGCGCAGGGCGTGCTGCTCAACATCTCCGGCGGCTCCGACCTCGGCCTGTTCGAGATCAACGCGGCCGCCGAGCTCGTCGCGGAGGCGGCTCACCCCGAGGCCAACATCATCTTCGGTGCGGTGATCGACGACGCGCTCGGTGACGAGGTTCGCGTCACCGTCATCGCCGCGGGCTTCGATGCGCCCGCTGAGCGTCGGCCGAAGGGTTACGGTGCCCTCGGTCGCCGCGGCCCCGGTACCCCGGGCTCGCCGGCCGACCCGCGGATCGTCGACCTTCGCGAGGAGCCGGCCCGTGTCGCGGCTCCCGCCGGAGCGGCGGCCCCGGCGCGCAGCGGCGAGCAGCGCCCGAGCGCCAAGCCGGCCCCGGTCCGGCCGGCCGCAGCTGCTACCGGCGCGAGTGGCTCGGGTTCGGCAGCACCGACCACCGCGGCTCCCACCTCGCCGCCTCCCGGCGCTTCCCGTCCGACCAGTCGGCCGCCGTCGGAGGCGCCGCGCTCCGAGCCTCGTCGCCCGGTAGTGTTCGACGACCTCGACGTTCCCGACTTCCTGAAGTAGGCCGGCTGAGCTCATGGCGGTGTGGTTCACCAACCGCCGGGGCGGCGTCAGCGAATCCCCTTATGCCGAGCTGAATCTCGGGCTTCACGTCGGCGACGATCCGGAAGCGGTCACTGAAAATCGTCGCCGGTTGGACACGGTGACCGGTGGCCGTCCGATCGTCTGGATGGATCAGGTCCACGGCAGGCGCGTCGCCGTTGTCGAGCGCGCGCAACAGGACGCCGTTTCGGAGACCGATGCACTGGTGACCATGACCCCTGATCTGGTGCTCGCCGTGCTCGTCGCCGATTGCGTTCCGGTCATGCTGCGCGGCCCGGTAGCCGAAGGTCCGGCAGCAGGCTCGACCGTCGTCGCGGCGGCCCACGCAGGACGGCGTGGTCTACAGCTCGGGGTCGTCGAGGCGGTGGTGAGCCGGATGAGTTCGATGGGAGTGCAGCCCAAGGCGATCGTCGCCGAGCTCGGCCCAGCGGTGTGCGGCAGGTGTTACGAGGTCCCCGCGTCCATGCGGGACGAGGTGGCCGCGGTCGCTCCGGCCGCCCGCACCACCGCTCGCTCCGGTCGGCCGGCGCTCGATCTGCGCGCCGGACTGGTCCAGCAGCTGCATGCCCTCGGGGTCAGCCGCGTCAACGTCGATTCCACCTGCACCCTCGAGTCACCCGAGCATTTCAGCCATCGGCGCGATCAGCGCACCGGCCGCACCGCCGGCCTCATCGTGATCGACGGCTGAGCACATTGGTCGAGCGTCCGTCCGTCGAAGCGCACGTCGCGTCACCCGGCGACCGTCGCGGGGAACTGAGCCGCAGACGTACGGCATTGCTGGATCGCGTTGCCGAAGCTGCTGCCGCTGCAGGGCGCCGTCCCGAAGAGCTGACGATCATCACCGTCACGAAGACCTTCCCGGCCAGCGATGTCGCTCTCCTGCATGAGATGGGCGTCCTCGACATCGGCGAGAACCGAGCTCAGGAGCTCACGTCGAAAATCGCGGAACTGCAAGGGATTGCGGTGTCTGCGACTGCTGCGCAGCCCGTGCGTTGGCACTTCATCGGCCAGTTGCAAAGCAATAAGGCCGCTCTCATCGCCCGCGAGTGCTTCGCCTTGCACACGCTCGACCGTGACGCCCTCATCGCCCCACTCGATCGGGCCGCAGTGAAGGCGGGTCGCCAGCTGGATGTCTTCGTGCAACTGAGCCTCGACGGCGACCCGCAGCGCGGCGGCATCACCGAGGAAAAGATCGGCCCGCTCGCTGACGCCGTCGCCGCCTGCACCGGGCTCCGGCTCGCGGGGTTGATGGCGGTCCCTCCGCTCGGCGCGGCCCCGCGTCCGGCTTTCGCGCGGCTGCGTGCAGTCAGCGAACAGCTGCGCGTCACCCATCCCGAGGCCACCGCGCTGTCGGCCGGGATGTCGGCTGATCTTGAAGATGCGGTGATCGAAGGGGCGACACACCTACGTGTCGGCACCGATTTGATGGGGACTCGGGCTTAAAGTTCTGCCCATGGGAATGGGCCGCAGGGCGATGGTCTACCTCGGGCTTGCTGAGGAAGACGAGGGCTACGTCGACGACGAGTACGAGGCGGAGGAGCCCGTTCGCGAGCCAGTGGCCGCGCGGCCGGCGCGCCGGGCCGAGCAGCGAGAGATTCGCGACGTCCGCGAGCGCGAAGTGCGCGTCCCCGAGGTGAGCAGCGGACGACGTGCCCGGCATGAGGCCCGTGCCGATCTTGCGGTGGAGCCGATCCGCGGGAGCGTAGCGCCTCGCCTCGCCGATCCGGTGGCGTCCGAGTCGAGCGATTCGACCCCGTCCTACCAGATCACCACCCTGCAGCCGCGCAGCTACAACGAGGCTCGCCAGATCGGTGAGGCGTTCCGGGAGCACATCCCGGTGATCATGAACCTCACGGACATGTCCGACGATGACGCCAAGCGCTTGGTCGACTTCGCTGCAGGGCTGATCTTCGGCCTTCGCGGGAGTATCGAAAAGGTCACGAACAAGGTCTTCCTACTGTCCCCAAGTAGTGTGGCCGTGAGCGCGGAGGACAAGCGCCGGATCGTTGCGGGCGGTTTCTACAACCAGTCCTGACGGTCTCGGAGCGAGGCTGCAGGAGGCGTTATTCACGCGGTTGGGGTTGTCCTCGTCACCCTGCTGTGGATCTTTGCCGCGATGCTCATCGGCCGGGCCATCATCAGCTGGGTCCTGGTCCTGCGGCGCGATTTCCGGCCGTCCGGGCCACTGGTGGTCCTCTTCGAACTCATCTACACGGTGACCGATCCGCCGCTTCGCCTGTTGGGCCGGATCATCCCACCTTTGCGAATCGGTGGATTCGCACTTGACCTGGGCTTTATCCTGCTGTTCATCCTCGTCCAGGTCGCGATCCAGTACGCAGCCCAGCTGTAGCCCCCTGCGTTCGCGACCCCGCCAAGGCGGGAGTAGTTTTTGACATCTTTGTGACGCATGTGATGGGGGAGCTGCCATGCCGCTGACACCTCAAGAGGTGGCCAGCAAAGTCTTCGGTCCGACCCGGATGCGTCGTGGATACGACGAGAACGAGGTCGACGCCTTCCTGGATCAGGTAGAGGCGGAGCTCACCAGGCTGACCACGGAGAACGAGCGACTTCGTCACGAGCTCGAGCAGGCGCGTAACGGCGTTGCCCCGAGCCCGGCGGCAGAGGCCACGGCGGCGGAGCCGGCTTCCGATCCGCTCGTCAAGACGCCCGAGGAGCCGGCGAAGCCGGCCGAGGCCCCGGCCGCTGTGAAGGAGCCCGCTGTCGTCGAGGCCGCACCGGCCGCTGCCGTCGAGCCGGTTGCCACCGCTGCACCGGCTCAGGCCGACGACACCGGGATGGAACAGCGCGTCGCGCGGATGCTGGTCCTTGCCCAGCAGACGGCCGACGCGGCCATCCGTGAGGCGCAGACGGATGCCGACCGCACCCGCGGCGCCGCACGGGTCGAAGCCGAGCGGGTCTTGTCGGAGGCACGTTCGCGCGCGGCCGAGGAGATCGGTGCTCTCGAACGCAGCAAGGCCGGTCTGGAGACCCAGATCGAGGGCCTGGAGACCTTCGAGCGGGAGTATCGCCAGCGGCTGCGCGCGTACCTCGAGATGCAGCTGCACGACCTGGAGTCGGGCAAGTCCGGGCCGCCGGCGGTCGAGGGCCGACACCCCGGTGAGCTCGGCGGATCAACCGGATCATCGGGCGAATCCGGCAATTCGGGCTCGGGTGGTTTGGCCGATCCGCCCGGATTCGGGCATGTTTGGTCCCCCAGCAACTCGGGCACCCAAGGGGGAGACCCACTCGTTGCAGCTCCGGCCGATCAGGATTCGCACGGCGGCGGTTCGCCGTTTGACACGGGCTCTGAGGGGCACCATGACGGTGGCTGAGCTGCGCCCCTGATCACCGATTAGGCTGTTCAGGCTGTGGCCCGCCGTCATCGTCGACGCACAGACAAGGGTGTACGCGCTTGATCGTCATCAGCGGGGCGCTTGTCCTGGTGGCTGCTGTACTGCTGGTGCTGGGGATCATCTCCAGCATCACACTGGTGTACGCGGCCATCGGGCTGTCGATCGTGTCAGCGGTGTTCCTGCTGATCGGCGTCTTCCAGCGACCGGCTCCGGCGAGTGAGCCGCACGAGTCCGAGAGCGACGCCACACGCCGGCAGGCGTCCCGGCGTGACGACAGTGACGATCGGGAGCAGCAGCGCCCGGCCAAGCAGCGGGCTGCCGCCGGCAAGGCTGTCGAGCCCGAGCCCGAAGAGGTCGACGAGCCGGCCGATGACGAGCCCGTCGGACACATCGACCTCGTTGCTGCCGATGTGGATGCCGATGTCGATGCTGATGAGGTCTCCGCCGATTTTCCGCTCGAGAGGCCCAATGCCGATTTCGAGGCCCGCTCAGGTGCGACGGGCGCCGACGTGCTGGTCATCTCCGGGCGTCCGCGCTACCACGTCGGCGGGTGCGAATACGTCGAGGGCAACGACGACTCCGAGCCGCTGGAGATCAACGAGGCCCGCGAGCTCGGGTTCACGCCCTGCGGCGCCTGCCGGCCCAACGAGACGCTCGCCCGCAGCGCAGCCGGCAAGGAGCAGCTCGCCCATCCCAAGCCGAGTCCGGTGAGCGTCAGCGAGCCCGTGACCGCCAGCTACGAGCCGGCTCCGGTCGCCGTCGCAGCGGCCGCTCCTGTCGCCGATCCGCAGCAGAACCATGTCGCCGCGCCTCAGCAGGTAGCTCCCGCAGCGGCGCCGCCTCCGGTCGCCGAACCCGTTGCGTATTCACCGCCGCCTGCGGCGCCCGCTCCGCCGCCGGCGCCCGCTCCCGCGCCGCCGCCCGTCGCGACCCCGCCTCCGGTTGCGGCCGCACCTGAGCCGGCGCCGGCCACTGCGCCGCAGCCTGTCGCGCAAGCACCGGTAGCTGAGCCGCGCGCCGCCGGTAGCTGAGCCGCCGGTAGCTGAGCCGCCGGCCGCGTCCCCGCCGGCCGAACCTCCCACCACCGGCCGCGCCGGCAGAGCGGCGCGCACCGTGCTGGCGGTCGCTTCGACGAAGGAATACCACCGGCCCGAGTGCGAGATGCTCGTCGGCGCTCAGCCCGAAGAGATCACGAAGGTGGCCGCCATCCGGCAGGGCTATCTGGCCTGCGGGATCTGCAAGCCCTAGAGCGGTTGCGCGTTACTCCCCGGCGGCGCGCAGCCAGACGGTGAGGCCCAGGCCGTCGTCGCGGTGCGGGGCTATCGCTACCGGCGGCTTGCCCTCGACGAAGCTGGTCGCGAGCACCTCACCGGCGACGAGCCCGGCGTGCTCGCGGATGGCCGCTGCCAGTCCGTCGGCGTCGGCCTGCCACCACAGCTCGATCCGGTCGCTGACGTCCAGGCCAGATTGCTTGCGCGCCTCCTGCACCCGGCGGACCACGTCGCGGGCCAGCCCCGCGCGTCGCAACTCGTCGGTGAGGGTCAGGTCCAGTGCCACCGAGGCGCCGGATTCACTGCTGACCGCCCATCCCGCCTGCGGGGTCTCGGTGACGATCAATTCGTCCGCCGAGAGCTCGATGGGTTCGCCGTCGACCTCGATGGTGAGTCCGCCGTCGACCGGCTTGCCGGCCTTCATCACCGCCGCCGCGATCTCCTTCGTCCGCGAGCCGAAACGCTTGCCCAGCGCACGGAAGTTCGGCTTCACCGAGACCTCGACCAGGTCGCTGTCGAGCGCCTCGAGCGCGAGCACGTTGAGCTCCTCGGCGACCTCGTGAACGAGGTCGGCGGCAAGCTGCCCAAGCAGCCCGCTGGGCACCCCGGCCCGCGCGAGCGGCTGGCGGATGCCGACCTTCGCGCTTGCGCGGGCGGCCCGTCCGAGTTCGACGAGGCGGCGTACGAGCGTCATCTGGCGTGACAGCTGCTCGTCGATCGCTTCCACGTCAGCCGTCGGCCACGCGGCGAGGTGGACCGAGTCCGGCGCTCCGGGAACGGCCAGCCGGGGCCACAGCCAGTCGGTGAGGAACGGGGTGAGCGGCGCCATCAGCCGGGTCACGGTCTGCAGGCATTCGTGAAGCGTCGCGAGCGCCGCGGGGTCACCGGCCCAGAAGCGCCGGCGGGAGCGCCGCACGTACCAGTTCGACAGGTCGTCCAGGAACGCCGCGATCCGCTTGCCGGCCCGCGCCGAGTCGAAGTCCTCCAGCGCGGCGTCGACCTCGGCGACGGTGGCGGCGAGCTCGCTGCGCGCCCACCGGTCCAGGACGTGTTGCGGCCCGTCGGGCGCCGGATCGCCCGGCTTCCAGTCGCCGGTGCTCGCGTACAGCAGGAAGAACGACGCGGTGTTGTAGTAGGTCAGCAGGACTTTGCGGACGACCTCTTCAACGTTTTCGTGACCGATCCGGCGGTCCATCCACGGCGAGCCGCCGGCGAGCATCAGCCAGCGCACGGCGTCGGCTCCGTGGCGGTCGAAGAGCTCGAAGGGGTCGAGCACGTTGCCCAGGTGCTTGCTCATCTTGCGGCCCTCGCCGTCGAGCAGCAGCCCGAGGCAGAGCACCGTCTCATACGAGGACTTGTCGAACACCAGCGTGCCGATGGCCATCAGCGTGTAGAACCAGCCGCGCGTCTGGTCGATCGCCTCGCAGATGTACTGCGCGGGGTAGCTCGCCTCGAACTCGGCGAGCTGGGTGTGCGGTGCCCCCCATTGCGCGAACGGCATCGCGCCGGAGTCGTACCAGACATCGATCACCTCGGGCACCCGCTGCATGCGCCCACCGCACTCCGGGCAGGGGAGCGTCACGTCGTCCACGAAGGGCCGGTGGGGGTCGAGCGCGGAGAGGTCCTCGCCGGCGAGCGCGCCGAGCTCGGCCAGGGAGCCGACGCAGACCCGGTGCTTGCTTTCGGCGTCGCAGATCCATATCGGCAGCGGCGTCCCCCAGTACCGGTTACGCGAGAGCGCCCAGTCGACATTGCCGCGCAGCCACTCGCCGTAACGGCCGTGCTTGATCCGCGCCGGGTGCCAGTCGGTCGCCTCGTTCTCGGCGAGCAGCCGGTCCTTGATCGCGGTGGTGCGGATGTACCAGGAGGGGAGCGCGTAGTAGAGCAGGGGGGTGTCACACCTCCAGCAGAGCGGGTAGCTGTGCTCGTACGGGACATGACTCCAGAGCACGCCGCGCCGCTCCAGCTCGGCGACCAGCACCTCGTCGGCAGACTTGAAGAACATCCCACCGACCAGCGGGACGCTTTCGGCGAAGGTGCCGTTCGCCCGGATCGGGTTGACCACGCCGAGCCCGTAGCGGCGGGCCACCTCGAGGTCCTCGGCACCGAACGCCGGCGCCTGGTGCACCAGTCCGGTGCCGTCCTCGACCGTGACGTAGTCGGCGAGCACGATCTGGTGGGCGCCGGGGCCGAACTCGTCCTCGGCGATCAGGTCGAGGGGGCGCTCGTACGCGATCCCCTCCAGCTCGCGGCCGGGGACGGTCTGCAGCACCTTCGCGTCAGGACCGGCGATCGCCTCGACCAGCGGCTGGGCGACGAGCACGGGGCGCGCGCCTGCCACCTCGATCACCGAGTACGTCACTTCCGGATGGACGGCGACGGCGGTGTTGGACACCAGCGTCCACGGCGTGGTGGTCCACACCAGCAGGTCATACGGCTGGCCGACGGCCGGGAAGCGCACGTAGACGCTCGGGTCGACGACGTCGGTGTAGCCCATCGCGACCTCGTGATCGCTCAAGGCGGTCTGGCAGCGCGGGCAGTACGGCGCGACCCGGTTGTCCTGCACCAGCAGGCCCTTGTCCCAGATCGTCTTCAGGCTCCACCAGACGGACTCGATGTAGCTGGTGTCCATCGTCCGGTAGGCGCCGGCCAGATCGGTCCAGTAGCCCATCCGTTCGGTGAGCCGCTCGAACTCGTCCACGTGGCGCAGGACCGACTCGCGGCACTTCTCGTTGAACGCGGCGACCCCGTATGCCTCGATGTCCTGCTTGCCGTTGAAGCCGAGCTCCTTCTCGATGGCGAGCTCCACCGGCAGGCCATGGCAGTCCCAGCCGGCGCGGCGCGGGACGTGGTAGCCCTTCATCGTCTTGAAGCGCGGGAAGAGGTCCTTGAAGACGCGGGCCTCGACGTGATGGGCGCCCGGCTTGCCGTTCGCCGTCGGCGGGCCTTCGTAGAAGACCCAGCCCGGACCGTCGGCGGTCTGCGCCATCGAGCGGTCGAAGACCGACGACTCGTGCCAGCGCGCCAGCACCTGGCTTTCCAGCGACGGCAGGTCGGGAGAACCCGTCGGCAACGGCCGAAACGGTGACTTGGTCATGTGCTGGGTGCTCCTTCGTCGGTCGTCCGGCGAAGGGACGAGGCCCCTTTCGACTGCCGGCCCCGCGGTACCACCCTCCTTGGCCCGCCAACCCGCGCGAACCCACTCACCTGCGCGGGCCGGGTCTATCGCGGCCCGGAGCAATCCCGAGCCGCCTCTTCCGGCAGCTCAGGGGTGATCTTCACGCCGGGCCGTCCTCCGGGCTCACACCGTCCCCGGATCGCTCGTGGCTGCTACCGGCGCTACTCGTCCCCGTCAGGGCCGCTTCCGCGCAACACGAGAATACGTGGCCGGTCGAGATCTGCTCCTAGACTGCGGGGCGTGGCGGAGCCGAAGGAGCGCAGCGCGTTCGACACCGGTTCAGCAGACGCGTCTCAGTCGCGGTCACCGGATGCCGATTCCGAAGTGGTGCCTCCCGTACTGACGAAATCCGAGCCGGATGCTGCCGACGCGGTTGCGACGCCCCGGCGCCGGCTCCCGCTGCTGGTCGCCGTCGCCGCCGTGGTGCTGGTCGCCGATGTGATCAGCAAGCAGCTGGTCGTCGCGCATCTGAGCAACCGGGCGCCGCTCAACGTCATCCCGTCGGTGCTCGACCTCGAGCTGACCCGTAATCCGGGTGCGGCCTTCGGGTTCGCGGCCGGCGCGACCGTCATCTTCTCCGTCGTCGCGGTCGCGGTCGTCATCTTCATTGCGCGAGCCTCGCGGCGGCTGGCGTCAGCGGGCTGGGCGTGGGCGCTCGGGCTGCTCCTCGGCGGAGCCCTCGGCAATCTGGGTGACCGGATTTTTCGGGCACCCGGCCCGCTGCGCGGCCACGTCGTCGACTGGATCCACCTGCACCATTGGCCGGTCTTCAACCTCGCCGATTCCGGCATCGTGATCGGCGGCATCCTTGCGGTGCTGCTCTCGATGCGCGGGATCCGGCTCGACGGCCAGCACCACACCGCCGACTCGGGGAACGCGTCGAGCGAGAAGTGAGCCGCTCGTGACGCGCTACGGCCCGCAGTTCGGCCCCGACGTCACCTTCCTCGGGGTCGACCGGGTCTCCCTGGACGATCCGGCGGGCCTGGCCGCGGCTGACGTCGTCATCGTCGGGGCGCCGTTCGACGGCGGCACCTCGCACCGCCCCGGAACGCGCTTCGGACCCATGGCGATCCGCATGACCGACTACCTGCCGCACGACGGCTCCCGTCCCTCGCTGGCATTGCGCACCGACGGCCTGAAGGATCTTCGGGTCGTGGACGCCGGGGATGTGGAGATGTTCTCGGGAGACATCGAGCGGGCGCTGGGGGCCCTGGAGGCCGCCGTGCAGGCGGTCGTCGCCGCCGGCGCGATACCGCTGGTGCTGGGCGGCGATCACTCGATCGCCTTGCCCGATGCGACGGGCGTCGCCAACGTGCTCGGCCACGGCCGGGTGTCGATGATCCACTTCGATGCGCACGCGGACACCGGCGACATCGAATTCGGCTCGCTGTGGGGGCACGGCCAGCCGATGCGCCGGCTCATCGAGTCGGGGGCGTTGCGCGGCGACCGGTTCCTGCAGGTCGGGCTGCGCGGCTACTGGCCGGGTCCGGAGACGCTGGAATGGATGGCCCGCCAGGGCATGCGCTCGTATGAGATGACCGAGATCGGGGTGCGCGGGCTCGACGTCTGTCTGGCGGAGGCGTCGGCCATCGCGACCGACGACTGCGACGGCGTCTTCCTGTCGATCGACATCGACGTCTGCGATCCAGGTCACGCGCCGGGCACCGGGACCCCCGAGCCCGGCGGGCTGACCGCGCGCGAGTTGCTCGACGCGGTCCGCGGGCTCGCATACGCGCTGCCGGTCGTCGGCGTCGACATCGTCGAGGTCTCGCCGCCCTACGACACGTCCGACATCACGGCTGCGCTGGCGAACCGGGTGGCGCTGGAGGTGCTGTCGGCGACGGCGCGCAAGCGGCGCGACGCGGCGGGCGGGACGCCGTGGGATCCGGCGCAGCCGCTGCTGGCCGACCGGATGCCGCAGGACTAGCGCTTCGAGGCGGCCCCGTACGCTGGCCACGTGGCTGCGGAACGCTCGCTGGCCGTCCCCGACGGGCTGGACGGCATGCGTCTGGACGCGGCTGTCGCGCGCATCTTCGGGCTGTCACGGGCAGCGGCGGCGAGTCTCGTGGAGGCCGGTGACGCCAGCCTCGACGGGTCGCCGGCCAGCAAGTCGGCGCGCGTGACGGCCGGCGCCACCCTCGACGTCAGGCTCCCCGATCCGCCGGTGGCGAAGCCCGAATTCGTCGCTCCCGTGGAACGGGTACCCGGACTGCGGGTGGTGTTCGAGGACGCCGACATCATCGTGGTCGACAAGCCGGTCGGCGTCGCCGCGCACCCGAGCCCGGGGTGGGAGGGCCCGACCGTCACCGGTGGGCTCGCGGCGGCCGGTCACCGCGTTGCGACGAGCGGCGCGGCCGAACGCCAGGGCATCGTGCACCGGCTGGACGTGGGAACGTCCGGGCTGATGGTCGTCGCCAAGAGCGACGTCGCGTACTCCCGGCTCAAAGATGCCTTCCGCGACCGCACGGTCGACAAGCGCTACCGCGCGCTCGTGCAGGGTCATCCCGATCCGTCGCGCGGCACCATCGACGCGCCGATCGGACGCCATCCGGGGGCGGACTACAAGTTCGCCGTCGTCGCCGGCGGGCGTGACAGCGTGACGCATTACGAGACGCTCGAGGCCTTTCGCGCCGCGAGCCTGCTGCACATCCGGCTGGAGACCGGTCGCACCCACCAGATCCGGGTCCACATGGCGGCGATCCGCCACCCCTGCGTCGGCGATCTGACCTATGGCGCCGACCCGACTCTCGCCGCGCGGCTCGGGCTCACGCGGCAGTGGCTGCACGCTGCCGAACTCTCCTTCACCCACCCGACCGAGGGTCGCCCGGCGCATTTCACCAGTCCCGACCCGGCCGACCTCGCGCACGCCTTGCAGGTGCTGGAGGACGAGTCGTGACCGGTGCCCGCATCACCTCCGACCCAGCCGTGCTGGCCGAAGCGTCGAAGCTGCGCCATCGCGTCTTCGTGCTGGAGCAGGGGGTCGACGCGGAGCTGGAGTTCGACGGCCGCGACGGGGACGCGGCGCATGTGGTGCTCGAGGACGGCGGGTTGGGCGGGAAGGTCGTCGGGACCGCGCGGATCTTCGACACCGGCGCCGAGGCGGTGGTCGGGCGGGTGGCGGTCGAAGCAGACCGTCGCGGTCAGGGCCTAGGCGTCCTCGTCATGACGGCGGCCGAGCGCTGGGCGGGGGAGCAGGGACTGCGGGCGGTCGAGTTGCACGCGCAGCAGTCGGTCACCGGGTTCTACGAGAAGCTGGGTTACGCGGGCGTCGGCGAACCGTATGAAGAAGCCGGCATCCCTCACCTGACGATGCGCAAGGACCTGCTTCCGGGCCTTCGTCCCGTGACCGATGGCGACAGCGCCGGACTCATCGACCTCATCGGGGGAGTGTGGGCGGAATACCCGTCGATCGTCTTCGACATCGACGGCGAGGAGCCGTGGCTGCGCGCACCGGCAGCGGCTTACGCCGGCCGCGGCGAGCTGTGGGTGCTGCCCTCTCCCGATGGCGACCGGTTGCTGGCGTGCGCGGGCTGGCGTCCGCATCCGGACGGCGCCGAGGTGAAGTCGCTCTACGTCGCGAAGCAGTGCCGGCGTCAAGGCTGGGGTTCGCGGCTGGTGCGCTTCGTCGAGCGCCGGGCCGGCTGTCAGTCGAGCCGGGAGCGTTTACGGGTGTGGAGCGACAGCCGTTTCATCGATTCCCACCAGATGTACGCGCGTCTGGGCTACCGGCTCACCGGCGCGACCCGGGAGCTGCACGACAAGTCCGCCACCGTCGAGCTCGAGTTCGTGGGGTCTGCCGATGGAGGCGGAGCAGGATGATCCGGCTGATCCTGAACATCCTGTGGTTCGTTCTCGCCGGTCTCTGGCTGGCGATCGGCTACTTCTTGGTGGGCGTTCTCATGTGCCTGCTGATCATCACGATCCCGTTCGGCATCGCCTCCTTCCGGCTGGCGGCTTACGTGCTCTGGCCTTTCGGCCGAACCGTCGTGCCGCGCCCGGGTGCGGGCGCCGCCTCGTTCGTCGGCAACGTCATCTGGTTCATCCTGGGCGGCCTCTGGCTCGCCGCGAGCCACATCGTCACCGGTTTCCTGCTTTGCCTGACCATCATCGGGATCCCTTTCGGGATCGCCAACTTCAAGCTCGCGTTCGTCGCGATCGCCCCGCTGGGCAAAGAGATCGTGCACTCGAGCGACCCCCGCGCCATGGGGTACGCGCGCCTCTGACCAGCGGCGCCCATGCCCGTGGGGCGATCACCAGCTGCTGGGCAGCGGCCGCCCCTCGGCGTAGCCGGCGGAGCCCTGAATGCCGACAACGGCGTTCTCGTAGAGCTGCTCGAGGGTGCGGGCGCCGGCGTAGGTGCAGGCGCTGCGCAGGCCGGCGACGATCGTGTCGAGCAGGTCCTCGACGCCGGGACGGGCCGGATCCAGGTACATGCGCCCGGTGGAGATGCCCTCCTCGAAGAGGGCCTTGCGGGCCCGCTCGAACGGTGTGTCGTCGGCGCTGCGCACGCGTACCGCACGGGCCGACGCCATCCCGTAATTCTCCTTGTACAGCCGGCCATCCGGGGCACGCTGGACGTCGCCCGGCGACTCGTGGGTGCCCGCGAGCCAGGAGCCGATCATCACGTTCGACGCGCCCGCCGCGATCGCGAGCGCGACGTCGCGCGGGTGGCGGATGCCGCCGTCGGCCCAGACGTGGCGGCCGAGCCGGCGGGCCTCGGCTGCGCACTCGAGCACCGCCGAGAATTGCGGACGCCCGACGCCGGTCATCATCCGCGTCGTGCACATGGCGCCCGGGCCGACCCCGACCTTCAGGATGTCGGCCCCGGCCTCGACCAGATCGCGTACGCCCTCGGCGGTGACGACGTTGCCCGCGACGATCGGCACCTGCGGGTCGAGTGCCCGAACGGTACGCAGCGCGTCGATCATCCGTTCCTGGTGGCCGTGGGCGGTGTCGAGGACCAGCACGTCGACCCCGGCGTCCAGCAGACCCTTGGCGCGCGGCTCGACATCACGGCTGACGCCTATCGCCGCCGCCACCCGTAGCCGCCCGGCGTCGTCGAGCGCCGGCGCGTAGAGCCCCGAGCGCAGCGCGGCCTCGCGGGTGAGGATCCCGACGAGCCGCCCGTCGGCGTCGACGACCGGCGCCAAGCGGTGGCGGCCGTCCTGCAGGCGATCGAACGCGGCCCGCGGGTCGACGGTGTCGGGCAGCGTCAGCAGGTCGCGCGACATCACCTCCCGCAGCTGGGTGAAGCGGTCGACCCCGAGGCAGTCGGCCTCCGTCACGACGCCGACCGGGCGGCCGTCCTCGGTGACGACCACCGCTCCGTGGGCGCGCTTGGGGAGCAGCCCGAGCGCCTCACCGACCGTGTCGGTACGCCCGAGCGTGATGGCGGTGTCGAACAGGACGTGGCGGCTCTTGACGAAGCTGATGACGTCGGAGACCACGTCGATCGGGATGTCCTGGGGGATGACGGCGATCGCGCCGCGCCGGGCCACGGTCTCGGCCATGCGGCGTCCGGCGACCGAGGTCATGTTGGCGACGACCACGGGAATCGTGGTGCCCGAACCGTCGCGGGTGGAGGTGTCGACCTCGAGTCGCGAGGTGATCGCCGACCGGTGAGGCAGCAGGAAGACGTCGTCGTAAGTCAGCTCGTACGGAGCGGGCGTGAGCAGTCGCACGTGGGTCCATGGTGCCCTACAGGAGGGCCGTCGACCAGTCCCTTCGGTCAGTCCCTCCGGGGGCCGATCACAGCGACACGCCCACCCACCTGACGACCCGCCCCGGGACTCGGATTCTGTCGTGAGCAAGTGCTAAACCTGAACCTTGCGCTGCGGCGTCCGGGAGCGGGCCGCGCGCCTTCGGGACCAGGGTGAAAGGCAGGCTGCGGAATGACGAGCGAGGGTCCCGCGGGAAAGGTGTCGCGGGACGATTCGTTCGTCCACCTCCACGTCCACACCGAGTATTCGATGCTCGATGGCGCAGCGCGCCTGAAAGACCTGTTCGCCGGCTGCGAGCAGCTGGGCATGCCGGCCTTGGCCATGACCGACCACGGCAACCTCTACGGCGCCTTCGACTTCGCCGGGCAGGCGACGAGGGCCGGCATCAAGCCGATCATCGGCACCGAGGCCTACATCGCGCCCGGGTCGCGCTTCGACAAGCGGCTGCCCGACGGCGGGAGCGCGAAGACCGACAAGTACAGCCACATGACGTTGTGGGCCGCTGACCCTGACGGCTATTCGAACCTGATCAAGCTCTCCAGCCTGGCGAGCCTCGAGGGCTACTACTACAAGCCCCGGATGGATCGGGAGCTGCTCGCCCGCTATTCCGGCGGCATCATCGGCACCACCGGATGCCCGGGCGGTGAGGTCAGCCAGGCGCTCGAGCGCGGCGATTACGAGCTGGCGAAAGCTACGGCGGGGGAGTACGCCGAGATCTTCGGCCGCGGCAATTTCTACGTCGAGCTGATGCAGCACGGCATCGACATCGAGAAGCGCACCTTCCCGCAGCTGGTCAAGATCGCCAAGGAGCTCGACCTCCCGCTCGTCGCCACCAATGATCTGCACTACACCAACCAGGCCGACCACACGGCCCACGAGGTGCTGCTGTGCGTGCAGACCGGCGCCACCCTGGCTGACCCGACCCGTTTCAAGTTCGAGGCCACCGAGTTCTACCTGAAGTCGCCGGCCGAGATGCGCGCGACCTTCGCCGAGCTTCCCGAGGCCTGCGACAACACGCTGGTGATCGCCGAGCGGATCCAGCCGCCGTCGTTCGCGCCCAAGCAGCTGCTGCCCCAATTCCCTTGCCCTGAAGGGGAAACCGAGGAGAGCTGGTTTCGCAAGGAGGTCGCCCGCGGCGTCGCCCAGCGCTATCCCGGCGGCGCCACCGAAGCTCAGCAGGCACAGGTGGATTACGAGGTCGGGGTCATCCTGCAGATGGGATTCCCGGCCTACTTCCTCGTCGTCGCCGACCTCGTGCGTTACGCGAAGACCGCGGGCATCCGGGTCGGTCCGGGCCGCGGCAGCGCCGCCGGAAGCATGGTGTCCTACGTGCTCGGCATCACCGAGCTCGATCCGCTGCGGTTCGGGCTGATCTTCGAGCGCTTCCTCAATCCTGACCGGATCTCCATGCCCGACATCGACATGGACTTCGACGAGCGCCGGCGCACCGACATGATCCGTTATGCCACCGAGCGTTACGGCGATGACAAGGTCGCGCAGATCATCACTTACGGCACCATCAAGGCCAAGGCGGCGATCAAAGACAGCTCACGGGTTCTCGGCTACCCGTACGCCATGGGTGACAAGATCACCAAGGCGTTCCCGGCGGCGGTGATGGGCCGCGAGATGGCGCTGGCTGATTGCTTCGATCCGCAGTCCAAGCGTTACAGCGAGGCCGGCGAGCTGCGGGCGATGGCCGCGTCCGAGCCCGACGTCGCCAAGGTGCTCGAGACCGCCCGCGGGCTGGAGGGCCTCAAGCGCCAGGTCGGTGTCCACGCCGCCGGCGTCGTCATGTGCCGCGATCCGCTGACCGACCACGTGCCGGTCTGGCGCCGCGATGCCGACGGCGCGATCATCACCCAGTTCGACATGGGCGCTGTCGAGAGCCTCGGCCTGCTGAAGATGGATTTCCTGGGCCTGCGCAACCTCACCGTGCTCGACGATTGCCTGGCTCACATCGAGTCCAACCGCGGCGAGACCCTGGTGCTCGAGGAGCTGACCCTCGACGATCCCGAGGCCTACGCGCTGCTCGGGCGGGGTGACAGCCTCGGCGTCTTCCAGCTCGACGGCGGGCCGATGCGTTCGCTGCTGCGCTCGATGAAGCCGACCTCCTTCGACGACATCTCCGCCCTCATCGCGCTGTACCGGCCCGGTCCGATGGGCGCCAATGCGCACAACGACTACGCCGATCGCAAGAACGGTCGCAAGCCCGTCGAGCCGATCCACCCGGAGCTGGCCGAGGCGCTGGCCGACATCCTCGACGAGACGCACGGCCTGATCGTCTACCAGGAGCAGGTCATGGCCATCGCCCAGCGGGTGGCCGGCTACACGCTCGGCGCCGCCGATCTCCTGCGCCGCGCGATGGGCAAGAAGAAGCGCGAGATCCTCGACAAGGAGTACATCCCCTTCAGCGACGGCATGAAGGCGCAGGGCTACGGCGACAACGCGATCAAGACGCTCTGGGACATCCTCGTTCCGTTCTCGGACTACGCGTTCAACAAGGCCCACAGCGCCGGCTACGGCCTGGTCTCGTACTGGACCGCGTTCCTGAAGGCGAACTTCCCCGCCGAGTACATGGCCGCGCTGCTCACGAGCGTCCGCGATGACAAGGACAAGACCGCCATCTACCTGCAGGAATGCCGGCGGATGGGGCTGAAGGTGCTGCCGCCCGACGTCAACGACTCCGACCGCGATTTCACCCCCCGCGGCACTGACATCCGCTTCGGGCTCGGCGCGATCCGCAACGTCGGCGCCAACGTCGTCGATTCGCTGGTGCGCACCCGCAAGGCCAAGGGACGCTTTGCTGACTTCGCCGATTTCCTTCGCAAGGTCGAGCCGGTCGCATGCAACAAGCGCACGGTCGAGTCGCTCATCAAGGCAGGCGCGTTCGACTCGCTCGGTCACCCCCGGCGCGGGCTCGTCCAGATCCATGCCGAGGTCATCGACGCGTGCCTGGAGGTCAAGCGCGCCGAGGCGGCCGGTCAGTTCTCGCTGTTCGGCGGGCTCGGCATGGAGGACCCCGAGGCCGGCGGCCAGGAGGCTGACGCGGCGCTGGAGACCACGATCCCCAACGGGGAGTGGGAGAAGAAGCTGCTGCTCGCGTACGAGCGGGAGATGCTCGGGCTGTACGTCAGCGACCATCCGCTGCTCGGTGTCGAGCACATCATCGCGGCCGGCTCGGACGCCACCGTGGCGGATCTGTCGGAATCGTGCGACGACGGGCAGATCGTGACCGTCGGCGGCATCGTCGCCAGCATCACCCGCAAGGTCACCAAGACCGGCAGCCCCTGGGCGGTGGTCCAGCTCGAAGACCTCGACGGCGGGGTCGAGACCCTGTTCTTCCCGCAGACCTACGCGGCGGTCTCGCATCAGCTCATCGAGGACGAGGTCGTGCTGGTCAAGGCACGCGTCGACAAGCGCGAGGAGATGCCGCGGCTGATCGCGATGGAGCTGATCGTCCCCGACCTCACGCAGGGGCCGCGTGGTCCGCTGACGGTCTCGCTGGCGGCAGCGCGTTGCGTGCCCGATCTGGTGACCCGGCTGAAGGGTGTGCTTTCGACGCATCCCGGCACCACCGAGGTGCGGCTGCAGCTGCTCGGCCCCGCTCGCGTCACCACCCTGCGCCTTGACGACGGGCTGCGGGTCAGCGTTTCCACCAGTCTTGTGGCGGACCTCAAAGAGTTGTTGGGTGCCGGTTGCGTCTCTGGATGAGAGGCTGAACCCATGCGCCTGGCCATGGGAACCAAAGAGGTGCTCGACGCCGAGGGCTTGGTGCGTACCTACGTCAGCCCCGGACGGCGCGGGCTGCGTTACGCCTACCCGTACTACGACGGGCTGATCACCAACGAAGATCCCGCGACGTTGTGCACCGGCGATCTGCTCGCTCCGACCCTGCTCGGCGTGAATGTCGACCTCGACCGGATGCATACCCTCACGGCGCTGCTTCCGCTGCTGCAGCGCGGGCTCGACGCGCTGCCTCCGGTCGACCTCGTCGAGGCCGACGAGGAGACGTGTGACCTGGTCGCGGCGCTGTATGACCCGCTCGATGACCCCAGCGCTCTGGACCGTGACGTGCGGGGCTCGCTGCTGGCGAAGGTGCTGCACCGAAAGCGCCCAGGTCTGGTTCCGCTGTTCGACAGCAAGGTCCAGATGTTCTACCAGTCCGAGGCCTGCGTCCCGCCGGCGCCGAAAGACGGCCGGACCGTCCGCGAGTACATGGGTCTGCTGGTGCGAGCCATGCGCCAGGATCTGCGTGACAACGCCGACGAGTTCGCGGCCCTTGCCCGGCTCGTCCCCGAGGACTGCCCGCCGATCACCCCGCTGCGGGTGCTCGACATCGTCGTCTGGACCAGCAGCCTGGTGTGAGCTGCCCGGGTTCGCGAGCCCGGGCGGCGCACACGATGAACTGCGACACTGGGCCGGTGGACGGGCCGCTCGCGTATGAGGTGCGTGGGCTCGTTCGTACCTTCTCCTCCGGCCGGGGCAAGGGCGAGACGATCGTCGCCAATGACGGCATCGATCTCGACGTCGCCGCGGGCACGGTCTTCGGCCTGCTCGGTCCCAACGGCGCCGGCAAGACGACGCTGGTACGCCAGCTGGTCGGCCTGCTCCGCCCCGACGAGGGCACGATCCGCCTGCTCGGCGCCCCGCTCGACTCCCGGGCCAGCGCGTGCGTCGGTTACCTGCCGCAGCACGAAGCCGCCCTTGCCGACCTCACCGTCAGCCTGGCGATCGAATCGACCGGCCGGCTGCGCGGGCTGAGTTCCTCGGCTGCGAACGCCACGCGTGACGGGCTCATCGAAGAGCTGGGACTGACGCCGCTCGCCGGCAGGGTCATCGGTCAGCTGTCGGGCGGGGAGCGGCGGCTGGCGGCTTTCGGCGCCGCGCTCGCCGGCCCGCGTCCGATCCTGGTGCTGGACGAGCCGACCACCGGCCTCGACCCGCAGGCCCGGCGCGCGGTGTGGGCCGCACTCGAGCGGCGGCGCCGCGACGCCGGGGTGACGATCCTGCTCGTCACCCACAACGTGCTGGAGGCCGAGTCGGTGCTGGACAGGGTCGCCGTGCTCGACGCCGGCCGGGTCATCGCCTGCGACACACCGGGCCGGCTCAAAGCCCAGGTCAGCGACGAGGTGCGGCTGGACCTGGTGTGGCGCGCCGAGCCGCCCGGCAGCGATCCGGTCGTCGCCTCCCTCGCTGCCCGGGCCAGCGTCACCGGTCGGCGCTGGAGCGTCCACCTTCCGGTGGGGGAGGCGCGCGAAGCACTCGGCAGCCTCACGTCGGGGCCGGCCTTCGCCGCACTCGATGACTTCACGCTTGCCACACCCACGCTCGAAGACGTCTACCTGGCTCTCGGCGGTCGGGCTCGCGACCTGGAACGCGCGTGACCCAACTCCTGCCGGGCGCCGCCTCGCGAGCCGTGACGGCCGGGACCGGTCGCTCACCCCGGCCCGGGATGTGGTCGGCGACCTCGACGGTCTTCCGCCAGCAACTGGCTCGTGGCCGCGTTGCCCGGGTGCCGCTGCTCTTCGTGGCCGCTTTCCAGTCGATCGGCCTGCTCCTGCTGCTGCGGGGAGTGGTTGATCGGGGGAGTGAGACCACCGGCGAGCAGGTGGTCGGCGGTACGACCGTGCTGGTCGTCGCCTTCGTCGCGCTCAACCTGCTCGCCCAGCGGTTCGGCGCGATGCGCGCGTCGGGGGCCCTGGACTATTACCTGACGCTGCCGGTGCCGCCGAGCGCGGTCGTGCTCGGCACCGCGGCCTCATACGCGACGTTCGCCGTCCCGGGCACGATCCTCACCGCCATCACCGGTGGATTGGTCTACCGGCTACCACTCGGCCGGCTGTGGCTGCTGATCCCCGTGATCGTGCTGACGGGAGCGGCCCTCGCGGGCATCGGCGCGCTGCTGGGTCTCATCGCCCCGCGTCCGGAACTCGCGACTGTCGCGGGCCAGCTGGGAATGAGCGCGGTGCTCTTCCTCGACATCATCCCGGCGTCAAGGATGCCGGAAGCCTTGCGGGCGATCCGCGTGATCCTGCCGGGCACGTACGGGGCCGATGCGCTCGCCGTCGGCTTCCGCCACAGCGTGCCGTGGGGTTCGGTCGGGATCGATCTGCTGGTCTGCCTGCTGGTCGCGATAGCCAGCCTGCTCGCCGGAGGTTGGGCGCTGCGCCGGCTGGCACGCCGTTGAATCGGCCTCCCACAGCGTGGTGGTGCAAATGGCGTTGAACCGGTCAGGGAGACTGTGCGCATGACGGGTTCGTCGACGCCGGGCAGCGAGCCCCAAGACCCGCAACTCGATCCCGGTTTCGGCCTTCCGCCTGAACCGCCGGTAGCCCGCAGGTGGAAGCCGGAGGCGCCGCACTCGCGGGACGTGCTCAGCGCCATCGTCGTCG
This sequence comes from uncultured Actinomycetota bacterium, assembly GCA_963731205.1. GTDB lineage: Bacteria > Actinomycetota > Actinomycetes > Frankiales > Frankiaceae > DATAZK01. The sequence continues at coordinate 943,281 of CAVSUJ010000001.1, read as the reverse complement.
CCATCGCGCTGGTCGTCGTTGGTGTGCCGATGGGTCTGATCTGGGCGGCCACCACGCCCAAGCTGAACGTCAAGCAGGCACTGGCAGGAAGCGAGGCCGCCTTCAACGTCCAGGGCGGTGCCGACGTGCATTTCGCCTTACTGGCCTTGATCTTCGGGGTGCTGGCCGGGGCGGTGGTGGGCTGGCGCGGCAGGCGGGGCAGCTGGACCTTGCCGCTGGCGCTGGCGATCGGCGGCGTCGGCGGCTCGCTGGTGGCCGCGCAGGTCGGTCATCTGCGCGGCAGCAGCAGGGTGCTCGACCAGGTGCCTCAGGACATCCGTAGCCGGGTGAGCAACCTCGTCGACTTCGTCCTGCGCAGTCACGGTTTCCACGTCGTTTTCCCGGTGGCGGCGCTGCTGACGTATCTGATCATCATGCTGCTGACGACGAGCCATCAGGAGCCGGTGCTCCCCGACGCCCCCGAACCCGACCGTTACTGGTCAGTGCCGCACTGAGACGGCTGAGGCGCGGGCGGCTGTGCGCGCCTTCGGGCCGGCCGGGTGCAGGGCCACGAACAGCCGACGGGAGAGCACGGCGTACGCCTGATGCTGCGCTGAGGCGGCCGGCAGTGCGGTCAGGGCGGCGTTGACCTGACTCGTCAACGTCTGCAATGCCGCGGCGTTGGCGTGGCTGCGGTACCAGGCCGCGAGAGCGGCGTAGGTGCGACGCTGCATCTCCTTGAGGCTTGGCGCGGCCGGGCGAGGCGCAAGCGTGGGGCGGACCGGAGTCGTGCGATGACCGACGGGCCGGTGAGATGGCACCGTCGGCACTGTGGGTGCTGTCGGCACCGTGGGAACGGCCGGCACCGTCGGCCGCGGAACGAGCGCTGGGGCGGCAGGCTCCTCGAAGGCCAGCAGCTTCGACCATGGAGCGAGCCCGCCCACCGGATAGGGCGGCCGGTCGCCGCAGCAGGGACGTGGCCCACCGAAGCCTTGCCACGCACAGTCACCGATGGTGAGGCCTGTGAGGGACTGGGCTTCGCTTGCTCCACGCTGGCCGGCGAGCTCTTGCTCGACGGGTTACCTGTGCCGGCATGCGCGCTGATCTGCTGGCTTGTGGGAGTTCGGGCGGATCGTGCGGCCGCGCTGCCACAGCTGGTCACACCGAGGGCGAGGATCAGCAAAAGACTCTTCGACACCGGCCGCAGGCTACAGAAAGTAACGAAGACGCAAGAGCGGGCTGTGGAAAACATGCCGAAGGTCTCGTCGGGACGACCCCGGCTCAGTTCGGTGAGCGCGGCATCCGGAAGAGCTCGGGTGCGTTCACCGCGCGCAGTTCCGCCATCAGGAGCTGCTCTCGGCGCAGCAGGCTCACCTCGGCACGCAGCCGCCCGGCGGTGTCGCCGAGTTCGAGCAGGGCCTGCCGCTCGCGCAGCGCGAGCAGCATCGCGCCGGCCGTCAGATAGCTGAGCTCGGTCGGATCGCCGGGGAGCGTTTCCTCATCGACGCTCCCGCCGGTCAGTTCGGCGAGCGTGTCGACGTAGGTCAGCAATGCGTCGCGAACGGCCGGCGCGATCGCTTCGGCCAGCCCCGCCTCGCCGGCCGGTTCGTCCAGCCAGCGCACCTGACCGACCAGGTAGGGCTTGCTCACGGTGTCGACCTCGACCAGCCGGAAGCGGGCCCGTCCGAAAGCGAGGAGCTTGCTGCGGCCGTCCGGCGACGGCTCGATGCGCTGCACGAAGGCCTCGCAGCCGACCGGGAACATCTGCGGCAGCGCCATCCCGGCCTCGCTGCCGGCTTCGATGGCGACCACCCCGAACCTGCGCGCCGCCGGCTCGAGGTCCAGCAGGTCGCGTACCAGCGCCCGATAGCGCTCCTCGAAAATCTGCAAGGGCAGCGGCGCCCCCGGGAACAGCACGGCCGACAGCGGAAACAGCGGCAGCGTTTCCAGCGGCTGGGCCGGGCCCTCGTCGGTCATCCGGCCATCATCCCGGCTCAGGGGCCGCGGCGTCTCGTCCGGACCTGCGGACCGGCTGGGAGAGGCGCACAGCTTGCGGCGCCAACTCAATCCCCAGGTCAACCCGAAGCCGATACCCTCGAAGCGTGCTCACCCGTCTCGACCTGCGCGTCCGCACCGGAGATCCGCGTGACCTCCTGCCGCGTGCCGATCTCGACGTGGCGGCTGCCGTCGACGCTGTCCGGCCCGTGTGTGAAGACGTCCGGGTGCGCGGAGACGCGGCGGTCATCGCCGCCACCGAACGCTTCGACGGGGTCGACCTGGCGGCTCCCGCCGCTGGTTTCGGCCTGCGCGTGCCCGCCACCGAGCTCATCAAGGCGCTCGACGCCCTCGATCCGGCGGTGCGCGACGCCCTCGAAGAGGCGATCCGGCGCACCCGCAAGGTCACCGAGGCCACCCGGCCGCGTGACGTCAGCGTCGAGGTCATCCCCGGAAGTTGCGTCACCGAGCGCTGGGTGCCCGTCTCCCGGGTCGGGCTCTACGTGCCGGGCGGGCGGGTCGCGTATCCGAGCAGCGTGGTGATGAACGTCGTCCCCGCCCAGGTGGCCGGCGTGGCGTCGCTCGCAATCGCGTCGCCGCCGCAGCGCGAGACCGGCCTGCCGCACCATGCGGTACTGGCCGCCTGCGCGCTGTTGGGGATCGACGAGGTCTACGCCGTCGGCGGCGCCCAGGCGGTCGCGATGTTCGCGTACGGCACCGAGACGTGCCCGCGGGTCGACGTCATCACCGGGCCCGGCAACGTCTACGTCGCCGCTGCGAAGCGCATCGTGCGCGGCGTCGTCGGCATCGACGCCGAGGCCGGCGCCACCGAGATCGCCATCCTGGCTGATGCCACCGGCGATCCGGTCCACCTCGCCGCCGACCTGATCTCGCAAGCCGAGCACGACCCCTTGGCCGCCTGCCTGCTCGTCTCCGACAGCGAAACGCTGCTGGAGCAGGTGGAGGCGGAAGTGGTGCGCCAGGTCGCCGCTGCCAAGCACCACGAGCGCATCACCGCGGCCCTGACCGGTCAGAGCGCGACCGTCCTCGTCCGCGACATCACCCAGGGCATCGAGGTGGTCGACGCGTGGGCCGCCGAGCACCTCGAGATCGTCACTGCGGATGCTGACGCAGTGGCCGCACGAGTGCGGCACGCCGGTGCCATCTTCGTCGGTCCCCACGCACCCGTGACCCTCGGCGACTACCTGGCGGGCTCCAATCACGTGCTTCCCACCGGCGGCACCGCGCGCCACACCAGCGGGCTTTCGGTCTTCTCGTTCCTGCGCCAGCAGCACGTCGTGACGGCGACGGCTGAGGCGCTGGCCGCTTCGGCGCCCGGTGTGTACGCGCTTGGCGCGGCTGAGGATCTGCATGCGCACGTGGAGGCCGTGCGCGTGCGGGTCGATCCGTGAGCGGCTGGGACGGGCTGCCGCTGCGCGATGATCTACGCGGTCTGAGCCCGTACGGAGCGCCCCAGCTCGACGTCGCCTACCGGTTGAACACCAACGAGAACCCGTACCCGCCGTCACCCGAGCTCGTCGCGGCGCTGACGTCCGCCTGCGCCGAGGCGGCCGCGTCGCTCAATCGCTACCCCGACCGCGATGCCACCGCGCTGCGCACCGAGCTCGCCGCCTACCTGACGGGTGAATCGGCGGCGCCCGGGCAGGTGCTCGGCGTCTCGCAGGTCTGGGCGGCCAACGGTTCCAACGAGATCCTGCAGCAGCTGTGCCAGGCGTTCGGCGGCCCCGGACGGGTGGGGCTCGCGTTCGAGCCGACGTACACCATGCACGGGCTCATCGCGCTGGCGACGGCGACGGGATGGGTGCGCGGCGAGCGTGACGCCGACTTTCGCGTCGACCTTCCGGCAGCGCGGGCGGCGATCGCCGAGCACGCCCCGTCGCTGGTCTTCCTCTGCTCGCCCAACAATCCCACCGGCACCGCGTTGGAGCTGTCGACGATCCGCGAGATCCACGACGCGGCGCCGGGAATGGTGATCGTCGACGAGGCGTACGCGGAATTTCGCCGCGAGGGCGTGCCGAGCGCGGTCACCCTGCTGCCGGAGTGCCCGCGGCTCGTCGTGACGCGGACCATGAGCAAGGCATTCGCGCTCGCGGGCGCTCGCGTGGGATATCTGGCGGCCGCACCGGTGGTGGTCGACGCGCTGCAGCTGGTCCGGCTGCCCTATCACCTCTCGGCGCTCACGCAGGCAGCGGCGCGGGTGGCTCTCGCCTACAGCGGTGAGCTGCTGGCGAGCGTCGAGGCACTCCGGGTGCAACGCGACCGGCTGCTCGTCGAGCTGCCCGCACTGGGCTGCCGGGCGGTCCCGAGCGACGCCAACTTCGTGCTCTTCCAGGTGCCTGGCGATCAGCATCAGATCTGGGAAAGCCTGCTGGAACAAGGGGTTTTGGTGCGCGACGTCGGGCTGGCCGGCTGGTTGCGGGTGACCGCCGGCACCCCCGATGAAATGGATGCGTTCCTCACGGAGCTCGGGAGTCTGATGAAGAGCACAAGAATCGGGGCAGCGTGACGCGCAGCGCGCGGGTGGAGCGCACGACGAAGGAGTCGTCCGTGCTGGTCGAGCTCGAGCTCGACGGCACGGGTCAGGCCGAGTCGGAGACCGGCGTTCCCTTCTATGACCACATGGTCGCCCAGCTGGGCAAGCACGCCGGGTTCAACTTGAAGGTGGCGACCACCGGCGATCTCGACGTCGACATCCACCACACCGTGGAAGACACGTCGCTCGCGATCGGGACGGCGCTGCGGCAGGCCCTTGGCGACAAGTCGGGGATCCGCCGCTTCGGTGACGCCACCGTGCCGCTGGACGAGGCGCTGGTGAGCGCGGCCGTCGACCTGTCGGGCCGGCCGTACTGCGTCCACGAAGAGCCCGAGGGGCTGGCGCCGATGATCGGCACCTACGACATGACCCTGACCGGCCACATCTGGGAGTCCTTCGTGGCATCCGCGGCGATCGCGCTGCACGTGCGGGTGCTTTCCGGGCGTAATGCGCACCACGTGGTCGAGGCCCAATTCAAGGCCGTGGCCCGGGCGCTGCGTGACGCGGTGGCGCTCGACCCGCGCACCGGCGGGATTCCCAGCACGAAGGGCGTGCTGTGAGCGCGGGACCGCGGGTCGTCGTCCTCGATTACGGCTCCGGCAACCTGCGCTCCGCCGAACGCGCGCTGGCACGAGCTGGAGCCGACGTCACCGTGACCGCCGACCTCGAAGCAGCTGCTGCCGCCGACGGTCTGGTGGTGCCCGGGGTCGGGGCATTCGCTGCATGCGTCGAGGGGATCCGCGCCGTCGGGGGGCATGACGTGATCGCCGCGCGGGTGTCGGCAGGCCGGCCGGTGCTCGGGATCTGCGTCGGGATGCAGGTGCTGTACGAAGCGGGTGAGGAACACGGGGTGCGTACGCGAGGGCTCGGGCTGCTCGAGGGCGAGGTCCTGCGTATCGAGGGCGCGAAGGTGCTGCCGCACATGGGATGGAATGTGGTGTCGGCAGCGCCCGGGTCGCCATTGTTCGCCGGTGTCGAGAGCGAGCGCTTCTACTTCGTCCACTCCTACGCCGCCGCGGCGCGCCCGGGTGACACCGTCGCCGAGCACGGCTCACCGTTCGCCGCGGCCGTCGAGCGCGGCTGCCTGGCCGCGACCCAGTTCCACCCCGAGAAGAGCGCCGACGCCGGCGCACGCCTGCTCACCAACTGGCTCGGTCAGCTGTGAGCCTCACCCTCCTGCCGGCCGTCGACGTGACCGCCGGGCAAGCCGTGCGGCTGGTCCAGGGTGAGGCCGGCAGCGAGACCGGGTACGGCGATCCGCTCGAGGCGGCGCTGCGCTGGCAGTCCGACGGCGCCGAGTGGGTCCATCTCGTCGATCTCGATGCCGCCTTCGGTCGCGGGCACAACCGCGAACTGCTCGCCGATGTCGTCCGCAAACTCGACGTCGCGGTGGAGCTCTCCGGTGGCATCCGCGACGACGCCTCGCTCGACGCCGCGCTCGCGACGGGGGCGGCTCGCGTCAACGTCGGCACCGCCGCGCTCGAGGATCCCGATTGGGTACGCCGGGCCATCGACCGCGTGGGTGACCGGATCGCCGTCGGCCTCGACGTACGCGGCACCACGCTCGCAGCGCGCGGCTGGACCCAGGAGGGCGGCGAGCTCTTCGAGGTGCTCGCCCGGCTCGACGCCGACGGCTGCTCCCGCTACGTCGTCACCGATGTGCGCCGCGACGGCACGCTCACCGGGCCCAACGTCGAGCTGCTCGCCAGCGTCACCAAGGCCACCGACCGTCCGGTCATCGCCAGCGGCGGGGTGAGCAATCTTCAGGATTTGCAGGCGATTTCGCAGATCCCCGGCGTCGAGGGGGCGATCGTCGGCAAGGCGCTCTACGCCGGGGCTTTCACGCTGCCGGAAGCGCTCGCTGTGACCAGATGAGTCACCCGATGACACGCCCGACCATGACTCTCGCCGTACGCGTGATCCCGTGCCTCGACGTTGACGCCGGGCGGGTCGTCAAGGGGGTCAACTTCACCTCGCTGCGCGACGCCGGCGACCCGGTCGAGATGGCCCGGCTCTATGACGCCGAGGGCGCCGACGAGCTCGTCTTCCTGGACATCACCGCAAGCAGCGGCGACCGGGAGACGACCTATGACGTCGTGCGCCGCACCGCCGAGCAGGTCTTCATCCCGCTCACCGTGGGAGGCGGCGTGCGCAGCCCCGGCGACGTCGACCGGCTGTTGCGGGCGGGCGCCGACAAGGTCGGCATCAACACTGCGGCCATCGAACGTCCGCAGTTGCTGACCGAATGCGCCGAGCGGTTCGGACGCCAGTGCATCGTGCTGTCCGTCGATGCCCGCCGTGTCCATCCCAGGGACGCGACACCGAGCGGGTATGAGGTCACCACCCACGGCGGCCGCCGCGGCACCGGGATCGATGCGGTCGAATGGGCTGCCCGAGGCGCCGAACTCGGCGCCGGCGAGATCCTGCTGAACTCCATGGACGCCGACGGCACCACCGCCGGCTACGACATCGAGATGGTGACGGCCGTACGCGCGGTGGTCGACGTCCCGTTGATCGCCAGCGGCGGCGCGGGGGCGGTCGGCGACTTCGCCCCGGCGGTCCTCGCCGGTGCCGACGCTGTGCTCGCCGCGAGCGTCTTCCATTTCGGGACGCTGCGGATCGGTGACGTCAAAGCGGCGCTGCGCGAAGCCGGGCTACCCGTCCGCTGACGCTGCGGCAGCCTCCTGCGCCGTGACGGGCCGCGGCGGTTCGGACGTCCCGGGTCCCCGCCCGAGCAGCCGGCTCGCGAGCATCAGCCCGCCGACGGCAAGCACCGCCCAGCCGATCAGCACCAACATCGGCTCCAGGCGCGACGCGCCCGGGAAGTAGGCGGTCGATCGCAGCAGGCTGACCGTCGCGCCCGAGGGCAGCGCTCGCGAAAGGAAGCTGAACGGCTGCGGCAGCAGGGCCGGTGAGACGGCGCCGCCGGAAGAGGTGTTGCCGAGCACCACGAAGATCAGCCAGGTCGGGATGATCGCCCAGCGCCCGATCAGTGTCGCCATCAGCGACGCCACCGCCGTCGCCGTGATCATCTGCAGCGCGACGACGCCCCAGCCGTCGAAGAACGGCACCGGAAGCGCGTGCAGGATTCCCTTGACGACGCAGATCAGCACCAGGCTGCCCAGAATCGCCAGACCGCCGGTGAACGCCAGCCAGGGCGGGAGCGGCATCGGGCGCGCGTTGGCGCGCAGCTGGAACGTCGTGACGAAGCCGAGGATCGTCGCGCCGATGGTCAGGTAGAAAGCGGCCAGTCCCGACGGATCCTGGCTCGGCAGCGGATGCAGGTCGGTTTCGGTGAGGACGGCGCCGGCTCGGGTCGCCGCGTCCGGCAGCGAGGTGGACAGCACGCGCGCGACGCTCGGCCCCGACGCGCTGGACAGGAGCACCGCGACCGCGGTCGGCTTGTCCTGCGAGAAGACGAGCGCCAGGTACACCTTCTGCTCGCCGATGGCCCGCTCGGCGTCTGCTTGCGTGGCGTAGCTGCGGAGTTTGAGCCCCTTGTTCGCGCGGCCTTCCAGCGCGGCGATGAACGGCGCCCGCACCGGCGAGGTGCCCACCACAGCCGTCGTGATCCGGCGGGCGACCGGATGCCCGAGAGCGTCGATGTAGCTGTAGACGAACAGCGAGCCCATGGCGAACCCGATCACGACGATCACCAGGGCGCGCCGGTACGGCGGATGCACCGCGAGGTTGCGTGGATGCAGCGTCGGCCAGTCACGCGCCGGCTGTTCCTTCAGCTCCGCCGCCATGTCACCCTTCGGCTCCGCCGCCATGTCATCGTTCGGCTCCACCGCCATGTCACCCTTCAGCTCCGCCGCCATGTCATCGTTCGGCTCCACCGAATTGACGCGACCTCGCCGCGAACGTCCAGGCATGCTGTCGAGCGTGCCCGATGCACCACCCACTGCACCACCACCCGCCTCGCCGGCCCACGACCGGCGGGCGGTTCGCAGCGACCGCCGGGTCGTGCTGCGCGGGTTCGCCGTGCTCGGACGCGGTGCGGCGCAGCAACCGAAGGCGTTCACCATCTCGGTGCTGGGAAGCTCACTCTGGGCGCTGATGACGGTGGGCCAGGCCTACGTGCTGGGCCGGGTCACGGAAAACACCGTGCTACCGGCGTTTCGGGCCGGCCGGGTGGTCTGGGGCTCGTTGGTCGGCGCGGGGCTGCTGATCATGGCCGTCGCCGCGCTGAAGGCGGTCGGGATCGCCGGACGCCGGATCTACGCCGGCCGGGTGCAGTACGAGCTCGGGGCGACGTATCGCCGCAAGGTCGCCGCGCGCTATCTCGCCCTTCCGCTGCGCTGGCACCAGGCCCATCCGACCGGCCGGCTGCTCTCGCTCGCCAACTCCGATGTCGAGCAGACCTGGGAGCCGATGGCGCCGTTCCCGATGGCGGTCGGCGTCGTCGTCATGCTGCTGGTGACGCTCGCTTTCCTGATCGCCACCGACCCGATCCTGGCACTCGTCGGCGGGGTGATCTTCCCGTTGATCGCGTTGCTCAACGTGGTCTACAGCCGCCGGCTGGCACCGCTGATGATCCGGGCCCAAGAGCTTCGCGCCGAGGTGAGCGGACTCGCCCACGAGAGCTTCGACGGGGCGCTGACAGTCAAGGTGCTCGGCCGCGGCGAGCACGAGACCGACCGCTTCGCCGAGCGGGCCGGTGAGCTGCGCGACGCGCTCATCCGCGTCGGACGCCTGCGCGGCCTGTTCGACCCGGCCCTCGAGGCGCTGCCGAACATGTCGGTGCTCGCCGTGCTGCTGGTCGGCGGGCTGCGGGTGTCGGCGGGTTCGCTGGACCCGGGTGGTCTGGTGCGCGTCGCTTACCTGTTCACGCTGCTTGCGCTCCCGGTCCGGGCCATCGGTTGGGTGCTCGCCGACCTGCCGCGGGCGGTCGTCGGCTGGGAACGCATGCACACCGTGCTCGACGCCGACGACGCGATGCCGGCCGGGGAGCGCCGCCTCGACGGCGTCGGCGGCGGGTCCACTGCGAAGCCCGCACGGTTGGCTGCCCACGGCGTCGGCTTCGGCTACGGCGGTGGTGACGCACCTGACAGTGCGCGGGTGCTCGACGGGGTCACGCTCGACGTCCCGGCCGGCAGCACGGTCGCGATCGTCGGACCGACCGGCGCCGGCAAATCGACGCTCGCGCATCTCGTCCTGCGCCTGCTCGACCCCGACGAGGGCGTCCTCACGCTCGACGGTCACGACCTGCGTGACCTCGCAGCGGGTCAGCTATCGGATGCCGTCGCGCTGGTCCCGCAAGGAGCGTTCCTGTTCGACGACACGGTGCGGGGCAACGTCACGCTGGGTGCCGACGTCGAGGACTCGGTCCTGGCCGAGGCGCTGCAGGTCAGTCAAGCCGCCGACTTCGTCGCGCAACTGCCGGACGGCGTCGACACGGTGGTGGGGGAGCGAGGCACGACCCTGTCCGGTGGTCAGCGGCAGCGGATCGCCCTGGCCCGGGCGCTCGCCCGCCGGCCGCGCCTGCTGGTGCTCGATGACGCGACCTCGAGCGTCGACCCGCGGATCGAGCGCGCCATCCTCGCGGGGTTACGCGAGTCGCCGGCCACGGTCGTCGTCATCGCCTACCGCCAGGCCACGATCGCGCTCGCCGATCTCGTCATCTACCTCGAGGACGGCCGGGTGCGCGGCCGCGGCACCCACGAGCAGCTGATGGCGTCAGTGCCCGGCTATCGCGAGGTGCTGACCGCCTACGGCGCCGGCCACCAGGCGGCTCCGGACGAGGAGTCGGCGGCATGACCACCTTGTCGATGAACCCCTCGACATCGATGCCGCCGAACCCCGACGCCGGCGGCACGATCGTGACTTTCCGGCGCGCCTTCCGGATGGCTCCCGAGTTCTCGCGCGGCCTGGGTTTCACGCTGTTTCTCGCGGTGCTGTCGACCGCCGGACGGGTGGTCATCCCGGTCGCGGTCCAGCAGACGATCGACCACGGTCTCGGTGGCGGCTCCGGTGGGTCGGGTGCGAAGGTCGATCTCGGTGCCATCCGGGCGTCCCTGGCGCTGGCCGCGGTCGCGGTCGTGGTCACCGCGACGGCCGCGTATCTGCTGAACGTGCGGCTGTTCACCGCGACCGAATCGGGGCTCGCGTCGCTACGCGTGAAGACCTTCCGCCACGTGCACGAGCTGTCGATGCTGCGCCAGGCGTCGCAGAGCCGCGGCGCGCTGGTGAGCCGGGTGACCAGCGACGTCGACCAGCTCTCGAACTTCCTGCAGTGGGGCGGCATCCAGCTACTGGTCAGCGTGCTGCAGCTGGTGCTCGCCACCGTGCTGATGCTGGTCTACTCGTGGCCGCTGACACTGCTGGTGTACGCCTGTTTCGTACCGCTGGCGCTGCTCGCCAGGGCCATGTCGGTGCGGCTCGCGGCGGCCTACGGCCTGGTGCGCGAGCGCGTCGGGCTGGTGCTGTCAGCCGTCTCGGAGGCCGTCGTGGGCGCGGCGGTGGTGAAGGCGTTCGGCGTCGGCGAGCGCACCGGCCGCCGCATCAACGTCGCCATCGGCTCGCATCGCGACGCGGCCGTGAGGGCCCAGCGGCTGGCCGCCCTCACGTTCTCCGGCGGTGAACTCGTCGCCGGACTCGCCAATACGGGAGTGGTCGTCGTCGGCATCTGGCTCGGCGTGGGCGGCCACCTGTCGGCCGGTCGGCTGGTCGCGTTCCTGTTCCTGGTGACGCTTTTCGTGGGGCCGGTTCAGGTCGCCACGGAGACCCTCAACGACGCGCAGAACGCTTTGGCCGGCCTTCGCCGCGTGCTCGACGTGCTCGACACGCCCATCGATGTCAGGGATCCCGCATCCGATCCGGACGCCCATCCGCAGGGTGGACGCGAGCTGCCGCCAGGCCCGATCGACATCCGCTTCCGTGACGTGGCCTACGCGTACCCGGGCGGACCGGAGGTGCTGCGCGACATCGATCTCACCGTGCCGGCGCGGGCCCGCATCGCTGTCGTCGGCGAGACCGGCAGCGGGAAGACCACCCTCGCCAAGCTGCTGACCCGGCTGATCGATCCGATACGCGGTTCGGTCGAACTCTCGGGCATCCCGCTCGCGCAGATCCCCTTCGCCTCGCTGCGCCGGCGGGTGGTGATGGTCCCGCAGGAGGGCCATCTGTTCGAGAGCACCATCGCCGAGAACGTCCGCTACGGCCGTCCCGACGCGTCCGACGCCGACATCGCGCGGGTCTTCGACGAGCTCGGCCTCGCCGACTGGATCGCCGGACTGCCGGGCGGGCTGCAGGCACCGGTCGGCCAGCGGGGGGAGTCGTTGTCGGCAGGAGAGCGCCAGCTGGTCGCCGTCGCCCGCGCCCATCTCGCCGACCCTGACCTGCTCGTGCTCGACGAGGCGACGAGCGCGATCGACCCGGCCACTGAGATGCGGCTGTCCGCTGCGCTGGAGTCACTGGCGGCCGGCCGCACGACCGTCACGATCGCGCACCGGTTGAAGGCTGCGGAACTCGCCGACGAGGTGGTCGTCGTCGACGCGGGACGCATCGTTCAGCGCGGCCCGCACTCCGCCCTCGTAGATGTGCCGGGCGTCTACGCAAGGCTGCACGCCTCCTGGTCGGCGCGCGGCTCCCTGCTCTAGCGTCCGACGCCGCCATCACCCGGCGTCGTGCATTCGCTGGATCCGGCGCTGGTTCATGGCGACTTCCAAGGTTCGTAGGTGACAATCGCAGCGTGACCGTGCCTCCCGAGTCAGACGGCGCGGACCCGACCCAGGAGCTGCCCGACAAGCTGCGTAAGCAGCCGGCCGAAACGCCGACGGGCCCCTCACCCTGGTCGAGGGAGTACGCCGGCCCGGTTCCCACCTCACCGGCGCCCCCGTCCTGGGCGGCTCCCAGCCACCCGTCCCCCCCGCCGGAGTACCTGCCGCCCGGGCGGACGGCCGACTGGAGCTTCCCGCCGGTCTCCGAGCAGGGCTGGCCCACGGCCTCGCAGCCCGGGTGGCCCTCGTCGCGATCCCGCCGTGGGTTGTGGACCGGTATCACCCTCGTCGCGGTCGCGATCGTGGCGACCCTCATCGCCGTGCTGGTGTCCTCGACGACATCGGGATCGTCCTCGAAGTCGTCAGCATCCGGTGGCACCACCCTGCCCAACCCGGCGCCGTCGCTGGCTCCGAGCCCCACTCCCAGCCAGACGAGTCCGGCCAACCCCCAGACCCCGCTGCCGTCGCTGGGCACCGTCCCCACGCCGCCCGGTCTGGCGGCGATCGACTACCACGCCTACGCGTTGGACACGCTCAAGGCCGCCGACGTCGCGCTCGGACCGGCGGAGCTGACGCAGTTCAAGAAGTACGGGCTCTCCCGGGTCGTCGGGCTGCAGGCACTGACCCTCGGCCCGGACTCGGCGGTGAGCGATGACTGGGACGCCGACATCAACATCCTGCAGTTCAGTAGCCCCGCGGCGGCAGCGGCTGAGCTGAACTACTCCAACACCGAGAACAAGAAGACTTCGACGACGATCCCGCTCCCCGGGTTCCCCACGGCCACCGCCTTCGTCAACCACGACGCCTCCACCGGGATCAGCATCGGAGCGTTCACCACTGTCGGCCGCTACCAGGTCGTGGTCATCCTCAGTGGAGTCGCAGGAAACGCACCCACAAATGCCGCTGCGGTCGCCGCGGAAGCCGCGAAGGTCATGAAGGCCGTCCTGCCGGATGCTGCGACGATCGTGCCGACCCCGTCGAGTGGCGGCAGCACCGCACCGAGCGTCCCCGGTTTTCCGACACCCACCCCGAGCGGCACCCACGCCTGATCGCTGTCGGTCATCCGACAGCGCCAACCCGGTAATTCCTGCGCCGACCCACATCTGTTCGGGTTAACGTCCCGTCGTTACGGCTTTGTTAACTGAGCGTGCGGAGCGTCGTGGGCCTGCTTGTCATCAGCGCCAACTTCCTCGCAGGTTTGGTGATCGTCTCTCTCGCTGCCTGGGGGGTCGCGCTCTGGCGCGGCAGGCGCCGGCGCTGGGTGAGCGCCACCGGCTTCGGGGCGCTGGCGATGGTCCTTTCTCTGGTCACCGCAGCCGATTTCGTCAATGCCCACTACGCATTTCTGCCGCGCGTGGCCGACGTTCTAGGGCTGCGCACCTGGCCGTCAGCCCGGCTCACCGAGGTCTCCGTCCCGCTCGCCCGGCCCGAAACGGTGCACCCGCGCGGAGCGGTGGTCAGCGTTCCGCTGCCCGGCGTGCAGAGCGGTTTCGGCACCCCGACCGCGATGGTCTACTTCCCGCCGCAGTACTTCACCGAGCCGGCCCGACGCTTCCCTGTCGTCTATCTCTTGCACGGTTCGCCCGGGGCGCCCGTCGACTGGTTTCGGGCGGCCCGGGCGTCCGATGCGGGCTTGGCTGTGGCTCGCGCCGGCCATCCGGTGATCCTCGTGGCGCCTCGGGCCAGCCACAACTGGACCGACGATTCCGAATGCGTCGATCGGCCCAAGGAACACGTCGCGACGTACGTGGTGAAAGACGTCGTCCGCGAGATCGACGCCCGATTCCGCACCATCCCGACGCGAGCCGCCCGGGCGGTAGCCGGCAATTCGGCCGGCGGCTATTGCGCCCTGAACCTGGGCCTTCGCAACCGGGGGCTGTTCTCCGCCGTCATCGACCTTTCCGGCTTCGACCGGCCCACCCACGACGGGGGGCTGAAGGGTCTGTTCGGCAACCGACCCGACCTGGCGAAGGTCGCCGCCGCGAACACCCCCATCGCGTACGTCCCGCGGCTTTCCCCGTCGCCGCAGGTCAGGCTCTGGCTCGAGGTCGGACGCAGCGACACCACGGCCCGTCGCGACACCGTCAACATCGCCCAGGAGCTGGTCGACCGCGGCTTCGACATCGTGCTGCGTATCCGCCCCGGCGGGCACGACTACGGCGTCTGGCGTCCGGCGCTCGCCGACGGGCTTCGTTGGGTCGCGGCCGGTCTTAACGGCTCGGCCTGACTGCTGCGCGCTGGCAGGATGGGGGCGTGACACGTCCGAGTTCTCTTGATCCCGCCATCGCGGAGCGGTTGAAACGCGACCCGGCCGGCCTGGTGCCCGCCGTCGCCCAGCAGTACGACACCGGCGAGGTGCTCATGCTCGGCTGGATGGACGACGAGGCGCTGCATCGCACCCTCACGACGGGGCGTTGCACCTACTGGTCGCGCAGCCGTCAGGAGTACTGGGTCAAGGGCGAGACGAGTGGCCATCAGCAGTGGGTGAAGTCGGTCGCGCTCGACTGTGACGGCGACACCCTGCTGGTCCGCGTCGATCAGGTGGGCGCGGCCTGTCACACCGGTGACCGCACCTGCTTCGACGCCGCAGACCTGGGGGCTGTGGTCGGCTCCGCCGACGGTGGGGCTGTGGTCGGCTCGGCGCCCGCAGAGGCCGTGTGACGCGGTGACAGACGGGTCGTTTCATCCCGACCGCGCCGAGTTCACCCGGCTGGCCGCGGAGTATCCGGTGGTTCCGGTCACCCGCCGGGTGCTGGCCGACGGCGAGACGCCGATCGGCGTGTACCGCAAGCTGGCCGGCGGTCCGGGCACCTTCCTGCTGGAGTCGGCCGAGCACGGGCGCAGTTGGTCGCGTTACTCCTTCGTCGGCGTCCGGTCGCGGGCCACGCTCACCGAGCGCGGCGGCGAGGCGATCTGGCTGGACGACCCGCCGCCCGGAGTGCCGCTGAGAGGCAATCCGCTGGAGATGCTCCACGCCTGCGCCAAGTCGCTGCGCGCACCGCGCCTTCGCGGGATGCCGCCGCTGATGGGTGGGCTCGTCGGCTACCTGGGCTATGACTTCGTGCGACGCATCGAGCGGCTGCCGAGCCTTGCCGTCGAGGATCTGCATCTGCCCGAGCTCGGCATGATGCTGGCGACCGAGCTCGCCGTGCTCGATCACGACGACGGTTCCTGCCTGCTGGTGTCCAACGCGTTTCCCGCCGGTGCCGCCTCCGTCGACGAGGCGTATGACGACGCTGTCGCGCGGTTGCGCGAGATGACGGCCGCGCTCGCCGAGCCGGCACCCCCCTCGGTCGCCGTGATCGCGTCGCCGGAGGACACCCCCGAGCTCGCGTTTCACAGCCGGACCCCGGCCGGGGAGTATCAGCAGGCGGTCGAGGGTGCGCTCGAGGCCATTCGCGCCGGCGACATCTTCCAGGTGACCGTCAGCCAGCGCTTCGAGGTCGCCACCGACGCCGATCCGCTCGACGTCTACCGGCTGCTGCGCACCAGCAACCCGAGCCCGTACATGTACCTGCTGCGGCTGGCGGGCACCGGCGCCGAGAGCACCGGAGCCGGGGCAGCGACGCTCGACATCGTCGGGTCGAGCCCCGAGTCGCTCGTCACCGTGACCGACACCGGCGCGGGGCTATTGGCCCGGCTCCACCCGATCGCCGGCACCCGGCCGCGCGGCGGCACCGAAGCCAAAGACGCCGAGCTGGCAGCCGAACTCGTCGGCAGCGAGAAGGAACGCGCCGAGCACATCATGCTCGTCGATCTGGGCCGCAACGATCTCGGCCGGGTGTGCGAGCCGGGCACGGTGCGGGTCGTCGAATTCGGTGCGGTGGAACGCTTTTCGCACGTCATGCACATCGTCTCGACGGTCGTCGGCGAGGTGCGAAGCGACCTCGATGCCGTCGACGTGCTCACCGCCTGCTACCCGGCGGGAACCCTCACGGGCGCGCCGAAGGTCCGGGCGATGGAGCTGATCGACGAGCTCGAGCCGGCTCGCCGCGGCATCTACGGCGGAGGTGTGGGCTACCTCGACTTCGGCGGCGACCTCGACCTCGCGATCGCCATCAGAACGGCCGTGATGCGGGGCGGAGTGGCTTACGCGCAGGCCGGAGCCGGGATCGTCGCCGACAGCGAGCCCGACTTCGAAGAGGCGGAGACGCGTCACAAGGCGCGTGCGGTCCTGCGCGCGCTGGCGCTCGCCGAGACCCTTCGGCCCGCGGCTGACGTGCCCGTCTCCCGCCTGCCGTGACCGATCAGCCCGAACCGCTGCCGGAGACCATCGACGCGTCGGCCCCAGCTCCCGCCAGGACGATGCCCCGCTCGGCGCTGATCGCCGCGCTCGGCATCGGTCTCGGGGTCGTGGTCGTCCTGCTGTCGTCGACGCCGACGTGGCTGCGGGTGACCATTCGCGCCTCGCGTACCGACGTGACCCTGACCGGTCACAACGTCGCCGGGTCGGCGGTCCCCCTCTCGCTCGTCGCCGCAGCGGGGCTGGTCGCCGTCGCCCTGGTGCGCAGCTGGGCCCGCCGCCTGCTGGCCGTCCTCATCGCCGCCGCGGGGGTCGGGGTGCTGATCGCGGTGGTGGCGTTCCTCGCCGATCCCGACCGGGTAGCGCGCAACAGCAGCAAGGTCCGTTCGGCCGGAGCGTTCGCCTCAGCTCACCTCGGGGCGCCCCCGTATTTCGCTGTCGTGGGCGCCTTGCTGATCGTGGCCGGGGGCGTCGTCGGATTCCTGCGGGCGGGCACCTGGCCCGGACCCACCTCACGTTACGAGCGCGCCAATGCCCGGGCCGCCCGCCCTGCTGACGCCTGGGAGGCGCTCGACAGGGGCGAAGATCCCACTCAGGGCTGACCTGCGCGTTTACCCTCGCAGTTGTGGCGGAGGCGGCGGGCGGCACTGCGGGTTCCACAGCGGGCGCCCCCGGGCCTTCGAAGGGGCTGGTGCTCGTCGTCGAGGACGAGGCCCACATCAGCGATCTCGTCCGGCTGTACCTGCGCCGTGAGGGATTCGGGGTCCACGTCGAGTCCGACGGCCGCGCCGGGTTGGCCGCAGCCCGTTCGCTGAAGCCGGTCGCGATCGTGCTGGACGTCGGCCTTCCGACGCTCGACGGCACGGAGGTCTGCCGGGCGTTGCGCTCGGACGGCAACTGGGTGCCGATCCTGTTCGTCACCGCGCGCGATGACGAGGTGGACCGCATCGTCGGTCTGGAACTCGGCGCTGACGACTACGTCACCAAGCCGTTCTCGCCGCGTGAACTCGTCGCTCGCGTCAAAACTGTGCTCCGGCGCGCATCGGGGCCGCCGGGAGACGCTCCGGTACTGACCGTCGGCGAAGTCAGCCTGGATCCGGCCCGTCGAGCGGTCGCCGCCGCTGGGTCGCCGGTGTCACTGACGGCGACCGAGTTCGACCTGCTCGCCATGCTCCTGCGCCGACCCGGTCGCGTCTTCACCCGCGAGGAACTGCTGTCGGAGGTGTGGGGCTATGAGGCTGCGGCCGGCACGCGCACCGTCGACGTCCACGTCGCCCAGTTACGCGCCAAGCTCGGTGAGCACAGCCCGCTGCGCACCGTGCGCGGCGTCGGTTACACCGCAGGGGCCTGAGTGACCGGCCCGCCGCCGGCCGTGGGCCCGGCGCCGCCCAGGCGTCGGTCGGGGCTCGCGTCCCGGCTCGCGATCGCCACCACGGCGGTGGCAGCGCTGGCGGTGCTGGTGGTCGGCCTGGTGTCGATCGGCCTTCTGCACGGCGCCGCGGAAACGGAGGCCCGGCAGCAACTCGGCCGCCAGGCCGACGGTTATCTGGTCCTGGTCGATCGAGCCATCGACCGGGCCACCAGGAAGGCCACCTTTGCGCGGCTCGTCACGGTCCTTCAGGCGCAGCAGATCACGCTCGAGGCGATCGACACCACGGGCGCCGCCTGCGGGGGGAAAGCCATCCAGTTGCCGGCGCAGCTGGCGAGCGAACTGGCCGGCGGCCAGTCGGTCAGCGCTGTCGCCCGGGTCGATGGGACTCGTCGCCTGATCGAGGGACGCCCGCTCTCCCCATCGGAGATCTCGACCCCGGTCGACGGCTGCCAGCCGGCCGGAATCGTGCTGCTGCAGAACGCTTCCCAGGCGCGCGGCTTCGCCAATCCACTGCGCAATCGCCTGCTCCTCGCGCTGGCCATCGGTCTGGTCGGCGCGGCCGTCGCCGGAATCCTGCTCGCCCGGCGCCTCGCGCGTCCGCTTCAGCACGCCGCGGCCGCGGCCCGGGCTATGGCCGGCGGGCGTCGCGACGTCGGCGTACGTCCCGAAGGCCCGGCCGAGGTCGCGGAGGTCGCCGATGCGCTCAACGGGTTGGCAGCCGCCCTCGCGCGCAGCGAGGGACGCCAGCGCGACTTCCTGCTCTCGATCTCCCACGAGCTGCGCACCCCGCTCACCGCGGTCACCGGCCACGCCGAGGCGCTGGCTGACGGGGTCATCGAGGGTGAGGACGCGAAGGCCGCCGGAGCCGTCATGCTGTCGGAGGCGCATCGGCTCAACCGGCTCGTCTCCGACCTGCTGGACCTTGCGCGGCTGGGTGCTGATGACTTCCGGATCGACCTGGCACCCACCGACCTCACGGCCCTCGTGCGCGGCGCCGAGCAGGTATGGCGCCCGCGTTGCGCCGCCGAAGGCATCGACCTGCGCCTGGAACTACCGCCGGCGCCGCTGGTGATCGTCACCGACGGCGGCCGGGTCCGGCAGATCCTCGACGGCCTCGCCGAGAACGCCTTGCGGGTCGTGCCGCAGGGCGCGCCGATCGTCTTCGCGGTCGGACCTGATCCGCTGTATGCCGGCTACGCGCTCCTGCAGGTCCGCGACGGCGGTCCGGGACTCACCCCCGACGACTGCGCGGTCGCATTCGAACGCTCGACGCTGTACGAACGCTACCGGGGCATCCGCCGGGTCGGGACCGGCCTCGGGCTGGCTCTCGTCGCCGGGCTGGCCGGTGCGCTCGGGGGGAACGCCGCAGCGGGACGGGCGCCGGAAGGAGGCGCCGCGTTCACGATTCGGCTGCCGTTCGGCACCCGATGACGCGTTTGTCAGCTTCCTGGGAGGCCCGGCGTCACGGTTCCGGCGGGGTCCCGCCCGTACGATCGGGGCGTGGCTGCCACCGTCCTCGATGAGATTCTCGTCGGCGTCCGCGCCGATCTGGCCGAGCGGCAGGCGCACCGGTCCTGGTCCTCCATCCAGGCCGCGGCCGTTGACGCGCCGCCCGCCAAACCTGCGCTGGCGGCGCTGTCGCGTCCCGGCGCGAGTCTGATCGCCGAGGTGAAGCGGCGCTCCCCGAGCAAGGGTGAGCTGGCCACCATCGCCGATCCGGCTGCCCTGGCGAGCGCGTACGCGGCCGGTGGAGCCGCGGCCATAAGTGTGCTGACCGAGCAGCGGCGCTTCGGGGGCTCGCTCGCCGACCTCGATGCCGTGCGCGCCGCCGTCGACGTGCCCCTGCTGCGCAAGGACTTTGTCGTCACCCCGTATCAGGTGGCCGAAGCCCGGGCCCATGGAGCCGATCTCGTCCTGCTCATCGTCGCCGCGCTCGAACAGTCGTTGTTGGCTGAGCTGCACGCCCAGATCCGCGAATACGGGATGCTTCCGCTGGTGGAGGTGCACGACGGCGACGAGCTCGAGCGCGCCGCCCGGATCGGCGCCGAACTGATCGGGGTCAACGCCCGCGACCTGCGGACCTTGCAGGTCGACCGCGGGGTGTTCGGCCAGTTACGCCCGCTGGTTCCAGATGGGGTGCTGGCGGTGGCCGAATCGGGGGTACGCGGGCCGGCCGACGTCGCCGAGTACGCCGCTGCCGGGGCAGATGCCGTGCTGGCGGGTGAGGCCTGCGTCAGCGGGGCCGATCCGCTCGCGACCGTCGCCGAGCTCGTCGCCGCCGGCTCCCCGGTGCAGGCCGCCCGATGAGCGCCTTGCCGATCGTCCCCGACGAGACCGGTCACTTCGGCCCCTACGGCGGCCGGTTCGTTCCCGAGGCGCTGGTCAAGGCGCTCGACGAGCTCGAGGCGGAGTACGCCTCCGCCCGCCAGGATCCGGCTTTCGTCGCCGAACTCGACGGATTGCTGGCCAGCTACGCCGGCCGCCCGACCCCGATCACCGACGCGAAACGCCTCACCGAGCGTGCCGGCGGCGCGCGGATCCTGCTCAAGCGCGAAGACCTGGCTCATACCGGCTCACACAAGATCAACAACGTGCTGGGCCAGGCGCTGCTCACCGTCCGGATGGGCAAGAAGCGGGTCATCGCCGAGACGGGCGCCGGCCAGCACGGGGTCGCAACTGCTACGGCGTGCGCGCTGCTCGGCCTGGAATGCATCGTCTACATGGGCGAGGAGGACACGGTCCGCCAGGCGCTGAACGTGGCCCGGATGCGTCTGCTGGGCGCGACCGTCGTCCCCGTCACCGCCGGCAGCCGCACCCTCAAGGACGCCATCAACGAGGCGATGCGCGACTGGGTGACCAACGTCGAGAGCACGCATTACTGCATCGGCTCGGTGATGGGTCCGCACCCGTTCCCGATGATGGTCCGCGATTTCCAGCGCATCATCGGGGTCGAGGCGCGCGCCCAGATGCTGGAGCTCACCGGCCGGCTGCCCGACGCGATCGTGGCGTGTGTCGGCGGCGGTTCCAATGCCATGGGCATCTTCTCGCCGTTCATCGCGGATGCTGGAGTGCGCCTGCTCGGCTGCGAGGCGGGGGGAGACGGGATCTTGAGTGGCCGCCATGCCGCGACCGTCGCCGGCGGCTCGGTCGGTGTCATCCACGGCATGCGCACCTACCTGCTGCAGGACGATGACGGCCAGACCCTGACCACCCACTCGATCAGCGCGGGGCTCGACTATCCGGGCGTCGGCCCCGAGCACGCCTGGCTGCATGACCAGGCCCGCGCCGAGTACCTGCCGGTCGACGACGGCGCTGCTATGCGCGCGTTCCGCGTGCTCGCCGAGTCCGAGGGCATCCTGCCGGCCATCGAGAGCGCCCACGCGATCGCCGGCGCGCTCGACCTCGCGGCGGCGATGTCGCCCGATCAGCAGATCCTGGTCAACCTCTCCGGCCGGGGCGACAAGGACGTCGACACCGCCGCCCGCTGGTTCGGCCTGGTGACGGGTGAAGAGGTGGCCGAGGCCGAACTGTCCAAGGATGTCGCCGAGGGCGAGGGGGAGGGCTGGTGAGCGCGCTGCTCCCGCTGGCTGACGTGTTCGCGTCCGCCCGCGCCGAAGGCCGCGCCGCTCTCATCGGTTACCTGCCGGCCGGCTACCCGTCGGTGCCCGGCGCCCAAGCCGCGCTCGAAGCGATGGTCGAAGGCGGCTGTGACGTGCTCGAGGTGGGTCTGCCCTATTCCGACCCGCTGATGGACGGTCCGGTGATCCAGGAAGCGGTCCAGCAGGCGCTCGATCGCGGGGTTCGGGTGAGCGACGTCGTGGCGACGGCGGCGGCGCTGGCGCCGCAGGTCGCGACGGTCGTGATGACGTACTGGAACCCGGTGGACCACTATGGGGTCGAACGATTCGCCGAGGGACTGTCGACCGCCGGTGTCGCGGGCGTGATCACCCCCGATCTGATCCCCGACGAGGCCGGTCCGTGGCTCGCCGCCGCGACCAAGTACGACCTCGACCCGATCTTCCTGGTCGCGCCGTCCTCTACCGAGGCTCGGCTGCGCATCGTCTCCGATGCCAGCCGCGGATTCATCTACGCGGCGTCGGCCATGGGCGTCACGGGTACGCGCAGCAGCATCGGGTCGGCTGCGTCGGAGCTGGTCGGGCGTATGAGGGCGGTGACCGACAAGCCGGTCGCGGTGGGGCTGGGGGTGTCCAACGCGGCGCAGGCTGCCGAGGTCGCCGGCTATGCCGACGGGGTCATCGTGGGTACCGCCTTCGTCCGCGCGCTCCTGGAAGCTCCGACCGAATCCGAGGGCGTCGCCGCGGTCCGAAGCCTGGCGGCCCAACTGGCTGAAGGGGTGCGCGCCGGATCATGATCGTCACCGCTTCGATCCCGAGCCCGTCCGAGGGCGTCGTCCATCTCGGACCGCTGCCGCTGCGCGGGTACGCCCTGTGCATCGCCGTCGGAGTCATCGTCGGCGTCGTGCTCGCCGAGCGCCGGATGCGGGCGCGCGGGGCGCCCCCCGGGGCCGCCGCCGACATCGCCACCGTCGCTGTGCCGTTCGGCATCATCGGTGCCCGGATTTACCACGTGATCACCACCCCCGACCCGTACTTCGGCAAAGGTGGCCACCCGATCGAAGCGCTCTACATCTGGCGCGGGGGACTCGGGATCTG
Source organism: uncultured Actinomycetota bacterium (assembly GCA_963731205.1). GTDB lineage: Bacteria > Actinomycetota > Actinomycetes > Frankiales > Frankiaceae > DATAZK01. Next base: position 920,744 of record CAVSUJ010000001.1, on the reverse strand, counting down.
GGGCGCGATCGCCGGCGGCTTTCTGGGCGCCTGGCTCGTGCTGCGCCATCGCGGGATTCCCACCACCATCGCCGCTGACGCGTTCGCGCCGGTGCTCCCCGTAGCGCAGGCGTTCGGTCGCTGGGGCAACTGGTTCAACCAGGAGCTCTACGGTCGTCCGAGCGGCCTGCCGTGGGCGCTGCGCATCGATCCGGCGCACCGGCTGCCAGGCTATGAAAACGTCGCGACCTACCAGCCGACCTTTCTCTACGAGTCGCTGTGGTGTCTTGGCGTCGCGCTGCTGTGCCTGTGGGCCGACAAGCGCTACCGCATGGGGGGCGGTCGCGTCTTCGCGCTCTACGTGGCGGCCTACACCGCCGGGCGGGGTTGGATCGAGTCGCTGCGTATCGACACCGCCCACCGCTTCTTCGGGCTGCGCCTGAACGACTACGTCAGCATCATCGTCTTCCTGCTGGCCGTGGCCTACCTGATCAAGCGCCGCGGGGCGCGCGACGTGCCGTTCGAGGCGACCGGTCACGAACGCGTGAGCCTGACGAAGGCGGCTGACACGTCCAAGGAAGCAAACCCGACGAATGCGGCCGAGCCCGTGGGCGTCACCGGGGCCGCCGTGCCGGACGACCCGAATGAGGCCGGTCAGGCCCCGTCATCAGTTGATGCGGAAAAGGTCACCCGCGAGAGCTAGCTGCGCCCGCTTCGCTGACGTCGCGCGGCTGGGGGAGGACACCGGAGGCCGCCGGCGTCTCGTGCTCGCCGGCGAGCACCACGCGGTCGCGGCCGGCGGCCTTGGCGGCGAAAAGCGCCTGGTCGGCGGAGGAGATCACGTCGTGCAGATCGTCGATGTGCAGGCCTTCGGCGACCCCGAGGCTCACCGTGAACGGTGGTTCCGACAGGCCGTCACGGTCGCGAAGCCGCGCCCTCACGCGCTCGGCAAGGACCGCCGCGTCGGACGCCATCACGTGGGGGAGCAGGACGATGAACTCCTCCCCGCCGATGCGGGCGACGATGTCCTCGGGCCGGGTGACGCCGCGCAGTACCTCGGCGAAACGCCGCAGTGCGCGGTCACCGGAGGAGTGACCGTGCACGTCGTTGAGATTCTTGAAGTTGTCGAGATCGGCCATGACCAGGCTGTAGCGCTCGGCGCCGTCGAGCATCGACGTGGCCCGCTCCTCGAAGCTGCGCCGGTTCAGCAGGCCGGTCAGCGGGTCGGTCGACGCCTGCAGCTGGCTCTTGTTGAACGCGCGAGTGGCGCCGATCGTGGCCCCGGTGCGTCCGGCGATCGTCTGTAGCGAGCGTTGCAGCTCACGGTCGATCTGCTGGTCGGCTCCGCGTACCGAATGCAGCACGCCGACGGCCTGTCCACGGCTGGACATCGGCAGGCACAGCGCGGTCAGGGTGGTCCCGGCGGCATCCGCGCGCTCGCGCAGGAACTGGCACGCGTCCAGCGCCCCGCTGTCAGGGAAGTGGTGCGCCTGCGACGTCGACATCGCCGGGCAGTCCCACGGCGAGACGACCTGGCAGCCGAGATGAGGAACACCGCCCTCGCCGCTGCGCGCCTCCACCAGCCCTAGCTGGGCGCGCCGCAGGTGGGCGCGGGAGGAGTCGGCGATCAGGGCTTCGGTCGGGAGCGTCGGGTCGATGGCGGCCGCGGCCCGCATCGTGACCTTCAGGACGTCGACCTCGGTGCGGGAGCGTTCGAGCGCGCGGTTCAGCCGGGCGCCGAACTCCTGGCGGTCGGCCTGGCGCTGGAGATCTGCCTCGCGTTCCTCGATCCGGCGGTAGAGCGGCTCGAAGGAATAGCGGACGATCAGCCAGCAGCTGATCATCGCGGTGATGCCGGACCCGATGGCGATCGTGGTCGCGTCATGCCAGGCGCTGCGCATGAGCGGGGCGAGAACTGCCATGAGAATGCCGCACGCCAGGCACAGGGCATAGCTCCGGTGGCGCCGCCTGCGCCGCCGGTCGTCGACCGGGGTTTGGCTGTCCCGGCGTCCGCTACGGACTAAAGTCACGTTTCGGTTATCGGATGCGCCGCGGCCGGCTGTAGAGCGAGTCGGACATGTTGGGCCCGAGTTGGCCCGGATGCGCTAACCGGTTTAGTTCACGTGGCGGTCTCGACCTTCCCAAAACGGAGCTCGCAATTCTCTTTTCAGCACCTTGAGCGCTCCGGACAGCGGAAGAGCCTCTGCCCGGAATTCGATGGATTTGGGAACTTTGTAGCCCGCGATCTGGTGGCGTACGTGCTGGCGCAGCTCCTGCTCGCTGACTTCCTGGCCCGGATGGAGCACGACGACGGCGTGCACCGCCTCGCCCCATTGCTCGTCGGGGATCCCGATCACGGCCGCCTGGGCGACCGCCGGATGGTCGGTGATCGCGTTCTCCACCTCGATGCTGTACACGTTCTCACCGCCGGTGATGATCATGTCTTTGACCCGGTCGACAAGGAAGAGGTAGCCGTCCTCGTCCAGGTAGCCGGCGTCACCGGTGTGATACCAGCCGCCCCGGAAAGCGGCGGCCGTCTCCTCCGGTCGGTTCCAGTACTCGCGCATGATGTTGCCCGCCCGGGCGCAGACCTCGCCGGTCTCGTGCGGGCCGAGCACGTTGCCGGCCGGGTCCTGGATCGTCAGCGCCACTCCGTGCAGCGCCTGGCCGGCCGAGTGCAGCCGATGCGAGCCCGGCACGTGATCTTCCGGCCCGAGGGCGGTGAGCAACGCTGCGGCCTCGGTCATTCCGTAGCCCTGGGAGATCTCCAGATGGGGGTAATCGGCGATCAGCCGGTCCAGCAGGGCCGCCGGCATCGGTGAAGCGCCGTAGGTGAGCCGGCGCAGCGAACCGAACGTCTCCGGCGTGAAGTCGGGGTGTGCCAGCGTCATCGCGATCATGGTGGGGACCATCACCGTGGTCGTCGCGCCGAAGCGGGGGATCGCCGCGATCACCACGCCAGGATCGAAGAACGGGACGAACGCGGTCGTGCTCCCGAAAGCGGGGGCGATGGCGATCCCGCCGAACGACGCCGCGTGAAACATCGGGGTCTGCAGCAAGTAGACGTCGTCGGGCTGGAACTGCCAACGCAATCCGGTGTGGTACGCCGTCAACGTCATCGCCCGCTGGTCGAGCAGCACGCCCTTGGGCAGCCCGGTGGTGCCGCCGGTGTACATCAGCACGCAGGGATCGGACTCCTCCGGCTCATCCCAACCGGTGCCGGAGGGCGAGCCGTTTGCGATCACTTCCTCGTACATCACGTCGGCGGCGATGCCCTCGGGGACAGGCGCGTCAGGGGTGCTGTCGGCCATCAGCACCACGCATTCGATACCCGCTTCTTCGCGTACCGAATTGATGACATCGGCGAACAAGGCATCGGTAAAGACGATCCTCGCCCCCGAATCACGTAACACGTGGGCGAGTTCGCGCCCCGAAAAACGCAGATTCAGCGGGTTGATCACCCCGCCGCCAAATAGCGCGGCATGCCAAAGCTCCAAATGGCGGGCTGAATTCGCCGCCATCACCCCGAAGCGGTCGCCCGGACCGATGCCGAGGCGCTTGCGCATCCCGGAGACGAGCTGATGCACCCGCTCGACGTGGGTGCTGAAGGTCCGCGGCTCCCCGTCCTCGGTGATCAGCACGCGCCCGGTGGCCAGGCGTGCGGCCGTGCCCAACATCAACCGCGGAAAGACGAGTTCGCGCATGGACGCTTTCTACCGCCTCCGGAGGGTGGTTCGCCGCTCGAGCCGCCGGAAGCCGCGCCCGCCTTTATCGCTCGGCTGAACTCGCCGTTCATGGCACACTCGACAGTGTCGGCGTGGGCTGCGTAACCTGCATGCAACACGAGTGCCCTTGTGACCGAGAGGCCGGTCAGGCGGGCACACCGGTGTGAACGGGTGCAGAACCTCCTGCGCGGAGGTTGGCCGGACAGCGTCGTCCGATTTCGAGAACGTTACGAGACGGATGGACGGCGATATGCCTTCTCGGCAGGGTCTTTACGACCCCCGCTTCGAGCACGACGCCTGCGGGGTTGCTTTTGTCGTGGACACCCACGGCCGGGCTAGTTCCGACATCGTGTCCAAGGGCTTGACTGCCCTGCGAAACCTTGATCACCGCGGCGCCTCCGGCAGCGACCCCAAGGTCGGCGACGGCGCCGGGATGCTGGTCCAGGTCCCTGACGCGTTCCTGCGCGATGTCGCTCCGGTCGCACTGCCCGCGAAGGGTGAGTACGCCGTCGGAATCGCGTTTCTGCCACGCGAGGCCGGCGAGCGCGACGCCGCCCTGCAGATGATCCGCAAGATCGTCCGCCAGGAGGGTCTGACGCTGCTGGGCTGGCGCGAGGTGCCGGTCTGCGGCGATTCGCTCGGCGAGGCCGCACGCGAGGTCGAGCCCGTCATGCGGCAGATCTTCCTGTCGGGCGCGAGTGACATGGACCTCGAGCGCCGGGCGTTCTGCGTCCGCAAGCGCGCCGAGCGCGAGGCCGGCGTCTACTTCCCGAGCCTTTCCGGACGCACGCTCGTCTACAAGGGGATGCTCACCACCAACCAGCTGCCCGCGTACTTCCCCGACCTTTCCGACCCGCGCTTCGCCAGCGCGATCGCCCTGGTGCACAGCCGGTTCTCGACCAACACGTTTCCGAGCTGGCCGCTCGCGCATCCGTATCGCTTCGTCGCGCACAACGGTGAGATCAACACCGTGCGCGGCAATCGCAATTGGATGAGCGCCCGGGAAGCCCTGCTCGAGTCCGACCTGATCGAGGGCGAGCTCGAGCGGCTCTTCCCGATCTGTACCGACGGTGCGAGCGACTCGGCCAGCTTCGATGAGGTGCTGGAGCTGCTGCATCTGGGCGGTCGCAGCCTGCCGCACGCCGTGCTGATGATGATCCCGGAGGCGTGGGAGAACTCCACCGAGATGGACCCGGCGCGCAAGGCGTTCTACCGCTTCCACAGCGCGCTGATGGAGCCGTGGGACGGCCCGGCAAGCATCGCTTTCACCGACGGCACCGTCATCGGGGCGGTGCTGGACCGCAATGGCCTGCGCCCGAGCCGCTACTGGGTGACCGACGACGGACTGGTCGTGATGGCCAGCGAGGTGGGCGTGCTCGACATCGCCCCGGAGAAGATCGTCGCGAAAGGCCGGCTCCAGCCCGGACGCATGTTCCTCGTCGACACGGCCCTCGGGCGCATCGTCGACGACCAGGAGATCAAATCGACCCTCGCCGCCGAGCACCCGTACGACGAGTGGCTCACCGCCGGCGTCGTCGAGCTCTCGTCGCTGCCGCTGCGCTCCCGGCTGGTCACGACCCACGAGTCGGTACGCCACCGCCAGCAGCTGTTCGGTTTCACCGAGGAGGAGCTGCGCGTCCTGCTGCTCCCGATGGCCCGCGACGGCGCCGAGCCGATCGGCTCGATGGGCACGGATACGCCGATCGCGGTGCTCTCGCGGCGCCCGCGCCTGCTCTTCGACTACTTCACGCAGCTGTTCGCGCAGGTCACCAACCCGCCGCTGGACGCCATCCGCGAGGAGCTCGTCACCTCGCTCGGGGGGACGATGGGTCCTGAGGGCAACCTGCTCGATCCGGGTCCGGCGAGCTGCCGGCAGATCTTCCTGCCGTTCCCGATCGTCAGCAACGAAGACGTCTCGAAGATCGTCGGGATCAACGACGACGGCGACCTGCCCGGATTCGCCGCGACGAAGATCCGCGGGCTGTACGACGTCGCCGAGGGCGCGATCGGGCTCGAGGCACGGCTGGAGGAGATCTTCGCCGAGGTCGACCTCGAGATCGAGCGTGGCGCGCGGCTGATCGTGCTCTCCGACCGGGGGGCCAACCGCCGCCTGGCCCCCATACCGAGCCTGCTGCTGACCAGTGCCGTGCACCACCACCTGATCCGCAGCCGCAAGCGCACCCGGATCGGGCTGGTCGTCGAATGCGGCGACGTGCGCGAGGTCCATCACGCCGCGCTGCTCATCGGCTACGGCGCCGCAGCGGTGAACCCCTACCTGGCCTTCGAGTCGGCGACCGATCTGATCAACAGCGGCGACCTCGTCGGTGTCTCCTCCGATCAGGCCGGCTACAACCTCATCAAGGCGCTCGGCAAGGGCGTGCTGAAGGTGATGTCCAAGATGGGCATCAGCACGGTCGCGTCCTACACGGGCGCCCAGGTCTTCGAAGCCATCGGGCTGTCGAGCGAGCTGATCGACCGCTACTTCACCGGCACGCCCAGCCGGCTCGAAGGCGTCGGGCTCGAGGTGCTGGCATCCGAGGTGGCCGCCCGTCATGCGCGCGCCTATCCCGACAACGCCGCTGAACTCGCCTACCGGAGCCTGGAGACGGGCGGGGAGTACCAGTGGCGGCGCGACGGCGAGCCGCACCTGTTCAACCCCGAGACCGTCTTCAAGCTGCAACACGCGACCCGCACCCAGCGTGAAGACGTCTTCCGCGAATACACGGCGCAGATCGACGAGCTCTCCCGCCAGGCCGGCACGCTGCGCGGGCTCTTCCATCTTCGCGAAGGCGTCCGTCCGCCGGTGCCGCTGGAGGAGGTGGAGCCGGTCAGCGAGATCGTCAAGCGCTTCGCCAGCGGCGCCATGTCCTACGGCTCCATCAGCGCCGAGGCCCACGAGACCATGGCCATCGCCATGAACCGGCTCGGTGGCAAGAGCAACACGGGGGAGGGCGGCGAGGATGTCGTCCGTTTCACCCCGATGGAGAACGGCGATTCCAAGCGCTCGGCGATCAAGCAGGTCGCGAGCGGGCGGTTCGGCGTCACCAGCGAGTACCTGACGAACTCCGACGACATCCAGATCAAGATGGCTCAGGGCGCCAAGCCGGGGGAGGGCGGCCAGCTGCCGGCCCACAAGGTCTACCCGTGGATCGCCAAGACCCGCCACTCCACCGCGGGCGTCGGCCTGATCAGCCCGCCGCCGCATCACGACATCTACTCCATCGAAGATCTCGCTCAGCTGATCCACGACCTGAAGAACGCCAACCCGTCGGCGCGTATCCACGTGAAGCTCGTCGCCGAGGTCGGGGTCGGAACGGTCGCGGCCGGCGTCGCCAAGGCGCACTCCGACGTCGTCCTGATCTCGGGCCACGACGGCGGAACCGGAGCCAGCCCGCTGACGTCGCTCAAGCACGCCGGCGCCCCCTGGGAGCTCGGGTTGGCCGAGACCCAGCAGACCCTGCTGCTGAACGGGTTGCGCGACCGGATCGTCGTTCAGGTCGACGGTTCCATGAAGACCGGACGCGACGTCGTCATCGGTGCGCTGCTCGGCGCCGAGGAGTTCGGCTTCGCGACGGCGCCGCTCGTCGTCGCCGGCTGCGTGATGATGCGCGTCTGCCATCTCGACACCTGCCCGGTCGGCGTCGCGACGCAGAACCCGGAGCTGCGCAAGCGCTTCAACGGCAAGGCCGAGTACATCGTCACGTTCTTCGAATACATCGCCAACGAGGTGCGCGAATACCTGTCCAAGCTCGGCTTCCGCTCGATCGCCGAAGCCGTCGGTCACGCCGAGGTGCTCGACATGGCGACGGCGATCTCACACTGGAAGGCTGACGGGCTCGACCTGACCCCGCTGCTGCACGTGCCCGAGCGGCCGTTCGGCGGCGAGGCCCACGCCACCAAGAAGCAGGACCACGGCCTGGAGCGGGCGCTGGACAACACCCTCATCCAGCTCTGCGAAGGGGCACTCGCCGACGGCCGTCCGGTGTGGCTGGAGATGCCGATCCGCAACGTCAACCGCACGGTGGCGACCATGCTCGGCCATGAGGTGACCAAGCGCTACGGCGGCGCCGGCCTGCCCGAGGGAACCATCAGCCTGCACTTCACCGGCTCCGCCGGGCAGAGCTTCGGAGCCTTCGTGCCGCCTGGTATCAGCCTGCGGCTGTCGGGAGACGCGAACGACTACCTGGGCAAGGGCCTGTCGGGCGGCCGTATCACGGTGCTGCCGCCGGAGGGCTCGACGTTCGCCGCCGAGGACAACATCATCGCCGGAAACGTGATCCTGTACGGCGCGACGGCCGGCGACGTTTTCCTTCGCGGCCTGGTCGGCGAGCGGTTCTGCGTCCGCAACTCGGGGGCCACGGCAGTGGTCGAGGGCGTCGGTGACCACGGCTGCGAGTACATGACCGGCGGGCAGGTGCTCATCCTCGGCCCGACCGGCCGCAACTTTGCTGCCGGCATGAGCGGCGGGGTCGCTTACCTGCTCGACGCCGACCGCGGACGGATCAACCCGGAGATGGTCGACATCGAGCAACTCGACCTCGACGACGAGCATCTCGTGCGGGATCTGCTGCAGCGTCACGCCCAGGAGACCGCGAGCCCCGTCGCCCAGCGACTGCTCGACGGTTGGGACCCGGCGCGGTTCACGAAGGTCATGCCCCGGGACTACAAGAGGGTGCTCGCTGTGATGCGCGAGGCGCAGGAATCAGGAGCCGACGCGGACGAAATGGTGATGGCTGCGGTGAAGCGTTAACTATGGCTGATCCTTCGGGCTTTTTGAAACACAAGAAAGAGCTGCCGACCCGGCGGCCGGTTCCGCTGCGCCTGCTCGACTGGAAAGAGGTCTACGAGCCCTTTCCGGAGGAGAAGCTTCGCGCGCAGGCGACTCGTTGCATGGATTGCGGCATCCCCTTCTGCCACAACGGCTGCCCGCTCGGAAATCTGATTCCCGAGTGGAACGACCTCAGCCGCCGCGGCCATTGGGCTGACGCCATCGACCGGTTGCACGCCACGAACAACTTCCCGGAGTTCACCGGACGGCTCTGCCCCGCGCCGTGCGAATCCGCGTGCGTGCTCGGGATCGCCGACGACCCGGTGACGATCAAGCAGGTCGAGGTGTCGATCATCGACCGCGCCTGGGACGAGGGTTTCGTGACCCCCGTGCTGGCCTCCGAGCACTCCGGCAAGAGGGTGGCCGTCGTCGGCAGCGGTCCGGCCGGGCTCGCCGCGGCGCAGCAGCTCACCCGAGCCGGCCACACGGTCACCGTCTACGAGCGCAACGACCGCATCGGCGGCCTGCTGCGCTACGGGATCCCCGAGTTCAAGATGGAGAAGATCGTCCTCGAGCGGCGGCTCCAGCAGATGGAGGCCGAAGGCACCCGCTTCGTCACCAGCTGCAACATCGGGGTCGACATCACGACCGCGGAGCTACGCGACTCCCACGACGCGGTGGTGCTGGCCGTCGGCTCCACTGCCGGACGCAACCTGCCGGCACCCGGTCGCGAACTCGACGGCATCCACCTGGCGATGGAGTACCTCGAGCCGTCCAACCGGGTGCAGGAAGGCGATCTGGAGCGCTCGCCGATCGTCGCGACCGACAAGCACGTCGTCATCATCGGCGGCGGCGACACCGGCGCCGACTGCCTGGGCACCGCCCACCGCCAGGGCGCGGCGTCGATCGTCCAGCTCGAGATCATGCCCCGGCCGCCGGACTCGCGCGCCGAGTCGACCCCGTGGCCGACCTGGCCGCTGATGTATCGCATCTCCAGCGCTCATGAGGAGGGCGGCGAGCGGCTGTTCTCGGTCTCCACGCGCCGTTTCGTCGGCGAGGAGCGGGTGCGCGGGCTCGAGCTGGTCGAGGCCCGCATGGTCGACGGCAAGTTCGAGGAGATCGCCGGCACCGAGCGGGAGATCCCTGCTGATCTGGTGCTGCTGGCGATGGGTTTCACCGGTCCGGAGCAAGGACCGCTGCTCGAAGGGCTGGGCGTCGAACTCGACGCGCGGGGCAATGTCGCTCGTTCCGCCGGCTGGGAGACCACCGAGCCTGGGGTCTTCGTGTGCGGAGATGCAGGTCGCGGGCAGTCTCTGATCGTCTGGGCGATCGCGGAGGGACGCGCGTGCGCCGCTGCCGTCGACCGCCGCCTCGCCGGCCACACGCTGCTGCCCTCGCCAATTCTGACCACGACCCGTTGACCCGGGGAGTCGGCTAGCAGACATTTTGCTTCACCCGCGTGGCCCTCTTCCAAGACGGGGACTGCTGCCGATCGAATAGGCAGGACGCAACAGCGTCCGCATCGATCCCCCAGCTGTTCGCTGAACTCGCCGAACTCAACGGGCGAGGGTGGTGGACGAAAGGCAAGTGGCATGACCGAGGTGGCCGTCGACCTCGACCCGGCGTTGGTCGAGGGGCTGGACCGTTGGCACCTGATGGGGGCAGAGGTGCACGTCCTGCGTGCAAGGGCGGAGAGTCTTCGCGGACCCCGCCGGGGTGAGCGAGCTCTGGTGCTCGCCCTACGCGCAGGCGATCTGGAAGCTGAGCTGCTGTCCAAGGTCGGCGTCGAAGCCGGCGCCGCGATCCTGCGCGACATGGAACAGCATCCCGCTGCCGTCGCCGCGATCGAGCGCTGGCGCTACGCCCAGCTCCTCGCCGAGCGGATGACCAGCGGGGACCTCTCGGGGGGAACGGGACCGCAGCGCCGTTAGCGGCCGCTAGGCAGCGCGCTCGGCCAGCAGGGCAGTGACGTCGGCGCGCAGGGCGTCGAGATCGACACGGCTTTCCACCAGCATGCCGGCCGCCAGCCCTTCGCCTTCGCGGAGCAGGCCGAGCAGCAGGTGACCGGTGCCGATCTCGCCGGACTTCAGGTGCAGCGCTTCTCGCAGCGACAGCTCCAGCGCCTTCTTCGCGCCTTTCGTCAGCGGAAGGTGACCGCCCTTGACCGGCGGTCGCTGCTTGTCCAGGGCGCCGGGGCCAAGATGCGCCTCGGTCGCCTGCCGCACCCGCTCGAGGTCGATGCCAAGGGTCGCAAGGGCGTCGCGGTCGAGCCCGTCGTCGGTGAGGACCATCAGCCGGCCGCGTAGCACGTCAGGCGTGAGCCCGCGGGAGGCGAGCGCCCGGGCGGCCGGTCCCTCGACACTGGCGACGCCCAGCAGCAGATGCTCGGTGCCGATGTGGCGATGACGCAGCTCGCGGGCCTCCTCCTGGGCTCGTCGCACACTTTCCCGCGCCGGCGTGGTGAAGCGCTCGAACATCTCCTACTTCTCCCTACTGAGAAGGCCGCGGCCGCGGGCGAGTGGCCCCGAAGACGCGTTGCCGTATTTCTTGTGGACCGCCTGCCGGCTGACGCCGATGCACACCGCAATGTCCTGCCACGACCAACCCTGCTCGCGGGCCTTGGCGACGTGACCCGCTTCGAGCCGCTCGGCAAGCTCACGAAGGGCGCGCACGGCCCGCAGGCCGATCGCCGGATCGGTGCTGCTGGCCTCATCGGCCAGCTGGGTTCCCTCACTCACGATGTCAACCTAGCTTGACACATCACCGGCGTCAACTCAGATTGACAGCCCTCGCGTTATCAACTTGACAGCTGCTCAACCAATCGGTTGAATGCCCTGTATGGAACTGCTTCCCGCGCTAGCCGAAGAGCGCCGCTCACTCGTCGCCGTGCTGGAGGTGTTGTCCGCGGAGCAGTGGGGGAGCCCGACGCTGGCCGCCGGCTGGTCGGTGCGCCACGTCGTCGCCCATCTGGTGATGCCGTTCCGGTATTCGACGCCGCGCTTCCTGGTCAACATGGCGCGGGCGCGGGGCAACTTCGACCGGATGGCCGACCGGATCGCCCGTCGGGACGGTGCACTGCCGCCGGCGGAGTTGGTTGCCGTTCTGCGGGCCAACGCCGCTAACCCCTGGACGCCGCCCGGCGCCGGCTACGAGGCGCCGCTGACCGATCTCACGATGCACTCCCTCGACATCTGCCGGCCGCTGGGCATCGAGCGCGTGCGCCCGCCGCGGCGGGCGAGCGAGGTCGCCGCGGTGGTGCTGAACAACCTCACCAGTGCCCAGGCGCTGAAATACTTCAAGCTGGACCTCACCGGCGTCGCGATGCAGGCCACGGATGTCGGGTGGCGATATGGCACCGGGGCTTTGGTCACGGGCCACTCCGATGACCTGATCCTGGCGCTGGGCGGTCGCGCTGCGGGACTGGAAGGACTGTCGGGCCCGGGCCTCGGGTTGCTCACCGGCGGCGCCGGAGCAGTGCGATGACGACGGCGGTTCACGAGCGCGATCTCGACGCGACGTTCGCCGCATTGGCTGATCCCACCCGCCGGGCCATGCTCGCGCGGCTCGCAGCCGGAGACGCCACGGTCAGCGAGCTCGCCGAGCCCTTCGCGTTGACGATGCAGGCGGTGTCCAAGCACATCAAGGTGCTGGAGCACTCCGGACTCATCTCCCGCAGCCGCCAGGCGCAGACCCGTCCATGCCACCTGGAAGCGGCAGAGCTGGAGGCTGCGGCGAGCTGGATCGACCACCAACGCCGGGTGTGGGCGGAGCGGCTCGACAAGTTGGAGGACCACTTGAAAACCCTGCAAGCAAAGGACTTTCGCGATGCCTGACGTCACCGATCACCCCGGCGAGCTCTCGTTCACGCGAATCTTCGAGGCGCCGCGCGAGCTGGTCTTCCGCTGCATGACCGAGCCCGAGCACCTGACGCATTTCTGGGGGCCGGTCGGCATGTCCACGCCGCTGGAGGACATTGCCGTCGACCTGCGCCCGGGCGGGGTGTTTCGGACCGTGATGGTCAACGACGCCGATGGATCCCGGTACCCCACCGAGGGCGTCTATCTCGAGATCACCCCGCCGTCGCGACTCGTCTGGCACGAGTCGAACATGGGAATGACCACCGCCACCGACTTCGTCGACCTCGGCGACGGCCGCACCGAGTTGCGGATCCATCAGACCAACGTCCCCGAGATGGCGCTCTCACCCGAGGCGCAGGCCGGCTTCCTCACCTCGCTCGACCGCTTCGCCGGCTATCTCTCGTCGCTCTGAACGGCGGCCGGCCGGTTGGTGCCCCCGGTGGGATTCGAACCCACACTGTGCGGTGTTTGAGACCGCCCTCTCTACCGGTTGGAGTACAGGGGCCGTGCTGAGCAGGTGCCGATCGACTTCGCGTGCACCCGTGTGAGATGCGCCGTGCCAGCTTAATCTGCTGATCGCATGAGCCGCGGGCGGCGACCAGGCCGGTACTCTCGGGGGCGTTCTGATCACGTCCCCGCTTTCCCTTGATCCGCGTAGGAGACCCCTTTGACGAGCCCGTCGTCTTCGCCGGCGCCCCGGCGGGTGCTCCTCGCCGAGGACGAGGCGCTCATCCGGCTCGACCTCAAGGAAATGCTCCAGGAAGAGGGATACGACGTCGTCGGCGAGGCCGGCGACGGTGAGACGGCGGTCAAGCTCGCCGAGCAGTTGCGTCCCGATCTGATCATCCTTGACGTGAAGATGCCCGGCATGGACGGGATCACCGCCGCCGAGCGCATCGCGGCCAACCGCATCGCCCCCGTGGTGATCCTCACCGCGTTCAGTCAGCGTGACCTCGTCGAGCGCGCGCGTGACGCCGGTGCCATGGCGTATCTGGTCAAGCCGTTCCAGAAGCGCGATCTGCTGCCGGCGATCGAGATGGCCGTCAGCCGCCATGCGGAGATCGTGAGCCTCGAGTCCGAGGTGTCGACGCTCGGCGAGCGGCTCGAGGCGCGCAAGATCGTCGAGCGTGCCAAGGGCGTCCTGCAGGTGGAGCACGGGCTGTCCGAGCCCGAGGCATTCCGGTGGATTCAGCGCACCTCGATGAACCGGCGTTCCACGATGCGCTCGGTCGCGGAGGCGGTCATCGCCGGGGAGCTTCTGCCCACCTGACGTGGGGGCCGGCGAGTATTCCGTCGCCAAGTGTTGTCGACACACGCAATTCCGTGGTCACATCCGTCACACCAGCTTCATCTGTTGTTGGCAATATGTGTCCGCGGTACATGCTGGCGTTACCTCCCGTCCCCACACCCGAAGGACTTCACGTGGCATCACGCACCAATCTGGTGAGGCGTTCCGCAGCGGTCGGCACCGCCGCCAGCCTCGCCCTCGCTCTGGCTGCCTGTGGCAGCAGCAGCAAGGGATCGAGTACGCAGCCGAGCAGCGCGCCCAGCGCGTCAGCTGACACCTCGATCTCGGTGCCGGCGGCCATCAAGAGCAAGGGCACGCTCGTCGTCGCGACCGACCCGTCGTATGCGCCCAACGAGTTCTTCGGCTCCGACAACAAGACGATCGTCGGCATGGACATCGACCTGGCCAACGCCATCGCGCAGACGCTCGGGCTGAAATTCAACATCACGAAGGCAGACTTCGCGGGCATCATCCCCGGGCTCGCCTCCGGCAAGTACGACCTGAGCCTGTCGTCCTTCACCGACAGCAAGGAGCGCGAGAAGACGGTCGACATGGTCACCTACTTCACCGCCGGCACCAGCCTGATGGTGAAGAAGGGCAACCCCGACAAGCTCACGCCTGACACCCTCTGCGGCAAGAAGGTCGCGGTCGAGAAGGGCACCGTCCAGGAGTCGCCCGACCTGCCGACCAAGTCCAAGGCCTGCACCACAGCCGGCAAGGCGGCGATCACCATCCTCAGCTATCCCGACGAGAGCGGCGCCAACCTCGCGCTCTCCAGTGGCCGCGCTGACGCCGTCCTCGCCGACTCGCCGGTCGCCCAGTACGCGGCGAAGCAGTCGAACGGCCAGTTCGAGATCACCGGCAGCAGCTACGACAACGCTCCCTACGGCATCGCCGTCCCCAAGACCACACGGCATGGCCGCTCCGGTGCTCGCCGCCGTCAAGAAGTTGATGGCTGACGGCACGTATACGACGATCTTGAAGAAGTGGGGCATCGACAGCGGCGCCATCACCAACCCCCAGATCAATGGAGCGACCAGCTGACATCACCGACGCCGGAGCTTGCCGAGCCGATCGGACTGAGCAAGTCCGAGCGCGGCGGCGGCAATGACGTCCGCACGCCGGCCTCGCTGGCCACTGCCAGCTGGGGCCAGCGTGCGTACGCCCAGCTCATCGACCTCGGGCTGCTCGTGGTGGGCGAGGGCATCGCGATCGGGCTGATCGCCGTCGCGGGGCTGCACGGCATCGGCGGCCTCGTCCTGAAGGTCGCGCTGATCGTCGTCCCGGCTCTGCTGTACGCCTGGCAGGCGGTGGTGCGTCAGGCGGCGGTCGGGCAGACCATCGGCAAGGCGAGGGCGGGGATCTCGCTCGTCGATGATGCCGACGGGCTTTCCCCGACGGAGGCCACTTGCCTGCGGCGGCTGTTGCTGCACGTCGTCGATCTGGTGAGCCTCGTCGGGTTCCTGCGCCCGCTGTGGGATTCCGAGCGCAGGACCTTCGCTGACACGCTCTGCAAGACCCGCGTCATCCAGGGCGACCCGCTGCTGCCACCGCCCGATGAGATGAAGACGGTGCCGCTTCGCCATCCCGGACGCTGGGTGGCCGCCGCCGCCGTGTTCGTCGCCATCGGCATGCTCGCGCACAGCATCTTCACGAATCCCAACTTCCACTGGGACGTCGTCGGTAAGAACCTCACCAAGCGGGTCGTCTTCGAGGGCATCCTGCGCACCCTCGAGCTGACCCTCATCGCCATGGCGATCGGCATCGCGCTCGGCATCGTCCTGGCGGTGATGCGCCTATCGCCGAATCCGATCGTCTCCAGCGCGTCGTGGATCTACATCTGGGTCTTTCGCGGTACCCCGGTGCTGGTCCAGCTGCTCTTCTGGAACAGCGTGGGTGTGCTCTACAAGCACCTGTCGGTCGGCGTCCCGTTCGGCCATACGTTCTTCAGCGGCAGCTCCAACACCGTCATCACCACCTGGACCGCCGCCATCCTCGGGCTAGGCCTGAACGAGGGCGCCTACATGTCCGAGATCGTGCGCGCCGGGATCATCTCGGTCGATCAGGGTCAGACGGAGGCCGCGCAGGCGCTCGGGATGAACCGGTTGCGGATCATGCGGCGGGTCGTGCTGCCGCAGGCGATGCGCGTGATCATCCCGCCGACGGGTAACGAAACGATCTCGATGTTGAAGACGACCTCGCTCGTCAGCGTCATCTCGATCCAGGAGCTGCTGGGGTCGGTCCAGACCATTTACGACGCGACGTATCAGGTGCTCCAGCTGCTGATCGTCGCGAGCATCTGGTATCTGATCTTCACCTCGGTCCTCAGCGTCGCCCAGTACTACCTGGAGCGCCGCTACACCCGCGGTTCGGCGCGCGAGCTTCCGCCGACCCCCTGGCAGCGGCTGCGGCGAAACCTGGTGCGATTCCATGCCCCCGAGGCGACGGGACCGCTGCAGTGACCGCGCTGACGGGGAAGGCGGCGCCGCTCGTGCGCGCCGAGGGCGTCTCCAAGCACTTCGGCCGGCTGCACGTGTTGAAGGGCATCGACCTCGAAGTGGTGCCCGGCGAGGTCATGTGCATCATCGGTCCCTCCGGTTCGGGCAAGTCCACCTTCCTGCGGTGCATCAACCATCTCGAGAAGATCGACGGCGGCAAGCTCTACGTCGACGGCGAGCTCGTCGGCTACCGGCAGGCCACCGGCAAGCTCTATGAGCTGCGAGAACGCGAAGTGGCCCGCAAGCGCGCCGAGATCGGGATGGTCTTCCAGCGCTTCAACCTCTTCCCGCACATGACGGTCATGGGCAACGTGTGCGAGGCGCCCATCGGGGTCAAGGGCGAGTCCAAGGAAACCGTCCGCGAGCGCGCCCGCAAGCTGCTCGATCGCGTCGGCCTTGCCGACAAGGTCGACGCCTACCCGGCCCAGCTCTCGGGAGGCCAGCAGCAGCGCGTCGCGATCGCGCGGGCGCTGGCGATGGAGCCCAAGCTGATGCTCTTCGACGAGCCGACCTCGGCTCTGGACCCGGAGCTGGTCGGCGAAGTGCTCGATGTCATGAGGGGCCTGGCGCAGGACGGGCTCACCATGATCGTCGTCACGCACGAGATGGGCTTCGCCCGCGAAGTGGGCGATGAGCTGGTCTTCATGGATGACGGCATCGTGGTCGAACGCGGTAGACCCAGGGATGTTCTGGGCGCCCCGCAGACCGAGCGTTGCCAGAATTTCCTGTCCAAAGTGCTGTAGCTCGTCGCTACCCGCAGGTAACAGTTCGGATAACGACACACAGATAACGACCCTCGACCGTCACATGTTGCGGTTAGTCTGGCGCCCGGCACCGGGGACGCCCGTCTCCCGTCCAGTGCAACCAAGAAGGAGTTCACCCGTGGGACTGCGGACAAGAAAAGCGACGGCCGGAGTCGTCGGCGTCATGGTCCTGCCCCTCGCGCTCGCGGCGTGCGGCAGCAGCAGCAAGGGCAAGGCGACTGCCAGCACGGCGCCTTCGAGCGGCGGTAGCAGCAGCGCGGCAGCACAGACCGGCGGCACAGTGACCATCGGGTTCCAGGGCCCGCTGTCCGGCCCGAACTCTCCCCAGCTCGGCATCAACGGTGTTGACGGCGTCAAGCTCGCCATCGACCAGGCCAACAAGTCCAAGGCGCTGCCGTACACGCTGAAGCTCGACCAGAGCGACGACCAGGGCACGCCTGACCAGGGCCCCACGGCGGCGCGCAAGCTCGTCGACGACAAGGTGATCGCCGTCATCGGCCCGATGTTCTCCGGCGCCACCAAAGCGTCCGAGCCGATCTTCTCGCAGGCCGGGATCCTCTCGGTGAGCCCGTCGGCCACCAACCCGGCACTCACCACCGAAGGCTTCAAGACCTTCGTGCGTGTGATCGCTCCTGACACGGTTCAGGGCAGCGCAGCGGCCGATTACCTCGTGAAGAAGCTCGGTGCCAAGAAGGTCTTCTCGCTCGACGACAACAGCGACTACGGAACCGGCCTGTCGAGCGCGCTCGACAAGCAGCTGGCGACGGACGGGGCGAAGGTCACCCACGACGGGGTGAACCCGACGAAGAACTACACGGCCGAGGCCACCAAGATCATTGGTGACAACCCCGACGCGGTTTACTACTCGGGCTACTACACCGAGTTCGGTCCGCTGGCCAAGGCCCTGAAGGGCGCCGGCTACAAGGGCATCCTGATGAGCGGTGACGGTTCCAACGACGACCAGTACATCGCGCTTGCCGGCGGTGCCAGCATCGCCAACGGCACCTACCTCACCTGCGCCTGCGGCGACGCCAACAGCGATCCCAAGGCCGCCTCGTTCGTGAGCGCTTACAAGGCGCTGAACGGTGCTGCTCCCGGCACGTATTCGGGGGAGGCCTACGACGCGACCAACGCCCTGGTCCAGGTGCTCAAGGGGCTCGGTTCCAAGCCCACGGCATCCGCAGTGGTCGACGCCTACAAGAAGGTCGATTACGTGGGTCTGACCAAGACCATCAAGTTCACCTCGAGCGGTGAGGTCGAGGGTGACGCCGTGTACATCTACAAGGTCGAGAACGGCAAGCGGGTAGTGCTCGGTCTCGTCTCGGATCTCCTCAAGTAGCTCGCTCATCCCCTGGGGGCCCCGCAGTCCTATGTGATTGCGGGGCCCGCCAGGGTATGGCGGCAAACGCGATGGGCTTTTACCACCAGTTCTGGCAGCTGACGGTCGACGGGCTGACCAACGGCAGTCTCTACGCCGTCATTGCGCTCGGGTACACGCTGGTTTACGGCGTGCTCCAGCTGATCAACTTCGCTCACAGCGAGGTCTTCATGTTCGGCGGGTTCGCGGGCCTGTTCGCCGTGCGCGGGCTGGCTCCGGGCGGCGCGAGTGGCTGGACCTCCGTGGGGCTCATCGCCTTCGGTCTGATCTGCGGTGCGCTTGCCGGAGGCCTGAGCGCCTTCGTCCTGGAGCGCACGGCCTACGCACCACTGCGCCGCCGCGGCGCCCCCAAGCTGGCCTATCTGATCAGCGCCATCGGCGCGTCCTACTTCGCGTTCAACCTGGCGGGCAAGGAGTTCGGCCGCCAGCCGGTCAACAGCCCCAACCTGTGGAACAACTCGACGGTTCTCTTTCACATCTTCAGCGCCAGGGTGCGAATCCAAACGGTGCTGATCTTCGGCGTGGCCATCGCGATGCTGCTGCTGCTCGATCGGCTGGTCAACGTGACCCGCATGGGCAAGGCCATTCGCGCCGTCGCCCAGGACGCTGACACGGCGTCGCTGATGGGGGTGAACGTCAATCAGGTCATCGTGCTCACCTTCATCGTCGGCGGCCTGTTAGCAGGAGCCGGCGGGTTCTTGTACGCCCAGGTCTTGAACGCCAGTTACAACATGGGCTTCGTGCCGGGAATCAAAGCGTTCACCGCGGCGGTGCTCGGGGGTATCGGCAACGTGCGCGGGGCCATGTTGGGTGGTTTGCTGCTCGGCGTGGTCGAGAGCTACGGAGGGGAACTGCTGGGAGGGAGCTATATCGACGTCACCGCCTTCTTGGTGCTCGTCCTGATCCTGCTCTTCCGGCCGCAGGGCCTGCTCGGCGAGCGACTGGGGAGGGCGGCATGAGCGCGACGGGTGCAGCTGCCGCGAAGGGGCCAGGGGCCGGCTCCTCGCTTCGTCAGGTGTGGCGACCCACCGCGGCTGACCGGGGACGCCTGGTCGCGTGCGTCCTGATCGCGCTGCTGGCCGCGATCGTCACCGGTCATGACGGCACCGCCGACCATCCGCTTTCCGGCATCCGGATCTCTCTGCAGCATCGCGGCCTCTACTTCGGTCTCGGCGGGATCGTGCTGTGGTTCGTCGTGGTGGTCGGTCGCAGCCTGTCGCCCACGATCCGGTCGGCGCGTACCAAGGCGAGCTTCGTCACCAATCGGGCGTTGGAGCCGCGCTGGGCGCGGCCGTTGCTGTATCTGGTGCTGCTCGGGTTCGCGATCTGGTACCCGCGCACCATCTCCTCGGCCGGCCAGCAGTCGCTGGTGAACGACGTGGCGATCTACGCCCTGCTCGGCCTGGGGCTGAACGTCGTCGTCGGCTTCGCCGGCCTGCTCGACCTCGGCTACATCGCGTTCTACGCCATCGGGGCCTACACGACCGCGTACTTCACCAGCAAGACGGCCATTCCCTGGCACGCGCCGTTCGTCTGGAACCCGTTCTTCATCTTCCCGATCGCCGTGATCATCGCCGCGCTCGCGGGTGTCCTGCTCGGCGGGCCCACGCTGCGTTTGCGCGGGGACTACCTCGCCATCGTCACCCTCGGCTTCGGCGAGATCGTCTACCTGCTGGCGAACAACGAGAAAGGCATCACCAACGGCGCCGCTGGAGCGTTCGGCGTCCCGCAGCTGTCGATCCACCTGGGTTCGCTCAAGTACAAGTGGGGCCTGTCGTCACTGCCCTACTACTACCTCCTGCTCGGCATCATCGTGGTCGTCATGATGGCCTTCTCGGCCTTGAACCGCAGCCGCACCGGGCGCGCTCTGGCCGCGATCCGCGAG
This sequence comes from uncultured Actinomycetota bacterium, assembly GCA_963731205.1. GTDB lineage: Bacteria > Actinomycetota > Actinomycetes > Frankiales > Frankiaceae > DATAZK01. The sequence goes on along the minus strand of CAVSUJ010000001.1, from coordinate 900,602 downwards.
GACGAGGTCGCCGCTGAGGCGATGGGTGTGCCGACCCTGAAGTACAAGCTGATCGCATTTGCCATCGGGGCGTCGGTCTCCGGGTTCGCCGGCGTGATCTTCGCGACGGAGCAGTTCTTCGACCCGTCGTCGTTCACCTTCCAGGCCTCGATCCTGGTGCTGACGGTGGTCATCTTCGGTGGGATGGGTTCGGTCTTCGGCGTCGTGCTCGGAGCGGTCGTGCTGCAGGGCCTGCTCTACAACCTGAAGAACATCGTGGAGCCGAACGACCGTTACATCTACTTCGGCGCGGTGATCATGCTGATGATGGTCTTCCGGCCGCAGGGGCTGCTGCCCTCGCGAAGGCGAAGTCGCGAGATTGCCCTGTCCGAAGCAGGCATCGGACACGCTGACGCCACCCTCACCGGTGGTGCGGGATGAGCAGTCTGACCAAGGACGAAGCTGCCCAGCAGTCGTCGCCGCCGGGCGCTCCGGTCCTCGAGGTTTCCGGTGTGACGCTGCGCTTCGGCGGCCTCACGAGTCTGGACAACGTGTCGCTGACGATGGCGAGCGGCAGCGTGCTGGCCGTCATCGGTCCCAACGGCGCCGGCAAGACATCGCTGTTCAACTGCCTGACGGGGGCTTATCACCCCCAAGAGGGCAAGGTCATCTTCCACGGTGCCGGAGGGAGCGTGTCGATCCTCGGGCGCAAGCCGCACAAGATTGCCGGCCTCGGGATCGCCCGTACCTTCCAGAACATCCGGCTGTTTCCGGCCCTGACCGCGCTCGAGAACGTCCAGGTTGCCGTCGAGACGCTGCAGCACGCCGGCCCGATCAGCCACATGCTCGGCCTCCCTCGAGGCAGGCGGGAGGATCGGCAGAGCGCTGCGCAGGCTCACGCTCTGCTCGACCGGGTCGGGCTGGCGGCCCGCGCCAACGTCCCCGCCGCCGGGCTTCCCTACGGTGAGCAGCGCAGGCTGGAGATCGCCCGCGCGCTCGGTACGAATCCACGACTGCTGCTGCTCGACGAGCCCGCAGCCGGGACCAACCCGACCGAGAAGCGCGATCTGTCCGCGCTGATCCGGAGCATCGCTGCCGACCAGGTCAGCGTCCTGCTGATCGAGCACGACATGCCCCTGGTCATGGGATTGGCCGAGCACGTCGTGGTGCTGAACTTCGGCAAGGTCATCGCCGGGGGAACTCCCGAGCAGGTCCAGCGCGACCCGGCGGTGATCGAGGCCTATCTGGGCAGCGACGGCGAGTCGGGCATTGACGGCCCGAACGATCCGAAGTCGGGTCCCGTCGCATGAGCGAGCCGCTGCTCGAGGTCGACGACATCAGTGTCAGCTACGGGGCCGTCGCCGCTTTGCGGGGGATTTCGCTCACTGTCGGTGACGGGGAGATCGTCACCCTCCTCGGCGCCAACGGCGCCGGAAAGACCACCTCGCTGCGGAGCATCTCGGCGCTGTTGGCGTTGACCAGCGGCGAAGTGCGCCTTCGGGGAGAGCGGATCGACCGGCTGCCCGCTCACAAGGTGGTCAGCCTCGGCATCGGTCACGTCCCTGAGGGCCGCCGCGTCTTCCCGCGAATGTCGATTTTGGAAAATTTGGAGATCGGCGCCTACCTCGACAAGCGTCACTTCGCCACCGACTCCGAGCGCGTCTTCACGCTCTTCCCGGTGCTCGCCGAGCGTCGCAAGCAGCAGGCCGGCACGCTCTCCGGAGGCGAGCAGCAGATGCTGGCCATCGGCCGGGCGCTCATGAGCCGCCCGAAACTGCTGCTACTGGACGAGCCTTCGATGGGCCTCGCCCCGCTGATCGTGGCCCAGATCTTCGGCATCATCCAGCAGATCAACGAGCAGGGGACCGCGGTCCTGCTCGTCGAGCAGAACGCGGCGCAGGCACTGAAGTACGCGAGCCGCGGTTATGTGCTGGCCAACGGGGAGATCGTGCTCGCCCGCAGTTCTGCTGAGCTCCTTGCCGACGAGCGGGTGCGTGCCGCCTATCTCGGCGAGGGCGAGCAGCCCGGCTGAGCTGCCGTCATCCGGGCTCGGCAAAGGGCGACGGATTCATGGGCGGGTCATAGGGTGGGCACGGCTGGACGTGGGCACTCTCACGCTGTAGCTGCGGAATTGGCGGTAGGCTTGATTGGTCACGGTGCGTAGCTGTGAAACCGGAAGAGGGAGATCGGCGTGCGTCGTGCGACCGTCTCTGCCCGCGAAGCAGTAGTCGCAGACATCCCCGGGCTGCTTGATCTTTTCGATCAGCTGCGAGCCGCCGGTCCCCGCCGTTCGGTGTCCATGCCGTCCGACCCGTCGCTCATGCGCGAGGCCGCTGCAGAGCGCTTCGCCGCCGTGATCTCAGACCCCCATCAGCGGTTGCTGGTGGCCGAGGACGGCGATGGGCTCGCGGGCATGGTGCTGTGCTCGATCGGCACCTCGAGCACGCTGGCCACCGCACCGGCAGTGGTGCTGTCACACCTCACCGTCGCTGCGAATTCCCGCCGCGGCGGGGTCGGCCGGGTGCTTGTCGCCGCCGCTACGCAGTGGGCGGAAGAGTGCGACGTCGATCATGTCCGGGTAGCGGTCTACGCCTCCTCGCGCGAGGCCAATCGGTTCTTCGCCAGGCTCGGTTTCGCGCCCGTCTCGGTGAACCGGGTCGCGCCGGTAGCCGGGCTGCGTCGCATCCTCGGGGCCGAGGTGCCGGCGGCGGAAGCCGACAGCGGTGATGGTGCCCGCCGGCGCCGGCTGCGGCTCGGGATCACCGGCGGCCGCACCCCCACGGCCGTCCGTCGCCGTACCCCCAGCTAGTCCGGCTGCCCGCCTCAGCTGCCGGGCTCGGGCTCGAGGTTGGCCAGCCGCACGTCACTCTTGGCGACGAGCCGGCCGCCCTCGTCCGTGATCATGACGTGCCAGAGCTGCAGCGTGCGTCCACGGTGCAAGGGGGTGGCGACGACGCTGAGCGTTCCTTCCCGGACCGCCCGCAGGAAACTGGTGTCATTGCTGACGCCCACGGTGCGACCGCCCGGCACGCGCGCCATGTTCCACGTCGCGCCGCCGATGCTCGCGGCGGACTCGGCAAGTGAGGCATAGACGCCGCCGTGCACGATCCCGTACGGCTGCAGCAGCCCCTCGTGGACGGTGACGTGTGCGCGGACCCGGTCGGGCGTGACCTCGTCCATCTGCAAGCCCAACAACCCGTTGAAGCCGCCCAGGAGAGCGGCGTCAAACCGATCCTTGGCTTCGCCGTCCCCGTCCTGCGCCGCCGGTGCTGTCATGGCTTCGACCCTAGACTCGCTCGCGTGCCCGAAGTTGATGCGCCGACCGCTCCGAATGAACTCGCCGCTGACCTGACGGTCGAACCGGAGGCTGCGACCCCGCCGCCGGTGCGGCGGCGCCGGGCACCGCAGAAACCGGTCGAGGAGCCGGCGCGCAAGTCCGCCGGCACCGGCGAGCCCGGCAAGGAGAGGCTGCTGCTGCTCGACGGTCATTCCCTGGCGTACCGGGCGTTTTTCGCGTTGCCGGTGGAGAACTTCTCGACCACGACCGGGCAGCCGACCAATGCCGTGTACGGGTTCACCGCGATGCTGATCAATGTCCTGCGCGACGAGACGCCGACCCATCTCGCGGTGGCGTGGGATGAGAGCCGTCCGACGTTTCGCCATGAGGCGTATGCCGAATACAAGGCGAACCGCTCGGAGACCCCCTCGGACTTTCGCGGTCAGGTGTCGCTGATCCGTGAGGTGTGTGATGCGCTGGCGGTGCCGATGGTGAGTGCGCCCGGCTTCGAGGCCGACGACGTCATCGCCACTCTCGCCACGCAGGCCGAGGCCGAGGGCATGGACGTGCTGATCGTCACCGGCGATCGCGACGCCCTGCAGCTTGTCGACGACGAGATCACCGTGCTGATGACCCGGCGCGGGATCAGCGACATGACCCGCTTCACCCCGCAGGAGGTGCAGGCCAAGTACGGCCTCACGCCCCAGCAGTATCCCGACTTCGCGGCGCTGCGCGGCGATCCGTCGGACAACCTCCCATCGATCCCGGGCGTGGGGGAGAAGACCGCATCGAAGTGGATCACGCAGTTCGGCTCGCTCGACGCGCTCGTCGACCGCGTGGACGAGGTGCCCGGCAAGGCGGGTGCCGCGCTGCGCGATCACCTGGCGTCGGTGGTACGCAATCGCCAGTTGACCGAGCTGCTGCGCACCGTCGAACTGCCGGTGGGACCGCATGACTTGCGGCTGGGCTCCTGGGATCGGGAGGCGGTCCATCAGCTGTTCGACACCCTGCAGTTCCGGGTGCTCCGCGAGCGGCTCTACGCGACGCTGTCGGCCGTCGAGCCCGAAGCCGATCAGGGTTTCGAGATCGACGTGGAAACCCTTGCCGCGGGTGAGGTGGCGCAGTGGCTGGCCGAGCATGCCCAGACGGGGGAGCGCTCGGGTCTGTCGTTTCGCGGGACGTGGGGTCGCGGTACCGGCACCTTGTCCGGGATCGCCATCGCCGCCGGTGACGGCGCGGCGGCGTGGGTCGACCCGACCCGGCTCGGCGCGGAGGACGAGCAGGCGCTCGCTGCCTGGTTGGCCGATCCCGATCAGCCCAAAGCGGTGCACGACGTCAAGGGCCCGCTGCTCGCGCTGGCAGCTCACGGGCTGACGCTGGAGGGCGTCACGAGTGACACGGCGCTGGCGGCCTATCTGGCGCTACCCGGGCAGCGCTCTTTCGACCTCGCCGATCTCGCGCTGCGCTACCTGCGCCGGGAGCTTCGCGCCGAATCCGTTGCCGTCGCGACCGACGGGCAGCTCACCCTCGACGGCACCGGCGAGGAGGGAGAGGCGGCCGAGGACGGGCTGCGCGCACTCGCCGTGCGAGACCTCGCGATCGCGCTGGAGCAGGACCTCGAACGTCGCGGCGGCACCCGGCTGCTGCGCGAGATCGAGCTGCCGCTGGTAGGCGTCCTGTCCGACATGGAGCGGGTCGGGATCGCGGCGGACACCGACCATCTCGAGCGGCTGTCGTCGGAGTACGGCGCGGAGGTCCGCCGCTCTGCGGAGGCGGCCTACGCCGCCGTCGGTCACGAGTTCAACCTGGGCTCACCCAAGCAGCTGCAGGTCGTGCTCTTCGAGGAGCTGAAGCTGCCCAAGACCAAGCGCATCAAGACCGGCTACACCACCGATGCCGATGCCCTGGCGTGGCTCGCGCTGCAGAGCGAGCACGAGGTGATCCCCGCGCTGCTGCGCCACCGCGACGTCGCCCGCTTGAAGACGGTGGTGGATTCCCTGATTCCGATGGTGGATTCGGCCGGTCGCATCCACACCTCGTTCAACCAGATGATCGCGGCCACCGGCCGGCTCTCCTCGACCGATCCGAACCTGCAGAACATTCCGGTGCGGACCGCGGAGGGTCGCCAGATCCGGCAGGCATTCATCGTCGGCGCCGATTTCGAGAGCCTGCTGACCGCCGACTACAGCCAGATCGAGATGCGAATCATGGCGCATCTGTCCGGCGACGAGGGCCTGATCGAAGCGTTCATGTCCGGTGAAGACCTGCACACCTGGGTGGCCTCACGGGTACACGAACTGGCGCCTGAAGACGTCGACCCGGAGCTGCGCCGGCGCATCAAGGCGATGTCATACGGGCTCGCGTACGGACTGTCCGACTTCGGCCTTGCCGCCCAGCTCGGCATCCCGCGTGACGAGGCGCGCGAGCAGATGGACGCGTACTTCGCGCGCTTCGGCGGCGTGCGCGGATACTTGCGTTCGGTCGTGGCCGAAGCGCGCGGAAATGGTTACACCGAAACGATTCTCGGCCGCCGCCGCTACCTTCCCGATCTCACCTCCGACAACGGACAGCGCCGGGCGATGGCCGAGCGCATGGCCCTGAACGCCCCCATCCAGGGGTCGGCCGCCGACATCATCAAGATCGCCATGCTGGGGGTGCACAAGGCGTTGCGAGATGCCAAGCTCCGCTCCCGGTTGCTGCTCCAGGTCCACGACGAACTCGTGCTCGAGATCTCGCCGGGGGAGCGCGACGAGGTCGAGGAGCTCGTTCGCCGCGAGATGGCCGGGGCGTATCAGATGGACGTGCCGCTCGACGTGTCCGTCGGCTACGGGCGCACCTGGGACGACGCCGCCCACTGACGCCTACTTCTTGGACAGATCCACCGGTGCCGACTTGTCCTTGGCCGGCTCGTCAGAGCTGGGCTCGATCGTCTCGACCGGCGGGGGCTCGGGCGGCACGGCCGGGGCCTCGAAGCCGGCGCGCGGGATGTCGCGCCGCGCCCAGCCCACCAGCACGTCGGCCACGATGAGCCCGGCAGCGAGCCACGAGATCGTCGCGACGCGATGGAACGCCTGCACCCACTGGCCGGTCTCGGGCAGGTCGTAGCGCGCCTGCACCTCGAGGACGTAACCCGCACTCGCCGCCAGAGCGGCGACGCAGCCGGCCCGCAGCAGGAAACGGCCGCGCGGGACCACCAGCGCAGCAATCGTCATTGCCAGCACCACCAGCCCGGCGATCGGCGTGATGAGGGCGAAGGCGAGCCCGGCAGAAATCACCACCGCGATCACGCCGCGCACGATGGGAACCTTGCCCGCCTCCCTCGCCAGCGGGGAGACGAGCACGGGCGCGGCTTCCGAGCCGGGCAGCGGGTCGGCGTCGGGTGTGAGTCTCAGCCGGACCGGTTCGCGGCGCAGCACCAGCATCAGGCAGATGAGCAACGCGACCGCGGAGATCCCGATACCGATCCACACCCGGTTCTGCGGGGTCCAGTCCAGCGAGACGTCGAAGGTGGACGAGGTCGGTGTGATGAGCCAGCCGTTGGCGTAACCGTCGACGAGTTGGGGTTTCCCGAGGTTGCCGAGCCCGCTGGCCTTGGCGGCCCAGCCGGGGGACAGGCTCTGGCCGAGCACCAGCCAGAAGGGTTTGCCGGGGGTGGCGCCGCTCACCGAGAGCCGGTAGGCGACCGGACCTTCGCCGGTGACGGTCACCTGAGGAACGTCAGAGCCAGAGGTGGTGGCGGTGCGGACGGTGCCGGGGAAGGGATCGGTCGGATCCGCTGCCGCGCCGCTGGAGGACGAGCTGAGCAGGAGCCGGTCCAGATCGATCCCCGTGCCGCTGCCGCGCGCGGTCGTCAGCGTGTGGGTGCCGGCCGCGAGTGTCACCGGCTTGCCGCACAGCTGAACCTGCAGCCCGTCGCGAGCGATCGCAGCGGTGGTGGAGCCACCGATCTGGACCCCGACCGGCTTGCCGTCGATCTTCAACAGATCGGTGCGGCAGGTACTCGGAAGGCTCGTGTTGGCGGCAGCCACCTTGAGCCCGGGAGCGCCGAGTTCGGCGATGGCGACGGGAACCTCGAGCGGTTCGTGGGTGAAGTAGTCGGTGGTGGTCTCGCGACGCTCGCCGGTGATGACGAAGCGGAAGGTGCTCCCGGTGACGGGGGCGAAGGACACCGGGGCCGACACGGTCGCGTCGGCGGTCTTCTGGTCACTGATCGCGGGCAGATGCAGGATGCGCTTCTGCTTGCCGCCGTCGACCTCGAGCTCGATCGTGGTCGGTACCGAGTGCTTGCCGTCGGCGATGATCTGAAGGTTCAGCTTGGACAGCGTGGTGGGCGCCGCCGAGTGGATCTGCACCCACGCGCCGAGGTTGCCGCCGAACGAATTCGTCCACGCCGTCTTGGGGTTGTCATCGATCGCCGACGACGCCCGGGCATCGAGCGAACCGGGCAGTGACGACGACGAGGTTGCCGTGACGACCCCGCTTCCAGGTGCGGCAGCAGCAAAGTTGGCGGTGCGGCCGAGCAGCTGATCGAGAGTCGCGTCACGCGTCGTGGCCGACACCCGCGCGGTGCCGCCGACCCCGAAGGTCCGGGTGGTCGGCAAGGTGAATTCGCGTGACATCGAAAGCTCGGTGTCGGTCTTGAACGGCTCCTGCGGGTTGGCCCGGTCGCGGGTCAGCATGACCGTCAGCGGCTGGCTGGCTCCGTCGGTGCCGGCGGCCTGGAAGAGATCGGTCGGCAGGCGCAGCGTCTCGGTCGCCGTGATGCCCGGGATGTCCAGCTGGGCGAGGCCGACACCGCTCTGGCCGTCGTAGCTGTTGAGCGTGCCGTTGCTGGTCTGGATGATTGTGAATTCGACCTGGGTGAAGGACCGGCTGGGGAAGGTCACGACCTGGCCGGCCTTCGTCAGGGACGAGGGGGCCATATTCACGTCAACAGTCGTGGCGGGGGCGCCGCCGCCGGAGAAGGTCAGCTCCGCCTTGGTGATGGTGCGGGTGGCCGCAACGGTGTAGGGCTGCACGAGCGTGACGTGGTTGCTCGTGACGGGCTTCAGCAGATCGACGCGCAACCGCTGCCCGCGAGGATCGCCGAAGGCGCCCACCGACCATGCCGTCGTGGTGTCGCCGTCGAAGGCGTAGAACGGGCGATCGGCAGGGGCGTAGCTGACCTCGTTGCCGTACTCCGATGCCTCGATGTCGGCGACGCCGCCGAGGACCGCGACCGTCTGATCGGCCGTCGTCTCGTCCGGGAACACCGGCAGGCGCGCGTCGTTCGGGTCCTTCGCCAGCGGCTCACCCGTCGCCGTTTCCACGTAGCCGTAGTTCTCGCGGACCGTTCCCCAGCGCTCGGCGCGCTTGCGGTTGGAGTCGGTGAGCAAGAGATCGGCGTTCGCCGGCACCGGCGCTGCCTTCGTCTTGGTCGCCTTCGCGGTCGTCTGCGAGGCGGCGAAGCGCACCGTGCCCGTGGAGTCCAGCAGGCCGGCGGCGGAGGCGTCGACCAGACCCTCGCTGTCGCCCGCGACCAGCAGCGGCTCGCTCGCCCGCTCGGCACGCACGATCGGCACCGGATCCTTCACCGAGAAGTCGGCCATCGCGGGAGGCTCCGCCGCGCCGGGAGGGTTGGCCAGGCTGATCTCGTCGACGAACGGGATCGCCGGGGTCTCGGCCACCTTCGGCCCGAACTCCTTCGGCGCGCTCAGGCCTGGCGGGAGCTGGGAGATCCATTCGTTCCAGGTCGAGATGGGCTGCGGGGTGCGGAAGCGCTCGTACTGGAGGTCGCTGCGCAGGACGACATCGCCGACGCCCATCAGCCGGGCCAGCGAAGGCAGCGCCGACGGTTCGTACACGCCCTCCTGCAGCCGGCGGTCGATGGCGCGAACGAGGGCAGCCGACTGCGGGGTGCCGGCCGGAATGAGTTCCCGGGAGACGTACGGGCGGTTCATCAGGCCGGGCAGCGGCGGGTCGAGCGTGGCTCCCCAGCGGTAATCACTGAAGTCGGCGCCCGGTAGTTCCAGGACTCGGGTCTGCGAACCGTCGATGCGCGGGGCGGCGTTCAGGGACGCCGCCGCTTGCGTCAGGTAGGACGGGAGCTTCTCGGGCCGGCGCAGGTTGGGATCGACGAACTGCCCGCGCCAGAGCGGAAGCATGTCGATCGCAATCAGGATCAGCACCGCGACGAACGCGCCGACCGGCACCCATCGGCCTGGGGCGAACCGGCGCCGCACCGCTTCGCCCGACGGCACCAGCCGACGCCAGGGAAGATGAAAGAGCGCCTCCAGGCCGCCGGCGAGCAGCACCCCGAAGCCCAGGGCCACCAGCGGCACAGCCCGCGGGGTCGAGCGCAACGCGAGCCCGGCCGTCGATCCGGTCGCGAAGGCCTTGAAGAGCGCACCCGCCGGAGACGGGCTGTTGTACGGGTATACGCCGACCGAAAGCGCGGTGCCCACCAGCACGAGGGTCACGAAGTACGCCCGGTGCACCCAGCGCAGGCACGCCGCGGCGGCGAGCGAGAGGATCGGCACCGCGAAGGAAACCGCCAGCACCGCAAGGTTTTCCGTGTACGTCAGCGACGGTTGGATCCAGGCGCTGATGCCGTCACGGCCGTAGAAGAACCAGTTGCCCAGGCCCCGCAGTACCTCTGAGGCCTGCGAGTCGGAGGCCACCGTCTTGACCGTCTCGGAGTACGCGAGCACATCGAGCCCGTAGGCGGCCTGGGAGGCGAGACCGCTGACCCACCAAGCGCTCACGGCCGCTGTCAGCAGAAGGGTGCGGGCGACGAACGCGAGCGCGTCGCGGAAGGTGACCTCGCGGCGCACGATGGCGAACGGCAACCAGATGGTCGGCGCCAGGCCCGCGTAGATCAGCGAGGTGGCATTGGTCCCGCCGATGAGAGCGACGACAAGAGCGAACAGGGCCGGATAGCGCCACCGGGCAAGGCCGTGCAGGAAGCGCGAGAAGTGCCCTTCCTCGCGCTCGAAGGCCGCATCGAACTCGCTGTCGAACTCCTCGAAACCCCTTGCAGCATCGCCACTTTCGCCACCTCGGGCTTCGGTGAACTCCGGGACTTCCGCGATGCTGTCTGCGGAATCGGCATCGACGAACTCACCCTCGGCCTCGTGGGTGACGTGCAATGCCTGGAAGCGCAGCCCCCGAACGACGAACACGACCATCCACGGCAGCCCCGCCCAGGGCAGCAGGATCGCCGAGATGCGCGCCACGTACTCGAGCACGTACGGCGAAAGCTGGTAGGACACCGCGGCGAGGAACGAGGGCCGGTTACGCCACCCGAAGGTACGCAGAAGTGCGAGCACGCCCATGCCGGCGGCGAAGAGCAGGGTGCCGGTCCACAGACGCTGGGCCACCCAGTCGGGCACCCGCAGATGTTCGAAGACCCAGTACCACGGGCCCTGCGGGAGCAGGTAGCCGATGTTCTGGTGGGTGACCCCGCCCATCCCGGTGTGCAGGTCCCACAGGTAAGGCGCGCGCGACAGCAGCCGGTCGGGATTGATGTAGAGGTATTGCTTGGTGTCGGCACCGACCCAGCCGGGTGCGGTGAGCAGCAGTGGGACGTAGGAGATCAGCGCGATGACCAGCGCGGGCCAGGAGGGCAGCCGGCGGGGCAGACCGCGCAGCCGGCGCGCGGGGCGGGGTGGCCCCGGGCGGGTGGGAACGTCGGCCGCGTCTGACGTCGGCCCTGCGGTGATGGTCACGCGGGCGTGCGGCCCCGGCGACGCGCGGCAAAGCGTTCGGCTTCGCCGGCAAGGACCCGGAACGTCTCGCGTGCGGTCGTCTCCCAGGTGAAGTGGGAGGCGTGGCTCAGTGCTCCGCGGCTCAGGGCATCCCGCTCGGCCGGGTCGAGCAGTACCCGGGTCAGCGCCGGAGCGAGGTCGGCGGGGGTCGGGACGAGCAAGCCGCTGACTCCCGGCTCCGCCGAATCACGGTGGCCGGCGATGTCGGTCACGACGGCGGGGGTCCCGCAAGCGGCCGCCTCGGTGAGGGTCATACCCCAGCCTTCGCGCGCCGATGCGGAGGTCAGCACCCACGCGCGCTGGTAGAGCCGGACCAGCTCGGAGTCACTGACCCGGCCGGGCAGGCGTAACCAATCCTGGGCGCCGGCCGCGCGGATCTGCGTCTCCAACGCCTCGCGCTCGTAACCCTCGCCGACGAGGACGGCTTCGAGCGCAGGCACCGCTTTCTTGGTCTCCAGTAACGCGGCGACGAGCTCGCCCGGACGCTTGACGGGGACCAGCCGGCCGACCGCGACCACGAGCGGGTGCGGCGAGCGGGCACCCCCCGGCCGGTAGACCGGGTCGATGCCCGGCGGCACGACGGTGACGTTGTGCTCCGGCATGCCGAGCAGTTCGATGATCTCGTCGCGGCTGGAGCGCGAGAGCGTGACGATCTGCGACGACCGGTAGAACGGCGGTGCGGCCTTGAACTCGATCGTCTCGCCGACCTTCGCCAGCCTCGGCGGGAGCACCATCCGCCACATCTCGGCATGCACGTGGTGCAGGAAGACGATCTTGGGGCCACGCGCCCACAGTGGGGAGAAGAACGGCATCCCGTTCCAGATCTCGACCAGGCCGTCGCGGGGGCCGGTGCGACCGATCGCCCCGGAGAGCGCGGTCCTGGGGAAGACCGTGTAGCGGCCGGCCTTGCGCACGACCGAGTACCCGTTGCGCTTGCCGTACGCGCGCTGGCCCGGGGCGGCCGCGGTGCGCATCGTCACATCGAGACCGGCGTGTGCCCAGGCCTGCGCGACCCGGTCGGCGTGGACTTCGCTGCCACCTGCTTCGGGGTCGGCCAGATCACGCCACGCGAGCAGGTGGATGCGGGTCAGCCCGGAAGCTTCGACCAGTGCTTGCAGCGAGGGATCTGCCACGACTTCGTCCGGCTCGGCGGGCGTGCCGGGCGCTGCCAGAGCCGCCGGCACCAGGTCAGTCACAGGCTCCTCGAGGGTCAGATGGCCAGGCCGCTCAGCCCAGTCACGATCTCCTCCTGAGCGGCTGCCCGAGGCTATCCCACAGACCTTGAACGACCGCGCGGACGCGCGGTGTGAAGCACAAGAGCTCCGGTGGCGACGGCGACGACGGACTGCCCGATGAGGTCGACGCGTGCGGTGGCGACCAGGGCACCGTGCGCATGCAGGAGCAGGATCACTGTCAGCGTGGCACCGATGGCCAGCACGACGAGCACGACAGGACGCCCGGCGGCGAGCAGGTAGTGCGTGAACAGCACGGTGGCTGCGAGCAGGGACATGGCGAGCGCGAGCATCAGGAAGGCCGGCGCTGCGGCCGTGAGGCGCGGTCCGAACGCGATCTTCAGCACCTGGCTCGGGGCCGCACCCGACAGCGCGATGAGGATGACCGCGGGGACGGCGATGACCGCCAGCACGACGCCGAGCTGGCGCAGCGCGTGCTGCCCGGCGTGTCGTCGCGATGCCGTTTCGGGCAGCAGGAAGCCGGCGAGCACGAAGGCGGCGAGCACCAAAGGCTTGCAGGCGACGGAGATCGGCGCGTAACTGCCGGCATTACCGGGCGCCGCCCGGCCGAGCAGCACGACGTCGAAGTTCTGCAGGATGGCCAGCAGCGCCAGGGCGATCAGGGCGCTGAGCAGGTCGGTCGCCAGCGTCCGGCGCTCGCGGCGCTGCTCGGCCGATGTCGGCTGGGGAAGGACGTCTGTCGCCACCTCGGCGACGGGAGCGAGGGGCGCCGGCGGTGGCACGGCGGCGGCCGGCGGTGCCCCTGCCGGCTTGGCCGCAGCCGCAGCCTTGCGTACCGCTCGACGGTCGATGATCCCTTGGGCGGTGAGCGCATGGGCCTCGGCGAGCAGCACCGAGAGCAGGATCGCCACGGCAGCGCCGGTGACCCCGAACCCCGCGCCCACCAGCGCGACGGTGAGCACCCCGCGCGAGAGACCTTCGACCAGCAGATTGACCCCGAGAGCCCGGTAGGCATGCGACGCCTGGAGCAGCCCGCGCTCCAGGCACAGCACGCCCCACACGGCGCCGGCGATGAGCGTCTCGGAGAGGCCGCCCGGGCCGGGAAGCGAGAGCTGGCCGGAGAGCGGGCCGCGGATGGCGATGGCGACCACGGCAAAAGCGGCCACCAGCACGAGGGCCCGGCGCCGGGTGCGATAGGCCCAGCCGGGAACGCGCGCGCCGTGACCGGTGCGCTGCCAGAGCGTGACCCGACGCACGATGCCGACCAGCAGCGCCGAGCCGGGGATCGACAGCACGAAGAAGACGGCGACCAGCTGGTTGAGGGCACCGTAGCCGCGGGTGGACAGGAGCCGGGCGACGAGCAGGGTGACGCCGATGTTGGCGACGTTGGCCACCAGCCCGGCCAGGGCGATCGGGCTGGCCCCACGCACGGCCGCGCGGGTGTCGGAGACCACCGGGAGGTCAGCGGCGGTGTTGGAAGGGTCGGACGCGGCGGTCATGGGAGCGGAGTCGGCTACGGCGGGAGTACCCGTCACCGCCACCTCGCTCTCGCCAAAGGGCTCTCACTCATAGGCACCGATGGGCCTCGGGCCGGACAGCCGAAAAGGCCAAAGGCGCAGATCCTCCGGGCGAGTTTAACGCCGACGAGGCCCCGCGCGAGGGTCATGACAGCGCGAGTCGCAGGTCGGAGCGTGTGGACGGCTGGACTGCACGGACTGCGCGGACTGGCTACTCGCGGTGGCGCTCGGCCATCTGCTCGGCTTTGACGTCGGCGTCGACCATGCGTTCCACCAGATCCTGGAAACCGACCTCGGGGCTCCAGCCGAGCACGTCGCGTGCCTTGCTGGGATCGCCGACGAGCAGATCGACCTCGGCCGGGCGGAAGAACCGCGGATCCTGGGTGACGTATTTGCCCCAGTCGGCGATGCCCACCCGGGCGAAGGCGACGTCGAGCAACTCACGGATGCTGTGCGTGTTGCCGGTGGCGACGACGAAATCGTCCGGTTCGTCCTGCTGCAGCATCGCCCACATGGCCTTCACGTAGTCGCCGGCGTAGCCCCAGTCGCGGCGCGCCTCGAGGTTGCCGAGGGCGAGCGTCTCCTGCAACCCGAGGGAGATCCGTGCGACGGCCCGGGTGACCTTGCGGGTGACGAACTCATACCCGCGGCGCTCGCTCTCGTGGTTGAACAAGATCCCCGAGCTCGCATGGGCGCCGTAGGACTCCCGGTAGTTGACGGTCATGTAGTGACCGAACGTCTTCGCGACGCCATAGGGCGAACGTGGATGGAACGGGGTCGTCTCGCGCTGCGGGACCTCACGCACCTTGCCGAACATCTCCGATGACGACGCCTGGTAGAAACGCACCCGGCTCATGTCGTTCTGGGTGGAGATGCGGATCGCCTCCAGCACGCGCAGCACGCCCATGCCGGTGATCTCACCCGTGAGCTCGGCCTGCTTCCACGACAACCCCACGAAGGAGATGGCACCGAGGTTGTAGACCTCGTCGGGCTGGGCGATCTCCATCGCCCCGATCAGCGAAGGCAGATCCGTCAGGTCACCCTCCAGGAGGCTGACGCCCGGGATGTAACGCTCGACCTTCTCGATCTTCGGGTTGCTCTGGCCACGGACCAGGCCGAACACCTCATACCCTTTGTCCACGAGCAACTCGCCGAGATACAGGCCGTCCTGTCCGGTGATACCGGTGATCAACGCGCGGGGCACCCGGCTAGCCTGCCACGCCAGGGGCGCCGTCCGGCGGATCGAAGCGGTGCCGCAGTCGCAGCATCGGCCGTTCGAGCACGTAGAACGAGATCGTCGCAGCGGCGAGCGTGACGGCGATGCGCACCAGCTGGGTGGGTCCCCACGACAGTCCGAGCCGGGCCTCGTGCAGGTAGCGGTACACCGGCCAGTGCCACAGATAGATGCCGTAGGAGATGCGTCCCAGCCAGACCAGTGGTGCGATGGCCAGCACGCGACCGATGGGGCTGCCGGGCGCCAGCGCGAGACCGCCGATCAGGACGGCGCAGACGAGGGCGAACGCGGTGAGGCCGCCCTGGTAGAGCCTGGCGGAGTTGTCGTGGGCGAACCCGAACGTGATGACGATGATCAGCAACGCGACCGGCGCCAGCGCCGGAAGCGCCCGCTTCAGCCTCTCCAGCATCCCGTTCGCGTAGGCGATCCCGAGCGCCGCGCCGATCAGCAGGGAGTCGGCGCGGGTGTCGGTGCCGTAGTAGATGCGTGCCTGCGAGCTGGGGCCATGCCACATGACGATCTTGAGGACCGCGGAGACCGCCGCCAGGAGCAGCGCGAGCACCAGGGCCGAACGCAGCGCATCGCGACCGCGCCGCCGGGCCCAGTAGAGCGTCGCGATCAGCAGCGCCGGCCACACCAGGTAGAACTGCTCCTCGATCGCGAGCGACCAGGTGTGATCGGTCAGCTGCAGGATCGGGATCAGATGAAACGCCTGCTGCCAGTTCTGGAAGTAGAACATCGTGCCGGCGACGGCCTTCCAGAGCGCGTTGCGCGCGGCGACCCCCGTGCCGACCGGGCCCACGATCAGCAGGAAGGCGCAGAGCAGAGCCACGGCGGGGAGCAGCCGAAGTGCGCGGCGGGCGTAGAAGCGCCGCAGGCTGACCGTGCCCCGCCGCTGCCACTCCTTGACCAGCAGGACCGTGATCAGGTAGCCCGACAGCACGAAGAACACGTCGACGCCGAGAAACCCGCCGACCGCCCACCCGGCCCCGGTGTGAAACGCCATCACGGCTGCGACGGCGACGGCTCGCAGCCCGTCGAGCGGCGCGAGATGGGGCAGGCGCCCCGGCCGGGGAGCTCCAGGTGTCGGCGGGGAGGCGCCGGTCGCCGCGTCGGGTGCCGCCAGATCAGCTGAGGACACGGGCGCTCTCAGGCGGAGCCGTCGGACTCGCCGGCCGCGACCCCGCGGGCCGCCGTCAGCTCGCCTGGGGAGTCCG
This sequence comes from uncultured Actinomycetota bacterium, assembly GCA_963731205.1. Lineage (GTDB taxonomy): Bacteria > Actinomycetota > Actinomycetes > Frankiales > Frankiaceae > DATAZK01. Next base: position 884,440 of record CAVSUJ010000001.1, on the reverse strand, counting down.
GGGAGAGCGCTTCGACCTGCATGCGCAGCAGGCCGATCTCCTCGGCGAGGGTGCGGGTCTCCTCCTCCAGACGGCTCGCCTCCCATGACAGGTGCACAGCGACCAGCAGCAGGACGAGCACGGCGGCGAACAGCAGCAGGTTGGGCGGGGAGTAGATGCCGAGCCGGTGCGCCGACCAGTCCAGCAGCCCCGGAAACGCCGCCAGCGCGATGACGACGATGCTGACGCCCAGCCACAAGATCGCGTATTTCTCGCGCAGCTGGCGCCGCCGGAGGAGCTCGACCATGACCGCGAGCACGAGCAGCCCGCAGACCCCGGCGATCACATGGGTACGGATCACGGCTGCTCCTTCGGGTCTGCAGGCTGATTCTGATCCTCGGGCGTCAGCTGCGGCCATCGCCGGACCGCCGCGAGCATCAGCACGAGGAACGCCCGGCCGAGGTAGGCGATCGACTTCCAGGCCGACTGGCTCGGCGTACCGGCATATCGCGGCCGCATCACCACCGGCACCTGCCGGCAGACGCAGCCCGAGCGGGCGGCGATGACGAGCGACTCGATGGTGTCGCCGAGGTACTCCGTCGGGTAGCTGCGGGCGAACAGCGGCAACGCGCGGGGGCCGGTGGCGCGAAAGCCCGAGGTCGCGTCGGTCAGCCTGGTCTTCGTGATGCGCGAGAGCATCCGCGCGAGAACGCGCATCGCCGCCCGGCGCGCCTTCCCGACCTTGTACGCGCCCTCGCCCGCGAAGCGCGCTCCGACGATGACGTCGGCTCCGCCGCCCCCATCCGTCCCGTCGAGTGCGGCCACCAGTTGGGCGATGGCCCCCGGGTCGTGCTGGCCGTCCGCGTCGACCTGGACGACGACCCGGTAGCCGCTGCGCAACGCGTAACGGAAGCCGGCCCGCATGGCCCCGCCGACGCCGAGGTTGTACGGCAGCTTCAGCACGGCGGCGCCGGCCTGCTTGGCGACCGAGGCCGTCGCGTCGGACGAACCGTCGTCGACCACGAGGACATCCGCCTGCGGGCAGGCCGAGCCGATCTCCTTGATCACGTGGCCGACCGACGCCTGCTCGTTCCACGCAGGCACGACGACGAGGAGGTCGCGCGCCGGCGGGCGTGTCAGCGGGTCGGTGGACACCTGGCCAGACTAGGGCTCCGAAGCGCTCTCGGCGGGCATCCCGACATCGGCAGGCGTGGCAGCAGCCCTGACGCGAGCCCGGCAGATAACCTGCGGGCCGTGCGGCTGCCCCTCCACCGTCCCTCGCGCTGGTGGGGGACCCTGATCGCCATCGGGCTGCTCGGGCTGACGGTGCGCCTCGGCTACGTCTTCATCTACCAGTACCACGTGCACATCGGCGGGGACTCCTTCTACTACCACTACGGCGCCAACCTGCTGGCGACCGGACACGGCTTCATCCAGCCCTACGACTACTTCCAGCGCGGGTGGGTCGTGCAGGCCGCCGAGCACCCGCCGCTCTACATCGTGCTGCTCGCCGGCGAGTCCTGGATCGGGCTGCACACCTACCTCGAGCACCAGATCTTCACGTGTCTGATGGACAGCGCGACGGTCGTGATCATCGGGTACACGGCGAAGGAACTCTTCGGCAAGGGCGCCGGGATCTTCGCCGCCGTCATCGTCGCGATCTACCCCTACTTCTGGTTCAACGACGGCGCCGTGCTGTCGGAGGGAACGGCACAGCTGACCACGGCGCTCACCGTGCTGTGGGCGTACCGCTTCTGGCAGCGCCGGACGGTGAAATCGGCCTGCTGGCTCGGGGTCGGTATCGCGCTGGCGACCCTCTCGCGGGCCGAAGCCATCCTGCTGCCGGTGCTGATGCTGGTCCCGATGGTGCTGTGGATGAAGGGGATGGCGTGGAAGCGCCGCCTCACTCTGATCCTCGCCTCGGGGCTGACGACGAGCCTGCTGCTCGGTCCCTGGGTCGGCTACAACCTCTCGCGTTTCGCCAAGCCGGTCACCGTCAGCAGCGGGTTCGACGTCACCCTGCTCTCGGCGAACTGCGACCTGACGTACAAGGGTGCCTTCCGCGCCTACTGGGCTGCCGCGTGCGTGATCTACAAGCCGCGCGTGTACCGCGATCTGTCACTGCAGGCACAGATCTACAGCAAGGACGCGCGCGACTACATCAAGGCACACAAGCGCGAAGTGCCGATGCTCGTCATCGACCGTGAGGGGCGGACCTGGGACTGGTACCGGCCGCTGCAGAACGTCCAGCTGGACTCGACCATCGAGACCAAACCGCTGAACTGGGGACGCTTCGGCCTGGTGATCCTCTACCTCCTGCAGGCGTCGTCGATCTTCGGCGTCTTCGTGATGCGAAGACGCAAGCTTCCGGTCACCCCGCTCGCGGCGCTCATCGTGAACGTCGCCATCTCCACCGCGATCACGTTCGGGCAGAGCCGCTACCGGGCGAGCGCGGAGATCGCCTTCGTCCTCATGGGGACTGCCGGCTTCGTCGGTCTGGCTGAGATCGTCAAGCGCAGACGCCGGCGCGGGCTGCCGCCGGAGGATGATGCCGCTGCCCTGGATGCACCGGCCGATCCGGATCGGGCGCCGGTGTGACGGCTCCCTCCGCGCCTGCCGTTGCGACCGGGTCCGGCGCCGCACAGAACCGCGGGAAGGTCGCGGGCTTCGTCGTGGGGTTCGACGGGCTCCGCGCGATCGCGGCGTTGCTCGTCGTCGTGGTGCACGTCGGAGCCGCGTCGGGCTTCACGTTCCGCAACTCCCTCGGGCGGTACACGTCGCGGGGCGAGATCGGCGTCTCGGTCTTCTTCCTGATCTCCGGCTTCCTGCTGTACCGGCCTTTTGCGGCGGCGGCGCTCGCCGGACGTGACGGTCCCAAGGTGCGCAGCTATCTCGTCCGCCGGGCGCTGCGCATCGTCCCGCTCTACTGGGTCGCGCTGATCGTCACGTACCTGTTCACCGGCTGGAAGAGCGTCCACGGGATCAGCGGTTTCCTGGAAAATGCCTTTTTCCTGCAGGTGTATTCGCGCCAATGGGTCTTCCACGGCATCACCCAGGCCTGGTCGCTGTGCATCGAGGTGACCTTCTATCTGGCGCTGCCTTTGTGGGCGGCCTGGATGCGCAAGATGGATCGCCGCCGCGGGCGCCCGCACGACCCGGCGAGGGTGCTGCGCCGGGAACTGCTCGCGCTCGCCGTCCTCTACGTCGCGAGCCTGCTCTTCCGGCTCTGGGTGGTCGCGTCGCCGACGGGCCCCACCCAGACGGCCCGCTCCTGGCTTCCGGCATGGAGCGATCACTTCGCCCTCGGGATGGCCCTGGCGGTGGTCGGCGTGTACGTCAGCCAGACCGGCACCGTGCCGAAAGTGCTGCGGTGGTTGACGAAACCGGGTGCAGACCTGCTCTGCTGGGTCATCGCGGCTTTCCTGTTCTGGCTGGTGGCCACGCAGGTGGGGCTCAGCACCGATCCGCTCGCCGTGGGGGGCGCCGGCACCGACGTCGCCCGCGAGATCCTGTACGGCCTGTTCGGCTTCTTCCTTTTACTTCCAGCGGTTTTCGGTACCCCGCGTACGGGTGTGGTGCGCAGGCTGCTGGCCAGTCACGTGCTCTCGCTGATCGGCCTGGTCTCCTACGGCATCTACCTGTGGCACCAGCTGGTGGTACGCGAGCTGCAGGCACACACGTCGTGGAAGGTGCTCGACGCGCCGTTCCTGCCCCTGCTGGCGACGGCGATCGTCGTGGTCATCGCCGTCTCCACTGTCAGCTACCTGCTCGTGGAACGTCCGGGCATCGCCGTCGGCCACCGCTGGCTGCTGCGCCAGCGCGAGCAGGCCGCCGCCGTCCACCTCGAACACCACCGTCCTTGATCTTGGTCAGGGGGGCGGGGGCTCGGACTGGTTGGCGACGGTGTTGCGGGCTTCCGCAGCGCGGTGCGAGGAACCCAGAGCGATGATCGCGGGCGCCATCCGTGCGGCGGCGTACTGGCCGCCGGCTTCGGAGATGTGGACGCCGTCGGAGGTACGGACGACGATGCCGTTCACCGACGCGGAGTAGGTGTTCGTCGGGCAGAACTCGGCGTCGAGATCGCCGATGCTGGCGACACCGGGATGCGCGGCAACGGCCTGGCGCAGCAGCTGGTTGTAACGCTGCACCCGGGCGGGGTCGTCGAAGGGATACGTGGAGCCGTCGGGCTGCTCCTGCGGTGCGAAGCAAGGGGTGGTCAGCACCAGCACCTTGGCGCCGCCGGAGCTGAGCACGTTGATCGCGAGGTTCAGCTGGCGCAGCAGGTAATTGTCGTACGCCGCATCACCGACGTGCATCCACTGGCCTTCATAGACCCGGTCGAGCACCTCCCAACGGCCGGTGAGGAGCACGGAGACGTCGGGGTCGTACGTGTGCACGTCGGCGGTGCGCTTCTGTGGCCACTTGGCGCAGTTGGGACTCGGGTAGTTGACCCCCCGGTCGTCGCGGAAGGGCCCGACCGTCGCAACCCCGCAGCCGAGCAGGCCGAGGTTGAAAGACTGGTAGCCGTACTTCGTCCCGAGGTCACCGAAGCCGACCGCGAATGTGGAGGCGAGCGAGTCACCCTCGATCAGCACCCGGATCGGGCGGTTGAGCGCCGCTTTCTGCGCCGAGTTCAGCTCCGGCGGTTTCGGCGGCGGCGGCTGGACGCTGGGCAGCGCCTCCGGGGCACCGCCGGCCGACGCGATCTGCGATGCCGATGCCTGGGTGGCGAGCGTGAGGCCGGTGATGAGGCCGGCGATGACGAGCACTGACGTCACCGGAAGCGCGGCGGCCGCCACCTTCCTCGGCAGCCGGCGGCGCAGCCGCGCCCGCGAGAGCGCCCCACGCCGGATCGGCTGCTCGATGAGGTGGTAGGAGACGATCGCGACCCCGAACGTCACCCCGAAGCGCACCCAGAGCAGGCCGGCGCCGTCCAGCCCGGTGCGGGCGTGGGTGAGGTACAGGAAGAGCGGCCAGTGATAGAGGTACAGGCCGTAGGAGATGGCCCCGATGTAGCGGATCGGCGGCAGCGAAAGGATCCGGGCGAGCGGGCCCCGTGGTGCGTCTGTACACGACAGCAGAAGCGCCACCGTTGAAGCGGCGACCACGATGAACCCGCCCCGATACAGCCAGGTGCTCTGGCCCTGGACCCGGAGCCAGCAGAAGACCAGCCCTGACACGCCGGCGAGCCCCAGCAATTGGATGAGGACCCGGACGCTGCGTGCGACGCTGGCCTTCCGCACGCGGCTGAGCGAATCCTCGATCCCCGCTGGAGGTCGAAGCGCGGCGAGCGTGCATCCGAGCAGCAGCGGGAGCGCCCGGGTGTCGGTGCCGTAGTACAGCCGCGAGGTGCTGGCACCGTCGACCGAGAGCACCCACATCCACGCCGCCGAGGCGGTCGCTCCGGCAAAGGCGAGGGTGAACACGCCGCGCCGCCGCCACCGGAGCACCAGCAGCAGCAGCAGCGGCCAGACCAGGTAGAACTGCTCCTCCACCGCCACGGACCAGGTGTGCAGGAGCGGCGACTGCGGGCCGAAGTGGTCGAAGTAGCCCTGCCCCGAAATGATGAAGCGCCAGTTGGCCGCGTAGCCCAGCGTCGAGAGCGCGTCTCCGCGCAGCGACGCGCGCGAGGTCGCGGGGGACAGGTAGGTGGCCCAGGCGATCATCGACGCCAGCAGGATGGCCATCGCCGGCAGCAGCCGGCGGGCCCGCCGGCCCCAGAAGCCGAGCAGGCTGATCCGCCCGGTCCGGGAGAACTCGGTCAGCAGCAGGCTGGTGATCAGGAAGCCGGACAGCACGAAGAAGACGTCGACCCCGAGCAGCCCGCCGGGCAGCCAGCTGACCCCCGCGTGGTAGCCCATGACCGAAAGAACGGCGAGCGCCCGCACCCCGTCGAGGGCGGGAACGTGCTGAAACCCGCGCCGCCCTTGGCGAACTGCGGCACCGGGACGCGGGCGTCCGGAGCGATGCGCGCCCGGGACGTCGTCCTGCAGCTGCAGATCGGCAGCGGCATCGGAGGCGGTGTACGTGCTCGAGGAGATCGTCTACCTCCGGGCCTCGTATCAGGCGACAGCGTGCTCGACACCGCCGGCCGGTCACTTCCGCCGTGACGACGTTACCGCAGGCGACCGAGCCATTCCGGCAGTTGAAGGGCGGTTTCGACGCCGTTTCGCAGCGGCTCACTCAGTGCGCGCTTGTACTGTCCATGCCGTGTCCGGTGCCCGCACGCCGGATCCTGGGGTCCGGACCGCCACTCTGACCCGGATCCCGGCCCTCGATGGCATGCGCGCCATCGCCGTGCTGGCCGTGCTCCTGTTCCACGCCGGGCTGTCCTGGATCAAGGGCGGCACCCTGGGCGTTGACGTCTTCTTCGTCCTGTCCGGATTTCTGATCACGGCCCTGCTCGTCGCCGAGCGCGACCGCGACGGTCATATCGGCCTGGGGGCGTTCTATCTGAGACGCGCCCGCCGGCTGTTGCCCGCCCTCGTCCTGGTGCTGCTCTTCGTCGGATTGACGTGGGGCCTGCTGTTGCGGGCCAAGACGCCCACCCTGCGCGGCGACGTGCTCGCCACGCTGGGGTATGTCGCCAACTGGCGGTTCGCGTTTTCCGGCCAGGGCTACTTCGCCTCGTTCAACGCGCCTTCGCCGCTGCTGCACACGTGGTCGCTCGCGGTGGAGGAGCAGTTCTACCTGCTGTGGCCGCTCGTCGTGATCCTGCTGATGCGACGCGGGCGCAACGTCTCGCGGTGGGCGGTTGGGCTGGTGGCGGCCTCGTTCGTCAGCACGCTGATCCAGTCGCTCGCCGGGGTCTGGACCGACCGGTTGTACTACGGCACGGACACCCGGGCGATGCCGCTGCTGCTCGGCGCGGGGCTCGGAGCCTGGTACGTGCGCCGCGATCCGGAGAGGGACCTCGGCGCGCCGACCCGAACGGGGCTGCAGATCGCCGGCTTCGCGGCTGCTCTGGGCACCCTCTACTGCTTCCACGCGATCGACGGCCAGTCGACGTTCCTCTACCGCGGCGGCTTCCTGCTGATCGCGGCGCTCGTGGTCGTCGTGATCGCCTCGGTGGCACTGGTGCCGTCCGGTCCGCTGGCCCGCCTGCTCGGGATGCAGCCGCTGCGCTATCTGGGGCAGATCTCCTACGGGATCTACCTCTGGCACTGGCCACTCTTCCTGCTGCTGAACCACGAGCGCACCGGGCTGTCGACGGCCTGGCTGCTGGTGGTGCGCCTGGCGGTCACGTTGGCCGTCTCGGTGGCGAGCTACCACCTCATCGAACTGCCGGTGCGACAGCGTCGACTGCGGCTCCCGCGGCCGCGGGTGACGGCGCCGATCGCGATAGCGGCGTTGGTCGGCGTGCTGGTGGCGGCAACCCCGCCTCCCGCGACGTTCATCCCGCCCGCGGCAGCGAACGCTCCGCCGGCCGACACGTCGATCAAGTCGGTGAAGCCGCCCGGCACCTCACGGGTGCTCTTCGTCGGCGACAGCGTCGCGCTCGCGCTGGCCGATGCACTGTCCCGCAGCGAGGTGCCCTACGACGTCCACATCGACAACGCGGGATATCTGGGGTGCGGCATCGCCATCGGCAGCCCCCGCCGCTTTCGCGGCAAGGACTCCGACGACCCGAGCTTCTGCCCGCACTGGCCGCAGCGGCGGGCCACGGAGGTCGCCGAGGACCGGCCCGATCTCGTGGCGGTGCTCGTCGGCGAGTGGGAGCTGATGGACCGCTACTGGCACGGGCAATGGGTGCACATCGGCGAGCCCGCCTACGACGCCTATCTGGGCCAGCAGCTCGATCTGATGATCAAGGTTGCCTCCGGGGGCGGTGCCAAGGTGGCGCTGCTGACCACCCCGTGCAGCGCACCCGCGGAGAGCCCGAGCGGCGCGCTCTGGCCGGAGAACGATCCGCAGCGTCTGGCCCGCTTCAACGAGCTGCTGCGCGAGGCGGCAGCGCGACACGCCGACACGGCGACCGTCGTCGATCTGAAGGCGATCGTCTGCCCCGGCGGAAAGTACGTCACCACGATGGACGGCTACCTTCTGCGCAGCTCCGACGGCATCCACTTCCCCCTTCAAGCCATCCCGCCGCTCGCCGCCAAGGTGCTCCCGACCCTGCGTTCACTGGCCCTTCAAAAGCAGCTGGGCAAAACTTCCGGCTGACACGGTCAGCCAAGGCAGCGGCCGGTACTCTGCTGGGGTGCTGCCGCTTGCCGATACGCGATTCCCAACGCGTCGGCAAGGTAGAAGCGGCACGAGTCGGGGTAACCGCGGGTGATGTCGACGGCGCTGCTTGCGCGTTCGGCCAAGCGTGACCCCTCGGGGCGGGCGAAGCCCACCCCGTTTCCACTTCCGGAGAAGCAGTCGCGGTGGTCCGCGCTGGACGGTGTCCGCGCCCTGGCGGTCATGGGGGTCATCGCCTACCACGCCGGAGTCAAGTGGGTACCCGGCGGATTGCTCGGCGTCGACGTCTTCTTCGTCCTCTCCGGCTACCTGATCACCAGCCTGCTGCTGCGCGAGGTGCGCGGCGGTGGCCACGTCGATCTGCGCGCGTTCTGGGCGCGGCGGGCTCGCCGGCTCCTGCCTGCGCTGCTGCTCGTCCTGATCGCCGTCATGCTGTGGGCCGCGCTGGATCGTTCGCTCGACATCCGCAGCATCCGGCTCGACGTGACCTCGGCGCTGCTGTACGTCGCCAACTGGCGATTCGCCTACTCGCATCAGGGCTATTTCTCCTCGGCGGCCGCGCCGTCACCCGTGCTGCACCTGTGGTCGCTCGGGGTGGAGGAGCAGTTCTACCTGCTCTGGCCGCTTCTGGTGGCCGGGGTGGTCGCCTTCGTCCGCCTCGGTCCGCGGCTGGCGCGCTTCGTCGCGCGGCGTCCGGCGAGCGACCCGACCGGCAGTGGCCGGCGCAGCGTCTTCACGCTCGCGGTCGCCGGTGCTGCGGCCAGCACCGGCTGGCTGGTCTACGGAGCGCTGCACGGCACTGATGCGTCACGGCTGTATTACGGCACCGACACCCGCGCGCTGGCGCTGCTCACCGGTGCGGCGCTGGCGGCGTGCCTGCCGCTGCCCAAGTCACCGCGGGCGGTGCGTACCAACATCCATGTCGTGCGGCGCTGGTCGCTCGTCGGGGCGCTCGCCCTCGGCGGTCTCGTCTACATCTTCGTCACCATCAGCGGCCAGGACCGGCTGCTCTACCGCGGCGGCTTCCTGGTCGTGGCGGTGCTCGTCGCACTGGTCATAGCGACGCTCATCCGGGCGCCGCGTGGCCCGCTGTCGCGCCTGCTCGGCATGCCTCCGCTGGCCCACATCGGGCGGATCTCCTACGGGCTCTACCTCTGGCACTGGCCGGTCATCCTGTTCGCCGACAACGCCCGCACCGGCCTGACCGGGGTCGCGCTGCTGTGGACCAGGATCGGCATCTCCCTGGCGCTGGCCGAGCTCTCGTACTGGCTGATGGAACGACCGATCCTGGCCGGCTTCATGCCCGGACGCCGGCTCGCCGCAGCCGGGCTGGTCAGCGTGATCATGCTGGCGGGGATCGCGGGACCGTGGTCGGTGCTGCCGCGGGCGAGCGGCGCCAATGACGCCAACTTCGCCTCGAAGCTCGATGCGATGGCCAAGCAGCAGAACCAGGAGACCCAGCAGCTGACCCGCCAGCGGGTGACGCTGCCGAAGAAGCCGGTGCCGACGCCGGCGCCTCCGCCGGTGCTGAGTTCCATCCCGGGCAAGCTGCCGGGCGGTAAGCCGTACGTGCCGCCCAACCCGGTGCCGGCCGAGCCGCTGAACATGCTCGTCGTCGGCGACTCCACCGCCTGGAGTGCCGAATTGGCGCTGCAGGACAAGGCGTCCGCCTGGAAGGTCAACCTGATCAACGGCGCCCGGATCGGGTGCGGCATCGCTCCCGGAACCGGTGCCGGCGACGGCGATCAGGCCCCGGTCAAGTACGGGGAGTGCTGGAACTGGCCGCAGGTGTGGCAGCAGACCGTCGCCGTGCAGCGGCCTGACGTCTCGCTCGTGGTGCTCGGCCACTGGGAGGTCGTCAACCGCAATGTCAACGGCAAGGTCATGCACATCGGCCAGCCGGTGTACGACAACCTGCTGAAGGCCCAGTTCGAGAAGGCGGTCCAGGTGCTCGGGTCGGCGGGCGGCAAGGTCGCTCTCGCGACGGCGCCGTGCTACCTGCGTCCGGAGCGGCCCGACGGCACCTACTGGCCGCAGGACGACTGCCGCCGCGTCCAGGACTTCAACAAGATCGTCTGGGCGGTGGCGGCCGAGCATCCGCTGAACGTGGTCGTGCTGGACCTGTACCAGTTCTTCAGCCCCGACGGGAAGTGGCACCTCGACATCGGCGGCCACCAGGTCCGTGACCCTGACGGCATCCACTTCAACATCTACGGCGGCGATTACCTCGCACCCGTTTTCCTCGGTGGTATCCGTGAGCTCATGGGCTTGCCGCTGATCCCGCAGAACCCGCCGGCCGTGAAGGTGAACGCCGCCGACGGCGGTTAGCGCTCGTCAGCGCTTACGCTCGTTTGCGCAGGACCAGGACCAGGTTCCAGGTGACGATCTCGCGTACCCCCGGCACCCTCACCACCCAATACGCCCACCGCGGGTGATAGCGGGGGAACAGCTCGACGATCTCGACGGTGCCGTCGGCCTCGCGACTGCGGGCCCAGCGCAGCGCCTCGTGCACCGAGACCGCATACATGCTCTCGCCGAAGACGTTCTTGGGCGGCTTGCCCTGGGTGCGCTGGTAGCGGGCCAGCGCGCGCTTGCCGCCGAGGTAGTGCCACGGTGACGTCTCGTGGCCGCCGTGGGGCGAGAGCCAGATCGTGTACGAGAGAAAGACGGTGCCGCCGGGACGGGTGACGCGCACCATCTCGTCCGCCATCGTCCAGGGCTCCGGCACGTGCTCGAGGACGTTCGAGGAGAAGCAGATGTCGACGCTGCCGGTGCGGAAGGGGAGTTGCAGCCCGCTGCCGAGGACGGTGGTGCCGCGCTCGGGGGAGCGGCCGTGCAGGCTCAGCTCGCCGGCATCGGCATCGAGCGCCAGATAGGTCGCGCCGGCGGCGCGAAAAGCGTCGGCGAAGTAGCCCGGGCCGCCGCCCACGTCGAGCAGCAGCTTTCCCTCGAGCGGTGCGTAGTGGCCGACATGCGCAGCGGAGTCGGCGGCCACCATGCCGTAGAAGTGCGCCGGGTCGGTCTGCTCGACGCCGAACGCCCGGAACAGGGCGCGGCTGCGGGAGACGGTGGGGCTGAAGGTCGGCACGGGCACCGACGCTACTGGCTGAACAGCCGCCGATGGTGGAGCGCAACGATGGTGACGAGCACGGCGGTCAGAGCCGCCTGGGCGATGGCGTCGGTCCAGGCCACTCGGGTGGGACCGGTGCCGGCGAGCGCGAGGGCCAGCGTCGTCCCGACCCCCGCGACGAGCAGCACCCACAGCACGGGCCGTTCTCCGGCTGCGAGCAGGTAGTGGGTCAGCACCACTGACGCGGCGAGCAGCGCCATGGCGATCGCCAGAGGCGTGAAGGCTCCCGACGCTCCGGCGAGCCGCTTGCCGAACGCCAGCGACAGCAGCGGGTGGCCGTCGGCCGCGGCCAGCAGGATCAGCAGCGCCGACGGGACGGCGACGAATGTCATCGAGACCACCAGCGACGTCATGGCGTGATGGCCGGCCGCCCGGCGGGTCGCGGCCTCCGGCAGCAGGAAGCCCGCCAGCACGAAGGCGATGAGCACGAGCGACTTGCAGGCCACCGACACGGCGCCGTAGCTGCCGCTGGCTCCCGGGTCGTGGCGGCCCAGGACGAGGACGTCGACGTTCTGCAGGACGGCGAGCAGGCCCAGCGCGCCGAGGGCGATCAGCGCGTCGTGGCGGGCGCGACCGGGTGGCTCGCGCCTGGCCGGCTGCTCGCCCGGCTCTGGAGGCGGGGTCGCGGCCAGCCGGTGCTCGGCCCAGCCGGCATGGCCGATCGCCGCCGGCAGGCTGATCAACAATCCGGCTGCCGCGCCGGGAACGCCGAGCCCGGCGCCGACGGCGCCCAGCGTCACCGCGCACCGCAGGATGCCCTCGAGCAGCAGATTGCCGGCGTACGCGGGATACGCCTGGCGGGCCTGCAGGAGCGCGCGTTCGAAGCAGGCGATCGTCCACAGCGACCCGGCCGCGAACGTCTCGACGAGCCCTCCGGTGCTGCGGATCGCGAGCAGGTGGGCGATCGGTTCGGAGAGGGCGGCCCCGACGACGAATCCTGCCGCGCTGGCCAGGTAGACCTTGCGACGCACGGCGCGCACCCAGCCGGCGAGCGCCGCGCTTCCGGCCTGGGCCAGCTGGTCGGTCATCCGGCGCACGACAGCGATGGCGAGCGCGAGCCCGGGCATCGTCAGCACGTAGAAGACGGCGACCAACTCGATGAAAGTGCCGTATTCACGGGACTTCAGCAGCCGGGCGATGGCCAGGGTGGTCGCGGCGACGACGACGTTGACCGCCACCCCCGCACCGGCCACCGGCCCGGCGCTGCGGGCCGTTCCGCTCAGTGACTTGCGCGGTGATGCTCCCCGCTGCAGGTCGCTCGCGGGCGGCGGCTGGGAGAGCACCGGGTCGGTCAGAGGAGGCCGCCCGATCCGGGGATGTCCCCCGCGGCGGACTCGTCGCTCACGGCCCGGGGTGAGTCGGCGACGCTGCCTCTGCGGCCACTGCCCAGCACCCGGGCCAGTTCGGCCTCGACCTCGGGGGTGGTCGCGACGGCGAGGACCTCGTCGCCGCCCTCCAGCGTGGCCTCGGGAGCGGGGAGCACGACCCGCCCGTCCCGCAGGATCGTCACGAGAGCGGTGTCAGGGGGCAGCGCGACCTCGTCGATGCGCAGCCCGGCGAGCGGGCTGTCGTCGGCGAGAGTCACCTCGACCAGCGACGCCTCGCCCTGCATGAAGCTCATCAGCCGGACGAGGTCGCCCACGCTGACGGCTTCTTCCACCAGAGCGGTGAGCATGCGCGGGGTCGAGACGGCGACGTCGACACCCCACGACTCGTTGTAGAGCCACTCGTTCTTGGGGTGGTTCACCCGGGCGACCACGCGGCGCACGCCGAACTCGGTCTTCGCCAGCAACGAGACGACGAGGTTGACCTTGTCGTCACCGGTCGCGGCGACGACGACGTCGTAATCCTGCAGCCGCGCTGATTCCAGCGTGGCGACCTCGCAGGCGTCGCCGTGGACCCACACCGCGCCGTCGACCGTCTTGCGCTTGAGCGCCCGCGGCTCGCGCTCGATCAGCATGACCTCGTGGCCGTGGTCGAGCAGTTCCAGCGCGATCGAGCGGCCGACATTGCCGGCGCCAGCGATCGCGACCTTCTTGCGCGGGCGCGTCTGCTCGCGTGAGGAGCGGGGGACGCCCGCGTCGCGGGGATCGCTGTCGCCAGGATCGTCGACGGCCGCATCGAGAAACGGATCGCTCACGACGCGCCTTCCGGTCCGGCGGCGATTGCTCGCTCGACCTCGTTGACTTGTGCGCGAACCAGCAGGAGGTGGACGGTGTCGCCGTGCTGCAGGGCGGTACCCGGCTCGGGCAGCATGCCCTCGCCGAACCGGATGAGGCACGCGACGCGCACCCCGGCCGCTTCCTCGATCTTGGCGACCGAATGCCCGATCCAGCTCGCGTCGATGGGGACCTCGGCGAGGATGATGCGCCCGCTCTGGTCGGTCCATTCCGGGGTGGTGCCCTCCGGAAGCAGCCGGCGCAGGATCTGATCCGCGGTCCACCGCACGGTGGCCACGGTCGGGATGCCGAGCCGCTCGTAGACCTCCGCGCGCCGGGGGTCGTAGATGCGAGCGACGACGTGGTCGATGCCGAACGTCTCGCGGGCCACCCGGGCCGAGAGGATGTTGGAGTTGTCGCCGCTGGAGACGGCGGCGAACGCGTCGGCCTTCTCGATGCCCGCCTCGATGAGCGTGTCGCGGTCGAAACCGACACCTGTGACGGTCTGGCCGGGGAAGTCCTCACCGAGCCGGTCGAAAGCCGTGGCGAGCTGATCTATGACGGCGACGGAATGCCCGCGCTTGGTCAGGCTGCGCGCCAGGGTGGAGCCCACTCTGCCGCAACCGAGAATGACGACGTGCACGGGGTGGAACAGTAGCCGTGAGTGGACGCCGGCGAGCTACTTGGCAGGCACTTGCCGCGTAGCATTCCGCGCCGTGGCATTGCTCACGGGCCTGCTGAAGCGCGGGGTCGTCGGCCGACCGGTCCGGAGCGACCGCCTCGGCGAAACGCTGCTGCCCAAAAAGATCGCGCTTCCGGTCTTCGCGAGCGACGCCCTTTCGTCGGTGGCGTACGCGACCGAGGAGATCCTCCTCGTGCTCACGTTGGGCGGCCTGTCGTTCATCCACTTCACGCCCTACATCGCAGCAATGGTGGGCATTTTGATGCTCGTCGTCGTCGCGTCGTATCGCCAGAACGTGCATGCGTATCCGAGCGGCGGCGGCGATTACGAGGTCGCCACGACCAACCTCGGAGGCAATTTCGGGGTTCTCGTCGCCAGCGCTCTGATGGTCGACTACACGCTCACCGTCGCCGTCTCGGTGTCCTCGGGGGTGTCGAACTTCCTGTCGGCGGTGCCCTCGCTCGCGTCACACCGGGTGCTGCTGGCGGTCCTTGTTGTGCTCGTCATCACACTGCTGAACCTGCGCGGCATCCGCGAATCCGGCACCGCGTTCGCGATCCCGACATACGCCTTCATGGCGACGGTGCTGATCATGATCGGCTACGGGCTGATCCGCATCGCCACCGGCACTCACCTGCGGGCCGAGAGCGCCCACTTCGGTGTGGTCGCCACCAGCAGCTTCGGCGGCGCGGCGACGATCTTCCTGGTGCTACGCGCGTTCTCGTCGGGCTGTACGGCACTCACGGGCGTCGAGGCGATCAGCAACGGCGTGCCGGCGTTCAAGAAGCCCAAGAGCAAGAACGCGGCGACCACGTTGCTCCTGCTCGGCGTGCTGTCGATCACCATGTTCGTCGGGGTCACCTGCCTGGCGCTGTGGTCGAAGGTGCACATCGCCGACAGCGGGCAGCTGACCGGCACGCCGAAGGGCTACGAGCAGCGCACCGTCATCACGCAGGTGGCTGAGGCCGTCTTCGGCGGCACCGACACGGTGGGCTTCATCGCGATCGCGGCGACGACGGCGCTCATCCTGGTGCTCGCGGCCAACACGGCGTTCAACGGCTTTCCCGTGCTGGGATCGATCCTGGCGCAGGACCGCTACCTCCCTCGCCAGCTGCACACCCGCGGCGACCGGCTGGCGTTCAGCAACGGAATCATCGTGCTCGCCGGCTTCGCGACGCTGCTCATCGTCGCATTCCAGGCCGAGGTCACCCGCCTGATCCAGCTGTACATCATCGGGGTGTTCGTCTCGTTCGTCTGCAGCCAGAGCGGCATGGTGCGGCACTGGAACCGGCTGCTGCGCAGCGAGACCGACCCACAGGCGCGCCGGCGGATGCGCCGCAGCCAGTCGATCAACATGACCGGCGCGATCCTGACCGGCACCGTCCTCGTCATCGTGCTGCTGACCAAGTTCACCCGCGGCGCCTGGATCGTCTGCGTCGCGATGCCGGTCATCTTCATGACGATGAAGGCGATCCGCCGCCACTACGACCGGGTGGCCCGCGAGCTCGTCCCCGACCCTGGCCCGCCGACGCTCCCCAGCCGGGTCTACGCCGTCGTCCTGGTGAGCAAGCTGCACCGGCCCACGCTGCGGGCTCTCGCCTTTGCGAAGGCCAGCCGGCCGCACGTGCTGGAAGCCATCACGGTGAACATCGACGACAAGGACACCGAGGCGCTGCAGGAGGAGTGGCACAAACGTGGGATCGGTATCGATCTTGTCGTCATCGATTCGCCGTTCCGGGAGATCACCCGACCGGTGATCAAATACGTGCGCCGGATCCGTCGCGAGTCGCCGCGCGACGTCGTCTGCGTCTACATCCCGGAGTACGTCGTCGGTCACTGGTGGGAGAACCTGCTGCACAACCAGAGCGCGCTGCGCCTGAAGAGCCGACTGCTCTTCGAGCCCGGGGTGATGGTGACGAGCGTGCCGTATCAGCTCGATTCCGCCGAGGGCCGCGCCGACGACTACGGCCGCCGCCACCGCGCCGGTGACGTGCGCCGCGGCACGGGTCGTCGCGCTCCGGCCGGGGCCGTTTCGGGTCAGCCCGATGCGCCGCCGGCCGATCCCGATTCGCGCGGCGCCCCGGAGCCCCGAGAGCCGGTGGCGTGACCCGCCGCGCCGTCCCGTCACGCAGTGCTGCCCTGCTCGAGCTCACCGTGGAGCGCGTCGCTCCCGGGGGTGATTGCGTGGCTCACGCACCTGACGGCCGGGTGGTCTTCGTGCGCGGGGCGCTGCCGGGAGAGCGCGTCAGCGCCCGGGTGACGGACGAGAACAAGCGGTTGCTACGAGCCGAGACCGTCGAGGTGCTGGAAGCGTCTGCCGATCGGGTGAGCCCGCCATGCCCGCTCGCGGTTCCCGGTCGGTGCGGCGGCTGCGACTGGCAGCACGCCTCCGTCGCGTCCGCCCGCAAGCTCAAGGGGCAGGTGCTGCGCGAGCAACTGACCCGGCTCGGCGGCGTCGATCCGGGCCCGGTGACGGTGCAGGCCGCCCCCTCCTCGCCGGACGGGTTGGGCTGGCGTACCCGGGTGCAGGTCTCGGTCGGTCGCGACGGCTCGCGCGGCTTGCTGCGCCATCGCTCGCATGCGGTGGAGCGCGTCCGGCACTGCCCGATCACCCACCCGCTGGTCGATGCAGCAGGGGCATGGCGTGCCGGCGGTCCAGAGGCTCACCGGGTCGCCCATCAGCCCCGGCTGCGGGTGGCGTTCGCCGCGTCCCCCACCACCGGCAAGGTGGTGATCGACGACGAGGGCACCCTCATCCACCACGCGCTGGGACACCAGTTCCGGGTGACTGGCGGCGGTTTCTGGCAGGTACATCCGGACGCGCCGCAGCTGCTCGCCGACGCCGTCCTCGACGCGCTCGCACCGCAACCGGGGGAGCGCTCCCTGGACCTCTATGCGGGCGCCGGTCTTTTCTCGTACGCGCTCGCCTCCCGCGGGATCAAGGTGACCGCCGTGGAGGTCGTGAAGGCTGCGGCGGTGGATGCGCGCGTGAACTGCGAGGGGCTCGACGTGATGGTCCACGCTGCCGACGTCGGTGAGGCGCTCGGTTCAGCGCTGGCCGGCGCCTCGTTCGATCTCGTCGTGCTCGACCCACCTCGCACAGGTGCCAGCCCGGAGATCATGCGCCTGATCGCGCAGACGCAGCCGCGGGCGATCGCCTACGTCTCCTGCGACGGGGCGACGCTGGCCCGCGACCTGCGCGCCGCAGCCGAGGCCGGCTACCGGCTGGAGCGGCTTCGCGCGTTCGACCTCTTCCCGATGACCGCGCATCTGGAATGCCTTGCCTTGCTGACACGTGGGCCGACTGATCAGACGTGAGCGGAACGATCCCGGCCGGCTGGCCCGCCGAACTGCCGCCGCCCGGTGCCGCGAACTGGGAGCGGCGTGCCATCGGCTGGCTCTATGACCTGTGCCCGCCGGACCATCGCGGCTACGGCGTCCTGCAGCGCTGGCCGGTGCTGCTGGCCCGGGTCGCCGGGGAGAACGTCGCTGCCTGCATCGAGGCCTGCCGGCACGGCGCCGCGACGGCACGGGCCGAGCTGCGCGAGCTCGCCGGCGGCCTGCCGCCCGAGGCCGTCGACGCGCTGCTGGCGATGTACGAGCGGGAGCTGCTGCGCCTGGAACGCGCCGCGCGCGGGGTCGAGCTCGTGCAGCGCGCGCTGGCCGGGCAGCGCTTCATCCCCAAGCTCTAGCGACACGCCGCGCGGCAGCTGTCCGGCGCGCGGCAGCGGGCCTACCTTCATGGCGTGAACAGAGGCGGCCGGGTTCCGCGCGCTTGGGCGGCGGTCATCGGGGCTGCCGCGATGCTGACGGCGTGCGGCTCGTCGAGCCATGTCTCGACCACGCCGAGTCCCAGGCTGGCCGAATCAGCGACGCCCACCCCGACCCCGTCTCCCACCGCATCACCCACCCCGACGAACCCGGCGACCGCGGCAGTGAGCTCGGGGCAGAAGAGTGCCACCTGCGTCAACGGCTGGGTGCAGCCGGCGCCCGGCTCGGACTTCTACCGGCAGGCCATCGATGCGCTGCAGTCGAGCCAGGGCGGGAGCGGTTACGTCGTCAAGGCCGTGCGCTACTTCGCCGGTCCGCTGGCCAGTGGCGGCATCGGCGCCGTCTACTACCTCGACGTGCGCGATCCCAGGCTGACGGCGCGCGTACTCCTGGTCTCCGGCGCCGGACCGTCAGCGGCGGCGATCGCCGAGACGGGGACGACCGGTTGGAAGCAGGGGGACTGGCACGGCTTCAAGGGCATCGACGCGGCAGCGGTGACGCCGCTGCCGGGGATCCCGCTCCCCGGGAAGTGGGCGGGCCCGGCGTACGACCCGGTGGGGGGCGCCTCGCCGCTGCTGACGTCTGCACTCGCCGGCTGCCTCGCCGGTTCCTGAGCCCTATCTCGGCTGATGTCGGGCGTGCCGTACGGCGCCCGCTGCCCGGTTTCTCTACACTGGCCCAAGACCCTTGGGGTAGTGCTGCGCCCTGACGTCCGCCGATGTCCAAAGTGCGTGAGGAGGCTCTGTGACAGCGCTCTCGGAGATACGCGGGCCCGCTGACCTTCGAGGCCTTTCGGATGAGCAACTCACCACGCTTGCTGCTGACATCCGCGAGCAGCTGGTCGATTCGGTCTGCCGCACCGGCGGTCACCTCGGCCCCAACCTCGGCGTGGTCGAGCTCACGCTCGCGCTGCACCGGATCTTCGAGTCACCCAAGGACACGCTGCTCTGGGACACCGGACACCAGGCTTACGTCCACAAGATGCTCACCGGCCGCGCCGGGGCATTCGACACGTTGCGCCAAGCGGGTGGTCTTTCGGGCTATCCGAGCCGCGAGGAGTCCGAGCACGACCACGTCGAGAATTCCCATGCTTCTACGGCACTTTCCTACGCTGATGGCCTCGCGAAGGCCTATGCCCTGCGCGGCGAGAAGCGTCACGTCGTCGCCGTGGTCGGCGATGGTGCCCTCACCGGCGGCATGAGCTGGGAGGCGCTGAACAACATCGCCGGCGCCGAGCGTCCCGTCGTGATCGTGGTCAACGACAACGGCCGCTCGTACGCCCCGACGCTCGGCGGCCTCGCGCAGCACCTCGCCGGCCTTCGCCTCACCCCGCAGTACGAGCAGGTGCTCGATGTGGTGAAGAGCGCGCTGGCACGCACCCCGCTGGTCGGTCCACCGCTGTATGACGCGCTGCACGGCATCAAGCGCGGCATCAAGGATCTCGTGCAGCCGCAGGCGATGTTCGAGGATCTGGGCCTGAAATACGTGGGGCCGGTCGATGGTCATGACATCGGCGCCATCGAGTCGGCGCTGCGCAAGGCCAAGGGTTTCGGGGCGCCGGTCATCGTGCACTGCGTCACGACGAAGGGCTCGGGCTACCAGCCCGCAGAGGATCACGACACCGACCGGATGCACAGCGTCGGCATCAGCGATCCGCGCACCGGACGTCCGGTCTCGCTCGCCGTCGGCCGCACCTGGACCAATGCGTTCTCCGAGCAGATGCTGCAGCTCGGTGCGGCGCGTGCTGATGTCGTCGCCATCACCGCGTCGATGCTCGACCCCGTCGGTCTCGCGCCGTTCGCCGAGCGCTGGCCCGACCGCGTCTTCGACGTCGGCATCGCCGAGCAGCACGCCGTCACCTCTGCAGCGGGCCTCGCCATGGGCGGGCTGCGGCCCATCGTCGCGGTGTACGCCACGTTCCTGAACCGTGCTTTCGACCAGGTGCTGATGGACGTCGCGCTGCACAAGCTGCCGGTTGTCTTCGTGATGGACCGCGCCGGCGTGACGGGCGACGACGGCGCGTCGCACAACGGCATGTGGGACCTGTCATGGCTGCCGGTCGTGCCCGGTCTCGACCTGGCGGCGCCGCGCGACGAGGAGCGTCTCGAGGAGGCTCTCGAGTCGGCGCTGGAGCGTACCGATGGCCCGACGGCGATCCGCTTCCCGAAGGGTCTGCTGCCTGACGCGCTTCCCGCTGTGCGCCGGGAAGGACCACTCGACGTGATGCGCGATCCGGAGGGCGAGGAAGCTGCGCTGCTGGTGGCGTACGGCGCGATGGTGCCGATGGCGCTGGAAGTGGCGCAGCGGGTGGCCGATCAGGGCATCGAATTGCGCGTCGTCGACCCGCGGTATGTCGTGCCGGTCTGCGACGAACTCATCGAAATGGCTCGCCGGGCCAGGCTCGTCATCACGCTCGAGGACAACGGGCGTCAGGGCGGAGCCGGGAGCACGCTTGCCAGCGCGCTGCGCGCCGCCGAGGTCGACACCCCGCTGCGCGACATCGGACTGCCACGCGAGTTCCTCGCGGCGGGCAAGCGCGCGCAGGTGATGAGCGACGCAGGGCTTTCGGCACAGGCCGTGGCGCGCCGGGTGACGGAGGCGGTGGCGCGGCTCGAGCCGACGCTCGACGCGCGGGGCGCCGCACAAGCCTGAATCAGGCTGTTCAGGCTGGGGGTCGGGCCGGCTGGTCCTCGGTGCGCAGCGCGCGCATCGGATCGCCGCCGGCGCGCACCTCGCTGATCTCCTCTGCCGTCACCAGCAGTGGACGGCTGAATCCGCGCTCCAGCTCGGGCATCGCCGCGGCCAGTGCCGGCCCGTACGCCGGGTCGCTCACATAGGTGGCCCGCCAGCCGCGGGTGCGCAGCGGGACGATGAGCGCGATCATTCCGTCGGCCTCGGCGGCGACGAGTTCGCGGCGCAGGCTGACGCTGCCGAGCAGGGTGACCACGTCAGCGCTGCCGAACGGTTTGATCGCCCGCCGGGTCTGGCGCCGCTCGCGTTCGGCGGCAAGCGCGCCGAGCCGCTCGAGTTCGGACCGCACCTGCTGCCAGGTCCGCGCGAGGTCCACGCCCATGTGCTCGAGGACGCCGGCGGGCACCGGCTTGGGCACCTCACCCTCCGGTCCGTAGCCGAACCCGAGGCAGAGCGCGTTTCCGGCAACCACCTCGCGTATCCAGGCCGCCCCGGGATGGCCGTCATGCCCGGCGGGAATCCCGAAGGCAACCAACTGGGTAGCGCTCGCGGCCAGGGCCCGGCGGGCCAGCACCCACGCGGCGAGCGCTTCGAGCCTGCCCTGCTCGGCGGGGTCGCCGGTGCAGGAGCGGTCATACGCGTCGAGGACTGCGGCCAGCGTCACCCACGACACGTGGATGTCCCGCTCGCCGGTGAGGACCAGGCCGTCGTCCTGGGGGAGCAGGTCGACGTCGTACAGGACGGCAACGGCCAGGGCTAACCGCCGCAAAGCGGGCGGCGCAAAAGCCACGAAGCCTCCGAAGTTGGAACGGACCGTCCCCTCGTGTGTCGGCAGCCAGGACGGGTGGCCTGAGCCGATCAGAAGCCGAGCGAGCGCCCGACGATCTCTTTCATGATCTCGTTGGTGCCGCCGTAGATGCGCGTGACGCGGGCATCGCGCCAGATCCGGCTGACCTCGTACTCGTCCATGTAGCCGTAGCCGCCGTGCAGCTGGACCGCTGCGTCAGCGACCTCGGCGAGGACATCGGTGGTCCAGTACTTGACCCCGGCGGCCTCATCAGCGGTGAGCTCTCCGGCGTTCAGCGCCAGGATGCATTGATCGACGTAGCTGCGCGCGGCGCGGGTCTTGGTGACCATCTCGGCGATGGCGAAGCGGCTGGCCTGGAACGTGCCGACCGGCTTGCCGAACGCCGTGCGCTCGCTGGCGTAGGCGCGGGTGAGCTCGATCGCCCGTTCCATCCCGGCGACGGCGGCGACGGCGATGGACAGCCGCTCCTGCGGCAGGTTCTCCATCAGGTAGATGAAGCCGCGGCCCTCCTCGCCCAGCAAATTCGCGCGAGGCACGTGTACGTCGGAGAAGAAGAGCTCCGCCGTGTCCTGGGCGTGCTGGCCGGCCTTCGCCAGGTTGCGTCCGCGCTCGAAGCCGGGCATCCCGCGCTCCACGACGAGCAGGCTCATACCGCGATGGCCGGCTTCGGGGTCGGTCTTGGCCACCACGATCACGAGGTCGGAATGGATGCCGTTGGTGATGAAAGTCTTGGAACCATTGAGGATCCAGCCGTCACCGTTGTCGGTCGGACGGGCCGTGGTGCGGATGCCCTGCAGATCGGACCCGGCCTGCGGCTCGGTCATGCCGATGGCGGTGACGAGCTCTCCGGAGACGAAGCCAGGCAGCCAGCGGGCCTTCTGCTCATCGTTCGTGAGCGTCAGGAGATAGGGCGCGCAGATGTCGTTGTGCAGCGTGAAACCGACGCCTACGGTGCCCGTCGCGGTGATCTCCTCGCTGAGGATCGCGTTGTAGCGGAAGTCCTTGATGCCGGCGCCGCCGAACTGCTCCGGCGCCTCGAAGCCGAGCAGCCCGGTCGCGCCGGCCTGCTTCCAGATCTGTTTGTCGACGATGCCGGCGCTCTCCCACTCGGCGGTGTGCGGCGCAGCTTCGCGAAGCAGGAAATCGTGGCAGAGCTCGCGGAAGGCGAGATGCTCGTCGTCAAAAATGGCGCGTTTCACACCGTCAGGGTGCCATATCACCAGCTCGCAACCCCTTCATTTGCGTACGCGCGGTACAGGCAAGATGGCGGACGTGACCACTGCACCAGATGCGGAAGCCCATCCGCTCCTGACCGAACGCCGCGGCCCGCAGGGTGATGTCCTGCTCGTCACCATCAACCGGCCCCATGCACGCAACGCGATCACGCGGGCGGTGTCGGACGGCATCGCCGCAGCGATGGAGGAGCTCGATGCCAACCCCGAGATCCGGGCGGCGATCCTGACCGGCGCCGAGGGGACGTTCTGTGCCGGGATGGACCTGAAGGCCTTCGTGCGCGGGGAGGATCCGTACGTCCCGGGGCGCGGCTTCGCGGGGCTTGCGTTCGCGCCGCCCAAGAAGCCGCTCATCGCAGCGGTGGAAGGCTGGGCGCTGGCCGGCGGCTGCGAGATCGTCCTGTCCTGTGACCTGGTGGTCGCCGCCGAATCGGCCAAATTCGGCATCCCGGAGGTCAAGCGCGGCTTGGCGGCCGCGGCGGGTGGGCTGTTCCGGCTGCCGCTGCGGATCCCGTACCACGTGGCGATGGAGCTGGTGCTGACCGGCGATCCGGTCCAGGCGCCGCGCGCGTACGAGCTCGGACTGGTCAACAAGCTGACGCCGACGGGCGGTGCCCTGGACGCGGCGCTGGAGTTCGCGAGCAGGATCGCCGCCAACGGGCCGATGGCCGTCATCGCGAGCAAGGACGTCGTGCGCCGAGCCCATGGCTGGTCGGATGAGGAGGCCCAGCAGGCACAGGAGGGCATCGTGCGTCCGGTCCTGCGCAGCGAGGACGCCAAAGAGGGCGCCCGGGCGTTCGCCGAGAAGCGGGCGCCGGTGTGGCGGGGTCGCTGACCATCTCGCCCGTCCCGTTCGCCCTGGCCGCCGAACTGGTCGACGAGCTCGACGCCGATCTCGCGGTCCGTTATGGCAGCGGCGGCGATCCGGTGCACGCGCCGGCAGCGGAGTTCGACGGACCGGGCGGGCAGATGCTGCTGGCGACGCTCGACGGGGAACCGGTGGGCTGCGTCGGGCTGCGGCGCATCGACGCGCGGGCGGCGGAGCTCAAGCGGATGTACGTGCGTCCGGACGCGCGTGGCCGGGGGATCGCCCGTGCGCTGCTCGCCGCCTGCGAACGTGAGGCCCAGGCGCTGGGTTACGAGCAGATGTGGCTCGAGACCGGAACCATGCAGCCGGAAGCTGTCACGCTTTACCTGACTTCGGGATATGAGCCGATCCCGTCCTTCGGTCAATATGCAGGTCAGAGCCTCGCGGTACACCTCGGGCGGTCGTTGTCGGCTATGCCGGCGGCGAACGTAGAGTCCGAAAGGTGCGATTAATCGCCATGCGGTTCACACTGAACGGGTGACACAGGTGACGCAGCCCGGCTCTCCGCGTAAGCGTCGCCAATCGGTCGTGATCACCGACCTCGGCTCGTCGCGCACGGCTGAGATCCGCGACCGGGAGCGTCGCTACATCATCGCGATGCTCTTCCGGGCGGTCTGCTTCGTCGCCGCCACGCTGCTGTTCCATGGTGCCGCCCGGTGGTTCGCGATCGGCGTCGCGATCATGATGCCGTGGCTTGCCGTCGTGCTGGCCAATGCGCCGAAGCGGGTCACCGCCGTCCGCCATGCCGCCTTCGAGCCGCCGGCGCCGCGCGAGACGCCCGGGCTCGCCCCCGCCCGCGAGCCCCGGATCATCGACCCGGACTGAGCCGAATCCCCGACCCGTTTTGCTAAGTGGCGGTGCCGCCGTCGATGCGCAGGCGCCCGATCAGCGCGTTGGAGATCATCTGCGACCCGAGCGTCGACAGGTGGATCCCGTCGGGCTGGTGGGCGACGGGGGTTCCAGCGTTGGCGCCGAGCAGGACGTCGGTGTCGTACACCGTGACGCCCGGCCGGCTCTTCGCCGCGGTCCGGACGGCCTGCCCCATGGCGGCGACGGCGCCGTTCATGCCGGGCAGGTCGGTGGTCGGCAGGGTGAGCCAGTAGACGCGATGGACTCCGCCGTCCAGCAGCGCATCCATGACCAGACCTGCACGGCGGGCGTATTCGGTGTCCCAGGCGGCGCTCGCGGGCGCCAAGTGGGTACCGGAGGGCAGCGTGATCGGCTGATTGTCATTGCCGCCGAGCATCATGATCACGGTATCGGGGTGCTCGGCCGCGATCTTGCGCGCGGCAGCGGGCCAGTCGTAGTAGTCGTCACGGACCAGGCCGGTGATCGGGTGCGACTCCGTGTGGCCGGAGAACAGCGGCCCGTCGAGCGTGCGGGTGATCATCGGGCCGAGGTCCTCGGGGATGGAATCGCCCGCGATGATGACGCTCTGGTGGTGAGGTGCGCTCGTCACAGGTGATGACGACGACGGCGCAGGGCTCGGGCGCACCCGGGTGGATGCCGGCGCCGAGGCGTGGGTGACGGAGCCACTGACTGCGCGCTCCTGATGTGCCGCCTTCGGGACGCTCGCGGCCCCGCAACCGGCTAGCGCCACGAACGCGATCGCTGATGCGAGACGTTTCACGCGCCCCTCACACGCCCTTCACGCGTCGCAGCCTAGGCTCACCGAAAGCGCAAAAGGACATTGAAACGCCGTGAGTTCAGACGCCGGCTTTGCCTTTCGGCAGGCAGGATGAGGCCCGTGCCCCGACTGTCGCAGCGCTCGGCTCTCCGTTCTTCAGCCCGCACCGGCTTCTTTCACCGGCGGACGCGCTCGATGGCCTTCGGCGGCTGCCTCGTCGTCGCCGCCGTCGTGGCGGCGGGTTGCTCCAGCGGCGGCGGCACCCCGACCAATGCCTCATCCGGGGGTTCGGTCAGCAAGAGTGCGTCGCCCTCGCCGAGTCCGACCCCTTCGCCCACCCCGCCGCCCCCGCCGAAGCCGATCACCGTGGCGTTCACCGGCGACATCCTGCTGCACGCCCCGGTGTACGACCAGGCGGCCGTCGACGGCCGCGCCACCGGGCTCGCCTACGACTTCCGTCCGATGTTCGCCCAGATCAAGCCGCAGCTTTCGGCTGCTGATCTGGCGATCTGCCACCAGGAGACGGCGCTCACGTTGACCGATGTCGGGCTTTCGGGATACCCCGTCTTCAACTCCCCGCACGAGATCGCCAATGCCGTCGCAGACGCCGGTTACGACGGCTGCTCCACGGCGTCCAACCACAGTTACGACCACGGCGCCCAGGGCGTCGCCGACACGATTGCGGCGTTCGACGCGGTCCACGTCGAGCATGCGGGAACGGCTACCTCCGCGGCGACCCGCCTACCCGAGGTCCACACCGTGCGCGGGGTCAAGATCGCCCTGCTGGACTACACGTACGGTCTCAACGGCTTCGTCCTGCCGGCGAACCAGCCCTATCTGGTCAACCTGATCAACGTCCCGCAGATCCTCGCTGACGCGAAGGCCGCGAAGGACGACGGCGCCCAGATCGTCATCGTCCAGATGCACTGGGGCGAGGAGTACCAGGCGACGGCGACTCCGGAGCAGCGTGCGGAGGCGACCCAGATTCTCGCGTCGCCCTACGTCGATGCGATCGTCGGCGGCCACGTCCACGTCGTGCAGCCGGTGGAGAAGATCGGCACCAAGTACGTCGTCTACGGCACCGGCAATTTGCTGTCCAACCAGTCGGGGGAGTGCTGCCCGGTCTCGTCCCAGGACGGTGTCATCGTCACGCTGCACTTCGTCGACACCGCGGGGAAGTGGTCGGTCGGCAGCATCACGTACACGCCGACGTGGGTCGACCGGGCCGGTGGCTACGTCATCTACCCCGACGCGGCGGCCTACGAAAACCCAGCATTCAGCGCAGCTTTCAAGCAGCAGCTCGCTGCCTCGTTCCAACGCACGGTCGCCATCATGTCGTCCTTGCGAGCGCCCAATGTCACACCGGATCTGACGCCGCCCGGGTTATAGCGTGCTTGCCTTTCCGTGAGCCAGATCGTCCACCTCGCCTCGGCTGACGACCCGCGGCTCGAGGACTACCGCTCACTCACCGATGTGGCCCTGCGACGCAAGGTCGAGCCCGCAGGCGGCCTGTTCATCGCCGAGGGCGAGAGGGTGGTGCGCCGGGCATTGGCCGCGGGCTATGAGATGCGGTCACTGTTGTGCGCCGAATCGCGCGCCGCGGACCTCGAGGACCTGCCGGGGCCGCACCTGGTCGCCGGCTATGACGTGCTCGAGGCGGTGACCGGATTTCACGTGCATCGGGGCGTGCTCGCGGCGATGAGCCGGCGTCCGCTGGCGACCGTCGAGGAGGTCCAGCGTCCGGCACGGCGCCTCATGATCCTCGAGGAACTGTCGAGCACGACGAACCTCGGCGCGGTCTTCCGTAGCGCGGCAGCACTCGGGATCGACGGCATCATTCTTGCTCCGACCTGCGGCGATCCGCTCTACCGGCGGGCGGTACGGGTCTCGATGGGGCAGGTCTTCGCCATCGCGTACGCCCGGTGCGAGACCTGGCCCGGGCCCCTCGACGACCTTCGTGAGCAGGGGTGGCGCGTACTCGCCCTCACTCCGGACGCGCGCGCCACCGACATCGACCGGCTCACTGTCGGACCCCAAGATCGGCTGGCGCTGCTGATCGGCGCCGAAGGGTCGGGCCTGTCGCCGGAGGCCCTGGCCGCAGCCTCGGAGTGGGTGCGGATCCCGATGGCGCACGGCGTCGATTCGCTGAACGTCGCGGCCGCTGCAGCCGTCGCCGCGTACGCACTTCGCCGCTAGTCCCTCAAGGGGGACTCCCAACTCGCCGATCCTGCTCACGGGGTCGCCGTAGGCCCCCGCATTGGAGGGGTCGTGGACCAGAGCCATAACGAAAGCTCGCCCGAGAGCACCGGCGGTCAGCCGCCGTACGCCGCGAGCGCGCCGTTCGAGGGCAACTTTCCCGCGCCCGTAGGGCCGCCCGTGCAGCCTGCCGGCGCTCACGCCGGTGTGCCTGGCGGCATCCCGTCGATGCCCCCGCCCCCTCCGGGCCTCGCCCCGGTCCCGGGACTTGCCGCGCCGGTGCCCAACGGACACGGCGGCGGCTTCGCCACCGCGACCATGCCTGGCGCCGCCCCGGTGCCCGCGCCTTCGGTGCCCGCGCCTTCGCTGCCCGTGCCTCCGTCGGCCATGCGCCCGCCGGCCGCTCCGGGTCTGACACCCGGTGGTGCGCTGCCGGACATGAGCAAGGCCCGCACCACGCGCGGTACCGAGGTGGAGACCGACCTCGCCGGTTGGGACCTCAACGGCCTGCTCATCCAGGTGCTCGAGCGCAAATGCTCCGACCTGCACATGACGATCGGCGCGCCGCCGACCATCCGCCTGAACGGCTCGCTCATGCCCATCGAGGGCTACCCCGAGCTGACCGCCGCCGTTCTGCAGAAGCTGCTCTTCGCGATCATCACGCAGAAGCAGCGGGAGCGTTTCGAGGAAGAACTCGAACTCGACTTCGCCTACTCGGTGCCCGGACGGGCCCGCTTCCGGGTGAACATCTACCGCCAGCGGGACGCGATCGGTGCTGCTTTCCGGCTCATCCCGTATGAGATCAAGAAGCTCGAAGAGCTCAACATGCCGCCGAGCATCGCCAACTTCGCGATGCTGCCGCGTGGTTTCGTGCTCGTCACCGGCCCTACCGGTTCGGGTAAGTCGACGACGCTCGCGAGCCTCGTCGACCTCGCGAACCGCCAGCGCCGCGACCACATCATGACCGTCGAGGACCCGATCGAATTCCTGCACCAGCACCAGTCGTGTCTGGTCAACCAGCGCGAGGTCGGGGAGGACACGCACTCGTTCCAGAACGCGCTCAAGCACGTTCTGCGCCAGGACCCCGACATCATCATGGTCGGAGAAATGCGTGACCTGGAGACGATTTCGGTCGCCCTGACCGCAGCCGAAACCGGTCACCTCGTCTTCGCGACCCTGCACACCCAAGACGCGGCCCAGACGATCGACCGCATCATCGACGTCTTCCCGCCGCACCAGCAGCAGCAGGTTCGCGTGCAGCTCGCCGGTGCACTGCAGGGCATCGTCTGCCAGACCCTCTGCAAGACCGCTGACGGCCGTGGCCGGGTGGCGGCGACCGAGGTGCTGGTCGCGACGCCGGCGATCCGTAACCTCATCCGTGAGGGCAAGAGCCACCAGATCTACTCGGCTCTGCAGGCGGGCGCCAAGCACGGCATGCAGACCATGGACCAGCAGCTGGCGGAGCTCGTGATGGCCGGCCGGATCTCCTATGAGGTCGGGCTCGAGAAGTGCCACCACACCGAGGACTTCAGCCACCTGTGCGGGCCGATGCGCACACGCCAGCAGTACGGGTGACCTCCGCCCGCTAAAGGCGGCCGCCCCAGGCGACGAAACGAGATCAGGGCCATCTGCAGTAACGCAGCTAGGCCGCCGGTATCAAGCTCGAGAGGTAACGACTCGCAATGGCGACGACGTACGCATACGCGGTCCGTGACCGTGCCGGCAAGATGATCAATGGTCACCTGGAAGCCGATTCGCCGGCCCTGGTGGCGACCAAGCTCAAGGCGATGGGTTACGCGCCCGTCAACATCACCGAAGCCAACGCGGGGATGAAGCGCGAGATCACCATCCCCGGCATGGGCAAGAAGGTGAAGCTCAAGGAGCTCGCCATCATGTCGCGCCAGTTCGCGACGATGGTGAACAGCGGCCTGCCCCTGCTGCGCGCCCTGCGCATCCTCGCGGAACAGACCGAAAGTGCCGAGCTCTCAAGGGTTTTGCACGAGGTTCGGGCTGACGTCGAGGGCGGTACCGCGCTGTCGGTGGCGATGGCGAAGTTCTCCCCGAAGGTCTTCCCGCCGCTGATGATCAACATGGCGCGCGCGGGTGAGGTCGGCGGTTTCCTCGACACGGTCCTGCTTCAGGTCGCCGAGAACTACGAGGCCGAGGTCAAGCTGCGCGGCAAGGTGAAGAGCGCGATGACCTACCCGGTCATCGTCTTCATCATGGCGATGCTGATGTGTACCGCCATGCTCCTGTTCATCGTCCCTGTCTTTGCGAAGATGTTCTCGACGCTGGGCGGAAAACTGCCTGCGCCTACGCGTCTTTTGATGGACGCGAGCAACATCCTGAAGAGCTACTTCCCCATCTTCTTCGGGATCCTCGTCGTGTTCATCATCGTGTGGAAGAAGGTCAAACACGATGATCGGGTGCGGAGCATCGTCGATCCACTGAAGCTCAAGATGCCCGTTTTCGGAAATCTTGCGAAGAAGATCGCCCTCAGCCGTTTCGCCCGCAACCTCGGCACTCTGATGCAGTCAGGTGTCCCGATCCTGCAGAGCCTGGAAATTGTCGCCGGCACTACCGGAAACGTCGTGCTTTCCCGCGCCATCGCCGATGTCCAGGAGAGCGTGCGCTCCGGTGAGAGCCTCACGGCCCCGCTGGCGAACCACGACGTGTTCCCGCCGATGGTCGTACAGATGATGGCCGTCGGTGAAGACGTCGGTGCCCTCGATGAGATGCTCGCCAAGATCAGCCAGTTCTACGACCAGGAAGTCGAAGCCACGACCGAGGCGCTCACCGCCCTCATCGAACCTTTGATGATCGCCTTCCTCGGCGGCGTTGTCGGATCCATGGTCATCGCGCTCTACATGCCGATGTTCAAGATTTACAACCTCGTCCAGTAAACGGCATTTGGGATTCGTCCAAACGGTGTAACTCATGGCTGGTCTCTTCAGCCGAAGATCCGTGGGGCCGATGAGCAAGAAACTTGCTTTGAGTCCAGCCGAAAGGGCATCCCGTGCGCAGCCGTGATCTCCGACACGCCCGCTCCGATGAAGGCTTCACGCTCATCGAGTTGCTTGTTGTCATCATCATTATCGGCATCCTCGCGGCCATCGCGATACCGGTGTTCCTGGATCAGAAAACCAAAGCCTACGAAGCTTCGGAGAAATCCGATCTACGTTCAGTGGCCGGCAAGGTGGAGATCTTCTACACGGACAACTTCACCTATGTCGGGATCCCCTTTGGTAGCGGCACCGGTGTCGGTCAGACGGTCACCGGTAACAACCAGACCGTCGGCAGCGGGGAGTTCGTCACGCTGTCCAAGGGCAATACGGTCACGATGTCGGCGCTGGGGGTCAACGGCTACTGCCTCAAGGCGACCAACCCGAACGTGACGCAGCTCTGGTACTACGACAGCACCGGTGGTGGCATCACCACCACCAGCTGTACCAGCAAGACCTATCCCTGATCCGGGCCTCTCAGCCGGGCGGTAAACCTTCCCGCAAAATCGCACCTCGCAGTCGCCTGCCGCCTCCCGCGGCAGGCGACTTCTCTGTTCCGGGACGGCGCCCGGGGAGTTGCTCCTCCGGTGGGACCTTCGGCAGGCCGCCCTGGCGAATGACGCACTACGGGTAGCCCGAATGACCAGGGCAATTGCTCCATGACCTCCAGCTTCTGGTGCAATTCGACCCTCCCGCTCCCCCGAAAGAATGAATCGAAACTCCGCCCTACAGGTGAGCCGAAAGTCTGACGATATTGCTGGAGTCGTGAGTCGCCGGTCGGACCGGAGACTCAAAGTTCTGGTCCGGGAAAGGACAACCATGCTCGCTCGTCTCCGCAAGCGGATCGACAAAGAGGACGAGGGCTTCACCCTCATCGAGCTCCTCGTCGTCATCATCATCATCGGCATCCTCGCCGCTATCGCGATCCCGGTCTTCCTCAGTCAGAAGACCAAGGGCTACGAGGCTTCCATGAAGTCCGACCTTCGCACTGCCGCGCAAGAGGTCGAGGCCTTCAACGTCGACAACCAGAATTACACCACGCACCGTTCGGCAGCCGCAGGACGGTTGGCACCGTCGCCGGACCACCGCTGCATCGGCCATCACCGTGCCCCGGCCAGGTCGTGGGCGGTAGCACCACGGTCAACCTGAGCAATGGCAACACGATCTACCTGGATCGGTTCAACCGCCAGCTCCTACTGCCTCAAGGCGACTCACAGCCGGGCAGCCGACTGGTACTACAGCAGCGACACCGCCGGCTGCTCATCTCGACAGACGGTCTGCACCACGCTGACCCAGCGCGATAGCAACCACCGTCTGAAGCTCACAGACCTGCCCCGGGCCATCTCGGCCCGGGCACGTTCGTTTTCGTCCGCAATTGCAGGCTTTGTTCGGAGCCGCCTAGCCCGATGCGCTGATCCATTCGAACGACTCGTCCCGCTACAGGCGTAGCGCGTTGCGCGTCGATATCTCATTCGTCGTGAGTCGCCGGTCGGACCGGAGGCTCGAAGTTCTTGGTCCGGGAAAGGACAACCATGCTCGCTCGTCTCCGCAAGCGGATCGACAAAGAGGAAGAGGGCTTCACCCTCATCGAGCTCCTCGTCGTCATCATCATCATCGGCATTCTCGCCGCCATCGCCATCCCCGTCTTCCTCAGTCAGAAGACCAAGGGCTACGAGGCTTCAGAGAAGTCTGACCTGCGTACCGTCGCCCAGGAGGTCGAGGCCTTCAACGTCGACAACCAGGACTACACCAAGACCGTGTTCGGCGCGGCCGGAACTGTTCCGACCGTCTTCCCGGCTTCAATCACCGGTTCCGGCCAGAAGGTCGGCGGGAGCACCACGGTGAACCTGAGCCCGGGTAACACCGTCAATCTGGTCGGCTTCACGGCCACCTCGTACTGCCTGAGCGCGACCCACACCGGCGCCACGACCTGGTACTACGAGAACGCCACCGGCGGCATCTCCAAGACCGCCTGCACCAACTGATTCCCTCTCGCGGAATCAAACTGCACGCTGACCTGCCCCGGACCTTTCGGTCCGGGGCAGGTTCGTGTCCGGTGGCCGTTCAGCCATTCGGGCGCTCAATACCTGCGCCATTTGCGGCGAAGTAAAAGCACATGCCGGCTGCCACCACAGGTGAGGAGTGATCGCGATGTCGCGCACACGGCGCATCATCACGTCTTGCCTGCCAGGACGCCGCCGGCCAGCGGGCGAGGAAGGTTTGTCGCTCATCGAGGTACTGGTCGCCCTGAGCCTGCTCATCACCGTCATGGCGACGACTGCCGGCTTCTTCACCACCTCTCTCAAGCAGAGCAACGGCCAGACGCAGGCGCAGGAAGCCGCGGTGCTGGCCGATCAGCAGTTGGACTACACCAGGAGCGTTGCGGCTACGTCGCTTCTGGCCGGACGCACGCAGGCTGCCGTCCAGGCTCAGATCGCGAGTCCGGGCCGCGCCGACCTCAGCCAGGACGTCACCACGTCCGGCAACTACGACACCGCGGTGCCGCCGTCGAGCTCGATGTCCGTCCCGATCAAGATGACCACCACCGTCAGCGGGACGGCCTACACCGTTGTGACCTTCATCGACCAGTGCTATGTGTCCGTTGCTGCTAACCAGACGTGCACCAAGACCGACTCCGGCAACGGCTGGGTCTACCGCATCACCGTCGACGTTTCCTACAGTTTGGCCGGCGGGCGTGCCTGCGGGTCCTCGTCGTGCCAGTTCGTCGCGAGCACGTTACGCGATCCGGGCACCGACCCCTGCTTCAACGTCAACGTCGACTACGCCGGCTGCTCGACCTCGCAACCCACCATCGTTTCCTTCAACCCGAATACTGTGACGACCGGCTCGACGCACACCATCGTCATGACGGGCACCAACTTCGACGCAGGTGCCACGGTGTCGATCGACAACGGCGGCACCGTCAGCAGTGTGACCGGGATCAGCAGCAGCTCACTGAGCTTCACGTTGACGACCGACAACACGCCGGCAGCGGTCGGCACCTCGACCATCAAGGTGACCAACCCGAATGGGAAGTTCGCCTACGGAACGCTGACGATCACGACGACAGCCATGAACGTCAACACCGTCACGCCGTCACCGATCTACACCGGGTCGACGAACACCCTGACCATCTCGGGTTCCGGCTTCCAGAGCGGTTCGGTCGTCAGCATCCCGACCACCGCCGGCACGATCGTCGGCACACCGACGATCACGGCGAACACCATCACGCTCAGCTTCACGACCGGGGCCACCTCGACCGGTACCTGGGCGGCGACGGTCACTAACCCCGACGGCGCCAGTGACACGGCCAACTTCGTGGTGCAGAAGGCTCCCGTGACCCTCACGGGGATCAGTCCCTCGACGATGGCCTGGGGCACCACGCGCAACTTCACGCTTACCGGCACCGGCTTCAACAGCGGCGCTCAGGTGACGCTGGACGGGGCAAACGTCAACGAGACGTGGATTTCCTCCACTTCGATGACGGTGGCGCTCACCTCTGACCCGTCGGTGGCCACCCACACCTTCACCGTCACCAACCCGGACGGCGGCACCGCAAGCAAGACATTCTCGGTGACCGTCAACGGCATCACCGTGACCGCAGTGAGCCCGGCCACCATGGTGTGGGGTAACACCCGCAGCTTCACCATCACCGGTACCAACTTCCTGCCAGCCGCGCAGGTCACGCTTGACGGCGCCGGCGTCAACGAGACGTGGGTCAACTCGACCACCATGACGGTGGCGCTCACCTCTGACCCCGCTACGGGAACTCACACCTTCGCGGTGGTCAACCCTGACGGTGGCACGGCGAGCAAGACCTTCGTCGTGACCCAGACGATCAGCGACGTCAACCCCGATACGGTCACCCACGGCAGCAACCTGACCTTCACCATCACGGGCCACTTCACCGGAACCACCGGCAGCGTCATCCTCACTGGAACTCTCGCCACGACGGTCACAGCCACGACGGTGAACTCCACCTCGGTCACGTTCAAGATGAGCCCGTCGACAGCGAAGACGTACACCGAGGGCGTGCAGTTCAAGGCCTCGGATGGCACGACCAGCAACGTCTATTCCTGGTCACTGAAGGCGAACTGATGATGCGCATCCCTGGAACGGATCGGTTCCGCCAGCGCGAGCAAGCTGAGGGTTTCACGATCGTGGAGCTGCTCGTGTCGATGATCCTGCTGGCCGTGGTCTCCACCAGCTTCCTGGCGGCGACCAACGCGATGTACTCGGGAATCCATAAGCAGCAGGGCATTACGGATGCCGCGGACGGTAACCGGCGCGCGTTCGAACTGCTCGACAAGCAGGTGCGTTACGCCAGCGCGATCAACACCCCGGGGACCGCGGCGGACGGCAACTTCTACGTCGAGTACCTGTGGAGCAAGTCCAACGGTTCGATCGACACGCCCACCTGCTCGCAGTGGCGCCTGAACCCCACGACCGACGTCCTGCAATGGCGGAGCTGGGTCGCCGGAAGCACTCCGAACCCGACACCGTCGTGGACCACGGTCGACACGGGAGTCATCAACAACCCGAGCACCCAGCCGCCGTTCTCGTTGCAGCCACCGACGATTCAGGGCGCCACCATGCAGTACCAGGCGCTGGACGTGAACTTCATGGCCAAGCGTGACACGGGCAGCATCACCACGACCGGGTCGAAGTTCCCGGACGGCAACACCGTCGGCTTCACCGCGCTGGACTCGCCCAACAGCACGGCTCCCAGCCCAGCGGTCTGCCAGGAGGTAGCACGGTCATGAGGCGCTTCCTGCGCTCGCTTCGGCCCCTTCGGCTGGTACGCCTGCGACCCGGCAGTGACGAGGACCGCCAGTCCGGCTTCGCCATGATGGTCGCGTTGTTGCTTATCGTCGTCGTAGCCGGCATGAGCCTGCTCGTGGCCGGTCTCGTCATCAGTGAGGGCAAGCCGACCACCACGGAGCGCAAGATCGTCGGGACCGTGAATGCCGCCGAGAGCGGGTTCGAGGTTGCGCTGCACCGGCTCCGTGTCGCCACAGATGCTTACGGCAACGGCATCCTGAGCAAGCTTCCGTGCACGGCTACCTCCTCCGCTGTAGGCACCCCGATGAACGGCTCGGTAGGGCCGAACACCGGTGCGGCAAACAACCAGACGCTCACTTACGCGGTCTATGTGCGGTACTACGACGCTGACCCGAGCACCATGGGCACCACCGACCTGAACCAGAACGCGATCGCCTGCTCCGGCGGTGCGCCTATCAGCGTGCCGCAGTACGCCTACCTGCAGTCCAACGGTGTAGGTGTCGGCGGCGCAGGTACGTCCGGGACCCAAGGAAACCGGGCGCTCCACACCACTTACCACTTCAAGACCAGCACCCTGAACATCGCCGGCGGCCGGCTCAACATGGACACGACGTCCTTGTGCATGGACGCCGGGAGCAATCCGGTCGTTGGCACCGCGGTGAAGCTGTCCACCTGCCAGAACCGCGGAGTCTCCGCCGGTCAGAGCAGCTGGTCCTACCGCGCCGACCTGACGATCTACGACACGAACACCGGTTCGCCCGGCCTCTGCATTACGGCAGGCACGACGTTCGGCACGAACTCGACCTCCCAGCTGACGCTGCAGACCTGCGCCACTGATGGCACCGCGACGACATACCCGTACCAGTCGAGTCCCTCACTCCAGCAGCGCCAGGAGTGGAGCTTTGACGACAACGGCAAGTTCGAGGGCGCCGCATCGAATGGAAACATCAACGGCAACTGCATCACTGCCAACCCGTACAACAACCCGGTGACGGGCGGCTTCCTCTACGAACAGGGTTGCGACGGCGGCGGGTTCGACACCGAGACCTGGAACCCTGACCCGCAGGTCGGCGCCGGCTCCGCCGGTCCCTCCACCCAGGGGCTGGTCAACTACTCCGAGTTCGGCCGCTGCCTTGACGTGACGGGCCAGAACGTGAGCGCGACGTGGCTCATCGACTACCCCTGCAAGCAGGCCCCGGATCCTTCGTACATCGCCTGGAACCAGCGCTGGGTTTACTCCTCGACCAGCAAGACGCTGGTCACGACCACAGGCGGGGTCAACTACTGCCTCACCGCGCCGACGACGCTTTCGCCCACTCCGATCAACAACCTCGTGTTGGTCAAGCCGTGCGACAGCTCGAGTGTGCAGACCTGGACCGAGACCGGTGACACCGGCAGCTACGCCACCTCCTACACCATCGTGAGTGCGGCGGGCAGCTGCTTGTCCGTCGTGCAGCCCGGACTCGGCGACGCTTACAACGCCCAGTGGGGAGCCATCGTCGCTACTACGTGCGATGGTTCGCTGGTGCAGAAGTGGAATGCCCCGCCGAACTTCATCGACTCGCGCTTGAAGGGCACGGCTGAGGACGCGGGCGGTCAGTGATGACAGCAGCGCTGGCGGTACTGGCCGGCCTGCTGGGACTGGCGGTCGGATCGTTCCTGAACGTCGTGGTCTGGCGAGTGCCGCGCGGGGAGTCCGTCGTGACCCCGCGATCGCACTGTCCCAACTGCGACGCGGGCATCCGCCCGCGCGACGAAATCCCCGTCGTTTCCTGGCTTTTGCTCAAGCGTCGCTGCCGCGATTGCCAGGCTCCGATCAGCGCGCGCTACCCGCTCGTGGAACTGCTGACAGCGGCCGTTTTCGTCGCGATAGCGCTGCGGTTCCGGCATTCTCCGAGCTGGATCCCCGCGTACCTGTACCTGGCCGGGCTCGGCGTCGCCCTCGCGCTCATCGACCTCGACGTGCGCAAGCTGCCGAATGTGCTGACACTGCCGGCCTATCTGGTCGGCCCTGTGCTGCTCGCCGTAGCTGTCGCCGGCGATGGGCACCTGGGCTGGGGCTCGCTGGTGCGCGCCGCCGGCGGGCTCGCCGGCATGTACGCGTTCTACTACGTCCTCTGGTTCGCCACGAGCGGGCGCGGCATGGGCTTCGGTGACGTGAAACTCGCTGGCGTACTTGGACTTTTCCTGGCCTTCCTCGGTTGGCAGACCTGGGCCGTCGGTCTCTTTGCAGGCTTCTTCGTCGGCGGCGTCATCGGCCTGGCGCTCATGGCCGCCGGACGCGCGGGACGCAAGACCAAGGTTCCGTACGGACCTTTCATGCTCGCCGGAGCCTTCATCGCGGTGCTTGTCGGCAGCGGCATCGCGCACTCGTACTTGCACGTCGTCGGGGCCTAAAACCCCATAAGGGACAGGCTGTCCAGGCGCCGTGAGGGTAGCTCTGAATTCCACCATTCGTCCCCTCAAGGCGCTGCTCCAATCGGCCGAACATTCTCCTGACGGCCAGTTCGGGCCGACTCTCACGCACGGAAGGGGCTGCTGTGTCTGGACGCAGAGCCGTCGGCCTCGACATCGGTACGACGGGCGTTCGCGCGGCTCAGATCGCTTGGTCGAAGGACCAGACGACCTTGGAGCGGTTCGGGCAGGTAGCTCTCCCACCGGGCGCCGTGCGCGACGGCGAAGTCATCGACAGTGAAGCCGTAGCTGCGGCCATCCGCGAACTCTGGGCGCGGGTGAAGTTCAGCACCAAGAAGGTCGTCGTCGGCGTGGCGAACCAGAAGGTCATCGTCCGCCAGCTCGACCTTCCGTGGATGCCGATCGCCGAGCTGCGCAAGTCGCTCGCCTTCCAGGTCGCGGACGTGATCCCGATGCCCGTGGAGCACGCGATTCTCGACCTGCACCCGCTCGAGGAGGTCGAGGACGAGAACGGCCGCCGCCAGCGCATCCTGCTGGTCGCCGCCTCCCGCGACATGGTCTCCTCGCTCATCGCCGCGGTGGAGTCGGCAGGCCTGACCCCCACGAGCGTCGACCTCAACTCGTTCGCCGTTCTGCGCGTGCTGGCTGATGTCGACCGTCTCGGCCTCACCCGCCGGGCCGAAGCACTCGTCGACGTCGGCGCCAGTGTGACGAACATCGTCGTCTCCGAGGGTGGCGTGCCGCGTTTCGTGCGCATCCTGCTCATGGGCGGCGCCGACATCACCGAGAGCATCGCCGATCGGATGGGCATCGGGGCCGAGCAGGCCGAAGCCATCAAGCAGCACGAGTTCGTCCCTGCTTCGCCTGACGCTCCCGGGATCTCGGCCATGACGCGAATCACCGAGAGCGCCGCCGACGCGTGGGTCGAGGAAGTGCGTGGCTCGCTCGACTACTACTTCGCTCAGGCTGGTGCGGCCCGCGTCTCGCGGATCGTGCTCTCCGGCGGCGGCTCACAGCTCGGTGGGCTCGCCCGCCGGCTGGCCATGACCACCGGTGTGCCGGTGGAGCCGGCCATGCCGCTGGCGCCCATGCAGATCGGCAAGACCGGCCTGACGGATGCCCAGCTCGAGTACGTCCAAGCATTCAGCGTCGTCCCGGTGGGCCTGGCTATGGCGGGTGCAGCATGAGCGTCCTGACCGAATCCACTCCGGAATCCGGAGCGCCTGCAGGCGATTTCGACCTGCTGACGCCCGTGGAGTATGTCGCACCCCGGGCGAACCTCCTCCCGCCGGAGATCGCCCAGCGCGCGGCTTTGCGCAAGATGCAGGTGATGCTTGCTGCGGCGGTCATCGCGTGCGGCGGCATCGTCGGAGCCGTCTACGTCAACAGCGCGAGCGGCCGGGCCCCGGCCAAGGCCGCACTCGCCCAGGCGCAGAGCGAGCAGCAGACCCTGTCAGCTCAGAAGGCCGCACTCGCTCCGGCTCAGGCAGCCCATCAGCAGGTGCTGGCAGCCAAGCAATCTCTTGTTGCCGCGATGGGTTCTGAGGTGCTCTGGTCGGGGCAGCTGGACACTCTGCGCCGCCGGCTCCCGGATGGCGTGCGTCTTTCGACCCTGACGGTCACTGGTGTCGATCCGACGACCAGTGGCACCGGCTCCACGTCCGTACAGCTTCCCGCGGGTCCGGGTGGCACCTCGTCGAGCACGACCGCTACAGGGACCGGGGCGTCCGGTACCTCGGCGGCCACGAACTACGTGGCCTCCGTGGCGATGTCCGGCGTCGCGCTGGACAACGATGCTGTGGCCAACTGGCTCGACACTCTCGCGGTCATGCCCGGCTGGGGCAACGTCTACCTGACGAGCACCTCCACCATTTCCGGGAGCTCGTTGGTGACGTATTCCATCACGGCCGACATCACCCAAGCCGCCCTCTCTCACCGCTACACGAACGGGAGCTGAGCGATGAAGTCCATCGACCGTAGAGCGACCATCGTCATCGCCGCTGTGGCGTGCATCGCCGTTCTTGTCGGCGGTTGGTTCCTGTTGGTGAAGCCCGTCAGGTCCGACATCTCCAAGGTGAAGGCCCAGGCATCCCAGCAGGAAGCCGACAACGACAGCTCACGATTGCAATTGGCCTCCATGCGCAGTGTCGCGAAGAACTTGCCGGCAGAGAAGGCAGAACTCGCGCTGCTGACGCAGCGGGTGCCGAACGATGCGCAGCTTCCTGCGCTGCTGCGCTCGATGCAGGCACTCTCGAAGTCATCCGGAGTAACGCTCAACAGCATCACTCCCACTGTCCCGACCCCGTTGGCGAGTGCGCCGGGGATCTCCACGGTCGGGATCACGCTGAGCGTGGACGGTGGCTACGCCGAGATCGAGCAGTTCGACAGCGCTCTCGAGGGCTTGCAGCGCACCTTCCTGGTGTCCGGCTTCACTCTCACCGCGGGTAGTGGCAGCGGCAGTGGCGGCGGCAGCACCTCCACCACGACCCCAGCTTCCTCGTCCACCACCAATATCTCGGCCAGCCTCATCGGCCGGGTGCTGGTCCACACCGGTACGACGACTACCACGACGCCGACCGCCACGACGACTCCGACCGCCACCACCGGTCACTGATCGGACCAGGAGCACTCATGCCTCGCCAAAAGGACGCCAGCAAAGCTCTGACGCTGGACAAACGTTCCAAGATCATGATCGGTGTGCTGGCTGTGGTTCTCGTGGCCGCAGCGGCCTTCTTCCTCCTGAAGAAGGGTGGCTCGAGCAACAACACCGCGAGCCCATCGGTCAAGACGCCGACGACATCGACGTCGCCGAAGGCCTCGGCTGCGCCGAAGGTCGTCCCGACGCCTGCTCCGTCACCAGTGGTGACGGCCGACAGCACTCGCGACCCGTTCTTGCCCCTGGCGCAGGAGGCGGCAGCGACGGCGTCGTCCTCGGCTAGTGCGGGAGCCACGGCCTCACCGTCGGCCTCGGCCTCATCGAGCACCCCGACCGCGGCGCCGACCACGTCGGCTCCGGCCGCCGGTGACCACACCGTGGCGCTGGTGTCCATCACCGGAAACACCGCGAAGCTCACCTACAACAGCGTGGACAAGACGGTCCACGCCGGCGATGCACTGGCCACGGGCGTCCAGGTCACGACGATCGACGCCAATGCCATCTTCATCAGCTACAACAACAAGCTCTACGCCGTCGCTCCGGGGCAAAGCGTCACGTTCTGACACCCCCGTCGCAGGCCTCGAGGCGGTGTCCGCTCCGGCGGGCACCGCCTTCTGCGTGAATCTGGGAGACTGGTCACGTGCTGCGCTGGCTGACTGCGGGGGAGTCCCATGGGCCCGCTCTGACGGCGACCCTCGAAGGACTTCCCGCGGGGGTCGCGATCACCTCTGACGACATCAGGCTGCAACTCGCCCGGCGCCGCCTCGGCTACGGCCGCGGCGCGCGTATGGCATTCGAGCAAGACGCGGTCGAGGTGCTCGGCGGGGTGCGCCACGGGCTCACGCTCGGCTCGCCGGTGAGCGTCGTCGTGCACAACACCGAGTGGCCGAAGTGGACCGAGGTGATGAGCCCCGATCCGGTGGACCCCGACGTACTCGCCGAGGCGGCGCGCAACCGTCCGCTGACGCGTCCGCGGCCCGGCCATGCCGATCTCGTCGGGATGCAGAAGTACGGCTTCGACGACGCTCGCCCGGTGCTGGAGCGGGCGTCGGCACGCGAGACGGCGGCGCGGGTGGTGCTCGGCACGTATGCCCGCGCGCTGCTTTCGCAGGCCTTCGGCGTGACGGTCCTGTCGCACGTCGTCAGCCTCGGGCCGGTCGCCGTCCCCGAGGGCACGCCGCTTCCCGAGCCCGCCGACAGCGACCGGATCGACGCTGACCCGGTCCGGTGCGCGGACCCCACGACGGCGGCGTTGATGGTGGCTGAAGTCGACGAATGCAAGCGTGACGGTGACACCTTGGGGGGCGTCGTCGAGGTGCTCGCGTATGGACTTCCGCCGGGGCTCGGCAGTCACGTCCACGGCGATCGCCGGCTCGATTCCCGGCTCGCCGCAGCGCTCATGGGAATCCAGGCGATCAAGGGCGTCGAGCTCGGCGACGGGTTCGAGACCGCCCGCCGGCGCGGGTCACTGGCTCACGACGAGATCGTGCGCGACGTGGATGGCGAGCTGCGCCGGGTCACCGGCCGCGCCGGCGGCACCGAGGGGGGCATGTCGACGGGGGAGGTGCTGCGAGTAAGGGCCGCGATGAAGCCGATCTCGACGGTGCCGCGGGCGCTGCGCACGGTCGACGTGGCGACGGGCGAGGCGGCGGTCGCCATCAATCAGCGCTCCGACGTCTGCGCCGTGCCGGCCGCGGGCGTCGTCGCCGAAGCGATGGTCGCGCTCGTGCTGGCCGAAGCGGCGCTGGAGAAGTTCGGCGGCGACTCGCTCGCCGAGACCCGGCGCAACGCGCAGAGCTATCTCGCGACGCTCGAGACCCTGATGCCGGCCCTGCCGGCCATCCCATGAGTCGGCCATGAATCCACGCGTCGTGATCG
This sequence comes from uncultured Actinomycetota bacterium, assembly GCA_963731205.1. Taxonomy (GTDB): domain Bacteria; phylum Actinomycetota; class Actinomycetes; order Frankiales; family Frankiaceae; genus DATAZK01. The sequence continues at coordinate 842,380 of CAVSUJ010000001.1, read as the reverse complement.
TCGGCCCGCCCGGGTCCGGCAAGACCACCCTGGGCCGGTTGCTGGCCGAGCGGCTCGGGATCGAGTTCGTCGACAGCGACGAGGTCGCAGCAGCCGCCGCAGGCAAGACGGTCGCCGACATCTTCCTGGACGACGGCGAGGAGCGCTTCCGCGAGCTGGAGCGCGCCGCGGTCGTCTCGACGCTGACGCCGGACGCCGCCGATCGCGTGGTCGCCCTCGGGGGAGGGGCGGTGCTGAACCCGGAGACAAGGGCCGACCTTCTTGGCCATCGCGTCGTGGCGCTCAGCGTTGACCTCTCGCACGCCGTGTCCCGCGTCGGCCTGGCCCGCGACCGGCCGCTGCTCGTCGAGGCGCCGCGCGCGCGGATGTCGGCCACTTTGCGCGAGCGGGCCCCGCTCTACGCCGAGGTCGCGAGCCTCACCGTCGACACATCCGAGCGCACGCCCGACGAGGTCGCCGAGGAGGTGCTCGCATGGCTGACGCAGTGACCAGCATCGAGGTGAGGCCGGCCACCGATCCGCCGTACGCGGTGCAGATCGGTCGCGGGCTGCTCGGCGAGTTGGTCGAGACGGTCAACACCGTCTCGGCGGCAACGCGTATCGCCGTCCTGCACCCGCGGGTGCTGCTGGCGACCGCTGAGGCCGTACGCGAAGAGCTGTCGGCATCAGGCTCCCATCCGGAGGTGCATCTGCTCGAGGTGCCCGACGGGGAGGAGGCCAAAGACCTCGCCGTGGCGGCCTACGCCTGGTCGGTGCTCGGACAGGTCGGCTTCACCCGCGACGATCTGGTGATCGGGCTCGGCGGCGGATCGGTCACCGATCTCGCCGGCTTCGTCGCCGCGACGTGGCTTCGCGGCGTGCGGGTGGTACAGGTGCCGACCACCTTGCTGGCGATGGTCGACGCGGCCGTCGGCGGCAAGACCGGGATCAACACCGAAGCGGGCAAGAATCTCGTCGGTGCCTTCCATCAGCCGTCGGCGGTGATCTGCGATCTGGCGACGCTGGAGACGCTGCCACCGGAGGAGTTCACCGCCGGGCTCGCCGAGGTGGTCAAGACCGGCCTGATCGCCGATCCCGTCATCCTCGACCTGCTCGACGCCGATCCCACCGGCCACGCCCATCTGCGCGAGCTGATCGAGCGCTCGATCGCCGTGAAGGCCGACGTGGTGAGCGCTGACCCGAAAGAGTCCGGGCGCCGCGAGATCCTGAACTACGGCCACACCCTCGGTCACGCCATCGAGCGCGCCGAGCAGTACCGCTGGCGTCACGGTGCGGCCGTCTCCGTCGGGCTCGTCTTCGCGGGCGCGCTCTCGCGGCGGGCGGCCGGATTGGACGACGCGACCGCCGATCGTCACCGCGAGCTGCTCCAGCGCATCGGGCTCCCCGTGAGCTACCCCGCCGAGCGCTGGCCGGAGCTGGCGCAGGCGATGCGCGTGGACAAGAAGGCGCGGGCGAAGCGGCTGCGTTTCGTCGTGCTTTCCGGACTTGCAAAACCCGGCATTCTGGATGACCCGGATCCCGAGCTGCTGCTCGCTGCCTACGGTGAGGTCGCGTCGTGAAGGTGCTGGTGCTGTCCGGTCCCAACCTCGACCGCCTCGGGGTACGCGAGCCCGAGGTCTACGGCCGCGGCACGTACGCCGAACTGGTCGACGCGTGCCGCGAGACGGCCGGCAAGCTCGGCCTCGACGTCGACATCCGCCAGACGGCCGACGAGGCGCAGATGATCCGTTGGGTCCACGAGGCGGCCGACGCAGCGCTGCCGGTGGTGCTCAACGCCGGCGCCTGGACGCACTACTCGTACGCGCTACGCGACGCCTGCGCCGGGCATCCCGCCCCGCTCATCGAGGTCCACCTGTCACAGATCGCCGCCCGCGAGGAGTTCCGTCACCACTCCGTGCTGTCGGCAGTGGTGACCGGCACCATCACTGGTCTCGGCGTTGATTCGTACTTGTTGGCCCTGCACGCGATCGCCTCGCGCACCCGCCGCTGACCCGGACCTCCTACGCCGTCTTTCGCGCGGCGCCACCGTGAGGGCGTCACATAGGTCCCGCTGGCACTGGCGCCGGAATCAGGCGGGCGTCCTACGGCTGGTGCCACCGTGACGGCGTCACATAGATCCCGCTGACACTGGCGCCGGGCCGGCTGTGGATGACGAAAACCTGGCTGCCTCAAACGCGGCAGGCTAGCTGCGTGGATCCCGCTCTTCACGACCTCGCGGCCCGGCAGGACCAGGTTCTGCGCCGCGGTCAGTTGCGACAGGGCGGCATTGATCGGTACGCGGTGCAAGCCCAGATCCGGGCGAGGCGCTGGACCGCGGTCGGCCCCGTCGCCGTCGTTTTGCACAACGGTCCGCTCACCCAGCAGCAACGCGAATGGGCAGTGGTGTTGACAGCGAGTCCACGCGCGGCCCTCGCCGGACGTACGGGGCTGGCGCTGGCGGGCTTGCGGGGCTGGGAGGACGAGTCGGTCCACGTGCTCGTTCCGCGCGGTCATACGCCGACCCGGATTTCGTCCATCCGCACCGTCCTGCATGAGACACGCCGTCCTTCTGACCGCAGTTTGGAGACAATCGGCCTACCGCCGCGCACCCGCGTCGAACGATCCGCCATTGACGCAGCGGTCTGGTCTCCCCGGGCTTCGACGGCTTGCGGAGTGCTCGCCGCAGTCGTGCAGCAGCGGCTGTCGACCGGCCCGCGGTTGCTGCTGGCTCTCGAGGAAGCTGGTCCAGTCAGATTCAGGGCCGTCATGCTGCGCGCCCTGACCGACATTTCGGGTGGAGCCCATGCCCTCACAGAAATCGACTTCGCCAGCCTTTGCAGGCGACACCGGCTGGGAAAGGTCGTCCATCAGGCGGTCCGTTTGGACGGGCAAGGCCGGCGTCGATACCTGGACGTCGAGATCGAGTCGCTCGGCGGCGTGCGCATCTGGAGTGAGGTCGACGGCGCGTTGCACTTGATGGCCACGAGCTACTGGCAGGACATGGAGCGAAGCAACGAACTGCTGATCGCGGGTACGCCCGTGCTCCGGTTCCCCAGCATCGCTATGTACCTGGACGAGGCGCGCGTCGTGGATCAGCTACGCCGCGCCCAAGTCGCACAAGAGGCGCGCCTGCGGCGAGCGGCATGACGCGTCCCGCGATCGGTGCCACCGTCCGGGCGTCACCCAGGTCCCGGTGGTGGTGGCGCCGCCGCGGCTCGACCCGTCTCAGACCCGTCTCAGAGCTGTCTCAGACCCGTCACGTAGGGCCCGCTGCGTAGACTCGGGCCGTGCCTTCGACCAACGACCTGAAAAACGGCATGACGCTCGACCTCGACGGCGGGCTTTGGAATGTCGTCGAGTTCCAGCACGTCAAGCCTGGCAAGGGCGGGGCGTTCGTGCGCACGACGCTGAAGAACGTCACCACGGGCAAGGTGGTCGACCGCACCTTCAACGCCGGGGTGAAGGTCGAGGTGGCCACCGTCGACAAGCGGGAGATGACCTACCTCTACCGCGAGGGCGAGGACTTCGTCTTCATGGACACCGAGTCCTACGACCAGATCCAGGTGCCCGCCGAGACTGTCGGGTCGGCGGCCGACTACATGCTCGAGAACACCAACGCGACGGTGGCGCTCAACGAGGGCGTCGCGCTGTACGTCGAGCTCCCGGCGTCAGTCGAGCTCACCATCAGCTACACCGAACCGGGCCTGCAGGGCGATCGTTCCAGCGGCGGCACCAAGCCGGCGACCCTCGAGACCGGTGCGAGCGTGCAGGTCCCGCTCTTCGTCGTCAACGGCGAGAAGATCAAGGTCGACACCCGCGACGGCCGCTACCTCGGGCGAGCCAACTGACCGGCGCTTCGGCCAAGCGGCGCCCCGGTTCGTTGCCGGCGCGCACCAAGGCGCGCAAGCGGGCGCTCGACGTGCTGTACGAGGCCGACCTCATGGGTCTGGATCCGATGGCGACCCTGCGGCTTCGCCTCGCGCAGGCCGATCCTCCGGTCCCGCCGTACGCGATCGATCTGGTCGAGGGCGTCTTCACGCATCGCGGCGAGATCGACCGGATCATCTCCTCGATCGCCGAAGGCTGGACCCTGGCCCGGATGCCCGCCATCGACCGCAATGTGCTGCGCCTGGGCGCGTACGAGTTGCTCTACAACTCAGACGTGCCGGAAGGCGTGGCCGTCAGCGAGGCCGTAGACCTCGCCGGCCGGCTCTCGACGGACGAGTCGGCGGCTTTCGTCAACGGTGTGCTCAGCAAGGTGGCTGAGCGCCGCGTGCACGTCAGCCAACAGGGCCCGGACCGGTCGGAAAGCTCAGACGGTCTCGACAGCGCGCCGCGCGTCGGGTGACAGCACGCCCCAGTTGATCAACTGCTCGGTGAGGGTGGTCGGGTTCTCGTCATAGATCACGGCGAGTGACCGAAGATCTTCGTGGCGTATCGAGAGCACGCGGCCGTTGTAATCGCCTCGCTGGCTCTGGATGGTCGCCGCGTAACGCAGCAACGGGGCGCCCTGCTCGCGGGGGACGTCCTGCAGCTTCTCGAGATCGAGGATGATCCGGGGGGACTGCTCGAGGGCGATGATCGCCTCGCGCTCGGGGAGCAGCTCGTTGACCGGCACCCCGTAGAAATCTGCCAGCTCAGACAGGCGCTGGACGGTGACGGCGCGATCGCCGCGCTCGTAGGACCCGACGACGACTGCCTTCCAGCGGCCTTCGGACTTCTCCTCGACGCCGTGCAGCGACAGCCCCTGCTGGGTCCGGATCGCGCGCAGGCGTGATCCGAGCGCCTTGGCGTAGTCGGACATCTCGTGCTCCGTTCCAGCTGCTAGCTCATGATGAGTTGGGGCAACGAGCGTCCCCCGACGCAGTGACTTAGTGTAATCCGATTGTGTTGCTCGCACGCAATTAACTGGGGAATGGGCGGGTGTCGTCACTCAAGGACACCGATCATGGCATGAGGCGATCTTGCCCCGCGCGGATTTCGCCGACTTCGTGCCACGGCCTCTTCTGATGCGCGGGTCTCACTCGCGTGGCCATCGCCGGCGGCGCGCACGCGGCTGGTAACTTCGTGGCGACCACTCCTTTAACGACCCGTCCGGTGAGGCGGGGAAGGAGGGCGAAAGCCTGATGCTGCCTTGAGTACGACCACTCCAGGAAGCGGACCTGACGTTCTCAGCGCTGCTGACGTCGGACGCACCCTCTCCCGGATCGCGCATCAAGTGCTCGAACACACCGACGGCGCACGCGATGTGGTCCTTCTCGGCATCCCGACCCGTGGGGTCGCACTCGCGCAGCGCCTGGCCGCCAAGCTCGCCGAGTTCGAAGGCCACACCGTGCCGGTCGGCTCCCTGGACACCACGATGTACCGCGACGATCTGCGCCTGCGCGGCATCCGGCCGGTCGGTCGGACCGAGCTTCCCGGCTCGGTCGATGACAAGGTCGTGGTCCTGGTCGACGACGTCCTTTACTCGGGGCGCACCGTCCGGGCCGCCCTCGACGCGCTCTCCGATCTCGGACGTCCCCGCGCGGTCCAGCTCGCGGTGCTGGTCGACCGCGGCCATCGCGAGCTGCCGATCCGTGCTGACTACGTCGGCAAGAACCTCCCGACCAGCCAGGGCGAAAACGTCCGGGTGCTGCTGGCCGAAGTGGACGGACGTGACGGGGTAGTGATCGAACGCCGCATGGCAGACGAACCGGGCCGGCCGGCAGTGGAAAGAAGGGCGTGATGGACCGTCACCTGCTCTCAGCCGCGGATCTCAGCCGCGAGGAAGCCACCCAGGTTCTCGATACCGCCGAGGAGATGGCGCTCGTCGGCGATCGCACGGTCAAGAAGCTGCCGACGCTGCGTGGCCGCACGGTGGTGAACCTGTTCTTCGAGGACTCCACCCGCACTCGCACCAGCTTCGAGGTGGCCGCCAAGCGCCTCTCGGCCGACGTGATCACCTTCTCGGCCAAGGGCTCGAGCGTCTCCAAAGGTGAGAGCCTGAAGGACACCGCGCTGACCCTGGAGGCCATGGGCGCCGACGGAGTCATCTGCCGCCACAGCGCATCGGGCGCCCCCCATCGTCTCGCCAACTGGATCCGGGGCAGTGTCGTCAACGCCGGTGACGGCACCCACGAGCATCCGACCCAGGCGCTGCTCGACGCGTTCACGATGCGCCGCCGGCTCGGCCGCCTCGAGGGGCTCTCGGTGACGATCGTGGGCGACGTACTGCACAGCCGGGTCGCTCGCTCCAACGTTCTGTTGCTCTCGACGCTCGGGGCGAGCGTCACGCTCGTCGCGCCGCCCACGCTGCTGCCGGTGGGTATCGACGCCTGGCCCGCCGAGGTGTCCTACGACCTCGACGCCACGTTGCCCAAGAGTGACGTCGTGATGATGCTTCGGGTCCAGCGCGAGCGCATGTCGGCGTCCTACTTCCCGACGGTCCGTGAGTACAGCCGGCGATACGGCCTCGACGCGACGCGGGTGGGCATGCTTCCCGACCATGCCATCGTCATGCACCCCGGCCCGATGGTGCGGGGAATGGAGATCGCCTCCGAGGTGGCCGACGGGCTGCGCTCGACGATCGTCGAGCAGGTGGCCAACGGGGTCAGCGTCCGGATGGCCGTGCTCTATCTACTGCTCGGCGGGAGTGACGCGTGATGGACACCCTGATTCGCGGCGCGAGCCTGCTCGGCGGCAAGCCGGTCGATCTGCTTCTGTCGGGCGGGATGATCGCGGAGATCGGCAGCCGGATCGAGGCGCCGGCCGGCGCCGAGATCCTCGATGCCGGGGGACTGGTCGCGCTGCCCGGCTTCGTCGACCTCCACACCCATCTTCGTGAGCCGGGCCGGGAGGACGCGGAGACGGTCGAGTCCGGCACCCGGGCTGCGGCGCTCGGCGGGTTCACCGCGGTGCACGCGATGGCCAACACCGATCCGGTCGCCGACACCGCGGGCGTCGTCGAGCAGGTCTGGCGGCTCGGTCGCGAAGCGGGCTGGTGCGATGTCGCGCCGGTGGGTGCGGTGTCGAGCGGACTGGCGGGCGAGCAGCTCGCCGAGCTCGGTGCGATGGCCGAAAGTGCCGCCCGCGTAAGGGTTTTCTCCGACGACGGCATGTGCGTGAGCGACCCCGTCCTGATGCGCCGGGCGCTCGAGTACGTCAAGGCGTTCGACGGTGTCATCGCCCAGCACGCCGAGGAACCGCGGCTGACGGTCGGTGCTCAGATGAACGAGGGCGTCGTCTCGGCTCAGCTCGGCCTCACCGGGTGGCCCGCGGTCGCGGAGGAGTCGATCATCGCGCGCGATGCGCTGCTCGCCGGCCACGTCGGCAGCCGGCTGCACGTCTGCCACGTCTCGACCGCCGGGTCGGTGGAGATCCTGCGGTGGGCCAAGGCGAAGGGCTGGCGCGTCACGGCCGAGGTGACCCCGCACCACCTGTTGCTGACCGACGACTTCGCCTGCGGCTATGACCCGGTCTACAAGGTCAACCCGCCGCTGCGTACCGCCGAAGACGTGGCCGCGCTGCGCGAGGGGCTGATCGACGGCACCATCGACGCCGTCGCCACCGACCACGCTCCTCATGCGCTCGAGGACAAGGAAGCGGAATGGGCGGCGGCCCGGCCCGGGATGCTCGGCCTGCAGACCGCTCTCGGCGTCGTGATGCTCGCCCTCGGCGAGCGCTTCACCTGGGAGCTGGCTGCCGAGCGGATGTCGTACGCGCCCGCCGAGATCGGCCGCCTGCGCGCCCACGGCCGCCCGCTCGACGCGGGGGCTCCGGCCAACCTGACGCTCGTCGATCCACTGGCCTCCTGGGTCGTGGACCCTGCGGGTCTCGCGTCCCGTAGCCGTAACACCCCTTATGCCGGACGCGAGCTGCCGGCCACTGTCGTCGCGACCTTCCTGCGCGGGCGGGCCACGGTTCTCGACGGAAAAGCTGCGCTCGACGGCAAGGTCGCATGATGCTTGCGCTCGCCCATCGTCCGCCGGACCGGCTGGGCGATCACCTTCTGCTGGCCGGCGCCCTGCTGGTGGCGGTCATCGTGATCGTCGCGCTGGCGATCAGGGCCGTCCGCCGGCGCAGCCGCCAGCCCGCGGCGATGCTGCCGCAGTTGCCCGGCCCGCCGCGGCCGTTCCCGATCCCGCTCATCGCGCCGATGCCGGGCGTGGCCCTCGGAACGACGAGGGCGTCGGGCTGGCAGGACGTCAGCCTCGGCGGCGTGCTCGGCAGTCGCGGATCCGGCGAGCTGCGGATCACCTGCGTCGGCGTCGACATTGCCGGCACCTGGTTACCCGCGACGGTGCTCCGTTCGGTGCGCATCGACGAGCGTTTCGCCACAAAGTTCATGCCCGGCGCCGGCCTGCTCGTCATCGGCTGGAAAGCAGCGGGAGTCCATTACGAAAGCGGGTTCCGCGGCGCGGCATCCCGGTATGAGGAGGTGGTGGCCACCGTGGAGGGGCTGCTGGAAAGAACCCGCGAGCTCGAGAGCCAGGCGGCGCCTGCGCCGGTGCGGGACGCGCAGCAGTGAGCGCCCGCCAGCCCGGTGCGGTGCTCATGCTCGAGGACGGCCGCTCCTTCGCCGGATCCGCCTACGGCGCGCGCGGCGAGACCTTCGGGGAAGCCGTCTTCGCGACGGGCATGACCGGCTACCAGGAGACGCTCACCGATCCGAGCTACTCGCGTCAGATCGTGGTGCAGACCGCCCCGCACATCGGCAACACCGGCGTCAACGACGAGGACCCGGAGAGCCGCCGGATGTGGGTCGCCGGCTACGTCGTGCGTGACCCGGCCCGCCGCTCGAGTTCCTGGCGAGCCACCCGCAGCCTCGACGAAGAGCTTGTGGCGCAAGGGATTGTCGGCATCAGCGGCATCGACACCCGCGCGCTCACCCGCCACCTTCGCGAGCGGGGCGCCATGCGGTGCGGCATCGCTCCTGCGGAGGCTTCGGACGGCCTGCTCGATCGCGTACGCGCCAGCGACGGCATGCTCGGCGCCGACCTCGCGCCCGATGTCTCCACCCCGGAGCCCTACGTCGTCTCCCCGGACGGGCCGGTACGCCTGCGCGTGGCTGCGCTCGACCTCGGCATCAAGTGGCGGACGCCCGCCCGCATGGCCGCGCGCGGCATCGAGGTCACCGTGCATCCCGCCACGGCGACGGCCGCCGAACTGCTCGCCGCCGGGCCCGACGGGGTCTTCTTCTCCAACGGCCCGGGCGATCCCGCCACGGCCGACTACGCCGTTGCTGCTGCGAGCGGGGTGCTCGATGCGGGCGTGCCGCTCTTCGGGATCTGCTTCGGCAATCAGGTGCTCGGCCGGGCGCTCGGCTTCGGCACCTACAAGCTCGGCTACGGCCACCGCGGGATCAACCAGCCGGTGCAGGACCGGACCACCGGGAAGGTCGCCGTCACCAGCCACAATCACGGCTTCGCGGTCGATGCGCCGCTGGACCGCGTCAGCGAAACCCCTTACGGACGCGTGGAAGTCAGCCATGTCGCGCTCAACGACGGGGTCGTCGAGGGGCTGCGGCTGCTGGACCGGCCGGCTTTCTCGGTGCAGTACCACCCGGAGGCCGCACCCGGCCCCCATGACGCCGACGGCCTGTTCGACAGCTTCGTCGCGATGATGGAGAGCGCCAAATGAGCCGCCACGAGGACATCGCGAGCGTGCTGGTGATCGGCTCCGGGCCGATCGTCATCGGCCAGGCCTGCGAGTTCGACTACTCGGGTACGCAGGCCTGCCGGGTGCTGCGCCAGGAGGGCCTTCGCGTCATCCTGGTCAACAGCAATCCGGCGACGATCATGACCGACCCCGAGGTCGCCGACGCCACGTATGTCGAGCCGATCACGCCGGAGGTGGTGCGCCAGATCATCGACCGGGAGCGCCCCGACGCGCTGCTCGCGACGCTCGGCGGGCAGACGGCGCTGAACACCGCGATGGCGCTCGCTGACGCCGGGGTGCTCGAAGAGTTCGGTGTGCGCCTGCTCGGCGCCGACATCGACGCCATCCGCGCGGGGGAGAACCGCCAGCTCTTCAAGGCTATCGTCGACAGCCTGCCGGCCGAGCTGGGCGCCGAGAGCGCCCAGTCCGAGATCGCCCACACCATCGACGAATGCCTCGCGATTGCTGAAGGTTTGGGCTATCCGGTCGTGGTGCGTCCCGGCTTCACCCTCGGCGGCAAGGGCGGCGGCATCGCGTATGACGAGGCCGATCTCCTGCGCATCGCGGGAGGCGGGCTCGACGCGAGCCGGATGGCCAGCAAGACGGCCGGCCACGTGCTGCTCGAGGAGAGCATCCTCGGGTGGAAGGAGTTCGAGCTCGAACTCATGCGTGACCGCGCCGACAACGTCGTGGTCGTCTGCTCGATCGAAAACGTCGACCCGATGGGCGTGCACACCGGTGACAGCGTCACCGTCGCTCCCGCCATGACCCTGACCGACCGCGAGTACCAGCGGATGCGCGACGTCGCGATCGCCATCATGCGCGCGGTCGGGGTCGACGCCGGGGGCTGCAACATCCAGTTCGCCGTCGAACCGACCACCGGCCGGCTCGTCGTCATCGAGATGAACCCGCGGGTCTCGCGCAGCAGCGCGCTCGCCTCCAAGGCCACCGGTTTCCCGATCGCGAAGATCAGCGCCAAGCTGGCGCTCGGCTACACGCTCGACGAGATCGCCAATGACATCACCCGCGTCACCCCGGCGGCCTTCGAGCCGAGCCTGGACTACGTCGTGGTCAAGGTGCCGCGCTTCGCCTTCGAGAAGTTCCCCGGCGCCGATCCGGTGCTCACCACCCACATGAAGAGCGTGGGCGAGGCCATGGCCATCGGGCGCAACTTCGGCGAGGCGCTGAACAAGGCGCTGCGCTCGCTGGAGACGTCGTCGGCCGGCTTCTGGACGCAGCCCGACGAGAAGCTCCCGCACGCCGATCAGCCCGCGCTGGAGGCGTTGAAGGTGCCTCACGAGGGTCGCATCTACAACGTCGAGCGGGCACTACGCGAAGGCGCGACGGTCGAGGAGGTCTACGCAGCGAGCGGGATCGACCCGTGGTTCGTCGACCAGGTGCTGGCGCTGCAGGAGATCCGGGCGGAGCTGCTCGAGGCACCTGGCGATGAGCAGGTTCTGCGCCGGGCCAAGCGCTCCGGCTTCTCCGACCGCCAGATCGCCGCGATCGTCGGAGCTTCGGAAGAGGCCGTGCGGGAGCGCCGTCACGCCGCGGGGATCCGGCCGGTGTTCAAGACCGTCGACACCTGCGCGGCCGAGTTCGCGGCGCACACGCCGTATCACTACAGCTCCTACGACGAGGAGACCGAGGTGGAGCCGCGCGAGCGCGAAGCAGTCATCGTGCTCGGCAGCGGACCCAACCGGATCGGGCAGGGCATCGAGTTCGATTACGCCTGCTGCCACGCCGCTTTTGCCCTCTCCGACGCCGGCTACGAGACCATCATGGTCAATTGCAACCCCGAGACCGTCAGCACCGACTACGACACCAGCGACCGGCTCTACTTCGAGCCGCTCACGGTCGAGGACGTGCTCGAGATCGTCGCTGCTGAGACCGCCGCCGGACCGCTGGCGGGAGTCGTCGTCCAGCTCGGCGGCCAGACCCCGCTCGGCCTCGCGGCCGCTCTCGAACGCGCGGGGGTGCCGATCGTGGGTACCACCCCGGCGGCGATCCATCTCGCCGAGGACCGGCGCGAGTTCGGCAAGGTGCTCGAGGCGGCGGGCCTGCTTGCTCCGCGCTTCGGCACCGCCTTCTCCTACGACGAGGCCCGCGAAGTCGCCGCCGAGATCGGCTATCCGGTGCTGGTGCGTCCGAGCTACGTGCTCGGCGGGCGCGGCATGGAAATCGTCTACGACGAAACGTCTTTGCAGGCTTACGTGACTCGGGCCACCGACGCCAGCCCCGAGCATCCGGTGCTCGTCGACCGTTTCCTCGACGATGCGGTGGAGGTCGACGTCGACGCCATCTTCGACGGCGAGGAGCTCTACCTCGCCGGCGTGATGGAACACATCGAGGAGGCCGGGATCCACTCCGGCGACTCGGCGTGCGCGCTGCCGCCGATCACGCTCGGCAAGGCCGACCTGATCCGGATCAGGCAGGCGACGGAAGCCATCGCCCGCGGGGTCGGCGTGCGCGGGCTGGTCAACGTCCAGTACGCGCTCCAGGCCGACGTTCTCTATGTGCTGGAGGCGAATCCGCGGGCCTCGCGCACCGTGCCGTTCGTCGCCAAGGCCACCGGAGTGCAGGTCGCCAAGGCCGCCTCCCGGGTCATGCTCGGAGCGTCGGTAGCGCAGTTGCGCACCGAAGGATTGCTCCCGGCATCCGGCGACGGCGCCGACATGCCGCTCGACAGCCACATCGCGGTGAAGGAAGCGGTGCTGCCCTTCAACCGGTTCACCGGGGTCGACACCGTGCTCGGACCGGAGATGAAGTCCACCGGCGAGGTGATGGGGATCGACGCGGGCTTCGGGGTCGCCTACGCCAAGAGCCAGAGCGCCGCCTACGGGCCGCTGCCCACGAAGGGCCGGGTGTTCGTCAGCCTGGCCAACCGCGACAAGCGTGCCATGATCTTCCCGGTGAAACGCTTGGTGGACCTGGGGTTCGACGTCATCGCGACCGAAGGCACCGCGCAGGTGCTCCGGCGCAACGGGGTCCACGCGACTGTCGTCCCGAAGCACTCCGAGGGGCTCCCGGGTGATGCGGTCGCGCGCATCCTCGAGGGCGAGGTCGACCTCGTGATCAACACCCCGTTCGGTAACGGGCCACGGGTGGACGGTTACGAGATCCGCAGCGCCTGCGTCACCAGCAACACCCCGTGCGTGACGACCGTGCCGGGTGCTGCGGCCGCGGTACAGGGGATCGAATCCCTGCTGCGCGGCGACCTGAACGTCCGGCCGCTGCAGGAGTGGCACGCCGACCTCGCTGCGCTCCGAGCCCAGGCAGCATCGACGGCCCAGCCACCGCAGCCGGCCCCGACAGCACAGGCGGGACAGGGCGGCCATGCCCGCTGAGTCGAACGGTCAGGGCGGCCAGCCCGCGCCGGTGCAGCTGCGATCCGCGCAGGTGCTGAGGGTTGTACGTGACGGTGCCTACACCCGGATCGCGGTACATGCCCCGGCGATCGTCGACGCGGCCCGGCCGGGTCAGTTCGTGGCGTTCGCGGTGGGCGGTCCGGCGTCAGGACTCCTTTTGCGGCGGGCCTTTTCGATCGCCCGCATCGGTCCGGCGGGCACCATCGAGGTGGTCGTGGCGGCCGTAGGTCCCGGCACCCGCTGGCTCACCCAGCGCGTCGCCGGCGACCGGGTGGACATCGTCGGGCCGCTGGGGCGGGCGTTCCCGCTCCCCGTCGCCGCCGAAGCGGGACATGGCCCGCGGGCGCTGCTCGTCGGCGGGGGCTACGGCGCTGCTCCGCTCTTCGCGCTCGCCGGCTCGCTGCGCGAGCGGGGCTGCGACATCACGATGGCGCTCGGCGCGGCGACCGCCGACAAGCTCTACGGCGTCCCTGAGGCGCGGCGCATCGCCGACCGCACCCACTTCGCCACCGAGGACGGCTCGGTGGGCGTCACCGGTCGCGTCACCGCCGCCTTCGACCCGCTGCTCACCGACGTCGATCTGGTGTATGCGTGCGGTCCGATGGCGATGCTCGCTGCGGTCGCCCGGCTGGCTGGTGCCGCCGGTGTGCCGTCGCACATCGCGGTCGAGGAAGCGATGGCGTGCGGGATCGGGGTCTGCATGACCTGCGTCCTGCCGGTCCGCCCCCGCGGCACGCACGGCGGTGCCGGAGTGCGGATGGTCCGCGCCTGCACCGAAGGCCCGGTCTTCCCTGGCGACGCGGTGCAGTTCGACCTCATCGGCAAGCCGCCGCCGGTTGTGACCAGCTCCCCGGCGGCGACCGTGTCACCCGTGCCCGACAGCTTCGAGGCCCCGATATGACCTCTCCCGCAGAACTCCCTCCCGAGGAACTCCCTCCCGCGGTCGACCTGTCGACCACGCTTGCCGGCGTCCCCTTCCCGAATCCCATCTTCACCGCATCCGGATGTGCCGCGGCGGGCCGGGAACTGAACGCCTTCTTCGACGTGTCCGACCTCGGCGCCGTCGTCACGAAGTCCGTCATGCGCGACCCGCGGCTCGGACGCGCGACACCGCGGATGGCCGAGACCCCGAGCGGGATGCTCAACTCGATCGGCCTGCAAGGCCCTGGAATCACAGCGTTTCTGGACAAGGACCTGCCCTGGCTCGTGGAGCACGAGGCCCGGGCAGTCGTGAGCATCGCGGGCGGTTCGGTCGAGGAGTACGCCGAACTCGCGCGCCGGCTCAGCGAGGCGCCCGGCATCGCGCTCGTCGAGGTCAACATCAGCTGTCCCAACGTCGCCGACCGTGGCCAGGTCTTCGCCTGCTCCGCCGTCGCTGCCGCCGACGTGATCCGCGCTGTGAAGGACGAGCTCTCCGGCCACGAGCAGCCACCGGTCTTCGCGAAGCTCTCGCCCGACGTCACCGACATCGTCGAGATCGCGCGCTCGGTCGTCGATGCAGGGGCTGACGGGCTCTCGCTGATCAACACGCTGCTCGGCATGGTCATCGACCCCGCGACGCTGCGGCCGGCGCTGGCGGGGATCACCGGCGGCCTGTCCGGGCCCGCCATCCGGCCTGTGGCGCTGCGCTGCGTCTACCAGGTGCACGCGGCGCTACCGGAGGTGCCGATCCTCGGTATGGGCGGCGTGCGTAGCGGCGAGGACGCGCTGGCGTTCCTCGCAGCCGGCGCTTCAGCGGTCTCGGTGGGCACCGCGGTCTTCGGTGATCCGGGTGCGCCCATGCGCATCGTCGAGGAGCTCGCCGACGAGTTGCAGGCGCGGGGGATCGGTTCGGTGTCAGAGGTGATCGCAGCGGCGCATCGGCCGGCTGAGACGCCGCTACCGGGCGCCAAGACGCCCGTGGGGGAGTTGGTATGAGCGTGTCGCAGTCGATGCCCGCGAGGGCGCGCAGCTGGGCGGGCAAGGCACCCATCGCCGTCGCCCTCGATGCGCCCGACGCTGATACGGCAGCGCGCTGGTCGGCCGCGGTCGCGCCGCATGTCGCGGTCGTCAAAGTCGGGCTCGAGCTGTTCTGCCGGCACGGTCCGGCCGTTGTCGACGCGGTCCGCGGCGGCTCCGGGATGGGACTTTTCCTCGATCTGAAGCTGTGCGACATTCCCGCGACGGTGGCGGGCGCCGCCCGCGCGGTGGCAGGCCTGAAGCCCACCTTCCTGACCGTGCACGCGAGCGGCGGACCGGCGATGGTGCGCGCCGCCGTCGAGGCCGCACCTGAGGTCGACATCGCCGCCGTCACGATCCTGACCTCGCTGAGCGCGCAGGACCTCCAAGCGGTGGGATACGGAGGCGAGCCGCTCGACGCCGTTCGCCGGCTCGCTGTCCTGGCGGTCGAGGCCGGCGCCCGCGCGCTGGTCTGCAGTCCCCGGGAGGTGGCGCTGGTGCGCTCCGAGGTCGGTCCCGGGATCACGCTGATCACGCCGGGTGTACGTCCGGCGGGCGCCGCCTCGCAGGATCAGGCGCGCGTCTCCACGCCTGCTGCCGCTATCGCTGCGGGTGCCGATCTGCTGGTCGTCGGGCGTCCCATCACCGGTGCCGACGACCCGGGTGCGGCGGCCGCTCTCATTGCCGCAGAACTGTCCGCCTGACCCGGCGCAGGGGCGGTGAAACGGCGTTAAGCGCGCCGCGCCGAACCCGAGAGTGGACCCGGGCCTGCGGTTTCAGTACGTTGCCGCTGCTGGATCAGTTGCTTTTCGTTGTAGCTCGTTCCTCATGAGGAGGCGAACGTCGCCGTGGCCTTGCCGCCGTTGACACCAGAACAGCGCTCAGCCGCGCTTGAAAAGGCCGCGCAGGCCCGCAAAGCGCGTGCGGAGGTGAAGGAGCAGCTCAAGAGGTCCGACGAGACCCTCGAGTCGGTGCTGGCCAAGGCCGACGGCAGTGAGGTCATCGGCAAGATGAAGGTGTCCGCCGTCCTCGAAGCGCTTCCCGGAGTGGGCAAGGTCCGCGCCACGAAGCTCATGGAGCGGCTCGACATCAGCCCCACCAGGCGAGTGCGGGGTCTCGGCGCCAAGCAGCGCGCCGCCCTCATCGCCGAGTTCAACAGCCCCAGCTAGTTCGCCGCTGCCGGAAGGTGGTGGCAGCGCGTGCGCCGGTTGACGGTGCTCTCCGGACCCTCAGGGGTCGGCAAGGGGAGCGTGGTGGCGGCGGTGCGCCGCCGCCACCCAGAGGTGTGGGTGTCGGTGAGTGTGACCACGCGGGCGCCCCGGCCGGGTGAGGTCGACGGCACGCACTATCACTTCGTCGACGACCAGCGGTTCGCTGAGCTCGTCACATCGGGTGAGCTGCTGGAACACGCGACCTACGGCGGTCACCGCTACGGCACCCCGCGCGCTCCCGTTCTCGAGCACATCGCCGGCGGGCGTCCGGCCTTGCTGGAGATCGATCTGCAGGGTGCGCGGCAGGTGAAGGCGTCGATGCCGGATGCCCAGCTGGTCTTTCTCGCTCCTCCCAGCTGGGAGGAGCTGGTCAACCGGCTCAAGGGGCGGGCCACCGAGTCCGAGGAGAAGGTGGCCGAGCGGCTGGCGGTGGCACGAGACGAGATGGCCGCGTTCGAGGAGTTCGACCATCAGCTGGTCAATCACGACATCCAGGCCGCGGCTGACGAGCTGGTAAATTACATGGTTGAGTAGTTCGCTCTTTGCACTTACCTGCTTGTCAATTTCTGGAGGTACCCCCACGTGGGTAGCACCCCGGCCGCGCCGATTGGTATCACCAACCCCCCGATCGATGAGCTGCTGGCCATCACGCAGTCGAAGTACGGGCTCGTGATCTACGCCTCGAAGCGCGCCCGCCAGATCAACGCCTACTACAGCCAGCTCGGTGAGGGCCTGCTCGAGTACGTCGGTCCGATGGTCGAGACCACCCCGCAGGAGAAGCCGCTCTCCATCGCCATGCGCGAGATCAACTCCGGCCTGCTGACCGCCGAGCCCATCGCCGATCCGGCCGCTGACTGACGCCCAGAGCGTCAGCAGGTAGCGCTGGGCAGCCGCGGGTGAGCGAAGTCGTCCTCGGCGTCAGCGGGGGCATTGCCGCCTACAAAGCTGTCGAGGTATTGCGCCAGCTCACCGAGTCCGGCCATGGGGTCACCGTCGTCCCTACCGCGGCAGCGCTGCGTTTCGTCGGTGAGCCGACATGGGCGGCTCTGTCCGGCCGTCCCGTGGCCGCCGACGTCTGGTCAGCGGCTCACGAGGTGCCTCACGTCAGGCTCGGCCGCGCGGCTGATCTGGTGCTCGTCGTCCCGGCCACGGCTGACCTGCTGGCGCGAGCGGTCGCCGGCCGTGCCGATGACCTGCTGACGTCGACCCTGCTCACCGCCACCTGCCCGCAGGTCTTCGCTCCCGCGATGCACACCGAAATGTGGGAGCACCCCGCTACCCGGGCCAACGTGGCGACCCTGCGCGAGCGCGGTGGTCTTGTCATCGAGCCGGCTTCCGGGCGGCTCACGGGCGCCGATTCCGGCCCCGGCCGGCTGCCCGATCCGCTCGAGATCGCGGCGATCGCTCGCTCCGTACTGGATCGCTCGCTATCTGCTGACGATCCTCCGGACTGGAGCGACCTCGCCGGCCGGCGCATCGTCGTCTCCGCCGGCGGCACGCGCGAGCCGCTGGATCCGGTGCGCTTCCTGGGCAATCGCTCCACCGGCCGGCAGGGTTACGCGATTGCCCGGGCTGCTGCGATTCGAGGCGCTCAGGTCACCCTGGTCAGCGCCAATGTCGAGCTGCCCGAAGTCGCGGGCGTGCAGATCGTTCGCGTTCAGACGGCAGCAGAGCTCGAGGCGGCCGTCGTCTCCGCGGCAGCGGCCTGCGATGCCGTCGTCATGACGGCGGCTGTCGCCGATTTCCGCCCGCTCCAGCAGCAGACCCTCAAGATCAAGAAGGTCGACGAGGCGGATCCCGAGCCGCTGAAGCTCACCCGCAATCCTGACGTGCTCGCGGGGCTCGTGCAGGCCCGCGCTCTCTCCGGCGGCGAGCAGCGGCATCCGGTGATCGTGGGCTTCGCCGCCGAGACCGACGACGTCCTGCGCCACGGTCGCGAGAAGCTGCGCCGCAAGGGCTGTGACCTGCTGGTGGTCAACGAGGTGGGCGAGGGCCGCGGGTTCGCGGTCGACCACAACACCGCTGTAGTGCTGTCCGCCGACGGTGCCGAGGTGGCGATCACCGACGTCTCGAAGGACCTGCTGGCACACAAGCTGTGGGACCTTGTCACCCAGCGGTTGTGACACCGCGTTCCCTGCGTTTCGTTTCCTGACCCTGCGCGTGGTGGCCGGATACTCTGTTGCCTAGCGTTCGCGTACGTCAATGACCGCACCACCGGGGTTTCGCCCGACCGTCGCCCCAGGCGACGCAAGCTCAGGGAGTACTGTGGCCAGCCGCCTGTTCACCTCCGAGTCCGTTACCGAGGGACATCCGGACAAGATTGCTGACCAGATCAGCGACGCCATCCTCGACCGGATGATCAAGGGTGACACCTCGAGCAAGGTCGCCGTCGAAACCTTGATCACCACCGGTCAGGTCCACGTCGCCGGCGAGGTCGACACCACCACCTACGTCGACATCGCCTCCGTGGTTCGTGACGTCGTGCTGGGGATCGGCTACGACTCCTCCGCCAAGGGCTTCGACGGCGGATCGTGCGGGGTCAGCGTCTCCATCGGCGCCCAGTCCAGCGACATCCGCCAGGGCGTCGAGGATGCCTACGAGTCGCGCACGGGAGCTTCCGTCGACGATCTCGACCGCCAGGGCGCCGGTGACCAGGGCCTGATGTTCGGCTATGCCTGCGACGAGACCCCCGAGCTCATGCCGCTGCCCATCGCGCTGGCCCACCGCCTAGCCCGCCGCCTCACCGCGGTGCGCAAGGAAGGCCTGGTCGGCTACCTGCGGCCCGACGGCAAGACCCAGGTCACGGTGGCTTACGAGGACGGCCGCCCGACCCGGCTCGACACGGTCGTCGTGAGCTCGCAGCACGCGTCCGACATCGATCTCGACACGCTGCTCGCCCCCGACATCCGCGAGTACGTCGTGGAGCCGGAGCTGGCGCTCATCGGCCTCGACATCGCCGACTACAAGCTCCTGGTCAACCCGACCGGACGGTTCGAGATCGGTGGCCCGATGGGCGACGCCGGCCTCACCGGACGCAAGATCATCGTCGATACGTACGGCGGCATGGCCCGCCACGGCGGCGGCGCGTTCAGCGGCAAGGACCCGTCCAAGGTCGACCGCTCCGCCGCTTACGCGATGCGCTGGGTCGCCAAGAACGTCGTCGCCTCCGGCCTCGCCAGCAAGTGCGAGGTGCAGGTGGCCTACGCCATCGGCAAGGCCCAGCCGGTCGGCATGTTCGTGGAGACGTTCGGCACCGGCACGGTGCCTGACGCGCAGATCCAAGACGCGATCCTCTCGGTGTTCGACCTGCGTCCGGCGGCCATCGTGCGCGATCTCGATCTGCTGCGCCCGATCTACCAGCAGACGGCGGCCTACGGGCACTTCGGACGCCCCGAGCTCGACTTCACGTGGGAAGGCACCACCCGCGCTGACGCGCTCGGCAAAGCCGTGAAGGGCTGATCTGACACCTGCTGTGGTCGCGGGGGCGGGCCAGCCGCTCATCGCCACGGTCGCGGTCGACCACGAGGTGCCGCATCTGGACCGGCTGTTCGACTACACCGTCCCGCCCGAGTCCGACGCTGCTGCTCAGCCCGGTGTGCGCGTGCGGGTGCGGCTCGCCGGCCGGCTCGTGGGCGGGATCATCGTCGCCCGCAGCAATCGATCGGCTTTCGGCGGGAAGCTGCAGCCGCTCTCGCGGGTTCTCGGCGCCGAACCGGTCCTCACCCCGGAGACCGCCAGGCTCATGCGTGCGGTCGCCGACCGGTGGGCCGGCTCCCTGTCCGACGTCCTGCGCCTGGCCATCCCGCCGCGCCGGGTGACGGTGGAGCGCGAGCCCGCCGGGGAAGCGCCGCCATCGCCGCCGCTCCCGGAGCCGCTGACCTGGACTCGCTACGCGGGAGGTCCGTCCTTCCTGGAACGGCTCGCGGCAGGCTCGGCGCCCCGGGCGACGTGGGCCGCGCTGCCCGGCCCGCACTGGCCGTCCGAACTCGCCGCGGCAGCTCAGGCGACGCTGTCGGGCGGGCGCGGCGTGGTGATCGTGGCGCCGGACGGCGGGGATTGCACTCGACTGTCCCAGGCCCTGCGCGACGCTGTCGGCGCCGAGAGCTTCGTCGAACTCACCGCCGACCTCGGCCCGACCGAGCGCTATCGGCGTTTCCTGCGGCTTGCCCGTGGCCAGGTCAAGATCGTCGTCGGCACCCGGGCGGTCGCGTACGCGCCCGTGCACGACCTCGGACTCGTGGCGATCTGGGACGACGGCTCCGACCTGCACGAGGAGCAGCACGCGCCGTACGCCAACGTCCGCGACGTCCTGGTGCTGAGGGCGCATCTGGCCGGCGCCGGTGCGCTACTTGGCGGCCACCTGCCCAGCGTCGAGGCCGTGTCGCTCGCTCAGTCCGGCTGGTCACACCTGCTGGCGGCATCGCGAGAGGCGGTCCGGGTCGCCGCACCCCGGGTCGAGGTCGCCGGCTCCGACGCTCAACTGGCCCGCGACGGCGCGGCTCAGGCGGCCCGGCTTCCCGAGCTGGCGTTTGCCGCCGTGCGGTCGGCCCTGGATGCCGGACGGCCCGCGCTGGTCAGCGTGCCCCGGCGCGGCTACCGGCCGGCTGTCGCCTGCGACAACTGCCGCAACGTGGTGAGGTGCCCACGCTGCGGCGGTCCGCTGGCCCAGGAAAGCTCGGCCGACGTGCTCACCTGCCGCTGGTGTGCGACCAGGCACGAGGGATTGGCGTGTCCGGAGTGCGGTGCTCACCGCTGGCGGGCGGTCGTCGTCGGCAACATCCGTACGGCCGAGGAGCTCGGCCGCGCGTTCTCCGGCGTCACCGTTGTGCGCTCGAGCGGAGCCGGTGTCGTCACATCTGTGCCCGCCGAGCCGGCGCTGGTCGTCGCCACTCCCGGCGCCGAGCCCCTGGCCGACGGGGGCTACGGCGCGGTCCTGCTGCTCGACGCCTGGGCCCTGCTGGGACGCGCTGACCTGCGGGCCGGCGAAGAGGCTTTGCGTCGCTGGATGAACGCGTCGGCGCTCGCCCTCCCGGGCCCCGACGGCGGCCGCGTGGTCCTGGTGGGTGCGGCCTCCGCAATTGCGGCCGTCCAGGCCCTCGTGCGCTGGGATCCTCTTGGATACGCCGAACGTGAGGCTGCTTCGCGGGCCGAGCTCGGATTCCCGCCGGCGAGCCGGATGGCCTCTCTCGAGGGCGCCCCCGACGAGGTCGAGGCCTTCCTCGCGGCATTGGAACTCCCGCCGGATGCCGACCTGCTCGGTCCCGTCCCGGTCGGACCGATCAGCTCAGGGGTGGAACGCATGCTGGTGCGCGTCCCGCGCGCTCAGGGGGCCAGGCTCGCGGCGTCGCTCCAGGCGGCGACCCGGCTGCGCAGCGTAAAGAAGGAACCGGTCGTTCGCGTCCGGCTGGATCCGGCGGAAATTGGCTGAGCTGCACTTTCCGTAAGCTGAGCCGGTGTCCGTTCGTCCCATCCGCCTGCTCGGCGACCCCGTGCTGCGCACCAGCGCTGAGCCGGTCACCACCTTCGACAAGGAGCTTCGGCGCCTCGTCAAAGACCTCACCGACACCATGCGTGACGCTCCCGGCTCCGGCCTCGCGGCGCCGCAGATCGGCGTCTCGCTGCGGGTGTTCACCTATGACGTGGACGACGAGATCGGGCATCTGGTCAACCCGGTCCTCGGTCCGTTCAGCGAGGAGATGATGGACGGCGAGGAGGGTTGTCTCTCGCTGCCCGGCCTGTCCTTCGAGCTCAAGCGCCCCGAGCGGGTGGTCGCTGCAGGGCAGAACATGTACGGCGATCCCGTCGTCATCGAGGGCACCGGCTACCTCTCGCGGGCGCTGCAGCACGAGACCGACCATCTCGACGGCGTCATCTTCATCGACCGGCTGGACAAGGTGACCGCCAAGCAGGCGAAGGCGGCGATCCGCGAGGCCGAGTGGTTCGGCGAGCCGGCGCCCGCGGTGAAGGTCAGCCCCCATCCGCTCTTCGGGAAAGCGCTCTAGCCGATGCGCCTGGTCTTCGCGGGCACCCCGGCCGCCGCGCTCCCGAGCCTGCGCGCGCTGCTGGAAAGCGATCGGCACGAGGTCGTCGCCGTCCTGACGCGCCCCGACGCTCCGGCCGGACGCGGTCGCAAGCTCGGAATCTCGCCGGTGAAGCAGCTCGCGCTGGAGGCCGAGCTCGAAATCCTGACCCCTCAGCGCCCGCGCGAGCCGGAGTTCCTGCAGCGGCTGGCGGAGATCGCGCCCGACTGCTGTCCGGTGGTCGCCTATGGAGCCCTGCTGCCGCGGGCGGCGCTCGACATCCCGCTGCACGGTTGGGTCAACCTGCATTTCTCGCTGCTGCCCGCCTGGCGCGGCGCGGCTCCGGTGCAGCACGCGCTGCTCGCCGGTGACGACATGACCGGGGCCACGACCTTCCGGCTCGAGGAGGGGATGGACACCGGGCCCTACTTCGGGATGGTGACCGAGCCCATCGCGGCGAACGACACCTCCGGCGATCTGCTGCTGCGGCTTTCCGAATCAGGCGCCCGGCTGCTCGTCGCCACGTTGGACGGGATCGAGGACGGCAGCCTGGAGGCGCGACCGCAGCCGCCCGACGGCATCTCGCTCGCTCCCAAGTTCACCGCTGACGACGCGCGTATCCGCTGGCATGAGCCCGCCGTGGTCGTCGATCGGCTGGCGCGCGCGGCCACGCCTGCGCCGGGAGCCTGGACCACGTTCCGCGAGCGCCGGCTGAAGGTCGGGCCGGTCCGCCAGAGCGAGGAGTGGGGCATCGAGCCGGGGGAGCTCGCCGAGCGTCACGGCCGGGTCCTGGCCGGCACCGCGACGGTGGCGGTCGAACTCGGCAGCGTGCAGCCCGAGGGCAAGCCGCCGATGACCGCTGACGCGTGGGCTCGCGGCATCCGGCTGCAGCCCGGCGATCAGCTCAGCTAGCGGATGGCCCACGACCCCGCCCGGCGGCTGGCACTGGATGTCCTCTGTGCCGTCCGCGAGCGCGGGGCATACGCCAACCTGCTCCTGCCGCAGCTCATGCGAGAGCGCCGGCTGCCGGCCCGCGACCGGGCGTTTGCCACCGAACTGACCTACGGCGCGCTACGAGCTCAGGGGAGCCTCGACGTCTCGCTCGACCGGTTCATCCAGCGCGCGGTCGACCCTGCGGTACGTGATGCGCTCCGGCTCGGCGCTTACCAGATGTGGCGGACGCGCGTGCCGGCCCGGGCGGCGGTTTCCACCACCGTCGATCTCGTCCGTTCGGTGTCGCCGCGTGCGGCCGGCTTCGCCAACGCCGTCATGCGCCGGGTCTCCGAGGCACCCGAGCCGCCGGCACCCGCGTACGACATCGACCCCCGCGGGCACCTGTCGGTGGTGCACTCGCATCCGCGATGGATCGTCGACGCGTTCGCCGATGCGCTGGGTGATGCGAGCCCGGCCGAGCTCGAAGTCGCCCTGGCGGCTGACGACGCCCGTCCCCACGTGCACCTCGTCGCGCGCCGGATGTCGCGTGAGGAACTGCTGGCCGACGCCGGCCCCGGGGCCGAGGCCGGCCTGTGGTCGCCGCGGGCGGTCTACCTTCCCGGCGGCGATCCCGGCGAGCTGGCGGCGATTCGTGACGGCCGTGCTGCGGTCCAGGACGAGGGCAGCCAGCTCGTCGCTTTGGCCCTCGCCGCTGCTGACGGCGCCCGGCCCGGTGACGATCGACCTGGCGGCCGGCCCGGGAGGCAAGGCGGCTCTGATGGCCGCGCTCGGGTTGGACGTCACCGGGCTGGAGCTGCACCGCACGCGCGCCGAGCTGGTGGCCCGCACCGGTGTTGCGGTGGCGGTGGGCGACGGCCGGAAACCACCGTTCCGCGAGGGCGCGGCCGATCGCGTCCTGCTCGACGCCCCCTGCTCGGGGCTGGGAGCGCTCCGCCGCCGTCCGGAGGCACGGTGGCGGCGGACCGCCGCGGACATCGAGCCACTCGCGTTGCTGCAGGAGGCGTTGCTGCGCAGCGCACTGCAGCTCGTCCGTCCCGGCGGCGTCGTCGCGTACGCCACCTGCTCACCCCACCCTCGCGAGACGACCGGGGTGCTGGCCCGGGTGCTGGGCCATCCACCGGTGACGGTCGAGCAGCTCGACGTCCGGCCGCTGCTGCCCGCCGGCCTTCCGGACCTCGGGCGCGGCCCGACCGTGCAGCTCTGGCCCCACCGCCAGGGCACCGACGCGATGTTTCTCGCGCTGCTCAGGCGCAGCGAGCGCCAGGATTGATCGCGGCCCATTAGCCTTCGGTTCGTGTCACCTTCCGAGGTCCAGCCGGGTGGGATCCAGGTCTACCCGAGCCTGCTCGCCGCTGATCCGTTGCAGCTCGGGTCCTCCGTCAGCGGCGTCGAGGACGTCATCGACTGGCTGCACATCGATGTCATGGACTTTCACTTCGTGCCGAATCTGGCGTACAGCCCGGCGACGGTCGAGGCGATGGCCTCCCACACCCGGGTCCCGCTGGACTGCCACCTCATGATCGAGCAGCCCGAGCGGTGGGCGCCGATGTTCGCCGAGGCGGGGGCCAGGAACGTGACGGTCCATGCCGAGGCCGTCCAGGCGCCGCTGCGCACCGCGCGGGATCTGCACGCCGCCGGCTCGCGGGCCGGTATCGCCTTCAACCCGGGCACGGCGATCGAGCCGTATGCCGAGCTGTTCACGGAGTTCGACATGGCGCTGATCATGACGATCGAGCCGGGCTTCGGCGGGCAGCCGTTCCTGCCGCAGGTGCTGCCGACGATCGCGGCGGTGCGCAAGATCGCCGGCGGCCGCGACCTCGACCTGTGGATCCAGGTCGACGGCGGCGTCACCGAGGACACCGCCGTCCAATGCGTGGAGGCTGGTGCCAACGTGCTCGTCGCCGGCTCGGCGGTGTTCGGCGCGGACGACCCGGCCGACGCGGTCCGGCGCATCCGCGCGGCGGGGGAGCGCGCGGCAGCGGCCGCCACGTGAGCGCCCCCCACGGCCAGGAGACGGCCGCCATGCGCCGGGCGATCGAACTCGCCGCTCGCGGGCTCGGCACGGTCAGCCCCAACCCGGTCGTCGGCTGCGTCGTCCTCGATGCTTCCGGCGAGATCGCGGGGGAGGGCTGGCACGTCTTTGCCGGCGGTCCCCATGCCGAGGTCGTCGCCCTCGATCAGGCGGGCGCGCGGGCGCGCGGCGGGACCGCGGTCGTCACCCTCGAGCCCTGCTCCCACACCGGGCGCACCGGCGCCTGCACGAGCGCGCTGCTCACGGCCGGGATCAGCCGGGTCGTCTACGCGGTCGATGATCCCAACCCGCTGGCCCAAGGCGGCGCGGAGCTGCTCCGAGGTGCCGGGGTCGACGTCGAGGGCGGGCTGCTGCGCGCCGAGGCCGAGCGCGTCAACGAGGCGTGGCTGCACGCTGTCCGGCGCGGGCGCCCGTTCGTCATCTGGAAGTACGGGGCGAGCCTGGACGGCCAGATCGCCGCGGCCGACGGCACCAGCCGCTGGATCACCGGGGAGGACGCCCGCCGCGACAGCCACAAGCTGCGAGCCCGGGTCGACGCGATCCTCGTCGGCGTCGGCACCGTGCTCGCCGACGACCCGCTGCTCACCGTGCGCCCGGAGCCGCCCGAGCCGCTCCCGAAGCGCCAGCCGATACGCGTCGTCTTCGATCGAAGCGGCCGTACCCCTGCGGGTGCCAAGATCTGTGACGACTCGGCAGAGACGATCATCACTGCCGACGCTCCGGGCAAGGCACTCGCCGGGCTGCGCGCTCGCGGCGTGGTGAGCGTGCTGCTGGAAGGCGGCCCCACGCTGGCGGGCGCGTTCTGGGACGACGGGCTGATCGACAAGGTCGTCGGATACGTCTCGCCGGTCCTGCTCGGCAGCGGGCGCTATCCGGCGCTGCGCTCGGCCGCCATCCAGACCATCACCGCCGCGCCTCGGCTCACGCTCGAGGACGTCACCCGCATCGGCGCCGACGTGCGGCTCACCAGCTATCCGAAGGGAGCGTGAACGGCTGTGTTCACCGGCATCGTCGAGGAACTGGGTGAGGTCGCTGCCCTCGAATCCCTGACCGACGCGGCACGCCTGTCCGTCACCGCCGCCATCGTGGGCGACGACGTCGGGCTGGGCGATTCGATCAGCGTCAACGGCGTCTGCCTGACGGTCACCGGCTGGGACCAGTTGGAGGGAGGCCGGCGCCTTCACTTCGACGTGATGGCCGAGTCGCTGCAACGTTCCAGCCTCGGCGAGCTCGAACCCGGCGACCCGGTCAACCTGGAACGCGCCGTCACGGCGTCCACCCGGCTGGGAGGTCACGTCGTCCAGGGCCATGTCGACGCGGTCGGGACGGTCGTCTCGCGTGAGCCGGCCGAGCACTGGGACGTCGTCCGCATCTCTGCTCCCTCCGCGGTGACGCGCTACCTGGTCGAGAAGGGCTCGGTGACCGTCGACGGCGTCAGCCTGACCGTCACCGCCGCCGATGACGACGGCTTCGCCGTGAGCCTGATCCCGGAGACGCTCCGGCGCACCACGCTGGGCCGGCGTCCGGCCGGTGCCAAAGTCAACCTGGAGGTCGACGTCATCGCCAAGTACGTGGAAAGCGCGGTTGCGCGCTTACTGCCCGGCGGCGCTGCGGTGGCTCCGTGAGCGGCGGCGGCGCTCCTGTGACCGCGGTCGACGCGACCGGCCTGACGCTGGCGATCGTCTCGACCCGATGGCACGAGGAGATCACCGGGGCGCTCCTCGACAGTGCCGTCCGCACCGCCCGGGAATGCGGCATCCACGCGCCTACCGTGCTGCGGACCCCGGGAGCCGTGGAGCTTCCGGTCGTCGCCCAGGCCTTGGCGGCAAATCATGACGCGGTCGTCTGCCTCGGGCTCGTGCTGCGCGGCGGCACCCCGCACTTCGAGTACGTCTGCGACGCGGTGACGGCCGGCTGCGTCAGGGTGGCCCTCGATACCGGCACCCCCGTCGGCTTCGGCGTGCTCACCTGCGACACCGAGCAGCAGGCGCTCGATCGCTCCGGCCTGCCGGGAGCACCCGAGGACAAGGGGCGCGAGGCCACGCTGGCCGCGCTGGAGACCGCCCTCCTGCTGCGTGATCTGCGGGCAGCGTCCGAAGGCTGACGGATCGGCAGGCACACTGGAGGGCGTGCTTTCGCTCGTCCTGCCCAAGGGCTCCCTGGAAAAGGCCACGCTCGACCTGTTCGCTGCGGCTGATCTCGCCGTCCAGCGCGGATCCGAGCGTGATTACCACGCCAGCATCGACGACCCGCGGATCGACCGGGTGCGCTTCCTGCGTCCCCAGGAGATCCCGCAGTACGTCGAGCAGGGCCTGTTCGACCTGGGGATCACCGGACGCGACTGGGTGGCCGAGACGGCGTCCGACGTCGCCACCGTCACCGAACTGGAATACAGCAAGGCCACGGCCAACCCGGTGCGCATCATCCTCGCCGTGCCGAACGCGATGCCGGTCGAGAGCGGCGATCAGCTGCCCGACGGGGTGCGCGTCTCGACCGAGTATCCGGAGCTGACCCGGCGCTTCTTCGAGAAGGTCGGTGTGAAGGCCCGGATCGTCCCGTCCTACGGGGCGACAGAAGCGAAGGTGCCCGACATCGTCGACGCGATCGTCGACGTGACCGAGACCGGTTCGTCACTGCGCAAGCACGGCCTGAAGATCATCGAGACGTTGCTGACCAGCCGCACCGAGCTCGTCGCCAATCCGGAGTCCTACGCCGACCCGGAGCGCCGGACGGCGATGGAAGAGATCGCGCTGCTGCTCCAGGGCGCGATCCGCGCGCGGGGGCAGGTGCTGCTCAAGCTGAACGTCGCGTCGGCAGACCTGGCAGCGGTACTCGACCAGCTGCCGTCGATGACGTCGCCGACGGTCACCTCGCTCGCCCAGAGCGACCACGCCGCCGTCGAGACCGTGGTGCCCAAGCGCGGGGTCAACACGTTGCTGCCCAAGCTCAAAGCGGCCGGCGCCCGCGACATCCTCGAACTGCCCATCTCCAAGATCGTCGAGTGACACGCGTCCGGTGACGGCAGACGTCGGGGCGGCGGATCCGGAGCTCCTTGCGGCGCTGCAGGCCGGTGACTCTGCAGCGATCCTCGAAGCGCTCGCCTCGGCGCGGCTGCTCGTGGCGGTGATCGCGATTCCTGGCGCCGAGCACGCGAGCGAGGGCGAGATGGCCCTTGCGCTGCTGGAGTCGGCCGACGGGCTGCAGGCGTTGCCGGCCTTCACCGGCCTCGACGCGCTGGCGGCCTGGTCGACGCAAGCGCGCCCGGTGCCCCGCCCCGGCCGGGAGGTCATCGCGTACGCGCTCGAGCAGTCCCTGGCTGCTGTCGTCGTCGATCCCGGGCGCGCCTCACGCGTGGACGTTGCGGACGGACGAATTGGCCCCGGAGCCGCCGGCCACCACCTTCGGGCCGCCGGCGTGGAAGCCGAGTCGCAAGGCCCGAAAGGCCGCGGCGCCGCACGAGGTCTATGCGGTGGGAGGACAGGACCGGGCTCCGCTGGTTGCCGTCATCTGCCCGGAGGGCACGCTGGACGCCGACTGGGCCCAGCGGCTGCTGGAGCAGTGCCCGGAGGGGACCGGCGTGCTGGCCCTTCCCGCCTCCGGACGTGAGGCCGCGCGCCAGGTCGGCATCCGCCTCACCTGAGCATGACCGGTGCGTCTCGACGCCGGATCGAAGTGCGCGGTACCTTGATGGTGACCACCTGTGCGTCGGTTCGCCGGCGCCGGGGCCAAGCGGAGGTCCGCCTCCCACCCGATTCGCTCCGTGATCGACCAGTTCGTGACGGATGCGGCCGGGTTCGGGTCGGCAGTTCGGGTGCTCACGCGCCCGGGTTCGCGGCCACCGCTGGCGCTGGATTTTTCAGCCGGTCAGAGGTGTTATTGCAGCCGTTGCCTGACCCGAAGGAGTGCCCATCAGCGTCGAGCCCCGTATCAACGACCGCATCCGCGTCCCCGAGGTCCGCCTCCTGGGGCCCGCAGGAGAGCAGGTCGGCATCGTCGCCATCAACGATGCGCTGCGGCTGGCGGAGGAGGCTGACCTCGATCTCGTCGAGATCGCCCCTAACCAGCGGCCGCCGGTATGCAAGCTCATGGACTACGGCAAGTTCAAATACGAGACCGATCAGAAGCGACGCGAGGCCCGGCGTAACCAGGTCCAGACCGTCATCAAGGAAATGAAGCTTCGGCCCAAGATCGATCCGCACGACTACGAGACCAAGAAGGGTCACGTCGTGCGCTTTCTGAAGGCCGGCGACAAGGTGAAGATCACGATCATGTTCCGCGGACGCGAGCAGTCTCGCCCCGAGCTCGGCTTCCGGCTGCTCCAGCGGCTCGCCGCCGACATCGAGGAGCTGGGCTTCGTCGAGGCCGCCCCCAAGCAGGACGGCCGCAACATGACCATGGTCGTCGCCCCGCACAAGCGGCCCCAGCAGCGCGTTGCCGCGCCTGCCGAGCCCGCTCCCACACCTGTAGCCGGTTAGGGTCCCGCCCCACCCGCACACCGATAGGACTGGAAAGGTCACCCCTCCATGCCCAAGATGAAGCCGCACAGCGGCTCCAGCAAGCGCTTCCGGATCACCGGCACCGGAAAGATCATGCGTCGCCGCGCCAACCGCAATCACCTGCTCGAGCACAAGTCGAGCGCGCGCACCCGCCGGCTCTACAACGAGGTGACCCTCTCCGCCGCGGACACCAAGAAGGTCAAGAAGCTGCTCGGCCGCTGACCGATCCCCACCGTCCCGAGCGCATACGAGCGCGATCTACTTGGACGCCCACGGGCGTCCGCGATCCACTGATGAGGAGTTAGCTTCAAATGGCACGCGTGAAGCGGGCGGTCAACGCCCAGAAGAAGCGTCGCGAAATACTCGACCAGGCCAGCGGTTACCGGGGACAGCGCTCGAGGCTCTATCGCAAAGCGAAAGAGCAGATGCTGCACTCGCTCACCTACTCCTACCGCGACAGGCGGGCGAAGAAGGGTGACTTCCGCCAGCTCTGGATCACCCGGATCAACGCCGCCGCTCGCGCCGAGGGGATGACCTACAACCGGTTCATCCAGGGTCTGAAGGCTGCCGAGGTCGAGGTCGACCGCAAGGTGCTCGCCGATCTGGCGGTCACCGATCCTGACGCTTTCCGCGCGCTCGTCGCCGTCGCCCGCGAGGCGCTGCCGGCCGACCGCGGTCAGGCAGCTCCGGCGGCCTAGGTCTGACGGCGCTGACGGCACTCACCCAACCAGGCTCGCCGGCGCTGCTCGGCGTCCGCAGCGGGCGGGTGGCTGCTGCTCGCAAGCTGCTTCGCCGAAGCGGTCGCCGCGAGCGCGGGCTGGTGCTGCTCGAGGGGCCTTCCGCGGTGAGCGCGGCGATCGACGCCGGGGTCGTACGCGAGCTGTTCGCGACCCCGGCGGCAGCTCAGCGCCATGCCGAGATGATCAGCCGGCTGCCCGCCGGCTCACCCGTACATCTGCTCGCCGATGACGCCGCCGCAGCCCTGTCCGAGACCGTCACGCCGCAGGGGATCGTCGCCGTCGCCGACCTGCCGAGTGTCGGCCTGAGTGAGGCGCTGGCAGCGCCCGCAGGCCGGCCCGGCCATCGGCTGGTCGTCGTGCTGGTCGAAGCCCGCGATCCCGGTAACGCCGGCACGGTCGTCCGTACGGCCGATGCCGCGGGCGCGGACTGCGTCGTCTTCGCAGGTGACAGCGTTGATCCGTGGTCAGGCAAGTGTGTACGCGCGTCCGCCGGAAGCCTGCTGCACCTGCCGATCGTCGACGCGGTGAGCCTGGAGGAGACCGTCGCCGCGCTACGCGAAGCGGGATGCACGATCGTCGCCGCCGACGTCCACGCCGAGCACGATCTGCACGACCCCGAGGCGCAGCGCGCTCTCGCCGGTGATCATGCCTGGACCTTCGGAAACGAGGCCCACGGATTGTCCCGTTTGCAGGTGCGTTCGACGGATATTTCACTGCGGGTGCCGGTGTACGGTCGAGCGGAATCGCTGAACCTCGCGGCGGCTGCGGCCGTGTGCCTCTACGAATCCGCTCGCGCGGCCAGGTAGACACGTAAGAGCACCACGTAAGAGCACACGGTGGTCGCCGTCGCTGACGGCGGGGGGATGGGCGGAGGAGGTTGCGCGCATGAGCGTCGACCGCCGCCGTATGGCGCCCTCGCGTTCCCGCCTTTCCGAGCGTCGGCGTGCCGGCGACGAGTTCGTCGATCCGTCAGCCCTGGTGGGCTTCGACGCGGAGGTCGCCTTCAGCGAAGAGCTTCCTGACGGCCTCCTCGTCCTCGGGCCCGACGGCTCGGTGCGCCTGGCCAACGCGGCGGCTTTGCTGCTGCTGCAGGTCAAGGGTGAATTCGCTGACGTGCAAGGCCAGCGGCTGTCGGATCTCGTCACCCTGCTCGACGAGCGCGGCAATGACTGGTGGGAGTGCTCGGCCCCGCTCCTGCGCCTGCCGGGAGTGCAGCGCCAGCCCGAGCGCCGCCTGCTGCTGGTGACCGGTCAGGTGGAGTACGAGCTGCTGGCGACCGCGCGTTACGTGCGCTCCGGTGGCGTCGTCCAGCGGGTGGTCGTCGCGTTGCGGGGCACCGAATCACGCGAGCGTCTCGAACGCAGCCGCGCTGATCTGGTGAGCACGGTGGCTCACGAGCTGCGTTCGCCGCTGACGAGCGTGAAGGGTTTCACCGCCACGCTTCTTGCCAAGTGGGACCGCTTCAGCGACGAGCAGAAGCTGCTGATGCTCGCCACGGTCAACGCCGATGCCGACCGCGTCACCCGGCTGCTGTCGGAGCTGCTCGACGTCTCCCGCATCGATGCCGGACGGCTGGAGCTGCGGCTGCAAGTGGTCGATGTCCCGACGGCCGTACGCCGGGTGATCGCCGGCTCGGTCGCCGCCGGGGAGAACGAAGACCGCTTCCGGGTCTTCGCCGACGAGCCGCTGCCCGAGATGTGGGTCGATCCTGACAAGCTTGATCAGGTGTTGCACAACCTGGTGGAAAACGCGTTGCGCCATGGCGACGGCACCGTCACCGTGCGAGTGGAGCCGATCGAGCTGCCCGAGCCCGGAGCGGTGATTACTGTCGCCGACGAAGGCGACGGGATTCCGGAGGAGACGGTGGCGCGGGTGTTCACCAAGTTCTGGCGCGGCGGTGCCCGCCGGGGCGGTACCGGCCTCGGGCTTTTCATCGCGAAAGGCATCGTCGAAGCACACGGCGGCACCATCGCGGCCGGCCGCAGCGAAGCCGGAGGAGCGGAGTTTCGATTTACGTTGCCTGCCGGCACCCCGACGTACGCCTGAGGGAGCCGGCGGGCCCACCGATCTTCCACTCCGACTCTCGAGACCCCGACTCGCAAGAAATTCTGAGGACCACCCATGTCACCCTCCGGCGAAGCGCCGCAGGATCTTTCCCAGCCTGCCCTCGACGCGTTGCGCGGCGACGCGATCGCCGCGATCAACGCGGCCGCCGATCTCGACGCTCTGGCGGAGGTGCGCACCACTCACGTCAGTGGCCGCGGCGCCGCGCTCAGCCTCGCTCGACGCTCTCTCGGTTCGCTTCCCGGGCCGGAGCGTGCGGAGCCCGGCAAGCGGCTGAACGCCCTCACGTCCGACATCAACGAGGCATTCGAGCGACGCTCGGCCGAGCTCAATGCCGAGCGCGATGCCCGCGTGCTGGTCGAGGAGGCCGTCGACGTGACGGTGCCGCCGGCCCGCTCACCCATCGGCAGCCGCCATCCGCTCTCGCTCGTCGTCGACCGCGTGGTCGATGTCTTCACGGCCATGGGCTACGAGGTGGCCGAGGGTCCGGAGGCCGAGCACGGCTGGTTCAACTTCGACGCGCTCAACACCCCGCCGGATCACCCGTCACGCGAGCTGCAGGACACGTTGTACCTGCAACCCACCTCGTCGCAGGTGGTGTTGCGCACCCAGACCTCGCCGGTTCAGGTGCGGGCGATGCTCGAGCGTGACCTGCCGCTCTACGTCGTCTGCCCCGGGCGGGTCTTTCGCGCCGACACCATCGACGCCACGCACTTGCCGGTCTTCACCCAACTCGAGGGGCTCGCGGTCGACGACGGCCTGACGATGGGTGATCTGCGCGGCACGCTCGACGCGTTCGCCGCAGC
Organism: uncultured Actinomycetota bacterium; assembly: GCA_963731205.1. Lineage (GTDB taxonomy): Bacteria > Actinomycetota > Actinomycetes > Frankiales > Frankiaceae > DATAZK01. Next base: position 809,137 of record CAVSUJ010000001.1, on the reverse strand, counting down.
GATGTTCGGCGGGGAGAACCTCCACGCGTCGAAAGCACCGCTGCGCACCCGGCTGCGTCCCCACTTCTTTCCCTTCACCGAACCGTCGGCCGAGATCGACCTGCAGTGTTTCGGCTGCGGCGGCGAACCACCCGATCCGCACTGCCGGATCTGCGGCGGTGAGGGCTGGCTCGAATGGGGCGGCTGCGGCATGGTCGATCCTGCCGTGCTGACCGCCTGCGGCATCGACCCGCAGCGCTACACCGGGTTCGCCTTCGGCATGGGCCTCGAGCGCACCGTCATGGCGTTGCACGGGCTGTCGGACATGCGGATCCTGCTCGACGGCGACGTGCGCTTCGGGAGTCCCTTCGCCGGCGGGAGGGTCCTGTAATGCGCGCGGTTCATTCCTGGCTACGCGAGCTCGTCCCCGGACTGCCGGATGCCCATGCGTGTGCTGACGCGCTCACCGAAGCCGGATTGAAGGTCGAGAGCGTCGAGATTCTCGGCCTCGGTGACCGCGGTTTCGAGGGGGTGGTCGTCGGCGAGGTCGTGACCATCGAGGAGCTGACGGAGTTCAAGAAGCCGATCCGCTTCGTCGAGGTGCGCGTCTCCGAGGACGGCCCGATCCGCGGGATTGTGTGCGGCGCAACGAATTTTGCTGTCGGTGACCGGGTGCCGGTGGCGTTGCCCGGAGCGGTGCTGCCGGGCGGCTTCGCGATCGGCGCGCGGGAGACGTATGGACGCGTCTCGGACGGGATGATCTGTTCGGCGCGTGAGCTCGGGCTCGGTGACGACCATCGCGGGATCATGGTGCTTGCAGCCGACACGCCGCTCGGCGCCGACGTGCAGGCGTTGGTCGGCTGGCCCGATGCGGTGCTCGACATCGAGGTGACGAGCGACCGGGGCTATGCCCTGACCCACCGCGGGCTCGCGCGGGAACTGGCGACGGCGTTCGGCCTGGAGTTCCGCGACCCGGCGGATGTCGCGCTCCCGTCGCCGGTCGGGAGCGCCGGCGAGGTCCGCATCGAGGATGTTCATGGTTGCAGTCATTACGTGCTGCGGCGGCTGGCCGGCCAGGCGCTGGTCACCAAGGCCACTGCGGGAGTCTCGGCGCTTGCCGACCAGGCGCGGCTGATCGCGGCGGGGATGCGACCCATCTCCCGCATCGTCGACGTCACCAACCTCGTGCTGCTCGGGATCGGTCAGCCGTTGCATGCGTTCGATGCGGCCAAGCTGCAGGGCGCGGTCGTCGTGCGGCGGGCGGCGGCGGGGGAGCGGCTCGAGACGCTCGACGGTGTCGACCGCGTGCTGTCGACCGAAGACCTCGTCATTGCCGACGATCTCGGACCCGTCGCGCTCGCCGGTGTGATGGGTGGGGCGCGTACCGAGATCTCCAGCAGCACAAGGGAAGTGGCCCTGGAGTCGGCCCATTTCGATGCGACGCTGATCGCCCGCACCTCGCGCCGACATGGCCTGATGTCCGAGGCCTCGCGCCGTTTCGAGCGCGGGGTCGATCCGGAGCTCGCCCGCTACGGGGCCGAGCTTGCCGCCCGGATGCTGCTGGGCGATGCCGCATCCGAGTCGGTGCATCTCACCGAGGTGGGCACGCCCCTTCAGCTGGCGCCGGTCACGCTGCCCGCGGGGGAGTGTGACCGGCTCGGCGGCCGGGTGTATCCGGTGCAGGTGATCAAGCAACGCCTGACCCAGGTCGGCTGCACCGTCAGCGGTGACGATCCGCTCATCGTGCAGCCGCCGTCGTGGCGTCCGGACCTCACGCGCGCTGCCGATCTCGTCGAAGAAGTGCTGCGGCTCGAGGGTTACCGGACGATTCCGGTCACGCTCCCGCGCGCGCCCGCCGGCCGCGGTCTGACCGCTGGGCAGCGGGCCCGGCGGCGCGTGACGGCTGCGGTGTCTGATGCGGGTTACGGCGAAGTGCTGCTGCTGCCGTTCGTCGCCGCGGATGTCGCGGATCGGCTGGGGCTGGAGGCGGGCGACCCACGCCGCGCGGCGGTGCGCGTCGCCAATCCGCTGTCCGATGATGAGGCGTACCTGCGGACCTCGCTGCTGCCGGGGTTGCTGGCCGCGGCGGCCCGCAACGTCAGCCGGGGCAATGCCGACGTCGCACTTTTCGAGACGGGCACGGTGTTCTTACTCGCGGGGGACGCAGGAGGCAGCGGCGATCCCGCCGGTCGACCGGCGGCCGACCCCCGAGGAGCTGCTCGCGCTCGAGGCGACCCTGCCGCACCAGCCGACCCATATCGGCGCGGTGCTCACCGGCCAGCGGATGAGCGCCGGACCGCTGCAGCCGGGGCGCCCGGCGGATTGGGCTGACGCCGTATCTGCGGCGCAGGTCATCGCCCGGGCCGTCGGGGCGAGTCTGGAGGTGGCTGCGGCCGCCTTGCCACCCTGGCATCCGGGCCGTTGCGCGTCCCTTTCGGTGCAGACTCCAGAGGGTCCGCGCGTCATCGGCCACGCCGGGGAGTTGCATCCGCGCGTGGTCGCCGACGCCGAGCTTCCGCCGCGGGCCTGCGCCCTGGAACTCGACCTCGGTGCCCTCATCGCCGTCTCCGAGCCGCCTCCGGTGTTGCCTGCACTTTCGCCGTATCCCGCGGCTGACCGTGACGTCGCGCTGCTGGTGCCCGCCGGTATCAGCGCGTCGGCCGTCGAGGCTGCTTTGCGCGCCGGCGCGGGGGCCGAGCTGGAAACGCTGCGATTGTTCGACGACTTCACCACGCCGGACGGTCAGCGCTCGCTCGCTTACCGGCTGCGCTGGCGTGCGGGGCGCACCCTCACCGCGGACGAGGTCAACGCGTTACGCGACGCGGCAGTGGCCGAAGCGTCCAACCGGACGGGGGTACGGCAGCGCGCGTGAGCCTCAGATCCCGTGAGCTCACAGCACCCGCATGAAGTGGTACGAGGTGATCGTCATCCGCTCGCGGAAGTAGAAGCGGTGCGCATCACCGCGGTGGACGCCGGAGTCGAGGTCCAGGATGCGGCAGCCTGCTTCGCGGGCGCGCCGTTCGAGCTCGCCGAGGAGCAGGTGACCGTGGCCGGCGGAGCGCACGGCGGGGTCGGTGACGAGGTCATCGACGTAGAGCCGGCGACCCGCGGTCGTGCAGGCGACGAGCCGCCAGCCGGCTGCCGCGACCAGCCGGCCGCCGTCGTCCACAGCGGTGAAGCGCAAGCCCTGCAGGAAGCCCTCGGCGTAGATCTCGCGCAACTGGTTCAGGGTCAGCTCGGTGCGCAGGTGACGAAGCACCTCATACATCTCCGGCAGGCGCGGGTGGTCGGGGTCGAGGTCGACGATCGAGGAGGGCATCGCTTCACGTTGCCCCACGCGCGGGGAAGATGCCCGCTGATTTCTGCGGCCTGGCTCGCGCGGCGATGAGTTCCGGCGCGCCGGCGCGTCAACCCCTGCATGGTGGCCTATGTGTTGATCCCGGGAGCCGGCGGCGCCGGGTCCTACTGGTCTCGTGTCATACCGCTCCTCGAACGCGCCGGGCATGAAGCCGTGGCGGTGGATCTGCCCGGTCCAGATCCCACCGCCGGTTTGCCGGAGTACGCCGACATCGTGGCGGCGGCTGCCGAGCCGTTCTCGAGCGTCGTCCTCGTCGCGCAGTCCCTCGGCGGTTTCACCGCACCGATGGCTGCCGAACGATTGCCCGTACAGGAGCTGATCCTGGTCAACGCGATGATCCCGGAGCCCGGCGAGCTGGCCGGCGAGTGGTGGCAGTCCACCGGCTCCGTGCAGGCCCGGGAAGAGGCGGCTCGAAGCGGCGGCTACGGCGATTTCGACCCGGAGACGTATTTCCTGCACGACGTGGACGATCCGGCCGAACTCGAGGAGCCGCGCGAGGAGACCGACGCGGTCTTCGGCTCGCCCTGCGCCTTCACTTCCTGGCCATCGGCGATCCGCGTCCTCGCCGGCGCCGATGACCGGCTCTTTCCCGCCGACTTCCAGGCGCGCGTGGCCAAGGAACGACTCGGGGTCGACGCCGACATCCTTCCCGGTGGACACCTCATCGCCCTGGCCCAGCCCGAAGCGGTGGCCGGCTACCTCATGCGCGGCGCCGCGGGTCGCTGAGCTGTCCACCAGGATCGCCGGCATGGGCTCCACGCGTGACGATGTCATCGACCCGTTCGATCTCGCCTGGAAGCGGTTCGCGGATCGGATGAAGCGCTGGCGCCTGCAGCACGTCGCGGATGAGCTGATCCACCACAGCGCCGAGGCGGCGCTACTGCGGGATCTGTACGCCGGAGCCGGAGAAGGGCGTTGCATGGATATGCACTCGACTGTGTAACATGCGTCGGGTGGGTGTCACCGTTGCCGTTGCCGGAGCCAGTGGATATGCGGGCGGCGAGCTGCTTCGTCTCCTGCTCGGCCACCCCGAGGTCGAGCTCGGGGCGCTCGCCGCGGGTTCGTCGGCGGGCCGACCGATCACCGATGTCCATCCGCAGCTGATCCCGCTGGCAGGCCGCACGTTCGAGGCCACCGGCGCGCCCCTCGAAGCCGATGTCGTCTTCCTCGCGCTACCACACGGGGCCTCGGCAGCCGTCGCTGATTCCCTCCCCGCGTCGGCTCGCGTCATCGATCTCGGCGCCGACCATCGCCTGACCGATCCGGCCGACTGGGCCGCTGGCTACGGCGGTGCATATGCCGATCCCTGGCCGTATGGCCTGCCCGAGCTGCCCGGCGCCCGCGAGCAGATCGCTGCGGCGTCGCGGGTGGCCGCCCCCGGCTGCTATCCGACCGCGACGATCCTCGGGCTGGCGCCGCTGATCGCGGCCGGGCTGGTGGAGCGTGACGACATCGTCGTCGTGGCCGCGAGCGGTACGTCAGGTGCGGGCCGGGCGCCCAAAGAACATCTGATGGGCAGCCAGGTGATGGGCGACCTGTGGGCGTACAAGGTCGGCGGTCACCAGCACCGCTACGAGATCGCCCAGGCGCTGGGGGTCTCGAGCCTGTCGTTCACACCGGTTCTTGCTCCGCTGCCGCGCGGCCTGCTCGCCACCTGCACGGCACGGCTGGTCGACCCGCAGACCACCACAGCTCAGCTGCGGTCGGCGCTGGAAAAGGCTTACGGTGCCGAGCCTTTCGTCCATCTGCTCGCTGAAGACGCCTGGCCCCACGCGGCGGCGGTCAACGGCAGCAATGCCTGCCAGCTCCAGGTCACGGCAGACCACGCGACGGGCCGTGCCGCCGTCGTCAGCGTCATCGACAATCTCGGCAAGGGCGCTGCCGGCCAGGCGGTCCAGTGCATGAACCTGATGCTGGGACTGCCTGAAACCACAGGGCTTTCCGCATGCGGGGTGGCGCCGTGAGTGTGACCGCCGCAGCGGGCTTTCGGGCTGCCGGCGTGACGGCCGGCCTGAAGGCCAGCGGGCTCCCCGATGTGGCGCTCGTCGTCAACGATGGCCCGGATTTCGCAGCCGCAGGCGTGTTCACCACCAATCGGGTGCAGGCCGCTCCCGTCATCTGGTCGCGTCAGGTACTCGCGAGCGGCCGGCTGCGGGCCGTGATCCTCAACTCCGGTGGGGCCAATGCCTGCACCGGCCCGCGGGGCTTCGGTGATACGCATCGCACCGCGGAGTACGTCGCCGAGCTGATGTCCTGCGGCGCGGGCGAGGTGGCTGTCGCCAGCACCGGCCTGATCGGCGAATTCCTGCCGATGGACAAGCTGCTGTTCGGAGTCGACGGCGCCGTCAAGGCGTTGAGTCCAGGCGGCGGCAACGATGCCGCCGAGGCGATTCGCACCACCGACACGTTCGCGAAACAGGCCGTGTTCACGAGCGATTCCGGGTTCACCGTCGGCGCGATGATCAAGGGTGCCGGCATGCTCGCCCCAGGACTTGCGACGATGCTCTGCGTCCTCACCACCGACGCCGTCGCGGATTCGGCCACTCTTGAGACCGCGCTCCGCGAGGCCACCCGTCAGACGCTCGACCGGGTCGACACCGATGGGTGCATGTCGACCAACGACACGGTGTTGCTGCTCGCCAGCGGAGCGAGCGAAGTCCAGGCCAGCCCGGCGGACCTGCAGGAGACGGTGCAGAAAGTGCTGGCCGATCTCTGTCAGCAGCTCATCTCCGACGCCGAGGGCGCGTCCAAGCGGGTGAGCATCGAGGTCGTCAACGCGGCCACCGAGGACGAGGCGGTCGAGGTCGGACGCAGCGTGGCCCGTTCGGATCTGCTGAAGTGCGCGCTGTTACGGCAACGACCCCAACTGGGGGCGGGTGCTGGCCGCCGCCGGCACCACCAAGGCGGCGTTCGACCCGCTCACCCTCGACGTCACCATCAACGGCGTGATGATCTGCCGTGACAGCGCGCCGGGGGAGTCGCGGGAGCTGGTCGACCTGTCCGGCGCCGACGTCTCGATCCTGCTCGACCTGAAGGCGGGCCCCGCGAAGGCGACCGTCCTCACCACCGATCTCACGGTCGCGTACGTGCACGAGAATTCGGCCTACAGCACATGAGCATTCCCACTGGTCCGGTCACGACCCCCTCGCGGCTCGGCACCTCTTCTGCCAAGGCGGCAGCGCTCGTCGAGGCGCTGCCCTGGCTCGCCCGCTTCCACGGCCGGACCATCGTGCTGAAGTACGGCGGCCATGCCATGGCCGATCCGGCGCTGCGCGAGGCGTTCGCCGAAGACATCGTCTTCCTGCGCTACGCCGGATTACGGGTGGTGATCGTGCACGGCGGCGGCCCACAGATCACGTCGCATCTGGACCGGCTCGGCGTCGAGACGGAGTTTCGCGGCGGCCTGCGTGTCACCACCCCCGAGACGATGGACGTCGTCCGCATGGTGCTGGTGGGCCAGGTGAATCGCGACGTGGTCGGGCTGATCAACGCGCACGGCCCGTTCGCGGTCGGTATGTCCGGCGAAGACGCTCACCTGCTCACGGCCGAGCGAAGGGGCGCGCTCGTCAACGGCGAGCTCGTCGACATCGGCCAGGTCGGCGACGTCACCAACGTGCGCCCGGCGACGATCACCGCGCTGCTCGATGCCGGCCACATCCCTGTCGTGGCGGGAGTGGCGCGCGGCGAGGACGGCGATCACGAGACCGTCTACAACGTCAACGCCGACACCGCCGCGGCGGCGATGGCGCTGGCCCTCGAGGCGGAGAAGCTCGTCATTCTCACCGATGTCGAGGGGCTGTACGCGAATTGGCCCGACACCGACGAGGTCATCAGTGAGGTGACCGCCGATGAGCTGGAGGCCATGATGCCCGGGCTGGCAAGCGGGATGGTGCCGAAGATGGAGGCCTGCCTTCGGGCCGTGCGCGGCGGGGTGCCGCAGGCACACGTGCTGGACGGGCGCGTGGAACACGCGATCCTGCGCGAGATCTTCACCGACTCCGGCATCGGGACCATGGTGACCCCATGAGCATCACCGCCCACGAGAACACCGCCAACGAGAAGTTGCTCGGCCGCCGCGACGACGTCTTCATGACCACCTACGCCCGGCCGCCCCTCGCCCTCGCGCGCGGGCTGGGCAGCAAGGTGTATGACGCCGACGGCCGCGAATACCTCGACCTCATCGCGGGTATCGCCGTCTGCCTGCTCGGCCACGCGCACCCGAGAGTCATCGAGGCCGTCACCGGTCAGCTCTCGACCCTCGGCCACACCAGCAACCTCTATGCCACCGAGCCCGCTGTCGCATTGGCCGAAAAGCTCCTGGGATTGCTGGGTGATTCGGGCGCGGGAGGCCGCATCTTCTTCTGCAACTCCGGCGCCGAGGCCAACGAGACCGCCATCAAGCTCACCCGGCGGACCGGCCGGACGCGAGATCATCGCCGCCGAGGGCAGCTTCCATGGCCGGACGATGGGCGCCCTGTCCATCACCGGCCAGCCGGCCAAGCGCGCGCCCTTCGAGCCGCTGCTCCCGGGTGTGACGTTCGTGCCCTACGGCGATGCCGAGGCCCTGCGCGCTGCGGTGAGCAGTGAGACGGCGGCGGTCTTCCTCGAGCCCACCCTGGGGGAGGGCGGAGTCGTCCCACCGCCCGTCGGCTATCTGAAAGCAGCCAGGCAGGCCTGTGACGACGCCGGTGCGCTGCTCGTCATGGACGAGGTGCAGAGCGTGGGCCGTACCGGCACCTGGTACGCCCACCAGCAGGCCGGGATCGTGCCCGATGTCGTCACTCTGGCGAAGGGGCTGGCCGGAGGATTGCCGATCGGCGCGTGCATCGGGCTGGGCCGCGCAGCGGATCTCTTGCAGCCGGGCGATCACGGCAGCACGTTCGGTGGCAACCCGGTCGTCTGTGCCGCGGCTCTTGCGGTGATCGACGTGATCGAGTCCGAGGGCCTCATCGCTCACGCCGCAGAGGTGGGTGCACAGCTGACCGCAGGCCTGTCGGCGTGTGGCGCGCCGTTGCTGTCGGGAGTGCGGGGCTCGGGGCTGTGGCTGGCGATGACCTTGGCCGAGCCCGTCGCCGCCGCCGCTGAGCGGGCGTTCCGTGACGCCGGTTTCCTGGTCAACACCGTCGCGCCCGACACGCTGCGGCTCGCTCCGCCTCTGGTGCTGACCACGGTGGAAGCCGAGCAGTTCATTGCCGCCGTGCCAGGAGTCCTGGAGAGCACACGGGAGATCGTTAAGGTCGCCACATGAGCACCCCGGGACCGGGATCGGATCCCTCGCCGCAGGTCCTCGTCGTCGAGGACGACCCGAGCGTGCGCGGCCTGCTCGACACGTTGCTGACGTCCGAGGGCTATCGCGTCGTGACCGCCAGCGACGGCATCGCCGGGCTCCACGAAGCCGTTGTCAGCAGGCCGTCCGTGATCCTGCTCGACCTCGTGATGCCCGACCTCGGAGGCCTGCGGGTGCTGCAGGAGATGCACGCCAACCCGGTGCTGGCCGAAGTTCCGGTGGTCGTGCTGACGGGCCGGCTGGAAGCCATCCCCGCCCTGGAGGACCAGTTGGGACACGATCGCGTCTTCAGCAAGCCGTTCGGCGTCGCCGATCTGCTCTCCCGCATCGCCGAGCTCACCGGAAAGGCGCCCACCGCATGAGCGTCCGTCACTTCCTCGTCGACACCGATCTCTCGCCCGCCGAGCAGGCTGAGGTCCTCGACCTCGCCGATGCCCTCAAGGCCCGGCGTCACGAGGATCGGGTGAAGCCGACCGGCCCACTCGCCGGGCGCAGCATCGCCGTCATCTTCGAAAAGCCCTCCACCCGTACGCGGATGTCGTTCGAGGTCGGGATCCATGAGCTCGGCGGCCATCCGATGATCATCGACGCGGGTACGACGCAGCTCGGCCGCGGTGAACCTCTGCGCGACACGGCCGCTGTGCTGAACCGCTACGTCGATGCCATCGTGATCCGCACGTTCGGCCAGGACCGCATCGAAGAGCTGGCCGCCGGAGCCGACGTGCCGGTCGTCAACGCGCTGACCGACTTCGCCCATCCCTGCCAGGCGCTCGCCGATCTGCAGACGTTGCGCGAGATCAAGGGTGATCTGAAGGGCCGCACTCTCGCGTACGTCGGCGACGGCAACAACATGGCGCACTCGCTGCTGCTCGCGGGCGCCTCGGCCGGGGTGCGCGTCCACATCGCGAGCCCGCCCGGGTTCGAACCGCTCGAGCAGGTCGTGCGCCACGCCAACGAGATCGGCGCCGCGACCGGCGGCGAGGCGCTGGTCATGCACGATCCGCGCGAAGCCGCTGCTGACGCCGATGCCGTCTACACCGATGTGTGGGCCTCGATGGGTCAGGAGTCGGAGGAGGAGTCGCGCTCGCTGGTCTTCAACCGCTTCCAGGTGAACGCGGCCGTGATGGCAGCTGCCCGGCCTGACGCGGTTGTCATGCACTGTTTGCCGGCTCATCGCGGCTCGGAGATCAGCGCCGAGGTCCTCGACGGACCGCAGTCGGTGGTCTGGCAGCAGGCCGAGAACCGTTTGCACGCCCAGAAGGCGCTGCTTCTGCACCTGCTCGGAGTGGCCCCATGACGACTGCTGCCCGGCTGCCCCTGACCAAGGCGGCCCGGCAGGCGAAGGTCAGCGACCTGATCCTGCGCGGCCACGTCCATTCGCAGTCGGAGCTGGCCGATCAGCTCGACGGCATCGGCCTTTCCGTCACCCAGGCGACGCTCTCGCGTGATCTCGCCGAGATCGGCGCTTTCAAGGTGCGCGGCGCCGACGGGCTGGTCTATGCGCTGCCCGCTTCGGCGCCGTCCAACGGCGCCGCTGCCTCCGGTGCCGCCGCGGGGCCGCTGCTGGTACGCCGCCTCGCCGAATTGCTGGTGTCCGCCGAAGCCGCCGGCAGCATGGTGGTGCTGCGGACGCCGCCGGGCGGGGCCCACCTGCTCGCGTCCGGAATCGACGGGGCGGAGCTTCCCGAGGTCGCCGGCACGCTCGCCGGCGATGACACCGTTCTGCTGGTCTGCCGTCCCGGCGCCTCCGGCCACGCGCGCGCCGGGGAGGCCGTAGCGGCAGCGCTCGCCGCCCGCCTGCTGGCTGCTGCGCAACGCACCGGCTAGCCACGTTTTTCGTCCACTCAGAAACCGCTCGAACACACCAGAAATGCAGGGAGTCTTTTCGTGACCGTCAACAGGCGCGTGGTGCTGGCCTACTCCGGAGGTCTCGACACCTCCGTCGCCATCGGCTGGATCGCCGAGGCGACCGGCGCCGAGATCGTCGCCGTCGCCATCGATGTCGGCCAGGGCGGTGAGGACCTCGAGGCCATCCGCGAGCGGGCCATCACCTGCGGCGCGGTCGAGTCCGTCGTCGTCGACGCTCGCGAGGAGTTCGCCCGCGACTTCGTCGGTCCGGCCGTCCGTGCGAACGCGCTCTACATGGATCGCTATCCGCTTGTCTCGGCCCTCTCGCGGCCGCTGATCGTCAAGCACCTCGTCGCCGCCGCTCGCCAGCACGGCGCCGACACCGTCTCCCACGGCTGCACCGGCAAGGGCAACGACCAGGTGCGGTTCGAGGTCGGCATCCGGGCGCTCGCTCCCGAGCTCTCGTGCATCGCGCCGGTACGCGACAGCGGGATGACCCGTGACCGCGCGATCGCCTTCGCCGAGGAGCACGGATTGCCGATCGACGTCTCCAAGCGGTCGCCGTACTCCATCGACCAGAACCTCTGGGGCCGCACGGCCGAATGCGGCGTGCTCGAGGACCCGTGGGTCCAGCCGCCGGAGGACGTCTTCGTCTACACCGCCGACCCGACCGTCGAGCGGGCTCCGGATGAGGTGACGATCGGCTTCGTCGACGGCGTTCCGGTGTCGCTGGACGGGCGTTCGCTGTCGATCTTCGACCTGGTCGCGGAGCTGAACACCCGCGCCGGCGCTCAGGGAATCGGCCGCATCGACCTGGTCGAGGACCGGCTCGTCGGCATCAAGAGCCGCGAGATCTACGAGTGCCCGGCCGCCATCACCCTCGTGACGGCCCACCGCGACCTCGAGGACCTCACCCTCGAACGTGATCTGGCCCGCTACAAGCGCGGGGTGGACCAGCGGTGGGGCGAGCTGGTCTACGACGGCCTGTGGTATTCGCCGTTGAAGGTGGCGCTCGACTCGTTCCTGGACAGCGCCTCGCACTCGGTCACCGGCGAGGTGCGCCTGCGCCTGTGGGGCGGGACGGCGACCGTCGTCGGCCGGCGAAGCGGGAGCAGCCTGTACGACTTCGCCCTCGCCACCTACGACGTGGGGGACCAGTTCGACCAGAGCGAGGCGCGCGGCTTCGTCAACCTGTGGGGCCTGCCGTCACGCGTCTGGGCCGCCCGCGAGCAGCGGCTGGGCGGCTCGTGACCGATCAGCATGACCAGTCCGAACAGGCCGACGGGGGCCTGCGGCTCTGGGGCGGACGTTTCGCGTCGTCACCGTCGGAGGCGCTGGCCAAACTTTCGGTCAGCGTCCAGTTCGACTGGCGGCTGGCGCCCTACGACATCGCGGGGAGCCGGGCCCACGCTCGCGTGCTGGCCCGGGCAGGGTTGCTGACGGACGCCGAGCTGGCGTCATTGCTCGGCGCCTTGGACGGGCTCGAGGCCGACATCGCGGCGGGGACGTTCCGGCCGACGATCGAGGACGAGGACGTCCACACCGCGCTGGAGCGCGGGCTGCTGGAGCGGCTCGGTTCGCTCGGTGGCAAGCTGCGCGCCGGGCGCAGCCGCAACGATCAGGTCGCCACCGATCTGCGGCTGTACATGAGGGATGCAGCCAGGGGCGTCGCGCGCGAGGTGATCGCCCTGGCTGATGCCCTGGCGGTGCAGGCCGAAGCCCATGTCGACACGGCCGCGCCGGGCATGACCCACATGCAGCACGCCCAGCCGGTCTCCTTCGGGCACCTGCTGCTGGCGCATGTGCAGCCGCTGCTGCGTGACGTCGAGCGGCTGCGTGACTGGGACAAGAGAGCGGCGATTTCCCCTTTGGGATCAGGGGCATTGGCGGGTTCGTCGCTGCCGCTCGATCCGGAGGCGACGGCGCGGGAGCTGGGCTTCGACAGTGCCGCGGCGAACTCGGTCGACGCCGTCTCCGATCGTGACTTCGCCGTCGAATTCCTTTTCGTTGCCGCGCTGATCGGGGTGCACCTCTCGCGTCTGGGCGAGGAGATCGTGCTCTGGACGACGAGCGAGTTCGGCTGGCTCGAACTCGATGACGCCTTCGCGACCGGCAGCTCGATCATGCCGCAGAAGAAGAACCCCGACGTCGCCGAGCTCGCGCGCGGCAAAGCCGGGCGGCTGATCGGTCACGTCGTCGCGCTGCTCGCGACGCTGAAGGGGCTGCCACTCGCGTACGACCGCGACCTGCAGGAGGACAAGGAGCCGGTCTTCGACGCCGTCGAGACCCTGACGACCGTGCTTCCGGCGCTGACCGGGACCGTGGCGACCGTGCGCGTGCGCGTCGACCGGCTCGAAAAGGCGGCGCCGGCGGGTTTCAGCCTGGCCACCGACGTCGCCGAGTTCCTGGTGCGCAAGGGGATTGCCTTTCGCGACGCCCACGAAGCGGTCGGTCATCTGGTGGTCTGGTGCCTGGCGCACGACGTCGGGCTCGAGGACGTGAGCGACGCCGACCTGGCGGCCGTCAGCCCTCACCTGACCCCTGACGTGCGTGCCGTGCTGTCGGTGCCCGGAGCACTCGCAGCGCGGTCGGCGCCGGGCGGGACGGCGCCGGTGCGGGTACGTGAGCAACTGGCCGACGTGCAGCAGCAGCTCCAACGCGACCGGGTGTGGGCGGGTGGCCACTGACTCGCTGCCGGCGGCGTTCTACGGCCGCCCGTCGCTCGAGGTAGCCCGCGACCTCCTCGGCTGCTTGCTGACCGACGGCCGGGTGACGGTGCGGCTCGTCGAGGTGGAGGCCTATACGGGTACCAGCGACCCGGCGTCGCACTCCTACCGCGGCCCCACCCCGCGAAACCAGATCATGTGGGGACCACCGGGAAGGCTCTACGTCTACTTCACGTATGGGATGCACTGGTGCATGAACGTGGTCTGCGAAAGCGAGGGGCATGCCTCCGCCGTTCTCTTCCGTGCCGGTGAGGTGGTGGATGGGGCTGACGAAGCCGAGCTGAGGCGCCCGGGTGTGCGTCAGGTCGACTGGGGGCGTGGGCCGGCAAGACTCGCCCGGCTTTTCCGGGTGACGGGGGAGCAGAACGGCCTGGATCTGACCGCGAGTGATGCTTCGCTGCGGTTGATGCGCGGGGAGCGGGTGGCCGGTGCCAAGGTGCGGACCGGCCCTCGTGTCGGGCTCAACCCGCGGATGGGGGAGGCCGCCGAGTGGCCGTGGCGATGGTGGATCGCGGACTCGCCCGCCGTCTCGACCTTTCGGCGCGGGGGACTGCGCGCACGTAAGGCACGATCGGACGGGTGAGCGCAGAACCCACCCCAGCCCGCCCCGCCTCCGTTCTCGACGAGCTCGAATGGCGCGGGCTGATCGCCCAGTCGACCGACGAGACGGCACTGGCCGTCGCGTTGGCGCAGCCGCCGATGACCGTCTATGCCGGGTTCGATCCAACGGCGCGCAGCCTGCACGCCGGCAATCTGGTGCCCCTGCTGACCCTGCGGCGCCTGCAGCAGGCCGGCCACCGGCCGATCGTGATTGCCGGCGGCGCCACGGGGCTCATCGGTGACCCGAGCGGCCGCTCCTCCGAGCGCTCCATGCTCACCCAGGACGAGGTCCGCGCCAACGTCGACCGCATATCAGTCCAGCTACGCCGCTTCCTGGACTTCACCCCCGGTCCATCACAGGCGCTTCTGGTGAACAACCTCGACTGGACCGCTCCGCTTTCCGCCATCGACTTCCTGCGCGATGTGGGCAAGCATTTCCCGATCAACGGGATGCTCGAAAAGGATTCGGTACGCAACCGGCTCGAAGGCGGCGGTCTCACCTTCGCCGAGTTCAGCTACCAGCTGCTGCAGGCGGCCGACTACCTCGAGCTCTTCCGGAGCTACGGCTGCCGGCTGCAGATCGGTGGCAGCGATCAGTGGGGCAACATCACCGCGGGCCTTGACTTCATCCGGCGCGTGACGGGTCAGTCCGCACATGGGCTCACCGTGCCGCTGGTGACCAATTCCAGCGGGGAGAAGTTCGGCAAGTCGACCGGCGGCGGGCGGGTCTGGCTCGATCCGGAGCTCACGTCGCCCTACGCCTTTTACCAGTTCTTCCTCAACACCGAAGACGCTGACGTCATCACCTACCTGCGGCTTTTCACCGATCTGACCCAGGACGAGATCTCCGAGATGCAGGCGGCACTCGTGGAGAATCCGAAGGGACGGGTCGCACAGCGCAGGCTCGCGTCGGACTTCACGGCGCTGCTGCACGGACCCGAGGAGGTCGCGAAGGTCGTCGCGGCGTCCCAGGCGCTGTTCGGACGGGGAGCCCTGGAGGAGCTGCCGGAGGCCACCTTGCTGGCGGCCGTCGCGGAGATCCCGGCGGTCGAGATCACCCGTGCCCAGCTGGATGCCGGCGTGACCGTCGTGGAATTGGCGGAGTCTGCCGGTCTGTGCTCGTCGCGTTCGGATGCGCGCCGGGCGATCGACCAGGGCGGGCTCTACGTGAACAACGCGAAGGTGGCCGCGGTCGACGCCCTGCTGGGTCCGGGCCAGTTGCTCGCCGGCTCGACCGCGCTGTTACGCCGCGGGAAGACCAAGCTGGCTGCGGTCCGTCTCGTCTGAAGGCTGCCGGTAGCACAAACATGCTGGCGTTACAGCACTTGTGGGCGTGTCGGGCCGATCGCGAGTGTCACAGCTGCAAGAGCCCTCCAGGGTTTGACGAACGGGACACCTGGCCGTAACTTCTGTCATGCCCGAGCGACGGGGCGGCCGTAGGAAAGCCACCTGGCGCAGGGGTGCTGGTCCACTGGATCGGCACGGCCGTTCTGGCTCGTCAGCGCAGGTAGACCGCGCTAGGGCGATTGACAGAAGCAAGGTCCACAGGTATGTTTGACAGGTTGCCCCAAAGCCGGTCGAGAGCCCGGCGATGGTGCGCATTCGCTCCTTGAGAACTCAACAGCGTGCCGAAAGTCAGTGCCAACCCCCGTCCGCGTGGGCCGGCGAGATCCGTTCGGATCAAGCAGGTGTTACGTGGCGGAATTTCTAACTACTGCATTCGTGCAGTAGCAAAAGGCACGATGGACGATCTACGGATCTGACGTCATGTCAGGATCGATTTCCTTGTCATCGCCCGCAGCTTCGGCTGTGTTCGATATATAGACATCAATGGAGAGTTTGATCCTGGCTCAGGACGAACGCTGGCGGCGTGCTTAACACATGCAAGTCGAGCGAGACTTCGGTCTAGCGGCGAACGGGTGAGTAACACGTGGGCAACCTGCCCCGAGCTCTGGGATAACCCCGGGAAACCGGGGCTAATACCGGATATGACCCGAGAAGACATCTTCTCGGGTGGAAAGTTTTTCGGCTCGGGATGGGCCCGCGGCCTATCAGCTTGTTGGTGGGGTAACGGCCTACCAAGGCGACGACGGGTAGCCGGCCTGAGAGGGCGACCGGCCACACTGGGACTGAGACACGGCCCAGACTCCTACGGGAGGCAGCAGTGGGGAATATTGCGCAATGGGCGAAAGCCTGACGCAGCGACGCCGCGTGAGGGATGAAGGCCTTCGGGTTGTAAACCTCTTTCAGCAGGGACGAAGCGAAAGTGACGGTACCTGCAGAAGAAGCACCGGCCAACTACGTGCCAGCAGCCGCGGTAATACGTAGGGTGCAAGCGTTGTCCGGAATTATTGGGCGTAAAGAGCTCGTAGGCGGCCTGTCGCGTCGGCTGTGAAAACCCAGGGCTCAACCCTGGGCCTGCAGTCGATACGGGCAGGCTAGAGTCCGGCAGGGGAGACTGGAATTCCTGGTGTAGCGGTGAAATGCGCAGATATCAGGAGGAACACCGGTGGCGAAGGCGGGTCTCTGGGCCGGAACTGACGCTGAGGAGCGAAAGCGTGGGGAGCGAACAGGATTAGATACCCTGGTAGTCCACGCCGTAAACGTTGGGCGCTAGGTGTGGGGAACCTTCCACGTTCTCCGTGCCGCAGCTAACGCATTAAGCGCCCCGCCTGGGGAGTACGGCCGCAAGGCTAAAACTCAAAGGAATTGACGGGGGCCCGCACAAGCGGCGGAGCATGTGGCTTAATTCGACGCAACGCGAAGAACCTTACCAGGGTTTGACATGTAGGGAAATCCCATAGAGATATGGGGTCCGCAAGGGTCCTGCACAGGTGGTGCATGGCTGTCGTCAGCTCGTGTCGTGAGATGTTGGGTTAAGTCCCGCAACGAGCGCAACCCTCGTCCTATGTTGCCACCAGGTAATGCTGAGCACTCATAGGAGACTGCCGGGGTCAACTCGGAGGAAGGTGGGGATGACGTCAAGTCATCATGCCCCTTATGTCCTGGGCTGCACACATGCTACAATGGCCGGTACAAAGGGCTGCGATACCGCAAGGTGGAGCGAATCCCAAAAAGCCGGTCTCAGTTCGGATTGGGGTCTGCAACTCGACCCCATGAAGTCGGAGTCGCTAGTAATCGCAGATCAGCAACGCTGCGGTGAATACGTTCCCGGGCCTTGTACACACCGCCCGTCACGTCACGAAAGTCGGTAACACCCGAAGCCAGTGGCCCAACCCTTTTGGGAGGGAGCTGTCGAAGGTGGGACCGGCGATTGGGACGAAGTCGTAACAAGGTAGCCGTACCGGAAGGTGCGGCTGGATCACCTCCTTTCTAAGGAGCAACTGGCGGCAAGCCTCGTGCTTGTCGTCCAGAGCCATGCCTGCGCCAATCGCGCACAGGATGGTGCTCAGGAGTGGAACACTGACCATTCGGCCGGCCGCCAAAGCAGCCCAGTTCAGTACGACCTCTCGAGGTTGGAACGATGGGATGCGTTGGTGAACGGCCCAGGCACGCTGTTGAGTCCTGAGGGAGCGAAGCTTCCTTAGGGCACATGGACCCGTTAGCTACGGCTGCGGGTCCATTGCCACGATCGGACCAGTTCAACTGCCTCACGGCACGCGAATGGGACCGCCCGTAATTTGAGAACTGCACAGTGGACGCGAGCATCTTTGTGGCCAAGTTAGTAAGGGCACACGGTGGATGCCTTGGCACCAGGAGCCGAAGAAGGACGTAGGAGGCTGCGAAAAGCCTCGGGGAGCTGCCAACCGAGCATTGATCCGAGGATTTCCGAATGGGGAAACCCGGCAGGAGACATGTCCTGTCACCCACGCCTGAACACATAGGGCGTGCGGAGGGAACGTGGGGAAGTGAAACATCTCAGTACCCACAGGAAGAGAAAACAACCGTGATTCCGTGAGTAGTGGCGAGCGAAAACGGATCAGGCTAAACCGAGCGCGCGTGATAGCCGGCAGGCGTTGCGCGTTCGGGGTTGTGGGGCCGTTTAGTTGGGTCTGCCGATCCGACAGGGAGTGATAAAGCGCGGCGTTAGTCAAAGACCATGCGAAAGGGTCACCATAGAGGGTAATAGTCCCGTAGACGACAACGACCGTGCCTCCCGAGCGTAACCCCAAGTAGCACGGAGCCCGTGAAATTCCGTGTGAATCTGGCGGGACCACCCGCTAAGCCTAAATACTCCCTGGTGACCGATAGCGGACTAGTACCGTGAGGGAAAGGTGAAAAGTACCCCGGGAGGGGAGTGAAATAGTACCTGAAACCGTGTGCCTACAAGCCGTAGGAGCCTTTAGGGGTGACTGCGTGCCTTTTGAAGAATGAGCCTGCGAGTTTGCGGTGTGTGGCGAGGTTAACCCGTGAGGGGCAGCCGTAGCGAAAGCGAGTCCGAATAGGGCGACCATCAGTCGCACGCCCAAGACCCGAAGCCGAGTGATCTACCCATGGCCAGGTTGAAGCGCGGGTAAGACCGCGTGGAGGACCGAACCCACTTAGGTTGAAAACTGAGGGGATGAGCTGTGGGTAGGGGTGAAAGGCCAATCAAACTCGGTGATAGCTGGTTCTCCCCGAAATGCATTTAGGTGCAGCGTCGCGCGTTCCATGCCGGAGGTAGAGCACTGGATGGTCTAGGGGGCCCACAAGCTTACTGAAATCAGCCAAACTCCGAATGCCGGTATGCCAAGCGCGGCAGTGAGACTGCGGGGGATAAGCTCCGTAGTCGAGAGGGAAACAGCCCAGATCGCCAGCTAAGGCCCCCAAGCGTGCGCTAAGTGGGAAAGGATGTGGAGTCGCACAGACAACCAGGAGGTTGGCTTAGAAGCAGCCACCCTTGAAAGAGTGCGTAATAGCTCACTGGTCAAGTGATTCCGCGCCGACAATGTAGCGGGGCTCAAGCGCACCGCCGAAGCTGCGGCATCGTGAAAATAACCCGGCGTCTGAACTTGTTTTCAGTCGTCCAGGTTTCGCGATGGGTAGGGGAGCGTCGTGTGGCGAGCGAAGCGGCGGGGTGACCCAGCCGTGGACGCCACACGAGTGAGAATGCAGGCATGAGTAGCGAATGACGGGTGAGAAACCCGTCCGCCGAATGACCAAGGGTTCCTGGGGCAGGCTAATCCGCCCAGGGTGAGTCGGGACCTAAGGCGAGGCCGACAGGCGTAGTCGATGGACAACGGGTTGATATTCCCGTACCGGCTTTGATGCGCCCATGCTGAATCCAGGAGTACTAACCGTCCGAACTGGATGCCACTTCGGTGGCGGAAGGGGAGCACGGGACCGATCCTGGTAGTAGGTAAACGAAGGGGTGACGCAGGAGGGCAGTCCAACCCAGGCGATGGTTGACCTGGGGTAAGGGTGTAGGGCGAGGTGTAGGCAAATCCGCACCTCATATGCCTGAGACCTGATGCCGAGCCGATTATGGCGAAGTGGATGATCCCATGCTGCCAAGAAAAGCCTCTAGTGAGTGTCAAAGCCGCCCGTACCCCAAACCGACACAGGTGGTCAGGTAGAGAATACCGAGGCGATCGAGCGAACTATGGTTAAGGAACTCGGCAAAATGCCCCCGTAACTTCGGGAGAAGGGGGGCCGGTCGACGTGTAGGAACTTGCTTCCGAAGCGTTGGACGGCCGCAGAGACCAGGCTGAAGCGACTGTTTACTAAAAACACAGGTCCGTGCGAAGTCGCAAGACGATGTATACGGACTGACGCCTGCCCGGTGCTGGAACGTTAAGGGGACCGGTTAGCACTTCGGTGCGAAGCTGAGAACTTAAGCGCCAGTAAACGGCGGTGGTAACTATAACCATCCTAAGGTAGCGAAATTCCTTGTCGGGTAAGTTCCGACCTGCACGAATGGCGTAACGACTTCAGCGCTGTCTCAACCATAGGCTCGGCGAAATTGCACTACGAGTAAAGATGCTCGTTACGCGCGGCAGGACGGAAAGACCCCGGGACCTTCACTATAGCTTGGTATTGGTGCTCGGTTCGGCTTGTGTAGGATAGGTGGGAGACTGTGAAGCTCAGACGCCAGTCTGGGTGGAGTCAACGTTGAAATACCACTCTGGTCGAATTGGGTGTCTAACCTCGATCCGTAATCCGGATCAGGGACAGTGCCTGGTGGGTAGTTTAACTGGGGCGGTTGCCTCCAAAAATGTAACGGAGGCGCCCAAAGGTTCCCTCAGCCTGGTTGGCAATCAGGTGTCGAGTGCAAGTGCACAAGGGAGCTTGACTGTGAGACAGACATGTCGAGCAGGGACGAAAGTCGGGACTAGTGATCCGGCGGTGGCTTGTGGAAGCGCCGTCGCTCAACGGATAAAAGGTACCCCGGGGATAACAGGCTGATCTTGCCCAAGAGTCCATATCGACGGCAAGGTTTGGCACCTCGATGTCGGCTCGTCGCATCCTGGGGCTGGAGTAGGTCCCAAGGGTTGGGCTGTTCGCCCATTAAAGCGGTACGCGAGCTGGGTTTAGAACGTCGTGAGACAGTTCGGTCCCTATCCGCCGCGCGCGCAGGAGACTTGAGAAGGGCTGTCCCTAGTACGAGAGGACCGGGACGGACGAACCTCTGGTGTGCCAGTTGTACTGCCAAGTGCACGGCTGGTTAGCTACGTTCGGAAGGGATAACCGCTGAAGGCATCTAAGCGGGAAGCTCGCTTCGAGATGAGGTCTCCCACAGGGTTAACCTGGTAAGGCCCCCGACTAGACCATCGGGTTGATAGGCCGGAAGTGGAAGTGCAGCAATGCATGGAGCTGACCGGTACTAATAGGCCGAGGGCTTGACCACAAATATGCTACGCGTCCACTGTGCGGTTCCTGAATTACGGTCGGGAACCGATTGCTAATTCAATAGAGTTACGGCGGCTATGGCGAAAGGGAAACGCCCGGTACCATTCCGAACCCGGAAGCTAAGCCTTTCTGCGCCGATGGTACTGCCCGGGGTACTGGGTGGGAGAGTAGGGCGCCGCCGGACATCTTTTCATCAGCGGGGTCGTCTTTGACGGCCCCGCTGATGTGTTTGTGCCGGCGTTTGATGCGAGGAAGAAACAGCTATGGCAGACGACCGTGACCCGGAGCGCAATCAACCGGCCCAGCCGCGACGTACCGGCGGCCCGCGTAAGAATGCCGCACCAGGCAAGTCCACCGACTCACGTAAGACTGGCGATCCACGCAGAAGACGAGCGATCCACGCAGGACGAGCGACCCACGCAAGCCTTCTCGCGCCGGTCAATATGGCCAGAGCAATCAGGGGCGCTCCACCCGCGGGGACACCACGCGCGGGGGGTCGCGCACTCCACGATCTGAAGACCGGCAGGGACGCCCCGACCGTTCATCGGAGCGTCGGTCCGATCGCGATCCCCGCGGTGCAGCACGTCCGCCGCGGACCGGTGATCGGCACGCTTCCTCAGATCGCCCTGCACGTCCGCATGGAAGCGAAAGCGCAGGTCGGGCGCGTCCCGACCGGTCCGGGCGCCCGGACCGCGGAACTCGTGCCGAGCGCCCGTCCTGGAACGACAGGGCTGGGCGTTCTGATCGCACCTCGCGTCCCGAGCGCGCTGACCGCCCGGACCGCCCTGTTCGTCCCGAGCGCGCCGCGCGTCCTGAGCGCGCCAGCCGGCCCGACCGCCCGGCAAGGCCTCAGTGGAGCGTGGAGGAGCGGCCTCGACGTGCCGCACCAAGCCGTGACAGCGCACCAAGCCGTGACAGCGCGCCGAGTAGGAGTGCGCCGAGTAGGAGTGCGCCGAGTAGGAGTGCGCCCAGTAGGAGTGCGCCCAGTAGGAGTGCGCCCAGTCGTGACGGTGCGGCACGTCCCCGCCGGGACGACGCACCACGTCGCACCGGCGCAAGCCCGCGTTCCACGTCTGCTTCGCGTTCCACATCCGGGCCGCGCGCCGGCGTAGAACCCCGTTCCGACCGTCCGCTTCCCGTGCGCGTGGTTGTCCCGGAATTGCCACCCGGCGTCAGCGCCGACCAACTCGATCCCGCGGTGAAGCGTGAGTTGCGCAGCCTCGCCAAGGCGACCGCTGAGACCGTTGCCGGCCAGCTGGTCGCCGCCGGAACCTTGCTCGCCTCCGACCCGGCGGCTGCCCTTTCTCACGCGCGGGCAGCGCGCCGCATCGCGTCGCGCGTCGCGTCGGTACGCGAGGCCGCCGGCCTGGCGGCGTACGCGGCCGGAGAGTATGCCGAGGCACTGGCAGAGCTTCGGGCACACCGGCGCATGACCGGACTGGCCCACCAGATCCCGGTCATGGCCGACTGTGAACGGGCCCTCGGCAGGCCCGCAAAAGCCCTGGAATTGCTGAACGATGCGCCCGTTGCCGAGCTTCCGCCGGCGGCGAGGGCGGAGCTGCTGCTGGTACGCAGTGGTGCCCACCGCGATCTCGGCCAGGCGCGGGAGGCGCTGGCCGCTCTCGAGGTCGGGGAGCTCGACAGCCCGGCGATCAAACCCTGGACCGTGCGGCTCTGGTACGGCTACGCCGAAGCGCTCACCGGTGTGGGACGGCTCGACGAGGCGCGCGAATGGTTCGAAGCGGTGGCTGCCGTCGACGATGGGGAGACCGACGCTGCCGAGCGGCTGGCGGAAGGCGGAGACGACACCCCGGCTGCATCCGACTGACGTTTTCCACAGATTCGCGGCTGCTCTGCGCGTGCGGTCCTTTCTGGTCAAGGCTCGAGGCATGACCACGGACCTTGATTTCTCAGCCCACAGCACATCCGATCCAGCCCCGGCGTCTGCCGCCGCCCTTCGGTCGTTGCCCGCAATGAGGTGGCGATCGCCGGGCTCATCGCGGAGTTGGCGGAAGAGCGTGAGTTGGCCGGCGGCACACTTGCCGTCCGCTGGACCCTGCGGGTGCCCCGCGAGGCCGAGCGCGGCGGCGGCAGCGATCTGATCGACTGCGTCGCGCTCGATCCCGAAATGCGGGAGCGGGCGTTGCAGTGGCCGGAGTCCACGGCGCTCGAGGTCTGGGGCGCCATCCGCCGCCGGTTCTTTCGCACCGGCGGGCGCACCGCCACGCGCGTCGAGGTAGAGGTCTTTCGCGTCGCTGAAAGTGAGGCCGAGGCCTGAGCCGTCCGGCTACCCGGGGTGTCTAGTCGGCGTCGAGCAGCCGGATGAGCAGCCCGGTGCGCGGCTTGGGGGTGAAGAGGGTGGACTTGCGCGGCATCCGGTCGCCGGCAGCGGCTACGGCGGCTACGGCTTCCACCGGAGTCGGGTTGAGCAGCAGAGCGGTGCCGGTCGTGCCCGCTGCAGCTAGTGCCGCCGGGAGATCGTGCTTGAAGCCGACCACCTCTTCGGTGTCCTCCAGCCCCCATACCCGACGTACCAGGAGATGGTGGGCCAGCGAGACATCAAGCGAGCGCCAGGCCTCGGAGCGGTCGGCCGGGAGCGCCTGCGCCGAGGCCGCAGCATCGGGCTCGGTCAGCAGCCAGGCGCTCTGCTCATCCGCCAGGGCGAAGGCCGGCCCCTGGGCGCCGGCCTTGGCGAGCACGTCGAGCAGGTTGTCGCCGCGGGCGGGCGTTGCCGTCACGGTGAACGCGCGTGCCGCTGCCTCGGCGGCTGCGGCGGCGGACAGGCCGGGAATCACCCGGTGAATGGGATGCACCTGCGGCCCGAAGACGCTCACGTCCACCAGCAGTGTCAGGCCGTAGTCCCAAGGTCCGTCGCCGGCGCCCTCCGCCCGGCGATCCGCCTGATAGCGCAGGTAGTTGGCGTAGCGGTGATGGCCGTCGGCGATCGTCGCCCGCCGCCCCAGCAGGTCATCGGCGATCGCGTCGAGTTCCGCGGGGTCGACGATGGCCCAGATGCGGTGGCGTACGCCGTCCGCGGTTGTCGTGTCCAGCAGGGGGGTGCGCTGGTCGGCAGCCGCCACGAGCGCCGAGGCGGCGCCTCCACCCTCGTAGACCAGGAAGATCGGTTCGAGATTGGCCTGCGTGGCCACCGACAGCGCCAGCCGATCGCTTACCGGACCGGCCATGGTGTCCTCGTGCGGCAGCACGATGCCGGCGTCAGCCTTGGCGAGTCCCACACCGCCCACGAGCCCCCGCTGGACGTGGCCGTCAGCCGATTCCTCGTAGACGTAGAGAGCGGGAGCCTGGTCGCGCTCCAGCGTGCCGTCGGCCTGCCATTCCCGCAGCTGCCGCGCCGCGACCTCATAGCGGCTGGTGCCGTCGGCGCCGTCCTCCGGAAGGATCAGCCGGACGACGTTGTGCGGATCTTCGGCAAGCAGCTGCGCCCGCTCAGCGTCATCGATCACGTCGTACGGTGGGCTGGTCAGAGCAGCCAGTGCAGCACCGTCAGCTGCATAGCGCAGCGCGCGAAACGGCCGCAGTACCAGCCCGGGAGGCACCGGGGCATCCGATTCGCGTTGCGAAGCCATGACCGGATCGTAGGTGGCGATCCGGCTCGCGTGGGGAGGTCTGTGGCGTGGCCAATTTCGCAGAATCCCACGTTCGACGATTCTTTGCCTGACAAGCCGGATCCCACCGCGCCGGCGGGTGACGTGTACGACTGGTATGTGCGCGGCCGTGACCTGCTCAGTAGTGGCAATGCGGCGGCAGCGGTGCAGATTCTCACCCGCACCGTCGAGGCCGAGCCCGAGGCTCGCAGCGCCCGCGAAATGCTTGCTCGGGCTCAGTACGACGCCGGACAGTATCCGGCGGCGCGCGAAGGTTTCGAGTATCTCGTCGAGCGTGATCCGGCCGATCACTACGCGCATTTCGGTCTCGGTTTGGCGGCTCGCAAGCTCGGCGATCTGGGTGCTGCTGTGGAACATCTGGCGCTCGCCGTGGCGATGCGCCCCGACCTCGAGCGCTACGCCCGCGAGTTGCGCGCCGCCCGGGCTGCTGCGGCGCGTCGATGACTCACCCGTTGCAGGCGACCCAGCTTCCGCTGGACCAGCTTTTCGACGTCGCCCTGCTCGATCTCGACGGTGTCGTGTATCGCGGTCACGAGCCCGTGGCCCATGCGGCGGACGCCCTCGCTCGGGCTCGCGAATCGGGGATGCGGCTGTCGTTCGTCACCAACAACGCGCTCCGCCCACCGGACGAGGTCGCCCGCCGGATCGCGGCGGCGGGAGTCGCTGCTGATCCCCATGACGTGGCCACATCGGCGCAGGCAGCCGCTCGATTGCTCGCGCAGCAGCTGCCGTCCGGCAGCAAGGTGCTGGTGGCCGGTGGTGAAGGTCTGCGACTCGCCCTGCGAGAGCGCGGGCTGGTGCCGGTCAGCCGCGCCGACGAGGATCCCGCGGCGGTGGTCTCGGGCTATGACCCGGAGCTCACCTACTCGCGTCTGGCGGAGGCCGTGCTCGCGATCTTTGCGGGGGCACTCTGGATCGCGAGCAACACGGATGTCACGGTGCCCACCGAACGCGGGCTGCTTCCCGGGGCCGGTGCGCTGGTTGCCTTCATCGCGGCCGCCACGAAAGTCACGCCCCAGGTCGCCGGGAAACCCCAGCGGGCGCTTCATGAGGAGGCGACCAGCCGCTCCGGAGCGAAGCACCCTTTGGTCGTCGGCGACCGGCTGGACACCGACATCGAGGGCGCCAACGGCGTCGGGGCGCCTTCGCTGCTGGTGCTCACCGGCGTCGCCACGCTCGCAGAACTCGTCACTGCACAACCCGCAGCGCGTCCCACCTTCCTGGCTGACGATCTGCGCGGGCTGCTGCGCCCGGCGACGGGTGTGTCGGTCGACGGGTCGACGGCTCGTTGCGGCGGGTGGACGTGTGAGCAGCACGACGGCGTGCTGGCGTGGAGCGGCGCACCGGGCGACGGCGACGACGGCCTCGACGCTTTTCGTGCGGCTGTCAGCCTGGCCTGGTCGCTGGCCGACGCGGGCCGGGAACTGGCGGGCACGCGGGGCTCGGTTCCAGCCCGTTGCGAGGCGTTCAGCGAGGCGGGGCAGGCGTCAGAGCATTCCGCGTAAGCGGATCATGTCCATGACGCTGGCTTCGATCTTCAGCCGCCCGGCGGCCCAGGCACTGGCGAACGGAAGCTCGCCCTTGGTGACGGCCAGCAGATCGTCGCTGGAGACGGTCAGCCGGATCTGCGCGTCATCGAGCGGCTGGTTGGCGATGTCCTGAAGGGCGCCGCTGGTCAACCTTCCGGAGAAGGTCGTCTCCAGGTCGGGGATGCGACACGTGACGGTCCGGTCAGGTGCGTGCCGCTTGCGTAGCGAGGGGTCGACCCCGTCCAACCGCTTGGCGAGGCTGCGCAGGGCGGCCTCGCATTCCCTTTTGGTCGCCATCACCTGCGAGTCTGCCATCGCAGGACGGTCCGCCCGGGAGCGACCGCCCTCACCTGAATGCGTCAGGGAGGCGAATACCCCGATGCGGGGTGGACAACCGTCTGCACCGCACCCGCGACATCGGGCGCGAAAGCGGAGCGCGAGGTCTTCGCCGCGATACCGTTCGGCCATCACGCTGGCCAAACGTGCCAGCAGGCAGAGGAGGCCCTCCGCGATGTTTGACGCGGTCAAGAACTACCTCGCACTGGCGAACGGTGTCAGCGAGGTCACTCGACAGCGCGCTGTGTCGGCGGCCAAGGCACTCGTGGCGTCCGGAGAGGCGACGGCCGAGCAGGTGGGCAATCTGGCCGACGATCTACTGACGACCAGTCGTAACAATCGCGACACCGTGCTCGCTCTGGTTCGCTACGAGATCGATCGGGCGCTCGTCCGGCTCGGGCTCGCGACCTCGGAGGAGATCTCCTCGCTGGCCCAGCGCCTGGCTTCCGTCGAATCGACGGTGCGCGAGGCCATCAGCTCGCTCGGTTCGTCGCGCAAGAACGAGGCCCCTGACCCGGGTCCGCGGTCCGAAGCGAGCGACGCATCGCCACCTCCCCGGCCGACGAAGCGCGCGACGAAGGCCGCCCGCAAGGCTCCCGCCAAGCGAAGCCCGGCGAAGCGGTCACCGGCGAAGCGAGTCGCGGGCAGCGCAGGTACGTCGACCCAGCCCTCGCCGCGGGCCGCTGCCGCGCCGGTGAAGACAGCGACTCCCGCAAAGAAGGCCGCGGCCAGGAAGGCTGTTGCTTCCAAGGCGCCGGCCAAGAAGGCGCCGGCCAAGAAGGCGCCGGCCAAGAAGGCGCCGGCCAAGAAGGCGCTCGCCAAGAAAGCGCCGGCCAAGCGAACCCCTGCCAAGAAAGCGACAAAGGCTCAGCCCAGCAGGCCCACTGACGGCGGAGGCCAGAACTCATGACCGGCCCAGGCGAAGCCCCCACCCAGGGCCCGGTCGACGAAGCGCCGCCGGTCGCAGACGACGCGTTGGGAGCGGCCAGGGTCGCCCTCGAGGCGGTCGAGAACCTTCCCCTCGAGCGTCATCCCGAGGCGTTCAGCCATTTCGACGAGCTGCTGCGCGCCGCCCTCGAGGCGCCGCCGCACGTTGCTTCAGGCTGAGCCGGTAGCGGTGTCCGTGCGCGTCCGGCTGGACCGGGAGCTGGTCCGTCGCGGCCTGCTGCCCAGCCGTGAACAAGCGCTCGCTGCCATCGCCGCCGGCCGGGTGAAGGTCGGTGGACAGCCCGCCGACAAGCCGGCCCGCGGCGTCGCCGGGGACGAAGTCATCGAGTTGAGCGACGGCGATGATCCCGGCTACGCCTCGCGAGGCGCGTACAAGCTGGCAGGTGCGCTGCAGGCGTTCGGTGCCGGCCCCCGACCCCTTCGCGTCGAAGGAAAGCGCTGCTTGGATGCCGGAGCCTCCACCGGCGGCTTCACCGATGTGCTCCTGCGTGAGGGCGCCCGAGAGATCGTGGCGGTCGACGTCGGCTACGGGCAGCTGATCTGGCGGCTGCAGAACGACGATCGCGTCGCCGTGGTGGATCGCACCAACGTCCGCCATCTGTCGCCCGACGACATCGGCGGCCGGGTGGATCTGGTGGTGGCTGACTTGTCGTTCATCTCGCTGCGGCTCGTGCTGCCCGCCCTTGCGGCATGTGTCGATCCGCACGGCGATCTGGTGGTGCTGGTGAAGCCGCAGTTCGAGGTCGGACGCCAGCAGGTCGGCCGCGGGGGAGTCGTCCGCGATCCGGCCCTGCGGGCGATGGCGATACGTGGCGTGGCGCAGGCCGCGGCAGAGCTCGGCTTCGGTGTCCGCGGACTGGTGCAGAGTTCTCTTCCCGGCCCGGCAGGCAACCTGGAGTATGTGCTGTGGCTTGCCGCGTCCGGCGTTCCGTTGTCAGAGGAGCTGCTGGAAGCCGCGCTGACCGGACCGACCGGTGTCACAACGACGCTTCCCGCGGGCAGCGAAGGCGGTGAAAGCTCATGAGCCGCGAGATCCTGGTGGTCGCGCATCCCCGTCGCATCGCGGCCCACGAGAGCGTCCAACAGGTGATCAACATGCTGGTCGCGGCAGACGTCTCGCCGCGCGTGCTCGCCGACGAAGCGGGCGCGCTCGATCTGGCGTGCTCCGAGATCGTCAAGGCAGATGCACACGCTGCCGACGGCACCGAGCTCGTCCTCGTGCTCGGCGGCGACGGCAGCCTGCTGCGCGGCGCGGAGCTGGCGCGTCCCCACGGGGTGCCGCTGCTCGGAGTCAACCTCGGCCACGTCGGCTTCCTGGCCGAGGCCGAGCCTGACGCCCTTCCCTCGGTGGTCGAACGGGTCATCGCCCGTGATTACGACGTCGAGGAGCGCATGACCGTCGACGTGTCGGCGAGCATCGGGGGCGAGCCGCTGTGGTCGGACTGGGCGCTGAACGAGGCCGCGTTGGAGAAGGATCAGCGCGGTCGGATGGTCGAGTGCGTGCTCGAGATCGAGGGCCGGCCGCTCTCGCGCTGGGCGTGTGACGGCGTCGTGTGCGCAACCCCGACCGGCTCGACCGCATACGCGTTCAGCGCCGGCGGCCCCATCGTCTGGCCCGATGTCGAGGCCCTGCTCATCGTGCCCATCAGTGCACACGCCCTCTTCGCCCGGCCGTTGGTGGTGGGGCCGCGGGCCACCGTCGCCATGGAAATCGTGGCGGGCACCGGCGATGCCGTGGTGACGTGCGACGGCCGCCGTACCGCAGCCGTCCCGCATGGCGCGCGGCTCGAAGTGAGCGTCGGCCGCACCCCCGTCAAGCTCGCCCGGGTACACCCGCAGTCCTTCACCGACCGCCTGGTCGGCAAGTTCGACCTGCCGGTGGACGGTTGGCGTGGCAGTTCGCGAAATGTCGGACGGCTGCCGTAGTCTCGTACACATGTTCGATGAAATACGCATCTGCGGGCTCGGCTCGATCACCGAGGCGGTGCTCGAGCTGCACCCCGGCCTCACGGTGCTCAGCGGCGAAACGGGTGCCGGGAAGACGAGCGTGGTGCGGGCGTTCGGGCTGCTCGCGGGGGGCCGCGCTGATGTGGGGCAGATCCGATCGGGCGCCTCGTGTGCGGCCGTCGAGGCACGGTTGACGGTGGCGGCCGGATGGGCCCGTAGCGGCTCGTGTGCTGGAGCTCGGCGGCGAGCTCGAAGGGGGAAGCCTGCTCATCGCGCGCACGGTGGCGCTTGATGGCAGGTCGAGGGCATTCGTCGGGGGCCGTGCGGTGCCCGTCGGGCTGTTGTCGGAGATCGTCGGGGGTTTGCTGGCGCTGCACGGTCAGAGCAGTCAGTTGCAGCTGCGGGCGGCGGGGGCGCAGCGCGCGCTGCTCGACCGGTTCGCGGGGGCTCCGGTGCTGGAGCCTTTGGAAGAGTTCCGCGCCGCGCGTGAGCGGTGGATGGCGGCTCGTCGCGAGCAGGCGGAGCTTCGGGCGCAGGAGGGTGATCGCGCCCGGGAGGTCGAGCTGCTGCGGATCGGGTTGGCCGAGGTCGAGCGGGTGGAGCCCGTCGAGCACGAGGATCACAGCCTCGACCGCGAGCTGAGCCGTCTCGCCGCAGCGGATGAGTTGCGTGCCGCGAGCGAGACGGCGCGGCTGGCGCTGGCGGGTGGTTTCGAGGCGCCCACGGATGACGGGGGAGCTGTCGCCGCGCTCGCATTCGCCGCGCGCTCGCTCGATGCAGCAGGCGCCAGTGATCAGGAGTTGGGCGCGCTCTCGGTCCGGGCGCATGAGGTTTGCGTGATGGCGAGCGAACTCGCCGGTGAGCTTTCGTCGTACGCCGCTTCCGTGGATGACGATCCGTTGCGCCTCGCCGCGGCGCAGGAGCGGCGGGCCGAGCTCAACCGGTTGTGCCGGCCTCATGGCACGGATGTCGACGGCGTTCTCGCTTGGGCGGCCGAGGCCGAGCGCCGGCTGCACACGCTCGATGGCGGCGGCGAACGCAGCGCCGCGCTCGCCGCAGCCGAATTGGCGGCCGCTCGGCAGATGCTCGCGCTGGCGGCCACCCTCAGCTCGGCTCGGCTCGCTGCCGCCGCGGAGTTGGCGCGCAGGGTGACCCGGGAGCTGGCCGCGTTGTCCATGACGGCAGCGCGTTTCACCGTGAGCGTCGAGAGCCGGTCGGCCGCATCCGTCGCCGGTTCAGCGCCTCCCGGTGACGGTGCTGAGTTGATCGCGGCAGCCGGGCAGCTCGGCGCCGAAGGTGATGACGAGGTCGAGTTCTTTTTCACTGCAGGCACCGGCTTGTCGCCGCGCCCCTTGGCGAAGAGCGCCTCCGGCGGCGAGCTGTCGCGCGTGGTGCTGGCCCTCGAGGTGGTGCTCGCGGCGGGGCTTGGTCCGGCCAGCATGGTCTTCGACGAGGTCGATGCCGGCATCGGCGGTGAGGCGGCGGTCGAGGTCGGCCGGCGCCTGGCCGCGCTCGGGCGCCATCGTCAGGTCATCTGCGTCACGCATCTGCCGCAGGTCGCCGCGTTCGCCGATCGGCATCTGCTGGTAGCCAAGGGTGGCCGCGGCGCCGGCGTCAGTAGCAGCGTTCAGACGCTCGGGCAGCAGGAGCGGGTGCATGAGCTCTCCCGCATGCTGGCGGGTGTCTCCGACAGCCGGCTCGCCCAAGGGCATGCCGCAGAACTGCTGGCGGCTGCTGCACGATGCGCCGAAGAGCCGGCTCCGCCTCCTTCCGACGCCCGGCCGCGCAGGCGGCCTCCGGCGCCGCGGTCAGCCACCCCGCGCGCCGCGGCTAGAAAGCGTGAGCCCGAACGGCCTCGTGCGGCGGCGCGCGCTTCCTAGGCCTGGGTCGGCCGGTCCGCGTCCGCCAGGTCGTTCGAGCGGCGCGGCGCGCAGGCGCAGGCGGCGCCGGGACGTACCATGAGATTCCGTGGAGAGCCCGGATGGCCGGGCGCCGTTCTAGCGCGATCCACGGGAGGCCGTAATGGTTCAGGCGCATGTGGTCCGCCACATCTTCGTCACCGGAGGCGTCGCCTCCAGCCTCGGCAAGGGTCTGACAGCATCCAGTCTCGGCATGTTGCTGAAGGCGCGTGGGCTGCGCGTCACCATGCAGAAGCTCGACCCGTATCTCAATGTCGATCCGGGCACCATGAATCCGTTCCAGCACGGCGAGGTGTACGTCACCGACGACGGTGCGGAGACCGACCTCGACGTCGGCCACTACGAGCGGTTCCTGTCCGATGATCTGCCCGGCACGTCCAACGTCACCACCGGCCAGGTGTACAGCGCCGTCATCGCGCGCGAGCGCCGCGGTGGCTATCTCGGTGAGACGGTGCAGGTCGTCCCTCACGTCACCGATGAGATCAAGGCCCGCATCCGCGCTCTCGCCACCGACGACGTCGACTGCGTCATCACCGAGGTCGGCGGCACCGTCGGCGACATCGAGTCGCTCCCTTTTCTGGAAGCCATCCGCCAGGTTCGTTTCGAGGTCGGACGCGACAATTGCCTGTTCGTTCACGTCAGCCTGGTGCCCTACATCGCACCGTCGGGTGAGCTCAAGACCAAGCCGACCCAGCATTCCGTTGCCGCGCTGCGCCAGGTCGGTATCCAGCCTGACGCGCTCGTCTGCCGCTCCGACCGCCCGTTGCCGGATTCGCTGAAGCGCAAGATCGCGCTTTCCTGCGACGTCGATGTCGAAGCGGTCGCCGCGGCTGCCGACGCCTCGAGCATCTATGACATTCCGAAGGTGCTGCATCGCGAAGGGCTCGATGCCTATGTGGTGCGCCGCCTCGGGTTGCCGTTCCGTGACGTCGACTGGACCGAGTGGGACGTGTTGCTGCAGCGCGTCCACCATCCGTCGACGTCGGTCACGGTGGCGCTCGTCGGCAAGTACGTCGACCTGCCTGACGCCTACCTGTCGGTGACGGAGGCGCTGCGCGCCGGCGGCGTGGCCAATGACGCCAAGGTCAACATCAAGTGGGTCACCTCCGACGATTGCACCACTCCCGAGCAGACCCTGAAAGCGCTCGACGGGGTCGACGGTGTGCTCGTGCCCGGCGGCTTCGGCATCCGGGGGATCGAGGGCAAGGTCGCGGCGCTGCGCTGGGCGCGTGAGAACGAGGTCCCTGCGCTTGGCCTGTGCCTTGGCCTGCAGTGCATGGTGATCGACGTGGCGCGCCACCTCTCGGGGCTCGCCGGCGCCAACAGTGCCGAGTTCGATCCCGATGCCGAGCATCCGGTCATTGCCACCATGGCCGATCAGGTCGGCGTCATCGCCGGTGAGGCCGACATGGGTGGCACCATGCGCCTCGGCGCCTACCCGGCGAAGCTCGAGGCCGGGAGTCTCGCGGCCCGTGCCTACGGAAAGCTTCTCGTCTCCGATCGCCATCGTCACCGCTACGAGGTCAACAATGCCTATCGTGAGCGGCTCATGGAAGGCGGCCTGCGTTTCTCCGGCACCTCCCCGGACGGTCATCTCGTCGAGGTCGTCGAGTTGCCTGCGGAGACCCACCCGTTCTACGTCGGAACCCAAGCCCACCCGGAGTTCACCTCGCGTCCGACGAACGCGCATCCGCTCTTCCGGGCGTTCATCCAGGCGGCCGTGGCACGCAGTGAGTCGAAGCTGCTGGATCTCGTCGCCCGCTGAGCACTGAACGCTCGGCGCTTGCCGTCAGACAAGCGGGGGCCCGGCCGTGCGAGGCTTTCTGCATGGCACATGAGTACGAGGTCGCAGCAAGCGAGCCGATCTTCGACGGGGCGGTCATCACGGTGCGCCGCGATCTGGTCTCGATGCCCGGGGGAAACGAGGCATGGCGCGACATCGTGATCCATCCCGGCGCGGTCGGGGTGCTCGTGTACGACGACGACCGCGTCCTGCTGCTGCACCAGTACCGGCATCCGGTTCGCCAGAAGCTGTGGGAGCTGCCCGCCGGGCTGCTCGACGTGGCCGGGGAACCGGCGTCGACGGCCGCAAAGCGCGAGCTCGCTGAAGAGGCCGGCGTGCAGGCGGGCCGCTGGGACACCTTGGTCGACACGTTCACCTCACCTGGGATGAGCAACGAAGCCATCCGCATCTATCTGGCGCGCGACATCAGCGAGCTCGCCGAACAGCACGTTCGGGTGGATGAGGAAGCCGACCTCGAGCTGCGCTGGGTCGCCTTGGATGACGCGGTCGAGCGGGTGATGCACGGCGAGATCACCAACGCGATGGCCGTGGCGGGGATCCTGTCGGCGGCGCTCGCCCGCCAACGCGGCTTCGAAGGCTTGCGCCCGGCCGATGCCCCGTGGGATGCCCGGCCGGCACACGCCGGATGACGAGTCGCCTGCCGCCTCAGACGTCCTCGCGTCAGGCACCATGAGCTGCAGTGATCACCCTGCTGCTCGCCGACCCCCAAGAGATGGTGGCTGAAAGCCTCCGTCTCGCGCTCGACGGCGCCCCCGACCTGACGGTGACCGGCGTGGCGACCAGCTTGGAAGCCCTCGAGCGGCTCGTGCAGTCGCGTTCAGCCGATGTCGTGCTGCTTGATCAGCGGCTGCCCTCGTCGCGCTCTGGCGCTGGTGTGGGGGCGGGGGTGCGCCGGGTCCGGGAGCTCAGTCCGGCGAGCCGGGTGCTGCTGCTGACCGCCAGCCCCAATGAGGCGGCCGCCGTCGTCGCCCTCGAGTCGGGCTGCGTCGGAGTCATCCCGAAGACCTTGTCGCTGGATGATCTCGTCGCCGCCGTCCGTGCGGCTGCTTCCGGAAGGCTGAACCTCGACTCCGACATGCTGGCCCGGCTCGTTCCGCGGCTGTCACGGTCCTACCGCGAGCCCGGCGCCGATCTCACCCTTCGCGAGCGTGAAGTGCTCCGTCTGGTGGCCGAGGGCCTCTCGACCCCGGATATGGCGGCCCGGCTGGTCGTCTCCACCAACACCGTGCGCAATCACGTCCAGAGCATCCTGACGAAGCTCGGCGCTCACTCCAAACTCGAAGCCCTCGTCATCGCTACTCGCGGCAACCTGCTCGAGTAGCCGACTGATGCATATGCACTAGACGAAGTTGACTCAGCGAGATGGTTCCAGCCGGCCTTAGGTGGAGCACAAAGAAGAGGTGCGCTCCCTTCGTATTGCCGCCTCCTGGCAGGTGGGTATTCCCGAAACAGGACAGGATGCTTCTGCGTCAGCCTGGCGATTCGATGCCCGCTGCGCCGACCAGGATCCTGATCTGTTCTTTCCGGTCGGAAGCAGCGGTCCCGCTCTCCGACAGACGCTGCGCGCGAAAGCGGTCTGCGCGCAATGCCCGGTCCGCTCCGAGTGCCTCGAGTGGGCGCTGGAAACCGCCCAGCCACACGGTGTCTGGGGCGGCCTTGACGAGCAGGAGCGCGAGCGCCTGCTGACCTCTGACGGGGAGTCGCTGACCACACCGGTGGCTCGCCCCGCATAATCAGGCCGCGGCGTGCGTTCGGGCGCCTCACAGGCGTGAGCGGGAGGTCGCTGCGTAGTGGTGTCGCGTCGGAGTGGAGCGGCGACCGCTACGGCCGTCCTCGAAGACGTCGAGGCGGCCGACGGAGACATCGCGGAATCCATCCGCCGCTATCTCGACCATCTCGCAGTCGAACGCGGATTCGCCGCCAACAGCATGGCGGCCTACCGGCGTGACCTGCGCCGTTATCGCAGCTACCTGCTCTCTCGTGCCGTCACCCAACTCTCTGAGGTGGACGAGCCGGAGATTTCCGACTTCCTCGTCGCGCTGCGCACCGGAGACGACGCGCACCCACCCCTCGCGGCCTCCTCTGCCGCCCGCGCCCTCGTCGCCGTTCGCGGGCTGCATCGCTTCACGCATCGTGAGGGTGAGCTTGCGGATGACCACGCGCGCGCCGTGCGGCCACCCGCACTCGGCCGCAGGCTGCCGAAAGCGCTCGCGGTGGCCCACGTCGAACGGTTGATCGGCGCCGCAGCAGCGCCCGGTCAGGAGCAGACACCGGCCGGATTGCGCTCCCGGGCGCTCCTGGAATTGCTCTACGCCACGGGAGCGCGAATTTCCGAAGCGGTCGGTCTCGACGTGGACGATTTGGATACCGAGCAGCGATGTGTGCTGCTTTCCGGCAAAGGGGGCAAGCAGCGCGTTGTCCCGGTGGGTTCGTTCGCCATCGATGCGGTACGCGCGTGGCTCGAGAAAGGCCGTCCGGCCCTCTCTCCGCGTGGTCCGGCGCTATTCGTCAATGCCCGTGGAGGGCGGCTCACGCGTCAGACGGCATGGACACTGCTGCGCGTGGCCGCCGGACGCGCCGGAATTGAATCCAGCGTTTCTCCGCATGTGCTGCGTCATTCCTATGCGACACATCTGCTCGACGGTGGCGCCGATATCCGGGTGGTCCAGGAATTGCTCGGCCACGCGTCGGTGACCACGACCCAGGTGTACACCTTGGTCACGGTCGACATGTTGCGCGAGGTCTACGCGGCCTCCCACCCCCGGGCGCGCTGAGCACCGACTGCTCGACAATTGGCGCGCAATCGGGAGCTGAGCGGCTAACATGTGAATTCGTTGTGACGTGACAAAACCTCGGAATCTCCGGGACCGATCATCCGCCGCCGGTGTGGGGAAGTCGCACTGACAGGGCAGCAGCGCCTAAGGGCGGATGCGTGTTGCATGACATCACCTTCATGCTTCTCGGCTAGCCTGGTGCTCCGATATTGAGCTGGAGGTAGCTGTGGCACGCAAAGAGGTCGTCGAACTGATGGACGACTTGGATCAAAGTCCGGCAAGTCAGACAATCCGTTTTGCTGTCGAAGGCGTCGAGTACGAAATCGACCTGAGTGAGAAAAATGCCAAGAAGTTCATCACCGCTCTCCAGCCCTACGTCGATAACGGGCGACGGGTCGGCGGCCGCAAGCGCGCCTTTGCGCGGCGCAACGGTTCCAGTGCCGGGGTAGATCCGAAAGTCGTCAGGCAGTGGGCGAATGAGCAAGGCATCGAGATCAGCTCGCGCGGCAGAATCCCCGGCGAGATCGTCGACCGCTACATCATCTTTGTCGGCGGCTGATCGGGTTCGATCGGCGCCATCCCTACGGCTTCACCCGAAACGGTCGGCTGCCCGCTAGGCTTCGCGTGATATCTGACTGCTCGGAGGCCGCCCCACCATGACCACGGATGTGCCGCCTGACACGCTGCCAGCGGCCGACCCGGTCGATCCCAAGGACAGCGTCAAGCTCGGGGCGACCGGCAGGCCACTTCCCGACTTCCCCGAGCCGCCGCCGCTGGAGCATCACGGTCCTGCCTCGGTGCTCGCCATCTGCAATCAGAAGGGCGGGGTCGGCAAGACCACCACGACGATCAACCTCGGTGCGTCGCTCGCCGAGTACGGCCGCCGGGTGCTGCTGGTCGACGTCGATCCGCAGGGCGCGCTGTCGGTCGGTCTCGGCCTGAACCCGATGACGGTCGACGCCACCGTCTATGACCTTTTGATGCCCGGCGGCGTGCCGTCCGAGGAGGTCGTCCACAAGACCAATGTGGACGGGGTCGACCTGCTGCCCAGCAATAGCGAACTCTCGGCGGCCGAGGTCCGGCTGGTCAGCGAGGTCGGTCGGGAGCATGCCCTGGCCAGGGCGTTGAAACCGTTGCTGCCGAACTACGACGTCGTCCTCGTCGACTGCCAGCCCTCACTCGGCCTGCTGACCGTCAACGCCCTCTCCGCGGCTGACGGTGTCCTCGTGCCGCTGGAGTGCGAGTACTTCGCGTTGCGCGGCGTGGCGCTGCTGCAGGAGACGATCGAGAAGGTCCACGACCGGCTGAACGACCGTCTCGAGCTGGTGGGGATTCTCGCGACCATGTACGACGGCCGCACGCTGCACGCCCGCGAGGTCCTCGAGCGCGCCCGCGAGGTCTTCCCCGATCATCTGTTCCACACGGTCATCTCGCGCACCGTGAAGTTCCCGGAGACCACGACCGCGGGCGAGCCCATCACCTCTTATGCCAGCAGTTCTGCTGGGGCGGGCTCCTACCGTGCGCTGGCCCGCGAGCTGCTCGCCCGCTGGCCGGCGCGCTAGCCGTGCTATTCGTCCTCAACAAACCGGCGCTGCTGCTCGGGATCATCGCCGCGCTGTACATCGGTGTCGTCGTCGGCAGCGCAGCGACCGTGCTCACGGCCAAGGCGCTCGGCGATCCGATGGGCCAGCGCGAGCACCGGCTTTCGCTCAACCCGACGCGTCACGTCCAGATCTACAGCGCCGTCATGATGGTGCTCGGCGGCTTCGGCTGGGCGGAGCAGGTGCCGCTGAACGACCGCTGGCGGGCGCGGCGCTTCCATGTGACGGCAGCCGTACTGGCACGTCCCCTCGCCTACGCCGCCCTCGCGCTGGCGGCGATCGCGGGCGCGAAGGGCGTCTCGGCGTCGGCCTACGGGGTGCTGCAGGATCGCATCCCGGAGGCGGCGGCCGTCACGGCGACCGGTCACGAGGTGTTTGCCGCGCAGCTGCTGCTGATGATGGGCGAGGTCTTCGCCTCGCTGTGCGTCATCAGCCTCATCCCGGTGCCTCCGACCGATCTCGGGCGGGTGATCTTCACCCTCGGCGGCAATTCGATCGGCTGGCAGAAATGGCGCTACCAGCTCGAAGAACGCAACATCGGCCTCGTCATCGTGCTCGCAATACTGCTGCTGCCTATCGCCTTTCCCAGCCTCCCGTCCGTCGTGGGCCAGCTCGCCCCCGAATTGGTCGGTGGACTCGGCAAGATCGTCGGCCTGCAGGTGATCCTGCCGTGAGCGCGCCCGCGCCGGTTTTCGAAGTCAGCCAGGCTGCCTTCTCCGGCCCCTTCGAGCTGCTGCTGTCGCTGATCGCACGCAAGCAACTGGACATCACCGAGCTCGCATTGGCCGAGGTCGCCGACGACTTCGTGGCGTACCTGCGGGCCGCCGGCTTCGACCTCGACCGCGCGACCGAGTTCCTGGTCGTGGCCGCCACGCTGCTTGACCTGAAGGCGGCCCGGCTGCTTCCGGTCGAGGTTCGCGACGAGGACGACGAGGATCTCGCGCTGCTGGAGGCGCGCGACCTGCTCTTCGCGCGCCTCATGCAGTACCGCGCCTACAAGCGCGCCGCCGAACTCTTCGAGGGTCTCGAGGCGATGGAGTGCCGCTTCCTGCCGCGGCAGGTGGCGCTGGAAGACCGGTTCGCCGCCGCGCTGCCCGACGTCGACCTCGGGATGGACGCGATCGCGTTCGCCGCCTTGGCTGCGGTCGTTCGCGAGCCGAAGCCGGCGCCGCTCGTCGAGACCGACCACGTGCACGCCCCGCGCGTCGACGTGCGCGCCCACGCCCGGGTCGTCGTGGAACGCCTGCAATTGCTGGGAACCGCGACCTTCTCCGTGCTCTGCGCCGGGTGCACCGAGACCATCGAGATCGTCGCCCGCTTCCTGGCTCTGCTGGAGCTCGGACGCGAGGGGCGGGTCAGTTTCGACCAGCCGATCGCGCTGGGCGAGCTCACCGTCCGCTGGGTGCCCAAGACCGCCGGGGACGACGACGAGCCCGCGGGCTACGAGGTCGAGGGCTACGAGGTCGAGGGCATGGACGACTACCAGACCGCTGACCCTGGCCCTGACGAATGACCGAAACAGCTGGAACCACCGGAACCGCTGACTTCGCCGAATCCACCCTGCCGCTGCGCGCCCAGCTCGAGGCCGTCCTGCTCGTGGCCGAAGATCCGATCCCGGTGATGACACTTGCCGAGCGGCTCGAGATCCCGGTGCCCGAGATCGAGCAGACCCTGCGTGCCCTCGCCGAGGAGTACGTAGCCGACGGTCGCGGCTTCGAGTTGCGTGAGGTCGGCGGCGGCTGGCGGTACTACACCGCCGCCGCCGCGGGCGATTACGTCGAGCGTTTCGTCCTCGCCGGCCAGACGTCGCGGCTCTCGCAGGCGGCGCTCGAGACCCTCGCCGTGGTCGCCTACCAGCAGCCGGTCAGCCGCGGCCGTATCGCCGCGGTGCGGGGCGTGAACGTGGACGGTGTCGTCCGCACGCTGCTCACCCGCCGGCTCATCGAAGAATCCGGGGTCGATCCCGAAGGCGGCGCCATGACGTACCGCACCACCCCTTACTTCCTCGAGCGGCTCGGCCTTCGCAACCTGTCGGAGCTGCCGCCGCTCGCGCCCCTATTGCCGGAGGCCGATGAGATTGAGCTCACCTGACCCGCACGACCCAGGCGGTGTCCGGTTGCAGAAGGTGTTGGCTGCGGCGGGCTTGGGCTCACGCCGGCACTGCGAGGAGCTGATCGCTGAAGGCCGGGTCGCGATCGACGGCAAGCGGGTACGCGAGCAGGGCGTACGCGTGGATCCCGACACCGTCGTCATCACCGTCAACGGCGAGCGGATCATCACCCGGGTCGATCTGGTGTACCTGGCCTGCCACAAACCCCGCGGAATGATCTCTGCGATGAGCGACGACCCCAACGCCGGCGACACCAAGGCCGGTCGTCCGCCGCCCCGCCCGACGCTCGCCGATCTCGTCGTCGACCGGTTGGAACGCGGCGAGCGGCTCTTTCACGTCGGGCGCCTCGACCTCGACAGCGAAGGCCTGCTGCTGCTGACCAACGACGGTGAGCTCGGTCACCGCCTCGCGCACCCGTCGTATGAGGTCCCGAAGACCTACCTGGTCGACGTCCCGGGTCCGGTCGGGCGCGACATCCTGCGCCAGCTCCGCAAAGGGGTCGAGCTCGACGATGGCCCGGCCAAGGTCGACGAGGTCCGGGTACTCGACGCGGCCGGCCAGCGGGTTCTGCTCGAGATCGTGATCCACGAGGGGCGCAACCGGGTGGTACGCCGGATGATGGACGCCGTCGGGCGTCCGGTCAGCCGCCTGGTGCGCACCCAGCTCGGTCCGGTTCAGCTCGGCAGCCTCAAGGCAGGTCGGGTACGCCACCTCACCCGTCACGAGGTCGCCGCCCTGTACAAGCTGGTCGACCTCTAGAGAGGTTTCTGACCGGTAGGTTGAGTTTTCGTGACCAGTACCGGCGGTGATCAGTCCGTCGCCGCCGCCGAGCCCAGTGCGGCGAGCGGGCTCGACACCGTGGGAATCGTCGGCGCCGGCCTGATCGGTGCCAGCATCGGCATGGCGCTGACCGCCGCCGGAGTCGACGTCCTGTTGCGTGACAGCGATCCCGATCAGGCCCGGCTGGCCGCTGCCCGGCGCGGCGGGCGCATCTGGCCGGAAGGTGAGCGCGTCTCCCATGCGTTGATCGCCGTCCCCCCACATGCGGTCGCCGGAGTGCTCCGCGATCTGCAGAAGAGCGAAGCTGCCGAGACCATCAGCGATGTCGCCAGCGTGAAGGCGCAGGTGGTCGCCGAGGCGATCGCCCTCGGCTGCGACATGGCGACCTTCTGCCCGGCCCACCCCATCGCCGGCCGCGAGCGCGCAGGTGCGGTAGCCGCGCAAGGCGATCTGTTCCGGGACCGCACCTGGGCGCTGTGCCCGGACGCCGGCACCGCCCCGGAGGCTGTCGCGGCTGCCACGACCGTCGCCCGGCTTTGTGGTGCATCGGTCGTCACCATGGAAGCCAGGCGCCATGACGAACTCATGGCCGCCCTCTCGCATCTGCCCCAGGTCGTCGCGAGCGCGCTCGCCGCCGAAGCCGCGGGCGGCCTGCAGGACGGGGAGCTGGCATTGGCGGGCAGCGGCTTGCGTGACACCACCCGGCTGGCCGACAGCGATGCCGGCCTGTGGGCATCCATCCTCGAAGGCAATCGCGCCCCGGTCGCCGATCGCATCGATGGGCTGGTCGCGGCGCTGAGCGCGCTCTCGCAAACATTGCGGGCCGGCACCGCCGACGACGTTTCCGCTGCGGTGGCGTCCTTGCTCGGTGCCGGCGCCCAGGGTCGCCGGCGGATGCCGGCCAAGGTGGGACAGCCGACTCCCGACTGGAGCTGGGTCGGTGTCGTCGTGCCCGACCAGCCGGGTGAGCTGACGCGGCTTTTCGTCGCGGTCGGGGCATGGGGGATCAACGTCGAGGACGTCCGCGTCGAGCACAGCCACGAGGAGCAGCGCGGAGAGGTCGAGCTGGCCGTCCGCCAGCCCACCGCCGAGTCCTTGACGACGCTGCTGCGAGAGGCCGGGTGGCGTGCCTACCAGCGGGAATGAGCGCTGCCGGTCGTGGCTCGGCCGTGGGTGGATAGCCTGGCTCGTCCGGCCCGAACCAATCAGGCATGAGTCAGAGCTGAAGAACCGAGCTATGCCAACGAGGAGAGACCGTGGGTGACCCGCTGGTCGTCGCGGTCGACGGCCCCGGCGGGTCCGGGAAGAGCACCGTGGCCCGCGCCCTGGCGCGCCGTCTCGGAATGCGCTACCTGGACACCGGTGCGATGTATCGAGCCGTCACGTGGCTCGCACTGCAACGCCGGCTCGACATCGAAGATGCCGAGGGGCTGGCCGAACTCGCCGAACGGGCGGCGCTGACCGTCGCCACGGATCCAGACGCGCCCGGTATCGCGGTCGACGGGACCGACGTCTCCAGCGAGATCCGCAGCCGTCCCGTGACGAGTGCGGTCAGCGCCGTGTCGGCGGCCCCGGCGGTACGCCGGCGGCTGGTCGATCAGCAGCGCGCGATCATCGCCGCTGACGGTTCGGGCATCGTCGTCGAGGGCCGTGACATCGGCACCGTCGTCGCTCCTGACGCGCCGCTGAAGGTGTTCCTCACCGCCTCCACAGCCGTACGGGCTCGCCGGCGCAGTGCCGAGATCGGCGAGGCGGGCGATGACGCCGTGGCCCAGACGATGGCCGAGCTGGGTCGCCGCGATGCGCTCGACAGCGGCCGCGTCTCCAGCCCGCTCGCCCAGGCGCCCGATGCGCTTGTGGTGGATTCCTCTGATCTGTCAGTGGATTCGGTGGTGGACCTGATCGTGGCGGAGCTCGCTTCCCGTGACCACACCGACGGCCTCGCCGACGTCCGGACCGCGCCGTGAGCGGGCAGACGAGTCCGCGCAAGGCTCCCGAGTACAGCCGTCGGGTGCTCTGGAATTCCAGGGCGGTCGTGCGGCCCATGATCCATCACGTGATCATGCGAGTGCGTGCGGAGGGCACCGAGCTGGTTCCCGAGTCAGGGCCGCTGATCCTCGCGGGCAACCACGCAAGCTGGCTCGACGGCCCACTCGTCGTGGCGGAATGCCCGCGGCCGGTGCGCTGCCTGACGAAGGTGGAGCTCTACAAGGGCGCGCTCGGATGGTTCTTGAGCAAGATCGGCCAGATTCCGATCGACCGCGGACGGCCCGACCGCACCGCACTGCACGCCTCGCTCGAGGAGTTGCACAACGGGGGAGCGATCGGCATGTTCCCCGAGGGCACCCGCGGGACGGGCGAGCTCGACTCGGTGCATGACGGCGTGGCCTGGCTGGCGGTGCGTTCGGGGGCGCAGGTGGTTCCGGTCGCGTGCCTCGGCACGGCCCGCGCGCTCCCGAAGGGCGCGAAGTTTCCCAAGCGCACACCGGTGACCGTCGTCTTCGGCAAGCCATTCGCGATCACCATGCCTGACAACCCGCGCTCTCGAACGGCTCTCAAGGGGGTGAGCGAGGAGATCCGGCTGCATCTGGTCGAGCATCTTGCTGCTGCCCGCGCGAGTCATGGCTGACGATCAGGAGTTCGGCGCCGACTTCGTCGACGAGCCCGCTCCCGCTCCGGCGCCGATCGTCGCGGTGGTGGGGCGCCCTAATGTCGGCAAGTCCACGCTGGTGAACCGTATCCTCGGCCGCCGGGCCGCCGTCGTCGAGGACGTCCCCGGCGTCACCCGTGACCGGGTTGCCTATGACGCGACCTGGAACGGCCGCCGGTTCACCGTGGTCGACACCGGCGGCTGGGAGCCGTCGGCCCGCGGACTCGCCGCCGCCGTCGCCGAGCAGGCGCAGATCGCGGTCGAACTCGCGGATGCCGTCCTTTTCGTGCTCGACGCCGCGGTGGGCGCCACCGATGCCGATGAAGCAGTGGCGCGGGTCCTGCAGCGTTCCGGCCGTCCGGTCGTGCTGGCCGTCAACAAGGTCGACGACGTGCGACTGGAGTCCGACGCGGCCGGGCTCTGGTCGCTCGGGCTCGGCGAGCCGCATGCGGTCTCGGCGCTGCATGGTCGCGGCTCCGGTGATCTGCTCGATGCCGTGCTGGCCGCCCTGCCCGAGCCGGCGCCGCCGGTACTCGAGGGCGAGGACGGCGGTCCGCGTCGCGTGGCGCTCATCGGCCGGCCCGAACGTCGGCAAGTCCTCGCTGCTGAACAAGCTGGTCGGCGAGCAGCGGTCGGTGGTCGACTCCGTCGCGGGCACCACGCGTGACCCGGTCGACTCGCTGGTGCCGCTCGGCGGCGAGATCTTCCGCTTCGTCGACACGGCGGGGCTGCGGCGACGCGTTCGCGAGGCGGCCGGCGCCGAGTACTACTCCTCGCTGCGCACGGAGACCGCGTTGCGCTCGGCGGAAGTGGCCATTGTGCTGCTCGACGCGGGGGAGCGGCTGTCGGAGCAGGATCAGCGCATCCTGACGATGGCGGTCGAGGCCGGCCGGGCGATCGTCATCGCGTTCAACAAGTGGGACCTGGTCGACGAGGACCGGCGCTACGACCTCGAGCGCGAGGTCGACCGCGACCTCAGCCGTATCCAGTGGGCGCCGCGGGTGAACGTCTCGGCGCGCACCGGCCGGTCGGTCGAGAAGCTCGCCACGGCGATCCGCACCGCGCTGGCCGGCTGGGAGACCCGCATCTCGACCGGACGGCTGAACAGCTGGCTCGGTGAGGTCGTGGCCACCACACCTCCACCCGCACGGGGCGGGAAGATCCCCAAGGTGCTCTTCGCGACTCAGGCCGACATCCGGCCACCCCGCTTCGTCGTCTTCAGCTCGGGCTTCCTCGAAGCGGGCTACCGGCGCTTCCTCGAGCGGCGGCTACGCGAGGACTTCGGGTTCGTGGGCACCCCGATCGAGGTGTCGGTACGCGTGAAGAACAAGAGCGACCGCAAGAAGAGCTGAACCTCTGACGTTTGCGCGGCTACGCGCGAACCTGGAAGCTCTCGGCGAACTCGTCATCCCCGACCTGCAGGCGCCACTGGTAGCGACCGGGCGCGAGCGGCATTGGTTGGACGCTGAGCTGGAACGAGGCGTCGATCGGGCTTCCCGGATCCAGCCCGGGCGGGCGTCCGACCTCGAACTCGCTGCGCATGTCGACGGGTCCTCCGCCGAGGATCACAGGCTGGCCGTCGGCGTCCTCGAGCTGCAGCGAGAAGGGAAGCTTGGTGTTGGCCAGGTCCCACGGGATCTTGAGCAGCACGGCCACAGCGGCAGCACCAGTCGGGGTGCCGGTCACCGACCAGCCGGCGCCCAGCATGTGCAACTTGCCCGACGGGTCGGCCTGCGCCGCATCGCACAGGATGATCGTCGCCTTAATCGGTGAGGCCATGCCGGCCTCCGTTGCTCTCCGCGAAGTGCAGTGATGTCACCGGAGTCATCGTAGGCGCTGACCGCCCCGCACCCGAGCCGCTGCCGCCAGCCGCTGATCCAGCCGGTGCTCAAGGGGCTGCAAAGCCTCGAACACGCCAGGGCTGCTTCTGAAGCGTGACTGCGGCTCCAGTGGCGGGACGACGTTTGCGACTCGGGTGCAAGAGGGCCGGTGCAATCACCAGCCGTTCAGGTGAGCTGCTTTGGGAAGGTGTGCCCCGCCCTGACACCAGGGGTCGCTCTCCTTCGCC
The DNA here is from genome assembly GCA_963731205.1 of uncultured Actinomycetota bacterium. Taxonomy (GTDB): domain Bacteria; phylum Actinomycetota; class Actinomycetes; order Frankiales; family Frankiaceae; genus DATAZK01. The sequence goes on along the minus strand of CAVSUJ010000001.1, from coordinate 764,458 downwards.
GTCACCCACGTTTCATGCGTTTCCGCGATGATCCCCTGAACGATGGGCTCGCGGCACCGGCAGCAGGAGGAGCGGCTGCGCTGCGCCTCGATCTGAACGGTGACAGTGGCCACGTCGCCTCCCTGTTTCCGGAAGCAATCTTGCTCCGGAAGCAACACCGTGCCCGCCTTTCGTCGGGCGCGCCAGGGACCTTTGTCACGCTGCCGATGTCAATCGGGTGAACGTGTGGTGACCGACTGTCTCCGGGCAGCGGCGAAAGTGCCTCAGCCCAGAACGATCGTCCACGCTGTGAACGCCGAGCCGGCGGTGTCGGTGGTCGCGGTGAGCCCTCCGGCAGTGCCGGCATTCGCCGAGCCACCGTCGGTGGCGAGCGAGTTGACGTGGCCACCACCCGAACCGTTGGCCGCGGAACGCACCTGCTGACCCGATGGGGCCGTCCAGGAGGTCACCGCAGAGGACTTCGTTGTCCAGTAGGAGACGACGACGTCACCATTGGCCGGCACGGCCGCCGTCGGGGTGACGTACGTCGTCGCCGAGCCCGAGGTGATCTTCTTCTGGTAGGCGACCACGGGGTTCGTCGCGTTGGTCCCCGCGTACGCCAGCAGCTGCACGGTGCCGTGGACGGTCGTGGAGAACGTGACCTTCACGGCGGTGCCGTGATCGGTCGCGGTCGCCACCTTCTGCCAGACGGTCGTGGTGACAGCGCTGCTGGTGGCGGTGTCCACCTTGGTCCAGCCCGCGGGCGCGGTCAGCGTGCTCCCGTTGGCGGCAGTGGCAATCAGCAGCATGCCGTTCCCCGCTTGCACGGCCGGCGTCGTGACCGTTTCAGAGGTCCCGTTGCCGTTCGCCGCGGCCGCTCCGACGGGGGTGATCGTGCCCGGCGGCGGGGGTGGACCGGCGGACACGGTGATCTGCTGCGTCGACGTGTTCGTCGCATTGGCGGCATTGGTCACCGTCAGCGACACCGAATAGTTGTTGCCCGCGAGGTAGGTGTGGTTGGGCGTTGCGCCTGTCGCGGTGCCTCCGTCGCCGAACGTCCAGGAGTAGGACGTGATCGACGAGCCGGGCGCGGTCGACGCGCTGCCATTGAACGAGCACGCCAGGTTCGAGCACGACGAGTTGAAGCTCGCCACCGGCTGCTGCGGCGGCGGGGGCGTGCTGCCACCGGGGGAGAGGAACAGCCCCCGCCCGGACCAGTTCGTCCCCGACGCGTTGGCGTCGACGGTGGCATCGGAGGTCACGGTGCTGCCGTTCCAACCCGCCTGGTAGAGCTTGCCGTCCTTGCGCGAGAACCAGAGGGTGCCGTTGGCGACGAACATGCCGGTGGCGTCACTGAAGTCGGGCGCAGTGCCAGGGTTGGGGCTGGTGACGACGTTCTCGACCGGGCTGATGATGCCGCCGGTGACCTGGCTGGCGATCGAGGAGGTCGCAGTGTCGGGGGAGAAGTCGCGGCGATAGAGCCGGCCGTCGCCGTAGAGCGTGTAGTAGATCGACCGGTTCGCGTAGAACATGCCGGTGACGTTGGGGATCTCGCCGTAGAAGCTCGTCGCCGTTCCCTGATACGTCTGGCCGGATCCGGTCTGGTACTTGTCCCAGTACGGGTCGTTGTAAGGGTCGACGAGCATCGCCGGGCCGAAGGCGTTGGCGCCGTCCCAGGTGCGGTAGTAGAAGTTGCCGTCGCTCATGCCGTACCAGATGCGTCCGTTGAGCACGAACGCTCCGCGGACCGAGCCCCAGGCGATGCCGCCACCGTTCGAGGGCTGGACGGCTGCGGAGCTTCCGGCGCCCGTGCTCGGGTCGAAGGAGTTGGCCGAGAACCCGTCCAGCGACTGCGGCGGAGCGGCCGGCTGCGAGGAGTCGATGACCTCGATGCCGTCGATCAGCGGGTTTTCGACCTCGTGGCTGAAGGTGATCGTGAGCGTGCTGCTGCCGGCCGGCACCGGGAAGCTCTTCATGGTGCCGGTCTGATCGCCGACGTCAGCGACGATGTCGTACTTCGACAGCACCTCCTGGTCGTCGACTGTGACGTCGAACTCGCGCTGGCCCACCTGGCTGGTGCCGGAGTACCGGTTGGAGAAGAACAGGTTCAGCGTCAGATTGTCGGTCGCGGGCACCGGGAAGGTCCACGTCATCTCGCCGCCGTCGCCGTTGCTCCCGGGATCCCAGCGCTCGGTGTTGAAGATCGCCTTCGGAACGTAGGACGGGACCGTCGATGCGACATTCGCGATCGGGCCGGACTGTGAGGTGCTGCTGCCGGCGTTGTGCAGCGAACTGGGGGCCGCGTCGGTGTCAGCCGCCCAGTCGGGTCCGGTGTCGCTGGACTGGATGGCTGGGCCACCGGCGTCGACCCGGTAGAGCACGTTGCTCGCGCCGGCCGTGGGACGCGTTCCGGCGACGAAGACGGTGTTCGGCGCTACCGGTGTTGTCGGTCGTGGCCGGCTTTCCCGCCGGCGAAGGGGAAGTACGCGAGCTTCTGGTGCTTGTAGGTGTTGTAGCCGATGGAGTCGGTGTCGCTGCCGACCCAGACGCCGCTCTGGGTCGCGTAGACGACCTCGGCGCCGTGGCCGCGGGCGTTGCGTCCCGGGTTCCACGACAGCGGCAGGCCCGTCACCGGGTCCAGCGCCGCCAGGCCGGGGCGCGGCACCGCACCGGGTCCGGGATTGTCCTGGCCGTACGGGTTGTCCAGCCAGCGCTGGTGTCCGCCGACGTAGATGGCGGACGTCGTGACGGCGACCGAGTAGAGCGAGTCGGTGCCGGTCAGCTGCTCCCAGGTCGGCTGCACGTCAAGGCCATTGGCGGAAGCCTCGAAGCGGCTCGCGGAGTCACAGTCCTGGAAGCTGCCGCCGTAGTAGCCGCCCGTGGCGGTGACGACGAAGAACTTGCCGTCCGGCGACCAGCTGATGTCTCGCATGTAGCCGTCGTACGCGCCGTTGTAGCAGGCGTTGGTGTACGCGTTCGTGTTCCAGTTCGGGTCGATCGTGGCGGTCGGGGTCGTCAGGTCGATGCTGACGATCTGGTCACGCGCGTAGCTCGTCACGGAGTCGGCGGCGTTGATGAAGTTGCCGTCGACGATGGCTCGGGTGCCGTCGGGGGAGACGGCGATGTTCTGCGTGCCGACCGGGCCCTCGATCGAGTTGGGAAAGCGCCCGTAGGCGTGGTGGCCGGTCAGCTGGATGGCGAAGTAGTTCGCGTCCACCGAGCCGGTGGTCGCGTTGACCGAGCCCAGCCCGTCGCGGGTCAGGCCCCCGATCGAGGTGAAGTTGCCGCCCACCAGCAGGTGGCTGCCCACCAGGGCGAGGTCATTGATCGGGCCGTTCACGTTCGCCTTGAACGTGGTGACTACCGCACCCGTAGTGGTGCTGAGCAGCGCGAGCTTGGTCGTCACGCCGCCGGCAGTCGAAAAGCGGCCCGCCACGTAGACGCCCGAGCCATCCGGAGTCGGGACGATGGTGTCGACCTCACCGTTGACGGCGGGGAGAAAACCCGTGTCCAGGGTGCCCGTCGCCGGGTCGAATGCGAGGAGGTAGTTGCGAGTCTTGGCGGCCGCGGCGCCGGCCGACGTCACCTGGCTGACCGAGGTGAACGTGCCGCCGACGAAGATGCGGGTGCTCGTCCCATGCGTCACCTGCACGACTGCTTTGACCGCGCCATTCGTGAAGTTCGGCGTGTACTTGAACGGCACCGTGTTGGCGACGACCCCGTGATCGTCCACCCCCGGGCTCGCCGCAGCTGCCGGCGAGGTCGGTAGAACGGGCAAGACGATCGCCACGACGGACGCCACCGCTACGAGCGCACGAGTCAGTAGCCGTCGTTCGCGAACCATGTTTCCCCCACAACGTGTCCGGAAGTCGCACGACACCCGGACGTAACACGCAACCCTGCGTGACCGGAGGCTGGATGAGAGTTGGGTGTTTGTTGGGCAAAAATCATCACTCCGGCGCATGAGCCGTTGCTGTGTGTCAGCCGGTCTGCCCGCGGGATCGGGCGCAGCGACGCCGGTCGGCTCAGACCCGGAAAGAGGTCAGAGCAATGAGGCAATGAGCCGAACAATGATTGCGGCAATTGCGGCGACGGAGATTACTTTCGTCCCGTCCGGGCGCGCCAAAGCATTAATCATTGCGCCACTTGGGCGTGAGTTTTGCATCAAATTGCCAGGTGGGGAAGGAATTGCTCAGTTCGGAGTGCGGCCGGGACGATGAAAGCTTTATCGCGTTAACCGCCCAGGAAATGCGCTCAGACAAACAGGAGTAAGTATGCAGCTCGCCTCGTTCGCCCACCCCAAGCGCCTCCTCGTGAAGACCGCACTGGCCGCCGCCGTGGGGTTCGCCGTGCTGCAGCCGGGTGCGGCGATGGCTGCGACAGCACCCAGCCATCCGGCAGCGGTCGCTCATCTCTCGGGAAAGCTGAGCCACCTTCGGACCACCGTCTGGGGAAACCAGCATCTGAGCTCGTCGGGCTTCTTCACCGCATCACGCGCCGGCCGGGCCCACTCGGCGGTGTGGGGCTCCTGAACCATCCCGGTCGGGGTCGGGGCTCGTCATCGGATGCCGCTGACGAGCCCTGACCCGATCGGTCGGGACGACAGGATTTGAACCTGCGACCCCTTGACCCCCAGTCAAGTGCGCTACCAAGCTGCGCCACGTCCCGTACCGGTGAGGTTAGCAGGGAGGCGGGGTCAGTCCAGGGCGCTGACCAGTGTCAGAACGGCGAGCACGGCGAGGGCGATGGCGGCCAGTTGCTGGACCCGGCGCAGCGAGATCACCCGGAGCAGGCTGCGTCCGAACGTCACGGCCAATGCCGCCACCGCCCAGAGCGCAAGCAGCGCCCCTATCCCGACCGCCAGCGGCTCGCGGTAACGAGCCGCCAGCGTGGCCGTGAGGATCTGTGTGAGGTCGCCGAATTCGGCGATCAGCACGATCAGGAACGACGCGGCCGCGACCTGCCGCGGGGTGCGCTCCCCGGTGTACTTGGCGGTGTTCTCCTCGGCTTCCTCGGCAGCCTCGCTGGGGCTGGAACGCAGCAGCAGGGCGGCGCCGATGAGGAAGAGCGCTGCCGTGACGAGCTCCACCGGCTTGTGCGGCAACTTGGCCACGAGACCACCCGCCGTGCAGGCGAGCGTCACGTGGATCAGGAAGGCCGCCCACACACCGACGAGGACGGGCACCGGCCGGTAGCGCGCCCCCAGGATGAGCGAGGCGACGGCGGTCTTGTCGGGCAGTTCGCCGACGAAGACAACCCCGAAGACGGTGGCGATGATGCTGAATTTCACCGTGTCACCGGTTCAACGCGACATCATTTCGCCCACCCGCTCAGCCTGCCATGTTTGCGGGCTCAACCGCCGGTTCGCGTCGTCCCCGTCGTCCCGGTCCGGGTGAATGCCCGGCCGGTGCCACCGCCGCCGCCCGCAAGCCGCGCCAGGTTGGTGGTGCTGCCGCTGCTCGGGACGGGGAGGTTCACCTGGGCAAGCGCGACGTGCTGACCCTGGCTCAACCCTGAGGTGATCTGGGTGAAGGTCGGGTCACTCGCGCCGACGACCACCACGTGCCGGCTCGCTTTGCCACCGGACTGCAGCGTCACCGTGTGCAGGGCCCCCAGTGTCGTGACAGCGGACGTCGGGACAGCGAGCACGCCGGTGAGCTTCTTGACCACGATCGACACGTCGGCACCCGAGCCGGAGTACAGGCCTCCTGTGTCCAGGCTGATGGTGACCGGGTAGGTGGCCGAAGACGTCGTGGCCGTACTGCTCGTACTGCTCGACGAGCTGCCGGCCGCCGACGCGGTGGCACCGCGGCCGGACGACGACGAGCTCGAGGAACTGCTCGTTCCGGTTGACACCGGCAGCAGCCCGATCGCCGTCACCGTGCCGTGCAGCGGAGTGTTGCTGCTGTCAGTGGTGACGCTCGCGTCGGACCCGACGTGGATCTCCTTCAGATCCAGATCGGAAACGGTGGTCGATACCTCGTCGGCGCCGGGTCCGATGACGGTGACCGCTGCCGATGAGGTACCGGCCGTCGAACCGGGGGAGACGTTGACGGCCGCGACGGTGCCGGCGAGCGGGCTGACGAGAGTCGCCTGGTTCACCGCCTCGGCGGCAACGATGGCGTTGGCGCCGTCGGCATCGACGGTCGCCTGGTCGAGGACGAGCTGCTCGGCAGTGACGGTCGTACCGCCGCCTCCCGAGCCGGAGGTCCGCCCGGATCCGGACGAGGAGCTGAAGGACGAGCCGGAGCCGCCGCTGGTCGAACCGCTGCCGCTGGAGCTGCGGCCGCCGGAGGATCCCCCGGACGAGCCACTGCCGTTTCCGGTGGAGCCGCTCGACTTCGAGGCAGTGACGAGGTTGTTGACGGCGCTGGTCAGGGCGGTCTCGTCATTGCTCACGACGGTCTGGGCGGCGGTCACGGCCTGCTGGTCGGCGAGGATCTTGTTCAGCAGCGAGGTGCAGGGCGACGTGTCCGGTACCTGCGAACCCGATCCCGATCCTGATCCCGCGGGGGTTTGGGCTGACGGTGACGCGGTCGCGGACGGGGTCGCGGCCTGCGGCGTCACCGCCAGGTTCTGGAGCGAGGCGATGAGCGATGCACAGGTGGAGGTGCCGAGCCGCAGATCGGCGGCCACGGCGTCGGTGAGGGTGTCCACCGTGTGCTGGTCGGCGAGCAGCTTGGCCTGTGCCGCCGTCACGGCGGATTGAGCGCTGGAGCCGCCGCCGGTCCCGCCGGTGCTGCCGCCCGTACCTATCAAGCCGCCGCCCCCGCCCCGCCATTGCCGCCATTGCCGCCCGTGCTGCCCGTGCTGCCCGAGGAGGGCCGCGCGGTGAGCGGGGTGGCTTGCCCGGTGTCGGCCCCGCTGAGGGTTGCCGACGTGTTGGTCGCGGAAACGGTGCTGCCGGTCGCCTGCGCCTGCTCGTCGGAAGCCAGCTTGGCCTCGGCCGTCGCGAACGTCGACTTGGCCGAGTCGAGCTTGGACTGCAGGCTGCTCATCTCGAGGGTGGCGAGCGTCTGTCCTGCGGTGACGTGCTGGCCGACCGTCACGGGGACGGTGGCCACCGTCCCGCTGACCGGAAACGTCACGTTTGCCTGGTGAATCGGTGTCACGGTGCCGTAGGAGTCGAGCGTCTGGTCGACGTCGCCCTTGGTCACGGTCGTCCAGCGATAGGTCGCGGCACTCGAACCCGTGGCGGCCCAGATCCCGCCGCCTGCCGCGATCAGCACGATCACGATGACGATCGCCGTCAGCTTCCGCGGGCGCCGAAAACGGCCATGGGCGCGGGGCTCCGCTGCGAGCTGTTCGGTGGCGGGTTCGGGCTCCGGGAACGGGTCGTGGAGCAGGAGACCGAGCTCGGTGTCGCCTGTCATCCGGCGGTCCCGCCCGAAGCGCCACCCGCGCCGGCGCCGAACCGGCCGCGTCCGAAGCCGCCGCCGAATCCGAAGCTGCATCCGGTCGACGTCGCCGGGCTGAGCGCGATCGTGCGGGCCGTCACAGCCCCGGTGTCGTCAGTGGTGCCGATGGCCGTGGCACACAGGCCCACCTTCAGGTTCGCCTTGGTGGCGGTCTCCGTCTCGCGGTAGGTCGTGGCGGAGGTGGTCGTCACGGTGACCTTGGTTGTCGTGTTGTTACGCGTGCTGGTCACAACGAAGTCGCCGTTGCCCACCGATGCGACCGTGCCGAAGGCCGTCGGCGCGAAACCGCCCCGGGCCGCACCGCTCGGCCGTGCGCCGCCCGAAGGACGGAAGCCACCCGAGGGGCGCGCGCTCGGATTGCCACCTCCGAAGCCGGCGCCGTTGCCGCGCGTGCACGAGCCGGTTGTCGAGGTGATGTCGACGGTGGTGGCCGTCAGGGCGGTCACCGGTGCCCTGCTGGCGCTGGCGCTCGGACGCGTGCTGGGCGTCGCGCTGGCCGACGCTGACGTGGCAGTGACGCAGTCACCGACCTTGAGCGCTGCGGCGCTCGCGTTGACGGTCTGGCTGAACGTCGTCGTCCCGGTGAAGTTGACGGTCACCTGACTCTGGCTCTGGGTGTTCTGGACGAAGATGCTGCTGGGGTTGACGGCGCTGATGCTCCCGGACGTTCCCGGCCGTGTGGTCGGTGCAGCGCTCGGTGCCGCCCCTCCGGACGCGGCCGCCGTGGCGCCGGTCGAGGCGGAGCTGCCGCCGCCGCCACACGCGGCGGCGATCACGACCACTCCCAGCACAACGGCAGGCATCGACAGTCGCCGTGCACCTGACATCGAAACGTTCACCGGGTACTCGCTTTCGTCGGGATTTTCATGGGGTCAGTCACCGCGCAGGGCGTCGATCGGGGCGAGGCGGGCGGCGCGGCTGGCGGGGTAGACGCCGAACACCACGCCGATCGCCACCGCCACGGCGATGGCTCCGGCGGCGGCCAGTCCGGAGATCGCGATGGGCTGGGAGATGACCTTCGGCAAGAGCACCGCGCCGACGATCCCGAGTCCCACGCCAAGAATCCCGCCGGCGAATCCGAGCACGGACGATTCGACGAGGAACTGGCGTCGGATGACCCTCGGCGGCGCGCCGAGCGCCTTACGCAGGCCGATCTCTTTGATCCGCTCGGTCACCGAGACCAGCATGATGTTCATGACGCCGATGCCGCCGACGAGCAGCGAGATGGCCGCGATCCCGGCAAGCAGGATCGTCAGCGTCTTGTCCACCGAGGTGGCCGTCGACAGGATCGACTGCTGCGTCGCGATGGAGAAGTCCGCGCTGGTGGCAAGCGTGATGTGATGCGTCGCCAGCAGCTCGCTGTTCGCCTCTTGATAGGCCGCTGACAGCGTCTTGGACGACGCGGCCTCGAGGTAGATCGTCGATACCGAGGAACGCGAGCTGCCGCCGATCAGCCGGGTCTGCGCGGTGGTGATGGGGACGATCGCGGTGTCGTCCTGGTTCTCGGTGCTGGAGGAGCCGATCGGGGTGAGCTCACCGATCACCTGGAACGGGATGTCGTTGATGGTGACGGTCTGACCGACCGCGCTGGCACCCCCGAAAAGCTCTTGCGCCGTAGTGGTTCCGAGGACGACGACCGCTGCACGAGAGGAGACGTCGCCGGCGTTGATGAACCGTCCGGCGGAGAGCGTGCGCGCCCGCACCGGAAGCCAGTCGGGCTGGCTGCCCACCACCGAGGTGGTCCAGTTCGTCGAGCCCGCCGTGAGCGACTCGGACGTGGAGACGGTCGGGGCGACGGCCTTGATGTCGGGCGCCACGGTCTTGTTCGACAGCGCCGCCGCGTCGCTCACGGTCAGTGTCGACGCGGAGCCGAAGCCGCCGCGAACACCGGAGCTGCTCGTCGAGCTGCCGGGGGAGACGATGAGCAGGTTGCTGCCGAGTGCGTTGATCTGACTGCTGACCTTCGCCTGCGCGCCCTCACCGAGTCCTACGGTGAGGATGACGGCTGCGATCCCGATCAGGATGCCGAGCATCGTCAGGCTGGAGCGCAGCCGATGCGTACGGACGGCTTCCAGGCCCGTGCGAAGTGTTTCCCACCAGCTCACGGAGCGTCCCTCGTCGCTGATGTCGCTGAAGCCATCGCCTCGGCGCCGGCGGCGTCGCTCGCGTCGGCGACGAGCATGCCGTCGCGGATGCGAGCCACCCGTCCGGCCCGGGCCGCCACGTCGGCCTCATGGGTGATCAGCACGATGGTCCGGCCCGCCTCATGCAACTCATCGAGCAGGCCGAGGACATCGGCGGTCGACACCGAGTCGAGGTTTCCGGTCGGCTCGTCGGCAAGGATGAGTGCGGGATCGGTCACCAGCGCCCGGGCGACGGCGACGCGCTGCTGCTGACCGCCGGAGAGTTCGGTCGGACGGTGTTCGGTGCGGTCGCCGAGCCCGACCCGTTCCAGCGCCTCGATCGCACGGGCCTTGCGCACCGGTCGCGCAATTCCCGCGTAGCACAAGGGAAGTTCGACGTTGCGCCAAGCATTGAGCGAGGGCAGCAGGTTGAACTGCTGGAAGACAAAGCCGATACGGCGGTTGCGGATCTCGGCCAGAGCGTCTTCCGACAGCCGGCTGACGTCCTCGCCCGCAAGGATGTAACGCCCTTCGGTGAGGACGTCAAGACAACCGATGATGTGCATCAGCGTCGACTTGCCGGAACCCGACGGGCCCATGATCGCGACGTACTCGCCGGCCGTGATCGACAGCGTCACGCCGCGCAGCGCCTCGACCGAGAGGCTTCCGTTCGAATACGTTTTGCGCACACCTTCGAGGGCGATGACAGGCAGGCCGGCGCTGTCGTATCGCAGCGTCTCGTGCGAAAGGGTCGTCATCCGCGTAGCCCGCCGCCGGTGAAGCCGCCTCCGCCGAGGCCCCCGCCGCCGGTGAAGCCGCCTCCACCGAATCCGCCCCCTCCGAAGCCGCCCCCTCCACCGAAGCCGCCCCGGGTTCCGGTGCCGGTGCGGCCGGTGCCGGTGGCCCTGCGGGTGACCGGTATGACGATGGTCTGGCCCGTGGAAAGCCCTGCGGTTATTTGGGTTTCAGCACCTGACACCTGCCCGAGCGTCACGGGCGTGGTGACGTCATGGCCGTTGACCACCCGGATGACAGACGCTTTGGTGCCGTTGTAATGCAATGCCGTCGTCGGGACCGCCAGGACATCCGACAGCTGCTTGACGACGATCGAGACGCTGGCACTCGACCCGTCGTGCAGCGTCGGCTGCGATCCCGTGACGGCGATGGTGATCGGGTAGGTCGTGACGCCGGAGGTCGACGAGGCGATCATCCCGACCGAGCTGACGGTGCCGTAGACCGGCGTGGTCGCGCCGTTCGGGGTGATGACCGCCTGCAGGCCCTGCTTGATCGACGCGATCTGGGTGTCGTCGACTGTGGCACTCACCGTGAAGTGGTCGGGGTCGATGACGACGATCTGGGCGGTCGACGAGGAGGACGAGGAGCTCACGCTGGCGGCCGAGATCGTGCTGCCCGACCCCCCGCTGCCACCACCCGAACCGCCCGAGCCGCCCGACCCTCCGGAGCCGGAGCTCGCGGACGACGACGAGGAGGACGAGCCCGACAGTTGTTGACCATTGGTCAAGTTGACTGTGGCGACGACACCCGCGAAGGGGGCGGTCATCGTGGCTCCGGCGAGCGCGGTGTTCGCGTCGTTCAGTGAATCCTGGGCGACGGTGAGCGATTGCTCGTCGGCGGAGATCTGCGCCGCGGAGGCTGCAGCTGTCTCGTCGGTGCTCAGCCGGCTCTGCGCCGAAGCCACCGACACCTGGGCGCTGGCGACCTGGGCTGCGAGCGACGCGCTGGTGATCCTGGCGAGCGGCTGACCTTTGGCCACCTTGTCACCTGGTTGCACCAGCACGGCCGACACCTGTCCGGCGGCAGCGAAGCTCAGGTCGGCCTCATTGGCCGTGGCGAGCGTTCCCGAGGCTGAGACGGTTTGGCGGATGGTCGTCGTGCTGACCGTCAGGGTCGTCGTGGTCGGTGCCTGGCTACCGCCCGAGGTCCCGGCCCAGATCCCACCACCGACGGCTGCGAGCAGGACCACAATCACGACGAGACTGACGATCTTGTGACCCGTCCACACCCGTCGCCAGAGTCGCTGGCCCGTCTCAGCCCTTCTTTCGCGCAAGCGCGAGCGCACTCCCACGTCCCCTCACTTCTTCACGACTGAGCCCGGCCGGCGCTGTCAGCAGCACCGCGGCCCGTCCCCCGTCAGGCTGAGCGTGGTCTAAACATCGACGGATCAGATGCGGTTTCGCTTGCGCGTCGCTGGGAGTCCGCTGTGAGCACGTCGTGAAGATGGGATGAATCGGGGCACTGCGTGTGACAACCATGTGAGAACCCGCGCCGTCGCAGGTGTTCGAGCCGGACAAGCTAGGCGGGCAGGTCCAGGGTGACGGTTCCGGTGACGTGATTGCCGAACGTGTTCGCCGCTTTGAGTCGCACGTGCACCAGGCGCTGATCGCCCTCGATCCGGTCATCTTCGACGTGTCCGGTGAAGCGCAGCACGTGCCCCGGAACGCACGGCGCGCCGAGGCGGATCGCGATGCGTTGCAGGCGCGCCTGCGGACCGGCCCAGTCCGTGACGAAGCGCGCTACGTAGCCGGTGCTGGTGAGGATGTTCATGAACAGATCCGGCGCACCCTGCGCCTGCGCGTAGTCCCGATCGTGATGCACCGGCATGAAGTCACGCGACGCGATCGCCCCTGCCACGACCACTGTCGCCGTGACGTTCAGGTTCAGCTCGGGCAGTGTCTCGCCGGGGTCGGGGAGCGCCTCGGCCGGCCGCTCGGAGCCTGATGCTCGGTCCCCGGGCTCCGCAATGGTCGTCGGGTCGAACTTGAAGATGCGGAACGTCTGTCGGCCGACCACTTCCGCGGGCGTGCCGGTTTCGTCCAGGGCCCGGTAGGTGGTCACCCACGTGATGAAGAAGCCGCGCCCGAGCCCGGTCGTCTTGCGTTCGGAGACCGTGTCGAGCTTGGTCGAGGATTCGAGCCGATCGCCGGGCCGCAGATAGCGGACGAATTCGAGCTCGGAGTTCGTCGCCAAGGTGCCGGTCAGTCCTGCGGCAGCGAGAAAGCCGAGCGGGCTCTCCTCGTCGATCGCGGTCGCGGCGCCCCCGCGCTCGGCGATGCCCTCGATCCGCGGCCGCGCCATGGTCCAGGTCTGAAGCATCGCCGGAGGAGCGACGATGCCGCCGAATCTGCTCTTCGCCGCTGCTTCAGGATCGATGTACACCGGGTTCTGGTCGTCGAGGGCGTCGACCCAATGCCGGATCATCGGGACATTCACCTCATCGGGGGCGATGGCGCTGCCCGACCCACTCAGCGGCTTGCCCAGCCATTGCAGGACCCGCTCTCGCAACGGGTCGACGGCGGCCTCCGCGGTCATGACACTCCTTCTGAAACGTGTTTCCGATCCTGCTGACAGTTGTTCTAGGGTCCCGATCATGCGCGTTGTCATTCTGGGTGCGGGCTTCGGTGGGCTGGAACTGTCCTCGCGGCTCTCGGAGGAATTCGGGAGCGAGCCGTCCCTCGGTGTGGAGGTCGTCCTGATCGATCAGGCCGAGGGGTTCGTCTTCGGCTTCTCCAAGCTGGATCTGATGTTCGGACGCGCGCGGTCCTCGCAGGTGCGACACCCCTATGCGGGAGTGGTGAAGCCGGGTGTCGAATTCGTGCAGACCACCGTCCTGTCGATCGATCCCGAGAGCCGTCGCGTCGTCACCGAGGCGGGTCCGTACGAGGCGGACATCCTCGTCGTCGCCCTCGGCGCCGACCTCGTACCCGAAGCGACACCCGGTCTCGTCGAGGGAGGCAACGAGTTCTACTCGGTCGCCGGAGCGGCCGTCGCCGGAGAGGCGCTTGCCGCTTTCGCCGGGGGCAAGGTGGTCGTCGGGGTGACCTCGACCCCCTTCAAATGCCCGCCGGCGCCGAGCGAAACGGCCTTGCTGGTCAACGACTTTCTGCTCGAGCGCGGGCTGCGTGAAGCCTCGTCGGTGACGCTCGTGATGCCGCTGCCAGTACCAGTCCCGCCTTCACCTGACGCTTCCGCCGCGATTCTGGGTGCCTTCGCCGAGCGCGGCATCGGCTGGCATCCGGGGGCGCTCGTGCGAGAAGTCGACCCGGCACGCAGGGTCGTCCACCTCAGCGACGGCGAGGACCTTGAATACGACCTCTTCCTGGCTGTGCCGGTGCATCGCGCGCCGCAGGTCGTACTCGACTCGGCCCTCGCAGAAGACGGCTGGATTCCGGTCGACCCGCTCTCGCTGGAGACGCGCTTCCCGGGGGTCTACGCGGTGGGTGACGTGACGAGCGTCGGCACCCCCAAGGCCGGCGTTTTCGCCGAGGGCCAGGCGGCGGTCGTCGCTGACCGGATTGCGGCGCAGGTGCGCAGCGCCTCGACCCCGGCCGCGTACGACGGCCATGGGATCTGCTACATGGAATTCGGCCACGACATGATCGCCAAGGTCGACGTCACCTTCACGAGCGGCGAGCGTCCGGTGGGGAGCCTCGAAGGACCGTCAACGGGACTGATGAGCGACAAGAACGACTTCGGTTCCACCCGGGTGCTCAAGTGGTTCGGCCGCACCTGGGATCGCGAGGCGAGTCTCGGGTAGACCGTCTCCGATGCGACGCCTCGACGCTGGTGAAATCGTCCGCCGGCGCGCAGCGTCGTCGCTGCTCATGCATCGCGCGGATGACTCCGACGCGGCCGTCGGTCAGCTTTTCGGCCTGCAGGCACAGGACATTCCGGCGATGTGGCTCGCGGTACGCGCCCGCACCCGAGGCGCGTCGCAGGCGGAGGTCGTCTCCGCAACGGATGCGCCGCCGAGCCTGGTGCGCACCTGGGCCATGCGCGGCACGTTGCATCTCCTCCCGGCGGCGGACGCACGGTGGCTCTCGCAGCTGCTGGGTCCGCGATACCACGCCGCGACGGCGCGGCGCCGTCGCGAACTCGGGATCGCCGACGATCGCTGCGAAGCGGCTTTGCCCCTGCTGGAAGCGGTGCTGGAGGACGGACCGTTGGATCGGCTCGCGATCGTGCAGGGACTCGGGGAGCGCGACTTCCACCTGGCGCCCGGCAGTCAGGCGGTGCCGCACCTGCTCGGCTACGCGGCTGCGGCGGGTCTGGTGTGCTGCGGGCCCGGCGCCAGCTTCGCCCTTGTCGAGAAGTGGCTTGCCCGAGCCCCGATGCCACCGAAGGATCCGCTTGCTGAACTCGGTCGTCGCTACCTGGCCGGCCATGGCCCCGCCGGGGCCGGCGACTTCGCGGCGTGGTCGGGCTTGCCGATCGCACAAGCCCGGAAAGCCTTTGACGGCAGCGGAACCGGCCTCACCTGGTGGGACACCGACCACGGCCCGATGGCGACGCTCTCCGCGCAGATCCCGGAGCCCACCGGCTCACCGATGGCCCGGCTGCTGCCGCGCTACGACGACTACCTGCTCGGCTGGCGCAACCGCGATCTCGTCCTCGACCCGGCTCACCGGCGCGCCATCCATCCCGGCGGAGGCGTCCTGAATGCGGCGCTGACGATTGACGGCATTGTCCGCGGGACCTGGCGCTTCCACGGCCGTCCCGGGAAGCGGATCCTCGCCGTGCAACCGTTTGCCCGCCTGTCCAAGAGCGAATTGGCTGCGGTGACCGACGACGCCGCAGACGTCGCGAAGTTCCTCGACGAGCCTGCGCGTTTCGAAGTCGACTAGCCGGAGGCCGACTCGAGCCGCGAGAGCATCTCCGGCAAGCGTCCCGGGTGGACGACGACGACGCGAGTGGTGGCCCGGGTGAGCGCAACGTAGAGGTCGTTGGCGCCGCGCGGCGAGCCGTCCAGAATCGCCTGCGGATCGACGACGATCACCACATCGAACTCCAAGCCCTTCGCAGCCCGAACTTCCAGCAGCATCAGGCGATTTGCCGTGTCGGGGCCGGCAAGCGCGAGTTCGGTGAGCAAGGGATCGCCACCCTCGGCGAACACCGCGCGGGCACCTTCGGGAACGAGTACTGCGGTCGTTCCTTCGGCCGGTTGAGCGGCGCGGATCAGCTCGGCGAAGCCCGCCTGATCGGCGTACGGATCCAGCCGCACCGCCCGCGGGTACTCGCCGACGTCGCGCACCGAACTCGGCGGCTGCTGCTGCGGGGCGAAGGAGGCCAGCACATCTGCGGCGACATCCATGATCTCGCGCGGCGTGCGGTAGTTCACCGACAGCTCGGCGAGCTGCCAGCGTCCTTCCGCAAACGGATCCAGCGCCTGGGACCAGGTGTCGCTGCCCGCCACGGAGCCGGTCTGCGCGACGTCACCGACCACCGTCATCGAACGGCTCGGGCAGCGCCGTGAGAGCAACCGCCACATCATCGCCGAGTGCTCCTGGGCCTCATCGACGATGAGGTGACCGAACGCCCAGGTGCGGTCGGCGGCGGCACGTTCCGCAACCGTCCCGTCGACGCCGATGCTGTTGAACCGGTCCGCCAGCACGTCGGCGCTGACCTCGTCCGACATCCCGATGATCGTCAGGACGCCCTCGGCGTACTCGCGCTCGCTGGCGCGCCGGCGGCGCTCCTCGGCCGCGCGGGCCAGCTCCGCCGGATCGCCCAGCAGCTCGGCAAGCTCGTCGAGCAGCGGGATGTCGGACGTCGTCCAGCCGCTCCCGGCCGGCCGGGCCAGCAGCGCGCGTTCGGACTCGCTGAGCTCCGGCGCCGCCGCAGCAAGCACCGCGGGATCGGTGTAGAGCTCGGTGAGCATCTGGTCGGCGGTGCGCACCGGCCACATGGCATTCAACGCCTCGCGAAACTCATCGGTGCCCAACAATTCACGCTGCAAATACATGGATTCTTCGTTGTCCGTGCCTTCCAGCTGGCGGGCGAGCTGACGCAGCACCGCGCGGGCGAAGCGCGGCCGGGCCAGGTTGTGTGGCTGGCGCGTCGCGATGGCGCTGCGCCGGGCCGACAGCGCCTGCGCGCGGGTCAGCCGAAGCTCGTAGCGGTCGAACGGCAACACCGCGACCGTGGTCGGGACCTTCTTGATGTTGTAGACGGCACGGGCGAGCACGGCGGCCATTCGCGCGTCACCCTTGAGGACCGCGGACGGAAGCGGCTCCTGCGCCGTGACGCTGATCCCGGGCAGCAGCTCCTCGGGCGTGGCCAGCAGGACGCCGGTCTCTCCGAGTGAGGGAAGTACCTGTTCGATGTAGCGCAGGAAGGTCACGTTGGGCCCCACGACCAGTACCCCGGACCCGCGCAGCCGTTCGCGTTGCACGTACAGCAGATACGCGGCGCGGTGCAGCGCGACGGCGGTCTTCCCGGTGCCCGGGCCGCCCTGCACGACCAGCACGCCCTGCGCATCTGCCCGGATGATGCGGTCCTGCTCGGCCTGGATGGTGGCGACGATGTCGGTCATCCGGCCGGTTCGGCTGGTCGCGAGCGCCGCCATGAGCGATGCCTCGGCGGACAGCGTGCTGCGGTCGGTCTCGGCGAGCTCGATGAGCTCGTTGGCATCCAGCACGTCGTCGCCTACACCCACGACGCGGCGTCCCGAAAGCTGCAAATGCCGGCGCCGTCGGACGCCCAGCGGCTCGGCTGCGGTCGCGCGGTAGAAGGCCTGCGCGGCAGGAGCCCGCCAGTCGACGAGCAGCCGAGCGCCCTCCGGCTCGGAAAGGCCTATCCGTCCGACGTAGTACCGCTGGCCGTCGGCAAGGTCGAGACGGCCGAATGCGAGCCCGTTCTCGACGCCTCGAAGCTGGATGAGCCGGCGTTCGTACTCGGTGGCGAACGCGTCACGTTCGGAGCGCGCCGCAGGGGTGCCGCTCGCGCCCATCGCCCGGGTCTCCGCCAGCTGCCGCTGCGCCAGGTCACGCTGGTGGTCCAGGCGGGCATACATCCGGTCGACCCGCTCCTGCTCGGAGGCGAGGACGGCGTCGCGCGCTCCCGTGGGTGGGAGCTCGGATTGCGCGGCCAAGGGTTGGCCGCCGGGCACCATGTGCAGACATCTCCGATACGGCAGCAGAAAAAGTGGACGTGTCAGGCTATGCCTTTTCCCGCCACTTCGCGGTCCGCAGCGGCCCAGCCGAGACTTTCAGGGTCAGAGAGGGCCGGTGAGCAGCGGTGGACACGGGTGTGTCGGGCGAGGAGAACTGCGAGGTCGCAGTCGTCGGGCTCGGGCCGGTGGGCGCTGCTCTCGCGGCGCTGCTCGGTGACCGTGGGGTCGATGTGATCGCCGTGGAACCGGCGGCCGAGCCGCTGCCCTATCCCCGGGCGATCGCAGCCGACGACGAGACCCTGCGCACGCTGCTGCGCCTCCCGGGCATGGCCGATCCGCTCGAGCTGTTCGATCTCGGTCAGCGGGTCGAGGTGCGCGGCCCACGCGGGTCGTTGCTGACCACCGTGGCCTTCGACGGCGGTTCCCTGGGAGTACCCGGGCTGTCGTTCTTCCACCAGCCTTCGTTGGAGCGGGCTTTACGTGCCGCTCTCGGCTCGGCTGCGACCGTGCGGCAGCGGATCGGGCGCAGGGTGACGGCGTTGCGCGACGTGCCCGATGGGGTTCGGCTGACGCTCGACGACGGCCGTGCGATCCACGCGCAATGGGTTGTCGGCTGCGATGGAGCAGCGAGCGAGGTGCGCCGCGACCGTGGGATCGCCTTCACCGGGCGAACCTTCGCCGAGCCCTGGATCGTCGTCGACCTCGACTGCCGCGAGCCGCTGGCGCATTTACCGTGCTTCACGTACCGGCTTGATCCCCGGCGTCCGGCCGTCGACATGCCGCGGCCGGGTGGTCACCGGTTCGAGTTCATGGTGCTGCCGGGGGAGGACCCGGCCGCGATGGCTGCGCCCGCGCAGGTCGATCGCTGGCTGGAGCCCTACCTCGCGCCGCTCCCGGCGCCGGAACGGGCCGGCGTGACGATCGTGCGAGCCACTGTTTACGCCTACCACGCCCGTACGGCAGGCCGTTGGCGCGACGGTCGGGTGCTGCTCGCCGGCGACGCCGCGCACTGCATGCCTCCCTTCGGGGGACAGGGGCTCGGCGCCGGCATCGGCGACGCCTTCGCGCTGGCCTGGCGCCTCGACGAGGTCCGCCGCGGGTTGGGTCCACCCGCCGTCTTGGACGGCTACGAGCGGGAACGCCGGCCCCGGGTGGCCGAGATGACCCGCACCGCGCTCATCGCGGGCCGTTTGCTCACCGCCACCTCCGTCCCGCGGGCTGCAGCAACGCGTCTCGGGCTGCGTCTGGTCGCCGCGGCGCCCATCCTGGGCAGCCGCTTTCGGTCCGGCTCGCTGCGGACTCCTCCACGACTTCCGGCGCCGGCGGGCGAACGCCTGGGAGGCCGTCCGCTGCCGAACCCGCGCGTGCGCACGCTGGAAGGCAGGATCGTGAGGCTCGATGACGTGCTGCCCGCCGGCTGGGCGCTGCTCGGCAACGGCGGCGACCCCTGGCCGCTCGTCGGCCCGGCTCTGGCGCGGGCTTTGCGAGCGCGGGACTGCCGCGGGCTCGTCGTCTGGCCTCCCGGCGCCCTGGCTGCGGTCGCCGCCGGTGACTGCGAGGGCGTCGAGGATCTGGACGGCTGGCTGCTTCGGCTCTGGGACGGTGGTCCCTCGACGGTCGCGCTTGTGCGCCCCGACAGGTTCCTGGCTGTCGTGGACGAAGCGCCGCAGGTCGCAGCGGCCTTCGAACGTCTTGCCGGTGCTGTCGCTCACAGCCTTGTCACGCGCACTCACATGCGCGGAAGGTAACGTTCACCCGTGCGAAAGCTGCTCACCATCCGGTGGATCGGCTTCCACATCCTGACCATCGGGTGCGTCGGGTTGTTCTGCATCCTCGGTCACTGGCAGTGGGATGTGGGAGGGCTCAAGCGCGGCAGCATTCGCAATTACGCCTACGGCGTCGAGTGGTGGGTGTTCGCGGCCATTCTGCTGGTCCTGTGGTGGCGGCTGATCCGAGGCGAGCTTCACGGTGAAGCCAAGGAGGGTGAACACACGGCGGCTGCCTATCCGGAGGCGCCGCGCTTCCGGGTGCCGGCGCCTCAGGTCACTGCCCAAGTCGACGACGCGGAGGATCCCGAAATGGCGGCCTACAACCGCTACTTGTCTGCCCTGCACGACAAAGACGTCGGCAATTCGGTGGCGGGTGGTTCCGCGTGAGCGAAGCGGAGACCCGAGCGAGCACGACTTCGCCCGTCGCCGTACCCCAGTCGGTCCAGGCCGCGCTGCTGCGCTACCGGGTGATCGCGTATGTCGTCGGTGTCGGGCTGATCATCCTTGTCCTCGTCGGGGTGCCGCTTCAGGTCTGGGCCCACAACGAGTCGGTGGTGAAGATCGTCGGGCCGCTGCACGGCGCGCTCTACGTGATCTACCTCTTGCTGACGCTCGACCTGGCCCGCCGAATCCGGATGAACGTCATCGTGATGCTCGTGGTCATGCTGGCCGGCACGATCCCGTTCCTGTCGTTCGTCGCCGAGCGCAAAGTGACCGCCCTCGTCTTGGGACCGCAGCGCCGCACCTAGCCTCCTGGCCACGTTGTTGGCTGGCCCGAGCTCTTCCAGCGCGTCGCCGTCCAGGGCGCGCGTCCCGATTCCCTGGCGCCACCAAATGCGGGTGCTCTGGCACCCGGAGTGCCTGGCGCCAGGTAACGCGCGCCTGGGTGCCACCAAATGCGGGTGCTCTGACACCCGGAGTGCCTGGCGCCAGGTAACGCGAGAGCCGACGCGGCGCCCACAACGCTCGACCAATCCTCATCCGGTGGACACCCATTCGTAACGCCCCACTGTGACGATGGGCACAGCGGCCAAAAGACGGATCTGCCGGAATTGTTCAGTCCGTTGAGTCGGTTACCGAAGACGGGCGCACGGGGTTCGTCAGGAACACGAAGGTTCACGAAGGTTCAGGAGGTGGTGGGGCGCATGGAGGCTGTGGCGCAGAAGCGGGATGGCGTCTCGGTCGCCCACCTTCAACAGCGGGTCGAACGGGTACTCATGTGGCTGCGTCCCGACGGATGGCAGACCCGGGCACGGCGCAATGCGTGGTCGGCGATGGTGGCCGACAGCCAGCGCCGGCAGAGCCGGATGCTCGTCGCCCGTGAGATCGGCCCGGCCGATGCCGCTGCCGGCGGCGAGGTCATCCAGGCGCGCTGACCGACGCGGGCATAGTTGGCCGGTGACCCAGGCTGACGCACTCGACGCGCTCCTCGGTGAACCCACGCGTTTCGACGCGATCGATCTCGCGACCCTGCGCCGGCGGCGAAGCTACAAGTGGACCGCATTTGCGCCCGACGTCCTTCCGGCATTCGTCGCCGAGATGGATCTGCCGCTTGCGCCGGCGGTCAGCGCTGCGCTGCTGGAGGCCGTCCAGATCGGCGACGCCGGCTACGCGAACGATGTGCACGCCGCCGAGGCCTTCGCCGCGTTCGCCGCGGGTCGCTGGGGATGGGCCCCTGATCCGCAGCGCGTGGCAGTCGTGCCCGACGTCATGGGCGGCGTAGCGCGGGCCATCGAGATGCTGACCAGCCCGGGGGACGGGGTCGTCCTCACGCCTCCGGTGTACGGGCCTTTCCGGCAGGCGATCGAACGGCTGGAGCGGTTGCCCGTCGACGCTCCGATGCGTGCCGTCGCCGGACGCTGGGCGCTGGACGTCGACGCCATCAGTGAGGCGCTGGCCGCCGGTGCCCGGGCCGTGCTGCTCTGCAATCCGCACAACCCGACGGGGAGCATCCCTACCCCGGCGGAGTTGGGTGCGCTTCGCGACGTGGCCGCGCGCACCGGCGCCGGCCTGATCAGCGACGAGGTGCACGCCCCGCTCACACTGCCCGGCCGCACGTTCACCCCGCTGCTCGCCCTCGGGGAGCAGCGCGCGCTGACGGTCACGTCAGCCTCGAAGTCGTGGAACGTCGCCGGGCTGAAGTGCGCGCTGCTGATCGCGGGGGATCGTGAAACGGGCGCCGCTGTCGAAGAGCTGCCCGTCGCGCTGCGCCATCCCGGGCACTACGGGGTGCTGGCCGCCAACGCCGCTTTCCGTGCGTCGGCGGAGGGGGACAGCTGGCTTGAGGCGGTCACCGCACACCTCTCGCGCCAGCACGAGCGGGCCCGGGCGTTGCTTGCCGCGGCGCTTCCACAGATCACCGTCGCGCCTGCCGACGCTGGCTATCTCATGTGGCTCGACTGCCGCGCGCTGGGTCTGGAATCCGATCCTGCCGAGGTGTTCCTGGAACGCGGTCGCGTCGCCCTGTCGCCGGGTCCCGATTTCGGACGCGAGGGCGCCGGTTTCGCCCGGCTGAACGTCGGGACCAGCGGCCCGCTCCTGCTCGAAGCGGTCCGCCGAATGCGGTCGGCCTTGGAACCGCTCCGCTAGAGCGAGGCCTCGGCCGGCTGCAAACCGGTCACGAGATAGACCACCCGGCGGGCGACCCCGACGGCGTGGTCGGCGATCCGCTCGTAGAAGCGACTGCACAACGTGATGTCGACGGCGGCCTCTACGCTGCCGTCCCATTCGTCCTCGAGCAGTACCCGGAAGAGCTGCCGGTGCAGGCTGTCGACCACGTCGTCGTCCTGCTCGATCTGCTCGGCGAGCACCAGATCCGACGTGGCGATGATGCTGCCCGCCTTGGTCATGATCCGCTCGCCGATCTGGCCCATCTCGAGCATTGTGCTGCGAAGCGCCGGCGGGATGGCTGATGCCGGGTAGCGGCGGCGCGCGACCTCGGCGATGTGGACCGCGAGATCGCCACCGCGCTCCAGGTCGGACACCATGCGCAGGCTGGCCACGATGCGCCGCAGATCGCCGGCGACCGGGGCCTGGCGCGCCAGTAGATCGAAGGCCCGCTCTTCGGCGTCGCGGTATTGCGCGTCGACGGCGGCGTCGCCGCTGATCACCCGCTCGGCGAGCTCGAGGTCCGCGTCCAGTAGTGCGGTGGTGGCACGCGCCACCGCGCTGGAGACGAGTCGGGTCATTTCGACCATCGACTGCGTCAGAGCGTTCAGATCGTCGTGGTACGCGTCGCGCAAGAGTCAACCCTCCGGGGTTCCGAGCAGGACCGCAGGCTACCCAAGGGTGCCCGGTCAGCACTGGTGCGCTGGGAAAGAACCGGTGCACGCAAGGTGAACGTCCGGTGGCTCGGGGCGCGCTGACGCCTTTGTGGCGCCTGTGGGACCTACGATCAAGAGCGTGGCATGGCTGGTCGGCGGTCTGCTCGGGCTGGCAATTGGACTGCTCGGGGGCCTCACCATCGCCTCGATCGTCGGCGCGCGCCGCCGACGGGCGGCTGCGGCGCGCCGCCAGCTGGCCGCTGCGGCGGTCTCTGCCAGGCCCCCTGAAGCCCTCCCGCTCGCCATTCTCGCCAACGTGCCGATCGGCGTCGCGGTGCTCAACCGCAGCGACGAGGTCATGCTCGACAACGAGGCCGGCCGGCAGATGGGCATTGCCGTCGCAGGCAAGCCACCGCCTCCGGAGCTGCTCGCTCTTGCCCGCAACGCGCGTCGCGAAGGACCTGACGCCTCGCTTCAGCAGGACATGACGCTGCCGTCGTTCGGCTGGCGCTCGCAGCCGCTCGAGGTCCGCGTGCGCGTCGTCTGCCTCACCGAAGGGATGGTGGCGCTGCTCGTCGAAGACGTCACCGAATCCCGCCGGGTCGAGGCGGTCCGGCGCGACTTCGTCGCCAACGTCGGGCACGAGATCAAGACCCCGGTCGGGGCGCTCGCCCTGCTCGCCGAAGCCGCGGTCGAGACCTCGGAGGACGACCGCGAGCAGATGCTGCGTTTCCTCACGCGGATCCGTCACGAGGCGGCGCGGCTGTCGCGGCTCGTGACGGAGCTGATCGACCTCTCCCGGGTGCAGGGCGCCGACGCGCGTCCGGATCCGGCTCCGGTGGCCGTCGACGACGTGCTCGCCGAGGCCGTCGACCGGATCTCACCGGCCGCCGACGCCAAGCAGATCTCGGTCGTGATCGGCGGTGACCGCGGCGGCAAGGTGCTCGGCAGTGAGTCTCAGCTCGTCACGGCCGTCGCCAACCTGCTGGAGAACGCGATCGCCTACAGTCCCGAGGCGACCAAGGTCGCACTGGCCGCACGCGGTCGCGGTGACTGGTGGGAGATCTCCGTGACCGACCAGGGAATCGGCATCCCGCCCGAAGACCTCGACCGCGTCTTCGAACGCTTCTACCGGGTCGATCCGGCCCGCTCGCGCCAGACCGGGGGCACCGGTCTCGGCCTCGCCATCGTCAAGCACATCGTCAACAACCATGGAGGACACGTGCGCGTGTGGAGCTCCCCAGGCTCAGGCTCGACATTCACCCTGGAGCTGCCGTCACCGACCCGGGTGGCCCAATGACCCGGGTGCTGGTCGTCGAGGACGAGGACTCGTTCTCCGACGCGCTTTCCTTCCTGCTTCGCAAGGAGGGCTTCGAGGTCTCGGTCGCGACGTCCGGCCCTGCGGCGCTTGAGGAATTCGACCGCGCCGGTGCCGACATCGTCCTGCTCGACCTGATGTTGCCCGGCCTTTCCGGACTCGAGGTCTGTCGCGAGCTGCGGCGGCGCTCCGACGTCCCGGTCGTGATGCTCACCGCGAAGGACGGCGAGGTGGACAAGGTCGTCGGGCTCGAGCTCGGCGCCGATGACTACGTCACCAAGCCCTTCAGCAGTCGCGAACTGGTAGCCCGGCTGCGGGCTGTCCTGCGCCGCCGGGAGCAACCCAGCGCGCCGGCCGACGTCCTCGAGGCGGGTCCGGTGCGCCTGGATCCCGACCGTCACGTGGTGAGTGTCGGCGGGGAGCCGACTCCGCTTGCCGCTCAAGGAATTCGAGCTCCTCGAGGTGCTGCTGCGCAACGCCGGGCGCGTGCTGACTCGCGAGCAGCTGATGAATCGGGTGTGGGGTGCCGACTATTTCGGCGACACCAAAACACTGGACGTCCACGTCAAACGGCTTCGCGCGAAGATCGAACCCGACCCTTCGCAGCCGCGGCACCTTGTGACGATTCGTGGCGTTGGCTACCGATTTGATGCCGCCATCAGCTGAACCCGCGGCAGGCTCGACGGGGAGCGTTCACCTCCCGTTCAGAGTCACTTCTCCGAACGGTCGCCGCGCCTTCCTAGCGTGACCTGTGACAGACGAGCCCGCGTGGGCCGTCGCGCCACAATGGAGGTCAGTGACCGTGGGTTGTACCACTCGACGCTGGAGTCAGTACGGATCGGCCGCAGTTGCCGCCAGCGCCCTGCTTGCCGTCGCCGCTTGCGGCTCGAGCAGCAAAGGTTCCACCACTCAGCCCTCCAGCAGTGCCACCACCTCGTCGTCGGCGCCGAGCGCCAGCGGTAGCACTGCTGCCGCAGGTGGCATCACCTGCAACGGTTCGGGCACGCTGACCTCATCCGGTTCGACCGCGCAGGCCAACGCCATCTCGGCGTGGGCGAAGGCCTACCAGGCCGCCTGCAAGGGCGCCGTCATCAACTACGGCGGCGGCGGCTCGGGCAAGGGCGTCACCGACTTCACGGCCGGTACCGACGACTTCGCCGGATCCGACTTCCCGCTGACCACCGACCAGAAGTCCTCGGCCGACAAGGTCTGCAGCGGCGGCGAAGCCGTTGACCTGCCCATGGCACCCGGCGGAATCGCCATCGCCTACAACCTTCCGGGCGTCACCAGCCTGAACCTCTCGGCGGGCACCATCGCCAAGATCTTCAGCGGCAAGATCAAGACCTGGAACGACGCGGCGATCAAGGCTGACAACCCCAGCGCGACGCTGCCGAGCACGACGATCCAGACCTTCCACCGGTCCGACAGCTCCGGCACGACGTACAACTTCACGAACTACCTGACCAACGTCGCCAAGAGCGACTGGACCTACCAGTTCGGCAAGACCTGGTCTGCTCCGGGCGGGCAGGGCGCCAAGGGTTCCGCGGGCGTCGCGCAGGGCGTGAAGTCCACAGCGGGCGGCATCGGGTACTTCGAGACCAGCTACGCCACGCAGGGCAACCTGAGCATCGCCAAGGTCGGCGACGCGGGTGGCAAGTTCGTCGAGGACACCGCCGCCAACGTGACGGCGTTCCTGGCCAAGGCGACCGTTGCCGGCACCGGTGACGACCTCGCGCTGAAGTTCGACTACACCACGGCCGACGGAACCGCTTACCCGATCTCGCTGGTGACCTACGAGATCACCTGCACCAAGGGTGGCAAGAAGGCCGGGCTGGTGAAGAGCTTCCTGAGCTACACCTCCTCCTCGGCCGGCCAGGCTGTGCTGCCGACGGCCGGATACGTCCAGCTGCCGGACAACATCGTCAGCAAGGTGGCAGGCGTCGCCGCGAAGATCTCCTGACGAAGTCGGGCAATCAGCGGCCGGCGGGCCCATCCCGCCGGCCGCTTGCTCGCGTCAGCAGTGCATACGAAGATCGATCATGACGCCGCAGAAAGGTGACGCCGCACGATGACCGCGCCAGCCGAAGTGAGTCGCCCGCTGCGCTCGCTGACTCCACGCGAACGCTGGCGTAAAGGCGAGACCCAGGACCGCATCTTCGGGGTCGTCGTGATTCTGGCCGGCTACCTGGTGCTCGCCGTGCTGGCGGCGATTGCGATCTTTCTGGTCGTCAAGGCCGTGCCGGCGCTGAACAAGAACCTGGCGAACTTCTTCACCTACAAGAACTGGACGCCGGACGGCACGGTCCCGGCAAAGAACGGCCTCGACGACATCGCCCACCCGCAATTCGGGATCGGCGCCCTGGCGTTCGGCACGGTCTTCACCTCGTTCCTGGCACTGGTCATGGCCGTGCCGGTAGCCATCGGTGTCGCGCTCTTCATCGCGTATTACGCGCCGAGGCGCCTCGCGCAAGGTCTCGGATACATCGTCGACCTGCTGGCCGCCGTGCCCAGCGTCGTCTACGGGCTCTGGGGTCTGATCTTCCTGGTGCCGCACCTGATTCCGCTCTCGGAATGGCTGGCGCGCTACTTCGGCTGGATCCCGATCCTCAACACCTCAGGCGGATTCGGCAAATCGGTCTTTGCCGCCGCGCTGGTGCTGGCCGTCATGATCTTGCCGATCATTGCGGCCATCTCGCGCGAGGTTTTCCTGCAAGTGCCGCAGACGCAGCGCGAAGCGGCTCTCGCGCTCGGCGCCACCCGGTGGGAGATGATTCGCATCTCCGTGCTGCCGTTCGGGAAGTCCGGCGTCGCGAGCGCCACGGTGCTGGGCTTCGGGCGCGCGTTGGGCGAGACGATCGCCGTGGCGCTTGTCCTGTCGAGCAACTTCGAGATCGTCTACAAGATCTTCACCCCGGGCGGTAACACCATCGCGGCCAACATTGCCAACCAGTACGGTGACGCCGGCAAGATCGGGCTCGGGGCGCTCATCGCCTCAGGCCTGGTGCTCTTCGTGATCACCCTCATCGTCAACCTCTTCGCGCGGTTCATCGCCAGACGCGCCATCCCGGCGGGGTCGGTCGTATGACGACTCCGACTCTGAGCGCGTCGCCCATCGGAGGGCTGGCACTCAGCACGCGCCGGCTCTCGAAGAAGGTGCTCTTCGCAATTCCCGTGGCGGCCGTGGCGATTTCGCTGCTGGTCTTTGCGGTGACACCGTTCCAAGGCCGCGCCGACTTCCTCGTTTTCTTTCTCCTCCTTTACCTGGTGGCACAGACGGTGGCTTCGGCGCTCGTCGAGGGCCGCCGGCGTGCCATGGACCGGTTCATCCTGGCGCTCGTGGTGGGGGCGTTCATCGCCGCTCTGGCACCGTTGCTGTCGGTCCTCGGCTTCACGATCGCCCACGGCGCCAAGCGTTTCGACTGGACGTTCTTCACCCACTCGATGAGCGGGGTCTCCGAATCGGACGCCGACGGCGGGGCGGAAGCCGCCATCGTGGGCACCATCGAGCAGATCGCCATCGCCACGGCGATTGCCGTCCCGCTCGGACTGCTCGTCTCGATCTACCTCACCGAATACGCGAAGGGACGCTTCGGGCGTGCGGTGAGCTTCTTCGTCGACGTGATGACAGGCGTCCCGTCGATCGTCGCCGGCTTGTTCATCCTTGCTGCCTGGGTGCTGGCATTCGGCTTCGGATACAGCGGTTTCGCCGGCTCACTCGCCCTGACCGTCCTGATGCTCCCGACCGTGATCCGCAGTTCGGAAGAAATGCTGAAGCTGGTGCCCCCCAGCCTGCGGGAAGGCGGTCTTGCGCTGGGACTCACCCGTACCCGGGTGGTGCAGCGCATCGTGGTGCCGGCGGCGTTGCCGGGCATCGTGACTGGAATCATGCTGGCAATTGCCCGAATCGCTGGTGAATCCGCCCCCTTGCTGCTTACCGTTTTCGGCAACGTCGCCACCAACAGCAACCCGTTCTCCGGCGCGCAGTCTGCGCTTCCGCTCTTTGTCTTCAACGAAGCCGGTAACAATAACCAGACAGCTATCGACCGGGCCTGGACCGGAGCGCTCACATTGATCATTCTGGTGATGTTGCTGAACCTCATCGCCCGCCTGGGCGTACTCCTCCTGTCGCGTAAGAGAGCCTGAAGCGGAGCCCAGTGGCAATGGCCAAGCGAGTCGAACTAGCAGATCTGAACTGTTACTACGGTGATTTTCATGCCGTGGACAGCGTGTCCCTGACGATCGAACCCAAGAGCGTCACCGCGTTCATCGGTCCCTCGGGCTGCGGCAAATCCACCGTGCTGCGCTCGATCAACCGGATGCACGAGGTCACGCCCGGCGCGAAAACCAAGGGCAAGGTGCTGCTCGACGACGAGGACATCTACGGCTCGACCGTCGACCCGGTGACGGTTCGCCGCACCATCGGAATGGTCTTCCAGCGGCCCAATCCGTTCCCGACCATGTCGGTCTACGACAACGTGGCATCGGGCCTGCGACTCGGCGGCGTGAAGAAGCGCTCGCTCCTGGACGATGCTGTCGAATCCTCGCTTCGCGGCGCCGGCCTGTGGGACGAGGTCAGCACCCGGCTGAACAAGCCTGGCGCGGGCCTTTCCGGTGGTCAGCAGCAGCGTCTCTGCATCGCGCGGGCCATCGCTGTGCAGCCTCAGGTGCTGCTCATGGACGAGCCCTGCTCGGCGCTCGACCCGATCAGCACGCTGATCATCGAAGACCTGATCGGCAAGCTCAAGGACGAGTTCACCATCGTCATCGTGACGCACAACATGCAGCAGGCCGGCCGGGTGAGCGACAAGACGGCCTTCTTCAACATCACGGGCGTTGGCCAGCCCGGTCAGCTGGTGGAGTTCGACGCCACCACGAAGATCTTCTCCAACCCGACCGAAAAGCGCACGGAGGACTACATCACCGGCCGGTTCGGCTGATCCACGCGCGGCCCGACGGCGCGAGTGCCGGGGTGTGGCAGACATGATTCGGCTGCTGGGGCTAGCGTTTCGGATGTGAGCGCTGACGCCCCCTCCTTCCAGGAGCCGGAGCTCAGCGATCGCGTCCTCACGATCCCCAATGCGCTGTCGGCGCTGCGCCTGGCGGGCGTGCCGGTGTTCCTGTGGCTCGTGCTCGGTCCACACCGCGACGGCATCGCCCTGCTGCTGCTCATGGCGAGCGGACTGACCGACTATCTCGACGGCAAGCTGGCCCGGATGCTGCATCAGTCCAGCAAGATCGGGGCCCTGCTCGACCCGGCGGCGGACCGGTTGTACATCGTCTCCACAGTCGTGGCGCTCACCATCAGAGGCATCATCCCGGTGTGGCTGCTCGTCGCGCTCATCGCGCGCGACGTCGTGCTGCTCGCGTTCGGACCGGTGCTGTTGCGGATGGGTTACGGCATCGCGCTGCCCGTCCATTTCCTCGGCAAGGCAGCCACTTTCAACCTGCTGTACGCCTTTCCGTTCCTGCTGGCGACGACCGGCCACGGCTGGCTGGCCACCGTCGCCCGCCCCATTGCGTGGGCGTTCGTCTTCTGGGGGACCGCGCTCTACTGGTGGGCCATCGGGCTGTACGCGATCCAGGTGCGCCAGCTGCGCGCGACCGATCGTGTCGCCCGGGGGGTGCCCGCCTGATGCGCGCCGTGGTGATGGCCGGCGGCGAGGGCACCCGGTTGCGTCCGATGACCGCCAACCAGCCCAAGCCGCTGCTGCCAGTGGTGAACCGGCCGATCATGGAACACGTCCTGCGGCTGCTGAAGCGCCACGACTTCGACGAGACCTTCGTGACCGTGCAGTACCTCGCGGCGCACATTCGCGCGTACTTCGGCGACGGTGACGAGCTCGGCATGAGCCTGTCGTACGCGACGGAGCGCACCCCGCTCGGTACCGCGGGCAGCGTGCGTAACGCAGCAGAAGCACTGGGGGACGAGCCGTTTCTGGTCATCTCCGGGGATGCGCTCACCGACTTCGACCTCTCCGCGATGGTCGCCTACCACCGGCGCCGCGGCGCGCTCGTGACGGTCGCCCTCAAGCGGGTACCCAACCCGCTCGAGTTCGGCATCGTCATCACCGACGAGGACGGGCGCATCCAGCGGTTCCTCGAAAAACCCACGTGGGGCCAGGTGTTTTCGGACACCGTCAACACCGGGATCTACGTCATGGAGCCCGAGGTGCTCGATGCCGTCGAACCCGGCGCGGTCGTCGACTGGAGCGCCGACGTCTTCCCGAAACTGCTCGCCGACGGAGCGCCGCTCTACGGCTGGATCGCCGGTGGCTACTGGGAGGACGTCGGCACCGCCGAGTCCTACCTGCGGGCACAGGCCGACGTGCTGAACCGGGCGGTCAACGTCGACATCGACGGGTTCGAGCTCTCCTCCGGGGTGTGGGTCGCCGAAGGCGCCGAGGTCGATCCCGAAGCAGCGCTGATCGGGCCGCTGCACATCGGCAGCTACGCGAAGGTGGAGGCGGGCGCGACGCTGCGGGAATACACCGTCATAGGGAGCAACGTCATCGTCAAAGGCGGGGCGGTGCTGGAGCGTTCCGTGGTGCACGACAACGCCTACATCGGCCCGCAGGTCTCCCTGCGAGCGTGCGTCATCGGCAAGCGCACCGACATCATGCGCGGTGTCCAGGTCGCCGAAGGCGTCATCGTCGGTGACGACTGCGTCGTAGAGGAGGAGGCCGTCCTCGGCGACGGCGTGGCGGTCTACCCGTCCAAGGTCATCGAGGCCGGCACGGTGCAGAACCAGAGCGTCATCTGGGAATCACGCGGCCAGCGCGCACTTTTCGGGCCCCGCGGGGTCAGCGGCCTGGTCAACGTCGAGATCACGCCCGAGCTCTGCGTGCGGCTGGCGACGGCCTACGCGACCACCCTGCGCAAAGGCAGCCTCGTCACCGTCGCGCGTGATGCCTCCCGGGCGGCCCGTGCTTTCAAGCGGGCCGTGATCAGCGCGCTGACGGCCAGCGCGATCGAGGTGCGCGACCTGGAAGTCTCGACGATGCCGATCATCCGGTGGGACGTGCGGGTGTCGGAGTCGGTCGGCGGGATCATGATGCGCACCTCGCCGGGAGACCCGCAGAGCATCGATCTGGTCTTCATCGACGAGCAGGGCGCCGACATCTCCCGTACAGCCGCGCGCAAGCTCGAGCGGATCTACACCCGGCAGGAGTTTCGCCGGGCGTTCCCGGGGGAGATCGCCGAGCTGCATTTCGCCACCCGTACCCAGGACACCTACGTGCAGGATCTGTGTGACCGCATCGACACCCGCCGGCTGCGCGAGGCCGGCTTGAAGGTGGTCATCGACTGCGCGGGGGGCTCGCAGTCACTCGTGCTGCCCGGCCTGCTGGGGCGGCTCGGAGTCGACGTGCTGACCGTGAACGGCCGGCTCGACCAGAGCGCGACGGCGGAATCGCTGGCGAGCAGGATGAGCGACCTGGAACGCCTGGGGGAGCTCGTCGCCGGTTCGCGGGCGGCGTTCGGGCTGCGCTTCGATCCTGTCGGGGAACGGATCGCGCTGGTGAACGAGCGCGGTGAGCTGATCCGCGAAGAGCGCGCCCTGCTCGTCATGCTCGACCTGGTCGCCGCAGAGAGTCGAGGGCGTGACGTCGCACTGCCGGTCACCACCACCCGGGTCGCCGAGCAGGTGTGCAACTTCCACGGCGTCGGCGTCATCTGGACCTCGACCTCGCCGGAGGCTCTGACGCGAGCCGCCTCGGCCCGGCAGGTCGCGTTCGCCGGCGACGGGCGCGGGGGATTCGTCGTACCCGAGTTCGCGCCGGCGCTCGACGGGACCGCGGCGTTCGTGCGGATGGCCGGCCTCATCGCACGCACCCAGCTGACCCTCTCGGAGATCGACGCGCGCATCCCGGCCGCCGCCGTTGTGCGGCGGTCGGTTCCGACGCCGTGGGCGGCCAAGGGCGCCGTGATGCGCGAGGTCGTCGAGCACGCCGGAACCGCCCGCACCGACACGACCGATGGCGTGAAGGTGGTCCTTCCGGACGGGCGCTGGGTGCTGGTGATCCCGGACCCCGCCGAGGCGATCACTCACCTCTGGGCCGAGGGCACCGACACCGCCGATTCGGCGCGGCTGCTGGAGAAGTGGGGCGGCTTCGTCGCCGATGCCATCGGCTCGCCGGTGTCCGAGAGCCGCGAACGGGAAGCTCGCTGACATGCCACGTTTCATTCGCGCCGCCCGCCTGACCGCTCATGGAGAGCCGCTGCGCATCGAGGAGGTGGCGCTACGCGAACCGGGACCCGGTGAGGTGGTCGTCGAACTCGCTGCTGCGGGTGTCAATCCCGTCGATCGCTATGCCGCTGAGGGCCGGGTGGCCGCGGACGGTCCGGTTCCCCGGACGCTCGGCGGCGAGGGTGCCGGGTGGCTCGAGGGTTCTCCCGTGGCGATCGCCAGTGGGGGAGGGCTCGGCACCACGTCGGACGGCACCTGGGCCGAAGCGGTCGTGGTCGCGCGCGACAAGGTGATCGCGCTCGACGACGCGGTCGACCTTCATGCCGCCGCGGGCCTGGGTGTCGTCGGGGTCACCGCTCACAAGACGGTCGACGAGGTCGGCCAGGTGACCGCCGATGACCGGGTGCTCGTCCTGGGTGCTGCCGGCGGGGTCGGGCTGGCCATCGTCTCACTCGCGCTCGCCGCTGGGGCTCGCGTACT
This sequence comes from uncultured Actinomycetota bacterium, assembly GCA_963731205.1. Taxonomy (GTDB): domain Bacteria; phylum Actinomycetota; class Actinomycetes; order Frankiales; family Frankiaceae; genus DATAZK01. The sequence continues at coordinate 732,014 of CAVSUJ010000001.1, read as the reverse complement.
CGGGCAATGCGGCAGCGAGGGCAAGGCTGCAGCCGTGCGCGCCTTCGGCGGCGACGCGTTCGTCGCCGACGCCGATTCGCTTGCTGCCGGAGCCCGCGACTTCCAGCCCACGGTGACCTTCGACCCGCTCGGCGCCGGCTTCACCGCGGCAGCGCTGTCGGTCCTGGCGCCCAGGGGGCGTCACGTCCTTTTCGGCACCAGCGCCGGCTCACAGTCAGAGCTGGCGCTGCAGCCCATCTACCGCGCTTCGCAAAAGATCCTCGGCTACGGAGGGCTCGGACTCTCGGCAGACGAACGCCACGCCGGGGCTCTGGCGGCCGCTGCCGCGCTCGAAGCGGGCCGGATGCGCATCCATGTCGGCCGGGTGCTCCCGCTCAGCGAGATAGCCGCTGCATTCGATGCGCTCACCGATCGCTCGCTGACGGGCAAGCTCGTGATCGACTGCACCCGCTAGCTTTTCAGCCCTCCGGAAGCATTTGCGACAGCAATGCGACGATGTCGTCGGTCACTTTCTCGATGGGCTGCATCCCGTCGACCTCGATGAGCATGCCGCGATCGCGGTAGTGGTCGATGACGGGTGCCGTCTCGTTCTGGTAGGTCTCCAGCCGCTGCCGGATCACTTCCTCGGTGTCGTCCTTGCGGCCTTCCTCTTCGGCGCGATGCAGCAACCGCCGGACGAGCTCGGCCTCGTCGGCCGCGAGGTAGATCGCGGCCTGCGCTGCCAGCCCCAAGGGTTCAGCCGCCATGCGGCCCTCGACAGCTTGGTGCACCGTGCGGGGAAACCCGTCGAGGATGTAACCCGATGGCGCGTCGCCACTCTCCAGTGCGCCCTGCACCATCTTCAGCACCAGCTGATCAGAGACCAGCTCGCCACGGTCCAGCTGGCTCTTCACCTCCCGCCCGACCTCGGTGCCGCGTTCGACGTGATCGCGAAGCAGATCACCGGTGGCAATGTGCGGGATGCCGTAGTGCTCGGAAAGGAGCTTGCCCTGCGTGCCCTTGCCGGCACCCGGCGGAGCGAGCAGCAGGATTCTCATGGGCCCGACCGTACCGGGCGGCCTGAACGGCGCGGGCGGCTGCTCACCGGCTCATCGCCGCTCATCGCAATGCCGGACGCGTGCGTCTGCCCAGGCGCTGACCACCGAGGTCAGCCCGGCGAGCAGCGGCTGCTCCGGCAGCGGAACCAGTCCCCGACAGCATCCGGCTCGGTGCCGTGCGCAGCCGTGGATACGCGGCCGACACCGCCCCGTCGACGATTGCTGCCCGGTCAGCGAGCACCAAGCTGACGGAGGGCCCGGGAGCGCAATCGTGCTGGCGTACGGAATCTGCCCGCGCCGACTCGGCCCGCTCCGCTGCCGCTCGTTCGGCAGAGATGAGCCGCTGCTGGATCGTGTAGGCGAAACCGAGCATCCAGGAGCGCCGATAGGCGGCGACGGACTCATACGCATCAGCCGGCCGCGCCACTGCGAGACCGTGCGCCGCCTGCACCAGCAGCGAGGTGTAGAGCACATCGACCCGGTCGAGGTCAGAGCTCATCCCGAACAGATGCATCGACAGCCGTGTGCCCGCCGCACTTCGGGCGCTGCACAGCACACCCCGCACGCCGAGCGGCCCGGCGACGGCCGATAGCAGCGACGCCTTGTCGCGGGCGTAGGGCGCGTCGAGATCAACGACCCGATCGGCCGGCAGCGGCGAGGTGGATTCCTTCGCCGCGAGCAGCGCTTCCGCTATGCCGTAGCGCGCGATGAGCTCGGCGGCCTTGCCGTTGTAGGCGTCGCGCTCCGCTTCCGTCGCGGCCCCTTCGGCCTTGGACAGCAACCGCCGCACCCGTTCGAGCATCCTGTCGTCCCCGGACATGCATCCTCCCTGGATTCGAATACATGTTCGACAGTAACCTTCGCCGGGGCGGAGGTGATCGCACGTCCGAAAGGTGTGGATAAGACGCTACGCAATCCGGGCCCCGGGCGCGCGCAGCACACGCCACCGGCGCCCGGACCGCAAGAAAGCCCGTCGTCACGATCGACGACGGGCCTCTGACCTGCAGTAACGCGCGTGGGCGATGTAGGATTTGAACCTACGACCTCTTCCGTGTCAGGGAAGCGCTCTCCCCCTGAGCTAATCGCCCCAGCTGAAGATTTGCAGGTCGGAGGCTACACGAGGAAGCGCGCGCCATCACGGCGGTCCGCCGATGACACTGGCCCAGATTCACTCAGGCTGGTTGCTACAAGTGGGCCGCAAGAGTCCGACCGGCGTTGGGCTCGCTACTGAGCGCAAACCCGGCGTCACCATTTCGCCCTTTTCTTCCTCCGCGGCATGGGACACTCCTTTTGCAGCTCTCACCCTAGGAAGTCATGGTCACCGTCGCTTATCTGGTCCAGTCGCATCGCGACCCCGAGCAGGTTCTACGCCTGGTCCGGACGCTGCGGCTGCAGAGTCCTGGTTCGATAGTCCACATCAGTCACGACGAAACTGGCCAGCCTCTCGACCAGGCCTCGTTGACCGCTCTGGGGCGCGTCACCATCGACTATCAGCCGGGCGGCTATGGCGACTTCAGCCACGTGCGCCGCTACCTCGACGCCGTTCGCTGGCTGCGCGAAACCGGCCAGACCGTCGACTGGGTGGTCAATCTGACTGGGCAGGACTACCCCCTGCGGCCGGTGCAAGAGATCGAGTCGGACTTGCAGAATGCAACTGTCGACGGGTTCATGGAGTATTTCGACCCGTTCGGTGCTGACAGCCGGTGGCCCATTCATCGGGCCCGGTCTCGCTATCTGTTCCGCCATCATCGGCTGATGCGCCTCAGTGCTCGGCGCGCCAAGCAGCTTCGCCCACTGCAGTTGCTGAACCGGATACAGCCGTTCGTTCGCGTCCACGTGGCGTACGGTCTCGCGGTCGGGGTCCGCCGCCGGTCGGCTTTCGGGCCTGACTTCCGTCTGTACGGAGGCTCGGCCTTCTGCTCGCTCAGGTGGCCGGTCGCCCTCTATCTACTCGAGCGGTCAGAGTCCGATCCGGCGATGGTCGACATGTTTGAGCACGCCTTGTCGCCCGTCGAGGCGTTCACGCAGACGGTGGTGCTCAACAACGCCGGATTTGTCATCGCCAATGACCCACGTCGTTATTTTGACTTCAAAGACACGCGCATGAATCATCCGAAGACGCTTACCCTGGAAGACCTTCCGCGGGCATTGGCCAGCGGTGCGGACTTTGGACGAAAATTCGACGTGACGGCTGAACCCACCGTCCTCGACGAGCTTGACAAGATCGTGTACGGGAAGCCGGCGCGGTCCGCCTGAGGCGTTGCCCGGCCTTGGCCAGGAGTGGACTCACAGATCGGCCAGCAGCACGAAGTTGTCGTAGTAGCTGTGCTTTGCGTAGTTCAGATCACCGCCGCAGGTGATCAGCGCGAGGCGCACCTGACCGGGCTTGGCCGCGGCGGCGGCCAGTGACTCCACGGTGCTCGGGTCGCTCTTGGGCGCGAGGGTTCCGGTGGTCGAGTGAAAGACCCTGACGTGACCGCTGGCGTCGGTCACGTAGATCGCAGATCCGCGGGGCAGCGTGTGCAGGCCGTTGAACAAGCCGAGGGCTCCCTGGAAGTCCACATGGGCGGCGACGATCGCGGTGCCCGGCTGGCCCGGCGCATTGCCGGCCTGAAACCAGGCGGCCTGAAAGACATTTGCCGGGACCTGGAGCGCGCCGCTCGCGTCGACGGCGGCCGGGATGATCGGCGCGTTCACCTTGAGCGCCGGGATGCGAATGCGTACCGGCTGCTCCATGACCCGCTCCGAGAGCCCGTGCAGCGTGGCATCGGACGTCCCGAGCCCGGTGGAGGTCGCCGACGGCTTGGGAGAGGGTTTGGGGCTCGGCGTGGGGGATGGCGTCGATGAGGAGTGTGTCGTGGAAACGGACGCCGTCGGGGTCCCCGGCGATGATGCTGTTCCGGACGACGGCGTCGGCGTCTTCGGGCTGACGTCAGCGCTGGGCGTGTTCTTCTTGGACGAGCCGCCGAAGCCAAGGATGACCGCGAAGGCGACGACCGCCACGGCGATCGCCGTGTAGAGCGGGGTCAGCCGGTTGGGCGGCTTCCTATGCGTCGACACGAGCTAGGGCTCTCCTACGGGTCAGGAAGAAGGCTCCAGCGCCGAGAGCGAGTGCCACCGCTGCCGCCGCACCGACCGACACCTCGGCCCGGTTGGTCATCAGGACGTGCTCCGTGCTGCCGTCACCGGTCGGGATCGCGCTCAGCGACGTGAGCGAAGAGGCCAGCCTAGTGGTCGCCACCCAGGCGAGCGTCTTTGCGGGCTGGCTTCCGGTCAGGTACAGCGTGGTGACGCGGTCGGCCTCCAGCGGTGCGGACTGCGCGCTGAGGATGGTGGCTCCTGCCGGCGACTCGACGACGACGTGATGCGTTCCCGGCGCCGTGTCGGTGGTTTCCGTCGCTCCGTTGGCAAGAGTTCCGGGCAGCGTGGCGCCATCGACGTTGAGCTTGATGGTTCCGGTGTCGGCGACGTGGCGGACGACCACTGCTGCCTGGCCGTTCGGGACCGAGATCGGCATTTCGGGGAAGACGTAGGCCTTCGGGGCGCCGCTCGGTGTCAGCCCGACGACGGCCGTCGAGGTCGTCCCGGCGATGATGTTGAGCGTCGCGGTGAGGACGACCTTGCCGGCGTCAGGGCCGTTGTCCGCTTTGATGGAAACCGTGTGCGAACCAGCACTCAGAGTAACCGGATCGGTGACGCGCGACGCCGTGAAGCCCGTGATGGCCACCTTGCCGTCGACCGATACATCGGCGACGAGGCCGGGCACGGCGTGGATCAGCGTGATGACGCCGGTGCCATCGAGCGTAGGCGTGGCGGTCGCCAGTGCCGCGGTCGGGGCGAGCAGCGGCAGCGAGGTCAGGGCTGCCACCGAGGCGCCGATCGCCGCCGCGCGAAGGGTGGCGATGGAGCGGGGCCGGGCGTGCGCGCCCCTCGGTCGTCGGATGCCCATCAAGTCCCCCGGTTCGATCGTGACGCGGCGTCCGGTAGGACATGCCCACACCTACGCTTGGCTACTCACGGTGAGAATCTCGGACTTGGTGCGCCAATACAAGTCGTAGCGAGGATATGTCCGACTATGAGCGCATACGGGTCTCGCTCAAGCCGGGCTCGTCGGACGGCCTTCAGTCGCCGGCTCAATACTTCCCGTGCCGAGTGATGGTGCTGCCGGTCGCAGGGGAGGAGAAGGTGTGGGTCGCGACGGGGAGCCGCGGGGTCGTCGGCCGGCTCGGAAGGTGAGGCACCGTCGGCTGGTGCGGCGTGAGGTACCACCACCACGGCAGTTGAGGGCGGGCGTCGTTGTGGCTGCCGTTGTGGGCGCCGGCAGCGGTGCCGCTGCCGGGCGCCGTCGACGCCGGATGCGTGGAAGGCAGCGAGATCGGGTGGGACGAGGGTGCTGTTGCCGGTCGTCCCGGGTGGCTCGTGACGGTGGTCGGGCTCCTCCGCTTCACTGATGACGCGAGAGGGGAGCCGGGCGACTTCACCGCCTCTGTGGGCGTTGTCGTCTCCGGCGTCGTGACGCCGGCGGCGGCGGAATGCGCCGTGAGTACCGGTCGGTAGGAGGAGGCGAACGGCGTCGGCTGCGCCGTGCTCGAGGACGAGCTGGGTGCGGCAAGGGGCGTCACAGCGGCCCGAGCGGAGGTCGAGGATGCCGGCAGCGGGATCGGCGACGGTCTGACCGCCGAGCCGACCGGGGCGGCGTCGGCCTGGGTGGTGGTGTGAAAGAGGGGTGGCGGTGTTTGCGCACCGGTGCCGAACGCCAGAATGCCGGCCCCGCACAGCGCGGCGACGATGAAGGTGACGTACAGCGGCCGCCGGTCGAGCGGCGAGCGGTGCGTGCTCATGCCGATCCTGCTTGGCGACGTTCGGTAGTGACGGTGATCTCGCGGTTGAGCCCGGCCCGAAGGTCCGACCATGCCCTCACGAGCAGCGAGCCGCACGCTGTCGACGCGCAGGCGCGCGACTCAAGACTTTTCATTGCTTCCCCCCGCGGACATCGCCAGCAACAGAAAGTAAGGATGGCGAGGTTGGGAAGAGCCGTTCAAGCGGATCGGCGCAAAAGGGGCCGTATGCCGCGTGCAATTGCGCCGAACGGGTCAACAGGCACCGATCAGCTCATGGCGGGGGACGGTGGCGCCTGGAACCGAAGAGGCGGAGGCGGGAATCGAACCCGCGTACAGGGCTTTGCAGGCCCTTGCCTAAGCCACTCGGCCACTCCGCCGGGTGAGGTGAGCCGGCTGACATAGTCGAGGATTGCTTCCTCGAGTTACCGAGCGGACGACGGGATTCGAACCCGCGACCCTCACCTTGGCAAGGTGATGCTCTACCAGCTGAGCCACGTCCGCGCTGCCCTTGCGGGCTGTGCGTTAGACACCTTAGCTGACCGTTCCGCCCCCTGCGAGCGGCAAAGCGGTGCCGAGGCAGATCGGGCCGCGGTCGATCAGCTCTGGGGGTCGCTCCAGACGAGCAGAGCGAGCTCGGCGTCGATGTCGACGAAGTCGCTCTCGAGACCGGTCGGCACGGCGGAGTAGGTACGCGTGAGGAACTCCACGAGCCCGCCCAGCGGGATCTCGAAGAGGGCCGAACCCGAGGGACTCGACAGTGACAGACACACAGCGTGGGGCCCGTCCTCGGAGCTCGGCCAGACCTGGACATCACCCTCGCCAACCGGATGGGTCACCCCGTCGGCGAGCAACTGGCGCGCGAAGGTCCACTCGACCACCTCGTCGCCGCCGGTGCGGAATCCGACATGCACGGCATAAGGGTCGGAGCTCTCATAGCGGAAGCCGGCGCTGACCGGAAGCGCCGCCCCGCCCGGGACCACGAGCAGTAACGACAGATCCGTCGTAACCAGGTCAGGTCGGGCATTCATGACGGCCTCCGTGGATCTCAATCAAGGCTGTTCTTGCTTCAGCGTTTGCTGTCATCGGCTTTAACGCTTGTGCCCACGTCTCGTAACGGGGAACCACCTGCGATGTGTGAATCCGCTTTGGTGCTGTGCGGATCACATCCCTCCGCGGACTTCGCTTCCCGGCTGTGTGCCATTCGGGGTCAGCACGGCGGCAGCAAGATGCTCCGAATCGTCAGGAAACCATGCCGTTTGCAGCTCTCCCGCTGGCTCGCCGCGCACGACCAACTGGCCCCGGCCGGGCCCGAGCCGCCGTGGCCTGACGCCGCCGATCACCGGCCCGTCGCAAGGATCGCCCGACAACACCACCCCGGTGTCGCACAGTTCGAGCAACCCGGCGAAGAAGGGTTCGTACGCGGCCCGCGCGTAGCCGCTCAGGCGCCGTGCCACCACGAATGAGAGCCCGAGATCAGCGGCGTAGGGGAGCACCTCCAGCAAGGGCAGCAGGGCTCCCGCTGCGCTGCCCCGGCCACCCACCAGCTCCTGGTCGTCGACGATCACGACGTCGCGGCCGGCGGGCTCGGTGCGGCGCCGGCAGGTGGCGACCAACTCCTCGACGAGAGCAACCGTCTCGTCCGTTGTCGTCGCCCGCCGAAACGCCGTACTGCCGGCGGAGCCGAGGCTGCGACGCGGATCCAGGACCCAGCTGCGCGCCGATTGCAGATGCACGCTCCTGGTCAGCGCGCGCAACAGTCCGCTGCGCCCGCTTCCGGGACTGCCCAGCAGGAGGAAGTGCTCGCCTGGACGCAGGCCGACCTCGATGGGACGGGCGTAGGGGCCGCACACCCCGACGACCACCGAGCCGGGGCGACTGGGGCGGGGTAGCGAAAGCGCGGACACCATCGCGGGCAGCAACTGAACGGGCCGGGTGGCCGGGCCGCCGCGGCGCGCGATACTTGCCACGAGTTCGGCGAGGGCGGCGGGAAGGTCGGCCGTCTCCGCGATGCCGTCGATACGCGGCAGGGCGATCTGAGCCCAGGTTCCGTCGCCGGTGAGGATCCGCCCGGCCGGCCGTTGCGGGAAGGTGCGGGCGAGTTGCGGCAGCATCGAGTCCGCCGGGTCGGGGCAGGCCAGCTCGAATCGCGTGGTGACGGCTTCGCGCAGTCCGCCGCGGAGCTCGGCCCATCGCCCGCAGCTCACGGCGAGGGTGACCCCGACCGACTGCCCGGTCGCGGCGATCGCACTGATCGCCGGCGCCAGGCTCTCGTCGGCCGCCAGCACAGCACCCAGGTCGTCGATCACGAGCACGATGCGCCCGCCTGGCCCAGCCTGCGGCGCGCGGCGTTCGGCCACGGCATCGGCCACCGCCCGGATGACGCGCGCGGTCAGCTCCGGCGCGGTCGCGACGGTGCCGACATGGGGGAGCCCGGCGACACCCGAGAGTGGTCCTTCCGCCGGCGCGACGACGTGCACCGCGAGTGAGCGCGACGGAACGGCCGCCGCGAGAGCGGCCACCAGCGTCGTCAGGAGAGTGGATCGCCCGCTGCGGGGAGCCCCCACGACGGCGAGATGACCGTCGGCGGGAAGGTCGTAACGCAGGGGCGGATGCGCCCCGAGTCCCGGCAGATCGCGAAGGCCGATGGCGACGCCTCCGGGTGGGTCCGGCGCCGGCAGGCGGTCGAGGGTCAACAACTCGGGCAGCGGTGGAAGGCACACCGGGTGTTGCGGCGGCGCGGAAGCAGTGCGCGCGATCGCTTCGGCGGCGGCTGAAGGGTCGGCGACCAGTGCCACCCGAAACCGCGTCAGCTCGCCGTCGCGGGACAGGTACGCCCATCCGGGAGCCGCCGGGAGGGCGGCGGCTACGGAGGATCCGACAGCTGCCATGGACTCTGCTGCGGTGAAGGTGCGAAGGCAGATCCGGTACCGAAGATGGGCCTCCAAACCGCGTAGCCGGCCGTCGTCGAGACGCTGGGAGCACAGCAACAGGTGGATTCCGAGGCTGCGCCCGAGCCGGGCGAGGGAGGTCAAGACCTCGAGCACGTCAGGGGATTGCTCGATCAGCTCGGCATATTCGTCGACGACTACGAGCAGCCGCGGGAGTTCGTCCGCCGCTCGCCGTGTAGCCCTCGAGGCTGTCGACTCCGGCGCTGCGCAGGATGATCTGGCGGCGCCGGAGCTCGGCACGCAAGGCAGCGCACAGCCGCGTGACGCCGTGCACGTCATCGGTCAGATTGGTGAGCATCCCGACGGTGTGCGGCAGGGCGCCCAGCGCTGACAGCGCAGCACCGCCCTTGAAGTCGACCAGCAGAAACGTCAGCTCCTCCGGCCGGTTCTGCTGCGCAGCCGCCGTCAGGAGGGTGCGCAGCAGTTCGCTTTTTCCACTGCCGGTCGCGCCCACGATGAGGCCGTGTGGTCCGTCGCCGCGCCGCGCGGCTTCTCGCGGGTCGATCAGAACGATCCCGCCGTCGTCGTCGACTCCGAGCGGGATGCGTAAAGGCTCTTCGGGCGCGCCGGACATCAACGAATCGAGAAGGACCGGTGCCGCATCAGCTGCGCGGGGGTTGGGGTTCATCAGGTGGCGGCGTGCCGCATCGCCGTAGCGACACGCCTCGAGGAAGGAGATCGCATCAGGCGAAGCGATGGCGACGCAGGCCGGGCTCTCCCCGCTGCGCTGCACGAGTAATGCGCCTTCGCTGTCGGCGGTGATGACGGCGCGCGCCTCCAGTGGCACCGGCGCGCCGCGCGGCAACAGACCGATCAATGACAATCGCGGCTGCGCCGACTCGAGCAGTGGGATCAGCGCTCGCCACGCCTGCGCGGTGGAATCCTCAGCGCCGGCAAGGACAATCGCGTGCAGCAACTCCGGTCGGTCGGCGCCGGCAGCTCGCATCTGCGCCCGGACGGCGGCGGAAAAGATGGCGGGATCGCTTTCCAGACAACCCGCGTGCGGAAGCAGCCGCAACCACGACAGCTCGGCTTCAGAGGCCAGTGCGTGAAGGCGCACCACCTCAGGCCCGTGGCGGTGGGTCAGGGAGACGATCAGGGCGCGAAGCAGCGGCAGCTGATTGCCGAGGATCACCGCCGTCGGCGTACGCGAGAGATCCAGACCGAGGGGTAGCCCGGCGACGCCCCCATGACGACGAAGGACATCCCTGGCGGCAGCGGCGAGCGCCGGATCGGCACCGGCCTCCTCGCCGGTGCCCGTCCGCCTCGGCGACAGCCGCGCCGGGGTATGGCCGATGCCGAGCCGGACGTGAAGATGAGCGTCGTGACCCGGCCGCGACTCCCAGACCGCGCCTGCCGACGCCGCCCGGGCCGCAGAGACGGGTGACGGATGCGCCGCGAGCGCGTGAGCACGCTGCCGGCTCGCCGCGTGAACGAGCGCCTCGGACGCGTCTGCCAGCTGGTCACGGAAATGCTCGCAGCGGCCGGACCAGGTGTGCTCACGCCGGCGGCGCCGCTGACGGCCCGCCACCACCGCACCCACGGCGCTCAGCAGAGCAAATCCGCCGCCCAGCGCGATGACCAGCACATTCGGCGACAGCACGGCAAAGCCGAGCATGCCGAGCGCCGAGAGGCCGGGCAGTAGCACCGCCAGCCATCCCCGCTCCTCATCGGACGGCACCGGTGCGGCCGGGACGTCAATCTGCCCTGCCGCTGCGAGCTCCGGCAGCGGACGCTGGGCCAGCGCCACGCGCGACTCGGGTTGGGGGCTCGACATGGCCGGGACGTTAGACGTCGCTGCCATCGCCGAAGGAAGTTATCCACAGGTCAAGGCACCGCTGGCACGTAGTAGCGTGATCGGGTCTGTCCGGGCGTATAGCTCAGCGGGAGAGCGCTCGCTTCACACGCGAGAGGTCGCTGGTTCGAAACCAGCTACGCCCACCGGATCCCTGCTGGCGGCTCGTAATAGTTTTTGGCTTTCGTGCCGATAAACACGATGTGCAGTCCTTGATTCTCGGGAGCACCGGCGCTGCCTGCCGACCGCGGGGGATTGCAGCGTCGGAGCTTTTGCATGCCGTGAATTCGGTGACCTGCGCGACCCTCTGCGGCTCACCGGTGGTCTTCGTTTTCCTGGAAGTGGAATTTCCCGGCCCTGACCCTGAGGCCAACGTCTGCGCCGCCTGCCTGGAACTCGCCCAGCCGAAAGTCGCGTCCGACTAGCTAGCCGCTGAGCGGGCGCATCAGCGTCCTGCGATGATCGCCGCCTTGGCCGCGGCGAATTCCTCCTGGGTGAGCAGGCCGCGGGCGTGCATCGCCGCCAGCCGCTCGAGCTTGCCCACCAGATCCGAATCGGACAAAGCCGGCGGCGCCGCCACCGCGACCTCGTCGGCATCCACAACGAACTGGGCCAGCACGGCCGCCCAGTGCTGGCGCAACTGCGCCGGAGGAGCCTGCGCGGCGTAGTACAGCTCGTCGTGCTTGGTCGTGACGGTCACGAAGCACTCGCCGCCGGTGGTCGAAAGGCCCCAGGCGAGCACGCCCAGCTCGTCCAGCCGGGGCGCTCCCACGCGTTCAGTGAGCTCGTCGGGGTTCTCGACCATGATCGACGTGACCTCGACCCAGGGAAGCTGCAGGCTCGGCTCGGGCCGCTCTGCCGGGTGCAGATAGACGCCGCTCTGCACCAGACGAAGGGTGCCTCGCTCGCCGGGGACGAGTTCGGTGCTGCCGCCGGCCACACGCCCCAGTGCGCCGTAGGGCCACGCCGCCTGCCCGTCCCACCACGCCAGCTCGGCGACCTTCGCGGTCATGGCCGGGTTGTCCAGGGCCGCCAGCTCAGAATGCACCTGACGCAGATCGAAGTGCGGACGATTGCGGGGGACCAGGAAGCGGTACACCTGCCCGCCGGCGAGCACCGCCAGCGCCGCCGAGTAGCTGGGGACACCCTCCTGGTAGTCCGTGACCGCCACCTCCTCCAGCGGCCAGCGGCGGTTCGACTGGGTGCCCACCAGCAGCAAGTGCGAGGCGGTGAGCAGCACTGCCGCGGGCGACTGCTGCACGGGATCGTTCTCGAGCACTGCCCCGGCCACCAACGCTTCGCCGTTGAGCGCTTCGTCGGCGGCGCCCGTGAGCGCTTTGGGCAGCTTCTTTTCCACGCTCCCACGCTAGCGACTTTCCGGGCCGGCGCACGAGCGCCGCCGCCGTCACCGAGCCAAGGTCCCCGCTGGGACGTCGGCCGCTGCACACCGGTTCCGGCACCACGCTAGGTTGAGCGCCGACACTCACGACCGGTTCTTTGGTGAGGCAGTGGTCGAGGCATGACGTTGACGAAGCTGGACCTCAAGCACGATCTGCGCCCGCTCTACGCCGCGGGCCTCGTGCCGAGATTCGTCGACGTCCCATGCCTGCCGTACCTCATGCTCGACGGGCACGGTGATCCGAACACCGCCGCGGGCTACGCGGTCGCCGTGAAGGCGATCTACGCCGTCGGGTATGCGTTGAAGTCCGCCGCCCGTCACGCCGAGGGAGGCGTGGACTTCACGGTGATGCCGCTCGAGGGTCTGTGGTGGTCGGCAGAGAAGGTGCGTTATGCCGCCGTGGAGCGGGCGAACTGGGACTGGACCCTCATGATCGCCCAGCCCGAGTTCGTCACCGCCGAACTGCTGGAGGAGGTACGCGAGTGCGCCTCGCTCAAGGGCGCACCGGAGGCGGTGGCCGCCGTCCGCCTGGGCACCCTCTGTGAGGGAAACTCCGCGCAGATCATGCATATCGGGCCGGACCCGCATGAGTCGTTGGCCGTGGAGCGCCTGCGTGACTTCATCGCCGTCAACGGGCGGACGGCGGTCGGGCGCCATCACGAGATCTACCTCAGCGATCCCAACCGCACGGCGCCGCTTCGGCTGAAGACCGTGATCCGCCAGCCCGTCGCCACCCTGGACTGACAGCCGGCGGCAGGCGAGGTTGCGCCCGCAAACCGTGACGTCGGTACGCTCAGCCGCGTGTCCGAGATCCGCCTGACCGTCGACAGTTCACCCGCCGTCGTTCCCGCCGGGGCCACCGCGGGGCAGGCCTTCGGCATTGCCGGAGTCAAGGGGGCCGTCGCCGTCCGCATCGAGGACGGCAGTGACGACACCGGGGGCACTGCCGGTGTGATCAAGGATCTCGCGTATCACCCGGAGGACGGCGACGTCATCGAGTCGATCTCGGCCGAGTCCGAGGAGGGCCGGGCGATCATCCGCCACTCGACGGCTCACGTCATGGCCCAAGCAGTCCAGGACCTCTTCCCGGACGCGAAGCTCGGGATCGGCCCGCCCATCGCCAACGGCTTCTACTACGACTTCGACGTCGAGCGTCCGTTCACGCCCGAGGACGTCGCCAACATCGAGAAGCGGATGAAGGCGATTCTCAAGGAACGGCAGCGGTTTCACCGTCGCGTCGTGAGCGAGGACGAGGCCCGCACCGAGCTTGCGTCAGAGCCCTACAAGCTCGAACTGATCGGGGTCAAGGGCGGCAGCGCACTGTCCGCCGAAGAGGCCATGGAGGCCGGCGGCACCGAGCTGACGATCTACGACAACGTCCGCCATCACGGCGATCACCACGACGTCGCCTGGAAGGACCTTTGTCGCGGCCCGCACGTCCCGCACACCGGCTACATCCCGGCCTTCAAGCTCATGCGAACCGCGGCCGCCTACTGGCGCGGCAACGAGAAGAACCCGCAATTGCAGCGGATCTACGGCACCGCGTGGGAGTCCAAAGCGGCGCTCGACGCCTACCTGGTCCAGCTCGAAGAGGCCGAGAAGCGCGATCACCGGCGCCTCGGCACCGAGCTCGATCTGTTCAGCTTCCCGGGAGAGATCGGCGCGGGCCTTGCCGTCTGGCACCCGAAGGGTGGCCTGGTGCGGCGCGTCATGGAGGAGTACGCCCGGGCACGTCACGAGGCGGCCGGCTACTCCTTCGTCACCACCCCGCATCTGGCGAAGGAGACGCTGTTTCAGACCTCAGGCCACCTGCAGTGGTACTCCGAGGGCATGTACCCGCCGATGTCGATGGACGGCGCGACGTACTACATGAAGCCGATGAACTGCCCCATGCACATCCTGATCTACAAGGCGCGCGGCAAGTCCTACCGCGAGCTGCCGCAGCGCTACTTCGAGTTCGGGACGGTCTACCGCTTCGAGAAGTCGGGCGTGCTGCATGGGCTGACCCGCATCCGCGGCTTCACCCAGGACGACAGCCACATCTTCTGCACGCCTGAGCAGCTGAGCGGCGAGCTCGTCAGCCTCCTGGAATTCATCCTGTCCTTGTTGCGCGACTTCGGACTCACCGAGTTCGAGGCGGAGCTGTCCACCCGTCCCGACAAGTTCGTCGGTGAGATCGCCGAATGGGACGTCGCGACGGAAGCGCTGCGCAACGCCCTGGAAACGGTCGGGGTCAGTTACGTCGTCGCCGAGGGGGAGGGCGCCTTTTACGCGCCCAAGGTCGACGTGCATGTGCGTGACGCGATCGGCCGGCGGTGGCAGATGAGCACGCTTCAGGTCGATCTGCAGTTCCCGACCCGCTTCGATCTGGAATTCCAGGATGCCGACGGCACCCGCAAGCGGCCCAACATGATCCACCGGGCGCTGTTCGGCAGCGTCGAGCGATTCTTCGCGATCCTGCTGGAGCACTACGCCGGCGCGCTGCCGCCCTGGCTTTCGCCGGTGCAGGTGGTCGGGCATCCCCATTGCCGAGAGGCACGTGGAGTACCTGAACGACATCACCGCCCGGCTGCACGCTGCCGGTGCCCGGGTGGAGGTCGACTCCTCGGACGAGCGGATGCAGAAGAAGATCGCCCGGGCGCAGTCGCAGAAGATCCCTTTCATGCTGCTGGCCGGTGACAACGACGTCGACGCGGGATTGGTGAGCCTGCGGCTGCGGGACGGCACCGAGCGCCGCGGCATGACGATCGACGAGGCCGTCGCCGAGATCCTCGGCGCCATCGCCCAGCCGAACTTCGCCGCGCAGGATGCGGTCGACGGGCTCCGCGCGTGACCGAAGAACCACCGCCGACCTGGAAGGGCTACCGGCCGGAGTTCGACGAGCAGGCGGGCGCTGGACTACGCGATGCGTTCGCGCGGCTCTACACCCCGCACCGAATGGCCTACATCAAGGGCGAGAACAAGCCGGCCGAGGGCGATCTCGATCCCTTCTGCCGGATCCCCGAGCGCAGCGACGCCGACGGGCTGATCGTCGCGCGCGGCAGTCACGTCTACGCCGTGCTGAATCTCTACCCGTACAACCCGGGCCATCTGATGGTCGTGCCATATCGCCACACCGATGACTACGCCGACCTCACTGCCGAGGAGACGGTGGAGTTCAGCATCTTCACCCAGCGCTCCATCCGCGCTCTCCGGGTGGCGAGCGGCGCGCAAGGCTTCAACGTCGGCATCAACCTCGGCGCGATCGCCGGTGCCGGCATCGCCGCCCACCTGCACCAGCACGTCGTGCCGCGCTGGGGCGGCGACACCAACTTCATGCCCGTCGTCGGCCGGACCCGGGTCCTGCCGAGCCTGCTCGCCGATACGCGCGAGTTGCTCGTGCAGGCCTGGGCCGACACCGAGTAAGCGACCCTGACGCAGTCCGTCAGCCGACCAGCTGCGCCGCCTTGGCTGCCGGCACCGGCTCGTGGCGCAGGTAGTGGCGGCTGAAGGTGCCCGTCCCGTGGCTCAGCGAACGCAGCTCCGCCGCGTAGCGCACCAGTTCGGTCTCGGGCACCTCGGCCCGGATCAGCGTCCGGCCGGGCGCACCGGCCGACCCTGCCGGGACGAGCTCGGTCCCCATCACCTTCCCGCGCTTGGTGGACAGGTCGGACATGATCGCGCCCACATGATCGTCGTCGACGAGGATGCTGACCTCGAGCACCGGCTCCAGCAGCGAGACCGTCCCGGCCTGGGCTGCGTCACGCAGGGCCAGCCCACCGGCGACCTGGAAGGCCATGTCGGAGGAGTCGACCGAGTGCGCCTTGCCGTCCAGCAGCGTGACGCGGATGTCGACCACCGGATATCCGGCCCGCACGCCCTTTTCGAGCTGAGCGCGCAGCCCCTTCTCGACGCTGGGGATGAACTGGCGGGGCACCGTACCGCCGACCACCTTGTCGACGAATTCGAAGCCGCTTCCGGATTCCAGCGGTTCGACCTCGATGCGGCAGACCGCGTACTGCCCGTGTCCGCCGCTCTGCTTCACATGCCGACCCGTTCCCGCCGCCGGCGCCGAGAACGTCTCGCGCAGTGCGACGCGTAGCTCCTGCTGATCGACGGCGACCCCGTACTTCGAAGACAACCGATCCAGTGCCACGTCGGCGTGCGCCTCGCCGAGGCACCACAGCACGAGCTGACCGGTCTCGGTGTCCAGGCGTAGCAGCAGCGTCGGATCCTCCGCGACGAGCCGGCCCAGTGTCGTCGAGAGCTTGTCCTCATCGGCCTTGCTGTGCGCGGCGATGGCCATCGGCAGCAGGGGCTCGGGCATCACCCAGGGCGCCATCAGGTACGGCTCCTCCTTGCCCGAAAGCGTGTCACCGGTCTCGGCGTGCGCGAGCTTGGTGACCGCACAGATGTCGCCGGCGCGGCAAATGTCCAATGGCCGCAGGGCCTTTCCGAGCGGAGACACCAGGGCGCCGACGCGCTCGTCGACGTCGTGGTCGGGATGGCCGCGCTCCTCGAGACCATGACCGCAGACGTGCACGGCGAGGTCGGGCGTGAGCGTGCCGGAGAACACGCGGACCAGTGAGACGCGGCCGACGTAGGCATCGGTGGTGGTCTTGATGACCTCAGCGACGAGCGGGCCGTCGGGATCGGCCGGTGTGCAGGTCGGCGACGGGGGTGCCGTCGGGGCGCGTCAGCGGCGGCATGACGTGCTCGTCGGGTGCGGGGAATCCGCCGGAGATGATCTCGATCAGCTCCGCGGCGCCGATCTGATCGGGGGCGGAGGCGGCGAGCACCGGGAAGAAGGCGCCGCGGGCGACGGCCTTCTCCAGGTCCGACATGAGCGTCTTCGGATCGAGCGGGGTGCCGCTGAGGTAGCTGTCCATGAGGGTCTCGTCTTCGCTCTCGGCGATGATTCCCTCGATGAGCGCAGAGCGTTCGGCGTCGAGTTCGGGTCGCTCGGTGTGCAGCAGATCGGTGAGCGACAGGCTCCCGGGCGATCCTTCGGGCATGTAGAGCGGAAGGACCCCGCCCCCGAACGCCTCCTGGCAGGCCTCGAGTGTCGCGGCGAAGTCGGCACGGGGCTGGTCGAGCTTGGTGACGACGATCGCCCGCGGCATGTCGACCGCGGCGCACTCGTGCCAGAGCATGCGCGTCGCGCCGTCGATCGGGTCCACCGCGCTGACGACGAAGAGCGCAGCATCGGCGGCGCGAAGGCCGGCCCGCAGTTCGCCGACGAAATCGGCGTAGCCGGGGGTGTCGATCAGGTTGATCTTCACCTCGCCGCTCACCAGGGGAGCGAGGCAGAGGTTCACGCTGCGCTGCTGGCGATGCTCTGCCGGATCGAAGTCGCAGACCGTGGTGCCCGCCGTGACCGATCCGGGGCGCGGGATCGTTCCCGCGCTGGCCAGCAGCAGCTCAGTAAGAGTTGTCTTGCCGGCGCCCGAGTGCCCTACCAGCACCACGTTGCGCACGCTGCTGAATGCCGGCGCCGCCTGGGCGCTGGGATCCGTGCCTTTTGCGCTACTCACCCGTCCTGTCTGACTCATGTTGCTCACCGAGCTCTCGGAAGAGATCGCGGGAGCGCCGATGCTCCCGACGTGCCGGGAAGCGTCCTCCCGCACAGGGGCGGAGTTCAAGACCTGAGGAAGGAACTGGAGCAAGGACACGTTGCGTTCGATGTATCGGCGCGATGCATCAGTTATGCTGAATTCGTGCGTACGAGCCACTGACGGAAGAGGGCACATGCTCGCATCACAAGCTCGTCCGCAGATCCAGCGCATCCTTGATCCGCTGGGCCGCAGGCTAGCGCAGACGGGGCTGTCTCCCGACGTGGTGACGGTTGTCGGCACGCTCGGCGTGTCAGGTGCTGCCATCGGGTTCTTCAGCCGCGGTGTCTTCTTCTGGGGCACCCTCGCGATCACGCTGTTCGTCTTCAGTGATCTGCTCGACGGCCTCATCGCTCGCGCCAAGGGCACCAGCAGCAAGTGGGGCGCCTTCCTGGACTCCTCGAGTGACCGCGTGGCCGATTCAGCGATATTCGGAAGCCTGGCCATGTGGTACGCGGGTGACGGCAAGTCGCTCCCGCTCGCCGGCGCCGCGATCTACGCGCTCGCTGCCGGCGGCATCATCTCTTACGTCAAGGCCCGCGCCGAGTCGCTCGGTTTCGACTGCAACACCGGCTTCGCCGAGCGCGGCGAGCGGTTGCTCATCGTCCTCGTCGCCGCCGCGATCACCGGCCTGGGCGTCCCGTGGATGCTGCCCGCCGCCCTCTGGTTCCTCGTCGCCGCCACCACCATCACCGTCGGTCAGCGCATCGTCTACGTGTACAAGCAGGCCCGTGAGGTCGAGCCGCGCCCGGAGCGTCCGGCCCGCCGTTCGGGTCGCCGGGTGATCCGCAGCCGCCGGCACGAGACCGAGCACGCCGCCGTTCGCTAGTCCGCCGTTCGCTGAGGCGCGCCTCCATCTCCCGCGGGCCGTCTCCCGGCTAGCTTTGCCATCCATGGAGCGGTTTCTGGTCCTCGCCTATCGAGCCGGCTGGGCGCTGGTGCGCGCGCTGCCCGAACGGCTCGCCGCTCGCCTCTTCCGGTTCGGCGCCGATCTCGCGTGGCGCAAGCAGGGTAAGGGCGCCCGCCGGTTGCGCTCCAACCTCGCCCGGGTGGTCGCACCGGGCACCGATCTCGACCGCCTCGGACGCGACGCGATGCGCTCCTACGCCCGTTACTGGCTCGAGTGTTTCCGGCTGCCGGTGCTGAAGCCGGAGCGCATCGTCGGCCGCATGCACGTCCGCGAGGAGCATCACCTGCGCGACGCTCACGCCGCCGGCAAGGGCACCATTCTCGCCCTGCCGCACATGGGAAACTGGGACCACGCCGGTGCCTGGCTCGTGCTCACCGGCGTCCCGTTCACGACCGTCGCCGAACGGCTGAAACCCGCTGAGATGTATGACCTTTTCGTGGCTTTCCGGGAGGGTCTCGGGTTCGAGGTGCTCGCCGCGTCGGGAGGCGAGAAGCCGCCGTTCGAGGTGCTCACCGACCGCCTTCTTGCCGGCGGCATGCTCTGCCTGCTGGCCGATCGCGACCTGACCCCGAGCGGTGTTCCGGTGACCTTCTTCGGCGCCCGGGCGACCATGCCCGCCGGTCCCGCCGCTCTCGCGCTTCGTACCGGGGCGGCGCTGATCCCGACGACACTCTGGTACTCCGGGGATGCGGTCGACGGCGCCTGGGAAGCCCGCACCGCCGCGCCGGTGCCGCACACCGACATCGCGACGATGACCCAGGCACTGGCCGATGCCTTCGCCGAGGCGATCGCGGCGCACCCGATGGACTGGCACATGCTCCAGCGGCTGTGGACCGAGGATCTCGACCCCGCCCCGGCGTCCGTCGTTCACCCCGACGACGACACGTCGATGGCGACGACCACCTCGTCGCCGTCCACAGGGATGTAGCAGGATCCCCCCGTGCGCATCGGGCTGGCCTGTCCCTACACCTGGGACGTGCCGGGCGGGGTCCAGGTCCATGTGCGCGACCTGGCGGAAACCCTCATGCGGATGGGCCATGAGGTCTCCGTCATCACCCCGATCGACGACGAGGACCGCCTGCCGCCCTACGCGGTGTCGGCGGGCAAGGCGATGTCGGTGCCCTACAACGGATCGGTCACCCGAATCCTGTTCGGTCCGGTGTCCGCCTCCCGGGTGCGCCGGTGGATCCGCGAGGGCAATTTCGACGTCGTCCACGCCCACGAGCCGACGGCACCGAGCGTGAGCCTGCTCGCTTGCCTGGCAGCATCGGGTCCGCTGGTCGCGACCTACCACACCAGTAATCCGCGCTCCCGGATCCTCACCGTGCTGCAGGGCCCGCTGCAGCTTGCGCTGGAGAAGGTCTGGGCGAACATCGCGGTCTCGGAAGCTGCGCGCCGCACGATCGTCGAGCATCTCGGGGTCGACGCTGTTCTCGTGCCCAACGGGGTCGACGTCGCGGTGTTCGCGAATGCCACCCCGCTGATCGACCTGGCCTCACCCGCACCGACGATCGTCTTCGTCGGGCGCATCGACGAGCCGCGCAAGGGCCTGGCCGTATTGCTGGAGGCGCTGCCGATCGTCGCTGCCGCGATACCCGACGTCCGGCTGCTGGTGGCCGGCCCCGGCGAGGTGGCCGAGGTGGCGGCCGGCATCGAGCCGCTGGTGCGCCCGCACGTGCAGATGCTCGGACTCGTGAGTGACGCCGACAAGCCGCGGCTGTTTCGCACGGCCGATGTGTACGTGGCGCCGAACACCGGCCAGGAGAGCTTCGGCATCGTGCTGCTCGAGGCGATGGCAGCCCGTACCCCGGTGATCGCCAGCGACATCGATGCCTTCCGGCGGGTGCTCGATGACGGGCGCGCGGGGCGGCTGTTCGCGAACGGCGATCCGGTCCGACCTCGCCGCCTTGCTGATCGAGGTACTGCGTTCAAAGGAGTTGCGCGACGAGCTGTCGGACGCCGGCTGGAAGGTCGTCCAGCAGTACGACTGGTCGACGGTGGCGACGGAGATCGTGCAGGTGTACGAGACCGTCACGCAGAATCCTGGGCTGCGCTGACGGTTGCGCGGGCGAATCAGGGCGGGTCGCCTACGCTCGCGTGAGTGAGCCTGGTGATCGCGGTCGTCGCGATCATCGTTGTCGTCGCCAGTTATCTGACCCTGATGGCGGGGCGGTTGGACCGGCTCGCGGTCCGCGTGGAAGCGGCCGCCTCAGCACTGGATGCCCAGCTGGCCCGGCGCGCGGTCGTCGCGTACGAGCTGTCGGAGGCCGCTTCGGTCGAGCCGCTGCGCGCTGCGGCACGGCGTGCCCTCGATGGTGACACCGACCGAGCCGCGGTCGAGAGTTCGCTCTCGCGGGAGCTGCGGGCGAGTCCGAAGGTGGCCGGCGCGCCCGAGCTGGCGATCCTGTCGCGCAAGGTGATGCTGGCCCGCCAGTTCCACAACGATGCCGTCCGCGATCTGCTCGCGCTCCGTCGCCGCCGGCTGGTGCGCTGGCTGCATCTGTACGGACGCGCCGTCGCCCCGTCCTACATCGAGTTCGACGCCGGCGAGCTGAGCCCGCTGATCTCGTAAACTCGATCGTGAACCGCGCCCCTTGCAGGGCGATCTCGAGCATTGCAGGAGCCCCCCGTGGCACAGACCCCGCCGGCCGACGGCGCGACCACCCCCGCAGCACCCGCCGCTGGTACCGAGGCGGGCCTGGCAATGGGCACCGGGGGAGTGCGGGTCAAGCGCGGCATGGCCGAGATGCTCAAGGGCGGCGTGATCATGGATGTGGTCACCCCTGAGCAGGCCAAGATCGCGGAGGACGCCGGCGCCGTCGCCGTCATGGCGCTCGAGCGGGTCCCGGCCGACATCCGCCGCGAGGGAGGCGTCGCCCGGATGAGCGACCCCGAGATGATCACCGGGATCATCGAGGCGGTCAGCATCCCCGTCATGGCCAAGGCGCGCATCGGCCACTTCGTCGAGGCCCAGGTGCTGCAGGCGCTGGGCGTCGACTATGTCGATGAGTCCGAGGTGCTCACCCCGGCCGACGAGGCCCACCACATCGACAAGTTCGCCTTCACCGTGCCATTCGTGTGCGGAGCGACCGACCTCGGAGAGGCGCTGCGCCGGCTGTCCGAGGGTGCGGCGATGATCCGCAGCAAGGGCGAGGCGGGCACCGGAAACGTCGTCGAGGCCGTGCGCCACATGCGTTCCATCCGCACCGGGATCCGCCGGCTCGCGAGCCTCGAGCCCGAGGAGCTCTACGCCGCGGCGAAGGAGCTGCGCGCGCCGTACGAGCTCGTGGCCGAGGTCGCCCGCGAGGGCAAGCTGCCGGTCGTGCTGTTCACCGCCGGCGGCATCGCGACCCCGGCTGATGCGGCGCTGATGATGCAGCTCGGCGCCGAGGGCGTCTTCGTCGGCTCCGGGATCTTCAAGTCCGGCGATCCGGCGCGCCGGGCGCGGGCGATCGTCGAGGCCACCACGATGTTCGACGACCCCGACGTGCTGGCCAAGGTCTCGCGGGGGCTCGGCGAAGCGATGGTCGGGATCGAGATCCCGACCCTGCCGGAGGGTCAGCGCTACGCCGATCGGGGTTGGTGACCTCCGCCCCCAATGGGGCACGCCCGACGGTTGGCGTCCTCGCTCTGCAGGGAGACGTCCGCGAACACCTGGCGGCGCTGGAGACAGCGGGCGCGAAAGGGGTGGCGGTCCGCCGCGCTGCAGAGCTGACGGCCCTCGATGGGATCGTCATCCCCGGCGGGGAGTCGACCACCATCGGGCGCCTGCTCGAAGTCTTCGGAGTGCTGGAGCCGCTGCGGGAAGCGGTGGCCGCAGGGCTGCCGACGTTCGGATCGTGTGCGGGCATGATCCTGCTGGCGACGCAGATCCTCGACGGGCGCGCCGATCAGCCGGTGCTGGCGGGGCTCGACATCACGGTCCGGCGCAACGCCTTCGGGCGGCAGGTCGACTCGTTCGAGACGGAGGTGGACGTGCAGGGAGTGCCAGGCGGTCCGGTGCACGCCGTCTTCATCCGCGCCCCGGTCGTGGAGCGCACCGGGGAGAATGTGCGGGTGCTCGCTGAGGTGGGAGGCCGTAGCGTCGCCGTTCGGGACGAACGGCGGCTGGCGACGGCCTTTCATCCGGAGCTGTCGGGCGACGCAAGGATGCACGCGATGTTTGTCGAGATGGTCAAGGAGCACCTATGAGCGGCCATTCCAAGTGGGCGACGACCAAGCACAAGAAAGCAGTCATCGACGCCAAGCGCAGCAAGCTCTTCGCGAAGCTGATCAAGACCATCGAGGTCGCTGCGCGCACCGGTGGCGGTGACATCGCCGGTAACCCGACGCTGGCTGACGCCGTCGCCAAGGCCAAGGGCCAGTCGGTGCCCAACGAAAACATCGACCGCGCCATCAAGCGCGGCTCCGGCGAGCTCGGTGACGCGGCCGCCTACGAGGAGATCACCTATGAGGCCTACGGCCCTGACGGGGTGGCGATTCTTGTCGAGTGCCTGACCGACAACCGCAATCGCGCCGCGTCCGACGTCCGGGTGGCCATCACGCGTAACGGCGGCCGGATCGCTGACCCGGGCTCGGTGGCATACCTGTTTCAGCGCAAGGGGATCGTTCTGGTCGACAAGGAAGGTTTCGGCGAGGACGACGTGCTGGCTGCGGTACTCGACGCCGGAGCCGAGGAGGTCAACGACCTCGGCGACACGTTCGAGGTGGTCACCGAAGCGACCGACCTGCACGCCACCCGCACCGCCGTGACCGATGCGGGCCTGCCGTTGCAGTCCGCCGACATCGCCTGGATGCCGACCGTCTCCGTTCCGGTGGACGAGGAGAGCGCCCGCAAGGTGCTGCGCATCGTCGATGCCCTCGAAGACCTCGATGACGTCCAGAACGTCTGGTTCAACGCCGACATCGCCGACGAGGTCATGGAGCTCGTCACCGCCTGAGGCGCTCTTGCGCCGGTATTGGCGGCGACACGCCGCCGCTGACTCCCTGGTGTGACCGCGGTTCGGGTTTAGCGTCGAACACGCGTTCGCCGCTATGCGGCACTGTCACGGGAGGTCGGCCTTGCGGGTGCTCGGAGTCGACCCCGGCCTGACCCGCTGCGGCCTGGGCGTCGTCGACAGCCTGCGGCCCGGCCAGGCAACGCTGGTGGCCTTCGATGTCATCCGCACGCCGGCCGGCGACGACATCGGCCACCGGCTCGGCGCCATCGACGCGATGCTCGACCAGTGGCTGGAGAAGTACCGGCCTGACGCGGTGGCCGTGGAGCGCGTCTTCAGCCAGGCCAACGTTCGTACGGTGATGGGCACGGCCCAGGCCGGTGGCGTCGCGATTGCCGCTGCTGCTCGTCGCGGGCTGCCGGTCGCGTTGCACACCCCGAGCGAGGTCAAGGCCGCCGTGACCGGTTCCGGGCGGGCTGACAAGGCGCAGGTCACCACCATGGTCACCCGGCTGCTCAAGCTCACCGAGCGCCCCACCCCGGCAGATGCCGCCGACGCGCTCGCCTTGGCGATCTGCCATCTGTGGCGCGGCGCCGCGCTCGCTCGTTACGCCTCAGCCCTGGGAGGTAGGTCATGATCGCCAGCGTTTCGGGCAAGGTCGCCGCTGTCGGCCCTGACGTCGCGATCGTCGAAATCGGGGGAGTAGGGCTTGCCCTCTCCTGCACCCCGGCGACGCTCGCCGGCCTGCGCGTGGGGGAGTCGGCCGCGCTTTCGACCGCTCTGGTGGTGCGCGAGACCGAGCTGACGCTCTACGGCTTCGTCGACGCTGACGAGCGTGAGGTCTTCGAAGCGCTGCAGACCGCGGCGGGGGTGGGCCCGCGGCTGGCCCAGGCGGTGCTCGCCACCTTCCGGCCCGACGACATCCGGCGGGCCGTTGCCACCGAGGACCTCACCACCTTGTGCAAGGTCCCGGGCATCGGCAAGAAAGGTGCCGCGCGGATCGTCCTGGACCTCAAGGATCGTCTGGGCGCACCCTCTGGGTCCGGGGTCAGCGCCACCGTCCTCGCCTTCAAGGGATCGCGCCCACAGACCTGGGAGGACCAGCTGCGTACCGCGCTCGCCGGCCTCGGTTACAGCGGGCGTGAGGTGGACGACGCGATCGCTGCCGTCGCGGTGCAGGCTGCCGAGGGCGAGCAGTCGGTGCCCGTGCTCCTACGTTCGGCGCTGACGGCGTTGCGGCCGGCGTGACCAGCCCCGAGATCGCGGCCGAGCTCACGCCCGAGGAGATCGCCTACGAGGCGGGCCTACGGCCCAGCACGCTCGACGAATTCATCGGCCAGCCCAAGGTGCGCGAGCAGCTCTCCATCGTCCTCGAAGGGGCTGTCTCACGCGGCCGGCCGCCTGATCACGTACTGCTCTCCGGGCCGCCCGGGCTCGGCAAGACGACTCTCGCCATGATCGTCGCGTCCGAGCTCGGTGCCGGCCTGCGCATCACCTCCGGGCCGGCGATCGAGCGGGCCGGCGATCTGGTGGCGATCCTCACCTCACTCGGACCGGGCGAGGTGCTGTTCATCGACGAGATCCACCGCATCGCGCGCCCGGCGGAGGAGCTGCTGTACTCGGCGATGGAGGACTTCCGGGTGGACGTGGTGCTGGGAAAGGGTCCGGGTGCCACGGCGATCCCGCTCGACGTCGCGCCTTTCACGCTCGTCGGCGCCACCACCCGGGCGGGCCTGCTCACCGGTCCGATGCATGACCGCTTCGGCTTCGTCGCCCACCTGGACTTCTACGACCAGCCTGAGCTCGAGCAGGTCCTGGCCCGAAGCGCGGCGCTGCTCGGCGTCTCCCTGACGTCCGAGGGCGCCGCCGAGGTCGCGTCCCGTTCCCGCGGCACCCCGCGCATCGCCAACCGTTTGCTGCGCCGGGTCCGCGACTACGCCGAGGTGCGCGCCGGAGGCGTCGTCACCCAACCGGTGGCGGAGGCGGCGCTCGCGGTCTTCGACGTCGACAAGCGCGGGCTCGACCGCCTGGACCGCGCTGTGCTCACCACTCTCGTCACCGCATTCGGGGGCGGACCCGTCGGCCTCAGCACGCTGGCCGTCGCCGTCGGCGAGGAGTCCGAGACGGTCGAAGAGGTCGTCGAGCCGTACCTGTTGCGTGCCGGGCTGCTCGCCCGCACCTCACGCGGCCGGATGGCCACGCCGGCAGCTTTCGCGCATCTCGGGATCGAGCCCCCGCTACCGGGCGCCGCCACACGGTCCGGCTCGCAGACTGCAGCACCCGGAAGCGCAATCCGCGGACAATGGCCGACTCTGTTCGGCTGAGCATGCCGCCAACCGGCGCCGCACCTGCCTAGACTCGGCGCGTGACTTCAGCAGTGGTGTTCGCCGCGACGTCGAAGAGCAGTAGCAGCGTCGGGCTGATCTTTCCGCTGCTGCTGGTGGCCATGGTCGGCTTCCTGTTCTACACGCAGCGCAAGCGCAAGACGCAAGGCCAGCAGATGCAGTCCGCGCTCAAGGTCGGCTCGAAGGTCATGACCACCGCGGGCCTGTTCGCCACGGTCGTCGATGTGGAGGATGACGGCGTCGTCGTGCTCGAAGTCGCGCCTGGCGTGCACTCCAGGTACGCGCGCGCGGCGGTCTCCCGGGTGCTCGATGCTCCGGAAGGCGCGGAACCGCTGGACGACGACGAGCCCCAGCCGCCGTCGATTGACCTGGACAAAGAGCCACCCACCAACCCTTGACCTGCCGGTGAGGGTTGGCCGCCTCGGCTGAATTGTCAGCGATCGCGAAGCCAGAAGGGCGGTCCGATGACTGAAATCAGGCCGTTCGCGGGCGATACTCCATTCGGGCGACGGCACTGCCGCCTTCGCTGACCGCAAACCGAGAGGGAAGACCTGTGGCTGGACCTGCGCGGCGCCCGACCCGCGTCACGCGCGGAGCCGCAAGCACCCGGCCGATCCTGATCCGTCTCGGCGCGCTCGCGGTGATCTTCATCGCGCTGTACTCCACGATGTTCATCAGCGGCCACACCACCCCGAAGCTGGGTCTTGACCTGCAGGGCGGCACGAGCGTCACGCTGACGCCGAAGGTCGCGAGCGGCAATCCCAACGCGAAGGTCCCGAGCAGCTCCGTCGATCAGGCGGTGGACATCATCCGCCAGCGGGTCGACGGTCTCGGTGTCGCCGAAGCCGATGTCGTACGCGCCAAGAACGACATCGAGATCTCCGTCCCGGGCAAGGGACGCGCCGAGGTCGTCAAGCTCGTAGGCCAGACCGCCCAGCTGACCTTCCGGATTCCGGCCGCCGAAGTGCAGGCTCCCACCGCGAGTCCGACGGCGAGTCCCACGCCGACTCCCACGGCGACTCCGAGCGCCTCGACGTCGCCCAAGGCATCAGCCACTCCAACGGCGAAGGCGAGTGCCACTCCCAGCGCGTCGAGCGCGAGCCCGTCGGCTTCGGCGTCTTCGCTGACCGGCCAGGCCGCTGTGCCTGCCGTCCCTGTCGCGTCGACCAGTGCCGTGACCCCGTCGGCCAGCGCCTCGGCGGTGGTTCCGGTCCCGTCCTCGCAGGCGACCGCGACCCTCCCGCCCACCACGGCCTCCACGCATTGCGTCACCGCCAAGGGCAGCGGCACGACGCCCCCGACCTGCATCACCGCACAGCTGGCGTACCCGTGCCCCAAGCCGGGCACGGCCGAGGGCCAGGCGGTCGCTGACGCGCCGGCCACCGACTGGGTCGTCGGGTGCGACACCACCAACACGGTCGAGTACGCGCTGCAGCCGGCCAGCCTCAAGGGCACCGCCGTCAGCGGCGCGCAGTCGACCATCCAGACCGGGGTCAACGGCACGAGTACCGGTCAGTGGATCGTCAACGTCGATTTCAACGGCAAGGGCCAGACCCAGTGGGCCAACCTGACCGACACGATCTCCAAGGGCACCGGGTGCCCGAAGAGCAGCGCTCCGGCAGCTACCCCACCGGTCACCTGCCAGCTCGCGATCGTGCTCGACGGCGTCGTCCAGTCGGCGCCCGTCATCCAGGAGCGCATTGCCGGCTCGGCCGAGATCACCGGTAGCTTCACCGAGTCCTCGTCCTCCAACCTCGCCAACGTCCTCAAGTACGGCGCCCTGCCGCTCACCTTCACCGAGTCCCAGGTCAGCGACATCTCCGCCACACTTGGCAAGGAGTCGCTCAACGCGGGCCTGCTCGCCGGTGCGATCGGCCTGGGCCTGGTGGTCATCTACTCGTTCATCTACTACCGGGCGATGGGCATCGTGACCATCGCATCGCTGGCAGTGTCGGCAGCCCTGACTTACGCGTGCGTGGTCGAGCTGGGCCAGATCATCAACTTCACCCTGACGCTGGCTGGTATCGCCGGCTTCATTGTCGCCGTGGGTATCACCGCTGACTCGTTCGTCGTCTTCTATGAACGCCTGAAAGACGAGGTGCACGAGGGTCGCACGGTACGTGCCAGTGTCGAACGAAGTTGGGTGCGGGCACGGCGCACGATCCTGTCGGCTGACACCGTGTCGTTCCTCGCCGCCGCGGCTCTGTACTACCTCTCGATCGGCTCGGTGCGCGGATTCGCGTTCACCCTCGGCCTGTCGACCATCCTCGACCTGGTCGTGGTGTTCCTGTTCACCAAGCCGGTCGTGACCCTCCTGGTTCGTCGCCGGCTGTTCTCGACGAGCCGCTACAGCGGACTGTCGACGAAGGCATTGGGCACCACGTCCGTCGCGACGGCCGGTCCCGCCCCGCGACCCAAGCTCGCCAAGCGTGCTGCTACCCCTGAGGAAGAATCGAACGTGAGCCCGGGCGCCGCTGTGGACACTGCCGACTCAGCCGACCGCGAGGGGAGCTGACGATGTCCCTCGCCAGCCGGCTCTACCGCGGCGAAGTGTCCTACGACTTCATCGGACACCGTCGCCGCTGGTACACGATCAGCGGTGTCTTCATCGTGATCTGCATCGCCAGCATGCTGATCCGCGGTTTCCAGTTCGGCATCGACTTCAAGGGCGGCGCCGAATTCGACTTCCCGGCCAACGGCCACACCGTCACCCAGGCGCGTTCGGCGCTCGACGGCACCGGTATCCAGGTCGAGGTCGCGCAGTCGCTGAGCTCATCACCGCCGAGCATCCGGATCCAGACCAAACCGATCACGGAAGCTCAGAGCGAGCACGTCATCTCGATCCTGCAGCAGAAGTTCGACACCAAGACCGTGAACTCGACGAGCTTCGGTGCGTCCTGGGGTTCCTCGGTCACGACGAAGTCGGTCGAGGGACTGGTCGTCTTCCTTGTCCTGGTGATGATCTACATCTCGCTGCGCTTCGAACCCAAGATGGCCGCGGCGGCCATCGTCGCGCTCCTGCACGACCTGATAGTCACCGCCGGCGTCTATTCGCTGGTGGGTTTCGAGGTCACTCCGGCCACGGTCATTGCGGTGCTGACCATCCTCGGTTTCTCGCTCTATGACACAGTTGTCGTCTTCGACAAGGTCCGGGAGAATACCGCCGGCCTCGTGATCGCCGGGCGCAAGACCTACACCCAGGCGGCCAACGAAGCGGTCAACCAGACCCTGATGCGCTCGATCAACACATCGCTCATCGCCCTGCTGCCGGTGGCGTCGCTGCTGTTCATCGGCGCCGGCCTGCTCGGCGCCGGAACGCTCAAGGATCTGGCGCTCGCGCAGCTGGTCGGCCTGGCCTCCGGGGCTTACTCGTCGATCTTCGTGGCGACCCCGCTGCTGGTGGACTTCAAGGAGCGCGAGCCGCAGATGAAGGCGTTGCGGGCCAAGATCGCTCGCTCGCAGGCGGCCGAGGTCGCCCGCGAGGCACGCAGCGAGCGCACCAGCCGCCCGGCCACCGAGAGGGCACGTTCCGGCCGGGCCACGGTCGTGATGAACAAGCCGGACCAGGACACCCAGGTCGACGCCGTCAATCCGGCCGATGTTGCCGACACCGGCGAGGACATCGAGTCAACGGCACCGGTCGTGACGCCGGTCCGGGCGGGTGTCGGTGGTGCGCCGCGCCGGCCGGCCAAGCGCGGCAATCGAGGACGACCGAGTGGCAAGAAGCGCCGGTGACGGCAGGCGCCGACTGTTTCTCCGAGCTGACCCCCGCCGTCGTCGCAGCGCAGGACGTACTACGCCGTTTGACTCGGGACGTGGCGGATTTCCCGCTTCCGGGGGTGCTGTTCAAGGACATCGTTCCGGTACTGGGCGACGCTGACGGGCTCGGCGCCGTGGTCGCCGCGCTTGCCGAGCTGGCCCGGCGCAGCAACGTCACCAAGGTGGCGGGCATCGAGGCCCGGGGCTTTCTGCTGGCCGCGCCGGTAGCAGTGGCGGCGGGCGTGGGCATCGTGCCGATCCGCAAGGCGGGCAAGCTTCCGGGCGAGACGCGCCGGATCGAATACGCGCTGGAGTACGGCACCGCAACGCTGGAGATCCAGGGCGACTCGGTGGCGAGCAGCGATCGCATACTGCTGATCGACGACGTCCTTGCCACAGGGGGCACCGCACGTGCCGCCCGTGACCTGCTCAGTGCGGCGGGTGCGGCGATCAGCGGGCTGGCGGTCCTGCTGGAGCTGGCAGCGCTGGGCGGCCGGGCTCGGCTGGGAGCGCTCCCGGTCTGCCCGCTGCTGGTCGTCTGAGCAGGCCAGGACGCCGGGGGCTGGTGAAGGCGAGCTGGGGCGTGTCGCAGACGTCACACAGGTATCCGGGGGAACGCCGCAGGCCGGTCGGGGGTTACCTTATATACAGCCAATGTTGGGCTCGTCAGGACTCGATAGACGCTGCGACCTGGGAAGGAGCCGCCGGTGTCGGATGGCCCGAGCCCAGCCGCGGCTCCCGTCGCCCCGGCGGCCGAGACCACCGAGCCCGCGCGCCCTTTTGACAGGGCCGACCCCGCGGCCAACCCGGCGAAAGCCGACCCCGCGATCGACGACGGGTCAGAAGCCGGCCATCTCGACGCCATAGCCGCCGGCAGGGTGGAGAAGACCGCCACCGGTTTCGAAGCCTTCCTTCCCCCGCTCGTCCGCCGCCCCGAGCGCGCCGACCCGGGCGATGAGGCCACCCCGGTCGTACCGCGGCTCGGCCATGAGGGCACCGCGGCGAACCGGCGGGTGCGTAACCGGTTGGCACGGCTCACGCCCGGGCGCCCTTCCTCGCCCGCCGCCGTCGAGCCGATCCTGCGCGCTCTGCGGGCAGCCCACCCCAAGGCAGAGGTGGGTCTGGTCAAGCGCGCCTACGAGTTCGCCGAGCGGGCCCATGAGGGTCAGGTCCGGCGTTCCGGAGACCCGTACATCACGCATCCCCTGGCTGTCGCCGGCATCCTCGCCGACCTCGGGATGGATGCCCCCACGTTGGCGGCCGCGCTGCTGCACGACACGGTCGAGGACACCGAGGTGGGCCTCGAGCGGGTGACGCGCCAGTTCGGCGAGCTGGTCGGGATCATCGTCGACGGGGTCACCAAGCTCGACCGGGTCAAGACCCCTGACCGTGCCGATGCTGCCGAGGCGGCGCGCGCGGCTCAGAGCGAGACGATCCGCAAGATGGTCGTGGCGATGGCCCGCGACCCCCGCGTGCTCGTCGTCAAGCTGGCTGACCGGCTGCACAACATGCGCACCTTGCGCTTCCTGCCGCCGCACAAGCAGGAGCGCAAAGCCCGCGAGACACTCGAGATCTACGCGCCGCTGGCCCACCGGCTGGGCATGAACACGGTCAAGTGGGAGCTCGAGGACCTCGCGTTCGCCACCCTGTATCCGAAGCGCTACGAGGAGATCGTCCGCCTCGTCAGCGAGCGGCAGCCCAGCCGCGATACGTACCTGTCGAGCGTCACGGCGCTCGTCGCCAATCAGCTGCGCGACGCGAAGATCAAGTCCTCGGTCAGCGGCCGACCCAAGCACTACTACTCGATCTATCAGAAGATGATTGTCCGCGAGCGCGACTTCGCCGACATCTACGACCTGGTCGGGGTGCGCGTGCTGGTGGATTCGGTACGCGATTGCTACGCCAGCCTGGGCACGATTCATGCGAACTGGCAGCCCGTTCCGGGCCGGTTCAAGGACTACATCGCGATGCCCAAGTTCAACATGTACCAGTCGCTGCACACCACCGTGATCGGACCCGAGGGCAAGCCGGTGGAGCTGCAGATCCGCACCCACACCATGCACCAGCGGGCCGAGTACGGCATCGCCGCCCACTGGAAGTACAAGGAAGGCACCCGCGGCGGCAACCAGCCGACCTCCGAGGTCAACCGCCCGACTCCGCTGTCCCCGGACAGTCCCGACAAGGGCGATCAGCTCGCCTGGCTGCGCCAGATGCTCGACTGGCAGCGCGAGACGAGCGATCCGAGCGAGTTCCTCGACAGCCTGCGATTCGACCTGCAGGGCAGCGAGGTCTTCGTGTTCACGCCCAAGGGCGACGTCGTCAGCCTGCCGTCGGGCTCCACTCCTGTCGACTATGCCTACTCCGTGCACACCGAAGTGGGCCATCGTTGTATCGGCGCACGGATCAACGGCCGGCTGGTTCCGCTGGAGAGCCCGCTCGACAACGGTGACACCGTCGAGATCTTCACCTCCAAGTCGCCCACGGCCGGGCCCAGTCGCGACTGGATGACGTTCGTCCGCTCCGGCCGGGCGCGCAGCAAGATCCGGCAGTGGTTTGCCAAGGAACGCCGGGAAGACGCCATAGAGGAAGGCCGCGACGCGATCTTGCGCGCGATGCGCAAGCAAGGCCTTCCGCTGCAGCGGCTGCTCGGCGGCGACGCGATGACCACGCTGGCCAAGGAGATGCGCTACAACGACGTCTCCTCGCTGTATGCCGCCGTCGGTGAAGGGCACGTCAGCGCGCAGAGCGTCGTGCACCGTCTCGTGCAGTCGTTCGGCGGCCCCGAAGGTGCCGTCGAAGACATCGCCGAGACGATGGTCCCGAGCACCAAGCGCACCCTGCCGAGCGCCGATCCCGGCGTCATCGTCAAGGGCGCCAGCGACGTCTGGGTGAAGCTCGCCCGCTGCTGCACGCCGATGCCGGGCGATCCCATTCTCGGATTCGTCACGCGGGGCAAGGGCGTCTCGGTCCACCGGGGCGACTGCCCCAACGTCAACGCGCTCACCAGCGGCGGCGATCGGATCGTCGAGGTCGAGTGGGCGCCGTCGTCCGCCTCGGTCTTCCTGGTCGCGATCCAGGTCGAGGCACTCGACCGGACGAGGCTGCTGTCCGACGTCACCCGGGTGCTCTCAGACCACCACGTCAACATCCTTTCCGCCTCCGTCACCACCACCCGTGACCGGGTCGCCGTCAGCCGATTCACCTTTGAAATGGGCGAAACCAAGCATCTCGGCCATCTGCTCGGCGCAGTACGTGGCATCGAAGGCGTCTACGACTGCTACCGCGTGCTCTCCGCGTCCAACTGAGATGCCACCAACTTGAGATGCCACCAACTGAGCTGCCACCAACTCAAGCGCTTTCAACCGACCCAGCCACATCCCTTCCCCAAGGAGTATCGACATGTCATATGAGGTGACCGCCACCGACGAGGAGTGGCGCAACAATCTCGGGCCCGACCGCTTCGCCGTTCTCCGGCAGGCCGCTACCGAGCCGCCCTTCACCGGCAAGTACACCCACGACAAGACCGAGGGCGTCTACCGCTGCGGCGCTTGTCAGGCCCCGCTTTTCTCCAGCAGCAGCAAGTTCGATTCGGGCTCGGGGTGGCCGAGCTTCACCTCCCCGATGACGAGCGAGTCGCTCGAGCTGATCGAAGACCGTAGCCACGGAATGGTGCGCACCGAGGTGCGCTGCGCCCGCTGTGGAAGCCATCTGGGACACGTCTTCGACGACGGGCCGGCACCCACCGGGCAGCGTTACTGCATGAACTCGATCGCCCTCGACCTCGAGCCGGAAGGCACGAGCGCCTGACCTCCACTAGCGTCCCGGGGGTGGGTAACAGCGGGAGCCTCCCGATCCAGATGCTGCACGACCGCGTGCTCGTGAAACTGGACAAGGAAGCAGGGGAGCGGCGCTCTGGCGCGGGGATCGTCATCCCGGCGACGGCGGCGCTCGGCAAGCGCCTGTCCTGGGGTGAGGTCGTGGGCGTCGGTTCGAGTGCACGCAGCGTGAAGCTCGGCGACCGGGTGCTCTTCGACCCGGAGGACAAGGCCGAGGTCGAGCTGCACGGAGTCAGCTACACGCTGCTACGCGAGCGGGACCTTCACGCCATCGCCGCCGAGCGGCTCTCCACCGAGGGAACCGGCCTTTACCTCTAGCGCGTCAACCTGCTCAGGCCGCGGATCGAGTACTTGCCCGATCCGACCCGGGTGTCGGTCAGGTCAATGGTCCGACCCGGCCCCCACGAGCGACGACCGATGTTGTATCCGCGCTTCGCGATGGTCATGCTCATGTGGATAGGAACGCCTGCACGCTCGTCGGATGCGTTCCAGTGTCGTGCGCGCTGCCCGCAGACCAGGCAACGAAAGCGCACGCGTACCGGCCAAGGTCGAAAGCTCACGAAAACGTGAGCGTCACACCGCTGCTGTTCTGTCATGCCGTCATACCCCCGGGCGCCAATCATGGCCCCTTTTGACACGAACTCCAAGTGCGCGGCAAACAGTTCAGCTAAACCCTGAATCAGCCACTCAGGACAAACCGGTCTATTGGATTCGGATTGAACGGTCAGGTGCGCCTTAGCAGCTGCTCTGGTGGAGCAGACGTCGTCACGGCTGGCCGCACGCCCGGACGAAATCACGTCGTCGCACGGCGCCGGTTATCCACGGGAAGCGGGACCGTCCGCTAACCGAAATACGACCGGTGCGGCTCCCATTACTTTGCGTTACTCTATTTGAATTAAATTTCCTCAGCTCGAAGGAATGTCGATCGATACCCGGACGGGTCGCTTAAGGAGCCGTTACGTCATCGACAGACCTGCTTGCCGCCAGTCGCACCAGCGGAAGCCGGCGATCGGTGCGTGACTGGTAGTCGTTGTAGTAGT
Source organism: uncultured Actinomycetota bacterium (assembly GCA_963731205.1). GTDB lineage: Bacteria > Actinomycetota > Actinomycetes > Frankiales > Frankiaceae > DATAZK01. The sequence continues at coordinate 697,576 of CAVSUJ010000001.1, read as the reverse complement.
CGCGATCCGCGGTGAGGCCGGCCCAGACGGCGGCGTACTCGTCTCCGTCGAGGATGTCGGGCTTGGACCAGTAGAGCTGACCCTGGCGGCGCACCAGCACCTCGGGGTTGGCCTCGCGGTCACTGAGGTTGAGGTACCAGGACGGGTGCTGCGGCGCGCCGGAGAAGGAGCCGACGACGATCGGCTGCCCGTCGGCGTCGGCCCAGAACGGGAGGGCCACCTTGTGCTCGTTGCCCGAGCGCCGTCCGATGGTGTGCAGCACCACGTGGTGCATACCGGCGATCACCCACACGGCGTCGTCGTCGGACGCCTCCATGGCGGCGACATGGCCGCGGCTGATGGCCGGGATCTCGTCGCGGCTCGGCTCGACAAAGGCTTCGTTCTGCTGCGTCACGGCAAGGGACGCTACTCCGCCCGGACGCTGGTGCCCGGGAGGTTGTGCAGTGGAGGCGACGCGGCCGCCAGCGGTGCGCAGTCCAGCGCTGCGCAGCTCGGACGCACCGACTCGGGCTGCGGGAGTACGGCGGCGGGGCCCGGCGGGGTGCCGCGAGCCGGATTGCGGATCGTCAGTGCTGCGAGCGCGGCGGCCACCAGCGCGAGGACCGCGCAGATCACGGCCGCATGGTGGAAGCCTGTGTTGAACGATCTCGCCACCCGGTAGTCGTTGCCGGTGATCCCGGCCAGGCCCGGCAGCACCGCCACGGCCAGGAGCCCGGCTGTGCGGGCGACGTCGTTGTTGACCCCTGACGCGATTCCGGCGTTCTCACTCGGAACGGTCGACAGCGCTGCCGCCGTCAGCGGCGCGACGGTGGTCGACAGTCCGAGCCCGACCACGATGGCGGCCGGGAGCACGGTGGTGACGTAGTTGCCGTCGCTGCCTACGCGGGTCAGCAGGAGCATGCCGGCGGCGAGCAGGACCGGCCCGACGGACATCTGCAGCCGCGGGCCGATCCGGGCGGCCAGCGCTCCCGACCGTGCGGAGAGCAGGAGCATCAGCACCGTCAGCGGCAGCAGGGAGACCCCGGCCGCCAGCGGGGTGTAGCCGGCAACCGTCTGCAACTGCACGGGTACCAGGAAGAGGAACGCGCTCAGGGCGCCGTACATGGCGAAGGTGACGCCGTTGGCCGCGACGAACTGCTGCGAGCGAAACAGGCCCAGCGGAAGCATCGGGTAACGACGGCGGGATTCCAGCAGCAGAAAACCGGCGAGCAGGAGTACTGCGGCGCCCACCGCCAGGACCGTGGCCGGCTTCCAGTGCCCGGCCGGCCCCTCGATGAGGCCGTAGGTGAGCGCCGCGAGCGCGGCCGCGGCGACAATCCCTCCGGCCCAGTCCGGACGTCCCACGGCGGACGCGTCGCGGCTCTCCGGCACGTGGCGGGCACTCACGGCGAGGACGGCAACGGCCAGTGGCAGGTTCAGCAGGAAGATCCATCGCCAGGAGCTGACGTTCAGCAGCCAGCCGCCGACGAACGGACCGACTGCGCTGGCCACTCCCGTCAGTCCCGACCAGGCGCCGATCACCCGGCCACGGTCGTCCGGATGGAAGGACGTCTGCAGGATCGCCAGGCTGCCCGGTGTCAGCAGCGCCCCACCGACACCTTGCAGCGCCCGGGCGAGGATCAGCAGTGACGCGTTGGGTGCGGCCGCACACAGTGCGCTGGCCACGGCGAACCACATCACGCCGATCATGAAAACTTTGCGCCGCCCGTAGCGGTCGCCGAGCCCGCCGCCGAGCAGCAGGAACGCTGCGAGCGTGAGCGTGTAGCCGGTGATCACCCACTGCAGGCTGGAAAGGCCGACCGAGAGATCGTCGCCGATGCGGGGGAGCGCGACGTTGACGACGGTTCCGTCGAGTTGCGCCATTCCGGATCCGAGGACCGTGGCCAGCAGTACCCAGCGCCCACGCGCGGTACCGAGCCTCAGTCCCTCCACTCGCGTCCGTGCCTCCACTTGCAGCATCAAACTCCCCATGTCCCGATTCCAGCCATCCGGCACGTGGCGGAAATGGACCGCGTGTCACGTGCGGGCGTGTCGCGGGGCGCCTCCTAAGTTGGGTGCGGTGTCCGCCGCCAACACCTTGACCGCTGTACCCAAAGATCGGCCCGCCGATGGCCCGCTCGGAGGCCGGCGCCTGCGTGCCTGGCAGTCCGAGGCGCTCGCCGCCTACTCCGCCGCCGGTCCGTCCGACTACCTGCTGCACGCCACGCCCGGCGCGGGTAAGACGTCCTTTGCCCTTGTCGTTGCCGCTGACCTGCTCGCTTCCCGGCTGATCGACCGGGTGGTGGTCGTGTGCCCGACGGACCACTTGCGCAACCAGTGGGCGCAGGCGGCCGCCGTCGCCGGCATCCCGCTCGATGCGAACCTGCCGAACTCGGTGGGCCCGGTGCGGGCCGACGTCGCCGGCTACGTGACGACGTACGCCCAGGTCGCGCAGAAGCCTCTGCTGCATCGCCGCCGGGTCGAAGGCAAGCGCACGCTCGCGATCCTCGACGAGGTCCATCACGCCGGCGACGGGCTGTCATGGGGCGAGGCGGCGGCAGAAGCATTCGAGCCGGCGCGGCGCCGGCTGTGCCTGACCGGGACCCCTTTCCGATCCCGGGCCGATGAGCGCATCCCGTTCGTGCGCTATGAGAGCGCCCCGACCGACGACGGCGAGCCCGGACTCCGCTCGGTGCCCGACTTCTCCTACGGCTACCGCCAGGCCCTGGCCGACGGGGTCGTCCGGCCGGTGGTCTTCGCGGCCTACACCGGCACGTCGCGGTGGCGGACCAGCGCCGGAGAGGTGGTCGCGGCCTCCCTCTCGGAGCCGCTGACCGCGCAGATGGAGGCTCAGGCCTGGCGCACCGCGCTCGACCCCGGTGGCCGGTGGGTGCCTCACGTGATCGCCGCCATGGACGACCGGGTGAGCCAGCTGCGCGAGAGCGGACAGACCGACGCAGCAGGGCTGGTGCTCGCGTCCGACCAGGACGCCGCCCGGGCTTACGCCAAGATCGCCGAGGAGGTCACCGGAGAGAAGCCGTACCTGATCACCTCGGACGATCCGAAGGCGTCGGCGAAGATCGCGGAATTCTCGGATTCGAAGGCGCGGCTGGCGGTCTGTGTCCGGATGATCTCCGAAGGCGTCGACATCCCCCGGGCCGCGTGCCTGGCCTGGCTCACGTCCTATCGCACCCCGCTCTTTTTCGCTCAGGCCGTCGGACGCGTGGTGCGCGCGCGCCGGCCCGGCGAGACGGCAACCGTCTACTTGCCCGCAGTGCGCCCCCTGCTGACGCTCGCCGCCGATCTGGAATCGGAACGCGATCGCGTCGTGCGCCTGCGGTCGGTGGGCGACCAGGGCGAATTCGACGCGCTGGAGGGGGAGGTGGAACGTCTTACCGGGCTGAACGAGTGGGAGGCGATCGACGCCGAGGCCTCCTTCGCGCACGTTCTCGCCGGAGGACGTGCGGTGACGGCCGAGTCGGTCGAGGCTGACGTCGAGGAGCTGGATGACGGGGGTTTTCCTGGCCTGCTCACTCCCGAGCAGACGGCGGCGCTGCTCGCCCGCCGAGACCAGGAGTTGCACAAGCGGCTCCGCGCCGCACGGGCCGACGACCCCGGCGCCGATCCCAGCGAGGTGAGCTGGCAGGACGCGGGAGCGCTGCGCCGGGAGGTCAACGCTCTGGTCGCCCGGGTGGCAGCGGCCAGCGGGATGCCACACGCGATCGTTCACGCCCAGGTCCGCCAGGCCGTCCCCGGTCCGGCGTCGTCGGCGGCGACGGCCGATCTGCTGGCCCGACGGCGCGACCACCTGCTCGAGCGGGTCGGCGGCCGCGCCTAGCCGGTCCTAGCCAGTCCTGGTCAGCTCTTGGTGACGGTGACCTTGTTCAGATAGACGTTCTGCTTCGGCGCCCCGTCGCCGGTGCCGTTCGAGCCGTCGTTGCCCAGCGCCAGGATCTTGTCGAGCACGGCAAGGCCGGTGGTGATGTGGCCGGCGACGGTGTAGCTGGCCGGCAGCTGGCTGTCCTTGTCGACCAGGAAGAACTGGCTCTGGGTCGACTTCGCTGCGCCCGTGTTGGCCATGGCGAACGTGCCCCGGGTGTACGTGGCGCCCTTCGTGTTCTCCTCGGCGATCGAGAAGCCGATCTGCCCGGATCCGGTGCCTGTCGGGTCGCCGCACTGCAGCACGGTCAGCGAGGCGGCGTCGGTCGAACGGTGGCAGCGGGTGCCGTCGTAGAAGTGCTCGTTCGCCAGGAAGGTCAGCAGGTTGGTGGTGTGCGGCGCTTTCGCGGCCTCCAGCGCGATCACGATCGGGCCGCAGGAGGTGTCGAGCGTCATCGTGTACTTGGCGGCGGTGTCGATGGTCAGCTTCGGCTCGGCCTTGAAGGTCCGCGTCGCGGGGACGAGCGTCGGCTTGGTCGCGCCGCAGGCCGTGGTCGTGATCGCTCCCGCGCTGGCGCTGGCCGAAGCGCTCGCGGCAGCTGATGCGGAAGCGCTGGGCTTGGCGGCGGTGACGGAGCTCTTGTTGTCACTGCCGCTCAGCGCGACGGCGAGGCCGACCCCGACGGCGGCGAGCACCAGCACCCCGGCGAGCACCGCCGCCACGATCTTGCGCCGCCTGGCGCGCTCCTTCTGGCGCTGAGCCCGGCGAGCGGCCCTGGCGCGGGCGAGTTGCTGTTCACGGGTGGAGGACGGCACGGGGGCATGGTGTCACGGAAAGGTGTGTGCTCCCTGACCGTCGTCGGCAGGCTGCTTGGTGTCCCGGTAGCCTCGGTGACGTGCTGGTCCGTCGAATCGTCGCCCGAGCGTTCGAGACGAATTGTTTCATCGTCGCGCCCGCTCCCGGCGAGGAATGCATCATCATCGACCCGGGTGTCGGGGTGGAAGACGCCGTCGACGCCGTCCTCAGAGAGAACGGGCTCAAGCCCACCGCGGTGCTGCTGACGCACGGCCATGTCGATCACGTCTTCGCCGTGGTCCCGGTGTGCGGGTCGCACGGGATCCCGGCGCTGATCCACCCCGACGACCGGCTGATGATGGCCGATCCGGCCTCGGCCTTCGGCGTGCCCGCCGGCACACCGATCTTCGGCCGGCTCAACTTCGGCGAGCCGGATGACGTGCGCGTGCTCTCCGACGGGGAGACGCTGGAGCTGGCGGGGCTCGAGTTCGCCGTCGACCACACCCCTGGCCACACGCCCGGTTCGGTCATCTTCCGCTCCCACGATCGCCTCTTCTCCGGCGATCTGCTCTTCCGCGGCTCGATCGGGCGGACCGATCTTCCGGGCGGCTCGTTCGAGCAACTGCTGGCCTCGCTGGAGCGCACGGTGCTGCCGCTACCAGACGAGACCCGGGTGCACTGCGGTCATCTCGATGACACGACCGTCGGCCTGGAGCGCGCCACCAACCCGTTCCTTGCCCAGATCGCGCAGCCTGGATCAGCGCGCCCTGTTACGCGCGGCCTTTAGCCGGGCGATCGTCGTGAACTCTTCCTTCACCGCGCCCAAAGGCACTTATGACGTGCTGCCGGCCGATTCCGCGCGCTGGCTCGAGGTCCGCCGCCGCCTGCTCGAACCCGCCCGCCTCGCCGGCTACAGCTACATCGAGACCCCGGTCTTCGAGGACACCGCCCTCTTCGAGCGCGGGGTGGGGGAGTCGACCGATGTCGTCACGAAGGAGATGTACACCTTCCGCGACAAGGGCGACCGTTCGCTGACCCTGCGCCCGGAGGCGACGGCGAGCATCGTGCGTGCCGTCGCCGAGCACCGGCTCGGTCAGGGCCAGCTCCCGCTGAAGGTCTGGTTCACCGGGCCGATGTTCCGGTACGAGCGGCCGCAGGCCGGCCGCTTCCGCCAGTTCCAGCAGATCGACGTCGAGGCGCTCGGTGTCGACGATCCGGCGCTCGACGCCGAGGTCGTCGCCCTCGGCTCACACGCCTTCCGGGGCATCGGGCTGGAGCGCGTCGAGCTGCTGCTGACGAGCCTCGGCGATCCGCAGTGCCGGCCCGCGTACACCGAGAAGCTGCGGGCATTCCTGAGGAATCTGCCGCTTCCGGATGAGGACACCCGGCGCCGGGTCGAGCGCAATCCGCTGCGGGTGCTCGACGACAAGCGTCCTGAGATCATCGCGATGGTCGCCGACGCACCGCTGATGGCTGACGCCTTGTGCAGCGATTGCCAGGCGCACTATGACGCCGTCCGCGGGTACCTGACCGATATCGGGGTGAGCTGGACCGAGGCGCCGCGGCTGGTTCGGGGGCTGGACTACTACCAGCGGACCACGTTCGAGTGGCAGCACTCCGGGCTCGGCGCCCAGAGTGCGGTCGGCGGCGGCGGGCGCTATGACGGGCTGTCCGAATCCGTCGGTGGACCGGCCCTCCCCGGCATCGGCTGGGCGCTCGGCATGGAGCGCATCCTGCTGGCACTGGAGGCCGAAGAAGCGCTACCTGCTCAGGCGCCACGAGTCAGCGTTTACGTCGTCGCCCTCGGCCCGGAAGCCAAGCGTTTCGGCGTGAAGCTGGTCAACGCTCTGCGAGCCGAGCGGGTAGCTGCCGATCTCGCATACGGCGATCGCAAGCTGGGCGGCGCGATGAAGGCCGCGGATCGTTCCGGAGCCCACACGGCGGTCGTCATCGGCGATCGTGACCTTGCCGAGGAGGTCGCCCAGGTCAAGGATCTGGCGAGCGGTGAGCAGCGTGCCATTCCCCTGAAATCATTGATCGAGGAGCTGGTTCGGTGATCCGCACTCACGAGTCGGGCCGATTGCGCGCGACTGATGCGGCGTCGACCGTCGTGCTCGCCGGGTGGGTGGCGTCGCGACGCGACCACGGCGGGGTCGTGTTCATCGATCTGCGTGACGCGTCCGGTGTCGTGCAGTGCGTACTGCGCGAGGGCACCGGCGGCGAGCTTCGCAGCGAATTCTGCCTGCGCGTAGTCGGTGAGGTGCGCCGGCGACCGGACGGCAACGAGAACCCCGAGCTGGCTACCGGCGAGGTCGAGGTGGCGGTCAGCTCCTACGACATCCTGTCCACCAGCGACCCGCTGCCGTTTCCGCTCGATGCCCACGCGCCCGACATCAGCGAGGAGCGCCGGCTGCAGTACCGCTACCTCGATCTGCGACGCGAGCCGGTCGCCGATGCGCTCAAGCTCCGGTCGCGGATCACCTCGGCAGCCCGCCGGGTGATGGACGCCCGCGGGTTCCTCGACGTCGAGACCCCTTACCTCACGCGTTCGACTCCAGAAGGTGCCCGCGACTTTCTCGTACCGGTGCGCCTGCAGCCCGGCAGCTGGTACGCCCTCCCGCAGTCACCTCAGCTGTTCAAGCAGCTGCTGATGGTCGGGGGGCTCGAGCGCTACTACCAGTTCGCCCGGTGCTTCCGCGACGAGGACTTCCGGGCCGACCGCCAGCCCGAATTCACCCAGCTCGACATCGAGATGTCGTTCTGCGAGCAGGACGACGTCATCGAGCTCGGCGAGGCCATCCTGGCCGCCATCTGGGCTGACGTGCTGGATGTCAAGCTGACCACCCCGTTCCCGCGCATGACGTACGGCGAGGCGATGCGGCGCTACGGCTCCGACAAGCCCGACACCCGCTTCGAGATGGAACTGGTCGACCTCACCGGCTACTTCGAGGGCACCGGGTTCAAGATCTTCGCCAGCTCCGAACACGTCGGCGCGGTCGTGGTGCCCGGGGGCGGTTCCTACAGCCGGCGCGAGCTCGACGGCTGGAACGAGTGGTCGCGCAGCCGAGGCGGCAAGGGCGTCGCCTACGTGCTCGTCGGCGACGACGGGGTGCCGACCGGGGGCATCGCGAAGAACCTCGGCGAGCAGGAAGTGGCCGGTCTGCCGGCGGCGACTGGTGCCGCCGCGGGCGACGCGATCTTCTTTCAGGCCGGCCCGCGCGCGGCGACGCTGGAGGCGCTCGGAGCGCTCCGGCTGGCGGCAGCCCGGGATCGCGGCGTCATGCCCGAGGACGGCTGGAACTTCCTCTGGGTCACCGATGCGCCCATGTTCGAGCCGGCCGGAGACAGGTAACGGCTGGACCTCGGTGCACCATCCCTTCACCCGTCCGCGCGCGGAGGACGAGGCGATCCTCACCGAACGCCCGGGCGACGCGCTCGCTGTCGCGTACGACGTGGTGCTGAACGGAAGCGAGATCGGCGGTGGCTCGCTGCGTATCCACGAGCGTGAGTTGCAGCAGAAGGTCTTCAGCGTCCTCGGGCTCAGCGAGGAGGAGGCGCGCGCACAGTTCGGGTTCCTGCTCGACGCGTTCCGCTTCGGGCCACCGCCGCACGGCGGGATCGCGTTCGGTTGGGACCGGGTCAGCATGCTCGCCGCGGGTGCCGGCTCGATCCGCGACGTCATCGCGTTCCCGAAGACGGCCAGCGGCGGCGATCCGCTGACCGGCGCGCCGACCCCGATCACGGCCGCCCAGCGCAAGGAAGCCGGCATCGACTTCGTTCCCGAACCCAAGGCGTAACCGGGAACGGGTGCAGTAACCGCTGCAGTGGGGAATAGTGCGGCCATGCAGAGCACCATGCAGGACGTCCCGCTGACCCTCGGTTTCTTGCTGCGCCACGGGCTGGCCAACTTCGGCAAGAGCAAGGTCGTCACGTGTACCGGCGAGGGGACGCGAGAGGCGACGTTCCGCGAGGTGGGGGAGCAGGCGGCGCAGCTGGCGAACGGGCTGGCCGGACTGGGCATCCGCGACGGCGACCGGGTGGCCACGTTCCAGTGGAACAACGCCGAGCATCTCGTCAGCTACCTGGCGATTCCGGGCATGGGTGCGGTCCTGCACACCCTGAACGTGCGGCTCTTCCCTGAGCAGGTGGTGTACGTCGCGAACCACGCCGAGGACCGAGTGATCATCGTCGACGGGTCGATCGTTCCGCTGCTGGCGAAGGCGCTGCCGGAGATGAAGACCGTCGAGCACGTGCTGGTCCACGGCGGTGACGGCGCCGAACTGGAGGGCATGGGCCCGACGATCTCGCGTTACGAGGACGTCGTGGGCAGCCAGCCGACCACCTTCGACTGGCGCACCGATCTCGACGAACGTTCGGCCGCGGCAATGTGTTACACGAGCGGCACCACCGGCAACCCGAAGGGCGTCGTCTACTCCCACCGCTCGGTCTATCTGCACTCGATGGCCGCGTGCATGGGCAGCGCGTTCGGTGTCGGCGAGTCCGATCGCGTGCTACCGGTGGTCCCGATGTTTCACGCGAATGCCTGGGGCCTGGCGTACGCGGCGTGGATGGCCGGTGCCGACATGATCATGCCGGACCGCTACCTGCAGGCCGAGTACCTCTGCCCGCTGATGACGAGCGAGCGGCCGACGATCGTGGCGGGTGTCCCGACGGTCTGGTCGGCCGTTCTCCGCTATGCCGTGGAGAACAAGGTCGACGTCTCCTTCCTGCGCACGGTGATCTGCGGCGGCTCAGCCGTCCCGCTCTCGCTGATGAAGGGCTTCCAGGAGCAGCTCGGGGTCACCGTCGTGCAGGCGTGGGGCATGACCGAGACCAGCCCGCTCGCCGCCATCGCCCATGCGCCGGCCGGCATCACCGGCGACGAGGAGTGGAAGTACCGCGCCCGTACCGGCAGGGTGTTCTCGGGCGTTGAATGCCGGATCGTCGACGACGCGGGTGCCGAGCTGCCGGCCGACGGCGAGGCGGTGGGGGAGTTCGAGGTCCGCGGCCCGTGGGTGACGGCGTCGTACTACCAGGGCGATGACCCAGAGCGCTTCAGCGACGACGGCTGGCTGCGGACCGGCGATGTCGGCACCCTCGACGACATGGGCTTCATGCAGATCACCGACCGCTCCAAAGACGTCATCAAGTCCGGCGGTGAGTGGATCAGCAGCGTCGACCTGGAGAACACGCTGATGGACGCCGAGGGGGTGCTCGAGGCCGCCGTCATCGCCGTGCCCGACGACCGTTGGTCGGAGCGCCCGCTCGCAGCGGTGGTGCGTGAGGCCGGCTCGGAGGTCACCGCCGAGCAACTGCGCGACAAGCTGAGCCAGCGCCTCGCGCGCTGGCAGCTGCCCGAGCGCTGGACCTTCATCGACGAGGTGCCCAAGACGAGCGTCGGGAAGTTCGACAAGAAGGTTCTTCGCAAGCAGTACGCCGACGGTGAGCTCGACGTCCAGGAGCTGACCCCGCCACCCGCGTAGCCCGTGCGCGAGTGCCACCGGATCGGGTCAGGTATGACGTTGGATGACCGAATTCGTGCGGCCCCGTAGCGTCTGCCTCAAATGACGCTGTTCGACGACGGCCGGACACTTTCGGAGCCGGCACCGGTGGCGCCGCTGGCGGCGCGCGTACGGCCCCGCACTCTCGATGAGGTGGTCGGCCATCGGGGCCTGATCGGGCCCGGGGGAGCGTTGCGCCGTCTCGCCGAAGGGGACTCCGCGACCAGCCTGATCCTGGTGGGCCCACCAGGCAGCGGGAAGACGACCATCGCGCATCTGCTGGCCGCCAATCGCCGCTACCGGGAGCTGTCGGCGGTCAACGCCACGGTCAAGGACGTCAGGGCCGTCATCGAAGACGCGCGCAGCGCGCTGTCGAACGGCGGCGCGCGCACCCTGCTCTTCCTCGACGAGGTGCACCGCTTCTCCAAGGCGCAGCAGGACGTCCTGCTACCGGCGGTCGAGAACGGGTGGCTGGCGCTCGTGGCCGCCACGACGGAGAACCCGTTCTTCTCGGTCATCTCACCGCTGCTGTCGCGTTCGCTCCTGCTCAGACTCGAGCCGCTCACGGCTGACGATGTCCGCGAGGTGATCCGCCGGGCGCTCTCGGATCCGCGCGGCTACGGCGGCCGGCTCACGTTGACGCCGGAGGCCGAGGATCATCTGGTGACGCTTGCCGGTGGCGACGCGCGCCGGGCTCTCACGTCACTCGAAGCGGTCGGGCAGAACGAAGGCACGCTCGATCTCGCCACACTGGAGCGCGCCGTCGACCGGGCCGCCGTGCGCTACGACCGCGACGGCGATCAGCACTACGACGTCACCAGCGCGTTCATCAAGTCGATGCGCGGCGGCGACACCACCGCGGCGCTGCACTACCTGGCCCGGATGGTCGAGGCGGGGGAGGACCCACGCTTCATCGCGCGTCGGATCGTCATCCTGGCGAGCGAGGACATCGGGATGGCCGACCCGACGGCGCTGCAGGTCGCCATCGCGGCCTCGCGGGCGCTGGAATTCGTCGGCCTGCCCGAGGCTCGACTCGCGCTCACCCAAGCCGTCATCCACTGCTGCCTCGCGCCGAAATCCAACGCGGTGATCGTGGCCTATGAAAGGGCCGCGGCCGACGTGCGCGCCGGGCTGACGGGGCCGGTGCCGCGCGCACCTGCGCGACGCGCACTACCCGGGAGCCGCGCGACTCGGCGCCGGCAAGGGCTACCGCTACCCGCACGACTTCCCTGGTGGCGTCGCCCGGCAGCAGTACGCACCCGACGTCATCGCCGGCAAGGTCTACTACGAGCCCACGGCACAAGAACCCGAGGCTGCTGAGCGAGCGCAGGCCATCGACCGGGTATTGCGAGAGGCGGACGGCGACCAGCCAGCCGGGTAGGGTTTGCCGACGCCTGTTAAAGGGCTGTTCGGGGATTTCACGTGATCGCGAGAGGGGCGCCAGATGTCGGCCGGGGCAGTCGCAGGTCTGATCGCGGCGGGCGCGTTCCTCATCCTGGCGCTCTTCGGGTGCTACGCCTTGACCAAGCTTGCGAAGATCTTCGACGAGGTGGCCGACCGGGTGCGCCAGACCGACCGGGCGATCGATGAGAGCACTGATCGCATCCGGCAGGCCGGCACCACGGTCGACGAGGTCAACACCGCCCTCGCGTCGGTCAACATCGAGCTTGCCAAGGTCGAGCAGATCACCACCCACGTCGAGTCGATCACCGGCAACGTCTCAGCGCTGACCTCGGTGTTCGCCGCGACTCTCGGCGGCCCGGTCATCAAGGTGGCGGCATTCACCTATGGGGTGCGGCGGGCCGCCTCCAAGCGCACTTCCGCTGACATCGAGTCGCGGGTGAAGACGGAGATGAAAGCCGAGCGCGCGGCTGCCAAGAGCGCGCGCAAGGAGCGTAAAGGGCTGAACGCATGACCCGGCGCATCTTTTACATCGCGCTCGGAGCGACGGTCGGGGTCCTTGTCGTGCGCCGCCTGACGGCCGCCGCCGAATCACTGCAGCCTGACAATGTCGCGCGTCGCCTCGCCGCCTCGCTGACGGGATTCGTCGACGACGTGCGCGCCGGCATGGCCGAGCGCGAGGGCGAATTGCGCTCAGCCCTCGGGGTGGACGCCGCCCCCGAAACCTCGTGACGGGCCCACAGACATGAACACCGTTGAGATCCGCCGGCGCTTCCTCGCGCACTTCGAGTCGCGAGGCCACCTCGTCGTGCCCAGCGCCAGCCTGGTATCCGACGACCCGACCCTGCTGCTCGTCAACGCCGGCATGGTGCCGTTCAAGCCGTACTTCCTCGGTGACCTGCCACCGCCCGCGCCCCGGGCGACCAGCGTGCAGAAGGTCGTGCGCACGATCGACATCGAAAACGTCGGCAAGACCAGCCGCCACGCGTCGTTCTTCCAGATGTGCGGCAATTTCAGCTTCGGCGACTACTTCAAAGAGGGCGCCATCCCCCTTGCGTGGGAGCTGCTGACCTCGGTCGAGAACGGCTTCGGCTTCGACCCCGAGCGGCTCTGGGCCACCGTCTATCTCGATGACGACGAGGCCTTCGACCTCTGGCGCCAGATCCTGCCCGGCGACCGCATCCAGCGCCGCGGCAAAGAGGACAACTACTGGTCGATGGGCGTGCCCGGGCCGTGTGGTCCGTGCAGCGAGATCTACTTCGACCGCGGTCCCGAGCACGGCGCCGACGGCGGCCCGGTCGCCGATGAGGAGCGTTACCTCGAAGTCTGGAACCTCGTCTTCATGCAGTACGAGCGGGGCGAGGGCAAGGGCTACGACTACCCGATCCTCGGCGAACTGCCGGCCAAGAACATCGACACCGGCATGGGCCTCGAGCGGATGGCGACCATCCTGCAGGGCGTCGAGAACCTGTACGAGATCGACATCAGCCGGCCGGTGCTCGACAAGGCCGCGGAGCTCTCCGGGTCGCGCTACGGCGCGGATGAGGAGTCCGACGTCTCGCTGCGCATCGTGGCGGACCACATGCGTACCGGCGCGATGCTGGTGGCCGATGGCGTCGTCCCGTCGAACGAGGGGCGCGGCTACGTGCTGCGCCGGCTGCTGCGCCGGGCGCTGTCGGCGATGCACCGGCTGGGTTCGCGTGACCCGGTCGCGGGCGAGCTGCTCGCATCTGTCCGGGAGGTGATGAGCCCCCTCTACCCCGAGCTCGATTCGGCGGTGGTCGCGTCGATCATCGGCGGTGAGGAGCAGGCGTTCCGTGCCACGCTGTCGCGCGGCATGTCGCTGTTCGACACCGCCGTCGCCGAGACCAGGAAGAGCGGACAGACCCAGCTTCCCGGCGATCGGGTCTTCGCACTGCACGACACCTTCGGCTTCCCCTACGACCTCACCCGCGACCTCGCGGCCGACGCCGGGCTCATCGTGGACGAGTCCGGCTACCGCGAGCTGATGGAACGCCAGATCGCGGCGGCGAAGGCTGACCGCGAGGGCCAGCGGATCGGCAACGAGGACGTGTCGGTGTACCGGCAGGCGCTCGAGCAGGGCGCCACCGTGTTCATCGGATACGAGGAGCTGCACCACGAGGCGACGGTCATCTCGCTGATCAATCCCGCGGGTGGGCTGCTGCCGGCGGCCGGAGCGGGCGACGAGGTGGGGATCGTGGTCGACGTGACCCCCTTCTACGCGGAGTCCGGCGGCCAGGAGAGCGACCACGGGCGATTCGTCTTCGACGGCGGCGTCGCGGAGGTCCTGGACGTGCAGACGCCGGTGCCGGGCCTGATCGTGCACCGCGCCCGGGTGCTCGACGGCGAGCTCGTCGTCGGCACCGCCGTCTCCGCCGAGGTGGACCCTTCGCGCCGGGCGGCCGTCTCGCGGGCACACACCGCGACGCATCTGGTACATCGGGCGTTTCGCGGAGTCCTCGGCGAATCGGCGACGCAGGCAGGTTCGCTCAATGCGCCGGGCCGGCTGCGCTTCGACTTCCACTCGCCCTCAGCGGTCCCCGCCTCCGTCGTGCGTGACGTGGAGGACGAGGTCAACGAGGTGCTGCTGCGCGACTTGCCGGTCAGCGCGTTCGTCACGTCGCTCGACGAGGCGCGCCGGCTCGGCGCGATGGCCCTGTTCGGCGAGAAGTACGGCGATGCGGTGCGCGTGGTCGACGTCGGTGAACGCGACGCGCCCTACGCCCGCGAGCTCTGCGGCGGCACCCATGTCTCGCACTCGGCGCAGCTCGGGGCAGTCACGTTGCTTTCGGAATCGTCCGTCGCGGCAGGTACGCGCCGGGTCGAGGGTCTCGTGGGGCTCGACGCGTTCCGTTATCTGGCGCGCGAGCGGCTGCTACTGGGTCAGGTGGCGTCGGCGATCAAGGCGACCCGTTCCGAGGAGATCCCGGAGCGGGTGAACGACGTCGTGGTGCGCCTGCGCGACGCCGAGAAGCAGCTGGACCGGCTACGCGCCGACGCGGTGCTCGCAAGCGCTGGTCAGCTCGTCGCGGGGGCCAAGGACGTCGACGGCGTGGCGGTCGTGACCGCGCAGGCACCGGACGGGACCGGCGCCAAGGATCTGCAGAAACTCGCGGTCGACGTGCGGGGACGGCTCGGCGGCCGTCCGTCCGTCGTCGCCGTTGCGGCGGTCACCGACGGCAAGCTGCCACTGGTGGTCGCCCTGTCTGCGTCGGCGGTGGAACGAGGCTTCGCCGCGGGCGCGCTGCTGAACGTCGTGACCTCGCACGTCGGCGGGCGCGGGGGCGGCAAGCCGGATCTCGCCCAGGGCGCCGGGACTGACGCCAACCACCTTGCTGCGGGGTTCGCCGCCCTCGAGTCGGCGATCGCGGAACGGTGAGCGCGGGCGTGCGGATCGGGGTCGACGTGGGCAGCGTCCGGGTGGGCGTTGCGGCAAGCGACCCCGACGCGCGCCTTGCCTTCCCCGTGACCGCGGTGCAGCGCCGGCGCGACGGCAGCGATCTCGACGAGTTGGCCGGGTTGATCGCGGAACGCCACGGCGTCGAGGTCGTCGTCGGTCTGCCGCGCACGTTGGCCGGCCGTGAGGGCGTCGCCGTCGATGCGGCGCGCACGTACGCGCAAGCGCTTTCCGAACTCATCGCGCCGGTTCCTGTCACCCTCGTTGACGAGCGATTGACTACTGTCGTCGCGGACCAGGCGCTGCGCGCCGCTCGGCCACGTTCCTCGGCGCGTGATCGGCGCGCTGCCATCGATGCCGCGGCCGCGGCAGGCATCCTGCAGACGTATCTCGACGGGATGGCACGGAAGGACCCGCATGAGTGATCCGCTGTCGGGGCTGCTCGGCTCCGGCGAATCGCGACGCCAGATGCAGCCGCCTCCGCGTCGCCCGCTGCCTCCCCAGCGCCGGCGGTCCATCGGTTTCGGCCGGCTGTTCATCGCGATCATCGTCATGGCGGGCCTCGTCGCCGGCGTGATCTTCGGCGGCAAGGCGCTGATCAGCGACCTCACCCACAAGACCAAGGTGGACGACTACTCCGGCTCCGGCACCGGGAGTGTGGACTTCACCATCGTCAGCGGCCAGAGCCCCGACACGATCGCGAGCAACCTGGCTGCCTTGCACGTCGTGAAGAGTGCCGCCGCGTTCGAGAAGGCGGCGAACGCCGACTCCGACCGGGCCGGGAAGATCCAGCCGGGCAACTACATCATGCGGCTGCACATGAGCGGGGTGTCCGCGTTCAACCTGCTCTTCGACCCGAAGGCCATCAACGCCAACCGCTTCACCATCGCCGAGGGCCTGGACCTGCGCCACATTCTGCCGATCATCTCCAAGGCCACGGGCCTGTCGATCAATGACCTGAATGCCGCCGCGCTCTCGCCGCAGCTGCTCGGGCTCCCTTCGTGGGCCTCTGGTGTGCACACGGCCGAGGGCTTCCTCTTCCCGGCGACCTACGCGCCGAAGAAGGGCACCAGCGCTGTGGCTGTGCTGCGCAGCATGGTCGCCCGCTTCAACACCGAAGCGACCGATCTCAATCTGGTGTCCCTGGCGCGGGCCCGCGGCGTGACCCCGCTGCAGGCGGTCACCCTCGCCTCGATCGTGGAGCGTGAGGTCAACCAGACCGCCGATCTCCGCAAGGCCGCCGCGGTGATGTACAACCGGCTGAAGGACACTGCCGACTTCCCGACCCTCGGGATGGACTCGACAACGCGATACTCGCTCGGCGACGTCACGGGTCAGCTCACCCAGTCTCAGATCAACAACCCGAGCCCCTACAACACACGCGTCAGCCCCGGCATCCCGCCGGGCCCGATCGGCAATCCCGGTGAGGCCACGCTGAAGGCGGTGCTCGCGCCGGTCGTCGGCGACTACACGTACTTCGTCTACCTGCCCAAGGAGAAGAAGACCGTCTTCACCGCGTCAGCCAGCGAGTTCAACCAGCTCCAGAACCAGTTCTGCACCGAGTCGCCGGCAAGCTGCTCTTAGTGTGGGCCAGCGTCCTCGGCTCGCCGGTCGCGCACAGCCTTTCACCGGTGTTGCACCGGGCGGCCTACGGCTCGCTCGGGCTGTCCGACTGGCGCTATGGCGTGCGCGAATGCACCTCGGAGCAGCTCGCTGACGTGCTTGCCTCGGCGCGCAGCAATGCGGAGTTCGGCGGCTTCTCGCTGACGATGCCGCTCAAGGTCACCGCGCTGCCGCTGGTCGATGAGCTCGAGCCACTGGCGCACCGGGTGGGGGCGGTCAACACCGTCGTTCCCCGGGACGGGCTGCTGTTCGGCGCCAACACCGATGTCCCGGGGCTGGTCGCTGCCCTGATCGAGGCCGGCGTGACGGCGATCGAGCGGCCGGTGGTGCTGGGTGCCGGCGGCTCGGCCCAAGCTGCTGTGGCGGCATTGGCGGCGCTCGGCGCGCCTGCGGTACGGGTCGCAGCACGCAGCACGCATCGGGTGCCGGCGCTCACCGACGTCGCGCGCGCGTCCGGCATCGATCTCGCGATGGTCGGGTGGGACCGCGCGGCTACGGGGGAGTCCGACCTGATCATCAGCACCGTCCCCGGTAGCGCCGCCGACGCCCTCGCTCCCTGGATCGAGGCCTGGCCGGTACCCGCCGCCCTGTTCGACCTGGTCTACGCGCCATGGCCGACCCCGCTGGCCGCCGCCGCCCTCCAGGCCGGCGCCACCGTGCTCGGTGGCCTCGACCTGCTTGTGCACCAAGCCGTGGGACAGATCGCTCTCATGACGGGCCGGCAGGTCGACGTCTCGACCCTGCGCGCCGCAGGAGAACGCGCCCTCGCCGGCCGCTAGTTCATGATCAACGCTTCCATGCTCTTGTTCTGAGCCCGTTGATCATGGTTGTTCCATGATCATGGCAGTGTTGATCTTGGAAATGTCAAGGAACGGGCACTGAGTCGCGCGCAGGTTCAAGCGGCGTCTTCGGAATGCCGATGCCCGAACTACCTGCTCACCGCTCGACGTCAGTCGCCGCCCCGGCCCCACCGGGTGCGCCGCATTCCTGGAGGTACGCCAGCGATGCCTACTCCCGCCGATTCATCCGGCGCGAACTCTGGAGCCTCCTCGTCCGCCGGGGCCTATTTGGGTCATGGTGCACGTCTCGACGCCCTGCTCAACGAGCTGATGCGCCGAACGCCGGAACTCGAGGCTGCTGCAGTCGTCACCGCAGACGGCTTGCCCATGTCATCGGCCCTCCCGGCGGGGATGGACGAGGACCGCGTCGCGGCCATGAGCGCGGCGCTGCTGTCGCTGGGTGAGCGGGCCGCCGAGGGCCTCGGCCGCGGCGGACTCTCGCAGGTGCACATCCAGGGTGATTCGGGCGGGGTCTGGCTGCTGGCAGCCGGCGACGACGCCGTGCTGGTCGGCGTGTCCGGCCCGGACGCGAAGGCCGGCCTGGTGCTCTACGAATTGCGCCGCGCCACTGCCGCCGTCGGTACCGCACTCGCTGCGGACGAGTTGGAGGAATTCGCCGAACGGACCTCCAGGGCCGCCATGAGCGCCGCCCCCGAGCCCGTCGCGCCGCCCGCCCCTGCGGCTCCGGTCTCTGCGCTTCCGCCCAGCCGCCCCTCAGGAATCGCCGCCGAGCCGGCCACGATCGTCTCTGCTGCTAATGGCTCCTCCGCGAACGGCTCCTCCGCGAGCTGGCTCCTCCGCGAACGGCTCCTCCGCGAACGGCACTGCCGCCACGGCATGGCCCGCGTCGGGTTCGGCGGGCTGGTCATGAGACTCGACGGAAGCCTCGAGGACTTCGGTCTACCTGACGTCCTGCAGTTGCTCTCGCAGACCCGCAAAAGCGGCGCGCTGCACCTGCTGGCGTCCGAAGAGGACCGCAAGGGCGTCATCCGCCTCGGCGACGGCGCCATCGACGCCGCGTGCTCCGACCTTCGTCGCCAGGTGCTGGCCCGGCGTCTCGTCGGCGCCGGACTGGTCAGCGACGATGCGCTCTCCGCGGCGGCCGACGACGTCCGCGCCGGAGCTCCCAGCCTGCTGCGCGCGCTGCTCGACCGCTCGGGCCTGTCCAGCGACGAGGTCAACCACGTCGCTGCTGACCAGGCCACCGATGCCGTCTGCGAGCTGCTGCGCTGGAACGCCGGCACGTTCAGCTTCATGGTCGGCGAGGACGACCCCGATGGGCTGACGCTCGGACTGAACGCCGAGGAGTTGGTGGCCGAAGGCCATCGCCGGATGCAGGTCTGGCCGAACCTCACCAGCCATATCCCGTCGCCCGACACCGTGCTGCGCCTGGCGCCGTCGCCGGCCTTCGACCCGAGCTGCACCCGCGAGGAGTGGGGCCTGCTGGCCCTGGTCGACGGCAGCCGCAGCGTCAGCGAGATCGTCGCCCTGCTCGGGCGCAGCGAGTTCGCTCTCGCCGGAGCGCTGGCTGCTCTCGTCGAGCGTGGACTGCTGACTGTCGCCGCGACCGGCTCCGGCCTGGAGGATCTGCAGCGCCGGCAGGCGATCATCGCCGGTCTGGAATCAGCCGGGGGGATGACGATCGAGCAGCCCGTTCCGACCGTCAGCGAACCCGACGTGGCAACGTTCGACGCTCCCGTCGACGTGACTGCCGAAGTGCATGCCGGCCCGAGCGCCGACGTGCCGCAGGCCCGTGATGCCGAACCCGTCCACGAAACAGTCGACAGCGCGTCGGCGCCGCAGGCGCCCGAGCCCGTGACACAAGGTGCGTACGACCGCCCCATGACCAACGGCAGCGCAGCCCTCGACACCGCACTGGACACCGCACCAGAAACGGCACCTGCGGTCACCGAGCCGGCCCGTGGCCTCGACCGTCCCCATGGCGAGTCCGCTCGCGGCCTCGACTCCGCGGTGACGAAGAGCCTCGTGCTGCGTCTCATCGCCGGGGTCCGGGGGCTGTAGGCGTGGTGAACCGAACGGCAAACAGCAGGACTCTGCGCCGCCGCGGGCGGGGTCATGCCGTCAAGATCGTCATCACCGGGCCCTTCGGCGCCGGGAAGACCACTCTGATCCGCACCATCAGCGAGATCACGGTGCTCTCCACCGAGCGCGAGCTCTCATCGGCCGCGGAAGCCCGTGCCGACAAGGCGCAGACGACCGTCGCCATGGACTTCGGACGCATCGGGATCGACTCCGACCTGGTGCTCTACCTGTTCGGCACACCCGGTCAGGATCGCTTCGAATTCATGTGGGAGGTGCTCGGCGAAGGCATGCTGGGCTACGTCCTGGTGCTGGACGCGGCCCGGCCGGAATCGGTCACCGAGGCACGGACCATCCTCGCAGCCTTCCGCAAGATGGCTCCGGTGCCGTTCGTCGTCGCGGTCAACCGCAGCGACGGCCTCGAGCCGGCCGATGAGATGAAGGTCCGGGTCGATCTCGACCTCGAGCCGTCGATCCCGATCGTGCCGTGCGACGCGACGGACAAGTCGTCGGTCAAGGTCGTCCTGCTGGCGCTGCTGCACGCGGTGCTGGAGAGCATCGAACGCGACGCCTCCGCAGTCCGCGCCTAGACCCTCGGCGGCGTCGTATGAAGCGTCGGATCAGCTGGCCCCGGTGGCTGAGAGTGCGTCGCCGGACGGTCGTTCGCGCCGAGCCGGTCGCGACCCCGGCTCCCGCCGCGCCACCTCCGATGCCGTATCGCGTCCTGCTACGTTTTCGCGACGGTTCCAGCGAGCTGCTGGATCCGTCCTCACCTGTGGCCCGAGAGTTTCACGCCCTGGCCGACGGGTGGCTGACCGGCCGTCGGTGACCCTGCGGGTGACTCGTCAGCAAAACCCGTTGGTGGCCTACATCAACAGCCGCTACCTGCCGACATTCATAGTGTGAAGCAGCTCGGCGAGATCCTGCTCGACGGCGGACTCGTCGATCACGAGCAGCTGACGACAGCCATCGAGGAGCAGCAACGCCTCGGGCGCAGTCTCGGCCGGGTCCTGGTCGACCTGGGGATGGTCACCGAATCGCAGCTCGTCGCCGCCCTCGCCGAGCAGATCGGGCTGCAGTTCGTCGACCTCGCGGAATTCCCGGTCGACGGCAGCGCCGTCGCAAGCATTGCGCCCAACGTCGCACGCCGGCATGTCGCGCTGCCGATCGGTTACGAGGACGGCCGGCTGGTCGTCGCGATGGCCGACCCTGCGAACGTCTTCGCCGTCGACGACATCCGCTCGCTGACCGGACGCGACGTCAAGGCCGTCGTCGCCACCAAGGCCGATCTGATGGCCGCGATCGACCGCTACCACCGCAGCGACGACGCGCTCGACGAGCTCACGCACACGCTCGAGGACAGCCATGACGACGACGAACTCGCCCGCGTCAAAGAGATCGTCGACGACGCGCCGATCGTCAAGTTCGTCAACCTGCTGATCGCCCAGGCGATCGCCGACCGCGCCTCCGACATCCACATCGAACCGGGGGAGCGCGAGCTGCGCGTCCGGTTCCGCATCGACGGCGTGCTGCACGACATCATGCGCTCGCCCAAGTCGATCCAGGCCGGTGTCATCAGCCGTCTGAAGATCATGGCCGACATGGACATCGCCGAGCGCCGCGTCCCGCAGGACGGCCGGCTCTCGGTACAGACCGGTGGCAAGAAGATCGACCTGCGCGTGGCGAGCCTGCCGATCGTGTGGGGCGAGAAGATCGTCATGCGAATCCTGGACAACTCGACGGCCATGCTGCGGCTGTCGGATCTGGGCTTCCAGGAGGGAAACTTCCTGCGGTGGCAGGAGTCCTTCACCAAGCCGTACGGGATGCTCCTGGTGACCGGTCCAACCGGATCCGGAAAGTCCACAACCTTGTACGCGACGCTGAATCTCGTCAGCAAGCCCGAGGTCAACGTCATCACCGTCGAGGACCCGGTCGAGTACCGCATCCCCGGCATCAACCAGGTGCAGGCGAACCCGCGCGCCGGGCTGACCTTCGCCAAGGCACTGCGATCCATCCTGCGTTCGGATCCCGACATCGTCCTGCTCGGTGAGATCCGCGACCACGAGACGGCTCAGATCGCCATCGAAGCCGCCCTCACCGGTCACCTCGTGCTTTCGACCCTGCACACCAACGACGCCCCGAGCGCGGTCAACCGTCTCATCGAGATGGGCATCGAGCCCTTCCTCGTGGGTTCGGCGCTCGACTGCGTGCTCGCCCAGCGCCTCGCCCGCCGGCTGTGCCCCAAGTGCAAGGAGGCCTACAACCCGACCCGGGAGATGATGGCCGCCTCACGCTTCCCGTGGCCGCACGATGAACTGCCTACGCTCTTTCGCGCCGTCGGGTGCTCGGCCTGCTCGAAGACGGGCTACAAGGGCCGTCTCGCGCTGCACGAGGTCATGCCGGTCGACGAGGAGATCGAACGGCTCGCGGTCGGGCGCGCCTCCGCCGACACGATCGGCAGCGCGGCCCGCGCAGCGGGGATGACGACGCTTCGCGACGACGGGCTGAGCAAGGTGTTGCAGGGCATGACCTCGATCGAGGAGATCCTGCGGGTCGTGGTCTGAGGGGCTTGCTGCCTCGGTCAGGAACGCCCGGTGGCCTGGGCCAGCCAGCCGCGCTGGGTCTCCAGCGTCGCCTGTGCCTCTGCCAGGGCCTTCGTATCGCCGGACTGCTCGGCCCGGGCGATACGCCGCTCGAGCTTCGCGATCGACTCGTTCAGCCGGATGACCAACGGGTTGTCGGTCGGGTCGGGCTTGAAGCGCGACTGCTCGACGTCGCGTAGCCGATCCTCGACGGCACCGAGGCGCCGGTCGAGTGATGCCGAGGCGTCGCGGGAGACCGTCGCGGTCGCGTCCCAACGCCGCTGGATGTCGCGCAGCCGCTTGCGGGCACCCGCGGGGTCGGATCCCGGGTCGAGCGTCTCGGCTTCGACGACGAGCTCCTCGCGGGCGGCCAGGGCAGCTTTCAGCCCGGCGTCGCGCTCGGCGCGGGAGGCGGATCGGGCGGCGAAGAAGGCGTCCTGCGCTGCCCGGAACCGGCCCCACAGCTCAGCCTCGGCCGCCTTCGGAGCGCCGCCGGCGGCCTTCCACTCCGTCATCAGATCTCGGAAACGCGCGGTGGTCGGTCCCCAACTCGTGGACTCGACCAGCTTCTCCGCCTCCGCCACCAGCTCGGTCTTGCGCGCCTGGGCGCCCTTGCGCTTCTCCTCGAGCTCGGCGAAGTGCACCCGCCGGCGCCGCTGGACACCGCTGCGCGCCGCGGCCAGCCGGGTCCAGAGCGCGTCATCGGTCTTGCGGTCGAGCCGGCCGAGTGCCTTCCAGCGCTCCACCAGGGCGCGCATCTGCTCGTCGGCATGGCGCCAGTCATCGCCGGCGGCCAGCTGCTCGGCCTCCGCGACCAGCGCCTCCTTGACCGCGATCGCCTCGGCCCGGGCTGCGGCGCGCTGCTCGGCAACTTCGCCCTGACGTACCGCAGCGGCATCGGTGATGACGGCCAGCCGGGCATCAAGGGCAGCAAGGTCGCCGACGACGGCGGCCTCGGCCAGTTCGCCGCGCAAGCGGGCCGCAGAAGTGGCCGCCCGGTTGGGATCGGCGTCGACCCGCTTCTCCAGGATCGCCACCTCTGCCTCGAGGTCCTCGAACTTGCGGACGAAATACGCCAGCCCGGCTTCGGGTGATCCGGCGAGCCAGGAGCCGACGACGCGCTCACCATCGGGGGTGCGCACGTAGACCGTGCCATCCGCGTCGACCCGTCCGAAATCGCCGGACGCGGCTACCTGCGGCTGCTCCACACTGCGACGCTACCGTGACCGGCATCCAAGTGCCCAGCACGTCTACAGCAACCACTCAGGTGTCAGCGCTCCACAGAACGCCTGATCGGGCGCAACATAGAGCTATGGCGAGATCTTCGTTCACCTCCCGCGATTCGCAGCCGTCGGTCTTCAGCTCCCTCCTGGGGCCTGTGGTGCTGGTCGCGGCCGCGGGATTGGTCGGGTGGCTGCTGCTGGAGACGGTGAAGTGGCTGATCGTCACGCTGCTCATCGCCGTCGGTGTCGCGCTGATCGTCGTGCCGTTCTTCGCGGGCCGGCGCATCCTCGGGCCCTCCGTCGGCCCTGACCGTCGTCACCGCCAGGTGCAACTGGCGACGGCAGTGCTGCTCGGTGCGGCACTCGTGGTGCTCGGCTTCGTGGTGTCCCACCACGGCTGGCTGCTGATCGTCGTGCCCGCGGTGGTGATCCTGCTCGGCCGCCTCTTCGGACGCATCAGCTCACGGTCGCGGGGAACGGGCGCGCTGCGCTGAGGGTGTCTCAGCGGCCGATGAGCTCCGGCCAGGTGGCGGCGAAGCCGGGGTGCAGCGGCAGGGCGACCACGTCGTGCTCGGGAACCCATTCCAGGGCGATGCTCTCGTGGGTCACGGCGCGCACCTCGAGCGCCGTCCGGGCAGCAGCGAGAACGGTCGTGTAGGACCAGCCGCCATGGTCATCCACCCAGGTGCCCTTGATCTCGACCTTCGTACGGTCCAGGCCTGATTCCTCGTAGGCCTCGCGGAGCGCGGCCTCCTCGGCGCTCTCGTGGCTGTCGCGGGCGCCGCCGGGCAGGCCCCAGGTGTCGCCGTGATGGCTCCACACGGCCCGGTGTTGCAGGAGCACGTTCACCGTGCCGGCGGGGTCGGTGTGCCTCAGCAGCAGCCCGGCCGCGCCGTACCGACCCCAGTGCCGATGGTTGGCGGCGCAGATCACCCAGCCGTCGCCATCACCGTGCATGACCCCATCTTGGCTGAGGCATGCGCGGTCAGGTCACCCGGCCTGCTTCACCGCTGAACTTCTGGTGGCCGCCGGTGTCGACGAGATCGCGTAGCCGGGCCATCGCGTCCCAGACATCGACATGCCGCGTGTAGAGCGGCGCCGGTCCGAGCCGGATGAGCCCGTCCCCGTCGCCGCCTGCCCGGTAGTCCGGGACGACGCCGGCCTCCTCGATGAGGGCACGGCAGATCTGCAGCGCTGACGCATGGGTCAGGCTGATGTGGGCGCCGCGCCTGTTCGGGTCGCGAGGCGTCGCGACGCGGAAGCCGAGCGGCGCGAGCCAGGCGTCCGCCAGCTCGATGATCATCGAGGTGAGGGTGACGCTCTTGGAAGCGAGCCGTTCGATGCCGGCCTCGGCAATGAGAGTGGCGCCACGCTCGACGAGCGGGAGGCCGAGGATCGGGGGCGTGCCGGCGGCGAACCGGCGGATCCCTTCAGCGGGAACGTAATCGCGCGCCATGCCGAACTGGTCCTGCTGACCGAACCAGCCTTTGATCGGCGTCTGCAGGAGCGGCTGCAGGTCGCGACGGACGTAGAGGTAGGCCGGCGCTCCGGGGCCGGCGTTCAGGTACTTGTAGGTGCAGCCGACGGCCAGTTCGGCCTGTGCAGACGCGAGTTGCACGGGCACGCTGCCGGCGGAATGGGAGAGGTCCCAGAGCACCCGAACCCCGTGTCTGCGGGCGTTTTCGGTGATCGCGGCGATGTCTCGCCGCTCGCCGGTGTCGTACTCGACGTGCGAGAGGCAGAGCAGCGCAGTGTCTTCGCCGAGGGCCAGATCGAGCTCATCCGCGGCGATGAGCCGCAAGGTCATCCCGAGCAGCTCGGCCACGCCGCCGAGTACGTAGCGGTCGGTCGGGAAGTTGGTCTCGTTGGTGACGATGACGGTGCGCCGCGGGTCGGTCTCGCGGGCCGCTGACGCGGCGGCTGCGCCCAGCTTGAACAGGTTGACGGTGGTGGAGTCGCCGATCAGCACCTCGCCGGGCTTCGGCGCCGAGCACCCCGGCGGCAAGGACGTCACCCACCCGGGTGGGCTCGTCGATCCAGTCGGGCCACGCGCGTACCAACTGCTCGCCCCACTGCCTGCTGACGGCCTCGCCCAGCGCGACCCCCGTAGCGGCCGGCAGCCGGCCGAGCGAATTGCCATCCAGATAGATCAGGCCGGGATCGGCGATCACGAACCGGGTGCGCATCGGCGCCAGCGGGTCGGCGTCGTCGAGCGCGAGGGCGGCGTCGCGGTCCATCGGCACGAGCCGCGACGCTACGCGGAACTGGCAGCATGGGCGGCATGGGAACGGAGGTTGGCTCGGCCGGCGACGGCGCGGTGAGCGTCGCCGATTTCCTCGGCCTGCGCGTCGATCCCGGCGATCCGATGCGTTACGCGATGCCGCTGACGGACGACCTGCTGAACTCCGCCGGGACGCTGTGGGGCGGGGTCGGACTGTCGGCGTTCGTCGCGGCCGCCGAACTCGCGGTCGAGCGGCGCTGCGTCTGGGCGACGGTGCAGTACCTGGCGCCGATCCGCTCCGGCGGCCGGTTGCAGATGGACATCGATCTCGGCGGGCAGGGCATCGCCCTCACGCAGGCGAGCGGGCGCGGCACCGTCGACGGGCAGCTGGTCCTGCTGGCGATCGGGACGTTCGGGGGCGACGGTCCCAACGATCTGCAGTTCTCCGAGGCGCCTGAGATCGCGCCGCCGCTCGAGTGTCCACTGCGCTCCATGCCGGCGCCGTGGGGCGGCGGGATCCTGCGAAACATCGAGCAGCGCACGCCTCCCGGAATGGCCCTGCCCGATCCGCTCGGTCAGCCCGGCAGCGGGCGAACGATGCTCTGGATGCGGCTGCGTCACGGCGGAACCGAAGGTGGCCGTGACGTCGCGCATGATGTCGGCGCCTTGGCGGTGCTGGCCGACCTTGCGCCGAGTGGGATCAGCGAGGCGATCGGCCGGCCGACATTCGGTACCAGTCTCGACAACAGCATCCGCGCCGCGCGCCTGCCCGACCCTGACGCCAGCGGCTGGGTGCTGATGGACATCACGGTCGAGGCGGTCGTCGGCCGGGTCGCGCAGATATCGGCCCGCATGTACGACGAGGGTGGCCGGCTGCTCGCCGTCGCGGGCCAGTCGGCGAGGCTGCGCCGGTTGACGCGTCAGGCCGACGCGGACCGGCCTTCCTGATCCGCCTTCATGGCCACCCGGGCGCCCCGGCGCCCCGCCGCCCCGCCGCGCCGCCTCCCCGCCTTATTTGGTGGCGCCAGCAAATAAGGGTGCTAGGACCCCCGCATTTGGTGGCGCTGGAGGTAACTGGTGCCCCGCAGAACCTGGCGCCACCATTTCCGGGTGCTGGGGCACAGCGATTTGGTGGCGCCAGGTAACGAGGGGGTGGGTCGGGCGCAGGCGGCGCGACCTAGAAGGCGTACGTGACGCCCGTCAGCTCCTCGGAGACGTCCCAGAGCCGGGAGGCGGTCGCCTGATCCAGCGCCTTCTTCATCGGCTTGCCGGGTTTGGCGCCCTTGCCGCGCATGTGGAAGAGGCCGTCCGGGCCGATGTATTCGCCGCTTTGGGCGGACGGCTCGCTCAACGCGTACAGCAACGGGAGCGCGCCGTTCTCGTCGGACTGACCGAAGATCGCGTTGCCGAGCGAGGCGAACCTCTCACCGAGCTTGCTGCCGCCCATCTTCGGGCCGGTGGTCTGCAGGTTGGTGGTGGCATAGCCGGGATGCGCCGCGAAACTGCGCAGATCGAGCCCGGCCTTGGCGGCGCGCCGGCTGAGCTCGCCGGCGAACAACAGGTTGGCGAGCTTTGACTGGCCGTACGCGGACCACTTCTGGTAGCGCCGCACGCTTTGCAGATCGTCGAAGTTGATACGCCCGATGCGGTGCATCTCGCTGCTGACGGTCACGACGCGGGCCGCGGGGGCGGCCTTCAGCGCGGGCATCACGCGGCCGGTGAGGGCGAAGTGGCCGAGGTGGTTCGTCCCGAACTGCATCTCGAAACCGTCGACGGTGACGCGTGGGGGTAGCGCCATCACGCCCGCGTTGTTGACGAGCAGATGCAGTGGGCCCTCGAGCCCTTCAGCGAAAGCCTGCACCGATGAGAGGTCGGCCAGATCGAGCGAACGCACCTCGGCTTTGGCGTCCGGGACATCGGCGCGCAGCCGCTCCAGCGCCTGCCTACCGCGCTCCCCGTCGCGGCAAGCCATGATCACGTGCGCACCGTGGGCGGCGAGCTGGCGAGAGGTCTGATAGCCGAGGCCGCTGTTGGCACCGGTCACCACCGCCGTCTTGGTGTCGAGGGGGCCCATACGGGTGATCGTCCAGTGCGGCATGGGCTCAGCCTTCCCTACGGCACCGCCACCAGCAAACGTCTGCTCTCGGGTGGGTCACGGATGCCCCGCGTACGCTGCGCCCGTGGTCGTCCCCCTCGACGAATTCCCGATCCATCAGGCGCCGCTGTCGATGGCGTACTTCGCCACGAGCGACCGCAATGTCTACGACCGCTGCATCCTGCACTGCTATCAGCGCGACGGCCAGCGCCAGCTGATCGCCGGGCTCGGGGTCTATCCGCATCTCGGTGTCATCGATGCATTCGTGACCCTTCGGGTCGGCAGCCGCCAAGTGGTCGTGCGGGCTTCTGACGCGCTGGGGGATGACCGGATGACCCAGGCGGTCGGCCCGATCCGCGTCGAGGTCGTCAAGCCACTGGAAACGCTCCGGCTGGTCTGTGAGGACACCGGCCAGGGGCTCGCGTGCGACCTGACGTTCCGGGCGTCGGCGCCGGCACACGACGAGCCGCGCCACGTCATCCGCACCGGCGCCCAGACGATCCTCAACGCGCAGCGCTTCATTCAGACCGGCGACTGGTCGGGGAGGATCCAGGTCGACGGCGAGGAGATTCGGGTCGACGCCGACGACTGGGTCGGCGCGCGGGACCGATCCTGGGGCGTGCGGCCGGTGGGGGAATCGCTGCCGCGCGACGCGCCCACCGCTCCGATCAACGCCGGCGAGGGTCACTGGCACATCTGGGCACCGCTGCGCTTCACCGACTTCACCATCTTCGTGATCGTCCAGGAGCTTCCCGACGGCACCCGCATCCTCAACGAGGCGGTACGCATCTGGCCCGCGTCGACCGGCCGCGCGCCTGAGCAACTCGGCTGGCCGGATGTCGAGATCCACTACCGGCCGGGCACCCGACATCCCGAATCGGCGGTGTTGCACCTGATGCAGCGCGGGCAGCGGCCGGTGAAGGTCGAGCTGAAGACGCTGGGCTACATCCCGTTGCACGTCGGCGCCGGCTACGGAGGCGACCCGACGTGGTCGCACGGCAGCTGGAAGGGTGCGGGCTGGGTGGAGTCGCTCGAATTCGATTACGACGACCCGGAGCTGGCCGCGCGCATCCCATTCGGGGTGCTCGATCACGTCGCCGTCGCGACCTTCACCGGCTCGGACGGCATCAAGGTCAAGGGCTACGGGGTCTTCGAGCACGGCAGCTTCGGCCGTCACGATCCCTCGGGATTCCTGACGTTCGCCGACGTCTGGTCGGCCGAGTAGGCGGCTGCGAGCAGCCAATTTCCGACCGGCCTGACATTGCTTCGGGCCGTCAGGTAACAATGCGTTTATGCGGCTGGCTTACACGGACGAGCAAGAGGCGATGCGGCGCGAGCTGCGCGAGTACTACGCGAACCTGCTCGACCCAGAGACTCAGGCGGCGCTGCACGAGGACAGCCAAGGTCCCGTGATGCGCCGCGTCGTCAAGCAGATGGCGGCGGACGGGTGGCTCGGCATCGGCTGGCCGAAGGAGTACGGCGGCCAGGGCAAGAGCGCCATCGAGCAGTTCATCTTCTTCGACGAGACGATGCGCGCCGGTGCCCCGATCCCGATGCTGACCGTCAACACCGTCGGCCCGACGATCATGCACTGGGGCAACGACAAGCAGAAAGAGTTCTTCCTGCCGAAGATCCTCGCCGGCGACATCCACTTCGCCATCGGCTACAGCGAGCCAGGCGCCGGCACCGACCTCGCCAATCTGCGTACCCGCGCGGTCCGCGACGGCGACGAGTACGTCATCAACGGCAACAAGCTCTGGACGAGCCTTGCCGCGACGTCCGACTACTGCTGGCTCGCCGTCCGCACCGATCCTGACGCGAAGAAGCACCGCGGCCTGTCGATCATCTGCGTTCCGCTCGACACCCCTGGCATCAGCATGACGCCGCTCCGGCTGGTCGGCGAGAGCCTGATCTACGCCGTCCACTACGACGATGTGCGCGTCTCGGCCGACATGCTCATCGGCGGCGAGAACAACGGCTGGAAGCTGATCACCGGCCAGCTCAACACCGAGCGCGTCTCGCTGTGCAGCCCCGGCATGGGCGACAAGTCGCTGAACGAGGTCATCAAGTGGGCCAAGGAGACGCTGCTGCCCGACGGCCGCCGCGTCATCGACCAGCCCTGGGTGCAGACCAACCTGGCGAAGGCGTACGCGGGCTTCGAGTTCCTGCGCCTGATCAACTGGAAGGTCGCCTGGCAGGCGACGCAGGACATCCTCGACGTCGCCGATGCCAGCACCACGAAGGTTTTCGGCACCGAGCACTACCTCGACTCGGTACGCCTGCTGATGGAGATCGTCGGTGAGCCCGCCTATCTGAAGGAGGGTTCGCCGGGCGCGGTGCTCGCCAGCCGGCTCGAGTCCATGTACCGCGGCGTCGTCATCCTGACGTTCGGCGGCGGGGTCAACGAGGTCCAGCGCGACCTCATCGCCGCGTTCGGCCTCGGCATGCCGATGGCCAAGCGCTGAGCAACGCGCACCACCCCTTCGTGCCCTTCTGCTGCTGACTTTCTGGAGACATCACCGTGGATTTCGCCTTCACCGACGAGCAGGTCGAGCTTCGCGACCTGGCCGCCCGCCTCTTCGACGACGTCGTCACGCAGGAGCGGCTGCGCGAGATCGAGGCCAGCGAGGAGCCCGGCTTCGACCGCAAACTGTGGGCGGCTCTCGCTGAGGCTGGGCTGCTCGGCGTCGCCATCCCGGAATCCGCCGGCGGCCTTGGGTTCGGGGTGCTCGAGGCGTCGCAGATCCTCGAGCAGGTCGGACGCACCGTCGCTCCGGTCCCGCTGATCTCGCTGTTCCCGGCGACGGTCGTGCTGAGCCGCTACAGCGCCGAAACCCCTGCTGTTGCAAGCCTTTTGGAAGAGGTGGCCGCCGGCACCAAGCTGGTGACCCTCGCGCTCATCGAGCCGCTGGGTGACCCGCTGGCACCCGTCACCTCGGCGCGACGTGATGGCGCCGAGTGGGTGCTCGACGGTGAGAAGACATGTGTGCCCGCCGGGCTTTACGCCGACTACTTCCTGGTCTCCGCGACCCTGTCCGGTGGGACCGATGGCGCGGTCTTCCTGGTGCCGGCTGATGCTGCCGGCTTGAGCCGGTCGCGCCAGGAGGCGATCACGTACGACCTGGAGTCCACGCTGACGCTGTCGGGCGTGCGGGTCGGTGAAGACGCTCTCGTCGGCCCGGCTGACGGCAGCGCCCTCGGCTTCCTGGTCTCCGTCGCCACGGCCGCCACGTGTTCGGCAATGGTCGGTGTCTCCGCGTCCGCCGTGAAGCTGACCGCTGAGTACACCAAGACCCGCGAGCAGTTCGGCCACCCGATCGCCCTGTTCCAGGCTGTCGGGCAGCGGGCGGCCGACGCCTTCATCGACTCCCAGGGCATTCGGCTCACCGCTCTGCAGGCCGCCTGGCTGCTGGCGCAGGAGCTGCCGGCCGAGCGTGAGGTCGCCGTCGCCAAGTACTTCGCGGCCGAGGCCGGCCAGCGGGTTGCGCGAGCTGCTCAGCACCTTCACGGCGGCATGGGTGTCGACCGCGACTACCCGCTGCACCGCTACTACATCTGGGCCAAGCACCTCGAGCTGATGCTCGGAAGTGGCACCCGCCAGCTCACCCGCCTCGGTGAGCTGATCGCCGCCGGCTGACCCGTACGCCTACTCCTCGAGCTCGGCCAGCTCGACCTCGACCCGTTCGAGTTCGGCGCGCAGCGTCTCGGCGCGCGTCAGCACCTGCTGGCGGCACACGTCGATGGCGCCGAGCAGATCGCGGCGCAGCGACGGGTCATCCAGCCGATCGGCGAATGCGCGCACCGCGGCGAGGCTGAGCGGCTTCCCGGCCGAACGCTTGCCACCGCGGGTGCTTTCGTAGGTCCACGTCTGGCCGCTGAAGCGCATCGTGACGCTCAGATTGCCGCCCTTGGCCGGGCGGCGCTTGGCGGGCGCTTTCACGGGCGCAGCAGCGGGCGCCGGGGAAGCGGCGGGCTCGGCCGCCGCGGGCTCGGGCACGGCGACCAGTCGAGCCGGACGTCCCGTGGCCACCGGCTCGTTGCTCGGGCGGTAGCCCTGGGAAGGGTGGTTCGGCCGGGCCGGCGCGGCGGGAGGATCGAGGGGCAGCGACGGCGCGGCTGAGACGGTCGGCTTCGCGCCGCGCACCGGGAGGCTCAGCTCGGCGGGGGAGAACGGCACCACGTCGTCGCGGAGCCGGATCGAGATGAACTCACCGACAGCTGGGTCGGCAAATCCCACGACCGGGACAGATGTCCCCGCGGCGCCGAGCGCTGTATCGACGAGCAGCATTACCCGCGGCTTCTTGCCCAACTCCAGCCGCTCGCGCAGCAGCGCTACGTCAGCGTCGGTGAGGGCGGTCGGTCCAGCGGCTTTACGGCTTCGAGCGCGAGCGCGGGGCGGCATGACCTCATGGTAAGAACCGCGCCAGCCAAGCGCTGATCTTTAGGGCGTCGATTCCCTTGCGGAGTGAGTGATCTGCCCCGGGAGCGGTGAGGACGGTGACGTCCGCCTCGCTTGCCGAGCCCGCCGGGCCGAGCGCCCGCACGAGATCGACGTCGGAGCCGAAGGGATCGCGCTCGCCCTGAACGACCAGAACGGGGACTCCCGCGGCGAGCAATTCCGGTAACCGGCTGGGCGGCGCGACCCCGGATCGCCGCAAGCGGCGGCTGCAGCGGAAACGCGAGTGCCAGCACGCCGCTCGCGCCGGCGATCCGGGCCGTGCGGCACGCCACGCGCCCGCCGCTGCTGCGCCCGCCGAGAATGACCGGAATGCCGGAAAGTCCCCTACGGGAAAGGGCTTTACGGGCCGCCGCGACGACGGCGAGGAAGGCCATGTCGAGCTGCGGCGCCGGGGACGGTGGGCGGCGGCCGGCCGCACGGTAGGGCTGCTCGACGAGCCCGACGGCCATCCCGACGCTCTGGGCGATCCCAGAAATCCTCAGCAGATCGGGGGCAGTGATGCCCCCGCCCGCACCGTGGCCGAGCAGCAGCAGACCCGTGGCTTCCCGAGGTGCCGCCGCCCCCGCCGGAAACCACGTGAGGCGCGCCGTGCCGACCGGAGTCTTGATGTCCAGGACGACCTCATTTCGCCGATGTGTCGGGGGTTTGGCGTCGGCGCGTCATAGGTGCCCCTCTGCGTCCGTACCGCCCGCAGACGCTACGCTTTGCCCTACCCAGGCTGGTTTGCGCCTGCCGTACTGCAGTTGAACCCGAGCGTCGGGGGGTGGCGTGGAGGATCATTCCGACGCGCGCGCCGCGGGCAGGTTCGATCCCGAATTGGTCGTTGATCTCGACGACAGCACCGCAGCGGAGCTCGGCGACGAACTCGACCCTGAGGGCTACGCGGTCGATGTCGTCGCGGCCATGGCAGCCTTCGACTCCTCCGCCGAATCCGTCGCCCAGGCGCGCCGGCTGGTGCAGCGCCAGCTGGATGACTGGGGCCAGTCCGACCTCTGCGACGACGCCCGCCTCGTCGTCAGCGAGCTGCTGACCAATGCGGCCTTGCATGCCAAGCCCCCCATCAAGCTCCGGCTTGCCCGCCTCCCCGCGGGGGTGCGGCTCGAGGTCAGCGACGGCTCGCCGGAGCTCCCGCTGAAGGTGCGGGCGGGTGCCGATGTGATGACCGGACGCGGCTGGAGTCTCGTCGAGGCGCTGTGTGACTCGTGGGGAGTGCAGCCGGCGGGTCAGGGCAAGGTCGTGTGGGCCACCCTGCTGCCACCGGACGGTGATGCGTCCGAGATCCCGGCGTCCTATGACAGCCACACCGTCGACACCGAACTGATGAATCTGGGTCAGCTGTCGCGTTTCGACGACGATGCCGTCCGCTACGAGGTGACGTTGGGTGATGTGCCGACCGAGCTGCTGATTGCGGCGAAGGGTCACATCGACTCGTTGATCCGCGAGTTCGCGCTCCTGGCGAGCGGCGCTGCCGGCGGTGCGACCAGTCCCGTGCCTCGAAAGCTGACGGCGCTCATCGAGCGGGTGGTCGGCAACTTCTCCGAGGCCCGGCAGTCGATCAAGAAGCAGGCCTTGCGGGCCGCCCAGCGCGGCGAACCGCGTACCCAACTGACGCTGCACCTGCCGCTGTCTGCGGCCGAGGCGGGCCTGGCCTACCTCTCCGCGCTCGACGAGGTCGACGCGTACTGCCGCGACGAGCAGATGCTCACCCTGGAGAGTCCGCCGGCACACCGGCTCTTTCGTTCCTGGTACGTCGAGGAACTCGTGGAGGGGTTGCGACGCGCCGCCGACCCGGAGCAGGCTCACCCGGAACGGATCCCGGAGAGCTTCGAGAGCCGGCTGCTGCGGGAGTATCAGCGGATCAGCGCCGACTAGAGCTCTCGGCGCCCCAGCGTGAGGTCAGCTCGGCCGGAGTCCAGGGCGGCCACTGGCATCCGCCCACCGGCAATCCTCCGGCGAACAGTGCGATCTCTTCCGGGCCTTCGCGACGCGAGTTGTCCCATAGACGTGCAACGTCAGCCCGTTCGATCGCGGTAGCCACCAGCGGCCAGAGCCGGGCGAACCGCGTCCGGATCTTCTCCTCGGGGACCGCGTGGCCGCCGCTCGCCACTCGATGGGCGACGCGCTGGACGGCCAGCTCCTCGGGCACCAGCAACACCTGCAGTGCGACGGTGTAGCCGGCGGAAAGTGCGGCGTCGACGAGGTCGAGCTTGGAGGGATGGGAGAAAACGGTCTCGGCGATGAACGGCTCTTGCACTTCGAGCAGCCGTGCCCGGGTCTGCGCGGCGACTTCTGCGGCCTCGTAGGCGTGGGCGGACGGATCCTGCGGCCAGCGCTGGGCGGCGATGACGTCGGCATTCACGAACGTCACGCCCGGACGGTTCGGCGCGAGGATCAGTTCGACGAAGGTGCTCTTACCCGAACCGTTGGGCCCGACGACGAGATCCAGCCGCATCGGGGCGACGTCAGGCGAGCGGGCTGCTGGTTCCGTCGGGGTGGTAGCGCGTCAGCACGCCATCGGCATCGAGCGCGACCGTCGTCACCCCGCGGCCCGACAGCACCTCTCCAAAACGGACCCGGCGCGCGGTCTCCGAGATCGCCGCATCGAGCTCGGCGCTGAAGACGACCCGCTCCTCGGTGGACAGCTCGCGCTCGGGAAGGGTGCCCGCAAGGGCGGCCTCCACCCGGCGCCGGGCGGCGGTCTGGGTCATCGACACCGCGCGGCCCACCCGTGCCCAATGATCGAGCTGCTGCTTGGCCGAACGGCTCTGCCGGGCACCTTCGACCGCAGCGGAGTCGAGCAGGTCGGACGCCACCCGGGTCGGACGGTCTGAGGTCGTCGTCATGCGATCCTCCAGCTGTAGCAGATTGCTACCAGCGTAGCAGGATGCTACAGCGCGACGCCGGCCTCACCATCTAGGCGACCTTGCCGGTGAAGAACGACGTCTGAGCCTTGGCGCCGGCCAGGTCGAAGCTGAAGTGGATGTGGTCGACGTGACACGCCGTCGGGTCGGTTCCGCAGCTGTACGGGGCGGGCGCGTAATTGGTCCAGCTGCCGTAGATCTGGTGGTTCCAGATCACGTACATGATCCCGAGGCGGCGCGCCATGGCGTGCTGGTTGCCGAACTTGTCGGTGGCGAAAAGCCAGTTGATGACCGCCTGGCCATCGGCGCGCATCGCCGCGTTGCGGTAGTCCATGCCCCAGTCCAGCGCGCGGCCTTCCGTGTGCTCGCTGATCGTGCCGTCGCACGGACGCGTGATGCCGTTGAACACGGTGAGTCCGCCGACGCTGCTGCCGTACGTCGCGAGCAGGAGGTTGCGGAAATCGACCGGGCCTGGCTGGTCGGTGGCCAGCTTGGCGCCGATCTTGCACTTGGCGGCGGGCTGGTAGGGGACGTTGCTTTCGATCGCGGCGGTGAACGTGCGGGTGGCCGGGACCGTGCTCGACGGCGTCACGCTCGTCGGCGCGCATGCGACCGCCGTCGCCAGGGCCGTGCTGAGGGCAAGCGCCGATCCGGCGCGCGTCATCCATCGCCTTACCCTTGTGTCTCGGCTCACCCTTCTGTCTCGGCCGGGTGACGCCCAGGACTGAACGCGTGAACGTGCGTACAGCCCGTCCGGGCTAATGCCACCGAGCCCGTTCCGGTCCCGTGTCAGCTGCCCGACTTTCCGGCGATGCGGCGCCAAGCGGGTCCTAGCGTCGGACTCGTCAGGCACGTAGGGCGCTCGGGGGCACGCCGGAGCAGGCGCGGCGCACGAAACCACGAGACGAAGGACGCCCGAAATGACGCTCACGACTGCAGGCCTCACCAATGGCGGCACCACCAGCCACTACCGCTTTTCCTACGACGATTCGCTCGCCGTCTCACCATCGAATCCCTCCGGGCCCGAGCCGGCGCGTACCAACGCCGTGATCGCTGCCTGCGAAGGCGATTTCGCTCTGATGAGCGGTTGGTTCGGCGGTCTGAACCTCAGCAACATCTCGGTCCAGGTGACCACCCAGAGCGGCGGCGCCCACTGGAGCGGCAGCACGTCCTCATCGACCGTCGAGATCAAGGCCGAGGGCCAGAGCTTTTCCGCCTCGCCCGACTTCATCCGCTATCTGCTGGTCTCCGAGGTCACCGAAATCATGATGATGGGCCAGAACATCGGCTGGTTCCAGGGCCACGACGAGGGCAGCAAAGGTGAGGGTCTCTCGCGCTTCCTCGGCGCGCAATTCCTCGACGCCAACGGTCTGCTCGACCCGGGCATCCGAGCTGACTTCGCCGTCGCCGACGGATGGCTGAACAGCGTCCGCAGCGACTTCGTGAACAACGATCCGGACGACGCCAGCCCCGACCCGGTGACCGGCTGCACGACCCTGTTCATCTACTGGCTGCACAGCCAACTGGGCTACGGGATCACCGCCATCGTCGGTGCCGGAGCGGCGACACTCGCGGGCGTCTACCGCAACCTGAGCGGTGACTCGACCGACCCGTTCCCGTACTTCAGAAAGGTCCTGGACGACGCTTTCCCGTCCACGACCAACTCGCATGTGCTCGGCGCCAACCCGGACGACCCGTTCCCCATTGCCACGGCCACATTTGCGCTGGCCAACTTCGGTACCCAGCAGGGCTGGCAGGTCGACCGCCACCCCCGCTTCCTGGCCGACACCACGGGCGACGGTCGGGCCGACATCATCGGCTTCGGTGACGCCGGTGTTTGGCGCGCTGTCGCCCGCTCGAACGGCTCGCTGGAGCCCGCCCAGTTCGTCATCGCGAACTTCGGCTACGACGCCGGCGGGTGGCGGGTGGAAAAGCACCCGCGGATGCTGGCGGATACGACCGGTGATGGTCGGGCTGACATCGTCGGTTTCGGTGATGCCGGTGTGTATCGGTCGGTGGCGCAGGCGGATGGGTCTTTTGGTCCGGTGCAGCTCGTGGTGGCCGATTTCGCTTACGACGCAGGGGGTTGGCGGGTGGAGAGCCACCCGCGTTTGCTGGCGGATACGACCGGTGATGGTCGGGCTGACATCGTCGGTTTCGGTGATGCCGGTGTGTACCGGTCGGTGGCGCAGGCGGATGGTTCGTTCGGTCCGGTCGAGTTCGTCGTGGCCAACTTCGGGACCCAGCAGGGCTGGCGCGTCGACCGGCATCCCCGTTTCCTGGCTGACACCACCGGTGATGGTCGGGCTGACATCGTCGGTTTCGGTGATGCCGGTGTGTACCGGTCGGTGGCGCAGGCGGATGGGTCTTTTGGTCCGGTGCAGCTCGTGGTGGCCGATTTCGCTTACGACGCAGGGGGTTGGCGGGTGGAGAGCCACCCGCGTTTGCTGGCGGATACGACCGGTGATGGTCGGGCTGACATCGTCGGTTTCGGTGATGCCGGTGTGTACCGGTCGGTGGCGCAGGCGGATGGTTCGTTCGGTCCGGTCGAGTTCGTCGTGGCCAACTTCGGGACCCAGCAGGGCTGGCGCGTCGACCGGCATCCCCGTTTCCTGGCTGACACCACCGGTGATGGGCGGGCTGACATCGTCGGCTTCGGTGACGCCGGGCCCTACACCTCACTCGCACAGGCCGATGGCACCTTCGGCGCGTTCCAGTGGCTGATCCCGAACTTCGGGTACGCCACCCTCGCCGGCGGCTGGCGGGTCGACGAACACCCGCGGATGCTGGCGGATACGACCGGTGACGGGCGGGCTGACATCGTCGGTTTCGGTGACGCCGGCGTCTACCTCGGCTACCAGCCCCGGCAGATCATCATCCTGCACAACAACGCTCCGGTGCTCTCCGCAGCAGTCTGATCGTCGCTCAGCGGGCCCTGTTTCGCGGGTGCCGGCCGTCCCCGTCAGGCGGTCGGCACCCGCTTTCAGGCTCCCGGCTTGTGAGTACGGTGAAACCTAGGCCTCGAAGAGCACACCGGGGGAGAGGATCCCCTGCGGGTCGAGCGCCGCCTTCACCGAGCGCATGACCGCAATCTCCGCGGGGCTGCGCGAGAGGCTGAGCCATCCCGCTTTCGCCCGGCCGATGCCGTGCTCGGATGAGATCGTGCCGCCGCGCTCGGCGACCGCCTGCAGGACTGCCTCTTCGACGGCCAGGTGCGCGTTGCCGTCGCCCGAGGGGTCGAGCGCGCCGATGATGTTGACGTGGACGTTGCCCTCGTTCAGATGACCCCATACGAACATGCGGGCGCCGGGCGCCGTCCGGGCGACGATCCCGGGCAGGACGTCGATCAATCCCGGTAGCTCGCCGAGCGGCACGGCGATGTCGGATTTCACCGGCACCCCAGCGGCGTTCACCGCCTCGGTGTGTCCCTCGCGGTACTGCCAGAGCGCGCGCTGCCCGCCTGGATCGCCGGAGGTCGCCAGGTTGGCATCGATCACCTGCGGCGCCTCGGACAGGACCTCGGCGAGCCGATCGGAAGGATCGTTGCGCGCGGCGCATTCCACCAGCAGGTACGCGGGGGTTGCGGCGGCAAAGGGGCGGGGGAGCCCGGCGTTGGCGCGTACCAGCTCGACACCCTCGTCGAAGATCAGCTCCGCCGCGCTGAGATCGGGACCGATGTGCTCGCGTAGCACCGCCAGCAGATCGATGGCGGCCTGCGTGCTCTCGACGCCGATGAGTGCGACCGCACGGGCCGCCTCGGACGCCACGAGCCGCAGCCGCGCACGCGTCACCACGCCGAGCGTTCCCTCGCTGCCGGTGAACAACGATGTCAGGTCGTAGCCGGTGTTGTCCTTGGGGACGCCGCCGAGGCGGCTGACGACCGTGCCGTCGGCGAGCACCGCCTCGAGGCCCATCACCTGGGCGCGCATGCTGCCGTAGCGCAACACGCGGATTCCGCCGGCATTGGTCGCGATCAGACCGCCGACGGTGGCACTGTCTCGCGCCGCCAGGTCGACGCCGAACTCGAAGCCGGCGCCGCGCGCGTGAGCCTGCAGAGCGGCGAGCCGCACCCCTGCCCCTGCGGTGACTTGCCCCGACGCGGTGTCGACGGGTTCCAACGTGTTCAGCCGCGCGAGGCTGAGCAGCACCTCGCCGCCGCGCGGCACGCCGCCGCCTACCAGCCCGGTGTTGCCTCCCTGCACGGCGACCGCGCTGCCGGCGGCGCTGCAAGCCTGGAGCACGGCCGACACCTCTGCGGTGTCGGCGGGCCTGACCACGAGCGCCGCCGGCGCCCCGAATCGCCCGGTCCAGTCGACCTCGTACGAGCGTCGCAGCTCCGGGTCGGTCAGCACGTGTGCCGGACCCACGATCTCAGCGAGCGCGTCAGCGAGCGAGCTCACAGGAGCCTCAACCGGACGGCGACGGGAAGGGCCCGCAACTGCTCGCAGGCGGCGTCGGGAAGCGGCCCGGCGACGTCGGTGACCACGTAGCCGTAATCACCGGCGGTCGCCAGCAACTGGCCGACGATGTTGATCGAATGCTCGGCCAGCAAGCCGTCGACGGTCGCCAGCACGCCAGGCGTGTTGTGGTGCAGGTAGAGCAGGCGCTGGCTGCTGTCGCTGGCGGGCAGGGTGACGGGTGGCAGGTTCACCGAGAGCGTCGTCGCGCCGGTGTCGAGGTAGTCGCGCAGCTTGCCGGCGACGAAATGCCCGATGTCCTGCTGGGCTTCCTCGGTCGACCCCCCCACGTGAGGGGTGAGGATGACGTTCGGCAGCCCGCGTAGCTCCGACACGAACTCCTCGCCGCGCGCTGAGGGCTCCTCGGGGAAGACGTCGACCGCCGCGCCCGCGAGGTGGCCGGCTTCGATCTCGGTGCGCAGCGCCTGATGGTCGACGACGAACCCGCGCGACAGGTTGAGGAACAAGCTTCCGGGGCGCATCCGGGCGAATTCGCCGGCCCCGAAAAAGCCACTGTTTCCAGGCCTTCCGTCGACATGCAGGGTGACGACATCGGCCTG
Source organism: uncultured Actinomycetota bacterium (assembly GCA_963731205.1). Taxonomy (GTDB): domain Bacteria; phylum Actinomycetota; class Actinomycetes; order Frankiales; family Frankiaceae; genus DATAZK01. The sequence continues at coordinate 657,642 of CAVSUJ010000001.1, read as the reverse complement.
CTCCAGCAGTTCGTTCAGGCTGCCGCAGCGGCGCGCGTTACCCAGCGCGAGCTTGTCGGCGGTGTCGTAGAACACGACCGACATGCCCAGAGCCTCGGCCAGCACGGACAGCTGGCTGCCGATGTTGCCGTAGCCCACGATGCCGAGGGTGCGGCCGCGTACCTCATGGCTCCCGGAGGCGGATTTGTCCCAGATCCCCTTGTGCATCAAGGCATCTTTGACCGTGAGCCGCCGGGTGAGGGCGATGAGCTCGGAGACGGCGAGTTCGACGACGCTGCGGGTGTTGGAGAACGGCGCGTTGAACACGGCGACCCCCGCCGCACTCGCCGCACGCGTGTCGATCTGATTGGTGCCGATGCAGAATGCGCCGATCGCCAGCAGCTGAGGCGCCGCCTCGAGGACCTTTGCGGTGACGTCGGTTTTGGAGCGGATCCCGAGCAGATCGACGCCCTCGAGCCGGCGGATGAGCTCGTCTTCCGCGAGCGCTCGGGTGAGCTGCTCGACGTCGTAGCCGGCGGAGCGCAGGACAGCCGCACCGTCGGGGTGGATGTCTTCGAGCAGGAGCGCGCGCGGCGGGCCGGCGGAGACCATGAGATCCTTTCCGAGATGTCGCTTCCATGGTGCCAGCAGACGCGCGGGAGACGCCGGTGAGATACCTCCCCTTGAGCGCGATGACCTCACGCGGTGGCCCGCCGGTGCCGGCGGCGTATCCCGGAGCCCCAGGCCACGGGGGCCAGGCGTCCAGCGCCGAAAAGGACGGCCTGACGTGGCGGTTCGGCACCAAGGACGACGTCGCGTGGATCCAGGCCGGGATATCGGTCGGACTCGAGATCACGTCGGCGATACCGCCCGTGTTCGACGCCTACGCAACGGTGATCGTCTCGGACGACGTGGACAGGCGCGCTGCAGACTTCAGCCGCCTCGTCGGCATCCTGCGCGAGGAGTCACCGGCGCAGCCCTGGTGGCTGGGCTATCTGGATACGGGCGCCGACGATGTGGTGTTTCACGACGCTCGCATGGTGGAGCTCATTTCCAGTTGGTGGTACGTGCTCGTCGAAGCCGGCCCTGACCAGGCCCTGCAATGGCGCCAGGAGGTGGGGTCGTGGCGATCGCCGGGAGCCGACCTCATCTTCCCCGCCGATCGCTCGTGGCTGGTCTCGTGGCTGTGGGACGACGACTGGCGCTGCATCGGCGGGTCTGCCGCGCTGATCGCGCGCCTGCTGGCCGAGCGGTCGCTGCAGGCCAGGCAGGTCCACTCGGCGAGGACGCCACCCCGCCCGGGCACGTTGCCCGCTGACCGGACGAAAGATTTCGTGGCGCAGCCTCTTGCCCGCGCCTCATAGCGACTGCTATTGAGGGGGAGTGCGCATACGCCGTCTGAGTCCGGCGCTGGGTGCGGAGCTGCTGGACCTCGACCTGCGACGCCCGGCAGGCCCTGAAGAACGGGGTGCGCTACGGCAGGCGCTTGCCGAGCACCGGCTGCTTCTCGTGCGCGGCCAGCAGTTGGACGACGCTCAACACCTGGCGTTTGCCGAGAGCTTCGGACGGATCGCGGGAGAAGGGCACGGGCCGGTCGGGCTGGTCTCCAACGTCCGAGCGGGTGGCACGCTCGGCGCCGACCGCGCCACCTGGCACTCCGACTTCACGTTCTTTCCGGCGCCGTATGAAGCGATCTCGCTCTACGGCATCGACATTCCGGTGAGCGGGACGCAGACGTCGTTCGTGAACGCCATCCTCGCCGCCCGGACGTTGCCCGCCGAACTGCGAGCCCGGCTCGACGGTGTGCAGGGCCGCGCCGTACTTGCCTTCGACAACGGATCGTTGACCGATGGCGTTCGTTACCGACTCGGGCGATGCGACGACGCGGCGATCCATCAACTGCGACCGGTGCTGTGGCCACACCGCGTGACGGGCGAGCCCATCCTGGCCGTGTGGGAGCAGCAGACAGACGCCTTGCTGCCGTTGGGGGCGCAGGAGAGCGACGACTTACTGGAGCGTCTGTTCGGCCACCTCTACCGGCCGGAGCACCAGTACGTCCATGAATGGGCGCCGGATGATCTCGTTCTGTGGGACAACCATGCGCTACAGCACAGCCGACCGGCGGTCGGCCGGCAGGAGCCGCGGTCGTTCCGAAGGGTCTGCGTTGGCGAAGATCAGGACCTGGCAGCCTTCGCCGCACTGCGAGCCACCAAGGGGAACGCGTGACCAACGAGGAAGCGGCCGAAGCGGCCTACGACATGTTCCGGTCGCCGGGGTCCGGCCACGAATCAGCAATCGCGGCGCTGCACGAGAACGTGGTGTTCGAGTGCCCGTTCTACGACAACTTCGAGCCTCGCGCGGGCAAGGACGTCGTGGGGACGATGATGCGATCGATGGACGAGGGTGCGTCGTCCTATTTCAGCCAACAGCGTTTTGCCTTTCACCAGCTTCTGCCGACCGGTGATCCGAACCGCTTCATCATCGAAGTGCAGGGCGATCACGTCATCCGCGCCACCGGCAAGCCCTACCGGAATCACTACTTTCACTGCCTCACGATCGACGACGGACAGATCGTGCGGTGGACCGAATACTCCAATCCGAACGAGCATGCGCGAGCTTCCAGTAGCGATTGAAAGTGCTTACAGCGCAAGGGATTCCGCCCGGTACGGCTCCGCCGGAGCCACAGTGTGAGTCGCCCCTCAGAGCACGTCGGCGAGCTCCGCCATCGGCAGCCCGAACGCATCCGCCACGCCCTGATAGGTGATCGCCCCGCCGGCGACGTTCACGCCTGCGCGCAACATCGGGTCCTGCTCCACCGCGGCCTTGGGTCCGAGATGGGCGAGCTTCTCCACGAAGGGCAGCGTCACGTTCGTCAGCGCGAGCGTGGAGGTCGCAGGGACGGCTCCGGGCATGTTCGCCACGCAGTAGAACACCGTGTTCTTGACCGGGAAGACCGGGTCGTGATGGGTGGTCGGGTGGGTCGACTCGAAGCAGCCTCCCTGATCGACGGCGATGTCGACGAGCACCGCGCCGTCACGCATCCGTGAGACCAGGTCGTCGGAAACCAGCACCGGGGCCTTGGCGCCCGGGATCAGCACGGCGCCGATGACCACGTCGGATTCCAGCGCGGCCCGCTCCACCTCGTGGACGGTGGAGTAGACGGTGGTGACCTGCCCGCTGAAGATCCGGTCGGCCTGGCGCAGCCGCTCCACGTTCTTGTCCAGCAGGGTCACATCGGCCTGCAGCCCCAAGGCGATCAGCGCCGCGCTCATGCCCGACGTGCCGGCTCCGAGGATCAGCACCTTCGTCGGCCGCACCCCGGGCACCCCGCCGAGCAACACCCCGCGTCCACCCGCGTACTTCTCCAGGAAGTGCGACGCGACCTGCGGCGCCATGCGTCCGGCGACCTCGCTCATCGGGGCGAGCAGCGGCAGCGAACCGTCCGCCGCCTGCACCGTCTCGTACGCGATAGCCGTGGCGCCGCTCTTGATCAGCGCATCGGTGCACTCCCGGCTGGCGGCCAGGTGCAGGTAGGTGAACAGGGTCTGGCCGGCGCGGATGCGGCCGTACTCCTCGGCCTCGGGCTCCTTCACCTTCAGCACCAGCTCGGCCTCGCCCCAGACGTCATCGGCTTCGGCGACGATCGTGGCACCGGCGGCGACGTACTCGGCGTCGAGGAGGTGGGAACCGGCGCCCGCACCCGCCTGGACGAGGACCTCGTGGCCCGCGCTCGTCAGCTCGCGGACGCCCGCCGGGGTCGCCGCGACCCGAAACTCTTCCGCCTTCACCTCGGTCGGAACGCCGATCCTCATGTTTTGCCCTTCCGGCACTTGTGACGACGGTTTACGTCCTGGACTACGGTATGGACCACGGTAATAGTCGTCCAGGTCCGTTCTGATTAATGGATCAGTTACGTGATCGTTAACCACCAGATCAACCGGCGGCCAGCACGGGAGCGAGATGAACCTGACGCGCGGCGTGCAGCCGAGCGCCGCTCCCGGCCGCAGCGGGTCGGCTCCGGTGAACGGCGGCGTCTCGTTCTGGTGGGCGGAGCTCGGGGGGCCGCCGGGCGTCGAACAACGCCGCCCTCCCCTGCGCGGTTCGGTGGAGGCGGATGTCTGCATCGTCGGCGGCGGCTACACCGGCCTCTGGACCGCGTACTACCTCGCTGAGGCTGCCCCCGAGCTTCGGATCGTGGTGCTGGAAGCGCAGTTCTGCGGGTACGGCGCCTCGGGTCGTAACGGCGGCTGGGTGAGCGCGCTCCTGCCGGGTCCCGCGCGGCGCTACGGCCCTGGCGTCGATGCGTTGCACGAAGCCATGAAGGCCTCGATCGCCGAGATCGGCCGCGTCACGACCGCCGAGGGAATCGACGCGCACTTCGTGCAGGGCGGGCGGCTCGCGGTGGCCCGCACGCCCGCGCAACTGGAGCGGTTGCAGGCCGAGGTGGCGCAGCACCACGAGGCCCCCGGCGGAGACCGCGACGCCGTGCTGCTCGACGCCTCCGAACTCACTGCCCGGGTACGCGTCGCGGGCGCCCTCGGCGGCAGCTGGAGCCCGAACTGCGCACGCATCCAGCCGGCCCGGCTCGTCCGCGGGCTCGCCGCGGCGGTCGAGCGTGCGGGGGTGCGTATCCACGAATCAAGCCGCGCCGAACGCCTCGAGCCCGGTCGGGTCGTCACGCCTGGCGGCTCCGTGACCGCCCGGTGGATCGTGCGCGCGACCGAGGGCTACACGGCCGCGTTGCCCGGCCAGCGGCGCACCTGGCTGCCGATGAACTCTTCCATGATCGTCACTGACCCGCTGCCGGCGTCGTCGTGGGACGAGATCGGTTGGAAGCAGAGCGAGACGCTCGGCGACGAGGCTCACGCCTATTGCTACGCCCAACGCACCGCCGACGGCCGGATCGCGCTCGGCGGTCGCGGCGTGCCGTACCGGTACGGGTCCCATACCGACGTCGACGGCCTCGGTGCGGGGCTCACCGCAGCCTCCACCGTCACGGCGCTGAAAGCCTTGCTGCACAACATGTTTCCGGTCACCCGCGGCGTACCGATCGCCCATACCTGGTCAGGCTTTCTGGGAGTTCCGCGTGACTGGTGCGCCACCGTCGGGCTCGACCGGGAGAGCGGCCTCGGCTGGGCAGGCGGCTATGTCGGTGACGGGGTGACAACGAGCAATCTCGCCGGACGCACGCTCACCGATCTGATCCTCGGACGCGACACCGCGCTCACCGCACTGCCCTGGGTCGGACGCACGCCTCGGCGCTGGGAGCCGGAACCGCTGCGCTTCCTGGGGGTTCACGGACTTTACCGGGCCTACCGCTACGCCGATGCGCGGGAGAGCCGTGCCGCGGGAGAACGCACCGGAGCCGGCCGTACCTCGCGTATTGCGCGAATCGCTGATGTCATTGCCGGACGCACCTGAGCCAAGTAGTACCCACTAGCAGCTAGTAGGAGGAGATCCGCGTGCGCACGATCACCAACCTGGTCGGTGGAAAGGCCGTCGCCCCCGCCGACGGCCGTACTGCCGACGTACTCAATCCCACTACTGCTGCGCCGTTCGCGCAGGCGCCGGTGAGCACCGCGGCTGACGTCGACGCGGCGATGGAGGCAGCGGCCAACGCCTTCCCGGGATGGCGTGACACCACCCCGTCGCAGCGTCAGCTGGCGATGCTCAGATTCGCCGATGCCGTCGAGGCGCGCGCCGGGGAACTGGTGGCGCTCGAGGCCGAGAACACCGGCAAGCCCTTGGGTTTGACGGCATCCGAGGAACTCCCGCCGATGGTCGACCAGATGCGCTTCTTCGCCGGAGCGGCCCGCATGCTCGAGGGTCGCTCGGCGGGGGAGTACATGGAGGGGATGACGTCCTTCATCCGGCGCGAGCCGATCGGCGTCGTCGCCCAGGTGACCCCCTGGAACTACCCGATGATGATGGCGGTCTGGAAGTTCGCGCCGGCGCTCGCAGCCGGTAACACGGTCGTGCTGAAGCCCAGCGACACCACCCCCGTGACGACCGTGCGCCTGGCCGAGATCGCCCAGGAGTTCTTCCCGCCCGGGGTTTTCAACGTGATCTGCGGAGACCGTGACACCGGCAGGCTGCTGGTCTCTCACCCCACTCCGCAGCTGGTGTCGATCACCGGTTCGGTACGCGCCGGGATGGAGGTGGCTTCCGCGGCTGCCGCCGACCTCAAGCGCACCCATCTCGAACTCGGCGGCAAGGCACCGGTCATCGTCTTCGACGACGCTGACGTGGAGGCGGCAGCCGAGGGCATCGCCGTCGGTGGGTACTTCAACGCCGGCCAGGACTGCACCGCGGCGACGCGGGTGCTCGCGACCCCCGGCATCTACGACGCGATCGTCGCCGCACTCGCGGCGCAGGCGGAGCAGACCGCGCCGGGCATGCCCGACGACGAGGACGCCGCGTTCGGTCCGCTGAACAATCCGGCCCAGCTCGAACGGGTCAGCGGCTTCCTGTCGCGGCTGCCCGACACCGCGAAGATCGTCGTCGGCGGCCACCGCGCCAACGGCCCACTCGCGTCAGGCTGGTTTCACGAGGCGACGCTCGTGGCCGACATCCGCCAGGGCGATGAGATCGCCCGCGAGGAGGTCTTCGGCCCGGTCATCACCGTGCAGAAAGTGGCTGACGAGGCCGAGGCGCTGCGCTGTGCCAACGCCGTCCGCTACGGGCTCGCGTCATCGGTGTGGACCCGCGACCACTCCCGCGCGATGCGGGTCTCGAAGGGCCTCGACTTCGGCTGCGTGTGGATCAACACCCACATCCCGATCGTCGCCGAGATGCCGCACGGCGGCTTCAAGCACTCCGGCCACGGCAAGGATCTTTCGCTCTACGGGCTCGAGGACTACACGCGGATCAAGCACGTCATGAGCAATATCGCTTGAGCAGAACACGGCCTGAGCAGAACGCAGCCTGAGCACGACGAACGCTGCCATGATCATGGTTTGCGGCCGGTGGAACGGCTCAGACCATGATCATGGCAGCGTTGATCTTGTCAGACGCTAGGCCTGCCCTGCCGTTTGTGCGTCCTTGCGGGCAAGGGTCTTGGCGAGGTCGGCGTCGGAGACGTCGGGGACCATGGTCGGCGTGTCCTTGTTCAGGATCTCGCCGCGGAAGAAGGCAGGCCTGAAGGCGCGCCAGATGAACATCAGGACGACGCCCAGCAGCAGCGTCCCGAAGCCGAGCAGGAAGACGCCGCCGATCACCCAGTGCGGGCTGAACGGGATCTGCCATGAGGTGTAGCTCTGCCCGCTGTTGAAGTTCCAGTCGTCCTTGGCGCTCCAGACGAGGGCGAAGAGGAGGGCTACCCCGCCGAGAAACGGCATCAGGCCCTGCACCAGGAAGTTGCGCGGGCTCGTCAGAAGATTCTTGCGGTAATACCAGGTGCAGGCGATACCGGTGAGGCCGTAGTACAGCCCGATGCACACACCGCAGGCCGTCACCGAGTCAGCGATGACGTTGCCGTTGCTCGCGTAGTTCATCGCCAGGTAGAGCAGGAACGACAGACCGCCCATGACGATCGTCGACACGGTCGGGATCAGGTACTTGGGGTGGATCCGGGCGAAGCTGTCGGGGATCGCCTTGTAGACCGCCATGGACAGGGTGGTGCGTGCCGTCGGCAGGATGGTCGTCTGCGTGCAGGCGGCCGCAGAGCTGAGCACCACCAGGATCAGCAGATGGGTGCCGGTCTTGCCGAGCCATCCGGTGCCGAAGACAGCCCCTCCGAGGACGGAGAGCACGTCGCCGGAGTTGTCAGGATTGGCCAGGCCGATGCCTTTGTCGCCGACGCCGGCGAAGATCTGCGCGGCCAGGGTCACGACGACATAGATCATCACGAGCGCGACCGTGGAGACGATGGCTGCCCGGCCCGGGGTCTTGGCGCTGTCCTTGGCCTCTTCGTTGACGGAGACCGCGCTGTCCCAGCCCCAGTAGATGAAGAGCATCAGCAGCATGGCGCTGACGAAGGTCGAGAAGGAGCCGATGTGCGCGGGGTTGAACCACGAGAGCTTCGCCCCCGAGGCCCCCTTGGGCGCGTTGCCAGTGGCGAACTTGATCAGCGCCGTCGCTGAGAAGATCACCAGCATCGTGACCTCGAGCGCGAGGATGGCGGTCTGGATCTTGGCCGACAGCTCGATGCCGCGGTAGCAGATCCAGGTCATCAGCACGATGAAGAGCAGCCCGACCAGCAGCACCCAGGGGCTCGTGGGATCGGAGCCGATGCCGTCGGCACCGAACAGCAGGAAGCCGTACTGGCCTGCGATCTGCGCCAGACTCGCCATGACCAGCAGGTCGGCGGCGACAATGCCCCAGCCGCCGAGCCAGCCGGTGATGGGACCGAACGCCCGGGTGGCCCAGGTGAAGGTGGTGCCGCAGTCAGGGTCGGCCTTGTTCAGCTCCTTGTATCCCTGCGCCACCAGGAACGCCGGGATGAACGCCAGCGCCACGATGATCGGCGACTGAAGGCCGACCAGGACGACGACGGCGCCCAGAGTTGCCGCGAGGCTGTACGCGGGGGCCGTGGAGGCGATGCCGATGACCGTCAGCGACAGAAGGCCGAGCGAGCCCCCCTTCAGACCCTTTGCCGGCCGTCCGCTCGACCACCGCGTCCTGCGGCGTCTGAGGGTGCGGGAATTCGGCATTCACCAACGCCATGGAGCTCTCCTCGTCAGCCGGACTGCGGGTTGCGCGACTGTTGCAGAGTAAATCGCTCCGGACAAGGGATCCGTGTCCGAAACGAACTCTTTACCGTGGATCGATGTGACGATTAGCCTTCGGGCAGCGATAGTCGTAGCACACAGCGTCATGCGACAGCCCGATCAGGGCCTGCTCCCACCGCCGCCGCAGCACACAGACACCGCCGGAGATGAACTAGATGACCGCCACGCCTGTTGACGCCCCCCTGCCGCACGGGAACGGATCGGATCCCGGCTTGCAGGACGCCGCCCGGGATCACCTGTGGATGCACTTCAGCCGGCTCTCGTCCTACCAGGACGCCGACGTCCCGATGATCGTGCGCGGCGACGGCCCCTATGTCTATGACTCCCGGGGCAAGCGCTACATCGACGGGCTGTCCGGCCTGTTCGTGGTGCAGGTCGGGCACGGGCGGGTGGAGTTGGCGGAGGCCGCGTACAAGCAGGCGAGCGAGCTGGCGTTCTTCCCGCTGTGGTCCTACGCCCATCCGCAGGCGGCAGCTCTGGCCGAGCGCCTCGCGAACGAGGCGCCGGGCGACCTGAACCGGATCTTCTTCACGACCGGAGGCGGAGAGGCGGTCGAAACGGCGTGGAAGCTTGCCCGGCAGTACTTCAAGGCCGTCGGGAAACCCTTGAAGCACAAGGCGATCAGCCGCAGCATCGCCTACCACGGCACGACCATGGGCGCGCTGTCCATCACCGGCATCCCGGCGGCCAAGCAGGAGTTCGAGCCACTGGTGCCCAGCGCCATCAAGGTGCCGAACACCAACTTCTACCGGGCTCCGGAGCACGGCGACGATCTCGAGGCCTTCGGACGCTGGGCGGCCGACCAGATCGATCTGGCCATCGAGATGGAGGGTCCGGAGACCGTCGCGGTCGTCTTCCTCGAGCCGGTGCAGAACAGCGGCGGCTGCTTCCCGCCGCCCCCCGGCTATTTCCAGCGGGTACGCGAGATCTGCGACAAGCACGACGTGCTGCTGGTCTCCGATGAGGTGATCTGCGCCTTCGGCCGGCTCGGGGAGATGTTCGCCTGCGACCGCTTCGGATACCTGCCCGACATGGTCACCTGCGCCAAGGGCATGACGAGCGGCTATTCGCCGATCGGCGCGATGATCGCCAGCGAGCGGCTGGTCGAGCCGTTCCTGAAGGGACAGACCAGCTTCGCCCACGGCTTCACCTTCGGCGGCCACCCGGTGTCGGCCGCCGTCGCGATGGCCAACCTCGACATCTTCGAGCGCGAGCAGCTGCTGCCCCACGTGCGGGCCAATCAGGACGGCTTCCGCGCCACCTTGGAGAAGCTGAACGACCTGCCGATCGTCGGTGACGTGCGCGGTGAGGGCTACTTCTACGGCATCGAACTCGTGAAGGACAAGGCCACCAAGGAGACCTTCAACGAGGACGAGTCCGAGCGGCTGCTGCGGGGCTTCCTGTCACGGGCGCTCTTCGACGCCGGCCTGTACTGCCGGGCGGATGACCGCGGCGACCCCGTCGTGCAGCTCGCGCCGCCCCTCATCTGCGAGCAGAGCCATTTCGATGACATCGAGCAGATCTTGCGTAGCGTGCTGACGGAGGCCTGGTCGCGGGTCTGACGTACCAAGTGGGAGGCCCCTCGTGACGCGCAGCGCCAATCCACGAGGTCCCGACGACATCGACAAGGCTCTCGTCACCGCGCTGCAGCGCAACGGTCGCGAGTCCTACGCCGCGCTGGCCAAGATCGTCGGGCTCAGCGAGGCGGCCGTGCGCCAGCGGGTCCAGCGGCTGCTCGATGACGGGGTGGTGCAGATCGTCGGCGTCACCGATCCGATGGTCATGGGCTTCCAGCGCTGGGCGATGGTGGGCATCGTCGTCGAGGGGGACGTGCGCAAGGTCGCCGAACAGCTCGCCGCCATCGACGAGATCGACTACGTCGTGCTCACCGCCGGCTCGTTCGACCTGCTGATCGAAGTCGTCTGCGAGGACGACGACCGGCTGCTGGCGCTGCTGAACGATCATGTCCGGGCCATCCCCGCGGTCCGTTCGACGGAGACCTTCGTCTACCTGAAACTGGCGAAGCAGACCTATGCCTGGGGTGCCCGCTGAGTTCGGGGCGTTGCGCTTAGGATCTTCGAGGCACGCCCTGAGGGCGCCCTTCGGAGAGGACAACGGCCCTGCCATCGCTGCGCATCCCGCCCGATCAGTACCTCGCGCCGGATCGGCCGTTCCTGCTCCAACAAGCTCAGATGGCCGGTTGGTGGGCCGGGTACGGACGCCGCTGGGCGCGCTCGCGCTGGAAGCTGCGCGGGATGCAGCGGGTCGGCGAATACCCCAACGTCGGCGGCCGGCCCCACATCGAGACGACCGATTGCGAGGTCGGCGACCGGTTCAAGATCTGGTCCAAGCACCGGCTGACGTTGATCGCCGGCTCTGGACGGATCCGGATCGGCAACGACGTCTTCATCAATGGGGGGGCGATCCTGTTCGCCATGAAGGAACTGGTGATCGAGGACGCGGTCGCCATCAGCAACGAGGTCTACATCTGCGATTCCAACAGCCACGGGATGGAGGGCGGCGACGTCTACGAGGCCCCGGTGCGGATCGGCCGGGGATCGTGGATCGGTGCCCGCGCGATGATCCTGCCCGGCGTCGACATCGGGTCGCGGGTCATGGTCGCTGCCGGTTCGGTGGTCACCCGTGACGTGCCCGACGACTCGCTCGTGGCAGGCAATCCGGGCCGGGTGATCCGCACTCTGAACTATCCCGACGGGTGCTTGCGCGCCTGGCACGACATGTTCTGCCGCTGCCCGCTGAAAGATCTGGTCAACGCCCGGCTGGGGGAGTCCGGCGAGCTCGGCCGCTTTGTCGCAGGTCCGTACTAGGTTTTCCGCGTGCTGCATTTACATCGCGGGGAGCGGGCCGACGTGCTTGCCGGTGGCTTGTGCGCGCTGCTCTCCGACGGTGAGGCGGATCCCTTCGCCGCCGAGATCGTGTCTGTGCCCAGCCGCGGCGTCGAGCGCTGGCTCACCCAGCAGTTGTCCCTGGTCCTTGGCGCGCGGCCCGGGAGCTTCGACGGGGTCTGCGCGAATGTGGAGTTCCCCGGTCCGGGCCGGCTGATCTCGGATGTCGTGGCCGGTGTCAGCGGAATCGACCCGCGATCGGATCCGTGGCGCCCGGGCCGAAGCGTCTGGCCGCTGCTGGAGTTGCTCGAGTCGCGCCGGTCCGGCCCGGTGAGGGCGAGCCGTCCAGCCGACCTTCCCGGAGGGCGTCCGTATGCCGCCGCCCGGCATGTCGCCGAGCTGTTCGATGCCTACGAGTCCTACCGGCCGTCGATGATCGTCGATTGGGCGGCGGGTGGCTCGTCCGATGGTGTCGGGGAGGCGCTGGCTGAAGATCTCGGCTGGCAGGCTGATCTCTGGCGAGGTTTGCGGGAGCTGGTCGATGCCCCCAGCCCTGCGGAGCGGCTGGGGCCGGCTTGCGCACGGCTGCGCGAAAGTGCCGAAGCAGCAGGCGATTTGCCGGCCAGGCTTTCCCTCTTCGGTCTCACACGCATCCCCCCGAGTCAGCTTGCCGTCCTTTCCGCGCTCGCCGAACACCGCGAGATCCACCTATGGCTCCTCCATCCGTGCGTACCGCTGTGGGAGCGGCTTGCCGGTTCGGTCGACGCCGTGCCGAGCAGGCGCAGCAAGGATCCGACCGCGTCGATGGTCTTTCATCGGCTGTTGTCGTCAATGGGGCGCGACGTTCGCGAATTGCAGCTGACGCTCGCCGGCGCGAGCGGCAAGGTCGGTGATCTCCACCATCCGTTGCCGGCCGCGCCTGCCGGCAGGCCCACGCTGCTGCGGCGGTTGCAGGAAGCGATCCGATCCGACGAGCCGGTGGAGGCCTCGTCGCGGCCGGAGATCGCGGCCGACGATCGCAGCATCCAGGTGCACGCCTGTCATGGCCGGGCCCGCCAGGTCGACGTGCTGCGTGACGTGATTTTGGGCTTGCTCGCGGCAGATTCGACTCTTGAGCCGCGCGACATCGTCGTGATGTGCCCTGATATCGAGACCTTCGCGCCGCTGATCTCGGCGACCTTCGGGGTCGGCGCCGATCTGGTCGAGCAGGAGGCCTCCGAGAGCGGGCCGGTGTCGCCCGCGTCGCTCTTGCGGGTTCGCCTTGCCGACCGCTCGCTGCGCCAGACCAATCCCGTGATGAGCGTCGCGGCCACCCTCCTCGAGCTGGTCGACGGGCGCCTGACCGCCTCGGAGGTGCTCGATCTGGCGGCTTCGGCACCCGTCCGGCGGCGTTTCGGTTTCGACGACGATGATCTCGGCCGGCTGACCGAATGGGTGGCTGAAGCGCAGGTGCGGTGGGGGCTGGACGCGGCTCACCGGGCGGCGTTCAAGCTCGAGGCCTTTCGCCAGAACACCTGGGAGGCCGGGCTGGATCGGCTGCTCCTCGGTGTGGCGATGGCGGACGGTCCGGCGAGCGGCGACGCGTCGGCGCACCCCGGCGGCCCGGGCTGGCTCGGGCTCGCGCTGCCGCTGGACGATGTCGACAGCACCGACATCGAGCTGGTCGGGCGCCTTGCGGAACTCGTGGAGCGGCTGCATCTCGCCGTTGATGCGCTTCAAGGCCCGCAATCACTCGCGGAATGGATCAGCCGGCTGTCGGAGGCCGTCGAATCCCTGACCCTGACCACCGGTTCCGATCAGTGGCAAGCGGCGCAGTTGCGCACCGAGCTGTCCCGCGTACTCGAAGCCGCCGGTGAGCGTGCGGGGATCGTCACGCTGTCGCTCGGGGATCTTCGCAGCCTGCTGGCCGATCGGCTGCGCGGCCGCCCCACCCGGGCGAATTTCCGCACCGGCAGCCTGACGATGTGCACGCTGGTCCCGATGCGCTCGGTGCCTCATCGCGTCGTCTGTCTGATGGGCCTGGATGATGGGGCCTTCCCGCGGCAGCCGGCCGTCGACGGCGACAACATCCTGCTGCGAAATCCCATGACGGGGGAGCGAGACGAGCGCAGCGAGGACCGCCAGCTGCTGCTCGACGCGATCCTGTCCGCGCGTGAGCGGCTGGTGATCACGTATGCGGGTGCCGATGAGCGCACGAATGCGACGCGTCCGCCGGCGGTTCCGGTAGGCGAGCTGCTCGACACGCTCGAGGCTGCCTACCGAAGCGCCGATGGCGGGCCGCTCCGCGGCCAGTTGCTCACCCGCCACCCGCTCCAACCGTTCGATCCGGCGAACTTCGCTCCCGGGGCGCTCGGCACGGCCGCGCCGTTCAGCTTCGATCCCACCGCGCTCGCCGGTGCCCGCGCGATGCGCGCACCACGGCGCCAGGCAGCCGCCTACCTGTCAGAGCCGCTGCCCCCGGCGCCGGTAGGCGACCTCGAACTGGTGGCGCTGCGCGGCTTCTTCGAGCACCCGGTGCGCGGGTTCCTGCGCCAGCGCCTCGGCGTCACCCTCCCGCGAAACGAGGAGGAGGCCTCCGACCGGCTGCCGGTGAAGCTGGGCACGCTCGAGAAGTGGCAGATCGGCCAGCGCATGCTCGACGCGCGGCTGTCGGGAGTCGAGCCGGCGGATTGCCGTCAGGCGGAGTGGCGCCGCGGCGCGCTGCCACCCGGCCGGCTCGGCACCCGCGTGCTGGATGAGGTCGCGTCAGAAGTCGAGCAGATCGTGGCAGAGGCGGCGGGATGGCGGCAGGGGGAGGCGCGCGTCCTTGACCTCTCCCTCGAGATCGAGGCGGGGCGGCGCCTTACGGGCACCGTCGGCGGAGTCTTCGGATCGAGCCTGGTCCACACCAGCTTCGGGCAGGTCAATCACAAACGGCGGTTCCGTGCTTGGCTGATGTTGCTCCTGCTCGCCGCCGGCCGGCGCGAGGAAGAGTTCGCGGCCATCGCGGTCGGACGCAAGGGTCACGTCGCGCTGGGGCCGGTCGACGGAGGTCGGGCGGCCGGCCATCTGCGGGATCTGATCGGGCTCTACGAGCTGGGTCTGCGCGAGCCGCTGCCGATCGCCTCGAAGACCTCCTTCGAATACGCCGCCGCCCGTCGGCGAGGCGCGGCACCTGACGAGGCGCTGAAGGCGGCACTCAAAGGCTGGGAAGGCAGCCGCTACGGCAATGAATGCGATGACGCCGAACATGTCCACGTCTACGGGATCGCGCCGCCCTTCCGCACCCTGCTTGCCGCGGTCCCCCAGCCCGGCGACGGCGGCTCCGAATGGCCTGATGAGCCGAGCCGCTTCGGGGTGCTTTCGCGCCGCTGGTGGGATCCGATGCTCGAGGGCGAATTGCTGGCGCGCGGATGACCGCGCGCAGGAGTGCGGGCGCGTTCGATCTGTACGGAGCGCTCCCTGAAGGCACCACCGTGCTCGAAGCGAGCGCGGGCACCGGAAAGACGTACACCATCGCCGCCTTGGTGACCCGGTTCGTGGCCGAGGACGTCGCGGATCTCGACCGGATGCTGATCGTCACGTTCAGCCGGGCGGCCACCGGCGAGCTTCGCGAGCGCGTACGCGAGCGGCTGACCAGCGCCGAACTCGGGCTCGCCGATCCGGCGGCCGCCAGGGTGAACGGCGCGGATCCCTTGCTGGCGTTGCTGGCTGACGCGCCCGATGAGGAAGTGGCCCGCCGCCGCCACCGGCTCACCCGGGCGTTGACCGCGTTCGATGCGGCGACCATCGCGACCACCCACCAGTTCTGCGCCCAGGTGCTCGCCGGGCTCGGTGTCACTGCCGAACTGGCGGCACTGACGGGTGGGGACCGGTTCGTCGAATCGCTGGACGATTTGGTGACGGAGGTGGCGGAAGACCTTTATCTGCGGAAGTTTGCGGCTGCCGGCGCCCTCGATGACGCCCCGGGCATCCCGCCCGACGAGGCGGTACGCATCGCCGTCGAGGCGGTCATCCGGGAGCCGCAGGCACGGCTCGAACCCGTTGGTGCACCAGCGGATTCGGCCGCAGGAGTCCGCCGCCGCCTGGCGGAAGCGGTGCGCCAGGAGGTGGGGCGTCGCAAGCAGCTGCGCGGCCTGCGCAGCTACGACGATCTGCAGACCGATCTGGCCGCGGTGCTGGCGGATCCTGCGCAGGGCCCGCCGGCGGCGCGTCGCCTTCGGGAACGGTTTCCGGTCGTGCTGATCGATGAGTTCCAGGACACCGATCCCGTGCAGTGGGACATCGTCTCTAAGGCCTTCGTCGGCCACGTGCGGCTGGTGCTCATCGGCGATCCGAAGCAGGCCGTCTACGGGTTTCGCGGTGCGGACGTCATCGCCTATCTGAAGGCGGTGTCGCAGGCGCGCGCGGTCGCGACTCTGGAGCGCAACTGGCGCAGCGAACCCGCTTTGCTGCACGCGTTCGACGCCCTCTTCGCCGACTGCACGTTCGGGGATCCGGCGATCGCCTACCGGCCGGTGCAGGCAGCCAGCGAGCAGTCGCTGTTGCGCTCGTCCTCTCTCAAGGTCCCGATGCGGCTGCGCGTGCTGTCCCGGGAGCCCGGCATGCCGCAGACCGGAGGCGGCCTGGTGCGTGTCGAGGCGCTTCGCCCGCGCGTCGCCAAAGACGTCGCGGCCGACATCGTCCGGTTGCTCAGCTCCGACACGCAGATCGCGCCGGCGGACACCGACGAGCACGCCTTCCGTGCCGTGCAACCAGGCGACGTGGCCGTCCTGGTGCGTACCAATGCCCAGGCGACGATGGTGCGCGAAGCGCTACGAGACGTGAGTGTCCCGGCGGTGATCGGCGGAGCTTCGAGCGTCTTCACCGCACCCATCGCCCGGGACTGGCTGATCCTGCTGGAGGCTCTCGAGCAGCCGCACCGCACGGGACGGGTCAGAGCGGCGGCGATGACGTGTTTCCTCGCCTGGTCGGCCGGTCGGCTGGCGCTGGCCGATCCTGAAGAGACCGATGCACTTTCCGGGCTGCTGCGCACGTGGGCGGGTGTGCTGGCAAGCCGGGGCGTCGCCGCGCTCCAGGAGACGATCATGTCCTCCCAGCAGCTGCCCGCACGCCTGCTCAGCGAGTTCGACGGGGAGCGGCGGCTGACCGATCTGCGCCACATCGGTGAATCGCTGCACGCCGCGGCGACAGCCGACACGCTCGGCATCACCGCGCTCGTCGCCTGGCTGCGCCGGCGGATGGATGAGGCCGACGAGGTGAGTGACGGGGTCGAGGAGCGCAGCCGCCGGCTCGACTCTGATGCTGACGCGGTCCAGGTCGTCACCATCCACCGCAGTAAAGGGCTGCAGTTCCCGGTGGTCTATGTCCCGTTCGGCTGGGACCTCTACCAGCCGCAGGTGGAGCGGCCGCGCTATCACGATCCGTCGGGGGAGCGGGTGCTCGACGTCGGCTCCGGGCTCGCCGGCAGCGATCTCGCAGCCTTCAACGAGGGCGTGGCGCGCCATCGTTTCGAGGAGGCGGGTGAGCAGCTTCGGCTGCTCTACGTCGCGGTCACCCGGGCGCGGTCGCGAGTGGTGCTCTGGTGGGCACCCAGCACCACCGCCGAGTGTGCCCCCTTGAGCCGGCTGCTCTTCGGGCTCGATCCCGGCGGCTCCGAGCCGCAGATGAGCGTGGCCGTCCCCGTCGATCCGGATGTCCCGGCGTTGCTGGGCGCCCGGCTCGCGGCGGCGGGGGAGGTGGTGGCCGTCGAGCTGGTCGATGCTTCTTCCGAGACCCGGTGGACGGGCACGCCGGCAGCCGATGGCGATCTGCGGGCGGCGAGGTTTGATCGCGGCCTCGACCTGGCTTGGCGCCGCACGTCGTATTCGGGGCTCACGGCCGCCGCGCATGACGCGGGAATCCTCACGTCGGCCGTGGCGTCCCCGTCGGTCGGCAGCGAACCGGAGCACGGGGGACTGGACGACGAGCCGGCAGACGATGCCGTTCCGCGGCCGCTCTCTGCCTCAGCTGCTGGCGATCCGGCGGCAGCGGTTGCCTCGCCGATGGCGCTGCTGCCGGGCGGCACGTCGTTCGGCTCGCTGGTCCATGCCGTGCTGGAGACTGTCGACACCTCGCGTGCAGCGCTCCTGGAAGAGATCAGTGATCGCGTTGCAGAGCAGCTGTCTCGGTCTTCGCCGTTGGCAAGTTCGAGCATCGACCCCGAGCAGCTCGCTGCCGCGCTGCTGGCGGTGTACGAGACCCCACTCGGGCCGGCCGCAGATGGCCTGCGGTTGATGGACTTTCCGGCTGCTGACCGGCTCACCGAGCTCGGGTTCGAGCTGCCGCTGTGTGGGGGAGATCAGCCCGGCGCGCGGCTGGCGCTGGGCAGCCTCGGCCCGCTGGTCCGCCGGCATCTGGCAGCAGCGCGGCCGGCCGACCCGCTGGTGCCTTACGGGGATCGATTGGCGGAGCCGCTGCTGCGCGATCAACCGCTGCGTGGCTTCCTCAACGGCAGCCTCGATGCGATCCTGCGCGTGCGCGATCCAGCGGGATCCCCGCGCTATCTGGTCGTCGACTACAAGACGAATTGGCTCGGCCTCGCGCCGCCGGGCTCGGGGTTGTTGACAGCGGCCGACTACACCCCGGACCGTCTCGCGGAAGCGATGCTGGACTCCGACTATCCGCTGCAGGCGATGCTGTATTCGGTCGCGCTTCATCGTTATCTGAGATGGCGACAGCCCGGCTATGACCCCGATGTCCATCTCGGCGGCGTGCTGTACCTCTACCTTCGCGGCATGTGCGGGGCGGCGACCCCGGCGGTCGACGGCCGGCCCTGCGGGGTGTTCGCGTGGAAGCCGCCCGCGGCACTCGTCACCGAGCTCTCCGACGCTCTGGACTCCGGGAAGGTGCCGCGATGACGACCGTTCGATCCGCGCCGTTGGACCGGTTCGATCCGCGCCGCACCGTGGGGATGCCTGGGCTGCTGGCCGATTTCCAGGACGCCGCCGTCCTCGCTGCGGCCGACATCCATGTGGCCCGCCGGCTCGGTCATCTCGGCGGCGAGAATGACGAGCGAGTGCTCCTCGCGGCAGCTCTCGCGGTACGGGCCGCCCGGCTCGGTTCCGTGTGTCTGGACCTCGCCGCGGCGCCCACCCAGATCGTGCCTGAGGAGGACGTCGACGCCGAGCCTTCGGTGGCAGGCGACGCCGGGCCCGTCGAGCTGCCCTGGCCTGATCCCGAGGAGTGGCTGGCGGCGTGTGAAGCGAGCCCGCTGGTGGAGTGGGGGCCGGCGGGCGATGGCGGCCATCCGCTGCAGCTACGGGCGGGACTGCTCTACCTCGACCGCTACTGGCAGCAGGAGCAGCTGGTGGCGCAAGAGTTGACCTCGCGAGCCGAACGATCGCTGAGCAACCCCCCTGCGCTCGACGACGATCGCTTCGCGGCGGCGATCCAGCGGCTTTTCCCGCCGGAGAAGGCCGAGGAGGTCGATCAGCGGCAGGCCGCAGCGGTGGCGGCGCAGCGCTGGCTGAGCGTGCTGGCGGGTGGCCCGGGTACCGGAAAGACGACCACGGTCGCGCGCATCCTCGCATTGCTGGCCGATCAGCCGGGGCCACCGCCGCTGATCGCGCTGGCCGCTCCCACCGGAAAGGCTGCCGCCCGGCTCGCCGAGGCCGTACGCGATGCCGTCACCGAGCTTCCGGAATCGGATCAGCGCCGGCTGGGCGAGCTCAGCGCGTCGACCCTGCATCGGCTGCTGGGTTTCCGGCCGGGATCACGCAGCCGCTTCAGCCACCACGCCGGCAACCGGCTGGCACACGACGTGGTGGTGGTCGACGAGAGCTCGATGGTGTCGCTCACGCTGATGGCACGCCTGCTTGATGCGGTGCGCCCGGATGCCAGGCTGATCCTGGTCGGCGATCCTGAGCAGCTCGCGTCGGTCGAGGCCGGCGCTGTGCTGGGCGACATCGTCGACGCCGGGGAAGCGGCCGACGCCGAGCGCGGCGTCGATACCGGCATCGTGGTGCTGCGCAGGAGCTGGCGCTTCACCGGCCGTATCGCCGAGCTTGCGACGGCGATCCAGGAAGGTGATGCCGACACCGCCGTCGAACTGCTGCGTACCCCCGCGGAAGACGTGTCCTTCATCGAGACGGAAGCGGTCGCGGCCGGGACCATCCCCATCGGGGCCGGCGGAGTACTCGGCGGACTACGTGATGAGGTGGTGGGGGCGGCCCGCCGGCTGATCAACGCCGCGGCGAAGGGTGATGCCGCGTCGGCGCTGACGCATCTGAGCGAGCACCGTCTGCTCTGCGCCCACCGCCACGGCCCGTACGGCGCCGATCGCTGGGGTCAGGAGCTCGAACGCTGGATCGACGCGGCGCTCAACGTGCACCGCAGCACAGGGGAGTGGTATCCGGGGCGGCCGCTCCTGGTGACGGCCAACGACTACGAGGTCAAGCTGTTCAACGGTGACACCGGGGTCGTCGTGAGTGACGGCGAAGGGTCGGTCACCGCCGCGTTCGGACGCCCGGCCGCACCCATGCTCGTTCGCCCGGCCCGGCTCGGGGCGGTGCAGACCATGCAGGCGATGACCGTGCACCGCAGCCAAGGCTCGCAGTTCCAGCGCATCTCGGTCCTGCTACCCGCAGAGGGCTCGCCGCTGCTGACCCGTCAGCTGCTGTACACCGCCGTGACCCGGGCCGAGCGTCACGTGCGCGTGATCGGTTCCGTGGCGGCCGTACGCGCGGCGGTGAGCACCCCGATCACCCGGGCCAGCGGGCTGCGCGGCCGGCTGTGGACGGGCAGCTGAGCGAGCCCGATTTTGTCGTACCCGTCTGCCATCCTGCTCATGAACTGCAGGAACGGGGTGGGAAGTGGCGTACGAGGAGCTCGTGCGGTCGCACGTGGAGCGGTGCCTCCAGGACATCTGGGAGACCGAGGGCGGCCCCGAGGTCGACGATGAAGGGGACTATCCGTTCCGCACCGGGTCGGGCCTCGGATGGGTGCGGGTGGAGCCGCAGCCGCCGGTGCTGGTGCGGGTCTTCGCCCACGTGGCGTATGACGTGAAGCGTTCCGCTGCGCTGCTGCAGGAGCTGAATGTGCTGAACGTGCGCTCCCGGCTGGCGACGGTGTGCTGGGCTGATCGCACGGTGGCCGTGCACAGCGCGCTGCCGGTCGAGGCGCTCGACCGGGCCAATCTGCGGCTGGTCCTCGACACGGTCACCAAGGTGGCCGATGACATCAGCGAGTTGATCGCCGCGGTGTTCGGCGGTCGGGTCCCCTGGCCGGCGCAGGAGAGCGCGGGTAGCTGAGCCGATCGGGGGTCAAACCCGGCGACGGCGCTTATGACTGCCTTGAAGGTGGCAGGGTAACCAGCGTCACATACGCGTCTGACGGCCTGACGAATGACAGAGGGGCACGCATGCAACAGCTCAGCGGACTCGATGCCGCGTTCCTCGCGCTGGAGAGCTCGTCGATGTTCGGCCACGTCGGCAGTTTGTGCATCGTCGATCCGTCGACGGCGGCCGAGCCGTTGACGCTGGAGCGGCTCACGCGGGTCGTCGCCAGCCGGCTGCCGCTGGTGCCGCCCTTCCGGCGCCGGTTGGTCGAGGTGCCGCTCGGCCTGGACATGCCGTATTGGATCGACGACCCGGATTTCGACATCGAGTTCCACGTCAGAGAGCTGGCGCTGCCCGCGCCTGGGAATGATCACCAGCTGCGCGAGCAGGCGGCGCGCCTGCACGCGCGCCCGCTCGACCGGTCGCGGCCGCTGTGGGAGCTCTACCTGATTTCCGGGTTGGCCGGCGGCCGGGTCGCGATCTACACCAAGGTGCATCACGCAGCCATCGACGGCGTCTCGGGCAACGACATCCTCGGTGCGCTGCTCGACGTCTCCCCGCAGGGGCGCGAGCTGCCGTTCGTCGAGTGGCCCCATGAGGCCGAGCCGGGCAATCTCAGCCTGCTCGCGCGAAGTGTGCTGTCCCTCGCCCGCCAGCCGCTTCGCGCGACGCGGCTGTCCGCTGGAGCTGCTGCGCTCGGCGCCCAACGTGCTCCGCAGTTCGGCCCGGCCGCGGCTGCCCTTCATCGACCGTGACGCCAGCGCCGTGCTCTCCCGGCCGTCGCTGCGCGCTCCCAAGACCCCGTTCAACGCTCCGATCACCCCGCATCGCCGCTTCGCGTTCTGCGCACTGTCGCTCGACGACATCAAGAAGGTGAAGAACGCGGCAGGCATGACCGTCAACGATGTGGTCATGGCGCTGTCCACCGGGGCGTTGCGGCGGTGGCTCGAGGAGCACGACGCCCTGCCCGACTCACCTCTGGTGGCAGCCGTTCCCATTTCCATCCGCACGCCGGAGCAGGCCGGCACCGCGGGCAACCAGATCTCGGGAATGCTCGCGGCGCTTCCGACCCAGCTCGCGTCGCCGCTGGATCGATTGCAGGTCGTCCACGAGTCGATGCTCGTCGCCAAGGAGCAGCACGGCGCGTTGCCGGCGGATCTGCTGGTCGACGTCACCCAGTTCGCGATCCCGGCGCTCGCGGGCCAGGCCGCGCGGCTGAATGAGCGGCTGCGCCTGCTCGAGCGCGCGAATCCGTTCAACCTCTTCGTGTCCAACGTGCCCGGTCCCAACGTGCCGCTCTACTTCGCGGGTGCCGAGCTGCAGGCGTACTACCCGCTGAGTGCCATTGCTGACGGCCAGGGGCTGAACATCACCGTCATCAGTTACCGGGACTCGATGTTCTTCGGATTGATCGCCTGCCGGGAGCTGGTGCCTGACCTCGACGTGATGGCGGACTACGTTCAGCAGGAGTTGGCTACGTTGCTCGTCGCGACGGCGAGTGCGCAACCGATGAAGTCCCCGAAATCCGAGAAAGCCCGTCGCACCGCTGAAAGGACACCCGCCCGCAATGAATCCCGGCGATAAGGCCCCCGACTTCGAACTGAAGGACCAGGAGGGCAAGGCGCGCAAGCTGAGCGAGCTCGCCGCCAATGGTCCTGTGGTGCTGTTCTTCTACCCGGCCGCCATGACGACCGGGTGCACCAAAGAGAGCTGCCACTTCCGTGACCTGTCGGCCGAATTCGCCGCCGCTGGCGCCCAGATCGTGGGGATCAGCAAGGACAGCGTCGACAAGCAGCAGGAATTCGCCACCAAGCACTCGTTCGGCTACCCGCTGCTGTCTGACCCCGACCGCAGCGTCGCCGAGGCATTCGGCGTGAAGCGCGGTCGCCTGTCCATCACGCCAGTGCAGCGCGCCACGTTCGTCATCAACAGCGACCTCACCGTTCGTGACGTCATCAAGAGCGAGGTCAAGATGGACGTTCACGCCGACAAGGCGCTGGCATTGCTCAAGGCGGCCTGACCGAAGACGCCTGGCCGAGATCGTCCGTCGTCGTCAGGCAGAAGGGATAGCCCACCGGATCGGCCGCCTCTCTGGCTACCGGGGAACGCGGCCCACCGGCCTGATCAAGCGACGGCCTTGCGGAAGACGCCCGTCGCCCAGAAGAGCGTGAGCCCGCACAACGGGATGAGCACCGCAAACGCGAGGCCGACCTGGTGGGTGGCGATGTGGCCGGCGCCGAGCGAGCGGGCGCTTTCGGTCAGGTAGTAGAGCGGGTTCAGGTGCGCCAGCACGCGTAGCCAGGTCGGGCCGAAGCCGATGGGCAGCAGCACCCCGGCGAGCAGCAGCACCGGAAGGTTGATGCCGTTGATCAGGGCCGCGAAGCTGCTGATCTCCTTCGCCAGCAACGCGACGGCGATCGAGAACGCCGCAAACATGATCATCAGGATCGAGAGCAGCACCGCCAGCACGAGCAGGCCACCCCAGTGGATGTGGAAACCGAACGCCCACCCGATGACGAGCACCACAAGGTCGAAGACGAACATGCCGATCAGACCGGCGAGGATCGGGCCGAGCAGGATGGCCAGCCGGCTTGCAGGAGTGACCCGAAGCCGCTCGATCAGGCCGCTCTGCAGTTCGAAGATCGTGCCGAAGCCCATCGTGCTGCCGTTGATGAAGGCCAGGAACGCGAGGATGCCCGGCAGGAACGAGCCGAGCACCTGCCCGTTGGACGGGTGGCCGGGGGAGAAGCCCTTCAGCAGCGGGGTGAAGAGCGCCAGGTAGAGCACCGGCGTCGAGAAGCTGACGATCAGCCACAGCGGGTTACGAAATGTCTGCACGATGCGGCGCTGGGTGAGCAGGCCGATGTCGGTGACGGTCTTGCTCAGGTTCATGGTGGCCATCACGCGGCCGGCTTCGAGGCGCCGGCTGTGTTGCCGCCATCGCCGCTGTCACGCAGCGAGCGTCCGGTCTGGCGCAGGAACACGTCATCGAGAGTCGGCTCGGACAGGCTCATCGACGCGATCCCGATCCCGGCGCCGTCGAGCAGGCGCAGCAGCTGCGGCAGCGCCGCAGGGCCGTCCTCCACATAGAGCCGCAAGGTGTTGCCCTCCTCCACCGAGCTTTCGCGTACGTACGGCTCCTGCTGGGTGAGCTCGGCGACCTTCTCCGGCGACTGGTCGCGCGGGGTGAGGACCACCGAGTCACCCGCCACTCGCTGCTTGAGCTCGCGGGGAGTGCCGCCGATGACGACCTGGCCGTGGTCCATGATCACCAGGCGGTCGCAGAGCGCGTCGGCTTCCTCGAGGTAGTGGGTGGTGAGGAAGACGGTGGTGCCGCGTTCGCGCAGCCGCCGTATGTGTTCCCAGAGATTGGCCCGGTTCTGCGGGTCGAGGCCGGTGGTGGGCTCGTCGAGGAAGAGCACCTGCGGGTCGTGCACGATGCCAAGGGCGATGTCGAGGCGCCTGATCTGCCCGCCGGAGTACGTCTGGACCTTGCGGTCGGCGAACTCGCGCAGGTCGAGCACCTCCATGACCTCCTCGCTGCGCGCGAGCACGTCGGCCTTGGTCCGGCCGTAGAGGCGTCCTTGCAGCAGCAGGTTCTCCCGGCCGGTCGCGAGCGGGTCGGTGCCGCCGAGCTGGCTGACGAAGCCGGTGTGAGCCCGTACGGCCTCAGGATCGCGTCCGACGTCATAGCCCGCGACGCTCGCGGTGCCGGAGTCGATCGGCAGCAGCGTGGTCAGCATGCGCAGGGTTGTCGTCTTGCCCGCGCCGTTGGGGCCGAGGAAGCCGAAGATCTCGCCGCGCTGCACGTTGATGCTGACCCCGCGCACCGCCTCGACCGGGCCGCGGCGGGACTTGAAGCTCTTCTTCAGGTCGGTGGCGATGATGACACTCGCGTCGGGTGAGTCAGTGGCTTCAGGCATGCCTTCACTTTCCGGGAATTGCACTTTGAGACGACCCCGCGAGTGCACTACAGATCAGACGGGGCAGGCTAATGGTTATGCAGACAGCTGACGAAACCGTTTCTTTGGGAGCGCAGGGATTGCGTGTCGGGCGTCAGGGGCTCGGCTGCATGGGGATGTCGGAGTTCTACGGCGCCGGTGATGACACCGAATCCATCGCGACCATCCACCGGGCGCTCGATCTCGGCGTCACCTTGCTCGACACCGCGGACATGTACGGCCCGTTCACGAACGAACAACTCGTAGGGCGCGCGATCGCCGGGCGGCGCGACGAGGTCGTGCTCGCCACGAAGTTCGGCAACGTTCGCGACCCCGAGAATCCCGCCAAACGCAGCATCAACGGCCGGCCCGAGTACGTGCGTCAGGCCTGTGACGCGAGCTTGGCGCGGCTCGGCGTCGACCACATCGACCTCTACTACCAGCACCGCGTCGATCGGGACACCCCGATCGAAGACACCGTCGGAGCGATGGCCGAGCTCGTCGCAGCCGGAAAGGTGCGCTATCTCGGGCTTTCCGAGGCGGCAGCCGCGACGATCCGGCGGGCCCACGCGGTGCATCCCATCTCAGCCCTGCAGACCGAATATTCGATCTGGACGCGTGATCCCGAAGCCGAGATCCTGCCGACGACGCGCGAGCTCGGAATCGGGTTCGTCCCGTACAGCCCGCTCGGACGCGGCTTCCTCACGGGCGCGGTGCGTTCGGTCGACCAGCTCGAAGAGGGCGACTTCCGGCGCTTCAACCCGCGCTTCCAGGGCGACAACCTCGAGGCCAACATCCGCATCGTCGAGGTGGTCGATCGGGTGGCGAAGGCCGTCGGTGCCACACCCGCGCAGGTCGCGCTCGCCTGGATCTACGCGCAGGGCGACGATCTGGTGCCGATCCCTGGAACGAAACGGCGCACGTACCTCGAGGAGAACGTCGGCGCGCTCGACGTGAAGCTCAGCGCCGAGCAGCTGGCGGAGCTCGACGGCGTGGGTACGGCCTCCGGCGACCGCTATCCCGACATGAGCCCGGTCAACGTGTAGCTGTACTCACACGCCGGTGTAGGTGATGTCGGTGCGGTCGCGGTGGCCGACGGTGAAGTCGGCGTCGAAGGTGAACTTCTTGGCCGGGTCGTAGGGGAGCGTGTAGGTCCAGTCGAACGCGCACACCCGCTTGGCGATCAGCCATTCGCCGTCGCGGCGCTCGAAGCGGTCGACGTAGCGCAGGCCCAGGATCATGTCGGTGTCGGCACCGACGTGATGCGCCTCGCAGTACGTGTCGCAATGGGCGGTGTCACCTTCGACACGGATGTTGGGCGGCCCGATGAAGTGCATCGTCGCCTCGAAATGGGGGAGCACGTCGCACACCCATTTCGCGAACTCGGTACCTGAGCCGCGGAAGGAGTTGTGGTCGTCGAAGCCGTCGGGGTGGTAGCACGACGCCATAGCGGCTTCATCGAGCCGGTCGGTGCCGCGGGCGAGACGCTTGATGACGTCGGTGATCTCTTCGCGGGCGAGCAGTTCTTCGACGGTCACAGTCATGACCGGCAACCTAGCGAGCGGTTCAGTCGCCCAATGCAGCCGGGCGTCTGGGATCGGCGCACCACTGCGACCACGAGCCGGGATACAACCGGGCGCCCTCGAACCCGGCGGCTTCGAGTGCGAGCAGGGTCTGGCATGCCGTCACGCCCGACCCGCAGTAGACGACGACATCCTGGTCGGGACGCGCGCCGGCGGCTTCGAGCTGTGCCCTCAGCTCGGCCGCTGGGCGGTAGCGCTTGTCGGCTCCGATGTTGGCGGGCCAGGGTGCGTTGGCCGCTCCGGGGATGTGGCCGGCGCGCGGATCGAGCGGTTCCACGTCGCCCCGGAAACGTTCGGGCGCGCGGGCGTCGAGCAGCACCGGCACGGACGCGACCTCGTCCAGGGATGCGAACCGCTCGGCCGGCCATGTGCGGGGGGTGAAATCTCCGGGGCCAACGCCTGTCGGTTCGGTGTCCAGCGGACCGGTCCAGGCCTGAAGCCCGCCGTCGAGCAGCGCCGCGGGATGTCCGAGGGTGCGCAGCAGCCAGACCAGGCGTCCGGCGGCCATCCCGCCGTTGTCGTCGTAGGCCACCACTCGCGTTTCATCGCCGATGCCGGCGCGGGCCATGCCGGCGGCGAACCGCTCGGGTGAGGGGAGCGGATGACGTCCCTGCGCCGCTGACGGCGGCGCGGCGAGCACGTCGTCAAGATCCATCCAGACCGCTCCCGGCAGATGTCCACCGGCGTAGGCCTCACGCCCGGAGCGGCCGTCGGGATACCAGCGGACGTCGATCAGCGCGATCGGACGCTCGCGGTCGTCCTGGTGCTCGGACACCCAGCGCGCCGAGACGAGCGGACCGAAGCGGCCGGGCGCCCAACCTGCGGGTGCCAGCTCGAACGCGTCGAACGTGAAGGGCGGCGAGACCGTGCAGCCGACGAGCGTCCACTCTCCGAGCGTGGACGCGGATTGCCAGCTTCCGGCCGGCACAGCTGCCTGCGGACGCTCGCCCGCGGCGAGATCGGTGCCGACAGTGACCGAACGCTGGGCCTCCCCGTCGTCGCTGATGTCGAGCTTCAGCGGCCCGCCGGCGTAGTGGTGCCAGACCTCGCTGCGACCCTCGACCCGGTGCCACGCCGATTCCTCACCGGCGCGCAGCAGGTAGTAGATGGCGCTCGCGTGCTCGTCACGCCAGGTCTCGGCGTACGAGCCGCCCTCGGGATGTGGCACCAGCCCGAGAGCCGCGACCACGTCTTCGGCGGTCACTTCTTCTCGTACGTGATGCCGGACGTCTCCAGGTCCCACGTCGCCGGGGTGGCACCCTCCGCGCGGAGCTCTCGCTTCAGGACGCGACCGACCGGGCTGCGCGGCAGCTCGTCGCGGAACTCGATGTAGCGGGGGAGGGCGAAGTAGGGGAGC
The DNA here is from genome assembly GCA_963731205.1 of uncultured Actinomycetota bacterium. Classification (GTDB taxonomy): domain Bacteria; phylum Actinomycetota; class Actinomycetes; order Frankiales; family Frankiaceae; genus DATAZK01. The sequence goes on along the minus strand of CAVSUJ010000001.1, from coordinate 629,911 downwards.
TGGTCGACGCACCAGAGGAACAGCTCGGCTTCGGTGAGCGTCGAGTCGTGCTTGCGCGTCGCCGTGACCTTCAGATCGTCCTCGGTGACATCGCTCGGGACGGCGTGGACGGCGACATCAGCCAGGCCGCCGTGGCCCATCAGGATCCGCTCGACCTCGAAGCTGGCGATGTTCTCCCCGCGCCGCCGCAGGTAGTCCGCCTTGCGATCGATGAAGTACAGGTAGTCGTCCTCATCGATGATCCCGATGTCGCCGGTGTGGTACCACCAGTTGCGGCTGGTCTCGACCGTCACCTCGGGCCGTCCCCAGTAGCCCTCGAACATCACGTGCGGCTTGCGCGGCCGCACCACGATCTCGCCCTGGGTGCCGCGGTCGAGCTCAGCGTCCTCGTCGTCGAAGATCCGGACGTCGAAGTACTCGGAGTTGACGATTCCCGCGCCGCGCGGCCGGTTGCGCACGCCTGGCGGCTGCCACGAGACCAGGCTCGCCTCGGTCACCCCGTACGCGCCGCTGAACGTGTCGATGGAGAAGCGGCTGCGGATGACGTCGTCGACCTCGGGCGGCAAGGGCGCCGCTCCCATGAGCCGCAGGCTCTTGTTGGCCAGCGGGCTGCCGGAGTTGGGCATCTCGGGGCGGTCGATGTCGTGCGCCAGCAGGTACGCCATGCTGCCGAGCGTCGAGATCACGGTGGCGCCGGTGCGGTTCATCTCCGGCCAGAAGTTCGAGACCGAGAAGCGGCGGTAGATCGCCCCGCGGCCGCCGTAGACGAGCGTGCCCACCACCGCCGTCACGAGGGCGTTGAAGTGGAACATCGGCAGCGGGGTCCAGATCACGTCGTCGGCGCGGCGTTCCCAGCAGTAGCCGATCTGCTCGGCGAGTGCGACGTGGTAGTTGTGCGTCAGCATGCAGCCCTTGGACAGGCCGGTCGTGCCGCCGGTGTAGACGAAGGTCGCGAGCGCTGACGGGCGTACGTCATAGGCCTCGACACCGGCCGTGGCGAGGACCTCATCCCACGGATGCGTGGTCACGCTCGTCATCGCCGGCGTCTCACCCAGGCAGACGACATGTTCGAGATGGGGCAGCCGGCTGCTGATGGCCTGGACGCGCTCGGCGAACTCGTCGGCGACGATCAGGACCCGCGCCCCGCAATCATCGAGCTGGTGACGCAGGTATTCGCCCTTGTACGCAGTGTTGACCGGGACGCTGATCGCGCCCAGCCAGGTCGTGGCGAACCAGGCGAGCAGCATCTCGGGGGAATTCTCGAGCAGGGTCGCGACCCGGTCACCGGCTTTCACGCCGAGCTGCTGGAGCGAGCCGGCGATGCGAGCGCCCGTCTCCGCGACCTCGCGGGCGGTGAGCTTGGTGCCGCAGACGTCCAGGTACTCCGAATCGGGGTCGGAATCCAGCCTTGCCAGCAGCAGTTCGGTGACGGTGTGCTGCTCGGCCGCCCTCCAGGTCGCGTCAGACACCGGGGCTGCAGACGTTCGGCTCATGGAGGCTCAGCATGTCCATCTTGTATCAAATTTGTGCCGTGGCTCGGCGCCGGCCGTAAGGTCGGCTCGTGCTGACCGCCTCCTCAGCGCTGACGTCATGGACGTTCGATCCGGTGGCCGTCGGCGTGCTGCTGATCGCCGGTGGGTGGTACGGCCGCGGGGTGGTGCTGCTGCGCCGCCGGGGTGGGACCTGGCCGGTGGGCCGCATGGTGTCGTACGGCCTGGGATTGCTGACGATCGCGGCGGTCACCCTCTGGTGGGTCGGGGCCTACGCCCACACGCTTTTCTGGGTCTACACCGTGCAGATCATGATGCTGTTGGTCGTCTCGCCCGCGCTGCTGATGTTCGGCAAGCCGGTGACGCTGTCGCGGGCGCTGGAGCAGGGGAGTGAACGGCGGCCGATCCTCGCCCGCATCGCTGACGCCCGGGCGATGAACGTGCTGTCGAACCCGGCCTTCGGCGCGCTGCTCCTGCCGCTGGTGTCGATGCTGGTCTTCTTCACCGTCGTCTTCCCGGCGTCGCTCGAGCATTACCTCGTCTACGAGCTGCTGCATGTGGTGCTGCTGCTGGCCGGTCTGATCATGTCGCTGCCGCTCGCCGACGAGGGCGTGCAGAGCAGCTCGATGTCGCTCGCGGCCGGCATCCTCTTCGGATTTCTTGAGCTGCTGGCCGATGCGATTCCGGGCATCGCGATCCGGTTGCGCACGTCGCTACTGGCGCCGGAGCACTACCTCTCCGTGCACCGCACCTGGGGGCCGTCGCGGCTGCACGATCAGCAGCTGGGCGGGGCGATCGTCTGGTTTCTCGCCGAGACGATCGACCTTCCGGTCCTGGCACTGCTGGTTTATCGGTGGATTCGCACCGACGAGCGCGAGGCCATTGTCATCGACCGCCAGCTCGATCGGCAGGAGCAGGAGGCTGCCGCGGCCGATGCGGAGGTCGATCTGCAACGGCCGTGGTGGGAAACCGACGGCGCAGTGTTCGGCGACCGTCGCGCGGCAGCATTTCGCAAGTCCGGTGGCCGGGGGCGGCGGCCTGGGGGCTAGCGGGTTCTGCGCAGCTGCACCGTGGCTGATGGTCCGGCATCGGTGCCGGTGCACGTGGAGGTTCGGGTGAGCGTGCCGGTCAGCGTCTGAGGGAGCTGCGCGGGAACGGCCAGCGACAAATCTGCCTGCAATACAAGGGATTCATCCGCGCACGAGGGATGGGCCGTGCCCTTCAGCTGTGACCCGTCCACCGTGAGTGCGATGTCGCCGGCGTACCCGGTGTAGTCACCCTTGCTGCACGTGCTCGAGCACTCGAGGCTGAGCGTCGCCGAGACCACCTGACGCTTGTCGAGCTCGACGGTCTCCTCGTAGGACGCGACGTACGTCGTGACCCCGCCCTGCGGGAGATTGTTCGTGGTGGTGACCCGCTTCTTGGTGCCTGAGCTGGCCCACAGGATGGCCGCCGTCGCGAGCACCACGAGGACGACGATGCCGATGGTCAACCCGACGAGGGTGCTATTGGTCACCGGCCTGACATCGCCGGGGCTGCGCTCCTCACCGATGCGAGCCCGCTGCGGGCGGGGCGCCTTTACCGCCATGTCAGCTCTGCGTCTTTGGCTGCCCGTGACGTGTGCACGCCTGCCAGCCTAAGCGCTCGGGCCGGGTGTCGCTCGGCGTCCGCGCCCGTTCGGTGCCGGACCGGGACTTCAGCTGGGCGTGGGTGGTGAGGCGGGACGTGCTGCACCCTCGTTCGGTGGCGCCACCAAATCCGGGTGCTCCAGCACCGCGTGATGGTGTCAGCGCGTTAGCTGGGCCTGAGCGCCACCAAATCCGGGTGCTCCAGCACCCTGGCTTGCTGGCGCCAGGTAACCCGCCGGCTCAGGCATGGCTCTGCCCGGGACGCGGGGTGGCGTCCCGGGCAGCAGCGGTCGAGAACCTGTCGCGATCAGCTGACGGTGATGTGAACGTCCAGGCCGTGCGCCTTGTCCGCGCCGATGGGCGACCACAGCTCGTAGGTGCCCTTCTTCAACGGGACGATGAGATCTGAGGTCTGCCCAGGCGTGAGCGTCGCCGAGGTGGGTTTGTTGGGCAGGCCAGGGCCGGAAATCGTGAGAGCAACGTTGCTCTTGGCGGAGTTCTGCTCCCGGAACGTGTAGTTGCCTGCGTGAAACTTCATGGAACTGAACGCGAGTTTGCTGGCGGAAGCCGTGACGGTCACGAGGTTCACGGCGGGGACCGGGGCGACCGAGGTCTTGGCCGCCGGTGCGGACGTCGAGGCCACCGGACTCGAGGGCGCCGGCTTGGAGGAGGACACCTTCTTCGTACCGTTGGCGCAGGCAGCGACAGTGACCGTCAGCCCGATGAGGATGGCAAGGCTGGTCAGACGCCGCGTACTCCCGCCCGAGACTGTGCGTGAGTTCATGCTCATCGATACTTCCCTCTCGGTCCTGCAGTCGGTGAGCGGCTGAAGCCGTTCGCGAGGGGAACTATCGGCTCATTCGGCGGGTCTGGATGCGCCCAAAGACCCGACGTGCAGGGTAGAAAGTCCCGACGTCAGATCCACCCGCGGCGCAATGCCGTGGCAACGGCCGATGCCCGGTCACATGTTTTCAGCTTCACCTGCGCACGTTCCAGATAGGTCTTGACCGTGGCGATCGAGATGCCGAGTGCTGTGGCTATCTGCTGATTGGTGGCGCCCTCGCAGACGTGCTCGAGCACGGCGCGCTCGCGAGCGGTGAGGGGACTTTCGGAAGGAACGCCGATCACCGTCAGCACCGCGGACAGCTCGTGAACAAAGGTCAGTCCGGCGGTCTGGTGGACAGAAGCGGCCTGCGTGGCCGCGCCGTCATCGCCGAACACCACGACGTTGAACCGCTCGCCGATCAGGTGCAAGTGCTGCAACATCGCTGCAAAATAAAGGAGTTCTTCCGAATGCGCGCCGGCGGCATCAACCACGATGGAGTGGACTCGGGGGAACTCGTGCGGGATGCCGGCGGCGCCCCGGCGATGGGCAGTGAGATCGGCGAGTCCCAACGTGAGCGACGGGATCCCTTGCGCCTCGAGCATGTGGGAGATGGCTGCTGCCATCCCACGGCGCACGGTCGAAAAGACCATCGCCTGCGGTTCGCGATGACGCTGCGGCGCCGGCTTCAGGCGGGCGACCAGTTGCACCAGTTGCTCATCCAGAACACACCCCCGCAATGCCAGCACATCGGTCTCGCCCGCGGGCGGCCGGTAGATGCCCTGCCGCAACGACTCGTACAGCTGCGTGAGCGATACGTCGCCGATCATCGCCAGTCGGGCGGCAAGCTCCGCGCCGGATTCCTCGCCGCGAAGCAGGTGACTGAGGACGAGATCAAGAACGCTCGGTTGCCGTTCTCGGCGGACCTTTGCCTCGCGTGGGCGCGGCACCGGCACGCCTTGGGAGGCGGAGACGAGCGTCATCGGCGGGGTCCGGAGCGCGTCATCGCATCACAGGCAACCGGGCGAACGCGTCTGCTCTCCACCAAAATTCACTCGGCGCAAAATACTTCCGGGTGGACCACTTCGAGCATTTATTAATAAATAGCGGGACTAAAGTCAGCAGTAAGCGTGACTTTATATCCGTGGTCCAAGGACTATATGCACCTCCAGGTTTTCAGCGCCTAAAAGTTCCGCTAAAGACCAGGCGATGGCTTCCGAATTGGTCCGTATGGCTCGCTCATTCGTCGGCAAACTGTGGGAGCCGCTCAGGCGATCCGCCCAGCGCCTCATAGTGCTCCTGAGCAGCGAAGACGCTGAGCCTACACAGACGCCATCGAGTAATTCAACGACAATTCTGATCTCCCCTGTCCACCTCTTGACTGACATTTCGCTGATCAGTTCCGGCTCCTCGTCAGCCGAAAGACAACGAGTCAGCAATCTCTCGGACGTGCCACCACTCACCCAGGCCTTACCTGGAATGGCGTCCACAAGTTTCAGGAGGCTCCACGTGCTATCACGTGTGAAGAGAACAGTTTTGGGAGGCATCGCCCTTGGGGCGCTGACCGTCCTGATCATGCCGGGCGCCGCATTCGCGTCCAGCGGTACTGCCACCATCACAGGCGGCTCGCTGTCGATGAGCGCACCGACGTCGGTCGCGTTCGCTGCGACGCTGAACGGCACCAATCAGCACGTCCAGGCCCCCCAGGCCATCGATGTGCTGGACAACACCGGAAGCGCAGCCGGATGGAACGTCACCCTGACGTCGACCACTTTCACCAACGCCGCCCTCACGCTGCCGGACAACTCGGTTACCGACCTCAGTGCGACCGGCGCTTGCGACTCGAACGTCACCTGCACCCTCGCCGACAACGTCGCCGGTAGCGCTCCGGTGACGGTTCCCTCGGCAGCGGGCACTGCGCCCACCGCCGTGAAGATCCTCAACGCCTCGGTCAACACCGGCATGAGTGGCCAGACCTGGACCCACAGCATGGACCTCGCGATTCCCGCGAACGCCCACGCCGGGACCTATACGTCGACCTGGACCTACTCGCTCGTCGCCGGTCCGTGATCTGACCAGCTCGCTACGCCAAGTCCCCGCCACCAGATATCTCAAGGAGTTGATCGTGAACCGGATCGCTAGAAGGATCTCGGTAGGTTCGCTGGCTTTATTGGCGGCGACCGTCAACTTCGCTGGCGCACAGGTGGCGTTCGCCTCGCCCTCCGCGGCCGCCGCGGAGGGTGGGGTGAGCCTGCAGCCGCTGCATCCAAGCGCAGCTGCACCTAGCTATTTCACCTTTCATACAGCTGCCGGATCCACGGTCAGTGACGCGGTGATCATCACCAATCACGCCACAACCGCAGTAGATCTAGCGATTTCGCCGGTCGACGGGTTGACCGGCCAGACGTCGGGTTCGGTGTACGCGAACCGGCAGGATCCCGTCAGCAAGGCCGGCAAGTGGCTGACGCCCAGCCTGACCACGCTCACGCTGCCCGGCCAGTCCTCTCGGACCGTCACGTTCACCGTGCAAGTGCCGGCGGACGCGTCGTCCGGTGATCACCTCGCCGGCCTCGCAGTGGAGAACACGCAACCGACCACCTCCAGCAATGGCTTTGCCATCAAGGAGATTCTGCGCAGCGTCATCGGCGTTCTCGTGAAGGTCCCCGGACGCGCCACGTTCGTCCCGAAGCTCACAAGCCTGGGCATCCAGCAGATCGGTCAGACGAGCATCGGCTCGGTCACGGTCGGGCTCAGCAACGCCGGCCTCGCCCTCGCCAAGCCCAGCCTTGAAGTCAGCCTGAAAGGTCCCGCGGGCTACAGCCGCGACATCACGCGCAAGCTCGACACGGTTCTTCCTGGCGACACCATCAACTACCCCTTCGCGTGGCCGGACATCCTGGCCAAGGGTTCTTACGACGTCACCGCCACCCTCACGGGCGGCGGCAAAAGCGTGTCCATGACCAAGACGGTCATTCTCGGCACCACGCTTGCCGGCGTTAGTCACCCCCTGCCGGTGACGGTCGTCAAGCAGGCCAAAAACAGCTTGCCGCTATGGGAACTCGCACTGGTGATCCTCGCCGGCGCGCTGGTCTTCGGCGGCGTCGTCGGAGCGGTCATGCGCCGCAGCCGTCAATCCAATGGCAAGAAGCAGAAGGCCTAGATGAGTCACCCGGGGTTCAGACGCATACGGCAAACACTTCGCAAGCTCGTCTCGGCGATCACCGCATTTGCGATGATCGCCATCGGGCTGGTTGCGGTACCGGTCATCGCTCAGGTGGCCGGAGCGCAGCCTGCGGCAGCAGGCACGTACGCGCCGGTGGCGTACGTCGCCAACTCTTCTGCCAACACGGTCACCGTCGTCCGCCTTTCGGACAACTCGACGCTCGCGACCATCCCAGTGGGAACGGGGCCTCGCGGGGTCGCGATCAGTCCCGACGGCACGAAGGTGTACGTCGCGAACAACACGTCCAACAACGTCAGTGTGATCGCCACGGGCAGCAACACTGTGACGGCCACCGTGGCCGTAGGAACGGCACCCAACCGCGTCACCTTCTCGCCGGACGGAACGAAGGCGTACGTCAGCAACTTCGGCTCGAGTTCGGTCAGCGTCTTGAACACGTCCAACAACTCGGTGTCGGCGACGGTCACCGTAGGGACAGGACCGGTCGGCATCGCGGTTTCGCCGGACGGATCCACGGTCTACACAGCCAACCAGACTGCGGGCACCGTCACGCCGATCGCGACGTCCAACAACGTGCCGGGAACCGCGATCACCGTTGGCAATGGTGCCTACGGACGTCGCGTTTATCCAACGACGAGAAGGCTACAGGCGCCAACGTGGTCGATACACGGCGCCCATCACCATCGCCACCGGTGCGCCTGGTACGCAATCGCCACCGGCACGATCCCTACGCGGTTGCGTTCGCACCCGGCGGCACCACCGCGTACGTCACCACCTGGGTCGCCAAACGCACGCCCATCACGGTTCCGCCCAGCACGCCGGGGACCACCTTCGGCTCCTTAACAGCGCCCTATCCGTTCGCCTTCCGGACATAGGCGCCAACGGCGGTGCTCGCTCAACGCTGCCGCGGCGAGCTACGTGGCGCTTCGGTCAGCTTCGACGCGAGCGGATCGAGCGACCCGGACCGGCTCGATTTCCACGTACAACGTGGGATTTCGGTGATGGCACCGATCGGCTCAGACCGCAACGCCGACGACAACCCACATCGTACGCAGCTACGGCAGCACGATCGGCTACGCCAGCGAGCGTGAAGGTCACCGACAACGTGGTGTGTCAGCAAAGGCCAGGCCGCCGTCCGGTAACCGTCACGGGAACCGCCTGGGCATCGGACCAGCTACGTGGCCAACTACGCCGCCGGCACCGTCTCCGTCGTCAACGTGCGCCAACAACGACGTCCATCGACGACGCTCCCGTCGGTACCACGCCGCGCGGCGTGGCCGATCAGTCCAGACGGCTACCAAGGTCTACGTCGCCAATCAATCCAACAACGTCAGCGTCATCAGCACGGCGACCGACACCGTCACGGGCACAGTGGCCACAGGCAACGCTCCCCGCTACGTCGCGCTGACCCCCGACGGGACCAAGGGCTACGTCACCAACTCCGGCGATGGCACGGTGAGCGTCTTCAACACGAGCACGAACGCCGTCACCAAGACCGTCCCGGTCGGCACCAGCCCATGGGGCATGACCCTCACACCCGACGGCTCGAAGGTGTACGTCTCCAACAACGGCAGCGGCACGGTCAGTGTCATTGCCACCTCGACGGACTCGGTGCAGAACACCGTCGGTGTCGGTACCAGCCCCGCCGGCCTCATGGCGACTCCTGACGGCGCCAAGGTCTACGTCACCAACAATGGCGCCTCGACCGTGAGCGTGATCACCACGTCGAACAACACGGTCGCAGCAACGGTGACCGTCGCCGCCGGGCCGAGGGTTGTCACGATCAGCCCGGACGGCTTGACCGCGTATGTCGCAAGCACGGGCATCGACACCGTCACGCCGATCACCATTGCGACCAACGCCGCCGGGTCGGGCATCGCCTCACCGGGTGGTCCGTACGGCGGAGCGATCGTCCCCGACCAGGCGCCGACCGCGGCGCTGGCCGCCGTGGCCAGCGGGCAGGCCATGACGTCGATGACCTTCGACGCCTCGGCCTCGAGCGACCCGACAGGCACGATCGCCAACTATGCGTGGAACTTCGGCGACGGCACCTCGGTGGTCAACACCTCCGCGGCCACCACCACCCACAAGTACGCCTACGACGGCAGCTACACCGCCACGGTGACCCTGACCGACTCCATCGGCACCACGAACACCCTTGTGTTCACAGGGCAAACGGTCACCCGCAACGGTGCGGCAGGAGCCCAGGCGACCCGAACCGTGACTGTCTCCACGCCCTTCGGCTTCGTCTCCACCCCAGGCGCGGTGAACTTCTCCGGAACCATCAATGGCAGCAACCAGGTGCTGAGCGCGACGATGCCGCTGGATGTCTCCAACGGAACTGCCTCGGGCTGGAACCTGTCCGCCACATCAACCACGTGGAGCACGGGCGGCGGGTCGCCCAAGACGCTGCCCATCACGGCGACCACCATCACCGGCACGCCGACGGTCATCTGCGATGTGGCCAGTAGTTGCAACCTCGCCACGAACGCCGTCGGGGTTCCCTACGTCCTTCCCGCCGGTGCCACTGCACCGACGGCGACCAAGCTGTTCAACTCTGCGGCAACGACCGGTGTGGGTAACCAGACCGTGACGCCGACGCTGAAGCTCAGCGTTCCCAGCAACGCCCGGGCCGGTACGTACCACTCCACGATCACCGTGACCCTGAGCAGCGGGCCGTGACCATGAGCGCGAGAAGGAGTCTCCCCGTGATGATCCGCGGAGCACGTTCCCGCCGTCCGGCGGTGCGCGTCCTGGTGGCGGCGTTCCTTGCCGCGGCGGTGGCCATCCTCGGCCTGCCGGCGACCGGTGCCCACGCTGGAACCGGCGACACTCAGGGCACGGCAGTGTTGAAGATCGGCAGCCAGATCGCCGTGACCGCTTCCGCCAACCCGACAGCGCCCAACACGAACGTAACGCTGACAGCCACGTTCGCAGTGATAGCGGGAAATTCTGACGTCTCACCGACGGGCGTCATCAACTTCCAGGAGAACGGCACCACCTTCGGCACCGCGACTCTGAATAGCGAGAGCGCTTCCTGGACCGGACAGTTGCCGCTGGGAACGCACCAGATCACGGCTGACTACGACGGCGACACCAACTACACCGCAGGCGTTTCGGGGCCTTTCTCGCTGAGCGTCGCCGTCGTCCCGATCCTCAAGATCTCGGTGTCCTCCGCCGCGCTGCCGAGCGACGGCACCTGGTCCAGCAACATCTACTTCGCCGCTACCAGCGATCCGACCAACATCGACTACCCGCACACCCGTTTCTCCGTTGCGCTGTCAGGCATTTCAGGCCTGACCGCCTCGAATCTCCGGTTGCAGCAGGACACTGGCTCGGGGTTCGCCAACGTGCCGCTGACCGACAGCTCAGGCACCGTGGTCGCCAATGTCGGGGTCGACGCCGCTCTCCCATCGGGTGGGACCAGGGGCGTGACTCTGCAGATGCGGGCGGTCAAGGGAAGCCCGGCCGGAACTCTCACCATGGGCGCGGCGCTGCTGACGTCGGCTGACGGCAGCAATTGGGCGAGCACACCACTCGCGACCGCTACTCAACCGTTCACGCTGACCAACCAGAGCGCACCCGCCGCGACGACCACCACTGTGACAGCCTCCAATGTGCTGACGGACACGGCGACCGGGCTGGTCACCATGACCGCCACCGTCGTGCCGAGCCCGGCGACCGGGACGGTGACCTTCCTCGACGGGACCAAAACGGTCACGGCCGGCACTCTCGTCGCAGGGACGGTGACGGCGTCCGTTCCCATGGCCCTTGGCTATCACTCCATCTCGGCGAGCTACGCCGGCGACTCCAACTACGCCACGTCGACCGGTGTGCAGCAGCAGCAGGTCTCGGTGTCACCACCGGGTGGAAGCCTGCACGCGATCGCCCCGGCGCGGTTGCTCGACACCCGTAACGGCAGCGCGGCCGACACCCCGATCGCCGCTCACGGCGTGATGACGCTCCAGGTCGCCGGCAAGGGCGGGATTCCCTCCAGCGCGGTAGCGGCGGTGGCCCTCAACGTCACCGTCGTCTCGCCGGTCTCGGCCGGTTCGGTGACGGTCTATCCGACCGGCGGTCAGCGGCCCGCTACCGCCGACGTCGACTTCCCGACCGTAGCGACTACTGCTGGGCTTGCCATCTCGCAGCTGAACGGCGCCGGCCAGATCACCATCTACAACAACTCCAACAGCGCCATCAACGTCATCGCCGACGTCTCCGCCTGGTTCGGACAGCCGACGAACTCGATGGACCAGCAAGGCCGCTATCAACCCATCGTCCCGTTCCGGCTGCTCGACACCCGCAAGGCACCCGCAAAGCGCATGACGCCGGGCAGCACCGTCGCGATTCAGGTGGAAGGCGTCTCGGGAATCCCGGCGACCGGTGTCACCGCGGTCATGCTCAACGTGACCTCCGTCAAGCCGACCGGGCTGGGCTATCTCGTGACCTATCCCGGTGCCTCGACCAAGCCGGCGACCTCCACCTCGCAGTTCCAGGCGAATGAAACGCGGGCAGGTCGCGTGATCGTCGGGGTGGGCACCGATGGCAAGGTCGACGTCTACGACAGCACCAACACCGATACCGACGTCCTCGTCGACATCGTCGGCTGGTTCACCACCGGCTCTTCCCCGGCGGGCGGGACGACGTACGTGCCCCTCGCGGTCTCGCAGCGGCTCTCGGCTCTCCAGACCGGGGGAGCCTCGTGGGGGCCCGGTGTCACCCGCGCCGTGACCATGGCCGGAGTGGTCGGAATTCCCAGCCTTTCCAGCGCGATCCACTCCCAGGCCGTCGTCACCGACATCCACACCGTCAACTCCACCGGCGCCAGCTACCTGACGGCCTTCCCGTCAGCAACGAAGCCGGCCACCAGCGACCTGGACTTCGCGATCGGCCAGAACCTGCAGAACATGACGGTCGCCGGCCTCGGCACCACCGGCGCGTTCAACCTCTACAACCTCACCGGAAACGTCACCATCCCCATCGACGTCTTCGGCTGGTTCGGCTAGCCCGAGCCCGCCGCCTCCGGCGTCGCCTATCGGCGTGGGTGCGTGCCAAGCACCCGCATTGCCTGGCGCCACCAAATCCGGGTGCTCTGGCACCCTGATTACCTGGCGCCAGGTAGTCGTGGAACGAGCGCCACCAAATCCGGGTGCTCTGGCACCCTGATTGCCTGGCGCCACCAAATTGCGGGGTACGTGCTCAGCGGTCAGTGCCGAGCGCGTTCAGGCTGAGCTCGCTGGGTTTTTGCGGGCGGCCGGTGAGCCAGCCTTGTACTTGAACTCCCTCTGGCAGCGCGATTTTTTGCGCTTCGGTCTCCACGCCCTCGGCGATGCACGAGAGGTTCATGTCGGCGGCGAGCCCGGCTAGGGCGCGAACGATCTTTCGGCTGATCTCGTCGGTGGGCAGGCCTGCCGTGAATGACGCGTCGATCTTGATGCCCGAGATCGGCAGCGTCGCGAGATAGCGCAGGCTCGCGTAGCCGGTGCCGAAATCGTCGATGGCGATGCCGACTCCCTGCTCTCGCAGGACGCGCAAGTTGGTCAGGGTCGAACGTCCGGCTCGCAGCAGAGCGGTCTCGGTCAACTCGAGGACGAGATCGCGGGGTTGGAGTTGGTGCGCGAGCAGCGCACGTCTGACGTCGACGCCGAGCGAGCCGTGCTGAGCTTGGAACGCCGATACGTTGACCGCCATCGTGACGTCCTCGAAACCGGGCGACTCCGCGCGCATCGCAGCCAACTGTCCGCAGGCCCTGTCGAGCATGGCGTTACCCAAGGGCCGGATGAGGCCGGTCTCCTCGGCGATGCGGATGAAGGCGTCGGGAGCGATGGCCACCCCGAGCTCATCGGTGAGACGGGCGAGCGCTTCGAAACCGCTGAGCACTCCCGAATCACCGTGGAAGATCGGCTGATAGGCAGCCCAGAACTCCAGCGGCTGCTCGGCTTCGGCGGGCTGGCTCAGTGCGCGGCGCAAGACGCGTTCGATCCGAATTCGCTCGTCGAGCTCCGTACGCATCTGATGCTCGAAGACCTCGAAGCGGTCCTTGCCGTTGTCCTTCGCCCGATACATCGCGGCATCGGCGTCGCGAAGAACATCCTCCGCGCCGACCGGGTTGACGCGACCGGTTTGCGACAGCTTGGCGTGGGCGATCCCGATGCTGGTGCTGATGAGATGTTCGATGCCGTTGACGGTGATGGGCTCGCGGAGTGCATCGCCGATGCGGACGGCGAGCAGTGCCGCGAGCATCGCGTCCGGAGTCTGGACGGCGAGTGGATCCGCGACGGCGCGCGGATCCTCACGGTTCCAGGGCTCGACGATGATGACGAACTCATCACCCCCGACGCGGGCGACCGTATCGCCTTCCCGTAGCACGGCCTGCATTCGCCGGGCTGTCTCCCGGAGTACGACGTCACCGTCCGCGTGGCCGGCCGTGTCGTTGACATGCTTGAAGTTGTCGAGGTCGCAGAAAAGCACCGCGACCTCGCGATGCTCCCCGTGTGAGCGGGTCAGGGCCGCGTTGAGGCGAGCCATCAGAAGCGCGCGGTTCGGCAGTCCGGTGAGACTGTCGTGCAGCGCGTCGTGCTCGAACCGGGACTGCAATCCCATCGCGTCAGTGACGTCCCGCAGCGCTCCCACGAGCTGAGTCACCGCCCCGTGGCTGTCGCGCCGAAATGGCGTGGCTCGCTGCGAGAAGCAGCGGATGCTGCCATCGGCGTGACGCAGCCGGTGGTTCAGCTGCACGACCTCGCTGTCGGCCGCCGCGCATGCGGCGTCGATTCCGACTTGGAATTCGAGCCGGTCCTCCGGTGCCGTGAGGCCTTCGACGATGTCGCCGCCGATCGCCGTCAGCTCGGCACCGGTATAGCCGAGTAGCTCGCCCAGGGTGCGGTTGCTCCACACCGTGGATCGGCTTGCCACGTCATACACGCTGACGATGTCGGGAGATGACGTCATGACGGCGAGCTGAAAGGCGTTGGCCGCCAGGGTGGCCGCGCCGGCGAGAACGGCGGCGGTCACTTCGGTGACATCGGCGGCCGTTCCCACCATCCGCGCCGGTTGACCCGGCCCAAGGATTCGTGCGCCCCGTGAGTCGATCCAGCGCAACTCACCGTCGTTGGGGCGGACCACGCGATAGCGCACGTGAAACGGCGTGCCCGTGGCCGCGCAGGTGTTGGCAGCGATGTCGACGGCGTCCCGATCATCGCGGTGAATGCATTCCAGCGCCGCGAGGTAGTCCCCGGTGAAGGCCTTCTGATCCTGACCGTAGAGCTCGAACATGGTGTCCGACCAGGTGACCGCAGACGTGTTGATATCGAGCTCCCAGGAGCCGACGCGTCCGACCGCCTGCGCCTGCCGAAGTCTGCGGCGCTCCTCGGCCAGCTCATGCTCTCGCTCTTTGCGTTTGGTGATGTCCCGGATCTGCGCGATGAAGTAGTGGGGGGTGCCGTCTTGTCTGCGCACCAGAGACGCGGTCTTCTCAGCCCAGGTGATGGCGCCGGCGGCCGTCACGTAGCGCTTCTCGAGCGTGTACGTGGTCGACTCGCCGGCGACGAGTTCGGCCATCGCGGCCACGTCGGCGGCCAGGTCCCTTGGATGGGTGGTCTCGGAAACCCCGAACTTCTTCAGCTGGGCAGCGGAGTAACCAGTGATGGTGCACATCGCCGGATTGACCTCTTCATACCGGCCCTCGAGACTGATCAGCGCTTTGCCGATCGGTGCGTGCTCGAAGGCCATCCGGAAGCGTTCTTCGGACTCTTCGATGTCCCGGTCGGCCCGGCGGGCTTGGGTCACCTCGCGGACCCGGCTCAGTCCGGCCACGATCTCACCGCACGCGTCCCTCACTGGCGTAAGCAGCTGCTCGAAGGTACGGCCCGCAACGCGAATATCGGTGGTGGACTCGATACCGAGCAGGGCATCGCGATGGAGCCTTTCGCGAGCGGCCGTTGCCCGGCAGGCAAGCAGATCAAAGATGGGTTTTCCGACAAGCAATTTCGGGGCCAGGCCCGAGCTGGCGAGCTTCGACCCGCAGGCTCCCAGGATTCGCAGGTCCCCGTCGAACAACGCGCTCGCGACGTTCTCAGACAGCGCCTTGCCGGTGGGGGCGCTCACTGCAGCCCGGCGCACGAGCGAGACATCGGGCACCGGCCGCGATGGCAGCGTGATCACCCTCGTCGGACGCGGCCGGCCGGTCGCCAAACTCATCCGAATCGTCCCATGAGGTGCGCGCCCGTCCAGGCCGTGATGCACAGGCCAGGTTGCTCATCGCCGAGGACGACGCAGGCATGAAAGCCCCCGTGCGACACACCCTCAGTGATCGTCACAGTACTCGCTGCGACAGTCTTGTCCATCCCTCTTCCGACAGCCCGGTTTTCGTCCCGGCTGTTACGGGTGCGCTGAGGGGGAGGAGTGGATACCGTCCGGCGATAAGGCACGACCGGCGCGGCGAACAGGGGTACCGGATGAGTTTCAACCTGGCGACCATCCTTCGTGAATCGGCGCTCGCCGCCCCTGATTCGCCCGTGGCCAAGTTCATGGGCTCGACCATGAGTTACGCGGAACTCGACGCGCAGTCGGGTCAGTTCGCGGCGGGGCTGACCGAGGCCGGGCTCGCACCCGGCGATGTCGTCGCGGTGCACCTGCCGAACGTGCCGCATTTCCTGGTCGCGTATTTCGGGACGCTCAAGGCCGGAATGACGCTGCTACCGCTGAATCCTCTGCTGAAGGCGCCTGAGATCAGCTACCACCTCGACGACGCGAAGGCCCGGCTGCTCGTCACGTTCGAACTGTTCATCGCCGACGCCGAGAAGGCCGCCAGCGAGCGCAAGGTGCCGCTCTACGTCCTCAGCATGGGTCAAACGCCATTGCCCGACGGGGCGCGGCCCTTCGACGCGCTCCTTGGCACTCTTGTCGACACCGATCCGGCCGGCGGCATCCACCCGACCAACGCTGACGACACCGCCGTCCTGATCTACACCAGCGGCACCACGGGCCGTCCGAAAGGCGCAGAACTCACGCATTTTCAGCTGTATATGAACTGCTCGGTCTCGGGCCGCCTCTTCGGCGGCAACAGCAACGACGTGACGCTCGCCGTGCTGCCCTTCTTCCACGTCTTCGGCCTGTCTTCGATCATCGACGTCAGCGTGCTCTTCGGCGGTTGCCTGTCGATCGTGCCGCGCTTTGAACCCAAGGCGGTTCTCGATGCGATCGTGTCGGATGAGGTGACGGTCATCGGGGGAGTACCCACCATGCTTCAGGCGCTCACGGCGCTGGACACCGACGACCGTGACCTCTCGCATCTGCGGATCGCCGTCTCGGGTGGGGCGTCGCTGCCGGCCGAGGTGATGCGAGCTTTCGAGGACAAGTTCGGCATCGTAGTTCTTGAGGGCTACGGGCTTTCCGAGACCGCGAGCACGGCCTCGTTCAACATCAGCGCCGAGGAACGCCGCGCCTTTTCGGTGGGCAAGCCGATCTGGGGCGTGCAGATGCGCATCCACGACCTCGATGACAAGCCCCTCCCGCCGGGGCCGGACAATGTCGGCGAGATCGTCATCCGCGGTCACAACGTCATGAAGGGCTACCTCGGGCGCGAGGAGGCGACGGCGGAGGCCTTCCGCAACGGCTGGTTTCACTCCGGCGACCTCGGCTACGTGGACGACGACGGCTTCTTCTTCATCGTCGACCGCAGCAAGGATCTCGTCATCCGCGGCGGCTACAACGTCTACCCGCGCGAGATCGAGGAGGTGCTCTTCGAGCATCCGGACATCGTCGAGGCGGCCGTCATCGGCAAGCCGGACGACCGGTTGGGCGAGGAGGTCGTGGCCGTCATCGTCGCCAGGGAGGGCGCCGAACTCAGCGCCGACGACGTGATCGCCTACACCAAGGAGCGCCTCGCCGCCTACAAGTACCCGCGGGAAGTGCGCTTCATCGACGCCCTGCCCAAGACGCCGACCGGCAAGATCCTGAAGGCCGACCTCCGAAAGGGCTGATGGCGTCAGGGGTTTCGGACGTCAGCTGCCGGAAGTCCGGTAGATCGTCTCCCGGATGCCGCGGATGCTGTCGTCCAGCGCCGTGACGTAACCAGCGACCCTGGCGCGTAACTCGGGGTCGTCGAGGGCCTCGATGATGCCTTCCAGTCCCATCCCCACCGCGAAGAGCTGGCGTACGACCTGATCGTGCAGTTCGGCCGCAATTCGGGCCCGGTCGTCGTGCAGGTGCAGCCGCTCGCGATCCCCTGCTGCGCGGTCCAGGTCCAGGGCGATGCCCGCGTAGTTGGCGAACCGCGAGAGGGCCGTCACGTCAGCCGCCCCGAACGAGCTTCTGGCTGCCAGACGGCTCACGACGAGGGCTCCCAGCACCGTCCCGCCGCCCGCCAACGGGACCACGGCAACCGGTCCCATCTCGCGATCGCTCACGTCCCGGACCGGCTTCGGCGGACTTTCCAGCAGGATCGACCGGCCGGTCCGGATCACCTCGTCAGCCGGAGCGTCCTCGCGTGGGAACAGCAGGCCGGCGGGCAGTCCCTCCCTTCCACCGACGATCGAGTGCACGCGGACCTGGTGATCGTCTTCCGGCACGATCACCGCCGCCAGGTCTGCGTCTGCCGCGCTCGCCGCGTGGCGCAACACGATCTCCAGCGGCGGCGTCGAGGAACCGGAACCCAATTCCTGAGTGAGCTCCGCTGCTGCTTCGGCCCAGCGGTGGCTCTGGCGGGCCACCTGATAAAGCAGGGCATTGTCGATAGCCGTGCCTGCCGCTTCGGCGAATCCGGCAGCGAGCCGCTCGACATGGGGGGTGAACCGGGCAGCCACGGTTTCGGCGACGTAGAGGGTGACAAGCCGGCGCCCCCTGAGGGTGACGTCGCGCTGCAGCGAATTCGGGAGCCCGCTGAGCCAACCCAGGATCGCGGGGCCGGATCCCAGCCGCTTCAGTGTCTGGGCGTCGATGCCGGCGTGGGCGTACTCCTCCAGGACGCCATCGCGTCCGCTCACTCCGATCGCGGCGTAGGAAACTCCCAGCAATTCACGGGCTGAATCGACCAGCCGGCGAAGGGTGTGACCCAGATTCGACTCCGCCGGCACGATCTCGCAGACCCGCAGGAGGGCATGAAGCGGATCCGGCGTCCACGCTCGCCGCGAGGAGGTTGCCAACGCCGGGCGATGGCCTTCGGCGGGAGGCTCGTCGGCTTCCGTTCGTGAGAGAGACACCGTCGCGCCGATGCAGGCGCCGAATTCGTCGAGACGCGAGGAGATCAGGGTGTTGAAGACGCGCGACTCCGAGGGGGAGTCACACGGAACGAGGATGGAAAGTGGTGCCGGGAGATCGCCGCGTAGCGCCATCCGGACCGCTTCCGCCACCGCAAGGGCGCTGGGATCGTCGCCCGCCAGTGCACACATCTCGAGGTAGGAGACACCCACTCCAGCGCGTGCCAGGCTGCCGTCGTTGTCGAGGCAGAAGTCGTCCCAGGCCGCATTGGTGTGGACGATGACGCCGTCGAGATCGAGTAACGCCACCTCCACCGGCCCCGGCACGTGAATGCGTGAGCCGTCGAGCGCTGTGGCGCCGGCGTGATTGCCCTGGCTGACCATCCCGCATCCTCTAAATGCCCGGTCACTGGCCGCCGCTGCTTGGCTCCTCGTGAGGTAGGTCACGTGCTGCTACCGAACGGTAACCGCAATCTGCGGAACTGACTACTTCTTGAGTTTTCTGCTCCCGCCGTGCCAATCCTCCTGGACGCCTATTTGGTCCTCGTGTACACCGAGCGCCCGCAATTGCGGCAGCTCACGCAGGCTGCGCTTCATCTCGGCGAAGCCGGGAAAGCGGGCCAGACCGATAACGTGCTCCCACAGCTCGAGGGCCTGTGCCTCGGTGGGCAGCCGGCTGATCACCGGCCCGAAGAACGCGACTCCCTCGGGAGGCTGGAAGTGCAGGATAGGCGTGCCGACGTCCTTACCGGTGAGTGTCAGCGCCTCGCTGGTTTCCTGGCGCAGCACATCATCAAAACTGTCTTCGTCGAGCGCCGCAGCGAGTTGGGCCGGCAGCCCGGCTTGACCGAGCACCTGCCCGACCAGTTCTGGGTCGCCCGGATTGCCCCAGCGCCGGTCCGAGTCCCAGATGGCGGCGCCCAGCGCGGCGTAGTACGCGCCCACAGCGGGCCGGCCGTGCTCCGCCCGCACCCGGGCGGCGACGCGCAACATGCGTAGTCCCGCGGTGTGCAACTCCAGGTACTCCGGAGGGAACTGCGCCTCGTAGTCGACATTCTCGTTGACCACTCGCAAGGCGATGAAGCGCCAGTCGACGGTGTAGTTGCGCTGGGCTGCGACCATGCGCACCCACTTGCTCGTCATCCAGGCGAAGGGGCAGACCGGGTCGAAGTAGAAATGGAGGTCGGCGTCAGTCACATGCGGACATTAACCGTGGACGGACACGGCCAAGGCGGGTTCCGCGTCGCGGCTACGCACCACGCGGGGCGCCGGCCGGCCTGACTTCTGCCAGCGGGCCAGCGCACGGCGGTCCTTGGTGGGACGCGCGAGAAGATAGCCCTGCGCCGCGTCCACGCCCAGATCCTTGATGGCCTCGAGGTCGTCGCGGCGTTCGACGCCTTCGGCGATGACGTACGCGCCGATGTCCAACGCCAGCAGGACGAACGCGCTGACCGCGCTTCGCCGGGCGCGGTCGGTCGCGACGCCCTCGACGATCGAGCGGTCGATCTTGATGATGTCGGGCTCGAGTTCGACGACATGCTTCAGCGAGGCGTAACCGGCCCCGGCGTCGTCGATCGCCAGTCGCAGCCCCTGGTCGCGACTCGGGCGCAGCGCCTGGCGTAGATCGGCATAACTGGCGATAGCCGCGTGCTCGGTGATTTCCAGGACCATCCGGCCCAGCAGCTCGGGGTGCGTCTCGCCGGTCGCCGCCAGCTCGAACGCGACTTGCGGAGTGAGGTTCACCGCCAGGAACTGGCCCTCCTGCAGCGCGTCCAGGATCGGGATGGCGCAGCCGATGGCGAGACGTTCCAATGGCAGGCTGAGGCCGACGGCGCCGGCCGACTCGAACACCGATTCCGTGCTGCCGAATGATGCGGGGAAACGGGCTAGCGCCTCCGCGCCGAGGAAGCGGCCGTCGTGGACGTCGAAGACCGGTTGCAGCGCGATCTCCAGCGTCGCCGATTCGATCAGCCGGCTGATGCGCAAGCTCTCCTCGTCTCGCTCACGCATGGCCTCGAGTTCCGCCGTGACGAGATCAGCCAGCATCCGCAGGAAGCGGACGTCACGCTCGCCGAGCTCGTGGGGCTCGTGGTGAAAGCACGCGAGGCTGCCGAAGAGGCTGCCGTCCCCGAGTTGGACGGGGACCCCGACATAGGCACCGATCTCGGCGGTCGAGGTGAGGCGCACGTCGGCAGCCGCCGGATCGGCCGCGACGTCAGGGATCTCGTGGGGGAGCAGCCCGTGAGACATGCGCAGGCAGTACGCGTCGTCCAGGAGTGGCCCCTCGCCCAGGCTCATGCCGAAAGAGGCGGCATCGCCGAGCAGCGCGCGATAGATCTGGCGCTGAGAGCCGAATTCCGAAATCGCGACAACGTCCATCTCCAGCTGATGCCGCGCCACTTCCATGATGCGGTTCAACTGGCCGTCGAGCGGCCCCGAATGCGCTTCGCTCACTGGACTCCAGACTTGCATCTGCCCCGACACCAGGCCTGCCGAAGACCTGGCCATGCCGTGTCCCGTCACCGGGCGGCCCGTGTCAATTCCGGTCAGGCGCGCCCGCCTTCAGAGCTGTGAGCCTCCCTTGGTTACGAGGAGATGTCGCTGAAAGTAACTGCTATCTCACTCTGCATAACACACAAGATCCGTCCGTAGGTCAATCCCTCACCGGAAGCGCATTTCGTGGATCCGAACCGATTCCCGTGTCATCCCGCGCCGGACTCCGCACGCGGCCCGCGTCGTAGCCACCCCTCAGAAGCATCTTCACCCGGTGTGCCATATCTCGCAAAAGGGACGTTCGTTAAGCCCGCAGACCCCCGGCCGATGGGTGAACAGCGCCCGCTGGGCCGCTGACATCCCCAGTCACCCGACCCCAGTCAGCAGAAAGGACTCCTGCGTTGGTGACTCTTGCTCCGAATCCGCCAGCGGCGTTTGTCGAACACGCGGCCGCGCCCGCCGCGCATCTTGGTGCCAGCAGCCCTCGAACACCGCGAATTCCCTGGTGGCAGTGGCTCGATTTCGACTCTGCGTGGCTCGCCCAGATCTGGGTCATCTGCTGCGCCCAGATCCTCATTCTCGTGGTGGGCGGGCTGGTCATCCACGCCAGCGCGGCCAGCCCTTACTGATCGCCCGCAGGCAGTCTTGACGTTTGCCAAAAAATATGTTGGGCAAGGCGTAACCGGGCTGCACACCGGCCGTTAACGCGGGTGTCAGCGAGGCGCATCGACGCACCTCTCCCCAGCTGCCGACCGGAGTTACCGACATGACCACCCTCCAACTCGTCACCTACCTGAAGGCCCACAGCTACCCCGCGTGGTCCGACGACGACAAGACCATCCAGGTCGTGGTGCCGTGGGTGCGCCGCGGCGGCGACGGCGTCGTCACCGGACACGACGTCGCGCGGGTTCCCGCGACCCTGCCGGACGTGCGGACCCTCATCGGCTGCTAGCTCGACGGGCTCGACCGCCGTCACGCCTGAGAGCCGTATCTTGCAGGCATCGGACTGATCTCCTGGAAGCCGCCGGCCGCTGCTGCGCCCCTGGTGGCCGTCGCCCTCCTCATCGGGTGTGCAAGTGCAGCGACACCCGCCGGCCGCGCAGCATCATCAGCGAGCCCGACGGCCAGCGCCAGTGCTACGCCCAGGCCGACGCCGCCGGTATCGCCGACTCCGGCTCCGACCCGCACACCTACCGCGAAGGTCGCGTCAGGCCCACCACTTCGCGTCGAGCTGTGGGGCGACTCGATCTCCGCCCAGGCGGCGCCGTACTTCACCTTCTTCCTGGGGCTGACGGGACACGCGACCGCTGTGGCGCACACGTATGGCGGCACGGCACTCTGCGACTGGTTTGCGGATATGCGCACCGAGACCGACCCGGCAAATCCGAGCGGATTCCACCCGCAGATCGCCGTCATCCAGTTCTCCGGCGACGCCTTCACGCCCTGCATGAAGGACGCGAACGGGGTCGCTTACAGCAATCAGGCCCTGGTGAACAAGTACGCAGCCGACTCCGCGACGGCCATCGCCATCTTCACCAGCCGCAAGATCCCGGTGTATTTCGTGAGCACGCCGATCTCCCGAGCGCAGGCAGCGCAGGGAGCCGTCGGCAACACCGCCCTCGGAGTCATGTTCAGCAAGCTGCCGGCGCTGTTCCACAGCGACCCGCTGGTGCACTTCGTCGACGGTGCCGCGGCTGTGGAGTGGCACGGCCACTACACCGACACGCTGCCCTGCCAGGCCGCCGAGACCTGCACCGGGCACTGGCCCGACGGCACGCCCACCGTGGTCGTCCGGCAAGCGGACGGCACCCATTTCTGCCCGGTCCCCGAGGTCATGGTCGACGGCGCGACCAGCTGCCCGGCGGCCATGCCGGGCGCCCGGCGCTACGTCCTGGCGATCATCGATCGGATCGCACAGGACTTTCCCAGCTTGCGGCTGCGTGATTGACACAATCGCGGGGAACTCTGGTCGGCATGAACCTGCTACGCCGGGCCGCCGAGGCCGTCATCAGCCTGGCAGTCGTGGTCATGTTCGCCGGACTGCTCGCGCAGCCTGATGCGGACGACACGCTGCTGGTGGAACAGACCGCCTAGCGGGAGCCTGCCCAGCGCGTTCTAGTCTCGACGCAGGCCCGCGACGGGCGACTCGAGCTGGAGCGAGGTCGAATGGGAAACGCCGAGTCCCCTGACGCGCCGGTCCGCACCCATCTTCGTACCTGTCCGCTCTGCGAGGCGATGTGCGGGCTGGTCATCCAGACCCGCGGCGATCAGGTGGTCGGCGTCCGCGGTGACCCGGATGACGTCTGGAGCAAGGGCTACCTGTGCCCGAAAGGTGCCTCGCTGGGCCGGCTGCACCACGACGAGGACCGGTTGCGGGTACCGATGGTCCGCGACGGCGAGGAGTGGCACGAGGTCACGTGGGAGCAGGCGTTCGCCCGTTGCGAGGAGCTGCTGCACCCGATCGTGAAGCAGTACGGCATCGCAGCGGTGACCGCGTACATCGGCAATCCGGCGGTCCACAACTACTCGCTGAGCCGCTACACCGGGGCGGTGGCGGGGATCCCGCGCATGCCGGTCATCTGGTCGGCAGGCACCGTCGACCAGTGGCCGAAAAACCTTGCGTGCGCGCAGCTTTTCGGCAATCCCTGGAGCATCCCCATCCCCGACGTGCACCGCACGGATCTCTTCCTGGTGATGGGCGCCAACCCGCAGGCGTCTCAGGGCTCGCTGTTCTCCTGCCCCGACATCATGGGGGAGATCAAGCGGATCCGGGCCAGGGGCGGACGCACGATCGTCGTCGATCCGCGGCGCACCGGCACTGCCGACAAGGCCGACGAGTGGATCCCGATCGTCCCTGGAATGGACGCGGCCTTCCTGCTCGCGATCGTCCACGTCCTCGACGAAGAACACCTGATCAACCTCGGCACGCTGGACGGCCGGGTCCAGGGCATCACCGAGGTGCTGACGGCGGCGCAGCGGTTCAGCCCCGAGTCGGTAGCCGGGTCATGCGGCGTGCCCGCGGAGCGGATCCGGCGGCTGGCGCGCGAGCTCGCCGGTACCGAACGTGCCGTCGTCTACGGCCGGATCGGCCTGTGCAACCAGGAGTTCGGCACCCTCGCGTCGTGGGCGGTCGACGTCGTCAACGTGCTGACGGGGCATCTCGACGTGGTCGGCGGGGCGATGTTCCCGACCCCGGCGATCGCCACCATCGCCGGCACCGCCCGCCGCCGAGGTCCGGTACGCACCGGACGCTGGCACACCCGCGTGCGCAAGGCTCCGGAGGTGCTCGGCCAGGCGCCGCTGTCATGCCTGGCCGAAGAGATCGATACGCCCGGTGAGGGCCGGGTGCGCGGGCTCGTCATGATGGCCGGCAACCCTGTGCTGTCGGCGCCTGACGCGGGCAGGCTCGAGGCCGCGCTGCCGATGCTCGATGCGATGATCAGCGTCGACAACTGGCTGAACGAGACCTCCCGCCACGCCCACGTCATCCTGCCCGGGCTCTCAGCGCTCGAGCAGCCACACGTCGACGAGGCGCTCTGGGGCTTCGCCGTGCGCAGTGCGGCGCGTTACTCGCCCGCCATTTTCCCGCGCGGCGATCGTCCCCAGGAGTGGGAGATCCTCATCCGGCTCGGTGCCATCCTGTCGGGCGTGCCGGCGGCCGAGGTCGACGTCGCCGCCTACGACGACGTCCTCTTCGCCGAGCGCGCTGCCCGTCACGGCGTCGCAGCAGCCGATGTGATGGATCAGATCCCGCTGCGCGGGCCCGACCGCATCGCCGACCTGACCGTTCGCGTCTCCCCATGGGGGGATGGCTACGGAGCCCGGCCCGGCGGATTGACCCTGGAAACGTTGAAGAACGACTATCCGCACGGCGTGGATTTCGGACCGATGGTGCCGCGGATCGACCAGATCCTGCGCACCGCCAGCGGCGACGTCGAGCTCGCCCATGACAACATCCTGGGCGACCTTCCCCGCCTGCAGGCACGCGTCGAAAGCCCGCCCGACGGGCTGGTGATGATCGGCCGCCGGCACCTGCGCTCCAACAACTCGTGGATGCACAACGTCGACACGCTCATGAAGGGCCGCAGCCGCTGCACCCTCATCGTGCATCCGAAAGATGCTGCAGCGCTTGGACTTTCCGACGGTGAGCCGGTGAGCGTGACCTCGGAATCGGGATCGGTCGAAGCCGTCGCCGAGGTCAGCGACGAGATCATCCAAGGCGTGGTGAGCCTGCCTCACGGATGGGGACACGACCGGCCCGGCACGCGACTACGAGTTGCCAGCGCCAACGCCGGAGCCAACAGCAACCTTCTCGCGCCCGGGAATCTGCTCGACGTCCCCTCGGGAAATGCGGCAGTCAACGGGATTCCGGTGGAGGTGCGCCGTGTCGGCTGACCAGACTTTCGACATCGTGATCCGCGGCGGGACGGTCGTCGACGGCACCGGGATGGCCCCCTACCCTGCCGATGTCGGCATCACCGGCGGCCTGATCGCCCGCATCGGACGCATTTCCTCGACCGGTCGCGAGGAGATCGATGCGACCGGCCACGTCGTCACGCCCGGATTCATCGACGGCCACACTCACATGGACGCCCAGGTCTTCTGGGATCCGCTCGGCACCTCCTCGTGCTGGCACGGGGTCACGACCGTCGTCATGGGCCACTGCGGCTTCACGCTCGCGCCGGCCCCCTTCGAGCAACGCGCACTCGTGATCCGCAATCTCGAGCGGGCGGAGGACATCTCCGGTGCGGCGATGGCGGCCGGCATCGAATGGAGCTGGACGACCTTTGCGGAGTACCTCGACGCTGTGGACCGCCTCCCGAAGGCACTCAACTATGCGGCGAACGTGGGACACTCGGCACTTCGCACCTTCGTGATGGGGGAGCGGGCCTTCACCGAGTCAGGCACGCCCGATGACATCGCCGCGATGCAGGCGGAGCTCGTGGACGCCCTGCGGGCCGGTGCCTACGGGCTCAGCACGTCGCGCACGCACCATCACGAGACCTCTGACAACCGCCCGGTCGCCTCCAGGCTCGCCGAATGGGACGAGGTCTGCGCGCTCGTCGGCGTGCTCGCGGACGAGGGCACCGGTGTCTTCCAACTCGTGGAGGATCCGCCCTCGCCCGAGGAGCGGCCGGCGCGGGAAGCCCGGCTGATCGACCTCGCCGTCCGCAGCCAGGTGCCGATCGCGATCGGGGCGACGGCGGGGGGCCGGTCGATGGATGTCCTCGACGCAGCGGCCGCTGCCGGCGGCCGCATGTTCGGGCTCACCCACCCGCGCGGCATCGGGTCGATGTCGTCATTCCGGAGCCGGCTGCCGTTCGATTCGCTCCCGGAATGGGCGCCGATCCGGGCATTGCCCTTGCCAGAGCAGGCGCAGGCCCTGAGGGATCCGGCGACACGCCAGCGCCTCGTCAAGGCCGCCCACGAGGGCCCCTACGGCCGTGCCATCGGCGCCGAAGCCCGCAAGCCCGACTTCGAGCGCATGCGCGTGCTCGACAGCCCGCTGCCGCCCAACCCGACCGTGGCCGATGCCGCCCGGGAGCGCGGGATCGACCCGGTTGAACTGATGATCGACCTCGCGCTCGAGACCGATCTCAAGCAGTTCTTCGTGCAGACGTTTGCCCCGTTCGACGCCGATGCTGTCCTGGCTGTCATGAAGCATCCGCGCACGGTGCCGACCTTCTCCGACTCAGGCGCCCACGTCAGCCAGATCTCCGACAGCTCCATCCACACTCATCTGCTGGGCCATTGGGTACGCGACCGCGGAGACTTCACCCTCGAGGAAGCGGTGCGCATGCTGACGCTCGCGCCCGCCCGGGCCTGGGGTTTTCACGACCGGGGCCTGCTGCTCGAGGGAATGGTGGCCGACGTGAACGTGTTCGATCCCGACCGGGTGGCACCGGCGATGCCGGAACTGGTGCACGACCTCCCGGCGGGCGAACCGCGTATCGAGCAACGGGCCGTGGGCTTTCGGGCGACCATCATCGCCGGTCACATCGTCCATCGCGACGGGCAGCACACGGGGGCGCTCCCAGGCCGGCTGCTTCGCGGCTCGGGAGCCCGCCGGCCGGTGGCCGAAAGCGCCGAGAGTTCCGTGCGATGAGCGAGCTGCCCTGGATCGTGTCGGTCGATGACCACGTCGTCGAACCGCCGACGGTCTGGACCGACCGGCTGCCGGTCGCCGATCGCGAACGCGGGCCACGCGTCGTTCAGGACACCTGCCTGACCACCGGCGATGCGCAGACCCTTCGCGTCAGCTACACCAAGGGCGGGGACGGTCCGCTCGTCGACTGGTGGATCTACGAGGACCTGGCGAAAATCGTCCCGAAAGTCGTCGCGTGTGCCGGCTACCCGGTCGAGGACCACACCATCGACCCGATCGCGTACCGCGACATGAGGCCGGGCTGCTATGACCCGGTCGCGCGGCTGGCCGACATGGATCTGAACCGCACCGAACGTTCACTGTGCTTTCCGTTCATCACCCGCTTCTGCGGGCAGATGTTCCTGGAAGCAAAGGACAAGGCCCTCGCTGCCCGCTGCGTGACCGCCTACAACGACTGGATGATCGAGGAGTGGTGCGGCAGCTCGGCCGGCCGCCTGCTGCCGGTCTGCCTGATCCCGCTGTGGGATCCGCAGACCGCCGCGGCGGAGATCCGGCGCAACGCTGCGCGCGGCTGCCGGGCCGTCACCTTCCCCGAGATGCCGCACCATCTGGGCCTTCCTTCGATCCACGATCCCGATGGCTATTGGGATCCGGTCCTTGCGGCCTGCGACGAGACCGCAACCGTCGTCTGCATGCACATCGGCTCAGGTTCCAAGATGGCCGAGACGAGCCCCTTCGCCCCCCGCGGCGCCAACACGGCACTCACGTTCAGCATGGCGCAGCTCTCGCTCGTCGAGTGGCTCGTCTCGGGGCTGCTGGTGCGCTTCCCGAACCTGAAGATCGCCTATTCCGAAAGCCAGATCGGCTGGATCCCTTTCATCCTGGAACGGCTCGACAACGTCTTCGCCCACAAGACCTACGCGGAATTGCCGGCTGTCATCACGCAGCCACCGAGCACCTACGTTCCGGGGCGGGTCTACGGCTGCTTCTTCGATGACGAGACCGGGCTTCGCAACCGCGACTCGATCGGGGTGAGCCAGCTCGTCTTCGAGATCGACTACCCGCACCAGGACACGACATGGCCCAATACGCATCTGGTCGTCGAGCGGATGGCCGAGCAGGTGAGCCCGCAGGAGCTGGAGCGGATCGTCCGTACCAACGCCTTGGAGATGCTCGGTCTCACCTGAGCTAGGCTGCCCGTGATCGCCGGCGGATGCCCAGGTCCGCGGGCGCCGAAGGAGGGCGGTTCCCGTGTTCCGTCGCGCAGTTCTTCGCCTGCTCGTCCTGACCCTGATCCTGGCGATCGTTGTCAAGATCGTTCCCGGGATGCACGTGTACGGCGGCTTCTTCACCTACGTGTGGCTGGCGTTCCTGTTCTCGGTGGTGAACCTTTTCATCGGGTCGTTGCTGCGGCTGTTCACGCTGCCGCTCATCATCCTGACGCTCGGACTCTTCCTGCTCGTCATCAACGCGGTCGTGCTCGCCATCACCGCAGGACTGTCGAGCCGGTTCGACATCGACAGCTTCGGGTCAGCGATGCTCGGCGGTCTGCTGGTCGCCTTCTTCAGCTGGCTGGCCGAGATGATCCTGCCGCTGCGTCAGCGCGATCAACGCCAGCAGCACCACGCGCATTGATCAGCGCGGCGGGCCGGTATCGCGCGCCAGCTCGGTGAACGGCTTCGGCGGAGGGGTGAGTGAGGCCCGCGGGCAGTCGCGAAGCGTCAGCCCGGCATGCTTGAAAGCCTCGTCGCACAACGACTCCGTGGTCCATCCGGAGCGCAGACCGTACGAGGTCATGGAGACGCGGAAGACCGTGACGCAGAAGCGCGCCGGACTGTCGTAGACGCAGCTGATCGTGCCGATGTGCACGGCGTGGCCGGGATCGTCCGCGCCGGGAGCCCAAGGTTGGGCATAGCGCCGCCAGGTGCCGACCTTCGTCCACCAGAAACCGCCGGCCTGCACATCGTCGGCGGCCAGGCCGGCGAGGATCAGCCGGGCATGGGCTTCGGAAAGAACTGCCGCCGGCCTGATGACCTCCTGCGAGGCAAATTCGTCCTGAACCGGAGCTGTTGTCATCGGCCTCTCCGAGCGAGGGTCTTCTCCGGCTCGATGTCGGCCGGCTTGTGGGATTGCTGGCGGGGGATGACGATGCGGGCCCGCAGCGGGATGGGCCTGCCGAACAGGAAGCCCTGGCCGTGCGAGCAGCCCAGATCGCGCAGCAGCTCCAACTGGTCGTGCTCCTCGATGCCTTCGGCCACGGTCGGCAGGTCCATGTCAGCGCACATGCTGAGGACGGCCTTGACGATGGCGCGGGCGCTGCGGTCGGCCAGCACCGGATGCACGAAGCTGCGGTCGATCTTGACCATGTGTACGGGGAACTTCTGCAGCAGGCTCAGCGAGGAATAGCCGGTGCCGAAGTCGTCGAGCCCGATGCGCACTCCCAGCCGCGAGAGCTGTTCGAGCTCGTCGGAGAGGGTGGCGCTGGCAGCGATCAGGGCCGTCTCGGTGACCTCCAGGTGCAGCCGCTGCGGACTCAATCCGGTCTGCTCCAGCATGCCGATCACGTTGTCGGCAAAGCCCGATCGGGCGAGCTGGCTGGGCGAGACATTCACGGCTACCCAGCCTCCCGGCGCGAGGCCGGCCGCGTCACGGGCGGCATCGTGGCACGCCTGCGCCAGCATCCAGCCGCCCAGGGGACGGATGAGGCCGCTGCTCTCGGCCAGTTCCAGGAAGCGGTCGGGGGGCAGCAGCCCGTGGGTCGGATGTTCCCATCGCACAAGCGCTTCGTGGCCGACGACGACGAGGTCTTCGAGGTTGACGATCGGCTGGTAGAACGCGCGCAGCTGCTCCGAACCGAAAGACATCCGCAGGTCGTCCTCGAGTTGCAGGTCCTCCCGCGTGGTGACCCGGTCGTGGGTCGCGTCGAAGGCGACGTAACGGGCGCGTCCGAGCCGTTTCGCGCGCAGCAAGGCCATGTCGGCGCGCATGAGCACCTCGTCGGCCGTGTCGGGATGCGCCCCGACGCTGCCACCGAGGCTGAGCGTCACCGCGTGGCAGTGACCCCCGAGCTCGAACGGCTCGTCGAGCGCCTCGGCCATACGCGAGGCGACGTCAGCGAGTTCGGCGGTGGTGCGCACGCCCTCGACGATGACGACGAACTCGTCGCCGCCCACGCGTCCGAGGAGATCTTCGGGCCGGAGCACTCCGCGGAGCCGGTCGGCGACCTGGGTCAGCAGGCTGTCGCCGGCGGCATGTCCGAGGCTGTCGTTGACGATTTTGAAGCGGTCGAGGTCGCAGTAGAGCACCCCGACCCGGCTGCCCGGCGAATCCTCGAGCGCGCTGCCGAGCCACTGATGGGTGAGGAAGCGATTGGGCGCCCCGGTGAGACCGTCGTGAAGGGCGCGGTTGGCCAGTTCGAGCTCGGCTTGGCGCCGGCTCGTCACGTCCTCGAACTGCAGGATGACCCCGTTGTCCCCGCTGGGTGAGATGGCGACGGCGCCGGTCAGCCGGCTCCAGAGGCGATCGCCATCTGCGGTGATCAGCGTGCGGTCCGTGGAGTGAGAGTCGGAGTTGCCCGAAAGCAGCCCGTCCCACCAGTCCTGCCAGGGAAGGCCACCTTGGGATTCGACGATCTCGGTGACGTCCATGTGAGTCAGCTCGTGGACCCGCCATCCGACCATGCGAGCCAGTGCCTTGTTGGCCACCAGGATGGCGCCTGCCGTGTTGAGCATCGCTCCGCCGATGGGGGAGTGCTCGAACGCCACCCTCCATTGCTGCTCGGAGGCAGCGAGTTCGCGGGCCGCGGCAAGGTCGTCGGACACATCGCGCGCGCTGATGTGGATCGGCGCACCGGGTTCGTCGGTCAGCTGCTTGGCCGCGACGTCCACCCAGAGTCGTCCGAACGCGGCGCTCAACTGCACCGTCGAGCGCGCGCCGCCGGTGGCGATGACCTGTCTCAGGAGGTGGCGCAACGCCGCTTGCTGACCCTCATCGACGACCGCCGTGCAGATTCCCAGTTCGGCGCATTCGGCGAGATCCCAGCCCAGCACCGTCTCGACGCTTTCGCTGGCAGCCAACAGCCGCCCGTCCGGCGAGACGGTCATGACGAAGTCGCCGTCGGTCGCTACCAGCCGCCGCAACACGGGAGCCCCGGGTCTTGGCGACCCCGTCATCTCTTGGGACTCCATGCGAATTGTCTCGACACAGCTTTAGGGCCCCTTGAGGGGCATTGGGGCGTGTGGAGGCTGTTCTCGGTAACCCGTTCGGCCCAGCGGGCGTGCCGCTGCGGGCGCGAAACTGCGTTTCCTACAGTTCAACCCAATCGCCGCCCACGTTGAGCCCCCGCAGCTCGAATTCCTGGTTGGCCGGCGGCGCGCCGGCGACGGCCTCCTCACCGGCAATCTTCGCGATCGCAGGACGCATGACGTCCTCGCCGTAGCGGTCCACCGCCTCATGGGAGTCCCAGACCTCGGTGACGCGGAAACCCTGCTCCGTCGCGGTGCACATGTGCAGGCGGCGCTCAGCTGGCGAGTCCTTGCCCGATGCCTTGAGTTCCTTCAATACCTGCTCATACATCGTGATGGGCATCGGGACATCCATGCTGAATGCGTACATGATCATCCTTTCGGCGGGGAGCACGATCCCACACCCCTGCTCGGTTCACCGTCAAGGCCCACAATTTCTCGACGAATTGCGGCATTTGCGAGGCTGCCCGCAGGCCCCGAGCAATTCCGAGATGCTGAAATGCGCTTTCATATTCAGTCTCGTCGATGCGAAAAAGCGGTGACACGGCACCAAAAGGCACGTCGCCGTTTACAAACAACTATTTCGGCGCATACTCCAGCAACTACTCGGCCGCAGCCTGAACAGCAGGAGCGCGACTCATGGCCTCTACAGACACGATGCTCTCACTCGGCCGAATACTGCGACTTACCGAAGTAATTCACAGCGGGCGTGGTCTGCCCGACCTCCTGGAGGAGGTGCTCAGGCAGGCCGCCGAATTGCCCGAGGTCGACACCGTCCGCATATTGCTGGTCGATGCCGCCGGCGAAATGCTGGTCTCGCAAGCAGGCATTTTTCCCGAGGGCTTCCCCGACCCCGGTCATGGCGACGACGACCCGGCCGAGATGCGGGTGCCCATCGGCGCCGGCTTCGCGGGCCGAATTGCCGCCCAGCGCGGGCCCCTGCTGGTTCCCGACCTCGATGACTTCCCGGTGTACAGCCCGGCCCTGCATCGCGCCGGGGTGCGCTGTGCCGTCGGCGTGCCACTGCTGGCCGGTCAGGAACTCATCGGGGTGCTGCACATCGGCTCCCGCCAGCCGGGCGCATTCGCTCCGGAAAGCATCCCGCTGCTGGAAGCCATCGCCGAGCGGGTGGCACTCATCGTGCAGTCGATCCAGGCCGAGTCGCAGATGGCTTCCAGCGAAAGAAGATTTCGGACCCTCTTCGACGAGGCGCCGATGGGAATCTGCCTCGTCAGCCTGCAGGGCGCCGACACCGGATGCATTTTGCGCACCAACGCCAGCCTGCTGACGATCACCGGCCTCGACGCCGAAGCGTTACTGGGCCGGCGACTCGAGGAGGTGCTCCATGCCAACGATCCCGACAGCATCGTCGAGGCCACGAGAGCCATGGCCGCCGGAGAGATCACCGACTACGCCACCGAAGGACGAGCGCTTCGACCCGGCGACACGGACATCTGGCTGAGCGGCAACGCCACAGCCGTCCATGAGCATGAGACGCCGAGCTACGCCATCGTCTACGTGGAAGACATCACCGCCCGCAAGACGGCGGAACGCGAACTCTCCCGGCGGGCGCTCAGCGATCCCCTCACCGGCCTCGCCAACCGTAGCCGGGTGATGGATCACCTCACCCTGGCGCTTACGCCAGCAGCCCCGCATGGGCGGCGTCGTAGGGCTGCTGTATCTCGACATCGATCACTTCAAGAACATCAACGACGTTCACGGCCACGATGCCGGCGACCGCGTCCTGCAAGAGGTGGCGCAGCGATTGCAACTCGTCGTCCGCGCGGGGGACACGGCGGGTCGAATCGGCGGTGACGAATTCATCGTGGTGTGCCCGAACCTCATCGGCAGCACCGAACTTGCCGGCATTGCCACCCGATTGCACGAGGTGCAGTCGACCGCGATCGGTCTGTACGAAGGTTCCGTCGACGTGGGGATCAGCATCGGTGTGGCCATCGGTGACCGTGACACGCATCCGACCGAGTTGCTGCGCCGGGCGGACGTCGCCATGTATGAGGCCAAGAGGCAGGGGCGGCGACGCTGGGAGGCGTACACCCCGGTGCTCGACCTTGCTTCGCGGAGGCGGGGCGAGACGCCCGCCACCGGCCGCGCACCGGCTAGGGCACGTCGATGCGGACGGTCGTGATTCGGCACGCATAGACGGGGATCGCGTCGTGCCACAGCATCCGTCCGTTGTCGTACATGAACACTTGGTAGCGCTGGGGCTGCCCGGCGGCAGCTGGGGTGCTGGACAGTGGCGGGCTGGTGAAGCCTCCCGTCGAGCCGTTCCCGAGCGCGTAACCCATCTGAGGGCTCGTCGAACTCTCGCTCCAGAAGGCCAGCCACGTCGGTGAGACAGGACGACCGGCGACGAACACCTTCGCGACGATGGTCCCCGTGTGGCCACCCTGCCCACAGACCACCGGCAGCTTCAGGTTCAGGTTGGTCGTGCCGGGCGCCACCTGCGGGCGGTAGACGCCTGCGTAGTGGCCGTAGGAAGTCCGACCGTCCGGGCCCTTCGGATAGGTCTCGACCCAGACTTCCTTGACGTTCGCGGGGATGCCATCGATGCGGAACTGGTTGCTGGTGGCCGCTGACGGTTTCGCGCCCGAGGCCGGGAGCGCGGCGTTGAGATGGAAGGTCCGGCCGTAAGCGTCGCCCGCGAGGCGGCAGCCACGTGCGTCGAGGCGGTAGCCGAACTCGTCGACAAAGGTGAAGCCGACCAAGGCATTCACGGCCCGGCCGTCGTCACCGCTGAGCGTCCCCGCAATCGACTTGCTACCGGTGGCTCCGCACGACGCGTCGGCAGGGCCTGCGCCGCTCAGCGCACCGATCGTCGCGACGAACACGAGCGATGCGCAGAGCGAGACCACCCGGAGCAGGCGGGGTGGCCGGGTCATCCCGCAGACCCGGCTACGACGGGAGTGCTCGGAAGCGACCAGTAGTCCACCGTCACGGCTGATCCGGACGATGCCCTGGAATGCGTGCCGAGCACGGTGAGTGTCAGGGTGTGCAGCGTGTCGCCCTTGGCGGTGAAGCGCCGGACCCCGACCCCGAAACCCGCTGCACCGTCGTTGAAATCGCCGACCGTTCTGCCATCGAGGGTCGCCCGGAAGATTCCGCTCCACGGCCCCCTCACCGTGGCCAGATCCACCGCGGTGCCGCGAAACTGCAGGCTCACGCGTGCCCCGGAGCTGCTCGACGACGAAGCCCATCCCTCGGAAAAGCGCGCCGAGAAGGCTGCCGACCAGGTGTACTCCAGCACCGGCGTGGTCAGGAATGCCTGAGGCGAGGACACCGCGTCGAGGACGACGTCGGTGCCCGCCGAGGCGCTCGATCCCTTGGCGCCGCGGGCAGCCACGTCGAGCCGATGAGCCGACCGCGAAAGGCCGCTGACGGTCACCGGGACCCGGAAGCGGGTTGCCCGTGAGTAGGTGTTCACCTCGGCGCGCAAGACCTGGTCGACGTAGACGTCCATGAGCCCGCCTGTCGGGCTTGTGGCCGTCCAGACGGTCACCGACGTACCCGAGAAGGTGAGCGACGCCCGTGCCTCGCGGCCCGACTCCACGGAGTAGGACCCGCCCAGCGCATTGGAGTTTCCCCGGGTCGCCCAGCTGTAGTTCGGGTTCGCGGATTGATCCTCCTCGCGAGAACCGGCTCGAAAGTCAGTGCTCCCGATGAGCAGCGGGCGGTTGGCCGCTGCGTGCAGCCGCGGCGCGAAAGACACCCTGTAGTACTGGCCGAACGTGAATGCCCTGGTGGGCAGCAGCCAGACGGCGGTGATCGTGGCGGCGGTACAGGGGACATCAGTGCCGCCGTTCTTGCACTGCAGCAGACCGGGCACGACACGACCGCTGTCACGCTCCCGGACGACCATTCCGTCCTGGCCGACCGCGCTGACGGGATGCGCGAGCAAGACCAGAGCCGCTGTCGTCGGCTGCCAGGGCGCGATGGAGACGAAGGCCGACGGGCCGGCGGTGGCGGCGCCCGCGGTGAGCAAGGCTCCGCCCAACACCGCTGCCGCCAGCAGGCCGGTGCACGCCTTGCGCCCGCTGCGGCCCGAGATCACGACCCGAGGATCGGCAGCCGTCAGCAGTGAACGGCGGGCCGAAGTACCCGCGTAAGACTCTTGCGGCAGCCTTAAACCTGCGGCAGATGCGCGTCGGCCGGGTCAGTCACTGCCGCGTCGCCGACCATCAGCGCGAAACCGCGCCAGCGCCACAGGCAGTCGACATTCACCAGACCCGCCTCGTCCATCCACCCGAGCTGATCTTCAACCGATGC
Source organism: uncultured Actinomycetota bacterium (assembly GCA_963731205.1). Taxonomy (GTDB): domain Bacteria; phylum Actinomycetota; class Actinomycetes; order Frankiales; family Frankiaceae; genus DATAZK01. The sequence goes on along the minus strand of CAVSUJ010000001.1, from coordinate 594,464 downwards.
CAGCCGGTCCTCGGGGTCGTCGGCCGTGCGTCCGATGGCCGCGAGGAAGTCGGCATGACGCTGGGCGCTGCGGGAGCTGACGACTTCGAGGTTCGCGAACAGCCCGCCCGGTGTCAGCTGGTGCGCTATTTCGGTGAACAGCTCACGCTTTCGCGGGTCCTCGAGATGATGGATCGCGAAGCCGGAGACGATCAGGTCGAAGGTGCCCAGGGGCGTGAGGGCGTCAGCAAGATCCCATGCCTTCACCTCGACTCGCGGTTCGTCAGCGAAGCGATCGGTTGCACGGCGCAGCATCGGCAGCGACCGGTCCACGAGCACGGCTTCGGCGACGGATAGACGGCTTGCCAGCACGAGTGACGTCAGCCTGCCGTCGCCGCCGCCGAGATCGAGGATCCGCCGGGGCGCTGCGGGAAGCACTTCAACGAGGACGGCTTCGCCCGGCTCCCGTGGATGCGCGCCACTGATGCGGTCGACGTACCAGGCCGCCTGGGCCTCGGTGGACCAGCCGCCGGTGGGGGTCGGTGTCGCCGTCACAACTTTCCGGCGGCGAGCTCCGCTTCGAGCCGCAGCAGGTCGGCGCCGGAGGTGTCCAAGCGGATGCTGTTGTCCTGCAACTGCGGACCTTCCCAGCCCGGCAGCAGACCCTTCTCGTGGCAGAAGTACTGCGCCTCGACGTTGCGCCCGTTGTACTGCTCCGCGTCGGGCTCGGTGCAGAGCCAGCGCACGACCTTTCCCATGACCTCCATCGGCGCGCCCTTGTTGGTGATGCCGAATTTCGCCATGTCCTGGCCGATCCGCTCGGTCGCGATCAGGCCGGGCTGCACGTTGAAGCAGCGGATTCCCTTATCGGCCAGTTCGACGGCGAGAAAGCCGGCGACGCGATGGAAGGCGCCCTTCGACGTCCCGTATCCCATGCCCCAGCCGCCGCTACCGGCCGGCTTCAACGGGTCGCCGTACCCGGACCCCGAGGTGATGTTGACGATCGTTCCCTCGCCTCGCGCGATCATCGAGGGCAGCACGAGCTTGTTGATGATCAGGGGGGCGAAGAAGTTGCCCTCCATCTGCTTGCGCAGCAGCTCGATGGGTGTGTCGAGGAAGAGGTCCATGTGACCGGGGCCGATGTAGCGGCCGTTGTGCACGACGATGTCGATGCGTCCCCAGCGTTCGAGCACTGTGGCCACGGCCGCTCCGAGCGAGGCGGAATCCAGCAGATCGGCGGGAATCGCCATCGCGGTGCCGCCGCCCTGCTCGATCATCCCGACCGTGCCCTGCAGGCTGCCCGGCAACGGGCTGAGGTCACTGCCCTTGAGCGTCGAGGAGTGCTCGCGCTGCTCACCTTCTTGCACAGTGCGTGCCGTGATCGCGATGCGATACCCGGCATCCGCCAGCTCCAGCGCACAGGCCTTGCCGATGCCACGGCTCGCGCCGGTGATGAACGCGACCTTGGCGTCACTCATGACTCACTCCTTGGATAGGGACCGCGAATCCATTGGGGTACGGACGTTCGGGCTGTGATGAGCCAGCCGCCGTCGAACCGGCGGCAGCTGTCGCGGTACTGCGTGGCGACGATGAGGTCGTCGCGTCCGCTGCCCGGCGCCTCGATGTGGTAGCAGACGGCGTAGCTCCACACGAGCGCGTCGTCACCATCGACCGAGACATGCTGATTGGTGATGTTGTGCTGGGTCGCGTGGTAGACGGACGCGCCGGCGAAGATGTTCGGCAAGTACTCCGAGGCGGGCATCGAGCCGGCCATGCCTTCGACCATCGCATCGGGAGTGAAGACACTCAGCACCGTGTCGAGGTCGCGCATGTCGATACCGAGCGCGTACACCTTGACCAGTTGGCTCGCGGCGTAACGATCAGCCAACTCCGCCGAACTCGGCGACGCAATCGGCCCGCGCCACCGCGCCCACTCCTGCACGGGGCAGGACTCTATGTGACCGGATGCTAGGCAGCGGAGGTGGGGCGCAGATCCTTGCCGGTCATGAGCCGCAGGACGAGCTCGCGAACGCGGCGCTGACGCTTCCACGACAGGCGGGTGCCCGCGAGGTAGTCGCGGTACTCCTGGCGACCTGGCGCACCGAGGGCCTGCCAGGTTTCGATGATCGTGCGCCGGGTCGCCTTGTCGTAGCGGAAGACGGTGGCAGCGAGCAGCTCCGGCATGTCAACAACCCACGGATTAGCCGACTGGTCGACGGCTTCGATAGTCATGGTCTTCCCCCCGGAAGGCTTCGACGTTTTGAACATTTTCCAACACGCAGATGTCAGCCGTGCAACGTGTGCCGGAACGACCCGTTTCCGAGGCCCCGGTTTGCCCGCTTTGCGAGTGCAGCTATACAGGTGGGGAACAGCGTGGGCACAACAGTCGAGGAGGCGAGGACGCGGGATGCCGACAATCGATGTGCTCTTCGCCGGGGTACCCGTCGCCGATCTGGGCGCGTCAGTCACCTGGTATGGCCGGGTGCTGGGCCGCGGGCCCGATATCCCTGTCAACGACGACGAGGTGATGTGGCAGTGCTCGCAAGCCGGCTGGCTCTACCTGCTTCGCGACGCACCCCACGCGGGCAACGCCATCGTCACCCTTGCCGTAGCCGATCTGGAGGCAACCGTCGCTGAGGTCGCCGCCCGTGGCGTCACCGGATCGCCGATCGGAAAGGTCGGCGATGCGGGGCGGAAGGCGAACTTTGCCGACCCTGACGGCAACACGGTCAGCTTCATCGAGGTGAAGCCGTCCTAGCGCGAACCGCTTCAGCGCGAACCGCTGTGACGACGAACCGCTCTAACGACGAACCAGCCCCAGCAGCACCCCGGCCTGCTGAGCAGACATGACGTTTCCGGCACAGGAGAAGCGACGTTCGGACTCCATTTTTGACCCCCAGTCCGCGCGGTCGGCGGTGACCGGCAAGCAAACATTAGGAGAAGCCGGGCGGGCTGCGACTGTTTGTCACGCAAGTTCACTCGAACGTGGAGAGCTTCACCCGACCGGGTCCGACGGGGGCGCGTGTCGCTGCCTAACGAGCGCTCCGGAATGCTGTAGCGAGCGCCGTGAGGTTGGGCGTACCGAGACCGGAAGCCGGGTTCCAGATAGCCCCGGGCTTGCCCGCGTAGTACAGGTTGTTGTTGCTGAATTCGCCCGCGAGTCCCGTCGTGACGCCCTTGGCGCTCGTCTGGCTCAGGTACTTCTTCCCGGCGTAGGTGGTGGTGTCGTTCAGCGGCGTGAAGGGCGAGTGCGCGCCGCGGGCGAAGGCGTAGACGGCCGGGTTCCACAAGCCCGTCCGGTGACCGAGTGAGCTGTCGATGACGGCGGCGGCGCCGTTCAGCTGAGGCGCTACGAAGCTGGTGCCGCCGTAGGTGGCAAACCCTCCGAGGACCACCGGGTCATAAACGGCGTAGCCGGTGTACGGATCGGCGTTCGTCGAGATGTCCGGCACCGCTCGCCCCGTGGCCTGCTGACCCGAGCTCAGCGCCGGGGCGGCATTGAAGGCAAAGCTGGTCGGCAGGGTGAGTCCACCCGGGGTGAGCGCGGGCTTGGTCGGCTTGAGGTACTGCCGGGCGTTGAACGCGGATACTCCTTGCTGGTAGCTGGGCCTCGGTTCGAGGACGCTGTAGCCACCGCCGGTCCCTCCGATCCAGTAGGGATCGACGGCAGCCGCCGCCTCACTCGGCTCCGGAAGGGTCGCGTACAAAGGCCACAGGTAGTCCCAGCTCCACGCGCGCTCGCTGGGGATGGTCACGGTCTGCGTGCCACCCGTGGGATTGCCGGCCTGATCCACCTTGGGATAGGTCTGGGCGCCGGGCAGCGTCGTGCCACCGGCTGAGGTGGTGTACGGACTCGTCGCGGGTGTCAGCTGCGAAAGGTTGGTGTTCCCCAGATCGGACACGGCCTCGTAGGCCCCATAATCGCCGCTCGCGGCGAAGCTGGACTGGCCCTGCGCGGAGAGCTCGAGAAACGCTTCGTCGAAGACCGCCTGATACGTCACGGGTTCGGTGCTGCCGGCGATGGCGTCCTGCAGGTAGGGCTCGGATTCGCCCCAACTGACCGACACGGTGTCGGCGATGTCGTCCGACGCGGCGGCGAAGAAAGCATCCGCGAAACCGGGGTCGGTATTGGGCGCCTCGTACACCCGAACGTTCGCTTTCGGCGCGATCGCACCCGACTGTTCGACGTCCAGATCTGTCTCCTGCGTACCCGCATCAAGGCTGGGCCCGGGGGCACCTCCGTCGATCGGCACCAGCGTCAAACGGCTCGCGGGCTCGTCCAGATGCAGGTACTTGTTCCAGTACGCGATCGGGACAGCCGGGTCGATCGCCGCGAGGGTGATGATGCTGAGCGTGGTGCCCTGCCCCTTGGCACCCTGCTTCTCCAAGGCGGAAAGCCCGTAGTTGTTGATGAAGTCGGAGGGTCCGAGGCCCGATCCACGCGGCAAGTCGGCATCGGTGGCGCTGAGCGGATTGGCTCTGGTGGTAGGTGCTGCCACCGCCTCGGACTGCGCCGATGAATAGTTGGTGAGCCCGAGGACAGCCAGGATCGTGTCACCGATCTTCTTGGGTACGCGCGGATCCTGTTTGCTGCCGTGCACCGTCGTCAGGCCGGCGTGGCCGCTCTTGACCGCGGGCGGAGTCTTCACCAGGAAGTTCTGCAGACTCACGCCGAGGGCCTTGTTCATCTGACCGGCTGTACCGGTCGCCGAGATATCGAGATTGCCGCTGTAGATCTTGGTGTGGATCCCGTAATGCTTGAGGTAGCCGACGATGCTGTTGACGACCGCCGGCGTCTGTCCGTACTGAGCCGCGAACTGTTGCGGCGTCAGGTATTTTCCGGCCCAGCCTGCCGTCACGCGCGACTTCAACTCCGGCAGGTTGCGAGCCCGCAACACGATCGAGATGTCCACCGGCGTGCTGGCGGCTGTCGCTCCCAGTGGCAGGCCTGATGCCAGGGGAGCGGCCGCCGCCCCCTGGGCCACCGTGACATCGCCCGGAGCCGAACTAGGACTGGCCGCCGCCGGTAGCGCCGTCCCCAATGTCGCGGGCGCCACGATCGCGCACGCGGCGCAGAGGCGCAAGACAGACTGGCGAGACCACATGAATTCCCCCGATGCCACGATTTCTCTCGAGAATCATGGCATGACAGACGACTCGGGGCTCCCGAAGCGCGCTATTGCACTTCCACATCCGGAGTGGGCAAGAGATACACGACCGCCAGCACCAGCATCAGGCCCAGGAACACCGGCACGCTGAACAGGCCGATGGCCGTCGCGATGGGATACGCGGCGAGCCCCAAGTTGTAGCGCCGGTTGCGCACCTCGAGCGTCGCCGCGGAGACGTGGGGCTTGTGAAACTCCTTGTGCCGCAGTAGATATCGCCACAGCGCGTTGAACGCGAACGACATGACGGTGCACGTCAGACCGTAGATCACCACGGCGATGCGCTGGTCCCCGGCGGTGCCGTCCCTGGTGTATTCGGCGAGCAACGCCGTGGGCCAGGGAACGACGCTGACGGTCAGCAACAGCAGCAGGTTCAGCACCTGGATGCGATGGTTGGCCCGGGCCAAAAGGTTGATGGTCGCGTGGTGATTGAGCCAGATGATTCCCACGATGAGGAACGAGGACAGGTACGCGACGTACTGCGGCCACTGCTGGCCGAGCGCGCGTCCGAGATGGCCGTGCTCTCCGGTCGGGACCTTGATGTCCAGGATCAAGAGCGTGATCACGATGGCGAACACGCCATCGCTGAACGCCTCGAGCCTCCCGACGCTCATGCCCTGACCGGACGGGCCGACCGTTGTCATGCACTACTCCCGCCTCGTCACCCGAATCTTGTGCCTGAGTGTCGCCCAGCCGTTGACTGCATCGCCAGCTGGCGCGTGTTGAATGCTCCTGTGTCCGCTGACCACCCCGCCGACCTGCGCGAGATCGTCGCATCACGCACCTGGTTTCACACCATCGATCTCGGCGCCGGCGTGGTGACGCCGGGGCAGAAGGACACTCCCAGCGAGGTCCATCACCTGCACCTGCCAGACCTCGCCGGCAAGAGCGTGCTCGACATCGGCGCTTACGACGGCTTCTACTCCTTCGAGGCCGAGCGGCGCGGCGCGAAGCGGGTGGTCGCAGCCGATCATTGGGCCTGGAACTGGCCGGGCAGCGACGCCCGCGGCAATTTCGAGCTGGCCCACCGCACCTTGGACAGCCGGGTCGAAATGCAGGACATTGCCGTCGAAGACCTCAGCCCAGACGCGCTCGGGTCCATGTTCGACGTGGTGCTTTTTCTCGGCGTGCTGTATCACGCCGCCGACCCGATCGGTTACCTGAAAAACGTTCGGTCGGTGACCGCGGAGGTGGCCATCATCGAGACGGTCGTCGATCTGCTCGACGTCCCCGTTCCGGCCGCCGCCTATTACCAGGGCGAGTCGATGAACAACGACGCCAGCAACCACTTCGGGCCCAACAGCCTTGCAGTACAAGGGATGTTGCGCGACGTCGGCTTCTCCAAAGTGGTCGCCTTTGACCCCTGGACAGCCAGCAAGGACTGGGGGATCGAGACCGGAGTCGGTCACTCGCTGACAGCACGGCTCAAGCGCCGGCTGCGCCGACCGCGCAGCGGGCGCATGGTTTTCCACGCGTACGGCTAAGGCGCGACACGGTTCGCAAATCCCGCACAACTCTCGTCTGAATGCCCCACTCATGCCGTCCAGATGTCAAGGTTTCGGCAAGGAAGTAATCGCCGTGGCACGTGTATGCCTGCGCCGGCGTATCGATTTCGGGGGCTCTTGTTTTCATGCCGGCGAACCGTTGGTCTCGTCATGCCGTTTCCGCTCTTGCCGCGACGACGGCCGTGGTCGGATTGGGCTTGCTGGGGCCGGTGCAAGGCGCCGTGGCCGCGGTCGGCGGTCCGAGAGCCATCTCGCTGGGGACGCTGGGCGGGCTGGACAGTACCCCGATCGCGATCAACGACAGCGGCCAGGTGACGGGGTACAGCTCGGTAACGCCGGGCACTCACAACCCGCAGCATGCATTTTCGTGGACGTTCGCCGGCGGGATGGTTGACCTCGGCACCTTGGGCGGATCGGAAAGCCAGGCGTCCGCGCTCAACAGCGGCGGCGAGATCGTCGGTTTCAGCGATCTGCCGGGCGACGCGTCGAGCGTCGCCTTCAAGTGGACTCCGGGCGGCACCATGGAGGCGCTGAGCGGACTCCCTGGTGCGACGTACAGCGGAGCGAACGCGGTCAACGACTCTGGATTGATCGTCGGATACAGCGATGTCGACGGCGTGGCGCACGCCGTTTCCTGGTCGCCCAGCGGCCAAATCACCGATCTCGGCTTCTTACCCGGCGGCGACCAGATCACGTATCCGAGCGCAGATGCCACAGGCGTCGACAACAATGGGGACATCGTCGGCACCAGCAGCAGCGGTTCCAATCTCAACGGGAATGGGCACGCCTTCCTGCTCCCCGCTGGCGGCAGCATGATCAGCCTCGAGCAAGACAGCTGGGTCTATAGCAAGGCAGTGGACATCGACAGCAGCGGCGAGGTGACGGGTTTCGGTAACCCGACTGACAACCCGGTGACAGAAGACGCGTTTGTCTACACCACCGCAGGCGGGTTCGACCAAATCACGCATTCCGGCCCGGCCAGCGGATACGAGGTCGCCGGTATCAGCGACAGCGGGTTCGTCGCTGGAATCACTTCCGGCCAGCACGCGTTCGGCTGGTCTGCCGACGCGGGGTTGATTGATCTCGGAGACCTGGGCGGCGGCTGGGCCGTCCCCACCGGGGTCAGCAAGAATGGCGTCGTCGTGGGAGCCAGCCAGCTTTTTGGCGGACGGCAAGAGGGGTTCGCCTGGACCTCCCATGCAGGCATGGTCGGACTTCCCGGTCTTCCGGGAAACGACGCCGCCTCTGCCTCCGCAGTGAACGACAACGGGCTCATCGTGGGCATCTCGAGCACCTTCAGCGCCGGCTCGGAAGCCGTCATCTGGGGCCTCGTCCAGGCCCCCGCGATCACCAGCGCAGCGACGGCCTCGGCTGCGATGCGAAGCCCGTTCGCTTTCACGGTGACGACGGCCGGCTCGCCGACCCCCGGCATCTCCGAGAGCGGCGCTTTGCCGGCCGGCATCACTTTCGTGGACAACGGCGACGGAACCGCCACCTTCAGCGGGACCCCGGCTCTGGGCAGCGGCGGGACGTATCCGCTCACCCTCACTGCGGCCAACGGGGTGGGGACGGCGGCCACCCAGGCGTTCTCGCTCGTGGTGCCGACGACAGCCTCCGTGCCCACCATCACCAGCGCCGACAACACCACCGCCACCTTCGGAGTCCCGTTCTCTTTCACGGTCAGCACCACCGGCTACCCGGCGCCGAAGCTGTCGAAGACCGGCGCTGTGCCGGCGAGCGTCACCTTTGTCAACAACGGTGACGGCACAGCGACCATCTCGGGGACTCCCGCGAAGGCCGCCGCCGGCGTTTACCCGCTGACGATTGCCGCCAAGAACGCGGCCGGCACCGCCACACTGGATTTTTCGCTCACGATCTCGAAGGCCCCGATCATCAAGGCGATCCCGAACACCTCGGTGATTGCTGGGGTCCCGTTCAGCATTCCGGTGACGGCGACCGGCTACCAGCCACCAATCGTCAGGGTTGGCGGAGTGTTGCCCCCAGGTGTGCACTTCCAATACACCAACGACGACGAGACAGCAGGCGTCCTCACGGGCACTCCCCAGGCCAGCTCCGGGGGCGCCGTTTACCCCATCACCGTGTTCGCTCAAAACGACGTCGGGACGGTGACGCAGACCTTCACCCTCACGATCACCAGGCCTCCGACGTTCTTCAGCCAAGACAACGCGACGGCGACGTCGAAGACGCCTTTCTCGTTTCAGGTCCTGGTGATCGGTAACCCCTTGCCCAAGGTGACGAAGGTCGGTGCCCTGCCCAAGGGGCTCACGTGGGACGCGACCACTCAGACGATCAGCGGCACGCCGAAGGCCGCCGCTGCCCCCGGCGACTACCCCCTCACGTTCACCGCCAAGAACAGCGCGGGCACGGTGACCCAGGCGTTCACGCTCACGCTGCAGTAGGCCCTAACGCATCGACTGCCCGGCCGCGCGGGATAGGCGCGGACGGGCAGTCGGTGCGGAAGGTCGGCGATCAGAAGAATTCTGGTCCGACCAGGAATCCGTCGACATCGACCCGCGGGTGACCGGCAGTCCCCGCGACGACGATCTTGATGGTGTGGTGCCCGCCGGGGGAGAACCAGTTGGCCCACATCACCTTGGCGCCGGAATTGGTGGCGGAGTAGGTGCTGATGGTCGTCTTCAACACGCCGTCCTGATAGATCTTCGCGCTGCCACGCGTCGGCCCGGTTTCGGTGACGAAGCCGAACACGTAGCCGTTGTAGGAGAACGTCGCGGACGCGCCTGCGGTGGACGAGTGCTTGGTCGTCCCGTCGATGAAGCAGGTGCAATTCGCACCCGTCCAGCTACCGGTGTACGTCGCCGCGGTCTGGTCATAGGTGACGACGTCGTTGGAGATGTTGTTCTGGTTGATGTAGCGGTCGTGCGGCCATGACTCGGGATCGTTGCTCGACCAATTACCCGCACAGTCCTTCACCCGCAGGCCGAAGTACAACGTGTTGTAGCCGCCGTCCGCCTCGTCAGGATCACCGATCTTGAAGGTGTACGAGGTGTTGAGGCCCTGGTACAGAAGGACCGGCGCACTACGACCGTTGTCCTGGTAAAGCTGGTATTCGCAGATCCCCGAAGGATCGGAGGCCGACCACTTCTGCACGGCCGTGGTCTCATACATCTGCTGCGAGAACAGACCGACACCGAATCCGGTGACGACCGACGGATACGACAGGTGCGCCGCCCGCTGCAGCGTGAAGTTCGGTCCCGTGTGGTCGCCGCTCGCGGCGGCGGGGGTGGCGGTCGCGACCCCGGCGAGCAAGAGGCCAGCGGCCCCTGCTGCTGCGCAGACTTTCCTGAACATGGCTTCCTCCGATTCTTCCCCCGGGTGTGTGGCGGGAAGGCAGTAGCGTGCCTGCTGACCGGGTCCGAATCCCCGCGATTGTCGCCATGGCGACTGCGCCCATCGCCGGCGCTCAGCCGGATCGGGCCCTGGCGTTTGACGGTCTCGTACCGGCGCTGCGAGCATCCCCACATGCCCCGGGGCGCAGCACTCGTGGCGGCCCTGCTGCTGGCCGGATGCACGAGTTCGAAGCCATCGGCGACTCCCACGCGAGCTGCTGCTACGACACCCAGCTTCAGCGCCTGCGGCAATTTCGGGCTACGGGCGACCACCGCCGAGGGCACCTGGCCACTGCTCAGCTGCGCCGGCTTGGCGAACGTCAATCCGTTGCCGTGGGCGCAGATCCGTATCGGGGAAACCCTGCGGATCCTGTCGCAGTTCAGCGGCGCGCATCCGGTGATTCGCGCCGGCGGCGATGTGGCCGTCCACGGTCTCAGCGTGACGGGACTACGCGCAGGGAGCACGCTGGTCACCATCGGCGGCTGGAGCTGCGCCGAGCTGGTGGGACCGCCGCCGGCGCTGTGCCCGCTCATGCGCATCACCGTCGGGTGATCAGCGCAGCTATGAGGCTCTGTCAGGCGAGGAACTCGGCGAAGCGGGCGCGGTAGCCGCCGAACCGCTCATCGAGCTGCTCCCGGTTCAGCCCGAGGTCGTCCCAGCCGTACTCGTGCTTGCCGAAACGGTGCTGAACCGCCGTGCCGACGTGAGCACGCATCGCTGCAGCAGCCTGATCTGACAGGGGCTCTCCGAGGGCTTCGTAGATGCCCCGCACAGTCTCGACAGGGTCCGTCGTCAAAGCCCGATAAGACACATCCACGAAACGGTCGTCACCGTGTTCAGTGCGGAAATCGAGCAGCGCGTCACCCATGGCGACGAGCAGATCCGCCCACAGCGGTCCGTAGTCCGAGCCCTGACGCTCATGCGCGAATGTGTTGCCGAAGGCCCGTGCCATGTCGGCGGTCGACGCCACGCACGTCGAGGGATCGCGGTGGGTGACGATGAACCGGGCATCGGGATAGTGCGCTGCCAGCGCCTCGATGGCGATCGCGTGTTGCGGGCTCTTCAGCTGCCACCGCCCGCGCACGCCGCCCGATTGCAGCAACCGCAGCACCTTTTCGTGCCACCGATACAGCGAGGTGTGATCGGTGTCGCGAACCCAGCGGGTATAGGTCGGCACCGGAAAGACGAGCGAGAGGCTGAGCGTCACGAAGTGCGGGGTCATCGGCACCAGGCATTCGACCGGCATGTCCGCTGGATCGTGGTGCATCTTGACGAGCTCCGGATTCAACTGATGGAGCATGCCGAATTCATCCGCCTTTGCGGCTTCGAACCTCGGGTCGGTGGCGTACGTCGCCGGCTCCGGTGGGGGAACCGGTTCGGCGGCCTCCCAACCCAGCAGCGAACGGTTCGCCGGGTCGCGGGCGAGCAGGTGGCTCAATGCGGTCGTGCCCGAACGAGACATCCCCACGATGAAGATGGGCTTGTCGATGCGTTCGGCATCGACTGCCGGATGCCGGGCGACCCAGTCCTCGACGAGCAGCCGGTTGGTCAGCGCATGACGGATCTGCCCGACGGCGGCAACCTGTCCGATCTCGTTCAGCCCGGCCTCCTCACTCAGTGAGGCGACGAAAACCTCGAGCCCGTCGCGGAAACTCGGGTCGCCGTAGTCGCTCAGCCCGGTTTCCTTCGCTACGTCCGCGATGACCTCGTCGACATCGACGAGCGGGTTCACTGCGTCGCCCGCCGATCGAGCCCGAGCGCTTCGTCCACCGCGGCGTCGCCGTACATGCGACGCGAGAGGTCGGTGAGATCAGCCATCGGCTGTACGGTCATACCGCCGTCGACGCCGATCACCTGTCCGGTGACCCAACCCCCCGGCTGCGAGAGATGAACGACCATGGCGCCGATGTCAGCGGGTGTCCCGTTGCGCTTGAGCGCGCTGCGCTGCAGGAGATCCGCGGCCAGCCTCGGCGTGAATGCGCCCTCGGTCGAGTCGGTCGGCACGTAGCCGGGCAGGATCGAATTGACCCGGATCCCGTAGACACCCAGCTCCCACGCGGCAGCGCGCACCATCATGTCGACGGCCGCCTTGGTGCTCGTGTAGGCCGACATCCCCACCTCCGGAGCCGACGAGGCGGCCGTCGAGATGGCGACCAGCGAGCCGCCGTGATCACGCATCGCCAGCGCCGCATGGCGAAAGGTCGACGCGGTGCCGATGATGTTCAGTTCGCAGCAGAAGCGCCATGTCCTGTCATCGAGCAAGAGGAACGGACCGGGGATACCGGTTCCGGCATTGGCGACCGCGACGTCGAGCCGGCCGTCAGGGCCGGCGGCGATCGCTACGGCGGCCTCGACCTGCTCCGAGACCGTCACGTCGCACACGGCCACGCGGACTTCGGCGCCGTCGACTTCTGCCCGGAGCTGCTCGGCGGTCTCCTCCAGGACCTCCAGCCGCCGCGCGGCGAGCGTCACCACTGCCCCCTCCTGAGCGAGAGCGGTGGCGATCCCGCGACCGATGCCCGTCCCGCCCCCGGTGATGAGAGCGTGGGCTCCGTCGAGCGTTCTGCTGGTCATGAGATGACCTCCGGGCTGTGCATGCGCAGACCCTAGCGTCACGCTGATACGGCTCGACGACGAGCGGTGAACGAGACCGCCCGGAACGTGACCTCGACGACGAAAGCGCCGCCCGCGCCGAAGGCCACCGCGACCAGCAGCCGCAATGGCGTCGGGCGCAACAGGAAGAGGTGGGCGAGCCCCGGAACGACCACGATAAGCGCGACGATCCCTGCCATCGTGGCCACGAGCGCGAGCTTCCAGCTGGCCAGCGGGCGGGCGAGCACGAGCAGCACCCAGAGCGAGATGATCAGGACGATGATGGCCGCGGTGGTGCGTGCTCCCTCGACGCCTGCCGTCGAGTCCAGCGCCCGCGTCACGCGGTAGCCGGTGTACGCGACAGCTCCGATGAGCACGCCGATCGGCACCGCGAATCGCAGCACCCGGCGTAGGAAACCAGGGAGGTAACGCCGGGTGTTGGGCGCCAGCGCCAGCACCGCTCCCGGGAAGCCGATGGTGGCGGTGGAGATGAGCGTGAGCTGGATCGGCGCCAGCGGATACGCCCGTACCGTGACGGCGGCAATGAGCGCGAGCACGAGTGAGTAGACGTTCTTGGTCAGGAAGAGATTGGCCGCGCGCTCGATGTTGGCGATGACCCGCCGTCCTTCGCCGAGCACGTCGGGCAGGTGGGCGAATTTGCCGTCCAGCAGGACCAGTTGCGCGACGGCCCGGGTGGCGGGGGAGCCGTTGCCCATCGCCACGCCGATGTCGGCGTCCTTCAGTGCCAGGGCGTCGTTGACGCCGTCGCCGGTCATCGCGACCACATGCCCACGGGACTGGAGCGCACGCACGACATTGCGCTTCTGCTGCGGCGAGATGCGTCCGAAAACAGCATGCGTTTCAACGATTTCTGCCAGTTGCTCGAGGTCGTCCGGCAGTTCGCGGGCGTCGTAGGCATCGTCGGGGGAAGCGATTCCCGGGATGCCGACCCGGGTGGCGACGGCACCCACCGTGCGTGGGTTGTCGCCGGAGATGACTTTGAGCGCGACCCCTTGATCGAGGAAGTACTCGAGCGTTTCGGCGGCGTCTTCACGGACCCGTTCGGCCAGGATGACGAGTGCTGCGGGAACGAGATCGCGGGGCAGTTGCGGGGCCGCTCCCTCGCCACCTTCCTGTGAGAGCTCCGTTGAGGTGCAGGCAAGCAGGAGCACCCGATTCCCTTGCGCTGCAGCCACATCGGCGCTCTCGCGAGCTGATCGCTGAAGTTGGGCTGCAGGGTGGGCGAGGACCATCTCCGGTGCGCCGAAGACCCAGCTGCCGTGGCCTTCGGTCGCCACGGCGGACCATTTGCGGGCCGAGGAGAACGGCACGCCGCCGGTGCGTATCCATTGTGGAGAGGCGAATTCGGCCGACAACGCTTGGGAAGTCGCGTTCGTCTCCGGGCCAGCGGCACTCAACGCCAGAGCTTCCCGCACGTCTGACTCGACTGCACCGGGCAGCAGTTCCAACCGGTCGAAGGCGATGTCGCCGTAGGTCAGCGTGCCGGTCTTGTCCAGACAGATGACGTCGACCCGGGCGAGGCCTTCGACCGCGGGTAGCTGCTGGACGAGTGTCTGCTTGCGGGCAAGTGTGACCGTCGCCAGCGTGAAGGCGAGGCTGGTCAGCAGCACCAGCCCTTCCGGAACCATGCCGACCAGCGCGGCGACGGTCCCCGTGACCGAGTCCTGCCAGCCGTGATTGTCCTTGCTCCGGAACTGGCTCCACAGCAGCACGGGCGCGACGATCACCATCAGCACAGAGATCCAGCGCAGCAGCCGGTTGGTGCCGGCGACGAGCTCCGAATGCGGCATCTGCGATTGCTTGGCCTCGGCCGCGATCCGCGTGGCATACGCGTCCGCCCCGACGGCGATCGCCTGGAAACGGCCGCTGCCCGCCACGACGAGCGAACCCGAACGCACCTCGGCGCCTTCCTGCTTGGCGACCGGGTCCGACTCGCCGGTCAGCAGCGACTCGTCGATCTCCAGGCCGGAAGTGGCAGTGACGAGGCCGTCAGCAGGTACCTGATCACCGGTGTGCAACTCGATGAGGTCGTCGGCGACGATGTCCGGCAGTTCGACCTCGCCCACGACGGCGTCCCGGACCACGTGCGCGTGCGTCGCATTCAGGACTGTCAGCCGATCGAGGGTGCGCTTGGCGCGCACCTCCTGCACGATGCCGATCGCCGAATTCGCAATGATGACGAGGCCGAAGAGGCCGTTCTGCCAGCGTCCCGTCGCCAGGATGATCACGAAGAGCGTCAGCAGCAGGGCGTTGAAAGTGGTGAAGATGTTGGCGCGCAAGATCTCCGCAATCGTGCGGCTGGTCTTGGTGCGAACGTCATTTGTGCGCCCCTCCCGCACGCGTTCGGCGACCTGGGCGGCGGTGAGGCCCGCTGGTGGCGTGAGGAACGGCGGCGCAGTCGTGGGGGGCGCGGGGTTGTGCGTCGTTGGCGCGTCGACCCGCCTGCGCATCACATTGCCTGCCTCAATGGCCCATCTGGTGCCCCGACGATCGTGGCGACATCATGCCGTGCGGGCGTCCCCACCCGTTGACGAGGCCAGGGTGTGGGCTCAATCGAGTCCGTTGAGCCGGTCGACCTCTTCCTGCAGCACGCGGTGTTCCTCGGCAAGCCAGACCGTGTGCAGGATCAGCTGGCGCAGCACGTCCATCAGGACATGGTCGTTGTCGTCCTGCAGGTGATGACCGGGTTCCAGCTCTCGCATGAGCCGGACGAGTTGGGTACGTATAGCCGCGTCGGGCTCGTCGTTTTCGATAACTCGAGCGACCGTGACGGCCGCCGCCTCGACTTCACGCTGTGAAGACAGTCAATAGCCTGGTGACAGCGCGGCCTGCGGAGCCCACTGCGACTGCGACTCGCGGTCAGCACCGTGGGCATCGTCGCCGAACTCGGACAGCATCTCAACCGCCCCCATCCCGACAAGAACCGCTGCCGCATCTTCCGGTTGGCTGTTACGAACAAGATCAACGGCCAGTCTGCGCAGACGGCCGGAAACGTCCTCGACTGTGTCCCCCATAGAGCCGGAGCGTAGCGCCTGCGGTCGGGTCAAATCAGACGAACCCGTCGCGCACAACAGGCTGTGACACGACCGGTCCAGGGAGTGATTTTCCCGGTGCTCTGGTGCAGAAAATCCCGGGTCGGCAAGGGCGCGGCTCCGTACCATCAGCTGATGACCACGATCGCGATCGTGACCCTGGACGGGTTCAACGAGATCGACTCGTTCGTCGCCTCGTACCTGCTGGGCCGCGCTGGGCTTGACGATTGGTCGGTCGCGATCGCCTCACCGACACCGCAGGTGACCTCGATGAACGGGGTAACCGTCACCGCCCAGATGTCACTCGACGAGTTGCCGGCCGCCGACGCGGTGATCGTGGGCAGTGGAATGCGGACCCGCGATTTTGCCGCGGATCCGGAGTTCCTGGCGACGCTGCGCCTGGATCCCAGCCGCCAGCTCATCGGCTCGCAATGCTCCGGCGCGCTGCTGCTTGCCAGGCTCGGGCTGCTGGACGACGTTCCCGTCTGCACCGATCTGCTGACCAAGCCGTGGGTCATCGAGGCCGGCGCGAATGTCGTCGACCGGCCGTTCCATGCCTGCGGCAATGTCGCCACCGCCGGAGGTTGCCTGTCGAGCCAGTACCTGGCGGCGTGGGTGATCGCCCGGCTGGCCGGCCTCGAGGCGGCCCGAGCGGCGATCTTCTACGTCGCGCCGGTGGGCGAGAAGGAGGAGTACGTCGAACGCGCGCTGGGTCACGTCCGCGCCTTCCTGCCGACGGCGGCCGGCAGCCGTTAGGCGGCGGTCAGGCTCCTCAGTCCAGCACCAGCCAGGTCTTGCCGTCGATCGACTCGCGTACGACATCGAGTTGGCCGGCGTGAGTAGCTGTCTCGGTGATCACGTGCAGGACGAGCTCCTCTGCAGTCTGTCGCGGGCCGAGGAAATCGTGCCACTGCGCCGCCGGATCCGCCGGCTTCGACCGGGCGAGAATCTCGTCGGAGCGGGCACACTCCGCCTCGTACAGGGCCACGACGTCAATGCCCGGCGACCCGTTCCAGCCGCCACCGGGGTGGTCCTCGAAGTACTGCCGGGCGGCCTCGTCGCCTGCCAGCAGCGAACTGAACCACCAACGCTCGACATCGAGCGCGAGGTGATGAAGCGCGGCGACCGGCGCCCACGTCGTCGGCGGCACCGGAGTCAGCAATTGCTGCTCGGTCAGTCCCGAAAGGGCCTCGCGCGCATGACGGCGCTGCGCCTGTAGAGCGGGCAGCAGAAGAGCGAGGCTGTCCATCCTGGCAGTATCCCCGCCGCCGTCGCCGGCCGAAATTGTCGTACCCCGGGCGGAAAGTGACTGCTGAAGGAAGTGGTCACATGGGTCAGGAAATGCAGTGGCTGCGGGCACACGTTCGGCAGTGCTTGCAAGAGGTGTGGGATGTCTGCCGGGTCGAGGTGGACCCCGACGGTGATGTGCCGTTTCGCAGCGGCAGCGCGGCGGGCTGGGTGTCGGCCGTCGAAGGCACGCCACCGGTGGTCCGCGTGTGGGCGCATGTCGCGTACAGCGTGAAGGCGTCGGCTGCGGTACTGCGCGAGCTCAACGACATCAACAGGCGCAGCCGTACGGCACACGTCTACTGGGACGATGGGTTCGTCGTCGCCGAGCAGACGCTGCACACCCACGGTGTCGACAGCGCGACCCTTGCTCAGGCCTGGGCGGCAGTCTGCGCGGTTGCCAATGATCTCGGGCCGATGCTTGCGGCCGTACACGGTGGGGCTACGCCCTTTCCCGCCGAGGGCACATCGGTCGATGACCGGGAGACGGGATGAGCTCCGTCCGCAGAGAGACGGGCCGGTTGCACGTTCGCTCGCGTGATGATCGTGTCTCCGCTCAATCCCAGCTGGGGGTGTAGCGTTCCGCACGCGTCACACAACTGAACGTGACTGACACCCACGCTCTCATTCTGGGGACACCGCGTGGTGGTTCTAAGATCCGGTCGGCGGTCGAGGTCAGCCGCAGCGCGTGGCGAATCCGCACTCACACGTCCTTCCGGAGTGAGTCAGTGGTGGCTTGACCGGTCGGTCCGCGCAAAAGGTTTGATGGTCCTGGCGGTGCCGCTCCTGGCGCTGGTGTTCATCACCTCAGCAAGCCTTGCGCTCGGCTCCAAAGAGCGCGCCGAACGCCAGACCGCACTCGTCGACCTGCATTTGAGCAACGCGGCCAATCAGGTGTTGTCTGACGCGGTCAACGCGGAGACCGGCGTGCGCGGCTACATCGCCACCGGCGACGCGCTCTTTCTCGATCCCTACCTGGCGGCGCTGGCCCGCATGGACGCGGACCGGGCTGCCTTGCACACCGCCGCCATCGCTGCCCACAGGTCGGCGCCCGAGCGTGCCGTCGATGCCAGCACGAAGTCGGTGCTGACGACCCTTGCTCTGCTGCGCGCAGATGCGGCGGCCGGGGCATCAGCCGGCAACGTGTTGCCCGCACTCGAGGCCGGCAAGGCCGAGATGGATCTGCTCCGTCGCCAGATCGGATCGCTGGCGACGGCGCCCTCGAAGTCGCTGGCGGCGCAAACCAGCAGCGTCACACGGCTCGAGGTGACCATCAGCCGGCTGAATCTCATCAGTTTCTTCGTGGCGATCATTGCCGGTTTGGCCGGTGCAGGCCTTTTCATTTCCGGCATCTCCCGGCGGATCGCCGCGGCGGCTGCCAATGCGGACCGGCTAGGCGCCGGCGAGCCGCTGCTGCCCGTTCGGCCCGGGACCGACGAGCTGGGTCGCCTCGCCGATTCGCTCCTGCTGGCTGAGAGCCTCCTCGCTGATCGTTCGGCGGAGATCATTGCTGCCCGTGATGCCGCGGTAGGAGCAACCGATGCCAAGAACGTCTTCCTGTCTCACACCAGTCACGAACTCCGAACCCCGCTGAATGCTGTGCTCGGATTCGCGCAGCTGCTGCGGATGTCTGATCTCAACGAGGAGGACCGCGACAGCGCGACCAGGATTCTCGAGGCGGGGCGCCACTTGCTGGCACTCATCAATGAGCTGATCGACATTTCCCGAATCGAATCCGGTGATCTGAATCTGTCGATCGAGTCCGTCTCGGTCCTGGCTGCCGTTGAAGACGCGAGCCGATTGCTCACGCCGCTCGCGGCTGCGCAATTCGTTGAGATCGACACCGACTGCGCCAACGCCGGCCTCACCATGCTGGCGGACCAGCAACGACTTTCGCAGATTCTGGTCAACCTCGTGTCGAACGCCGTGAAGTACGGCCCCCGCGACGCGCGGATCCAGATCTCAGGACTGGAAACCGAGCCGGGTCATGCGGCGATCTCGGTCACAGATGCGGGACCGGGGCTGACCGCGGGGGAGCTGGAGCGCATCTTCGTCCCGTTCGAGCGCCTCGGCGCATCGCAGGCCGGCATCGAAGGAACCGGCATCGGCTTGCCGCTCTCCAAAGCGCTCGCCGAGGCGATGGGAGGCCGGCTCACGGCGCTGAGCACGCCCGGTGCAGGTTCGGTCTTCACGGTGACGCTCCCGCGACTTCTCGACGCTGTGCCGAAGCCTCGGACAAAGCCCGTCCCGGCGGGCTCGGTCTCGGTCTCGCGAGAGCACAGCCGGCCCACGCTCAACGTGCTCTACATCGAGGACAATGACGCCAACGTCGAGGTGGTCTCCCGCTACCTGCAGTCCCGTCCCCACGTACGGCTGTGCTCCGTCTCCTCCGGTGAAGCCGGACTGGCGCGCGCCAAAGCCGAAGTTTTCGATGTGATTCTGTTGGATCTCCACCTGCCCGACACCTACGGAGGAGAAGTACTCAGGCAGTTGAAGTCCGACGTGAAGACGTCTGCCGTACCGGTCGTGGTGCTGTCCGCCGATGCCAGTCCAGGCGTGATTCATCGACTGCTTGCCCACGGCGCCGAGTCCTACCTGACCAAGCCGATGGATCTGGACTTGTTCGGCGAGATCGTCGACTCCGCGCAATCCCGGACTCCACAGCCGGGTCAACCTTCGACGTCCGGAGGCCGGTCATCATGAGCGCATTGCACGCACCGGATCCCGCCCCGGCGGTCCCGAGCGGTCAGCACCGGGAGCAACAACGGACGCAGTCCGTGCTCTACATCGAGGACAACGAAAGCAACATTCACCTTGTCGAGCGGATCCTGATGGAGCGGCCGCTCGTGGCGTTCCACGTCGCCAGGACCGGGCAGGAGGGGCTTGACGCGGCATCGGCGCGGAAGATCGATCTCATCCTGCTCGACAACCGCCTCCCGGACACGACCGGGGCGCAGGTACTTGCAGATCTTGCGCAGTCGCCCGTCTCTAGCATGATTCCCGTCATCGTCCTGACCAGCGACGCCGAAAGAGCGACCGCCAAGAGCTTGCGCGCTGCCGGTGCTGACGATTTCCTGGCGAAGCCCTTCGACGTCGAAGTCTTTCTGGCCATGGTGGACAGTTACCTCGCGCGAGGGGCGTGAACGTAACCCCCAGGCCGATCGTGCGCCTCGCCCGCGACGAGATGATGTGCCGATGAGCGCCATCGAACGTCCCATCCCGCCCATGAACGCGAGTGAGCGCGAGACCCTCGAGTCCTGGCTCGATTTCCATCGCATCACCCTGGCCATGAAGTGCGAGGGCGTGACCGACGAGCAGGCGGCCGCTCTCGCGGTGCCGCCGTCGGCCCTCACGCTGACCGGCCTTGTCCAGCACCTGGCGGAGGTTGAGCGCAACTGGTTCATCCGCGTCTTCACGGGGGAGCGAGCACCGTCCCTCTACACCCCCGACGCCGATCCCGACGGGCCCGACGGGGGCTTTGATCTCGCGGAGGGCGCGCGTCTGCAGGACGCCATCGCGACCTGGGAGGCCGAGGTCGCGCGTGCCCGAGCGGTCTGCGCGGCGCACGATCTGAGCGACACCGGCCGTTTCATGGGCCAACAGGTCAGCCTGCGCTGGATCTACGTCCACATGATCGAGGAGTACGCCCGCCACAACGGCCATGCCGATCTGCTCCGCGAATGCGTCGACGGAAACGTGGGCGCCTAGCGCGGGTGGCAGAGGGGCCCAGCGTCAGAGCAGGCCGTCGATCACATTGCGGCAGACGGGACACTCGTCGTCCTCGGGGCCTGGGGCAAATCGCTTCCCTGGCCACGTGAGGGTCCGCTGCCCGCAAACGGCCACGCTCTCGTAGGCATTGCTGAGACTCACCGCATGCTGCGTCCCGGTGGGTGTCATCCCGCCCGGGCCGCCGCGTCCTTCACTTCCGACGCAGTACTTCACCGACACGTGCCATCACCCCCACACTGGCTCCCACAGGGGAGAACGTCCCGGCAGTGATCGGCCGTACTGCCCGCCCGCTTAACATCGGAACTGACTCAACGGACAGTAAATTCTGAACATTGAGTCAGTTACTTACCAGGCATCAATGAAGTCTGATTAGGTAATCCCAGTAGGACATCCGGCACGACTCGGGACGAAACTCCGCGCGCCGGCGTCAGCGCCGCTCAGTCAAGTACCTGAACGAGGGAGATTCGTGATCAGCCGCGTACACCGCCTGTTGCCGAGGCGGCTCGCTCGGCGACTCGTTCTGCCCCTCGTCGCCTGCCTGGCGACCACCCTGGGTTTCTCGGCCTGCACGCCCCAGCACAGGGTGACCTACCGCGTCGAGACCTGGGGCGATTCCCTCGCCTTCCAGGCGGCCCCGTACATCAACTACTTCTTCGACGCATCGGGCCGGGTCGTCAGCAAAACCCGCGTCTTCCCGGCAACCGCCATCTGTGACGCGATCTCCGACATCCGCCAGGAGCTCGACCCGCACAACCCGACCGGCTTCCACCCGAACCGCATCGTCCTGGTGTACTCGGGGGTGGCGCTCTACCAGTGCATGAAGGACGCGAACGGCGTCCCGCTCTCCGGCCAGGCCTTGATCAACAAATACGAGGCCGACGCCCGGACGGTCATCGCCATCGCGTCGGCGGTTCACGTCCCGGTCTACTTCGCGAGCACGCCGATCTTCAAGCAGGATGCCAATCTCTACGTCGGTGACACCCCGCTCGGGGTCATGTATTCGACCCTGCCCGCTGCCTTCCCCGGCGGCATCGTGCGCTTCATCGACGCCGCTCAATCCGTGGAGTGGCACGGGCATTACACCGACACGATGCCCTGCCAGTCCTTCGAGCACTGCACCGGACGATGGCCCGACGGCACCCCGACCGTCGTCGTGCGCGAAGCGGACGGCAAGCACTTCTGTCCCGGCGTCGACCTGTTCTTCAACTGCTCGGTGCCGATGCCCGGAGCCATGCGTTACGCAGGCGCCATCACCAGCCGCGTGCTGGCTGACCTGCCGCCCGCCTAGTCGCTCGGTCCGCTGACCGGCGGGTCGGGCATCATCTTGAAGCCCTCGCGCCAGCTCGGCCACTGCGGCACCCAACCGAGCGTGCGGCGCGCGTAGGTGTTGTGGGCGCCGCGGGCGAAGTCGGCGCGCTCCGGCAGCGGAGGCGGCGGCGGGGCGGCGGCACCGACGGCGGTGCAGAACCCGGGTATCCACTCGATGCCGGCAGCAGGATCGTCGTCGCAGATGTTGACCGGACCCGACGGCCAGTGCAAGGCCTGGACGGCAGCGCCCGCGGCATCGTCGACGTGCACGAAGCTGCTGATGTCATAGGTGCTGTCGAGGCGGCCGCCACGAGCGTCGTCGGCATATCTGCCGTCGCTCCAATACCAGGTTCCCGGGCCGTAGAACAGGCCGTAGCGCAGCACGATCCAGCGCGGCGCCCGCCGTGCCGCCTGCTCCAGCGCTGTGATGCCCTCGATGGTCGTGCGGCGAGGTTCGTCGGCGTCGACATCGAGCGGCGTCGTCTCGTCGGCGGGGGTCTGTCCTGACGCGTAGGCCCACGCGATGCTCTGGGTGATGAAGGTCGGCACGCCGGCCGCCGTGACCGCCTCGGCAAGGTGACGCGTGCCGTGTACCCGCAAGCGGGCGTTCGACGCCGACGACCCAGCCGCGAGGTCGGTCAGCTGGCTCATCACCACATCCGGGCCGGCGTCCGCGACCGCCAGGCGCAGGCCTGCCGCATCCATCACGTCGCCGGCGACCAGCGTGGGAGCGTCGCCCAGCACCTGGTGGGCCCGGTACGGATCACGTACCAGGGCGGTGACTGTATGGCCGGCCGCTATCAGGAGCGGAACGACCCGTCGGCCGACGACTCCGGTGGCTCCGGCGAGAAAGACGTGCATTCCGTGGACTCCTGATCAGGCAGCGCGGTCTTGAGCCGTGGATTCGCCGGGGCGCTCCCCGGCGCGGGGGGCGGGCAGCGGGTGCTTGCGCGGCCGGCCGCGGGGCCGCTTGAACGCCACGACGTTGCCCTGGTCGAAGATCTCCCCTCCCCAGACACCGGCGTATTCACGCCGCAGCAGCGCACCTGCCAGGCAGGCGGCTCGATCCGGGCAGCCGCCGCAGAAGGTCTTCGCCTGCTCCAGCTCGGCGGGTCGTTCGGAGAACCAGAGGCGATGGTCCTCGATCTGGCAGGGCAACCCGGAGGGCGTCACGGGTTGCAGTACGACGCGGTGGACGTAGGGGGCCTGGGTCGTTCTCATGGAACGAGGTTCGCGAAATCGGCACGGCGAAACATCCGCCACGTAGCGGGGATCTGACCGCTCCTCAGGCGTGGCGGGCGACTTCGGCGGCGAGCTGGGTACGCGAGCTGCGGAGTCAGAGGGATACAGCAAGTCGGCAAGCGGGCGTCGGAGGGGATCCTTGGTGGTACGCGTGCAGCCGAGGGCGTCGGCGATGACCCCGAACGGGCGCGAGCGCTCCAGCTCCTCGCCGCGACCGACGGCGGCATGGAAGCCGCGATCACGAGCCTCCGCGACGGCTGCTGCGAGCAGCCGCGACTTGCCGATCCCGGCCTCACCCTCGAGCAGGACCAGCGAGCGCTGACCATCAGCAGCCGTGACCACTGCCGAATGCAGCGCTGAGAGCTCCGCCCTCCGGCCGTAGAGGCCGGCAGCCGGAAGGACCTCCGCCATGCGCGAAATCTACCCGCCGCAATCATCCGGAGAAAGCCAATAATTCGCCATTCCTGACCGGACGGTGTAGGAACTGACCATGCGGTCAGACACGTCCGACCAGTCGGGGAGCGGGCGCAGCTTCACCGAGAAGGCACGTCGTCAGCAGATCCTCGACGGAGCGGTCGAAGTGCTGTGCGGCAAGGGATTTCAGGCCACGTCACTCACCGCGATCGCCGATCACATCGGAGTGAGCAAGGGCGTCATCCTCTACTACTTCGACAGCAAATCCGCGCTGCTCCACGAGGTCGGCGACCGGTTGCTGGCTGCAGCGGCTGCGTACATGCGAGTCCGGGTCGCGGCAGCCGAGAGCAGTCATGAGGAGCTGCGCAATTACGTGCAATCGAACATGGAATTCCTCAGCGACCGCCGCACAGAAATCCGCGCTTTCATCGAGATCGTCAATGGTTTTCCGCCCGGCGGTGCCGAGCCACCTCCGTACGCAGCGGGACATGCTCGGGCCGTCGCCGAGGTCACGCGCATCCTGCGTAAAGGCCAGCGGCGTAAGGAATTCGGCCGCTTCGCACCGCGCACGGCAGCCATTGCACTGCGTGCCGCGATCGACGCTGCGGAGGAGCTGCTGCGAGAGGATCCTGACGCCGACCTGAAGAAGTACGGCCGTGAACTGCTGAGCCTGTTCGAGCGGGCGGTCGGCGCGGCAGCCGTCAGCCGCCTGCCTTGATCTGACTGATCGACACGGCGCCGGCAGGTGCCGTCACGGCAGGCGTCTTGCCGTACTGCGACATGTTGAGGTCGACGGTCTGCCCGCCGCTCGTCGCCTTCAATTCGATCAGGTAGTGCGGAGAACTCGCCGCCGTCGTGAATGTCCCGGAGTCCGAGCCGCTGCCGTCGCGAAGGACGTAGACGCCGGCACCATCGCGGGATTCCTGCGTGACGGGGAGGGTCGAGGGAGGCGCGTCATTCTGGAAGTCACTCGTGAGCTTTTGCAGGCTCAGGTCGGTCGAGAAACTGGTTTCGCTTGCCGGCAAGGAGATCCAGCGGTTGGCGAGCCGCGCGATCTTGGCCTCGTCGCTGCTTCCGCTCGTCACCTTCCAGAACGCGGCAGTGCCGTTGAGGTAGGCGGTCTGCCCGACGAGGCGGAACTGAACGGGTGCTCCGCTGATCACGAGGCTGCCGGCGATGGCGGCGTCGTGGTAGGTCAGCTCGAGGTGGCTCGGTGAGTCCGTAGCCGGCGGGAGGTCGCCGACGAGCTTCACCTGCTTGGCCCCGTTCAGCAAGGCAATCGCCTGGTTGTAGAGCACGTCAGCCTTCGGGACCGCCGTCTGACTCGGGACGGCGCTCGAAACCGCACCCGGACTCGGACTCGCGCCCTTCGAAGACCCGCTGCTCCCGCACGCGGTCACGGTCACAGCACCCACCGAGGCGCAAAGAACAGCAGACGCCGTCAGGCGCAAAGATGACATGTGTCTCGGCTACCCACACCTCGGCACAAGATTCGCGAATGTGCGGCCAACGTGGCCGATCGATCGCAAACGGTCAGACCGCAGCGTTCTTACGCGCGCCGGGCGTGAAGGTGACCGGCATGTGCTTGATGCCGCCGATGAAGTTCGAGCGCAGCATCTGCGGCTCGTCCGCGAGGCGCATGTCAGGAATGCGCTCGAGGATCTCATTGAAGATGAGCCGCAGCTCCATCCGGGCGAGGTTGGCACCGAGGCAGAAGTGTGCACCGCCGCCGCCGAAGGCGACATGCTCGTTCGGCGTGCGGTAGATGTCGAACGTGTACGGGTCGTCGAACACTTCCTCGTCGCGATTGGCCGAGATGTGCCAGATCACGACCTTCTCGCCCTTCTTGATCTGCTGGCCGCGGACCTCGGTGTCGCGCGTCGCGGTGCGCCGGAAGTGCAGCACCGGGCTCGCGTAACGCAGCATTTCCTCGATCGCCGTCGGCAGCCGGGTGGGATCGGTCAGCAGCGCCTGATACGCGTCAGGGTGCTGCATGAGGGCGAGCATGCCGTGGGAGGTGGTGTTGCGCGTCGTCTCGTTGCCGGCGACGGTGAGCAGCAGCATGAACATGTCGAACTCGGCTTCGCTCAGCTTGTCGCCGTCGATGTCGGCGTTGATGAGCTTGGTGACGATGTCGTCGCGCGGGTCGGTCTTGCGCTTGCTCGCCAGATCGTTCACGTAGGTGTAGAGCTCGAGGAACGCGGAGCCCTGGTCGTCACTGGCGTATTCGGGATCGTCGGAGCCGATCATCTTGTTCGACCACTCGAAGAGCAGGTGCCGGTCCTCCTGCGGCACGCCCATGATGTCGGCGATCGCCTGCAGCGGGAGTTCGGCAGCGAGTTCCTCGACGAAGTCGCAGCTGCCCGACTCGATCACACCGTCCACGATCATGCTGGCGCGGTGCTGCAGGTGCTGCTCGATCAAGCCGATCATGCGCGGGGTGAAGCCCTTGTTGACCAGCTTGCGGTAGCGGGTGTGCTTGGGCGGGTCGGTGTCGAGCATGAGGATGCCGCGGCTGTCGAACTGGCCCTCGTTCACCGGCCGGTCTCCGATGTCGAACATGTTGGTGCCGCCGAGCTCGGAGGAGTACGTCTCCGGGTCGCGGTTCACCTCGACGAGGTCGGCGTGCTTGACGACGTTCCAGAAGCCCTGCCCGGCGGGGAAGTCGTGCCAGGACACCGGATTCTCGGCGCGCAGCCGGCGAAACATCTCGTGGTGCTCACCGCGCTGGAAGCGCTCCATGTCCAACAGGTCGATGCCGGCAATTGTGGTCACTGATTCGCCCCTTCGTCGCGGGCCCGGACTGCACGGTCGCGAGAAGACCGTCTCACACCGGGCGGCGATTCGGGCAGCGGGTTTGCCCGCTAGGCCAAACCGTCGTCGAGCACCGCGCCGCACTGCCGGCAACGGTCGGCCGGTGCGACGGTGGCGGCCGCACAGTCCGGGCAGCTGAACGTGCGGCGGCCGATCTGCGACGCGGTCCAGATGCCCGCGAACTGGCTGTACTCGAAGGGCGCCCGCCGCTGTTCGGCAACCAGCGCCTGGTGCAGCGGGCCGCGCGCAAACGCAGCGGCATCGTCCGCGCTGCTCCACAAGCCGAGCCCGTACCCGTGTGGACCATCGACGAAGGTGAGC
This sequence comes from uncultured Actinomycetota bacterium, assembly GCA_963731205.1. GTDB lineage: Bacteria > Actinomycetota > Actinomycetes > Frankiales > Frankiaceae > DATAZK01. The sequence goes on along the minus strand of CAVSUJ010000001.1, from coordinate 567,686 downwards.
CACCGCAAGAACCCCGGGGCCTCTTGCATGCCGCACTGCGCCTCGGTGAACCGCTGGTAGCCGCGCTGCGCTGAGGCATTGTCGGCGAAGGTGCCGTAGACGAGCGAAAGCGCGCCCGCCTTTTCGGGTCCGACGTTGCCGGGGCCGTCGAGCCCGCCGACCGCACCAGGCGTGAATCGCCGGGTGGGCAGTCGCTCGATCCCGTACGCCTGCGTGGCGCTGTCCGGTGGGTAATTGCTGATGCTGGCCATCTCGCCTCCTCGGGTCTGCTTCGATCGTGGGCAGCGGGATCGGTGCCGGCCATACCAGAAATGTGGGAGTGTCCGGCGGGCGGCATCGGGCCTATGGTCAGCGCGTGGCGGTCTCGGTTCCGATGCCCCGCGCGGCCCGCGAACTGGTTGCGCTGTCCAGGCGCGGACTCGACGCTGCTGCCTGGCGCGCAAGCATCGTCGAACCGCTGCAGCGGCTGGTCGGAGCCGGACCGGTCTTCGTGGCTTCGGCGGATCCGGTGACGTGGTTGTTCACCGGGGCCACCAGTCGCGACGTGCCTGAGGCCGCGCAACCACTGTTCCTGGCGAACGAGTTCGGCACGAACGACGTGACGAAATTCCGCCGGCTCGCGGCATCCTCCCGTCCTGTCGGCACCCTCTTCCAAGGCACCGGCGGCCGGCCGGTGAGCAGCGCGCGCTGGCGCGAGGTGATCGAGCCGCTCGGCTGGGGCGATGAGTTGCGCGTCGCGCTGCGGGTCGACGGCCGCACCTGGGGGTTTCTGTGCCTGCATCGGGAGGCGGGGGAAGATCCGTTCAGCGAGCTCGATGTCGAACGACTCGCTCCCGTATTGCCCCATCTCGCCGCGGCATTCCGGCGCACCTCGCTGGCGGCGCAGGCGGCGCCGGTCGCGTCGAGCCCGCTCGGCCCCGGAGTCGTACTTCTGGACGAGCACGGCGGGCTCGTCTCGGCCACCGGCTCGGCGCAAGCCTGGCTGCAGGAGTTGGCCAGCGTGCCCGAGGGAACGCTGCCCATGTCCATTCTGGGTCTCGCTGCTCAGGTCCGCGCAGGCGAAGAGGCGTCGGTCCTTCGATTACGCAGCGGCCAGAGCGGCTGGGTGGCACTGCACGCCGGACTGCTCGACGGGCCGGGGCCGGCTCGGGTGGCGGTCGTCATCGAAGCGGCCGGCGCCGAGCTGACCCTGCCGATGCTGTCGGCCACCGTCGGGCTGACGCCTCGGGAGGTCGACGTCACCGCAGCGGTGATTCGCGGCGAGTCCACCAGAGTCATCGCCGAGCATTTGCGCATCTCCGAGTACACGGTCCAGACCCACCTGAAGTCCATCTTCGGCAAGACGGGTGTGCACAGCCGCCGCGAACTCGTCGGGCGCGTGCTCGCAGGACGCTAGTCACCTCGAAGCGCTGAGCGCCGACAGCAGCGACCGGGCGACGAAACGCCGATAGTTGGCGTCCGCGTGGTCGAACGCCACGGCGCTGCGCTGAGAGTCCATGGTCGACGCCAGAGTCCAGAGGAAGCGCTTGGCCTGGGTGCCTCCGACGACGGCGATTCCCTCGTTGGCAGCGGCGTCACGAAAGCGGTCGTACAGCCGATCCGACAGGCCGCGGAAGGAGACCTTGAGCGCGTCCCAGGTCGCGGTGTGCAAGCGGGGACGGGCCTTGCCGTTGCCCTCGAAGTGCAGCACGAATTCGCGGCGCAGCAGCGACAGATCGGGAGAGGTCGCTTCGAGCAGAGCACTCACGTCAGCGAGCGCCTTCTCCGGCAGGCTCGCCAGCATTTCCTGCGCTTGGGAGATGCGCTGAAGGTAGAGCACGGCGAGCAGTTCCTGTTTGTTGCCGAAGCGGGCGTGGATCGTGCCGGGAACCAGGCTGAGCGCCTTGGCCAGCTCGCGGACGCTGAAATCCGAGACCCCGACCTCGGACACCTGCCGCCGTGCTTCGGCGAGCATCTCCTCGGTCGACACCGTCTGGGGTCGCCCCGCCCGAGGGGCCTCCACCGCCACCCAGCGGAGCCTACGATCGCCGGCCGCTGCGCGTGGGGGTTTCTGATCATCCATGCGCGGCGACGCCCAGATACGCGGCCGCGACTGCTCCGTCCGCTTTGACCTCGGCGGAGGTGCCGGCCGTGACGACAGCGCCCCGTCCGAGCACCGCCACCCAGTCGGCGACCGCCAGCGCTTTGCTGACCATCTGCTCGACGAGCAGGACCGCGCTGCCCTGCTTCGCGAGCCCGGCGGCCAGTTCCATGACCTCGGACACCACGATGGGGGCGAGACCGAGCGAAGGTTCGTCGAGCAGGAGAACCCGCGGCCGCGCCATCAGCGCCATCGCGATCGCCAGCATCTGCGCCTCGCCGCCCGACAGCGACGCGGCCGCTTCCTTGCGCCGCCGCCCGAGGATCGGGAAGCGCTCATACATCTGCTCGCGGTCAGCGAGGAGTTCGGCTTTCGAACGCCCGCGTACCCAGCCCCCGACGAGCAGGTTGTCGGCGACCGGTTCGGGGCCGAACAGTCGCCGCGCTTCGGGCACCAAGGCGATCCCGGCTCGGGCGACCTTGGCCGACGATTGCCCGGAAAGCCGCGTGCCGTCGAGTTCGATCGTGCCGCCGGAGAGTTTGAGCATGCCCATGACGCAGCGCAGCAGGGTCGACTTGCCGGCACCGTTCGGGCCCAGCAGCACAGTGAGCTTGCCTGGCTCGACGGTCAGGTCAACGCCGTTGAGCACATCCGCCGCGCCGTACCCGGCGCGCACGCCGCTCAGCACCAGCCGCCCGCTCATGGCTGGGTCTCCGTCGCCATCTCGGTCTCCTCCAACGACATCAGCTCATCGCCCAGATAGGCCGCGATGACCTTCGGGTCGCGACTGACCGTGGCCGGCTCGCCGGAGGCGATCACCTCGCCGGCGTCGAGCACGGTCACGCGGTCGCACAGGCTCATGACGAGTTCGGCGTGGTGCTCGACGAGGATCGTGCTGATCCCTGCGGTCCGCACCAGTTTGATGATCTCGACCAGCTCGTCGATCTCGCTGCCGGTGAGGCCGGCAACGGGCTCGTCGAGCAGCAGGATGCGAGGCCGGGTCGCCAGCGCCCGTCCGACCTCGAGCAGCCGGCGGGCGCGCGGGGTCAGCGCCGAGGCATCCTCGTTCAACTGATCCCCGAGTCCCAGCGCCTGCGCCCAGCGGACGGCCTCGATGCGGTGTTCACGCGCCTCGCGGATCGCGTTCGGCAGCCGCAGCGCGTAGCAGACGTGAGGGACCTTGCGGTGCGCGTCGAGTCCGAGCATGAGGTTGTCGAGGACGCTCGATTCCTCAGCAAGCAGCGCGGTTTGGAACGTGCGCCCCACCCCTGCCTTGGCCCGCAGACGGGCCGGCCCGTCGATTGTCTCGCCGGCGAGGCGCACGTGTCCGCGCTCCACCGGGGTCAGCCCGTTGATCGAGTTCAGCAGGGTCGTCTTCCCGGAGCCGTTGGGTCCGATGAGACCCGCGATGTGCCCGCTCTCCACGGTCATCGTGATGCCTCGCAGGATGCGCAGCCCGCCGATGGTCCGGTGGACGTCCTCCACCTCGAGGCGGCCACCCTGCGAGCCGCGTCCCTCGGCAAGCAGCGCGCTCAACCCCTCGGTGTCGACGGGGTGGGCGCCGGTGTCTTCGACTGCGGGGGCGGCGTTGACGCTCGCTTCACGCGACGGCGTGAAACGCGCGACCAGGCGGCGCACTCGCGGATCACCCGGGATGCCGGCCAGTCCCTTGGGCACGATGAGCACGACGACGAGCAGGATCACCCCGTAGAGCAGATCGCGGGTGCCTCCGCCGCTGCTCGCCGCCTGGTTCAGGACCATGGGGATGATGGTCAGCACCAGCGTGCCGAGGAAGGCGCCCGTCACCGATCCGACGCCGCCGAGCACCACCATGAGCAGCAACGTGATCGACGTGTCGATCCCGAAAGTGTCCGTCGCTATTGGGCCGTTGAGCTGTTGGTACAGCCCACCGGCCAGGCCGGCGAACGCGGCGTAGATCGTGAAGGAGACGACCTTGTAGCGCCCGGACGGGACCGTCAGCGAGCTGGCGACCGCCTCGCCGCGTCGCATGATCATCAGCGCCCGGCCGAAGGGGCCGCGCAGCAGGTTGCGATGCAGGATGTACGCCACCAGGGCGATCAGCGCGGAGTAGAGCCACATCCGGCTGAGTGCGACGTTCGCGGCGTTGGCGTTGATGCCGTCGCCGCCGCCCGTCAGGGACTTGAAGTGCAGCGCCACAGCGGAGAACACATCGGCGTACATGAGGGTGACGACGGCGATGGCGAAGGCCCCGAGGCGCAGCGCGGGTATCGACGTCACGGCGCCGACGGCGGCGCAGACCACGATGGCGATGAGCATGCCGAGGACGGCGTTCAGGCCGCCGTGCACCTGAGCGATCGCCACTGAATACGCACCGAGGAGCATGAATGCGGCGGTGCCCATCGACACGGCGCCCGCGTAGACCGTGAAGTCGAGACCGATGACCGCGGTCAGGTAGATGACTCCGAGCGTGAGCGAGAACAGGTAGAACGTGTCGTTCACGGCACCGGGCAGGATCGCGATGACAGCTACCGCGATGATCAGCTGCAGCAGGGGGAGCCATCGCTTGGTTTTCGGGTTGGCCCACAGCGAGGTCAGGGTCGTCATAGCGCACGCACCTGTCGTCCGAGCACGCCTTGCGGGCGCAGCGCGAGCACCACCAGCAGGATCCCGAGCGAGATCGGCGTCTGCAGTTCCGATCCCAGATATTGCGCGGTGAGCTCCTGCCCGATCCCGAGGACGGCGCCGCCGAGCAACGGTCCCCAGAGGTTGGGGATCCCGCCGATGGTCGAGGCGATGAACGCGTTCAACGTCAGGCCGAAACCGATGGTGGTCGAGGCTTGGGTCACGGGTCCGCCGAGGAACCCGCCGAGCCCCGCGATGAACCCGCCGATCGCGAACGCCAGCACCGCCAGCGCGCCGACCGGCAGGCCGCGCATGGCCGCAGCCTCCCGGTCGGCGGCCAGCGCCAGCAGCCCGCGCCCCCAGCGCGCCTTGCGGAACCAGACCGCCGTCACGAACGTGAGCACGACCGCGAAGACGATGAGGATGGCGCGCTGGGGGATCACGAGCAGCTGGCCCCAATGCCAGGGCTGCGCCTTGATGTAGTCGGGGAAGTTGCGCTGGGCGAATTCACCGCCGGTGCGCGTCGCCAGCAGCGTGGCCGCCGAGCGCACGACGATCGCCACGCCCAACGTCGACAGCATCCACAGGGTGGCGTCCCGTTGGCCGGCGAGCCGCCGGATCGCCAGGATCTCGGTGAGCGCCCCGATGCCGGCCGTCACGATGACGACCAGCAGCAGGGCGACTCCGAGCGGGAAGCCGTCGGCCACCCACAGGCTGACCCCCAGCATTCCACCGACCATGACCGACTCGCCCTGGGCGAAGTTGAACACCCCGGTGGCCGCGAAGATCACGTTCAGGCCGAGGCCCACGATCGCGTACACACTGCCGACCTGCAGGCCGCGCAGTAACGAATTCAGGAAGTCCCACATGCCAAGGGCGCCTTTTCTGTCAGCGTTTCCAGCGTTTCCAGCTGTTCGGGGACGAGCCTCAGCCGGTCTCGCCGGCCCGTAGCGGGATGCCGTTCTGCAGGGTGCCGGGCTGCACGACGCTCTGCTGGTCGGCGGCCATCCCGTTGTGGACGGTGGAGGTGAACTTGTAGTCCGCCTTCAAGCCATCGGGATACCCGTTGCTTTCCAGCCATTTCGCGAGCGTCTTGCCGTCGGTCGAGTGGGTGCCCTCGATCGCCCGCTTGATCATGTTGAAGCTGTCCAGGACGCCTGCCGACAGGTCGATCGGTGCCACGGCACCCACCTGCGGACTGATCGCGTTGACCTGGTTGGCGAACGTCACGTCCTGCGGAGCGGCGTCAGGCCGGGTCGTGCGCGTGCCGTAGCCGCTGGCCGCCCACTTCTTGATCCAGTCGTTGCCGGCCGCCTGGACGACGACCGTGACCGCGGCCGCGGCGTTGCCGAAAACGTAGGGCTCGTACTGGATCTCCTTCATGGCCTTGGCCGCATTCGCGACATCGGTCGGTACGGCGCTTGCGAGGTATACGGCGTCGGCACCGGAGCTCTTGAGCTGGGCGGCCTGCGAGCCGAGGTCGAGCGCACCGGACGTGAACGTCACGGTCGTCGCGATGGTGAGGCCGGCCTTGTCGGCTGCCGCCTTGAACGCGTCGTTGTACGCGCTGCCGGTCGGGTCATCGGACTCCAGCACGGCGACCTTCTTGACGCCGGCCTTCTGCATGCGGGCGATGGTCGAGGGCATCTGGGTCGGCCGGTCGGACTCGACCGAGAACGTCGTCGGGTACTTGGTGCCGTCACCGCAGTCCGGGCATCCGGTCAGCGCGAATTCCAGCACGCCGGCCTTCTTCACCAGGGGCAGGGCCGACAGCGCCTCGGTCGTGTACAGCGGGCCGATGATGGCGTCGACCTTGTCCTGGTCGAGCAGCTGGCGGGTGGCGGCAGCCGCGCCCGGGCCGGTGCCCTGGTTGTCACGGACGATGATCTGCACCTTCCGCCCGTCGATGGTGTCGGTGCCCGGCAGCTTCGAGGTTCCGAGTGCCTTGGCGACCAGGCCGTAGACGGTGCTGGCGCTGGCCAGCTCACCCGACGTCGGGATCTCCACACCGATCTTGATCGGGCCCTTGCTGCTGCCCCCTCCGCCGGAGCTCGTCTTGCTGTTGTCCCCGCTGGATGAACAGGCGGCGAGCACGCTCGTCCCCATCAATCCAGCTGCCACCAGAGCTGCGCCCCATCGGCGCGCCAAAGGCCCGGTCATGAGTGGTTCCCTTTCGTTCTCGAGCCCGCACCGGTCGGCGCGGTCCCAGTGGCTGCTGCGGAAATCCCCGCAGCCGGGTGATCGGTCACGGCAGCACCGTGTCCGGCAAGGGGTGGCGGAAGAGCTTGGCCGCGTTCGCGTAACACATGAGGCGTAGCTCGTCGGCCGGGATGTGGCCCCACACATCGGCAATGAGGTCCTGGGTGTGGGGCCAGGTGCCGTCACCGTGCGGGTAGTCGGTCTCGACCATGATGTTCTCGACGCCGATGCGGTACCGGGTGTCGATGGTCGACGGGTCATCAAGAGTGCAGAACCAGAAGTTGCGCTTGAGCACGTCAGCCGGCCGGATGTCCCAGCCCATGCCGTAGCCGCTGCGATCAATGATGTTGTCGAGCCGGTCGAGCAGCATCGCCACCCAGCCGATCCCGCCTTCACTCATGGCGATTTTGAGGTCGGGATGCTTCACGGCGTAGCCCGACCACAGCCACTCGGCACACGCCGCGAGGCTGAGCTGGCCGAACATCGTCGCGCCGAGCTGCAACCGGGGCGAACCTTCGGCGTGCACGTAGCCGCCGGAGGATCCGACGTGCAGGCAGATGACCGTGTCGGTCTCGGCGCAGGCGGCGACGATCGGATCCCAGTAGCCGGTGAAGAGCGACGGCAGCCCGATGCGGTGGGGACGCTCGGGCAGCGTGATGGCCCGAAAGCCCCGCTCGGCATTGCGGTGGATCTCCTTGACCGCTTCCACCGGATCGGTGAGGAACGTGATGCCGAGCGGGATGATGCGCTCGGGATAGGGCTGCCACCAGTCCTCGAAAAGCCAGTCGTTCCAGGCTTTTGTGACGGCAAGGCCCAGCGCGGGGTCCTTGGCCTGGGAGAACACCCGCCCGCAGAAGCCGGTGATCATCGAGGGGAAGTTGAGCGACGCCCACACCCCGTTCACGTCCATGTCCTTGATGCGGGCTTCGATGTCGTAGCAGCCGGGACGCATGTCGGCGAAGCGGCTCGGCTCGAACTGCACCGTCTCGGGACGCCGGCCGGCCATGGCGTTCATGCCGACCTGCGAGTACTCCTCGTCCTCGAAAGTCCATATTTCACGGCCATCTGTGGTGTCCACGATGTGCGGTGCGCGGTCCGCGTATTGCGCAGGAAGCCGGCCGCTGAACATGTCGGGCGGTTCGACCAGATGGTCGTCGACGGAGATGACCGTGTAGCGCACGTCGGCTTGCGCCGGCTCGGGAAGGAAGAGCTCCTCGTAGGAAAGCTGGGTCATGTACGCGCTCCTGTCGCGAGTTCGGCGCCGAGGCGGCTCGCGTGCGCCGCGGCGCCGCCGAGGGTGTCGAGCAGCTGCTTGCCGCGCAGGAAGTAGCGGTGCGCCGGGAACTCGATGTCGGCGCCGATCCCACCGTGCACGTGCTGGGCGGTGTGCAGGGTCCGGTGGCCCCCGGTGGCCATCCACCATTTCGCCACCGAAACGGCGGTCGACGCGTCCTGACCGGCATCGAGCTGCCAGGCGGCCTGCTGCATGGTCACCTGCATCGCCTCGAGGTCGATGTGGGCATCCGCCAGTCGCAGCACCGGCGACTGGAAAGACGCGATAGGCCGGCCGAACTGATGGCGCTCCGAGACATAGCTCGCCGCCCCCTGGACGGCGCGGCGTCCGAGTCCGAGTACCGACGCGCAGGCGAGCACGGAAGCCACCTGTTCGGCGCGCGCGGCGGCAGCCGCGTCACCGATCTGGACGCCTGCCGCCTCCCGCATCTCGAGGTGCGCGGCGCTGAGACGATCGGTGGTACGCACCGGGACGAGCCGGACTCCGGGGTCATCGCACTCGACCAGGAACAGGCCGGGGCCGTCGCTCGTCTGCGCGGCCACCACGGCCGCCGTCGCCTCGGCTGCTGCGGGAACGACGGCCTTGTGGCCGGTGAGGCGGCCGCCGTCGGCGCGGGTACGGGAGGCCGACACCCGGCTGATGCCCTCCTCGAAGAGGGCCAGCGTCACCAGTTCCTGACCCGCCTCGATGCGTTGGCGGCGAAGGGGCTCGAGAGCGTTCACGCCACCATTGCCGCCCAGCAGCATGAGCGCCGTCAGGAGCGCGAAACCCGGAACGCTCACCACCTCGCGTCCGAGCGCCTCCGCCATCTCCGACGCGCCGATGACCCCGCCGTCGCCGGCCAGCACCGCCGCCAGCAGACCTGTGACGCCGAGTGCCGACCAGGCGGAACGGTCGATACCGCTGGCATTTTCCACGGCGCGAGCGCGCTCGTGGCCACCGTGGTCGGCGGCCACGTGGCGGGCGAGGTCAGCCATCGCTGTCTGCGATTCCTCGAGCTGGAAGTTCATCGGTTGCCTCGAGCCAGTCCAAGGGCTGAGACGGCGATCAGCTCGCGCTGGACCTCGTTCACCCCGCCGCCGAAGGTGTTGATCTGCGCGTGGCGAGCGAGGCGTTCGAGCCGGCCGCCGATGAGCGCGCCGGGGGAGCCGGCGACCAGATGCCCGGTCGAGCCGAGCACCCCGAGCAGCGTCTGGTAGATGGCGATGGCGGATTCGCTGGTGAGCACCTTCACCGTCGAGGACTCGGCCGGCCCGGGCTGGCCGGTCTCCATCGCCGCCGCCATGCGGTGGTTCAGCAGCCGCAGCGCCGAGAGCCGGGCGTACACCGTGGCGAGCTCGGACTGGACCCACGGCTGGTCCAGCACCGGCCGGTCGCCATCACCCGGGGTGGTGGCCGCCCACTGCACCGTCGCGTCGTACATCGCATGCGCTGCAGCACTTCCGGCGCCGAGCGCGACACGTTCGTGGTTCAGCTGAGCGGTGATCAGCTGCCAGCCGCGGTTCTCCTCGCCGACCAGATTTGCTACCGGAACTTCCACGCCGTCGTAGTAGGTCGCGGTCGTCAGCTGGCTGCCGACGGTGTTGATCGGCGACCAGGAGAAGCCCGGCGTCGTCGTGTCGACGATGAGGATCGAGATCCCGCGGTGACGCGCCGCTTCTGGGTCGGTGCGGCAGGCCAGCCAGATGTAATCGGCGAGGTCGCCGCCGGAGGTGAAGACCTTGTTGCCGGTGACGACGTAGTGGTCGCCGTCGCGCACCGCACGCGTACGCAGTGAGGCAAGGTCGGTGCCGGCCGACGGTTCGGTGTAGCCGATCGCGAAATGGATCTCACCGGCCAGAATCCCTGGCAGGTAAGCAGATTGCTGCTCGGGGGTGCCACGGTCCATCAGCGTCGGCCCGACGGTGTTGAGCGTGACGAGCGGATAGGGCGCCCCGGCCCGCTGGACCTCTTCGTAGAAGACGAGCTGCTCGACCGGTCCGCGGCCCTGGCCGCCGAACTGACGCGGCCAGCCGATGCCGAGCCAGCCGTCCTTGCCCATCCGGCGCACGACCGTGCGGATCGCGGCTGAAGAGGTCGCGGGATCATCCAGCGCCTGCGTCGTCGCCGGGTTCATCACATCGGCGAAGTACGCCCGCAGCTCGGTGCGTAGCGCGGTGATCGCCGGTGATTCGTCCAGCTGCACGGATCGGTCCTTTCCTTCGGTGGCTCAGTGGCTCAGTGGCTCAGTAGGGTCAGTGGGTCAGTGGGTCAACGCAGCGCGGCTTCGCGGCCGCGAGCGACGAAGCGCGCATCGTGTGCGGCCTTGTCGGCTGAGGTCATGGGCTGCCAGGTGTTCGAGCGGGCGTCGGGACGCCACCAGATCGGATCGGTCGTGGTCCAGCGCTGCTGGCGTAGCGGGGCCTTGCGCACCTTGTTGCTGCCGGTGAGCGGGATCTGCTCGACGATCCGCACGAAACGCGGCATCCACTTGGGTCCGAGGTCGGACTGGGCCGCAAGAAAGGCCTCGAAGTCGAGCGGGTCGAAGCCGGCGCCGTCCGTCAGCTCGAGCGCGGCCATCACCGCGTCGCCGCCGTCGGGATCAGGCGCGGCGTAGACGGCGGCTCCCCGTACGGCGGGGTGGCGGAAAAGGATCCGCTCGACGGGTGCGGCAGTGAAGTTCTCGCTGTCGACGCGGAGCCGGTCACTCGCCCGGCCGGCGAAGAAGTACCAGCCGTCGCCGTCGTGGTAGGCGAGATCGCCCGACCAGAACCAGCCGCGACGCGTGCGCTCGGCTTCAGCTTCGGGGTTGCGGTAGTAGCCCTCGAAGAGCGGGAGCCCTTCGGTGTTGACCATCTCGCCGATCGCCTGCTCGGCGTTGCTGAGGTGGCCGTCGTCGTCGAAGAGCGCCGGTGGACACTCCTCGCCCGTTTCGGGGTCGACGATGCGGATGCTGGCGAAGGCAGGCTTGCCGATGGAGTCACGCGGGCCGTCGGGGCTCCAGCGGATCTGCAGTCCGCCGCCCTCGCTCATGCCGAAGCCCTCGACGAGTGGGCAGCCGAAGCGTCGGGTGAAGGTCTCGATGTCCTTCCACGACGCCTCGGTGCCGTAACCGAGGCGCAGCCGGTTGTCACGCTCCTCGGAGCGTTCCGGAGTCGCCAGGATGTAGCTCAGCGACTTGCCGACGTAGTTGAAGAACGTCGCGTCGTAGCGCTGGATGTCCGGCAGGAAGGCCCGCGCCGAGAAGCGCGGAGCGAGCGCCATCGCCGCGCCCACAGTGACGGCGGGCGCCCAGACGCCCATCGTCGCGTTGCCGTGGAAAAGCGGCATCGCGCAGTAGCAGACGTCGTCAGGGCTGAAGGCGTAGCGCTCCGCCGCCCGCGCCCCGAGATACGCGAGCCGGCCGGTCGAGCACTTCACCAGCTTCGGCGCGCTCGTCGACCCCGACGTGAACAGCAGCATGACCAGCGCGGACGGATCCGGCGGCGGGGGCGGCACAGCCTCTGCGTGAACCGCCAGCAGCTGCTCGTACTCCGCGCTGTCGACATCGTGAACGCGACCCGCGGGTTGGTCGGAAGACACCTCGGCGAGAGTGGCGGCACCGGCCTTGTCGGTGACGTAGAGCTGGCAGTCGGCGTGGGCGATGTCGCCGGCGAGTTCGGCTCCGCGGCGGGTCGGGTTGATGCCGACCACCGTCGCTCCGGATAGCGCGGCGCCGGCCAGCCAGAAGAGGTATTCCGGCCGGTTTTCCATGAGCAGGCCGACGTGGAACGGCCCGGGAGAGCGCTGCTCGAGGGCGATGGCGGCGCGCACCGCCGCGGCCTGGACGAACTCCCGCCAGCTCCAGCGCTGGTCGCCGAAGAGCAACGCGGTGCGCTCGTCGTCCGCCCGCGCCAGCAAGAGCTCGGCCATGCCGGTGGCGAAACCACCGGCGTTGCCCAAGCTTTGCGTGCTGCTCTCCGGCACGTTCCTCCTCGTTGTGACCGCGGTTACACGCCGGAAACGTAGAGACTTCTTGTTCGCCGGTCAAGAACTTCTTGACCACCGGCCATGATTAGGGCTTTGAGCTGCGGGACGAGAGAGCGCGCGGCGCGATCAAACGGTGGGTCAGAGACCGTCGTCGTCTCGCGTCATGTGCAGCAACTCCGCGGCGTGATCGCCCGCGGGACCGAACCAATGCGGCTCACCGGTATCGAACTCGGCGATCTCGCCGGCCTGCAGGATGCGCTCGTCACCGCCGACGATCAGCCTGAGGGGCCCCGCAAGAACGTAGAGCCACTCGTGGCCGTGGTGGGTGACCAGGGCCGGCTCGCTGGGGGCCATCACCTGCTTGTAGACCTTGACCCGGCCCGGCGCCTGCGTCAGCGGCACGATGACGCCTCCGCGCCGTCGCCGGACCGGCGTGAGGTTGACCCGGGGATCACCGGTGGCCGGCGCCGAGATCAGTTGATCGAGCGCCACGCGCAAGACCTGAGCGAGCGGGATCAGCAGCTCGAGGGTCGGCCGACGCTTACCTGACTCCAGACGCGAGAGCGTGCTGACGGACAGTCCGGTCTGCGACGCGACCTCGACGAGCGTCAACCCCCGATCCTGGCGCACCCGGCGCACACGTGGCCCGATGCCGCCCAGCACATCGGTCAGAGTCGAATCCACGGGAGCAGTTTGCACTTTCCGCAAATTCGCTGGGTCCGTCACTGCCGACGGGGCACGGTTTTCACCGCAAGCGACGACGCCTGATCTGGACGGAGAACGTGATGAGCGCAGAGGATTTCGCCACAACGATCGAGATCGACCGCCCGCCGCGCGAGGTGTTCGACGCGATCAAGGAGCCGCGCAGCTGGTGGTCCGACGCGGTCCAAGGACAGGCAGACGTGGTGGGTGCGAAGTTCGTCTTCGACGGGGGAGACCATCACACCTGGATGTTCCAGGTGACCGAAATGGCGCCGGCGGAACGCATCGTGTGGCACGTCACCGACAGCACGATGAGCTGGGTGAAGGACACCAGCGAGTGGACGGGCACCGACGTGAAATTCGAGCTGAGCGAAGCTGGTGCCGGCACCCTGCTGCGCTTCACCCACGTCGGCCTGCACTCCGACCTGGAATGCTTCGAGTGTTGCTCACGCGGGTGGACCGGCTACATCACCGACAGCCTTCCGAACCTCGTCACCACCGGCCACGGCCGCCCCGGCGCGTACTAGAACCGCAATAGTGTGACGGGTGCCCCCGCTCTCGCGCCGAATCCCCTCTGCCCGGGCGGAGGGGATCGGCTGGCTGGCGAAACGTCCTGCCGCCCACCGCGGTTTGCACGACCGCGAGCGTCCGGAGAACAGCCTCGCTGCGTTCGAGCACGCCTGCGCCATGGGGTACGCGATCGAGCTCGACGTGCTGCTGACGGGCGACGGCGTTCCGGTCGTGATCCACGACTCCGACACCACGCGGCTGACCGGCGTCACTCGCGACGTCGCGTCCTCGACCCTCGCCGAGCTCAAGGAGCTGCGGCTCGGCGGCACCGGCGAGAGCATCCCGACGATGGAGGAGGTGGCAGAGCTGATCGGCGCCCGCACCCCCGTCCTGGTCGAGCTGAAGTCCGGGCCGCGGCCGGCGGCCGTCTGTCCGGGTGTTCTCGAGACGCTGAACCGTCACGGGGTGACGTACGCGATGATGTCGTTCGATCCCCGGATGCTTCTGTGGGTCAAGCGCCATTCCCGGTCCAGCGCCCGGGTTCAGCTGTCGGGAGCGCTGCGACGGGAACGCCTTCCGCTTGTCGCCAAATTGCTGGTGCGCTCCATGGTGACGAATGTTTTCGTCCGGCCTGATGCGATCGCGTACGACATCGATTCCGCGCCGAGTCCGGCGCTCTCCATTTGGCGTCGGCTGCTGGGATGCCCCGTCCTGTTCTGGACGGTGGACTCACCATCGAGGGTCGACCGAGCCCGGCGTCTGGGCGGCAATGTGATCTTCGAAAAGATCATCCCCGAATAACGCCCACACCCGGCCTAAGTTATTTCCTCAGGCCAAACGATGTGCTGTCGATGTTTGAGGAGACGAATTGGCGTTTCCGGGGGGTATTGACTGCCATGCTGGCTCGATTGCGCTCAAAGAGCGCCAACCATGAGGATCGCGGCTATTCGCTGGTCGAACTGCTCATTGTCATCGTCATCCTCGGAATCCTCGCTGCAATTGCCATCCCTGTCTTCACCGGCGATCAGAAGAAGAGTTATGACGCGGGGTTGAAGACCGACCTGCGCACCGTCGCCAGCGAGGTCGTGTCCCAGAACGTCAACAACGGGAACTTCACCCTGACGACCTGGAAGACCGCCGGGACGAACGCCGCCGCCAACGCGACCATCAGCGGCACCGGCCAGGTGGTCGGCGACAGCACGGGGGTGAGCCTCACCCCGGGGGACACGATCACCTGGATCGGCGCGAGCCCCACGTCTTTCTGCCTCATGGCGAGCAACCCCAAGGCGTCAGCAGCCTGGTACTACAGCAGCAGTGGCGGCGGGATCATCAGCACCGCTTGCACCAGCTGAGGGCTCCCGAGCCGACGGTCGCCCGAAAATTGTCGGACCCCAGCGATACCACGGACGGACGCGCTGAAAGCGATCGCTGTGGAGGTGGATCCCGATGGAAATCCTGTTCGTATCAAGCCTGGCACCCATCGTCCGAGACGTGGAGGCCTCTCGCGCGTTCTACGCAGACGGATTGGACGTGTCGTTCGAGAACGAGGCGGGTGATTACCGCTTCACCCACAGCCTGGAGGGCGCGAAACACTTCGGCCTTTGGCCGCTCTCCGAGGCTGCGAATGCCTGCTTCGGCACCGATGAATGGCCGGCAGACATCCCCGTGCCTCAGGCGAGCATCGAGTTCGAGGTCGCCGATGTCGCGGCTGCCGGCGATGAGCTGGCGGCGAAGGGGCACCAGCTCCTGCATTCGGCGCGCAAAGAGCCGTGGGGCCAGACCACCGCGCGGCTGCTGAGCCCCGAAGGGCTGGTGATCGCGGTCTGCTACACCCCGCAGTTCCACGACTGACGCGAGCGGGTCCGCCCGGCTCAGTTGAAAAGCTGGTTCAGCGAGCCCGATGAGATCTCGGTGCCGTCGGCGTACAGCATGCGCGGCGGCCAGTCGTCGACGCGGCCGGCCACGTCGATGAAGCGGGCGAGTTCGGTGCCGACGTTGGTATAGGAGTACGGCGTGCCCGGCGGGAAGTACAGCATGTCGCCGGGACCCAGCCGGTAGGGCACTCCATCGACGTCCCACTCGACCGTGCCCTCGAGCTGATAGATGACGTGATCGCCGGTGAAGCGCCGCGGCGGGCTCGTCTGGCCAGGCGGCATCTCGAGCCGGTTCACCATCGTGCCGT
This sequence comes from uncultured Actinomycetota bacterium, assembly GCA_963731205.1. Lineage (GTDB taxonomy): Bacteria > Actinomycetota > Actinomycetes > Frankiales > Frankiaceae > DATAZK01. Next base: position 552,167 of record CAVSUJ010000001.1, on the reverse strand, counting down.
TGGTGGCGATGCCGTTCGCCACGGCGCGGCGCGTGCCTTCGGTGTCGCCGCCCGGGAGTACGTCGTAGCGCATCAGCTGCTCGTCGTGGGGGATGTGCAGCGGGCCGTCCGGCACGGCCGATGCACCCGCGCCGCGTACCTGACTCACTGCGCCTCCAAAACCAGCCTGCGTGTCGCTCGATGCCGAGCACCGTAACGCGCCCCGGAGTTTGACTGACAGGCCCATCAGCGCGATCGGACGCCAGCCGGAGCCGAACTGCCAGAGCGGGGCGCCGCCGGCCTCATGGGCATTACTCAGCCGTTACGCCCGACAGATTGGGTGCTGATGTCAGATCAGGCGATTGAAAGAGTTGAGATGCTTAGCTACGGATTTACCCGGATTCCGCGGATCGCCGTCATGTGCACGGTCATGGGGAGCCTGGCATTGGGCGTCGGCGCATGCGGTTCGTCGAGCAAGAAGGCCGGCACGAGCGCAACCACCAGCAGCACGGCCCCGTCATCGGCCAAGAGCGCCGGCGGCACCGACGCCGGTTCGAGTGTCCCGGGTCTGCCGACTGACGCCCTGTGCGCGAAGCTTCCCGTGGCCGACGCGCAGGCGCTGATCACCTCGAAGCTCAGCGCGGCTGTCGCGGATACCCGCCTCGGCGGGTGCACCTTCGTACTGCCGGGCAACAAGATCAACGACAACAATCTCACGGTCGGCTTCGAGAGCGGCTCCGGCGCCGCCGGTCGTTACAAGGGCGACGTGGATGGCACGTTCAGTGCGGGTGGCCAGACTGTCAGCGCTGGCAGCGCAGAGACCACACCCCTGAGCGGGATCGGCGACAAAGCGGTCTGGGGTTCCAATGCCGGCTATCCCACGATTTCTGCGCTCAAGGGCAGCGTCTACTGCACCGTCACCACCGCGGACGACGCCACCCAGCTGACCATCATCGGCAGCTCCAACAATCCGCTGCCACAGGGGACCCAGGCACAGCAGCTGCAGTACGCCCAGCTCGAAGGAAAACTCTGCAACGACCTTTACGAAGTCGTGCCCTAATCGGCTTGCGAGGGGTCGGTCGGAATAGGCCAATCAGCTGAATTCCCGCGCTTTCCGCCGCGCAATGGTTAGGGTTCGGACGTCAGTGAGAGCCGGGGCAGTGACATCGGGGGAGGCCCCATGGGCTTGAAGGTCAGATCGTTCATGGCCCTCGTCGGCCTGGTGGCGCTCGGCGGCGCGGGGCTGGCCGGGGCGCAGACGGTGTCAGCCGCGGCTTCGAAGCCCACTGTCGCGCTGACGCAGCCAACCTTCGAGTCGATTGCTGCTGACGGCGGCGCAGACTCCTACCCGCAGGCCTGGGACGCGGCCTTCACGCTTCATTGGACCGTCAACGCGCCCGGCGGGGTCTGCGGGCAGACCCTCACCTTCTCCGACTACGACGCGCTCGGCGGCGACACCGACCCGATCCTCGGCTACAGCACGGAGACCGATCCGTTGCCGACCGCCTCCCGGTCCTACAGCCACGGTGACGGGTACTGGCTCGACTTTCTGCGCGGCGGCTACAACGCACTCATCCGCGTCACCGATTGCCATGGGGCCAAGGTCGCGAGCAACGCCGTTCACGTGGTGCTGCAACCCGGCGATGACCAGGACGCGGCGATGACCTACTCGCCCGGGTGGACCGTCGCCAAGTGCACCTGCTGGCTCGGCGGAACCGCGCATTACACCTCCACAAAGAACGCGAGCGTCACCTTCCACACGCCCCAACCGATCGACGCGAGTGGCGTTCGGCTGGCGTTGCTCATGCCCAAGGGCCCGACCCGCGGATCAGCTCGCCTTTACATCGACGGCGTGTACAAGGCGACCCTGAACACGTACTCGGCGACGAAGGTCAACGCGAAGATCACCTACCAGCTCCTGCTCACCGGGACCGCGACTCACACCGTGAAGATCGTCAACCTCGCCACAGCCGGGCACCCGAGAATCGACGTAGACGCCACGATCAACGGCGGCTGACCCACGGCGACGCCGGACGCTCGCCTGCAGCCCACAGAGCGGGTCGTCACGCGTCTTCGCGCTCCACTGTCATCCGCAGTCGGCGAATGGCGCCGCCAGTGCGGGATTTGACGGTCCCCAGCGGAATCTTGAGCAGGCCGGCGATCTGAGACTGGGTGTAACCGCCGTAGTAGGCGAGGATGAGCGCTTGACGTTGGGCCAGCGGCAAGCGGTCGACCGCGGCACGGAGATAGCGGCCATCATCAGCGTGTAGGGCTCGTTCCTCCGGGCCGTCCGCCTGCGCAGGCAGCGCGAGCGCGTCCTGAAGGGCGTCGGACGCACGGATACCGCTCGTCGCCCGTCGTACCTGATCGACCGCCCGCCGGTGAACGATGGTGAGAAACCAGGTGCTCAGTGCGCCGCGGTCGGCGTCGTAGCTCTCCCGGGTGCGCCAGGCTGCCAGGAGGGCCTCCTGTACCGCATCAGCTGCGATTTCGTGATCCCTCGTGATGCGGTAGGCCAGCGCCTGCGCCCTGCTGCCGTACGTGTCGTGCAGGGTCTTGGGGTCGACGATGTGTGCGGTCGCGTCGTCTGACCTTTGCTTCGGTGCGACGGTCATGGTGCTCAAGGCTGGGGCTCCGTCTGGGTGTCAGCAGCATGCGTGGTTAGGGCGGTTGACGGGTACCGTCCCATTAATCAATACTAAACAAACATTAATGTCGGGATAATGTCGGCGTGACCTTCGTCATCTCGCCGTAGGAGCCGCCTTGAAGCTGCAAGACGCCGCGCAGCGGCTCGGCGTGCACTACCAGACCGCCTACCACTGGGTCAGGACGGGTGACCTGCCGGCAACCAAGGTCGGGCGCGGTTACCAGGTCACCGAAGCTGACCTACGCCGGTTCGAGGCGGATCGCTCTACTGGTGCGCCGCCACCACCCGCCATTCAGGTTCGCGACTGGAGTAACCAGGCCAGGCGGCTCTTCACCTCGCTTGCCTCCGGCAATGAACTGCGAGCGCGATTGCAGATCGACCGGCTGTCGAGCGGGCAGATCCCGGTCGTCGATATCTGCGCGCTGCTACTGGCGCCGGCGCTGATGCAGATCGGCGACGCCTGGGCGGCTGGTCGGATGTCCGTCGCGGAAGAGCACCGCGCGAGCGCGATTTGTGAACGGCTTCTTGCGCCTCTTGCACAGCCCCGGCCAGGACGGCCACGTGGCATCGCCCTCGTCACCACACCTCCCGGCGAGCAGCACAACCTGCCCGCCCTGATGGCGACGGCGGCCCTGCGTGAAGACCACTGGGTGGTTCATCACCTCGCCGCGAACGTGCCGTGGAACGACTCGGCTGAGTTGGCCGAGAAGGTCGGTGCGGGACTCGTCGTCCTGAGCATGACCACCACCGGGGCCCGCGGCGCCGCATCCGAGCTTCGCGCCCTGCAAGCCCGGCTCACGAATGCGCGGGTGCTTGTCGGAGGACCAGGTTCGAGCCTCTATCAGCTGCTGGCCAGCGCCCGGGGACAGGCAGGGTCCGGGGAGTGAGCACCTTCGTGTGTGCAGCGGTGGTCTGACTCGTACTGCGGTCGGGCCGCTGCCGGCGCGTTAATGTGACGGGTCGGGCGAGGCGGCCTGACGGCTGAGGGCAGGAGTCTTTGATGACGTCGAGAGCGGTGCCTGCCCGGCGGGCCAGGCGCGTGGTCGCGTTCATCGGCGCGCTGATTCTGGTCAGCGCCTGCGGCTCGAGTGCCGCTGGCCCCAAGGTGGCCGCTCAGACGGCCCCCAAGGCGCCCGCCACGGTGGACGGGGCGCGGCTGACGACGCTCACCATGCAGAACCCCAACGCCTACACCCCGAGATCCATCAACGGCGGGACCGACGACTACCACTGCACGCTGGTCAACCCGCATGTCAGCCAGAACTCGTTCATCGTGTCGAGCCAGTTCTTCCCCGGAACGGGGAAGTCCGTCGCCGAGGTGCACCACGCGATCCTTTTCTTGGTTCCGCCCAGCCTCGCGAAGGCGGCCGAGACCGCTAACAATGGCGGCAAGGGCTGGACCTGCTTCGGTGAGCCCCCAGTGGTCGGCACCGGGCTCAAGCAGTTCCTGTCGATGCCGTGGCTCAGCGCCTGGGCGCCGGGGAAGGGCAAGGACGTTCTCCCGGCCACCACCGGAACCCCACTGCCCAAAGGCAGTTTGGTCATCATGCAGGTGCACTACAACCTGCTGGCCGGCGACCTACCGGTCCATCCGCGCGTCGAGCTCGACACCGTGCCGGCGTCGGCCAACCTTCGACCCACCTCGATCCAGCCGTTGGTCGCGATTCCCAATATCCCGTGCCCGGCCGGCGTCACCGGTCCGCTCTGCAATCGCACTGCTGAGCTGGCCAACCTGAGCAAGCGTTTCGGCCCGTACATCACGCTGTTCGACGCGGGAGTCGAGCAAATCTGTGGAGAGAATCCGGTCAATCCACCGACCGGCCTCACGACGTCGTGCACCTGGAAGGTTCGGCAGGCGGGCTACATCATCAGGGCTGCGCCGCACATGCACCTGCTCGGCACCGCGCTGAAGATCACGCTCAATCCCGGCACCGCCAAGGCCACAACCGTCCTGGACGTGCCCAACTACGACTTCAACAACCAGGCGGCCCACAACAACACGCCATGGATCAAGGTGTCCCCGGGCGACAAGCTGCAGGTCAGCTGCACGTACAACCCGAGGCTCGCCCAGGAGCTGCCGGCCCTGCGCAGCATCGGCCCGCACTACGTCACCTGGGGTGACGGCACGTCCGACGAGATGTGCCTCGGGCTCGCCGTCGAGGTCCCGCTCGACCCCCACGCCAAGGTCGATTGGGCGAACCCGACGGGCGGGATCCAGGTCGGAAAGCTCTAGGACGCCGTCCCGTCGACGGGTCGGGCGTTAGCCTCTGAGCGTGATCCGTCGACGGCTTCGGGTGGCAGTCGTCTGTGCTGGATCCTGTGTGGTCCTCGTCGGCTGCGGTAATTCGGCCGCGCACACCACCCCTGGCGTCACTTCGACGCCGACCGCCAGCAGCGCCTCGTCCGGCATCAGCGGCCCGTCGATCTCGGCCCGGATGACCTGCTCGGAGGAGGAGATCCAGAACGCCATCGCGCTGACCCTCGGCCTCAATGGGCGTCCGAAGCGAACCAGCCAATGGGTCAAGCCGGTCTACACGTGCACGTATCAGCTACAGGATGGTCCGCTGCGCCTCGAAGTGACGGAGTTCGGCTCAGACGCTGCCGCCGTGCATGAGTTCGATGCACTGAAGAGCCAGGATGCAAAAGCCAAGGTGCCCTTGCAGACGTTGGAAAACTTCGAAGTTCCCGCATTCCTGGCCTCTGACGATGTCATCCTTACTGTCAAGGACAACAAACTGCTGCGCGTCGATGCCACCCAGTTGCCCAAGACCGTCGGCCCGTCCCACCGGGCGCGGCGAGACCTCATCTATCTCGTCACCTCGGCCATCCTGCGCTGCTGGAGCGGCGACTAGCGTGGCAGTGAACGTCTCAGCGAAATTGACCACCCAAGGAACGGGCGACTGTTAGCCTGCCCGTCCTAGCACGTGTAGTCGGAGGGGCGGCGCATGGGCGTCTTCGCAGCGGGAAATCGGCACTGGGAGGCCGCGCTACCCGCTGTTGTCGACGAGATCGCCCGGTCCAAGGACTGCCTGTATGCGTGGGGTCGGCTCATGCAAGGCGCCAACGAGTCCACCCCGTTGACATCGCCCGCCGCTGCTGCCCACCAGAAGTTGTGCCGCTCGATGCGCTTGTCGCGCCAGGCTTTCAACGGCTGGGCGAAGCTGCCGCACCCGAGTCCGGCCACCGGGAAGGGGCAGCGCTGGTGGCTGGCCAACCAGTCGCTCAGATACTTCATCATTGCCATTGATCACTCGTGGATGTGTCACCTGATGCTGCTCATCAACGCGCATCCAGACATGTCGGCCGAGGCGCGCGAGAAGCGCAAGCTCGGCTTCGAGGGGATGGATCACGCCGAACACAGCCTCGAGAGGCTCACCGGCGCGATCCCGACGTCGCTGGAGACGGCGATAGCGACGCAGGCGTTCCACCGCCGGAAGGTGCTCGAAGCGGACATCGCACGATGGAGCCCGATCGTCGAGCCTATGGTGCCGGTCTTTTCTGGCTTCAGAGCCTTTGAAGAGCTGGACGACCGGCTGCCGATCTCGCCGACGCCGCTCCTGGCGCCCGCGCCCGACGCCCATCCACCGGCATGGTTCTTCACCACCAACGCCGAAGCGATTTGGGAAGGCAGCCTCTCCTGCCTGAGCAATGCGTTCCAGGCAATTCTCTTGGGCCACGCGCGAGACAGCGCTGCGCTGATGACGAACTTGGCTTACGCCCAGACCGGATTCCACAAGCTCGCCAACAACACCATCTATCCGGAGCTCACCGAGCCGCTGGTCGACGCCATCGGGCAGATGGGTGAAGGGCTCGTCGAGCACGATGAGCACCTGCTCGCCGTAGGACATGAACGAGCCAGGCAACTGGTTCTTCGAGCCCTCGGAGGAGTCGGCCCCGTGGATACCGATCTGCAATTGTTGGCCGGCGACGGCTAGCCAGCGCCCCGATCAACCGGCGACGGCGAGATCCTCGAGCGCGTCTTTCAGCGCCTCGCGTCGACCGAGGCGCCGACGGGTGCGCCGATGGCGTCGTCGAGAGCGCTGCGCGGGTGCAGGACGGCGGCCGCACGGGGTACGTCCTGGATCCGCGGCTGATGGTGGGCCGGATCAGCGGTGTGGTCAGCTGCGAATTCGCGACCTGACGCCCACTGGTCTTCGAGCTGCCCGCTTCGGCAGATCGTGGCAACGAAGGTGAGACAGACAAGCGCGCAGGCGAACCACGCTGCGAAGCCGATCAGAACGGACTCCATATGACTTGCCTTCCTCACCGGTTCCGCGAGCGCGCCGTCGCCCGACCTGACCTATCTCGGATGACTGATCGCTGGACCCAATGGGCCGTCTGAGTGCTCCGCCGTGGCGATCAGGCTAAAGCTGGCCCGCTTTGTCAGTGCACCCAGATCTGGTCGAGCAGTGCTTCCAGGGCTGAGCTGGGAGTGAGTCCGGCATTGCCTACCCGCGGCGATACGAGCAGGTCGACACTGGGCGGCGTGTCGAGCGGGACGAGTCGAGCATCGGCGTCCATCAGCGCATAGGTGTGCTGCCAGGCGAGTTGGGCAGCGCTCGGGTCAGAATCTTGCGCTGCGAGGGCGGTGGTCGCCGCCGCGTCGACTTGCGGATTGCAGGTGCCGAGCTGATAGAACATCGCCGATGGATTGCATGTCTGATTGAGCCAGAATTGCGATTCGGCCGGGAAATCCGGAAACCACGTTTCACCCTCAATGCTGACCGGGCGCGTCTTCGGGTCGTAGACGTTTGCCTGGTAATTGTCCTCGAGCGTGAGCTTCGCGTGGTAGCCGATCTGGTTGAGCACGTCGGTGACGTAGGCGCCGAGCTGAGCGAACGGGGCGTGGTTCACGAAATAGACGTGCACGGTAGCGCCTTCGGTCCCGGACGCCTGCACCGTTTCTCGTGCGGTGGCGCGATTCTCGGTGTACGCGCACGTTTTCGGTGCGCCCGGGAATCCCGGCGGCACGATCGTGCAGCTGGGTGTGCCGTCGTTGATCGCGGCGAGAGTCGGATCAGCCGTGAGGGCTTGGGCGACCGCCCGGCGGGCGAGTGCGTTGTCGAAAGGGGGTGCCGCCGCATTGAGCAGCAGGAAGTGGCTGGCGAATGACTGGGTGCTTATGACCTGCTCGGGGTAGGCCTGAAGGAGCTTGGCGACGCTGGCGTTGCGGTCGATCGTCCGATTGACGTAAAAAACGTCGCCACCGCTTCCTGCGCCTACAGCTTCGATGGCCGCTTGCGCGCTCGGGTATCCCTTCCAGACGATGCGGTCCGGATAGCCGTCCGGCTGCGCCGCCGAAGACCAGCGGACGAAGTGCGGATTTCGTTGCAAGGTGAGCGACCGCATCGGCGTGAATCCACCGATCATGTAAGGGCCGGTGCCGGGAACCGGCGCGGTGCCCACGTCGTGAGTCATGGGAGTGTTCTGCGGCACCGGGGTCGAGAAGCCGGTGATGCTCAAGGCACCGAGCAGGTCAGGGTCGGGTTTGACGAGGTTGATCGTGACCGTATCGGCATCGTCGTCCGCGACGACTCCTGCCGCGAGATCGCAATGCGCCGGCCGCGGTGTACACGCGGACGCCCCGAGGATGTCACTGAAATAACCGACGGCCTCTTGCTCGTCGACGAGGAAACTACGTTCGACGCCGCGCCGGAAATCACTGGCCCGTAATGGCTGACCATTCGAATATCTGATGCCCGGTCGGAGCTGGAAGACATAGGTGAGCCCCCCGTTCGTCGGCTTCGGGAGCTGCTCGGCCAAGTCGGGCACGAGATCCAATCCGGTCAGTCCGGTGGATTTGCGCAAGGCGACGAGAGTGTCGTAGACCTCCGACATCCCGTCGTAGATGTCGCCGTCGTAGGCCAGCACCGGGTCGATACTGGTCATCCCGTCGTCCGGGGTGACCATGGCCACGGTCAACGTGCCGCCGCGGTGGGCGGCCGACGCAAACGCCTTGCTGCTGACCCAGAGCGCTGAGCCTCCGGCTGAGAGGGCGTGCGGCGAGCTACCGAATTCGTATGTCTTGGTGACACGGCCGGTGACCTCGTCCAATCGGCTGATCGTCGCGTCGCCGGCGTTGCTGACCCAGATGGCACCGCGGAATTCCGCGACCGCCGTGGGCGAGTCCCCGGTCTCGACCTTGGTGACGGAGCCGTTGTGCGCCAGGTCTATTCGGGCGACGGTGAGGTCGAGGCTGTCGGCGACCCACACGGCGTTGCCGGCGACGGTGATGCCTTCCGGCCCGACGCCGACGGCGATGGTCGAGGTCGACAGGGAGCGCGGGTCGATCCGGCTCACCGTGTTGTCGAACAAGTTCGCCACCCATACGGCGTCCTTGCCGACAGCGATGCCGTCCGGCTCGCCGCCGACCGGGATCGTGCGGGGAGCGGATCGACCACTCGGATCGATGCGGGTGACGGTGCCGTCGCCCTGGTTCGCGACCCACAGGAAGCCGAGTCCATCGGCGATTGCCGATGGGTTGTGCCCGACAGGGATCGTGCGGACCGCGGTATTGGTCTGCGGACTGATCTGCTGGATCTCACCGCTGGTGTTGTCCGCGACCCACAGTCCCGCCCGGCCGGTACTGAGTGCGACAGGCGCGCTGCCGACCGCGACCGAGGCCAGACGACGGTTCGTCTTGGGATCGATTCGTGTCACGGACGAGCCGGCCGGGTTGGCTATCCATACCGAGGTCGCGGTCGCAACGATTCCGCCCGGCGGCTGACCGACCGGAACGGACGCTTTCACCCGGCCGTTCGTCCCGATCGCGACGGCGCTGTTGGGTTCGGCCGCCTTGGCCCGTGATGATGCGTCGCTTTGCCAGGCGATCGTGCCAATGGCACCGGCGGCAATGATCGTGGCTGCGGCGGCGAGCATGGCCGTGCGCCGGCGGATGCGTGGTGAGCGCGTGTTCCTGCCGGCCGGCGTCTCGAGAGATGCGTCGGTCGCCCGGGGCGGCGCGCTCGTGGATCTCCAATCGAGTTCCGGATCCTGATCGAGGATCCGGCGCTGCAATTCCTGCACCTGATGATTCGGTTCGATTCCGAGCTCGTCCACAAGGAACTCGCGCAGCTGCGCGTAGGCCGACAGGGCCTCGGACTGCCGGCCGCAGCGATAGAGAGCGAGCATCCGCTGGGCGTGGAAGCGCTCACGCAGCGGATGGGTCTCGATCAGGCGAGCTGCGCCATCCGCGACCGCGGCGTGGTTGCCAAGCGCCAGCTCGGCGTCGAGCCGTGACTCCTCGGCATCGACCAGAAGACTGTTGAGACGATTTGCGTACGGTCCGACAAAGTCGAAGTCGCGCAAGTCCTCCAACACGTCCCCGCGCCAGAGGGCGAGCGCGGCTCGAAAATGCATGGCTGCGGCGCCCGCGTCCCCTTGATCGAGACTGGCGCGACCGGTTGCCGCCAACACCTCGAAGCGGTCCGCGTCGAGCGTGGCCCGATCAGGGCTCAACTCAAGGCAATAACCACCGGCCTCCGTCCGGAGCAGGGTCGGCGGCGCCCCCGCTTGCCGGTCGGGCTCAAGCGCTGCGCGCAGATGGAAGACGTAGGTCTGCAGCGTCGACACATATCCCGTGGGGATCGATGTACCCCATACCGCCGCCGCCAGTTGATCGGTCGACACGACCCGTCCGGCGCTGCAAAGCAAGCGGGCCAGAACCGCGCGCTGCCGCATTCCCCCGAGGCGAACGGTGCTGCCGCCGCGCACCACGGCGAGCGGTCCCAGCACTCGGAACTCGAGTGCGGGACCGTCGGTATCGAGATCAGCGGTCGTCACCATGCTCCAAGGGGCTCGTGAGCAGCATAACGGCCGCAACCAGGGGATTTAAGCCAGATCCAAGCGTCCGCTAACGGTTTTCAACGATCTCCAAGAGCCGTCTGCTGCCATCACGGCGAGCCATATGGGCCGCTGCCGTGAACTCGGCAAGACGATGACAGGAGCCACTATGAAGCTGTTCCGCCTCGCCACCACACTCGCGACGATGCTCGGGCTAGGGCTCGCCTCGGTCTGCTTCGCCGCCACCGCCTCAGCCAAGTTTGACGTGGAGGGGCACGACACCGCCGCGCAACTCCTCCCACCGCCGCCGGTCACGTTGGCCACTCGCAGCACGTCTGCATGGTGGTTCGTTCTCGTCGCGCTGGCCGCCGCAGCGGTCACCGTCGTCGTCATGCTCACCGTGCAAGCGCTTCGGTCGCGCCGCGTGCTGAGGACCACCGGCTGAGACCACCGCGTCCGCGCCCGGGCCGGCTCTGCCGAACCCACCCGCTGACTGTTGCGTTGCTCATCGGCAACGTGACCAACGAGCCAACAGGATCCCCATCCGTTCTACGAGCCCGGTGCCTCAAAGGCCAGCAGGATGAGTTCTCCGACTCACCCATGCCATCTCCAGTCCGGCGGGCGCTGTGCTCGTGGGCGCGCCGCCATCCACGTCGGAACGAATGAGGGGCAAAGGGAACTTCCGCGGTCGTTCTGCGCACCTACTGTTGTGACGTTCTTCTGGCATCGTCCGACACCCGTCGCCGCAGAAACCTGTCCTTCGCGGCATCCCCGCAGCCGGGCGCGGCGCCTGTCTGCCACGGCCGCCCTCGCGGCGCTGTGCGCGATGACGTTGCTGGCGTCCTGTGGGGCGTCTTCGGGGTCGTCGCATCCGGTGCCCACGAACGGGACCACGGTTGACCTCACCATCCCGACGAGTATCGAGAACATGAAACTGTCGGATGAGAACGGCAAGCCCGTGACGTTGTCCAGCCTGCGTGGCAAGACCGTCGTGCTGTCGCCCTCGTTGACGCTCTGCCAGGAAATCTGCCCACTGATCAGCGCCAACTTCGGCGTGGCCGACCGCGACGTGCACGCGGCCGGCCTGACGAACAGCATCCAATTCGTGGAAGTCACGGTCGACCCGCAACGAGACGATCAGGCCCATCTCAAGGCATATCAGGGCCTGTACGGGGCGCAGTCCAACTGGGATTTCCTCGGCGGGACTCCCGCTCAGATCGCTGCCTTCTGGAACGCCTTCCATCTCAGCTACGGGCGAGTACCGGACGACCCTGGGCCGCCGCCGCGTGACTGGCTCACCGGCGCACCGCTGACCTACGACGTCGACCACGAGAACGTGGTCTACGTGCTCCGTCCTAACGGCCATATCGCGTGGCTGGTGGACGCGACGCCGTGGGTCAACGGCGCACAAATTCCCCTCAAGCTGGAGAAGTTCCTCAGCGAGACCGGGCACCACAACCAGACCACAGTGGCTGCGCAGTCATGGGACGTTCCCGACGTACTCCAGGCGATCCGTTACGTGACGGGCAAGCGGGTGTCCCCGAACGGCGCCGGCAGCTGACATCTCGGCGGTGACCCGTCAGCTTGGGCCGACATCGCGATCGAGTAATGTCTCGCTCGCGAGAGCAGGCATGGGAAGCCGGTGAGATTCCGGTGCGGTCGCGCCACTGTGACCAGCCCAGAGCTGGAAGTCAGACCCCGGCCTGCGTCAGCCCATGAACGGGACGCGTAATCCCGAAGGAGCGACGGTGACCGAACCTGTTCCCCCTGCGGGTCACGTCAGGAGCTCAGGCAACGGCGGAATGTTTCGCACGATGCTGACCACCTGGACCCGGCGGGATTGGATCGAAGCGGGCGCACTGTTCGGCGTCATCGCCGTCATGCACGTGGTCGCGTTCGCGATCCTGCTCGGAGCCGTGGGACCCGCCCACTACAAGCTCGGCACGAAGGTCTTCGGCGTCGGACTCGGCATCACCGCCTACACCTACGGACTGCGTCACGCCTTCGATGCCGACCACATCGCGGCCATCGACAACACCACCCGAAAGCTGCGCGGCGACGGGATGCGTCCCAAGTCGGTGGGCTTCTGGTTCGCCATGGGCCACTCCACCATGGTGGCGGGCATGGCCGCGCTGGTCGCCGCCGGAGCGCACATCGTCGGCGCCCTCACCTCCGACAGCAGCACCGCCAACAAGACGCTGGGCATCGTTGGCACGGGGATGACCGGCGCCTTCCTTTACCTGATCGCCTTTCTGAATCTGATCGCGCTCGTCGGCATCATCCGGGTTTTCCGGGAGATGCGCAGCGGCGAGCTTGACGAGGCCCAGCTGGAAGCACATCTGCAGGCGCGCGGATTCATGGCACGCATCCTCGGCCGGTTGACCAGAACCATCACCCGCCCCGGCCAGATGTACCCCGTCGGCATCCTGTTCGGCCTCGGCTTCGACACCGCCACCGAAGTCGCCCTGCTGGTGCTCGCCGGCACCGGTGCCGCCGGCGGCCTGCCCTGGTACGCCGTCATGGTGCTGCCGCTGCTGTTCGCCAGCGGGATGAGCCTGCTCGACTGGCTCGACGGGATGTTCATGAGCGTCGCCTACGACTGGGCCTTCCTCAATCCCGTCCGCAAGGTCTACTACAACATCTCGATCACCGGGCTGTCTGTCGCCGTCGCCTTCCTGGTCGGCAGTATCGAACTGGTCGGGGTGCTGCACGACAACGCCGGCTGGAGCAACTCCGTCACCGACTGGGTGAGCGGCATCAACCTGAACAACGTCGGCTTCGCCATCGTCGGGATATTCGTGCTCACCTGGGCTATCGCCATCGGTTACTGGCGTTTCGGCAACGTCGAGCGCCGCTGGTCGAAGCCGGCCGTCGAGCCACCGGCCAGCGATGCCGCCTGAGCGGTTCGCCGGCTATTCGTCCTCGACCCCGAGGCAACCTTCAGTTCAGAGGCCATAAGAGCCAGCATCCGAGGACCGTCGCCCGAGATGCCTACGCACATGGTTTTCGCTCAAAGCAGTGTCCGGATGCTGTCGAGGGAGTCGGCCTCGGCCGGGGTCTTGTCTGGTCGGTAGCGCACGACGCGGGCGAAGCGCAAGGCGACGCCGCCCGGATAGCGGCTGCTTCGCTGTGCACCGTCGACGGCGATCTCCACGACGAGCTCGGGACGTAGCCGCACGCCCCATCCGGGCTCCTCGATGGTGAGATCGGGGAACGTCCGCGTCTGCCAGGCCAGCAGCTCGTCGGTCATCCCCTTGAAGGTCTTGCCGACCATGACGGGCTCGCCACCTGCGGGGTCTCGCGCTCCGAGGTGGATGTTCGACAGCGAGCCGGATCGGCGGCCGTGGCCCCACTCCGCGGCCAGCACCACCAGGTCGAGGGTGTGCACAGGCTTGACCTTCTGCCACGACTTCCCACGGCGGCCGGCCGCGTACGGCGCGTCCAAGGCCTTCACCACTACGCCCTCATGGCCGGCGGCAAGCGCCTGCTCCAACACGACAGCCGCCTCTTCCGGCGTGGGCCGGCGCCGCCCTGGCATTCGGAGCGAGGCGTGTTGCTCATCGGCGAGCACACCCGCCAGCAGGTCGAGCCGGACGGCCAGCGGCTCGTCGAGCAGGTCCCGGCCGTCAAGGTGCAGCAGGTCGAAGAAGAACGGGCTGAGTACGAAGGCAGCAGCGGGGGAGTCGGGGCCGTCGAGCACCTCGCTGCCGAAGCGGCTCATCGAGTCCTGAAACGAGCGAGGTCGCCCCTCGTCGTCGAGGGCGAGCGTCTCCCCATCGAGCACAGCCGTTCGGCAGGGGAGCGCGCGTACCCGGGCCACGATCTCCGGCACTCGGTCGGTGATCTCCCGCAAGCTGCGGGTCCACACGCGGACCTCGTCGCCGTCGCGATGCGCCTGGATCCGGGCGCCATCAAGCTTGTGCTCGACGGTCACCTCGTGGCCGAGACTGGCCAGAGCCGCCTCCAGCGATGAGCCCGCGCTGGCGAGCATGGGACGCACCGGCCGCAGCACCTGCAGCCGGACATCACCGAGGGCGTCGGGGCCGCCTTGGAGGGCTAGCGCGGCCGTCACCGGCAAGCTGCCGGTCAGCATGAATGCCCGCCGTGCCAGCGCAGCAGGCACCCCCGATGCCGCGACGACGGCGTCAAGCACCACGGCGTGCAAAGCTCCTTGCCGCAGGTCCCCGCTGAACAGCCGGACGAGGAAGCGTTGCTCGGCCTCGGTAGCAGCCGACAGCAGCGCCGAAAGCCGATCCGCCCGCCGGCTCGACGAGCCAGAACCAGTGGTGGCGGACAGCTCGCTCAGCGCACGGTCCACGTCGTCAACGGTCAACGTCGGCTCGTCGGCGGGCGAGCTCTGCTGCGCTCCAAGGCTTCGCCACCCGATGCCGAAGCGGCCCTGCCTCGGCTCCCCGGCCAGCCAGGCCGTCACTGTTTCGATGTCGTCGCCGGCACGGCCGAGCAGGTTGGCGAGTAGCGCCGTCTTGGCAAGTCGGGACGGCGTCGCTGCCACGGCCGCAGAGGCAGCGACCACTTCGGCGAAAAGCATCAGCGATTGCTGTGGCTACAAGCCTGAAACGATGCGGATGTCGCGCACCGGCCTGCCACCCAGAGCAAGCGAGTGCCTGCTACGCCGGGTGATCCTGTACGTGTTCACGCCGCCCATCGTGCCTGACCGAGCATGGAAAACGTCATGATTGGCTGGCGCGCTGCCAAAGCGAGAGGATTGATCTCCGTCGACGAGAGTGCAATTCTCGTCTAGGTTGCACTCGTCAGATCGTTGTCGGTGTCCTTGTAGCGGTTGCAGCGTGCTCTGGGTCCTGTGAGGTCGATATCGAATGAAGCAACTCCAAGGCCGCGTGGCCATTGTCACGGGCGCCGCGAGCGGGATCGGTTTGGCCATTGCAGACCAGCTCGCCGCTTCGGGAGTTCAGCTCCTCATGACCGACCTTGACGGGGCCGCGGTCGAGTCAGCTGCCGCCCAGGTTCGTCGACCCGGTGTCGATGTCGACGCGGTAACGGTTGATGTTCGAGACCAGGACGCCGTCGAACGGGCCGCGGAACGCGCGGTAGACCGATTCGGCGCGCTCCACATTGCGGTCAACAATGCCGGAATCGTGAACCGTGGACTGGCCTGGGAGCTCTCCCTTGCGGAATGGCATCGCGTTCTCGACGTCAATCTCTGGGGAGTCGTGCATGGGGTGCGCTCGTTCGTCCCCCGCATCCTGGCGACCGGCGGGGAGGGACATGTGGTCAACGTGGCGTCGATGGCTGCGGTTCTACCGCAGGACCGGCTTGGTCCTTACACGGTCGCCAAGCATGGCGTTCTCGGCCTGTCTGACGTGCTCCGGACCGATCTCGAGAGAGTCGGGTCGCAGATCGGCGTGAGCGTCGTCATGCCAGGGCGGATCAGGACTGGGATGAACCCGATCGGAACCGTTGAACCGTCCACCGTGGCCAAGAACGTGATCGACGCCATCCGCAAGCTGCGGCCCTACGTCTTCACGGACAGCCATTCGACGGACGACGTCGAGAAAAGACTTCACGCCATCCTGAGGGCACGCAATGACGTGCTCTCACCGTGAACGGATGGTGTGCGAAAGCCTGATAGGCAGAAGGAGCCCACGGTGAAGGCTGTGCGAGGTCGCGAGGGTGTGCCGGAGGTTGTCGATGTCGAGGAGGCGCCCGGCCAGGGCGAGCTGATCACCATGCGGTCGGTCGGCATCTGCGCCTCGGACCTGATGTACCTCGCCGCGGGCACGGAGCGTGTCCTCGGGCACGAGCTGGCCGGGGTCCGCGCAGACGGCACAGCAGTCTCGGTCGAGGGTCTCTTCGGTTGCGGAGAGTGTGAATACTGCAAGGCTGGCCGGAACAACCTGTGCGCGCGGTCCTCGAAGATGGCACTGGGGATCATGCAGGACGGCGGCATGGTCGAGCAATACCGTGTCCCCGCGCACAAGCTCATCGAGCTGCCAATGAGCCTGGACGTTTCCAACGCGTCGCTTGTTGAGCCGGCGTCAGTCGCGTGGCACGGGGTGCGCGTCGGCAGAACAGGGCCGCAAAAGCGTGTGATGGTGGTGGGCGGCGGGTCTATCGGTCAGCTCGCCGCCGCAGCCGCCCGATACCAAGGCGCTGCGGAGGTCGCCCTGGAAGCCCGATACCCCCACCAGAACGAGATCCGCGAGCGCCTCGGCGTGGGGGAACCCACAGGGCTCTATGACGTCGTGGTGGAGGCAGCAGGTTCGCCATCCTCGATCCTGCGCTGCGTCGAGTTGGTCAGGCCCGGCGGCACCATCGTGGTCCTCGGTGTCGCACTCGGCCCGCTGGAGGTGCCGTTCCCATTGCTGCTGACGAAGGAGATCACGCTGGTGGCGTCGATGGGCTACTGCGGGCACGCAGGCCAGCGGGAAATGCGTTTGGCGGCCGACATGCTTGCCGCTCGCCCCGAGATCGCTGATGCCCTCATCACCCACCGCTTTCCCTTGGAAGAGGCAAAGACAGCCTTCGCAGTCGCGGCCGATCGCAGTTCCGGAGCGATGAAGGTCGTCATCGAAGTGCAGTGACTCGCGATCGGGTCATAGGTACCACCCGCCGTTCACGTACGGGCGACACTCGGTCCCGCCACCCCGTACGTGACTGTCTGCCCCCCGATAACTCCCAGGACCTTCGCGTGTCTCGTCGCAGTTGCCGGCTGTGTCTTCGGAGCAATCGACGATGGGGCGATACTCGGTGCGACGCTCGCACTGCCCGGTGAACGCTGAGGCGACGCTGCGGAAGCCGTGGCTCGAAACTCAGCAACTGGCTTCGTGTTCGACACCAGCAAGAGCGTGAGCACCACCGAGAATCCGACGAGTAAAACGACTCCACCAGCCAGAGCTAGAACGATCAGCCGTCCAGCTGGCCTATCGACCATGGCCGGGACGATAGATCGTTTGGCAGGCGGACAAGCTCAAAGCAGAGAATTATTGGCGATCTTGAATGCGGTAGTACCACTACAGCGTCCGCGGACTAAACAACCCCGGGTCGAGCAGCCTGCGGGCAGGCTGCTCGACAGATGCCCCGGCGCCAACACGCGGCGCAAGGCGCAGATCACGTCCGTTGTCGCAGAACGTCATGCCAACGTCCGCGTTCACGTACCAAGCGTCATAGCCTTCACGGACGCGTCCAGTACAGGCATTGCGTACCGAGCTATTAACTCAGCTGCTGGAAATAGAATTCGTCGCGCCTGAGGCGTTGGCCCGGCAGGCGGTAGTCGTGTATCGCGCCTCGCTGAATCTTACGCGAGGATGGTGGCTGGCGACGAACAGCAAACTGCCTATCGGGCTGTGATGGACAAGAAAGCATCAGGTTTAGGGAGGCAATTCGCTGCGAGCCTTCGAGGGCTCGGCTTCCGACTGGTTCTGTGGCTGCCATTCGGAGGCAGCCCATGACTGTTTTGACCGGTCGGCTATTGCTCTTCCGCCGACTCTCCATACCTAAGACTAGATACAAACTTCTCTTTCTGCAGGTCACAGGCTTGCAGGGTTGTCACTGTATGACCGTGGAGTTTGTCACTGTGGGACCGTCAGCAGACCGACCAAGTTGCGCCAGTCAAGAGTTCCTGCCGACGTTCAAGGCCCAAGCGACTAACGGGATTTGTACCGGCAGTCGACCATAAGCAAACGCCTTCGAGGCCATGACTCCATTTACTCCCGGAACCCCGCCGTCGAGGGCCATCTTGACATTCGCGGGGAAGACGGCAACGAAAAGCGCCGCCGCAGCGAACCCACCCAGATGCCGGGTACGCCGAACACCGACCAGCGCAGCACACGCCAGCTCCGCGAGGCCACTGACGTACACGACCTGCCGGGCCGATCCGGGAACCGCCGACGGCACGATGCCGTCGAAGGTCTGCGGGCGGAGAAAATGGACCAGGGACGCTCCCGCTAGAAACGCGCTCAGCGAAGCTGCGGACAGTTGGGATGGCACCTGCCGAAGCTTAAGGGTGTCGACGGTTCGCCATTGCGAGGCAGAACAGAAGCACGAGCATGACCGCGGGGGCGATCACAAGGAGGAACAGGCACGCGGCAATGGTGGGACCGCTGGAGGTTGAAATGGCTGGCACCAGCGCCAGCAGCGCACCCACCCAGATCAGGCCGACCACCCACATTGCTTGCTGATTTTTGATCTGCAAATGTTCTCGGCCCCTGGTTCGGGCCACTTGTCGGCGACCCATTCGTCTGCCCGCTGACTCGGGCGATGTATGAGCAGCATCTCACGCCGGGATGAACCCTTGATCGCTGCAAAACGAATCCCTTGTATGCGACATACCGGATCCCACGACTCAGGCTCAGACGAATCCGAGAAGTCCTTCGCTCAGCAGTCGACCTCCCGACAGGACGAGCCAGCGCCGGGTAGCCCGTCGGTCCCCTCGGATGACTCGCTGCGGGGTCCGCTCAGCGAGTCGGTTGTTGAGACGCAGCAAAGGGCACTAGACGCACTTGCTATGCCGGCACGGATGGGGCGTCTCGAAGCTGTTGCCGGGGTTTCAAAGCATCTAGCCGCGACGCGACAAGTGTTGCTACCACTGCAGAAGCGGCGGCTCGGCCTCAGCCGGAGCGCAGCGGACCAGCAACGAACTCAAGGGGCGAAGATCCACCGGCTGCTGCGACGGATCGAGAGTCAACTCGGTGGCGACGGCCGAATCGGAAACACCGGGACGGCTGAGGTGAGAGCCAGGCTTGGCGCGCTGTTGAAGACCCGATTTCAGGCGGAGCGACTGACCGCTGATGAACTCGACCGAGCCTTATCGGATGAAGACGCCGATGAGGCGGCCGCGGCCTACAGGAAAGCGCTTGAGGATTCGCCCTCACGACCCCACCCGCATGCCGCAGCAGGTCGTGGAAACGGTCGAATGTGGTTTCGGTTCAACGGTTTTCGAGACCGTGTCATGGACGTGCTAGACGCCAGGCAGAGCCCGCACTCACGTCCAACCGGCCCCCATCTCAGCAAACGTCAACTTCGCAATCAAGAATTCTGGAGTCCAACGCGCTCCGACCACGGCAACCCCGAGCCCAACGTGCCCGAGGCTGAATAGCTTCGAATCCGTCCCGGCAGCAGGCCAACCCCGATATGACGCACCGGTCATCCATCCACATGCCCGCTCGGTCTCGCGCTTCCACTCGCGCCCCTAGGTTGAGGAGCGACACGCCGCGCAGCGTGCCACGAGCCAATCTCGGACCGATGTCCAGGGCGGTGGGGGTTGCCGCCACAACTCGAGAAACGTCTCGAAGACGACGTCTTCGGCTTGACGCTCGGAAGTCACGGCAAGCCGAATGCACTCGGATCCATATCGGTCGTACAGCCCGGCAAGACCGCTGATATCACCAGCGCGAAGCATGGATAGTAAACGCGGATCGTCCAGCCGTCCGGTCACGCAACTCCGACCCGGAACACCTAGTCCACCGGCTGCTTCCCAACCAGCGGTGACTCACCCGAGGGTGAATGCGTACGCCGAGTGTGACACGCGAACCATCCCGGTGGCGCTTCCGGACATCGGCGCCTGGCCACGCGGACACCTGACCTGGACTCGAGTCGCCCCGGGCAGCGCAGCAGACACACCGAATCCGCATCGTGATTTGATGCCGCTCGGACCGGCCTTTCCCTGGGTTGATGGCATCGCAGACCAAGGGCTGAACAACTCTCCGACTACGGTGCGGCGAAACCGAAGAATGAACCGGACTGGGATTCCTGGAGACTCCGAACCTTGGAAAGGTTGGGGCCATGGAGTCCACGTCTGGGTCGAAGCACCCGTCGTCGAAGCGGTATCCGGCTGGGCTGAAAGAGCGGGCGGTGCGGCTGGTTGAGCAGACGATCGCCGAGTCCGGCGATGAAACCGGTGTGATCAGCCGGGTCGCGCGCTAGCTCGGTGTCGGTGATCAGTCGCTGCGGAACTGGGTCCGTCAGGCCGAGATCGACTCCGGGCGACGGCACGGGCTGTCGAGCGAGGAACGCGCCCGCATGAAGGCGCTGGAGGAAGAGAACCGGGAGCTGCGCCGGGCCAACGAAATCCTCAAGTCCGCAGCGGCTTTCTTCGGGGCGGAGCTCGACCGCCGACCCAGCAATGATCCGCTATGTCGACGAGCATCGGCCTCGTTTCGCGGGGTCGAGCCGATCTGCAGCGTCCTGCGTATTGCCCCGTCGACCGCCGACTTCAGCGGGCCTTTTCATCCGCTGGTATCAATCGCGGTATCGGTAAAAATCTTAATCTTAGAAAGCTGACCATAGATGCAGGTCAGCGGCTGATGATCTTGTGTCCGAGGGGGGACTTGAACCCCCATTCCCCGTAAAGGGAACTAGCACCTCAAGCTAGCGCGTCTGCCAATTCCGCCACCCGGACCTGGGTCGCAGCGACCACCCCGAGGGGCCGTCGCCGCGACGGACACCATACCAATCCTGGCCCTGGTCGGCACCGGCGCACCGCTGCACGGCGCGCACGCGAAACCCAGAAGCGGGGCTTATCGGACGCGCGTAACCCCCCGTTCCGGGTTCGGCGGCCCAGCCCGGCCCGGCCCTCAAGACCAGTCGATCGCGTCGAACAGCAGCCGCAGCCGAGCGGCCTTATCCGGCGCGACGGCTGACACCCAGGCCAGCCGGCCGAGCAGATGCGCGCGGAAGTCGGGATGACCGGCGCGGTTCTGCGCCGCCGGCCCGGTGCGTACGCAATTGGTGAGGGTGGCCCGCAGAGCGTCCAGCGAGCGGCGGTCGAGGTTGCGACGCTCGTTGACGACCACTCCCAGCACCTGCTGGCGTGCCGAGCGCGTCGTCACGCGGGTCTTGTCCCTGGCCAGCGCGAAGCCCTCGTCGGCGACGATTTGGCGAAGCAGGGCCAGCAGGTCACGCTGCCCGTGGCGGAGCCAGAAGCCGCCGGAGAAGGTGATGTCGTCGGCGTAGCGCGTCACCCGCGCGTCGAACGCCGCCGCCAGCCCAGCGAGCCGGCGGTCCAGGCCGATGCAGGCAAGGTTCGCCAGAGCCGGCGATGTGGGAGCGCCCTGAGGCAGGTGCGGCGACGCCAGTCGGCGATCGGCGTGGAACCGGTCGGTGAGTTGGGAGGCGGTGGGCATCGATGGCATCGGACGCGATCGCAGCACCCGGAGCGGAGCGGCGGTCGTCGTCAGACCGGCGAGGTCGCGAGCGACGGCGGGGCCGTAGCCGAGCGCCTCGAAGATCGCCCGCACCCGCCCGAATCCCACCGACGGGAAGAAGGAGGTCAGGTCGACCTGCACCAGCACCTCGGAGCCCACGTGCTCGTCAGCCGCCGTCAGCGCCGACCGTCCCGGCACGTAGCCGTGCGCGATCCCGCTCACCGGAACGGCTGACAGCACGTCGCGCAGCAGCCGGCGCTGGATCAGCTTCAACCGGTCCTTGGGCGCTTCGATGAGGCGGGCCGGACGGCGCGGCGACGCTCGCCACGAGTACCGATAGTGACGCAGCGCCTCGTGGCCGGTGGTTCGTCCCATGCCCCGCAGATCCACGTACCACTGCAGTTCCGACGGCGGGAGTTCGGCGAGCTGGGCCAGCGCCGCCGCGCCGGGAAGGGGTCGCACCGGCCACGTCGGCACCTGCCGTTGCGGGAGCTGCCGGACGGCGGCAACCGGCTCCTGACGCCCGGGGACCAGTGCGTCGAACAGTGTCTCGGCCAGCTCGCGCGGGCGGTCACGCGGCTTTCGGCGGTACACGCCGATGGCCGCAGCGGCGCAGATCTCGACCTGCCACCAACGGCCACGCGGAGCGATGCCGCAGCCCACGGCGACCAGTTCATCGAGCGACCACGCGGCTCCGAGAAATCCTTCTGCGAGCGCCAGGGCTAATTCCGGCAGCGAAAGGTCCTCGGTCATGCGGGCAGCGCGGCCCGACCCGTCCCGTCCTGCGCGCGCGCTGCTGCACGGGTGCAGTGAGGCGCTCGCGACGTGATGCCCAGCTGAAAGGTGCTCCTCGGGGTAGCCCCGAAGGGGTTTCGCCGGCGAACCGGCTCCACCGTCTCGGGACCGCGCTGCCGCACGCACGCAGCGTAATAGCCGGAGAGCTCCGGCGTTTTCCACAGCCGACGCGCTTTTCTCCGTGAAGCGGTCACAATGGACGGATGCCGGGCGCCGAGGCGGAAGTTGCCGAGCTGTGCAGCGATCTGCTGCGCTTCGAGACGGTCAACCGGGGCGGGGGAGAAGGCCAGGAGCGCGACGCCGCTGAATACGTCGCCGAGAAGCTCGCCGAGGTCGGGATCGAGCCGACCATCCTCGAGTCCGAGCCCGGACGCACCTCGCTCGTCGCCCGCATCGAGGGTGAGGATTCCAGCCGCGGTGCGCTGCTGATCCACGGCCACCTCGACGTCGTCCCTGCTGATGCCGCCGACTGGGCGGTGCACCCGTTCTCCGGCGAGATCGCCGACGACGGCAACATCTGGGGCCGCGGCGCCGTCGACATGAAGGACATGGACGCGATGACCCTCGCGGTCATCCGCGATCGCCTGCGCACCGGCCGCAAGCCGCCGCGTGACATCGTCCTCGCGTTCCTTGCCGATGAGGAGGCCGGAGGCACCTACGGTGCCCGCTGGCTCGTCGACAACCATCCGCACCTGTTCGAGGGCTGCACCGAGGCCATCGGTGAGGTCGGCGGATTCTCCTACGAGATCAGCGACGACCTGCGGCTCTACTGCATCCAGACGGCCGAGAAGGGCATCGGATGGATGCGCCTGTCGGTCGCCGGACGCGCCGGCCACGGCAGCATGATCGCCGACGACAACGCCGTGACCGCGCTGTGTGAAGCCGTCGCCCGGCTCGGGCGCCACAAGTTCCCGATCCGGATGACCGAATCGGTGCGCATCTTCCTCGAGGAGCTCACAGAGGCGCTCGGCGTCCCGTTCGACCTCGAAGACCCCGAGAAAGCCGTCCCGCAGCTCGGCGCCATCGCCCGCGTCGTCGGCGCCACCATGCGTCACACGGCCAACCCCACCCAGCTCGATGCCGGCTACAAGGTCAACGTCATCCCGGGCACGGCGAGCGCCGGCGTCGACGGGCGGTTCCTGCCCGGCGGCGAGGCCGACTTCGAGGCGACCCTCGATGAGATCCTCGGCCCCGATGTCAAACGCGAGTGGATCAATTTCGACCACGGGGTCGAGACCAGCTTCGACGGTGAACTCGTCGACGCGATGAGCGCCGCGCTCAAGGCCGAGGACAAGGGCGCGCGGCCGGTGCCGTACATGCTCTCAGGCGGCACCGACGCGAAATCCTTCTCCCGCTTGGGGATTCGCTGCTTCGGCTTCGCGCCGTTGCGACTGCCCCGCGATCTCGACTTCACCGCCATGTTCCACGGGATCGACGAGCGCGTCCCTGTCAGCGGGCTGCAGTTCGGCGTGCGCGTCCTCGATCGCTTCATCGACGGCTGCTGAGGGGGCGAGCCATGGAAGGGGAGGGGCACGGTCCGAGCAGCTTCGGCATCCCGCGTCGGGCGAGCGTGCCCGCGTGGCACCCCGACAACATCCCTGCCGAAGGCAGTGATCCCGCGGCAGACCCCAACAAGTACCGGCGGCGCGTCGAGGACATCGATCCCGCCCGTACCGATCCGTCGGCCATGATCGAGCATCACGAGCCCCTGCGCCCGCGGCCCAGCCCGTACACCGTCGAGGGTTACATCCAGGGCTTCCGTGACCTGTCCGAAGCCGCGATCACCGGTCACGGTCAGCGTCGCGCCCGGGCCCGTCTGCTGGTGATCGTCTCGCTGACCGCGCTGTGCGTGCCGGTCGGCCTGCAGCTATTGGGGTTTCTGCACATCCTCTGACCCGTCGGGTTACTTGTTGACCCGGAAGCGAAGCATGGCTGCATCAAGCGACTGCTTGGTGCTGATCGGTTCGAGCTCCGCCATGGCCAGGCCCGGGGCTGCGAAGGGGACACCGACGCCGAGCAATATCGGTAGGACGTAGACCAGGATCTCGTCGACGAGCCCCTGGTTCAGGCACTGGGCAGCCACGTCGGCGCCGAGGATCTCCAGGTCCTTGCCGTCCGCGGCCTCCAGCGCGGTGGCGACCGCATCGCGGATGTCGCCGCTGAGGACCGTGAACACCGGGTCCGGCTCGTCCAGTGGCCGGTTCGTGAGCACGAACATCGGTCCGGTGACCGGATAGTCGACACCGCCCGGCTGCTCGGCCTGAATCCGCCTACCCACCTCATACGTCCGGCGGCCAACGAGCATGGCGCCGGTGGCCGCAGCCACCCGCGCGAAATCGTCCGGTGCCACGAAGTCGGCGATCGCGCGCCCGCTGCTGCCGAAGTCCATCGCGTCACCGGGGCCGGCGATGAAGCCGTCCAGCGACATCGCCCGGTTCACGACCACCTTGCCGCTCACGTCATCACCGCCATGCTCGAAGGTCAGCTGGGCAAGATCGGCGGCAGGCCGGGACGTGCCTTCCGGCGCAGGATGACCCGACGCGAGCCGTCGGGATAGAGCCGCAGCCGATCCAGCTCCCACTCGCCGAACTCGGCATGAAGCGTCAGCACCGTCTGAGCCGTGCGGCGGCTGGTGCCCGGCGGAAGGTAGAGCCGCTCGTACTGCAACCCACCCCGTCGCTGCTCCGGCGCGTCAAAGCCCATCGGATCACGGTAAGGCACGACAGCGATGGCTGGGCGAACTTCAGTGGCGTTACCCGGGGGCGGGCCACCCCGCCGATAGCCTGCAACGCGTGGCGATCCAGGAGCATCGATGGATCGTCAGGACCAACCGAACCGCTTTTCCCGCCCTGGTCACCGGCGTCCTTGCCGCCCTGGTCCTGGCAATCCTGCTGATCCGCGACCACGGCGACGCGTCCCGCGTCGTGCATGCGGGGCCGCCCTGGACCAGTGCCCAGACGGCGCCGCATTCCCTTGCGATACGCCCCGCTGACCAGGCGTATGACGGGCAGTTCTTCTACCGGCTGGGAGTCGCGCCGTTCAGCACCGCCAAGACGGTCTCCGGCGTCACCTTCGATCTCCCGGCGCTGCGCAACGTCCGCTGGCTCTCGGGCGGGCTCGCCTGGGTCCTTTCCGGCGGCCAACGCACCGGCGTGCCGTGGGCGCTGCTGGCCATCAACTTCGCCTCGGCCATCGCGCTCGGGGCGGCCGCCGGCGCGCTCGCCCGAAGTAGCGGCCGCCACGCCGCCTGGGGCCTGCTGCTCGCGCTCTACCCGGGTTACGCGTACACCCTGACCCTCGACACGTCGGAACTGCTGGCAGGCGCTCTCCTGCTCAGCGGTCTTTACGCGGGACGGCGCCAACGCTGGGCCCTCACCGCGCTCCTGCTCGCCTTCGCCGTACTCGCCCGCGACACGACAGTCGCCATCCCCGCCGGCCTCGCTGCGGGAGGTGCCTACCTGCTCGCGCGAAAACGCAACGGCGGCCTCGGCCCCTTCCTGGCGGGCCTCACCGGACTGGTTGTCTACGCCGGCTGGCAGGTCCTGCAACGGATCCGCTTCCACGCCTGGCCGTTCACCCAGTCGCGCAAGAACAACCTCTCCGGACCCCTCGTCGGACTCGCCAAGGAGCTCGGCAAGGACGTACCTCCGCATGGGGGAGCGGCCGCATTTCGCCTGCTGTCATTGGTGATTCTGCTCGCGGTCATGGTCGTCGGCGCGCTGGCGATGCGACGCACGACGATCCCGTTCGTCGAGCGCGTCGCCTGGATCCCGGCAGTCGTCGTCGTCCTGACGCTGAACGCTTTTCTCTGGAGCGGCGCGACGGCGTTCATGCGCGCGGGCACCGAGGGCTACCTGCTCTCGGTCCTCGTCATCCTCGGCAACCGGGCCCGCTACGCGCTCTACGTCGCCGCGCCCGTCCTCATCCTCTGGGTACTCACGGTCGGCAGCCAGCTCTCCAAAGGCTGACCGCAACGACCGACCGATCAGGGCACGAAGAACTGCAGGAACGCGAACGACGCGTAGACGATCAGCAGTGCCGACGAAGCGGCGAAGACTGCGCGCCACACCTGCCGCGAGGTCAGCAGCGAAGCGGCGACCAGCACGAAAGGAAACGCGCTCCAGCAGTAGCGCTCGACCGAAGCGAGATTGCTGCCGGCGAGCGTCGAGAGCAGCGCCAGCGCGCTCCAGACCGTGTACGACGCGGGCAGCCGCCGCGCCATCGGGATCAGCAGCAGCAGGAAGAGCAGCAGCCACGGCACATGCAACGCGTTGCCGAGCTTGTGATCGCCGGCCCCCGAGATCGCCCGGTGGATCACGGTGATCGGATTGGTGAGCTTGCCGTGCAGCTGCGGGTTCTGCTGCACCGAGAGCGGCTGGAAGAAGTCGCCGAAACGGATCGCGACATAGCTCAGATACGCGATCGCTCCGACCAGCGGCGCCGCGAGCGCTGCCAGCCGCGGCACCCACGGACCCGGAGCCGAACGCGTCCGCCAGATCTCGATCAGCGCGGGCACGACGAGCAGCGCCCCGGGCGGACGGCACAGCCCCGACAGCAGTCCCGCAACCGCAGCCAGCCACCATCTTCCGCTGCGCAGCCCGTAGAACGTGATGATCGCGAGCAGCCCGGCGAGCGCCTCGGTGTAGCCCATCACCAGCACGAAGGCCGGCGGTGCGAGCGCCAGCAGCCATACCGCACGGCGGGCGGTCTCCTCCGACATGCCCTCGAAGCGCGCCAGCTTGATGAAGGCGACGCCGTAGCCGAACGCGAGGATGTTCACCAGCACCAGCAGCACGACGCCCGTCGCATGACCGCCGGCGCCGAAGAGCCACGTCAGCATCGGCAGCAGTGGGAAGAAGCGCCGGGTGTCCGGCGAGACCCCGCCGTAGCCGACCCGCGCGATGTCGCTGTAGAAATGCGCGTCCCAGCCGAGCAGCCCGACCCGCTTGATGTGCGTGCCCGGTGAGATCTCGTTGACCTTCGACGCGATCGCCGACGCCAATCCGAGCGCGCCGACCACGAGCACGCGCGCCGTCAGCCATGAGCCGACCGCGTCAGCGCCCTCGCCGCCGAGCCACGTTCGCCAGGTTCGCCAGCGATACCAAGTGCGCAGGCGTTCGCCAGGCGCGGCCGTGAGGGTCGTCACGGGCGCCGGGCGGTGAAGCTGTCCAGCTCCTCGTGCTCGTACGAGTCCAGGCTCGCCGCTGCCCAGATGAACAGCGAACGCTGCTGCGCCAGGCCCAACCGCAGATCAGGGCACAGGTTCTGGTAGGTGAGGTACTCACCGGAGTAGACCAGCCAGATCCGATGGGTACCGGCCAGCGAGAGCGCCTTCTGCACCAGCTGCGGCACCTGGCGGTCGGCGGCCGCGTTGCGCGCCTTGTAGTCCACCCAGTCGACCCGGTCCGGCGAGGCGAAGGTCGGGATCGTGTAGTTGCGCAGGCCGACGCCGCCGCGTCCGGCATTGATCTCGCGGGCGATCGCGGGGCCGAGCTGGTCGGGGCAGTAGAGCACGATGTCGCCCGGCTTGGCCTTCTGCGACAGGATCCGCGCCACCTGCACGGCCTGGGTGCGCTGCGCCGTCACCACGGGACCGGCGGCGATCGTGCCGAAGAGGGCGATCAACCCGATCGAACCCGCCCACAGCCGGCGGTCGCTGAGCCTTTCGGGACCCAGCGCCAGACACAGCAGGAACGGGATGAACGCGATGGCGGTGTAGCGATCTGCCCAGGCGTTGCCGACCAGCTTCCCGACCGTCACCGCCA
The DNA here is from genome assembly GCA_963731205.1 of uncultured Actinomycetota bacterium. GTDB lineage: Bacteria > Actinomycetota > Actinomycetes > Frankiales > Frankiaceae > DATAZK01. The sequence goes on along the minus strand of CAVSUJ010000001.1, from coordinate 524,076 downwards.
GGACCAGGGTGCCGAGCGCCAGCAGGAGCAGCAGCCGTCCGGGCTCGTGGCCCTTGAGGTCGATGAGCACCTGGCGCGGGCCGGCGGGGTAGCCGAACACGGCCATCGCCAGCAGCGCGCAGACCACGACGAGCAGTGCGCGCCCCGCGGTGAGCTGACCACCCGCCCATTGCCCGAACGCGTGGACCACCGCCGCGTAGGAGGCGGGAGCTCCCCACGGGGTGCCGGTGTGCTTGGACTGGTACAGGAAGGTCGGGAACCACGGGATGAAGAGCACGGCGCCGCCGAGCAGTCCGACCAAGGAGAGCTTGCAGCCGCGCCGGTGTGCCGGGCTGCCCCAGAAGATGCCGATCAGCAGGAAGACGGCCACCGTCACCAGCGAGTACAGCGACCAGTAGTGCGTCATCGCCACGGCCACCGAAGCCACCGAGATCCCGAGGACGCTCCACCACGTCGGCGCCCGCAGCGTGCGCTCCAGGGCGAGCGCTCCCAGCAGCGCCAGCAGAACAAGAAGGCTGTACATGCGGGTCTCGCTGGCGTAGTACGCGGCGAACGGCGAGGTGATGAACGCGAGCACCGCGACCCAGGCCGCACGCTTGCCGATGACCCGCTTGCCGAGCCAGTACAGCGGCGGGATGCAGAGCATGTTGAGCACGAACGAGAGCGCGCGCACGGTCCGGTCACCATTGCCGAACAGTTCGATCCACCAGTGCAGCAGCAGGTAGTACAGCGGCGGCGAGCCGTCCTGCTTCAGGCCCTGGATGAGCGTGGTGCCGTGACCCGACAGCGGCAGCCGGGCGATCGCGACGCTCTGCGACTCATCCAGCCACAGCCCGCGCGGACCCCACAGGCGCACGAGGATGCAGTAGACGACGCAGGCGGCGATCCCGGTCCAGAACGCTCCCCAGGCCAGCTGATCGCGCCGGGAATGCGGCTTCGGATCCGAGGGAGGCGGCTCGTCAGCCCCCTTGGGCGGACGCAGCGCGACATCGGTCACAGGGGGAGTCTGCCCTGCAAACCTCCGAGTTGGGGCTCAGGCACGCTGAATGCCCTCCGCGCCGGGGGAGACCTCCTCGTGGTAGTCCTCCTCGACATTCACGTCCCAGACGTCGTGGTGGGCCCCGTCGATCATGTTCTGCACCGTGAGCAGGGCGGTGAACATGGAGTGGTCCTGGTTGTTGTAGCGGTGCATGCCGTTACGTCCGACGGGATGCAGGTTGGGCGCATTCTCGGCGATCCAGCCGCGCATGACGTCGACGTTGGTCTTGTACTGCGAGTCGTAGAACGGATACGCCTTGGGCATCCGCACGACGAACCCGCGCTCCACCGCCGCCGGATCGACGAGCCCCAGGATGCCGAGCTCCCGCTTGGCCTGGGCGATGAGGTCCTCATCCGAACGGTTCCAGGTCTCGTCGCCGACGCTGACGAAGAACTCCAGGCCCAGGCAGGTGCGCCCCTCCTTGACCAGATAGGGCGACCAGGTGCCGAAGTTCTGGATACGGCCGACGCCGACCTCGGGGGAGTGGATGTAGATCCAGTTGTCGGGGAAGCCGGCACTCTCCGGCACGACGACGGCGACCGTGAGGAAGTCGCGGAACTTCAGCGCGTCAGCAGCGGCCAGCACCTCCGCCGGCGGCTTCGGGTCGAGCGCCTTGATCAGCGAGGAGAACGGCATCGAGCTGATGACGTGGTCGGCGGGGTAGTTGTGCTCGCTGCCGATGTCCTTGCGCGTCGCGTCAGGGGCACCCGCGCCGGAGCCGTAGCCACCGGTGACGACGGTGGTGACGCCGGTGACGCCCTTGCCCTCCTGCCAGTGGACGGTGCGGACCTTTTCCTCCAGGACCAGCTTCCCGCCCTTGGCCTCGACCTTTTCGGCCGCCTTCTCCCACATCATTCCGGGGCCGTACTTGGGGTACTGGAACTCCTCGATCAGCGAGGTGATTTCTTTCTGATTGGTCTTCGGTTTGAGCGCATTCATGATCGCGTTGAAAAGCGACATGTTCTTGATGCGCTGGGCGGCGAAGTCGGCGGGCAGCTCGTCGACCGGGACGCCCCAGAGCTTCTCGTTGTAGGTCTTGAAGAAGTGGTTGTAGAGCCGGCGGCCGAAGCGCGCGATGATCCAGCCCTCGAGCGTGTCGGTGTTCTTCGGCGGGCGCACCCGGGCCCAGCCGTAGGACAGCACGCAGCGGATCGCCTCGATGATCCCGAGGTTGCCGAGCGCGTTGGACGCCTTGAGCGGGTAGTCGTAGAACTTGCCGCGGTAATAGATGCGGCTCATCCGCGGCCGCATCAGGAAGTCCTCGTCAGGCAGGATCTCGTGCCAGAGCGCCTCGACCTCGGGCACTTTGGTGAAGAACCGGTGGCCGCCGATGTCGAAACGCCACCCCTCTCGCTCGGCGGTGCGGCTGATTCCGCCCACCATGGCGTCGCCCTCGATGACGGTGACGGGCACCTCGCGCTTCACCAGCTCGAACGCGGCGGTGAGGCCCGCCGGTCCTGCTCCGATCACGACTACCTGCGGCTTCTCGGCCACGATTCGACTACGACCTTCCCTTTCCGTCCCGTGCCCCGACACCTGACGGGGCGCGGGCGACGGCTCGTCGATGCGCGAGGACCGATCCTCGGGCACGTCCGTGGCCCATCCCGGGGCTGTCGCTCGGGCGAGCCGCAGACCGTCGCCAGTTAGCATTGTGCCCGACATGCGGGCCACCTCTTCGTCCGACGCGCCCGCACCCATGATCATGATCAGCGAGTGGCCGATGGCCTTGCTCCTGGGTGGCTGGGTCGCGGTTGCGCTCGGTATCGGTACGCACGACGGCCGGTACGCGCTGCCGTCCCTCGCCCTGGTCGTGATCGGCACCCTGCTGGTCGGAGCCGGGGTCGCGGCGGCAGGAAGCAGGGCAGGGATCCGTTCGCGGTTGCCTGCGGCGCCGGCCTGGACGGGTCGCGTCGCCCTGGCGGCAGCCGCCTTGACGGTCGGCCTGGCGCCGCTGATCTGGCACCCGCGTTACTTTGCTCACGGCGCCGGCTGGACCGCCTCCCAGGTGCTGGCCGCGGCCGCCGGGCTGCTCGCGGCGGCGACGGTGCTGCCCACCTTCGGGATGCTCGAAGCGCTCCGGGATCGGCACTGGCCGTTCTGGACGGCGCTCGGGCTCATGTCAGCGGCGGGCGTCACGATGATCGCCTCCGCGCCACAGCCCCACATCGACGTCTTCTTCCTGCTCCAGGGCAGCACGAAGGGCCTGCTCTCGGGCGACGACATGTACCGCCAGCAATGGGCGGCCACCCGCGCCAGCTACTACTCGCACGGCCTGTTCGACGTCTACCCCTACCTGCCGTGGACCTCGGTGCTGCTGCTGCCGTTCCGGGTGATCTTCGGCGACATCCGCTACGGCCTGGTCACCTCCCTCGCCGTCGCCGCGTGGCTGTCGCGCCGGCTGACGCAAGGGGTGAGCCGTCCGGTTCGTTACGTCCCCGCGCTGCTGCCGCTGCTCATTGCGCTGCATCCGAAGGTGACGTACGCCGACCAGCTCTCGTGGACCGAGCCGCTGCTGGTCGCACTGCTGGCCGGGATGGTCTTCGCTGCCGAACGCGGACGCACCGGCATCGCCATCGCCTGCCTGATGCTCGCCCTCGCGTCCAAGCAGCACATCATCCTGCTGCTGCCGCTCGCCGCCCTGTGGCCGCGCTTCGGGCTGCGCCGCACGCTGCTCTCCGCCGGCGGCGCCTTGCTGCTCGTCCTGCCGTGGATCATCGCGGGACCGCACGACTTCTGGCACGACGCCGTCGACGCCAACACCGGCCTCGGCTACCGCGCCGATGCGCTGTGCATCGCCACCTGGATCCACAAGGAATTCGGCCACGATCCCGGCTTCGCCCTCACCGGCCTCGGGCTCCTGATCGCGTACGCGATTGCCTGGCGCGTACGGGGTGACGCCTTCGGTTTCTGTGCGGGTGCCGGGCTGCTCGTGCTGGCGCTCGACATCACCAACACCCAGTCCTTCTTCAACCACTACACGCTGGGGATGGCGCTGGTGGTGCTGGCCGTGTGCGTACGCGCCGGGCAGCCCGCAGGGCCGCCACAGCCGCCGGGTGAATCAGCGCTTGGTGGAGAAGCGCACCAGCGTCGAGGACTCCAGCAGCCGGCGCCGGCCGACCTGGGCCACCGGATCGCGCCCGAGAGCGGCTAGCTGGTCGGCCACCTCGGAGCAGTCGTCGCCGAGCGTGCGGTAGCCATCGGCGCTCACGAGGTAGATCGACCCGTCAGGACCGGCCAGCTTGTCCAGTTCCGCGGCGAACGCCGTCGGGCTGGCGGCCTCCATGCGCTTGGCGTAGTCGACCCAGTCGACGAGGGCCGGGCCGCTCGCGTCAGCAAAGGAGACCTCGGTGAGGCCGGTGACCTTCGCCCGCACCAGCATTCGATGCACCGCGGGAGCGAGCTGGTCGGGGCAGTAGCCGACGACATCGCCGGGACGCGCCTGCTGCTGGATACGGGTGGCGACCTCGGCCGCATTCGTGCGCTCGTCTCCGTTCAGCGACCGCCCGCCGACCAGGCCGAGCACGCTGATCAGCGCCAGCAAGCCGGAGACGGTCGCGCGCGAGGGCAGCAGCCCGATCCCCAGACCCGCAAGGAGCAGGAACGGCGGCAGCGAGATCCCCGTGTAGCGCTCGGCATACGCGCTGCCGCCGAACGCGAAGGCGCCGTAGGCGAGCACCAGAGGGGCCAGCCACATCGCCACGAGGTAGCGACCGGGCACCCGGCCCGACAGTTGCAGGTGCAGCCCATCGCCCCCCGGACGCGCGGTGTAGCCGATGAACGCCATCAGGAGCAGCACGAGCGCGAGCAGCGCTCCGGCCGACGCCGGGCCGGCCCACGAGAAGACCGTGTCGAGCAGCACCTCGGCGTGTACCTGTGCCGCCCACGGGGTTCCGGTGTGCAGCATCTGGAACACGAACGTCGGAAGCCACGGCAGGAAGAACACCCCGGCAGCAAGCATGGCGTAAAACGCCTGTAGACACAGCTTGCGGTAATGGCGGCGGCGACGCGCCTGCAGCAGCAGGAAGAAGGCGACGCTCGCCAGCATCAGCAGCGTCCAGTAGTGCGTGTAGGCCAGTGCCGCCGTCGTGGCGGTGAGGGCAGCCCAGCGTCGCAGGCTCGGCTGCTCGAGCGCCCGCGCCAGCACGATGGCGAACAGCAGCACCAGGAAGACGACCAGCGAGTACATCCGCGTCTCGGTGCCGTAACGGATCATGTACGGCGAGGTCGCGAACAGCAGCAGGACGGCGGTGCCCGTGCGATCGACGGCGTGTGGCTCGATGTGCCCGAACGATGAGGCGACGCGGGCAACCCGGCGGCCGGCAAACCAGGCGAGCGGCAGCGTGCCCAGGCTGAGCACTCCGGACAGCGCCCGCACCGCGACGTCGCCCGTGCCGAACAGGTCCATCCAGTAGTGCAGCAGCAGGTAGTACAGCGGCGGCGAACCGTCGTGGCGCAGTGCACCGAACAGCTGCGGCAGGTGGCGTCCGGAGATCTCGACGGTGAGGGCCTCGTCCAGCCAGATGTGGCTGCTGGTGATGAAGCGCAGCACCGATCCGACGGCGACGGCGACCACGACGAGTGCGATCAGCCAGGGGAGCGGACGCTGCCGGCCGAGCCAGCTCCTGATGCCGCCGGTGAGACGCTCCCTGCGGCCGGGCGCGGCGGGCGCGGCGGCTTCGGTCTCGCGGGGCTTCGGCGGCGCCTCGACCGTGTCTGCCGTGTCGACCGTTTCGACGGCTCCGGCGGGCGCGGGGAGCGGGGCCGCGAGGGTGGTCTCGAGATCCTGCCGACGTGGCTCGACCGGGGCGCTCACGCAGCGCCACCCCGCTCGATCATCGGCACAGGCTACCTACCTTGGCTGATGCGTACCTGACAAACCTGCCCCGTCCACGCCTGACGAATCCGTCCGGCTGAACGCGTCTTCGAGGAGGCCGGGAAGGCGCGTCACGCGAGGACGGCCACCGTTTTCCCGAACGGCACGGGCGAGCGCGCCGCCGACCGCAGGCACCACCGAAAGATGGCGCTGAGCGCGGGTCAGGGCGGTGTACACCAGCGGCCGGGTGAGCAGCCCACCCGACTCCGGCGGCAGCACCACGACGACAGCAGGCCACTCGCTGCCCTGCGAGCGGTGAACAGTTATGGCCCAGCCATGACGAAGGTCGCTCCACGACGTCACCGGAACGGTGACGGGAATGCCGCTGAAGGTGATGACCAGACCGTCGGAATTGCGCGCCGTGACCGTGCCGACCTCACCGTTGGCGAAGCCCTCGTCCAGGTGGTTGGCAATCGCGACGATCCGGTCGCCGACGTCGAAGCGGCGCGCTGGGCTGACCCCCTTGCGTCCCTTGGGAGCCGGCGCGGCGGCTGCCGTCGGATTCAGCACCTCCTTCAGCGCCAGGTTCAGCGCCTCGGTGCCGGCAGGCCCGCGGTGGACCGGGGTGACGACCTGGATGTCGGCGCTGGGGATGCCGAGCACGCGCGGGATCGAATCGGTCACCAGCTGGACGACGCGCCGGGCGGCGTCGGTGCTGTCGCGGCTGGGGACGATGACGACCTCGCGCTCCGGATCCTCGACGGCGGGCAGCGTGCCACCCCGCACCGCGGTCGCGAGGCTGGCGATGGTGCCGCCCTCCGCCTGCCGGTAAAGGGTGAGCAGCTCGGTGGTGACGACCGTGCCCGAGTCGACGAGATCGCCGAGCACCCGGCCGGGACCGATGCTCGGCAGCTGAGCGGGATCGCCGACCAGCAGCAGGTGGGTGCCGTCGCGGCAAGCCTGGACGACCGCTGCCGCGAGTTCGGCGTCGAGCATCGAGGCCTCGTCGACCACCACAACATCCGCGTCGAGCGGCCAGCCGTCGCCCCGGGTGAAGACCTGGCCGCCATTGGGCCCCGTCTCGCGAACGGGTTGCGCGCCGAGCAGCCGGTGCACCGTCGACGCGCTCTGCCCGGTGAGCTCCTCGAGCCGTTTAGCCGCGCGTCCGGTGGGCGCGGCCAGCGCGATCGTGCAGCCGCGCGCGTTGGCCAGCTCCACGACCGCCGACACGGTGCGGCTCTTGCCGGTTCCGGGGCCGCCGGTCAGCAGGCTCACGCCGTTGACGAGGGCCGCGACGACAGCCGCCCGCTGCGCATCATCCAGACCCGTCACGCCGAGAGCGTCGGGCTCCCCGATCGGCTTCGCCGACGCGTTCAACCTCGCCAGCCCCTCGGCAAGCGACTCCTCGGCATTCGCGTAGCGCGGGAGCGTCACCAACCGCTGGCGGGCGTCACGCTCGCCGGCGTCACCAGCCGGCTCGTCGATGACGACCCGGCCGGATTCGACCGCGCGCTCCAATGCGTCGGCAGGATCCGGGACGCCGCGGCTGAAGGCGCCGCTGAGCAGGACGTCGGCGGGGGCGGACGTGTCTCCGGCCCGCGCGGCGAGCATCAGCAGGTGCACGAGTACGGCCGGACCGCGGCTCGGCTCGGCTCGGCCCTTACCGAGCGTGCTCGCCAGCCGGTCGGCCTGTCGCAGGTCGGCCTCACCGCCGTCGAGCAGCCGCCACGGGTCGTCGCCGAGGACGGCTGCCGCGCCGGGCCCCAGAGCACCGAGCGCACCGCCTGCGAGTCGCGCGGGCAGCTCGGCAGGCAGCAGCAGCGCGACCACGTCATAGGTCGGGCGGGCGCGGGCGAAGTCGACCATGAGCTTGGCCGCGCGTCGCGCCGACAGGCCCGGAACCGCAGCCAGCGCGTCTTCCGTGACATCTGCAGGCTCATGGATCCCGGCGGCAGGCAACTTCTCGCGCAGCGCCTTGCCCATCCCCGGCCAGAGCCCGGCCGCGCAGAACGCCGTGAAGATCTCGGCCGCCGGAGACGTCACGATGGCAGGCTACGGCTCGCAGCCCGGCCGCCCGCGGTTATACACAGCCGCGCGGGCAGTCGGATGCTCAGCCCCAGGGCAGGCGCTCGGGGTAGCCGATCTCCGGGGCGGAGACGTCGTCCAGCGCGCTGCGGATCGACGCGGGCAGGGTCAGCTCTTCCGATTGCAGCGACGCGACGAGTTGTGCCTCGGTCCGCGCTCCCACGATCGGTGCGGTGACGGCCGGGCGGTCGCGGACCCAGGCGATGGCGACGGCGACCGGACTCACGCCGAGGCCCTTGGCGGCCGTGCGCACAGCTTCGACGACGCGGGCGGACTCGTCGGTGAGGTAGGGCTCGACGAACCGGCCCCAGGTGGGGGAGGCGGCGCGCGATCCGGAGGGTGCGGTCTCACGCGCGCGGCCGTACGTGCCGGCCAGCACCCCGCGGCCCAGCGGCGACCACGGCAGCAGCCCGATCCCGGCATCGAGCGCGGCGGGGATGACCTCGCGTTCGATACCGCGGGCGAGCAGCGAGTACTCCATCTGGGTCGAGACGAGCGGTGCCCGGCCCGGCGTGCTGCGCTGGTGAGCGGCCGCCTTCGCGGTCTGCCAGCCCGAGTAGTTCGAGACGCCGACGTAGCGCGCGCGCCCGCTGGAGACGGCGTAGTCGAGCGCGGCGAGCGTCTCCTCAAGCGGGGTGTCGGGATGCCAGGTGTGGACCTGCCAGAGATCGACGTGATCGGTGCGCAGCCGGTTCAGCGATCCGTCGAGGGCGGCGAGCAGCCGGCGCCTTGACGTGCCGGTCGAGAGCGGGCCGTCACCCGAGCGCGCGCCCGCCTTGGTGGCGATCACGAGCTCGGCCCGGGCACTGCCGCGCATCAGCGCCCCGAGCATGCGCTCGGACTCGCCGTTGCCGTAGACGTCTGCGGTGTCGATGAGGGTCCCGCCGGCTTCCCGGAAGGCCGCCAGCTGCGCTTGCGCGACGTCTTCGTCGCAATCGCGTCCCCAACCCATCGTGCCGAGCGCGAGCCGCGACACGACCAGCCCGCTCTGGCCCAACCGCCGGTGTTCCACGAGCTCTGACCTTACGGTGACCACGGGCGTTCGCATCGGCGCCCGACCGTAGGCGGGAGCAGATCCTGAATTACCTCCAGGCGTCCGTGCTCGGCGTTGTCGAGGGAGTCACCGAATTTCTCCCTGTCTCCAGCACCGGCCACCTCACCGTCACCGAGAAGCTGTTCAACCTGAAGATCGACGACAAGTCGATCACCGCATTCACGGCTGTGATCCAGTTCGGCGCCATCATCGCGGTGCTGATCTACTTCAGGCGCGACATCTGGCGGCTCATCGTGGCCGGAGTCATGGCCATCCGCGATCCGGCGCGTCGCTCGGAGCCCGCCGCCCGGGAAGCCGGTTTCGTCGTGATCGGCACGATCCCGATTGCCATCGTGGGCATCGCGGCAAAGCACGCGATCGAGGGACCCCTTCGCAATGTCGCGGTCATCGCGACCGCGCTCATCGTCTGGTCAGCCGTGCTCATCGTGGCCGAACGGCGCGCGAGACAAAATCGCGACGAGCGGGCGCTGGGTGTGCGCGACGCCATCGTCATGGGCGTCATGCAGTGCTTCGCCCTGGTGCCAGGGGTCTCCCGATCGGGGGCGACGATCAGCGCCGGCCTCTTCCGCGGGATCGATCGGGTGTCGGCGACCCGGCTCTCCTTCTTCCTGGCGATCCCGGCGCTCACGGCGGCGACCGTGCTCGAACTACCCAAAGCACTCAGCGGGCACGGGGTCGGGGTGGGGAAGACCCTCGTCGGCACGGCGATCGCCTTCGTCGTGGCCTATGCGTCGGTCGCCTGGCTGCTGCGCTTCGTCGCCGGACACAAGATCACGTGGTTCGTGCCGTACCGGGTGGTGGCTGGAATCGTCATCTTCATCCTGCTCGCCGTGGGGACGCTCTAGGCGCACATTCGCCACGCACGATGTAGACAGGACCCGATGACGAACATCGTGCTCCTGCGCCACGGCCTGACGGCGATGACCGGTCCCCGGCTCGCCGGCTGGACCCCGGGCATCTCGCTGGACGATCGCGGCATCGCGCAGGCCAAGCGCGTCGCCGAACGCCTGGCGCCGCTGCCGCTCGCTGCGATCGTCTCCAGCCCGCTGGATCGCTGCCAGGAGACCGCCGCGGCCGTTGCCGAAGGACGCGGGTTGTCGATCTCCGTCGACGAGCGGATCGGCGAATGCCGCTACGGCGACTGGACCGGCCAGGAGCTGAAGGTGCTCGCCAAGGACCCGCTCTGGAAGGTCGTGCAGAACAACCCGAGCGCGGTCGTCTTCCCTGGCCCCGAGGGCGAGGCCTTACGCGACACGCAGGCCCGTGCCGTCACCGCCCTCCGGGAGTGGGACGCCAAGATCAGCGCCGAGGCCGGGCCCGACGCGACCTGGCTCGCCTGCAGCCACGGCGATGTCATCAAGGCGGTCGTCGCTGACGCCCTGGGCATGCACCTCGATCTCTTCCAGCGCATCAACGTCGACCCGTGCTCGGTGACCGTCATCCGCTATGCCGAACTGCGCTCGTTCGCCCTGCGCGTCAACGACAACGGCGGCAGCATCGAGGACCTGCTCCCGCCCAAGAAGAAAAGCCGAAGCCGCCGCAAGCCGTCGTCCGACGCGGTGGTCGGCGGAGGCAGTGGATCCAGCGGCGCCTGAGCGCGAAACCGTCATGCGCTGGTCATCCTCGCCACGTACTTTCAAGGTGTCATGACCGAAGCGGCCAATTCCCAGGACGAGCCCCAGGCACCCGGTCCGGCCGACCGCCAGGCGGCTCTCGCACTGCTGCGCGAAGGCGAGATCGACGTCGAGGGCCGCATGGTCGACGCCAGCAATGCAACGCTGTTCTGCACGATCAGCACCGGCGGTTCTGACGGGGCGATCGCCCAATGCGTCTACAAGCCGATTCGGGGCGAGCGTCCGCTGTGGGACTTCCCTGACGGCTCCCTGGCCGGCCGAGAGCTGGCGGCGTATGAGGTGTCGGAGGCGAGCGGCTGGGACATCGTGCCGCCCACCGTCATGCGCGACGGCCCGTTCGGCACCGGGATGGTGCAGCTGTGGATCGACATCGACGAGACGGTCGATCTGGAGCGGCTGGTGCGCAGCGAACGGCCGCAGCTGCGGCGCATGGCATTGTTCGACGCAGTGATCAACAACGCCGACCGCAAGGGCGGGCATCTTCTGCCCGTCGGCGGCGGTGCCCACATCTTCGGCATCGACCACGGCATCGCGTTCCACTGCGAGGACAAGCTGCGCACCTTGCTGTGGGGCTGGCGGGGTCGCAAGCTGTCGCAGTCCGAGCGCGAGGTGCTGGAAAAGCTGCGTTTCGACGCCGAACTGGACGAGCGCCTCTACGGGCTGCTGACCACGCGTGAGGTCACCGCTACACACCGGCGGATCGATCGGCTGCTGCGCACCGGCGTCTTCCCGTCGCCCAGCGGCGACTGGCCCGCGATTCCCTGGCCGCCCTTCTAACGGCGTCTGATCGCCCGCCCCGCTAATGTCGGGGGAGTGCGAGCCTGGTCAGCGACCCCGCCTCCCCGCCTGCCGGGCCGAGGTGAGCCGCTGCGGCTGTATGACACGGCCAGCGAGAGCGTCCATCCCGTGGCGCCCGGCCCGCTGGCGCGCATCTACGTGTGCGGGATCACGCCGTACGACGCGACCCACATGGGCCACGCGTTGACCTACGTGAGCTTCGACCTGGCGCAGCGGGTGCTCCTGGATTCGGGCGTCGAGGTCAGCTACGTGCAGAACGTCACCGACGTCGACGAGCCGCTGCTCGAGCGCGCTGCCCGCGACGGGGTCGACTGGGTGGAGCTCGCCGAGACCGAGACGGAGCGCTTCCGCCAGGACATGACCGCGCTGCGGGTGCTGGCGCCGCAGGCCTACATCGGCGCGGTCGAGGCGATCCCGCTGATCATCCCGGTGATCGAGAAGCTGCTCGCCGACGGCAACGCGTACGTGCTCGACGGCGACATCTACTTCGCCGTCGAGACCTCGCCGCACTTCGGCGCCGTCGCAGGGCTGGCGCGCCAGCAGATGCTCACGCTGTTCGGCGAGCGCGGGGGAGATCCTGACCGGCCGGGCAAGCGTGACCCGCTGGATCCCGTGCTGTGGCGCGCCGAGCGTCCTGACGAGCCGTCGTGGGAAGCGCCTTTCGGCCCCGGGCGTCCCGGCTGGCACGTCGAATGCGCGGCTATCGCGCTGGAACATCTCGGCGCCGAGATCGACATCCAGGGCGGCGGCAGCGACCTGGCGTTTCCGCACCACGAGTGCAGCGCCGCCCACGTGGCGGCCGTCTCCGGACGCTGGCCTTTCGCCGGCAGCTACGTGCACTCCGGGATGCTCGCGTACAAGGGCTCGAAGATGTCGAAGTCGCTGGGCAACCTGGTCTTCGTCTCGGTGCTGCGCGGCGACGGCGTCGATCCGATGGCCATCCGGCTGGCGTTGCTGTCCCACCATTACCGCGCCGACTGGGAGTGGAAGGGGGAGACGCTCGACGACGCGATCGCCCGCCTCGCCCGCTGGCGCGCCGCTGCCGCCAGTCCCGGCGGACCCGACGGCATCAACCTGCTCGCCCGCCTGCGCACCTGCCTCGCTGAGGATCTGGACGCCCCGATGGCCTTGGCCGCCATCGACGCGTGGGCCGATGGCGCTCTCGCCGGTGACACCGCCGACCCCGAAGCGCCGGCGCTCGTCCGTGCCGCCGTCGACGCGCTGCTCGGCATCGCCCTCTGACCTCTGCGGCCCGGCGGCCGGTCGCCAGGCGTCAGTCGCTGCGGCGGCGGCGCAGGTAACGCTCGAATTCCAGCGCGATCGCGTCGCCGCTGGCTTCCGGAAGCTCGGTCTCCGGCTCGCGCTGCTCGAGGGAACGCACGTACTCGGCGACGTCGGCGTCGCCCGCGGCGAGCTCGTCGACCTGCCGCTCCCAGGCGCGTGAACGTTCGACCAGGTCAAGTAGCGGCACGGCGGTGTCGAGCAGGTCCTCGACCCGGCGCAGCAGGGCAAGCGTGGCTTTGGGACAGGGCGGCTGTGCGACGTAATGCGGAACGGCGGCCCAGAACGACACGGCAGACAAGCCGGCGGTCTGGCACGCCTCCCCGAAGACGCCGACGATGCCGGTCGGACCCTCGTACCGCGAAGCCTCGACGTTCATCTCCGCGGCCGTCGCGGCATCACTCGCCGTGCCGCTGACGGGCACCGGGCGGGTGTGCGGGGTGTCGGCGAGCAGGGCACCGAGCGTCGCCACGAGATCGATGTCCAGCGCGTGGGCGCCCTCGATGAGCTCCTCGCAGAAGCCGCGCCAGCGCATGTTGGGCTCCAGGCCCCGCAGTACGACGAGATCGCGACCGGCATCGGGAAGGCGGGCGACGGACAGGCGGGTGGTCGGCCATTCGATGCGGCGGGTGCGGCCCTCGACCAGCGACACGCTGGGCCGGTTGACCTGAAAGTCGTAGTAGTCGTCGGGGTCGATGACGCCCACCGTGTGAGCGTGGAAGACCTCTTCCAGGTGTTCGACAGCTGCCGTCGCCGCATCGGCGGCATCGTTCCAACCCTCGAAGGCAGCTACCAGCACGGGCCTGCGCAACTCGCCGACATCCGAAAACTCGATCATGGCCGCCTTCCCCCTGCCGCCTCGGCAGCCGGGTCGTACCCGGGCCGCTCAACCGGGGCAGGCAGCCCAAACGTTACGTCGTTCGCGCCCGGGGCTGGGGGAAGCGGGCGAGCGCGATGACGGCGGCGGCCCGGCCGGGACCGCCGACGCGGTGTCAGCGATGGACGGTGTAGGCGATCAGCACGTCGCAGGTAGCCCGGTGGCTGATGTTTGCCGGTACAGAACCGAGCAGGCGGCCGGCGAGGCTGTTCAGGCCGCGATTGCCGACCACGATCAGGTTGGCCTCGACATCAGCGGCGGTCTTCAACAGCACATCGACTGGATCGCCGTCGACCGGCATGACCTCGACCTCGTCGGCGCCCGCAGCGCGCGCCCGCTCGTGGGCTTCATTCAGGACGGTGTCAGCCGGGTTGGAGCCGTGCACCTTGTACGAATCGTGGCCCAGCTGCTCAGCCGCCCTCACTTCCTCGCGCTTGTTCATGGGATGGAACGCGCAGACGACAACGAGGCGTGCCCCGGATCCGGCCGCGACCTGGGCGGCCCTCTCCACGGCGACGTAGGAGCTGGGAGAACCATCGGTACCGACCAGGATGGTGGTGTAGCCGCCTGCCATGTTCCAGTGCCCCTGTCCTCGTTCGTGGGATTCGCAGGGTTCGTCAGCCTGCGTAGCCCCGTCGTTGACGCCTAACTCCCCAACCGTTGATCAGGTAACGCAGGCCGCGGCCGGTGTGATTTAAATCCGCAGGTCAGCTGGACGGCCCCGATACTCTGGAAGACATGGAGCTCCTCACCGCCCTGTCGCAGCGCGTTCTCGTCGCCGATGGTGCGATGGGCACGATGCTCCAGGCGGCCGATCTCACGCTCGATGACTTCCAGGGTCACGAGGGCTGCAACGAGGTCCTCAATGCGACGCGCCCCGACGTCGTCGCCGGCGTGCACGACGCGTATTTCGCCGTCGGCTGCGATCTGGTCGAGACCAACACGTTCGGCGCCAACCTCGCCAACCTCGCCGAGTACGGCATCGAAGACCGCATCTTCGAACTCTCCGAGGCGGGTGCGCGCATCGCCCGTGAGGTCGCGAACGGCTGGGCGACGCCGGATCGTCCGCGCTGGGTCATCGGCAGCGTCGGCCCCGGCACCAAGCTGCCGACCCTCGGCCACGCCCCGTTCGCATCCCTGCGTGATGCCTACCAGGCCGAGGTCGCCGGGCTCATTGCCGGTGGCGCTGACTGCGTCCTGATCGAGACGGCGCAGGACCTGCTGCAGGCGAAGGCTGCTCTCATCGGTGCCCGCCGGGCGTTCAAGGCGGCCGGCCGCAAGCTCCCGCTCTTCGCCCAGGTGACCATCGAGACCACCGGCACGATGCTGCTCGGCACCGAGATCGGCGCCGCGCTCACCGCCCTCGAGCCGCTCGGCATCGACGCGATCGGGCTGAATTGCGCCACCGGCCCGGCGGAGATGAGCGAACATCTTCGCCACCTCTCGCGCCACGCCCGGGTCGGGCTCACGTGCATGCCCAACGCCGGCCTTCCCGTCCTCGGCGCGAACGGCGCGAGCTACCCGCTCACACCCGAACAGTTGGCCGACGCCCACGACACCTTCACCCGCGACTACCGCATCAGCCTGGTCGGCGGATGCTGCGGCACCACACCCGAGCACCTTCGTCAGGTCGTCGAGCGGGTGGGCGGACGCGAGCTGGCTCCGCGCAAGAGTCACACCGAGCCGTCGTGCTCCTCGCTCTACGCGGCCGTCCCGTTCCGCCAGGACTCGTCGGTGTTGATGGTCGGCGAGCGCACCAACACCAATGGCAGCAAGGCTTTTCGTGAGGCAATGCTCGAGGCGCGCTGGCACGACGTCGTCGAGATGGCCCGTGACGCGACCCGCGACGGCGCCCACGTCCTGGACCTCTGCGTGGACTACGTCGGCCGTGACGGCGCCATCGACATGCACGAGGTCTCCTCGCGCTACGCCACCGCGAGCACCCTTCCCGTGATGCTCGACTCGACCGAGCCGGCCGTCATCGAAGCCGGCCTGGAGAATCTCGGCGGGCGATGCATCGTCAACAGCGTCAACTTCGAGGACGGCGACGGTCCCGACTCGCGCTGGGCCAGGGTCCTCCCGATCATCACCGAGCACGGCGCTGCCGTCGTCGCGCTCTGCATCGACGAGACCGGCCAGGCGCGGACGGCGGAGCACAAGGTCGCCGTCGCCGAGCGCCTCATCGACACCCTCGGCAGCGAGTGGGGAATCCCCGAGGGCGACATCCTCGTCGACTGCCTGACTTTCACGCTCGGCACCGGGCAGGAGGAGTCCCGCGGCGACGGCGCGGCGACCATCGAGGCGATCCGTGAGCTCAAGCGCCGCCGCCCGGGCGTGCAGACCATCCTGGGATTGTCGAACATCTCGTTCGGCCTCTCGCCGGTCTCGCGGGTGGTGCTCAACAGCGTCTTCCTTGCCGAGTGCGCCCGTGCCGGACTGGACTCGGCGATCGTTCACGCGTCGAAGATCCTGCCGATCTCGCGGATTCCGGACGACCAGCGCGAGTGTGCGCTCGATCTGATCTACGACCGGCGGCGTCCCGACTACGACCCGCTGACCCATTTCCTCGATCTGTTCTCCGGTATCACGAGCAACGGCGACACGAAGGAGACCCGGGCCCAGGAGCTGGCCGCGCTGCCGCTCTCGGAGCGGCTCGAGCGGCGGATCGTCGACGGCGAGCGCACGGGCCTCGAAGCCGACCTCGACGAGGCCCTGGCCACCCGCCCGGCGCTGGAGATCGTCAACGACACCTTGCTCTCCGGGATGAAAACGGTCGGCGAGCTCTTCGGCTCCGGGCAGATGCAGCTTCCGTTCGTCCTGCAGTCGGCCGAGGTGATGAAGACCGCGGTCGCCTACCTCGAGCCGCACATGGAAAAGTCCGACGACGGTGAGGGCAAGGGCACGATCGTGCTCGCGACCGTCAAGGGCGATGTCCACGACATCGGCAAGAACCTGGTCGACATCATCCTGTCGAACAACGGCTATTCGGTCATCAACCTCGGCATCAAGCAGCCGGTCGCGACCATCATCGAGGCGGCGCTCGAGCACAAGGCCCACGCCGTCGGGATGAGCGGGCTGCTGGTCAAGAGCACCGTGATCATGAAGGAAAACCTCGAGGAGATGAACGTCCGCGGGGTTGCCGAGCGCTTCCCGGTCCTGCTCGGCGGAGCGGCGCTCACTCGCGCCTACGTCGAGGAAGATCTCAGCGAGGTCTACGACGGCACCGTGCGCTACGCCCGCGACGCGTTCGAGGGGCTTCGGCTGATGGACACCGTCATGGCGGTGAAGACCGGACGCGAGCCGGCCGAAGCGCTGCTGCCCAAGGCCCGAACCCGGCCGCGTACCAAGAAGGTCGAGCTGGAGCCGGTCGAGGGCGGGCGCTCCGATGTCGCGACCGACGTCCCGATTCCGACCCCGCCCTTCTGGGGCGACCGGGTCGTGCGCGGCATCCAGCTCGCCGACTACGCGTCCTACCTCGACGAGCGCGCGACCTTCCTCGGGCAATGGGGCCTTCGGGCCGCCCGGGGAAGTGATGGCCCGTCGTATGAAGAGCTGGTGGAGACCGAGGGCCGGCCGCGTCTGCGCGCCTGGCTCGAACGGCTGCAGGCCGAGCAGCTGCTGGAGGCTGGTGTCGTCTACGGCTATTTCCGCGCCGTCAGCAAGGACGACGACCTCATCGTGCTCGGTGAGAACGGAAACGAGCTCACCCGCTTCACCTTCCCGCGCCAGCGGCGCGATCGCCGGCTCTGCCTCGCCGACTTCTTCCGGCCCGAGGAATCCGGGGAGACCGATGTCGTCGGCTTCCAGGTCGTCACCATGGGCCCCAAGATCAGCGGTGCCACAGCCGAGCTCTTCGAGAGCAACTCCTACCGCGACTACCTCGAGCTGCACGGCCTCTCGGTCCAGCTCGCCGAGGCGCTTGCGGAGTACTGGCACTACCGGGTACGCCAGGAGCTCGGCATCATCGCCGACGACCCGGCCGATCTCGCCGGGCTGCTGAAGGTCGAGTATCGCGGCGCGCGCTTCTCGCTCGGCTATGGCGCCTGCCCCAACCTCGAGGACCGGGCGAAGATCGTGCAGCTGCTCAAGCCTGACCGGATCGGTGTGGAGCTTTCGGAGGAGTCGCAGCTTCACCCGGAGCAGTCGACCGACGCGATCATCCTGCACCACCCGGCAGCGACCTATTTCAACGCTCGCTGAGCAGTGAGCACGAAGCCCTGGACCGGCGGGGAAGGACCGGCGCAGCCCGGCCCGGCCGGTCTGTTCGATCTCTTGCGGCGGCGGGGGCAGCGCCGTCACGAGACGGCGCCGCCTGCGGCCGTGCTCTTCGACCTCGACGGCCTGCTGGTCGATTCCGAGCCGCTCTGGACCATCGCCGAGCACAAGGTGGCCGAATCGCTCGGCGGCACCTTCACCCCGGAGCTGAAGGAGCGCATGATCGGCAAGCGGCTCGATCTGGCGATCGCCGTGCTGCTGGACGGGCTGGACACGCCTCAGGCGCGGGCAGCGGATCCGCACACCACTGGACAAGAGCTGATGGCCCACACGGCCGCCCTCTTTGCCGAGGGCGTGCCGCTGCAGCCGGGCGCCGAGCAGCTGCTCGATGCGCTGAGGGCGGCCGACGTCCCGCTCGCGCTGGTGTCGTCGTCCTATCGCCAGCTCGTTGACGCGGCGCTGGTCGGGGTCGGCGCCGACCGGTTTGCGGTGAGCGTTGCGGGCGATGAGGTGACGCACGGCAAACCCGACCCTGAGCCGTATCTGAAAGCCGCGAAGGAGCTCGGGGTGGTGCCAGCCCGATGCGTCGTGCTGGAGGATGCCCGGGCTGGGCTGGACAGCGCGATCGCCGCCGGCTGCGCGTGCGTCTACGTACCGACCTTTCCGGCAGACAAGCAAGACCCGGACTCCAGCGCGGGCGAGCAGCTCCCCGCCCGCGCGGTACAACGCTCCAGCCTGCTTGACGTCGACCTGAAGCTGCTCAGCGAGCTCAGCGTGCATCCGGGCTCGGAACGTCACTCGGGGCCTCCGGCAGCCTGACCCCGGCCGAGAGCTCCGTGGCGATCCCGCGCAGCTGCTGCGGGGTCACGCCGCTCTCGAGGGCGGCGCCGAGCAGGTTGGCCAGACCATGCGCCGGATCGACCGCGTGGGCACGCTCGAGGCAGACCGCGGCCAGCGCGCCTTCCCCCGTGCTGAGCGCTGCCCACGCCAGACTTGCGAGCACCTGTGCATCGAAGGGTGGCGGCGCGCAGGGGGCGAGCTCCCGCAACACCGCGAGGACCCCGGTGATCTCATCGCCTGCGGTCCAGCTGACGACCTCATCACGAATGCCGGCGTCACCCAGGCTGACGATCAGGTGGGCGATCTCCGCATCGGGCAGAGCGCGCCGCGGCGGCGCCTCGGTGTAGCGCAGCACCGCTTCCCACCAGCGCTGCAACGGATACGCGGCGGGGGCGCCGAGTGCCCGCTCGAACGCGGGAGCAAGCTCCGCACGGCGCTCGGGTGAGGCCGGCTCGACCGACGCGCTGAGCTCCTCCCGGCTCGCCAGTGGGGCAGTGCCCATCGCCACGAACGTCGAGGCCACCAGGGTGTGATCGGGTGCGCCGGCGACGGGCAGGATCCGGCCGCCCGGCGGGCAGCAGCTCGGCTCCTCGCACAAGTAGGACCAGAACCGACCGTTGCGGACGCCCATGGCGTCCTTCACGTCCAGTCCTTCCCGCGATAGCAGGCGGATCAGCGGCCGGGCGAAACGCTCACCCGGCCGGGTCCGGCGAGTGCCTTGGGCATCCGGTGGATCGTCGGGATCGAACACGATGAGGATGGCGGTGCTCGCCCGGTCAGCGCGCAGCCGGTTGACCACCACCTTGCGCAGCTCTGCCGATGGCGTGTCGAGGTCGAGCCGCATCGTCAGGCCGACCTGCTTGCCGCGCAGGCTGAGGACGACGAGCGAGCGCGACGGCGTGAAGCCGAGCAGATAGGGGACCGCGGCCAGCACCTGCTCGGGCGAACTCAGGCGAAGCCGGGTCGGCGGCTGGGGGAGCGGTTGGGGCACAGGGGCGAGGGCCATGCGCCACGGTCACCCGAGCCGGGGACCTCGCGGCGCGCCGGACGAAATCAGTAGATCGAGCCGCTCGATCCACAGCTTCTGGGTCATCGCCTCAGGTCGTGGAGATGGCGCGTAGAACATCGAGCTTGGCAGCACGACGCGCCGGGAACACGGCGGCGATCACCCCGAGGAGGCCGGCAACGACGAAGAAAACGATGATCGATGTCACCGGATAGCTGAAGTCGTTGAGCCCTTGGTCGGCCAACGGGGGCAGGATCGCCCAGCCGAAAAGCGAGCCCACTCCTACCCCGAGAATCGCTCCGAAGAGGGCAATCATCAATGATTCGAGGCGAATCATGCGACGAAGCTGACCCCGGCTCATGCCGACAGCACGCAGCAGACCGATCTCGCGCGTCCGTTCGGTCACCGACAGGGCGAGCGTGTTCACGATGCCGAAGAAAGCGATCAGGACAGACAACGCCAGCAGCACGTAGATCAGATTGACGAGCTGCCCGATCTTGTTCTGCGCGCTCTGGATGTACTCGCCGCGGCTCTGCACCTTGATGCCCGGGTACTTGGTGAGCACGTTCTCGATCGTCTTGCGCAACGTGTCGGGGTTGGCGCCGGGCGCGGCGCGCACGAGGCTGACGATGTCGGTCAGGTTGGTCACGTAGCGAACGGCGGTCGCGCGGTCGATCAGGTAGCCGCCGGCGAGTTGGTTCTCTTTGTAGATCCCGGCCACCGTGAGCTTGGTCTGACCACCCTCGGAGAAGCCGACCGGAAGGACGGTGCCCACCTTCCAGTGCTTGTCGTCGGACACCTTCTTGCTGATCAGGATGGTCGACGCGGTCAGCCCGTTCAGGTCACCGGATTCGCGCGTCAGCAGGATGTTGTCCTTCAGCGCCGCCGGGTTCGTGGCCGTCGCGGCGGCTTTGCTGCCGGCGATGCGCAGCGGCACGATCGCGATTCCTGCGGCGGACGCCACCCCGGGCTGACCCGACAGGTCAGCGGTCAGGCTGCTTGGCAGCGGCTGGCTACCGGAGCCGAGCAGGATGAACGTCGCACCGGTGCCCTTGCTCACGAGGGTGCCCACCGACGTCTTGACCGAGGCGGCGAGCACGCTGACGGCGGTGATCAGCGCCAGCCCGATCATGAGGGCTGACGCGGTCGCAGCAGTACGCCGCGGGTTGCGCCGGGCGTTCTCGCTCGACAGCACCCCAATGGCGCCGAAGAGACCGCGGATCGGCGCACCGACGGCGGCCACGACGGGTCCCGCAGCCAGCGGAGCCAGCACCACGACCGCGATCAGCACCAGCACGGCGCCGATCCCGACCTTCTGGGCGGCCTGTGAACCGTGACCGGCCACCCCGCTCAGCAGCGTCGCGATACCGGCGATGGCAAACGCGAGCCCGATCGCCCCGCGCTGCCGGAGCCCCTTCGAAGGGATGGTGTATGTCTCCGACATCGCCGCGACGGGCGGGACACGGCTCGCGCGAAGCGCCGGGAAGAGCGCCGCCAGCGTCGTCACGACGACACCGAGCAGCAGCGCCACGATCACGGTCCGGGCGGCGATGACGACGCCGGCCGCCGGGATGTCGATCCCGAGTGAGCTGAAAAGTGCCTTCATCCCGATGGCGATGGCGATACCGAGCGCGAGCCCGACCACCGAACCGACGATCCCGACCGCGAGTCCCTCGGCGAGCACCGACCGCACGACCTGACCGCGGCTCGCGCCGACCGCCCGCAAGAGCGCCAGCTCCCGGGCTCGCTGCCCGACGAGCATGGCGAACGTGTTGGCAATGATGAACAGTCCGACCACCAGCGCGATGCCGCCGAACACCTGCAGGATCAGGTTGAAGAAACCCAGCCCGTTCTTGATGCCGTTCGAGGTCTCCTGCGTCAGCTGATCACCCGTGACGACATCCGCCGCCTTGCCGACCGCCGCTTTGATACGTCCCGCCAGCACTGTCTGGGAGACGCCCTTGTCCGCCGCGACGGTGATCTGGCTGAGCCGTCCGGGTTGCAACAGCACCCGCTGCGCCGTCGGGAGATCGAACGCGGCGAGCGTCGCCCCACCGAGGCTGTCGATGTCGCCGACCGTGACGACGCCGACCACCTGATAGGCGCTGGCAGGCAGCGTCCCCGCCTGGACCAGCACCTGCTCGCCGATCTTCAGGTGGATCTTGTTGAAGGTGCCCCGGTCGACGGCGATCTGAGGACCGTGCGGGGCAGTGCCCTGGCGTAGCGTCAGCGTCGCCAGCGGGGTGCCCGAATAGTTGACGCCGAGGCCCGGGGCACCCGCGTTGGAGACCGGCTTGTTCGTACGAGGGTCGATGATCTGCGCGTTGCCAGAAACGTTGGGATCGGCCTCGCGTACCCCCGGCACGGCTTGCACCTTCGCCAGCAGCGTGTCCGGCAGCGTCGACCGATCAGTGCTCGTGCTGGTGTTGCTGAAGCCGGCACCGGTCGTCCCGCGCACGGCCACAGCGGTGTTGCGGTTGATGGAGGCGAACAGATTCTCGAAGGCGTTGCCGATCGTGTCGGTGAGGACATACGTGCCGGAGACCATGGCTACCCCGAGCACCACGGCGATAGCCGACAGCAGCAGCCGGATCTTGCGCGACCACAGCCCCCGGAAGGTGACCCTGAGCATTAGTGGCGGCCCTGCGGAGCCCCGGCGGATCCTGAGGTGTCGAGTGATTTCATCCGGTCCAGCACGCGCTCGGCCGTCGGCTCGCTCATGCCGTCCACGAGGCGTCCATCACTGAGGAAGACGACCTGATCGGAGAACGAGGCCGCGGTGGGGTCGTGGGTAACCATGATCACGGTCTGCCCCAGCTCCTGCACCGATTGGCGCAGGAAGCCCAGCACCTCGGCACTGGAGTAGGAGTCCAGGTTGCCCGTCGGCTCGTCGGCGAAGATCACCGCAGGGCGGGAGACGATGGCCCGCGCACACGCCACCCGCTGGATCTGGCCGCCGGACATCTCGGTCGGCCGGTGCTTGAGCCGGTCCTCGAGCCCGAGCGTCTTCACCACGCGGTCGAACCAGGCCTTGTCGACCTTGCGCCCGGCGATGTCCAGCGGGAGCCGGATGTTCTCCGCCGCGGTCAGCGTCGGAAGCAGGTTGAACTGCTGGAAGATGAAGCCGACGCGATCGCGTCGCACCTGGGTCAGCTTCTTGTCCGACAGCGACGACAGCAGCACCGGCTGCTCACCCGCCTTGCCGCCGCCGAGCCACACTTCGCCCGAGGTCACCGAATCCAGACCCGCCAGGCAGTGCATCAGGGTCGACTTGCCCGAACCCGACGGTCCCATGATCGCCGAGAACATCCCCGCCGGAAAACCGATGTTGACCTGCCGAAGGGCCGATACGCGGGTCTCACCGCTGCCGTAATCCTTGGAAAGATCGGTCGCCTTCACCGCTAGGGGCGCGGCTTGGCCGGGGTCGGCGGAGATGCTGCTCACACAATCACCGTACGGTCGCACCCCCGCCCGGCCCGCGTCTGACACCATCAAGCATGTGACCGATCAGCAGCCCCCTCCGCCGCGCAGCGTGCCCGGCCGTGGCGTGCGCCTGCTGACCGTGCATCGGGTGCCGATCTACTTCTCACCGCTCACTCTGCTGTTCATCATTTTCTTCGCGGCGAACTTCTCGACGTTGGCCCAGGAGCGTGTCACCGGCGTCGCCAACACGCACAGCTACACGCTGGGCCTCGCCATGGCCGTGATCCTGATGGTGTGCATCGTGCTGCACGAGCTCGGCCATGCCCTGGTGGCGCAGAGCTTCAAGTTCGAGGTCGAGGCCATTTCGGTGAACGGCTTCATGGGGCTCACCCAGTTCAGCCCGGAGCCGCAGACTCCGGGTCGCAGCTTCCTGGTATCGGTCGCCGGCCCGATGGTGAACCTCGTCATCGGCGGCGGCGCCTGGCTGGCCTATCCGTCGGTCGATCCCAACACCACGGCGGGCTACTTCGTCTTCTCGATCGCCTTCACAAACCTCGGACTGGCCGCGCTGAACCTCTTGCCAGGAGCCCCGCTCGATGGCGGTTCCGCCTTCGCCGCAGGCGTCTGGAAGCTGACCAGCGACCGCAACGTGGCGATCCGGGCGGCCGGATACTCCGGGTACGTGGTCGCTGCGGCACTGGTGCTCTACGGTTACTCGTTCCATCAGACCGGGGCCACGATCTACTTCCTGTTCATCGCGTTCTTTTTGAGCTTCGGCGCCACCCAGGCGATCCGGCGCAGCCGGGTGATCGAGAAGCTGCCGAGCGTCACCGCAGCGGCGGTTGCCCGGCGGGCGGTCACCGTCGATGCCAACCTCCCGCTGTCGGAGGCGCTGCGCCGAGCCCAGGCCATGGGCGTCACCGCGATCATCGTGGCCGACAGCAGCGGCCGTCCCTGGGCGGTCATGAACGGAGCGGCCGTCGATGCCGTACCCGAGGATCGCCGTCCCTGGACGACCATCAACCAGGTCTCGCGGCCGATCGAGGACGGCATGAAGATCCCGGCCTACCTCGGCGGACGGGAACTCATGGAGCGTCTTGCCCAGACCCCCGCGTCGGAGTACGTCGTCTACGGCGCCGACGGCCAGCCGACCGGCGTGCTCGTCATGGTCGACGTCGTCGCGCGCATCGATCCGGCCGCGGCTCACCGATTCGTCCCGCGCCAGTGAGCGGTGGCGGCACGGGACTTCTGAAGATCGGCGATCGGGTCCAACTCACCGACGACAAGGGCCGGCGCCACACGGTGCTGCTCACTGCGGGCAAGCAGTTCCACACCCACAAGGGAGCGATCGACCACGACACCCTCATCGGCAGCCCGGAAGGCATCGTCGTCGTCAGCACCGGAGGCACCCCTTACGTCGCCTTCCGGCCGCTGCTGTCGGACTTCGTGCTTTCCATGCCGCGCGGAGCCACGGTCGTCTACCCGAAGGACGCCGCGCAGATCGTCGCGTTCGCCGATGTCTTCCCCGGTGCCCGGGTGCTGGAGGCCGGCGCCGGCAGCGGGGCACTCTCGTGCTCGCTGTTACGAGCGGTCGGGGAGGCGGGCAAGGTCATCTCCTACGAGCGACGTCCCGACTTCGCGGAGATCGCCGCCCGCAACGTGGAGATGTTCTTCGGCGCCCCGCACCCGGCGTGGGAGTGCCGGATCGGTGACGTCGGCACCCGGGCCGAGGGCGAGCCCGAGCTCCCCGAGGTCGATCGCGTCGTGCTCGACATGCTCTCGCCATGGGAGGTGCTGCCCCTGGTGACGCAGGCGCTCATCCCCGGCGGCGTGCTCTGCGGCTATGTCGCCACCACGACCCAGCTCTCACGGCTGGTCGAGGCCGTACGCGAGAGCGCCTGCTACGCCGAACCCTCCAGCTGGGAGAGCATGATGCGCGGCTGGCACGTCGACGGGCTCGCCGTACGCCCTGACCACCGCATGGTCGGCCACACCGGCTTTCTCATGACCGCGCGCCGGATGGCGCCCGGAGTCAGGCCACCCGTGCGCCGCACCCGACCCGCCAAGGGGGCGCGACCCGCCGAAACGATTGCGCCTACAGCGGATCCGTCAGTCGGCCAACCGGTGGATCAGCTGGTCGGCCCGCCGACGATCGAACCATCGTCGGCCGTCACGTAGATGCACTCGCCGGGACACTGCTCAGCGGCGTCGATGACTTCCAGCTGCAACGACTTCGGGACGTCGACCTCGGCGCCGACCGCCGTACGCAGCTCACCGTCAGGGCCCTTCACGTAGGCCAGACCGTCGATGTCGAACTCGAAGACCTCGGTGGCGTACTGCACGCAGAGTCCGTCGCCGGTGCACTTGTCCTGATCGACGTAGACCCGCATACCTCGACGCTAGCAACCGAGACGGCCGCCGCGCCCGTCGCAGGCTGACAACAGCGGCCGCATTAGCGGTGACGCGGGCACGAATGGTGTCGCCCCTCACGCCTACAGACGGTTAGTGTGGGCTTTCGACCCGACCGGGGAGGTGACGGCTGTGGCTGGTCCTCGTCCACCCGCGGGCGGGCGCGGCGAAAAAGGCCCGTCCGATCCGCAGTCCAAGCAGGCTGCGTCGGCAAAAGAAGTCGAACAGCTGCACACCCAGATCGCCTTCCTCGAGGAAGAGATCGCCGGCCTTCGCAGCCGCCTCACCGAATCGCCGCGCGTCGCCCGCATGATCGAGGAGCGCCTCGCCGAGAGCCAGGCCCGGATGCGCGGGCTGGTGGGGCAGAACGAGAAGCTGGTCGCCACCCTGCGCGAAGCGCGTGATCAGGTCGTCGCGCTCAAGGAGGAGATCGACCGGCTCGGCCAGCCGCCGAGCGGCTACGGCGTCTTCCTGACGCGCCACGATGACGGCACCGTCGACGTGTTCACCCAGGGCCGCAAGCTCCGCGTGACGGTCTCACCGGCCGTCGAGGTCAGCGAGATGCAGCGTGGCCAGGAGGTCATGCTCAACGAGGCGATGAACGTCGTGCAGGCGCTGGACTTCGAGCGCCAGGGTGAGGTTGTCCTCCTCAAGGAGGTGCTCGAAGGCAGCGACCGCGCCCTCGTGGTGGCTCACGCCGACGAGGAGCGCGTCGTGCACCTCGCCGCACCACTCATGGACGGCCCCTTGCGCAACGGCGATTCGCTGCTGGTCGACACGCGCAGCGGTTGGGCCTACGAGCGGGTGCCCAAGTCCGAGGTCGAGGAGCTGGTGCTCGAGGAGGTGCCCGATGTCGCGTACACCGCGATCGGTGGCCTCGCCGCTCAGATCGAGTCGATCCAGGACGCCGTCGAGCTCCCGTTCCTGCACAAGGAACTCTTCGCCGAGCACCAGCTGAAGCCGCCGAAAGGCGTGCTGCTCTACGGCCCTCCCGGTTGCGGGAAGACGCTCATCGCCAAGGCCGTCGCCAATTCACTGGCCAAGAAGGTCAAGGAGCAGAGCGGCAAGGGTGACGGGCGGGCGTTCTTCCTCAACATCAAGGGCCCGGAGCTGCTGAACAAGTACGTCGGCGAGACCGAGCGCCAGATCCGGCTCGTCTTCCAGCGCGCCCGGGAGAAGGCGTCCGAGGGCATGCCGGTCATCGTCTTCTTCGACGAGATGGACTCGATCTTCCGTACCCGCGGCAGTGGCGTGAGCTCCGATGTGGAAAACACGATCGTCCCGCAGCTGCTCGCCGAGATCGACGGCGTCGAGCTGCTGGAGAATGTCGTCGTCATCGGCGCCTCGAACCGGGAAGACATGATCGACCCGGCCATCCTGCGTCCCGGGCGTCTCGACGTGAAGATCAAGGTCGAGCGTCCCGACGCGGAGTCCGCGCGCGACATCTTCTCCAAGTACGTCATTCCGGGCCTGCCGCTGCACGAGGACGATCTGGCCGAACACGCGGGCAACCGTGAGGCCACGTGCGCCGGCATGATCCAGCGGGTCGTCGAGCGCATGTACACCGAGACCGACGAGAACCGCTTCCTGGAGGTCACCTACGCCAACGGTGACAAGGAGGTCCTCTACTTCAAGGACTTCAACTCCGGCGCCATGATCGAAAACATCGTGGCTCGCGGCAAGAAGATGGCGGTCAAGGCGTTCCTCGAGACGGGCCAGAAGGGCCTGCGCGTCTCCCACCTGCTCTCGGCCTGCCTGGACGAGTTCAAGGAGAACGAGGACCTGCCCAACACCACCAACCCCGATGACTGGGCGCGCATCAGTGGAAAGAAGGGCGAGCGGATCGTTTACATCCGCACCCTCGTTACTGGTGGCAAGGGCAACCAGACCGGCAAGTCGATCGACACGATCGCCAACACCGGGCAATACCTCTAGCCGAGCCGTGGTGTTGGCAGCGTAAGTGCTGTAATTTTGCTTACACCGCAAGAGTCGACGTGGCTGGAGTTGTGAGGAGTCAGCGTGGACGAGAGCAGCTTCACCAAGACTGTCCCTCGGACGGTCCCGAGCGGGCCGACCGAGGTGCGCATCGGGGATAGCGAGCGCCAGGCTGCGGCCCGTCAGCTGCAGCAGCATTTCGCTGATGGTCGCCTCAGCTGGGAAGAGCTCGACGAGCGTCTGGCGGTGGCATACGCCGCCCGCGTGAATGCCGAGCTGGCCACGTTGTTCACCGATCTGCCGATGCTGGCGCCTCCCGCACCGCCGCCGCCCCCTCCGCGTTCACGCTTCCAGAATGCCGCGGCGCGGCTCGGAAGCGTCGATGTCCGCAAGCTCGTCCTGCTCGCGCTTGCAGCAGCCGTCGCGATCGGCGTCACCCACGGGATCGTCATCCCGATCGTGGCGATCTGGTGGTTCGTCGCCGGCCATCACCGCCATCACGGACGCCGTCACGACCATCATGGGCGCCACCATCGCGGCAACGCCTGGAGCTGAACCGGCCCGTCCGCGCACTCATATGCGCGGCGGAGCCTAGGCTTCTCACATGAGCGTGCGGCGCATCATGGGTGCGGAGACGGAGTACGGCATCTCCGTGCCCGCCGCCCCCTCGATGAATGCGATGCAGGCGAGCTCTCTCGTCGTCAACAGTTACGCGCAGCGCTCGGTTGGCGGTTCCCGCGCTCGCTGGGATTTCGAGGAAGAAAATCCGCTGCGTGACGCCCGTGGCTTCGAGGCCGCGGCGCCTCCGCTGGTGGATCCGTCGGCCCCCGCCAACGAGGACGATCTGGGCCTGGCCAACCTCATCCTGACCAATGGCGCCCGGTTCTACGTCGATCACGCCCACCCCGAGTACTCCAGCCCGGAGGTCACGTCTCCACGCGATGTCGTGCTGTGGGACAAGGCGGGGGAGCGGATCATCGCCGAAGCCGCCCGGCGCGCGCTCTCGGTGCCCGGCACGTCGCCGGTCAACATCTACAAGAACAACACCGACAACAAAGGCGTCTCGTACGGGTGTCACGAGAACTACCTGATGTCGCGCAGCACCTCCTTCGCTGATGTCATCCGTCATCTGACGCCGTTCTTCGTCAGCCGTCAGGTGGTCTGCGGCGCGGGCCGGGTCGGCATCGGCGCCGATGGCAAGTCCGACGGCTTCCAGCTCAGCCAGCGGGCCGACTTCTTCGAGGTCGAGGTGGGCCTGGAGACCACGCTCAAGCGCCCGATCATCAACACCCGCGACGAGCCTCATGCCGACCCGGAGAAGTACCGCCGTCTGCACGTGATCATCGGCGACGCCAACATGAGCGAGCTGTCGACCTACCTGAAGGTCGGCACCACCTCGCTGGTCATCGCGATGATCGAAGCCGGTTGGCTGGTCGCCGACCTGTCACTCGAGGCTCCCGTCGCGACGCTGCGCGCGGTGAGCCATGACCCCTCGCTCACCAAGCAGGTCATCCTGCGCGATGGCCGCACCATGACCGCCGTGCAGCTGCAGATGGAGTACCTGGAGCAGGCCCGCAAGTTCGTCGAGGACCGCTGGGGAAGCGACGCCGACGAGCAGACCCGCGACGTGCTGACGCGCTGGGAGTCCACCCTCGTGCGCCTCGAGGCCGAGCCTATGAGCCTGTCCCGCGAGCTCGACTGGGTCGCCAAGCTCGCGATCCTGGAGGGCTATCGCGAGCGCGACGGGCTCGACTGGAGCTCACCCCGGCTGCAACTGGTCGATCTTCAGTACAGCGATGTGCGTCAGGACAAGGGCTTGTACAACCGGCTTGTCGCGACGGGACGCTTCGACCGGCTGGTCTCCGAGGACGAGGTCGAGCGGGCGATGACCGAGCCGCCGGAAGACACCCGCGCGTACTTCCGCGGACGGTGCCTGGCCAAGTATGCGAGCGAGGTCTCGGCAGCAAGCTGGGACTCGGTGATCTTCGATGTCGGACGCGAGACGCTGCAGCGGGTTCCGACCATGGAACCGCTGCGGGGCACCAAGGCTCACGTCGGCGACCTCTTGGACCGATGCTCGACAGCAGTGGAACTGCTGGACGCTTTGGCCGGCGGGCACTGACCCTGGGCGAGGCCATGGGCAAGGCGGGCCGCGCTTGCAAGGTTTCTTGCGAGCGGGCGCGTGCCGGTGGACGTAGGGTCCTTTTGCAGTCCTATGAGGAGGGCGTATGGCTAGCACGGATGGCGGAGGCCAGCAGCGCGCGTCACGGCGCCGCGGCGAGGCGGATGAGGTCGCGACCACCGACGAGGCACAGAGCGACGTCCAGGAGCGGCACGAGAAGCTGGCTGACGACGTCGACGCGTTGCTCGATGACATCGACGAGGTGTTGGAAGAAAACGCCGAGGAGTTCGTCCGCGGCTACATCCAAAAGGGCGGTCAGTAGGCGGCTTCCGCAGCGCGTGCTGCGGTGTGGTGGACTTGGCGAAACCCGGGTGTCTGATGCGTGGAATCAGCTCGGTGCAGGCATTGACAGCGAACCGCGAAAGCGGAGAGGGAGCATGGCGTGCGGGAACGAATCGGTGACGGCGCACGGCTGCCGGACGCCTACCTGAGCGCGGGCAGCGCCTCGTTCACGGACTTCCTGGCGGCCGCCGCGCCCGACCTGCTTCCGAGTTCGCGCCGGCTCCCGGCCACAGCCGTCCCGGAGACCCCTCACGCCACGACGATCGTCTCGGTCGTCTATCCCGGGGGCGTCGTGATGGCCGGCGACCGGCGGGCGACGATGGGCAACCTCATCGCCCAGCGCGACATCGAAAAGGTCTTCCAGGCCGACGAATTCTCCGCGGTGGGCATTGCCGGGACGGCCGGCGTCGCGGTCGAGATGGTCCGCCTCTTTCAGGTCGAGCTCGAGCACTACGAGAAGATCGAGGGCACGGTGCTCTCCCTCGAGGGCAAGGCCAACCGGCTCGCCACGATGATCCGGGGCAACCTCGGGCTCGCCATGCAAGGCCTCGCCGTCGTGCCGCTGTTCGCCGGCTACGACTTCGAGACCAGCGAGGGCCGGATCTTCTCCTACGACGTGACCGGCGGCCGCTACGAGGAGCACAGCTTCTACTCGGTCGGCTCCGGTTCGGTGTTCGCCCGCGGCGCCATGAAGAAGCTCTACCGCGAGGGCATGAGCGAGGACGAGTCGGTACGCGTCGCCGTCGAGGCGCTCTATGACGCGGCCGACGACGATTCCGCCACCGGCGGCCCCGACCTCACCCGACGGATCTACCCCGTCGTCGCTGCGGTGAGCGAGAGCGGCTATCGCCGCCTGCCCGACGCCGAGGTGGGCGCCGTCGTGCAGGGCGTCGTCGATGACCGTATGACCAACCCTGGGGGCTGACGTGACGACGCCGTTCTACACCAGTCCCGAGCAGCTGGTCCGTGACCGCTCGGAGTACGCCCGCAAAGGCATCGCCCGCGGCCGCAGCAATGTCGTGCTCACCTATGACGGAGGCATCGCGTTCGTCGCGGAGAACCCGTCGAAGGCGCTGCACAAGATCAGCGAGATCTACGACCGGATCGCGCTTGCTGCGGTTGGCCGCTACAACGAGTTCGAGAGCCTGCGCGTCGCCGGCGTCCGCCATGCCGACATGCGCGGCTACGCCTACGACCGTCGCGACGTGACCGGCCGGGCGCTGGCCAATGCGTACGCACAAACCCTGGGTTCGATCTTCCTCGAGAACCAGAAACCGTACGAGGTCGAGATCGTCGTCGCCGAGGTGGGCCTGAGGGCCGAAGATGATCAGATCTACCGGCTGACGTATGACGGCTCGGTCTCTGACGAGCAAGGGTTCGTGGCGATGGGCGGGCAGGCCGACACCGTCGCCGAAAGCCTGCAGCAGCACCACAATCCGACTGCTTCGCTGAACGATGCCGTCGGGGTCGCGGTGCGGGCTCTCGAGGCTGGAACTGCAGGTCAGGTGCTACCCGCGCCAGGCGCCGGCCAGCCGGCCAACAACGGCGAGCGCCGCCTCACAGCTGCCACGTTGGAGGTCGCCGTCCTCGAGCGCGACCGGCCGCGGCGATGCTTCCGGCGCATCACCGGGCGGGCGCTGGACGAGCTGCTGGAGGCCAAGTCCGGAGATGTCGAGACCGGCTAGGACTTAAGTCCGGACCCACTCCTGTCGACTGCGTCCTGACAGGGGAGTGGGGGTGTGGTGGCGCTGCGGCGGGTTAGGCCCTATCAGGCGTTGGATTTGCTCGTCGTCGCACTCGGGATCGCGACGCTGCTTGTCACCTTGCCTCGGTGGGAATCGGACGGTCATCCCCTAGGCCTCGGACTGCTGGCGATCCCGGTCGTCATGCTCGTCTCCGTGTTCCCGCTGGTGCTGCTACGCCCCGGCGGCGACGTGGAGATCGGCTTCGACGCGGCCGTGCTCGTCGCGCTCGGGGTGGTGCTCCCGCACGCCCAGGCGCTGGTGCTGTGGTCGATCGCCGGCATCCTGAGCCAGGTCGTCTCCAGCAAGCGGCTGTGGGCCCGGATGTTCAACGCCGGACTGGTCGTTCTCGTCGGCGGCCTGACGCTGGCGACCATGTCACGCATCGGCGGCCTGGGGCACACCAGCGCCCGCGAGTTCTTCGCCGTGCTGGCCGGCGCCGCGATGTACTTCACCGCCGACTGGCTGATCACCGGGCTGTCGCTGGCGCTCGAAAGCGGGGAACGCTGGCGGCTGCTGCTCTTCGACCGCGACCTGCCGGTGTCGATGGTGTGGTTTCTCGGCATCAGCTCGATCGGCTATCTGGCGGTCCTGCTCCCGCGGGCACTGCCGCTCTGGACGCTCTCGCTGCTGACCGTCCCCACCGTCGCCATGCTCGTCGCCGCGCGGGCCGTGCGGCGCGCCAGCGAACACCAGGTGCGCTTGTCGGCCTTGCTCGACGCGGCGAAGAGTTCACAGCTTGCCGAGAGCCCCAGCGCCCTGCTCGACACCTTGACCGGCCATGCGCGCCGGGTCCTGCGCAGCTCCCACGCGGCGATCCGCTCGGCGCCTCCTGCCGAGGAGGAGATCGGGATCCGGATCGGCGCCGAGGACGGGCGATGGCTCGTCTGCGCCCCCCGCAGCGCCCAGCCCTACGACCGGGCCGACCGGCGCGCGCTGGCAGCCCTGGCGACAATCGTCGAGGAATCGCTGGTGCGCATGCGCATGGCGACTGAGATGACAACGCTCGCGACGAGCGACCCGCTCACCGGACTCGCCAACCGCACCGTCTTCCGCCAGCGGATCGCGACCGCGCTCGAGCAGCGGCGGCCGGGCAAGCATGTCGCGGTCCTGTTCTGCGACCTCGACGACTTCAAGCCGGTCAACGACCGCTTCGGCCACGAGGGTGGTGATGCCGTCCTGCTGACGATGGCGGACCGGCTCTCGCACTGCGTCCGGGAGGGGGACACGGTGGCCCGCCTCGGCGGCGACGAGTTCGCACTGCTGCTGCAGAACCTCGACGACCCCAAGGAAGCCATTCGCGTCGCCGAGCGTGTCGTGGCGGCTGCCGCGGAACCGATCCTGCTCGCCGGAAGGGCACTGCCGATCGGGGTGTCGGTCGGCGTGGCGGTCGACTACGCGCCGAGCAAGACCAGCAAGCAGCCCACGCGTCCCAAGCCCATCACTCCCGAGTCGATCGCCTCAGCCGCCAGCACCCTGCTCGGCAACGCCGACCTCGCGATGTATCAGGCGAAGGCCAAGGGCAAGAGCGGCTACCAGCTCTTCGCACCGGCCATGCGCACCGAGCGGCTCGGCCGTATCGAGCTGCTGGAGCAGCTGCGCGGCGCCGCCGGACGCGGTGAACTTCTGCTGGAGTACCAGCCCGTCGTCGACCTCACCACCGGCGTCATCGACGGATTCGAGGCCTTGCTGCGCTGGCAGCATCCGGAGCGCGGGCTGCTGCTGCCCGCCGCTTTCATCCCGCTGGCCGAAGAAGCCGGCCTGCTGACCGAGATCGGCGACTGGCTGGTGCCGCGCGCCTACGCCGACGGGTGCACCCTCAGCGCGTTCGCCGGCCGCCAGCTGAACATCGGCGTGAACGTCAGCGTCCGCCAGCTGCGCGATGACCGCCTGCTCGACCTGATCGACGGGTTCCCGTTCAACCGCCACGCGCCGCAGCTCATGCTCGAGGTCACCGAAAGCGTCTTCGTCGAGGACGAGCCGTATGCGCTGGCCCTGCTGGAACGGCTGCGCGAGCACGGGGTCCGCCTGGCGCTGGACGACTTCGGCATCGGCTACTCCTCGGTCGCGTACCTGCGCAACGTGCCCTTCACCGTCTGCAAGATCGACCGCAGCTTCACCGGTGGCCTCGGCCAGGACCCGCGTGCCGACGCGCTCTGCCGCGCCGTGCTCGCCATGTGCGAGAGCCTGAGCCTCCCGGCGGTCGCGGAAGGCATCGAGGACCTCGACCAGGTCGCGATGCTTCGGGCCGCGGGATGCCAGTTCGGACAGGGATTCGCCCTCGGCCGGCCAGGCGACGTGTACTACGCCCGCGAGCTGCTTCGCGAAGGGCGCATTGCCCTGGAACACACCGCTATACCCGCGCCGCGCGCGCCGAGGCTGGCGCGGCCATAGGGTAGGGGTGCAGGCACACATTGGAGGACCGTGGACCGCAGGATCTTCGGTTTGGAGAATGAATACGGAGTCACGTGCGTATTCCGCGGGCAGCGCCGCCTCTCGCCTGACGAGGTCGCCCGCTACCTCTTCCGTCGCGTCGTCTCCTGGGGCCGCAGCAGCAACGTCTTCCTGCGCAACGGCGCCCGGCTCTACCTCGACGTCGGCAGCCACCCCGAGTACGCGACCCCCGAGTGCGACTCGGTCTTCGATCTCGTCGCCCACGACAAGGCCGGGGAGCGCATCCTGGAGGGCCTGCTCGTCGAGGCAGAGCGGCGGCTGCGCGAAGAGGGCATCGCCGGCGATGTTCACCTTTTCAAGAACAACACCGACTCGGCCGGCAACTCCTACGGCTGCCATGAGAACTACCTCGTCGGCCGTCATGGCGAGTTCAGCCGGCTCGCTGATGTCCTCGTCCCGTTCCTGGTGACGCGGCAGGTGATCTGCGGGGCCGGCAAGGTGCTGCAGACCCCGCGCGGGGCGGTCTACTGCATCAGCCAGCGCGCCGAGCACATCTGGGAATCGGTCTCCTCCGCGACGACGAGAAGCCGGCCGATCATCAACACCCGCGACGAGCCCCACGCCGACGCCGAGCGTTTCCGCCGGCTGCACGTCATCGTCGGTGACAGCAACATGAGCGAGACGACGACGCTGCTGAAGGTCGGCTCGACCGACCTCGTGCTCCGGATGATCGAAGCCGGCGTCGTGATGCGCGACCTCACGCTGGAAAACCCGATCCGGGCCATCCGCGAGGTCAGCCACGACATCACCTGCCAGCGCAAGGTCAAGCTGGCCAATGGTCGGGAAGCGACCGCCCTGGAGATCCAGCGCGAGTACCACAAGAAGGCCGCCGACTTCGTCGACCGCCGCGGCGGTGACGCGGTCGCCAAGCAGGTGATCGACCTGTGGGGCCGCACCCTCGAAGCCGTCGAGACGGAGAACTTCGGGCTGGTCGACCGCGAGATCGACTGGATCACCAAATACGTGCTGATCGAGCGCTTCCGGGCCCGCCATCAGGTGCCGCTGTCCTCACCGCGGGTGGCCGAGGTCGACCTGAAGTACCACGACATCCATCGCGAGCGCGGCCTGTACTACAAGCTCGAACGCGCTGGGGCCGTCGACCGGGTGTGCCGAGACCTCGACATCTTCGCCGCCAAATCGATCCCGCCGCAGACCACGAGGGCGCGGCTGCGCGGCGAGTTCATCCGGCGCGCGCAGGAGCGCCGGCGCGACTTCACCGTCGACTGGGTGCACCTCAAGCTCAACGACCAGGCGCAGCGGACCGTGCTGTGCAAGGACCCGTTCCGCTCCGTCGACGAGCGGGTCGACAAGCTGATCGCGAGTATGTAGCCCGGGCTACTGCTTCTTGCAGGTGAGCCCGGCTCCGTTGAAGGTCAGGGTCAGCGTCTTGTTGCCGTTGCTGAGCGCTCCCGTGAGGGCCTTCAGCGAGCCGCTCGTGAAGCTCACCTTGCTGCCGCTGGTGGTGAAGTCACCGCCGGTGCCGCCCTGGTTGAGCGTGTACTTTCCGCCGCTGTTGAACGTGATGACGCCAGTGCCCGTCTGGCCTGCCGCGGTGCAGGCGTACGCGCCTGCTACCGACTTCTTGCTGCTGCCGCCGAGCACCACGATCAACACCACGGCCACTGCGGCGATGACCAGGACGCCCACGGCGGCGAGGATCAACGGCTTGCGCGACTTCTTCGGCGGCTCGGGCTGGCCGGGGGCGCCCACGGGGTAGCCCACCGGCGCGCCTGGGGCTCCCTGGCCGTATCCGGGGGCCTGGCCGTACCCCTGCTGCTCGAAGCCGGGCTGCTGGCCGTACGCGGGCTGCTGGCCGTAGGCCGGGGCCTGGCCGTAGCCGGGCGCCTGCCCGAACTGGGTCGGCGCCGAACCGGCGGAGGGGGTCGCGGAGGGGACACCGCTCTCCGGCGGGGCGGCCGGGATGCCTCCCGGGAACGGCGACTGGACGATCATGGTCGCGCCGACGTCTTCTGCTGCGGCAGATCCAGACGCCTCAGGCGCTGCCGGGCCACCCGCCGCGGGCACCCATTCGGTGCCGTTCCACGCCCACTGGCCGTCGTCGGAAAGCGGGCGTCCTTGGCTGTCGGTGCTCATATCGTCCCTTCGCGATTCATTCATTCACGTCCAATCCTGACAGCTCGCGGGATTCGCGTCCCCGCTTGGCGGCAGCCAGTGGCAAATCCGACCCGGGCGGGACCTCGGGAGTGCGGCGCTGGCCGAGCGTCACCGCCACGCACGCGACGATCACGCAGGCGACGCCGCCCCATTGCCGGCCGGTGAGCGTCTCGCTCAGGATCACCAGGCCGGCGAGGGCCGCCACCGCCGGTTCCATGCTCATGAGCACGCCGAACATGCGCGCCGGAAGTCGGCGTAGCGCCTCCAGCTCCAGGGTGTACGGCAGCACGCTGGACAGGAGACCGATGGCCGCACCGAGCAGGAGCGAGCGGCTGTCGGCGTGCCATCCGCGGGCGGCTCCGAACGGCAGGCTGATGAGCGCGGCGACGGCCATGGCCAATGCCAGCGGCGTCGAGCCGGAATGGGCGCGCCCGACGGCGGCCGACACCAGGATGTAGCCGGCCCAGCACGCGCCAGCGAGGGCGGCGAAGATCAGGCCGATGACGCTCACCGAGCCTCCGCCGCGGGCCAGCAGCAGGATCCCCAGGGCGGCCAACGCGACGACGCCGACGTCGCGCAGCCGGCGCGAACCGGCGACCGCCACTGCGAGAGGGCCGAGGAACTCGACCGTGACGACAGCGCCGAGCGGCGCGCGGGCCAGAGCCTCGTAGAACAGCAGGTTCATCGCCGCCAGCGTCACGCCGTAGAGCACGATCAGGGCGCGTCCCTGGCGTGGAATCCGGGGGCGCCAGAGCAGCGCCAGCACGATCGCCGCGAAGATCAGGCGCAGTGCCGTGGCTGCTGCCGGCCCGACGTCATCGATGACGTGCTTGGCGAGCGCGCCACCGATCTGAACCGACACGACCGCGCCCACCACCAGGAAGGGCGCCGGCGTGCTCGACAAGCGAGGCCGCCGAATGGCGTTCAGTCGGCCGGCCCGTCGGGAAGGTGCAGGGCGATGAGCCGGGCGGCGCCGGTGTCGGCGGCATACCAGTCGCTGACCTCCAGCGCCAGCACTGCGAGCGCCGACGGCGGGAAGCCGGGCAACTGCTCGCCCCCGGTCAGCTCCAGCACGAGCTGGTGCACCCCTGGGTTGTGACCGACCAGCAGGACCGTGTCGGGCGGATCGTCGCGGGCCGACAGCTCGCGTACCGCATCGAGCAACTCGTCGGCGTCGGCCGCGTAGAGCGGTTCGAGATAGTCCACGGGTGCGGTAAGGGACAGGCATTCGACGGTCTCGCGGGTACGTGTCGACGGCGAACTGAGCACCAGCCCCGGAGCGAGTGCCTGCACCTTTGGCGCCAGGGCTAGGAGAGCCCGGCGACCGCGCGGGCGCAGCGAGCGGGCGGCATCGTCGCCACCGGGCGGCGGTTCTTGCTGTGCGTGTCCGTGGCGCAGGACCAGCAGCTGCAGCGGCACCCCCGGAAGATTATCGGGACAACGGCCGATCTAAGCTCCGCGCATGGCTATGCCCACCGACATCGGGATCATTGACCTGGGGATCGGCTTTCCCCACACCAGCGTCGAGGAGAAGAAGGCCACCTACGACTTCTTCCGCCCGCTGTTGAAGGACGAGCAGAGCGCGAAGGATTTCGAGTTCCCGGCGCAGTACATGTTCAAGAACGTCCCGGATCTGGTCGAGCCCGGCACCGATGTCGTCGCCTGGACGCTGGCGAAGATGGACGAGTTCGGCATCCAGGTGGGCATGACCGGCTACGGGCCCAAGGGCATCGAGGCCAAGGAACGCTTCCCCGATCGTTTCGTGCTGAACTGCTCGCTGAACCCCAACGAGGGCGTCGCGGCGCTGCGCAAGCTCCAGCGGGCGAAGGACGAGCACGACGTCTGCTCGGCGATGGTCTTCCCGAGCGGGCAGTTCCCGCAGGTCGCGATCGACGACAAGAAGATGTATCCGATCTACGCCAAGTGCGTGGAGCTCGACATCCCGATCTGCGTCAACGGCGGCATCGTCGGCCCGCGGATGCCCAGCTGGCCGCAGAAGGTCGAGCGCTTCGACGAGGTCTGCTACGACTTCCCCGATCTCACCATCGTGATCATGCACGGCGCCGAGCCGTGGACCGAGCTGGCCGTCAAGCTGATGCTCAAGTGGCCGGGCCTGCACTACATGACGAGCGCCTTCGCCCCCAAGCACTACCCGAAGGCGATCATCAATTACGCCAACACGCGCGGCGCCGACAAGATCATGTACTGCGGCTACTTCCCGGCTGGCCTGTCGCTCGAGCGCCAGTTCACCGACATGCCCAACGTGGCGTTCAAGGACGAGGTCTGGCCGAAGTTCCTCCGCGAAAACGCGCTGCGCGTCTTCAAGATCGAAGAACACATCAAGGCCGCGTCAGCCTGAGGCGCTGAAAAGGCCTGCGAGCCTTGAGAGTTCGGGCTCGCCCTTCGCATCCGACCGGATCGTCAGCACCAGCTGATCGACGCGTTCCTCGAGCGCCCAGTCGAGGAACGCGCAGCAGGTCTGCTCGGCTCGCACGAGTGCCGTCAACTCCGTGAGCGCCGCGGGCTCGTAGGCGACGGTGAGCGTGCGCTCGGCCAGGTGGGCGCTGAGCATCGCGCGCTCGCCGAGCCCGCGCCACTGCGTCAAGCGGCGCTGCCCGTCGGACGCATCGAGCGTGCAGGCGATCGGCAACTCCTTCACGCCGCCACCGTACGCAGTCCATCGATGGTCGTCTATGCCTTAACTTTGTCCCGTTCAGCCATAGATGATGTGGCCGGAGCGATCGGAAAGGGGCTTGAGCGTGAACGGCTGGTTCACCAGGCGCGTGCTCGAGACCGGGCGCCTACCGCTGTTCTGCTTCTTCATCGCTTTCCTGGTGACTTTCCTTTTCATCAGGTTCTCGGTGCGCATGATTCGCCGGCAGGTGAAGTGGTGGCCCGGCAACGTGACCCCGGGCGGTTTGCACATCCACCATGCGGTCTTCGGCATCGTCTTCATGGTGGTCGGAGGCCTGGCCGGCCTCGCCGCACCCGACAATCCCGTGGGAATCCCGTCGGCCTGCGCCGCCATCTTCGGCCTCGGGGCGGCATTGGTGCTCGACGAGTTCGCGCTGATCCTGCACCTGGACGACGTCTACTGGTCCAACGCCGGCCGGCTCTCGGTCGACGCCATCTTCGTGGCGACCGGCGTGACGGGGCTGCTCATCCTGGGCGTGACCCCGGACATCACGGGAGACGTCAGCAGCACGGCCGGCAGCACCAGCCACGCCGGCGCGGTCATCGGTGTGGTGCTGACTCTCGCGTTCAACTTGGGACTCGCCGCGATCTCACTGTTGAAGGGCAAGGTGTGGACCGGGCT
The DNA here is from genome assembly GCA_963731205.1 of uncultured Actinomycetota bacterium. GTDB lineage: Bacteria > Actinomycetota > Actinomycetes > Frankiales > Frankiaceae > DATAZK01. The sequence goes on along the minus strand of CAVSUJ010000001.1, from coordinate 484,576 downwards.
TTTCGGCCTCTTTCTGCCGGTGATCCTCCTCGTCGCCGCGATCCGGATCGGCCGCCCTGCCTCGCCGTGGGCACGCAAGTTCTACTCCGGCAACGCCAAGAAGACGGCGAAAGCACGCCGGCGCGAGATCCGTTACCGGCGGCGTTTCGTCAAGATCAAGGACCGGATGCAGGACGCGCTGGCCGGCCGTCCCGATCAGGTTGCTGTGGAGATTCCCGACCAGGGCGTGCAACTGGAGTTCGAGACGGCCGAGCCGCCGACCCACTCGGCCTGAATGGTCCTAGAGCGGCAGCGGGTGGGCGAGAACGCCCTCGCCGTGGGACCGCTCGGCGAGGATCCGGCAGAACTCGACGGCGTCGACGGTGTGCTGCTCGCCGCCGCTGCCGGCGACGTAGTGGCCCCCGGCCGGCCCGGTGAGTTCGAGGTCGAAGGACTGGCCGTGAGTGCCCGCCCATTCAGCCACGATGTCGGCGATGATGCGCCCGTCGTGCGCGGCGTCAGCGCCGAACGCCGTACCGGTGGCCTGGGTGAGGTCGACGCGGTGCATCCAGACGTCGCGGGTGAATCCGATGTCGAACAGGTAGGCGAGCGGCTGGCGTCCGACCGGCTCGGGCAGGTTCAGCAAGGGGAGCCGGGCGATGGGCCGCGGCATCTTGCGACGGGCCCGCACAGCCTTCTCCGAACTGGTCTCCCACTCGGCGATGAGCTGGTCGGTGGTCAATGCCTCGCGCTCGCGCACCTGTAACTCGTTCATGCCGTCCCACCAGTACTGCGCGCCGATCTCCGCGACGATGGGCTTGCCGGTGCGCACCTGGCGGAAGAATTCCCGGGGCGAGGCCTGGCCGGCCGCAGATCCGACGATGTGGGCGGCGAGCGCCTTGACGTCCCACCGCTCGCAGTCGGTGGGCTTGGTCCAGTCCTCGGCCGCAAGGGCACGCATGGCGGCGCCGAACCGGCGGTTCTCCTCGACCGTGATCTCCATGGCCTCGGCATGCTTGATGCGGGGGATGGTTGTCACGTCGACGGCGGTGAGCTCGGTCATTTCGTACGTCCTTGCGCGCGGGGGCGAGACCGGCGTCGGTCGACGTCGGCGAGGAACATGTCAACGACCCGGCTCGCTTGGCGAACCCACCGCTTTCCACCGGGATCGTTGGCAATTTGCTGGTGCGAGAGTCCGGAGACCAGGGCGGTGAAGATGTCGACGTCGCCCTGCGCATGGACGCCCGCAGCGGCCAGGCGTTGGACGGCCAGCTCGTAGAATTCGAGGGCAAGCGCGTAGGACGCTTCCGAAGGTTCGAAGCCGGGGATCGTGCGCTGGAAGAGCAGCTGATGGCGCACGATGTCATCGCTGGCGAACTGGACGAGGTGGGCGGCGAAGCGGGCGAGCGCGCGCCGCGGATCGCCGGAAGACGGCCGGGCGGCCACGTATTCGAGCAGCTGACGATAGGCGTCGGCGAAAAGCTCGTCGTAAAGGTCGCTCTTCGCGGCGAAGTAGACGTAGAGCGAGGGCTGGCGCAGCCCGACGCGATCGGCAAGGTCGCGCAGCGAGAGCGCGGCGAGCCCCTGACTGCGGGCGAGGCTCCAAGCTTCGGCGACGATGCCGGCGCGCTTGGCGTCGCGGCGCAGCTGCCGCGGATCCACGCTCATCACCGTCATCCGACACCCTTACCTATCAGCGATAGGAGAACTATCGGCGATAGGTGGAATGGTGTCAAGTGGCCTCGAGATACGCCGGTTCTAGGACCTCTGCTCGACGTTGCCGGCCGAGGACTGGCGACGGCTGCTGGATGTCAATCTCATCGGGCCATTGCTGTGCGCCCGGCATTGCCGCGCCTCGATGGCCGGCCGCGGGGGAGGGGTGATCCTCAACCAATCCTCCAGCGCCGCCTACCTCGGACCTGTTGGGTATGGCGCTGACGCTGTGCTCGGACGACTCGTCATTCGTGACGGGCCAGACGTTCCTCGTCGACGGCGGCTTCGTCCGTCACCTCTGAACCGGCAACGCGCGGCTGAAGCGCCGCCGAGCGTCAGCTGCGCTCGAGCATCAGCATCTGCTGCGGGGCGTGATGGTCACCGGCGGCGACCGGCAGGCTGGTGAGCCTCGCCACCTGATCGCTGCTCAGCTCCACCGCGTCAGCACCGACGTTTTCCTCGACCCGCGCGACGCGCTTGGTGCCCGGGATCGGGACGATGTGCTCGCCTTGCGCCAGCAGCCAGGCGAGGGCGACCTGCCCCGGCGTCGCACCGACTTCGGCCGCCACCGCAGCGACCTCGTCGGCCAGGCGCAGGTTGCCCGCGAAGTTCTCCTCGTTGAAACGCGGATTGTTCCGGCGGTTGTCATCCTCCGGGATGTCCTCGCGCGAGCGCACGGCTCCGGTGAGGAAGCCTCGCCCGAGGGGTGAGTACGCGACGAAGCCGATGCCGAGTTCCCGCAGGACCGGCAGCACCTCGTCCTCCTGATCGCGCGTCCACAACGAGTACTCCGACTGCAGCGCGGTGATCGGATGGGTGGCATGGGCACGGCGGATCGTCGGGGTCCAGGCCTCGGAGAGGCCGAGGTGTCGCACCTTGCCTTCGGCCACCAGCTCGGCCATGGCGCCGACGGTTTCTTCGATCGGGGTCTGCGGATCGACCCGGTGCTGGTAGAGCAGATCGATGTGGTCGGTGTCGAGCCGGGTGAGTGACCCCTCGACCGCCGCGCGCAGGCTCGCTGGGCTGCTGTCGAGCGTGCCGCGAGCACGGCCGCTGTGGGAGATGAAGCCGAACTTGGTGGCGATGACCACCTCGTCGCGACGGCCTTTGACCGCCCGTCCGACGAGCTCCTCGTTGTTGAAGGGCCCATACGCTTCGGCGGTGTCGATGAGCGTGACGCCCAGCTCCAGAGCACGGTGGATGGTGCGGATCGATTCCGCCTCGTCGGTGGCCGCGCCGTAGGCGCCCGACATGCTCATGGCACCCAGGCCGATACGCGAAACCTCGAGCGTTCCCAGCGTCGTGTGCTTCATTTCCCCATAATCCCCTACATGCCCCGCGGTCCTGTGCCCAGCGTCCCCGACTTCCCGGTCCACTACGTCACCCGGATCCTTTTCAGCGATCTCGACGCTCAGATGCACGTCAACAACATCGCCTACATCCGCTGGTTCCAGGAGGGTCGCGCCGATTTCGACACCGGGGTGCTGAAGGCCGGGCTCGGGGGAGCCAAGCTGCGTCTCGTCCTGGCCCATCAGGAGATCGACTACTTCAGCCCGCTGCACTACCCGGGTTCAGTCACCGTCGCGACGGGTGTGAGGCGGATCGGCACCGCGTCGTACACGCTGGGGCATGCCGTGTACCGGGACGACGCGTGTCACGCGCTCGGCCAGTCGGTCATGGTCAAGCTCGGCGAATCCGGGGGAGGGTCGCTTTCGGAGCTCGAGCGCGAGGTGCTCACCGGCGGCCTGATCACCGGCCCCTGGTCGGGTGGGTCAGGCGGGTCGGCGTGAGCCGGGCTCCGGCGCGCGATACGCATCGATGAGGTCGAGGTACTCCTCGAGCAGATCGGCAAGGAGCAACCGGCGCTCCGGCGCCATCGGCGCGAGCACGTGCTCCATCAGCTGCATGCGTTCCCTGCTGATGCGCTTGGCCGTACGGCGACCGGCGGCCGTGCACCGCAGGATCACGTAACGCCGATTGCCGCTGTCGGGGACGCGCTCGAGCAGCCCGAGCTCGACGAGCGGCGCGACCGTGCGCGTCGCCGTCGACGGGTCGATGAGCAACCGGGCCGCCAGCTCGTGCATCCGGAGGTCGCCGGCAGCCACCGACTCCAGCGCATCGATCTGACTCAGCGAGAGTTCGACGCCGCTGACCGTGTACAGCTCGTGCTGCAGCCGCTGGCGGCGGCTGCTGCGGGTCCAGCGCCGGGTGGCTTTGACGACCCGATCGCCGAGCGCCTCGAAGCTTGCGCGGGATTGCTGCTCGCTCCATGGGCGTTTGCCAGCGTGGCGGCGCAGCACCAACGGATTTCCGCTCACGCGTACCCCCAGGATTGACTCGCGCAACAGTTGCACGATACAAGAGTCCTCGTGTCCGGGCACGCTCATGAGCTGACGATCCGCGGCGGGTTCGTCGTCGACGGCGGCGGAGGCGAACCGCGCCGGGCCGATGTGGGCATCGACGGCGGGCGTATCACCGCCATCGCTCCCGCCCTCGGCGGACAGGACGTCGTCGACGCGGATGGCTGCCTGGTGACGCCGGGGTTCATCGATCTGCACACCCACTACGACCCGCAGGTGCTCTGGGATCCGCTGCTCAGCCCGTCCAGTCAGCTCGGTGTGACCTCGGTGATCGCGGGCAATTGCGGCTTCTCGCTCGCGCCCTGCCCGCCCGCGTGGCGGGACTCGATGATTGCCACGCTCGTCAACGTCGAGGACATGAGATCGGCGACCCTGCACGCGGGGATCGACTGGTCCTTCGAAAGCTATGGCGAGTACCTCGACGCGATCGCCGCCGTCGGAACGGCCATCAACTTCGGCGGCTACGTCGGCCACACGGCCGTCCGGCTGTCGGTGATGGGTGATGACGCGTATGAGCGCGAGGCGCGTCCGGACGAGATCGCGCAGATGTGCGCGGTGGTTGCCGATTCCATCGCCTCGGGCGCGCTCGGGTTCTCCAGCGACCGCTCGCCTTTTCACCGCGGCGACGGTGGTCGGCCGGTGCCCTCGGTGGTGGCCACGCTCGAAGAGGTGGCCGCGCTCTGGCGAGCGGCTGATGCCGCCGGTGCGGGGCTCATCCACGTCGCGCCCGGCGAGACGTACGAGTGGGTCTACGAGCTGCAACGCACGATCAGCACACCCGTGACGTGGTCGGCCATTCTCGCGTACCCGCCTGATGCGGTGTCGAAGGCGCCCTGGTCGGGCAAGCTCGTACACCATCGCGCTGGGACCGCCGCAGGCGCTGACGTGCACCCGCAGGTCACCTGCCGGCCCGTGACCTTCCAGCTGTCGATGGCCGACCCGTCGAGCCTGTATCTGGTGCCGGCATTCGGGACTGTCTCCGGACTCGATCGAGCCGGTCGCCTCGAGCGTTACCGAAGCGAGTCGTGGCGCGGCCAGGCAGCCGCCGAACTCGATTCCGGAAAACACGTCGACATGCGCTGGGATCGCTGCACCGTCAGTGAAACGAGGCAGCAGGGCGTGGCCGGCCGGCTGGTCTCCGACATCTCTCGCGAGCGCGGCAAGCACCCGCTCGATTGCGTCCTGGACATCGCTCTGGCCGACGAGCTCTCCAGCCGGTTCACCATCAACTTCGCGAATGACGACCCCGAGGCCGTCGCCGCCCTGCTGCAGGAGCCGGGCTGCGTGCTGGGACTGTCCGACGCCGGCGCCCACATCGGGCAGATCTGCGATGCGGTCATGCCTTTGGACTTCCTGGCCCATTGGGTACGCGACCGCGAGCTGATGACGCCGGAGGCGGGAATCCGCCGCCTCACCGGCGAACTCGCAGATCTCACCGGCTTCCACGGCCGGGGCTACCTCACCGAAGGGGCCGCCGCCGACGTCGTCGTCCTCGACTGGGACACACTCGATCCGGGCCCCACCCGTCGCGTCGTCGACTTTCCCGCCGGCGGCGATCGACTCGTCGCCGACGCACCCCGCGGACTACGTCATGTACTCGTCAACGGCACGCCGATCCGACGCGACGACGCGCCCGTCACCCCGGCTCCGCGTCCGGGCCAATTGCTCAGCAACCGCAGGGATTCCCGTCAGCCTCAGCAGGGAGCGCAATGACCACCGCAGAAGACACGTGGCTCATCTCGTCCGACTCGCACATCGTCGAGCCGCCCGACCTCTGGAGCGCGCGGACTGACGACAGCCGGCTGCCACACGTGGTCCGCGAGGCCGACGGCGACTGGTGGTACATCGACGGCCGAAAGACCATGTCCTTCCTCGGGATTCAGACGGGCATGAGGTTCGAGAAGGACCCGACCAAGCTGCGCACGTCGGCAACGTTCGAAGAGGTGACGCCGGCGGCCTACGACCCGGCTGCCTACCTCAAGGCCAACGAGCAGGACGGCGTGTGGGGTTCGGTCATCTATCCCTCCGAGGGTCTCGTGATTTTCAGCGTGCCCAACACCGAGGTCGTCTCGGCTGCGATGGCCGTCTACAACGACTGGATCGCCGCCTTCTGCAGCCACGACACCAGCAGGCTCAAGGGCATCGGGATGGTCAACGTCGACGATGTCGCCGAGGCCACCGCCGAGCTGCGCCGCTGCCATTCCCTCGGCCTCGGCGGTGCGCTCATCACCGTCGCCCCGCCCGCGTGGCTGCCTTATCGCAGCCGCGAGTTCGACGAGTTCTGGGCGACCGCCGAAGAACTGCAGATGCCGCTGAGCCTGCATGTCGGCACCGATCGGGCCGACTCGCGGGCCGCAGAATTCGTGCTCAACGTCAAAGACGTCCCGCCGTCGGTCTTCGTGAACAAGGACTATCCGATCCGGCGCACGCTCGCAGACTTCATGTTCTCCGGGGTCTTCGAGCGTCACCCGGGGCTGCGCATCGGCACCGTCGAGCACGAGCTCGGCTGGATCCCGTTCTTCCTGCAGCAGCTGGACAACACCTACACCGACAAGCCGATCCGCGGTCCGGAATGGAAGCGCCTGAGCGACCCCGATGCGCTGCCCTCGCAGTTCTTTCGCACCAATTGCTTCGCCAGCTTCCAGGAAGACTCGCTGGGTATCCGGCTGCGCGACGAGATCGGTGTCGAGACCCTCATGTGGGGTAGCGACTATCCCCATACGGAGTCGACGTTTCCGCGTTCGCGCGAGGTGCTGGACGAGGTGCTCGAGGGCGTGCCTGATGACGAGCGGGCACTCATCGTCGCGGGCAACGCCGCCGAGCTGTACTCGTTCACGCTCCCGGGCGATCCAGCGTAATTCGATCGACGCCCGCCGCCCTCGCACCTAGCGTGGGGGCATGGCTTCGACGCTGCCAGGACAGCGACCGTGACACCCCGTATCCAACGGGGTGTAGCTCAGTAGGTAGAGCTCGCGGTTTGGGACCGCGCGGGCGCAGGTTCAAGTCCTGCCACCCCGACCGAGGGTGATCACCCGCTGCTGCGCCAGAGGGTTTCGTCAAATTGTCGGCTGCTCGGGCGCAACGTGCGCAGCCAGCGTCGCGGCTGATTTCAGGCCGGCGGGTCGGCAATCGCGTAGAGCTTGGCCCCGTTACCCCACAGCAGCTTTCGTCGCAGGTCACCCTCGATGCCGCGAAAAGCCTCTTCGACCCGACCGGCCACATCGTCGTAGAGGCACGTGGGGTGCGGGAAGTCGGTCTCGAAAAGCAGGTTGTCCAGCGGCAGATCGTCGAGCAGCCGGCGCAGCGGGACCGTCTCGAACCAGTGCGTCGCGTACACCTGCCGGCGGAAGTACTCCGAGGGCATGAGCTCCCATTCGCTCGTGCGGTGTGGCCGGCCTTCGCGGTAGCTGTGGTCGACCGCCTCGAGCACGAAAGGAATCCAGCCGATGCCGCTTTCCACCGAGACGAACTTCAGCTTCGGGAAGCGGGGGAGCACCCCGCTCAGGAGCAGATCCGCCACCTGCAACCCGTTCTTCAGGAAGAGGTCCACCGAACTGAGCGCATACGTGGCCGCCGTCCCGTGAGCGGCGACGCGCTCGGCATTGAAGATGTTGCCGACATCGCCGCTGCCGATGTGGAAGTGGATGGGCAGGCCCGCATCCTGGGCGGCCGCCCAGAGCGGATCCCAGTGCTTCTCGCCGAGGTACGGGAGCCCGAAGCGCTGCGGTTCGCCGGTGAAGAGCACCCCGCGGTGGCCGGCCGCCGCGCCGCGCTCGACCTCGCGGACGCAGGCGTCGACGTCCCAGAAGGGCATCGACATGATCGTGATGAGGCGACGCGGATCGGCCGCGGCCCAGTCGCGCAGAAAATCGTTGTAGACCTCGACGCAGATGAGCTTGAGCGCGTCATCGCCGATCTGCAGGAACTTCTGGCTGCCGAAGCCGGCGACGTTCGGGTAGAGCACCTGCGCCCAGATGCGGTTGCCGTCCATGAGTTTCAAGCGGGCGTGGGAGTCGTAGGCGGCCGGGTGCATCTCCTCATATGTCGGCGGGGCGCTCGGAAACGGGGTCGGCCAGCCGGCCAGCGCCGTGATTCCGGCGGTGTAGATCTGCGCCCCGTCGAGCAGCCAGACATCGACGCCCGCGTCGTTACGCACGACGTGAGGAACGTGGTCGACGTAGCGCGCCGGCACTCGTGACGTCCACACATCCCGCGGCTCGGTGATGTGGGTGTCGCAGTCGATGATGTCGTAGCGCATGGCCGCCTCCGGACTCAGCCGCTCGTCACGGCCTGTGCACTCAGTCATACCCGCCGCCCGGCGAACGGCCGACAGCCGGTCCACCCGTCGGGAAGGCCGCCGTTGCTAGCGTGACCGGATGGGCGTGGGTTCTGAGATCGAGGACGATCGGGCGCGGCGGCTGGTCCAGGCCCAGGCAAAGGCGCAGCTGCTCTTCGAACAGGTCGAGCAACGGGGAATCATCGCCGCCGGCGTCAGCGAGAAGCAGGCGAGCGACGCGATCCGCGACCTTGCCGGCGAGCTGTTCGGAGTTCGCCGCCATTGGCACAAGCGCATCGTGCGCGCCGGAGTCAACACGCTTGTCCAGTACAGCAAGAACCCGCGAGAGCGGATCATCGCTGACGACGACATCGTCTTCTGCGACTTCGGCCCGGTCTTCACAGGGTGGGAGGCCGATTTCGGTCGCACGTTTGTCGTCGGGGAGGACGCCGTCAAACTCCGGCTGCGTGACGATCTGGAAGTGCTGTGGGAATCAGGCAAGCAGCACTTCGCAGCGCGCCCGGACATCACCGGCGAGCAGTTGTACAGGTTCATGACCGACGAAGCCTCGCGTCACGGGTGGGAGTTCGGCGGCGACATCGCCGGACATCTCGTCGGCAAATTTCCCCATCACCGGATCGCCGGCGAGAAGATCGCGTCCTACATCGCTCCCGGTTCCAAGGGTCCGATGCGCCGGCTCGACAGCGCCGGCAACATCTGCCATTGGATCCTGGAAGTTCATCTGGTGGACCGGGACCTGCAACTGGGCGGTTTTTTCGAGCAACTGCTCACGGCGCAATAGCAGCCCGGCTCGAGCTCAGCTCCGCTCGCGCAGCAGCTCGCGCCGCTCCTGGGCAGTGAACGACCCCGGCTCGGTCGTGCTCAAAAAATCACGCAGGATCTCGGCGAACCTGATGGGTTCTTCGGCGTGGGGGAAATGCCCCACGCCCGGCATGACCTCCAGGCGGCTGTTGGGTATCGCTTCGTGCGCCTGGTAGGCGTGGGAGACGGGGATGATCCGGTCGGCCTCACCCCAGACGATCAGTGTCGGCATGTGCGCCGCCAGGTAGAGCCGGCTGATGGCGTTCACCGACTGGCCGCCCGGGTCGATCACCGCGCGCATCGTGCGCACGAATGCCTGCCGGTTATCGCGATGGGTCAGCGAACGGTAGGCGCGCCACATCTCGACGGCACGCGCGCTGCGAATCCCGCGATCGCCGATGAATTTGACGACGGGATCGCCCCAGTCGCGGACGAACTCCGGGAACAGCACGGGCATGACGTACTCGGCGGCGGGCAGGGTGATCAGGCGCAGGAGCAGGCTCACTTCGCGGCCCAGGCCGCCGGCGTCCACGAGCACCAACCGTTCGCAGAGCTCGGGGTACTGGTAGGCGAACTGCATCGCCACACCGCCGCCGAAGGACTGCCCGATGACGGTGACGCGATCGATGTCCAACGTGTGCAGGAAGTCGCGGATGCCGCTCGCATGGTTGCCGAGGGAGTAGTCGCCAAGAGGCTTGGCGGACTTGCCGTGGCCGAGGAAATCCGGCGCGATCACGGTGTACTCGCGCTGCAACAGCCGCATCGCCGCGATCCAGGTGCCGGAGCTGCCGGCGATCCCGTGCAGCAGCAGGAGAACGGGCCCCTGACCGCCCCGGCGGTATGCCACCTCTTCGCCGTGGATGCGGACGTGTTGGGTCGGAAATCCGTCAACCGGCGAAGGCGCGTCCATACGTCCAGTCTGCTCCTAAGTCGGGCCGGGGGAGCGGAGGCAAACCGCCTATTCTGCTGCGGTTTGCTCCGCGTGCTTCGGGAGCCGGAAGGCGAAAGCGAAGGCGGCTGCCAGCGGCACCAGGCAGACCCACGCGGTGACGCGCAGGGCGTCAGCTGCGAGGTGATGGGCGAACAGCGAGAAGAAGATGGTGCCGAGCACCGCCACGCCGAGCGAGGTGGACAGCTGCTGCGACGCCTCCATGACGCCCGACGCCGAGCCGACCTCGTTCATGTTGACGGCAGCCAGGATGAACTGGATGAGCTGTCCGAGCACGGCACCGACCCCCGCTCCGACGAGCAGCAGGCCGGGCACGAGGTCCCAGGTCGAGGCGCTCTGCACGCCGGTCAGCATGAGCGCGAGCGTCGCCGTACCTGCAGCTATGAGCGCGATGCCGATGTGGAGCAGGTGGCGTCCGAGCCGGGCGACGAGCATGCCGGAGATCACCATTCCGGCGATCATCCCGACCACCATGGGCGTCAGGGTCAAGCCGGCATGGATCGGCGACCAGTTCTCGCCGAGCTGGCCGTAAAGCGAGACGCAGAGCAGCAGTCCGCCGAAGGCCCCGAACAGGCACAGCATGACGGCAATGCCGCTCAGGTACGTGCGATTGCTGAGCAGCGAAGGCTCGATCAAAGCGTCGTGGCTACGCCGTCGCTCATAGCGCACGAAGCTGTAGAGCAGGAACGCTCCGGCCGCGAGCATCGCGAACGTCCAGGCCGGCCAGCCATCGGTCTGGCCCTGGATGAGCGGATAGATGATCGCCACCAGTGCCAGGCCGACGAGCCACACGCCGCCGACGTCGAGCTTCAGGTTGGGATGGCTGATGCCGCTGGGGAGTGAGCGGATCGCGAACGGCAGCGCGATCACGCCGATCGGCACGTTGATGAGGAAGACGAGCCGCCAGCCGATGTTCCAGATGTTGGCGTCGATGAGGGCGCCGGCCAGGATGGGCGCTCCGAGCATGGCCAGGCCCGTCGTGGGACCGAACAGGCGCGTGGCGCGGCCCAGTTCCTCGTCGTCGAAGACCTCCTTCAACAGGCCGAATCCCTGCGGAATCATCAACGCGCCAAAGGCCCCCTGCAGCCCGCGGAAGGCGATGAGCATGCCGATGCCGTGCGACACGGCGCAGGCAGCGGAGAAGAGCGTGAATCCCACCGATCCGAGCAGAAACATGCGCCGCCGGCCGAAGATGTCGCCGAGCCGCGCGCCGGCAATGAGCAGGACGGCGAAGGCCAGCGTGTAGGCCGCGCTCAGCCACTGAATGGTGCTGGCGCCCCCGCCGAGATCACGATGGATGGAGGGACCGGCGACGTTGACGATCGTCGCGTCCAGCAGGTCCATGGTGTTGGCCGCCAGCACCACGACAGCAACGATCCATCGCTTGTTGTAGGGCTGGGTGCCGGTCGAGGCGGGGAGGGCGGTGGAGGTGGCGGTGCTCATGGCGCCCTCCCGGGAAGCTTCGACGGCTGACTGTTGAACAGTGTTCGTGACGAACAGCGTTCGTTACGTACACTGTAAGGCGACGCCGGAGCTGGCGTCAAGCTGCCCGTCGGGCACGTCACTGAGCAGGAGGAGCACTCCGATGACTTCCCCGAGCCGCCCCCGCTCGACCCGCGATCGCCCCGCCAAGGCGCCGCTGAGCCTCGAGGCGATCGTCGATGCGTCCCTCGCGATCCTCACCTCAGAGGGCCTGGAGGCGTTGTCGATGCGCCGGGTCGCCGCCGCCCTGGACACGGGCGCCGGTTCGCTCTACGTCTACGTCGCCGGCCGCGACGGCCTGCTGGAGGCCGTGTTCGACCGCATCGTCGCGTCCATCAAGCTCGAGAAACCTGATCCGAAGCGCTGGCGCGCGCAACTGCACTCGCTCCTGAAGCGCATGCGCGACGCACTCGTCAAGCACCCGGGGATCGCCGCCGCCACCATGGTCGAGCCTCCAGGGTACCGAAGTGGAGATGCGGCTGCTCGAAAACATGCTGGGACTGCTACTGGCCGGCGGCCTCGACCCGCAGGATGCCGCCTGGGCCGCCGACATCCTCGCCGCCCTGGTGACGTACGCCGCCATCGAGGCGGAGCTGCGGCGTATCGACCCCGACGCGCTGGCCGAGAAGGTCACCTCCAACTTCGAACAGCTCTCCCCGCGCGACTTTCCGCTGATCACCACCCATGCCGCGAAGCTCGTCGCCGGCGACGTCGACCAGCGTTTCCGCTTCGGCATCGATGCCGTCCTCGACGGAGTGCTCGCGCGGACCGGCGGCTAGATCCAGGATGTGGTCGTTATCCGGGCGCTTAACGGCAACTTCCAGGTTTTGGCCACGCCCGGCCGGCCGTCTTGTCCTCAGATCAGCGCCGCCAACTGAGCCGCGTTCACCTGCGCGTAGTCGCGGTAGCAGTTGTTCATGAGCACGTGCGTCTCCTGCGCCTGCTGCGACAGGTCGCGGATCTTCGGTGCCCACTCCTCGAAGCTCCTTCTCGGAGTATCGGTAGCCGAAGCGCTGGTAGATGTTGCCGCTGTTCCAGCCGTCGTTGTTGTGGCCGTGGAAGCGGACCACTGCAAGGTCGGCCGTCGCCGCCACCACGGGCGGGATGGAGGACGTGAAGCCCTGCGGCATGTCGACGCAGACGTAGGAAATGCCGTAGCCACGAAGGAAATCGAGGGTCTGCTCCTGGCGATCCGGATCCATCCAGGTGTGATTGCGAAACTCCACGCTCACCCGGTACGGCTTGCATCGCTCGGCGCAGTCGAGGATGTATTGCCGGTTGGTCTTGCCGCCGGGAAACCACTGCGGGAACTGCAGCAGGATCGCTCCGAGCTTGCCGGCGTCGTGCAGCGGTGCCAGTGCGCCGAGGAAGCGCTCCCAGATGTCGTCGACGGTCTTGGCCGGAAGGTCCTTCAGGTAAACCCGGGCCTTCGCGTTATCCGGCCGCAAGGCCTTCGGCAGCGCGGTCGTCTTCGTCGGATGCTGCGTCAGGAGTGAAAACGCCTTGATGTCAAAGGTGAATTTCTCGGGTGTGCGGTCGGCCCAGAGCGCACTGTTGCGTTCGCTGGGTAGCGAGTAATACGTCGCGTCGACCTCGACCACCCCGAATCGTTCGGCGTAGTAGGCCAACCGGTCCTGCGGGGTCGTGACGTCAGAGGGGTACCACCCGGATTCGAGCAGGGTCTTGTCGGTCCACGACGCGGTCCCGATCCGTAGCTCCTTCATCGCTCCCCAGGGTGACAGGCGTTACCGTCGGCCAGTGGCAGAGCCGGTCGGGCCGTTCGCGGCATTCGCGTCGCGTGATCTCGCCTATGCCCAGGACGACGGGATGCCATTCCCCGGTTGGGCGCCTCCGCTGCTCACCGACGATGAAGCTCGGGCCGGCTACGAGGCGGGCGAACGCATTGCCGTCATCTCGGGTGACCCGGCCGATCCCACCGCCGGCCTGGTGCTCGACAAGCGCAATGCGCGTCTCACGCTGCGCACCGCTGAACCGCCGATGCAGCTCTCGTACGCAGGAGCCGATCTGGCGCTCGCTGAGGCGCTGTGGGTCGCCGGTGACCACCAATGCTGGGCGCGCCGGACCTCGGCCGTGCAGTTGCGCGTCTCCCGGCGGCCGGTGGGGGCCGTGGTCTGGACCGAGGAGCATCTCGCTCACGCGCCGGACGGAGAGACCGAGACCGTCGAATGGCCCGAGTTCGGCGACTGGTCGACCCTGGCCGACGCGAGGCCCGCTCCCTGGGTGGGGGACGGGACGCTCGAACTCCTCGACGCCGACGGCTGGATCCTCGATGCCTGGGAGGCGATCGATCTGCTCGCCCGGTGGCGCGACCTCGGCCATCGCTACGACGCACCGCGCGCCTTCGGACTCCCTGCCGAGACCGCCGCCAAGCTGGCCGAGCCCCTCGGATGGCAGGCCGCCGGACGCAAGTGGCGCAAGGCCGACGAGCTGGACCTCTCCGGTGGCGGCCACGCGGTCGTCGTCACCGACGCCGTCTTCTCCGCCGGAGCCGGGGCCAGCGGTGAAATCGTGACCACGGTGACGTCGGGCAAGGTGGAGGTCGTCCTCGACCTTCCTTCCGCGACGGCCCGATCGGAGATGCGACGCGGCCGGCGGCCCGGGTCCTACCCGCGACCCTCGACCGGTGCCCAGGTCGCGGTCACGGCCATCCTGGAGGCCGGGGGAGCGGCCCACGAGGCAGTCGTCGACGCGGTTCGCGAGGGGCAGCTGCCCGCGGGCTGGGCGACGACCTTCGGGTGACTGGCTGAACGATCGGCGACGCTGCTGATCAGCTGAGGCCGGCTCGTCTACCGTGAACATGTGAGCGACGGACACCCGGAGCCTCGCCGCCCGCACGGCGAGGAGCACGAGCACGACGGTAGCCACGCGCACGCGGAGCCCCACAGTCACGGCATCTCCGCAGACGCCGATCGTCGCTACTTGCTCATCTCGCTCGGACTGCTCTCGGTCTTCCTCGTCATCGAGGTCACGGTCGCCTTCCTGGCAGGCTCGCTGGCGCTGCTTTCCGACGCCGGCCACATGCTCTCCGACATCGGCGCGCTCGGCGCCTCGCTGTGGGCGATCCGGCTGGCCGCCCGGCCCGCGAGCGGCGCCTGGACCTGGGGCTGGAAACGCGCCGAAATCCTTTCGGCAGCAGGCAATGGCATCTCCTTGCTCGTCGTCTCCGCGCTCGTCGCTTTCGAGGCCATCCGCCGGCTGATCCATCCCCATGAGGTGACAGGTGGCGCGGTCCTTGCGGTCGCCATCGTCGGGGTGATCATCAACGTCGCCGCCGCGGGCTCCCTGGCTAAAGCCAACCGGTCGAGCCTCAACGTCGAGGGCGCCTACAAGCACGTCGTGACCGATCTCTACGGCTTCATCGGCACGATCATCGCGGCGATCATCATCCTGTCCACCGGCTGGACCCGCGCCGACCCGGTCGCGTCGCTGCTCGTGGTGGCGCTCATGCTGCGGGCGGCCTACGGCCTGCTACGCGATTCCGGACGGATCCTGCTGGAGGCCGCTCCGGGCAACCTCGACCTCGACGACATCCTGGCCCACCTGATGGCGACCGAGCACGTCCTCGACGTCCACGACCTCCACGTCTGGACGGTCACCTCCGACCTGCCCGCGCTGTCAGCCCACGTGGTGCTCGATGAGAGTTGCTTCTCCGACGGCCACGCCCCCCAGTTGCTCGATCAGCTCCAGGAATGCCTCGTCGGGCACTTCGACGTCGAACACTCGACGTTCCAGTTCGAACCCCGCAGCCACGGCCGTCACGAGATCGGCGCCCACTGAGCCTTCACCGCGTCAGTCGTCGGGGGCGCTGCGGGTGAGCGCGACGAGCTGGCGCAAGCAGTGGTCGCGAAGGGGAGCGGGGAAGTCGTCGGCCAGCCGGTTGTAGACGACCCGGCCCTCCTTTCGTGTGACGACCAGGCCCGCGGTTCGAAGCAGCCGCAGCGCATACGAGACCGCGTCCTCACTCACCCCGAGCGCGAGCGCGAGGTCGCCGACGCACAGCTCCTCGACCACGTCGAGCGCGTAGATCAGCCGGATGCGCACGGGATCGGCCATCAGGCTGAGCAGGCTCGTCAGCCGGCTCGCGTCCTCCTGCGAAGGCAGCCGGGTCTGCGCCTGCGCCACTCGCTTGGGATCGATCGGGTGGTCGTGATCAGTGATGGTCATGGTGACCCGCCCATTCCGTCATTGGCTCAGCCCGAGCCGGCTCGGCCAGAAACGCATCTCGGCAACCGTCGCAGCAGAACCAGAACTGCTCGCCGTCACGCGTCGCCGTCGCACCCGCATTCGCCTTCTCGACCTGCATCCCGCAGTTCGGATCCTTCGCGTACGCGCTCGACGCATCGGCGACGTCGCGGGTGCGGTAGAGCCGGTAGATGACGGCGAACGCGAGGAGCGCGATCAGGTTCAGCACGGTGGTGTAGTTCCACTCGAAGCCGGTACGAGCCACTACCTCGGGGCGGGCCGGCTCGGGGATGTGCACCGCCCTGAACAGGTACTCGACAGCGAGCCCGCCGATGCTCATCACCGTCCACAGAATCCCCAGCAGCCGCAGGGTGATCGCGCCGCCGAAGTACTTGCGGTAGATCAGCAGCAGCGGCAGCGTGATCAGGTCGGCGAAGATGAAGCTGACCACCCCGCCGAAGCTGCTGCCGCCGTGCCAGAGTGCCGCCGCCAGCGGGACGTTTCCGATGCTGCAGACGAAGCTGATGATGGCCAGGAACGGACCCAGGACGACGTTTTGCAAGCTGGACCAGAAGCCGTGGCCGGTGATGAACAGCGACTGCCAGAAACTTCCCGGCACGAGCGCCGAAAGGAAACCGGCGATGACGAACCCGATCACCAGTTCGCGGCGCAGCATGCCGAGGTCGCTGATGGTGTAGCCGGACGCGTCGGACCAGCCGCGCCGTGAGCGCAGCCGCTGCCGCAGCGGCTCGGATTCGCCTGCTGCATCGAGGTTTTCGGCCCCCGGATCGAGGCGGGCGCGAGCATCGACCAGCCAGCGTTCAGGAATCGCGCGCGGCAGCACCAGGCCAAGAAGAACAATCATGATGGCGCCGCCGACGAATTCGGCCAGCGCGAACTGCCATCCGATCAGCAGCCACAACACGATGCCGAGTTCCACCACCAGATTCGTGCTGGCGACCATGAAGACGATCGACGACGTGAAATCGGCACCCCGCGAGAACAGGCTCTTCGCCAGCGCCGACGAAGCGTACGAGCACGACGAGCTGACGATGCCGAACAGCGACGCCTTCGCCAGCGTCGCCGGGCGATGGTCACCAAGGGCACGGCGCATCTCGCGTCGCGACGCGAACGCCTGCACCGCACCGGACAGCGCGAATCCGAGCACCAGCGCCCAGAGCGTCTCCCAGAACATGAAGAACGCCTCGTCCAGGCCGTGCCAGACACCCGCGAAGAAGTCCACCGAACACCTCCGCGAAACACTCTACATCCGTACATCCGTACGGATATGGCGCCCAACGTCGGAGGCCGGAACCCTATTCCCGCTTGTCAGGCGCGGGCTGGGCGCGAGGCCACGGGAAACTGGCGCCAGGTTCTGCGGGTGCCAGGACCCCCTGAGATGGTGGCGCCGGGCGCCGCGCTACCTGGCGCCAGGTTCTGCGGGGGCTGTAGCACCGGGAGATGGTGGCGCCAGGTACTCCGGGCGCAGCACGACGCCCGAAACGCTCAGCGCCACCGTTTGCGCGTCACATCTGGCGCCCATCCACTGGCGCCGCGAGCCGGGGAGGGTTCAGTCCACTGTGGGCTGACGCCGCAGGCCGTCGAAGGCCATGTCGAGGACGCGTTCCATCTGCCCCGGCTCCACGAACGCGACCATGGTCATTCCGCTGATCATGCGCAGGACGTCGTCGAAGTTCGCGTCAGGACGGGCGACGCCTGCATCCTGGGCTCGTCTCAGCAACGGCCCGCCGGCCTTCATGATCTCCTGCCGGCAGGTCTTGAACAGCTCGGACGAGTTGCTTCCGGACGCGGTCAGCTCCTCGGCAATGGCCCGCTTCGTCGCCGCGTAACGCACCACCCCGCGCAACCACGTCACCAGCGCATCCCAGGGACGCAGCGCCTGCAGCCCCGCAGCGGACTGGCACAGCGTCTCGACCTCGTTGACGTACACGGCCTCGAACAGGTCTTGGCGGGTGGGGAAGTGGCGGTAAAGCGTGCCGATGCCGACCCCGGCGCGACGGGCGATGTCCTCCAATGACGTGGAGACCCCGCCCTCGGCGAAGGCATCACGGGCAGCGTCCAGGAGCAGCTGATAGTTGCGCCGCGCATCCGCTCGCTTCGGTCGCCGAGCAAGAACCTCGGGCACCGTTCCCGCGCTCGTCATCGAACCCGGACCTCTTTTCACTTGCTACCGGAGGCACCCCTCCGTATAGTTACGGAGGGAGGCCTCCACTTTAGTACTTTCCAACGCTCTGCGCGAAGGGTTCCTTACCCATGTCCTCACGCCTTTCGATTCTCTCTCCGAAAGCCCCCACCGCGCGCCACGTCCGGAGGGCGCCACACGCGCCCGGTTCGCCGCTCGTCGTGCTCATCCTGATCCTGACCTGCCAATTGATGATCATTCTCGACGCGTCGGTCGTCATCACCGCGCTGCCGAAGATCCACGAGTCCCTCCACTTCTCGTCCACCGGCCTGAGCTGGGTGCAGAACGCCTACACCCTCACCTTCGGGGGACTGCTGCTGCTCGGCGCGCGCGCCGGCGACATCCTCGGCCGCAGGCGGGTCTTCGTTGCCGGCATCGCCGTCTTCACCCTCGCCTCGCTCATGGGCGGGCTCGCCCAATCCGCGAGCTGGCTGCTCATCGCCCGTGCGGTACAGGGAACGGCGGCCGCCGTCGCCGCCCCGTCCACGCTGGCCCTGCTGATGATGACGTTCACCAGCGGACGCGAGCGGGCCCGGGCGGTCGGCTTCTACAGCTCCATCTCCGGCGCCGGCAGCAGCGTCGGGCTCGTGCTCGGGGGGCTTCTCACCAGCGCGCTCTCCTGGCGCTGGGGGTTCTTCATCAACGTCCCCGTCGGCATCGCCCTTGTCGCCCTGGCGCCGCGCTTCCTGCCGGAGACCGAGCCGCGTCCCGGCCGGTTCGACATCACCGGTGCGGTCACCTCGACGCTGGGCATGACGGCGATCGTCTACGCGTTCGTGCGCGCCGCCTCCGACGGATGGAGCGACCGCGGCACGATCGGGTCCTTCGTGGCCGGCGCCGCGCTGCTCAGCGCGTTCGTCATGACCGAGCTGCGGGCCGAGCAGCCCATCACCCCGCTGCGGCTGTTCGCCGACCGCTCCCGCGCCGGTTCCTACCTTGCCCGGCTGCTGATCCTCGGCGGGATGTTCTCGTTCTTCTTCTTCATCACGCAGTACCTGCAGGGAGTACGCGACTACTCGCCGCTGGAGACCGGGATCGCGTTCCTGCCGATGACCGCGCTGATGTTCACCATGGTCCAGGTGGTTCCCAAGCTCAGCGCGCGGTTCAGCAGCATCCAGCTGATGGCCGGGGGAGTGGGCCTTGCCGTCACCGGCATGACCTGGCTCAGCCGGCTCGGCGCGCAGACCCAGTACTTCCCGCAGATCGCCTTGCCGATGGTGTTGCTCGGCTCGGGCATCGGGATAGCACTCATCCCGCTGACGGCCGCCTCGATCGAGGGCGTCGACCAGCGTGACGCGGGCGCCGCTTCGGGGCTGGTGAACGTCGCCCAGCAGATCGGGGCCGCCATCGGACTTGCCGTGATGGTCACGATCTTCGGGGCGGCAAGTCGTTCAGCGGCACGCCATCCGCTGGCCGATGCCACGCCGCAGACGTCTGCGCAGCACAACCTCGCGCACGCCGTCGGCAGCGCCCTCACCGGATCTGCGGTGTTCCTTGCCGTCGCGTTCACCGTGATCGTGCTGCTGGTCCGCCGTCGCCCGAACCCGCCCGTGGCGATCGCCGAACCCGAGCCCGTCATGGAGTACGCGACCAGCGATGCTGCTGCCTGACGGCTGACAGCATCAAGGGAGGGCGAACATGTCGGTATCGCGGTTGCGTGACATCCCGGGAATCGGGGTGGACAAGGTCGGCGATGCTGCCGACGCCGCCGGCGATCCCCGCTTCCTGCGGCTGGAGAATCTCGACACCGACCTTCGCCCTCCCGCGGTCGCCCTCGAGGCGACCCGGCTGGCGATCGACGACGACAGCGCCAACAGCTACCTCCCGTTCCAGGGCCAGCTCGGCCTCCGGGAAGCCGCTGCGGCGCACGTCAGTTCGATCGCGGGTGTTTCCTACGATCCGCGGTCAAGTTGCGTCAGCACGGCGGGTGGATTGAACGGCATCCTCAACGTCCTGCTGGCGACGGTCGAGCCAGGCCAGGAAGTGGTGATCGCCGACCCGATCTACGCGGGACTGGTCAACCGGATCCGCCTCGCCGGGGCAGTGCCGAGGCACGTGGCGATGACTGCGACGGCCGGCGGCTGGGCCACCGATCCGGAGGAGCTCGCCGCCGCCGTCGGACCTCAGACGGCGGCGGTTCTCCTGATGGGACCGGCGATGCCGAGCGGTGCCGTGCTCGACCACTCCCACTTCGCGGCGCTGGCGGATCCGGTGCAACGCCATGGTGCGTGGGTCATCTACAACGCCGCGATGGAGCGCATCCGCTTCGACGGGAAGCCGCCCGCGCATCCTGCGTCTGAGCCGGGCCTGCGCGAGCGAACCATCACCGTGGGCTCCGCGTCCAAGGAGCTGCGCATGATCGGCTGGCGGGTCGGCTGGGTGGTCGGGCCGCCGCCCATCATGGGCGACGTCGGACTCGTCGGCATGACCAACGTCGTCTGCCAGGTGGGCATCGCCCAGCAAGCGGTCGCCGCCGCGCTCTGCGCCCCTGACGCCCAAGCCGACGTAGCCGCGGCGACAGCCGTCTGGCAGCAGCGCTGTGAGCTGATTCTCCAACAATTGCAGCACTATCCGTGTGTGCCACCGCAGGGCGGATGGTCGATCCTCATCGACACCGCGGCAATGGGCATCACGCCGGGGGAGGCGTCGAGGCTGTTGTTCGAGCGGGCTCAGGTCGCCGCCACGCCGATGAACGGATGGGGACCGAGCGGGGAGCGCTACCTGCGCCTGGTGTTCGCGAACGAACCGGTGGAACGGCTCGATGACCTGGGGGAGCGGTTCCGGGTGGCGTTCGGATGATCAGAATCCCGGCTCCGGCGGGTCGCCGCGCAGAAACGAGATGAGCAAGGCATTGACCACGTCAGGACTTTCCAGCGGCAGCATGTGCGTGCCTGGTAGCACCGCGAGCCGGCCGTTCGCGAGCGTGTCGGCGACCAGTTGACTGTGCTCGATGGTCACCTCGTCACGGTCGCCCTGCAGGACGAGGGTGGGCGTCGCGACGCCTCGCAAGGTTTCCAGATCGAGCTCCGGCTCGGTGCGGAACATCTCCACCATTTTCGCGTGGACGATCGGAAAATGCTCGACGCCGTCGGGGGATTCGGCCGCATACATCTGCCGCAGGAAGCCGGTCGTCTCGTTGTCCAGCTTCAGCAGTTCGTCGGTCAGCGGGTTGTCGGTCTTGCCGCTGGAGTTGTAGTACTGGCCGATCAGGACCATCCGGGCGACGAGTTCCGGCCGTCGCAGCGCCACCAGCAGGGCGACGACGGCCCCGTCGCTCCAGCCGATCAGATGCGCCGGAGCCTGCACGGCGGTCTCCAGGTACGCGATCGTGTCGTCGGCCATCACCGAGTACGTGATGGGGCCCTCGACGTCACGGGTGTGCCCGTGAGCGCGGCGCTCGGGCACGTAGACCCGATAGCCGGCGGCCGAAAGCACCGGCGTCTGCTCGAAGAACGAGGAGGCCGAGGCGAACCCGCCGTGCAGCAGCACGAGGGGATCACCCTCGCCGCTCACCTCGTGCCAGACCTGCATTCCTGCGACGTCGACGTAGCCCATTCACTGCTCCTCATCGGACAGGTCGGTCACTTCCGTGTCATCGAACAACACGGCCATTTCGGGACGTTCAAGGTGGTGGGCCCAGTCCAGAGGCGTGGCATCGAAACGCTTGTCTCGGCGCGACGGATCTGCCCCGAGCGACAGGAGAGCGCGCACCATCGACGCGTCGCCGCGCTCCACGGCGGTGTGCAATCCGGTCTGCCAGCGTTGCTCGACCGGGACGTCGCCGCGACCCCGGGCATTGACGTCGAAGCCGGCAGCGACCAGCAGTTCGACGGCGGCGACCCGGCCCTGGCCGGCCGCCCAGGCGATGAGGCCGGGTCGCGCTTTGCGGGCCCCGGCGACGACCTCCGGCGAGGCGGCGCGCACAGCCACAGCGTCCCCCGCCAACGCATCGGCGACGAAAGCTTCTATGGGCGGCAGATGCGGCTGGTCGGCGCCCAACGCCCGCAGGTCCTGCGCCAGCTCACGGAATCCGTTGCGCAGTGCGGCCGCGATCGGCGTCTCACCGCCCGCCAGCGGACTGACGACATCGACGCCATGACGCGCCAGCAACGCGACGCGATCGCGCTGGTCATGGGTGACCGCCCAGCCGAGCAAACTTCGCAGCAGGGCGGGGGGAGTGGGCAGCAGGTCGGGCAGCAGCCGCCGCCAGGGACCGCCGTCCCCCTGGCCGAGCCCGAAGGCCAGCAGCACTTCGAGAAAGTCGTTCTCGGGCCGGAACATGCGGTTGTACAAAGTCTGACCGTCGTTCGGATCGGCGCCGGCCCGCAACAGCACGCGTGCCAGCTCGATGGAGTACGGGTGCGGCGGCTGATCGCTCTCGCCTCCACCGAACACTCCCGTCAGGACCGTGAACGGGGTCGGCAGACCCGAAAAGAACCTGCCGTCATTGGGATCTGCGCCTTCGGCGAGCAAGAGCGCCACCGTCCCGAGCGCGCTGTCCAAGCCGGCATCGAGCCGGCTGTACGCGGCGTACATCAGCGGCGGCCACGCAAACG
Source organism: uncultured Actinomycetota bacterium (assembly GCA_963731205.1). Classification (GTDB taxonomy): domain Bacteria; phylum Actinomycetota; class Actinomycetes; order Frankiales; family Frankiaceae; genus DATAZK01. The sequence goes on along the minus strand of CAVSUJ010000001.1, from coordinate 462,033 downwards.
GTCCGGTCTCTGCCGACGCCGCACCGGGAGATGCCGACAACCGGCGGCGCACCTGCGACACGTCACCACAGACGACTGCTGCCGCCAGGCTGTCCGCCGAGAGCTGCGGCTGCTGCCGCCACATCTGGACGGCGGTCCGACGGTCTGCGGGCGCGTCGGTGCCGTAGTTCAGGCAGGCGAGCCGTACCAGCCGGTCAGCGGACGGCTCGTCCTCCGGCGCCTCGGCAAGCACCCAAGTGCGACTCGTGAGGGCCTCGACGTGACGCTTGAGCCGCGCCCAACTGGCAAACCCGTAGCGACGCGCTACGTCGCGTTGCGCAGCGCTCAACGGGTACGGCGCAGGCGCGCCGCGCTGCGCATCACGGGCCTGCTTGCGCAGCTGCTCCACGTTGGGCTGAGCGGGCAGAGACTCGGTCGCCATGGCGACCTCCTTTCGCGTCCCCGTGGTCCGCGTGACGGGGCGAAAGGAGGTGGCTGCGAGAGTCACGTTCCTTGCTCTACAGGTGGGCTCAGCCCTTTCCGCGGACCCGGTGGCGATCCTGCAACGCCGTCGCCAATCTTAACTCGGCGCCACTCGTCACCGCGGCGGGCCGAGCCCGGGGGGAGCAGCTCAGCAGGCGCCTGCCGACCCCTTCCAGTCCGACTTTACATAATGTCGATTATCGGCGTAAAGCCATATCAGCTGGTCGTACCGGAGAGGAGCGCTGTCACCACGACCTGGATCGCCGGGCTGGCATCAGCGCTACGACGCCACACCGCGTGTACGTCACGCGTCGGCCGGCGGCGCAGCGGCCGCGAAGTCAGCCGTTTACCCAGCGCCGGCCGGGCAAGCCTGGGAATCAGCGCGATGACCTCACCTGACGCGACCAGCGCCAGCTGAGTGGCGAAATCGTCCACCAGGTGACGAACGTCGGGGTCCTGCGGCGACTGCGCGAACAGCCGCCGGAACCACAGCTGACACACCGTGCCAGGCGGGCTCGTCACCCACTGATAGCCCGCCAGATCGCGGCTCGTGAGCGGCCGGTCGAGTGCCGCCAACGGGTGCGACCGCGTCATGACGACATCGCCCACGTCGGTGTGGACGTGGCGCTGGGTCAAAGATGACGGCAGCGGCGCCGGGAGACCGTCAGCGTCGTGCACCAGCGCCAGATCTGCCGTGCCGGCCTCGACACTCCGGACGGCCTCAGCCGGATCCTGCTCCGTGATGCGCAGCCGTAGCTGTGGACATTGCGCCGACAAGGGGCGCACCAGGGGCGCCAGCAGTCCACGGATGCCGGTCGAAAATGCCGACACATGAAGGTCTCCGCGTGGTGCCCCCTCGGCGACCGACCGGGCCGCCTCGGCGCAACGCTCCAGTGCTTGGAACACGTCGGGCGTGGAATCGACAATGGCCTTTCCCGCCGGAGTCAGCACCACGCCACGGCCGGCTGCCGCCAGCAAAGGCACCCCGACCTGCCGTTCCAGCCGCTTGATCTGCTGCGACACCGCAGAGGCGGTGTACCCGAGCTCGTCGGCTGCACGGGCCAGCGTCCCGAGCGTCGCCACCGAGTGCAGGGACTGCAACGCCGCAATGTCGATCATGTAGCTAGATTACGCAATACCGGCAAGAAAGCATCGCTGGACCATGAGTATTTCGTTCCCCATGCTGGACTCATGAGCACTCATCTTGCTGCGGAACGGCTGTTCGGTTCCAACGTGGTCGCGATGGTGACGCCGATGGAAACTGACGGCAGCGTCAGCGAAATCGGGCTCCTCAGCCTCGTGGATCATCTGCTGGCCAACGGCTGCGACGGCATCCTCGTCGGCGGAACGACCGGGGAGTCGCCCACCCTCACCGAGGCCGAAGCGATCTCGCTGATGCGTGTGGTGGGCGCCCGGGCGAAGGGCCGGGCCCGGGTCATCGCCGGCATCGGTACGTACGACACGGCGGCCAGCATTCGGCGCGCCCGTGACGCGGAATCGGCCGGCGCAGATGCGCTGCTGGTGGTCTGCCCGTACTACTCCAGGCCAACGCAAGCCGGACTCGTTGCGCACTTCCTCGCCATCGCCGATGCCACCGAACTCCCCCTCATGCTCTACGACGTCCCGGCCCGCACCGGCACGCCGATCGCAAAAACTACACTCGTGCAACTTTCAAGACATCCGCGCATCCGGGCGGTCAAGGACGCCAAGGGCGACCTCTTCGAGGCGATGAGCGTGATGGCCGAGACGTCGCTCGCTTATTACTGCGGAATCGACGAACTCAACCTGCCCTACCTGGCATGCGGCGCCTCCGGAGTCGTGAGCGTGATCGGCAACGTCGCCGCCGAGCGCGTCGCCGAACTCATTCACGCCGTGCGCAGCGAAAACCTCGTAGCAGCAAGGGAAATCCAGGGCTCACTGCTCCCCCTGACCGACGTGATCATGCGCACCTCGCAGGGCGCCATCATGGCCAAGGCTGCGTTGGCGACGCTCGGCGTCATCCCGCACCCGTCGATGCGGCTCCCTCTGCTCGAGGCGGCCCCGGGGGACCTCGAACGACTGACGAGCGCGCTCGGCCTGGTCAGGCTCGTCAGCCGCTGACGTACTGGGCGAGGTACTCCCCCGTCAGCGTCTTGCCGGATGCCACGAGCTCACGGGGGGTGCCCTCGAAGACGATCTGCCCGCCGTCGTGACCGGCCCCCGGACCCAGGTCGATGATCCAGTCAGCGTGGGCCATGACCGCCTGATGGTGCTCGATGACGATGACCGACTTGCCGGAATCGACGAGCCGGTCGAGCAGTCCCAGCAGTTGCGCTGACGTCGGCAAGATGCAGGCCGGCGGTCGGCTCGTCGAGGATGAAGACTCCGCCCCTCTCCCCCAGGTGAGTCGCGAGTTTGAGGCGCTGCCGCTCGCCGCCCGACAGCGTGGTCAGAGGCTGGCCGAGGGTCAGGTAGCCGAGACCGACGTCAGCGAGCCGCTCGAGGATCCGGTGCGCAGCCGGAAGTGCGGCGGCTCCGTCTCTGAAAAAGGCCCCGGCCGCGGCGACGGGCATGGCCAGCACCTCGCTGATGTCCTTGCCACCCCAGTGGTATTCGAGCACCGACGCGTCGAAACGCTTGCCGTCGCAGACCTCACACGGCGCTGCGACGCCCGCCATCATCGCCAGATCGGTGTAGATGACCCCGTTGCCGTTGCAATTCGGGCACGCACCCTCGGAATTGGCGCTGAACAGTGCCGGCTTGACCCCGTTCTCCTTCGCGAACGCCTTGCGGATCGGTTCGAGCAGCCCGGTGTAGGTCGCCGGGTTGCTGCGCCGCGAACCGCGGATGGCGCCCTGATCGACCGTCACGACACCTTCGCGATCCGACACCGAGCCGCGGATCAGTGAGCTCTTGCCCGAGCCCGCGACGCCGGTGATGACCGTGAGAACGCCCAGGGGGATGTCGACGTCGACGTTCTTCAGATTGTGGGTACGCGCCCCGCGAACTTCCAGCGCCTCCGAGCTTTTGCGCACCTCGTCCTTCAGCGCGGCCCGGTCATCGAGATGCCGGCCGGTGATGGTGTCGCTCTTACGCAAACCCTCGACCGTGCCCTCGAACATCACCTGACCACCCTCGGTGCCGGCCTTGGGCCCGAGGTCGACGACGTGGTCGCCGATGGCGATCGTCTCAGGCTTGTGCTCGACGACGAGCACGGTGTTGCCTTTGTCCCGCAGTTGCAGCAGCAGTTCGTTCATGCGCTGGATGTCGTGCGGGTGCAGGCCGATCGTCGGCTCGTCGAAGACGTACGTGACATCGGTGAGCGATGACCCGAGGTGGCGAATCATCTTGGTGCGCTGGGCCTCTCCCCCGGACAGCGTGCCCGACGGCCGCTCGAGTGACAGATAGCCCAGCCCGATCTCCACGAAAGAATCCAGCGTGTGGCTCAGAGCTTCCAGCAGCGGCGCCACGGACGCCTCCTTGAGCCCGCTCACCCACGACGCGAGGTCACTGATCTGCATCGCACAGGCGTCAGCGATGTTGATGCCGTTGATCTTCGAAGAACGCGCCTCGGCACTGAGCCGGGTGCCCGCGCAATCCGAGCACGTCGTGAACGTGACCGCCCGCTCCACGAAAGCCCTGATGTGCGGCTGCAAAGCGTCGACATCCTTGGAAAGCATCGACTTCTGGATCCGCGGCACCAGGCCCTCGTAGGTCAGGTTGATCCCGTCGACCTTGATCTTCGTGGGCTCCTTGTAGAGCAGGTCGTTCAGCTCGCGCTTGCTGAACTTCGTGATGGGCTTGTCCGGGTCGAAAAAGCCGCAGCCGCCGAAGATCCGGCCATACCAGCCGTCCATGCTGTAACCGGGAATCGTCAGCGCTCCGTCGTTGAGCGACTTGCTCGCGTCATACAGCTGGGTGAGGTCGATGTCGTTGACCGCACCGCGCCCCTCGCAGCGCGGGCACATGCCGCCGATCACGCTGAAGCTGCGCCGTTCTTTCGTGGTGCGCCCGGCCCGCTGGAAGGTGACTGCACCGGCGCCGGAGATCGATGCGACGTTGAACGAGTACGCCTGCGGTGAGCCGATGTGCGGCTTGGCGAGCCGGCTGAAAAGGATGCGCAGCATGGCATTTGCATCTGTCGCGGTGCCTACCGTCGAACGCGGATCGGTGCCCATCCGCTCCTGGTCGACGATGATCGCCGTCGTCAATCCCTCGAGCACGTCGACCTCGGGTCGTGCCAGCGTCGGCATGAAGCCCTGCACGAAGGCGCTGTAGGTCTCGTTGATCAGGCGCTGCGATTCGGCGGCGATCGTGCCGAAAACCAGAGAGCTTTTGCCCGATCCGGAAATGCCGGTGAATACCGTGAGCCGTCGCTTCGGCAGTTCGACGCTGACGTCCTTGAGATTGTTGACGCGTGCTCCGTGCACCCGGATGACGTCGTGGCTGTCCGCACGAGCGGTCACCGACTTCGGAGCTGTCCGCTTTGCCATCTACTCAGTCTCCCCGACTGTCGCCGAGGCGGTCACGGCAGCCACTGGCCATCGCGCATCAGCTGAGCCGGTACTCGGTGTCACGCCGCCGCTGGGCACGGGAGCGTGGCTCGGCAGCCATCGAGGCGGCTCAGCCGAACTGGTTGATGCGGATGAGGTTGCCCGCCGGATCGCGGATGGCGCAGTCGCGGATGCCGTAGGGCTGATCCGTCGGCTCCTGAACGATCTCCGCGTCACTTGCTTGAAGCTTCTCGAAGGCGGCGTCGAGATCGGCGGAGGCCATGGTCAGCATCGCGAAGGTCCCCTTCGCCATCATCTGCTGGATGGTGCGCCGCTCGTCCTCGGTGACTCCGGGGTCGGCGCCGGGCGGGTACAGGACGAGAGACATGCCGGGCTGGCCGGCGGGCCCGACGGTGATCCAGTGCTGGCCGTTGTAGCCGACGTCGTTGCGGATCTCGAAGCCCAGGACGTCGCGGTAGAACGCGATGGATGCGGCGGGATCGTTGTGCGGCAGGAAAGCCGAGAAGATCGATAGCCCTGCGGTGTTGTCCATATCGGTCAGGCTAAGTGCGGCTGGTGTCGGGGTGCTTCTTGATTCCTGATCGGTCTGGTGACCTGCTTGGCGACGCACGACGGCATCCCGGCGGTCGCGCGGCCAGCCTCACGCCGGTAGACGCTCGGCGCCACTCCGACGAGCTCGGTGAAGCGGGTGCTGAAGGTGCCCAAGGATGAGCAGCCGACGGCGAAACACACGTCGGTGACGCTGAGGTCGCCGCGGCGCAGCAATGCCATCGCTCGTTCGATCCGCCGGGTCATCAGGTAGCCATAGGGGGATTCGCCGTACGCCCGGCGAAACTCGCGGCTCAAGTGGCCGGCAGACATGTGCACCCCGCGGGCCAGGGACTCGACGTCCAACGGCATCGCGTACTCGCGGTCCATCCGGTCGCGGACGCGGCGCAGCAGCGCGAGGTCCCGCAAGTGCGTGGCGTCGGCCGGGCTGCTGGACATCTGGGAAATCGTGCCACACCCGCGCGGCGCTGCTGCGCTGCGGAGCCCGGAGCGTCCCTAGCGGGGCCGGGCAACCAGGTAGTGCTTGTCCCAGATCAGGGAGAGCCGAACGTGGTCGCCGGTGTGCGGCGCGTGCCAGATGAAGCCGAAGCCGGCGTAGATCCCGACGTGGCCGAGGCCGTCGAGAAAGATCAGATCACCGGGACGCATTTGCGAGCGCGGGATGTGCAGGGCTGCGGCGTACTGCGCGTAGGTGGTGCGCGGCAGCAGGACCCCGAGCCGTTTGTAGACGTACTGCACCAGCCCCGAGCAGTCGAACGCGTTGGGACCGGCGGCAGCCCAGCGGTAGGGCTTGCCCCGCTGCGCCGCGGCCAGGAAGACGGCCTGCGTCTCCACTGACGAGGAGATGCCGTAGCCGGGAGCCGGATGTGCCACGCCGACCGAATGGATGGGGGTGCTGACCCGGGGCGCACCGCCCAGCGCAGCCCAGGTGCGGGCCCCGACCACGCCGTCGGCACTCAGATGGTGGCGATGCTGGAAGGAGATGACGGCGCGGCGGGTCTGCGGCCCGAAATCGCCGTCGGCGGGGATGTGCAGATCTCGCTGCAGCACGACGACGGCCGAGCCCCGCGCACCCTGGCGAAGGACGACCGAAGCGGCGGACGCGCCCGCAACGGGGAGCGCGAGGAGCAGCAGCAGGCTCGCCAGAAGGGTCGCCAGCAGTCCTGCGACAGATTCCCGGATACGAGTTCGCACACCATCTCCGGCCTCTGCGTAGGACACACGCAGGGGTGCGGAGCACCGGCATGTGGCGAGCGCCCAGTGGCGGCGCCTGCCCTTAGTCCTTCGGGGCCTCAGTAGCCGGGGTCAACCTCGAAACCGGTGGGCCACCCGAACGGAGCAATCGCCGCCTTCGCCACCAGAGCACCACATGGGCGCTCAGGAAGACCACCACCGAGGTGAGAGCAATGCCGGCCACACCGTCGATGACGAAGTGCGTTCCGGTGACGATGACGGTGAAGTAGACCGCCAGCGGATAAAGACCGATCGCCAGCCGGCGACGCCAGGTCAGGGCCGGCAGGGTGAACCAGAGGGCAAGGGCCACCCAGGTCGACCAGCCCAGGTGAAGGCTCGGCATCGGGGCGAACGGGTCACTGATGTGCTCGACGACCCCGTGGTTGTAGTTCCACAGCCCGCCGATCTTGGACAGCGTGTCGACGGTGATCGTGTGGCCGGACGCGTCTTTCAGCGTGCGCGGCGGCTCAGCCGGGTAGAGCGCGAAGATCCCGACGGCGACCATGGTCAGGACAAAAAGCACGGTGCGCCAGAACCGGTAGAACTGCGGACGCTTGAACAGCAGCCAGAGCAGCACGCCGATCGTCACCACGAAATGGGCGCCGCCGTAGAAGCCGCCGACGACCTGAAGAAACCCCTTGTAGGGCAGCAGATTGTGCTGCAGCCCCTTTTCCCAGTCGACGTGGAGCCATTTCTCGAAGTTGAAAAGGTCCCGGCCGTGGCGCGTGGCCAGCGCCTTCTGCCCGTTGGGGTGCAGCCCGTGCAGCTCGCGGGCCTCGGCGTAGATGTAGTAGCCGAGGACGCCGAGCAGGATCTCGAACCACCAGTGGATCTTGCGAACCGGCTTGCCGCCGCCGGCCAGCTGCGCCCTCGCGACGACACCGGAGCGGCCGGGGTTTCCGGCTTTCGGCTGCTCCCCCGCCGGCTCGGTCACGGTCAGCTGCCGGGCTGAATCTGCTGCCGGCGCCGAAACGTCATCCTGGGTCGGGTGGCCACCGGTTTCGGTCGTTGCCACAGGCGAAACGTTACCCACCGCTTGCTGGGAGTTCGCTCAACGCCGCGCGTTTGTCATTCCCTTGTGACCATGAGGCCGGCTCCCCCGCCGACGGCCGCACCGCCCGCGACCAAGGCCACGAGAAGTCCGGGCAGCGGCCGGACGTGCTTGGAGCGCACGGCGAGCAGCACGGCCGCCAGATCGCCGACGTCGGCCGCGCACGACGCCACCTGACAACCGCGGCTGCCGCCGGCGGAGCCGACTCCGAGAGCGAAATCACGTCCGGCGAAAAACCGGGCGATCCAGGCGGTGCGCTCGGCCGTAATGGAGTCGACACCCAGGGTCTTCGCGAGCACAGTTGGCCTGGCCAGCACAACTGCTCCCACCAAGGCGCGTGCCGCACCCAGCGGAACGGCGCTCCGGGTGAGAGCCTGGTCAAAACGCAATGGAAATCTCAGGGACGGGCTCAATATCACACCTTTGTTACGACGACCATAGGACGGGAACGTCTCAAGGGTTGCTGGCGTTGAATCCAACGAAGCAGATCACGCGCTGTCTTCTCACTGCGTGAATGACGAAGGGACCATCGATGGGCGAGCGGGTCTTGCGCGGCAGCCGACTCGGGACCGTTTCGTACGAGACCGACCGGGGCGCCGAAATGGCGGCTCGCCAGTCGGTGACGTACGACTGCGGTAGCGGTCACCGTTTCAGCATGCCTTTTGCGGCCGAGGCCGACGTTCCCGCCGTCTGGGAGTGCAAGGTCTGTGGGCGGGAGGCACTCCTGGTCGACGGTGAGCGCCCCGAGCCGAAGAAGACCAAGCCGGCGCGTACTCACTGGGACATGCTCATGGAGCGCCGCACCACAGAGGATCTCGAAGAGGTGCTGGCCGAGAGGCTGGCGGTGCTTCGCGAGAAGCAGAGCGCGGCGCGCAAGAGCGCCTGAGCTCTCACCGGACGGATCAAGGCGGCTCAGCGCCGCCGAGCAGTACCTTCCCCCGTCGTCCCTCGGGACGGCGGGGGATTTTTCGTGTCCGACACCGGCTCGTCCGCCGGTGCCTCATCCGGGGCGAGTACCCCCTGGCGACGGCCGCGGGGACCGGTGCGAAGGCCCCACCAGGTCACCCGCCACAGCGCTTCGGCCACGATGGAATTGCTCATCTTCGACTCGCCGATCGCCCGCTCGACGAACGTGATCGGCACCTCGACGACCCGGTAACCGGCGCGCCAGGCCTGCCAGACCAGGTCGACCTGGAAGCAGTAGCCCTGCGACGCGACGTCGCCCAACGGCAGATGGCGAAGTACGACGCTGCGGTAGGCGCGGAACCCGCCGGTCGCGTCGCGCAACGGCAGCCCGAGCGCGATGCGCACATAGGCGTTACCGCCGCGTGAGAGCAGCAACCGTCGATTCGGCCAGTTACGCACCACACCGCCGTCGACGTAGCGGGAGCCGAGTACCACGTCGGCGCGGCGGCCGGACGCGTCCGGCTGCAGTGCCTCGAGCAGCCGCGGCAGTTCCTCGGGCTGGTGTGATCCGTCGGCGTCCATCTCGACCAGAACGTCGAAGCCGCGATCGAGCCCCCAGCCGAAACCCTTGACGTATGCCGTCCCGAGGCCGGACTTCTCCGTTCGGTGCAGCACGTGCACCTTCGGGTCCTCGACTGCTGCTTCGTCGGCGATCTTGCCGGTGCCGTCGGGGCTGCCGTCATCGATCACGAGGACGTCGGCGTCAGGGCACGCCGCCCGCAGCCGGCTCAAGGTCGACGGCAGGTTGTCGCGCTCGTTGTAGGTCGGGATGCAGACCAGCACCCGCTCAGTGCTCACTGCTGAGGCCTTCTCCTTCGTCGCATCCCGATCCGCCTGCTGTCGCGGGCTCGCCCTTCGCGAAGCGCCGGCCGACCACACGGTAGCCGCGCGTGTTGCGCCACTGGATCACCGACAGCAGGCCGAGCGCTCCGAGCACGACCAGCACCAGCTCGGTCCAGCCGCCGAGGCGGTCCGCCAGGGTCAATGACGTGCGCAGCGGCACCGAGGTGACCAGCGCCTGCGGGGTGAACAGGCTGCTGCGCTCGAGCAGCGAGCCGTTGGGGCTGATGATCGCGCTCAGCCCGCTGGTCGCAGCGACGACGACCGTGCGCCCGTGCTCGACCGCGCGGATCCGGCCCATCGCCAGCTGCTGATAAGTCTCTCCGGAGCGCCCGAAACTGGCGTTGTTGGTCTGCACCACGATCAGCTGGGCGCCCTTTTCCACCACGGAGCGCACGAGGCCGTCGTAAGCCACCTCGAAGCAGATCACGTCACCGAGCCGGTACGTCTGCTTCGGACCCTGGATCGTGAAGAGGCCGGCGGTCTTGCCGGCGAGGAAGTCGTTGGGCTGATCGTGCGCGTAGCGGGTGACGATCTTCTGGATGATCGCCCGCCCCGGCAGGTACTCGGCGAACGGCACCGGATGGCGCTTGACGTACATCTGGCCGAGATAGCCCTTCGGACCCCAGAGCAGGCCGGTGTTGCGGACGTGACCGGTGCCGGGACCGTCGAGAACGGCGCCCACCAGGATCGGACGCCCGATCGCCGCTGAGGCGGTGTCCAGCAGTTGGGCGGCAGTGGCGTCCTTGAACGGATCGAGATCGGAGGAGTTCTCCGGCCAGAGCACGAGATCGGGGGCAGGAACCTTCCCCGCCTTCACCTCGGCGGCCAGCCGCTCGGTCTCGGCGACGTGGTTACGCGTCACGGCGCGCTTCTGGCCCAGCGCGTCCAGCCCGGTACGCGGGACGTCACCCTGGATGGCGGCGACCACGGCATTGCCGCGCTGAGCGGCGGTCGGCCGCGGGATCAGCAGCGGCCCGAACGTGATCGCCAGCAGGCCGGCGAGGGCGGCTCCGGCGGTGAAGCCGGCGCGGGGACCCGCGCTCGAAGCCCGCAACCCGCGGACCGCCACCACGAGCAATCCGCCGCCGAGAGCGACGGCGAAGCTCAGCAGCGGCGCTCCGCCCCAGGCGGCCAGCGCCGTCAGCGGGCTGTCGCTCTGGCTGAACGCGAGCCGACCCCAGGGGAAGCCGCCGAAGGGGACCCGGTCGCGTATCGCCTCTTCGACCATCCACGCGCCGGCGATCCACAGGGGCGCGAAGCGGCGCCGCTGGGCGAGCACGGACAGCGGCCCGATGATCGCCAGCAGCAGGCTCTGGCTGATCGTGAGGATCACCCAGGCGTCGACGCCGGCGACCTTGCTCCACACCAGTAACGGCAGCAGAAAGCCGAGCGCATAAGCGATCCCGAGCCCGTAGGCGGCCTTGCAGCGCCGGCCCCGCACCACGAGCGCCAGTGCGGCGACGCCGACGAAAGCGAGCGGCCACCAGCCCCACGGGGGGAACGCGCCGCATGTCACCAGCCCCGCCACAGCTGCCGCAAGCGCGCGCCGGGTCGGGACGAAGCGCCGGGCTCCTCGCCGCCGCGGGGTGGGGGCATCGCCGCGGCTGCTGGATGTGGGCTGAGCTGTAGGGCTGCCCGACTCGACGAGCGTGGCGGCGGCTCGCGCCGCTGCGGTGCTCGGAGTCGTGACGGTCACCGGTACATCCTGCCGGATGAGTGACGTTTCAGTGACCAGCAGGCCACCACAAAGAGTCCTCACATGAGCGCGCCGCGGATCGCTGTGGCAATCCGAAGCGACCCCGATCACCATGGGGGTATCGGGCCCGAGTCACCCTTCGGACCGGCCGCCGGCCCGCTGGCAGCAGGCAGACAGCCGTTGTCTACTGGATGACTCGGGCCCCTCCCCCGGACACGCCGAGAGACAGGCCGACCCGGCCGTTCCCCCCTGACGCGTACCGGAGACGTCGGCTGGCCCCGGATTCAGGTCCCCGTCCCCCCGGCTCCGGCTGGCGGATGCCCGACCTCGCGTAGGTCGGCTCCGTGCCGATCGGGACGGAGGCCCATGAATGGCCTCCGGCCGACGTGGTGAGCATGGTGCGGAACTGTATCGGCGGTCGCACTCTGGGTGTCAACTCTCGCCCTGACCAGCGTTTGCCGTGAGCTAGCGCAGCATGATGACGCTTTTCCGGCCGTTCATCCGCGAGACATTCGTTGGTTGTTGTGCGTTGGCACGGCGTGTCTTGTGCGCCACTCCGTACGTGTCGCTCCGACCCCCTTCCCTCGGCCCCACCCTAAGCCCACAAAAACCCTGCAAACCAGGGGTTTTTAGGCCTGCCCGACCACCGCCAGGCAGCGGCGCGCACCCACAAGTTTTCACCAACGACGTCCGCGGCTCTGCCGTGCGCCGAGGCCCTGAACCGTCAGTTGACGCTCGACCTCATCTCCAGGGTGAGCCTTCTGCCGTCCCCAGACCCGGGCTCCCAGGCAGGATGCGATCCATGGCGCAGGAATCACCACGCAAAGCCCGCAAGTGGTGGGAGCACGCGGTCTTCTACGAGGTGTACATCCGCAGCTTCGCCGACGGCGACGGCGACGGGGTCGGCGATCTGACCGGGCTGCGCGAGCGGCTGCCCTATCTGGCGGATCTCGGGGTCGACGCGCTCTGGCTGACGCCCTTCTACCGTTCGCCGATGGCCGACGGCGGCTACGACGTCGCCAACCCTTGCGCCGTCGACCCGCTCTTCGGCGATCTTGACGCGTTCGACGCGCTTCTCGAAGACGCTCACGCCCTGGGGTTGAAGGTCACGATCGACGTGGTCCCCAACCACACCAGCGATCGCCATCCCGACTTCGAGGCTGCGCTCTACGCCCGGCCGGGCAGCCCGGAGCGCGGGCGCTACCTGTTTCGCCCCGGATCGACCGGCGGCGGCCCGCCCAACAACTGGCGCAGCGTCTTCGGTGGCCCCGCGTGGACCCGCGAGCTACGCAGCGGCGAATGGTTCCTGCACCTGTTCGCTCCGGAGCAGCCCGACCTCAACTGGCGTAACCCGGCGATCGGCGACGCGTACGAGAGCATCCTGCGCTTCTGGCTGGACCGCGGCGTCGACGGGTTTCGCATCGACGTCGCCCACGGGCTCGTCAAGGACGAGGCGCTGCGCGACAACCCGGGCCCGGATCGCCACGGGGCGTTCGGCATCGGCGCGGAAGAGCGTTATGCGTACGACCAGCCCGAGGTGCACGACATCTACCGGCGGTGGCGGCGCATCCTCGACAGCTACGACGGCGACCGGATGGCGACCGGCGAGGTGTGGATCAGGGACGCGGAGGCGCTCGCGCGCTACGTGCGTCCGGACGAACTCGACCTCGCGTTCAACTTCCGCTACCTCAGCGCGCCGTGGGACGCCGCGGCGGTTCGCCGGACCATCGACACCGAGTTCGACGTACTCCCGGCCGGCACTCCCGCCACGTGGGTGCTCTCGAACCACGATGTCGTACGCCATCGCACCCGGCTCGGCGGCCTGGAGCGGGCCCGCGCGGCGACGCTGGTGATGCTCGCGCTGCCGGGCGTCTGCTACCTCTACAACGGCGAGGAGCTCGGGCTGCCGGAAGTCGACGTGCCACCCGCTGCCATCCAGGACCCGCAGTGGTTTCGCTCGAACGGCACCCAGGCATCGCGTGACGGCGCCCGGGTGCCGATGCCGTGGTCCGGTGACGCACCGCCGTACGGATTCGCGCCGGCGGGCGCGGCGACCTGGCTGCCGCAGCCCGCGGACTGGGGCCCGCTCACAGTCGCCGCTCAGACCGGGCGCGGCGGCAGCACCCTCGAGCTGTATCGGTCGGCTTTGGCTCTGCGCCGCACCGATCCGGCCCTCGCCGGCGGGGCCCACAGCGGATTCCGTTGGCTCCCGGCTCCGCCGGACGTCCTCCGGTTCGAGCGCGGGACGGGTGACAGCCGGCTCGAGTGCTGGGTCAATTTCTCCGGGACCGCCGTTCCGCTTCCTGAGGGCGATGTCATCTTGATGAGCAGCTCAGTGGGCGATGGTCACGAGCTAGCAGCTGAAACTGCGCTCTGGCTGCGTCCGGTCTGACACTGCGCTGCACAAAAGTTGCGCCGGGTGATGTTTCCGGCGGATAACGGAGGGGAGGTGCTGTGATCGTGGTCACCCTGACCGGGGGTGGCCCGTGAGCTCGGGAGGCGAATGTGCGTCCTGCGGATTCCCCCAGCCGCTCCACATCCCGCAGCAGGCACAACCACAGACGTGCTCGTCAGCGCCGGCGATACGCCGGCATCGCTGTCGTCGGCGCCATGATCGCTCCTGTCCTCGCCGCCTGTGGCCAGGGCGGCAGCGGCAGCGTCAACGGCGTCCCGGTCATCAACTGGTACATCGGCGCCCAGGCCGGCGGCTGGATCGAGGACGCCATTGCCACCTGCAACACGCAGAACAAGGGCAAGTTCGTCATCAAGGAGCAGGAGCTCCCCTCGCGCGCCACTGATCAGCGTGAGCAGATCGTGCGCCGGCTCGCCGCCAACGACAGCTCCGTCGACCTGATCGGCATGGACGTCATCTGGACGGCCGAGTTCGCGAACGCCGGCTGGCTGTACGCCTTCCCCGACGACGCCAAAGCCAAGTTGAGCAACGGGGTGCTCAAGGGACCACTGGCGAGTGCCACCTATCAGGGCAAGCTCTACGGGGCGCCGTACACCTCGAACACCCAGCTGCTCTGGTACCGCAAGAGCCTCGTCCCGACGCCGGGCAAGGACTTCACCTGGGACCAGATGGTCGACACGGCCGTCTCCAAGCACCTCAAGGTGCAGATCCAGGGTGTTCAGGCCGAGAGCATGACCGTCACGTTCAACGCCCTGCTGGCGTCGGCCGGCGGCTCGTTCGTCAATGACGCCAGCAAGGGCTCCGACGCCACCATCAGCCTCGCGCAGGGCCCGACCGTCACCGCGCTGGCGGCACTGAAGAAGCTGGCCTCATCCTCGGCTGCCGACCCCGAGCTCAACACCGCGAACGAGGACAGCAGCCGCGCCGCCTTCGAGAAGGGCGGGTCGGCTTACGAGATCAACTATCCGTTCATCTACCCGAGCGCGGCGGCGGTGAAGGGTCTGCAGGCCGACCTCGGCTGGGCGCGCTACCCGGAGGTCATCGCCGGCAAGCCGAGCAAGCCCCCGCTGGGCGGGTTCAACATCGGCATCGCCAGCCACAGCAAGCACAAGGCGCTGGACGTGGCCGCGGCGGAATGCATCGTGCAGCCCAAGAACCAGCTCGACGCCGCGGAGAAGGGCGGCAACCCGCCGACGCTGTCGGCCCTCTATGACCAGATCGACAAGAAGCAGTACCCGTTCGCCGCTCTGCTGCGGGAGTCCATCAACGACGCCGCACCCCGGCCGGTCACCCCCGCCTACAACGACATCAGCCTGGCCGTTCAGGAGACCCTGGTCCCGCTGAAGTCGGTCAACCCCCCGAAGACAGCCGACAAGCTGCGAAATCTGGCCAAGCTGGCCCTCAAGTCGGAGGCGGTCCTGTGACCACGATTGCCGAGACCCCGACCGGCACCACCCCGGCTTCGGGCGGGCATCGCCGCAAGTCGATTCTCACCGACCGCGACAAGGCCGAGCGCCGCCTCGGCCTGCGGCTGGTGGCGCCGGCCGTCATCGTCATGCTGGCCGTGACGATCTACCCGATCTGCTACTCGATCTGGCTGTCGATCCAGCGCTACAACCTGCGTTTCCCCAATGACCGCAAGTACGTCTGGTTCGCCAACTACGGCAAGATCCTGAGCTCGTCCCGCTTCTGGGACGTCATGTTCAACACGTTCATCATCGTGATCGCATCGGTGGCGGTCGAGCTCGTGCTGGGCATGGCGCTCGCGCTGTTCATGCACCGGGCGATCTTCGGGCGCAACGTCGTACGCACCGCCATCCTGCTGCCCTACGGGATCATCACGGTGGTCTCGGCGTTCGCCTTCCAGTTCGCCGTCTCCCCCAGCATCGGCGGGTTCTGGCACCTGACGTCGCCACCGCTCGACAACCGCGGCACGTCTCTGGTCGTCATTGCCATCACCGAGATCTGGAAGACGACCCCGTTCATGTCGCTGCTGTTGCTCGCCGGCCTGGCGACGGTGCCCAACGACTACGTCGAAGCCGCCAAGGTCGACGGCGCGAACGCCTGGCAGCGACTGCTGCGGGTGATCCTGCCGAACATGAAGTCGGCGGTCCTGGTCGCCGTCCTGTTCCGCACGCTTGACGCGGTGCGCATCTTCGACACCGTCTTCATCCAGACCCGGGGCGGCAACAACACCGCCACCCTCTCCCAGCTCGGTTACAACGAGCTGATCAGCCAGCTGAACCTCGGCCTCGGTTCAGCGGTCTCGGTCATCCTCTTCATTCTCGTGATCATCATCGCGTTCATCTTCGTCAAGGGATTCCGGACCGATCTCGGTCAGGTTCGAGGGGAGCGCTGATGGCCACCATCGCCGCCACCGGTTCGGCCCGCAGGGCGCCGGGCACGCGCGAGATCCCGATGGACAAGCGCAAGATCCAGCCGTTCTGGATCCTCGGATCGGTCGTCATCGTGCTCTACGCGATCATCCCGATCCTCTGGATCCTCTCGCTCTCCCTCAAGCCGCAGAGCGACATCACCGACGGGTCGATCGTCCCGAAGCACTTCTCGTGGGTGAACTACTCGACGATCTTCGGCACCGGCGTCTTCGTCCGGCCCCTCATCAACTCGATCGGCATCACGCTGATCTCCACGGTGATCGCGGTCATCCTGGCCACCCTCGCCGCGTACGCGATCGCCCGGCTGAACTTCCCCGGCAAGAAGATCGTGCTGTCGGCAGCGCTGGCCATCGCGATGTTCCCGCCGATCTCGATCGTCGGTCCGCTGTTCAACATGTGGCGCTCACTCGGTCTCTACGACACCTGGCCCGGCCTCATCATCCCGTACATGACCTTCGCCCTGCCGATGGCGATCTGGACGCTGTCGGCGTTCTTCCGGCAGATCCCGTGGGAGCTCGAGCAGGCCGCCGCCGTCGACGGGGCCACCCCGTTCCAGGCGTTCCGCAAAGTCATCGTTCCCCTTGCCGCGCCTGGGGTTTTCACCTCGGCCATCCTGGTGTTCTTCTTCTGCTGGAACGACTTCGTCTTTGCCATCACGCTGACCTCGACCGACCGAAGTCGCACGGTCCCCGCGGCGCTGAACTTCTTCACCGGCGCCTCGCAGTTCTCCCAACCCACCGGTGCGATCGCGGCGGCAGCGATCGTCGTGACCATCCCCATCATCATCATGGTGTTGATCTTCCAGCGGCGCATCGTCGCCGGTCTCACCTCCGGCGCAGTGAAGGGCTGACCCAGATGTCTGAAATCACGCTCAAAGGTGTCTCGAAGCGGTTCGCCGACGGCACGGTGGCGGTGGACAACGTCGACCTCGACATCGCCGACGGGGAGTTCGTCATCCTGGTCGGGCCCTCGGGATGCGGGAAGTCCACGCTGCTGCGGATGATCGTCGGCCTGGAGGACATCAGCTCCGGCGACCTGACGATCGGCGGCAAGCGCGTCAACGAGGCCGGACCGAAGGACCGCAACCTCGCGATGGTGTTCCAGAACTATGCGCTGTACCCGCATCTTTCGGTTCGGGAGAACATCGCCTTCCCGTTGCGGCTGGCCAAGATGGACAAGGCCAAGGCCGACGGGCTGGTCGACGAGGCGGCGCGCACGCTGGAGCTCACCGAGCTGCTCGACCGCAAGCCCGCTGCCCTGTCCGGCGGTCAGCGGCAGCGGGTGGCGATGGGTCGCGCGATCGTGCGCGAGCCCAACGCGTTCCTGTTCGACGAGCCGCTTTCCAATCTGGACGCGAAGCTGCGCGTGCAGATGCGCACCGAGATCTCCCGGCTTCAGAAGCGTTTCGGCACGACCACGGTCTACGTCACCCACGACCAGACCGAAGCCATGACCCTCGGCGACCGCGT
The DNA here is from genome assembly GCA_963731205.1 of uncultured Actinomycetota bacterium. Taxonomy (GTDB): domain Bacteria; phylum Actinomycetota; class Actinomycetes; order Frankiales; family Frankiaceae; genus DATAZK01. The sequence goes on along the minus strand of CAVSUJ010000001.1, from coordinate 444,462 downwards.
TGCCGTACTGCGCAAGGGAATCCTGCAGCAGGTCGCCTCACCGCGCGAGCTCTACAACAACCCGATCAACCTGTTCGTCGCCGGCTTCATCGGCTCACCGTCGATGAACTTCCTGCCGGCCACGCTGAAGGGCGGCAAGCTCGACCTGCCGTTCGGTGAGATCCCGTTGCCCGAGGAATTCGTGAGCCGGCTCGGCCACGACGAGAAGCCCGTCATCGTCGGCATCCGGCCTGAGGACTTCGAGGACGCGGCGATCGTCGAGGACCGCGACCGTGACCGCGGCTCGACGTTTCGGGCGCGCATCGACGTCGTGGAATGGATGGGCTCGGAGCTGTTCGTCTACCTGCCGGTCCCGCGGGGCGATCGCGCCGCACCAGGCGGGCCTCACCGAGCTGGCCCGCGAGCTGGATCAGGAGGACCTGCACAGCGACAGCGACGAGAGCCAGATCGTCGCCCGGCTCGACCCGGCCAGCCGCGTCCGCGAGGGCGAGGAAGCCGAGCTCTGGGTCGACACCACGCGCCTGCACCTGTTCGACCCCGACACCGGTGACAGCCTCACCTACCAGGCGTCACAGGACGCAGGCCAGGACGCGGGCAAGCAGCAGCCGGCCAGCTGACCACGGCTTCGAAACGTTTGCCGCAGAACCTGGCGCCACCGAATGACGGTGCTCTAGCGCGCTGTGAAGCTGGCGCCACCGAATGACGGTGCTCTAGCGCGCTGTGAAGCTGGCGCCAGGTCCTGGAGGGTCGGTGTGCTGCGGGACTCGCGCTTTCACCGGCGGCGCCCGGCGTGTCACCGGTCGAACCGCGAGTTCGGCGGTCAAGAACGGCGGTGCTGGCGACGCGAGAGCGATACCGGCGGCGTTCCGCGGACGACCTCGACCGCGCGGTCGTCCCAGGTGTGCGTACGAAGCAGCCGGTAGCGCTGCGCGGAGAAGCGTAGATACGCCTCGGTGTCGGTGAGGCCGGGGTCGTCCTCGGCCAGCTCGGCGATGAGGTCCTCGTCGCGCAGCAGGCGTACCGCCGGCTCGTACTCCTCGCTCCACCACAGCCCCGCCGCTTCCCGGCGGGCGATCAGCTCGGCGCGTTCCATCATGTAGCGGAACGCCCACGCCTCGACGCCCTCAGCGAGGGAGAAGTAGTCGTCGGGCTCTCGCAGTCGAATCGCGTCGCGTACCTCCTCCGGCAACGGCACCCGCTCGAAGAACACCCGCTGGCCGCTCTTGCGCGGCAGGTCGGCGATGGTCAGGTCGGGCGGCGCCGGCAGGGCCGTACGGACCTCGGTGACGTAAGCGGGGATCACGCGCCAGTCGAGCGCGCGGGCCACGGCAACGCGGTGGTGCCCGTCCCGGACGAAATGCAGCGCGCCGACCCGGTAGAGATCGACCGGCGGGAACGACTCCCCGCGGCGGGCGGCGGCGGCCAACCGCTCGAAGCGCTCCCGCGGCTGGCCGCTGGTCGGCCGGAAGTGGCGGTCGAAGCCGCCGGTCCGATCGGTGGAGCCGACGATCGAATCCAGCGGAACGGTCTTCAGCCCGAGCGGGATGATCTCCCGCGGGCCGAGCGCGGCGACGACCTCGTCGTAGGGCAGCAGCACGTCGACATCCCCCGGCCGGCCCGAGAGGCGGGCGAAGACCTTCGCCCAGGCGGCGCGGCGACGGGCGCGGGTGAAGTCGTCGCGAGCGTCAGCGCTCGGCAGGCCGGTGGAACGCCAGTCACTGGGCACCTACCGCCCCCTCGGGCTCGAGGCCGTTCTTCCGGGCTCAGACGCGCGGCGGGCGGCCCTCGTACGCGGTGCTGAGTACCACGGTGGTACGCGTGTTAACCCCCGCCACGGCTCGGATTTCGCGCAGCAGCGTTTCGAGCTCGGCCGGGCTGCTCACCCTGACTTTCAGGATGTAGTTCTCATCGCCGGCGACGGCGTGGCATTCCTCGATCGCGTCGAGATGAGCCAGCTTCTCCGGGGCGTCGTCGGCGTTGGCCGGATCGATCGGTTTCAGAGAAACGAAGGCCGTGAGCGGCAGCCCGACCGTCTCCGGCGAGATACGGGCGGCATAGGACTGGATCACTCCGCGCTGCTCGAGCCGACGTACGCGCTGATGGACAGCCGAAACCGAGAGCCCGGTCTCCCGGCCGAGGTCGGTGTAGCTCATCCGGCCGTCTGCTGAGAGCAGGCTCACGATCTGGCGATCCAGGTCCTCGAGCACCCACGATCCTCACGGTTGGTTGATGCGGAACCACTCATGGTAAATCGGGCGAGCAGTGCGCATACGGACATTGCGACGACTGCAACGCTGGGCGCGACGACGGGTGACGCCGCCGGCGGTCAGCGAAGCTCTGCGACGGTGTAACGCGAGCCGTCCGCCGGGTCAACCCAGATTCGGAGCGTACGGCCGGTGACCGGGTCGCGGATGAGCTCGTCGGTGCGCTCCCAGTCCTCCCCCGGCACCCGCGCCTCGACCAGCGGACGCTGGCGCAACTTGAAGATGACCAGCAGCAACACGATCATCCCGATCGCGCTGGCCACCAGCGTCAGCAACCGCACCGGTATCTCCTTCTGATGCCAAGGGCGTCAAGATGGCCTACATGTCATCAAGCGGCCGGCTCCTGCTCGTCGACGCCCCATCAGCGTATTTCCGGGCCTTCCACGGCGTGCCGGCGAGTGTCACCGCTCCCGACGGTACGCCGGTCAATGCGGTCCGCGGCACGCTCGACGTCCTCGCCCGCCAGATCCGCGACCTCGGCCCCGACGCCTTCGTCGCCGCGTTCGACGAGGACTGGCGCCCGGCGTGGCGGGTCGACGCGATCCCGTCCTACAAGACCCACCGGATCGCCGAGGACGGAGGCGACGGCACCCCGGATCCGCTCGAGGTGCAGGTGCCCATTCTGGAGGCAGTGCTCGACGCGATCGGACTGGCCCGGTGCGGGGTGGCCGAGTTCGAGGCGGATGACGTGATCGGCACCTACGCCGACCAGTGGCCCGGACCGGTCGACGTCGTCACCGGCGACCGCGATCTTTTCCAGCTGGTACGCGACGACCGGCCGGTCCGGGTGATCTACAGCGTCGAGCGTTACGCACGCATCGACGAGGCGGCGGTGGCGCGCAAGTACGACATCCCCGGCGCGGGCTACGGCGAGTTCGCGGTCCTGCGCGGCGATCCGTCCGACGGCCTGCCGGGCGTGCCGGGAATCGGGGCCAAAACGGCGGCCGCCCTGGTGAACCGCTTCGGCTCGGTAGAGGCCATGCTCAAAGCCCTCGACGCGGGCGACGAAGCAGGCTTCCCCGCCGGGGCGCGGACCAAGCTCGAACGGTCCCGCGACTACATCGACGCCGCGCGCCTCGTCGTTCGCGTCCGCACCGACGTCCCGCTCCCGGACCTTGACGTCGCGATCCCCCGCGAACCGGCGGACCCGGCTGCACTCGTGGAACTTTCCGAGCGCTGGGGCCTGGACTCCGCCCTGAACCGGCTGCTCAGCGCTCTTCGCGGCTGACGGGCCGATGAGCGCCTAGGGTGAGACGATCCGACCATTCGGCACGGGCTATTCAGGTAAGGGCTGGGAGACGTTCAGGTGATGCTGCGAGAGCGGCTGGCCGGTAAGCGGCTGCTGATCACCGGCGTCACCGGCTTCGTCGGGGAGGCGCTGCTCGAGCGCCTCCTGAGCGACCTGCCCGAGACCCGCCTCCTCGTCCTGATCCGGCCGCGCTCGGGCCAGAGCGGCCGCGACCGCCTGGGCCGGCTGCTGGCCAAGCCGGCATTCGCCGAGCTTCGCGAACGCACCCCCGTCGAGCAGCTGCTGGCCGGCATCGACGTCGTGGAGGGTGACCTCTCGGCGGTCCCGGAGCTGCCTGCCGACCTCGACCTCGTCGTGCACTGCGCCGGCGAGGTCTCCTTCGACCCGCCGATCGACGAGGGTTTCGCCACCAACCTCGGCGGCCTGCGCGAGGTCCTGCGCGCCGTACGCGCCGCCGGCGCTCACCGCTCAGCCGAGCTCGCACCCATCCACTTCGTGCACGTCTCCACCGCCTACGTGGCGGGGCTGCGCTCCGGGCTGGTCGCGGAGGCCGCCGTCCCGCACTCCGGTGACTGGAAGGCCGAAGAAGCCGCCGCATCGCGGGTGCGGCAGAGCGCCGAAGACGCCTCCCGCGCCCCGGCGGCCCTCACCGAGTTCAACGAGAAGGCTGCCGCTGACGTCGGCCGGGCCGGGCTGCCGGCCGTCTCCGTCGAAGCCGAGCACCTGCGCCAGAAGTGGGTACGCGAGCAACTCGTCGCCGCCGGACGCGAGCGGGCCCGAAGCCTCGGCTGGACCGACTGCTACACCATGACCAAGGCGCTCGGCGAGCGCTACCTCGAGGAGCATTCGGGGGCACTCGCGGTGAGCGTGGTCCGGCCCTCGATCATCGAGAGCGCGCTCGAGCGCCCCTTCCCGGGCTGGATCGAAGGCTTCAAGATGGCCGAGCCGATCATCCTGGCGTACGGGCGCGGCGAGCTTCCCGACTTCCCCGCGGCGCCTGACGGCATCATCGACATCGTCCCGGTCGACATCGTCGTCAACGCGATCATCGCCGCGGTCGCCACCCCGCCGCCGCCCGGAGAGCCGGCGTACTACCAGGTGTGCTCGGGCACCCGAAACCCCTTGCTGTTCCGGGATCTTTACCGCCACGTGAAGGCCTACTTCGCCGACCGCCCGATGGAAAAGCGCGGACGCGGCGGCATCTCGACCCCGGTGTGGAGCTTCGCCGGATCGGCGGCCATCGAGAGCCGGTTGTCACGCGGCGAGAAGGCGGTCTCGGCGGCGACCAAGGTGCTCGAGGCGCTGCCGACCACCGGGCGGGTGCGCCGGCTCGCGTCCGACGTCGACTCGGCGGATGCGAAGCTGCGCTTCCTGCGCCGCTACACCGACCTCTACCGGCCGTACACGCAGGCTGAACTTCTCTACGACGACACCAACACTGCGGCGCTGCACGACTCGCTCGATGAGGCCGACCAGAAGCACTTCGGCTTCGATCCGGCGAGCTATGAGTGGGAGGCATACCTTCGCCGCCACTGCGACTCGATCACCGAGTCGATGCGGGCGATGTCGGCCTCCGGCGGGCGTCGTGCGCCGCGGATGCGGGCCGATCTCACCGGCGGACGCGAGGTGCTGGCGGTCTTCGATCTCGACGGGACGCTGGTGTCGAGCACGGTCGTGGAGTCCTACCTGTGGCTGAGACTGGCGGGATCGCCGCGCAGCCGGGTGCCCCGCGAGCTGGCGAGCCTGGCCCGCCATGCCCCGGGCTGGATGCGCGCCGAACGCAGCGACCGCGGCCGGCTGATCCGCGAGGTCTACACGCGTTACGCGGGAGCCGACCCCGAGGAGCTGGCCCGGCTCGTCGACACCGAAGTCGGCGACCAGTTGCTGACCCGGGTCAGCAGTGCCGGGCTGCGTCGGCTGCGGGCCCATCGCGCCGCCGGCCACCGCACCGTGCTGCTCACCGGAGCGGTCGACCTGCTGGTGCGCCCGCTGCTTCCGCTGTTCGATGAGGTCGTGGCCGCGCAACTTGCCGTCGACGACAGCGGCCGCTGCACCGGACGGCTCGCCTCGCCGCCGCTCGTCGGCGAGGCCCGCGCGGCCTGGCTGCGCTTCACCGCCCCGCGCATCGAGGCCAACCTGCGCGCCTCCCACGGCTACGCCGACAGCCTGTCCGACCTGCCGATGCTGCAGTCCGTCGGCCAGCCCGTCGTCGTCAATCCCGATCTGCCGCTCGGTCGCTACGCCGCCCGCCATCGCTGGCCGGTCGTCAATTGGTCAATGACTGCAGGCGAATCACGGATGGCGCTGACCCGATGACCGAGATCATTCCGTCCGAGGCGGCTTCGGCAGCGCGCGTCGCTCCGCGAGCCCACGCCCGGATCGACGCGGTCCAGCTCTACCGCTCGGTCCCGCGCTACGTCGCCGCCCGCACACTGTCCTCGTCGCTTCCGCGGCCGCTGCGTCCCTTCTCGTCAGCGCTCACCAGCACGGCGACCGCGGCCGCCCCCCTGCGCCTGCACGAAGGGGCTCCGCCGGCGCTGCCCTCAGGTGACGGCTGGGCTCGCGTCCGGCCGCGGCTGTCGGGAATCTGCGGCTCCGACCTCGCGACGGTGACCGGACGGTCGTCGTTCTACTTCGGCTCGCTGATCTCGCTGCCGTTCACCCCGGGCCATGAGATCGTCGGCGAGCTGATCGACGCGTGTGACGGAGACGGCGGCGAACTGCCCGCGGGGACGCGTGTGGTGATCGCCCCGGTACTCGGCTGCGACGCCCGCTCGTTACCCCGCTGCGACGCCTGCGCGAGCGGCCGGCGCAGCCGGTGCGAGCGCATCACGTCGGGCCACCTCGCGCCCGGGCTGCAGACCGGTTACTGCGCCGACACCGGCGGTGGCTGGAGCGGCCAGCTGGTCGCCCATCGCTCTCAACTCTTCGCGGTCCCGGACGAGCTGCCGGACGAGCGGGCGGTGCTCATCGAGCCGCTGGCGTGCGCGATCCACGCCGTGCGCCGGGCGGCGGTGGAGCCGGGCGAGCGCGTGCTCGTCGTCGGAGCCGGCGCCATCGGATTGCTGACGCTGCTGGCGTTACGGGCGTTCACGTCAGCGGGTGAGATCCTGGTGGCCGCCAAGCATCCGAAGCAGCGCGCGCTCGCCGCCGCCTACGGCGCCACCCAGGTCCTCGCGCCTGCCGACCTCGTCGGCGGGGTACGGCGCGCGACGCGCGCACTGCGGCTGGACCCCGAGCACGGCTCGCCGTATCTGCTCGGCGGCGTCGACGTGACGCTGGAATGCTCGGGCTCCGGACTGGATGCGGCACTTCGTGTCACCCGCGCCGGCGGCCGGGTCATCCTCAGCGGCCTGCCGACCAGCTCCCCCGACCTGACCGCTCTCTGGTTTCGCGAGCTTTCGCTCACCGGTGCATACGCTGCCGACCCGGCCGACATGACCGACGCTCTCGAACTCGCCTCGGCCAGCCCGGCCCTGGATGGCCTCGTCGGCGGCCGCTACCCGCTCGAGCGCTGGCGTGACGCCCTCGACCATGCCCTGTCCGCCGGCCGACTCGGCACCGGACGCGTCGTCTTCGAACTGCCCACCAGTACCGGAAGGACCCGCTCGTGACCCGTCCCGGCTTCGTGCTCGAGGTCGACGAACGCACTCCGCCGCTGCTGGTGCACTCCGGGGAGACGCTGCGTCTCGAACGGTTCCCGCTCGGCACCCGCGTCATCTATCCGCCGGAGATCCTTCCGGGGATCGACGACGAAGCAGCCGCCATCGAAGCCGCGCTCGACGCTCCCATCGACTCCCCGCCGCTACGCGAACTGTTGCGGCCCGGGATGAAGCTCACGATCGCGTTCGACGACATCAGCCTGCCGCTGCCGCCGATGCGGCTGCCCGACATCCGCCAGCGCGTGATCGAAGCGGTCCTGACCCGTGCTGCCGAAGCGGGCGTCGACGACGTCGAGTTGATCGTCGCCAATGCCTTGCACCGCCGGATGACCGCGGCAGAGATCCGCCGCGCCGTCGGCGAGCGGGTGTTCCTTTCCTTCTGGCCCGACCGGCTGACCAACCACGACGCGGAAGACCCTGACAACCTGCTGCACGTCGGGCTGACCGACGCGGGCGAGGACGTCGAGATCAACAAGCGGGCCGCCGAAAGTGACCTGCTGGTCTACGTGAACGTGAACCTCGTCGCGATGGACGGCGGCCACAAGTCGGTGCCGATCGGGCTCGCGTCCTACAAGTCACTGCGCCACCACCACAACAGCCACACGATGGTGCACTCGCGCTCGTTCATGGATCCGGAGAAGTCGGCGCTGCACTCCTCGGCCTGGCGGATGGGCCGGCTGCTCAGCCAGTCGCTGAAGATCTTCCAGATCGAAACGACGCTGAACAATCAGGCCTTCCCTGAATCCATGGGCTTTCTGACCAAGCGCGAGTGGGAATGGTCGGCGCGCGACCAGGCGATGGCGTTCGCGGCGGTACGCGGGCTCGACAAGGTGCCTTCGCGGCTGCGGCGACGCTCGTTCCAGCGCATGGAGGCCGACTACGGCCTCACCAGCGTGCAGGCCGGCGAGGTCGAAGCGGTGCACAAGCGCACCCTGGAATCGGTGCACCGCCAGCAACTCGTCGAGGTGTCAGGACAGTCCGACGTACTCGTGCTGGGCCTGCCGTTCGTCGGCCCGTACAACGTGAATTCGGTGATGAACCCGATCCTCGCGATGTGCCTGGGGCTCGGCTACTTCTTCAACATGTACCGCGGAATGCCGCTGGTGCGCCCCGGCGGCGCGCTGATCATCCACCACCCGGTGCCCTACGAATTCAGCCAGCTGCATCACCCGAGCTACGTCGACTTCTTCGAGGAGGTCCTCGTCGAGTCGACCGACCCGGCGACGATCGAAGCCAAGTTCGAGAAGGCCTACGCGACCGATCCCTGGTACGTCCATCTGTACCGGACCTCCCACGCCTACCACGGCGTGCACCCGTTCTACATGTGGTACTGGGGCGCTCACGCGCTCGATCATCTCGGCGACTCGCGCAACGTCGTCTGGGTCGGCGCCGACCGAAAAGCCGTGGAACGTATGGGCTTTCGGGCTGCGACGACGATGGCCGACGCGCTGGAGATGGTGCACGGGGCGGTGGGTTCTAGCCCGACGATCAGCTACCTGCACGCACCGCCGCACACGCTTGCGGACGTGCGCTAGTGGCGGGTCAGGCGCGGCTACGTGATGTCGCCCGCGGGTGGCGATGGGGAGGGCGCCCGCTCGTCCCGGCGTCAGCGGAAGCGCACCGGCCGCCGCCGGATCCTCCGTCGGAGTTCGCGACCGCGTGGGCGCGCACCCCGCTGGCGGTCAGCGCCAGGGCGGCCATCCAGGCGGCCGGGCTCAAACCGCTCGTGTGGTCGGAGGTCTCGCCGCAGGTGCGCGGGCTCGACAACCTCGTCGGTGTCGAAGGCCCGGTGATCTTCACCGCCAACCACAGCTCCCATCTCGACGCACCGCTGATCCTCTGCTCGCTCCCGCCGGCCTGGCGCCGCCGCACGCTCGTCACCGCCGCCGCCGACTACTTCTTCGACGCCTGGTGGCGGGCCACCGGTACCGCGCTTGCCTTCGGCACCGTCCCGCTCGACCGCCGGGCCACCACCGCGTCGTCCTCCTCCACGCCGCGCGAGCTGGTCGACGGCGGCTGGAACCTGGTCATCTTCCCGGAGGGCACCCGATCTCCCGATGGGCAGCTCGGCTCGTTCAAGAGCGGTACGGCCCGGCTCGCGATGTCAGCAGGCGTGCCGGTCGTACCCATCGGCCTGCGGGGCGCGTACTCGGCGATGCCCCGTGGTCGCGGCTGGCCGGTGCCTGGCCGCCGGCCGGTGAGCATCCGGTTCGGAGCGCCGCTGCGGCTGCGCCCCGAGGAGAACGCCAAGCAGCTCACCGACCGCATCCGGCTCTCGGTCAGTCAGCTCTGCGCCGAGGACGCGAGCTCGTGGTGGGACTCGATCAAGACGCCGCCGGCAGCGTCCGAGCCCCCCACCGACCCCTCCGACACGACCGACATGGCCCGCTGGCGTCGCATCTGGGCCGCCGGCGCTCCCGTCGAGCACGAAGCCCCCCTGGCCGCCGACCCCTGGGCCGCCGACCGCTGACTCTGCGCGCCGCACTGAGAGCCGCTGCCTCATTGCCTGGCGCCACCATCTCAGGGTGCTCCAGCACCCGCATTTACTGGCGCCACCTCGACCCGCCTTCCCACCAACCTGGCGCCACCTTCTCAGGGTGCTCCGACACCCGCATTTGCTGGCGCCACCAAATCCCGGGGCCGAACGCAACGAGCACCCAACGACGAGCCGGCGCTGGGGACAGAGCTGGGGACGGCGCTGAGCACAAGCTGGGGACAACCGGCCAGCGCCTGTGGGACTCGCCCGATCCCTACCGCCGGCCCAGATTCAAGTCTTGTTCGCAGGTCAGGACCGGCCGACGCTAGGACGCATGAGCCTGCTGACGCTTCCGTCGAGAGTCCGCCGGCACCGGTGCAGCTGCGCGCAGCACGAGGGCCCGCTGCCGACGCCCCTGCGCCGAGTCGTCCAGCTCTCCGCCGATCTGGTGGCCGCGCTGCTGGAGGTCGAGGGACGCGACCGGGCGACCCTCGATGACCTGGAGTGGGCTGACGCGGTGGCCGCCCGGATGATGCGCCGCGAGTCGGAGCGCAGCCGGCTTCAGGCGTCCTGCGCGTCGACGGCGACGACGCCGCGGCGCAAACCCTCGACGGCTCGGCGAGCGGAGGTGCGTACCGGATCCTCGGCCACGTCGGCGACCTGACCCAGCAGATCGACGAGCTGGCGGGTCCAGCGCACGAAGTCGCCGGCCGCGATCTCGCGGCCCTGATCACTGCCCCGCGACGATCCGACGCCCGGGCCGAGCAGCACGCGCTCGAGCTGGGCTCCTGCCGCATAGTGGAACGCCGCCCAGGCGAAGCCCGCGTCGAGGCCCGGGAGCTGATCGAGGCGGTGCGCTGCTTCCACATCCTTGAGTTCGCGGCGCAGCGCGATGGTCGCGTCGAGCGCCGCCCGCACCTCGGGTCCACCCGGCAGCACGGGATCGCGGTGCTCGTCGGTACGCGACTCGTACACGATGGACGACGCGACCGCCGCCAGCGCGGGCGGACCCAGCTCGTCCCACACCCCCTGGCGCAGGCACTCGGCGACCAGCAGGTCTGACTCCGCGTAGATCCGGGCCAGCCGCTTGCCTTCGGGAGTGACCTCCGGCGCGTCTGCCGCGCCCTCGGCGTGGGCCCTCAGGTAGCCGGATTCCTCGAGCAGCCGGCACACCCGGTCGAAGGTGCGCGCGATCGTATTGGTGCGGCCTTCGACCCGCTGCTTCAGCCCGGCCGTCTCGCGTCGGAGCCGGTCGGCTCGCTCGGCCCAGCGCATGTGCTGCTCGCGGTCGGGGCACGCGTGGACCGGATGCTCGCGCAGCTCGTCGCGCAGCCGGGCGATCTCGTCGTCGGGCCCGGCAGGGTCATCCCCGCCGCGGCGCCGGCTCGGATCCGCCAGCTTCTCGTTGCTCAGGCCGAGTTCACGCAGCGATGACGCGAGGTCACGACGCGATTGGGGAGAACGCGGGTTGAAGCTGCGCCCGACCCGGACTTTCGCCAACGCCTCGACGGGCGTGGGGAAGTCGACCGCAGACAGCCGCTTCACCTGACGATCGGAGGTGAGCACCACCAGTCGGCCGGTGTCGGCGACCGCACCGCCGTCCGAAAGCACGATCGCCAGGCCGGCGCGGCGCCCGGCCGGCACCCGGATGACGTCACCGGTGCGCAGCTTGCGCAGCGACTCGTCTGCCCGCAACCGGCGCTGCGACGAGCGCTCGCGGGCCAGTTCGGTCTCGCGGCGCGAGAGCCGGCGGCGCAGCGCGGCGTACTCCGCTGCCGAGCCCAGATCGCACTGCATCGCGTCCTCGTAGCCCGCGATGGCTTCGTCGTGGCGGTGCACCTGGCGGGCCAAACCCACCACCGCGCGGTCCGCCTGGAACTGCGCGAACGACGATTCCAGCAGCACTCGCGCCGAGTCACGGCCCATGGACGCGACCAGGTTGACGGCCATGTTGTAGGACGGCCGAAACGAGGAGCGCAGCGGATACGTGCGGGTCGACGCGAGCCCGGCGACCTGCTCCGGATCGAAACCGGTGGTCCACAGCACCACCGCATGACCCTCGACGTCGATGCCGCGCCGCCCGGCGCGCCCGGTCAGCTGGGTGTACTCGCCGGCGCTCAGCTCGACGTGCGTCTCGCCGTTGTACTTCACGAGCCGCTCGAGCACGACGGATCGGGCGGGCATGTTGATGCCCAGCGCCAGCGTCTCCGTCGCGAAGACGGCCTTCACCAGCCCTCCGGCGAACAGTTCCTCGGTGATCTCCTTGAAGCGCGGAAGTAGTCCGGCGTGATGGGCGGCGATCCCGCGCTCGAGCCCGTCGAGCCACTCCCAGTAGCCGAGCACCCGCAGATCGGCGTCCGACAGATCGGACGTGCGCTCGCGGGCGTGCTCGCGAATACGCGTCCGCTCGTCAGGAGTCGCGAGCCTCAGGCCGGCCGCCAGGCACTGGCCGACCGCCGCATCGCACCCGGCCCGGCTGAAGATGAACGTGATCGCCGGCAGCAGGCCCTCACGGTCGAGGATCTCGATCACGTCAGGACGCGACGGGACCCAGATCCGGCGCGGGCGCGGCGCATCCAGGCGCCGGGTTCCGCGCGGGCCGCTGCTGCGACTCGTACGCGCCCGCGAACCCGGCCCGGTACGCGAGTGATCAGCCCGCGACTGCTCGGCCCGCAGCCGCACCAGCTCGCGGTTCACCTCGCTGCCACCGGAGTCGCCGGCGTCCTCTGGATCAGCGAACAGGTCATACAGCCGCCGGGCGACGAGCACCGACTGCCAGAGCGGCACCGGGCGGTGCTCCTCGACGATGACCGCCGTATCGCCGCGGACCGTCTCCAGCCACTCGCCGAATTCCTCGGCATTGCTGACGGTCGCCGACAGCGAGACCAGCCGCACCGGCTCGGGGAGGGCCAGGATGACCTCTTCCCACACGCCACCGCGGAAGCGATCGGCCAGGTAGTGCACCTCATCCATGACGACATGGCTCAGCCCGCGAAGCGCCTGGGAACCGGCGTACAGCATGTTGCGCAGGACCTCGGTCGTCATGACCACGATCGGGGCGTCGCCGTTGCGGGCGGTGTCGCCGGTCAGCAGCCCGACCTGAGCCGCGCCGTAGCGTGCCGAGAGCTCGGTGTACTTCTGATTCGACAGCGCCTTGATCGGGGTCGTGTAGAAGCACTTGCCGCCGCTGCGCAGCGCCTTGTCGGCCGCGAACTCGCCGACGACCGTCTTGCCGGCACCCGTCGGCGCTGCGACGAGGACGCTGCGACCCTCGGCCAGGGCGACGCAGGCCTTCTGCTGAAACGGGTCCAGCCCGAAGGGGTAGGTGCGCACGAACGCCGCCACCTCAGCTGCGACATCCCCCGCAGCACTCACTACCTCAGGTTATGTCGTCCTCGCCATACCCGGCACCGACCGAAGCGCGCGGCGGCTCGACCGGGCGGGGCATCTCGATCGGCGTGGCCACCGGCGCCGGCGAGGCTTCGGTGTCCTCCAGATCGGCGAACTCCGACATCTCGTCGCGGCGGGCGCGGCGACGATCGTTCCACTTCGCGAACAGGATTGCGGCCTCATAGAACAGGCACAGGACCACGGCCAGCGCGGGCATGGTGAACGGATCGCCGGAGGGGGTGACGAAGCCGGCGAAAACGAAGACCAGGAAGATCTCGATCCGCCGGTATTTCGCGAGCCGCTTCGCCGAGAGGATCCCGGCCAGGTTGAGCAGGATGATCACCAGCGGGAACAGGAACGACGCGCCGAAGACGATCAGGAGATGCGTGACGAAGCTCAGGTAATCGGTGACCGTCAACAACGATTTGATACCGCTGCCACCGAAGCCGAGCAGGAAGTTCAGTGCCGTCCGCAGGAAGAGATACGCCATCGTGGCCCCGGCGGCGAACAGCAGCGTGGCCGAGGCCAGGAAGGCGAGGGTCCAGCGCCGCTCGTTGCGATGCAGGCCGGGAGTGATGAAGGCCCAGAGCTCGTACAGCCAGATCGGCGCCGAGAACAGCACGCCCGTGATCAGGGAGACCCGCAGCCGGACGAAGAACGCGTCAGTCGGGTGCGTGAAGATCAGGTCGCAGTTCTTGCCACCTGCCCGGCGGACCGGCGGGAGCTCGCAATAGGGGTGGCGCAGGAAGTTGAAGATCGGGTGGTACGCCCAGATCGCGATCACGATCGTGACGATCATGATCCCCAGCAGTGCGATGAACAGGCGGCGGCGCAGCTCTTTGATGTGCTCGACGAGCGTCATCCGGCTGTCCTCGACGGTACGAGCCCGCCGGGTCACGCCGAACAGCCTGCGGCCGATCCGTTTCGTCGAGGTACCGGCTGCCTTGAGCCGGGAGTCGAGCTTGCTCAGCGGTGGTCTGCGTCAGACGTCGGGGTGGTGGGGATGCCGGCCGGAACGGGCGGCACCGTGGGTGAGCTGGCGTCGGGTACGGCCGCGCGGGGGGCCTCGACCGCGCGGGGCGCGACCGGCGGGTGCTCGGCGGCGACCTCGGGCTCGTCGTCGTGCAGGCTCTTGACCTCGGTCTTCAGGATGCGCAGCGAACGGCCGAGGGAGCGGGTGGCGTCTGGCAGCTTCTTGTAGCCGAAGAGCACGAAGACCACGACAACCAGAACAATGATGTGCCAGGGGCGAAGCTCACCCATGTCAGTGACCTCCTGCTAAGTAAGGCTTGCTGGCCAGCTGGGCCTTCTGCTCTCGATGGTACGCGGCAAGGCTGCTGCGCTCAGTCATCCGCGCCCAAATGCTCAGGCTTTGCCAAGCCTTCTGCAAGGAGCGCTGCGGCTTCGGAGAGAGATCCGACCCGACGGCCGAAGCGTCCGCCGGCCCGCTTCATCTTCCCGAACCTTCGCCAGGTGGACAGTGCGGCAATGATCAGCAGGACGAGCCCGAGCCCGGCCACGGAGAGCGAGACGGCAAGCCACACGCGCTCAGGTTAGCGGGTGATCTGGCCGCCGATGCGCGCGGCGAGCAGGTCGTCGTCGGCCAGCTGGAGGGCGAAGTCGAGCAGGTCGTCGTAATCGAGGACGGGTCCGACCTTGGGCTCGAGGGCCTCGGCCGGAAGCTCCCAGACCTGGGCGCGAACGCCGCCGGACATCAGCAGCGAGATGACGTGGTCATCGGCCGGCTTGCGGATCTCTTCCCGGCACGAGGGGCAGGAGAACGCGTAGTACGACAGCGGCGGGTGGCTGCAGACCATCAGCGAGACGTCCTTCGAGGTCATCTCCACCTCGCCACACGAAGGGCACGACGCCTTGATCGTGGTCACTACGCCACCCCTTCCGTTCGGTCGTCCGCCTGTTGGCGACACATTTCCCTTCGGCGGATTTCCGCTTCGTCCGTATAGTCCGTTAGGACTAGACGCGACCCGACATTCGGCCCTGAGCAGGTATGGCATTTGGTCCGATGCGGTGAACCGCTCAACTCCTGTCGGCAGCGGCGCAGGAAATGCGAGCCTGACCGCGAAGCAGTCCCTCAGCCGTCCAGCGCGGCGAGGGCGGCTTGCGCCTGCTCCCGCACCGCAGTGACCACCGAAGGCGGCGATACGACGCGTCCCCGGCCCCCCAAGCGCAATGCAAGACGCACGACCCAGCCCGGATCGGGAGTGCGCAATTCCACCCGTAACCCGCCCGCACCAACGGCAGCGGATCCGTCCTCGGCTGCCGGGCCGAGCTCGGTGGCCTGCTCGATCGGGTAGTAGTCGGCGACCCAGCGAGCAGCGGGTTCGAGTTCGAGCACGACCGTCAGGTCGTCATCGCGGGGACGGAAGAGTCCCTCGGCGAGATCGCGCGGGACCGCTTCGGACGGGAGCGGGGCCGCGACGCCCCCGAGGCTCGCGTCGACCATGCGATCGAGGCGGAACAGCCGGACCGCCTCCGCGAGGTGACACCAACCCTCGAGATACCAGCGGCCTTCGACGCTGACCAGGCGCATCGGGTCGACGGTGCGATCGGTGACTTCATCGCGTGAGGCGACGAGATAGCTGAGCTCGAGCTGGCGACGCTCGTCCAGCGCACGGCGCACGGTGGCCAGAGCCTCGGTCTCAGGCTCGAGGGCCACCTGCATCGGCGGCGCCGACGCGGCGGCCGCCGACTCCGGGAGGGCACCGCTGGCGAATGCGAGCTTGGCCTGCGCGCTCTCGAGCGCGTCGCGCTCGGCGAGGCCGGGGACGTCGGCCAGCGCCCGGGCAGCGACGCGCAGCGCGAGCGCCTCGTCAGCGGTGAGCTTGAGGGGCCGGTCGAGCGTCTGGGCCTCGACGACGCTGACCGTGTCTCCCTCGAAGGAGAAGTCGATGAGGTCGCCGGGTCCACCGCCGGGGAGCCCGCAGACCCAGAGCAGATTCAGGTCGTCGTTGAGCTGGCGGACGTCGACCCCGAACACGCCGGCGACCTCGGCGAGGTCGGCTCCCGGGTGGGTACGCAAGTAGGGAACGAGCGCGAGCAGGCGAGGCAGCCGGTCGGCCGCCCCGGTCACGGTCGACCCTCCGGATGCACGGCAAGGGCTCCCAGCAGCCGGCGGCGAACCTCCGCCGCGAGCTCTGCTGAGTCGACGGGCTGCGCGTCGGCACCGAACTCGACGACCCGATCGGCCAGCCGCCCGATGTCACGGTCGGTCAGCACGATCGTGTCGGGCTCGGCGCCGGGCCGCGCCCCCTGCCTCAGCGCAAGCGCGGCTCCGGGACGCACGCGGACCACCGCTTCGAAGGCGGGCTCCCCCGGCTCGGCCTCCTCGACCGCAGCCCGCAGGTCGAGACCGGACGGGCGCGTGACGACACCGGCCGGCCCTACGGCACGCACGTCGGATTCCATCCGCGACAGCCGGAAGACCCGGCTCTCCCCCCGGTCCAGGTCATGGCCGACGAGATACCAGCGTCCGCGCCACGAGACGACTCCCCAGGGGTGCACCCGGCGCGCTGCAGGCTGCGACTGGCCCGGCCGCCGGTAACCGAACGTGAGCTCCCGGCCGTCGCGCACCGCGGCGAGGCAGGGTGCGAACGCAGCCTCGGTGGCTTCGACGCGCGGCTCGAGCCCGGCCGGCGGCGGCAACGGATCCATTCCGGCGGCGCGCAGCTTGCGCATCGCACTCGCGCTCGGCTCGGCCAGCGCCGCGCTGCTCCACAGGCGGGCCGCCAGGCCCAGCGCTGCCGCCTCCTCCGCCGTCAGGTGCAGGTCAGGCAGGGCATAGTCGGAGCGCTCGATGCGATAGCCGATCTCGTCGTCCCAGCCGGTGACCCCGCCGGTCTCGACCGGGATCCCGAGTTCGCGCAGCTCGGCCTTGTCGCGTTCGAACATCCGCCGAAACGCCGTCTCGCCGTCAGGAGTGCCGTCACGGGTGTATCCGGGCACGAGATCGGCGATCTCGTCGACCGACAGGTGACGGGTGGTGGCCATCAGGCAGATGGCGAGGTTCAACTGGCGTTCGAGCTTCTTGCGCGACATGGCCGTCTCACGGTATCGACCCGGCGGGCAGGTGGCCCCGACCGGCGCGCATGAGGAAACCGTTTTGGTAGTGGGAACGCAGGGTTGTGCTGAGAGAATGGCGCCGTGGCCCTCACCCCGCTGCGTCCGGGAGACCCGGACCAGGTCGCCGGCTACCGGCTGCTCGGCCGGCTGGGGGCCGGTGGCATGGGAGTGGTGTACCTCGGCGAGTCGCCCGGCGAGCCGGGGCGGCAGGTCGCCGTCAAGGTGGTACGCGGTGAGCTCGCCGACGACGAGGGCTTCCGCGCCCGCTTCCGCCGTGAGGTGACGGCGGCCCGCCGGGTGTCGGGCGCCTGCGTCGTCGAGGTACTCGATGCCGATCCCGAGGCCGACCCCCCGTACATGGTCAGTGAGTACGTACGCGGCCCTGACCTCGCCAGCCTCGTCGGGCAGTACGGCCCGCTCGACGGCCGTCGGCAGCACGCGTTCGCTGCCGGGCTCGCTCAGGCGCTGCTGTCGATCCACTCGGTGGGGCTCGTGCATCGCGACCTGAAGCCGGCCAACGTGCTGTGCGCCCAGCGTGGTCTCAAGCTGATCGACTTCGGGATCGCTTCGGCCGCCGACGGCGCCTCCCTCACCCGCACCGGCCTGGTGGTCGGCACCACCGGCTGGATGGCGCCCGAGCAGGTCAACGGCGAGAAGGTGCTGCCGCTCACCGACATCTTCTGCTGGGCGTCGGTGGTCTATTACGCCGCCACCGGGCTGGCGCCGTTCGGTGAGGGCTCCCCCGCCGCCGTCCTCTACCGGGTGGTGGCCAACGATCCTGACCTGTCGAACCCGCTGATCGAGCCCCGGCTGCGCCCGATTCTCGCGGCAGCGTTCCGCAAGGATCCCCGGAGCCGTCCGGCCGCCCCTGACCTGCTGGACTACCTGCTCCCCAACCGCAACGCCCGGGTGCCCGAGGCCCCCGCCTTCCGCCACCAGGCGCTGGCGGCCACCCCGGCGGCGCCTGCCGGTGATGCCGGTTCAACCACCCCCGTACGCCAGCCGAGCACGCCGCCGCCGAGCACGCCGCCGCCGCCTTACCAGCTGCCCCCGCACCCGTCAGGCCCGCAGCCGGCGCCGGTCTTCAGCCCGCGCTATCCGCAGACTCCCCCGCCCGCGTCACCGCCGCCGGGCTACCACCAGCCGGGGCAGCCCTTCCCATGGGCGCCGCCATCGCCGCCACCCCCGCCACCGGCGAAGCCGGGCCGCTTCGGCAGGCGCCGGAAGGGTCAGTAAGCCTGATCCATGATCCGCGACATGAACCCGCCGACGATGCCCGCGATCGTGACGATTCCGGTGGCAATCCACAGCGGCACCGAGTGCAGGATCAGCGCAAACGTCCCGAGGACGAACGCGATCACGATGAGCCAGACCGAGATCCACGCCCCCGGCGACGCCTTGACGTGCCCGCCGTCGGAGCTTGCCACGGTTGCCCTCCAAGATTGTCGGTGAGTCCGGAAACGAGACTACCGCTCGCCGGCTGACGGAAGCCCGTGCAACGTGCCGTCGAGCACCCCGAGATCGCTGAGCTGAGCCTGCAGCCATGCCCCGACGTCGTGACCCCGGACCTGATCCGCCGCGCCCTGCAGAAGCCGGGCTCGATCCGCCTCGGGCATGGTCAGCGCCAGGTAGAGCGCGTCAGCCATCTGCTGAACGTCGAACGGGTAGAGCGGGACGGCGAACTCGCCGAGTTCCTCGAAAGCACCGGCGTTCTCCGACAGGGCAAGCACCCCGTTGCGCTGGTTGACGACGGCGACTTCCTTGGCCACCAGGTTCATCCCGTCCGCCAGCGCGTTGACCATGATCACGTCGCATACGGAGTACGCCCCGACTGCGAGCGGAAAGTCTTCGACGAGTCGCAGATCGATCGGCTGCCGGCCCGAGGCGGTGTGACGAGCATTGACCTCGGCGACCACCGCTCCGATCGTGGAGATGTAGTCGCCGTACTCGGCGACGTCGGTGCGGCTCGGCTGCAGCAGCGCGAGGAAGCTCACCTCTCCGACCAGCTCAGGATGCTGGTCCAGCAGCAGCCCGAAGGCCAGGAAACCGCGCACGACGTTCTTGCTCGGGTCGGTGCGGTCGACCCGCAGGATCAGCTTGCGCTGCGGCCGATCAGCCGTCTCGGCACTGTCGCCCCCGTAGGAATTGGGAAGCGGGGTCAGGAATGCTTCGGTGAGCGCGGCGGCATGAGCCTGCGCCTCTTCGGTGGCGAGCACGTCATCGAGCGCCTTCGGGTCGACCGAGATCGGGTAGTGGCGCGCCAGCACCTGCCGGCCGTTGACGTCGATGGTCAGCGCTTCACGGTCGACCTTCAGCCCGAGCAGTTCCTCGCAGCAGGTGACGAAGTTGCGGGCGTAGCGCGCGGTGTGGAATGCGACCACGTCGCTGCCGAGCAGCCCGCGCAGCAGTCGTTCGCGCATGTCGGGCGGCAGGATGCGCCAGGCGTCAGGCCCTGGCCACGGGATGTGGATGAAGTGGCTGAGGAGCGCATCGGGGCAGCGCTCGCGTACCCGCTCGGCCACCAGGTAGAAGTGGTAGTCCTGGATCATCACCAGGGCGCGTCCGCCGCGGGCATCGACCTCGTCCGCGACAGCATCGGCGAAGATCCTGTTGACGGCGGCGTAGCCCTCGTCGAAGGCGACCCGCTCGTTCTGGGTCAGCACCGGGGAGAACGTGAGCCCGTAGAGGCCGTGCTGGATGAACCAGAGAATCGGGTTCGACACGACCGTGTAGAAGCGCTCATGAGCGGTCGGGTCGACCTCGACCATGCGCACCGTGATGACGGGGCCCTCGGGGTCGAACGATTCGCCATTCTCGGCTTCGGGTTGCGGGGTGCCGTCAGCCCGGTCGCCCGCCAGATGCGGGACGGGCGAGGTGACGACATCGACGTCGCCGTCGTCGGCCTCACGCGAGACCGCCGCGTCCTCGTCACTGGCGGCGGCGCAGACCCACACGGCGTCGGACAGGTGCTCGGCGAGCCCGAGCAGCGCCGTCACCAGGCCGCCGCTGCCCTTGCTCGTGGTCCGGCGATCGCCCTCACGCCCGAACGTCACCGGACCCCGGTGCGACAGCAGAACCAGCGGCAGATCGATCGGTTCTGCGGCCCCCTCGCGGACCCTCTCGCGCTCGTCCATGTTGAGGTCACCGTACCTTTTGCTGATGTCCGACTCTGCGCCCGAGGGGCCCTCAGCTGTGTCCTCCGGAGCCGAATCACGGGCGGTGTCCTCCGGAGCCGAACCGCGACCGGTCGCCGTGGTGGATGTCGACGGAGTGGTGGCCGATGTGCGGCATCGGGTGCACCACCTCGACACCCGGCCGCGCGACTGGGACGCCTTCTTCGCCGCAGCCGGCGACGACCCGCCGCTCACCGTGGGGATCGCGCGGGTCCAGGCGCTCGCCGCCGACCACGAGATCATCTGGCTCACCGGGCGGCCGGAGCATCTGCGGGCGACCACCCTCGACTGGTTCGCCCGCCACGGGCTGCCGAGCTCGCGACTGATCATGCGCCGGGCGAATGACCGCCGGCCCGCCAAGATCGTCAAGCGCGGCGAACTGCGCAGGCTGGCGACGGGACGCCGGGTCGAGGTGGTCATCGACGACGACCCGGCGGTCGTGAGCACTCTTGAGGCCGACGGTTGGCCGGTCGAGCTTGCCGATTGGATTCCGTACGCGCCGGAAATGCGATCGGCCCAAGAGGACGACGGCCGCACCTGACCCTGATTGCTGTGAAACCGCTCGAAATCAGCGTGACCGATTCACCGCGGAATGCGTGCCCGAACAAATCCAATGCAACGATTCAGCAACGCCGCGCGTTTTGAATGTGCGATTTGCGCCGATAGGGCCCCGCCCTGATGCACCATTGGTTCAGGACGCGAACCAACTATCAGCCGACAAGCAGGAAGCACGCCGATGTGCCCGCACACGCCACAGTGTCCATCCGCGCAAGAGCCCGACCGCGAAGCGGCCCGGGTGGTGTCCGGTCACCCGGAGCAGGGCTGGAGCTTGCTGTGCAACGGCCTCATCGTCTTCGAAGACACCGGCGGTCTGCTGCCGGACTGCTCCGTCGTCGCGCCGCACCGGGCCAAGGACGGTTGCAAGCCTGGGTCCGCGAAGACGGGCTGCATGCCCGAGCAGCGCATCCGCAAGGACGTTCACGCCGCCTGAGCAGCGCAAGCTGATCTCAGCTAGGAACCGACAGCCCGCTTGCGACGGCGCTGGGCCAACTCGTCGTTCTCCTCGACGACCCGCTCGGACGGCAGCGTGGCCAGCTGGCCCCGGGTCTCCGAGGCAACCTTGCCCACGGCGATCGCGAAGACACCCTGGCCGCCCGCGAGCAGATCGACCAGCTCATCCGTCGAGGTGATCTCGTAGACCGACGCCCCATCGCTGATCAGCGTGACGCTGGCCAGATCCTCGACGCCCATCTCGCGCAGATGGTTGATCGCCGCTTTGACGTTTTGCAGCGAGATCCCGAGATCGAGCAGCCGCTTGACCATCTTCAGCACCAAGATGTCGCGGAAACTGTAGAGCCGCTGCGAGCCGGAGCCCTTGGCCGGCCGGACGCTCGGGACGACGAGCCCGGTGCGGGCCCAGTAATCGAGCTGGCGGTAGGTGATCTCCGCAGCTTCCATCGCCGTCTTGCCGAGGTAACCGATGTCATCGGCGGCGGCGGGATCATCAGTGGCGAAGAGACCGGGCTGCTCGCTCAGCGGAACCTGGCGCGTCATCGCACGGCACCCGGACGGGCTGCCTGGCCGATCACGCTGCTGCGCACGAGTCTCCCGCCCTTCGCCTTGCTCATTGCCGGGAGACTGACCGTACGAGCCACAGCCCCCACGATCAAGCATGCCTGAAGGTGTGTCGCCGATGTAACCCGGACGGTCTAGCGCTGCCGGAACGAACTGTCGCCAGAACGGGTCGGAGCTCAGGAGCCGGTGTTGAAGTCCTCCGGCGAGATCTGGTCGAGGAACTCGCGGAAACGCTCGACCTCGCCGTCGTCATCGGCCGGCGCATCGTCGGGCACCGAGATTCCGGCTTCATCGAGCACGGAGTCGGACCCGAAGACCGGAACCTCCATCCGCATCGCGAGCGCGATCGCGTCAGAGGGACGGGCCGACACCTCGACCCCATTACCGAAGTGCAGCGTCGCGAAGAACACACCGTTCTGCAGATCGTTGATCGTGACCTGGGAGAGCTCGGTGCCGAGAGCGCGCAGTGTGTCGCGCATCAGGTCGTGCGTGAGGGGGCGGGCCGTGACGATGCCCTCCTGGGCGAACGCGATCGCCGTCGCCTCGACGGCGCCGATCCAGATCGGCAGGTAGCGCTCACCGCCGACCTCCCGGAGCAGGACGATCGGCTGCTTCGAGGGAAGCTCCACTCGCACACCCACGATGTCCAGCCGGTGCACGGCGACACCTCCTCCCGGTAGGTCTTGACCCTAACTCTTCACCAACGCTAGGGCCTGCCGTTTCGTGCCCGTGGCGAGCCCCCTCGCCCAAGGCGAACGCGCAGTAAGAACAGCGGCGAGCAACTCGGCGTGACAGGAGTGAGAACGGCGTGGGGAGTCAGCGCAGGGTCGCCCGCAGCGCCGCTTCGAGCAGGGCGACGTGCAACCGGACCGAGAGCGCCGCGTACTCGCGGGCATGCGTCTCTGCGCGGGCCCGGCCTTCACGTGAAGGCTGACGCACCAATGGGGTCAGCACCTGCTCGATCAGGCCCACCTCGCGGTCGACGGCGGCCTTCACCGGGCGCAGGTGGCGCGCCTGGAATCCGTAGGCGCTCAACTCGGCCACGATGCGCGCGATCACCAGCGCCTCGGCCTCGTAGGTGGTGCTCGAGCCGCGCGGCGCGATCAGCCCGTACGCCTCGAGCTCGGTCAGCTGCTCGTTGTCCAATCCGCTGTCGCGCATCAGTTCCCGGCGGGTGAGCCTGATGTCGCTGGTCTCGAAGTCGAACAGCTCGGGTCCGACGCCCAGACCCCGGCGCGCGGCCGGGGGCCCTGCCGACGCGGGGGGCACGGCGGGCTCGGCGGCTCCTTGCTCCGGCGCCTCGAACTCGGTCAGCGCAGGGTCGATCCCACCCGCGTCGGCTGCCTCGAGCCGCTCCTTGATGACCTTCAGCGGCAGGTACTGATCGCGCGCCGCGGTGAGGATGTAGTGCAGCCGGGCGACGTCAGCCGGGGAGAATTTGCGGTACCCGGCGGCGCTGCGTGCCGGGCGCAGCAGGCCCTGGCGCTCGTAGTAGCGGATTTTGCTGATCGTGAGCTCGGGGAAGTCGGCGAGCAGAGCGGTGAGCACCTCCCCGATCGTCATGTCGGAGCCGCCGTGCACCGGCGCCGGCGTGAGGTCCTCGGCGAGTGCGAGCTGGGCGGGCGGATTGTGCTCCGCGCCGGGATGGTGCCGCCGCGACTCCGGAGCGGACGACGGCAGGTGGGAAGGCATCGGGGACGTCATGCGGCGACCTCTGCTGACATCAGTGGAGACGAGCCGGTGCGGCGAAGAAAGTGAGCCGGAACTTACCGATCTGCACCTCGTCACCGCTGCTGAGCAGCATGGCGGAATCGATACGACCCCGCTTGAGGTAGGTGCCGTTCAGGCTGCCGACGTCAACGACCGTGAAGCCGCCTTCCGGAGTACGGCGGAATTCGGCGTGACGACGCGAAACCGTCACGTCGTCGAGGAAGATGTCGCTGTCAGGGTGGCGCCCGGCGGTGATGAGATCGCGGTCGAGCAGGAACCGGCTGCCCGCATTGGGACCCCGCTTCACCACGAGCAGCGCCGCGCCGACGGGCAGCGCCTCCACGGCTGCCCGTGCCTCGCTGTCGGTGACGATCTCGGCCGGCTCGGCCTCGGCGGCGTCAATGCCATCGGCGACCGGGCTCAGCGTCGTGGTCGTCTCGGTCAGCCGCTCACCGCTGACCGGCCCGCCCGGGCGCAGCAGCTCCTGCCCGCAACGGGCGCAGAAATGTGCGTCCGGCGGATTCTGCTGCCCGCAACGAGTACAGAACACGCGACCCCGGCTCCCCTCCGTGCTGCCCTGCGTCCAACACGTGCATCTAATCCGACATAACGCCGCAAACTCGGTCAGGGTTCGGGCGTTCCGCGTCCCCCGGGACGCCGCCGCACAGGTTAGTGGGCGGAGACGTTCAGTGGGCAGAGACGTGCGAGGCGTACCCCTGCGCGTCGAGCAGCCCCTCCAGCGCGGCCGGCTCGCTGACCCGGATCTCGACGAGCCACCCCTCGCCGTACGGGTCAGAGTTGATCAGCTCCGGCGTGCTGGTGAGCTCCTCGTTACGGGCGACGACCTCACCGTCGAGCGGCGCGTACACGTCGGACACGCTCTTGGTCGACTCGACCTCGCCGAGCGCGTCGCCGGCGGACACGGTGGTTCCTGCGGCGGGCAGGGAGACGAAAACGATGTCGCCGAGCGCGTCCTGCGCATACCCGGTGATCCCGACGCGCACCACCACCCCGCCGGCGCCCTCGCCGCCCGTGCTGCCGTCGGCCGGCTTCACCCACTCGTGCTCGGCGGTGTACTTCAGGTCTTGCGGGTACTCGGCCATGCGGCTCTGAGATCTCCTTGGTTCATCGGGAGTTCGCCCAAGCGGCGACGGCGGCGATTGAGCCTATCCAGTGGGCGGCAGCACCCGCAACGAGCGAATCTGCTCATCCTGGACGGTCTTGATCGTCGCGGCGGCTCCAGCGCGGGCATCCACCGTGTCGACCACCCCACCGGGAATCTCCAGCGCCTTCTGCATGGTCGGAGGATCCCCGATGGCCCGGATGAGATACGGCGGCTGCTCGGCGTGACCGTCCACCGACAGGCCCGTATTCGTGTCCTCTATCCACGACGTGGCGCCCAACCGGACACCGGAGAGCTCGAGCGTCTCGGCGCCGGCGTCGCGAAGCTCCTCGACCGTGTCGACAAGGACTTCGGCGGTGACGGCATGCTGCGGGTCGGCGACGGTCACTTCGATGCCGGGGCCTTGCGCCGCGATGGTCCCCGCCAGGATGGCGAGGTCCTGCGTCCGCGTCCGGGCCTCGGCCAGAGCGGCGGCGTCGGACCCGCTGCCCGACAGCCGCGCGCGGGTGTTCTGCAGCTCGGTGATCTGCCCGCGCAGCACCGCGGCCCGAGCGTCGAGGTCATCGAGGATCCGCACCAGGTCGCTGGGCCGGGTGGTCGCCAGGGTCGAGGCCGTGCGCTGGGATCGGACGCTCGCGGCCAGCCCGAATCCCAGCAGCGCCAGCAGTAGCAGGCCGACCAGGCGAAGCCGGCGGTTGCTCCGCCGAGAGCCGGGAGCGGTGGGGAGTGCCTGCGACATCGGGTGGTCAGGCCTTGAAAAGGTGGCGGCGGATCGCGGCGGCATTGCTGAAGATCCGGATGCCGAGGACCACGACGACGGCGGTGGAGAGCTGGGTACCGACGCCGAGCTTGTCACCGAGGAACACGATCAGCGCCGCGACCAGCACGTTCGAGACGAAGGAGACGACGAAGACGCGGTCGTCGAAGAGCCCGTCCAGAGCGGCGCGCGCAGCCCCGAAGACGGCGTCGAGCGCTGCCACGATCGCGATCGGCAAGTAGGGCTCCAGCCAGCCCGGCGCGGTCGGCTGCAGGATCAGCCCGACGAGCAGACCGGCCACCAGGGCCGCGATACCGATCACGAGTGGCCTCCGGTGAGCGGACGCGCCTTGAGGGTGGAATCGGTCGTGCCGGCGGCGGGCAGCGTCAGCTTCGAGAACGCCCGGATGGCGACGTCGGGATGGGTGCCGGCAGAGCCCGAGCCCAGCGCGATCAGCGCGGACGAGTGCCCGGCGCTGGATTCCAGTCCCGCCCCGCCGATGGCCGTCACCACATAGGGGCTGCTCAACGGCTTGAAGTCGACGAGAATCGTCTGGCCGGCGGTACGAATGGCGGTCTGAGGACCGAGCCGCACCCCGCCGACCCCGATCGCCCGCGCCCCGGCCGCCCAGAGCGCGTTCACGACGTTTTGCAGGTCGTGGTCGGTGACCTGACCGGTGCGCTGGGCGAGCTGCCCCTGCGGGCGGTCACCGGCGTCGGGCGCGGCAGAGGTCAGCACATCGGTGACCGTGACCGTGACGCCGGGCCCGCTCGTCGCTGTCCGGCCCAAGGCTGCCTGAAGCACTGCCTCCTGCCGGGCGAGCGCCCGCCCCGCCGAGGTCGACTGCAGCCGCTGCTGCTGCAGGACGGAGAGCTGGCGCTGGTCGGCCGCCAGGCTCCGCTCGAGCTGGTTCACCTGTTGGGTGCGCTCATCGGCGTCCCCGGCCAGCGCAGTGCGTGCCGCGCCGACTTCGGGCGCGCTCTTGTGCTGGGCGAAGATCGCGAGTCCACAGAGCGTCCCGACGATCGCGAGCAGCGCAACGCCGACGACGGCTCGGCCCCTCCCCGAGGGGGTGGGCTGCCGACGCGGACGGGCGGCCGCCTCGGCGTAGCTGGGATCGAGCGCATCGCGGACGATGGCGTCGAGGAGCGCGACCGGGCCACTCACGAGATGGCGGGGGAATCAGGGTCGTCCGGGATGGCCGTGACGAAGTCGATCAGCTGCTCCACTGCAGTGAGCAGCGGGACCTCGAGATCGGTGAACGAGTTGACCCCCGCCAAAACCGTCCGCCATCCGGTGGCCGGATCCGGCCAGCCCAGCTCGGCGCAGACGCCCGTCTTCCAGTCGGTTCCGCGGGGGATCTGCGGCCACCCGGCGATACCGATGGCCGAAGGCTTCACGGCCTGCCAGACGTCGACGTAGGGATGGCCGGTGACCAGCACGTGCTCCGCGTTCAGCGCAGCGACCTCGGCAGCTATGGCTGCTTCCTTGCTGCCGCTCACGAGATGGTCCACGAGCACGCCGAGCCGGCGCGTGGGGCCCGGCCGGAATTCGCGTACGACCTCAGGCAGGACGTCGACGCCGTTCAGGATCTCCACGACGACACCTTCGATACGCAGATCGTCACCCCAGATGCGCTCGATGAGCGCCGCGTCGTGCAGCCCCTCGACCAGCAGCCGGCTGGCCCGGGCAACGCGGGCGGGGGCGTACGCAACAGCCCGCGACCCGGATGCGGTCCGCTGCGCCCCGCCTCGCGCCCGGGTCTTGGGCTTGACCAGCGTGCACAGCTTCCCTTCGAAGCGGAAAGCGGCGGGTTCCAGCGCAAAAGCGCGGCGCTTGCCGAACCGGTCCTCGAGCAGGACCAGGTCCTTGCCGACATCGACGACGGCGCCGCAGAAGCCGCTCTCGGCGTCCTCGACGACGACCCCGGGATCGGCTGCGACCTCAGGAATGCGCGCTATCCGCGCGGGTGCCCCGCCAGCCAGCACGTCATGGTCGTAGCGGCCGCTCATACGTGTGCGGGGCGAACAACAGCGGTGAAAGGCACCGATTTACGGTAGGTCAGCGTGAGCGGCGGTGCGCCCGCGGCGCGCCGCACGTACGCCCACAGATGTCAGCCGTGCCGCTGGAGGCATTGCTGCCACCAGCGCCGGGTGGCCCGCCAGGAAGCCACCCGGGTCTTACGTGTCTTGCAGGTCTTGCCGGCTGTCGGCCGACTGCCGGCCTGAGCGGGTCAGGCCGCGCAGTCGGTGCAGACCATGCTCTTCTCATCCGCGAGCTGGCTGCGGTGGTGGACCAGGAAGCAGCTCTTGCAGGTGAACTCGTCGGCCTGCCTCGGCAGCACCCGGACCGTCAGTTCCTCGGCCGAAAGATCGGCTCCGGGAAGGTCCAGCTCTGCCTCGAACGGGTCTGCGTCGTCCCCCAGATCAGCTGCCGCCTCCGCGCGCCGTGCCTTCAGCGCCTCGAGGCTCTGCTCCTGGTCTTCCTCGCCCTCTACCGAGCGCGGCGTGTCGTAATCAGTCGCCACTGGGTCTCCTCGTCGTTAAGCATCCTTGCGCCCCAACCGAACGCGCGGAGGGCAGGCATTGTGCCCGCTGTCGCCGAGGTCACATTTTTTGTCCCACGGCACTTGACGTACCGGGTCCTCTGCCCTCGCCATCGGCGAGACAGCAGCGACTGTGAGGACTCGCTTGCCTGAGGTCAAGTGATTTGGCGTGGCGTTCACGAGAATGTGCGCGAGGCGACATTCCCCCTCGACCCGGCGAGCACGGTGAGTGCTCGCGAAGTCAGCCGGTTTGGCGCAGCCACGTCACCGGGGCACCGTCGCCGCCCTGGCGAAGAGGTTCCAGAGCGGTGTCCCACTCTGTGCCGATGAGCTGATGCAGCCCGCTGACCATGGCCGACCGGCTGGGAGCCTCGTCCAGCAACGCGCGGAGCCGGCCTTCGCCGACGACGATGTCGCCGTTGGCGGCCATACCCGCGTGGAAGAGCCCGAGTTCGGGGGTGTAGGCGTACCGCTCGGCGTCACAGCCGGTGGCGGGTCCTTCCACCACCTCGAAGACGAGCGAGCCGATCCCCTTGAGACGGCTTGCCAGGCGCCCTGCAGCCCCGCTCTCAGCCCGCCACTCGAGCGCGGCGTAGGCCATGCCGGGACGCGCGGGCTGGCCGCTCCACTCCAGCGGAGCCGGCACGCCGAGGGCTGCCGCCACGGCGAACTCGACATGCGGGCACAGCGGCGGCGGGCAGGACAAGATGGTCAGGACACCGGGCACGCGACCGGCTCCTGGCCAGCACAAAGGATCGTTCACCACTGACCTCCAAGACGAGGGACGCCTTCCCCTGCGGCCTCATCGCGGTCAATCGGATGATCGATTGCTGCACAGTCTGGCACATATACCCGCTGAGCTGCAACGCTCCTGGTCGGGAAGCACAGATCAGCTTGATCACCAGTACGTTTCCCTCGCCGCGTCGGGCATCATCGGCCCGTGCACGCGCCTTCGTTCATCTGCAGCTTCATTTGTGAGGCGTGCCGGGAGCAGGATCATGAGCACTGCCCCGGGCGCGGCCAGTGCGATTGCCAGCACCGACCGGCGACACCGGTGGAACCCGCGACGGGGGCGCCGGGTGAGTGAGACGCGACCGACTCGCGAATGACGATTGAGACGCACGCCGCCCGGGCGACAGGTTCGGGCGCGGCAGGGCAGGGCAGGGGCGAATCACTATGCAAATTTGGCCGGGAGAACCGTATCCACTGGGCGCGACCTACGACGGGTCGGGCACGAACTTTGCGCTGTTCAGCGAGGTGGCCGAACGGGTCGACCTGTGCCTGTTCGACGAGCGCGGCAGCGAGACCCGGGTGGAGCTGCGCGAGGTCGACGCCTTCGTCTGGCACGCCTTCCTGCCCAACATCGGCCCGGGGCAGCGCTACGGCTTCCGGGTAGCCGGGGTCTACGACCCCTCCAAGGGCCTGCGCGCCAACCATCAGAAGCTCCTGCTCGATCCCTACAGCAAGGCCATCGAGGGCGAGGTCAACTGGACCCCGTCGGTCTTCTCCTACCGGTTCAACGACCCGTCCAAGCGCAACAACGCCGACTCGGCGAAGCAGATGCCCAAGTCCGTCGTCATCAATCCGTACTTCGACTGGGACAACGACCGGCCGCCGCGGCGCCCCTACAACGAATCGTTGATCTACGAGGCCCACGTGAAGGGCCTGACGATCGGCCACCCGGAGATACCGGAGGAGATTCGCGGCACGTATGCCGCCATCGGCCACCCGGCGATCATCGCCCACCTGAAGAAGCTGAACGTGACGGCGCTCGAACTGATGCCGGTGCACCAGTTCATCCAGGACGAGCGGCTCGTGAAGATGGGACTGCGCAACTACTGGGGCTACAACACCATCGGCTTCTTCGCCCCGCAGAACACCTACTCCTCCGCAGGTCAGCGCGGCCAGCAGGTCCAGGAGTTCAAGGGGATGGTCAAGGCGCTGCACGAGGCGGGCATCGAGGTCATCCTCGACGTCGTCTACAACCACACGGCCGAAGGCAATCACCTGGGCCCGACGTTGAGCTTCAAGGGCGCCGACAACGCCGCGTACTACCGCCTGGTGGAGGACCAGCCGGAGTACTACATGGACTACACCGGCACCGGCAATTCGCTCAACGTGCGCCACCCCCACTCGTTGCAGCTGATCATGGATTCACTGCGTTACTGGGTCACCGAGATGCATGTCGACGGCTTCCGCTTCGACCTTGCCTCCACCCTGGCCCGGGAGTTCTACGACGTCGACCGACTGAGCGTCTTCTTCGATCTGGTGCAGCAGGACCCGATCGTTTCGCGGGTCAAGCTCATCGCCGAACCCTGGGACGTCGGAGAGGGCGGGTACCAGGTCGGCAACTTCCCGGCGCTGTGGACGGAGTGGAACGGCAAGTACCGCGACACCGTCCGCGACTTCTGGCGCGGCGAGGGTTCGACGATCGGAGAGTTCGCATCACGGCTGACCGGCTCATCCGACCTGTACGAGGGCAACGGCCGCAAGCCGTACGCGTCGATCAACTTCGTCACCGCCCACGACGGCTTCACGCTGCACGACCTGGTCAGCTACAACGACAAGCACAACGAGGCGAACGGCGAGGAGAACCGCGACGGCGAGAGCACCAACCGCTCGTGGAACTGCGGTGCGGAGGGGCCGACCGACGACCTCGACATCGTCGCCCTCCGCGAGCAGCAGAAGCGCAACCTGCTGACCACCATGCTGCTCTCGCAGGGTGTGCCGATGATCGTCGCCGGCGACGAGATGGGCCGCACCCAGGGCGGCAACAACAACGCCTACTGCCAGGACAACCCGATCTCGTGGCTGGACTGGGGTGACGTGCAGGAGAATTCGATCCTGCTCGACTTCACCCGGCGCGTCGCCAATCTGCGCATGAACCACCCGATCTTTCACCGGCGGCGCTACTTCCAGGGACGGCCGCTGCGCGGCGCCGGAGTCCTCGACGACATCGTCTGGCTGAACCCGTCGAGTGAGGTGATGAGCCAGGAGGACTGGGACAACGGCTGGGCTCGATCGCTCGGGATCTTCCTCAACGGCGCGGCGATCCCCTCGCCTGACCGGCGCGGCAACCAGGTGCGCGACGACTCGTTCCTGCTCTTCTTCAACGCGCATTACGAGCCGGTCGACTTCACGATCCCGGAGGAGGAGTACGGGGAGGCCTGGGCCATCGCCGTCAGCACCGCCGAGCCGCTCGCCGACCATCTCAACGAGTCCAGCTTCAAGCCACGCGACTCGGTGGAGGTCGACGCCCGCTCGATACTCGTGCTGCGGCGGCAGTACTAGATGCCTGCTGTGTCCTCAGAACCCACGCTCCCGTTGACCGTCCCCGCTCCCCCGCCCGCGGGATCGATCCCCACCAGTACCTACCGGCTGCAGCTGACCCCGGACTTCGGGTTCGACGCCGCCGCCGAGGTGGTGCCCTACCTCGCGGGTCTCGGGGTCTCGCATGTCTACTGCTCGCCCTGGCTGCAGGCCACGTCGGGCAGCCGCCACGGCTATGACGTCACCGATCACCGCCGGATCAATCCCGAGCTCGGCGGCGCCGAAGGTCTTTTCCGGCTGCGGGCCGCCTGCGATGCGGCCGGGCTCGCGATCGTGCTGGACATCGTCCCCAATCACGCGAGTGTGGCTGCGCCGGAGTCGGCCAATCCCGCGTGGTGGGAGGTGCTGCGCGACGGGCCGGGGTCGCGCTTCGCGCGCTGGTTCGACATCGACTGGGAAAGCCGTGACAACCCCGGCAAGATCCTGGTGCCGGTGCTGGGAGGCTCGATCGCCGAATGCCTGGATGCCGGGGAGCTCGTCGTGGAGGGCGACCGCCTGCGCTATTACGACCACGTCCTCCCGCTGGCAGAAGGCACCGAGCAGCTGGCGCTGCCCGAGCTGCTGAACGCCCAGCATTGGCGGCTGTGCCACTGGCGGGTCGGCGGTGAGGAACTGAACTACCGGCGCTTCTTCGACGTGACGACCCTCGCGGGCCTGCGGGTCGAGGATCCGGAGGTCTTCGCCTCGACCCACCGCGAGATCCTGACCTCGGTAGCTGACGGGACGGTGGTCGGACTGCGGGTCGACCACCCGGACGGCCTCAGCGACCCGCAGGGCTACCTTGCGCGGCTGTCGGAGGCAAGCCGCGGCTGCTGGATCGTCGTCGAGAAGATTCTCGAGGCCGACGAGCAGCTGCCCGCCGAGTGGGCGTGTCACGGCACCACGGGTTACGACGCCCTCAACCGGATCACCGGCGTCTTCGTCGATCCCCGCGGTGAGGAGCCGCTGACGCGGCTGTACGACGAGATCACCGGCACCGACCCGCGCTGGCCGACCGTCGCCAAGGACGGGAAGCGCGAGGTGCTCAGCAGCGTGCTGGCGGCGGAGCTGAACCGGCTCACCGACCTCGCCGCCCGTGCCGCCTGGGCGCATCCCCGCTACCGCGATCACACCCGCCGCGGATTGCGGGAGGCGCTGGCGGAGCTGCTGATCCAGTTCGACGTCTACCGCGCCTACCTGCGTCCGGGCGAACGTCCGTCCGCGCAGGCGCGGGAGATCATCGACCGCGCCGCGCGCCATGCCGTGAGCGCGCGTCCGGACCGCGCCGACGACATCGCCGCCGTCGCCGATCTGGTCGTCACCGGACCCGAGGAACTCGTGGTGCGTTTCGCCCAGACCTGCGGGCCGGTGATGGCCAAGGGCGTCGAGGACACCGCGTTCTACCGCTATGCGCGGCTGCTGGCGCTCAACGAGGTGGGCGGCGACCCGTCGCGATTCGGCCTGCTCGGTCGGCGATTTCCACAGCTGGGCGGGCGATCTGCAGGCCCGCTGGCCGCACACGATGACCACGCTTTCCACGCACGACACGAAACGCTCGGAGGACGTACGGGCGCGCCTCGTGCTGCTCGCGGAGGATTCGCGCCGGTGGGAGCGCGTCGTCAAGAAGCTGCTGGCTCTTGGCGAGAAGCACACCGGGCCCGCCGGACCCGAACCGGCGACGCAGTACCTGGTGCTGCAGACGCTCGTGGGCGCGTTTCCGATCAGCGAGGAGCGGCTCGGCGCCTACCTGGCGAAAGCCGTGCGTGAGGCCAAGCTGCACACCTCGTGGACCGCTCCGGATGAGGCCTACGAGCAGGCCGTGCAGGCATACGCCGCGGGGGTGCTCGCCGATCGGGCGATCATGTCGGCGCTCGAGGAGTACGTCACCGAACTCGTCGAGCCGGGGCGGGTCAACGCGCTGGCGATGAAGCTGCTGCAGCTCACGATGCCGGGTATCCCCGACTCCTACCAGGGCAGCGAGCTCTGGGACCTCTCACTCGTCGATCCGGACAACCGGCGGCCGGTCGACTTCGGCGAGCGTGCCCGGCTCAGCTCCGCGCTCGACCGGGCGGAGGCGACGACCCCGCGTGTGGAGGATTCGGGCGCAGCCAAGCTGCACCTCATGCGCAGCGCGCTGCGGCTGCGGCGGCGCCGGCCCGAGCTTTTCGGCGCCGCCGCCGATTACGAGCCGCTCGAGGTGAGCGGGTCAGCCGCGGAGCACGTCGTGGCATTCGCCAGAGGCGCCGAGGGCCACCCCGGCCGAGCTGTGACGGTCGTTCCCCGGCTGGTCCTGGGACTGCGCCAGGCCGGCGGCTGGAAGGACACGGCGGTGGCGCTGCCTCCGGGCGAGTGGATCGACGTCATCACCGGACGCCGCCACAGCGGCATGAGCAGCGCGAACGGTGAGCCGTCGAGCGCCTATCTGCTGAAATTGCTGCGCGATTTCCCCGTTGCTTTGCTCGTGACGAGCGAGGCTGCGGGAGACTGATCACGTGAGAGTGTCTGCCCGAGCCGATTACGCCGTCCGTGCACTGACCGAATTGGCCGCGCGCAGCGGCGAGGCGGTGACCGCTGAATCGATCTCCCGGGCTCAAGGTGTGCCGCTGAAGTTCCTCTTGGGGATCCTCGGCGAGCTGCGCCGCGCCGGGCTCGTGCGCAGCCAGCGCGGCCCTTCGGGCGGCTATCTGCTCGACCGCGACCCGAACGACATCACGATTGCCGATGTCATGCGTGCCGTGGATGGACCGCTGGCCAGCGTGCAGGACGCCAAGCCGGAAGACGTCAGCTACCCCGGCCCCGCCGCGCGGCTGCAGGACGTGTGGATCGCCGTGCGGGCCAGCCTTCGCCTGGTGCTTGAAGAGGTCACGATCGGGCATCTGCTCGCAGGAAAGCTGCCGCCGGAAGTGGAGGCGTTGACCCGAAGTGAAGATGCGTGGGAACGGCGATAGCGGGCGCTCGAGAGCGCTGATGGCGGCACCGGCGTGACGCAGTTCAGCGTGTGGGCCCCGCAGTCGCGCGAGCTGGGGGTGGTGATCGGCAGCCAGGCGCGCGCGTATCCGATGCGTTCGGCCCCCGGCGGGTGGTGGACGGCGGAGGTCGCCGAGGCCGGTCACGGCACCGATTACGCGTTCGTCGTCGACGGGAGCGACCCGACTCCCGACCCGCGCTCGCTGTGGCAGCCGAACGGGGTCGACGGGTTCTCTCGCGTCTATGAGCACGATCGCTACACCTGGAGCGACGCGAAGTGGCGCGGCCTGGCGTTGCCGGGTGCGGTGCTGTACGAGCTGCACGTCGGGACCTTCACCCCGGAGGGCACCTTCGACGCGGCCGTCACGCAGCTGGATCATCTCGCCGAGCTCGGTGTCGACGCGGTCGAACTGCTGCCCTGCAACGGCTTCGCCGGCCACCACGGATGGGGATACGACGGCGTCGACCTCTACACGGTGCATGAGCCCTACGGCGGCCCCGACGGGCTGAAGCGCTTCATCGACGCCTGCCATCAGCGCGGCATCGGGGTCGTGATGGACGCCGTCTACAACCATCTCGGACCCGCCGGCAATTACCTCGCGCGCTTCGGCCCGTACTTCACCGACACCCACGCCACGCCGTGGGGCACGGCGGTGAACCTCGATGCCGCGTACTCGGATGAGGTCCGGCGCTTTCTCATCGACAACGCGCTGATGTGGCTGCGCGACTACCGCTGCGACGGGCTGCGCCTCGACGCGGTCCATGAGTTGCGCGACGACCGGGCGATCCACTTCCTCGAAGAGCTCGCGGTCGAGGTGGAGGCGCTCGCCAGCATGGAACGCCGGCCGCTCTTCCTCATCGCCGAGAGCGATCTCAACGATCCCAAGGTGATCCGGCCCCGCATCGCCGGCGGATACGGGGTCGATGCGCAGTGGTGCGACGACGTCCATCACGCGCTGTGGGCGGCTCTTTCGGGCGAGCGTCAGGGCTATTACGACGACTTCGGACCCTTGCCGGTGCTGGCGAAGGCGCTGAACCAGGGCTTCGTACACGACGGGGGCTGGTCGAGCTTCCGCAAGCATTCACACGGCCGCCGGCCCGTCGGGATCAAGGCTCCGCAGTTCGTCACCTACCTGCAGAATCACGATCAGATCGGGAATCGGGCTGTCGGCGACCGGTCTGCCGCCACCCTGTCCGACGGGCTGCTGTGCGCCGGCGCTGCGCTGCTCTTGCTGTCGCCGTTCACCCCGATGCTTTTCATGGGCGAGGAGTGGGGCGCTCGGACGCCCTGGCAGTTCTTCTCCGACCATGCCGCCGAACTCGGCAAGGCGGTCAGCGCGGGGCGGCGCCGCGAATTCGCCGAGCACGGCTGGTCGACCGACGAGATCCCCGACCCGCAGGACCCGGCCACCTTTGCCGCCTCGAAGCTGGACTGGAACGAGGCGCGTACCGGCCGCGGACGCCGGCTGCTGCAGTGGTATCAGCAGCTGATCGCGCTCCGGCGGGCAGAGCCGGCGCTGACCGATCATCAGCTGGGGCAGGCCCGATTCCAGTACGACGAGCTCGACGGCTGGTTCATCGCCCGGCGCGGCAACCCTGACGGGGAGAGCATCGCGGTGGCGGTGAACCTCTCGGACCTGCCGCAGGCCGTACCGGTGGCCGGCGAACTGCTCATGAGTTCGGCAGCGATCGAGGCAGTGCAGCCGGTCGAAGGTGGCTACTGGCTGCCGGCGGAGTCGGTGGCCGTCGTACGCGCCAGCTGATCGTCATCTTGGTGGGTGGCCGGCTGATCGGCGGACTTCTCGACTTCGAGCAGTGACTCGCTGTGTCGCTCGGCCTCGAACGCACTCCGCCCGCCGCGGACGCCGAAGAGCCGCTTGGAGTAGATCAGGTACACGATCGCCGCGATGTTGATGATGAAGACAGTGACGCGCAGGAACGTCACGCGCTCGTTCAGCTCGTAGATCTCCAGCGGCAGGAAGACGCTCGTCGCGACCGTCGCGAAATACTCGCCCCAGCGCTTGGCGAGCCACAGACCGGTCGCCTCGACGAGGTTGATGGCCGCGTAGCCGAAGACCGCCAGCGCCACCAGCAGGAGCGTGTGCGGGCTCGTATGCAGCAGGTGGCGCAGCTTGGCGATGGTCGGGCTGTGGTCGAGGTCGAAGTGCAGGACACGCGCGAGTGGCTCAGCGGCCGGGATCGCCTTGTTGAACAGCGCCTGGAAATTTCCTTCGCTGTGACGGAAGCGCAGGACGACATAGCCGACCCCGATCAGCAGGATGGCCCGCAGGATCCGCTCGACGGCCAGCAGCTTGAGCACGGTGGCATCACGCAGCGCCTTGCCCCGCAGCAGGACGGGCGCATCGCCCGCCGGACCCGATCCGGCCGGCTCACCGACGACGAAGTCGCCGCAGCGCAGGCAGCGCCACGACGTACCGATCGCCGTCTCGGCGCGCAACCTCTCGGCGAGGTCGGCCTCGTCCGGGCGGTAGGTTGCGTGCCCCTTCCGGCCGCAGGTGCGCAGGTTGGGGTCCACGCCGCGAATCTAGGTGGATCGGGCAGTCAGCGCCGGTCACCGCGCCGCGAGCAGGCGGGGTCAGCCCAGGCCGGGCACGATTTCGGCGAGCGCGAAGTGCACCGGCCGGTCGAGCTGCTCGTACGTGCACGAGCGAGGCTCGCGGTCCGGACGCCAGCGGGAGAACTGGGTCGTATGACGAAAGCGCCGGCCCTGCATGTGGTCGTAGCGCACCTCGACGACCCTCTCGGGGCGCAGCGGCACGAACGAGAGGTCCTTGCCGTTGTTCCAGCGCGAGCCTTCCGACTCGCGCGGCGTGCGCGTCCCGGCCTCCTGCTCCGCCCACGCCCACGGGTGGTCGTCGAACGTCGTCACGAGTGGGGCCAGCTCCGCCAAGAGTTCGCGCCGGCGGGCCATCGGGAACGCGCCCACCACGCCGACGGAGGACAGCGTGCCGTCCTCGTTGTAGAGACCGAGAAGCAGCGAGCCGACGGCGTCGGCGCCGCTCTTGTGGACGCGATAGCCGGCGACGACGCAGTCGGCAGTACGCGCATGCTTGATCTTGAACATGACCCGCTTGTCGGGCAGGTACGCACCGGTCAAGGGCTTGGCGACCACACCGTCGAGACCCGCACCCTCGAAGACCTTGAACCAGTCCTCGGCGAGGTCGCGGTCGGTCGTCGCGGGTGTGACGTGAACGGGCGGCTCGGCGGCGGCGAGAGCGCTCACCAGCAGCCCGCGACGCTCGGCGAACGGCCGCGCCATGAGGTCGTCGTCGGCCAGCGCCAGCAGGTCGAACGCGATGAACGACGCGGGCGTCTGCTGGGCGAGCAGCTTCACCCGCGACGCGGCCGGGTGGATCCGCTGCTGCAGCGCCTCGAAATCCAGGCCCCGCTCCCCCGCGATCACAATCTCCCCGTCGACCACGCAGCGCTCGGGTAGCTGCGCCTTCACCGCTTCGACGACCTCCGGGAAATAGCGCGTCATCGGGCGCTCGTTGCGGCTTCCGATCTCCACCTCGTCGCCGTCCCGAAAGATGATCGACCGGAAGCCGTCCCATTTCGGCTCGTAGTGCGCGTCGGCCGGGATCCGATCGACGGATTTGGCGAGCATCGGCGCGACGGGAGGCATGACCGGAAGGCGCATAGGCCCTATCTTCGCCGCCCGCCACGCGATCGCGGCAACGGCCTGAAACAATCGCAAGACAACCACGCAGGCAGGCGCTGCCTCGTGATCCCGGGGACCCGGAGGGTTTTGTGCAGGAATTCGAGTTGCTCGTGGTCGGCAGCGGACCTGGCGGGCAACGCGCCGCCATCGCCGCAGCCAAGCTGGGCAAGCGGGTCGCCATCGTCGACCGCAAGGGCATGGTCGGCGGCGTCTGCGTCAACACCGGCACGATCCCGTCGAAGACGCTGCGCGAGGCCGTGCTCTACCTCACCGGCACCAACCAGCGCGAGCTCTACGGCGCGAGCTACCAGGTCAAGGAGAACATCACCGTCGCCGACCTCACGGCGCGCACCCAGCATGTGATCGCCCGCGAGGCCGACGTGGTGCGTACCCAGCTGCACCGCAACCACGTGCAGTACTTCCAGGGCACCGCCGCGTTCCTCGATCCGCACACCATGCTGGTGACCGAGGGTCTCAGCGACGAGGAGCTCAAGCTCAGCGGCGAACGGATCGTGCTCGCCACCGGCACCCGGCCCGCGCGTCCCAAGGAGATCGAGTTCGACGAGCGCCGCATCGTCGATTCCGACGGTGTTCTCAACCTCGATCACGTGCCGGCCTCGATGGTCGTCGTGGGCGCCGGGATCATCGGCATCGAGTACGCGTCGATGTTCGCTGCACTCGGCACCCGCGTCACGGTCGTCGAACGCCGCGACAGCATGATCGATTTCGTGGACGGCGAGGTCGTCGAGGCCCTGAAATTCCATCTGCGCGACCTCAGCGTCACGTTCCGGTTCAACGAGACTGTCGATTCGGTGAAGCTCACCGAGAAGGCGACCCTCACCACCCTGCGCAGCGGGAAGCGCATCCCCGCCGAAGTGGTGATGTACTCCGCGGGCCGGCAAGGCGTCACCGAGAACCTGGGGCTGGACAAAGCTGGGCTCGAGGCTGACGAGCGGGGCCGCATCAAGGTCGACGAGTCCTACCGCACGGTGGTCCCGCACATCTTCGCCGTCGGTGACGTGATCGGATTCCCGGCTCTCGCGTCGACGTCGATGGAGCAGGGCCGCCTCGCTGCCCACGCCGCTTTCGACGAGCCGACCGCTGGGATGGACACCGTCCTGCAGCCGATCGGGATCTACACGATTCCGGAGATCTCCTACGTCGGTCGCACCGAGAGCGAGTTGACCGAGTCCTCGATCCCCTACGAGGTCGGCATTTCCCGCTACCGCGAGCTGGCGCGCGGGCAGATCGTCGGTGACTCCTACGGGATGCTCAAGCTGCTCGTCTCCCCGGAGACCAAGAAGCTGCTCGGGGTCCACGTCTTCGGGACGAACGCGACCGAGCTGGTCCACATCGGCCAGGCGATCATGGGCACCGGCGGCACGCTGGACTACCTGGTCAACGCGGTGTTCAACTACCCCACGCTGAGCGAGACCTACAAGGTCGCCGCGCTGGATGCGGTCAACAAGATGCGCGCGGTCGCCCGGCTGGGCATCGACGAGCCCCTCGTCGAGGATCCGGCCGAGGGGTAGAGCCGGGCTGCGCCCTACTTCGCCATCCGGCGGAAGGCCTTGCGGCGACCGGCCCGAGCCCGCCTGCCGCCCTTGCCGGTGACGGCGGTGACGACGGCGGCGAAGTTGCGGATCGAGGTGTCGACGTCGACGCCGAGCGCCGACTCGCGTCGCAGCCACTTCGGGTCGCCCAGAGCGCGATCGAGCGCCTCGACCAGCTCTGACTCGGTGGTGACGCGGATGACCTGCTCGCGCTGCGCGAGCACGGCGGCGAACGCTTGCTGGTGGTCATCGACATGCTCGCCCAGGCGGTGACCGCGCGGAGCGACGATCGGGATCAGCCCCACGTTCCAGGCCTCGGCGATGGTCGCCGGACCCCCGTGGCTGACGATGACCTCGGCGCGGCGGATGAGCCCGAAGAGCTCGCTGTGCGACAGGTAGGGCACGGCGACAGCGTGCACGGGGCTCGTCGCCTCACCGTGCTGGATGACGACCTCGACGTCGGGATGACTCGCGGCCCAGCCGTCGACCCACTGCACGAGCCGGTTGAACGGATGGTGATCGGTGCCGACCGAGACGAAGACGAGCGGGCGGGTCACAGGGTCGTGGGCAGCTTCAGCCTCATTGCCTGAAATCTGCTGCACCACCACGGGCATGGCCCGGTGCGGTGTCGTTGTCATGTGACCTCCGAACGGAATGCGGAGGTCCCCCCGGGCCCCCACACACCAGAAATATTAGCCCTAAATTGACTGTGCGTAACCGCTTTCACTCAAAGTAGCGGCCCTACGACCACTGACCCCGGGTACAACTGGGCCTGCTCAGGCCACTGGACGCAGAACGCGGACGACATCGGCCGGCACAGCCGTCCGGTGAGCGTGCGGCTGCTCACCCGGTCGATCACCTCGACGTAGATGGTCGGGATTCCCATCATTCGGGCGAGGAAGAAGAACGGAACCGCGACCCCGGCGCCGGTGGAGATCACGACGTCGGGGGCTTCCCGGCGTAGCACCTTGATCGCCAGGAAGAAGTTGCGGACGAGATTGATCACGTTGCGCGTGGTCGGGCTGAACGCCCACGCCACCCGCTCGCCGGAGAGCTGGTCGCGCGCGTCAGGCCCGTCGAAGCAGACCCAGCTGCGATCCAGATCGACCCACCAGGGCTTCAGCGCGAGCAGCTGCGCCAGGTGACCACCGCCGGAGCCGACGAGCATCACCTTCTCCGCGCCGCCGTCGGCGAGCGCGCCGAGATCGGGCAAGCCGGTCTGCACGTCTGTCACAGCCCTCGCCCCGCTCGGTTGGCAAGCCGCATCACCAGATCGACCTTGACGACGCCGGTCGAGAGCACGTAGGCCAGATACGCCCGCCGGTCGCGAGGACTGAGTCGAAGGGCCTTGCGCGCCCACACCCGCGCCTCGCGGCGATCGCCCAGCGCCGCCAGCGCGATGGCCTTTCGGCCGTGCAGCCGGGCCATCCCGACGGGCGACGCGGCGAACTCGGGATGCTTGGCGACCAGGTAGTCGTTGGCGTCGATGATGGTCTGCCAGCGGTCGGCGAAGTAGGACTGCTTGCCCCAGTGCACGAGGACGAGGGGCTCCTCGACGACGGCGATCGGGCCGAGCCGGGCGGCCCGCAGCAGCCAGTCGTAGTCCTCGCCGTAGCTGCCCGGGATCTGCTCGTCGACGACCCCGATGGGCCCGAGGAAGCTCGCACGCTTCACCAGCACGCTGGAGGGATGCGCAGCGACGGTGCGGTGGGCGACGAGGGAATCGACCGTGAGCTCCGCCGCCGTCGGCACCCGCACCACGCGCCGATTGTCACGAGCGATCGTGATGCCGGTGACGCAGACGTCGGCGCCGCTGCGCTCGAGTTCGCGTACTTGCCGCTCGATCTTGGCCGGCTCCCACTCGTCGTCGTCATCGAGGAAGGCCAGGAAGTCGCCGGAGGCCAGGTCGGCCCCCGTGTTGCGCGCTGCTGCCAGGCCGACGCGATCGGTGGTGCGGGTGATGCGTACCGGACGAAGCGGATCGTCGCTCTCCTCGATGTGCGAGGGGTCGCACTGGTCGAAGACGACAACGGTCTCGATGACGCCCGGATAGGTCTGCGCCGCGATCGAGGCGATCGCGACCGACAGCAGGTGAGGCCGGTTGCGCGTAGCGACGACGACGCTCACCGCCGGGCGCTCGGCCCGAGCCTGCGCCGCGTCCATCGGACGCGCGGATTCCACGACGGTCACCCCTGCTCCTCCGGTCGTCGGCACTCGCCCTCCCTATCGGTCGCTACCGGCCGTCTCTTGACCCAAAGCGGACCCCGAGGGAAAAGAAAGTGATCATGTAACTATAGGTGGCGGGAGGGTTCCCTGGTGCCTGGTTCGGCCTTTGTCACCTGGTCGGGGGATGTGCTGATGCCCACGTCGCGCCCCGCCCCGCGGTGCTTGAAATATCCATAACGCCAGCGGAACGGAAAGGTCCAGAGCCTGACGCGGCGTTGCACTCGCGGCGCCATCGCCGACGCCCATTCCTGGTCGCGGCGAATCGTTATTTCCCCGTGACGAAAACGCATCGGATTTCCGGCGACGGTATGGCCGGCCGACAGGCGCACGACGTCACCGCTGATGTAGTCCGCCGGATCAGCCGCCGAACCCGCCCAGGTCGCCAGCCCGCGAACGGTCTGCAGCGGGTCGCGGACGAAGTCCTCGTAACGCACCCGTCGCAGCGGGATCCGGGTGAGGCCGATGAGGCTGAACATCAGGTTGTAGGAGTTCCACCACAGGGCCGCCCGGCCCGGGGTGTAGCGCGCCATGGTGTCGCCCGATGCTTCGGGACGCGAAACGACCTTGGTCCAGCTGTAGACGACGGCCGGGCTGTCACGCACGACGTGAGCGATACGGATGCGGCTCTGACTCCCCTTCCGCAGACACAGCGCAAGAGAGGCGTGCTTGCTCGAGTCGACGATCAGCCGGGCACCGGACACCTGCGCAGCGGCCCGGTAGATCGCGTCGTACAGGGCCGTGTAATCGCGCAACTGGCGCCCGAAGGAGCCGAAACGGGACCCGATCAGCAGCCGGATGAAGCGGCGGTTGCGGTCGACCGCGTGCTTGAGGCTCGCCACCTTCTCGACGTCCAGCGCGTCCCAGCCACCGAATGCGACCTCGCCGACCTCGACCCAGAAGGGGCACTCGCGGAAGGGCTGTCCGCAGCCGCACAGCT
Source organism: uncultured Actinomycetota bacterium (assembly GCA_963731205.1). Taxonomy (GTDB): domain Bacteria; phylum Actinomycetota; class Actinomycetes; order Frankiales; family Frankiaceae; genus DATAZK01. The sequence goes on along the minus strand of CAVSUJ010000001.1, from coordinate 401,784 downwards.
CGTTCTCGCCGAGCCCGCGCTCCCAGAGGTGGACCAGCTCACCGAGCGCGCACGCATCACCCAGCTCCCCGACCGAGCGCTCCAAGAGGGTCGATCCGGAACGCCCGAATCCCCCCAGATAAAGGACTTCGGGTCCGCCAGACGCTGCCGCGCTCAATCTGACCACCGGTGACGTCCGATGCGTCGGCGCGCGCCGCGGGTCGACGCCGGAGCCACAGCCACCGGGGGTGCGGTCGCGGGGGTCGCCGGCACGCCGGGCCCTGACGCCACGGCGATCGGCGACGGGCCCATGGCGGGAGCTACCTCTGCAGATGCAGAAGAACGCCCTCCCATGGACCCGCGCAGCCGGCCCAGCAGCAGATCGAGCCGCAGGATGGCGTGGAACCGCTTCAGCAGCAGCGCGTAGACAACCAGGCCGGCAATCGCCGCGGTCACGAGTGAAGTGAGGCCGCTACCGAGCAGTATCCGGACGACACCCGGCACGACGGCGAACGAGAAGACGGTCGAGCCCGCAGCCACGAACGCCTTGCGGCCGAAGGGATGCAGGCCGATCAGATGGTGGATCTGGGCGAGCGGCACGCAGGTTCGTCGCCAGGATCGCCACACCCCAACCGACCGCGGCACCGATGAACCCGATGCGCGGGAGCAGCAGAACGTCGACCCCGATGTTGACGGCCAGGGCGCTGACCGTGTTGAACAGGTTCCAGGTTGTCCGGCCCGCCGATGATCAGGACGATGTCGACCAGCCCGACACCGACGGCGACGAGCATGCACAGGCACAGCAGCATTGCGACGGTCCAGCCGCTGTGGTAGCCCTTGCCGAACGCTTCCATGATGGTCGGCGCGTAGACCGCCGTCATCAAGAACATCGGCCAGTTCACGCAGATCAACCACGCGGTCGACATGCGGTAGACGTCGCTGGGCCCCGTGCGATGTCGCGGCGCGCCAGCAAGGCCGACAGCCGGGGCTCGACGGGTGCCGAGATCGCCTGATTGCCCAGCTGGCCGAGCACCAGGAAGCGGGTCGCTGCGGCGTACACGGCCGCTTCGGAGGGTCCGAGCATTGCCGCGACGATGATGATGTCGAGGCGCTGCAGCAGTGCCTGGGCGAGTCCCGGTGACGCTGCGTGGCGCGGCGAAACGCCAGAATTCTCGGGTGACGCTGCCGCTCCGGGCCGGCGCTGCTGCTGATGTTCTCGCGCCGGACCAGCCGGACCAGAGCACGACGACCGCCACCGGCAGGACCAGGACGTACGGCAGCGGCCCAGGCGATCGGCCAACATGGCCTGGTGTTTCCGGTCACCGCCACGACGGCCAGGAAGACGAGCTGCAGGCTGGGCCGGATCAGCTTCTCCAGCAGCGTCGCCGCTTTGACCGTGCCGAAGCCTCTGGTGGCAGCCAGGCAGATGTCGTAGACGACCGCGAAGGGCAGGCAGGCGGCCATCACCTGCAGGTCGACCGTGGCGCTGCCGCCGAGCAGTTCCCTGCTGAGATAGCCGGCGAAGAACGCCAGCGCGCCCGCGCACGCGACCGACGACGGCCAGCACCGGCTTCAACGCCGCGCGAAGATGGGCCGCGATCAGGTGCGAATCGCCGAGAGCGCGCAGCCGCGCGATGAAGTAGACCGATGCGGTGTCGGTGCCGAGCCGGCTGAGCATCTCCAGCACCAGGAACACCGCCGTCGCCGAGAAGAACAGGCCGGCGTCGTGACGTCCGAAGCCGCGCGTGACGATGAGCGCGAGCGCCAGGTTGGCGACGGCCGAGAACGCCGCGCCGATCAGACCCAGCCGGCTCCCTCGCCCGACGGCGGCCAGGTCGGTGCTGCCCGGCCCGCTGCGAGGCAGGCGTTTCCCCGCGCGGCAGGACCGGGCGGCCCGCCACCCTTCGGCTGGACTCATCGTCACGGCAACATCACTCAGGATCGGCGCAGGATCACTTCAGCCAGCTCGGCGGCGCGGCCGAGCCAGTCGGTCAGCTTCTCGTCGTAGGGCCGGAAGTACTCCTCGAGCTTCGTCCGCAGCTCCGGGCGACATGTCCATGCGCGGACGCGCAGTTGTGCTGCTTGAACTCGGGTCGGCGCCAGGCCGGCAGCCGCAGGAACTCGATGATGTCGTCGTAGACCGCCTCGGGCTCGTCGAAGAAGCGGCCCGAGTCGACGACGTGGATGCGGTCGCGGCCGACGGCAGCCTGCAGCCGGTCGAGCTGCTCGACGTAGCGCCCGCGGGCGAGATAGCTGTGGTGCTGGTGAGCGAAGCTGTGGTAGCTCGGGTCGGCGATCAGCCGCTCCTCTTCGCCGGCGGTCCGCTCCGGTTCGAGCTCCAGCGCCCGCTCGAAGGACTCGGTCTCGTAGCGCCGTGCGGTCTCGTGGGTGTGCGCCGGAGTAGGCGCGCTCCACCGGATCGCGCACCAGCACGAGCAGCCGCGCGTCGGGCAGGTCGGCGGCGATCCGGCCGGCCGCAAGCGGGTGGAACATGTAGTACGGGCTCGACTCGCCCGTGATCGGCGCGACCCCGATGGTCTTCTGCACCTTGGGCGGCCGTGCGACGCAGCGGGAAGTGCGCGATGTACCAGCTGCGGCTGTGCTCGTAGCCGGTGTCGAAGTAGTGGATGCCCTTCTGCATGCACGGCCGGCAGGATCGCCGGGTGCTGGGTCAGGTCCTTGTACATCGACGTGGTGCCGCAGCGCTGCGCACCGGCGATCAGCAGCGACGGGCGTCATCCGCCAGCGCGAGGTCAGCTGCCCCATGTCGCGCGAAGCCAGTCTTCACCGCGCGCTCGGCCAGGATCCGGGGCGTGCGTTCGGCGGTCACGATGCCTTCCTCTGTCTGGGCGGCGGGATCGCGAGGTCTGCCAGGAGCGCCTCCAGACACGCGGTCAGGGCATCGACCCAGCGCCGGCCGATGGTCATGCGGGCCTGGGCGTCCTCGGTGTAACGGACAAGCAACTCGACGCAGGTAGAGAACGAAGACCGGCTGCCGGGCCTCGGCGTCGACACGCCGAACGGCGTCGAGCAGCGAGGCGAGTGCGCCGCGCGTGACCGCGAGCCCGCCGCGGGTCCGCCGGGCACAGCCCGCGCCCGACCTGCCCGCTGTAGTGCAACGCGTCATACCCGACCGGCACGCCGGAGCCGAAGCGCTCCCAGTCCCAGACGAGCAGTCCCGGGCCGCTGCAGGGGCGTGGTTCCACGGGGTCCAGTCGCCGTGCCAGCTGCCCACCGGCAACTGCACCTCCGGCACCGCATCCCGCAGCCGGGCGAGGGCCCGCACGGCGAGCTCGCGCTCGTCGCCCTCCGGCAGCGCGCCACCCGCCCAGCCAGCACATCGAGTACCGGGCTGGTGGCGAGCCGCTGCATCTCGACGCCGCCGATGCGGCTGATCTCCACAGCGGCCGCGTTCGCGACGCGCGGCGGCATCGGCGGGCATCGGGCCCGATCTCGGGCAGCGCGGACTGCACCAGCAGCGGGGCGACCGCCCACTCCCCCGAGAACAGCACCCGCGGCGCGTGACGTGCTCGAAGCGGGGCGGCAGCGAGCTCGGCCAGCGCCGCCGACTCGTTGCGATGAGCCGGCCGCTCAGCGCGGAGACGCCGAGCTTGGCGACGGCAGAAAGCGCACCGTCCGGCTCGAGACCAGCAGCACCGGCTTGCGGTTGCCGCGCGGAAGCCCGACGTAGACCGCGACCTCGCAGTCCGGCGAGACGATCGTGCGCAGGTGCGCCGTGATGGTGCCCGGCTCCGCCGTGCCGCCAGGCATCCAGGAACGCCGGCGGATCAGCGGCTGCAGCAGCCCGCTGCGCAGGTCCGGCAGCCAGCACCGCGGTCGACGAGCCGCGCCTCGGACGTCACCGTGGACGCTGTAGCGACGTACCGCGCTCGCCGCGACCTTGCGCTGCGCGGCAGGCACCAGCAGCCGCGCGCGCCGCACGCTCGGCAGCGCCAGCATCCCGGCGGCTCCGCCTTCGGCTGCTCCGGCGCGCTCGGGCCAGAGCAGCGAGACGATCTGCTCGGTGTAGTTCTCGACGTCTACCCGGAGGTCATTCAAATCCTGACCCCCGCCGCTCTCGGTGCCCGCTCGTTCGACCGCCACAGCAGGGCCAGCGACACGAAAGTCAGGCTCAGCGCCGTGGGCAGCTCAGCGTAGAAGAGCGCATAGAACGGCGCCAGATAGAGGATCGAGCCGCGCCGCTACCCCTTCGGGCGATCTGTCACGCTCGATAGTGGAACGCCACGAGCAGCAGGAAGCCGACGTAGAAGACCCGCGCCGACGAAGCCGTTCGCGATCAGCACCGCCCAGATCTCCCCGGTGCTGCCGATCGGCGCGTTTCCGCAGGTCGGGCACGGGGGCGTCTTGCCGATGGCGATGGAGGTCGGGCTACCGAGAGCCGAACGGGTGGTTCCCCAACCGACGATCGGGGATTTCACCGCCGCCTGGAAGGCCTGCGTGTCGAGGCTGGAGCGGATCGAGTTGCTCTGACCGTGCTGAAACCGCTGGGTGACGATCGAGTTCAACGGCGTGAAGGCGAAGACCACCGCGCCGATGGCCACCACCGCCATGGCGGCGGCGAGCAGGCCGAACCGTCCCCGGGCGGCCAGCTTGAAGGTGAGGAAGAGCACGCAGAGGCCGAGGCCGATCCACACGCCGCGGTTCAGCGAGTAGATGATCGGGACGGCCGCGACGGCGCCGACCGCGAGCACGAAGATCTTGCTGCGCGCGTGCCCGTACCCACCAGCCGACGACGAACCAGATCAGCAGCAGCGAGAGGTTGTTTCCCCAGCTGTTGGTGTAGGCGAACGGCGCCTTCGGCCGCGGCGAGGTGTGCCCCAGCACGTCCTGCACCTGCGCGAAGCCCGGGTGCACCAGCTGCTTGACGTAGTAGTTCGAGCGCACGCCGTGCGGCAGCAGCAGCTCGAACGGCGAGGAGAACGACACGTTGCCGATCACCACGCCGAGCAGGCCGCCCAGCACGGTCACCCCGAACAGGAAGCCCATCAGCCGGATGACCTTGCGTCGGCAGCTCCTCCTCGGTGAGGTTGCCGACGTAGAGCAGCAGGATCGTGACGGCCACCATGTCGAAGACGCGCAGCCCCCAGCCGGTGAAGCCACCGCTGCCGATCAGGGTGCCGGCCAGGTGCTGGCCGATCAGCAGGCCGCCGGCGAGCACCCAGGCCATGAGCGCGAGCCAGATGCCGAAGTACGGCGGCACCTTGATCGGCCGGCGCATGCGCCACAGCTGGTAGGCCATCGGGAAGGCCATGATCGGCCAGCCGAACTCGCCGAGCCCGAGCACCCAGAAGAGCGGGAAGCCGAACATCACCGCCTTGAGCGGCCAGGCGGGATCGCGGAACCAGCGCCGTACCCGGCTCACCGGAGGAGTGATCGGCGCGACCGTGCGAGGCAGCGTCGGCAGGGTGCGCGAAGGCGCGTAGAGAGACGTCATGAGTACGTCACCTGCGTTCCACTCGGTATCAGTAGCACCCAGGTGACCCCGGGACGGAAACTCAGTGGCACACCGTTCGAATCGGCATAAACGGTCACGGCTACATTGCCTGGCTTGGTCCAAACTCCTTTAATCGCGCTCGGCCCAGAAAGAACAGTAGCCACCCCGATGCCAAAAACATGCGCACTGGGGACAATTGCCCCACCCGGGTGATGCAGTTGCACACCCTTGTAGGACACCTGCTGGAAGATCAGCGTGGTGGGGCGCCTGCCGACATGACCGGGTCGGTGGTGCGCCAGCGGCCGCTCTTGGCGTCGTAGTTCCAGGTCACGGCCGGGAAGCCGGCGACCGAGAACGGTGACCGTGTGGGCCGGCTTGGCCGCCTTGTCCAGTGACCCCCGGGCTTCCGAAGGTCAGCAGCGGGGCGGCGCGGGAGTGGTCGCGGTGCTCTTGCGGAGTGCGGTCGGTCGAGGTCGTCAGGCCCGCCGCCGTCGGTGTAGGCGGCCGGGTCACGCGGTGCTGAGATCGGTGACAGTTGCCGGATCGAGCTGGCTGACGAAGCCCGCCGGTCCGCCGGTATTGGCGAAACCGGGCTGAAAGATGCCAGAATCGGTCCGTCGACCGGACGCGTCTGCGCGATCGGCCCGATCACCGGCGCAGCAGTGGACTGGTAGAGCGCGATCATGCGGAGGGTGTCGCTGTACTCGACGTAGACGGCATCGGCGAGATTGGCCCCGGTCGGCTGGGGCTGCCCGTAGCTCGCCGACAGCGCGGCCGCCATGACCCGCGCCGAAGCGGCCGCCGTGTTGTTGGTGCCGAGCCCGGTCAGCGGGAACGTGGCCGCCGGCGACGGCGTCGGCTTCGGGGTCACCGCAGAAGCGCTGGCGGTGGGAGTTGTCGCTGGCAGACGGATTGGTGATGGCGCCTCCGCTACCGCTGGCGCAGCCCGCAACGAGACCACCCAGCAACGCGAGTGCGGCGCCAACTGTCGTGGCGCGCACGCTCACCGGACAGTCGGAGACGACCCGGCAGATCCGGCCGACCCGACGATCACGGTGGCCTCGCCGTCGGCAGCAGCTCCCCCTTGGCGGCGTGCTGCCCGGCCCGGGCGGCGTCACCCGACAGGCCGGTACCGCGCAGGCGCGGCACCAGGACCACGCCGAGCACCGGAACGCCGCTGTCGGCCAGCATCTGCGCCGCCTCGAGGGTCTCGTCACGGGTGGTCAGCCGGGTCTCGGCCACCAGGATCACGGCCTCGGCGCCCGCGCCCGAGCACGAGCGCGCTGCGGGTCGTGGTCCAGACCGGGGCCTCCACGACGACGTGGTCGTAGTGCTTGCGCAGGTCGCGAACCAGATCGAGCATCGCGTTGCCGTGCAGCCGGTCGAGCAGGGCCTTGGGCTGGCGGCCGGGAGGCAGCACCCCGAGACGCTGGTCGTTCAGGTGGGTCAGGGTGCCGCGCACGTCGGTGAAGCCGAACGCCAGGGCATCGCTGAGGCCGGGCGCCGCCGGGATGCGCAGCCGAAGCGGCGAAACCGAGTCGGGCGACGCGCACACCAGGGAGCACGTCGAACCGTCGGCCGACAGCGACGCGGCGAGGTTGACGGCCACCAGGGAACCGCCGGCGCCGGCGGAAAGCGGGACGACCAGGACCGAGCGGGCCACGCCGCCCGCCACCAGGCGGTCACGCAGCTCGCGTACCGGGGCGGCACCACCGAATTCGGCGTTCAGCTGGCCGAGGCTCTTCACCACGGGGCTGGACAGCTCGGCCAGCACCGGCAGGCCGAGACGGTGGGTGACCTCGGCCGAGGTGTGGATCCGGCGGTCACGGCGAACCGCGACGAGTGCCAGGACAGCGCCGAGCAGCAGGCCACCGAGCACACCGCTCAGCAGGACCAGCGAGCGCTTCGGAGAGGCGGCGGCGGAAGGCAGGTTGGCCGGGGTCAGCAGCCGGCCGGCGGTGACCTTCTGCTGCAGGAGCGGGTTGATCGCCGCGTTGATGCTGTTGATCTGGGTGCTGATGATGCTCTGCTGGGCATCGGCCAGGGCCCGCGCCGGCGAGTTCGGCGGGAGCGTCGCGATCTGTCCGGTGACGTCGGAGAGCTGCTTGTTCAGCCCGGGAAGCTGGTCCTGCAGCGTCTTCAGCTGCGCCGCGATGATCCCCTCGGCGATCTGCGTCCGGTTGGCCAGGTAGCTGTTGGCGAAGACCTGCGCGCAGGCGCGGGCGTCGAGCGCGTTGCTCGGCGTGGCAGGAGATCGACAGCACCGCGGAGTTCGGCGGCACCGTGACCTTGACCTTGGCGGCGAGCTGGCTCGGCGTGAGGCTGGTGTTCAGGCCCTTGGCCGCGAGGCTCGCCACGGTGTTGGAGGTGACGATCTGCGGCCTCGGTGTCCATGTCGACGTTGGCCGTGGTGTTACGCGAGCCGGGGATGGCCGAGTCACTCACGCCGGTGTCGGTGACCTGCACCGCCGACGTCGAGGTGTAGCTCTTGTGGACGACGTTGAGATAGCCCGCAGCAGCCGCACCGCCGATGAGCATTCCCAGCAGGACCAGCCACCAGCGCCGCGCCAGCGCAGTGCCGTAGTCCGACAGCGACGTCGGCCCCGGGTCTGACGCGCAGCGCGCACTGGCAGCCGCCAGCCCAGAAGAGTGCGGAACGCTTGACATGTAGCCACCCCTTGAAGGCGCAGAATTTGTCATCTATCGGCCATTCTGCCCGGTCCCTTAGTCCTCGCCGCGAAATCGACGCGTGACCGGCGACCAAAAAATAGCCTGAACAGGCTTGTTTGCGAGGGCTGTCGGACAGCTGGTGCAGCCGACCACCGCTCGGCTCTCGTGACCCGATCGGCTTTGGAGGACACCCGGTAGCCTGCTGCCATGTTACGAGCACACCCGCTGGCAGGTGCGGTCATTCACTGATTCACCCGAATGACGTGCCCCTCGCCGCGCCTGTGCGGCATCTGGCCGAATCTGGTGTAGCGCAAACGGGTGAAGCCGAGCGAAGCGTTCGGGTAGTCCCCTCACTTCGCTGAAAGAGGGACGCGTCCGGCCGACATCCACCTGACCCCGATCCCGAGCACCCCCGTTGCCCTCATTGCCGCAGATACTGCCTGCCATCCATGAGAGTTTCGTGGACGCTTTTCTCTGGCCTGGGGCACGCCGCCGGCGCGCGAACACTGCGTAGCATCGGCTGCCCAGACAGAAAGGACGCGGCTTCGTGACAGCTGGCCCAGTGGTTGTCCTCATTCTTTCCCACCGCGATCCGCCGCTTGTACACCGTTTGATCAGCCGGCTCACAGCGGGTTCGAATACGGCGGTGGTAATCCATCATGATCCCACAGGTCCGGCATTGGACCTCCCGCGATCCGACGCCGTTCTGCAGATGCCTTCTCCCCAGCACGCCGAGTGGGGACGCATGTCGCTCGCGCTGACCGTCATCAACGGCCTGCGCTTCGCGGTCACCCACGTGCCCGATCTGTCCTGGGTGCTGGTCGTCTCCGGCCAGGACTATCCGACCCGGTCGATGAAGACATCGAGCAGGACCTCGCCCACTCCTCGAAAGACGCGTACCTGCGGTATTTCCGGGTCGATCCGCAGCCTGGAAACGACGTGCATCCCTGGCAGCAGCTCACCCGGCGTCGCTACCTGCACAAGCTCCGGCTGCCCGGCACTCACCGGTCCGTCCCGTTTCCGCGGCGCCACCCGTTCAACGGCCAGGAGCTCTCGCTCTACGTCGGTGACCAGTGGGTCAATCTCGGGGCGCCGCCGTTCATCACGTTTTGGAGCAGCAGCGCCGACTACCCCAGGTCGAGCGTTATTTCAATCGGTGTTCGATTCCCGACGAGGGATTCCTCCCGACGCTCCTGCTGAACAATGCGCAACATTTGGCTATCGAAGACGACCGGCGCCGTTACATTTCGTGGACCAAAGGCCAGCGCCATCCTGCATTGCTCGAAATCAGCGATGTGGAAAAAGCCGCAGCGAGCACGGATTTTTTTGCCCGAAAGGTGGACAGCGAGCGCACGCCGGATGTCCTGGACATGTTCGATCGACTAGCCGGCATTTGAGCGGCTTGACGCCACCGCTCCCACAGCGCCGGCAGCAGCCCGGCCGCCGCTGGACACGGCTGGCCGCCGCCGGCGCGCTCGCCGGCGCTGCTCGCCGCCTGCGGAGGCAGCAGCAAGCCCTCCCCTTCGCCTGCGCCGTCCTCCCCAGCGCGTCGAGCAGCACGCAGGCCGGCGGATGCTCGAGCCTGCTGCGCGGGCCGACCTGCCGCGTGCTGTGGGGCACGTCGGCCGAAGGCGGTTCGGTCAGCGCGCTGGAAAGCAAGATGGGGCGCAAGTTCGACGTCATCTATTTCTTCGACTCGATCGACTCCGGAGATCTGCCGTCGGCCGACGAGCGCCAGGTCGTCGATAACGGCCAGACGCTGCACATCAACCTCGAGTCCCGGCAGTTCGCCAAGCCGGGGCGGCCGGAGGTGCGCTGGTCGGCTGTGGCCGCCGGCGATTTCGATGCCACGCTCAAGAGCGCGGCGAAGGGCCTGGCGGCTCTTCACAAGCCTTTCTTCATCACCTTCGACCACGAGGCTGACAGCAAGTCCAAGCTCGCGGCGCGCGGCACGCCCGCGCAATTCGTCGCCGCCTGGCGCCACGTCCGCAAGGTCTTTCTCCAAGCGGGAGCGACCCAGGCGATCTGGACCTGGGTGGTCACCGGCTATCCCCCCAACTTCCCGACCGTGCAGCAAGCTCTATCCGGGCAACGATGCGGTGGACTGGATTTCCTGGGACCCTTACGACTCGCGCGGCTGCGAGAACGGCGACGTGGGCAGCGACCCTCCGCAGACGTTCGCCGAGATCGCGCGGCCGTTCTACGACTGGCTCGCGACGACCGGCGCCAAGGCGGGCATCAGCCTGAAAAAGCCTTACATGATCAGCGAAACCGGCAGCGCGTACGACCCCAAGGACCCGCAGGCGACCGCCGCCTTCTTCGCGTCGATCCCGGCCGGCCTGCGGGAGCTTCCGCGCATCCGGGCGGTGACCCTGTGGGATCAGTCCGCCGGCGCTTGCGACTACCGCGTGGACGGGATCAAGCAGCTTGCAGCCGGTGCTGCGGGAGACCGCGGCGCAGCTGAGCCAATCCCGCTCAGCTCCCTGCCCACGGTCAGGGCAGAACGATGACCTGGTCGGATCAGGGGCAGCACGAATCGGGCCTCGGCGGCAGCACGATGACCCTGCGATCGGCCCGCCACAGCAGCGCGAGCGAGATGAACGTGATCACCAGTGCCGTGGGCACCGCCGAGTAGAAGACGGCATAGAACGGCGCGAGATACAGAATCAGCCGCGCAGCGATGCCCTCGGGCGTTCGGTCGCGCCGGTAGCGGAAGCCGACCAGCACGATGAATCCGTAGAAGAGCAGCACGCCGACGAATCCGTTGTCGATCAGGGCGTTCCAGAGCTCACCGGTGCTGCCGATCGGCGCGTTTCCACAGGTCTGGCACGACGAGGTCTTGCCGATGGCGATCGAGTCCGGGCTGCCGAGCACCGAGCGCGTGGTCCCCCAGCCGACGATCGGCGAGCGCAGCGCGGCGTCGAAGGCGGCGCCGTTCAGGCCCTGGATGGTGTTGCTCTGCCCGTGGCTCAGCCGGGCGTCCACGACGGCTTTCAGCGGGGTCACCGTGAAGAGCAGGCCAGCGACGCCGACGATGCCAGCGATTCCCCCGAGCAGTTCCGGCCGGCCGCGGGTCGCCAGCTGAAATGCCAGAAAAGCAGGGAGAGCCCGAGCCCGATCCAGACGCCCCGGTTCAGCGAGTAGATGATCGGAATGGCGGCGACGACGAGGGTCAGCCGGTCCAGACCCTGGCCCGCCGCGATCCGCGGATCCATCCCGCGACCACGAACCAGATCAGCAGCAGGGCGATGTTGTTGCCCCAGTTGTTGGTGTAGGCGAACGGCGCCTTGGGGCGGGGCGACGTCGTGCCCGAGGATGTCCTGGACCTGCGCGAAGCCGGGATGGATCAGCTGATGGACGTAGTAGTTCGAGCGGAGCCCGTGCGGCAGGACCATCTCCAACGGCGACGTGAAGCTGAAGCTGCCGAAGAAGGTTCCGAGCATCCCGCCGACGACCGTGAAGGAGAAGAACAGGGCGAGCAGGCGGACCACCTTGCGGGCGGGCATCTCGTCTTCGCCGAGGTTGCCCACGTAGAGCAGCACCACCGTGGCGGCGAGCAGATCGGCAACACGCACCCCCCAGCCGATGTAGCCGCCGCTGGTCGTAAGGTGCCGGGCAGGTGCTCGCCGATCATGAAGCCGCCGCGATCGACCCAGACCAGGTAGCGCCAGCCACAGACCGAAGAACGGCGGGACGCGGATGCGTCGCGGGCGGACCCACAGCCGGTACACCATGGGCACCGCGACGATCAGCCAGACGAACTCGCCGAGGCCCAGCGCCCAGAACACCGGGAACCCGAGCAACGCAATGGTCAGCGCGCGCCCTGCTGTGGACGCGGCCGCGGCTCTGCGGCAGCGGCGCGGCAGCCGACCTGAGGCGCCGGCGCCGCTCGGTGAGCTCGTACAGGGTCGTCACTGTCAGAACCCCCCGATCGCTTGTCACCGACCGTTACAATCGCTGAGGCTATCGGCGCGCCGCGGCTTCGGGCGCGGAACGGCGATATCCCAACGTCTCCACACCACGCGGCAACACGCAGCCGAACTCATCACGGACGACAATGACCCATAATGGGCACGTCAGTCAACCGAATCGCGATGATCGCCCCCATTTGGCCTAACCGGCCCGCCCGGTCCAGCCGCGCGCCGATCCGGGAACTGCAACTCCAACACGTACATGTGAGGACCACGAGCGTCATTGCGCTCCGTGATCTGTGGCCGTGCCTCGTCGGCGTCTACGCCGCAACGCGCTGGAGCCCCACCCCCGACTGGGGTGGGGCTCCGATGCCGCTGCCGTCGGGTTAGACGGAAGAGGCGTGTTGTACATCGGGTTCTGCGCCAGCGCCTGGAAGGCGGCGAGGCTCTGCGGCGAGGAGTCGATCCGCGTCGGGTAGCCGCCGGAGTTCCAGTAGATCGAGCGCCTTGATGGCCGGGTAGCTCTTCTCCAGGTTCGGCATGTTGTTGAAGAAGTTCGCCTTCGCGTTGGGGTCACTGGTCTCGGTGACGCCCCACTCGGCGAGCATCAGCGGCTTGCCCGGGTGAACGGTCGTGGCCCAGTTGTAGAAGCCGGCCCACCTGGTGCCGTCCTTGCCGTCGACCATGGTGGCGAAGGTGCCGCTGCCGGTCGAGTACGGGTCGTAGGCGATCCAGTCGACGACGTCGTCGCCCGGGTAGAGCTCGTCGAACCAGGACTGCTCGCACCACTTGCTAGTAGCCCATGTAGTCCATGGCGAAGATGGCGTTGGTGACGCCGTCAGCCTTCAGCCGCAGGACGACGTGGCGGTACATGGCGGCGTAGTCCGCGGCGGTGTAGCCGGATCCGGCGGTCGGGATGATCTCGTTCTCCGGCTCGTGGTGCACCGAGAGGAAGAACTTCTTCGTGTAGTGCGTCTTGATGTAGGCGGCCTCGTTGTCGATCTCCTGGTCGACCGCGGGGACGCCGGCGGCAACCTGCGCCCAGGTGTGCCCGAGCTCAGGCTTCCAGTTCTCCATGAGGAGTCTGGTTCTCGCCGGTGGACTGCGACATCGCGATGTCCGAAGCGCTCGGGAACAGCTGCGTACCGAGTGGTAGAAGTGGATCAAGTCGGACGGACGACCCTGCTGGACCTCGCAGGTTGGTCAGCGCCTGGTCATAGCTCTCGCTGCCGAGCGGGACGGCGCCGAGGCCCCACCACACGCCGCACGAGGGCACGAGCAGCGACTGACACGGTGCAGTTCGCCACCGACCGGCGTCGGAGTCGTGGTCGGCGTCGGGGTCGGTGTCGGGGTGGGGGTGGGGGTCGGGGTGGCTGTCGGGGTCGGCGTGGGGGTAGGCGATTGGGTCGGGTCGGCCGTCGGGGTCGGAGTGGGAGTCGGGGTCTGCGACGGGTCGGTCGTCGGCGTCGAGGTCGGGCGGTCGGCGTCGGGTCCGTCGTCGGTGCTGGGGTGACGACCGGCTGCGACGCGGGCTTCGTCGTCGAGTAGTCGATGACGAGCGACGGCGCGTTGGCACCGCTCTGGCGGGCGTAGAACGCCGCGACGGTGTCGGCGACCGGGTCGGTGATCGCGAAGGTGATGGTCTCGTTCGCCTTCACGACCGAAGAGACATCCACGCTCAGCGAGGTCGGCGCGCTCGCCGGGTGCACCGTGGCGATGGGAGCCGAGATCGCGGGAGCGTTGCGCCCGGTGATGCCCATCTCCGACCACGTCGAGGCGGCGGTCGAAACGGAAACGGTCGGGGGCAGGTGGTGGTCCGTCCGGTGCAGCACCAGATGCGCCGTGACGTAGCGACCGGCCGGAATCCCGCTGACGGCGAACTTCAGGAACGAAGCCTTGCCCTGGTCGGGAATGGTGCTGGCGACGAGTCGGGCGTCGCCGCCCATGTTGCGGTCGAGGGCGTCGGCGTAGACGAATGAGTCGGCCACCGGAAGGTAGGTCAGGTGTCCTGACGAGGCAGGCTTCTTCGTACCCGTCGAGTGCCCTCCACCCAGTGTGACGAGCGGAGAACAACCGGCGGTGAGTACGGTGGCCGCCGCCGCCAAGCCAACCAGCGCCCGTCGACGTCCAGCCCGCGTGGCGCAGAAATTGGCCGGCGCAGTACCTGGCGAGGCGACTGGGCGGCCTTCAGTAAGGCCCAGGTTTCGGCTTGATGTCATGGACCCGTCATCGGGTCCCCGTGAAACCGGTCCTTAGGATCGGCCCCTCAACTCACCCATCCGGCGCAGCACCGCGCTAGCCCAAGAGTGCTGAATGGCCCAATCCGACCCGACCAAATGCAGCTCTACAAATCAGCCCAGAAACGACATCTTCGTCATTCGGCAAGGATTAGGCGCGGCTCAGAAGGCGCCCTTCCTGCGAAGTACGGCACTGGGCGTCTGGAGCAGGATCCGCAGATCCCACCAGAGCGACCAAGAGGCGACGTAAACCGTGTCCAGGTGGCGAAGGTCGTCGTAATTGAGATCGCTACGACCGCTGATTTGCCAGAGCCCGGTCATTCCCGGCGGGACGTCGTAGCGACGGGCAGCCGACCCGACGATCTGTGCGGCCTCGTCCGGGACGAAGGGCCGCGGCCCGACGAGCGACATCTGGCCTCGCAGCACGTTGAACAGCTGCGGGATCTCGTCAAGGCTGGTGCGCCGCAGGAAGGAGCCCACCCGGGTGATGCGGGGATCGCTGCGCAGCTTGAACAGCGGACCGGTGCTCTCGCTGGCCAGGTCCTTGCGGGCGTTTTCGGCGCCCACTTCCATGGTGCGGAACTTGATGATCTGAAAGGGCTCGCCGCGCCGCCCCCAGCGCTGCTGGCGGAAGAAGATGGAGCCGGACGAGTCGAGCTTGATCATGATGGATGTCACGAGCACGACGGGCGACAGGACGATCAGCGCGATACCTGCGACGACGATGTCCAGGGCCCGCTTCACCACCCGGGCGGACGTGGACAGTGAGGCCGGCGCCACGTGCAGCAGGGGGATCCCGTCGATCTCTTCGAGCGAGGAGCGCCAGGAGAGCATTTCGAACATGCGCGGCACGACCGAGACCGAGACCTGGTGGTTCAGCTTGCGCAGGATCTCGAGAGTGTCGTGTCCGGGAGTGCGCGAGAAGGTCACCAGGACCTGATCCACCCGGTGCTCCTCCACGAGGCTCACGAGGTCGGACAGGCCGCCCAGCACCTTCTCCCCCGGCGGCGGGTCGCTGTCGACCATGCCGACGACCTGGATCCCGTCGAACCGGCCGAGGCGGCTGGCGACCCGGCGGGCCACCTTGCCCGAGCCGACGATGAGGATCCGGGTGGTCTGCGCCCGGCCGGGAAGCGGAAGGAAGCGCGCGACGCGTCGTCCGAGCGGGATCAGGAGTGCACCCGGCAAGGCCGCCAGTGCGGCAGCGCCCACTCCGAGGCGTGATCCGGAGAACAGCGCCAGGGCCACCACCGCGGTCGGGTATCCGTAGAGAGCAGCACGCCAGCTGCGCACCCCTACCGGAGAGAGCCGGCCACGTTCGGACCGGTACCCGCCGTGCAGCACCAGACCGAGCAGGCTCGCCGCCACCGTGAGGGAGGTAGCGGCGACGCCGAATCCGCGGGTGGTCGCCGCTCGCACGAGCGTTCCGCCCACCAGGGCGGCCAGAAGCAGGACGACAGCGTCGGTCAGGCCGAGCGCGGCGATCTCCATGAAACGACCGCGGCGGCGGGGGGCCTTGAGAGGGGCGTCGATAGCGTCGACGACGACGCTCGTGACGAGGTCCGGAGCCATGAGCCGGTTCTGCGACGGGACATTCGGCGGGAGGGCGGAGCTGCGGCGACCGCGCTGCGCTTGCCCGGGACGAACGGGGGCTTCCGCGGACATCCCCATGGGATAGGCGTCAGCGGCATCCATGCTGAGCACCCCTCCCGATGTGGTTGTGTCCGGCCGACGCGCCTGCCGGACAGAACGGAGCCAGGAAGGATGCGACTGCTGCCCTCATCGGCTCCACCACCTCAGACTTGATCGACGCATCGGGTCGCACCACCGTTTCAGCGATGCCCTCCGCCGCGGCTCCAACACCTGCGATCACCACTCTGGGTTTACCTTCGCCACTCTGCGCCATCAGTCCTCCTCATGTACGCAATTCGAGGAGAAACGTCAGGACTCACCTCGCCACCCGTCTAACGCCCTGTACCAGGGATACGTGACGCGGGGTGACCAGGGAAGCCCTCCGGGTGACAGGTAGCCGACAGGTGCGTGGACCAGCTAAGGAGAACCCGCCGAAAGGGTTGGGGCGCACACCTGCGGGCGGGTCGAGTGAGTGTTCTGCGCCACAGGCCGACAAAGGTTGGGCCGTGGCCGAGCACGGTCCGCTGTCGGACCCAAGATCGGGCGCGGTCACGATCACCGACCTGTCGCCGACAATTAACTCACGCCCTGTAATCATTTGCCACAATTGCCGCACCAGCACGGGGGCCTTACGCTGGCGAATGTCGCTATCTAATGTCGAGTGGCAAACCTGAACGTGACGCTGCGCTCATGGGCCGTGTGGTCAGCCTTTCGCCCAGATTGGTGATGACATCAATCCGCTGCGTAACGAGGCGCTGGGCCGACAAAAGAAGTACCCCGGATGCTGAGCCTGACGCGCCCTTTCCGGTACGCTCCGGATGCCGTCGCAACGCTGCCCAAAAGGGGCACACGGCGGAACGCCAAACCGGGTGCGTTCTCAGCGCACCCGGGCCGGGGACCCAATCTCGTGGGGTGAATCGGCGCCGTGAATCACCGGCGCTGTAGGGCAGCCTTCTCAGCCCGAACCCGTCAGCTCACCTGGCCGGCGGTACGAGGAGGAGTACCTGAATGTCCCCTGCCCAAACCAGGCCGGTTCTGCTTGCGGAATCGTCCGACGCCACCCGTGCGCCTAAAAGCCGCGGGACAAAGCTGCGCGTCCGATGGCTTTTACCGCTGACGTTTTCCATCATTGTTGGATTCGTCGCCTCCTGCTTTCCGGCAAATGCGGCCTCACCCATCCTGTTCGGTGGGGTCGGAAACGTGGCCAGCCTTTCCAAGGCCTCCGGTGTGACTGTTCCCGAGAACCGGTATGCCCGCTTGAACGCCAACCCACCCAATACTCGGATGATTAATCTCATGCCGAACTCCAATTGGGCGACGGTGGCCGCGGCAAAGCCGGGATCGGCGACCTATAACAACCTGCTCCGCTGGGGCAACACGCTCAAGGCCCGGGGAACGCCCGTCTGGTTGGCTTTCAGCCACGAGCCCGAAGCTCACGCCAGTCGCAGCCTCGGCAACAACACACAGTTCGTCGCGGCTTTCCGCAAGGTCGTCACGGTGATTCGCAGCACGGGCGAGCACAACATCCAGTTCGTCTGGCAGATGACCTCCTACGCGTTCCAGGTCGGAGCCTCCGACGCCGCGCTACGCCCCGAAGTGGTACCCGGGCAGCGCCTACGTCGACCTGGTCGGCGCCGACCCGTACAACTGGTACACCTGCGGCTCGGGTCGCGGCGTCGGGACCGAGCTCTCCCAGGTGGCTGGAGCCGGCGCTGAACTGGGCCCGGAGCCAGGGCAAGGGCCTGGTTCTCGGCGAGTACGGCAGCCATGCCGGGTTCGCGCCGTGCGCAGTGGCTGCGTAACGCCGGTGCCTGGGCCCGGGCCAACGCCAACACGCTCAGAGGGATGTTCTACTTCGACGTCGGCTCCGCAGGGACCGTCGCAAGTGCCACTGGCGCTCCTCAGCACCGACCTGTCGGCCTTTGCCAACGGTGTCGTGCGCTGACGTCACGGCTGACTGATCAGCCGCCAGCGCTGATGATCACGAGTGCCCCGCCGGGCCGCCGCATGCGGTCCGGCGGGGCACTGGCGGTCCGAGGGCATCGGACGGCCCGAGTGGCTCCACCGCGCGGACCCGCGTCCGTGGCAATGTGCTAGCGGTGAGAAACCGATATGTCGGAGTCGCCCGAGGGGTGCTGCCTCGGACATGCGCCGCGGTTTCACCGTGCCGCTCGGGTGCCGGGTCGACGCGTTTCCGCGGGTGGCGCGCAACAGCGGGATCACGGACGCGCGGGTGACGCTCGGCGGGCACTGCCGGCTCGTTCTTCGGCGTCGGCTTCTACCTGCGCGGCAGCGGGGCCCGGGTCGCAGATCGGCGCCCACACCTACCTTAACCGGCGCACCGAGATCACCTGCCGCGAGCGGGTCACCATCGGCGAGCACTGTGCGATCGCGTGGGACGTCAACATCATGGACACCGACGCCCACACCTTCGAGGACCGTCCTGACACCGCCCCCGTCACGATCGGCAACCACGTCTGGATCGGCGCCGGGGCGTCGTGCTGAAGGGCGTGACCATCGGCGACGGCGCCGTCGTTGCAGCACGAGCCGTCGTGACCAAAGACGTTCCGCCCGGCGTGCTCGTCGGCGGCCATCCCGCACGCGTCATCCGCGAAGGCGTCTCTTGGTCAGGGTGACAACTGGTCAACCGGCTGGTCAACCTGGCAAGCCTCATCGAAGCCGGGCAGGGCGCGCCGGTGCCAGCGACCGGGTCCGCCGGCCGCCGCTTCTTCGGGCCCGTTGATGCCAGGTCGGGCTGGTCCAACATCTGGGTCGCGGCGATCAGCACGGCGAGCAGGATCGCCCCGAAGACGAGGCCGCCGACGATGTCACTGATCCAGTGCTTTCCGAGATACAGCCGGGAGTAGGCCTCGGTGTAGATCGCCGCCGCGAGGATCGTCCACCCCGCTACCGCCCACTTGCTGCGCGTGAGGTTCAAGCCGGCGCAGCACCAGATAGAGGATCAGGCCGTAGATCGACATGAGCCGTGCGACGCCGCCGGACGGAAAGCTCCCCAGCCCGGCCGGCACCGGACCGGTACGCGCTGCCAGCAGTTTGAGCGTGTGCTGGAGCTGATGCTCGATCTCGTAAGCGGTGATGATCAGCACGGCCGGGGCCAGCACGGCGAGGCCGCGGCGGTGACGCAGCCACCACAGCGTCAGCACGACCATGAATGCCCCGGCGACGACCTGGGTCTCGCGGTTGTTGCTCATCTTGGTCAGCGTGCTCATCGCCGAGTGCAACCAATGCGTGTGGAGCGCTGACGAACACCCAGTTGTAGATCGCGTGGTCGTGGGCGTTGAACTTGCGCGCGCCGTATCCGACCGGCCAGACGAGCGCGATGATCACGCCGGTGCCGGCCGCCAGCACCAGAATGCACCCCGAGACCCGGCCGAAGACGCTCTGCACGCCGCGCCACGAACCCGGGCCGTCGTCCAACCGATGCTGCCCTGGGACGTCCGGCGCACGGCGAACCAGCAGTGCGGCGCCGACCACCATTATCACCAGCAGCGGAATGCACGTACAGCAACACCAGTATGCGCAAAATGCTCCCCCGTCAGACCGGCTCAGTCACCATTTAACGGCTTGTCGGTGGCCCGTGGGATTTCTGACCACGAGGCCGCAGGCGGCACGTTCACGGCCTTCACTACGCTTCCGATCGTGGCCGACGACGGGCTGGTGTGCGTCGGCGACAGCATCGTCCTCGCGGACCGCTCGTGGGCCTCCCGGCTCGCCCAGGCCGGCGGATGGCCGCTGGGGCGGCTTGCGGAGCGCGGGGCGCGGTCCTGGCAGGTCGTGAACCAGCTGCCGGAACTGCGCGCACATCGGTACGCGGTCGGCGCCCTGACGGTCGGCGCCAACGACGTCCTCTTCGATTGGGATGAGCAACGACTGGAAGCCAACGTGAGCGAGATTCTCGAGGCGATGAACGCTGCGTGTGACCGCGTCCTGGTTCAGACCTTGCCCCGATCGTTTCGCCGCTTTCCGCGTTCCTCGCCGCTGCGGCGCGAGATCAGCGACAGCGAACCGGATCGTCCGCGCTGCCGCGGCGAGGTTGAGCGCCGGCATCGTCGACGGCGGCGATCTGTCCGGCCCGCTGCTGCGCCCTGACCGCGTCCATCCATCCGTGCTCGGGCATCGCCTGCTCGCTGACCGGGCGGCGGTGGTACTCGGTCTGGGGGTGACACCGTCGGCGCTCGCCGGCCGGGAACGCAATGACGACGGACGCCTCCGGTACCTGGCTGTGACGGCTCGTCACACGGTGCGTGAGCTCCGCGTGCGCGTCAGGCAGCAGGAGCACGCCACCTGACACATCGCCGCAAAATGTGCACCCCTTTGGGGGACGACAAGCGGCCCGATGCCTTGCGATGTTGGTGAACAGCGTCCCTTCCCGCAGCCCCCGATGTGGGAAGGGACGCCTCCCGCCGTTCAGGATTCGGTCGCCAGCCGGAGACCGAATCCGACCAGCACCACGCCTGTGATCACGGAGAGCCGGCGCCGCACCGCAGGGCGGTCCATCCACGCCGTGACCTTCCCGGCGAGCGCCAGCAGCACGACCCAGTAGACGGCCGTCAGCACCAGGAAGATGCTGCCGAGCAACAGCGACGCCGCCGCGACGCCGTGATGGCGCGGGATGAAGCCCGGAAGGAACGAGACGAAGAAGACGCCGACCTTAGGGTTGAGCAGGTTCGTCAGGATGCCGGCGGAGAAACCGCTCCCGAGCAGACCCCGGCGCCCGCTCGGGCCCGGCGTGATCTCCAGCCCGGCCCGCCGCGAACGCAGCGCCGAGATCCCGAGCCAGATCAGATACGTCGCACCCACGATGCGCAGGACGTCGTAACCCACCTGGCTCGCACGAAGCGCTGCAGCGAGGCCGAACGTCGCGATGCACACCCAGATCGCCAGCCCGCAGACGTTGCCCAGGGCCGTGAGCGCCCCCTGGCGCCGGCCGCCGAACAGGATGTTGCGCACGACGACGAGCGTGTCGGGGCCGGGTAACAGCACGATCAGCACGGCAGCCGCGGTGAAGGGCAGGACGGCGGCAGGCACGTGGGCGACGCTACCGCTAGTCGCGTTTCGCTCTCGAGGGCTGGACGCGCTTGGGCTCCCCCGGCATCTTCGGAAATTGCGGTGGATACGGGGCATCGGCCAACCCGCGGTCACGCTCGTCACGGTCGGCGAGCTCCAGCAAGGGCTCGAGGGAGCCGACCGTCGCCGGCTCGTCGATGGCGGCGTGGACGTCGCCCAGACGCGCGAAGCGGGCCGGCATCGTGGCGATGGTGAAGTCCTCGATCTCGGCGTCGGGAACCTCGTCCCAGGTCAGCGGCGCGGAGACGGTTGCGGTGGGCCGGGCCCTGACGCTGTAGGCAGAGGCGATGGTCTGGTCACGTGCCATTCGGTTGTAGTCGACGAACACGCGCTCACCGCGCTCCTCCTTCCACCAGGCGGTGGTCGCGAGGTCGGGGCGGCGCTGCTCGACGGCCCGTCCCAAGGCGAGCGCGGCGCGCCGGGCAGCGGTGAATCCGTGCTCGGGAGGCACCCGCACGTAAATGTGAATTCCCTTGCTACCACTGGTCTTCGGCCAGCCGACGAGGCCCAACTCGGTGAGCACCGCGTTGACCTCGAGTGCGGTCTCGACGACGTGCGACCAGCCGGTGCCGGGCTGCGGATCGAGGTCGATGCGTAGCTCGTCGGGCAGCTCGGTGGCGGCGCGACGCGAGGGCCAGGGGTGGAAGTCCAACGTCCCGAGGTTGGTGGCCCAGACCGTTGCGGCGGCGTTCGTCACGCACAACTCGTCGGCGTGGCGGCCGCTCGGGAAATCGACCCGCGCCGTCTCGATCCAGTCAGGGCGCTTGGCGGGCACCCGCTTCTGATAGATCGGTGCCGCGTCGGATCCGTCGGGATGGCGCTTGAGGACGCAGGGCCGCTCGTGCAGCGCCCGCACCAGACCGTCGGAGACGGCCATCACGTACTCGATCAGATGCAGCTTGGTCTCACCGCGGGCGCTGAAATAGACCTTGTCGGGGTTGGTCACCTTGACGGGGATGCCCTCGACATCGAGCTCGACGAACGGTGAGGCCACAGACCGATGATGTCAGTGCGTCAGCGGCTCTGACGTCACCGGCTCGCTCGCGCTTTCCGGTTGCGCTGCGGACTCGGCCGCCGCGGCCCGCCGCGCAAGGGCATAGGTGGAGGCAAGCGCAGCGGCGAACAGCGGCCATCCCTGGGCGAGCTGAACCGCCGCCAGCCACCCGGGCCGGTTGGCCAGATAGAGCAGACCCTGGACGACGGCACGGAACAGAAAAACCAGGCCCCAGATCAAGGTGGCGACGTTCATCGCGCGCAGGAGCTTCGGCGACTCGCGCCAATGGGAAAAACGAAGGTCGATCGCGCCCATCACGTAACCGATGTACGGCCGTCGGATGATCAGCGAGACGGCGGCCACGATGGTGAGCGCCCCCTGCGACAGGATTCCCGGCAGGAAGAAACCGCGCGCGCTGTGAGTGCGCGAGGCGACGAAGGCGGCGATTGCGATGACCACGAAGCCGGTCAGGGCCTGCCGGACGGGCTGGCGGCGCACCAGCCGGAACACCACGAGCAGCACGCCGAAGCCGACAGCGGAGAAAATGGCGGGGTTCAGGCTGGTGGCGGCGTTGACCACCACGAACACCAGGCCGGAAATGCCGGCGTCGAGGAGACCGCGCGGCCCACCGATCGCCTCGGCGATCATCTCCGAGGTCAGCGCGCCGGAATCTTCCCGGGCACCCTCCCTGGTGTCGGGGGCTGAGGCGGCCGGACCAGCAGCCTCAGTGGCCTCGCCGTCGCCCGCGCTGGGCGTCACGCCGACTTTGCTCCCTCGCAAATCAGCTCGTAGCGCGGGTTGAAGATGGTCTGACGGTGACCTTGTGAGGTGAGCCGGCCGTGCAGCACGATCGAGCGACCGGCCTCGATGCCCGGGATGCGGCGCCGGCCGAGGAAGACCGCGACGACGCTGCCCGACCCGTCATAGACGTCGGCCTCCAGGCTCGGCGCTCCGGCCAGGGACTTGAGGGTCACGGAGCGGATCGTTCCCGCGATGCAGACGCTGTCACGCTCGCGGCACATCGACACCTTCTCGGCGCCCACGACCTCGACCTGACGCTGCAGCTGCTGCGCCTCGAGCTCGTTCTCGTCAGCCGTCAGCCGGTGAAGACGCCGGCGCAACCATCCCTGTTCTGACACCGCCGCACCTCCTCCCGACTCACTCGCAACTCACGTGCATGACATACAACGCCTGTCCAGGCCTAAGTGTGCCCTCAAGTGACCCACTGTCCATGACCCTTCCGGGTCACTGTGACCGGGACCTCTGGCAGCTGCGTATCGGCGGCTAACGGGTCTCGGTGATCGTGGGCCCCGGATCGAGCTGCTCCAGCGTAGGAGCGCCGCCGCCGGACTGGGCTTCCTGTGCCTCCTGCGCCTCCTGTGCGACCTGCAGCGCTTCTGCCGGCAGCTTCAGCGGCAACGGATCG
Source organism: uncultured Actinomycetota bacterium (assembly GCA_963731205.1). GTDB lineage: Bacteria > Actinomycetota > Actinomycetes > Frankiales > Frankiaceae > DATAZK01. The sequence continues at coordinate 378,392 of CAVSUJ010000001.1, read as the reverse complement.
CGGCTGGGCATCGCGTCCTTGCCGCGCACCACGATCGTGCCCCGGAAGGCGAACTCCAGCCGGGCGGACGCCTGCCGGTCGACGGCCGCCGGGCCCGACAGCAGGCCCCGCAGGAACCACCGCGGCCGGTCGACACCGATGAAGCGGGCGGGCGCGAGGCCGCCTCCTGGCTCGCCGGTGGGGATGTTGGCCGCGAGCTCGGTTCCCAGCGCCCCGTCGACCTCCTCCGCCGCGCCTCCCGCGCTCACGAGTGACTCGGCGATCTCGCCCCGCACCAGGTCCCAGATCCCGCTCTTGCGGGGCGCCGCGAACGCCGCCAGCTGCAGCATGCTTTCGCCGTCGGCCAGCACCAGCTGCGCGGGCTCCCCGGTCTGCTGATCGACGTCGAGACGCACCTCGAGACCGTCGATCATCGGCACCCGGAGCGAGCCCAGATCGATGCGCGGGATCTCGTCGGAGGGCGCCTCGTCCGCGTCGTACGGACCGGCCTCGAGATCGATGGCCACGCGGGCCGGCGCGTCAGCAGACGCTCCCTCCGCGGAATCGTCAGCCGCGTCGTCGGTCAGCTCGTCCGTGAGGTCGGTCGACTCCGCGTCGTCCGCCTGAGCGCCCTTGCCCTTACGCCGGAACACCGTTTTCTCCCTTGACACTCTTTGCCGCCGTGTGCGATTCGCTGCCGAACCCGCCGGTGGACCCGAAACCTCCAGCTGCTCTCACGCTGTCGGGCAACTCGTCCACCTCGGTGAATATCGCCGTCTCGACCGCTTGGATGACCAGCTGGGCGATGCGATCTCCGCGGCGCAAGCGCAGTGTCTCGCGCGGATCGCCGTTGTACAGCACCACCTGGATCTCACCGCGGTATCCGCTGTCGATCGTCCCTGGTGAGTTGACGAGTGAGACGCCGTGGCGGGCCGCCAGGCCGCTGCGCGGATGCACGAACGCGGCATAGCCGGGCGGCAGCGCGATGGCGATCCCGGTGGGCAGCAGGGCGCGCTCCCCCGGCGCCAGTTCGACGTCCACCGCCGTCACCAGATCAGCACCAGCGTCACCAGGGTGGGCATAGGCCGGCAGCGGCAACCGCGCATCCAGCCGCTTGACGCTCACCTGCATGCTCATGGCCGCAAACGCTACTCACCCGCAGCCCCGATATCCCGGTGCCGCGGCCGCCAATCGGCGGGTGCGTTCGCCCGGCTGCGTGGGTACGTTGCTACTCGCAGCCGACAGCGCCTCCGGCCCGAGCGGCATGAAGGAGGCACGTCATGGCTAACGCGGTCGACAAGCTGGGCTGGAAGCTTGTGGGCGGAGCCTCGGCTGCCGCGGCGGCAACGGCGACGCGCAAGGCCGCCGAACGGGTCTATGAAGCCGGCATCGGCGAGGCGCCGCCGGAGAACCCGAGCTCGCCGCACGTGCCGCTCAAGCAGGCGATCGTGTGGGCCGCGCTCTCCGGAGTCGTCGTCGGGCTGGTGCGGCTGATGGTCGAGCGGACCGCAGCGGCAGCCTGGGTACGTGCCCGCGGTGAGCTGCCTCCGGGACTCATCAAGCCGGCGAAGAAAGACAAGAACGACAAGTCGGCCAAGAAGTCCGCGGCTTCAGAGCAGGCCGGCTGAGCCGTGGCCACCAACGGCAATGCCGTCGACGCCGTCGGCTACGCCGGTGTCGCCGGGCTCGCGGAAAGGCTCGCCGGTGGCAGCCTGACGAGCGTCGCTCTCGTCAGCGAACTGCTCGCTCGCATCGATGAGCTGGAGCCCCGGCTGCACGCTTTCGTCGAGCTGCGCCGGGTCGCGGTGCTCGAGGAAGCGGCCGCCGCTGACCAGGCCAGAGCCCAAGGCGACGAGCGGCCCCTGCTCGGCATCCCGGTCGCAGTGAAGAACAGCGTCGCGGTCGCAGGGATCGCGAGCCGGCAAGGCACCCGATCCGCAGAGCCGGCGGCGGCCCGTGACGCCGATGTCGTCAGCGCGCTGCGGACGGCGGGATGTCTCGTCCTCGGCGTCACCACGATGCCCGAGCTCGCCCTGCATCCCTACGGCCCGGCACGCAATCCGTGGGACACCAACCGCACCGCGGGAGGCTCCTCGAGCGGATCGGCAGCCGCGGTGGCCGCCGGTCTCATCCCCGCCGCGACCGCCAGCGACGGCGGTGGTTCGATCCGGATCCCGGCGGCCTCGTGCGGCCTGTTCGGCCTCAAGCCCACGCCCGGGCTGCTGCCGGAGGGACCCGAAGGCACCGGCTGGTACGGGCTGTCGGCGCAGGGGTTTCTCACCCGCAACGTCGCCGATACGGGCTTGCTGTTCGACGCCGTCTGCGCGACCAGTGGCTACGCAGACGCGGCGACGTCAGTGCCCGATGGGCCGCTGCGCATCGCCGTGAGCGACCGGCCGGTCTTTCCCGTGCGGCTCGCCGCATCGTGCGCGGCGGCATTGACCGAGACAGCCGAAAGACTGGCGGGGCTGGGTCATGTGGTCTGCGAGGAGGAGCCGCCGTACGGCTTCCTGGCGCCCGCCTTCGTCCCGCGTTACCTGCGCAGCGCGCGTGACAGCGCAGTACGCCTCGTCGACCCGCAGCTGCTTTCGCCGGCAGCACGCGTACCGGCACGACTCGGCCAGCACGTCTCGCTCGAGGCGGTGCGCCGCGCCCGCCGCCGGGGCGAGCAGTGGGCCGCCCTCGTCACGGAGCAGACGTTCGGTGACGCCGACGTCCTGCTGACACCAGCCCTGCCGAGCCCCGCCGACGCCGCGACCAACCTGCGCCCCTCGCGTCCCTGGCTGACCTCGCTGCGCTCGTCACGGCGCAGCGCGTACACCACGCCCTGGAACATCGCCGGCTTTCCCGCTGCTTGCGTTCCTGCCGGTTTCACCGACGACGGCCTTCCGCTGGCCGTCCAACTCGTCGCGCTGCCCGGCCGGGAGCGCACCCTGCTGTCGCTCGCCGCCCAGCTGCAGCGGGCGTTCGATTGGACCGCGCGCCGCCCACCCTTGTAGTCGCCTTTTCAGGAGTTCGCATGTCCCTCACCGTTGATCCTGCCGCCGATCCGACGGCGGCACCCTTGGGCGCGTCCGCAACCTTCGATTCGCTGAATCCCGCGACGGGCGAGGTCCTCGCCAGCTACCCGATCCACGACCAGGCGGCCGTCGACGCTGCTGCCGGCCGGGCCCGGGAAGCGGCCATCTGGTGGGCCGAGCTCGGCTTCGACGCCCGCCGGGCCCGCCTCGCTGCCTGGCGGCGGCTGCTGGCTCGCCGCGCCGAGGAGCTTGCCGAACTCATGACCGCGGAGAACGGCAAACCGAAAGCCGACGCGGTGCTCGAGATCATGCTCGCCGTCGACCATCTGGCGTGGGCGGCGAAAGCGGCGCCGAAAGTGCTCGGCGTGCACAAGGTGAGCTCCGGGATTCTGGCGGCGAACCAGGCCTGCACGGTCGAGTACCCGCCGCTCGGCGTGATCGGCGTCATCGGGCCCTGGAACTACCCGATCTTCACCCCGATGGGCTCGATCGGCTACGCGCTGGCCGCAGGGAACGCCGTCGTCTTCAAGCCGAGTGAATACACCCCCGGCGTCGGCACCTGGCTCGCCGAGACGTTCGCCGAAGCTGTGACGGGTCCACCGGTCTTCCAGGTGGTCACCGGACTCGGCGAGACGGGCGCGGCGCTGTGCCGGGCGCGCATCGACAAGCTCGCCTTCACCGGCAGCGCCGCCACCGGACGCAAGGTGATGACGGCCTGCGCCGAAAACCTCACCCCGGTGCTGATGGAGTGCGGTGGCAAGGACGCACTGATCGTCGACGACGACGCCGACGTGAGCGCGGCGGCCGACGCGGCGCTCTGGGGCGCCATGAGCAACGCCGGGCAGACCTGCATCGGCACCGAGCGGGTCTACGTGACCGAGCGCAACTACGAGGCGTTCGTCCGCGAGCTGACCACTCGCGCACGGGCCGTCGAGGCCGGCACCTCCTACGGGCCGATCACGATGCCCGGCCAGCTGAAGATCATCGAGCGACACGTGAACGAGGCGCTGGATGCCGGCGCACGGGCGGTCGTCGGTGGCCGCGGGAGTATCCGGCCGCCCTACGTGGACCCGGTCGTACTGGTCGATGTACCGGCTTCAGCGTCAGCGATCACGCAGGAGACCTTCGGGCCGACGGTCACCGTCACGAAGGTGCGCGATGGCGACGAGGCGGTGGCGCAGGCGAATGCCACCGGCTACGGGCTGGCGGGCGCGGTGTTCGGCAAGGCGCGGGCGATGGAGCTGGCCCGGCGGATGCGTACCGGAATGACATCGGTGAATTCGGTGATCGCGTTCGCCACCGTGCCGGAGCTTCCGTTCGGCGGGGTCGGCGAATCCGGCTTCGGACGTATCCACGGAGCGGACGGCTTGCGCGAGTTCGCCCGGGCCAAGTCGATCACCCGGCAGCGCTTCAACCTGCCGGTGCCCCTCACCTCGTTCCGCCGGCCCGCCTCGGCGACGGCGGTGTTGCTGAAGGCACTCAAGGCTCAGCACGGGCGGTAGACCGCGGCCGCAGAGCAGATCGTGACTCGGCTGAGCGCAGCGAAGCGGAGCGCGGGTCTGCGACCAATAATCTTGGGCAGGATGGGGTCGTGGCCCTCTACGCACTCGGCGACCGTGAACCCGATATCGACCCGACCGCCTACGTCCATCCGGATGCGGTGATCATCGGCAGCGTCACCATCGGCCCGGAGTCGAGCGTCTGGCCGTCGGCGGTGCTGCGCGGCGATCACGGCGACATCCGTATCGGGGCGCGCACCTCGGTCCAGGACGGCACTGTCATCCACTGCACGCCCACGTTTCCGACGATCATCGGCGACGACTGCGTGGTCGGCCATCTCGCCCATCTGGAGGGCTGCACGGTCGAGGATTTCTCGCTCGTCGGCAGCGGATCGGTGGTGCTGCACGGGGCGATCGTGCGCACCGGCGCGGTGGTTGGGGCCGGCGCGGTCGTGCCGGGCCGCATGGAGGTGCCGACCGGCGCGCAGGCACTCGGGGTGCCCGCGACCATCAAGCCCGGCTCCGCGTCGCCTGGGCTGATCAGCCACGGCCGCGATGCCTACGTCTTCAACGCCGCCTGGTACGCCAAGGAACTGCGCCGCCTCGACTGATCCGGCGATGGCCGAAAGTTCGAGGAAACCTACGCTTGGGCGCCCGAAAACGTAGGTTTCCTCGAATTTCCGCGAGTCAGAGTCGGTCGGCGCGGGGGTTCTCGGCGAGGAGGTCGTGGAGCGGGGTGAAGAGAGCGGGGGTGGCGGCGATGGTGAGCTGCTCCCCAGGCGGCGCGCCGTCGAGGCCGGCGACGGTGAGGCCGGCTTCCCGGGCGATCAGGGTGCCCGCCGCGCGGTCCCACGGTTTGAGGCCCTGCTCGAAGTACGCGTCGATGATGCCCTCGGCGGCCAGGCACAGGTCGACCGCGGCCGAGCCGAAGCGGCGGATGTCACGCACTTGCGGCAGCACCCGGCTGACCACCTCGGCCTGCCGGGCGCGCCGGCCCGCGTCGTACCCGAAGCCGGTGCCGACGAGTGCCTGCTCCAGCGTCGACGCCGAGGAGCCGCGCATGGGGTTGCCGTCGCGCGAAGACCCCTGGCCCCGCGAGCCGATCCAGGTCATCCCGAGCACCGGTGCATGCACCACGGCGACGAGCGCCTGGTCGGCCGGATCCGCGGTGAGCCGCGCCGCTATCGACACCGACCAGAACGGCACCCCGTACAGGTAGTTCACGGTGCCGTCGAGCGGATCGACGACCCACTCGATACCGGTGTCCGACGCCCGGGCCGAGCCCTCCTCCGCGAGCAGCCCGTCGCCGGGACGCAGCTCGTCGAGGCGCTTCACGATGAGCGCCTCGGACGCCCGGTCCATAGCCGTCACCACATCGGTGGGCGACGATTTCGTCGCGGCCACGGCGACATGATGGCCGACGTGAGCGCGCCCCTCAGCGAGGAGCGCGCCGGCCTCCCGGGCGATCCGCAGAGCCACGTCGAGCAGCGCCCCGGGATCGGTCACCGCTCGAGCAGCGAGCGCAGCACGTAAGGCAGGATGCCGCCGTGCCGGAAGTACTCGGCCTCACCAGGCGTATCGATGCGCACCACGGCGTCGAAGGTCGTGTCGCCCGCCTGCACCCGGATGGTGTCGGTCTCGTCCGAGACCTCGGAGAGGCCGCGGATCGTGAACTCCTCCTCGCCGGTGAGGCCGAGCGACTCGCGGGTCTCGCCCTGCGGGTACTGCAGCGGCAGCACGCCCATGCCGATCAGGTTGGAGCGATGGATCCGCTCGTAGGACTCGGCAATCACGGCGCGCACGCCGAGCAGCGCGGTGCCCTTGGCCGCCCAGTCGCGAGACGATCCTGAGCCGTACTCCTTGCCCGAGAGCACGACGAGCGGGATGCCGTCGGACGCGTACTGCTGCGCCGCGTCGTAGATGGAGGCCTGCTCGCCATCCGGAAGATGGCGCGTCACGCCGCCCTCGGTGCCGGGCGCGAGCTGGTTGCGCAGCCGGATGTTGGCGAACGTGCCGCGGATCATCACCTCGTGGTTGCCACGGCGCGAGCCGTAGGAGTTGAAGTCCTTCGCGTCGACCCCGTTGTCGGCGAGGTACTTGCCCGCGGGCGAATCGCGCTTGATGGAACCGGCGGGGCTGATGTGGTCGGTGGTGACGCTGTCACCGAGCACGGCGAGCACGCGCGCGCCCTCGATGTCGGCCACGGGCGCGGGCTCGCGCTGCATGCCCTCGAAGTACGGGGGCTTGCGCACGTACGTCGATCCGTCGTCCCAGGAGAAGGCCTCCGGGCCCGAGTCACCCAGCGGCAGGCCCTGCCAGCGCTCGTCGCCGGCGAAGACATCGGCGTAGTCGCGGGCGAACATGTCGGACTGGATCGCGTCGCCGATGACGTCGGCGATCTCCTTCTCCGAGGGCCAGAGGTCGGCCAGATACACCGGCTCGCCGTCGGATCCGGTGCCCAGCGCCTCGGTGGTGAGGTCGATGTCCATCGTGCCGGCGAGCGCGTAGGCGACGACGAGCGGCGGCGACGCGAGGTAGTTCATCTTCACGTCGGGATTGATGCGGCCCTCGAAGTTGCGATTGCCGGAAAGCACGGAAACCACGGCAAGATCGCCCTCGTTGACGCCCGCCGAGATCTCCGGCTGAAGCGGGCCGGAGTTGCCGATGCAGGTGGTGCAGCCGTAGCCGACGAGGTTGAAGCCGAGCTTGTCCAGATACGGGGTGAGCCCGCTGCGCTCGTAGTAGTCGACGACGACCTTGCTGCCCGGGGCGAGGGTGGTCTTCACCCATGGCTTACGCGAGAGCCCGCGCTCGACCGCCTTCTTCGCCAGCAGCGCCGCGCCCACCATCACCTGCGGGTTGGAGGTGTTGGTGCACGAGGTGATCGCCGCGATGACGACAGCGCCGTGGTCGATCTGGCACGGGGCGCCGTCGAGGGTGATCGGCACCGGATTGCTTGCGCGCTCGCCCACCTCGCCGACGTTGCTGGACTCCACCGGCGCATCGGAGGCCTTGTTGGCGAACGCCGCCATCGGGTCGCTGGCCGGGAAGGACTCCTCGGACGCCTCGTCGAGCCCACCGTTCTCGGAGTCGTGCTCCACGTAGTCACGCAGGACGGCACGGAAGCCGTTCTTGGCTGAAGCGAGCGGCACCCGGTCCTGCGGGCGCTTCGGCCCTGCGAGCGAGGGCACGATGGTCGACAGATCAAGCTCGAGCGTCTCGGAGTAGCGGGCCTCGCGGCTCGGGTCGTGCCAGAGCCCCTGCTCCTTCGCATACGCCTCGACGAGCGCGACCTGCTCCTCGGAGCGGCCGGTGAAGCGCAGGTAGGCAAGCGTCTCGTCGTCGATCGGGAAGATCGCGCACGTGGAGCCGTACTCGGGGCTCATGTTGCCGATGGTCGCCCGGTTGGCGAGCGGGACCGCGGCCACGCCTTCGCCGTAGAACTCGACGAACGAGCCGACGACGCCCTTGCGCCGCAGCATCTCGGTGACGGTCAGCACCAGGTCGGTGGCGGTGGTACCGGCCGGGCTCTCCCCCGTCAGCTTGAAGCCGACGACCTTCGGGATGAGCATGCTGACCGGCTGGCCGAGCATGGCGGCCTCGGCCTCGATGCCGCCGACGCCCCAGCCGAGCACGCCGAGGCCGTTGACCATCGTGGTGTGGCTGTCGGTGCCGACGAGAGTGTCGGGATAGGCGACCCCGTCGTCATCCACGAAGACGACGCGGGCGAGATGCTCGATGTTGACCTGATGGACGATGCCGGTGCCGGGCGGCACGACGGCGAAATTGTCGAACGCGCCCTGACCCCAGCGCAGGAACTGGTAGCGCTCGCGGTTGCGCTGATACTCGAGTTCGACGTTGCGGCTGAAGGAATCTGCGGCGCCGAAGAAGTCGGCGATGACGCTGTGGTCGATCACGAGCTCGGCGGGCGCCAGCGGGTTGATCTTCGTCGGGTCGCCGCCGAGATCACGCATCGCCTCGCGCATGGCGGCGAGATCGACGATGCACGGGACGCCGGTGAAGTCCTGCATGATCACCCGCGCCGGAGTGAACTGGATCTCCTGGCTCGGGGTCGCCGCTGGGTCCCATTGCGCGAGTGCCCGGATGTGCTCGGCGGTGATGTTGGCACCGTCCTCGGTGCGCAACAGGTTCTCCAGCAAGACCTTGAGGCTGAACGGCAACGTGTCGGCGCCCTCTACGGCTGAGAGCCGATGGATCGCATAGGTGCGCTCGCCGACCTTCAGCTCGCCACGGCTGCCCGCACTGTCCACTTTTTTGTCCACGGCCATCCCTACGTCCTCCTCGTCACCGCGCCCATCGGGGCACTGCCTGATCCTTTCAAACCGGGCCGACGTTCTCCGGGCGGGATCCGACCTGAACGAGATCGTTAGCCTTGCTAAAGGTTAGCACTTGCGTCGCAAAACGTCTCGTTCAGCTGCTGGTTGCCTGCCCGTCAGCAGGTCGTGGCACGCGTCCCCTAGTGTCGCAAGCATGAGCAACTCCCGCTGGCTGGCCCTGACGGGCGCTGAGAACATCCGCGACCTGGGCGGCCTGCCATTGGTGGAAGGTGGGGTCACCCGCAGCGGCGTGTTCTTCCGCGGCGACACCCTGCAGGAGCTCACCCCCGATGACGTGGAGCTCTTCCGGCAGCTCGGGCTGAAGACGATCATCGACCTGCGCACCAACCTGGAGGCGGAGAAGGAAGGCCGCGGCCCCCTCGCCAACGAGCCGATCCGCTACGCCAACCTGCCCTTCATGCCCGACGAGCTGCTCATGCCCTCCGATGACCGGGCGCGTCAGATCGTCGTGGCCGAGCGGCGCGAGCAGGACCGCGTCGAGCACTACCTGGGCTACCTGAAGTACGCGGGCGATCGGGTTGTCGCGGCGGTGCAGTTGATGGCCGACCCCGACGGACCGCCGGCCCTGTTCCACTGCGCCGCCGGCAAGGACCGCACGGGCGTACTGGCCGCGCTGGTGCTCGACGCCGTGGGCGTGCAGCGCGACGCGATCGTCGCCGACTTCGCCCTGACCAATGAGCGGCTCGAGCGCGTGGGCAGCCGCCTGCGCCGGATGCCGACGTACGCCAACTACACGGGCTCGCTGTCGAATCAGGACATGTCGGCCGACCCCCAGACGATGACCGACGTCCTCGCCGCCCTCGACGACCGAGACGGCGGCGCGGCCGGTTGGCTGCTCGCGAACGGGCTCACCGACGCCCAACTCGCGTCGCTCAAGGCCGCCCTCACCGGCTGACTCATGCGCCGGCTCATCCGCTGACGCGAGAGTCACACGCGTCTCATGGCGCGTTAGTGGGTACTTTTTGCGTTGCGATGTTTCACTGTGAGTGAGGCACCCACGCGGTCCGTCCGCCAAGAGCCCCCACCGGCCGTGCCCCACCCCCGAGTGCGCGGCCGGTGGGCCTGGCCACAGCGGATCGGCGCTCCTTCGGTTCAGTGCCTGCCGAGCACCCGGCCCAGCTCCCGGCGGGCCATCGTGCGCAGATGCACCTCGTCCGGGCCGTCGGCGAGCCGCAGGGTCCGGCCGTGCGCCCACATCGACGCCAGCGGGAAGTGCTGGCTCACCCCGCCTCCGCCGTGGATCTGGATGGCCCGGTCCAGGACGTTCAGCGCGGCCCGCGGGCGCCGCGACCTTGATGGCCGCGATCTCGGTGCGCGCGCCCTTGCTGCCGACGTTGTCGATCAGCCACGCGGCCTTGAGGACCAGCAGTCGGGCCTGCTCGATCTCCAGCCGTGACTCCGCGATCTGCTGCTGCACGACGCCCTGATCGGAGATCGGCCCGCCGAACGCCACCCGGGAGCCGGCGCGCTCGATCATCATGTCCAGCGCCCGCTCCGCCATCCCGATGGCGCGCATGCAGTGGTGGATGCGCCCGGGGCCGAGGCGCGCCTGGGCGATCATGAAGCCGTCGCCCGGGCTCGCGATGATGTTCGAGGACGGGACCCGCACGTCCTCGAAGAGCACCTCGCTGTGGCTCTCACGGTCGAGATAGCCGTAGACCTCGAGGTCGCCGACGATGCTGACACCCGGCGTGTCCATCGGGACCAGGACCATGGATTGCTGGCGATGCGGCGAGGCGCTCGGGTCGGTCTTGCCCATCACGATGAGGATCCGGCAGCGCTCGCCGCCGGCCCCGGACGTCCACCACTTGCGCCCGTTGATGACCCATTCGTTCGTGGTGTCGTCGTGGACGATGCTGGTGCGGATGTTGGTCGCGTCGGAGCTCGCGACGTCGGGCTCGGTCATCGCGAAGGCCGAGCGGATGGTCCCCTCGAGCAGCGGCGCGAGCCAGCGGTCCTTCTGCTCCTGGGTGCCGAACAGGTGCAGGACCTCCATGTTGCCGGTGTCCGGAGCCGAGCAGTTGATCGCCTCGGGAGCGAGATCGACGCTGCGGCCGGTCAGCTCAGCGAGCGAGGCGTAGTCGAGGACGCTCAGCGGGTGCCCCTCCCCTGGCAGGAAGAGGTTCCACAGCCCGCGCTTGCGGGCCTCAGCTTTGAGCTCGTCCAGGATCGGCGGGAACGCATGCGTCCCGTGGGGCTGCGAGCGCAACCACGCCTCGTGGACCGGCTCGGCCGGGTAGACCGCATCGTCCATGAAGGCCTGGAGCCGTTCGAGATAGTCCTGTGCCTCGGCGCTGAGAGCGAAGTCCATGCCCGGAACGTACCGCCGTTGCCTTCGGCAACGAGTACGGTCGGCATCCGTGGACTTCCGTGACACTCCCGATGAAGCTGCGTTCAGGGCGGAACTTCGCGCCTGGCTGCGCGACAACCTCCCGGATGACTGGGCCGATCGTCCGCCGCACGTCGGAAATTACGACGAGGACTTCCTGCGCGAGTGGAGCGGGCGGCTCTACGACGCCGGGTACGTCGGCATCACCTGGCCCGAGGAGTACGGCGGTCGCGGGCTCGGCCACACGTTCCAGGGGATCTTCCTCGAGGAGAGTGCCCGGGCCGGCGCGCCGCCGCATCTGGGCGGGATCGGGCTCGGCATGGCCGGGCCGACGATCATCGCCTGGGGCACCCACGAGCAGAAGGCGCGCTACCTGAAGCCGTTGCTGCGCGGCGATGAGGTGTGGTGTCAGGGCTTCAGCGAGCCGGGCAGCGGATCCGACCTCGGCGGCGCGCGTACCTACGCCGAACTCGACGGCGACGAATGGGTCGTCAACGGTCAGAAGGTCTGGTCCTCATGGGCGCACATCGCGAACTGGTGCATCCTCGTCGTCCGCACCGATCGCGAGGCTCCCAAGCACGCCGGCCTGTCCTACCTGCTGGTCGACATGAAGGCGCCCGGCGTCGAGGTGCGGCCGCTGCGCCAGATCACCGGCGACCCGGAGTTCAACGAGATCTTCTTCTCCGACGTCAGGGTGCCGAAGGCGAGCATCCTCGGCAACCCCGGAGACGGCTGGAAGGTCGCGATGACGACCTTGCTGCACGAGCGCGGCACGCTCGGTTTCGCTCTGACGGCGCGGCTCGAGGTCGCGGTGGAGAAGCTGATCGAGCTGGCACAGCTGAAGAATCCGGATGGCTCGCGGGCGGCGGACGATCCCGTCATCCGTGACGCGGTCGCCCAGTCGTGGATCGATCTGCAGGCGCTGCGCTACACCAACTACTCCTCGCTGACATCACTGGTGAAGACGGGAGTGCCTGGTCCGGAAGGGTCGGTCGCCAAGCTGCACTGGAGCGAAGCCAACCAGCGCATCACCAAGCTGGCGCTCTCGATCGAGGGACTTTCGTCGCAGCTCGACGGTGCAGGCGGGGTCTGGGACGGCTACTGGCAGTACGAGCAGCTGCGCAGCCGCGGCAACACGATCGAGGCGGGCACGTCGGAGATCCTGCGCAACATCATCGCTGAGCGCGTCGTCGGGCTACCCAAGTCACGCTGATCGCCCGCCACCTTTCCCAACGCCTTTTATCCTGCGAACAAAGGACTTTCCGTGGACTTCGCCTTTTCTCCCGAGCAGGAGATGCTGCGCGGCGCAGCGCGTGAATACCTGACCGACAAGGTGCCGCCCGAGCACGTCGTCGCCCTCGCCGAAACCGACCCGGCCGCGCGGGCTGATGCCGGCGGCTCCAAGATCTGGGCCTCACTCGGTGAGCTGGGCTGGCTCGATCTGGAGGATTTCCTCGACGAGGCAGTGCTTTTCGAGGAGGCGGGACGCGCGCTGCTACCCGTTCCATATCTGCCGACAGTGGCCTTCACCCGGCCCGCGCTGGTGTCCGAACAGCCCGCGACCCTGGCGTGGGCCGAGGATGCCTCTCCCTTGCTCACGTCCACGCACTGGGCGACGACCGCCGACAGTGCGGGCAGGCTCACCGGGATCAAGCGGCTGGTGCCCGACCTCATGCTGGCTGAGAAGGTGGTCGTCGTCGCTGCGGACGGGCTCTACGCGGCGGACGTCTCGGCCGCGCAGGTGCAGCCGCTCTCGACCGTCGACCGGCTTCGACCGCTGGCCGACCTGACGCTGGACTCGACGCCCGCCGAGCGCGTCGGCGACCTTGATCTGCTGCCGCTGATCCGCCGGAGGGCTTTCGCGGCGCTGGCATCGGAAGCCGTCGGCGTCGCCCAGGCGGCGCTCGATCTCGCTGCGGCGCATGCAAAAGCACGCCAGCAGTTCGGCCGCATCATCGGCACCTACCAAGCGGTGAGCCATCAGATCGCCGACATCTTCACCGCGCTCAGCCTGGCCCGTTCACTCGCGACGTGGGCCGCGTGGGCGGTCTCGGCGGGCGACGACAGCGCTGACATGGCGTGTGCCGCTGCCAAATCAGCGGCCGGCGAAGCGGCGGTACTGGCGTGCGAGAAGGCGATCCAGGTGCACGGCGGGATCGGCTTCACCTACGAGCACATCCTGCACCGCTATTACAAACGCGCGCAGTGGATCAATTCGTTCGAGGGCACCAGCCGGGCCCAACGCGCGGAACTCGCCGCGGCACTGCTCGACGCGGCGCCGGTGGCGTCATGAGCGCCGGCACGTCAGCACGCGTCGCTCTCATCACCGGGGCCGCCGGAGGGATCGGGGCGGCCGTCGCCAGGGCATGCGCGGCGCGCGGCGATCGCGTGGTGATTGCTGACGTCGACACCGACAACGGCTCGCGCCTCGCCAAGGAACTCGACGGACTCTTCGTCACCACCGACGTCACCGATCCCGGCGCCTCTTTGGCCGCCGTCGAGGCGGCCGAGGGCTCCTTCGGACGCCTCGATCTCGTCATGCTGAACGCCGGCATCGGCTTGCTCGAGGGGCCCATTGAACGGATCCCGAACGACATCTACCGCAAGATGATCGCGGTCAACGTCGACGGGGTGTTCTTCGGCCTGCAGGCTGCCGTGCCGGCGCTGCGGCGATCGGGCGGCGGGTCGATCGTGGCGACCGCCAGCCTGGCCGGGCTCGTTCCCACTCCCCCGACGCCGATCTACGGACTCACCAAACACGCCGTCGTCGGGCTCATCCGCTCGGCCGCGATTCCCCTTGCTTCAGAGGGGATCACGGTCGCCGCCATCGCCCCCGGCTTCGCTGACACCGCCATCATCGCCCGCGACTTGCACAAGTTCCAGGAGGCCAACTTCCCGCTGCTGACAGCCGAGGAGGTGGCAGCCGTCGTGCTGCGGGCGTTCGACGGCCCGGCGGGTGCGGTGTGGCCGATCCAACCCGGACGGGAGGCCGAACCCTATGCCTTTCGCGGGGTTCCCGGCCCACGCGCCGAAGGGTTCACCGGCCAGCTCCCGGAAGGGCTCTTCGAATGAGCGAGCACAGTGATTCCGCTGCAGCCGCTGAGGATCCGCGCCGCGGGGCGCCGCCGGAGATCGTCGGACCTTACCTCGCGCGTGTGCTCGGCGATGACGGCTGGGCCGAGTGCGAGGTGGAGCTCGTCGCCGGCGGGAAGAGCAATCTGACGTACGTCATCTCCAGCAAGGCCGGGGAGGTCGTGCTGCGCCGCCCGCCGCTGGCTGCCGTGCTTCCGACGGCTCACGACATGGTGCGCGAGCACCGGGTGCTGTCGGCGCTGCAGGACACCGACGTGCCGGTGCCGATCGTGCATCACCTGTGCACCGACGTCGCAGTGGTCGGTGCGCCGTTCTACGTGATGGAGAAGGTGAACGGGCTCATCGTGCGGGACACGGTCCCCGCGGGCTACGCCGACTCCCCCGCCGAGCGTTCCCGCATCGCTGACGCGCTCGTCGAGACGCTCATCGCCATCCACCGCGTCCCGATCGACGGGCCGCTCGAAGGCTACGGGCGTACCGACGGCTACCTGGCGCGCCAGATCAAGCGCTGGAACGCCCAATGGGAGGCCACCAAAGGGGCGGTGGCCTCCGATGCCTTACTGGAGGATCTCGACACGCTGGCGACCCAGCTTTCGTCCGAGCTTCCGGAGCAGCGCGAAACCACCCTGGTTCATGGGGATTTCCGGCTGGACAACACGATGCTCGATCCGCAGGATCCGGGCCGCATCCTGGCAGTGCTCGATTGGGAACTCTCGACGCTCGGCGACCCGCTGGCCGATGTCGGCATCATCGGCGTGTACTGGGGTGACCGCAATGCACCTGCCGACGCCCACCAGCTCACCGCCCGCGTCACGCTCGAGCCCGGATTCCCTTCTCGTATCGAAGTTTTCCGGCGTTACGCGGAGCGGTCCGGACGCGACGTGAGCGCGCTTCCGTGGTATCTCGCGTTCGGCTATTTCAAGCTGGCCGTCATCGCCACCGGCATTGCCGCCCGCCATCAGGCGGGCGGCATGATCGGTGAGGGCTTCGACTCCGCCGCGGGTTCGGTGCCGGGGTTGGTGAAGAACGGGCTCGACATGCTCACCCATGGCCTCGAAGCCGAATCCGACGATCAGTAGCCGTAGTTGTTACTGTTCGCTGCCGGCGAGGTGGTGGGCGGAGTCGTCGCCGCCGGTGTGCCGGGCGGGGCCATCAGCTCAGGCGTCGCGACGAAGAAGTTCTGCACACCCTGGCCGGTGACCTGGCCCGGCCGGTCGGTGACGAACGTGTACAGCAGATGACCGTTGAACTCGACCTGGCTGCCGTGAATGTCCTTCACCGCCGCGACCTGGCTGCCCTTGACCGTCGACGTCGGTGACCCGGCGGTGAGCGGCGGCCAGAGTGCCGCCAGCTTGCCGGTGACCATCGACTGGGTCGGGCTGTCGGGCTGGTAGGTGTAGAGCGGCAAACCCTTCGAGGTCTCGAGGATGGTCTCGCTGCTGCCGCCGACCGTGGCGGTTCCGGTCTTGACGGTGACCCCGCCGTGGGCGGTGCCGGAGCCGCCGCCGGAGGTGAAGCCGACGATCCCTCCTCCCACCGCGAGAGCCGCGACGCTGAGCGAGCTGATGACGATTCCGGGGTGCTTCATGTCGTCCTCCTGTGGACGTGAGTTGGCGTGAAAGGGTAGGGAACAAAGGGGAAACGCGGGTGGATCAGTGCACGGATGAGTACGTGGGAACGCTGAGCGCGACCCGCTCGGGCTCGGGCTCGACGGCAGTGATGCGACGCACCACGTGGACGGCAGCCAGCAGGATGAGCACGGTCTCCAGGCTCAGCGCAGTGATACCGAGCGAGCAGCGCCAATTGCCCACATCACCGTGGTCGCCGAGGAATCCGGAAACCGAACGGGTGAGGATGTAGCCACCCATGGAGCCGGCGGCCAGCAGCCCGGCAGCGGCCCAGGCCAGCCAATGCGAACGCAGCATCAGCGTCACCCCGAGACCCATGGCCGCCGCGATGATGACGAAGTAGCCGGCGCCCACCCAAGGGAGCGGACCCAGCGTGTCCGGCATGTCGATCACGTGGACCATGGCCAGGTTGACCAGCGAAACGACCGCGAGCGCACGCGAGAGCAGATCGAAGCCCGGGGCCGCCAACAGATTCGTTGGCTCCTGCGAACGTGCATACATCTTGCTTCTCCTTGTAAATGAGAGGGTTTCGGGGCGTCAGTGCGACGGTTCGAGGACGATGAAGCAGGCGATGGCGACCCGCCGGCTGAGGCCGGGGATGCGCTGACCGGTGATCCAGGTGGAGTCCAGGACCCAGTGGCTCTTGGCCGACAGGCGCGGAGTCCCCTCCTCATCCCAGTGGATCGAGCCCACCGAGAGCTGGCAGGCGATCTCGTGGTCGACGCCCTTCACATGCAGGCGGCCGATGGCACGCCAGCCGGTCGGCACGCGCGTCAGCTGCTCGGAGTGGAAGCTGATCTCAGGGAAGGAGGCCGCCTCGAGAAACCCGGGGCCGGTGAGAATCTTGTCGAGAATCGGCGAGAAGGTGCTCAGCGCGCCGGTGGAGGCCACGAGCTTCGTCGCGCATTCCTCGACGGAACCGCCCACCAGGGCCTCACCCGACACCGGCAACCGCCCGCGAACCGCGCGGCCGGCGACTCGCGCGGTGAACGAGGCGTGTGAGTGGGTGGCAACCGCCTGCCAGGCACCCGCCGCCTGACGCGGCAGGAGGTCCAGTGCTGCTTGCTCGCTCAGTGTTGCTGTCGTCACGGCTTGGTCTCCTCTTGGTGCAGATCGAGGGGGCTGATTGCCAGCTCCATCTACTAACACGCATAGGAGATGCCGTCGGTTCAACCGAGCGCGACGATTTTTACCAGCCCGGCAGAGGCTTCCCGTGTCCGTTCTCGACGGTGAGCGCGAGTCGCTGCAGGATTTCCTCGCGCGGCTGTCCGGTGGCGTCACGTACTTCGCCGAGAAGCACCCGGGCCATCACGTAGAGGGCGGCAAGAAAGTCGCTCAATCCTTCGGAGTCGCGCGGGATGAGGGTGTCCATCGCCCAGTTCTGCAGTTCGCTCGAATCCAGCCCGGCGCTCAGGACACCGATGACGCAACGCAATCCGGAGGCTGTGACGACTTCGGAGCGGGGGGCTTCGGGAGGTGGGGGCGGCTCGAGACGTTGAGGTAGCGCGTCCAGCTCGACGACGCGTTCGAGCAGGGGGTCCGCCTCGACCTCCGGCCGGCCGGAACGCTTCTGCCACCACGAACGGCGGCGGGGATTTTTGCTCATACCTGTCAACACGACGGCGGCCGCGCGGTCGTTCACGCGGCGGGCCTTCAGACGGTGGCGCCAGGCTCTGACGGGCCCAGAACACCCTGAGCCGGTGGCGCCACCGAGTTGGGGACGATGGCCCGCTGCCACTCATGCCCGTCCAGCCTCGGTGCCACCGCCAGCGGGACCTATGTGACGCCGACACGGTGGCGCCGACACGGTGGCGCCGACACGGTGACGCTGGGCGACCCGAGGGCTCAGGCGGTGGGAACCCGGCCCAGGGCCAGCGCGACCGCGGCCGGGGTGAAGGCGAGCAGCACGGGGGTCACTGCGAGGACGGCGGCGGTCAGGCGAAGGAGTTGGCGACGGGTGCGGCCAAGCGGCTCGAGCGGACGTGCCAGGCGTTGGACGCGGGCGACGACATCGGTCGCTCCGGCGGCAAGCACCGGGGCCGGGCCGGCGCCGGAGGTGGCGAGCACGACCAGTGCCGAGGCCAGCCGGCGCGGATCGTGCGCCGAGGTCGCGGCGTCATCGGCATGCAGCTCGATGAGCCGCTCCACCTGCGCCTCGCCGTCACGTAGCAACGGCATGAAGGGCAGCACCTGGCGCGCCACCCGGGCGAGCGCCTGCAGCCGGTGGTGGTGATAGCGCAGGTGGGCGCGCTCGTGAGCCATCACGGCGTGCAGCTGCGCCGTCGAAAGTGCTGCTACTGCTGCACTTGTGACGATCACGGTCGGCTGGCGCCCGGCGACGCAGTAGGCGGCGGGCTGGTCATGCTCGAGCAGGACGGCGCCGAGCTCGGGCTGCGGGCGGCCGACGAGGCGGGCGGTCTCGGAGTGCAGCAGCGCCTGACGTCCGGTGGCGCGGGTGTGAAGCACCGCAGCGAGGGTGGTTCGGGCGATGATCGCAGCCGCGACAATGATCCCGAGCACGGCGACCGTCGCGCCGCCGGGCGTGCCGTACTCCTGGCGAAGGCGCAGGACACACGCACCAATCAGCCGGCTCAAGCCGCCGCTGAGGGCGCTCGTATGCAGCGCGACGGTCAGCCCGGCGAGTGCGACGGCGACGACGACCGACCAGGCCGCGGCGAGATAGGTGACGATCGCCAGCAACGGAGCCTTGGCGGTCCAGCGGGCCCGCGCGAGCAACAGTCCGCCGAAGCTGCCGACCGCCGCGGCATAGGCGACGAGGATGAGGCCGACGGTCACGCGGACTCTTCCTCATCAGGCCCGCTCGCCTGATCGAGCGCCTGCCGCAGCAGGGCGGCGTCATGGGGACTCATCTGCAGGACGAAGTGGGCCAGGGCGTTGCGCCGGTCGGAACTGGTGCCGAGCGCCTCGTTCATGAGCGCCGCCGTATACCCCGAACGCGAGCCGGTGGGCTCGTACCGCCAGGCCCGGCCGTCACGCTCTCGGCGCAGCCAACCCTTGCGGTGCAGATTCTCCATCACCGTCATGACGGTGGTGTAGGCCAGCGGACGCTCGTCGTGCAGCTCGTCGACGATCTCGCGGACGAGCGCGGGACTGTCACGCTCCCACAGCCGATCCATGATGGCCGCCTCGAGGTCGCCGAACGGACGCATCATCAACTCCTTGGCGTGACAGCACGAGCGGCGCTCGGACGAGCTCCATCTACTAACACGCCTAGCGGAGCAGTTCGGTTCAACGACCGGCCGTCTTTTTTCGAGCAGCTTTTCTGGGCGGTCCGTTGAACGGGAGTCATCTACTAGTCGTGTTAGTAGTATGCCCCAACATCCCTGTGACCGCCTCGACCCCGAGGCGTCGAGTGACTCCGAAACCCTGGTGAGCGACCTCTACAGCTGCCATGCCCAGGCCCTGCGCGGCTACGTGGAACGCTACTGCCGCGACTCGGCAAACGCTGAAGACATCGTCCAGGAGACATTCATCCGCGCCTGGCGACACCTCCCCCAATTGCGCGCGGACGACCGGCCGATCCGGCCATGGCTGTTTCGTGTGGCCCGCAATCTCGCCACCGACGCCAACCGCGCGGCCCGCGCCCGGCCGGTGAGCACGGCGCTGCAGGCGGCCGAGACCGTGCCGTCCGGACATCAGGACGCTGCTCTCGATCAGGTGCTCGACAGGCAGTTGCTGGAAAGTGCGCTGCTGCACCTCTCCCCGGCTCACCGCAGCGTGGTGGTCGAGACGTTCTACGTCGGCGGGGGCGCCAGCGCCGTTGCCGATCAGCTGGGGATTCCCAGCGGTACGGCACGCTCGCGGCTGCACTACGCGCTGCGGGCACTGCGCCGGGAGATCCCCGCACCCGACGCGATCGCTTGCTGATGGACGACGCCCGCCCGGCGCCGCTGCTGCTCCCCGCCCTGCTGCTCGCCCTCGGCACGCTGGACCTGACCCGTTGCGGACTGCTCCTGGGCTCGCTGCACTCCTCACCGGGTCTTCCGCTGGTCATCGCGGGTCTGGCCGCAGCCGCGGCCTGCCTGCTGGGTGCCCGGTCCTACCGTAGCCGGCGGCATTGGTCGGCGGCGACGGCTTTGTTGATCGGGGTCGCCACAGCTCCACAGGCCGCCGCTGCCGGGTTCCGGGCGCCGTTCACCATCCCTGATCTGGCGAGCATGACGCTCGGCTCCCTGGTCGCGGTGATCGTCCTGAGCTCCGGGGTCCGCGCCGGCGCGGCGCAGGTCGAGCAGCACTAGTCCGAAGGCCCGCCCCAGCCGATCCCGAGTTCGGTCGTCGTCACCAGCACCTCGGTCTCGGCGTCACCGGCTACGGCGAGGACATCGGCGAGCTTGGGTTCGAGGTCGTCGAGCGATTCCCCGTCGACCTCTACGAGCACCGTCACGGCGCCGCCGAGTACGACAGCCGCCCGCGCGTCACCGATCCGTCCCGCCAGGGCCGCCACGTCTTCTGCGCGCGACAGCGGCACCCGCAGCAGCGCGAGCGCGACCGCCCGCTCCCCGTCGAAACGGGTCGTACCGGGACCCGCGGCTGCCTCACCCTGCCGGCCGGTCACTGCCAGCAGGCGCGCCGATGGCCGACCGACCGTCTCCGCGACCGCCTCGACCAGTGCATACGCCGAACGCACGTCGGGTGCGGTGTACGCGGCGAACGCCGCCACGCTGCCGGACACGGTGACGGCCGCCAGCCGCAGCAACTCGTCCTCGACCATCTCGAAGAGCGCACTTCGGGTCTCGGGCGTGACGGAGTCGAAGAACAGGTAGCCGTCCATGGCAGTGATCTTCACATCCGTCACCCCGCTGAAACCTCCAACGCAGGCCCTTCAGTCGCGTGGATCCCGGCGCAGGGGGTGCTCCGCCGGCACCTCGACGAGGGCTACGGCCATTCCGTCCGGATCGCGCAGCCACATCTCGATCAGGCCCCACGGTTCGAGCCGCGGCTCGCGTACGAGTGCCGACTCGTCCAGTTCACCGGCACGAATCAGCTCCTGCAGCCGCGCGCACTCGGCGGCGGCGTCGCGCACCTGCAACCAGAGCCGCAGCGCCGGCGGCGGTACGCCTGCCTCGGCCTGCCCGGAGAGTTCCAGGAAGCCGCCGCCTGCGAAGTAGACGATCCCGCGATGCTCGGGCGGCCCGAACTCACGGGCCACAGCGAGACCGAGGACCTCACCGTAGAACCGCCGGCTCGCCACGGGATCAGCCGGCGTGATCAGCAGCCGGCTGGTCAGCACCTCCATGAGCGGCCCCCTAGCTCACTCGATCCGGACACCCTTGCCGAACACGGTGATCCCACCGGCCGAGACGGTCGCGCCGCGGGCCAGGTCGTGCTCACGGTCGACGCCGACCCGCTGCCCGGCGCCGATGACGACGTTCTTGTCCAGGATCGCCCGGCGCACGACGGCGCCGGGGCCGACCACCGCCCCATGAGCCAGCACGCTGCCCTCGACCCACGAGCCGTCATGAACGCGCACGCCCGGCGAGAGCACCGAGCCGTGCACCTGCGAGCCGCTCACGATCACGCCGGGGCTGATGAGGGAATCGGGCACCGAGCCGCCGTTGACCACCTTGGCCGGCGGCAGGATCCCGGGGTTGGTGAGGATCGGCCAGTCCCGGTTGTAGAGGCTGAAGGTCGGCGTCACCGAGATGAGGTCCTGGTGCGCCTCGTAGTACGCGTCCAGCGTTCCGACATCGCGCCAATAGCCGCGCTCGCGCTCCTCGACGCCGGGCACGTCGTTGTCGCGGAAGTCGTAGACCTCGGCCTGCTTCTGCGACGTGAGCAGCGGCACGATGTCGCCGCCCATGTCGTGGCGCGACTCCTCGGTCTTGGAATCACGGCGCAGCGCGTCGAGCAGGATGCTGGTCGTGAAGACGTAATTGCCCATCGACGCATACACCTGGTCGGGAGCGTCAGGGAGCCCGGGCGGGTCGGTGGGCTTTTCCAGGAAGCGCTCGATGGTGCGCCCGTCGGGCCCGGTGGAGATGACGCCGAACTCGCGAGCGTCAGAGCGAGGGATGCGGATGCCGGCGACCGTCACCCCGGCTCCGTGCTCGATGTGCTGCTCGACCATCTGCCGGGGATCCATCCGGTAGACGTGATCGGCCCCGAACACCACGACGTAGTCGGGAGCCTCGTCGTAGATCAGGTTCAGCGACTGGAAGATGGCGTCCGCCGACCCGGAGTACCAGCGCGGACCCAGCCGCTGCTGCGCGGGCACCGAGGTGACGTAATTGCCCAGCAGCGTCGACATCCGCCAGGTGGTCGTGATGTGGCGGTCGAGGCTGTGGCTCTTGTACTGGGTCAACACGGCCAGTTTGAGGAAGCCGCCGTTCACCAGATTCGAGAGCACGAAGTCGACCAGGCGATAGATGCCCCCGAAGGGCACCGCCGGTTTCGCGCGGTCCAGCGTGAGAGGGGACAGCCGCTTGCCCTCACCGCCGGCGAGGACGATGCCGAGCACGCTGGGGGCCTTCACGCTGCGCAGCATAGGTCCATCGCGACGCATTCGGCTCGGCTAGGCCCGTGAGGGCCCAGCCCATAGGGTGCGGGCATGCGTGTCGCCCTGCTGACCCGCGAGTACCCGCCTGACGTCTACGGAGGCGCGGGCGTTCACGTCGAGTACCTCGCCGCCGAGCTCGCCAGGCTCGTCGAGGTCGACGTCCATTGCTTCGGTACGCGCGCTCCCGCCGCGACTCGCCAGCCCGGACTGCCGCTGGTGCACGGCCATCCGCCGCTTCCCGAGCTTGCTGACGCGAATGCGGCGATCGGAGTGCTCGGCACCGATCTCGAGATCGCCGCCGCCATCGCGGGTGCCGATGTCGTCCATTCCCACACCTGGTACGCCAATCTCGCCGGCCATCTCGCGGGACTGCTGCACGGGGTTCCCCACATCGCGACGACACATTCGCTGGAACCGCTGCGACCGTGGAAGGCCGAGCAACTCGGCGGCGGCTACGCGCTCTCCTCGTGGAGCGAGGGCGTCGGCCTGCGAGGAGCCCAGCGGATCATCGCCGTCTCCCGCGGCATGCGCGCCGACATCCGCGAGGCCTACCCCGACATCGATCCGGCGCGCGTCGAGGTCGTCTACAACGGGGTCGACACGAGCACCTACCAGCCCGATCCGGCGACCGGGATCATCGAGTCGCTCGGGATCGCCCTCGACCGGCCCTACGTCGTGTTCCTCGGCCGGGTGACCCGCCAGAAGGGGCTCTCCGTACTTCTGCAGGCGGCCGCCGCATTCCGTCCCGAGGCCCAGCTGGTGTTGCTCGCCGGGCCGGCCGAGACCCCGGAGCTGGGCGCCGAGATCGACGCTCTGATGGCCACGTTGCGCGATGATCGCTCGGGCGTCTTCTGGGTCCCCGAGATGCTCCCGCGCGCGTCGGTCATCCAGGTACTCAGCCACGCGGCCGCGTTCGTGTGCCCGTCGGTCTACGAGCCGCTGGGGATCGTCAATCTCGAGGCGATGGCGTGTGCGACGCCGGTCGTGGCCAGCGCCGTCGGCGGCATCCCCGAGGTGGTCGACGACGGCGTGACCGGCTTCCTGGTGCCGCCGTCCGAGCCGAAAGCGCTGGCGGATGCGGTCAACCGGCTGCTGGATGATCCCGGCCTCGCCGCCGAGATGGGCCGGGCCGGTCGCCGGCGCGCCGCCGCTGAATTCAGCTGGCAGGCCATCGCCCGGCAAACCGTCGCGCTGTACGAGAGCGTCATTACCGGCAAGTAGCTTCTACGCTTCTTCCCTGCATACGATCCAGGCGTGGACCTCAGCGACAGCGCCGCCGACGCCGACTTCCGTACCGAATTCCGAGCCTGGCTCGAAGCCAACCTCCCTGCCGAGTGGCGCTCCAACGAGTTCTGGATGCAGAAGTCACCGGCCGAGTCCTTCGACCTGCGACGCGAGTGGGAGGCCAACAAGGCCCGCGAGGGGTTCGCCGGCATCAACTGGCCGAAGGAGTACGGCGGGCGCGGCGGTACGCCCACCCAGAAGGCCATCTACGACGAGGAAATGGCCCGTGCAGACGCGCCGGTGACGGTCAACACGCTTGGCCTGACCTTCCTCGGCCCCACGGTCATGGCCATCGGTTCCGATGAGCAGAAGCGCGACATCATCAAGCCGATGCTGCACAACGAGGTCATCTGGTGTCAGGGCTTTTCCGAGCCGGGCGCCGGCTCCGACCTCGCAAGCCTGACCACCCGGGCCACCGATGCGGGCGATCACTGGGTGGTCAACGGGCAGAAGGTCTGGACCACCAACGCACTGCACGCAGACCGGATGTTCGCCCTGGTGCGCACCGACCCGGAATCTCAGCGCCACCGGGGCATTTCGATGCTGCTGATCGACATGCACGCCGACGGGGTCGACGCCCGACCGCTCAAGCAGATGACCGGCAACGAGGAGTTCGGTGAGGTCTTCCTCACCGACGTGAAGGTGCCCAAAGATGCCGTCCTCGGTGAGGTCGGCGCCGGCTGGAACGTCGCGATGCTGCTGCTGTCGTTCGAACGCGGCTCCTCAGCGATCGGCCAGTACACCCGCTTCCGCGCGGAGTGGGAGCAGATAGCCAAGGTCGCCCGGGACACCGGGCGCAGCAAGGATCCGGCGCTTCGCCAGCGCCTCGCCGATGCCCTTGTCAACCTGGAGACGCTGCGGCTGCACTCCCTGCACATCCTCACCAAGGTCGAGCAGGGTGAGCAGCTCGGCTTCGAGTCGTCGATGACCAAGCTGCAGTGGTCAGAAACCCACCAGGACCTCGGCGAGATCTACATGGACGTCGTGGGTTACGCGGGTCAGCAGATTCCAGGCCTGCCGACGGCCGACCTCGATCCGCTGACCGAGCTCTTCCTGTGGTCCCGCTCCGAAACCATCTGGGGCGGCTCGTCGCAGGTGCAGCGCAACATCGTGGCCGAGCACGTGCTCGGTCTCCCCCGCTAGGAAGGCAGCCCGGTGTTCTTCGCCCTGACTGACGAGCAGCGCGCGCTGCAGGATTCGGTACGCGAGTACCTCGCCGACCGCTTCCCCACCACGGCCGTGCGCGAGGTCTACGACGACCCGGCCGGCGATGGCATCCCCGACGCTCTGTGGCAGGCGTACGGCGAGCACGGCTGGCTGGCGGTCATGGTGCCGGAGGAGGCCGACGGGCTCGGCCTCGGGGTGCTCGACGCCGCGGTGCTCAGCAAATGCCTGGGCGCGGGGGTGGCTCCCGGTCCGTGGTTGCCGACCGTCGTCGCCGGCGAGGCGCTGCGGCTAGGCGGTGCTGACGTCCCCGAGGCGGCGAAGTGGCTGGAGCGCATCGCGTCCGGTGAGGTGAAGCTGGCGTTCGCGCCGGATCTCTCACTGCCGGTCGAGTACGCCGCGGTGGCGGATGCGCTCGTGGCCGTGCAGGACGGGAAGCTCGCACTCTACGAGCCCGACGCGTACACCGTGACCCCGGTGGCGGTGCTCGATCGCACCACCCGGCTGGCGCACGTCGAGGTGACGGGCGCCGGTGTCGAGCTGAATTCGGCAGCCGTCACTGGGGTTCTGGCCCGTGCGACGGTGCTCACCGCCGCCGACCTCGCCGGGATCGCCCGCGAGGCGCTGACCCGCACGGTCGCCTACGACAAGGAGCGCGTGCAGTTCGGCAAGGCCGTCGGCTCGTTCCAGATCCTCAAGCACACGCTGGCCGATCTGCACATCGCGGTGACCATGGCCGAGCACGCGGTGCTGTACGCGGCGTACGCGATCGACACCGGACGCGACGACTGGGAGCTCGCTGTTTCGGTCGCCAAGGCCAAGGCGAGTGACGCGGCTCGTGACGTGACCGCCGCGATGATCCAGTTCCACGGCGGCATCGGCTACACCTGGGAGCACGATGCGCACTTCTTCTTCAAGCGCGCCAAGCGCCAGGAGTACGCGTACGGGTCGGCGTCCGAGCACCGCGAGCGGATTGCTGCGCTGGCCGTAGACGCTTAGAGCACGATCCGGCCGCTGGCGTCCACCCGGCGGGTGCGGCGGGTCGCGTCGAGGTGCTCCAGCAGAGGCACTGCCACTCGCCGGGTGGTGTTGAGAGCGCCGCGGGCATCGCTCACCGTGAACGGCGCCGGCAGCGCGGCGAGCAGCCGTAGCGCCTCGTCCGGGGCATTCGGAAGCAGGACGACCGGCGCCGACGGCGTCGCCAGCCGCAGCAGCAGGCCCTGCCGGACGGCAGCGGCGAGGATCGGGACGGTCAGGCCGGCGGCGGCCAGCTCGTTGGCGTCGGGGGCGTCGAAGGGGTTCGCCTGCAACCGCACGGCGATCGCTTCATAGGCCGCCTGCGCCGCCGGGGGCAGGGTCGCGGCGGCGGCAGGGGCCACCCGTCCACCATTCATCCGCAGGCCGGCCGCAGCCGCCAGCGGCTCGATCAGCCGGGTGTCGGTGTGGTGCAGTTGCTCGGCTGCAGCCGCGGCGGGCAATCCGCCCGCCAGCGGGTCGGCGGCGGTCGCTGACGCCACCGCCTGCTGCAGCTGACCCGTCCAGCCCCGCCAGTCCTTCTCGGTGACCAGCAGCCCGTTCACCTCCCGCAGCCCGGAGGGCAGCGGGTCATCGGCGCGCAGTACCCCGAGTTGCCCGAGCAGCCGGCGCGAGGCGGTGCCGCGGCGGGCCACCTCGGCGACGGCGTCGAGTCCGGCGGCGAGCTCGGCGGCCCTGGCCGTCGCCGCACCGCGACGTTCGAGGGACGGCGGATCGATGTCGGCGATCGTGACGGCGGCGACGACGGTCTGGCGTCCCGGATCGCGCAGCAGCGCCCGGTCACCGCGGCGCAGCGGCAGCGGCCACTCGAGCGTGAGGCGGGCGAAGCGCTCGCCGAGCGGGCGGACGCGGGCCGCCACGCTGGCGGCGCCCAGGTGCAGCACGAGCTCCGCCGGGATGTCGGTGAGGTCGGCATCTTCGGCTCCGGTGACGTCGGCGACCCGGGTGAGCAGATCCGCGTCGGGGGTCAGGAGCGCGTCGCCCCGCGAAACCTCCGACAGGCTGGTGCCGCGCAAGTTCAGCGCCACCCGAGCGACGGCCGAGACCTCGCTTTCGGGTCCGCCGAGCGCCTGCAAGCTGCGCACGTGCACGCGGCGGTTTCCGTGGACACCGGCGAGTTCGAGCTCGTCGCCGAGGCGGATCGTGCCGGCCCCGAGCGTCGCCGTGACGACCGTGCCTGCCCCGCCGATGGTGAACGCGCGGTCGACCCACAGCCGAACCCGGCCCGTCGTCACGGGTGCCGGGAGCCGGGCCGTGAGCCGGCGCAGCGCCGCTCGCAGCTCGGGGAGCCCCTCCCCCGTACGACCCGAAACCGCAATGGCTTCAAGGGGTTTCGCGCCGAGTGAGGTGGCTCGTAGGCGCGCGAGAACGTCGCGGCGCACCGGCTCGGGGTCGGCCAGATCGCTGCGTGTGACGGCGACCAGCCCGTGCGCGACCCCGAGCGCATCGAGGGCGGCGACGTGCTCTGCCGTCTGCGCTTCCCAGCCGCCGTCGGCCGCGACGACGAGCATGGCAGCGGGGACCGGTCCCACGCCCGCGAGCATGGTGCGCAGGAAGCGGTGATGGCCCGGAACGTCAACAAAGGCAAGGGGTTCGTCGCCGGGCGCCAGCGTGGTCCACGCGTAACCGAGCTCGATCGTCAGCCCCCGGCGGCGCTCCTCCTCGAGGCGGTCGGGCTCCATGCCGGTGAGGGCGCGCACCAGGGTCGACTTGCCGTGATCGACATGACCAGCCGTCGCAATGACGTGCATCTAAGAGCGATTCTGCGCAGCCAGCGCAGCTCGAACGGCGCCGGCAAGATCGCCGTCGCGCTCGGGAGGCACGGCGCGGGGGTCGACCAGGCAACGTCCGGCATGCACCCGGGCGGTCACCGGCGGGCTTCCGGCGCGCAGCGATTCGGCGCAACCCTCGGGGAGGGCGAGCGCCCAGCCGGGGAGTTCGAGCCCGGGGGCTCCCCCTCCGCCGACGGCTCCGGCGCTCTCCACCGGCTCCCCGCCGCCGGCATCCGCAGCGAGCTTGAGCACGCGGGCGTGCAGCTGCTCGGGCGTCGCATGCAACGCCTGCCAGGTCGGCGTCGGCGGCGTGCGAAGCGTCGCTTCGAGAGCGGCGAGCGTCAGCTTGTCGACGCGCAAGGCCCGGGCCAGCGGATCGCGCCGGCAGCGCTGGACGAGGTCGGCAGTCCCGGCGAGGATGCCGGCCTGCGGGCCGCCGAGCAACTTGTCACCGCTCGCCGTCACCAGGCCCGCGCCGGCCCGAAGTGCCGTGGCCATCGCGGGTTCGTCGGGTAGCAGCGGGTCGGGCTCGAGGAGGCCGCTGCCGACGTCCACGACGACGGGCGGCCCGAGCCCGGAGAGCTCGGCGACGCCGACGTCTGCGGTGAAGCCGCTGATGCGGAAGTTCGACGGATGCACCTTCAGGATGCAGCCGGTGTCGGGGCCGATCGCCGCCGCGTAGTCGCCGAGCGCGGTGCGGTTGGTGGTGCCCACCTCGCGCAATCTCGCGCCGGTGGCGACGAGCAGGTCGGGCAGCCGGAAACCGTCACCGATCTCGACGAGTTCACCCCGGCTGACGACGACCTCGCGTCCGGCCGCGAGCACCGTGACCGCGAGCAGCAGAGCCGCCGCACCGTTGTTGACGACCGCCACGCCGCCGGCATCGGGCAAGGCGCGGGCGAGCGCCTCGAGGGTCCCGCGTCCCCGCTGGGCGCGCGCGCCCGTCGCCAGGTCGAACTCGATGTCGACGGTGCCCGCGGCGCGCCCGAGCGCCTCGATCGCCGCCGCCGAGAGCGGCGCCCGGCCGATGTTGGTGTGCAGCACCACGCCGGTCGCGT
This sequence comes from uncultured Actinomycetota bacterium, assembly GCA_963731205.1. Taxonomy (GTDB): domain Bacteria; phylum Actinomycetota; class Actinomycetes; order Frankiales; family Frankiaceae; genus DATAZK01. The sequence goes on along the minus strand of CAVSUJ010000001.1, from coordinate 349,656 downwards.
TCAGCACCTCGTGCAGGGTGGTCGCGGACTCGGGCAGCAGCCGCAGGGTCTCCCGCACGACGGCCTCGACCGCAGGCTCCAGTTCCCCCGCGCGTACCAACTCCTGCGCCTGCCGCACCGCCGCCTTCACCGTCTCCCGGCCCAGGCGCGAGGCAGCCTCGACGAGCGCGGGATCGGCCAGCACGGCATCGGTACGCGGCACCCGGCGCCGGAGCTGATCAGCAGGCTCGGCAGACACCTGACCGAGCGTAGTTGGCAGGCGTGAGTCACACGCAATCCGCTGTGCGTGGGGGGTCCTGAGGTTTTTCGGCAACACACGCAATCCGTTGTTGCGGCCAGTCTGTACAACGCATTGCGTGTACTCACGAAAAATCCTCGGCGCCCCCTCGTACAACGCATCGTGTGTGCGACGCGGCCTGTTGCTGGAGTTGGTGAGTGCGCGGAGTTGGCGAGTCAGATTCGGCGCGTGAACGCGGGCACCAGCCGCGCGGGGATGCGGCCGTTGTCGTACAGCCAGCGATAGGCGTCGCGCAGCGTCTCCCGGGCCGGGCGGAACTCGATCCCGAGCTCGTCGATCGTGCGCTGATCGTCCATCGGCACCATCAGCGACGCGGTCTCCATCGCCTCCCGGCTGAGCGGGAAGCTGAACGGGATCACCTTGCGCACCACATCACCGCCGCGGCCGAGCGCCCTGAGCACCGGGCCGGTCATGGGCAGCCGATGAACCGGCCGACCGGTGACCTCGGCGACCAGGTCGCACAGCTCGGGCCACGCAACGTAGTGGTGGCCGGCCAGGTAGCGGCGGGGACCCTGGCCGGGGTGCAGCGTCGCGGCGATGACGTCGGCGATGTCGCGCACGTCGACGAGCAGGTAGCCGCTGTCGAGGCGCACCATCGTGAGGCGTCGCCAGATGATGGCGCCGCGCATCGCTTCGGAGCCGCTGGGATCGTCGGGGCCGAGGATCCCGCCGGGATAGACGCAGACCACCGGCGCGCCCTGGGCTTGCAACGTGCGGGCGTAGCGCTCGCAGGCCGCCTTGGACGCCGCGTAGGGGCTGGTGGCCGGTGCGACCGGGGACTGCGCCGTCAGCAGGACCGGCCCGCCCGGGTGAAACAGGGCGCTGATGCTGGAGACGTAGACGACAGGGTCGAGTCCGAGGTCGACGGCGCAGCCGAGGACGTTGCGCGCGCCGCGCTCGTTGGTGCTGCGCGCCTGGGCGGCTTTGGCACCGTCGATGCCGACCACCGCCGCTGCATGCACGACCGCGTCACAGCCGCTGAGCGCCGCCCTCACGGCACCGGCGTCGAGGATGTCGCCGGGGACGATGGTGACGTCGCCCACCGCCAGCCCGCGCGCCTCGAGCATCCGCTGCGCCCGCTGCACCGAGCGGGCGAGCAGCGTCACCTGATGGCCGGCCGCCTGCAGCGCCGCCACGGTGTGCGACCCGACGAATCCCGTCCCGCCCGTGACGACTACACGCACAGCCGCTCCCGTCGGTCCGGTATGAAGGTCAGGTGTCTACCACGTTTCCAGGATCGTCCGGTCCGTCCCCTGCAGCTCTGCAGGAACTGCTCGACCGCGCGGTCCTGCGAAACCTGGTCGAGAGCTATGCGAGCTTCTGCGATGCGGGCGAGCCCGAACGGGTCGCCGGGCTCTTCACCGAAGACGCGACACTGATCGTGGCGCTCAAGCCCGGCGAGGACCCCACCGCGGTGCGTACCGGGCGGGCCGAGATCGCGCAGGCGATGGCCAACCTGTCGCGCTACTGGTCGACGATGCACGTGATCGCCAATGTCAACGCCGAGATCAACGGTGACACCGCGACCGGGCTGGTCGGCTGCGTGGCTCACCACATCGAGGGTCTCGAGGGCGAGCGCCGCGACCGGGTGCTGAACATCCGCTACAGCGACGAGTACGCGAAAACAGAGGGAACCTGGCGCATCAGGCGCCGCGAGGTCCGCGTCCTCGCGGTCGAGAAGCGCCCGCTGACGATCGAGTAGCGCCTCAGGCGAAGACGGCCTTCGCGACCTCCGCGAGGTCGGGCTGGTTCACGATGCATTCGATACGCGTGCCGTCCGGGTCGGTCAGGTGCACGCTCACGATCGCCTGGCCGTCCTCGCCGTAGCCGGGAAGCTCGGTGAGCGTCTGGCGGTGAAAGGTGCCGCCGTTCGCCTCGGCCAGCTCGGCCAGTTCATCGGCCGCCTCGACCCGGAAGCAGAGGTGGGTGAGCCCGAGCAAATTCATCGGGCGGCGTGAACCGTCACCCATGACCGCTGGTTCGCGGAAGCCGATCAGCTCGATGCGGAGGTCTTCCCGAGCGATCAGGCACGACGTGAACTGGCAGCCGGGCACCTCCATCGTGCGCTCGATCTCCGGCCCGAGGTCGGCGTCGAAAAGATGCCTGAAGCCCAGGACGTTCTCGTAGAAGCGCCGTGAGGCGGCGAGGTCGCTGACGCAGATGCCGATGTGCGAAAAAGACTGGATGGCCACCAGGGCAACCTAGCGCTAGGCCCGATCGTCGTCGGTGAGCTCGATCCGAAACGTGCCCTGCTGGCGATGAGCGTGTTCGATCACGTCGGGCTGCAACGTGTAGCAGGAGCCGTCGGCGTTGATGCTCTCGGCGGCCACCCGCATACGGTCGAGGTTGATGTCGCGGCTCGGGGCGATGTGGCAGGCGCGACGCAGGATCGTCGCCGGCTCGCGCAAACCGGGCTGGAGCTTGCCGCGCCAGCTGACGAAGTCGGACGCGGCGAGAGTACGGCCGTCGAAAGGTTCGTCACCCGACAGCGTGGGCCCGTCCAGCGTCCACTGCAGAAGCAGCGCACCGTCGCGCTCGATGCGCGCGGCGCGGACCTGCGCATGCGCCGGCGTGACGGTGATGGCGTAGACGCTTTCTGCAGTGTCCTCGACATGCGCCAGCGCGACGCGGGCGAGGTCGACCATGTGCACGCAGTTCGCGGTGCGGCCGCCGGGCCAGCCCATCCCCTCCCGAGCCTGGGTGATGGTCATGCCGGCGGTGCGGGTGACGCCGGCGATGCCGAAGGGGCACATGTCCCACGGAAGCCGGATGCCTGACGGCACGGCCGAGATGATCCGGCCGTCGGCATGGGTGATGACGACCTTCATGTGGTGCACGTGATCCTGCATGTGCGCTTCGATGCGGCGCTTGCCGTCGCCGAGGGTGGACGGGCGCAGCGTGATCCGCCGGAAGTAGGGCTCACCGCTGCTTTTCACCCTGCACTCCCTTTCTCAGACAACGCCGTCCTCGTGAAGTCGGGCGATGCGTTCATTGTCCAGCCCGAGGCCCGCAAGCACCGCATCGGTGTGTTCGCCGAGCGCCGGCACCGCACCGAGGTCGAACGTCCACTGCGGCGAGATCGGCGGCGGCAGCACGGCGTCGACGTCCCCCGCCGGAGAGCCGATCCGGGTCCAGCGCTGCCGCTGCGCGAGCTGCGGGTGGTCGATCAGATCTTGGACGCCGTTCAGCTTGGCGTGGCCGATGCCCGCCTCGTCGAGTTTCGCCTCGATGGCCGCGCTCGTCCGTTCGGCAGCCCAGTCGGCGATGACCGGATCGAGTTCGTGGCGGCGGGCAACGCGCTGGGCATTGCTCGCATACGCCGGTGCTGCCGCGAGATCCGGGCGTTCGAGGGCGACCGTCGCCAGGCGCTGCCACTCGGCGTCGTTCGTGGTGCCGAGCACGATCGTCTCCCCGTCTCGGGTGACAAAGGATGCGTAGGGCGCCACCGCCGGCGAGCCGACGCCCTGCGGCTCCTGCTCGATGCCGGTACCCATCGTGTAGTGCAGCGGATAGCCCATCCATTCGGTGGCCGCGTCGAACAGCGCCACCGAAATCGCCGCACCACGTCCGGTCCGCTCGCGTTCGTACAGGGCCGCCAGGACGCTCGAGAACGTGTACATCGCGCCGCCGATGTCGGCGAGCGGGACGCCTGGTTTTGCGGGGGAGCCGGGGCGTCCGGTGATGGAGCACGAACCCGACTCCGACTGCACGAGAAGGTCGTAGGCGCGGCGCTGCTGCAGCGGGCCGCCCTCGCCGTAGCCGGAGATGTCGACAGCGATCAGCCGCGGGTGGCGCTCGAGCACTTGCGCCGCGGCCAGGCCACGCCGCGCGGCCGCGCCCGGCGCCAGGTTCTGCACGAGCACGTCCGCTTGTGCGAGCAGAAGTTCCATCACCTCGGCGCCGGCTTCACTGCGCAGGTCCAGCGTCAGCGATTCCTTGCCGCGGTTGCACCAGATGAAGTGCGCGGCGACGCCGTTGACCGCGTCGTCGTAATCCCGGGCGAAATCGCCGCCGCGCGGATTCTCGATCTTGACGACGCGAGCGCCCATGTCTGCCAGATGGCGCGTCGCGAGCGGCGCCGCGACAGCTTGTTCGATCCCGACGACGAGCAGTCCTTCCAGCGGAAGGCTCACCCCTCGTCCCAGGAATCGATGCGGTCCGAGCGCGCCGGCTGCCGGCCGATCTTCAACGGTGACAGGGGTGCGTCGAGCATCAGGAACCGGCGAAATTTCGAGCTGCGCGTGTAGAGCGTCTGCTGCCAGTCGCGCAGCGGGCTCTTGGCGTCAGGATCGTTGATCTGCAGCTCGAATTCGGCCCACGCGTCCCAGTGCGGAATCGCCCAGATCAGCAGGCATTCGGACTCATCGATCATCGAGGTGCGCATCGCGGCGACGAGTTCGAAACCGGCGCCGGCGTAGGCCGGGAGCATCTGCGCGCGCACCAGTTCCAGGAAGTCCGCAGCGGTCCCGGGCGCGACCGTCACCATCTCGTGGGCGTAGACCGCGCCGCGCACGCCGTCAGCGGTGAGCTCTTCGATGGTGCGGGTCCAGGGCGCCGGGATCATCACCCGGTCGAAGCCGCCCTTGCGGTAGCCGGCCGCCTCGTTCCACCACTTCTCGAGCTTCGCGTCCTGCATGTTCGGACGACCGGTCTCATGCCCGAGACCCTTGGCCAGCCCGGGGAAACCGTCCTCTTCCCACATGTTGATGACGCGCGGCCACCGGTCCGTGGTGCCGATGACCCCCCACACGCCGTAGCACAACTGGTGACGCTCTTCCTGCGCGATCGGGCTCCAGTTGGCCGTCATGTGGTGCATGTACTGCGGACGCATGGCACCGCGGATGTCGATGAATTCGTGCGTGTAGACCTTGGTGTTCACCCTCGGACCGTAGCGCCCCGCTGGTCAGGACTGGCCCCACCGGTGGATCAGGCGCCGTGACAGCTCTTCCAGCAACTCGCCGGGCTCGTCCCAATGCAGCTCGCCGTTTGCGGTTTTGCAGCTGCGGATCCAGCGCATCCCGGCCACCGAGCCGACGGCCGCGACCGCTTGTGCGCGCGCCGGATCGAGTGCCTCCAGCGCGAAGTCGACGCCGAGGTCGCGGGCAATCTCCAGCAGGGTCGTCCTGGTGACGCCGGGCAGGATCCGGCCGTCGAGCGGGGGCGTGACGAGACGTCCTTCGACGACGCCGACGACGTTGGCGCGGGTGGTCTCGAGCAGGCCTGGCCCGTCGGCGAGGATGACCACCTTGCCGGGATGCTCGGCTTCCAGCCGCGCCTGCTGCTCGCGATCACACCACTTGTGAGGACCGAAGCCGGTGTCCGCCGCCACGGTGATCGAGTCGGCACCCTCCTGCTGGCCGACGGGGAGCGGAGCCGGGACTTCGCTCCGGGAGATGCGCACCTCACCGTTCGGCGAGACGTCGATGCGCTGGCGTTCCCACGCCGCTGCGGTCGGGTGGCCGGCTGTCAGCGCGGCGACGGCGTCGGGTGGAACGGGCGCCTGGTACAGCTCATAAAGCGAGCGGCCCAGCCGGGCCAGGTGCTCGGCGCGCTCCACCGGTTCACCGGCGCGCACGAGGCAGGTGTCGAAAACCCCGCCTGCAGCGCGCGGATCCGTACCGGGCCGGACAGCCGCAGGGTCATCGACAGTGCTGCCGACCGCGCGCAGCAGCGGCCACGCCTTGTCGAAGCACTCCCACCATTCCTGGGACGGTGTGGAGTCGACGGTGATCCCGCCGCCGACGCCGAGCCGGAACGCGTTCCCGTCGATCTGCGCGGTGCGGATCGCCACGCTGAACTCGGCGCCCGCAGCGGGGCTCGCGTAGCCGATGGCGCCGGTGTAGACGCCGCGGGGAGCGTCCTCGAGCTCCGCGATGATCTCGACGGCACGCGCCTTGGGGACCCCGCTCACCGATCCCGGCGGGAACGCGGCGCGCAGCAGTTCGGCGTCGGTGACGCCCTCGCGCAGCCGCGCCTGCACGCCGCTCACCAGATGCCAGACCCCCGGCGCCGGTATGACGTCGAGCAGGCCACTGACCGCTACCGAACCGACTTCGGCAACGCGGGACAGATCGTTGCGCATCAGATCGACGATCATGACGTTCTCGGCGCGATCCTTGTCCGAACCGGCGAGCCGGTCGGCTTCGGCGCCCGCGCCGGCGCCGCGGCGCGGACGGGTTCCCTTGATGGGCTGGGTGAGCACGTGGCTGCCGCGCCGGCGCAGGAAGAGCTCCGGTGAGGCGCTCGCGACGTTCGTGCCGCCGATGGCCAGGTACGCCCCGTAGCGCGGCTCGAGAGAGGAGAGCAGGTCCGCTGCGAGCGCGAAGGCCTCGCCCTCGAAAGTCGCCTGCAACGACAGGCAGATGTTGGCCTGGTAGATCTCGCCGGCCCGGATGAGCTGGATGCAGCGCTCGACCGCCGCCGTATGTCCGGCGAGGTCGCGGCTCGGGGTCACCGGTCCCAGGCGGTAGGCCGTTTTCGGCGGCACGGGCCGGCGCAGCGCGTCGACGAGAGTTCGGCGCCGCTCCTCGAGTTCTGCATCGTCGAGCAGACCCACGAGCGCCTCGTCCCACCACTGCCCGTCCTTGCGCCGCAGCAGGTTCGGATAGAAGGCCAGCGCATGCGCCTGCGCTTCGAATCCGAACCAGCCGAACCAGCCGCCGCCGATGGCGCCGGGCGGGATTTCCCCCTCGAGGTCGGGAAGGTCGTCAAGCGTCCCGAACGGGTCGGCGGCTCCCGTGACGACGCGAGTGGGGCCCGCTGCCAACAGGAGCTCACCAGCCTGCCATTCGCCTGCGAGCACGACGGATTCGGGCAGCGCAGCGGCGAGCCTGATGACGTCGGCAACCGTCAGCGACGGCAACTCGACAGCACGCGCGCACACGCTCACGGGCCGGGTCATCGCCGCGCCGCACCCGGCCCTAGGATGGCGTCCATGGACTTCGCTTTCAGCGACGAGCAGGAGGAGCTGCGCCGCACCGTGCGCAGCTTCCTGGAAGACAAGTCGCCGGAGAGCGAGGTTCGCCGGCTGATGGACACCACCGAAGGCTACGAGCCCAAGCTCTGGCAGCAGATGGGTGAGCAGCTCGGGCTGCAGGGGCTGGCCATTCCGGAGGAGTACGGCGGCTCCGGCTTCTCCTTCCTCGAGCTCGGTGTCGTCATCGAGGAGATGGGCCGCGCGCTGCTGTGCTCCCCTTACTTCTCCACGTGCGTCCTCGCGGCCAACACCCTGCTGCTGGCCGGGGATGACGCGGCCAAGGAGCAGTACCTGCCGGGCCTCGCGAGCGGCGAGCAGATCGCGACCCTCGCGCTGACCGAGGAGGACGGCCGCTGGGACGAGTCGGGCGTCAAGCTCGAGGCGGCGCAGAGCGGTGACAGCTGGACCCTCACCGGCACCAAGATGTTCGTGCTCGACGGCCACGTCGCCGATCTCGTGCTGGTCGCCGCGCGTACCCCGTCCGGGGTGAGCATCTTCGCCGTCGACGGCGATGCGTCAGGCCTGGTGCGCACTCCCTTGGCGACCATGGACCAGACCCGCAAGCAGGCCCGGCTCACCTTCGACGCGACTCCTGCTCGACTGGTCGGCACCGAGGGCGCGGCCTGGCCGGTGCTCTCGCAGGTCCTCGACCTGGCCGCCGTCGCGCTCGCGGCCGAGCAGGTCGGCGGTGCCCAGCGGGTGCTGGAGATGTCTGTCGACTACGCGAAGGTGCGCGTCCAGTTCGGCCGCCCGATCGGCTCGTTCCAGGCCATCAAGCACAAGTGCGCCGACATGCTCGTCGAGGTCGAGTCGGCCAAGTCCGCCGCCTACTACGGCCTGTGGGCGGCGTCGGAACTGAACGACGAGCTGCCGACCGTCGCGAGCCTGGCAAAGGCCTACTGCTCCGATGCGTACGTGCACTGCGCGGCCGAAAACATCCAGATCCACGGGGGAATCGGCTTCACCTGGGAGCACCCGGCACACCTGTACTTCAAGCGCGCCAAGAGCTCACAGCTCTTCTTCGGTGACCCGACCTATCACCGCGAGCTGCTCGCGCAACGGATCGGCGTCTAACTCGCCGCCGACGCGGCGCGGTCCTGCTCCTCGAGTTCACGCTTGAGGAGCTTGCCGGTCGCGTTGTAGGGCAACGAGTCGCGAAAGACCACGTACGCCGGCACCTTGAACGCGGCCAGCGCCTCACCGACGAAGCGGCGGATGTCATCGACCGACGGGTCGCAGCCGGGCGCCGCCACGATGAAGGCCTTCACTTCCTGGCCGAGCGTCTGGTGGTCGACCCCGATGACGGCAGCGTCGGCGATCTCCGGATGCTCGACGAGCCGGTTCTCGATCTCGATCGGGTAGATGTTCTCGCCGCCGCGGATGATGAGATCGCGCATCCGGCTCTCGAGCGTCAGGAACTCCCCGTCGGTGCGGCCGAAGTCGCCGGTCTTGTACCAGCGGTCGGCGTCGAGGACCGCGGCCGTCGCTTCGGGGTTGTTCCAGTAGCCGCGAAAGACGCCGGCGCCCCAGATGTAGACCTCGCCCACCTCGCCGGCGGGCAGCACGTTGCCGGCGGGATCGCGGACCTGGACCTTCATCGTGATCTGACAGGTGCCGACCGTCTCCGGACGTGCTTTGAACGCCGGTCCGCCCAGGCGCGAGCCCATCCCCACGGTTTCGGTCATGCCGTAGCCCTGGCCGGCCCCCACGGCCGGCAGGGTGCTCCACATCAGGCGCGCCAGCTCGGGCGGGAACACGGCTCCCCCGCCGCCGATCGTCTGCACGCTGGAGAGGTCGTACTTGTCGATCTCGGGGTGCTGCAGGATCCGCCAGAACTGGGTCGGCACCCCGCTGAGCGTGGTGATGCGGTGCTTCTGGACCAGCTCGAGGGTGACCGTCTCGTCCCAGCGTCCGGGAGGCGGCAGCACGAGCTTCATGCCGCTCGCAGGAGCGTTGGTCAGTGGACCGCTGCCCGAGATGTGGAAGATCGGTGCCGCGAAAATAGCCGATGGCTGCGGGGCTTTTGCCGCCAGATCGGGCGAGACGCCCGCGGCCGCCATCCCGATGGCGCCCCCGGCGGTGTTGCACAGCGCGAAGTGGATCCAGTTGCGATGGGTGTTGACGGCACCTTTGGGGCGTCCGGTGGTGCCACTGGTGAACAGGATGGTCGCCGGGTCGTCCTCGTCGATCGGGGTCGTGGGCATGGCGACCTCAGGACCGTCGGACTGCAGCCCCGCGGCGGCCGCGACCTCCATCGGCACCAGCGGCGGCAGCGCACCGGTTTCGGGCGGCGGCACCTTCTCCAGCAGTTCCATGCGCCGTGCGTCGGCCAGGACGACAACGGGCTCGGTGAGCTCGATGCCGTACGCCAGCTCCGGGGTCGTCCACCAGCCGTTGAAGTTGGACAGGATCGCGCCGAGGGCGAGCGTCGCCCAGTAGCACAGGATGTATTCGACGGTGTTGGCCGACGCCAGCCCTACCCGGTCACCCTTGCCGACGCCGTAATCGCGCTCCAGCGTCTGAGCCACGCGAGCGATGCGCGCGACCGCATCGGCGTAGGTGATCTCCTCGCCCTCGGGCGAGACCAGGAAGACCTTGTCGGCGTGCTGGCGTCCGGCCCGCTCGATGACCTCACGCAGGTTGCGCGGGCGCTGGGCGAACACCTCGGCAGGCGCGCCGAGCACGTCCTCGACGACGATCTCGAACGGGCCGCCGGGACCCATGAGCCGCTCACGCACCTCGGGCGAGAGCGCGTCGGCTCCGGTCCAGATCAGGGTGACCGGCGCCGTCACCCCTGGTCCAGCTTGAGGACGCGAGCGGCATTGCCGCGCAGGAACTTCGGCCACACCTCGTCCTTGAACCCCACCTTCGGCATGTCGGTCATGATGCGCTCCATCGACAGGCCCATCGGGTAGTAACCGGCATAGATGATCTTGTCAGCGCCGCGGGAGTTGGCGTAGGCGATGATCTTCTCGTCGTAGTGCTTGGGAGCGAACGCGCTCGTCGAGTAATGCAGGCCGGGCCACTTCAGCATCAGCTTGACGGCGAGCTCGGTCCACGGCTGGCAGCCATGGCGCGTGACGAACGTGAGCTCCGGGAAGTCGTACATGACCTCGTCGATGAGCTCGACCTTCTGCGGGGCGAACTTCAGCCGCGGCCCGGGGATGCCGGCGCAGCAGAACACCGGAATGTCGAGCTCGCAGGCCTTCGCGTAGATCGGATACGCCTTCTTGTCATTGATGGCGACCTGCGGGAACGTGCCGGCCGGGAACATGCTGACCGAGCGGATGCCGTAGAGCTCGTAGTTCTTGACCATCGCGCGGAGCGCATCGACGCCGTCGTTGGGGTCGACCCCGAGGCTCGGGATGAAGCGGTCGGGGTGCTGGCGCAGGGCGCGCTCACCGTCGCCGCCCTCCTCGCCGACGCCGATCATGCCCAGCTCGATGTTGTACTTGTCCATCTGCTCGAGGGTGACCGCGATCGGGTCCTCGGTGCCGTGGTACTCGTGCGGCACGTCCTTGAACATGTACTGCGCCGGGAAGGAGAACTCGTTCTTGGACTCGGCGTCCTTGGTCTGACGGGTGATGAAGGCGTACGTCTCGGCGACATCACGCATCGGGAAGCCGATCATCGTGTCGATGATCGGGACGTTCGTGGGCATCGCCATGGAAAAGAGCTCCTGGTCAGTTGTCAGGTTCAGCCGCGACCGAGCAGGTCACGGAACGGGGTGTCGCGGTCGACCTGCTGCTCGCGGGGCAGGCCGAGGATGCGCTCGGCGAGCACGTTGCGCTGGATCTCGTCGGTGCCGCCGCCGATCTTCACGGTCCAGACGCTGTTACGGGCGAGCTGCCAATCGCCGTTGGAGGGGGCGTCCTTGCCGGCGAGCATGCCCGCGGCTCCTTCGATCTGCAGACCCAGATCGGCGGTGGCCGTCATGTACTGGCCCACAAGGAGTTTCATCACCGATGCCTCAGGCCCCGGCGGGACGCCCTTCGAGAGCGCGGTGCGGGCGCGCAGCCCGAGGTAGCGCAGGACCTGCTCACGGATGACGACGTCAGCAAGCCCCTGGCGGATCACCGGATCATCGCTGCGGCCGTTCTTGCGGGCGAGTTCGATGAGCGCCGGGATCTGGCCGCGACTCCCACCGCCGCCGATCATCGCGCGCTCGTTGGCGAGGGTGGTGCGGGCGACGTTCCAGCCGTCGCCGATCTCGCCGAGCACATTGCCCACCGGGATGCGTACGTCGTCGAGGAAGACCTCGTTGAAGTGATACGCCCCGCTCGCCTGGCGCAGCGGTCGCACATCGATGCCCGGGGTGCGCATGTCGACGATGAAGTACGTGATCCCGCGGTGCTTGGGAACGTCGGCATCGGTACGCGCCAGCAGGATCGCCCAGTCGGCCGCGCGGGCGCTGGAATTCCAGACCTTCTGCCCGTTGACGACCCACTCGTCGCCGTCGAGCACGGCGCGGGTGCGAAGCGACGCGAGGTCGGAACCGGCACCGGGCTCGCTGTAGAGCTGGCACCAGATCTCCTGGCCGCTGATGATCTTTTCGAGGTGATCGGCCTGCTGCTGCTCGGTGCCGTGGGCCATCAGGGTCGGGCCGACCATGTTGATCGACACCATCAGCGGACCGTTCGACACCGTGAAACGAGCCTGCTCTTCGGCAAAGATCGCGGTCTGGATCGGGCTTCCGCCGCGGCCACCGAACTTCTTCGGCCACGAGATGCCGGCCCACCCGCCGCGATGCAGCTCGGCCTGCCAGTCGCGGGCCGCGTCATGGCTCGCGCGCTCGATCTTCCCGTACGCCTCGGGCGTCTCCGCTACCAGGCCCGCAGCAGCGACCGCCCGGCCCTGCTCCTCGAACGCCGGCGCGTGAGCGGACAGCCATTCGCGAGCCTCCGCGCGGAACGCCGCCTCTTCGGCCGTGTCCGAAAGCTGCAAACCGTCCTCCTTGTGAAGGGGCCGTTGCGGTTGCAACGATGTTCTAGGTGATGCTAGCGCCAAGGCACTTGTACAGAGAGGACGGGTCCATGCCGCCGACGGATGCAGATCTCGACGCCTTGCTCGCCGAAGCGGCAGCAGCGATCGACGGTCCCGGGCGGCACGCCGTTGACGCGTGCAGCCGCTCGCGCCCGGAGGAGACATTCGTCGCCGACTTCGTCCTTGCCGGCGGCGCGGTGGTGCGTGAGGGTTTTGCCGCCGACCTCGCGACCTTCGCCGAGCGCACGGGCCTTGGCGTACTCAATGCGTTCACCGCCAAGGGGATCTTCCGCTGGGACAGTCCGTATCACCTCGGCACCGGCTGCCTGCAGGAGCGCGACCTCGCGCTGGCGGGAGCACGGCCGGATGCCGCGGTGTTGGTGGTCGGCGTCGATACCGATGAGTGCCCGCCGGCCCTCCTGCGCGGAGCGGGGATCTCGGAGTCGGCGCCTGGTTGGCGCAGCGTCACGCCGGACGAGCTGCTGTCGGTCGCTCCGCGGGTGCGGCCGAGCTGGGGTGCGCCGCCGCAGCCTCCGCCCCAGCCCGAGCTCTTCCAGGTGCTCTGGGACATCGCGCAGCCGCTCTACAAGCTCGAGGGCGCACCGCTGAATCCCGCACGTGCGGCCTCGGATGTGGCCGGCGTGCTGGGCGCGGAAGGGATCGTCTGCGCCGAGCCGGGACCGGCCGGATGGTGGATCGGGCGGACGGTGCCGACAACCCGGCTCGGCAGCGTCGCCATTCCCGCCGCAGCGCGTGCCGGGGCTGCGGTGGCGCGGGCGTTTCTCATCGCATCGGCCGGCGGGACGGCGCTTGCCGTGGTGGACTCGCTCGGCCGCGCGGCCGAATCCCTCATCGAACGGGCGCGCTCGCAAGGGCTGTCATTCGTCGTCGAGATCTGGGGCGCCGCCGGCTCGATCGCCGACGCGGCGGACCATCGCGAGCGCGCCGCCGCCGCCCTCGCCGCGCCGGGCGTCACGGTGCTCGAGGTGCCGATCGACTACTCCCCCACGACCACGCTCATCGACGCGGCAGGCCCACTCGTCGCCTGGGGTTCGGCTCCCTGAGCCCGCACGAGTCGTCTTAGCCCACCAGCGCGCGCAGGTCGGCCTTGATGACCTTGCCGGCAAGGTTGTAGGGCAAAGAGTCCAGCAATCGCAGGCGTTCTGGCCACTTCTGACGCATGAGTCCCTGCTCGGCGAGATGAGCGGTCAGGGTCTCCAAGGTCGGCGGGTTCGACGGATCGGCGGCGACGACGCACGCGCACGCCTGCTCGCCGAGCACCGGGTGCGGCAGCCCGACGACCGCCACATCGGCGACGCCGGGGGCGGTGATGAGCAGGTCCTCCACCTCGCGCGCGCTGAACGTCTCGCCCTTGCGGATGATCACGTCTTTGCTGCGGCCGGTGATGGTGAGATTGCCTGCGGCGTCGAGCTTTCCGATGTCGCCGCTGCGCAGCCAACCCTCGGCATCGAACGCGTCGGCGTCCAAGGACGAGTCGAGGTAGCCGCGCATCACCTGAGGTCCCTTGACGCGAACCTCGCCGTCGACGATGCGGATCTCGACCCCGTCATTGGCGCGCCCCTCGGACCCGGCGAGGACGTCGTCGGGATCGTCCGGGCGGGTGCAGGTGAGGATCGGGGCCTCGGTGAGGCCGTAGGAGGAGTGGACGGGACGCCCGAGTTCGCGCGCGATCATCGCGAAGTGGCTCGGCGGCTTGGCCGCTCCCCCGCTGGTGTAGACGCGGACATCCGGGAAGTACGGCGCGTCGGGATGCGCGCGCTGGGCGGCGATGTACATCGCGTGATGCGCCGGCCCGGTGCCGGCGATGGTGACGCGCTGGGTGCGCAGCAGCTCGCACACCGAGTCGGCCTCGACGTACTCGGTGAAGACCAGCGTCGCCCCGCACAGCAGGCTGCAGGTGAACCAGACCGCGCAGCCGCCGATGTGGGCGATCGGGAAGACCATGGCGATGCGATCGTCCGCGGTGATGTCGAGCCCGTCGGCCATGGCCGCTCCGCCGGCGCTCGCGGAGATGTCGGTGTGCATGGCGCCTTTGGGATCGGCCGTGGTGCCGGAGGTGTAGAAGATCCAGCGCACCTCGTCGTCACGAGTCGGCGGCGGGGGAAGCAGCGCCGGATCACCCGTGGGTAACGCTCCGTCGAGCACCGTGAGCCGCGCACCCGACTCCTGCGCCGCTGCCGACGCGACCGCCGCCAGATCGATGTCGCGCCACCGCGGCGCCACCAGCAGATGCGCCGCCTCGGTCTGGGCGAGGACGAACGCGATCTCCCGCCCGCGGTAGATCGGCAACACCGGAATCTGCACGGCGCCGAGCCGGCAGAGCGCGGCCGTCAGCACCAGCGTGTCCAGCCGGGTGGTCAGCTGCCAGACGACCCGCGACCCGGGCCCGATCCCCAGCTCGCAGCAGCCCCGCCGCCGCGCGCAGCGCAGCGTCGTGGAACTGCTGGAACGTCAGCGACCTGCCGTGCTCGTCGACGAGCATCTCGAGGTCGGGGGTCGCCGCCGCGCGGTCGGAGACGAGCGACCAGACAGTAGCCACCGGGGCGGCGAGTCAGCTGGCGCTGAAACGCAGACCTGGGTGGCGGGTCTCGAAGATCTCCTGAGCCATGATCGCCGGCAGCTCCTCGGCCACCCAGCGCTTCTCGCCCGAGTGGACGGTCTTGCGCTCGGTCCAGCCCTTCATCCAGATGATGCGGTCATCCAGGCAGCGGATGACCTGACCGGTGACGTACTGGGCGTCGTCGCTGGCGAGCCAGGCGGCGAGCGGCGAGCTGCCGGCCGGGTCCATCGGGTGGTACTCGTCGCCGCCGAGCGCGTCGGGCTCGAAAGCATCGCCGGCGCCGGGGATCGAGGCGGTGATACGCGTGAGGCCGGCCGGGCCGATCGCGTTGACCGTGACACCCATCTTGTAGAGCTCGAGCGCGAGCGTGAGCGTGAGGCCGACGATCGCGGCCTTCGCCGTCGCGTAGCTGGTCTGGCCGAAGTTGCCACCGAGGCCGGCGCCCGACGTGGTGTTGATGATGCGACCGGTGAAGGTCTTGCCTTCCTTGGCCTGCGCGCGCCAGTACTTCGCGGCGTGATGCGAGACGTTCCAGGTGCCCTTCACGTGAACGCCCATGACGGCGTCGAAGTCGCCCTCGGGCATGTTCCAGATCGCCGCGTCGCGCACGATGCCCGCGTTGTTGATGACGATGTCGAGCTTGCCGAAAGCGTCGACGGCCTGCTGGACGAGCTCGCCGGCCTGCTGGTGGTTGGAGACGTCGGCGTAATTGCTGACGGCCGTGCCTCCGGCCTTCTCGATCAGTGCGACGGTGTCGTCAGCCGCCCGGCCGGTGCCCTCACCGCGGACCGAACCGCCGAGGTCGTTGACCACCACCTTGGCGCCCTGGCGGGCCAGCTCCAGCGCGTGGCCGCGGCCGATGCCGTGCCCCGCTCCCGTGACGAGGGCGACTTTGCCGTCGAGCAGACCCATCCGTACGACCTACTTTCGCGAACGCAGCGTGAAATGAACCAGAGAAAACGATCAAGTTCTTCATATTGTCTACCATTGCCCGCGGCTGAAGTAGGCGGCCGGTGAAACCGAGGCACGCGTCACCGAAAGGATGCTCGATTGAGTTCCCCGACGAGTGACCCGGCTGCTGCCCAGGCGGCCGCTGCACGGCCCCCCGAGGGTGACTGGCTGGGCACACCGTTCCTGCGGTTCGAGCGAGCGGGCTCACACGCGGTGCTCACCGTCGACCGCCCCGAGGCCCGCAATGCGCTGACGGGCGCGATGTACTTCGGCATCCGCTACGCGATCGACCGGGTGAACGCCGATCCCGCCCTCTCGGGGCTGCTGATCACCGGAATCGACGATGTCTTCATCCCGGGCGGTGACCTCGGCGGCAGCCAGATCGACGACTGGGGCGCGCCGAAACTGCTCGGCATGGACAACACCCCGTTCGACGCCGTCCGCTACTCGCGCAAGCCGATCGTCAGTGCGGTCAACGGGATCTGCCAGGGCGGCGGCCTGCTGATCGCGATCATGTCCGACGTGGCCGTCGCCAGTGACCGCGCGGTCTTCCGGGCGCCCGAGATCTACCGCGGCATCGCCGATACCGGTTACGCGAGCTACCTGCCCGCACAGATCGGCCCGGCGCGGGCCAAGGACATGCTCTTCACCGGCCGACGGGTGACAGCCGGCGAAGCGGCCGAGTGGGGCCTGGTGTCCCGCGTCGTTGCGCACGATGAGTTGCCGGCAGCGGCGCTCGACGTGCTGCAGGCCTGTATGCGCGGCGCTCCGGAGGCGCGGATGCAGGTGAAGCGGGTCATCTCGCAGTCCTACGGCCAGTACGACCGGATGACGATGGACGCGAGCGTCTTCGGCCCGGAGGCACGCGAGGGATGGGAAGCGTTTCGCGACAAGCGCTCTCCGGACTGGGTTCCTGAAGAGCTACGGACGGGACGGTTGTGAGCGGTACCAGCGTGGACTTCCCACCCGAGATCCCGCCGACGATCCCGGCCGCCGTAGCGCGGGCCGCCCGGCTCTGGCCCGATGAGGAAGCCCTCGTCGACGGCGACATCCGGTTCTCCTTCAGCCAGCTCGCCGAGCGCATCGACGAAGCGGCGCGGGCCTTCGTCGCGTCGGGGTTGCAGCCGGGTGATCGCGCCGCCATCTGGGCACCGAACAGCGCCCGCTGGATCGTCGCTGCCTTCGGTCTCTATGCCGCCGGCGGCGTGCTCGTGCCGATCAACAGCCGCTTCAAAGCGGCCGAGGCGGCGCACGTCCTCAACACGTCCAAGGCGCGCTTCCTTTTCACCGTCACCGACTTCCTCGGCACCGACTACGTCGAGCAGCTGAAGCGCGAAAAGATCGATGGGCTCGAAGGAATCGTCGTGCTCGCCGGTCCCGACCGCGCTGATGCGACGAGCTTCACCGCCTTCCTGATGCGCGCCGACGGGATCCTGCCGGCCGCAGTGAAGGCACGTTCTGACGCGCTGGGTCCCGACGATCTGTCCGACATCATCTTCACGTCCGGCACCACCGGGAAGCCCAAGGGCGCGATGCTCACCCACGGCGCCAGCACGCGCACCTACACCAGCTGGTCTGAAGTCGTGGGACTGCGTGCCGGTGATCGGTACCTGATCGCGTATCCCTTCTTCCACACCGCAGGGCTGAAATCCGGTGTGCTGGCATGCTTTTTGACCGGCTCGGTGATCGTGCCGCACCCGGTGTTCGACGCGCCCTCGGTGATGGCTCGCGTCGCCAAGGAACGCATCACGATGCTCCCCGGCCCGCCCGCCATCTTCCAGACCCTGCTGACCGCCGACCTCAGCGAGTACGACACGAGCTCGCTGCGGCTGGCCGTCACCGGCGCCGCGGCCGTCCCCGTCGAACTCGTCGAGCGGCTGCGCAGCGAGCTGAAGTTCGCCTCGGTCGTCACCGGCTACGGGCTGACGGAAACGACGGGTACCGCGACGATGTGCCGCCACGACGACGACCCGGTCATCATCGCGACGACATGTGGGCGCGCCATTCCCGGCGGCGAGGTCTGCGTCGTCGCGGCGTCGGGCGAGCAGCTCCCCCCGGGAGAGCCGGGCGAGGTGCTGGTGCGCGGCTATCAGGTGATGAAGGGCTACTTCGGCGACCCGGCGGCGACGGCCGCCACCATCGATGCCGGAGGCTGGTTGCACACCGGCGATGTTGGGGTGCTCGACGAGGCCGGCAACCTGCGCATCACCGACCGCATCAAGGACATGTTCATCGTCGGCGGCTTCAACGCGTATCCGGTGGAGATCGAAAACGTCATCCTCGGCCATTCCGCCATCTCGCAAGCGGCCGTCGTCGGCGTCCCCGACGAGCGGCTCGGTGAGGTCGGCATGGCGTTCGTGGTGCTCAAGCCGGGCGCATCGCTGGACAGCGACGAGTTCCTCGGCTGGTGCCGCGAGCGCATGGCCAACTTCAAGGTGCCGCGGGCAGTCCGCGTCGTCGATGCCCTACCGCTGAACGCGACGGGCAAGGTGTTGAAGTTCGAGCTTCGGGCGATGGCCGGCGACTGACGACCGACCGCTCAGTCGTCCGCTGTCGGGATGCGGTCGACGGGGCGACGCGGCGTCCAACCGGTGGTCGTGTCGCGCCTCGAGCCGCTCCAGAGCGCCGGCACCACGTCGAGGTGATACGCGAGCCCGTACGCGGCCGTCTCGTAGTTGACCCGCCAGCCGTGGAAGTGCTTCCACGCCTCGTCCAGGTCGCGCTCCGGCGCCCAACCGGCGTCGACGACATGAGCCACCGCTTCGTCGAACTCCCGCCGGGTCAGCATGATCGGATCGCTGGGTTGCGGGTCGTCGTTCACGGCGATGCGGCTGGCTGCCGCGATCTTGCGCAGCGTCAGGTAACCCATGCGCATCAGCAGCCGCGCCTCGGTGGGCACCGATTGCGGGCAGAGCGCCAGGTGCATCGCTCCCGCGTCGAGCACGGCCAGCAGGCCGATGAGCCAGGAACGCATCGGCTCGGGTGACCGGAAGTAGACCAGGGTCCGGTAGGAGGTGTGGCTCTCGGAAAGGTCGGCCGCCCACTCGGTCCACTGGTCATACAGCCGCGCGAGCTGGCTGGTGCTCTTGATGAGCTGGTAGCGCGCGAGGATCTCCGGCCCCCATGCCGGCGACCCGGCCTCGGTCTCCAGGAGCGTCACCAACGTCTCGCGCCGGTTGAACGCGGCGTAGAGCGAGGGCAGGTACGCGATCTGCAGGGCGATGATCACCAGGCCGCTCGCGGCAGCCGGGAACACGATCGCCGTGGGCACCGCCCTCGCCGGCACGTCGAAGCCGAGCGTGAAGACCGCCGAGCCGGAGAGCCGTAGCGCGCCGGCGAACGACTCGTCCGTGAACGGCCACATGAAAAGCGCCCAGCCGAAGACCATCAGGGTGAGCCAGACCGTGAGCACGGTGATGAGAAACGACGGAGGGCCTGCTGCCCGGATCCGGTCGCGCCGCTCGTAGTCGTGGACCCGTGCCGTGAGCAGGTTGAACGTGTACAGGACCGCACGTGCGACCCAGGTGCTCAGACGGTTGGCCGTGGCGCGCGGGATCAGCAGCAGGCTGACCACCGACGTGCCGGTGAACAGCAGCAGCGCCAGGCCTGGCACGAGCCCGATCCACCGCATCACGTCACCCCCGCTCGGCCTGAGGGCTATTTGACACGACGGGGCGCCGATCGGCATTGTCTACTGGTTCGGTCGAGTTAATTCAGGCAAGGCGAAGAAAGGCTGACAATGACTGTCACGGACGAGCTCCTCGAGGCCGCGGACCGCTACGCCGCGAACTTCGACAAAGGCGAGCTGCCGCTACCGCCGGCCCGTCACGTCGCGGTCGTGGCCTGCATGGACGCGCGGCTGAACGTGTACGGCCTGCTCGGCCTCAGCGAGGGCGATGCACACGTCATCCGCAACGCCGGCGGGGTCGTCACGCAGGACGAGCTGCGTTCGCTGGCCATCAGCCAGCGGCTGCTCGCCACCACCGAGATCGTGCTCATCCACCACACCGACTGCGGGATGCTCACGTTCACCGACGACGACTTCCGGCGCTCGATCGAGGCCGAGACCGGCATCAAGCCGACCTGGGCCGCTGAGGCGTTCACCGACCTCGACGACGACGTCCGCCAGAACATCGCGCGCATCAAGGCTGAGCCATCGATCCCTCACAAGGAGTCGGTGCGCGGCTTCGTCTACGACGTGCACTCCGGCAAGCTGCGCGAAGTCTCCTGACCCCCAGTGGGCGCGCTCTCGTCGGGACGCGCGTGGGTCAGTCGGCGAGGGCGAGCAGCTCGCGGTGCAGCACCTTGCCGGCTTCGTTACGCGGGAGCTCGGCGACGGCGACGAAGCGCACCGGAATCTTGAACGGTGCCAGGCGTTCGCGGGCCTGAGCCGCCAGAGCTTCACCGTCGAGCTCAGCCCCGGACGCGGCCGGTACGACGAACGCCCACGGCACCTCACCGAGCCGCTCGTCCGGCGCGGCGACGACCGCCACATCCGCGACGGCCGGGTCGAGCCGCAGCACTTCCTCGACCTCGCCCGGGAAGACCTTCAGGCCGCCTCGGTTGATCATGTCCGACACCCGGCCCTCGATCCAGAGGAAGCCTTCGGCATCGATGCGGGCCACGTCGCCGGTGCGAAACCAGCCGTCGGCCGTGACGCGATCCCCGAGCGGTCCGCCGTCGGCATATCCGGCCGCCGTCGCCGGCGTGCGGACGTGCAACTCCCCCGTCGATTCCTCGATGCGCACCTCGACGCCGTCGTGCGGGCGACCGATCGAACCGAGCTTCTCCTCGCCGTGTGCGCGTGAATCGGCCGCGTTCCAGCCGATGATCTCGCCGCCGATCTCGGTCTGGCCGTAGCAGTTGAGCACGGTCACGCCGAACTTGTCGCGGAAACCGGCGCGCCTGCAGCGGCGACAGCGGCGCGCTGATGCTGCGCACGTACTTCAGCGGCGCGAGCGTCGTCACTTCGGGGGTGTCGCAGAGCATCGTCATCGCCGCCGGCGGCAGCACCGTGGAACGCAACTGGAAGCGCGGCACGAGCTCGGAGAAGACGATCGGGTCGAAGCGCTCCATCAGGATCGCGGCGGCGCCGACGCGGAAGGCGAAGAGCACGTTGTAGATGCCTGCCGAAAGCGCCATCGAGGTCGGGATCAGGTTGGGCATCGGGGCCTTGCGCTCGGCGATCTTGTCGCTGCCCGGCACCGAGCAGCTTCTTCAGCACCGGCTCCAGCAGCTTCAGAAAACCGCTGTGGCGCAACAGCACCGGCTTCGGGCGTCCGGTCGTGCCCGACGTCCACTGCACCAGGGCGATGTCGCCCTCGTGAGCCGGAACGTCCGCGGCGGGAGCCGGCGGCGGGGTCCAGGAGAGCTCTCCCGCGATGACCGCCGGCACCGTGACGTCAGCAGGCGCCGCCCGTGCGATGAGCAGCGCCGGGCGCGTGGCCGTCAGGTAATGGTCGAGTTCGGACGCGGTGACGCGCGGGTTGATCGGCACGTACACCGCTCCCGCGTACCAGACGCCGAACATCGCGGCCACGACCTCGGGCCCGTTCTCGAGCATCACGGCCACCGGCTGTCCCGGCTTCACCCCGGCGGCCGTCAGCGTGCTCGCCAGGTCCTGCGCCGCCGCCCGCAGAGCCGCTCGCGAGACCTCCCGGTCTCCCGAATAGACGGCGATCGTCTCGGCGTCGCCGGGGCGTTCCTCGAGCAGGTCGAGCAGGCTGGCCATCAGCGCGGACCCGGTCCGGTACCCGCGGTCTTCTCCGCGTCCAGTGGCAGCCATTCGGCCTCGCGCTTCGCGGCGAACGCCTGCGGCCCCTCCTCCTGATCGGGATGGCCCCACATCGAGACCAGATCCTGCGCGCCCTCGCGGCACGCATCGGTGAGACCCATCTCGAGCGCGCCCCAGAGCGCGCGCTTGGAGGCGAGCATCGCCGCGGGCGAATTGCGGGCAATCTTCTCCGCGAGAGTTTGCGCTTCCGCGCGCAAATTCTCCGGCGGATCGACCACCTGCGAGATCATGCCGAGCTGATAAGCCCGCTCCGCCGACATGCGCTCGTGCCGACCGACGAGTGCCATCCGCATGACCGCCTCGAACGGCATCTTGCGCATCAGCCCGATCGCTTCCATGGCGACCACCTGTCCCACCGACACGTGAGGGTCGAAGAACTGCGCATCGGACGCGGCGATGACGATGTCGGCATCGGCCACCCAATGGAACGCCCCGCCGGCGCACAGCCCGTTCACCGCCGTGATGACGGGCTTGGCCACCTTCTGGTGCCAGGAGGTGAAATGCAGATCGAAGGTCGACGCCGACTCCCGGTAGCGCTCCATCCCGATGCCGTCGCTGGCAAGCTCCGCGACGTCGACGCCGGTCTGGAACGCGCGACCCTCCCCGGTGTGGACGATGACGCGCACCGCCGGGTCGCGGTCGAGCTCGATCCACGCCTGGGCGAACTCGTCGCGCATCAAGGCGTTCATCGCGTTCAGCGCCTCGGGGCGGTTGTTGATGAGCCACCCGACGCCGCCCTGGCGCTCCAGCTTCAGCGTCTCGTACGCCCCGTAACCGTCGCTCATATCTGATCTTTTCCTCTTGTCACAGTCATCTCTCTCGTCAACATCTTCCGGTAGGAGGCGCTGAGGCCCAGCTCCAGCGCGTCCCACAGTGCTCGCTTGCGCCGCGCGAGCTCGGCGGGCTCGTGATCGGCGACCAGCTCGGCCAGCGCCTGCGCCTGCTCGCGAAGGTTCTCGGGCGGATCGACCACCTGGGAGATCAGGCCGAGCTCGTACGCGCGCTGCGCCGAAAGCCGCTCACGGCTGCCGACGAGCGCCATCCGCAGCACGCTCTCGAACGCGACCTTGCGGGCCAGCCCGATCGTCTCGTAGGCGCTCACCTGCCCGACCGATACATGCGGATCGAGAAAGCTCGCATTCGAACCGGCAATCACGATGTCGGCGTCGGCGACGAAGTGCAGCCCTCCCCCGGCGCAGACGCCGTTGACCGCGGCGATCACCGGCTTGCCGACGCCGTTGTGCCAGGCGGTCAGCTTCAGTTCGGCGCGCTTGGTCCGGCGGGACTGCTCGCGCAGCGCCTCGGGCTGACGCGCGAGCTGCACGACGTCGAGCCCGGTCTGGAACGCCCGGCCCTCACCGGTGTTGACGATGACGCGCACGTCGGGATCGGCATCGAGCTCGAGCCACGCCGTCTCCAGCTCGGCCAGCATCGTCGCGTCCATCGCGTTGCCGGCGCTGGGACGGTTGAAGACCAGCCAGCCCACCGGGCCCGAACGTGACACCGCCAGCGTCTGGAACGAGGCCTGAATCGTCATCAGCTACGGGGAACTTCGCGCCAGGGCTTGCCGTGCCACGGGTCGGGCTCGCGCGGCAGGCCCAGCACGCGCTCGGCGAGGATGTTCTTGTTGACCTCGGTGGTGCCGCCCTCGATGGTGTTGGCCCGGCTGCGCAGCATCCCCCTCACCTCATACGGCAGCGTCTCGTCATAGCCGGCGCCGTCGTCGGCGACCCAGCCGGTCGCGTAGGCACCCAGCAGATCGGTCGCCAGCATCTGGGTGCGCTGGTTCAGCGATCCCGATGCCACCTTGCCCACGGAGCTTTCGGCACCCGGCGCGCGTCCGGCGCGCAGCAGGGCGCGCACCCGCGAATTCGTCCAGCCGCGGATCGCGTCCTCGCAGTACAGCGTCATGAGTTCCTGGCGCACGATCGGGTCGTCCCAGCCGCCCGGACGCCCCTCCGAACTGATGCGGCGGGCCAGCGCGATGAGGCTGGCGATGCCTCCGCCGCCGATCCGGTCCACCCCGCCCGAGCCCGACCCGGACACCATCTGGCGCTCGCCCGACAGGGTCGCGCCGGCGATCCGCCAGCCGTCGTTGACCCCGCCGACCCTTTGCGTATCAGGGATTCTCGCCCCGTCGAGGAAGACCTCGCAGAAATCCACTTCGCCGGTGATGTGGCGCAGCGGCCGGATGTCGACGCCCGGCTGGTGCAGGTCGATGAGGAAATACGTGAGCCCGTTGCGCTTGGGCACATCCGGGTCGGTACGCGCGAGGAGCACCGCGAAGTCAGCGGCAAAACCCCATGTGGTCCAGACCTTTTGCCCGTTGACGACCCACTCGTCGCCGTCGAGTACGGCGCGCGTGGACAGCGAGGCGAGGTCGGAACCAGCGCCGGGCTCGCTGAAGAGCTGGCACCAGATCTCCTCCGCCCGCACGATCGGCGGCAGGAAACGCAGCCGCTGCTCCTCGGTGCCATGGGCGAAAAGGGCGGGCGCCGCGTTGTGGATGCCGAGCGGGTTCAGCCGCCCGAGGTTGTACGGGCGCAGCTCGGCCTCGACCAGGCGCGCTGAAGCGGGTGGGAGGTCGAGGCCTTCGTAGGCGACCGGCCAGGTGGGCGCCACCAGGCCGGAACTACCGAACACCGGATACCAGGCCTCGTAGTCCGCCCGCGAGCGCACCGCCCGGATCGCCCGGGTGCCGCCCGCAGCCGCCTCACGCCAAGCGGCCGGCACGAATTCGGCGACCCAGGCTCGCACTGCTGCGACGAGTTCGTCGCGCGGCGTCTGCGCGGTGACCGTGAGACGCGAGTTGCTCGGTGGCATTTCAGCGTCCCTCGAATCGGGCCGGACGCTTGCCGGTGAACGCGGCCATCCCCTCACGGAAGTCCTCGCTGCGTGAGGAGAGCTCCATGGCGAAAGCCTCGTTGCGCAAGGCCTCCTCCAGGCTCGCCGATTGTCCCGATGCCATCAGCCACTTCGCGAGCCCGACCGCGACCGTCGCAGATTGGGCAAAGCGCTCGACCATGCCGGCCGCCGCCGCGGGCAATTCCTCGAGCGGTACGGCGTGGTCGACGAGCTGCCACTCGGCCGCCTCGACTCCACTCAAGACCTTGCCCAGCAAGAGCATTTGCCGAGCCCGCACCTCGCCGATGCGTCGCGGCAGCAGCCATGAGACGCCGCTGTCCGGGGTGAATCCCCGCTCGCAGAACGGGGCCCAGAAGCGCGCGTCCTCAGCGGCGACAGTCACGTCAGATGCGAGCGCCATCGCCAGCCCGATGCCCGCCACCCAGCCCTGCACCGCGCACACCACCGGGGTCTGCACGGTCTTGAGCAATGGGATGAGCCGGTGTGCCTGCGACGGCAGCCGGCGCTGGATGCTCCCGGCCCGCGGCCGCTTCTCGTCACCGCCGCGAGCGTTGCGGGCCACGACATCGGCGCCGCTGCAGAAGTGCTCCCCTTCGGCCGCAAGCGCGATGACGCGCACCGCCTCATCGCGCCCGGCCGCATCCAGCGCGTCGATGAGCCCGCTCATCATCACGTCGTCGAGCGCGTTGCGCTTCTCGGGCCGGGCAAGGGTCAGCCGCAGCACCCCGCCCTCGAGCCCGATGTTCAGTCCGGGACGCGATTCGTACGCGATCACTGGTCCTTGAACCTCTCGATGATCGCGTCGAGTGCTGCGCTGAGGCCGGACCCGTGACCGCCCGGCGGATCGGGCAGGCGCACCGGGCCGTGCTCACGGCTCGGCAGCAGGATCGTGGCATGGCCCGGAGTGGTGACCGCCCCGCGCTGATTGATGGCGTTGATGTCGAGGTCCACCGCCGGCCGGTCGCCTTCGGCGAGGTACTTGCGCGTCACCTCGCCGCGGATCCACTGGGTGTCGCCGACATAGTTGAACGCCCGGAACTCGCAGTCGAGCTTCCAGAGCCAGGCGTCGTCGCCCATCCAGTCGGTGCACGCGTGGATCAGCCACGTCTCGCGCATCCGGCCGTAGTCGTAGGTCGTCGGCTGCCCGGCCTTGCGGGCGAATTCGGGATCCCAGTGCACGCGCTGCATCACGTCGGGGACGTTGTACTCGTCGCGGTGGTAGAAGCGCGGGATCCGAGCCCGGACGCGAGCCCCGAGACGCAACGGCTTGATGCCGTACAACCCCATGCCCATGCCGACGTGCCAGCAGATCATGTCGGTGATCTGCAGCGGCCCCTTGACCATCGGAGCGATGGGGTCGCCCTCGTTGACGTCCTCCCACCACCGCGGCTCGGCGCCGCGCGGGCCCTCACTCGCGTACTGCGCCTCGATCTCGGCGATCTGCTCGTCGGTGTAGCTCTGCGGCTCGACCTTCGCGTACTTGCCGCGTTCACGGGCCTTGGTGCGTTCGGTGCGGGCCATCATCCGGTACTGGCCGGAGAGCAGCGTCCCGTCATCGGTCGCGAAGACCTGCCCGGTCCACTCGTGGATCGCCCGCTCGGCGAACTCGCTGGCCTTGTCGTGGATGCCGACGAGCGCGTTGCGGCGCCAGATCCGCTGCTCGGGCCGCAGCGGGGCCCACCATTCACGGGCGCTCGCCGCATAGAACGCGTGCACCCCGCGCAACGGATCGCCCTTCATCAATTCGCGGTGCTCTTCGGGTACCCGCGTGACCTCGTCCTCGCCGATGAGGGTGTCACCGCCGACGAGCACCGGCGACGCGATCGGTCCCTCCCAACGGGTCTTCGCGGCGTACTCCGGCTCGCACCACAGCGGGTTGTCATCGCCGTAGGCGATCGCCGTGTTTCGGAAGGCGTCGATACCGGGCCGGCGGTAGTGCGGCGGCTGCGGGTGCGGCTCGGGAATCCCGATCCGCGAGCGCAGGACCGCCACCGCCTCGTCGGTGATCGTCGCGGGAGCCTTGAGGGGCTTGGCAGCGGGAGTGCTCATGCCGAAGGCCGCACCAGATCGCGGGCGGCGAGCAGCGCCACGACGGCGTCACCCTGGCGGGCCATCATCGCCCGGCACTCACGCTCGGCGAGGTCGCCGTCGCGGGCGCGTATCGCCTTCGTGACCGCTGCCAGGCCGCGCTTCTGGTGGGCCATCGCTCCGGGGACGGCGTCGAAGAAGTTGCCGGGCACGATGTTTCGCAGCAGCCGCGAAAGCGACGCCAGCCGCGGAGAGGCGGCCATGGCGAAGAGCTGGCGCAGGTAGTCGTTGTTGGCGACGCTGAACGACTGCGCCTCGGTCGCCTGCTTCAACGTCCGATGGGCGGCCACCAGCTCGGTGATCGCGTCATCGCTCGCGCGTTCGGTGGCGCGCTGCGCGGTCAGTCCGAAGATGAGCCCGAAGACGTCGTAATGGTCGTGGACCGCATCCTCGTCCAGGCCGTGCACGAAAGCGCCGCGATGCGGCTCGATCATCAGCCAGCCCTCGCGGTCCAGCGCGATGACGGCCTCGCGCACCGGGATGCGCGACACCCCGAGTTCGGCGGCGATCTCGTCCTGACGGAGGTGGTCGCCCTGCCTGAGCGACCCTTCGAAGATGAGCCGGCGGATGTGCTCGGCGACGAGTTCGCCGCTGCTGCGCCGGTGGCCGCGATTGGCGCCGTCGGTATCGGCGACCGGCAGCGTCGTCACCACTGACGCCGCGCGTGGGGCACGGGCCATCAGGCGGCGCCCGCCGTCAGCAGGGGCAGCCCCTGGACGCCGCGCACGTTGCTCGTCACGTGGCGTACAGCGCGCGACTCGTCGACCGCGAAGTCGGGCCAGCGCGCGAGGATCTCCTCGAACGCGATGCGGATCTCGAGGCGGGCGAGGTGGGCGCCGAGGCAGCGGTGGATGCCGTAGCCGAAGAACATCGTCGACGGGTCGGCCTCACGGCCCAGGTCGAAGCGATCAGGCTCGGGGTAGGCGCGCTCGTCGCGGGTCGCCGAACCGGTGATGAGCATGACCTTTTCGCCCGCTGGGATCGTGACGCCGTGCAGGGTCACGTCGGTCGTCGTCGTGCGGCCCTGCAATTGCGACGGCGGGTCGAAGCGCAGGATCTCCTCGGCCGCTGCCGCCGACAGTGACGGATCGGCCGCCAGCCGGGCCTTCTCGCCGGGAAAGTTCGTGAACGCGATCGCGCCGTTGGGGATGCCTTTGGCGACGGTCTCGTGGCCGGCGAAGCCGAGCTCCAGGAAGCGGAAAGCCGCCTCGTCGTCGGACATGCGCCGGGTGGTGGTGCCGTCCTCGTCGTCGATGACCTCGGTCTCGAGCAGGATGTTGATGATGTCGTCGATCGGATGCTTGCGACGCTCCTGGATCAGCCCGAGGTAGAGCTCGAATAGGCTCGCGCTGCCGCCGATCACCTCATCCAGATCCACCTCGTCGCCGCGCTGTGAGACCCGGTCGCTCTGGACATGAATGTCATGGCGGAGCTCGTGTGGGATGTTCAGCAGCTCGCTGATGACGTCGAGCGGCAGCTGCACCGCGAACGCCTCGGCGACGTCGAACTCGTCCTCACCGATGAAGCGGTCGAGCAGCTGCCCGCAGCGCAGCCGGATGTAGGGCTCGAGCTCCATGATCCGGCGCGGGGTGAAGACCTTCCCGATGATCTTGCGGTGCCAGCGGTGCTCGGGAGGGTCCTTCACGATGAGGAACGGGCTGTCCTTCTCCGTGCCCTCGATCGTCACCCCGCCCGTGCTGGAGAAACGCTCCCAGTCGTTGTGGGCCGCGAGCACGTCGGCGAAGCGCGACAGCGACCAGAACTTCAGCGACTCGTTGTGGTAAACCGGGCTCTCGTCACGCAGCCGCCGATAGGTGGGATACGGGTCGCGAAACGTCTCGTAGTCGTACGGGTTGAACTCGAGCATGCGACGTCGGCCCTCTCGCTGCGGCTACCGAAGCCCATAATGTATATACCTCCGGCAGGTGCCCAGGCGCGACGTCCCACCCGGACGCGTCAGCGGCCTCAGGCGGGCTGCACCAGCGCTGCCGCGTTGTCGTGGAGCACCGCCTGCTGCTCGGCCTCCGTGTAGCCGTCGCGCTCGAGATCCTTGACGAACGCCAGCGGCTCGGCAAGTCCTTCGGTGTGCGGCCAGTCGGAGCCCAGCATGATGCGGTCGACGCCGATCTGGTCCTTCAGGCTCGCCAGATCGTCCTCGTAGAACGGGGCGACCCAGACGTTGCGCCGGAAGACGTCGTGCGGGTGCTCCGGGTAACGGCCGGGCGCCTGGCCCGCGTGCTTGCCGAGCGTCTTGAACAGCTGAGCCACCCACTGCGAGCCGCTCTCGATGGTGGCGACGCGAAGCCGCGGGGTGCCGGGTCAAGACACCTTCGGCAATGAGGGCGGCGATGCGTGTCAGCGATCGGGACTGCCGAGATCAGCGCCCGCATCGTGGTGCTGCCATGGGCGTTGAGCTGCGCGTCCTCGCCCCACATCGGCAGGATCTCGCTGTAGGCGGTGTCGCCGGAGTGGTAGGCGAGGGTGATGCCGGACTCCTCCAGCGCGGCCCAGAAGGGCTCGAACATCGGGTCGGCCGGCGAGCGGTAGCCGACCTCGGTCTTCACCGGCCCGGCCTGCATGACGATGACGCGGGCGCCCCGCCCGAGGGCCCACTGCAGCTCGCTGACGGCGTTGGCCGGGTCGCTGAGGGACAGATACGGGGCGGCGAAGATGCGCTCCTTGTAGTGGAAGCCCCAGTCCTCGTCCATCCAGCGGTTGAACGCGCGGAACGCGGCGGCTGCGGCCGGCAGGTCGTTCTTCAGCGACTGCTCCATGCCGACGCCGAGGGTCGGGAAGAAGAACGCGCCGTCAAGACGCTGCTCATCCATCACCCGCAGGCGGGCGTCGCGGTCGCGATACTCGGCGCGGCAGGGCTCGAGCTCACCGAAGAGCTCGACCACGCTGGCGCCCGACTCGTTCTTGCCGCGGAAGTAGTCCTCCAGGCTGCCCGGCGCCGACAGCTGGTGGAAGGTCGGGTTGGCCAGGAAGCGGCTGATCTTGCCGCCGACGAGCAGCCGGGTCTTGCCGTCGATCGTCGCCCACTGCATGCAGCGCTTGGCGAACGCGGGTTCGATGTGCCGGGTGAAAGCGTCGAGCGCCTCGTAGTAGTGGTTGTCGGCATCGAAACCGCGCAGCTCTGCGCTCATGGGCACCTCAGGGGTTTGGCGGGTGGAGGGGTTCTGAAAACGAGTATGCCGTTCTCATCCTCGTTCCGCCGAGATCAAGGCGTCGGTGCTCGCCCTTTTGCACGAGCGCGACGGCGTGTCGGGTGCCAGACGGCGAGGCTGGCTTCCGGCGCAACTGCACCGGGCGCTAACTCACCGCCGGGATGACGACCTCTTCGATGAGCCGCAGGCTCTCCCACGCGATCTCGGGCGGGATGCCGCCCATCATCGGGTGCAGCAACGCGGCGGCGAACGGGCCGCCCGCCTTCAGCTCATCGATGAGCTCCTGCGGCGTGATGACCCGGTACTGGCCCGTCGCCTTCAGCTGGTCGAGGTTCTCGAACGTCGTGTAGCCGCCCTCGGCCCCGATGCCGGCCTCGGCCATCCACTGGCCGTAGGCGTTCGCCTCGTGCATCGCGTACGGGCCGATCTGCTCCCAGCCGCGCTCTACGTCCTCGGCGACGTGGAAGAAGCTGGTGTCGCCGCCCAGATACGGGCCGGGGTCGTCGCGTCCGAGCTCGATGACCTCGGCGCGGTAGTGCTCCCAGATCTCCTCACCCGACGGCATGAAACCGGCGTTCATGCGCGCCGCGCGCTGGGCAGCGGGCTTCGAACTGCCACCGAGCTGCAGGGCCGGGCCGCCGGGATTGACCGGCGCGGGCGTCACCTGGACCGTGCGGCCCCGGTAGGTGAACGGCTTGCCGGTGAACGCGTTCTGCAGGGTCTCCAGCAGCTCGGTGGTGCGCGCGGCCCGCTTGTTCAGCGGCACCCCGAACATGTCGAACTCGCTCTGCACGTAGCCGTTCGTCACGACGAGATCGAGCCGGCCACCGGAGATCGCGTCGATCACCGCTGCGTCCTCGGCGACCTTCAGCGGGTCGTGGAAGGAGGAGACCAGCGCGGCCACCAGGATGCGCAGATTCTTGGTCCGGGCAGCGACGGCGGCGGCGAAGGGCAGGGCGCTCGGGAGGTAGCCGTCGGGCGAGCCGTGATGCTCGGAGATGATCACCATCAGGAAGCCGTTGCGGTCGGCGTACTCGGTCATGTCGAGCGCCGCGGCGTAGCGGTCGGCGATCGGGACGCCGGCGAACGCCGGGTTGCGCAGGTCGAAGCGCATCGTGAAGAAAGCCACGCACCGGAGTGTGCCGTGTGGCGCGTTCCGGCGGTGACCCGGGCCACCTCTCGTTACGCTCTGGGGATGGCTCGAGTGATGGCCGCTCCCCAGCCGGTCGAGAGCATGACCGACCGCCAGCTGCAGCGACGTGACGCGTTGCTGGCTGCCGTGATGCAGCTGGCGCTCGAGCGCGGCATCGACAACGTGCAGATGAAGCTGGTGGCGGAGCGCTCCGGCGTCGCCCTGGGCACCACGTATCGCTACTTCGCCTCCAAAGAACATCTGCTTGCCTCGGCCCTGGTCGAATGGCACGCCCGGCTGACCGACCGGATGCTGGCCGAGCCCGGCCGCTACGTCGGCGATGACCAGCGGGTCGATCGCGTCGTCGACTTCATGCACCGCGGGATGCGCGGCTTCCACCGTTACCCGAGCTACGCCGATCTGATGGTCTACGTCGCCGGTTCGCGCGACCCGTATGCCAGCGAAGCGATGCATGCCATGTCGGTCCGGACGAATCGGGTGCTGCGCCTGTTTCTCGGGCCGGAGCCTGATCAGGACGTGTTCGAGACGATCAGCTTCGTCATCGGCTCGGTGTGGCTGAACGCGATCATCACCTGGCGCGCCGGTCGTGATTCGCCCGAAGACGCGTACCGCAAGATCGAGAACGGGGTACGCCTCGCCTGCGCCGGCCTGCTCGCGATCACCGACTCGCTGGTGGACGAGGCGGCCCCGGTAGCCTGACCAGATGCAGACTCGCGCCGCCGTCCTCTACGAGAACAACACGCCCTGGAAGATCGAGACGATCGAGCTCGATCCGCCCAAGGCCGGCGAGGTGCTGGTCAAGCTGGCGGCGACGGGCCTGTGCCACTCCGACGAGCATTCGGTCACCGGCGACATGCCGACCGGCTTCCCGATCATCGGCGGCCACGAGGGCGCCGGGCGGGTCGAGGCCGTCGGTCCGGGCGTCACCGAGCTGGCTGTCGGCGACCACGTGGTGTTCAGCTTCCTGCCGAGCTGCGGGCGCTGCCCCTCGTGTGCGGCCGGCCAGCAGAACCTGTGTGACCTCGGCGCGTACCTCGGCGGCTTCCAGATCTCCGACGGCACCGCACGGCATCACCTGAACGGCCAGGACATCCACACCATGTGCCTGCTCGGCACGTTCGCCGAGCACACGGTGGTCAACGTCGCCTCGGCGGTCAAGATCGACGCCGACATCCCGCTCGACAAGGCCTGCCTGCTCGGCTGCGGGGTCACCACCGGCTGGGGCTCGGCCGTCTACGCCGGCCAGGTCGGCCCGGGCGACGCCGTCGCGGTCGTCGGTGTCGGGGGCCTCGGCTCCAGCGCTGTGCAGGGGGCGCGGCTCGCCGGTGCGGAGAAGATCTTCGCCATCGATCCCGTCGCCTTCAAGCGCGACAGCGCCAAGGGGTTCGGCGCCACCCACACCGCGGCCAGTGTCGCCGAGGCCGTCGAGCTGATCCGGGAGGCGACCGCCGGGCGCATGTGCAACCAGGTGATCTCCACGACGAGCGTCGGTCACGGCTCCGAGGTCGCCGGGCTGCTGAGCCTGGCCGCCAAGCGCGGCAAGGTCGTCATCACCAACATCCACCCGTGGACCGAGATGGAGGTGACGGCCAACTTCTTCGAGCTCACGCTCTGGGAGAAGCAGCTCATCGGTTCCATCTTCGGGTCCGCCAACCCGCGCCTCGACATCCCGCAGCTCGCCCGCCTCTACCGCGGCGGGCAGCTCGACCTCGACGGCATGGTCACCCGCACCTACTCACTCGACGAGCTGAACCAGGGGTATCAGGACATGCGTGATGGCAAGAACATCAGGGGAGTCGTGGTGTTCGAGTGAGCGAGGAGCGCTTCGAAGTAGCCCGCCAGATAGCGGCCAGCCCCTCGGCAGTGTTCGCGGTGTTGAGCGATCCGCGCGGTCACGTCACGATCGACAGCTCGGGGATGCTGCAGTCGGCCGAGGGTGAGCGGGTGAAGGCGGCCGGCGACGAGTTCGTCGTCCACATGGACCGCGAATCGCTCAACGACTACCCCATGGGCAAGTACGACGTCACCGTCATCATCACCAAGTTCGAGCCCGATGCTCTCATCGAGTGGACCATCTCCGGCGCCATCGACCCGCCCCTGCGCCACCTCTACGGCTACCGCCTCGAACCCAGCGAGATCGGCACCCTCGTCACGTCGTACTACGACTGGAGCGAGATCGCCGAGCCCTACCGCGGCGCCGGCATCTTCCCGGTCATCCCCGAAGCCGCCCTGCGTGCCACGCTCGGGATCCTCGCCCGCACCGTCGAGTAAACCCAGCGGCCAACGGCCCGGTCAGGTGGATCAGTACGCTCACGGGCGATGCTCGAGCCCAGTGAGACCGTCAGCCGGCGTCGCCGTACCGACGGCGAGCTGACGGCCAAGCGCGTCCTGGACGCCGCCAGCGAGTGCATCCTGCAGCTCGGGTATTACCAGGCGAGCTCCAACGAGATCGCCCGCCGGGCCGGGGTCACCTGGGGCGTCATCCAGCACCAGTTCGGCACGCGCGAAGGGCTGCTGCTGGCGGTGCTGAACGACCGCTGGGCCGCGATGGAAGCGCACATGGCGAGCGCCGACGTCTCCGGAACGTCCTTGCAGGAGCGGCTCACCCGGGTGTTCGACGTGCTCGCCGCGCACTACGGCGCTCCCGACCATCTGGTGCAGCTGCAGATCCTGCTCGACCTCAGCCACAACCCGAAGACATCGGCGGAGACCCGGCGGGCGGTCGCGGCGCACGGCGAGAAACTCACCCGGGCATGGGTGCCGCTCTTCGAGGGCGCGCTCGGGGAGGCGGCACGCGACACCGACCTGGTGCGCTACGCGTTCCTCACCCTGCGCGGATATTTGCAGGGCGGCATCATCTCCGCGCACATCGCCGACATCGCCGATGACGCGGTGCCGCGCCGGCTGCTCATCGAAGGAGTCGCCGCCGCGATCGGGGCGGAGGCAGCGCGGCAGGGCATCCGGATCGGCTAGGGCCTCTCGCGCACGACCGTGCTCGCCCAGACGCCGAGGCGGTCCCAGAGGTCGGTGCGGTTGGGCGCCACGTTGTGGTTGTGACCCGAGCCGGGCAGCTCGAACAGTGAGATGTCGGGGCAGCTGGCGAGCGCGTCGCCGGTGGCCCGGGCGTTGCCGGTGATGTCGCGTTCGCCGTAGCCGACGAAGACCGGGACGTCGATGAGCTTCACGTCGGGTGCGGTGCATTTGAGCATCGAGCCGAGGCCGCAGATCGCGATGAGGTGCGACGCGCACTTGTCCATCGCCGCCAGCGCCTCTTCCGGCACGGCCATCCCGGCGAGCAGGAAGTCCGAGCGCGCCGTGCTGCCCTTGGGCAACGGCCTGCCGAAACGCGCTTTCGCGAGGTCGACGAGGCGAGCGGCGATCGCATCCTGATCGCCGACGATGGCGCGTTCTTCCTCGGAGAGGTGGCCGGCGAGTGCGGTGAGCTCGTAGTGGTCGCTGTGCGCGTAACCGAGCAGCCCGAGGCCGGCGTACGGACGCTGGCGCGCCTGCACCGTGACCGTCAGCATGCCGCCCATGGAATGCCCGACGCCGATGGGTATCCCGCCGAGCTTGCGATCGAGCTCGAAGACCGCCGCAGCATCGGCATCCGCAACGACATTGGGCATGAGCGTCCAGGCATCCTCGGGCGGTGGGCTGTCACCGACGCCCGGATGGTCGATCGTCGCGACCACAAACCCTTGCTCTGCAAGGTGTTCGGCCATGCTGTAGCCCGGTGCGTCGAGGTCGAAGTAGCGCCGCGACATCCCGCCGCCGGGCAAGCAGTAGAGCACCTTTCCGTTACGCGGGCCGTCCGGTTCGATGACGGTCGCCGCCAGACCTGCCGCGCTCGTCTCGGTGCGCCGTACTGCCATCAAAGGCCGTAGATCCGGGCGGAATTGCCGGCGGTGATGAGCTCGCGCTCGGCATCGGGGATGCCGGCGAACTGGCGGTCGACGATCTCCCGGGAATTCGGCCAGGTGGTGGCGGGATGCGGAAAGTCCGTGGACCACAGGATGTTTTCGATGCCGACGAGATGGCGCTGGCTGAGCCCGACCTCGTCGTCCATGAAGGTGGCGGCCATGTTGCGGTGGAAGTACTCGCTCGGGCGCAGCTTCACTCCCGGGAAGTGGTAGCCGCGCTCGGCTTTGCGGTCGAGGCCGGCGAGGAAGCCGGGGATCCAGTACAGGCTCGGCTCGACGAAGACGATCTTCAGCTTCGGGAACCGTTCGAGCGTGCCGGTGAGGATCCACCAGGCGACGACCTCGGCGAGCGCGAGCGAGGGCAGCGAGGTGAAGATGCCGGCCTGCGGCGTGGGGTCGCGCTGGAAGACGTCGTAGAGCGAGGCGCGGTTGCCGAGGTGGTGGCTGATCGAGATGCCGGTCTCCGACAGCACGCCCCACAGCGGGTCGTAGCGCTCGTCGTGGTAGTCGGGCAGGCCGAATTCGCTCGGCCAGTTGGGCAGGTGTACGGAACGGGCGCCCAGCGCGGCGAGCCGCTCGACCTCCTTCACGGCGTAGTCGACGTCGATGATCGGCACCTGATAGGAGAGCACGAGACGCTTCGGGTCGTGGGCGGCGAACTCGCTGAGGTAGTCGGTGAAGGCCCGGCTGATCGGCCGCCAGTCACCCTTCACGAGTCCGAAGGCGCGGAAGGCGCTGACCTCGGAGTAGAGCACCTCGGCGTCGACGCCATCGCGGTCCATGGCCGCGAGGCGCGCGACCGGATCGTGGTAGCCGGGGTCCTTGAAGGCGTCGAGGTCGAAGTCGCCGAGGGAGAGCTTGCGGCCCCCGCGCATCTCCTCATCGATGCGGGCCTGCTCGGCTATCGCGCCGTCGAAAGCCTCATGGAGAGTGCTCGGGACGCGCTCGCGAATCTTGTCGAGGCTGACGGCTACGTGCGAATCGGCTGAGATCAAGCGGGTCATCGGGGATGCCTTTCGTCGCGCCTCTTCCGTTGAAGTCATACTAAGTACTATGGTTAGCCGGTGCAAGCAGACGCAGCCGTGCGCCGACCGGCCCCGATCGTCACCGATGACAACGCGTTCTACTGGGAAGCGGCCGCCGAGGGCAAGCTGCTCGCCCAGCGTTGTGGCGATTGCGGGATCATGCGCCATCCCCCGCGCCCGATGTGCCCGCACTGCCAGTCGCTCGCCATCGAGCTCGTGACGCTCTCCGGCCGCGGCACGCTCTACAGCTACGCGCTCTTGCACCACCCGCAGAATCCGGCGTTCGATTACCCGGTGATGGCCGCGCTGGTGGACCTCGAGGAAGGCGTCCGGCTGCTGTCAGAGCTCGAGGGCGTGGAAGCAGGCGAGATCAGGATCGGGATGGCGCTCGAAGCCGGCTTCGCACCGACGACGGGCGGCATGGCCGTCCCGGTGTTCCACCCTTCTGATGAACGGCCGGCGGCGAGCGCCTGATGGCGACCTCGCTGAACGCCGCGATCGTGGGCGTCGGGTACACCGAGTTCTCGCGGCACGCCGGGCGCACCGAATTGCAGCTCGCGTGCGAGGCGATCGTCGCCGCGCTGAAGGACGCCGGCCTGACCCCCGCCGACGTCGACGGGCTCGTCAGCTACACGATCGACCCGGTCGAGGAGACCGAGCTGGTGCGGTCGGTGGGCATCCAGGAGATCGGCTTCTCCTCGCGAATCCCTTATGGCGGCGGCGGTTCCATCGGGACGCTGATGCACGCCGCGAGTGCGGTGGCCTCGGGAGCAGCTGAGGTCGTCGTCGCGTATCGGGCGATACGCGCTCGTTCGGGGGCGACCCGCTTCGGCGGGGCCAAGACCGCGCCGAGCCCGACCTCCGCGCACTCGGGCACCACGTCGATGCAGTGGGCGATGCCGCACGGCGTGCTCACCCCCGCGTCGTGGATGGCGCTCAACGCCACGCGCTACATGCACGAGTTCGGCGTCAGCAGCGAGGATTTCGGACGCGCGGTGGTGCAGCTGCGGGCGTACGCCGCCGAGAACCCCGCGGCGTGGGGCTACAAGCGGCCGATGACGCTCGAGGACCACCAGGCGTCACGCTGGATCGCCGAACCGTCGATGCATCTGCTCGACTGCTGCCAGGAGACGGACGGGTCGGTCGCGCTGGTCATCACCCGGGCCGACCGCGCCGCGGACTTCCCGCAGCAGCCGGTCGTCATCGGAGCCGCCTCGGGAGCCGGGCTCTTCGAGGCCGAGATCGCCTCCGACCACTACCGTCCGGACCTTTCGGTGATGGACGGTTCCGTCGCCTTGGCGCGCCGGCTCTTCGACCGCACGGGCTTTCGCCGCGATGACGTCGACGTCGCGATGATCTACGACGCCTTCTCCCCCATCCTGCTGATGCAGCTGGAAGCACTGGGCTTTTGCGGCCGCGGCGAGGCGAAGGATTTTGTCGCGGGCGGCGCGCTCGGTCCGGATGGTTCACTGCCGACCAACACCAACGGCGGTCTGATCGGCGAGGGCTACATCCACGGCCTGAACCTCGTCCTGGAGGCCGTGCAACAGTTGCGCGGCACTGCCGTCAACCAGATCCCCGATGCCCGCACGATCCTCGTCACCGCCAGCCGTACCGGCGCGATCCTGATCCGACCCTGACCCTGACTCGAGAGGAGCTGTTCATGGCCAGCGTGCTCGAAGGCGTCCGCGTGCTCGACCTTTCATCCGGCGTGGCCGGACCCATCGCCGGCATGTTGCTGTCCGACCACGGCGCTGACGTCATCAAGGTCGAACCGCCCGGCGGCGACCCGATGCGCGGCAATCCGGGCTATGACGTGTGGCTGCGCGGGCGGCGCAGCGCCGTCCTCGACCTGAAGTCGGCTGACGACCGTGAGGCGTTCCTGGCGCTCGTCGATTCCGCCGACGTCGTACTGGAGAGCTTCTCGCCAGGTACGACCGCACGGCTCGGCATCGACTTCGAGACGCTCTCGGCGCGCAACGCGGCCCTGGTGCACTGCTCGATCACCGCGTACGGACCACATGAGGGCCATCGCGACCGGCCCGGCTATGACGCGCTCGTCGCCGCCCGCCTCGGCATCCTGCACGAGCAGCGCGGCCATCTCGGCGGCGCGATCCCGCGCATGCACGGCGAGCCGCCCTACCTGGAGGACCTCGAGATTCCCGAAGGCATGCCGCCGGGTTCGCCGCGCAGTGGCCCGATCTTCACGTACACGCCGTGGCTGAGCATGTCGACGGCGTTCATGGCGACCACCGCCATCAACGCCGCGCTCTACGCCCGGCTGCTCACCGGGCGCGGCCAGCACGTCGAAACCTCCCTGCTGCAAGCCGCTTTCTCCTCCACCGCGTCGAAGTGGCAGCGGATGGAACACCCTGACGCGACCGGGCTGCGGTCGTGGGTCTACGACCAGCGCGCCACCAAAGGCATGTTCCGCTGCTCGGACGGGCGCTGGGTGCAGCAGTGGGTGCCCAACCCGGCTTTCGTGCTGGCCAGCGCCGAGGGCGACACCCTGGAGTTCCGCGGCGATGTCGCGCGGGTACGCGACGATCCCGCCCGCATCCCGCAGGACCCGGAGAACATTGCGGTGCTGGCGTACTACCACCCGTTGATGGCGGAGGCGTTCGCGCGTTTCCCGAGCGATCAATGGGTGGAGGTCGCGCGGCAAGCAGGCGTGCCGTTGCAGCCGGTGCGCACACCGGAAGAGGCGCTGCATGACCCGGCGCTGGAAGCCGAAGGCGCGGTGCTCGACGTCGAGCATCCCGAGCACGGATCGTTGCGCCAGGCGGGAATCCTCTACGGGCTCAGCGCCACGCCGGGGCGCGTGCAGGGGCCGGTGCCGGTTGTCGGCGCACACACTGCGCAGGTCCGCGCGCAGGCGCCGTCCACAGTGTCGCTGCCTGCCGTGGCCGACCCGCCGAAGATGGTCGGGCCGCTGGCCGGAATCACCGTGCTGGACCTGGGATTTGCCGTCGCCGGGCCGTTCGGCGCGCAGGTCCTGGCTGATCTCGGCGCCGACGTCATCAAGGTCAACACCTGGCGTGACCCGTGGTGGCACGCGTCGCACATCGCCTACGGGGCCAACCGCAACAAGCGCAGCATCGGCATCGACCTGAAGACCCCCGAGGGCCTCGAGGTCTTCCACACCCTGCTCGCCAAGGCCGACGTCGTGCACTCGAACATGCGGCGCGATGCCATGCGGCGCCTCAAGTGCGACGAGGAATCGCTGCGCGCGGTGAACCCCGACGTCATCTACTGCCACACCCGCGGCTTCGACCGCGGACCGCGCTCGGACTCCCCCGGCAACGACCAGACGGGTTGCTCACTCGCCGGTGTGACGCACGAAGACGGTGGATGCAACGACGGTGGCGTTCCGTTCTGGAGCCTCACCTCGCTGGGTGACACCGGCAACGGTTTCTTCTCCGCGATCGGCGTCATCCAGGCGCTGTATCACCGCCGGCGCACGGGCGAAGCGCAGACCGTCGACACGTCCATCCTCAACGCCGGACTGCTTGTCGCCTCGATGACCGCGGTGAAGCCCGACGGCACGAGCCTGCCCAAGCCGCGCCTCGACGCCATGCAGCTCGGTCTGAGCCCCTACTACCGGCTCTATGAGACCAACGACGGCTGGGTGTGCCTGGCGGCCATCACCGACGAGCACCGGAGCGCGCTCGGAGAGGTCGCGGCGGTGGACTCACTCGAGTCGTGGTTCGCCGGACGCAGCGCGCGGGAGGCTTTCGAAACCCTTGATACTGCTGGGGTTCCGGTGGAGATCTGCGACGACGAATTCCCGCTGCACGTCTTCGACGACCCGCAGATGTGGGCGAAGGATCTCGTCGTGCGCCATCAACATCCCAAGCTCGGCTGGTTCGAGAACTTCGGCACCACCATGAACTTCTCGGACACCCCGAGCCGGGTCTGGGCGCCGCCGCCGATCTGCGGCCAGCACACCCGCGAGCTCATGCACGAATACGGCTATGACGACGCCGACATCGACAAGCTGATCGAGGCGCGCGGGATCTTCGAGGACCTCTGGGTGGATTGAGCAGCACGACTCTCAGGAGGCGGCGAGCGGATGGGCCTGGAAGAAGGCCCACATGATGTCGTCGGCGTTGATGGAGAACGTGACCCGCCCGACGATCTTCGTCAGGGTGCCATCGACCTTGCTGCCGGGCCAGGCGTGCCCGCCGCCGGTGACCCGGTAGAGCTCGACGGTCGCATCGGCCGGGCAGGCGTAACTGATCAGCGTGACATCGCTCGCGATCGTCTTGTCTGTGGGCGTCGTGCTGCATCCATTGCGCTTCGCCCAGGCCGTCGTCGCGTCGGGAATCGACGGGCCCTTCTTCAGCGCCGCCCCGCCGAGCTGGCCCAGGGTCTTGCCGGAGCCGTCCGGGGCGGGCAGGTTCAGCGCGGCCTTCCCGATGCTGCCGTCGTAGGGCACGAACGGATCGGCGGTGCCATGGAACGCCACCACCGGTACCGGACGCGTGAAGGAGCACCCGCTGATCTCCTGGATACCGGCGACGGGCGCAACCGCTGCGATACGCGAGGAGAACGCACACGCCATGGCGGACGTCATGAACGCGCCGTTGGAGTAGCCGGTCACGAAGATGCGCGCCTCATCGACGCACAACGTCTGCTCGGCCCGGTCGAGCAGCGCCCCGAGGAAGGCAACGTCCTTGCCCTTGAGGTCGGTGCTCCACAGCGGCACCGGGCCTGAAGCCTGCGGGGTCAGGGTGATGAAGTGGTGAGCGTCGCCGTACGGGCCCAGCGCTGAGATCAGGACGTGGATCGATGCCGTCTCGCTGTAGCCGTGCAGGTCGAGGACGAGCGGAAGAGGAGTCCGTCCGGTGTAGCTCGGCGGCAGATGCCGGACGTACGTGCCGGTGTCTCCCGCGGCGGCAAATGGGAGCGTCACCTGACCGGGCGCAATGATCGCACTGCTGCAGCCGGCAGAGGGACGGGCAGCGACCGCGGCTGGTGAAGCGGCCGGTGAAGCGGCTGGCGATGACGATGAGGCTGGCGGTGCCGGCGTCGCGTGACCAGAACCTGAGGAACTGCAGGCGGAGACGAGCAGCGCGCTACCGCAGGCGAGCCCGGCGAGCAGACGCCGGCTCATGGCAGCGGCCGGTAGTCCGCGGCCCGATCGACGTTGGCGTAGATCGCGTCACCGATCGGCTGCCGCTGCTCCTCGGCGATGTGGCCGAGAAGCCCCGCGGTACGCGCCAGCAGCGCCAGGCCGCGCAGGGTGTCGACGGGGAAGCCGAGATCGGCCAGCGCCGCGCCGCACACCCCGGCACCGTTCAGGACGAGCGTGCGTCCGAGGATCGCCGGATGCACGCGCCCGACGGCCGCGAACAGCTGCAGATGTGGTCCGAGCGTGCCGCTCTCCTCCGCGATCCGATAGATCACCGGCGTGCGCGGATCGCCGACCTTGTGAACCGGATGTCCCAGTCCTGGCAGGAGTTTGCGGGCTTCGCGCTGGCGGCGCACGGCCACCTCCGCGATCTCGTCCCACCCCTCGTCATCGATCGGCAACGCACCCTCCTGGGCGGCGAGCGCCTCCGCCAGCCATTTCCCGGCATCCTCGGTGACGCCGAGAAAGCGGGAGCCGCCCCCGAGCAGGCCGGCGGCGAGCGCACCCTGGATCGACTCGGGCGCTCCGGTCAGCGTCAGGCGGGCTGCGATGGCCGACGGGGTCAGGCCGTGGTCAGCGAGCGCCACCAGCACGGCTTCGAAGACCCGTAACTGGCCGGGCGTCGGACGCTGCCCGGCCACCAGCCAGTAGGCGAGTTCACCGAAGCTGATCTGCCCCATGAGCTCGCCCGCGACGTCGCGGCCCAGCAGCGTGATCGTGTCGGCATCGGAATGACCGATCGACGTCGGATAGAGCGGATCAGCCACTGATGGAGCCTTTCTCGGGTTTCCCGACATGCGTTCCGTCGGCGTCGAACTCGCCCTCCGGATGGCCGGCCGGCAATTGGTGCTTGGCGACGCGCTGGGTCGGGGTTCGGGGCAGCGCGTCGATCCGTTGCCAGTATCGCGGCACCTTGAAGCGTGACAGCCGGGTGGCCGCCCACTCGCGAAGCTCCGGGAACGGTACGGCCTCCGCGAGCACGACGAACGCCTTGATCTCCTCCTCCGAAAGGTCGGAGGGCACGCCGACGACGGCGCACTCGACGACGGCCGGGTGCGACCCGATCGCGTCTTCGACCTCGGCCGGCGAGAGGTTCTCACCGCGCCGGCGCAGCACTTCCTTCTTGCGGGAGACGAACGTGTAGACACCCTCAACATCACCGGTGACCAGATCGCCGGTGTGCAGCCAGCCGTCGCCGGTGATGGTTTCCGCCGTCTCCTCGGGCATCCCCCAGTAGCCCGGGGTCACGGTGGGGTTGCGCATCATCAGCTCGCCGATTTCCCCTGCAGCGACGGGATTCCCGGCATCGTCGACCACCTTGCCCTCGTTCACGACCCCGAGCGTCGGATGCTGGCGAACGGTGCCGAGCGTCCCGTACAGCCGCGTGCCGTGGGGCCAGATCGTGCCGAACGGGCTCTCCGACATTCCGTAGCCGCAGACGATCTGCAACCCGAAGCGGGCCTCGATCTCCAGATGCCGCTCGCGATCGGGAGCCGGCCCGGTGTAGACGCGGCGCAGCGGATTGTCGGCGTCGTCGGCACGCTCCGGCTGGCGCATCAGGATCTCCAGCATGGCGCCGATCGCGTTGAACTCGGTGGCGCCGTGGCGCCGGGCTGCGTCGATGAAGTCGCTCGCGGAAAAGCGGGGCAGCAGCACCAGGCCCGCGCCGCACGCGAGCGAACCGAGCACCGAATACGCGGGCGCATTGACGTGGAAGAGCGGCAGCGACGTCATCAGCCGGTCGGTCTCGTCGAGCTCCATCCAGAACGGAAAGCCCTCGCCCGCCATGGTGTACGCGCGGTGGGTCTGCATCACGAGCTTGGAGCGCCCGGTGGTTCCTGAGGTCGGGATGAGCACGGCGAGGTCGTCCGGAGCCGCCTGATCGACGGGTACCTCGGCACGCTCGCCGCCGAGCTCGTCCACG
This sequence comes from uncultured Actinomycetota bacterium, assembly GCA_963731205.1. Taxonomy (GTDB): domain Bacteria; phylum Actinomycetota; class Actinomycetes; order Frankiales; family Frankiaceae; genus DATAZK01. The sequence goes on along the minus strand of CAVSUJ010000001.1, from coordinate 306,797 downwards.
TCGATGACCGACTGCACCCGTGCAGCAGCAAGTTCGGATGCGGCGAAGTGGCGACGCAGCTCGCTGTCGGTGATGACCAGCTTGGGGCTGGTCTGCGCGATCAGCCCGGCGAGTTCGGCCGAGGTGCCGGCCGGGTTGACCGAGACGGCGATCGCCCCCACGGCGCTGACGGCGAACCACGCGAGCAGGTACGGCGGCGTGTTGCGCGCCGTGAGCATGACGAGGTCGCCATGGCCGACCCCCAGCGCCGAGAGCCGGGCGGCGCGGCCCCCGACTTCCCCTGCAGTCTCAGCGAAAGTCAGCTGCCGGTCGTCGGTGCGCAGCCAGACACGATCGGGGGTGCGGGCGGCAGCGTCGACCAGCAGCTGCGGGATGGTGCGTGGCAACGCGGTCAGACGCTGGTGCGGTAGATGTCCTCGATGATGCCGGGAACGAGGTGGGTGGTGACCGTGTGGTCGAGGGCACCGGACTCGCGCAGCTCAGTGACCGCCGGCACCGGGTTGTCATCGGCGAACAGGCGACGGTCACCGTAGTCGGCCGGGCGGCCGGTCGCGTCGAGCGTCCACCACGACGCCTCGAGCGCCATGCCGTGAGGATCGCTGAAGTAGATGGATCGGATGAACCCGTGATCGACGACGTCGGTGACCTCGCACTCGTGGCTCTTGAGCCGTTCGCGCAGCCGCAGCAGAGCGTCCTCGTCGGGCAGGTTCAGCGACAGATGATCGAACTGCGAGGCCTTCGGATAGGGCACACCGGCGGGCTTGGCGTAGGAGTCCAGCGGCTGGTCGGTGTACTCGAAGAAGGCGATCGTGTTACCGGGGCCGACCTCGAAGAAGTAGTGCCGGAAGCCCGGGGTGCCGATCGTCGAGACGAGCCGGGCCCCGAGCACGCCGTGCCAGAAGCGCACGGTCGCGTCCATGTCAGGGGTGACCAGGGCGAGATGGTTGACGCCGCGCCAGGTGGGCGTCTCTTCAGTCGCGTCCATGTGGGGCATGGGGGAAAGGTACGCCGCCGGCAGCGACGGAGAAAGACGGCGAGCGCTCTGCCACCCTCACCGGGTATCACCGGGCGGGCGTCATGGGACCAGGCGGCACCGAAGCCGATCCCGCTATGTTGAAGAGGCCATGCCCCCTCGACTCGTTGCACTCTCGTTCGACGCGAACGATCCGGCTCGGCTTGCCCGGTTCTGGGCTGCTTTGCTGGGTTGGGAGTCGATCGGCGAGCCCGACGACGGGATTGCCTTGCTGCCCAGCGATGACACCGGGTTCCGGGTCGAGTTCTATCCGTCGAATGAACCCAAGCGCGGGCAGAACCAGTCGCACTTCGATCTGACGAGCGCCTCCCCCGCGGACCAGATGCAGACCGTGGAGAGGGCGCTCGAACTGGGAGCCCGCCACATCGACATCGGTCAGCGGCCCGAGGAGGGTCACGTCGTACTCGCCGACCCCGAGGGCAACGAGTTCTGCGTGATCGGCGCCGGCAACAGCTTCCTCGCTGACTGCGGATTCCTCGGAGCGCTTGCCTGCGACGGCTCGCAGGAGGTCGGGTACTTCTGGAGCAAGGCGTTGGAGTGGCCGCTGGTCTGGGACCAGGACCAGGAGACCGCGATCCGCTCACCTCACGGCGGTCCGAAGATCACCTGGGGCGGCCCGCCGCTGAAGCCGAAGACCGGCAAGAACCGGCTGCACTTCGATCTCGCTCCGCCCAGCGACGGGGATCAGCAGGCAGAGGTCGAGCGGCTCATCGCCCTTGGCGCGACCCACATTGACATCGGCCAGGGCGACGTCAGCTGGGTGGTCATGGCCGACCCCGATGGCAACGAGTTCTGCGTGCTCACTCCGCGCTAGGTACGGCTCCTGAGTTCGATGACATCGGGCTCAATCCGGTGCCACCGTCAGCGGGGTCCATGTGACGCCGAGCCGGTGCCCGCCGGGCGCGCTACCCGGCGGCGTCGGCGATGGTCGGGGTGAGGCGCAGCTCCTGAGCAGACGCGACGGGGCTCGCATCGGAACGCACGGCGCCGGCGCGATCGCTTTCGCTGGTGTTGAGCGGATGGTGGCAGGCCGCGAGGTCACCGTCGGGGTAGCGGGCGAGCGGCGGCTCGACCTCATGACAGATGTCGGTGGCGAACGGGCAGCGGGAGTTGAAACGGCAGCCCGGCGGCGGGTTCGTCGGGCTCGGTGGTTCGCCGCGGGTGATGCGATGCTTGCCCTGGCGCGCGAGATCGGGATCCGGGATCGGGATCGCGTCGAGCAGGCTCGCCGTGTACGGGTGGCGCGGGCGGGCGTACAGCGATTCCGCCGCCGACAGCTCGACGATCTTGCCGAGGTACATGACCGCGATGCGGTCGGAGACGTGGCGCACCACGCTGAGGTCATGGGCCACGAAGATGTAGGAGAGCCCGAGATTGTCCTGCAGGTCGTCGAGCAGGTTGACGACCTGGGCCTGCACCGACACGTCGAGGGCCGAGACCGGTTCGTCGAGGATGATGAGCTTCGGCTCAGCGGCCAGCGCCCGTGAGATGCCGATGCGCTGGCGCTGACCGCCGGAGAACTCGTGCGGGTACCGCTGGGCGTGGTCAGGATCGAGGCCGACCTGGGCGAGAAGTTCCTTGACCCGCGCCCGCTGGTGGGCCCGGTCGACCCCGCGCAGCCGCAGCCCGGCGCTGATGATCTGCACGACGCGCTTGCGCGGATTCAGCGAGGCCTGCGGGTCCTGGAAGACCATCTGGACCTCACGGCGGAACGGGCGCAGAGCGTTGTTACGGCTGCGGGTCACGTCGTTGCCGCGAAAGCGGATGCTGCCGTGGGTCGGGTTGTTGAGGCGGACGATGGTGCGGGCGAGGGTCGTCTTGCCGCAGCCCGACTCCCCCACCAGACCGAGCGTCTCGCCGGCATCGAGCGTCAGGGTGACGTCATCGACGGCGCGCACGTACTCCTTGGAGCGCCCGAAAGCACCCAGCCGTACGGGGAAATGCACGCTCAGATGGTCGATCTCCAGCAGCGGGGTCGCCGTCTGCGCCGGTGCTGCGTCCTTCTCCAACGGCACGGTCATGATGTCGCCTCACGGAGCCGGGGCAGCCCGATGGCACCGTCGACAAGGCGCAGCCGGCGCTTGGATTCCAGGTCCAGATGGCAGCGATCGGGATGGCCGCCGTCCAGCTCCATGGTGCGCAGCTGAGGCTCGATCTCGCACACCGGCATCCGGTGCGGGCAACGCGTGATGAAGTGACACCCGGTCGGGAGCCGAAGCAGCGACGGCGGAGAGCCCGAGATGGTCGGCAGCCGGCCGGGACGATCGAGATCGACCCGTGGCACCGAACCGAGCAGTCCCCAGGTGTAGGGATGCAGCGGATCCTTGAACAGCTGGCGCAGCGGGGCCTCTTCCACCACCCGGCCGGCGTACATGACCACCACCCGGTCAGCGACCTCCGCGACGACCCCGAGATCGTGCGTGATGAGCAGGACGCCGACCCCGGTCTCGGCCCGCAGATCCTCGATCTCCTCGAGGATCTGAGCCTGGATCGTCACGTCCAGCGCGGTCGTCGGCTCGTCGGCTATGAGGATCTCGGGCGAGCAGGACAGCGCCATGGCAATCATCACGCGCTGCCGCATTCCACCGGAGAACTCGTGCGGGTAGGAACGCGCCCGCTCCGCAGGGCGGGGGATCCCGACCCGGCCGAGCAGGTCGACAGCGCGGGCGCGGGCGGCGGACTTGCTCACCTTCTCGTGCGCGAGGATCTGCTCGGCGATCTGGTCACCGACCCGGTAGACGGCGGTGAGCGCGCTCATCGGATCCTGGAAGATCATGGCGATACGTGCACCGCGCACGCGACGCATGTGCTCGTCGTCGGCCGTCAGCAGATCCGTGCCGTCGGCAAGCACGGCCCGACCGGAGATCGTCGCGTTGGGCGAGCGGGTGAGCCCCATGAGGGTCATGGCGCTGACGGACTTGCCCGACCCCGATTCGCCCACGATGGAAAGGACTTCCCCGCGTCGCAGCGAGAACGTCACGTCGTCGACCGCTTGGATGAGACCGGCTTCGGTCTGGAACCCGACGCGAAGATTCGAGACCTCGAGGAGAGTCTCGGCAGGCATGCTCATGCCGATCCCACCCGGATCCGTGGATCGAGTACGGCGTACAAGATGTCGACGATCGCATTCATGAGGATGACGAAGAAGGCGCCGAGCAGTGTCACGACGAGCACCGGTGGAACGTCGAGTGATCGCACCGATTGAGCCGCATACTGGCCGATCCCGTTGAGGTTGAAGACGACTTCGACGACGAGCGTCGCACCGCCGATCACCGCCGCGAAGTCCAGTCCCCACAGGGAAACGATCGGGATCAGCGAGACCCGCAGGATGTGCTTGAGGAGCACCCGCCGCTCGGAGAGGCCCTTGGCGCGCGCGGTGCGCACGGCGTCAGTCGTCATGGCTTCGAGCACGCTGGAACGCAGCACTTGCGCGTAAACGCCGATGTACAGGATCGCCAGCGTGAACCACGGCAGCACCAGATGCAGGAACCATTGATACGGATCGCTGGTGAGCGGCGTGTACCCGCCGGCCGGGAACACGTGGGATTTGAAGGTCAGGAAGTAGAGCAGCAGCGCGCCGACGACGAACGTGGGCGCCGAGATCCCGATGAAGCTGACGGTGGTGATCGTGACGTCAGCGGCCTTGCCGGCCCGCAGCGCGCCGATCACTCCGAAGATGATGCCGAGAACCATCCAGATGATGGCCGCGCCGATCGAGAGCGAGAGCGTGGCGGGCAGGCCTCGCTTGATCTGCGAGAAGACCGTCACGTGCTGGGAGTAGCTCTGGATCGAGCCGTTGAAGATCTGTTGCATGATCTTCCAGTACTGCACCCAGATCGGCCGGTCGAAGCCGAACGCGTGACGCACTGATGCGATGTCGGCCGCCGTAGCCGTGCGACCGGCCAGCCGCAGCGCCGGGTCACCGTTGGGGATCGCGACGAAGATGAAGAAGGTCAGCACGCTCACCAAGAACAGCACGACCACGGCCGACGCCATGCGACGGCCGATGAAAGCTGCGAGTCCCACGGTCAGTGCTCCGTTCGGATGCGTGCGCGCGGGTCGAAAGCCTGCCGTAGCCCGTCACCGAAGATGTTCACCGACAGCACCGCAAGCACCAGCATGACGCCGGGCACGAGGGTGAGGTGCGGGGCGCTCGTCACCTGATCGATCCCGTCGGCAAGCATGGTTCCCCACGACGGGGTCGGCGGCTGCACGCCGGCGCCGAGGAAGGACAGGCTGGCCTCGAGCACGATCGACTGCGCAAGCTGCAGCGCGAAGAAAACGATCATCGTGGAGAACAGGTTGGGCAGGATCTCGCTGACGATGATGCGCACCCGTCCATACCCGAGGGTGCGTGCCGCGTCGACGAATTCGCGCTCGCGCAAGGTGAGCACCTCACCGCGCAATGGCCTTGCCACGTAAGGGATGTAGACCACCCCGATGACGAGCGCCGGGAGCACGTTGGAGCCGGATTGGATGTGCAGTGGCCCGATGCCGAGACCTCCGACAGCCAGGCTCACACCGAGCGCGACGCCCAGCAGCAGGGCCGGGTAGGCCCAGATCAGATCCAGCAGCCGCGAGATGATCGTGTCGGTCCAGCCGCGGAAAAATCCGGCGGCGACACCGAGGAGCACGGCACCGATCATCGTGATGACCGTGGCAAGCAGGCCGATCTCGAGCGAATTGCGGCCACCGTAGAGGACGCGCACCGCGACGTCGCGGCCGCTCGGGTCGGCGCCCAGCAGGAACTTCGAGTGCCAGGTGGGGCCGATCGGTACACCGGTCAGGCTGACGACGTTCTTGGACTTGCCGCCGACCTTGATGACTTCGCTGATGTGCTGGGAGTTCGGGCCGGTGTGCGCGATGTAGTCCGAGTAGACCGGCGCCAGCGCGCAGGCGATCACGATCAGCAGGAAGAGGCTACCGAAAGTGATCGCCAGCTTGTTACGACGAAGCCGCCGGAGAGCGATCCCCAGCGGCCCCGTCTCGGTGGTGGAGCTAGTGGTGCCTGCCGCTTCGGCAGGCACCACCGCCACATCTGCCATACCCCTGCCCTACTTGAGGGACACGGTCGAGAACTCCAGGTAGTTCACCGGGTTGAAGACCGCGGAGTCGAAGTTGACTCGCGTCGAGGTGAACTTCGGTGCCGTCTCGTAGCCGTAGACCGCTACGTACGACTGGGAGGCGACGTACTTGTCGACCGCCTGCCAACCGCTGGTGGACGACGACAGCTGCGCTGCCGGGACCTGCTCCAGTGTCGCCAGCTGGCTCTCGATCTTCGGGTCGTTCACGTTGCCGAAGTTCTCACTGTTGACCGCCTGGATGCCGGCCTTGGACAGCAGCAGGTAGAAGTCCGACGGGTTCGGGAAGTCCTGGCTCCAGTCGGCGAAGCCGATCTGCGGGTACAGGCTCTGGTTACCGATCGTCTGGAAGTACACCGAGTCCTGGATGACCTTCAGCGAGGCCTTGAAGCCCAGCTTGTTGAGCAGGTCGGTCAGGTAGGCGCAGTACTCCTGGCGCGGGCTGCGGGTCTCGCTCCACACCGTGACCTTCATGCCGGCGTCGCCGGCGTCGGAGATCATCTTCTTCGCCTTGGCGATGGTGTCGGACGAGGGAACCGTGTTGGCGGGCCCGAAGGTGCAGTCACCGTTGACGTGGCCGGTGATGGGCGGAGGCAGGAAGTAGCAGCCCGGCGTCAGCGAACCGCTGGACAGCCGCGCGAGCGCGGTCCGGTCGATCGCCATGTCGACTGCCTGGCGAACCGGCAGCTTGTCGAACGGCGCCGCCTTGGTGTTCATGAAGAAGTAGTAGGTCGAGGCCAGCGGCTCCTTCGAGTAGCGACTGGTCTGGCCCTGAACCTGACTGAGCAGGCTCGCGGGGATCGTGTCGCCTGGATCGAAGACGTCAGCGCTGTTGTCCAGCACCTGCTGCGCCTCGGTCTGGGTGTTGCTGTTGACCGTGACCTGGACCGTGTCGGCGTAGCCGGTCGGGATGTCCGGGATCTTGAAACCGGCGAACGAGGCGTTCTTCACCAGCGTGTACGACGCGTTGGGGACGACCTTGCTGAACTTGTACGGCCCGACCCCGACCGGCGGGGTGTTCGAGAGCACCTTCATCGGCGTGGACGACGGGATCGGCGCACTTGCCGGGAACGCCAGCAGGTTGTCGAAGGCGCCGTAGGCCTGGGTCAGCTTGATGGTGATGGTGCCGGTGGCGTCGTCGGTGGTGATGCCGCTGATCGACGTGGCCTTGCCGGCGTCATAGGCGGACGCGCCGGCGATGTAGCCGGTGAAGAACGACTTGCCACCCCAGCTGATCTTGATGGACCGCTCGATGGCGTGGGTGAAGTCCGAGGCCTTCACGGCAGTGCCGTCGGAGTAGGTGATGCCCGAGCGCAGTTTCACGGTGTACGTGAGGTGGTCGGCGGAGACCGTCGGCAGCGCGCTGGCCAGGCCCGGCTGCAGGACGGTGCCGGCGGTGCCTTCCTTGAACGCGTACGTCAGCAGCGGCGTGTAGACCATGTTGTCGGCCTCGATCGCCTGGGTCGTGTAACCGAAGCCCGGGTCGAGGCTGTCAGGGGCCGTGCCGGTGAGCACCTTGAGGGTGCCGCCCGCCTTGCCGCTCGTGGTTCCTCCGGGGTTGGTGCTGCCGCCGCCCCCGCTGGAGCTGCCGCAGGCGGCAAGGGCTACCGAGCCCGCCAGGGCCATGCAGCCCAGTGCCCACGATCGCCGTGGCACCCGACGTGACACATTCATTCGCAACTTCCTTCACCTGGACGGCTCTGCTGTGCAGACGGACCGGGCACCTTCTGCTCCTGCGGAGAATGCCAGCGGGAACGTTAGCAAGTGTTCTTCGCCAATGCGCCGGGCGGCAAACATAAATTTTTCCGGACCGGGCCCCAATGGGGTGCGGCCAATAGTTATCAATCCGTGTCCGAGCCTTCATGGCGGCGTAACAGACTCATGGTCAGCACGGCCCGTTGGCCCGGCCAGGGGCTTGTGGCGACCCACAGAAGCCCTTGACCTGCGCAGATACGCTCTAGCGCCAACCACGCGCAGCCAGGCAGGCCGACCGTCGGCGTTCCTCGCCGTGGGGAATCGCCCACGAGAATGACGGTAAATTCCTCGGGAATGGTTGCCGGCCGAAAGCATTAAAACACCGACTCGCTGGGGTCGAATAGATGACTCGGAGCCGCGCCAGGAATGCGCCGGGCAGCCGCTCCTCGAATTTCCCAGAATGCTCGACATCACTACCTGAATCACGCCGTGAAACGGTCGAGGAATCCGCCCGCCGGACCTCCCTGCACCGATGCGTCGCCGTCATCCGGGACCGGGCGCAGAAGCTGCACAACCCTGACACACCGGGTCAGAGCGGTGCTTGCCCGAGTTGTCAAATGATTTCTCGGTGAACTCGGGCATTAGCGCGGCTTTCAGACAAGCTACCCGTGCGTATCCGCAACGGCGCGCGCCTGCGCATCGCCATTCCGTCGTGGACGCCGAGTTGGAACACGGTTCCAGCGAAATTGATGATGCGCCGTGGCAATTCCTGGCAATTTGCCGTCTGCCGGGACAAACCACGCGAGGAGTCGCCCCGAGCTACAGATAGTTGCGTCAATCAATGGGCCCACTACGTGAACGACGGGGACCAATGCGACCGCTACTCGACCGCTACTCGACCGCTACTCGACGACTACGTGACCGCGATCCCACGCAGGATGACGCGGCGCGGATGCGCGAGCACCGCCGGCTGCGCCCGCGGGTCGGCGTCGAAGACGACGAGGTCGACCAGGTCGGCGGGGGTGCCTTCGGCCAGCGGGTCACCGGCGCCGAGCCAGGCCCGCGCCCGCCAGCTCGCTGCCCCGATCGCGTCGCCCGCCGGCATACCAGCGGCGATCAGCGCCAGGATCTCATCGGCGATACGACCGTGTTCCAATGCGCCCCCGGCATCCGTACCCGCATAGATCGGGATGCCGGCCTCGTGCGCCGTCGCCACCATCGATTCCACACCGCGGTGCAGCCGGCGCATGTGCTCGGCGTAGCGCGGGAATCGGTCGGCCTGCGCCGCGATCGTGGGGAAGTTGGCGATGTTGATGAGCGTCGGGACGATCGCGATCTGGCGCTCCGCCAGCACCCCGACGAGCTCGCCGGACAGTCCGGTGGCGTGCTCGATGCAGTCCATCCCGACTTCCGCGGCTTGCGCCACGCCCTCCTCGCCGAAGACGTGAGTGGTCACGCGTACGCCCGCCTGATGTGCCGCCGCGACCGCACTCGTGAGCACGTCGGTAGGCCAGCACGGCTGCAGATCGCCGACCTCGCGATCGATCCAGTCGCCGACGATCTTCACCCAGCCATCGCCACGCGAAGCCTGCTCGACGACGGTCTCGACGAGCAATTCCGGTTGCACCTCGACCCCGAAATTGCGGATGTAGCGCTTGGGCGCCGCGACGTGGCGCCCCGCCCGGATGATGTGCGGGAGGTCGGCGCGCTCGTCGATCCAGCGGGTATCGGACGGGACCCCGCAGTCACGGGCCAGCAGCACTCCCGCGTCGCGCTCGGCGATCGCCTGCCGCTCCTGGGTCTCCCGGTCGATCGCACCGCCCGCGTCGAGGCCGATGTGGCAGTGCGCGTCGACCATCCCGGGCAGGATCCAGCCCTCGGCGACCGTCTCAGCCGGGACGCCAGGATCGTCGTAGGTGAGGCGGCCGTCGTGCAGCCACAGCTCGACGTGGCGTCCCTCGGGCAGGGCCGTGCCCCGGATGTGCAGTGCGCTCACGGCTTGATCCTGCCCGACTCGAAGTCCACCGGCTTGCCCAGGAAACGGCCGTAGCGGCGGGCAGCGGTCTCGAGCGCGCGCTGGGCGGTCGCGCTGAGCGCCACGCGCAGGCTCACGGTGAGGCGCACCCGGCTGCCTTCGATCGCGCGCTTCCAGCCTCCGGCAACGCGTCCGCGATGCATGACCGGGGCAGCCGCAAGGATGTTCATACCGGCGAGCTCACGGGCCATCGCGTCGCTGGAAAACAGGGCCGACCGGTCCTGGTAGGCGACGACATACTCGTCGAAGTTCGGCAGCAGATGCACCGCCGGGCCCGGGCGTGACGCGACCGGCGGCCGAGGAAGCTCGCCGGCGATGTCGATGCCCCGGACAGCTTCGGCCTTGGTCAGCCCCGACCACCACGCCAAGTCGCCCGCGCCGGCCGGACCGTGGCTGGCGAGGTAGCGACGGGCCAGCTCGCCGAGCGCCTCATCGGGTTCGACGCCGGCGGCGGGCGGGATGCGCTCGTCGACCAGCGCGTACGTGTGCTGCCGGCCGCGCATCGCGCCGCTGCACACGACCGCCTCGAGCTCGCACCACATCATGATCAGCCCGAGCCGCTGACCCGCGGCCTGGACTCCCCCGGCCGCCAGCGTCGAGCCGACTTCTGCGCGCGTCAGCTGATGGCCTCCCGCAAGAGCCGTGGTGATCAGCTCGGCGCTGCGGGTGAGGGTGGCCGGGTCGAGCCCGCTCTGCTTGTAGTACGGGGCATTCAGCGCGTGCACCCGGCGTGCGGTGAGCGCCTGCATCCAGCGCAGGTCGGCGGGCGCGACCAGGTGCCAGGTAGGGCGCAGCACGTGCGTACGCACCAGAGCGCCGGCGTCGAATGCGGCCCGGAACCCGGCCTCGTCCAGCGCGGCGCAGCGCTGCGCGACGCCCCACGCGCTGCCCGCGAAGTCCTGCGACTGCACCGCACCGAACCAGCCGACAGCGGCGGCGGGATCGGCGAAACGGGCGCCCCCGAGATGCTGACGGGCCAGCCGCTCGAGGACGGTCGCGCGCGGGCTCGCCGCGATGTCAGGACCAGACGGCAACGATGTCGTCGACGGTCGACAGCGTCGACAGGTAGCTCAGCGTGTTGGTGATCGCGTCAGCGGCGTAGCTCTCGGGGACCCCGACCACGGCATCGGTCGGCAGCACGATCTGATAGCCGAGATCGCAGGCGGCCAGGCAGGTCCCCATGATGGCGACGTTCACCGAAACCCCTACGGGGACAAGGGTTTTCGTGCCCATGTTGCGCAGCACAGCGTCGAGCTCGGTACCGCCGAAAGGGGTGAGCCCGTGTACCCGGTTCATGATGATGTCGGCGGGGCTGTACTCGAGCTCCGGGATGAGCTCGGTCGCCGGGGAACCCTCGAGCATCTGGTCGGGCTGGCGCAGGATCGCGGCCATCATCCGGTTGTTGCGGGCGATCCCGGCGCGATCCGCGCGCAGGCTGATGGTGGCGTGAACGACCCGCGCTCCGGCAGCCCGGGCCGCCCGCACCAGCCGCTGCGTCGCCTCGATGGCGCCGGCCTGCTTCACCGCATCCACCAGCGCTCCCCCGCCGAAGGCGGTCACCTGGTCGCCGATGACCCCGCGCTGCATCTCGACGGTGAGCACGACCGTCTCCGACGGCGTGAGGAGCTCTTCAAGGCTGGGCATCAATCCTCCGGAAGTTCAGCGTGCTGCGAGATCGGCGAGCTAGGAAAGGTCTGAGAACAGCTGGTACGACGGGTCATCCGGGTCACGGCGGCTGTCGCGCCCTGCCGGGTAGACCTCGTCGGCCGACAGCTGCTGGCCGGTGGTGAAGTCCTCGACGTAGATCCGGTGGGTGATGCCCCAGCGCCCGTCGCGGCGGCTCCAGCGGTCGAGATAACGGCCCCGGGAGGTCACCTGCGTCACCGCGCCCATGACGTCCGGGGTGGTCCAGAGCGCGACGGTCACGTAAGCCTCGCTGACCGCCTCCTCGCCGGTGGATCCGACCTCGACGAGGACGTTGGTGATCTGGTGGCTGTGGCGCGCGAAATTGCCGTGCGTCTCGGTCACCCAGGCGGCGAAGCCGGCGCCGGTTCCCTTGAAGATGTCGCCGTAGTCGGCCGTGCCGTCCTCGTGCCAGATCGAGGCGGCCAGCGGCTCGTCGCGCCGGTCCATGGCGCGGCAGTACCGGGAGTGCGCGTCACGGATCGCCTGCTTGACGAGCAGCTCGCGATAGCCGGGCGGACCCTCGTGGTCGCTCACTGCTCGAGCCCGAATTCGCGGCGCCGGGACGCCGGGACCAGATCGAGGTAATCCGCATGACGCTGGATGAAACTTCTCACAAACGGGCAGTGTGGCAGCACGCCCATCCCGCGCTCGCGGGCGGTGTCCAACCCGGCGCGGATCAGCGTCGAACCCAGGCCCTGGCCTTCGAAGCTGTCGTCGATCTCGGTGTGGGTGAAGTCGAGGTTCGACCCGACGGAGTGGTAGCTGGCGAAGCCGGCCAGCTCACCGTCGACCGTGATCTCGAACCGCCCGCGCTCCGGCTGATCGGTGACGACCGTCTCTGCAGCGCCCACTACTTCACCGCTACCGGCGCGACCGGAGCACCGAGCCCGGCGACGAAGGGTTCCGGGGTCGCCGTCAGCAGGAAGTCGTACTGCCCGTCGTCGGCGCAGTCGGCTGCGAGCGCCTCGAGATCCCAGTTCTGCCCCTGCCACAGGCCCATCTCCACCAGGTGAAGCAGATGCACCGGGAGCGGAAGGTCCTCGTACTCACCCGGAAACACCTCGAACACGATGGTGTCGTTGGCGACGGCCGCGACCTCGTGCGCGTGCAGCCAGGGCGCGGTCTGCATCGAGAAGCCGGGCGAGGGGAAGGTGTAGCCCATCTTGTCGCCGGCATGCAGCAGCTGGATCTGACCGGTGCGCACGAGGACGACGTCACCGGAGCGCACCGTCACCTTGCCCATCTCTGCAGCGGCATCCAGGTCGGCCGGGGTGAGCGCGTAACCCGGATCGAGCTTGTCGACGCCCTTGGACCGGGCCACGTCGAGCAGCACCCCGCGGGTGACGAGCGGGCCGACCTTGTCGATGCCGCACTTGGCGGCGCCGCGGGTGGTGAGCGAGCTGATGGGCGCGCCGTTGTAGATCCGGTTGGAGTAGGTCGCATGGGCGAGAGAATCCCAGTGCGTGCCGGCCTGCAGGCCCATGACCACCGAGTCGTCGCTGGTGCAGAACTCATCGATGTTGCCGGTCATCGGATCGTTGATGAGCAGCATCGTTTTCAGCGGGTTGATACGGCCGGGGATCATCCCGATCTGCGGCCCGTCGGACGACAGCGGGATCGCCAGCGGGAACGAGCGGCCGGTGCGCACCGCGCCCATGGCCGCCTTGACGACGTCGGGCGTGACGAAGTTGAGCGTGCCCCGCTCGTCATCGGCGCCCCATCGCCCCCAGTTGTTGACCTTTTCGGCAACCTGGGTGAATTCCGCCCGCATGGCGCGCTCCTTCGTCGTTGGTGCTTCAGGCCCGGGGGAAGGCCGTGATGACCTCGCGCCCGAACAGCCGGATCATGTCACGCAGCTCGGTGAAGCCGCCGAGCGTCGAGGGCCCGGTGTGGGCCGGCAACCCGGCGCCGAAAGCCGCGTGCACGTGGGTGGCCCCGGTGCTGTCCCGGTAGCGCTCGACCTGACCGATGACGTTCTCCGGATCGCCCCACAGCAGCCGATCGGCGGCGATCTCCTCGGGGCTCACGTCCTCTCCCGCGTCGATCCGCGCGAAGAGCTCCTTCTCGGCGTCGTCCTCCACCGACTCGCGCCAGTGCTCCATCAGGCCGCCGACATACGCGGGGAGCACCTCCTCCCGCACCTGCCGGCCATCGCTGCCGACCCACGCGTAGCGCCGCAGGATCCACTCGTCGCCGCGGCCCGCTTTCGCACACGCGGCGCGGTAGATCTCCAGACACGACTGGGCTTTTGCCAGTGACTGCACCGGCCCGCACAGCCAGGCGTCGCCGAGCCGGGCGGCCCGTTCGACCGCGACATCAGCCACCCCGGCGACCCACAGCGGAGGGTGCGGGCGCTGCACCGGACGCGGATGGACCGTCAGCTCGGGGAAGCTGTAGAACCGGCCGTCGAAGGCGGTGTTCTCGTTCTCCCACACCAGCTTCAGGATCGTGAGCGCCTCTTCCATCCGGGCGCCGCGGGTCTTGATGTCCGAGCCGTGCACCTGATACTCCAGCGGCCACCAGCCCGACCCGACCCCGAGCGAGACGCGGCCGGCCGAGATCTGGTCGATGGTGGCGACCTGCTCGGCCACGCGGATCGGGTTGTGGATCGGCAGCTGGAAGATGCCGGTGCCGACGCGCAGCGTGCTGGTGCGGGCGGCGACGGTGGCCAGAAACGTCAAGGGATCGCTGAGGTTTCCGGGCATGAAGTGGTGATGGCCGATCGTCGCCGTGTCGAAGCCCGCCTGCTCGGCTTCCTGTGCGAGCGCATACGTCTCGCCGAAGGGGTCGGACGAGGTCTCGTCGCGAAGCACCGGCAACGAAAGGGAAAAACGCATCGGAGTCGTTCCTGAAGCGGACGTCATGAGCCGGCCGCCTCCTCCGAGCGCTTGACGCCGGGATGCACGCGCGGCTCCGGTCCGTACGCCTCGTGCACGTCAGCCCAGAACTTCTCCCACGTGGGCCAGGCGCCCGGCAGCGTCGGCCATTTCGAGAACGTGCGGTAGGTGGGATCGCGGCGGCCGGTGGGAGCCGCCGCCTCGCGGTACCAGAAGAGCAGCTTGCGCGCCTTGAACAGCCAGCGCCCGTCGACCCGCACGTAGCGGTCCTCGTACGCGCCGGCGAGCTTCGCCCACGAGCCGTCGTGCTGCTGCTGCTCGGCCATGAGATAGCAGGTGCCGCTCGCGCGGTCGGCGCTCTCGATGGTGACCAGGTGGTTGGTCGCCTGATGGACGCTGACGCCGAAGGTGCTGTCGTTCTCCAGGTACATCTTCTTGAAAGCCTCGGGTCCGGTGCCCCAATGGCCGCAGTCGACGTCGGGCACGAAGAGCGCCGCGATCATGTCGACGTCGCGCCGGTCGATCCCGACCACGTAACCGACGGCCAGTTGCTGGATCTCGATGATGTCTGCTGCCTGCTGCGGGTCCACGTCTGGAACTAAACCAGGAAGCGGAACGCGGCCTGCTCGGGAGTGATCCGGTCGACGCTCAGCGGCAGCTCGGCAAGACGGGTGAGCAGCGGGTCGAGGTCGGTGCGGCGGGCGAGTTCGATGCCGACGAGCGCCGGGCCGGTCTCGCGGTTGGAGCGCTTCACGTACTCGAAGAGCGTGATGTCGTCGTCGGGGCCGAGCGCGTGATCGAGGAAGCGGCGCAGCGCGCCCGGCTCCTGCGGGAAGGAGATGAGGAAGTAGTGCTTCAGGCCCTCGAAGACGAGCGAGCGCTCGACGACCTCCGGATAGCGCGAGACGTCGTTGTTGCCGCCCGAGAGGACGCAGACGACGCGCATCCCCTCGAGCGCGCCGAGCTGGTCCAGCGCTGCTGACGCGAGCGCCCCGGCCGGCTCGGAGATGATCCCGTCCACCTGGTAGAGCTCCAGCATCTCGCTGCAGATGCGGCCCTCCGCGACGCTGCGCATCTCGACCCCGCTATCGCGGACGTTGGCGAACGTGTGGTCACCGATCCGCTGCACGGCCGCGCCGTCGACGAAGCTGTCGATGTGCTCCAGCGCCACCGGATGGCCGGCGCCGAGGGCCGCCGTCATGCTCGGCGCGCCTGCCGGCTCGGCGCCGACGAGCCGCAGCCCCTGTGGCTGGCCGGACAGCCAGGCGACGGCGCCGGCGAGCAGTCCCCCACCGCCGACCGGGAGGACCAGGACATCGGGCAGCGCACCGAGCTGCGCCGTGAGCTCACGGGTGACCGTGCCCTGCCCGGCGATGGTGCGCGGATCGTCGAACGCGGGGATCAGCACCGCGTCGGTCGAGGCCGCGTAGGCGACGGCCTCCAGGCTCGCATCGTCATAGGTGTCGCCGACCAGCTCGATCGTCAGCTGGCCGCGTCCGAGCTCGGCGATACGGTCCCGCTTCTGCCGAGGAGTGGTGCGCGGCAGGTACACCGTGCCGCGGATTCCCAGCAGCTGGCAGGACAGCGCGACGCCCTGCGCGTGATTGCCGGCGCTCGCGCACACGACGCCCGCCGCGCGCTGCTCGGGGGGCAACTGCGCCATCAAGTTGTACGCGCCGCGCACCTTGTAGCTGCGCACCGGCTGCAGATCCTCGCGCTTGAGGTAGACGTCGGCGCCGGTGGCTGCCGAGAGCCGGGGGCTGCGCTGCAGCGGCGACGGCGCGACGACGCCGGACAACCTTTCCGCGGCCGCATCGACATCTGCCGCCGTCACCCGAGACCCGCTCATCCACCGAGTCAATCAGCTGTCAAGGCGACCTTTCGCGTCATCGGCATGAGGTGACAAGCCGCGCGATCGGCGCATACTCCGCGAATGCTTCGTCTTCGGGTCAGGCGTCCGTCCGCCGTGCTCGCCCTGCTGACACTGCTGGTCCTCGCGTCCTGCAACTGGCCGACCTACCACGCCAACGGCGGCCGCACCGGATTGCTCGGCAGCGCCAGCAGCGCACACACGCTGACGCCTGCCTGGTCGCATGCCCTCGACGGGGCGGTCTACGCCTCGCCGATCGTGAACAACGGCACGGTCTACGTCGCCACCGAAGGCGGCACGCTCTACGCGTTCACCACCTCGGGCACGCTGCGATGGCGCGCGCACATCGCCAACCCGGTGCGCCTGTCCGACCTTGCCTCGCGCGGAGCCACCTGCGGCAACATCGACCCGCTCGGCATCACCGGCACCCCGGTGTACGACCCCTTCACCAACCGGGTCTACGCCGTCGCCGAGACGCTGGTGAACGGCGCGGTCGAGCACCTGCTGGCGTCCGTCAACGCCGACACCGGAGCCTTCACCACCCGGCGGGTCATCCCACCGAAAGGCAACGAGGCCGCCCACCAGCAACGCGGCGCACTCGCGCTCAGCGATCGCGAAGTCATCGTGCCGTTCGGCGGGCTCAGCGGTGACTGCGGCAATTACGTCGGCTCGCTCGTCGCCACGCGTGACGACCTCACCGGCGCGCAGCAGTCGTACGCCATCCCCACCTCGCGTGAGGGCGGCATCTGGACGCCGCCCGGCCCGACCGTGCTGGCAGACGGCAGCATCCTGGTGGCGGACGGCAACGGGGCGTCGACCGGCGGCGCGTACGACGGCAGCGACTCCGTCGTGCGCCTGACCGCGAGCCTGCTGTTCATGGACCGCTTCACTCCCACGACCTGGGCGGCGGACAACGCGGCCGACCTCGACCTCGGCTCCACCGGCCCGGCGGTGACCAGCAACGGCTACGTCGTGCAATCAGGCAAGCGCGGCGTCGTCTACGTGCTGCTGCTGAAACGACTCGGCGGCATCGGCGGTCAGGTGAGCAGCGCCAACGGTTGCGACGCGTACGGCGGGGCTGCCGTCTCGGGTTCGACCGTCTTCCTGCCGTGCCGGGCCGGCGTGCGCCGCGCCGACATCGGCGCGAACGGGAGCATCCGGCTGGGCTGGCAGTCGACCGGGATCCCCGGCTCGCCCGTGGTCTACGGCAACGCCGTGCTCGCCACGTCACAGGCGACGGGCCGGCTCTACATCCTCGACCCGACCACCGGCGGGGTACGCGCCTCGATGGCAGTCGGCGCGCTCACCCGCTTCGCGACGCCCGCGTTGGACACCGGACGGGCCTACCTCGGCAACACGTCGGGGATCGTCGCGGTCAACGTGCGCTGAGCCGGAAGGCGGACCAGCGGCAGTAAATGCCGGGGCTGGAGCACCCGGATTCACTGCCGCTGGGCCCGTGGTCGCTAGACCGTGATGCCGGCCTTGCTGACGGCGTCGTAACGGGCGGCGACATCGGCCCAGTTGACGATGTTCCACAGCGCGTTGACGTAGTCCGGCTTCACGTTCTTGTACTGCAGGTAGAACGCGTGCTCCCAGGCGTCGAACACCAGCAGCGGCGTGTTGCCGATGCCGACGTTGCCCTGGTGGTCATAGACCTGCTGGACGGTCAGCCGCTTGCCGAGGCTGTCGTAGGACAGCACACCCCAGCCGGAGCCCTGGGTGGTCGCGGTGGCCTGGGTGAGCTGGCCCTTGAAGCCGTCGAAGCTGCCGAAGTCGGCGTCGATCGCGGAGGCCAGGGCGCCGTCGGGCTTGTCGCCGCCGTCGCCGGACAGGTTCTGCCAGTAGAGCGTGTGCAGGGTGTGGCCGGACAGGTGGAAGGCGAACGTCTTCTCCAGTCCGACGATGGCCCCGAAATCGCCCTTGTCGCGGGCGTCGGCCAGCTTCTCGAGCGTGTCGTTGGCGCCCTTGACGTAGGCGGCATGGTGCTTGTCGTGATGCAACTCGATGATTTCGCCGCTGATGTGCGGCTCGAGGGCCGCGTAATCGTAGGGCAGGTCGGGCAGCGTGTAACTCGCCACGGGCAGTGCTCCCTCGTGAGGTTCGACGGACTTGATCGTCCTTCCCAGAACGTTAGTCCTTACGCGCTCACCTGCCGATCGAGGGCCGTCCCGACGCTTGTGAGGGGAGCGGACGTCACCTGCCGCTTGCGGTAGGTTCACAGGCGCCAGCGATGGACACGGAGGAAGCCGGTGCGAATCCGGCGCGGTCCCGCCACTGTCACCGGGGAGCGATCCTCACCGCGGCCACGGCCTGCACATTCAGGCCGGAAGGCCGAGGGGAGCCCTGATCCGGGAGCCAGGAGACTCCGGCCATCGGCCCGTCAGCCCGGGGCGCGGACCCCGAGTGAGGACCGTCCCGATGTCGCCTGCGCAGGCCGTCGCCTGATGCTGAGTTCTGGGTGGCTCGCCTCGCCCGGTGTGGCGCGCGCGGCCGGTCTCGGGCTGGGCCTCGCCGCCGATTCCGTGCTCGCCGACCCGCCGCGCTGGCATCCGGTCGCCGGGGTGGGGCAGCTCGCGTCACACCTGGAAGGCGCGCTCTATGCGCCCCGGCGCATGCGCGGCGGCGTCCACGTGGCGCTGGTCACGCTCCCGCTGACGGCCGCGGCTGCGCTGGCTCAGTGGCGGCTTTCGGGAGTCGGACGTCTCGCGCTGCTGGCATCCGTCAGCTGGGCGGCGATCGGTTCGCGCAGCCTGCGCCGCGAGGCCGAGCGGCTCAGCGAGCGGCTCGCCGCCGGTGATCTGGCCGGCGCCCGGGCGCTGATGCCCAACCTGGTCGGGCGCGACCCCACCCTGCTGGACGGCGCCGGCATGGCGCGGGCCGCGATCGAATCGGTGGCGGAGAACACTTCCGACGCCGTCGTCGGGCCGCTGCTGTGGGGCGTGCTGGCGGGGGCGCCGGGTGTCGTCGGCTACCGCATCGTCAACACGCTGGACGCCATGGTGGGCCATCACAGCGAGCGCTACGAGCGCTTCGGCTTCGCCGCTGCGCGCCTCGACGACCTCGCCGGGCTGCTGCCGGCCCGTCTCACGGCGGCGCTCGCCGTGGCTCTCGCGGGCTTGGTCGGTGGCTCAGGAGCTGACGCGAGGAAGGCCTGGCGCCGCGACGCCGCTGCGCATCCGAGCCCTAACGCGGGGCCGTGTGAGGCGGCGTTCGCGGGGGCACTCGGGGTACGGCTGGGCGGGCCGACCGTCTATCCCTACGGCCTGTCGGACCGTCCTTGGCAGGGCGACGGGCGCGATCCGGATGCCGCCGATGTCGTACGCGCCGCGCGGCTGTCCCGCGATGTGACGCTCGCCGCCGCGTTCGTCTGCGCCGTCCTTGCCCTCGCGCTCGATGGCCTGGGACGGGCTTCATGAGCGGCGGGCTGCTGGTGGCCGGCACCACGTCGGACGCGGGCAAGAGCGTGCTGGTCGCCGGCCTGTGCCGCTGGCTCGCGCGCCAGGGCGTCAAGGTCGCGCCGTTCAAGGCCCAGAACATGTCGCTGAACTCGATGGTCACCGCCGACGGCGGCGAGATCGGCCGCGCGCAGGCGATGCAGGCCGCTGCCGCCGGGGTGCCAGCGGAGGCCGCGATGAACCCGGTGCTGCTGAAGCCCGGCAGTGACCGCCACTCCCACGTCGTCGTGCTCGGCCGTCCCTACGCCGATGCCGATGCCCACTCCTACCGCGAGTTGAAAGTGGCGCTGCTCGATGTCGTCACCGCCGCGCTGGCCGATCTGCGCTCCCGGTTCGACGTCGTGATCTGCGAGGGCGCCGGCAGCCCCGCCGAGGTCAACCTGCGCGACCGCGACCTTGCCAACATGGCGCTCGCCCGGGCGGCCGACCTTCCCGTGATCGTCGTCGGTGATATCGACCGCGGCGGAGTGCTGGCGCATTTCGCCGGCACGCTCGGGGTGCTGGAGCCGGCCGATCAGCGCCATGTCGCTGGTTTCGTGGTCAACAAGTTTCGCGGCGATCCGACCCTGCTAGCACCCGGGCTGGACTGGCTGGCCGAGACGACCGGCCGCCGGACGTTCGGCATCCTGCCGTGGCAGGAAGGCCTGTGGCTCGATGTCGAGGACTCGCTCGATCTCGAACGCCGGTCGGTGCCGGTGGGGGCGCCGATCGGCGAGGACGTGCTGCGCGTCGCGGTGATCCGGCTCCCCCGGATGTCCAACGTGACCGACGTCGATGCCCTCTCGGCCGAGCCCGGCGTCGACGTGCGCATCGTGACCTCGCCGGCGGCGCTCAGCGACGCCGATCTCGTCGTGCTCCCGGGCAGCCGGGCCACGGTCAGCGACCTGAAATGGCTGCGGGAGAAAGGTTTTGAGCGTGCGCTGCAAGACCGCGCCGCTGCCGAGCGCCCGATCATCGGGATCTGTGGAGGCGTGCAACTGCTCGGCACCGCGATCGTCGACGGGGTCGAATCCGGGGCCGGTTATGTCGAGGGGCTCGGGCTGCTCCCGGTCACCACGCGGTACGCGCCGGAGAAGGTGCTCGCCCTCCCCCATGGAGCCTGGCGCGATCACGAGGTCGACGCGTATGCGATCCACCACGGGCGCGTGACCGTGGAATCCGGTGAGCCGTTCTTCGACGGCGCTCACGTCGGCGCCGCCTGGGGCACGACCTGGCACGGCATCTTCGAGAACGACGGCTTCCGCAAGGCTTTCCTGAGTCAGGTCGCAGCAGATGCCGGACGGCGGTGGCTGCCGGGCGACGTGTCGTTTGCGGCCGTACGAGAAGCGCGCCTGGATGCGCTCGGCGATCTGGTCGAGAATCACCTTGACACGAAGGCGATCTGGCGGCTGATCGAGGACGGCGTCCCGACCGGGCTTGCGGAGCTCGGGCTCACCTTGCGCCAGCATGGCCCGGTGGACGCATGAGCATGCTGCTGCTGTCGACCGCCGACACCGAGCTGCTGGCCGCGCGCTCCAGCGGAGCTCCGTGGCGGGTGGCCAACCCCTCACGCGTCGATTCCACCGATGCTGCAGCGCTTTCCGGGCTCATCGCTGACGCGTCGGTGATCGTGCTGAGGCTGCTCGGCGGCACCCAGGCGTGGCCCGGCGGCATCGAGGCACTGCGGGCCAGCGGCCGGCCGCTCGTGGTGCTCGGCGGCGAGACGGCCCCAGACGCCCAGCTGATGGCGCTGTCGACCGCCCCTGCCGGGGTGGTCGCCGAGGCACTCGCGTACCTCGGCCAGGGCGGGCCGGCGAACCTTCGGCGAACTGCACCACTTCCTGTCCGACACCCTGCTGCTGACCGGTGAGGGCTTCGAGCAACCGGCCGAGATGCCCGCGTTCGGTGTCCGCCCGGGCCGCGTTCGCCGTCGCGCATCCAGCCGGCGCCCACTGGTCGGTGTCGTCTACTACCGGGCGCATGAGCTGTCGGGCAACACCGGCTTCGTCGAGACTCTGTGCGACGCGCTCGAGGCGGCCGGTGCTGATGCCTTACCCGTGTTCTGCGGCTCGCTGAGAGGCGCCGAAGCCGGGCTCTACGCCTTGCTCACCGGCGTGGACGCGCTCGTCGTGACGGTGCTGGCGGCCGGTGGGGCGGCTACCGCGGCGGGTGACGAGTCGTGGGACGTCGGGGCGCTCGCCGCGCTGGATGTGCCGGTGCTGCAGGGGCTTTGCCTCACCTCCTCGCGCGCGGCCTGGGCCGATTCCGATGCCGGGCTCTCACCACTGGATGCCGCGATGCAGGTGGCCGTGCCCGAATTCGACGGCCGGCTCATCACGGTGCCGTTCTCTTTCAAGGAGGACGGGCCCGATGGCGTGCCGATCTACGTCGCCGATCCCGAGCGTTCGCAGCGCATTGCAGGGCTGGCGACGGCCTACGCCCGGCTGCGCAGCGTCCCGAATCCCCAGAAGAAGCTGGCGCTGGTGCTGTCGTCGTATCCGACCAAGCACTCGCGGGTCGGCAACGCCGTCGGCTTGGACACGCCCGCGTCGGCCATCGAACTGCTTGCGGCGATGCACGAGGCGGGCTATGACCTCGGCCCCGAGGTGCCCACCGATGGCGACGCGCTGATCCACGCGCTGATCGCGGCGGGTGGTCATGACGTCGAGTGGCTCACCGAGGAGCAGTTGCGCGCCGCGCCCGCCCGGGTGCCGCTCGCGACGTATGAAAGCTGGTTTTCCCGGCTGCCGCAGGAACTTCGCGACAGCGTCACCGCGGCCTGGGGACCGCCTCCCGGCTCGCTCTACGTCGACGGCGGCCAGATCGTCCTGGCGAGCCTGCGGCTCGGCAATGTCGTGCTGACGATCCAGCCACCGCGCGGGTTCGGCGAGAACCCGATCGCCATCTACCACGATCCCGCGCTCGCACCGAGCCACCATTACCTGGCCGCCTACTGGTGGCTGGCCCACGAGTTCGGTGCTCACGCGGTCGTGCACCTCGGCAAGCACGGGACGCTGGAATGGCTGCCCGGCAAGGGGTTGGGGCTCTCGCACTCGTGTGCCCCCGACGCGGTGCTGGGTGACCTGCCGCTCATCTACCCGTTCATCGTCAACGACCCGGGCGAGGGCACTCAGGCCAAGCGCCGCGCCCACGCCACGATCGTCGATCATCTGGTGCCGCCGATGGCGCGCGCCGATTCCTACGGCGATCTGGCGAAGCTCGAGCAGCTGATGGACGAGCACGCCACCGTCGCGGCGCTCGATCCGCCCAAGCTGCCGGCGGTGCGGGCCCAGATCTGGACGCTGATCCAGGCGGCGCAGCTGCACCACGATCTGCACATCGAGGACCGGCCCGGCGACGAGGCGTTCGACGATTTCCTGCTGCACGTCGACGGTTACCTGTGCGAGATCAAGGACGCGCAGATCCGCGACGGGTTGCACATCCTCGGCCGGGCCCCCGAAGGCGAGGCGCGGACCAACCTGGTGCTCGCGATCCTGCGCGCCCGCCAGGTCTGGGGAGGCGAGTCCGGGGCGGTGCCGGGCCTGCGGGAAGCGCTGGGATTGCTGGAGGGCAAGGGCGCCGGCACCGTCGAGGTGGACCGCTTCGAGCAGGAAGCGCGCGGGCTCGTCGAGGCGATGGAGGCCCGCGGCTGGGATCCCGCCGCCGCTGCCGGGCTCAGCCCCGTCCCCGAGGTCGCGCGCGTGCTGCGCTTCGCCGCCACCGAGGTCGTCCCGCGCCTGGCCCGCACCAGCGAGGAGACCGCTGCCGTCCTCCACGCGCTCGACGGCGGCTACATCCCCGCCGGCCCTTCCGGCTCCCCCACCCGCGGCCTGGTCAATGTGTTGCCGACCGGGCGCAACTTCTACTCGGTCGACCCCAAGGCGATCCCGTCGCGGCTGGCGTGGGAGACGGGAGTGGCGCTGGCGACCTCGCTCGTCGACCGCTACCGCACCGACACCGGCGCCTATCCCCGCACCGTCGGGCTCACCGTCTGGGGCACGAGTGCGATGCGCACGCAGGGCGACGACATCGCAGAAGTGCTGGCATTGCTGGGGGTTCGGCCCGTCTGGGATGACGCCTCACGCCGGGTCACCGGCTTCGAGGTGATGACCGTCGAAGAGTTGGGCCGGCCCCGCGTCGACGTGACGGTACGCATCAGCGGCTTCTTCCGCGACGCGTTCCCCCACGTGATCGCCCTGCTGGACGACGCGATCCGGGCGGTGGCGGCGCTGGACGAGCCCGCCGAGCTGAACCCGCTTCGGGCCCACGTGCAGGACGACCTTGCGGACTCGGCCGGCGGCGACGAGCGGCGCGCCACCAGTCGCATCTTCGGCTCCAAGCCCGGCGCGTACGGGGCCGGACTGCTGCCGCTGATCGACGCGCGCAACTGGCGCAGCGATGCCGATCTCGCCGAGGTGTACGCGGTCTGGGGCGGCTACGCGTACGGGCGCGGGCTCGACGGTCGCGAGGCCCGCAGCGACATGCAGACCGCTTTCGCCCGCATCGAAGTCGCTGCCAAGAACCAGGACAACCGCGAGCACGACATCGTCGACTCCGACGACTACTTCCAGTACCACGGCGGGATGGTGACGATGGTGCGTCACCTGACCGGGAGCTCGCCGGCGGCGTATGTGGGCGACTCGCACGTGCCGGATGCGGTACGCACCCGCACCCTCGGCGAGGAGACCCACCGGGTCTTCCGTTCCCGCGTCGTCAATCCGCGGTGGATCGCGGCCATGCAGCGCCACGGCTACAAGGGCGCTTTCGAGATGGCCGCCACCGTCGACTATCTCTTCGGCTTCGACGCGACCGCCGGAGTCGTCGACGACTGGATGTATGAGTCGCTTGCCGCCGAGTACGTCTTCGACGCCTCGGTTGCGGAGTTCATGCGCAAGTCCAACCCCTGGGCGCTGCGCGGCATCTCCGAGCGCCTTCTCGAAGCCGCCGAGCGCGGGCTCTGGGCCGCCCCGGAGGCCGAGACGCTCGAACGCCTGCGGTCGACCTACCTCGAGCTCGAGGGCGAACTCGAAGGAGAGTCGGCGTGAGCACCCCCTACCCGTTCAGCGCGATCGTCGGGCTCGACGACCTCGAACTCGCGCTGGTGCTCAACGCGGTGTCGCCGGCGATCGGCGGCGTGCTGGTGCGCGGCGAGAAAGGCACCGCCAAGTCGACGATCGTGCGGGGTCTCGCGGCCCTGCTGCCCCCCGTCACGGTGGTGAGCGGCTGCCGCTTCGCCTGCGATCCCGCCGCACCCGATCCGCAATGCCCCGACGGGCCGCACCCCTTGGATGCGGCAAGAAGCGTCAGGCCGGCCCGGCTCGTCGAGCTTCCGGTCGGTGCGAGCGAGGACCGGCTCGTCGGCTCGCTCGACCTGGAACGTGCGCTCACCCAAGGCGTGAAGGCGTTCGAGCCCGGGCTGCTGGCCGCCGCCCACCGCGGGCTGCTCTACGTCGACGAGGTCAACCTGCTGCACGACCATCTCGTCGATCTGCTCCTCGATGCCGCCGCCATGGGCACCGCTTACGTCGAACGCGAAGGCGTCTCGGTGAAGCACGCCGCCCGCTTCCTGCTGGTCGGCACGATGAATCCGGAAGAGGGCGAGCTGCGCCCGCAGCTGCTCGACCGCTTCGGGCTCGCGGTCGATGTGCGCGCCTCGAGAGTCCCCGAGGAGAGGGCCGAGGTGGTGCGCCGGCGGCTCGCCTACGACGCCGGCCCCGATGCCTTCGCCGCCCGCTACGCCGACGCCGATTCCGCGCTCGCGGCACGTATCGAAGCGGCCCGCGGGCTGCTCGGTGAGGTGGTGCTCGATGACACCGCGCTGCGCCAGATCACCAGCGTTTGCGCGGCTTTCGACGTCGACGGGCTGCGCGCCGACCTGGTGACGGCGCGGGCGGCGATCGCGCTGGCAGCGTGGGACGGGCGCACCCAGGTGAGCACCGACGACGTCCGCACCGCTGCCCGGCTCGCGCTCCCCCACCGGCGCCGCCGGCAGCCCGACGACCCGTTCGATGCTCCCGGCTCGTCCGGCATCGACGAGCAGACCCTCGATCAGGCCATCGCTGACGCGGGCGCCCCGTCTGAGCCGCCCGAGCCGCCGGATGACGACCCGGGGGGCCGGCGCCCCGATCCCGCCCCCCAGAACGGTCACGAGACGCCGGAGTCCGCGCAAGGACAGGCGCCTACGGACAAACCCGCGGTCGCCCCCGGGACCCCCTATCGCGCGAAGTTGCTGACCTTGCCGACCGTCGGCGTCAGCGGGCCCGCCGGCCGGCGCGGGCGCACCCTGGCGGCGAGCAGCGGTCGCACCGTCGGCGCCCGCCGCCCCGCGCAGCGGCTGACCCGGCTGCACACCAGCGCCACCTTGCTCGCCGCGGCACCGCATCAGCTGTCCCGCGGTCGCGGCGATCGACGCGGCCTCGTGCTCGAGCGCGGCGATCTGCGGGAGACGGTCCTGGAGGGACGCGAGTCCAACCTGGTGCTCTTCTGCGTCGACGCCAGCGGCTCGATGGCCGCCCGCGAGCGGATGCGGGCCGTGAAGACCGGCATCCTCTCGCTGCTGCTGGACGCCTACCAGCGCCGCGACAAGGTCGGGCTGGTGACGTTCCGCGCCGCCGCCGGCCGGCCCGATGCCACCGTCGCACTGGCGCCCACGTCGAGCATCGAACGGGCAAGCCGCCAGTTGGAGGCGTTGCCCACCGGAGGTCGTACACCATTGGCGGCGGGTCTGCTGCGCTCGGCGCGGGTCCTCGAGATCGAACGGCTCCGCGATCCCTCCCGGCGCCCGCTGCTCGTCGTCGTGACCGATGGCCGGCACACCCGCGGTCCCGACCCCGCCGCGGCAGCCGCAGGCTTGAGATCGCGCGGGATCGCGTCGGTGGTCGTCGACTGCGAGACTGGGCCGGTACGCCTCGGGATGGCGGTACGGCTGGGCGGCCTGCTCGGCGGTCTGACGGTCCCGCTGAGGGAACTGGCGGCCGACGGGCTGGCCGGTGTGGTGCGTGACGTGAGGAGGGCCGCCTGATGCCCCAGGGCAAGCCGGCAGTGGTCCCCGACGACGGCCTCACCACCCGCGCGCGCCGCCAGCGGCCGCTGATCGTCGTCCACACCGGTGAGATGAAGGGCAAGTCGACGGCGGCCTTCGGGCTGGCGCTACGGGGCTGGACGCAGGGCTGGCCGATCGGCGTCTTCCAGTTCGTGAAGAGCGCGAAGTGGAAGGTCGGCGAGGAGACCGCGCTGCGGGCGCTCGGCGAGGTGCATGCAGCAACCGGGCAGGGTGGTCCCGTCAGCTGGCACAAGATGGGTGAGGGGTGGTCGTGGATCCAGCGCCCCGGAACCGAGGCCGACCATGCCGCTGATGCGCGAGAGGGCTGGGAGCAGATCAAGCGCGACCTCGCCGCCGAGACGTACACCATGCTGGTGCTGGACGAGTTCACGTATCCGATGAAGTGGGGCTGGGTCGATGTCGACGACGTCGTGGCCACGCTGCGCGACCGGCCGGGCTACCAGCACGTCGTCATCACCGGGCGCGACGCCGATCCGCGGCTGATCGAAGCCGCCGATCTGGTCACGCAGATGACGAAGATCAAGCACCCGATGGACGCGGGCCAGAAGGGGCAGCGGGGAATCGAGTGGTAGCCCTGCCGCCGCGCCTCGTCATCGCCGCCCCCGCCTCGGGATGCGGCAAAACCACCGTGGCCACGGGACTCATGGCTGCGCTGCGGCAGCGGGGACATGCCGTGTCGCCGCACAAGGTCGGCCCCGATTACATCGACCCGACCTACCACTGCCTGGCGACCGGACGTCCCGGCCGCAACCTGGACCCGGTGCTCGTCGGCGAAGACCTGATCGGGCCGCTGTTCGCGCACGGCGCCGCGGACGCCGATATCGCGATCGTCGAAGGGGTGATGGGGCTTTTCGACGGGCGCGCCGCGACCGGTGAGGGCTCGACCGCCCACGTCGCCCGACTGCTCGATGCGCCGGTGCTGCTCGTGGTCGACGCATCGGCTCAATCGACGTCGGTCGCCGCGCTGGTCCACGGTTTCGCGAGCTACGACCCACGCGTGCGCATCGCCGGCATCGTGCTGAACCGGGTCGCCTCGCCCCGCCACGAGCAGTTGTTACGCGAGTCGCTCGGCTCCGGGCTGACCACCGGGATCCCGGTCGTGGGCGCGCTCCCCCGCGCCGCAGAGGTCGCCGTACCGAGCCGTCATCTCGGGCTGATTCCTGCCCAGGAGCGCGGGCGTCTGGGCACCGATGCCGTCGCCGCGCTGGGTGCGTTGATCGAGCAGCACCTCGACCTGCCGGCGATCCTCGCGCTGGCCGCCGGCGCCGGCATCCGCCATGAGCAGCCCTGGTCGGCGCGCGACGTCATCGGAGAGCCCGTCGCCGGTTCGCCGGTCGTTGCGGTCGCCGGGGGCGACGCCTTCACCTTCGGCTATCCCGAGACGTCCGAACTGCTCGCGGCGTGCGGCGCGCAGGTGACCGTCGTCGATCCGCTGCGCGACGAGCATCTGCCCAGCGGCACGCGTGCCCTCGTCATCGGGGGCGGCTTCCCGGAGGTGCACGCCGAGCAGTTGTCGGCCAATCAACCGCTGCGCACCGAGGTGGCGCGACTGGCCGCATCCGGCGCACCGATCGCGGCGGAGTGCGCAGGTTTGCTCTATCTCGCGCAAAGTCTCGATGCGGCGCCGATGTGCGGAGTACTGCCCGTGCGGGCGGAGATGACCGGCCGGCTCACGCTCGGCTACCGCGAAGCGACGCGGGCTGACGGCACCCGCGTCAGGGCGCATGAATTCCACCGCACCCGCTGCGCGCCGGCCGTGGGCGCACCGCCTGCCTACACGCTTGCCGATGGGACCCCGGAGGGTTTCGCGCCGGGTCGCGTCCACGCGTCGTACCTGCACCTGCACTGGGCCGGCAGCCCGCACGTGGCGCGCGAGCTGGTGGCAGCAGCATGACGGGCCCCGTGCTGTATGGCGTCGGCGTCGGTCCCGGTGACCCGGAACTCGTGACGCTGCAAGGGGTTCGGGTGCTCCGCGAGGCCGAGGTCGTGTTCGTCCCGGTGGCCGACACCGGCGAGCAAGGCCGGGCCGAACGGATCGTGGTCGCTCACGTGACCGGGCCGCCCCGACGGCTGGTCTTCGCCCTGACCGACGAGAGCGCCCGCGACGGCGCCTGGGACGCGGCGGGGCGCGAGGTGGCCGACGCGTTCGCCGCCGGAGCCCACTCGGTGGCCTTCGCGACGATCGGCGATCCCAACATCTACAGCACTTTCACCTACCTCGCCGCCACGGTGCGGGCAATGGTGCCTGGCCTACGAGTCGCGACGGTGCCCGGCATCACGGCGATGCAGAGCCTCGCGGCGACCAGCGGCACCGTGCTCGTGGAGGGGCGCGAGTCGCTCGCCCTGATGCCGCTGACGGCCGGCGTCGAGAAGCTGCGGGCGGCACTCGAGACGCATGACGCCGTCGTCGCGTACAAGGGCGGCCGGGTGCTCCCCGAGGTGCTCGATGCCGTCCGGTCGGCGGGCCGGCTCGCCGGAGCGGTTGTGGGCAGCGCCCTGGGACTGCCGGAAGAGGACATCCGTCCGGCCGCTGACGTCGATCCGCAGCAT
The DNA here is from genome assembly GCA_963731205.1 of uncultured Actinomycetota bacterium. GTDB lineage: Bacteria > Actinomycetota > Actinomycetes > Frankiales > Frankiaceae > DATAZK01. Next base: position 277,513 of record CAVSUJ010000001.1, on the reverse strand, counting down.
CGTGCGCCGTACCTGTCGACCCTGCTCGTCGTCCCCGAGCGCACCACGCGCGGAGGTGCGCTGTGAGCACCGGGAAGAGCATCGGCAAGGTGGTGTTCGTCGGCGCCGGACCAGGCGCGGCCGATCTGCTCACGCTGCGCGCGGCCGCCGTAATCGGCGCTGCCGACGTGGTGATCTGGGCGTCCAGTCTGGTGCAGGAAGCGGTGCTCGGCCACGCCCGTCCGGATGCCCGGATCGTCGATTCGGCCGCGGTTCCGCTCGAAGATGTCATCGCCCTCTATGAGGAAGCGGCGGCCAACGGCACCACGATCGTGCGCATCCACTCGGGGGACCCGTCCCTCTGGGGCGCGATGCAGGAGCAGCTCGACCGCGCCGTCGCGCTCGGGCTCGAGGTCGAGGTGATCCCCGGCGTCTCCAGCTTCAGCGCTGCCGCGGCGGCGATCGGTCGTGAACTCACGATCCCCGAGGTCGCGCAGTCGGTGATCCTGACCCGTCTCGAAGGCGGCAAGACGCCGATGCCACCGCGCGAGAGCGTCCGCGAGTTCGCCCGCCACGGCACGACGATGGCGCTCTTCCTGTCAGCGGCCCGCTCGGGGCAGTTGCAGGAGGAGCTGCTCGCCGGCGGCTACGCGCCCGAAACCCCTTGCGTCATCGCGTATCGGGTCACCTGGGACGACGAGCTGATCGTGCGGTGTCGCCTCGCCGAGCTCACCGACACCGTCCGTGAACACAAGCTCTGGAAGCACACGCTCGTGCTCGTCGGGCCGGCTCTGGAAGCCGGTGGGACGCGCTCGCACCTCTATCACCCCGGCCACTTCCACGGGTTTCGCCGGGCCTCCCCCGAGGCACGCCGCAGGCTGCGGGCCGAGGGCGCCGGATGAGCGAGCCCCCGGAGCTACGCGAGCCTGAGCTGCCGCGCACGATGAAGGTCAAGGGCCGGGCGCTGCGTACCGGCTGGACGACCGGCACGTGCAGCGCGGCCGCCGCAAAGGCGGCGAGCATTGCACTTTCCAGTGGGACCAGGCCGGCTGACGTCGACACGCCGCTTCCTGGCGGCGGCCGGGTCACGCTGGCGGTGCAGGCGTGTGAGATCGCGACAGGACGGGCCACGGCCGTCGTCGTCAAGGATGCCGGTGACGATCCCGACGTCACCCATGGCGCCCATCTCACGGCTACCGTCGCCTGGCGGTCGACGCCGGGGATCGAACTCGACGGCGGGGTCGGCGTGGGCGTGGTGACCAAGCCCGGCCTGGGGCTCGAGGTCGGCGGTCCGGCCATCAATCCGGTGCCGCGCGCCCAGATCACCGAAGCCGTCAGCGAGGCGATCGACCTTGCCCGGCAAGGGGTTCGGGTCGTCATCAGCGTGCCGGACGGCGAGCGCATGGCTCGCAAGACGACCAACGGCCGGCTCGGGATCCTCGGCGGCATCTCGATCCTCGGCACCACCGGCATCGTGCGGCCGTTCTCGACCGCTTCCTGGCGGGCGTCGGTCATGCAGGCCGTCGATGTGCTTGCAGCGCAAGGGGAAACGACCGTCGTGCTCGCCACCGGTGGCCGCACCGAGAAGGCGGCGATGGTGCTGTATCCCGACCTCGCCGAGAGCTGCTTCGTCGAGGTCGGCGATTTCACCGGCGCCGCGCTGCGCCGGGCCCGCGAAGGCGGGCTGTCGCGGGTCGTCTTCGTCGGCATGGTCGGCAAGCTCACCAAGCTCGCCGCCGGCATCCTCATGACCCACTACACGCGCTCGGCCGTCGACCGTGAACTGCTCGCCGACATCACCCGCGAAGCGGGTGGGGACGAGGCCCTCGTCGCCGCGGTCACCGAAGCCAACACCGCCCGCCACGCCTACGAACTCTGGGAGTCCGCGGAGCTGCTGAAGCCCGCCGGCGACGTGCTCTGCCGCCGGGTACGCGAGGTGCTCGAACGTTTCACCGAGGGCACGGTCTCGGCCTCGGTGGTCATGGTCGATCCGCAGGGGCACGGCGCCGTCGCAGCGAGCGAGAGCTCATGAGCGCGGCCAGCACCGCCGTCAGTGTCATCGGCATCGACGACCGGCCGCTCGCCGTGCCGGCGAAGAACCGTCTGCAGGAAGCGACGCTCGTGCTCGGCGCCGCCCGTCATCTCCAGAGCTGCGACGTTCCTTCGCGCGCGAAGCGGGTCGTGCTCGGTGACGTCGGCGACGCACTCGACGCGCTGGCGACGCACCCGGGACCCGCCGTCGTCCTGGCGTCCGGCGACCCCGGATTCTTCGGCATTCTCAGACTTTTACAGACACGCGGCCTGGCGTGTGACGTCTTCCCCGCGGCAAGTTCGATCTCGACGCTCTGCGCCCGCGCGGGTGTCGCCTGGGACGACGCCCTGGTGCTCAGCGCCCACGGGCGGGGTGACGACGGGCTACGACGGGCCGCCAATGCCTGCCGGGCTCATCCCAAGGTCGCCGTGCTCACCGCGCCGGGTAGCGGTCCGGCGGAGCTCGGCAGCGCGCTCATCGGTCATCGCAGCGCCATGCTGGTCGGCGAGCGGCTCGGCACCGAAGGCGAGTCCCTGACGTCGTGCACTCCCGCCGCGGCGGCCGCCCGCGAGTGGGCGGATCCCAACGTGGTGCTGGTACACGATGGCGTCGTGGCCGGGCGCAGCTGGGCGCATCCAGGGAGGCAGAGCCCGCTGGGCTGGGCCCTCACCGAGGACGCCTTCGAGCATCGCGATTCGATGGTCACCAAAGCGGAGGTGCGCGCGCTCGTGCTCGCGCGGCTCGCGCCCGGGCTCGGCGACCTGGTCTGGGACATCGGCTGCGGCAGCGGCTCGGTCGCCATCGAGTGCGCCCGCTTCGGTGCAGCGGTGAGCGCCGTCGACGCCGATCCTGCCCAGACCGAACGGGCCGGGCGCAATGCGGCGGCTCATCAGGTGCCGGTTCATCTCGTGACGGGCCGGGCCCCTGGCGTCCTGGGCGAGCTGGCCGATCCCGATGCGGTCTTCATCGGCGGCGGCGGCTCCGACCTCACCGCGATCACCGCGGCTGCCGCCTCCCGCAAGCCCCGGGTCATCGTGACCGCGCTCGCGGCCATCGAGCGGGTCACCTCCGTCACGAATGCCTTGCGCAGCAACGGTTTCCGGGCTGATGGCGTTCAGCTGTCGGCGGCGCGCCTCGACGCCGCTGCCCGGCGACGCGACCCGGCTGGCCGCCCAGAATCCCGTCTTCGTGCTGTGGGGCGAGCGGTGATCGGCTTCGTGTCGGCGACGGCCGCCGGCCGCGTCGCCGCCGCAAATCTCGAAGGGCGCTGGGGCGACGCGCGCAGCTACCCCGTCCGTGACCTGGCCACCGCCTGGGTCGAGTGCGACGCCCTCGTGTGCTTCCTCGCGGTCGGCGCGACGGTACGGCTCATCGCTCCTCTGCTCGCCGACAAGCGCACCGACCCGGCGGTCGTCTGCGTCGACGAGGCAGGCCGGTTCGCGGTGCCGGTCGTCGGTGGCCACCGGGCTGCGCAGGGCGCGAACGCGCTCGCCGAACGCGTCGCCGACGCGATCGGCGCCGCCGCCATCATCACGACGGCAACCGACAGCACGGGCCTGCCCGGTCTCGACACGCTCGGCTGGCCGTACGAGGGCGACGTCGCCGCGGTTTCGCGGGCGCTGCTGGACGGCGAACGCGTCACGCTCTGGTCGGGGGGCCAGACCTGGCCGCTGCCGGCGATCCCCGCCGAACTCGTCGACAGCCCGCCGGCGGCCGGTCCCGCCATCCTCGTCACCGACCGCGCCGAGGTGTCCCGACCGGCCCCGTCGGTGGTCCTCCGGCCGCCCAGCCTCACCGTCGGCGTCGGCGCGAGCCGCGGGGTCAGCGCGCAGGAGGTTCTCGAACTCATCCAGACCGCCCTGCTCGAGGCCGGCCTCGCCGGCGACTCCCTCTACGAGCTGGCCACCGTCGACGCCAAGTCGGACGAAGCGGGACTGCTCCAAGCCGCCGAGACGCTCGGCGTTCCGCTGACGCTGCACCCGGCCGTAGCGCTTGCGGCCGTCGCCGTGCCCAACCCCAGCGAGGTCGTCCGCGCCGCCGTCGACACTCCGAGCGTCGCCGAGGCCGCTGCGCTCATCGGCGGCAACGAACTGCTGGTGGCCAAGCGCAAGAGCGCCATGGCCACGGTCGCCGTCTCGCGGCGGCGGCCGCGCGGACGGCTCGCCATCGTCGGCATCGGCCCCGGCGACCGCCGCCTGCTCACCCCGCAGGCGCGCAGTGAACTACGCCGCGCCTCCGTCGTCGTCGGCCTCGACCAGTACGTCAGCCAGGTCGCCGATCTGCTCCGCCCGGCCACGCGCATCCTGGCCACCGGCCTCGGCTCCGAGCAGGAGCGCGCCGAGTCCGCTGTCGACCTCGCCCGCAAGGGCCACGCGGTCGCGCTCATCGGCAGCGGCGACGCCGGCATCTACGCGATGGCCAGCCCCGCACTCGAGGCGGCCGACGACACATTCGACGTCATCGCCGCACCGGGGGTGACGGCCATGCTCGCGGCAGCCGCACTGCTCGGCGCCCCGCTCGGGCACGACCACGCCGCGATCAGCCTGTCGGATCTGCACACGCCGTGGGAGATCATCGAGCGCCGGGTCACGGCCGCTGCGGAGGGCGACTTCGTCGTCGCGTTCTACAACCCGCGCAGCCGCGGCCGCGAGTGGCAACTCGGCAAATCCCTGGCGATCCTCGCCGCGCACCGGCCGGCGAGCACCCCGGTGGGCATCGTCAGCGATGCCACCCGGCCGGGCCAGCAGGTGCTGCTCACCACGATGGCCGACGTGGACCCCGACTCCGTCGGGATGACCAGCCTGGTGATCGTGGGTGCGGCGTCGAGCCGGGTGGTGGCCGGGCGCTTTGTCACACCGCGGGGCTATACATGGCGACAGTGACTACTCCATGACCGCTCCTATGACAGCTCCCATGACCGCTCCTGTGACAGCACCCGCCTTCGAACCCGCCACCGCGTCCACCATGGCGGGATACCGGTTCAGCACCGCCTGCACCGGCTGCGGCGCCTGCCTGCTCACCTGCCCGCAACACGCGATCAGGCCGGGCCGGGCCCGCAACCAGGCACCCCTGTATGTGCTGGCCGAGCGCTGCGATGGTTGCAGCGAATGCATCGAGATCTGCCCTGTCGACGCGATCACCGAGATCAGAGGGATATGGCGATGAGCCCACAGCCGAGCCAGCCCGTCCGCGCCGTGCACCCGATCGAGGCGAGGTCGTATCAGATCCTGCGTTCCCGGGTCGACACGTCGGAGCTGCCTCCGCTCAGCCGGGCCGTGGTGGAGCGGGTGATCCACGCGAGCGCTGACCTCGAGTATCTGGGCGACCTCCAGATCTCCTCCGAGGCCGATCTGGAGAAGGCACGCGAGGCGCTTGCTGCCGGCTGCCCCGTCGTCACCGATGCCCGCATGGTCGCGGCCGGCATCACCAGCGTGCGGGCGATCTGCCGGGTGCGCGACGTCGTGGGCAGCAACGGGCTCACCCGCAGCGCCGCCGGCATCCGGCGCGCCCATGCGGAAGTCGGTCCCGGCGCAGTGTGGGTGATCGGAAATGCCCCTACGGCACTTGAGGAATTGCTGACCCTCGAGGCCGACCCCGCCCTCGTCATCGGCCTGCCGGTCGGCTTCGTCGGCGCCGTGGAATCGAAGTCGGCGCTTCGCGACGCCGGCCTTCCGGCCGTCAGCAACGTGAGCGAGAAGGGCGGTTCAGCAGTGGCCGCCGCGGCGATCAATGCGCTGCTCTACGCGACGCCCACCCCCTCCGCCGGCCGGGCCCGAGGCCGCTCATGACCCACCCGCTGCTGATCGTCGGCCATGGCACCCGCGACGCCGCGGGCGTGGCCGGCTTCGCCGAACTCGTCCAGCGGGTCGCCGAGCGCGCCGATCCGCGCAGCCCCGTCCGCGGCGGGTTCATCGAACTGTCCGCGCCGCCGCTGCGCGAGGCGGTGTCGGAGCTCGTCGATCTCGGAGCGCGCGATCTCGACGTCGTTCCCCTCGTGCTGGTCGCCGCCGGCCATGCCAAGGGCGACATCCCGGCAGCGCTCGCCCGCGAGCAGCAGCGCCATCCCGGCCTGGCCTACCGCTACGGCCGGCCGCTCGGCCCCCATCCCGTCCTGCTCGAGCTGCTCGACCGGCGCCTCGGTGACGTGCTGGCCGCCGAGGAGCGGGCCGAGACCACGGTCGTCCTCGTGGGGCGCGGCTCCAGCGATCCCGACGCCAACGCCGAGCACGTGAAAGTCGCCCGGCTCCTGCAGGAAGGCCGCGGCCTTGCCGGGGTCGAGCCGGCCTTCATCAGCCTTGCCGAGCCCAGCGTGCCGGCCGCGCTCGAGCGGGCCCGGCGGCTCGGCGCGCAGCGGATCGTGGTGCTCCCGTACTTCCTGTTCGCCGGCGTCCTGCCCAGCCGCACGCAGGAGCAGGCGCGCGGCTGGGCGTCCGAGCATCCGGGGCTCGACGTGCGGTGCGCTGAGGTCATCGGCCCCGAGCCGGCGCTCGCGGAGCTCGTGCTCGAGCGGGCGCAGGAGGCGCGGGTCGGCGACATCCGGATGAATTGCGACACCTGCCTCTACCGGATCGCCATGCCCGGCTTCGAAGATCGGGTCGGCGCGCAGCAGCATCCCCACGACCATCCGGACGATCCGTCACACGCCCACACGCACACCCATGCTTGAGCGTTCCAGCTCGACAGGCACGATCGGAACGGCAATGGCCGGCAATATGGCCGTGAGCGCAAAGGCGAGCGGGTAGCCCACGGCACCGATCAGGGCACCGAGTACCGGCGGCACCGCCGAAGCGGCCAGGAACTGGGCCGTGTTCTGCGCACCCATCGCCCGGCCGCCCCAGAACGGGCCGCCGATCTCGGCGACCGAGGTGAACGCGAGCCCGTTGTCGGCGACGCTGATGACCGTCGCCGCCACGAGCAGCACCACGGCCGCTGAGGAATCGAGCCAGTCGGTGAACGCCAACGCCAGCATCACCGTCGACGCAGCAACGGCGACGGCTCGCAGCGGCCTCATGCGACTGCCCACCCGGTCCGACCACGCTCCCGCCGCCATCCGCCCGGCGGCGCCGAGCAGCTGCGCGACCGTGATCAGCACTCCGGCGGCGCCCGCCGACCAGCCGCGGTCGCTGATCAGCCACACCAGCCCATAGGTCCACACCACGAATTGCGGGACGACCAGCAGCACCGACACCCCGTGGATACGCCAGAGCAGCGAACTCGTGCGGTAGGGGTTGGCCAGCGCCTCCGGCGCCGCCTCCGCCCGCGACACGCGCGGCGGATCCTTCACCAGCACCGCGCACGCGACCGCCATCACCCCGGCGACGGCCGCCGGCAGAGCGAGCGCTCCGCCAAGCCCGTGCGCGGCGGCGAGCGCCGGGATGGTCAGCGCGGCCAGTCCCACCCCGAGCGGCTGTGCCATCTGCCGGATTCCCATCGCGAAGCCGCGCTGATGCGGCGGGAACCAGCCGACGACCACCCGCCCGCTCGCGGCATTCGTGCTCGCTGCCGCCATGCCGCCGAGCAACAGGAAAGCCCCGATGAGCACGTACGGGCCCGACAAGGCCGCGCCTGCCGCTGCGGCAGCGGTGATGAGCAGGCCGATGACCAGCACCCGCCGCTCACCCACGCGGTCCACCAACGCACCCCAGGCGATCAGCGTCAGGACGAACCCGAGCGTCGGCATCGCCACCAGCACGCCCGCGGCGGCCAGGCTGAGATGGCGCCGATCGTGCAGCACCGGGATCAGGAAGGCCGCCCCGTTGGCGTAGAGGGCACTCGCGCCCTGCGCCGCCATGCTGACCGCGAGCATCACCCAGCGCCGGCGCGGGCTCAGCACCGTGACGCTCTCGGCCATTGGCATTCCTAATATATGGGATACGATTCCTGAGATGTGATACGAACGCGGCCGACTCTACCTGCGATCTGCTCGCCGATCGAGCTCGGTCTGCGGCAGAATGCGGGGCATGGCCGACACTGCTGGAACAGCACCGACCGCTGCAAACCCTGACGGCACCGCCCGCATGCTTCCCGGCAAGCCCGTCGCCGAAGCCGTCCTCTCCGAGGTCGCCAACCGGGCGGCGAAGCTGCGCGAGCACGGGATCACCCCGAGCCTGGCGACCATCCTGGTCGGCGACGACGACGCCAGCGCCGGCTACATCCGCGTCAAGCAGCGCCAGGCGGGCGAGCTCGGCTTCGAGTCCCCCCACGAGCACCTGCCCGCGTCCGCCACGCAGGACGATCTGGTCAAGGTCATCGCCAAGTTCAACAATGACCCGGCGGTGCACGGGATGCTGGTGCAGCACCCGATCCCGGGCCACCTCGACTACGACGCCGCGCTCGCCTCGATGAACCCCGACAAGGACGTCGACGGCATGCACCCGCTCAACGTCGGGCGGCTCTCGCTCGGCCTGCCCGGGCCGCTGCCATGTACCCCCGCGGGCATCGAGGCGCTGCTCGCGTTCTACGAGATCCCCGTCGCCGGACGTGAGGTCGTCATCTTGGGCCGCGGCGCCACGCTCGGGCGCCCGCTCGCCGTGATGCTCGCGCAGAAGCGCCCGACCGCCAACGCTGCGGTGACGGTCGTGCACACCGGCGTCGCCGACTGGGCGCGCTACACCCAGCGCGCCGACATCCTCATCGCGGCCGCCGGCGTTCCCGGGATCATCCAGCCCGAGCACGTCAAGCCCGGCTCGACCGTCATCGGCGGCGGGGTGCGCTACGAGGGTCGCCGGCTGCTCCCCGATGTCGACGAGAGCTGCGAGGCCGTCGCCGGGGCCATCACGCCCCGCGTCGGGGGCGTCGGCCCGACCACGGTCGCCATGCTCTTCCGCAACGCCGTCGCCGCCGCCGAGCGCGCCAGCGCCGCCTAGGGCCGTCTGACGGCGCTTAGTGGTGGCGCCGCCCCAGCCGGCCGCTCTCGTACGCCGGTGCCACCATCGCGGCGTCACATAGACCACGCTGATGGTGGCGCCAACCGCGGGTGCCGCTCTAGATGAAGGACGTCTCCTCGGTCAGCCCGAGGTCGGGCCAGGCGCCGACAATCATGGTCTGCATGTTGCACCAGCCGGTGCCGCCGCCGACCGGATCGCTCACCCGCATCACCGCGTCGCGAATCTGATGGATGCGCGGCGCGACGGCCGGGTCGGTGCAGTCGGGGATGTGCTCGCCGTCGACGTGCAGCGCGCCGCGCCACTCGCCGTGATGGTGACCGTCGAGGCCGAAGTAGAGCCCGAGGCCGAGATGCACGCCCGTATCGCCGAGCGCTTCCACGGTGACCGGCCGTGCCGATCCGTCGGCCATCGTGAAGTTCAGCGTGCCGCCGAGGATGCGACGGTTCGCCGTGTCGTAGCGCAGCACCGGCTCCAGCGCCGCCATGGGCAGGACGCTGCCGTCGGGCTCCTCGACCGTGCCTTCGAAGCGGCGCTCCTGGTAGCCGAAGGCGCTCGTCTCGCGGTACTGGTGGTGCATCGCGTAGTAGCTGCCGTCGGCGCGCTGCAGCACCATCGGCGACCAGGAGAAGCGGAACGCCACCCCGTTGCCGAGGCCGTGCGAGGGCTCGAGGTCGTTCGGCGGTAGCCCCACGTCATGGCGTACGCCCCAGGAATGGTCACGGGTGCTGAACCAGCCGTCGGTGGTGATCTCGGTGCGTTGCCCGTTGACCTCTACCCACCCTTCGGCGAGCCCCGACTGGTGGTAGCGCAGCAGCTCGGTGTCGAGCCGGAAACCGCCGCGTGCCCGGGTGTGGTCACGCGCTTCGAGCACCGGCGACGCGACGGTCGTGAACGTCCAGTCGAACGCGATCGGCACCGGAAGCCGCTCCCCCGCTGCGGGCAGGCACGAGAAGCGAATCCGCCGCAGCGGCTCCACGATGTCGTACGCGAGCGGCCCGGCCCCGAGCTCGCCGGGGGCATCGGCGAGCCGCCTGCTGGCGCGTACCGTCCACTGCTGCGTGCCGCGGGAGACGCTCGCGTACCCGTCGAAAACGTTGCGATTGGTGTACTTTCCGACCCCGAAGCCGACCTGCAACGACCCGTCCCGCGCCGCCGCCATCGCGCAGACCTTCTCGGTCCATGACCGGTCGGCATGCGCCACATACGCCTGGGTCTCGACGATCTGGTGCACGAAGTATTCGTCAGCGGCCAGCAGCGGTCCGTCGCTCGTCACGGCTGACACCTTGGCATATCGCGATCCCGCGACTCTCGCGGTGTCAGTCCGGCGGCGCTTGGGCGGAAGGGATGGCACGTGTCGCTCTTGACGCCTTTTTGTATCAGCCCAATGATACAGATGTGCGTGCAGATCTGCTGGCTGTGTTGCTCGCCGTGGGCATTCTTGTCGTCGGTGCACGACTTCAGCCGCGAAGGTCGGCGGGGCTGCTCGCGATCCCCGAAAGGCTTTTCAAGGCGCAGGCGATCGACGCCGACGAGTTCGCGACATCTCTCGCCGCGGCGCGGGTCATGGCCTCGTGGCGACGTCGAGGTGCCTTGATCGGTGCGCTCACGATGGCAGTGCCGGTATTCATTGCACGCAACAGCCTCCCCCTGAGCCTCGTGGCCGTCCTGGCAGGATCGACGGGCGGCTTGGCGGCCGCCCAGTGGTGGCGAACCTCCGGTCCTGTTGGCGCGGTGCGTATAGCGCGCCTCGAACGGCGCACCGTGATCGGCCTCGTCGGCATCGCGCCGGTGCTCTTGCTGGCGGTGACCCTCACGACGGCGGTAGGCGCGACCGTCGCCTGGCTGATCGAGCGCACACACACCGGCGCTACGGTCCTCACCTCCGGCCACGCCCACTGCTACTTCAACAGGTACACGCCCTCGCTCTCCGGGCCTGCGATCGGCTGGACGAGCGCGGTCCTGGCACTGTTGGCTTCCGGCGCAGCGGCCGCGGCGACGGCGCGCCGCGGTGCTGACGCAGTGCTGGCGCCGGCTGCCGACCTCGCGCTGCGAAAGGCTGGAACACGCGCTGCGCTCGGCAGCGCCGTCACGGTGAGCGCGTCCCTGGCAGCCGGGATGCTTTTCATGCTGCGCAGCATCGCGGACGATCGGCTGCCGGTGCCAAGTGAATGCGGCAGCACCGCGGCATGGGATACGACCCATGGCCACGTACTGCTCCTGGCTGCGCTGATCTGCATCGTGATCGCGATGACCGCTCTGCTGAGTGACGTGCTGTTTCCGGGGCGCATCAGTGATGGCGCGAATCAGCCGATCCGCGCATGAGGCCGGCGCCGCAAATCACCATCAACGAGGACTCCTTCGTACCGCTGACCGAACAGATCCGGCGCGTCATCAGCGAACAGGTGAGCAGCGGGGCGCTGTCGGCCGGCGAACGGTTGCCCACCGTTCGCCAACTTGCGCGTGACCTTCGCATCGCTCCGGGAACAGTGGCCAAGGCTTATCAGGCCCTCGAGACCGACGGCGTGGTGCGAACCCGAGGCAGGAACGGCACTTTCATCACCGAACGGAAGCCGCGGAAGCTACCAGCCGACGACGCTTTGCGGGAGGCCGCACGCCGCTACCTTGCCGAGGCGCGACGCCTCGGCAGAAGCACAGCCCAGGCAGTGATAACCGTGCAGGAGATAGCCAGGTAGCTCACGCGGATGGGTCAACCCCGCAGCGCCACCGGCGGGCCTTCGCGCCGACGCGGGGCGGTTCTGGGCCGGCTCCGAGGAACGACCCGGATACTCGTGGGCATGGCCACCGAGACCAGCGACGAACCCGCGTCGCCACTGGTCCCCCAGATCCCGCGCCGCTGGCTGGTGCAGGAGGTCTGGCTGGTCTTCGGGCTCTCGTTGGGCGCGTCGGGGGTCAACGCGCTGCTGCATCTGCTGGCCGATCTGACGAACGGCAAGGCGCTGCGCGCGCAGACCGCCCTGCTGAACGGCTCCCAGGCACCCGGACGCCCGTGGCTCGACCTCGCGCTGCAGATCACCGGCATCGCGTTCGGCCTCGTACCGGTGCTGCTGGTGGCGCACTTCCTGATGCGCTCGGGCGAGAGCCTGCACGACATCGGCGCCGACTTTCGCCGGCCGCGCTGGGATGCGGTGCGCGGGACGCTGGTGGCCGCGGCAGTCGGCGGTGCCGGGCTCGCCTTCTACCTGATCGTCCACGCGTCCGGGGCGAACCTCACGGTGGTCCCGGAGGACCTGCCGAAGGTCTGGTGGCGGATCCCGGTGCTGATCCTGTCGGCCGCGCAGAACGGCACGGTCGAGGAAGTCCTCGTGCTCGGCTACCTGATCCGCCGGCTCAGCCAGCTCGGATGGAACTGGCCGAGGGCCCTGGTGGTCGCCGCCGCAGTGCGTGGCAGCTACCACCTCTACCAGGGCTTCGGCGGGTTCGCGGCCAACTTCGCGATGGGGCTGATCTTCGGCTGGCTCTTCCTGCGCTGGAAGCGCGTGATGCCGTTCATCATCGCCCACACCTTGATGGACAGCGTCGCCTTCGTGGGCTACGCGGTGCTCGCCGGCCACGTCTCCTGGCTCCCCACGCCCTAGCTCTGCCGTCGGCGCAGCAGGGTGCAAGACTCCAGGCATGCCTGACAAGCAACTCGCCACTGATCACGCGGTCGGCACGGCCGACATCGGGGTCACCGGCCTAGCGGTGATGGGCCGAAACCTCGCGCGCAACCTGGCCCGTCACGGCCACAAGGTCGCGCTGCACAACAGGACCTACGCGCGTACCAAATCCCTCGTCGACGAGCACGGCAGCGAGGGCACGTTCATCCCCAGCGAGAGCATCGAGGACTTCGTCGCCTCATTGGCCAAGCCGCGGGCGATCATCATCATGGTCAAGGCGGGCGATCCGACCGATGCGGTCGTCGATGAGCTGGTGCCGCTGCTCGAGGCCGGCGACATCGTCATCGACTGCGGCAACGCGCATTTCACTGATACGCGGCGGCGCGAGGCGGCCCTCAAGGAGCAGCAGCTGAACTTCGTCGGCGCCGGCGTGTCCGGCGGCGAGGAGGGCGCGCTCAACGGGCCGAGCATCATGCCGGGCGGCTCCGACGAGGCCTACCGCAAGCTCGGCCCGATCTTCGAGTCGATCGCGGCCCAGGTGGATGACACGCCCTGCTGCGTGCACGTCGGCCCCGACGGCGCCGGCCACTTCGTGAAGATGGTGCACAACGGCATCGAGTACGCCGACATGCAGCTCATCGCCGAGGCCTACGACCTGATGCGCCAGCGGCTCGGCGCGTCGGCGGAAGAGCTGGCGAAGATCTTCCAGGAGTGGAACGAGGGCGACCTCGAGTCGTTCCTCATCGAGATCACGGCGAAGGTGCTCGGCCACGTCGATGCCGCCACCGGCAAGGCCTTCGTGGACATCGTGCTCGACCAGGCCGAGCAGAAAGGCACCGGCCGCTGGACGGTGCAGAACGCGCTCGACCTCGGGGTGCCCATCACCGGCATCGCCGAGGCCACTTTCGCCCGGGCCCTCTCGGGTGGCGTGAAGCAGCGCAAGGCCGCCCAGGGCGTGCTGCCGGGCAGCGAATCGCCTCCGCCGGTGAGCGATCGCGACTCCTTCATCGATGACGTTCGCCAAGCGCTCTACGCGTCGAAAGTCGTGGCGTACTCGCAAGGTTTCGACCAGATCGCGGCCGCCAGCGAGGAGTTCGGCTGGGGCATCGACAGCGGCGCGATGGCGCGGATCTGGCGCGGTGGCTGCATCATCCGCGCACGCTTCCTCAACCGCATCACCGAGGCCTACGAGCGTGACGCGAACCTCCCGCTCCTGCTGGGAGACGACTACTTCACCGACGTCGTCGGCAAGGCTGTGCCGTCATGGCGCCGCGTGGTCGCTGACGCCGCGCTGTCAGGTGTGCCGACCCCGGCGTTCTCCTCCTCGCTCGCGTACTACGACGCGGTACGCGCTGAACGCCTGCCGGCCGCGCTCATCCAGGGCCTGCGCGACTACTTCGGCGCCCACACCTACCACCGCACCGATCGGGAGGGGACGTTCCACACCCTCTGGTCGGGTGATCAGAGCGAGACGGAGAGCTGACGACGTCATGACGGGCCTGCCCAGCCGCGTTGCCGACCTGCTCGGCATCGACATCCCCATCATCCAGGCGCCGATGGGCTACATCGCGCGCGCCCAACTCGCGTCTGCCGTCTCGAACGCCGGCGGCATGGGGATCGTGGAGACCTCCTCCGGCCGGCTCGAAGAGGTCAAGCTCGAGATCAAGAAAATGCGCGATCTCACCGACAAGCCGTGGGGCGTGAACATCGCGCAGCTGATGACCCGCGATCCGTCGATGATCGACTTCGTCGCCGAGCACGGCGTGCGCTTCGTGACGACCTCCGCCGGCGATCCGGCCGTCATGGTCCCAGGGCTGAAAGCGGCTGGAATCACGGTCTTTCACGTGGTTCCCACGCTGCGCGGCGCGCTCAAGGCGATCGCGGCCGGGGTCGACGGGCTGGTGATCGAAGGCGTCGAGGGCGGCGGCTTCAAGAACCCCAACGGCGCCTCGACGATGGTGCTCGTGCCGCTCATCGCCGCCGCTGTCAGACAGATCAGAGACGTCCCCATCGTCTCCGCCGGGGGCATCAGCGACGGCATCTCGATGGCGGCCGCATTCACGCTCGGCGCCGAGGGCGTGCAGATGGGCACCCGGATGCTGACCGCCGCCGAGTCCCCCGTCCACGACAACTGGAAGCAGGCCGTGCTGGCTGCCGCGGAGACCGACACCGTCGTCGTCAACCGCTACGCCAAACCCGCCATGCGCACCCTGCGTACCGAGCTGTCGAGCGGGGCCGAGCGAGCCGATGTCGCGCCGCCGCTCGCGTTGGAAGGCTTGATGAAGCTGTACTTCGGCGGCGAGATGAATGCCGCCTACGCGATGAGCGGTCAGGTGGCCGGACGCATCAGCGAGGTGCTGCCGGTCCGTGAGATCCTCGAGACGACCTGGCGGGAATGCCAGGAGCGGCTGCGCGCGATGGGTGCGCTAGCCGGCTGACTTGGCCGTCACGAACTGGCGGTTCAGCCGCGTCAGCTTGAGGGTTTTGATCCGCCATTGCCCGTGCTCACCGGGTTCGGTCTTCTCATAGGTCTCGTGGTAATGCCCGTAGCCGTGCAGGTGCACGAGCGGTGATCCCTCGGGCCACCACAGCTTGTCCTCCATGGCCCAGATACCCCGCGCGGTCGTCTCGCTCAGCAGCGTGATCTCCGGCATGTGCCCGTGGTGGACGGTGATCACCTGCTCGATGTTCGTACGCAGATACGGCATGAATTCGGCGACCCCGTGGTGCACGGTGCCGTCCTCACCCGTCATGTCGATCTCCACGTCGGGCGCGAACACCTGCGCCATCCCGTCCCAGTCCTTGGTGTCCATCAGCCTGAAGTAGCGCGCTTTCAGCTGCTTGATGGCTTCGATCTCAACGCTGACATCGTCCATGCCGTACCTCCCGATGGAAATGCAGCCGCCGGCCGGGAGGACCCGGCCGGCGGCTGGTGGAGCTAGTACTGCGAACGGTCACCCAAGGACAGAAAGGGGAACGTTCTTGAAGCAGGTCAGCGGCACCTTGGAGACGTACTTGCCACTGTCGATCTGCACCAGCGAGCCACAGGCAACCGAGTTCTGGTGGTTGGCCGGGAACGAGATCGGTCCGATACCGCCGGCCACCTGATAGGTGGACCCGTCGTTCGCGGTGGTCAGGAAGCCCGCCCTGCTCAGGTTCTTACCGGCCTTCTGCAGTTCGTGCAGGAAGATGTCGGCCGAGTAGTACCCGATCGCGATGTCCTGCGTGAGCTCCTTCTGGCTGGGCTGCACTGCCTGAACGTCCTTCAGCATCTGGTCGTTGGCAGCGGACTGGGTCTGGAAGTCCCCGTACTGGATGAAGACGTATTCCTTGTCCAGGTTGGCGCCGGCGGAACCGGACAGGAACGCCGGGTCGTAGGTGACGGCGTTCATCTGGATGCCCTTGAAGCCCGCTTGGGTCAGTGCCTTGGTCAGGCCCTCGGCGTTCGGCACGGTCGTCACGTGGAACATGACGTCAGGAGCCTTGCCACCGTTGGACGTGAGAATGGCCTGCGAATACGGCGAGAAGTCGGTCGTCGGGCTGGTCGAGGGAAGCTTCGACTGGGAGTAGGTGACCTTCCAGTGGTCAGCAACGAACGCGGCCTGGATGACCTTGATACCGAACTGGCCGGCCACGTCGTCCTCAGAGATCAGCGCGACGGTCTTGCCGGTGCCGTCCTTGATGCCGAGCAGCTTCTCGACCAGACCTGCGGAGGCGGTGGAGACCTCGTCGGTCTTGGTGGTCGGGACCAGGCAACCGGTGAAGCCGAAGCCGACCGTGTTGTTGCAGAACGCCGGCGTGATGCCCCAGCCGAAGAACGGGACCTTGTTGTTCACCAGGTAGGTACCACCAGCAGCGAGCACCGGGCTGACCATCGGCACGATGGCAAACGCCTTGTCCTGCTCGACGATCTTCTTCACCGTCGGAAGGTCCTGGGACGGGTCGAGCTTGTTGTCAGCCGAGCCAAGGTAGTTGATCTTGCGGCCGTTGACGCCACCCTCGGCATTCGCCCGCGCGAAACGCGCCTTGGCACCGAGCTCGGCGAGAGCCTCGGACTGACCGGAAGCACTGGTCTTGTCGACGTCACCCTCGATCGTGATCGAGTTGCTGGTGAAGCCCTCCGCGGCATTGGAATTGCCGCCGCCGCTTCCAGCCGACGCCGGCGCGGCCGAACTGGGTGTGCCCGTCGATTTGCCTTTGGAACTGCTGCCGCAGGCGGCGAGCACCAGCGCCAAGGAGGCGCCCAGCGCCACCAACGCCGTCCTTCTGTTTCTCATCGTGCCTCCATGTCGGGCTTCGTCGCCCTTACTGGCCAGCCGGCCCATCCGGCTGGTCCACATCCTTGTGAGCGCATGCGCTCTGCGCCGATGCTCACGCGCCGTGCACCGAAGCAGCATCCGCGTCAGCAGCTTCCTCCACCTCGGCCGCCAGATCCCGGTCGACGCCGAGATACGTCGCGGCCAGTGCCGCGGCGTTGACCTCGGATGCGGCGCGTGTCCACGCGACCCTGCCGAGGTCCAGCGCGATGACGCGCTCAGCCACGTTGGCGATGCCGTGCAGCTTCTCCTCGACCAGCAGCACCGCACAACCGGTGGCGGCGATCTCCTTGAGGATCTCCATCACCTGCTCGATGACGAGCGGTGCGAGTCCGAGCGAGGGCTCGTCGGCGATGAGCACGCGCGGCGGCTTGGCCAGCAGCGGGGCCAGCGTCAGCATCTGCTGCTCACCGCCCGAGAGCACCCCGGCCGCGAGCTTGCGCCGCTCCCGCAGGACCGGGAAGCGGTTGTAGACGGCCGCACGCTGCTCGGCGTCGAGCACCAGCCGCAGGTTCTCCTCGACGGTCAAGCCGGCGAAGATGCCTCGCGACTCGGGCGCGAGCACCAAACCCTCGCGCGAGCGCTTGTGGGCCGGTCGCCCGTGCAGCTCCACCCCGTCGAGGATCACGGTGCCGGCGTCGGTCGGGACGAGGCCCGTGATGACCGAACACAGCGTCGTCTTGCCGGCGCCGTTGGGTCCGAGAACGGCGACGATCGAGCCGGCCTGGACGTCGAAGTCGATGCCGTGCAGCACCTCGACCCCGTCGTAGCCGGCACGCAACCCGCGCACCTGAAGCAGTGCAGGAGCGGGCAGTCCGTCACCCGTCGCAGCACCGGATTCGGCCGGCGCCGCGCTCGTCACGTCCACGGTCTTGGTGAGCGCGGGCGCATCCGCCCGAGCGGCCGGGACGACGGGAGTCTCCATCGGCGCCGCCGCTGCTCCGGCGGTCGCGGTAGCCGCTGCCGGCCCGGCGCGCCGCTCGGCGAGCTTGCGGGCGAGCTGGCGGAACGTATCTGCCGTATCGGAAAGGAAACCCTCGGGGTTCTTCGCCAGTCCGATGCCGCCGAGACCGAAGAGCATCGTCGGCAGGTACTGCGAGTGGGTGATGTAGGTGTCGAAGAAGTGCGGGCCCATCCCGTAGACGAGGGCCGCCATGACCGCGCCTCCGGGCTTGCGCACGCCGAATGCGACCACGACGGCCAGCCAGACCAGGCCTTCAGTCGCGGGATGGTCTCCGTTCGTGACGTTGCCGCTGTAGGAGCCGTAGAGGATCCCGCCGAGCCCGGCCAGCGCCGCGGAGATGGTGAAGAGGGCGAACTTCTGCCGCGCGGTGTTCACCCCGGATGCCTCCGCCGCGACCGGCGAGGAACGGACGGCGAGCATCGCGCGTCCGGACGGCGAGCGTTCGAGGTTGTGGACGAGCCACACCACGATGAGCACGATCACCAGCACCAGCAGGGCGAAATTGCGATTCCCCGATTTGGTCAGGCTGTCGAAGCTGATCCCGAACCACTTCGGGCGCGGGTAGATCCAGCCACCGGCTTCCTGGTTGCTCAGCTTCTGGATCTGGAACACCACCGTGTCGGCGATGAAGGCGAGCGCCAGCGTCGACAGCGCCAGGGGAAGGCCGCCCAATCGCAGCGACGGAAGCGAGATGACCGCTCCCACCACCGCCGCGATGAGGACGCCGAAGACGAGCGCGGCGATGAAGGGCCAGTTGCTGCCGAACAGGAAATGGTGGTTCTGCGCCAGCACCAGACCCGCCGACAAGCCGGCCGCGGTGACGAACGTGGCCTGCGCCAGGCTGACCATGCCGCCGATACCGGTCACCACCACCAGCGATACGAAGACCGGGGCAAGGCAGAGTCCTGCCGTGGTGAAGCCCAGCCAGGCCGAACTCGTCTCGAAGAGCCAGACGACCAGCACGACGACCGCCGCGGTCCACGGCCAGATCCGGCGCCAGGACGGCAGGCTGTTGATGTCGAACCCACGCGTCTTCTCATCCGAGACCGTGCCCGCGCGTCTACCTCGAGTCGCGTTCAGCAAGAGCAGGCCGATGAAGATCAGGATGTACGGCGCCGCGCTGGACAGCCCGGTGAGGCCGACGTGAGGGGTGACATACCCGGCGATGAGGTTCTGCGCCACACCGAGCGCCAGGCCGAACGCGAACGCGAGCGGGATGCTCGTGAAGCGGGCGAACACCGCCGCCGCTGCCGAGACGAGCATCGCCTCCGTGTAGTTGTTCGGCACGTTGATCGAAAGGATCGGAGCGCCGAGCACACCCGCCAGGCCGGCGAGCGTCGTCGACAGCATGGAAGAGATCAGCGACGAGCGACCGGGATCGACGCCGCGCAGCGAGGCCAGGTCGCGCCGGTCGACGCAGGCGCGCATCTGCAAACCGAGCGCCGTCCGCCGCACCAGGATCCACAGCAGGACAGCGGTGAATGCCGCCGCCGAGAGGATCGCCAGCTGATTGGTGTCGAACGACACCAGCTTGGTCAGGTGCCAGGACTTGGCCGGGTCGGGCCCGACGCCCGGCGGGGTCGTCTGGTTGGTCGTGGGCTTCAGGTTGGCCTCGTCCACGATGAACAGGCCCGCGGCGGGTAAGGCGATCGACAACCCAACTGTCGCCACGATCTGGGCTGTGATCCCCGCTCTGGAGAGCTTGCGCAGCATGATCACGTCGAGCGCCATGCCGAGCAGCGGCGCGAAGACGAGGATCGTCACGAGGGCGGCGGGGACGATCGGCCAGTGGGCGAAGCTGTTCAGCTCGAAGAACGTCAAAGCCGAGATGAACGCCGTGGCGCCGTGGGCGAAGTTGAAGACGCCCGCCACCTGATACGTCAGCACCAGGCCGGACGACAGGATGGCGTAGAGCCCACCGGTCACGATGCCCGAGAGGACGAAGGTCAGGAGCTTGGTCATGCGGCGCTCGATCCGAGGTAGGCGGCGGTCACGTCGGGATCGCGACGGATTTCGTCAGGGGTTCCTTCCGCGAGGCGGCGACCGAGGTTCAGCACCACGACCCGGCTGCACTCGCGCATCACGAAACTCATGTCGTGCTCGACGAGCAGCACCGCGCACGACTGCTCGTCGCGGATCCGGTCGAGCGCATTCGCCAGGTAGCCGATCTCGGTGTCGTCCAGTCCTGACGTGGGCTCGTCCAGCAGCATGACGGCGGGCTTGTCGACGGTCGCCCGAGCCATCTCGAGCAAGCGGATCTGGCCGATGGTGAGGCGGCCGGAGCGCTCACGGGCGAGCTTGGACAGCCCGAAGACGTCCAGTGCCTCACGCACCTGCTCGCGGCGGTGATGCTCCACGCGCTTGCGCAAGGGCGAGCGCAGCATGTCGGCGACGACGCCGCCGCCCCCGCCGCGCCATTCGACGGCAACCATCAGGTTGTCCTCGACGGTGAGGTGGCTGAAGGGCTGCTGCTTCTGGAAGGTGCGGCGAAGGCCGTGACGCGAGCGCCAGGTGGCCGTCCGGTTGGAGATGTCGGTGCCGTCGAAGCTCACCCGGCCGCTGGTGGCGGGCTGCACGCCGGAGATGACGTCGAACAGCGTGGTCTTCCCGGCGCCGTTGGGACCGATCAGTCCACAGATCTCCCCGCGCGTGACGGAGATGGTCACGTCATCGAGCGCCGTGACGCCGCCGAACCTCTTGCCGATGGCCGTGGCTTCGAGAACGGGGGTGGATCCGCTGGGTCCAGTAGGTGAAGTCATCATCCGTCCGTCAGGAGGCCGCAGCCGCGCGACGGAAAGCCGTCGTGCGGTGCTCCGGGTCGGTATCGATCTTGGGAATGACGTACTTGCCGAGCAGTTCGATGGTGCGGATGGTCTCCTCGATCGGGGCGGGACCGATGCCGAAGACGAGCTGGTCGACCCCGATCGACTCCCACGTCTTCGCCTGCTGCAACGCATCGTCGGGATTGCCGAGCAGAAGCGCACCGGCCTCGAGGTAGCTGGGCACGTCGGCCAGCGTGGGCTCGGGAATCCGGTCGGGCCAGGCCGGCACGTGCTCCGGGTGCGGGAACGTGTCGTGGTAGCGGAAGACGTTCGACACCAGATAGTTCGGCCGGGCCTCGACGTAGGAGCGGTAGGCCTCGTCGCGGTCCTCAGCGACGTACGCGGCGAGACAGCACATCAGGTTGTCATTGACGAAGGCGCCGATCGGCTCGGCGTCGGTGACCGCTTTCTTGTAGGACGCGACCGCCTTCTCCGCGCTGGCGAAGTCGCCCACCGAGAAACCGAGGACGCCGAGTCCCTTGCGGGCGGCCATCTCATAGGAGGACGGGTTGCCCGCGGCGTACCACATCGCCGGGTGGGGTTTGTGGCGCGGCTTGGGCAGGATCTTGCGCGGCGGCAGGCTCCAGAACTTGCCCTCGTAGCCCTCGTACGTGTCCTGCATCCACATCTTCGGGAACTCGCCGATCACGTCTTCCCAGATCTCGCGAGTGCCGGTCAGATCCGTCATTCCCGGAAGGAATCCGAGGATCTCGTGGCTCCCCGCTCCGCGCCCGGTGCCGAACTCGAACCGGCCGTCCGAAAGGTGGTCGAGCATCGCGACCTTCTCGGCCACCTTCGCCGGGTGGTTCACCTGAGGCAGCGGGTTGAAGATGCCCGAACCGAGGTGGATGCGCTCGGTCGTCGCGGCGAGGTAGGCGAGCAGCACCTCATTGGCAGACAGGTGGGAGTACTCGTCGAGGAAGTGGTGCTCGGAGGCCCACACGTACTTGAAGCCGGCCTTGTCGGCCGCCTCCACTGCCGCGATGTCGTAGGCGAACGAGTCGTACTCGGCGTCGGGATTGCCTTCGCGACGAAACGCCGGCGTGTAGCCCTGGATGAAGATGCCGAACTCCATGGCCGCCTCTCTGTTCGCGTGTGATCTGTTGGGGTCTGTCGTGTGTGCGGTGTTTTTTCTCGGCTCCGAGGTACCTGACTGAGAGTCAGATCACGTAAGGAGTCACCATGGCATAGCAACGCCGCCGTTTGTGCGCAATACCTGACCTGTTATAAAACGTGCCGCCTTGCCGGCGAGATAGAGCACCGTCAGCGCGATGTCCGAGGGATCGCCGATGATGCCGAGCGGTGACATCGCCGCCATCGGTTCGACCACCGCGTCACGACGCTCTTCATCGACGCTGCCGTCCTCGTTCAGAAAGTGCCGCGCGGTCATGCCGGTGAGGGTGAATCCCGGTGCGACGGCGTTGACCCTGATCCCCAGCGGACCCACCTCGAGCGCCAGGGTGTGGGTCAGTTGCGCCAGCGCCGACTTGCTCACCGCGTACGCCGCGATTCCCGCCGCCGGGGTGTCGATGGCCGAGGACGACATGTTGATAATGGATCCAGAGCCGGCCGGCGTCATCGCCGCCACGGCTGCCTGGCAGCCGTACATCGCTCCGCGGAAGTTCACGTCGAAGACCGCATCGAACTGCTCGTCGGTCATGTCGGCAACCAGCACCTGGTTGATGACACCGGCGATGTTGCACCAGATGTCGAGCCGGTCGTTCTGCCCCGACACCTCCGCCGCGAGCTCGAACACCGCATCCCGGTCGCAGACGTCGATCTCGCACGGGGTCGCCTCGCCGCCCGCCGCGGCGATCTCGTCAGCGGTGATCTTCGCGCCGTCGGCGTTGCGGTCGGCACAGATGACGGTCGCGCCTGCGTGGGCGAGCAGCTTGGCGGAAGCGGCGCCGATGCCGCTTCCCGCTCCGGTGACGACGGCAACCTGTCCGTCGAGCGCGAACACATCAGCAAATCCGGCAGCGGGACTCATCGAACGGCCTCCTGGGCGGCGAACACTCGGTGGGTGGCAGGGGCGCGTCCGTGGACGGCCGCGGTGACCTCGTCGGCCGCCGCGCGCAGCAGCTTGCCGTGACGGTGGACCTCCTCGCCCTGCAGCGGGGTCGGGAAGCCGACGAGCGTGAGCGCGAGGGTGACCCGCCCACTTGAATCAAATATCGGAGCGGCGAGATAGCTCAGCCAATACGTCTCGCTCGGGTCGATCTCGATGAGCTGATAGTCCTCCTCGGTCAGGTCTCCGACGAGTCTGGCGGCCTCCGGGGTCGCGACCTGACCGCGGGCGAGTTGAGCGGCCAGCGTGCGGCCGAGGCGCTCGCGCACCGGATTCTCCAGACCCATCGCGTAGCCGCGCTCGTGCACCGCGCGGAGCCCGCGGCGATAGCTGTCGGTGAGCCGGCTGGGCCCGGCCGGCGTCTTCGTCCAGGGGCTGAAGGCGGCCTCGACCGTCGCCTCCTGCGACCACGCGAAGAACACCGTCGCCAGCGGCGGGACGAGCGGAATCCGCTGCCCGATGGCGGCGGTCAGCGAGAGCGGAGCCGGCACGCCGCTCTTGGCGAGGATGACGATCTCGGAACCGACGACCGCACTCGCCATGCATTCCAGACCGAGTTCCGTGCCCAACTCACGCATCTTCTCCTGAGCGTAAGGCAGCTCCGGATAACCCTGACGGGCCGCCTCCCCCAGCGCGATGAGCCCGGGCCCGAGCCGGTACGTAGGACCTGTCGGGTAGCGCAGCAGCCACCGCGCCGATGTGAGCGAGGCGAGCAGCGCGTGGCACGTCGCTTTGGACAGGTCGGTCTGGCGAACGATCTCGGCCAGCGTGTAACCGCGTCCGGGATCGGCACTCAGCAGCGCGAGGACGCTCGCCGCGCGCTCGACGCTCGGATTGCCCCGCGTCACCGAGGACTTCCGCCGGACGCGCCCGCGACAGCTCGGGACACCGCTCCCCCGATTGCCTCGGCCATGATCGCGTGCCCCTCGTCGCCGGGATGTACTCCGTCGGGAAGTTGATCGCCGCTCAATAATGGCAGACCGCGTACCAGCTCGATGGGTCCGGCTGCTCCGGCAGACCCCGGATCGGCGGCGAACTCCTCGATGACACCGCGCAGGTCGGCGAGCGTCGCGCCGAGCCGGTTGGGCGTGGACTCCGCGTCGGGACGGATCACCGGGCTCGAGATGATGATCGGGGTCGCGGGGTGGCCCTCGCGCAGGATCGACACGAACGCGCGCACGTTCGCCGCCAGCAGCGCCGTGCTGTGCGGGATCCGGGTCCAGCAGTTGGTGCCGTAGGCGAGCGAGATGACGTCGGCCGGCAGCTTGGCCAGCTGCTCCGCCGACGCGAGTTCGCCGCGGCACGAGCCGGCATAGCCGAGGTTCACGACGTCCAGGCCGTGGCGCCGGGCAGCCAGCGCCGGCCAGCAATGAGCGGGGCCGGTGGCGATCCAGCCTTCGGTGAGGGAGTCGCCGTACGCGAGCCAGCGCGGCCCGGCAGGTGCCGCTTCGAGCGCGCCGCCCGTCGCCCGAACGTCTTTGAGCGTCGGCTTCATACCCTCGGGGAGGTAGACCGTGATGACCGCGTCTGCTGCGCCGCTCAGCTCGAGCCGGACCGTTCCCCCGGACGCTGACGCCGGTGCGCTCGAGAGCTCGGTGTCGCCGCGCCAGGCGCTGAAATGGGTCCCGGCACCTTCGCCTCGGTAGCCGAGATCATCGGTGGCGCAGGCGTAGTCGATCTCGATGCCTGAGGCGTCACCGACGAGCTCCAGCCGCACGCCGACCGGAATCTGTGCGGTGCCCCGAGTATCTGCGGGGAGGCGGTCGTCGGCAGGATCCGAACGGGGATACGGGGTGGTCTCGTCGCCCGCCCAGGCGGCCCCGCGCAGGGCGCCGGAGAGCAGCACTCAGACCCCTTCCGGCAGGGGGTACGGGAACTTCACGCCGACCCCGCCGTCGACGGTCAGCGTCTGGCCGTTGACGTAGGCCGAGAGATCGCTGACGAGGAACAGCAACGGCCCGGCGATGTCGGAGGTCTGCGCGACCCGGTGCAGCGGGGCGTTCTCCGCGTTGCGCTGCTTGCCGGCTTCGCCGAGATAGGCCGAGACCCGCGGGGTCCAGACGACGCCCGGGGCGATCGCGTTGGTCCGCACCCCGGAGGGGCCGAGCTCGACCGCCGTGGACCGCACCAGCGACATGAGGCCGGCCTTGGCGGCGCCGTACGCCGCGTGCATCGGCGCACCCGTGACTCCGGAGACGGAGGCCACGAACGCCAACGACCCGCCGCCGCTCTCGGCCAGCAGCTTCCCGAAGAGCTGGGTGATCAGCTGCGCGTGGCGCAGGACGATGCGGAAATGCCAGTCCCATTCCTCGTCGTCCATGTCGACGAGAGGCCCGTAGCGCGACATCCCGATGATGTCGACGACCGCGTCGACCTTGCCGAGGGCGGCGACCGAATCGCGTACCAACCGCTCCATCTCGCTGCGGTCCGTCGCATCACCCGCCCAGGCGACCCCGCCCGTCTCCGCAGCGATCTCGTCGGCGAGGTCAGGCTCCAGATCGACGCAGACGATGCGGGCGCCGCACTGGGAGAGCGCGTGCGCCGTCTGGCGGCCGATACCCGCACCAGCGCCCACCACCACCACGCCCTTGCCGTCCAGGCGCAGCCGTCCCGGGAAGTCCGGAACCGGCGAATCGTCGGTGCGGGTCAAGGCTCACCTACCTCGGAATGTTCGTATATGCGAACGCACGGTCTCAGCGTCGAACAACCTCGCAGTGACCTGACGCCACGTCAAGTGCGACCCGATGAGACGCTCGCGGTACGCTGCCGCCGCTGGCAGCGGCAGCACATCACGCCGCAGTCACGCGAGGGTCAGGCGGGGTTCGAGCGGTATTCAGGCGGCTTGCGAAAGCGAAAGGGCGGCACCTTCCATGGGGCGTTTATCTGGCCGGGTGGCCTTCATCACCGGGGCTGCGCGAGGGCAGGGGCGCTCGCACGCCGTCCGCCTGGCCGAAGAGGGCGCCGATGTCGTCATCTCCGACATCTGCGCCCGGGTCGAGACGAACGGGGTCACGGCCTCGACGCCGGAGGAGCTCGCCGAGACGGTGCGGCTCGTGGAGAAGACCGGGCAGCGGGTGATCTCGCGAGAGGCTGACGTACGTGACCTCGGCGCGCTCGAATCGCTGGCGGAGCAGGCGGTGAGCGAGCTCGGCGGGATCGACGTCGTCGTCGCCAACGCCGGGATCCTGTCGTGGGGCAATGCCTGGGAGCTGTCCACCGAGGCGTGGAACGAGCTCATCGACATCAACCTGACGGGTGTGTTCCACACCATCAAGGCCACCGTGCCCCACATGATCGCCGCCAAGAAGGGTGGATCGATCATCCTGACGAGCTCGTCGGCCGGCCTGAAGGGCCAGCCGTTCACCCTCGCCTACACGGCCGCCAAGCACGGGGTCGTCGGCATCACCCGGGGCCTCGCGAACGAGCTCGGTGAGTACGACATCCGGGTCAACAGCATCCACCCGGCGGGCGTGGAGACCGAGATGATGAACGTCAACGGGCTATTCCAGATGATCCAGGGCAAGGCCGCCACGCTCGGCCCGATCTTCATGAACACGCTCCCCCACCAGTCGATGAAGCCCGAAGCTGTCTCGGCGGTCGTCGCGTTCCTCGCGAGCGACGAAGCGCGCTACCTCACCGGCGCGCAGATCCCGGTCGACCTCGGCACCCTCAACCGCTGACGCTCTGGAATCCAGGAAGGGCTTACACATGACCACAACAGCTGCAACCAAGACCGGCAACTGGGGACGCTGGGGCGACGGCGACGAGCGCGGCGCCCTCAACCTGCTCACCCCCGAGGTCGTGCTGCGCGCGACGCAGGCTTGCCGCACCGGCAAGGTCTACAACCTCGGGCTGCCGGTGCAGCGCAGTGGCGTCCCCGTGTTCGACTACCGCGGCGCCCCACAGCGGCTCACCCTGACCAGCCAGACCGACGAGGGCAACTTCGCCCTTTACGGCGCTCCGAGCGGGCTCGGCGCCAACGAAGACGTTCTCGTGATCGCGGCGCACAACGGCACCCACATGGACGCGCTCTGCCACGTCTACTCCGACGGGCAGATGTACAACGGCTACGACAAGGATTCCTTCCAGTCCCAGAACGGCGCCGGACACTGCGGCATCGACAAGACCGGCGGCTTCGCGACCCGCGCCGTCCTCGCCGACCTGGCCGGCCAGGCGGGTGTCGAGTGCCTGGAGCCGGGCTACAAGGTCAGTGGCGACGAGATCGAGAAATGCCTTGCCGCGCAAGGGGTTTCGGTGCAGCCCGGCGACATGCTGCTGGTACGCACCGGCTGGCTGGATCTCTTCGACCGGGTCACGGCGTCGGGTGAGCCGGTGCCGTTCGCGCAGCCGGGATTGTCGCTGTCGTGCGTCGACTTCGTCCGCGACAACGAGCTCGCCGCTGTCGGCGCCGACAACGCGGCGATCGAGTGCATCCCGTTCGACGAGGACCGTTTCCTCGCGGTGCACATCGAGCTGCTCGTCAAGCTCGGCGTCACGCTGATCGAGCATCTGCAGCTCAAGCAGATGGCGGCCGACAAGTGCTACTCGGCATTGTTCGTGGCCGCGCCGATGCTGGTGACCGGCGGCTCGGGCAGCCCGGTCAACCCCATCGCCATCGGCTGAGGGACGTTGTTCGACCCTTACGATCCGGCGGTCATCGACGACCCGTATCCGGTGTATGACCGGCTGCGCGACTCGGGCCCGGCCTACAACGCCGAGCTCGACTGCTGGTTCCTGCTGCGGTGGAGCGACGTCCTGGCCGCCGCGAGCGACGCGGTGCTCTTCACCTCGGCGCAGGGCATCGACATCGGCCAGAGCCGCAGCAACCCGGCGCGCAACATCTTCACGCTGGAGAATCCGGAGCACGATCAGCTGCGCTCCGTCGTCAGCAAACGCTTCACGCCACGGGCGATTGCGGCCTTCGAGCCGCGGGTGCGCGGGCTGGCCCGCGAGCATCTGGCGGCGTTCATCGAGCGGGGTTCGTGCGAGCTGATGGCCGAGCTCGCGATCCCGCTGCCGATCATCGTGGTCGGCGATCTGCTCGGAGTGGATGCAGCGGAGCGGGCCCAGTTCCGCGAATGGGCTGACACCCTGGTGCATCAGGACGCACGCGATCCCGCATCCGTCGAGCGGGCGAAGGAGGCCGGCCTCGCCGTCGCCGGCTACTTCGCGGCTGCAGTCGAGGATCGCCGGCGTGAACCGCGGGATGATCTGGTTTCCGACCTGCTCGCGTCCGAGGTCGGCGGGCGGCCGATGACGACGGCGGAGGTCGTCGGCTTCGCGTTCGCGCTCATCGTCGCCGGCACCGAGACCACGACCAACCTGATCGCCAACGCGGCACTGGCGCTCGACGCGAACCCTGACCAGCGCCGGCTGCTGGCGGAGCGTCCGGAGCTTGCTGCCGCTGCGATCGAAGAGGTCTTCCGATTCGACGCCCCGGTGCAGGGATTGGCCCGGGTGACGACCGCCGATGCTCCTTTTGGCGAGGCCGTCATTCCCGCCGGCAGCCGGGTGCAATTGCGCTACGGCGCCGCGAATCGTGACCCGCAGCGCTACGCCTCACCGGACCTCTTCGACATCGAACGACCCGCGCCGACGGGCATCCGCCACATCGCTCTCGGGCACGGGATGCACTTCTGTCTCGGTGCCGCCCTGTCGCGCCTCGAAGGCCGCGTGGTGCTGGAAGAGATCATGCGCGTGCTGCCGGAGTGGAAGGTCGAAGGGGTCAGCCGACGGCCGTCCGCCGAGGTGCGCGGACCGCAGACACTGGACCTGACCTTTCCCCTCCCCACCGTCCCCACCTCGACCGCCGGAAAGGCCGCTACTGCATGAGCACCACCTCGGAGACCGATGGCAAGCCGGCGACCGGCGGACCGCTCGCCGGGATCCGGGTGGTCGAGCTCGGCATGTGGGTGGCCGGCCCGGGCGCCGGCGGCATCCTGGCCGACTGGGGCGCCGACGTCATCAAGATCGAGCCGCCCACGGGTGATCCGGCCCGCTCGTTCGGCGGGATGATCGGCGGCGACGGGGTCACCAACCCGCCGTTCGATCTCGACAACCGGTCCAAGCGGAGCATCGCCATCGACCTGTCCACCGATGCGGGACGGGTGCTCGCGCAGGAGCTGGTGGCAAGCGCCGACGTGTTCCTCACCAACATCCGCATGGACGCCCTCGAGCGCGTGGGGCTCGCGTCCGAGGTCGCCCTCGCGCGCAACCCGCGGCTGGTCTACGGGATCATCACCGGGTACGGCACCGAGGGCGACGATGCCAACCGGCGCGCGTACGACATCGCCGCGTATTGGGCACGTTCGGGTATCGCTGACGCGCTGGCGCCCGCCCGGCGGCGACCTGCCGTTCCAGCGCGGCGGCATGGGCGATCACTCGGTGGCGATGACGGCGGCGGCGATGATCAGCGCCGCGCTCGTGCATCGCGAGCGCACCGGAGAGGGCCAGTTCGTCTCGACCTCGCTGCTGCGCCAAGGCGCGTACACCATCGGCTTCGACGTGAACGTCGCCCTGATGTGGGGCTACAACATCCAGATCGGCAACCGCCGCACGATGGGCAACCCGGCAATGAACAACTACACCGCCGGCGACGGGCGGCGCTTCTGGATCGTCGGCCTGGAGGGCGAGCGGCACTGGCCGCCGCTGGCGCGCGCCGTCGGGCATCCGGAATGGCTGACCGACCCGCGCTTCGACACCGCGCTGGGCCGCCGCGACAATGCCGGCGAGCTGATCGGGATGCTCGACACCATCTTCGCCGAGAAACCGCTCGAGGAATGGGCCCCGATCTTCGAGGCCGACCCCGACTTCATCTGGTCGCCGGTGAACTCGGTCAACGACCTGCTCGTCGACCCGCAGTTCTTCGCCGCCGGCGGCATCGTCACCGTGCCGGATGAGAAGGACGGCGTCCTGATGGTGGCGACGCCCGCCGACTTCCACGGCACCCCTGCCGGCCCGCGCTTCCGGCCGCCGCGGCTGGCCGAGCACACCCGAGAAATCCTTGCTGAGCATGGGCATAGCGAGGCTGACGTCGACGCGCTCCTCGCTGAGCGGGTCGTGTTCTAGCCTGGGGCATGCCGTCGATCGATCTGAACGCCGACCTCGGCGAGGGATTCGGCGCCTGGCGCATGGCCGACGACCCGGCCTTGCTGGAGCTGGTGACGAGTGCCAACGTCGCGTGCGGCTTCCATGCCGGTGATCCCTCGACGATGCGGCGGGTGTGCGCGCGGGCAGCCGAGCTCGGCGTGCGGATCGGCGCCCATGTCAGCTATCGCGACCTGGCCGGCTTCGGGCGTCGTTTCCTGGCCGTCGATCCAGCCGAACTGCGTGATGAGATCACCTATCAGATCGCCGGACTCGATGGGATGGCGCGCGCCGCCGGCACTCGCGTCAGCTATGTGAAAGCCCATGGGGCTCTGTACAACCGGGCGGCGGATGACGCTGAGCATGCCTCGGCGCTCGTCGCCGGGACGTTCGTCTACGACCCCGGGCTCCCTCTGCTGGGGCTGCCGGGTTCGGTGCTCCTGCGGGTCGCTGCCGAAGCCGGGGCGCCGACGGTCGCCGAGGGCTATCCCGACCGGCGCTACACCTCGGGAGGGCGCCTCGCGCCGCGCTCGGAGGCGGGCAGCGTGCTGTCCGATCCTGCTGAGGTGTCGGCGAACGCGGTGCATCTTGCGGCCTCCGGTGGGGTGGCGTCGCTCTGCCTGCACGGCGACAACCCGGCGGCACTCGAGCTCGCCCGCCGCACCCGTGAGGCGTTGCTCGCGTCAGGCACCGAGGTGGCGGCCTTCACGTGAGCGGGCTTGCCTTTCGCCCTGCGGGCGAGCGGGCGGTCGTGCTCGACTGCGGGCCCGAGGCGGCAGGGACGGCGATGGCGGTACGGGAGCTCGCCGGCCGGCTGAGCATCACGCTCGCCGAGGTGGTTCCCGGGGCGGCGACGGTGCTCGTCGTAGCGGCCGATCCCCCTTCGTTGCAACGCTTTCTGGCCGCGCTACCGTCGCTCGGACCTGTCGCCGGCGAGGCGGTTGCGGTGGGTACGGTCGAGATCCCGACGCGCTATGACGGGCCGGATCTGCGCGAGGTGGCCGAGGCGACCGGTCTCGATGTCGCCGAAGTGATTCGCCGTCACGGTGCGGTGGAGTACGTGGCGGCGTTCACCGGTTTCGCCCCGGGGTTCGCCTACCTTTCGGGTCTCGACCCCATGCTGCGCCTGCCCCGGCGCGCGAGCCCGCGCCCGCGCGTCCCGCCCGGTTCGGTCGCGATCGCCGACACGTTCAGCGCGGTCTACCCGCGGGCGTCGCCCGGTGGGTGGCATCTGCTCGGCACGACCGACGCGGTCATCTTCGACGTCTCCCGCGAGCCTCCCGCACTCCTTGCTCCAGGCGTCCGGGTGAGGTTCGTGGCCCTGAAATGACCGGCTCGACAGCGGCTGGCTTCGAGGTCGTGGACGGTGGCCTGCTGACCACGGTGCAGGATGCCGGACGTCACGGGCTGGCCCATCTCGGTGTCCCGCCGTCCGGCTTCCTCGACGTTCCTGCGGCCCGGCTGGCGAACCGTCTCGTCGGTAATCACGAGAACGCTGCGCTGCTGGAGAGCACGGGCAGCGGGCCCACGTTGCTCATGCGCGGGGCGGCGGCCGTGGTTGCCGTGACGGGTGCGCCGGCGGCGGTGAGCGTCGACGGTCATGCCGTGGACCACCACGCGTCCTTCCTGCTGCGCGCCGGGGAGCGGCTGGCGGTCGGCCGGGCTACGTCAGGACTGCGCAGCTACCTCGCCGTCCGCGGCGGCATCGAGGTCGAGCCGGTGCTCGGCAGCCGCTCGACCGATCTGCTCAGCGGGCTCGGTCCACCGGTACTGCAGGCAGGTCAGCAACTTCCGCTCGGTGACGCGGTGGCAGCAGCCGTACCCTCGGCCGACGGGGTCGCGTTTCCTGCTGTCGTCGCGGATCCCGTCATCACTCTCCTGCCCGGGCCGGGTGCCGACTGGTTCAGCCCAGAAGCGCTGCAACTATTGGGATCTGAGGCCTGGACGGTGGATCCGGCGAGCAGTCGCGTCGGGTTACGACTGAGCGGCACGTCGCTTTCGCGCATCCGGTCCGGCGAGCTCGCGCCGGAGGGCATGGTGACGGGTTCGGTGCAGGTCCCGCCCAGCGGGCTGCCCGTGCTGCTGCTCGCCGATCATCCGACGACCGGTGGTTACCCGGTCATCGCCGTGGCGCTGGAGAGGGACCTGCACCACGCAGCGCAGGCTGCGCCCGGCAGCACAGTCCGCTTCAGGCTGCGAGCAAACCCTGGGCGGCCACGTAGGTAGCCATCACCCATCCCTCGTGGTGCGGGAGTTCGACGCCGGCGAATTTCTCCAGCGCCAGCAAGGAATCCGTGGTCAGGAAGAGCACTCCGCCCGCGGCCGTCACGGGGCGTCCGGTGTCGAGTGCGGTGACGGCCATCGCCGCGAGCGCGGTGCTATAGGCGATCACCGGATAGCGGTCGCGCCCGGTGTGCTGCCAGAGGTAGGCGTTGAGCCCGGTCCAGGCGGCGAGATACGGCAGCACGAGCGCAGGGTGCCGGCGCACCAGACCTGCGCCGCGGCGACGGCGTAACGCCTGGATCCACGCGAGATGCCCGGCGAGAAACGCACTCAGGCCGGCGGTGAACGCGGCCGGTCCGCTGCCGAGCAGCGCCACGTCACCCGCTCCCCCGAGCGCCAACGCCCGCTGGGTCAACCGATCCCGCCCGACCAGCAACGCCGGCATCAGCAAAGGCTTCGTCGCCCACCGTGCCTTCGTGCGCCCGCCAGCCGCCAGCGCAACGTCCGCTATCGCCACCGCCACGAATGCCGCCGTCGCTCTGCCCCTACTCACCCTGCCCCTACTCACGCTGCCCACGCCCGTCCCCTCCCTGCGGCTAAAACCTGGGCGTTGTCGTTATCCGCCTGCTTAATGACAACACCCAGGTTTTAGCCGCGGGCGAGCGCCTTCCGGACCGTCGCCACGACCCACTCCGGGCGCCGCATGACGTCGAACCAGGTGAACCGCAGCACCCGCCAGCCATCGAGCAGCGCCGCATTGGCCTTGGAGCGATCGCGGTAGAGCGCTTCCGGTTCGTCGTGGTACTCGCGTCCGTCGAACTCGATGGCCAGCCGAGCGCTTGGCCAAGCCAGGTCGAACCGCGCGAAGCATCGACCCCAACCGTCGATGAGTTCGTACTGCAGGACCTCGGGTGCCATCCCCGACCGAACCAGCAGCAGCCGACCGTACGTCTCCAGCGCGGACTCGGACCGGGGGTCCGAAAGCGCCAACGCCTCCGCGAGTCTCTTTTTGCCCCGAGTTGGCCCAGTCGCTGGAGTCCAACCGCGGCGCGTAGCAGAGTCGACCACGCAAACGAGTTCATCCAGGCCAAGGGCCAGGGAGAGGCCGTAAACAGTGCGCGCCAGGACGGCCACGCCAAAGCCTTCCACCACGGTCGCCTCGTTCTCACCCAGTCCGGTGTGCATTCGCACGCCTGGACGCGAGTTGAAGCTCTGGCCCATCGGCAGAATCAGCTCTGGCGGCTCGGCTTGGCGCCAGAGTGGCAGCCCCTGCAACCTGTGCAGTCGGCCGGCGGTCACCCCGTACGCGAACGCTGAAGGGCAGGCCAGCAGCGCTGCCCGAACGCTGGCCCGAAAGGGATCGCTGACCACCGGCGCGACGTACACACCTTGAAAGGGCCTTCGCCACCCCGTTTCGGCCAGCGTCCGCAATTGGCGACGGGTCAAACCCGCCGCCACGCCCTGCGCCGCCGTCATCGCCCCGTCCTGGCGTGCCAGCAATCGCTTCAGGTCCGGTGGAATCGCCGGCGGCTTCCTCACTCGTGCCAGGATGCCGGGCTCGCCGGCCGGCCTCCCGGGTTATCCACACCCGCCAGCGGTGGCTAA
Source organism: uncultured Actinomycetota bacterium (assembly GCA_963731205.1). GTDB lineage: Bacteria > Actinomycetota > Actinomycetes > Frankiales > Frankiaceae > DATAZK01. Next base: position 243,914 of record CAVSUJ010000001.1, on the reverse strand, counting down.
AACCTGGGTGTTGTCGTTATCCGCCCGGATAACGACAACACCCAGGTTTTAGCCGCAGGGGTCAGGTGCCGCGGCGGGATCACGTGGGATCCGGCAGGCCGAGCATGGCGGCGAGGAGCAGGGTGGCACCGTTGACGCGTTCGTAGCTCTGCTCGGGCGAGAGCTGGCCGGAGTCGACCATGCGACGGGCGGCGCGCAGCACGATGATGCCGAAGCGGAAGCCGGCGAAGACGTCGTAATAGCTGATGTCGCGAGCTTCGCGGCCGGCGGCGTCCTCCCACATGGCGACGGTGGTGGCATCGTCGGGAAAGCCTGGCAGCGTTGGGTTTTCCATGCCGACGGAGTGGAAGCGGTTCATGAACAGCCACCAGCCGAGATCGACCTCGGGCGGTCCGATGGCGGCCATCTCCCAGTCCAGCACGCAGACGGGTTCGAGGTCGGCGTAGAGCATGTTGCCGACGCGGGAGTCGCCCCAGTTCAGCCCCTCCGGACCGGGCGCCGGCTCGTGGTCGATCAGCCACGAAAGCGTCGCGTCGAGCACCGGATTGGGCTGGCCGGTGACGGCCCACTCATACCAGCGCAGCGCGCTCATCAGCTGCTCGTGGAAGCCGAAGCAGCCCGAGCCCGGCCCGAGGTGATCGAGGGCCAGCGAGGACGCGTCGAGCTGATGGATGCGCGCCAGCATCGCGATGGACGACGCGTACATCCGGGTCTGCTCGGCCTCCGTCAGCCCGAGCACCCAGCCCACCTGGGTGTAGGGCGGCAGGTCGGGCGGCGCGTCGCCGGCCACCTCGCGCATGACGTAGAAAGGCTTGCCCAGCAAGGAAGAATCGGGTTCGTAGCCCACCAGCGGCGGCACCGGGATGTCGGTCGGCGCGAGCGCCTTCATGGTCGCGAACTGGCCCGCCAGGTCATACCGGTGATAGAGCCCCGGGCCACTCGGCGGGCGGCGCACCACGAAGCCGCCGGACCCGGCCGACCCGTCCGAACTCCACGAGGCGCGCACCATCATCGTGTCGTTCGACGCCCCGTTCAGCGCGGCCCCGGACGTCCCCTCGATCTGCAGCCCCGAGACCCCCAGCGCACGTTCGAGCCATCCTGCCAGCGCTCCGGTGTCGGCCAGTGGCGCCGGCGCGAGCGGTCCGCTCACGTGAGCCCGCGCCGCGGAAGGTTGCCGGTGGGAATCAGCGCGGCATGTCCGGCGCCGCGGATCACCTGGCCGTCGGGGGTGTGGATGTCGAGCTGCACCGCGCAGTCCCGGTGATACGGCCGCTCGACCGTGCCGTCCGGGAGCACGACGTCCTCGTCATGCGAGACGTCATACACGTCGTGCTCCAGATGCTCCTGCCCGCGCCAGACCCCGAAGCCGCGGCGGTCCGCGTAACCCATCGAGTAGCCGAGCCCGAGCATCGAGAGCGAGCGAGTGATCGGCACCATCTCGAACCGGTACGTTCCCGCCGGCGTATGAGCGAGCCAGGTGCCGCGGGAGAAGCGCCGGGTTCCCGGGTAGACGTCGAACTCCAGGTCGACATCGGACGCGCTCAGCGAACTCCCGTCGGCCCAGCGAATTCCCGCTTCCGCATGGGTTTTCGTGCCGTCCTCGATCTCGTGCAGCTGGATGTGACCACCCATGTCGGGCGCGCCCCAGGTGAGCCACGTCCAGAGAAAACCGCCGCGGGCCGCCCGCATGTCCTCATCGCCCGTCACGGGTTCGCCGCCCGCCACGTCGGTACGGATGCCGAAGGAATGGTCGCGACCGCCCCACCAGTTCTTCATCTCACGCCGCGTGCCGCCGAGCTCGACCCAGCCGTCCACCGAACCGGATTGGTTGTAGCGCATGTAGTTCTGGTTCACCCGGCCACGCAGCCGGCTCCAGCTCGGGATCTCCTCGTGCGGCGCGATCTCCGCTTTCCACTCCATGTCGAACGCGAGCCCGCTCTCGTTGGGCGCGAGCTCCAGGCGCAGCCGGCGGAACGGCTCCAGGATCGAGACCCGCAGCGGCCCGCTCGTCGAGACGAACGGGTCGGAGGTGAAGAGCGCCGGCCGCAGCGCGCTGCTGACCCGGACGTTGTGCTGCTTGCCGTGGGAGATCATCGACGCGTAGCCATCGATCACGTTCATGTTCAGGTACGTGCACAGGCCGGTGTTGATCGCCGGCTCGAAACCCTCCGGGTCATAGATGGCGAACCAGTAGCGGTCGAAGAACCGGGGGTCGCTCGTCCCCGCATGGTCGAACGTGGTCGGCAGTTGATGGTGCAGCGTCTCGTCGAGCGGGCTGAGCATCGATTCTCCTCACGGGAGCCGGAACGTTACCGGCCGCGCCAGGAGCACATCTTGACGTGCGGCTCCCGTGAGGATGCGAGCTGGGGGTGGACCGGTCAGCGCGGCTCGATGACGACGGCCGAGTTGTGACCACCCATGCCGATCGACGACTTCAGCGTCGCACCTTCGCGCAAAGGGGTCACCCCGTCCAGCAGCCGGGGATGCCCGGACGCCCGCCGACGCGCCGCGGGAACGACCCCGCGCTCGAAGCCGAGCAGGCTGGCGGCGACCTCGACAGCCGCCGCAGCCGCCTGGCAGTGCCCGGCGAGCGGCTTGACCGAGAACACCTCGGCATCGGTCAGCAGCGAGTCGAGCATGTCCGCCTCTGTCCCGTCACACTGCCGCGTCCCCGGGCCGTGGGCGTTGAGGTAGGCGATGTCGCCCGCCAGCTTCCCGGCGCGCTGGAGCGCCTCGTCGTAGCAGCGGCGGACCTGCGTACGGCTCGGTTCGATCGACGTGACGTGATGGGCGTCGTGGGTCATGCTGCCGCCGAGGAGCCGGCCGTACGGGCGTGACGACGACCGGGTCAGCAGGAAGCCGACGGACGCCTCGCCCATCAGGAAGCCCTGGCTGCCTTCCTGGAAGGGACGGCACGCGTCCTCCGGGTCGACGTCGGTGATCGCGACGCCGAGGTTGCGGAAGTGCAGCACGTTCTCAGGAGTGCAGGACAGGTCGGTGGAGACGACGAGCACGTCGCTGGCCAGGCCGCCGTCCATCCAGGCGGAGGCGGTGAGCAGGCCGGCGTTACCGGACGCGCACATCGCGGAGACGTTCATGGCCGGTCCGTGGAACCCGAACTCCTGCATCAGCGTCGACATCGGAGTCGAGGGCATCAGCGCGAGGTACTTGCGGACGGGGAGCCGGCCCTCGTCGACCCCGTAGAAGTCACGCCACAGGTCGACCTCGCCGAGCACGACGCTGTGCACGAGCCCGACCGTCGGTCCCGGCTCCCAGCCGCGCTCGAGAGCATCGGCCACGGCCTCGCGGGCCGCAGCGCGCATGGCCCGGGCGAATCGGCTCGGCCCGTCCGAGGGCTGGCCGCCGTCGGCCACGAGGGCGACGTTCGCCTTGCCGCCGGGGCTCCACTCGTACCCGTCGTGCGCCACCACGGCGCTGACGCCGGAGAGCAGCCCGTTGATCAGCGGCTCGCGCCCCCATCCATACGCCGTGACGGCTCCGATCCCGGCGAAATCGATGGGCTCGCGTACCTCGGTGGTGCTGCTCATGCGGCTCCTTCAGCGCAGATGGGCTGGCGTGCTCCGACGGCTCGCCGCTCCTCAGTCCGCGTCGGTCGGTCGCCGCCGGCGCAGCAGTCCTGCGCTGGGGCGCGGTCGTGTTGCACGCCCTGCGAGCACCGAGCGGGGAGGCCGACGGGAGGCCGCCGGCAGCGCTGAGCCACCGGACGAGCCGCAGGATTCGGCGCGATCGAGCGAGTGGGCGCTACTCGGACGGCTCCCGGTCGAGCGAACAGGCGCCTAGCTCAAGAACTGGCCCTGCGATTCCCGGCTGGCCCGCCTCCAGCGCGCGCCAGGGCTGCCGGATCCGGGTGGAGCGGGGACGGCGGCGCGGGCGTACCGCCACGGTTGATCGGAGCCGTCGCCCTCAGCGGCACGGGCCGCGAAGCGGCGGATCCAGCCCCGCACGGTGGTCGCAGGGAGGCCGAGGCGACGGCTGATCGTGCGTCCGCCGACGCCCGAGGCCGAGAGAGTGAGGGCCGCGCCGATCACCTCGACGCGATCAAGGCGGCGCAGCAGCATCCGGTCCGGCAGCACGACGTGGGTGCGCCGACACCCCGTGCAGCGCGCGCGGCGGGGACGAAAGCGCTGGTAGCGGCCACGATCACGAACCCAGCGGCGGCGTGCGTACCCCCATGGCCGCAGCGTGCTGTCACATCCGGAGCACCGCAGCCGACCGGTCGCCATCGCGACGCCGAGACGCCCGGGCGGGGTCTTCGTGACGATCAGCGCGTCTCCCAAATCCCGGCCGGCCGCGAGGCAGCCCATAACGGTCAAATCCACCCCCACGATTCACCGGTCCGCCGGGTTTCACTAGAGGGCAGAACCTGCCGAAATAAGAGGGGAATGAAAAGCGACGACGAAGGGTGTGCGGTGCTGGTGCCTGTGGGTGACATGCCCTCACCGGGCGTGCTCCCAACCCAGCGGCAGGGCGCCGGCGCTGATGGATCTGCGGCGGCACCCGAGACCGCGTCGTGGGAGTGGAGCCCGGTCTCGCAGGAGCTGCGCTGGCACGAGCCGATGCGCGCCGTCCTCGGTATGCCCGCAGCCGGCCCGGACGATGTCCAGGCGGCGTTACGTGAGCTGCTCGACCCGATCCTGATGGCACCTCGTTGCGCGGGCGAGGTCATCGACCTCGAACACACGCTGCGCATCCCCCGCCGGGCCGACCGGCGATTCCGGATCCACGCGCAGTGGATGGCGGGCTACCGCGCCACCGCGCCGGTGCTCGGCGGCACGGTCGCCGACATCACCAACGCGAACGTCGACAGCACCCCTTCTGAGCTGCGCGACCGCTACCGCCTGCTCGTCGAGCTCAGCCCTGATGCGATCGTCGTGCACTGCGACGGCGAGATCGTCTTCGCGAACCGGGCAGCCGTCGACATCGTGGACGCCGGTTCGGTGGATGACCTGATCGGCCATCCCATCGCCGAGTTCGTGGCACCTGAATCGCGGGCCGGCATGTTCCAGCGCATCGCCGACATGAAAGAGACCGACACCTACTCCGAACCGGCCGAGGCATTCCTGCAGCGGGCCGACGGGACGACGGTCGTCGTCGAATCGACCTCGGTGCGTACGCGGTGGGCCGACAAGCCGGCATTCCAGGCGATCCTTCGCGACCTCACACACCAGAAAGCCGCCGAGACCAGCCTGCGCCTTTCGGCCAACCTCATCCAGCACGTATCCGACGCGATCATCGCGCTCGACGTCGACGGCAGGATCAGCAGCTGGAACCCGGCGGCCACCGCGCTCTACGGCTGGGAGGCCGACGACGCCGTCGGGTTGCCCATCGACGCCCTCCTCGGAGGTGACGCGACCGGCAGCGTGCTCGCCATGGCCCGCGGCACCCGCGCCGAGCTGACCCACCGCCGCCGGGACGGTTCCGCCGTCCACGTGGTGGTGTCGATCGCCGACATCCGCGATTCCGCCGGAGTCGTCAGTGGCAGCGTCCTGATCTCCGCCGACGTGAGCGAGCGACGCAAGGCCGAGCAGATCAGCCAGCAGGCCGACGCGCGCTACTCCGCCGCCGTGGCCGCGCTCGACGAGGGCCTGCTGATCATCGATGTCGACGATCGCGTCGAGACGGCCAACCCTGCCGCGCTCCTGCTGCTCGCGAAGCCGGGCCTGGTCGGCAAACGCTTCAGCTCCGCCACCACGTTGATGGACGAGGACGGCCGCCCGCTCTCGACCGAGATGGTCGGCCTCGAGGAGACCCGGCACAAGGGAACCGCGCGTCCGGCCTTCACCGCCTCGCTGCAGCGTCCGGACGGCAGCCGCACCTATCTCTCGGTCTCGATCCGGGCACTGCCCACCGAAAGCGGTGACGGGCCGTTCCCGGTCGTCATGTGCCTGCTCGACGTGACCGACCGCCATGCCGCCGCCGAACTGCTGCGCTTCGAGGCCCGCCACGACCACGCCACCGGGCTGGCCAACCGCAACCTCGTCCTGGAGACCATCAGCGACCTGCTGCGCACGCCCGACATGCCGGTCGGGGTGCTGTTCATCGACCTCGACCGCTTCAAGATGGTCAACGACTCGCTCGGTCACGATGCCGGCGACGCGGTCCTGCGCACCATCGCCCGCAGGCTCGCGTACGAGGCTCCCGCCGTGAGCACCGTCGGCCGGCTCGCCGGTGACGAGTTCGTGCTCGTGGTGCCGGACGCCACCGTCACCGAGATGCAGACGCTGGCCGCCACGCTTCTCACCCGGCTGTGCGAGCCGGTACGCATCCTTCGCCGCGATCTCGTCGTCACCTGCAGCATCGGCATCGTGGTGACCGAGCCAGGCGCCGGGCAGGGGGTGCGCGGGCGTACCAACGTCGGCGCGACCGACGTGCTCCGCGACGCCGATGTCGCCATGTACTACGCCAAGCAGCACGGACGCAACCGGTCCGCCACGTTCGACGAGCGCTTCCGCCGCCGGGCCGTCGACCGCCTTGCCCTCGAGGAAGACCTGCGCCACGGGCTCGACGCCGGTGAGCTGTCCCCGGCCTACCAGCCGATCGTCGCGCTGGACGGAATGGTCACGGCGGCCGTCGAGGCGCTGGCGCGCTGGACCCACCCGCGGCGCGGTCTGGTCCCCCCGACGGTGTTCATCCCGATCGCCGAGGAGACCGGGCTCATCGCTCCCCTCGGCCGGCTCATGCTCACCCGCGCCACCCAGCAGATCGCTGCCTGGCGTAGCGGCGGCGTCCCCGACCTCGTCATGTCGGTGAACCTCTCGCCGCGCCAGCTCGCCGATCCGCACGTCGCCGACCGCGTCAGCGAGCTGCTGGCGGCCCGCGGGCTGCCCGCGTCAGCGCTCACGCTCGAGATCACCGAGAGCGCGCTGATGGACGACCCGGAGCTCGCCGCACAGACGCTCACCCGGCTGCGCAACCTCGGAGTCGGCATCTCGGTGGACGACTTCGGCACCGGCTACTCCTCGCTGTCCTACCTGCGCCGCTTCCCGGTGACGAGCGTGAAGATCGACCGCACCTTCGTGGAGTCGCTCGGCGAGACGCGCGACGACGACGCGATGGTCGCCGGCATCGTCAACCTGGCCCACACCCTCGGATTGAAGGTCGTGGCCGAGGGCGTCGAGAAGGAAACGCAGTTGAAGACGCTCACCGACCTCGGGTGCGACTTCGCGCAAGGCTTCCTGTTCTCCCGGCCGCTGCCGGCCGAGCTGCTGACCCCGCTGCTCGGACCTCGCGCTAGCTGACCTGGCCGGCCCACCGCAGCGGAAGATGCTTGACCCCGTTGATGAAGTGCGACTGCAGCCGCTGCACCGGGCCGTCGATCGCGAGCCTGGGCAGCTGATCCACCAGCGCCTCGAACAGGCAGATCGCTTCCAGTCGCGCCAGATGGGCGCCGAGGCAGAAATGCGGGCCGCCCGAGCCGAACGCCACATGAGGGTTGGGGTCGCGGGTGACATCGAGCTCGTCCGGGGCGGCGAACACGGCCTCGTCGCGGTTGGCGGAGATGTACCAGAGCAGCACCTGCTCCCCCGGCGCCACCAGCTGACCGGCGACCTCGGTCTCCTTGGTGACGGTGCGGGCGAAGTGGGTCACGGGCGTCACCCAGCGCAGCAGTTCCTCAATGGCCACGGGGATTCTGGCGGGTTCGGCACGGAGCACCTCGAGCTGATCGGGGTTCTGCAGGAGGGCGATGACGCCACCGGTGACGAGGTTGCGCGTCGTCTCGCTGCCGGCGTTGTGCAGCAGCAGGAAGAAGAGATTCAGGTCGAGCTGGGAGAGCTGCTCGCCTTCGAGTTCGGCCGCCAGGAGCGCCGACATCAGATCGGGGCCAGGAGCCTCGCGCCGCTCGCCGCAAAGGTTCTCCGCGTAGCCGTACATCGCGCCGAGAGCAGCGATGATCTCTTCCTGGCTGTTGGCGAATTCCGCGTCGTCGCCGCTCATCATCTGCTCGGTCCAGGAGAACACCTTCGCCCGGTCCTGCGGCGGGATGCCCAGCAGCTCGGCGATGACCTGCAGCGGCAGCTCGACGGCGAGGTCGGTGACGAAGTCGAAGGTCGGCATGCCCGAGACGCGTTGCAGCTGCTCGTCGACGATCTCGCGGATCCGGTCGGTGAGGCGGGTGATGCGACGCGGGGTGAAGCCCTTGTTGACCAGCTGGCGGCGCCGGGTGTGCTCCGGCGGGTCCAGGTTGATCAGCAACGGCAGGCTGGGCGCGTCGGGATCGGTGCCCCGCACGGTGAACGGGTCGGGCTGGTTGGAGAAGATCTCCGGGTTGCGCGACGCGGCGACGACGTCGGAGTGGCGCACCAGCGACCAGTAGACGCGCTCGCCGGGGCCGGTCAGCCGCACCGGGCCGGGCTCGCGTCGAAGCTGGGCGAACGCGTCGTAAGGCACGCCCTCGACCCAGTTGGTCGAGACCATGGGATTCACAGCCGGATTCACGCCAGCCAGAGCCGAACTCATGGATCCAAACCAATCCCAGATGCTTACCCCGGTCAAGCAAAAGCGCGGCCAACCGCCGCGATCCATTGACATAAGTTGACGTCCATGAGTGATCTCACCGGACGCGTCGCCCTCATCACCGGCGCCGCCCGCGGCCAGGGACGTTCGCACGCGCTGCGGCTCGCCTCCGAAGGCGCCGATCTCGTGCTGTGCGACGTGTGCGCCGAGTTCGAGACGACCGACTATCCGGGCGCCACCCTCGAGGAGCTCGAGGAGACGGTGCGGCTGGTGGAGAAGACCGGCCGCAGGGTGCTTTCGCGCCAGGCAGACGTCCGTGATCTGGATGCGCTGCAGAGCCTGGTGGACGACGCGATTGCCGAGTTCGGCCGGCTCGACATCCTCATCGCCAATGCCGGCGTGATGTCAGCGGGCAAGGCCTGGGAGCTCACTCCCGAGCAGTGGAAGGACGTCATCGACGTCAACCTGACCGGCACCTTCTACACGCTGAAAGCTGCTGTGCCCGCCATGATCGAGGCCGGCAACGGCGGCTCGATCATCATCATCAGCAGCGCCGCCGGCCGCAAAGGCACCCCGTTCGCGGCGCACTACTCGGCGTCCAAGCATGGTCTCGTCGGCCTCGCCCGCACGTTCGCGCTCGAGCTCGGTGAGTACGACATCCGCGTCAACACGGTGCACCCCGTAGGCGTGAACACGCTGATGGTGTCCGGCCCCACGTTTTCGGAGCTGCTTTCCACGGTGACGCTCACCATCGGACCGACGTACATGAACACGCTGCCGTACCTGTTTCTCGAACCCGAGGCAGTCACCAACATGGTCGCGTTCCTCGCCGGTGACGAGTCGCGCTACTGCACCGGGCAGCAGTTCGTCGTCGACCTCGGCAACACCGCTCGCTAGGCGTCGCGCCGCCGCACGGCGATCACGGCGACGGCGACGAGGATGGCGGCGAGCGCGACGAAAATGCCGGCCTCGATCCACTGGAACGTCCAGTAGCGCGACGCCGGCTGGTACTTCACCACGCTCGCAAACCCGTGCTGGGACAGGCACGCGTCACTGGCCTGACGTGTCGCCGGTCTGAGGCACTCGGCCGGGAAGTCCAGCTTGCCGGACACCGTCTGGCCGTTCTGGACGATGTCGCGCGACAGCTGCCACGAACCGCTCGGTATGGCCTGGCCCTTGGAGAACGGTTGCAGGAGGTTCACCGCCGTCTCGTAGTACGGCCGGACGTATGTCGTGATGATGAGCCGCACAGCCACGAAGGCCCCTACCGTGACGGCAAGTGCCGGCAGCACCCGACGCAGGACGGCGCCGGCCGCGAGGCCGAGGCTGACCCCGAAAAGTGCATACGCCACAGGCATGATTCCCTGCACGTCGAACTTTCCGGGATCGAATCGATCGCCGTTGAGCGTATTCAGCGTCCCCGACCACCACGTGACGATCGCGGCGACGCCAGCGCCCCAGAGCGCCGCGGCGGCGAGCAGCAGCGCGATCTTGCCGCGCAACCAATCGCGCCGGCGCACACTCTGCATCCACACCAGCAGATGCGTCCCGCTGTCGATCTCGCGGCCGATCGTGGTGACGCCCCAGAAGAGCCCCATCAGCAAGGGAACCGCGACGCTGAGATTGACCAGGTCGATGATGGCGCCGTCGCCGCTGAAGAGGTTCAGATCATCGCACGTGCCGTTCGCCTGGCACGACGCGAGCGCCGAGTGCAGGTCGTTCGCCATGTGAACGCCGGTGATCCACAGCAGGATCGCGTACGCGGCCAGGGCGATGCCGGCGACCGCCGCCTGCGCGCGGTGCTGGCGCCAGAGCAGCCAGGTCATCAGACAGCTCCCATCGTCGTCACGGCATCGAACGGTTCGGCCTCGGCGGCTCTACGGCTGCGGCCCATATACGCCAGTGCGACGTCTTCGAGTCCGAGCTCCTGTGCCTCCCAGCCGGGATCGTGCAACGGCCCGTCGAGCCGGACCCAGGCGCTCACCTGACGGTGGGTGCGTTCCAGGCGCAGCACCGTGTGATCGCGTTCGAGGGCGAACGTATTGCGTCTCGGGGCCGTCAGCAGCCGGTGCGAGGCGAGCACGTCCTCGAGGTCGGCGGCGAGGGCGAGCCGTCCGGTGTCGAGCAGGACCAGATGGTCGCAGATGCGCTCCAGGTCACCGACGAGGTGGCTGGAGAGGATGACGGTGAGGTCTCCCTCGGCGACGGCTTCGGCCAGCACGGTCAGAAAGTCCCTGCGGGCCAGGGGATCCAGGGCGGCCACCGGCTCGTCCAGCAGCAACAGCCGGGGCCGCTTGCCCAGAGCCATCGCCAGGGCGACCTGCGCGCGCTGACCGCCCGACAGCGTCCCGACCCGCTGGTCGAGTGGGATGCCCAGGGACCGGATGCGGTCGCGGGTGAGGCTGTCGTCCCAGCGCGGATTCAGGTGCGCGCCCAGCGCGAGGTGATCCTCGGAATTCCAGCGCTTGTAGAGCGGCACGTCCTGCGCCAGAAAACCCACGTCGCGCAGGAATTCGCGGGAGTCGGCGGGGGGCCGGCCGAAGACCTCCACCGACCCGCTCGACGGCTCCGCCAGCCCGGTGACGAGCCGCAGCAGCGTCGTCTTGCCGGCCCCGTTCGATCCGACCAGCCCGCAGATCTTGCCCTCCGCGAGCTCGAACGAGCAGTCGGCGAGCGCCCATTTGTTCTTGAAGCGCTTGCCCAGAGCATTGATGCTGACGGCGTTCATGCCACCTCTCCCCCTGCATCCGCGCGCATCTCAGCAAGGAGGGTGGCCCGCAGCAGGCTCTCCATGTCGCCGTCCTCGAGTCCGGCGCCGCGCGCCTTCGTCACCCAGCGCGCGAGGCTCCGGCGCAGCGCTGCCTGCTCCCCCGGCGGCGGCCCGTCCGGCCGCCGCAAGGCAAACGTCCCGACGCCTTGCCGGCCCTCGACGAGCCCGTCGCGTTCGAGCTCGCGATACGCCTTCAGGACCGTGTTCGGATTGATGGCGAGCGACCCCACCACCTCCTTGACCGTCGGCAGCTGGTCACCCGGACGCAGCACACCCGTCAGCAGCGCTTGCCGTACCTGCTCCTGGATCTGCAGGTACGCGGGCATGCTCGAGTGCGCTGCAAGATGGAAAACGAGCACCGCGAGCTCCTCGGTTATCTAGTCGACTAGATAACTAGTAGACCACCGGCCGGCCGCCCGTCAAGCGCCGAGGCCATCGACCGTTGACATGTGACCTTTTGGTCACCTATCTTGAGCGCGTGGAGATCGACGAGGAGCTCGACAGCGTGTTTCGCGCGCTGGCGGATCCGACTCGCCGCTTCCTGCTCGACCTGCTCTTCGAGCGTGACGGCCGCACGCTGACCGAGCTGGAGTCAGGCCTTTCGATGTCGCGCTTCGGGGTCATGAAGCACCTGAAGACGCTCGAGGAGGCCGGGCTCGTCGTGACCCGCCGATCGGGGCGGGAAAAGCTGCACTTCCTCAACCCGGTGCCCATCCGCCAGATCCACAACCGGTGGATCGACAAGTACACCGAGCACCGCGTCTCGATGCTCCTGGACCTCAAAGACGAACTGGAGAAACCGTCATGACCACAGCCCCAACCAGCTCCCCTGCGGCCGTCACCGGGCAGAGCGCCACCACGACGCAGGTCTACCGCGTCTACATCAAGGCGACGCCCGAGGCAATCTGGCAGGCCATCACCGATCCGGAGTGGACGAACCGCTACGGCTACACCGGTTACGCGCACTACGACCTGCGTCCGGGCCGCAAGTACCAGGTCGTCGCGAACGAGGAGTTCAAGGCGGCCGCCGCCGCAGGGGGCTTTCCCTGCCCCGACGTCGTCGTCGACGGTGAGGTCATCGAGTCCGATCCCCCGCGCAAGCTCGCACTGACCTGGCGGCTGCGCATGGACCCGACCATCGAAGCCGAAGGATTCACCCGCGTCACGTGGGAGATCAAGCCGATCGACTCCCACGCCTGCTCGGTGACGGTCACCCACGACGTCACCGGCGCACCGGCAACGGCAGCCGTGGTCTCCGGCTCGCTCGAGGACTCCGGTCAGGGCGGCGGCGGCGGTCACGCGTGGGTGCTCAGCGACCTCAAGTCCCTGCTGGAAACGGGCTCCACGCTCGCCGGTAAGTAGCCGGCTAGTGACCCGGCCGCGGCAGCCCGAGCACCCGCTGGGCGACGATGTCACGCTGGATCTGGCGGCTCCCGCCGAAGATGCCCTGGGCCCGCGACCAGATGTAGTTGGCCCACAGCTCGCCCTCGTCGAGGACGCCGGCCGGGCCGGCGAGGTCGAGCAGGGCATGGTTCAGCAGCTGCTCGGCACGGGTCATCAGCAGCTTGTCGAGCGAGCCCTCCGGGCCGGGGGCGCTGCCGTCCAGCCGGCTGCAGGTGCTGCGTAACACCTGCAGCCGCAGGGCTTCCAGCTCCACCCAGGCCTGCGCCAACCGCTCTCTGACGCCCGCATCCGGGGCGGCACTACCGTCACGGATGCGGGCTTCGGCGAGCGTGAGCATGCGGCGCAGCCGGGCGGTCCACCCCATGTCGGCAGGGCCGCGCTCGAAGCCGAGCAGCGCCATGGCGATCTCCCAGCCCTGTCCCGGCGCGCCCAGCCGCAGCGCCTCCGGCACCAGCGCACCGGTGTAGAAGACCTCGGCGAATTCGCTGGAATCGTAGGCCGTACGCACCGGCCGGCACTCGATGCCGGGAGTCGTCATCGGCACCATCAGCATCGACAGTTGCTGGTGTTGACGGCCCGCTGTCTCACCGCTCTCGGTCCGTAGCAGCAGCAGGCACCAGTCGGCCCAGACCGCTTCGCTCGTCCAGAGTTTCTGGCCGTCGATGCGATACGCGGAGCTGCCGTCGTCGAGGGTCGTCAGCACCCCCCGCGTCGTCAGCGAGGCGAGATCCGATCCGGCGCCCGGCTCGCTGAAGCCCTGACACCAGTGCACGGTGCAGTCCAGCAGTCCCGGCAGATGCTGACGCTTCTGCTCGTCGGTCCCGAAAAGCCTGATGGCATTGGCGATGTGGTTGAACGCCGGGCCGGGCGGCGCACCTGCCGCCGCGAGCTCGTCGTTGACGATCGCGTCATACAGCAGGGAGTGGCCGTGTCCGCCGAACTCGCTCGGAAACGAGACGCCGACGAATCCGGCGGTGGCCAGGTCACGGTGCCAGACATGCATCGCGGCCATGCGCTCGTCACCGTCGGGAGGCAACGGTCCGGGGGCCTTCGCGGTGAGCCAATCGCGTACCTGCCGGCGGAAATCGGCTTCCAGCGGCGAGTCGGCGAAGCTCAAACCCTCGGTCTCGGCGCTACTTGCCGGGGTCACGGTGACGACGGGACCGCCGAGGCGCCGCTCGGCGATGGCCGCGTGCAGCACGCGTGGAGCGCCGAAGGTCTCGCCGTCGAACATCACCCGGCGCAGCAGCAGATGCAGCGGATGCTCCCACGTCACCGCGATGCCCCCGTGAGCCTGCAGCGCGATCTCGACCACCTCGCGGGCAGCCGTCCCGCAGAAGGCCTTCGCCTGGGTCGCCGCGTCCCGCGCATCCGCCGAAGCCAGCGCATCGACCGCCCACGCCGCATGCCAGACCGTGCTCCGGCACGCCTCGACGAGAACGGCACCATCGGCCAGCAGATGGGCCAGTGCTTGATTGGCACCGATGACGCGGCCGAACTGCTCGCGCTCGCCGGCGTACTGCACGGCCATCGCGAAGGCCCGCTCGCAGAGCCCGAGCTGGTCGGCGGCGAGCGCGGTCATGGCGAGCGCGGTCAGGCGGTCCTTGGCGGGACCGTCAAGCGCATGGACGCCGAGCAGCTCGCCGGGATCGCTGACGTTGCCGACCATCGCCACGCGCGTGCGATCCAGCGTCGTCTGTCCGTTGGCGTGCGAGAGCAAGTGGCGCCGCAGCACACCGCCGGCGTCGACCGTGAGCCCGTGGCTCGCGCCGAGCGCATCGAAGGCGACGACCGGTTCGTCAGGACTCGCGAAGCGCGCGAGGTCGGCGGTCAGCAGCACGCAGTAGCGCGCCTCACCTGACGCCAGCGCCTCGACGTCGGAGGCCGCGCCCGTCGCCGCGAGCAGCGCCGGGGCGAGGATGCCCTGACCGACGTAGGGCGCCGGGCACAACGCCTCCGCGAGCCGCTCGGCGACGAGTGCCGAAGCGACGGCAGCGCCGCTCTCCCCTTGTGCCCCGAGGCCCACCAGCCCCGCTCGCGCGAGCGCATCCCACGTACTGGCCGACTGCTCCGGGGTGGGCGGCAGGTCGCGTATCGCCGTGATGGCATGCTGAGCGCCGAGCCGGGCAGCGGTGGCGGAGATCAGCTCCTGCTCGCGGCTCAGCCGAACGTCCATACGCTCAACCTCTCATCCCTGAGCCCAACCGCTAGGAGGCGCTCCGCATGGCGCAAGGACTGCCCGAACCCCCCGAACTCGGCGCGAGTGCATTGCCGGCCGGAACGTATGAAGGCGAGACCGTTTTCGTGACGGGCGCCGGGACGGGACTGGGCAAGGCGATCGCCGCGGAGTTCAGCCGGCTCGGCGCGTCCATCGTCATCGCCAGCCGCAAACCCGAGCACCTGGCAGACGGTCAGGCGGCGATAGAAGCTCTCGGCGGCAAGGTGCTCACGGTCGGCTGCGACATCCGCGACCCCGAGCAGATCGCCGCGGCCTTCGACCGCGCCGAGGAAGCCTTCGGGCTGCCGGGCGTGCTCATCAACAATGCGGCGGCGAACTTCCCGGTGCCGGCGGAGGACATGTCGCCCAACGCCTGGCGCACGGTCGTCGACATCACCCTCAACGGCACCTATTTCTGCTCCCGCGAATTCGCCCGCCGTCACCTCGCGGCCGGCAAGCCGGGCTCGATCGTCAACGTCGGCGCCTCTTATGCCTGGACCGGCGGGCCCGGCTTCGCTCATTCAGCGGCCGCCAAGGCGGGCGTGAAGAACATGGTCGAGACGCTCGCGGTGGAGTGGGGCCCGTACGGGATCGCCGTCAACGGACTCGTGCCCGGCCTGTTCCCGCACGAGGACATGACCGCCGACATCAAGGGCAACCTGTCGCGTACCAACGACAAGGACGTGTGCCAGCCGGCGCTGCGGGTCGGGCGGCTGCGGGAGCTCGGCTGGGCGGCGACGTTCCTCGCCTCCCCGTACGCGCGCTTCATCTCCGGTCACACCCTCGTGGTCGACGGGGCGAACTGGCAGCGCCGCACGCTCACCAACCCGCCGGTCGTGACCGTGCGGGATCAGATGGGCAAGGGCCCGTTCGAGCTCTGAGGAACTCGTACGGCTCTTACACCACGGATTCGCCCTTGAGCATGGCTCCGGCGTCGACCCGGATGTTCATGCCCGTGAGGTAGCGCGACTCGTCGCTCGCGAGGAACGCGACCAGGTGGCTGATGTCGATCGGGTCGATGAACGGGATCGGCATCGCCTGCATCGCCGGGAAGGCGAGCATGGCGTCGTCGCGCGTCGGGTGCGGGATGTCGGGCCGGAAAGCCTTGTAGACGTCCTCGTTGTGCAGCAGCTGGGTGTCGCAGTTGGTCGGGTGGACGCCGTTCAGCCGGATCATGTGCGGGGCCAGCTGCAGCGCGAAGACCTCGACGTAGCGGAAGATGGTCTGCTTGGCCCACGCGTAGCCGGAGCCGCCGCCGCCGAGCGCCGGGTTGTCCATCAGGCCCTTCATCATCCCGGCGGTCGAACCGGTCACGATGATCGACGCACCGGCCTGCAGGTGCGGCAGCGAGACGCCGACGGTGTGCAGCACGCCGACGAGATCCACGTCGACCCCGTCGACGAAGCTCGCCAGCAGTGTCGGGTCCTTCATCGTGGTGACACCGGCGTTGGCCACCACGATGTCGAGCCGGCCGAACTCCGAGATGCCCTCGTCGACCACCGCTTGCAGCTCGGACTTGACGCGAACGTCGCCCTTGCGGGCGATGATCCGCCGGCCCTCCGCCTCGACCTCTTTGACCGTCTGCGCCAGATCCTCAGGGGTCGCCAGCGGGTAGTTCATGCTGCCGAACGTCTCGCAGATGTCTACCGCGATGATGTCGGCGCCCTCTTGGGCAAGCCGGATCGCGTGACTGCGTCCCTGCCCGCGGGCCGCGCCGGTGATGAATGCAACCTTGCCGTCGAGCTTGCCCATGCTGATCTCGATTCTCTCGTCGACGAGCGGTCAGTCGCCGAGCAACGGCGAGTCGGTGTTGGAAGGCCACTGAGGACGGTAGTAGCCGCGGAAATGCAGCTCTCCACCGCGTAGCTCGCGGATGGTCAGGAAGTCACCCTTGTAGCCGCGGTGGTCGTATGCCGCAAACGTGAGATAGGTGGCCGGACCACCGTTGGTGCAGGGCATCCACTTGATGCGTTCGAGGCCTAGCTTGACCTCAGCGGGCGTGGCGATGCTGGCGTTCGCGATGCCGAGAATGGCCGCGCGTGCGGTGTCGTACGCGAGGGCGACGACGACGTTGCGCGAGGTGCGTCCGAACCGCTTGGTGAAGCGTTCGAGCATCGCGTTGTAGTTCGGATTCGCGCCGTCCTCGCCGAGCTGGTCGACCCCGTGCCAGCCCTCGAGCCCCTCGGCCCAGGCATTGGAGTTCGAATAGAACATGAACGCGGTGCCCATGAAGCGCGGCGGATCCCAGTCGAGAGCTTTGAACGCCTTGGCGAAGTTGAACGTCGAGTAGCCGTAGCCCATGTAGACGATCGCCTCGGCGCCCGCGTCACGCATGGCGGCGACGCTCTCCTGGAAGCCGCGCGGGTTGGGCCCGAGGGAAACCTCGCGCAGGATCTCGACGCCGGCGTTCTGCGCGGCGACCCGGAAGAAGCCCGCATAGTCCTCGCCGGACGAGCCGCGCTCCCAGAAGAAGCCGACCTTGCGATAGCCGTTCTGCCGGCACCAGTTGGCGCCCATCGTCGACTCCGACGGGATGTCGCCGTTGGCGACCGTGAAGCAGTACTCGCCGAAGAAGCGCACCGCACCGGTCCACGACAGGCAGGGGACGCCGGTCTTGTTGACGAGGTCGCGCAGCACGACGGCGTTGTCGGAGATCATCGGGCCGGCGACGACGACGCAGCCCTGCTCGACCAGCTTGAGATAACCCGCCTGCACCTTGCGGTAGTTCTCCCGCGGCAGGCCACGCGCGTCGACCGTGAAGATCTCGACGGGCCGGTCGTAGACGCCCTCGTTCAGCGCGTCTTCGAGTGCCAGGATGGTCGCGTCGACCCAGTCGGCCAGCAGCTGGCCGATGTCCATGTCGACCAGGATCCCGATCTTGACCGGCTCGAACGGGTCGCCCTGGGTCGTGACCCCGCGGGTCGGCGGGTAGATGACGATCGATTCGACCGCCTTCTCGCCGATGCGACCGCCGCCCTGATACCAGAGGTCGTTCTGCCAGGAGCCGAGCTCAGCGGTGTCGACGCCGGACTCGACGCTCGCCACCGCGCGGTCGTCGCGACCGATCCCGTGATCTGTCGGAGCGGGAAACAACCGCTCGGCGTACTGGTTTTTGGGTTCTTCGCTGGCCGCCACGTTGCGCAGTGAATCACAAACCCGGTGCGATGAACACCGGTTCAGTAAACGCTCAGCGGGTCCGCCGTGAGCGAATCCGGGCACGGTTGGGAGCGCCTGGCGGTTGTGCCAGCTGTGTCGAACGAAGAGCCGCTGGACGCGTACTCCCGCATCGTCGTGGAGGTCGCCGAGACCGTGCTGCCCAGCGTGGCGAGCCTGCGCGTGCGCGGCCGCCGAGGCGAGGGGGCCGGAAGCGCGGTCGTCCTCACTCCGGATGGTCACCTTCTCACCAGCGCACACGTCGTCGAGGGCGCCGAAGGTGGGACGGCTTCGTTCACGGACGGGGAGAGTTCGCAGTTCAACGTCGTCGGCAGCGACCCGCTGAGCGATCTCGCGGTGCTGCGCGCCCATGGCGGCACTCCCCCGCCCGTCCGGCTCGGCGACGCCACGGCGCTTCGGGTCGGCCAGCTGGTCGTCGCTCTCGGCAACCCGCTCGGCCTGTCGGGCAGCGTCACCGCCGGCATCGTCAGCGCGCTCGGACGCTCGCTGCCGACCCGCGCCGGCCGCATCGTCGACGACGTGGTCCAGACCGACGCCGCGCTCAATCCCGGCAACAGCGGCGGCGCGCTCGCCGACAGCCGCGGCCGGGTGGTCGGCATCAACACGGCGGTCGCCGGGGTCGGCCTCGGGCTCGCCGTGCCGGTCAATGACACGACTCAACGCATCATCGGCGCGCTCATGACGGACGGTCGGGTCCGGCGAGCGTGGCTCGGCATCGCCGGCGCGCAGGCGCCCCTTCCGCCGCCGCTCGTCGCGCGAACCGGCCGCAAGAGCGGCCTTCGCGTCGCCCAGATCGTGTCCGGGAGCCCCGCGGACGACGCCGGGCTCAAGGCCGGCGACCTGCTCGTCGCGGTCGGCGGCACTCCCGCAGCCAGCAGCGGCGAATTGCAGCGGCTCATGGTGGCCGACGCGATCGGCAAGCGGGTCGAGATCACCGTCTGGCGCAACGGCGCGCTCGTCGATGTCATAGCCGTACCCGGAGAGCTCGCCTCCGCCTGACCAGGTTGCCGTCCGAGCCGCGGTCAGGTCTAGTGAGGTGATGAAGGGCAACGGTGCCCGGCTTCGGGTCGGCTCGGTCGCGGCGCTGGCGATCGCGGCGACGATCGCCGGGTGCTCGAGTTCGCCGAGCAAGCCCGCCGCAGCCGAGGCTTCCAAGACCGTCGCGCCATCGCCGTCCGCGAGCTCAGGCTTCACCCTTCCCGTCGCGCACCCGACCGTCTGGGTCTGCAAGCCGGGCATGGCCGACAACCCGTGCACCGGCGGCCTTTCCGCGACCGTCGATCCAGCCGGACGGCAGCGACCTCCGTCGAGCCGTTCACCCCGGCCAAGAACCCGAAGATCGACTGCTTCTACGTCTACCCGACGGTGTCGCAGGCCAAGTCCGTCGCCGTCGCCGCTGGCACCGGAGCCGGCGTCGATCGCCACGACGCGAGCGCAGGTCGCCCGCTTCCAGTCGGTCTGCCGGCTCTTCGTGCCCGCCTACCGCCAGATCACGCTCTTCGGTCTCGCACAGGAACTGAACGGCAAGGCCATCCCGCCGGCGCTGATCGCGCAGTCGACCGCCGACGTCGTCTCCGCCTGGCACGACTATCTCGACCACTACAACGACGGGCGCGGCGTCGTGCTGCTGGGCCACTCACAGGGCGCCGGGCAGGTCATCTCATTGCTGAAGACCGAGATCGACCGCACGCCGTCAGAGCGCGCCAAGCTCGTCTCGGCCATCGCACTCGGCGGCAACCTGCTGGTGCCTCAGGGCAAGGACGTCGGCGGCGACCTGCAGAACATCCCCGCCTGCCGATCGGACACCCAGCACGGCTGCGTCGTCGCCTACAGCTCGTTCGCCACCACCCCGCCGGCGGGGAGCCTGTTCGGACGGGCGTCGCGGGCAGTCCGTCTCGGCAGCAGCGAGTCGGAGCCGAACATGCAGGTGCTCTGCGTGAACCCGGCAGCGCTCACCGGCGGCACCGCGCCGCTGCACCCGTACCTGCCGACCGCCACCCTCGGGACCAACCTCGCCGCCCAGGACCGCGGCACCCTCCCGAAGTACGCCACGGGCTTCGTCGCCTATCCCGGGCAGGTCACCGGCACGTGCATGAACACCGGCGGAGCCTCGTGGCTGCAGATCGACGAGCCCCACCCGGGCGTCGCCGGAAAGCGTGTCTCGCTGGCCCAGACCCTTGGCCCGACCTGGGGGCTGCATTTGCTGGACTTCAACATCGACCAGGGCGATCTGGTGAAGCTCGTGAGCGCCGAAGCGGCCAGCTGGACGTAGGCCCGCCCCGCCGAATCAGGAAGACAAAAGCTTGCCCTGGCGGCGTCCAGGTTTTTTCTGCGAGGCAGCCAAAGTGATGCCACCGCGGGGCGTTCCGCAGCGGATCGTCTGCCTCAGAGAAGAACCCGCCGCCCCAGCGGGGCACCGGATCGTCTGCCTGGGGCCACGCATGCGCGTCACATCTTGTTGGGCGGCCGGCTCCGGGAGAGGAACGCGCCCGCGTCGGCCAGGATGACCTGACCGGTGACGCAGCGGGCGAGATCGCTGGCCATGAAGACCACGAGGCGGGCGAGCTCGTCGTGCTCGGTCATGCGCTGCAAGGGAGTGGCGGCGACGAGCGCGGCCATGTGCTCGTCGTCGAAGACCGGCGCGATCGTCTCGGTCAGCGTGGTCCCCGGAGCGAGCGCGACGACCCGGATGCCGCTCGGCCCGAGTTCGACGGCCATGGATTGGGTGAGGTGGTTGATGGCCGCCTTGGAGGCGCCGTACGCGGACATGCGCGGCGACGGGCGCGTGGTCTCCCCCGAGGTGATGTTCACGATCAGCCCCGGACGACCCCCGCGCAGCATCACGCGTGCTTCGGCAGCCCCGGAAAGCGCCGTCACGATGAGGTTCTGGTTGACCAGATCGCGCCAGTGCGCACCGTCGAGCGTCACGAATGCGCCAGGCTTCTGGCTCGCGTAATTCCCCACGTTGTTGACCGCGACATCGAGCCGGCCGAGCAGCTGCGCCGACTCCTCGACCATGGCCGCAAGCGCGTCGTCGTCACGCGCGTCGGCGATGACGGCGTGCGCCTGACCGCCCTCGGACTCGATCTCCTTGACGACGCTCTCGGCCTTCTCCCGCCGGATGTCGTGCACGACGACAGACGCGCCGGCCCGTGCGAGCCAGCGCGCGATCTCGCGGCCGATCCCCGCCCCGGATCCGGTGACGAGCGCGCCCTGACCCGACAGGTCGATCGCGATGCTCATGGACGAAGCCTCAGGCGCCGGTGGTCAGAAGCGAGACGACGCGCTTCGTGGCCGCGTCGACCCACTCGCGCAAGGTCGGCTCGTCGGTACCGCCGACCGGATGCGGCAGCACCAGCTTGCGGACGTCGGCCAGGCCGAAGCTTGCCGAGAGGGTGACGGCGATCGGTTCGAAGCGGGTCGTCGTGACGACCACCGCGGGCTTACCGGCCTTCTCCAGCTCGATCGCGTCGGACACCGAATACGCGGTGCAGCTGCCGCAGTCGGCCATGCCCGTCAGCACGACGTCGGTCTCCTCGAGCAACCGGCCGAAGATGTCGCGCGCCATGGGGATGGCCGCGTTGGCCGACATCCCGTACGGCCCTTTCTTGGTGACGAGCGTGACCTCGGCGCCGGTCTCGGCAGCGAGCTGTTTCGCCGCGTACGCAAGCACGAAGCCGGCGTTGGGCTTGCCGTTGTCGAGCACTCCGACGCGCAGCCCGGCAAGGGAACCCGGCGACGGGGCGAGCTTGGACACCTCGGGACGCGGCTCGGAGTCGGGCAGGTAGACGGTCGTCGTGGCGGTGGTCATTGACTTCAGCCCTCCACAGGCAAGGTGACGCTGCGGGTCATTCCCCACGAGGGAACGACGAGTGAATGCTTGCCGGGCCCACCCGCGACCACGACCTTGATGTTTCCCGGCTCGCCGGTCATCGGCAGCTGGTGATCGTCCGGCACGGTGTGCATCCAGCGCGCCCAGGCGAGCTCCTCGAAGTGATGGCGGAACACCGACGCGGGCATCCGCGCCCGGTCGAAGAGATAGGACGAGACGTCTTCACGTGACATCGCCCGCTGCGCGCAGCTGGCCGCATGCTCGGGCCCGAGGATGATGAAGAACTCGCCCTGGCTGATCGGCGCGTTGTTCATGCCGAGTGACGTCATGGCTGACGCGATCTTGTCCAGGATCAGCCCGGGCTCGCCGGCGGCCTCCGCGTCGTGGACGTTGTGCGGGCCCTCGCCGCAATGGACCGTCACCGCGCTCGGAGCCGTCACCCCGCGGCTGCGCGCGAAGCTGCCCCACGGCGATTCGGCGAGGTTCTCGGCGGCGCAGAAGGTGTACTTCGCCGGCTGGCCGTGGGTCGCCGCGTCACCGAAGCCGGGCTTGGCGCCGGCGACGTGGAGCATCGTCAGCCGCACCGCCCGGCCGACGGTTGCATTCGCCCGGTTACCGGGGCCGAAACTCCCGACGCCACCGGAGAAACCGGCCTCCTCGACGATCGCGCCGTGCACCAGGATCAGCGGCGCCACAGGATGCGTCGTGGCGTTGACGCCGCGCAGGTTCATCTCCGGCTGGGCAAGCGCGCGCAGCGCGGTCAGCACGACCGGGAACGTCGGCGGCGGGCAGCCGGCGAGCACCGCGTTGATGGCGGCGATGCGCCGGGTGAGGACGCCCGAGCGCGGCTGCAAGGTGAAGAGCACCTCGTCGGGGTCGCCGCTCGCGTACTTCAGCATCGCGTCGACGCGCGCGGCTGTCGGCGGGACCACGGGCAATCCGTCGCCGAGACCGCGGGAGTCGAGCAGGTCGAACATGGCCTCCGGCGACTCGTCCGGCAGCTCGGCCTGATCCGGGAGATAGGTGACCGTCACCTGCTCACTTTCCCCCTTCGTCGATCAGGGTCAGCACCTGCCCCACGAGTGAGTCCATGGCGGCGGTCCCGTCGAGGTGCAAATCGGGACGCACCGGCGCCTCGTACGGGGCGTCGATGCCGGTCATTCCGGTCAGCTGACCGGCCGCTGCTTTCGCGTACAGACCCTTGGGATCACGCGATTGGCAGACCTCGAGCGGGGTGTCGACGTAGATCTCGGAGAACGTCAAAGCGCCGGCTTCGTGGCTCGCCCGCACCTTGTCGCGGTCGGCGACGTAGGGGCTGATGACCGGCACCAGCGCCACCCAGCCGACACCGGCGAAGAGCTTGGCCACTTCACCGACCCGTCGCACATTCTCGGCGCGGTCCTGCGCCGACAGGCCGAGGTCGCTATTGAGGCCGTGCCGCAGGTTGTCACCGTCGAGAATGATCGCGGGCCGGCCGGCTTCGAGCAGCGCACGCTCCACCGCCACGGCGACGGAGGACTTGCCCGATCCCGACAGGCCGGTCAACCAGACCGTCTGTCCCTGCGAAAGGCCCAGCAGTGTGCGCCGCTCCTGCGCGCTGATGCCGTCGTGCCAGCGAAAAGATCCGGTCGCTCGCTGCGAGCCAGTTTCAGATTCACTCATGACGCCGCCCATGATGTCAGGCGCGCCCGCCGGGCCGGCGCCTAGAGGTTCCAGACCCGGGCGGCGTTGCCGGAGACGATGAGCTCGCGCTCGTCGGCAGGGACACCCTCGAGCTGCTCCTCGACGATCTTGCGGGAGTTCGGCCAGCTGGTGACCGGATGCGGAAAGTCGCTGGACCACATGATGTTTTCGACACCGATGAGGTCGCGCAGGCGCTCCAGAGCGATGCGCTCCTCGATGAACGTGAGGTAGACGTTGCTCTTGAAGTAGCTGCTGGGAAGCCGGGTGATCGCCGGGAACTGGTAGCCCTGGCGGATCATCATGTCGTCGACGATGTGCAGCCACCACGCCACCCACGCGAGGCCCGGCTCGACGAAGACCACCTTCAGGCCGGGGAACTTCTCGAAGACACCGCCCATGATCCACATGCCGAACGCCTCGGCCGTCAGAAGTCCGGTGACCGGGACCATGACACCCTTGTTGGGGGTCGGGTCGCGGCGCATCAGGTCGTCGAGGTTGGTGTTGAGCCCGATGTGGCAGCAGATCGGCAGGCCGGTCTCCTGGATCAGCTCGAAGAGCGGCTCGTAGCGCTCGTCGAAGTACTCCGGAAGCCCGAACTCGCTCGGAAACACCGGCAGCTGCAGGGATTTCGCGTCGAGCGCGACCACCCGGCGCACCTCGGCCATGGCGAGGTCGATGTCGTGGATCGGCACCTGGTAGGAGACGATCAGCCGCTTCGGATCGGGCGCCGCGAAGGCCGACAGCACGTCGTTGAACGCACGTACCGATTCGCTCTGGCCTTCCTTCATGTCCGACAGGTAGCGGAAGGCGCTCACCTCGGAGTAGAGGACCTCGGCGTAGACGCCGTCAGCATCCATCGCCGCCAAGCGCGCAACCGGATCGGAGTAGCCCGGATCGTTGAAAGCCGAATTTCCCTGGGCACCCTGCATCGCCGCGCCGGCCGCATTGGCCGCCCCCGCACCCCGCGCCATGCGCTGCGCGAAGGCGGCGACGGCGTCGTCGTACGCCTGGTGGAAGCGGAGATCGAGGTTGGCCTTGATCTGTTCGTGAGTGACCTTCACGTGCGAGTCGGCGGAGATCAGGCGTTCTGCAGTGGTGGTCATGGCACTCCTCGTGCGAGCGGGCCGCGCTTGCTTGACGGAGAGCATAGTAACCGCAATGCTAGCGCCGGTGAAGCCCGTCCTCGCCCCCCAGCCGACCACCGACGACCGTCACTACTGGGACGGGATCGCCGCCGGCCAGCTCCTGCTGCAGCAGTGCAGCCAATGCCAGACGCTGCGCCACCCGCCGCGTCCCATGTGCGGCAGCTGCCAGTCGCTGGACTGGCACACCATCGCTTCCGACTGCCGGGCGACGGTCATCAGCTGGATCATCCCGCGCCACCCGCCGGTGGCCGAGGGCGAGGAGCAGCTGATCGCGCTCGTCGAAACGACCGAGGGCGCCCGTCTGGTGGTGAACCTGCACGACTTCCCGATCGGCGAATCCGTGAACGATGCACGGATCGAGATCTTCATGCACGACGTGGGTGACGGGGTCATCCTGCCGCAGGGGCGCCCGCTGAAAGAGGTGGCGTGATGGATCCCGCCGTTTCCGAGAAGGCCGCCATCGCCGGCATCGGTCACACCGAATACTCCAAGAATTCCGGGCGTTCCGAGCTCCAGCTCGCCGCGGAAGCCTCGCTGGCCGCGATCCGCGACGCGGGACTGTCCCCGGCCGACATCGACGGCATGGTCACCTTCGTCCAGGACACCAATGACGAGCTCGAGCTGATGAACTGCCTGGGGGTCCGCGAGCTGACGTACTTCTCGCGAACGGCCAACGGCGGCGCCGGCGCCTGCGCCACGGTGATGCATGCCGCGATGGCGGTCGCGAGCGGGATGAGCAAGGCGGTGCTGGTCTACCGGGCGTTCAACGAGCGCTCCGGCCGCCGCTTCGGCATGCCGGCGGCCGGCCTGCGGTCGAGGGCGGAGAACTACTCCGCGCCCTTCGGCGTGCGGACCCCGGCCCAGGCGTACGCCCTCACTTTTCAGCAGTACATGCACAAGTACGGCGTGACGAACGAGGACCTCGGCAGCTACAGCGTCGTCGCCCGCCAGCATGCGGCGACGAATCCCGACGCGTGGTTCTACCAGCAGCCGATCACGCTGGAGGATCACCAGAGTTCGCGCTGGATCGTGGAACCGGTGCTGCGCCTGCTGGACTGCTGCCAGGAGAGCGACGGCGGCGTCGCCCTCGTCGTCACGAGTCCGGAGCGGGCGGCGGCGACCCCCCACGGCGGGGTGCGCATCCTCGCGGCGGCTCAGGGCGAAGTGGGCGGAAGCGCGATGATCTACGACTACTACCACCCTGATGTCTCCAGCAGCCCGGAGTTCAGCCTCACCGGCGCCCAGCTCTGGCGCGATTCCGGACTCACGCCGGCCGACGTCAGCGCCGCGATGCTGTACGAGAACTTCAGCCCGGTCGTCTTCATGCAGCTCGAGGCGTTCGGCTTCTGCGGCCCGGGCGAGGCACGCGACTTCATCGCCGAGGGCAACATCGGCCTGAAAGGCAAACTGCCGGTCAACACCCACGGCGGGCTGCTCGGCGAGGCTTACATCCACGGCGTGAACAGCATCCTCGAGGCCGTACGCCAGTTGCGCGGCACGGCGGCCAACCAGCTGGACACGGCCGAGCACGTGCTGTCGGCGTCGGGCCGTAGCGCGCTGCTCCTCGGCCGGCTCTGAGACGGGAGACAGAGATGACGGCGGTTCTGGACGGCGTGAAAGTCCTCGACCTGAGCACCGGCATCGCCGGTCCGATGGCGGCCATGCTGCTGGCCGACCACGGCGCGCAGGTCACGAAGATCGAGCGGCCGGGCGGGGATCCGGGGCGGGCTCAGGCGTCGTGGCGGGTGTGGAACCGCGGCAAGCGCAGCGCCGAACTCGACCTCGCGACGGATGAGGGACGCGAAGCCCTGCTCGCGCTAGCGAGCACCGCCGACATCCTCATCGAGAGCTTCCGCCCCGGCGTCGCGACCGAGCTCGGCATCGACTACGAGACCCTCTGCGCCCGCAACCCGCGTCTCATCTACTGCTCCATCACCGGATACGGCCGCGGCACCCGCGACGAGCAGCGCCCCGCGTGGGACGCGCTCGTCGCCGCCCGCACCGGACTGCACTGGGAGAAGCGCGGCTTCCCGGGCGGAGCCATCGACCGCCTCGCGGGCCGTCCGGTCGTCGACTACGAGGTGCCGCCCGGCGCGCAGGAGGGCCCGGAGCGCGAGGGTCCGCTGTTCTCCGCGTCCTTCTGGCCGAGCCTGGGCGCCAGCTTCCTCGCGGGCGTCGGCATCAACGCCGCGCTGCGGGCCCGCGAGCACACCGGCCGCGGCCAATGGGTGGAAACCTCGCTGCTGCAAGGGGTTCTGGCCGTCACGATCGGCGGCTGGCAGCGCGTCACCGATCCCGACGCACCGCTGTACCAGACCTGGATCTTCGACGGGCGCGCCCCGATCCTCGGCATCTGGCAGTGTGCCGACGGACGGTGGGTGCACAACTGGGTCGCCAACCCGAACTTCCTGCTGACGGCATCGGAGGGTGATGAGCTCACGATGCCCGAGGCGGGCGCGACTCACCGCGATGATCCGGCCCGCATCGGGACGAGCCCGGAGAACCTCGTGGTCGTCTTCTACTACTGGCCGCTGCTGGTCGAGGCGCTCGCGAAGTTCCCCAGCTCCGACTGGGTGAAACTGGCTGCCGAGTTCGGCTCTCCGATGCAGCCCGTCCGCTCCCCCGCCGAAGCGCTCGCCGATCCGCTCTGGAGCGATGACGGGATCGTGGCCGAGGTCGCCGACCCCGACGAGGGCACCCTGCGGATGGTCGGGAGCACGTACCGGCTCGAGACCAGCGACGGCCGGCCGAAGGGCCCGGCGCCGGCACTGGGCGCCGACACCGCCGAGGTCCTCCGCGAGGCGCAGGCTGCCGCAGCGGCTTATGCGACACCCACGGCGCCGCCCGCGTCGGACGCCTCCGGCAAGGCCCCCCTCGCAGGAGTGAAGGTGCTCGACCTCGGGCTGGCGATCGCCGGCCCGTTCGGCGCGCAGGTGCTCGCCGACCTCGGCGCCGACGTCATCAAGGTCAACGCGCTGCACGACGTCTACTGGCAGCTGAACCACATCGCTCTGACGTCGAACCGCAACAAGCGCAGCCTCGCCGTGAACCTGAAAACCCCTGAGGGCATGGACATTCTGCGCCGGCTCGTCGAGCAGTGCGATGTCGTCCACCACAACATGCGCTACGACGCGGCCATCCGGCTCGGAGTCGATTACGAGTCGTTGAAAAAGCTCAACCCGAGCATCGTCTACTGCCATACGCGCGGCTTCGAGCACGGGCCGCGCGACCTGATGCCGGGCAACGACCAGACCGGCGCCGCTCTCGGCGGGATCAGCTGGGAGGACGGCGGTGTCAGCGACGGCGGCAAGCCGATCTGGGCGCGCACCAGCCTCG
Organism: uncultured Actinomycetota bacterium; assembly: GCA_963731205.1. GTDB lineage: Bacteria > Actinomycetota > Actinomycetes > Frankiales > Frankiaceae > DATAZK01. Next base: position 215,877 of record CAVSUJ010000001.1, on the reverse strand, counting down.
GCGACACCGGCAACGGGTTCCTCTCGGCTCTGGGCGTCGTCCAGGCGCTGTATCACCGCGACCGCACCGGCGAAGGGCAGTTCGTCGACACGTCCATCTCTTACGCCGCCTTGCTGAACACCTCCTACACGTACCTGCGCGAGGACGGCACCGAGCCGGACCGGCCGCACCTGGACCACGACCAGCTCGGCCTGGGCTCCGGCTACCGGCTGTATGAGACGTCCGACGGCTGGATCTGCCTCGCGCTCGCGAGCGGCAAGCACTGGAAGGCGCTCGCGGGGGTGCTGCCCGAGACGAAGCTCGGCGGTACGGATGCCGAGCGCGCGTCGGCGCTCGAGGCGACGTTCCTCACTGCGCCCGCCGAGAAATGGTTCGAGATCCTCGACGCCGCAGGCGTTCCGTGCGAGATCAGCTCGACCACGTACGCGCTCGACGTGTTCGACGACCAGGAGCTGAAGGACCGGCGCTGGACAGTCAGCTGGGATCACCCGCATGTGGGTCAGCTCGAGCAGTACGGCTTGGGCGTCGACCTGTCCGACACGCCCCTGGCGCTCGATCGCCCGACCCCGATCGTCGGCCAGCACACCGCGGAGATCCTGCGCGAAAACGGTTACACCACCGACGAGATCGCCGACTTCGTCGCGCGCGGAGCAGTGTCGGTCTGGTCGCCTGGCGATCCGACAACGCCACCGGGGGTGTGAACCGTCGATGACTCAGTACGAGCGCGGCAGTCCGAGGGTGTGCTGGGCGACGTAGTTGAGCACCATCTCGCGGCTGACGGGCGCGATGCGCAGCAGGCGCACCAGTCCCCACATGTCGGCGAGTCCGTATTCGGACGCCATCCCGTTGCCTCCGTGAGCCTGGATCGCGGAGTCCAGTGCCGCGAGCGACGCCTCGCCGGCGGCGAACTTCGCCATGTTCGACGCCTCTCCGGCGTCGAGTCCGGCGTCGTGCATCCATGCCGCTTTCGACGTCATCAGACGTGCGAGTTCGAGCTCGATGGCGGCGGTCGCGAGTGGGTGCGCGATCCCCTGATGCGCCCCTATGGGGACAGACCAGACCTGCCGCTCGTTGGCGTAGCGGGAGGCCTTGGCCAGCGCGTAACGCCCGATGCCATTGGCGATTGCCGCGCCGGTGATCCGCTCCGGGTTCAGCCCGGTGAACAGCGCCCGCAGGCCGGCTCCGACGCCGCCGATCAGCCGGTCACCGTCGACGAGCACGTCATCGAGATAGACCTGGAACTGCCGCTCGGGAATGCCCACCTCCACCGGGATGTGCGTGCGGTGCAAGCCCGGGCTGTCGGTGTCGACGACGAAGAGCGACAGCTCCGCCCGGCCCGCGGCGTCCTGCCCGGTACGCGCGACGACGAGCATGGCGCCGGCCTCGTCGACGCCGGAGATGTAGTACTTGTTGCCCGACAGCCGCCAGCTGTCGCCGTCACGCTGCGCCTGCGTGGTGATGTTGTGGGTATTGGAGCCGGCATCAGGCTCGGTGATGGCGAAGACCATCCGGTCGGTGCCGGCGGCCAGCGATGGCAGCCACCGCTGCTGCTGCGCAGGGGAGCCGTACTTCTTCAGGATCTCGCCGCAGATCGCCGCCGAGACGAGCAGCAGGAGCAGCGGACATCCACCCGCAGCCGTTTCCTCGGTGACGATCGCCAATTCTGCGATGCCCTGGCCGCCCCCGCCGTACTGCTCGGGCAGGTTCACCCCGATGAAGCCGGCCTCGCCGAGCGCCTGCCAGAGCTCGTGCGTATGCCCGTCAGCTCTGACCTGGCGGGCGAAGTACTCGTGGCCGAAGTCGGCTACGACGGCGGATACGGCGCTGCGCAGCATCCGGTGCTCAGGTGACTCGGCGAAGTCCATCCGCCTACTCTGGCATCGGATCCCCGACCGGGCCGAAAGCCCCGCCCCGTAGGCCGGAGAGCACTGCCGAAAAGCCACCAGAACGGCCAGGAATTGCCGATTCTCAAGGCAGAAGCTCGCCGTCCCGCCGGGTTCGCGCGGAAGGAGTTCCGGATGTCGATACTGCTGGCGACCGCGCTTGTGCTGGGCATCATTTCGGGCTGCGTCGCGATCCTGCTCGGGACCAACATGCTGTCCGAAATGCTTCAGCGGCGCATGGCCGCCGCCGAGCTCATCCGCAGCGCCGAGGCACTCCTGACCGCTCACGCTTCGCAGCAAGCACGCTGACCCGCCGATCGCCGTTTACCTGCGACGGGCGACGGTAGGAAGCCCCCATGGCAAAAGTCACCCGCGTGATCGATGCCGATCCCAGCGCGGTCTACGCCGTCCTTGCCGACGGATGGGCCTACGGCCAGTGGGTGGTGGGCACCTCCCACGTCAGGGCCGTCGACCCGCACTGGCCGGCCACCGGCAGCAAGCTCTACCACGCGGTGGGCGCCTGGCCACTCGTCGTGCGTGATCACACCGAGGTGCAGGAGAGCTCACCGGGCCGGCGGCTGCTGCTGACCGCCCGAGGCTGGCCGTTCGGCGAGGCCGAGGTCGACATCACGCTCGAGCCCGACGGTGCCGCCACGAGCGTGACGATCCGCGAGGAGCCCACCGGCGGCCCCGGATGGCTCCTGCGCAACCCCATCGGGGACGCGTTGATCCATCGCCGCAACATCGAATGCCTCGCGCGCCTCGCCGCGCTCGTGGAGCGCCGGACCGTCCCGCCCGAGGAGAGTCAGGCGTAGATCCGGCGCAGGAGCTGGGCGGTGACCGAACGCCGGGCGCCGCCGAGCAGGCCGGATCGCCCGAGAGCCGCGCGGGCCGCGTTGGCGCCCGGACCGCCGTGCACTCCGCCGCCCGGATGCGCCGAGGAGCCGGCGAGATAGAGCCGGTCGATGACCGTCGCCGCCCCGCCCAGCCCGGGGACCGGGCGGAAGACGAGCTGCTGGTGCAGCTGGGCGGTTCCCCCGTTGATCGCGCCGGCGACGAGCGCCGGATTCTGCTGCTGCAGGACCGCCGGCGACTGGACGCTGGTGCCCACAATCAGGCTTCCGAATCCCGGTGCGTGCCGCTCCAGCACTTCGGTGACACGCTCCACCTGGCGCGCGGCCCGCTCCGGATCGCCGGCGGCGGCACGCGGAAGGTGGGTGTAGGCCCAGGCCGATTCGGTGCCTGCGGGTGAGCGCCCCGGGTCGCTCGTGGTCATCTGACCGAAGAGGATGAACGGTCGCTGCGGATCGCGTCGAGTGGACAGGTCGGTGGCGTAGTCGGACAGGCCGTCGAGGTCGACGCCGAGGTGCACGGTGCCGGCGCCGCGGGCTCCGGCAGCGGTCCAGGGCACCGGCTGCGAAAGCGCCCAGTCGATCTTCAGGGTCGAGGTGTCCCACTGGAAGTTCTCCAGGTCGGCGCGAAGACGCGGTGGGAGCAGTTCGATGCCGACCAGGTCGCCGTAGAGGTGGGGCGCGGGCACGTCGGCGAGTACGGCACGGCGGGCGTTCAGGATTTCTCCCGACGCGAGCTCGACTCCGGTGGCCGAGCCGTCAGCCATCCGCACCCGCTGCACCGGACTGTCGAGCCGGACGACGCCGCCCGCGCTTCTGCAGTCGGGCGACGAGCGCGTCGGCCAGCCGTCCCGCGCCACCTTTCGGGACCGGGAAGCCCCGGGTCTGGCCGAGCATGGTCAGCAGCCAGCCGAAGAGCGCGCTCCCGGCGGCGTCCGGCGAGAGATCGGCGTGCAGCGCGTTTCCGGCGAACAGCATCGGGGCGCCGTCCCCGCGAAACGTCTCCTCGCCGAAGCGGCGCACCGGCAGCGCAGCCATGCGGGCCAGCCGAAGCGTCCGTCCGAGGCCGAGCCGCCGCACCAGCCGCTGAGCCGCCATGACGGGCGGGAAGGGGTGAAAAAGGGCGTCGAGCACCAGGCCCTCGATGTCGTCCCACTGCTCGCAAAGCTCCAGCCACGCCTGACCATCACCTTCGTGGAAGCCCGCGAGCGACTGCGCGGTGCGCTCACGATCGCGTGACAGCACCACGCTGCGGTCGTCCGGGAAGACGTGAGCGAGTACCGCCGGGGCATGACTCCAGCGCAGCCCGAAGGCCTCGAGGTCGAGGCCGTTCAGCACCGGCGACGCCGAGGAGAGCGGGTAGAACGCGCTGAACAGGTCCGACAGGTAGCCGGGCGCCGTCACCTCGGCCGAGCGCACCGCTCCCCCGGCGTGCGGGGTCGCCTCGCAGACCACGACCTCCCAGCCGGCGTCAGCCAGCAGATTGGCCGCGACCAGCCCGTTGTGTCCCGCACCGATCACCACGGCGTCCGGGGCCGAGTCACGCCGCATGTGCATGACCTGACCGTACGACCGAGAGCTAAACGGGATCAGCGACGGCGGTCACGTGACGCCGTCATCTGGTGGCCTATGTTCAAGGGGTGTTCGAGCTGGGCACTGACGGTCCCTCGTTGATCATCGCCGCTGTCGACGGCTCCGACACCTCGCTGCGCGCCGGGGCGTACGCCGCCGGGCTGGCTCGCCGGCAGGGCTCCAAGCTGGCCGTGCTCTTCGTTCACAACGTCGGCGGCTTCGCCCGCTCGGTCCCCGGCGCGATGCCGGCGATGGCCGAAGCCAACCGGATGACCTCCGCAGAGCTGCGCGACACCATCAAGGAGCAGGCCGGAAGGCTCAACCTCGACGCGGCTTTCTACGAGCGGGAGGGCACACCGTTCAACGAGGTCGTCGCGCTGGCCGAGGAGTTGCGCGCCGACGCCGTCATCGTCGGTGCTTCCACCCAGGCCGGCCACCGCTTCGTCGGGTCGCTGGCCCTTCATCTCGTGCGTGCAGCCCGCTGGCCCGTGACCGTCGTCCCGTGAACGGGTGATAGAACGGCCCGTCAGCGAATGCACTCCAGGAGGAACGGCTGCCCGTGAGGATTCTCGTCATCGGTGGCACCGGGCCGACCGGGCTGCCGATCGTCAAGGGCCTGGTGGCGCGCGGCGATGAGGTGACGATCCTGCACCGCGGTCTGCACGAGCACCCCGAGACCCCGCAGGCGGTTACCCATCTTCACGCGGATCCCTACGACGAGCACTCGCTGACGGCCGCGCTCGGGGGCTCCACCTGGGACGTCGTGGTGGCGATGTACGGGCGGCTACGGCGGATCGCGGCGCTGACCGCTGGGCGGTGCGGCCACTTCGTCTCCGTCGGCGGGGTGCCCGCCTACCGCGGCTGGACCGATCCCTGGCAGTACGAACCGGCCGGGCTGCCGGTGCCGCGCCGCGAGGACGCCGAACTCGTCACCGACCCAGACGTCGACTCCAAGGGCTACCGGATCGTGCGCACCGAGGAAGCGGTGTTCGCCGCCCATCCCCGCGCTGCGCACTTCCGCTACCCCTACCTTTACGGGCCGCTGCAGCCGGTCCCGCGCGAATGGCTGCCGGTACGCCGCATCCTCGACGGCCGCGACCGGATGATCATTGCGGACGAGGGCCTGACCCTGCATCACCAGGGCTACACCGAGAATGCCGCCGCCGCGCTCCTGTTGGCGATCGCGCACCCCGAACGCTCCGCCGCGACCATCTTCAACATCGGCGACGAGGAAGTCCTCACCGTCCGCCAGATGATCGAACTGTGCGCCGAAGCCCTCGGCGCCGAGCTCGAACTGATCTCGATGCCGTACGACCTCGCCGTGCCGGCCTGGCCGCTACTCGCCCAGCCGCTGCCCACCCACCGGGTGCTGGACGTCTCGCTCCTTCGTCACCAATTGGGTTTTCACGACCCGGTACCGGCCCGCGAGGCGACCAAGCGCACGGCGCTCTGGCTCGCGGCGAACCCGCCTGCGCCGGGCGGCACCGAGGAGATGGTGCTCACCGATCCGTTCGACTACGCGGCCGAAGACGTCCTCATCGACTCGTGGCTGAAAGCTCGCGCGAGCGTGACGGTGCCCGAGTTCACCAGCCGACCCGGCTACGGTCTCGCCTACAGCGGCCCGCTCGGGCGGCCGCGTACGCAGAAGGAGTTCGTGGAATGAGTGCCGTCCCCGGCGCGAATCCAGCCGGCCCCATGAGCGGGATCCGGGTCCTTGACCTGTCGATCGCGCTCACCGGTCCGTACGCGGCGGCGTTGATGGCCGACCAGGGCGCCGACGTCATCAAGGTCGAGCGGCCCGGCATCGGCGACATCGGACGCTGGGTCGGCGTGGCCGTCAACGGGATGAGCTCGCTGTACCTGGTGTGCAACCGCGGCAAGCGTTCCATCGTCGCCGACCTCAGCAAGCCGGAAGGAGTCGCTGTCGTCCGGCGCCTCGCCGCCGAATGCGACGTCTTCCTGCAGAACTACCGTCCGGGCGTGATGGACAAGCTCGGGCTCGGCTACGAGGACGTGAAGGCCGACAACCCGGGCGTGGTCTACGCCTCGCTGTCGGGCTTCGGCAGCGTCGGCCCCTACCGTGATCGCAGCGCGTACGACACTGTCATCCAGGCCTACGGCGGGCTGGCGACGAACCAGGCCGACCCCTACGACGGGGTGCCGGTCTTCCTGCGCCAGACCGCTGCCGACAAGATCACCGCGCTGTTCGCCAGCCAGGCGATCGCCGCGGCCCTGCTTCAGCGCGAGCGAGGTGGCGCTGGGGCCCACGGCCAGCATGTCGAGCTGTCGATGACCGATGCGGTCGTCTCGTTCCTGTGGGCGGACGCCGCCGCCAACGAGGTGCTGCTGGACTCCGATCACTCGATGAACTCCAGCTTCGTGGCCGGATTCCGCCCGATGCGTTTCATCGACGGCTGGGGCATCGTCACGCCGACGTCGGATCACGATTTCGCCGGAATGTGTCGCGGTCTAGGGGTTTCCGGCTACGACGACCCGCGCGTCGCCACCATCGGCGAGCGCATCAAGCATCGCGACGTGATGGAACCGATCATGGACATGTGTTACGCGATGGCGGCGAACATGACCACCGCGCAGGCGACCGCGAACTTCGAAGCCGAGCGCGTCCCGTTCGCCATGATTCTCAGCCCCGACGAGCTGACCCGCGATCCCCATGCCGTGGCGATCGGGCTCTTCGAGGAGTCCGAGCATCCGATCGCCGGTCGCGTCCGGCTCCCCCGCCATCCGGCCCGTTTCAGCGCCTCGCCGGCATCCCTCGGCGGACCGGCTCCGGGCCTCGGGGAGCACACCGACGAGATCCTCACCGAGTTCGGCATGGGCGATCAGATCGAGGCGTTGCGCGACGCGAAAGCCGTGATGTGACAGGCCTTTTGTGACAGGGGAAAGGTGACCATGCGGGCGGTGCGGCACACCGAGAACGGCATCGCGGTCCTGGACGTCGCGGACGTATCAGCGGGCGCCCCCGACGGCCTCGCGGTGGTGCACGTCGTCTCCTCCGGCATCTGCGGATCCGACCTGCACATGATGGATTGGGGTGCGCTGCCCTTCACGCTCGGCCATGAGATCGGCGGACATCTCGACGACGGCACGCCCGTGACCGTCTGGCCGCTGGTGCCCTGCGGCAGTTGTGACCGCTGCCTCGCCAACGAGCCACAGCAGTGCCGCACCGGCAACGCGCGTATCTACGGGGTCGGGCCGGAAGGCGGCATGGCCGACCGGATCCTGGTCGATCCGCGCAACGTCGTCGCGCTCCCCGACGGCCTCACCGAACGCGACGCGTGCCTGGTCGAACCGATTGCGTGCTCGGTGCACGCATTGCGCCGGGCAGGTGTGACGGCGAGCGATCGCGTCGCCGTCGTCGGAGCCGGAAGCATCGGCCTCGGCGCCGTATCGGTGGCGCGCTTTCTCGGCTGCCGGGTCGACGTCTCCGCGCGCCACGACAGGCAACGCGCCGCTGCCGCTTCGCTCGGAGCCGGCGAGCCGCTCGACGGGATCGATTACGACGTCGTGGTGGACGCGGCCGGCACGACCGGATCGATCGCCCGCTCGTTCGAGTTGCTACGCCCGGGCGGCACCCTCGTCATCGTCTCGAGCCAGTGGGAGCCCGTGCAGTTCCCGATGTTCTTCGCCTCGAAGGAGGCGGTGATCGTCACCGCAACCATGCACGGCCCGGGGACGAGCATCACGGATCCAGCGGGTGGCACCACCGACATGCAGGAGTCGGCGCGCCTGCTCGCCGCCATGCCGGAGGTCGCCAGCGCCATGATCACCCACCGCTTCCCGCTGGAGCAGGCGCCGAAAGCCTTTGCTACGGCGACGGATCGGTCATCCGGAGCCATCAAGGTCGTCCTCGAACCCTGAGCCGTCTCGGTGCGATGCCGGAGCTCAGCGCGGATCGGCGACGAATGAGAACTTCTCCGGAGGGGCGTGGAACCGGGAGTTGACCAGCACCGGGCGCAGCCCCTCCAGCACCAGCGTGCCGGCGGCCGTCGCCAGCGACGCGGTGGTCTCGGCGTTCATGACGTGATGCCCAGGGCTAGAAGCGGCCGGGGTAGCTCGAGTAGCCCGGGAAATTGCCGTGCAGGCGCTCCTTCTGCCCCTCCGGGCCCATGGTGACGGCCTGCACCAGCAGGTCGCCGCCGACGAACGCGCCCTTCCACGACTCGCCCATCCCTCCGAAGACCTCTTCCCGGTCGCCCCGGCTGCGCGGCTTGTTGATACCCACCTTGAAGGCCATCAACTGCTCGGCGATGCGCGCGCCGAAATCGGGGTCGTCGGTGGCGATGCTTCCGACGAGCGAGCCGTTGCTGGCGTTCATCGCGGCCAGCAGCTCCGACTCGGTGTCGACGACGACGATCGAATCCAGCGGGCCGAACGGTTCGGCGTGGTGCAGCGACCAGGACGCCGGTGGCTGCAGCACGCACGAGGGCGGCACGTAGGCCGACGCGTCCTGCCCGTCAAGGAACGAGCCGTCGTGCAACCGGCCGCGATAGATCGGGATGCCGTGACCGCGCAGCGCCTCGTCGTAGGCATCAGCCAGATCGCTCGCCTTCGTCGAATGAATCACCGGCCCGTAGTCCAGGTCGGGCATCGGGTCATCGGCACGCTCCACGGCCAGCGGATGTCCGAACCTGATGGCCTTCACGACCGGCAGGTACATCTCCAGAAAGGCGGGCATGAGCCGGCGCTGCACGACGTAACGCGGGTAGGCGGTGCACCGCTGCTTGGCGTACTCGAAGCCCTTCCGCAGATGCGCGGCCAGCTGGTCCCAGTCGCTGAAATCCCATACTCCCCAGGTGTTGAGGCCCTCCTGCTCCAGCATGTGACGGCGACCGGTGTCGGCCAGCGAGACAGCGGCCTTGCGACCGTTGGAGCGGCCCCCGACGAACGCCAGCGCGCCGAGCCCCTCACTGCGGATCAGCGCCTCGCCCAGCGACGCGCCCTGCCCGGACACCAGCGTGACCGGCAGGCCGGACCGGCGCATCAGCGCGTGCGCGAGCGTGAGGCAGTGAAAGCCGCCCTGGCTCGGGGTCTTCGCGACCACGGCGTTGCCGGCGAGCAGCTGCACCAGCTCGGCGTGCACCTGCACGCTCATCGGGTAGTTCCAGCTCGCGATGTTGGAGACCGGGCCGGGCAGCGGGGTGCGCAGGTGGCCCTCGCGATCGGTCAGCTGCCGCTCGATCTCGCCGACGTACCAGCGCACGCCGTCCAGCGCCCGATCGACGTCAGCGCAGGCGAGCCGCCACGGCTTGCCGATCTCCCAGACCAGCAGCAGCGCCAGCAGATCCCGATGGGCCGTCAGCGCGTCGACCGCCTCGGTGACGCGCTGCTTGCGCTCATCCAGGCCCACCTTCGCCCAGTCGAGATGCTCCTGGCACGCGGCGGCGACGGCCTCGACGGCGGAGTCGAAGTCGATACGCGGCGGCCCGGGGATCGGGGTTCCGTCGATCGGCGTGACGTGATCGCCCGGTGTACCCACCCGGCGCCATTCGCCGTGCACCAGGTTGCGCAGCCGATCGGAATCGAAGGCTTCCGGTGCCACGTCCACGCACCTGGCGTAGGTCTCCCACCACGAGGTGCCGCGCTTCAACGTCAGGCTCATGCGCCAGAGACTATGGGCTTGCTGACAGCGTGCGTACGGGATTGGTGACTTGGATCACAACCTTTCCCACCGTGCGGCGGCCGGCAAGGTCGGTCAGGGCACCGGGAACGTCGCCGTCGAGCGGCAGCTCGCGGTCGATGACCGGCCGGATCCGGCCGTCTCGCGCGTATCCCAGCAGTTCCTGCCACATCTCCCGGCGATAGCTCGCGTCCTCGGGTCCGCTGTAGCCGCCGAAGTAGACCCCGACCACGTCGTAATTGCGGTAGAGCGCGTGGTTGGTGGGCAGGTCGGCAAGCTCCCCGCTGGCGAAGCCCACCACGAGCAACCGGCCCTCGCGGGCCATCACCCGGCGCGACGCATGCAACACATCACCGCCGACGGAGTCGTAGACCACGTCGACCCCGCGCCCGCCGGTCGCCTCCTTCACCGCGGCGATCAGCGCTTGGGTGTCGAGATCGCGGTAATCGATCGCGACGTCGGCGCCGAGCTCTTTGCAGAGCGCGACCTTTGCCGGACCCCCGGCAGTCGCGATGACGCGTGCTCCCGCGAGAACCCCGAGCTGGATCGCCGCCGAGCCCACCCCGCCGGCACCCGCGTGCACCAACAGCGTCTCGCCGGCCCTCAGCCTGCCCCGCCGGTGCAGCGCGAGATGCCCGGTGGTGAAAGCAATCAGCATTGCGGCGGCATCGCCGTCGGCCACATCGCCGGGCATCTCGTACAGCCCCGTCGCGCGGACCTGCGCGACTTCAGCAAGGGCCCCGCGCGGCGGACCCGCGACGCCGACGACGTGACGTCCGACGAGCCCGGGATCAACACCGTCTCCCACCGCTTCGACGAGTCCTGCGGCCTCGAAGCCCGGTGTGAACGGCAACTCGGGCTTCATCTGGTACGTGCCATGACAGAGCCGCTCGTCAGGCAGGTTGAGTGCGGTGGCCCCGACCCGCAGGGTCACCATGCCGGGCTCGGGCGCGGGCACTGGGAGCTCGCCGAATTCCATGACGTCGGCGGGAGCACCGTGGCGGACGATCGACCAGCCCTTCACAGCCAGCCCTCGCCGTTGTTGGCCCCGAGCGCCGGCGGCGGTCCGGCAGGCAGCATCGGCTCGCCGTCGATGACCCACGGCGGAGGTGGCACGTCGTTGTCCAGCGGCCTGACCGGCGCCGCCGGGATGCCCGCTGCCCACAACCGTTCCAGCCACACCGAAGCGGGCTCGCCAGCCGTGGCGCGGGCGGCGGCGTCGGCAATCTCCTCGCGGGGCGTCGCCGGGTCCAATTCGAGCAGCGTCAGCAATACAGCGGCGAAGCGCATCGGCGTCTGGACCAGGAAACGCACGCCGTCGCTGCCGGTGAGCACCAGCGTCGCGGGGGAACGCAGCGTGCCCATCCGATCGGTGACGGCCATCCACTGCCGCAGCGCGCTGGCCAGGCTGACCTGCACATGCGCGCCGGTCCCGGTCTGCGCCCGGGCCACCAGGGCGGCAAGCACGCCTTGCGCCGCGACGGCACCTCCCGCCACATCGCCCATCTGCACCGGCATCGGCAGCGCAACCCCGCTCCAGGTCTCCATCAGCTCCACCGCGCCGATCCAGGCCTGCACCGGGCCGTCCGTCGCGGAAATCCCGGCGAGCGGATCGTCGGCGTCGAAGCCGGTGATGGCACACGTGACGAGCCGGGGGAAGCGGGCGCGCAGCGAGGGACCGTCGACCCCGAAGCGGGCCGTCACCCCCGGGCGCATGTTTTCCAGGACGACGTCGGCGCCCTCAGCGAGACGCAGGAACTCCTGCTTGTCGGCCGGGCTGGCCAGGTCGAGGACGACTGAACGCCTGCCGCCGTGCAGCGCCCGCCAGTAGAACGACGGGTCCGGACCGCCCTTCCACCCACCGCGGGTCGGATCACCCGCGGGCGGTTCGACCTTGAGCACGTCAGCGCCGAGGTCTGCCAGCGTCCGGGTGGCCAGGGGGCCGGCGAGAAAGGTGGTCACGTCCAGCACGCGAATACCGTGCAGCGGTTTCATTCAAGTAGCTCCGTAGCGCGGGGGGTGCCCGGAACGTATCCCCCGCCTTTTCAGCACCCATAGGCACCTCTGCCCCCGAACACAGCAGCCGGACAGGCCGGCCTTCGACGTTCGGAGCATGACAATTCGCCTCAAGGGCCGCCGCCAGGTCACCGCCGTCACTGCGGGGCTGGCCGCGTTCGCCACCGTAGGGGCCGGCGGGGTGGGAATCCTCGCCCGCAACGCCACCGACGCCAAGCGCAGTCAGAGTTCGGCGAGTTCGGCACGTTCGACGTCGACGACCGTCGAGCCGGCTGCCTCGCCCACCGCCTCACCGACGGCATCCGCGTCGGCGTCCCCGACCACGGCGTCCCCTACTACGACGCCCCGGGCAGTCTCTTCGAGCGCGGCTCCAGCGGTGACACCGACGACCGCGACGACCACCACAGCACCGACCACGACGGCACCGACCACGACCGCTCCAACCACGACGTACACCGCCCCGGTCGTCACCAACACGGCTCCGGCGGCGACCTCCGGCGGCTCCTGACGATCCCCGCCCGTGCACCGATGACGTTGTATTCAGGTTGCCCTAAGATTTGCCCGGCATGATGCGCGGGTGGAGTTGACCAACGGCCATTCGCCGGCGCAGCTGGCGGGGTGACGGGGTTGTCGATCGGGTGGCTCGGACGCCGGGAGCAGGCTCCCTTCGCGGCGCCGCCGACCGACGTCTACCTCGTCGGCACCGCCTACTCGGGAACGACGCATCTCGGCGGGCTGCTCGCGGCCAACTTCGACGCCTTTTATGCGGGCGAACTCGGCCGGCTCCCCCACTACGTCGACACCTTCGGCCTTTTCGCCGATCCGGTCGGATGCCTTCGGTGCGCCGGCGCCGGCGAGGTCTGCGCGTTGTGGACCGAGCGCTTCGTCCGCGAGATCGAGCAGGCGACTCCGCAGCGAGCCCTCAGCCACATAAGGGAACGCACCGGAGCGCAGGTAGTGGTGGAGGGCTCCAAGCTCCCCGCCTGGCTCCAGGCTTCCCTGAACGGACGCGATCCTGGCGGCGCGAGGGTCGTCGTACTGCTGACCGCCCGCTCGCCTTTGTCGTACGCCATGTCGGCGCTGGGCGCCACCGGGCAACCGCTCTGGCTAGCGCTGCGCGAGTGGCGCGACATCTACATCGATGCGCTGCGCACCGCTACCCGTACCCAGCTTCCGGTCTTCGTCGTACGCAACGAGGAGGTGCGGCGCGATCCCGGCACCGTGCTCGACCGGCTGGCGCCGCTGCTCGGCTGGCCCGGACGGATCACGGCCGTCAAGCCCGCCGAGCCGACCCACAGCGTCGGCGGCAACGCCTTCGTCCAGGTCGGCTTCGGAGCGGAGGGCCACCTGGCGCTCACCCGCTCCGGCCTGCACCGCGACGGCGACCGCTACGACCCCGAGGCGTTCGAACGGGCCGAGCGCGCGACGTCGGTCGGCTCGCTGCACCACCCACCCGATGCTGACACTGCGCGAGGCTGGGCCCAGGCCGCCATCGATTGCCCCGGCCTGCTCGACATCGCCCAGCTGCTGGGCTATGAGATGCAGCTGGAATTCGAGCGGATCGTGGCAAGAGCCGGCGCCTGAATCCCGGCGGCGTCCGGGATCCTCGCAAATTGCACACAGTCTTCGCACAGAGCGCCCACAGTCCCCGAGCTCATGCTGGACGCATGTTCAGCTGGAAACACCACCACGGCCACCCGGCGCGTCCGCTGCTCGACGTGTGGCTCAACCCGTCCGCCGGTCAGAGCGTGTCGGCCCTGGCGGACGAACTCTCCGCGGCGGTCCATCTGGTGGTGGTTCCGAAGACGGGCAGCCGGATCGCCGACGTCGCCGTGCTCACCGACCCCGACCCGGCCGAGCTCGAGGGCATCGTCCGGGTCTTCCCGAACCTGCCCGTGGTCGCGCTGACCCGAACCCCGCCGAGCGCGCAGCTTCGCGCCGCCGCGTTACGGGCGGGTGCCCCCCTGCTGACCGATCCCACGCCAGGGGAACTGCTGCGAGAGATCGGGCGCGTGTGCCGCTCCCCGAGCGTCGAGGAGCCGGCTCCACGAACGGCACCGGCGTAGGCTGGAGCTGCCCGGGAGGCGATCTGCGATGGCCGGTCTGTACATATTTTTCTTCACCCTGATGGGGCTGCTGCTCGCGATCATGCTGTACGGGGTGTTCACCGAGGGCAAGAACCGCTAGCTGAGCACCCGGAAGACCGGGAAACCCTCAGCGACAGCGGCCAGTTCTGCGTCCGAGCTCTTGGCGTCGATCCCTGGGAAGAATTGCCCGACCTCCCACTTCCACTTGCGCAGGTACTCCCGGATGATCGGAGCCTTCACGTCATCGGGGAGTTCCTCGCCGCGGAAAGCCTGCACCTTGCGTCCCACGCGGAGCTCGCCATTGCCCGCCGCCCGCAGGTTGCGTACCCACTGGGTCATGCCGCGCGGTGAGACCAGGTACTGCTGACCGTCGATCGTCAGCAGGTTGACCGGGTTGCTCCGCCACTCGCCGCTCTTGCGGCCCTGCACCCGCAGCTCCCGCGAACCCATCACGCTGATGCCCATCAGGGTCAGCCGGCGCACGCTCCGGTTGAAGACGTTGCGGGTGAACCAGCCAGGCTCCAGGTATCGCGTCTCGGTCATTTTGCGTCCTCCGCTCTAATTCGAGAGCGGTGCTCTCGGTTCGCTGTTGACTCTGCCCTCGCATCCGCCCACTGTCAAGAGCACTGCTCTCGGTTCTTGTCACTGATCACAGATGAGTGCATAGTGAGAGCCATGACGATCACCAGTGCCCCGCTCGGCGCCCGCGCCCGGGTGCGCGCCGAGCTCACGCGCGAGATCAAGAGCGTCGCCCGCGAGCAGCTCGCCGAGACGGGAGCGGCCGCGCTCTCGCTGCGGGCCGTCGCCCGCGAGCTGAACATGGCCTCCTCTGCCGTCTACCGGTACTTCCCCAGCCGCGACGATCTGCTGACGGCCCTGATCGTCGACGCGTACGACGCGGTCGGTGCGGCGGCCGAACTGGACGAATCGGCCGTCCGCCGTTCCGATCCGGCCGGTCGCTGGATGGCTACCGCACGGGCCGTGCGGGAATGGGCGATCACCCACCCTCAAGAGTTCGCGCTCATCTACGGCAGTCCGGTGCCGGGCTACCGCGCCCCGCTGGACACGATCAACCCGGCGGCCCGCATTCCGCTGCTGCTGCTGGGAATCGTCAACGAATGCGCGGTCGGCGGGCGGCTCCTCGACCCGGAACCGCAAGCGCCGATGCCCAAGACCGTACGCAGCGACCTCATGGCACTCGGGGAGCAGGCGGCGCCTGACCTCTCCGCCCATCAGGTGGCCCGGGTCGCCATGGGCTACATCGAGCTCATCGGCGTCATCAGCTTCGAGCTGTTCGGTCATCTGCACAACGTCATCCACGACTACCCTGCACACTTCGACTTCCAGCTGCGCCGGGTCGTCGCCGAGCTGGGCCTGAGGAACCCGAAGGCTTCGCGCCGGCCGTAAATGGCCTCGTGCGCGGCGCGCTCGGCAGCCAGAATGGCCATATGCCCACACGTTTGCCAGCATTTGCCCGCGACCCGGAGACAGCAACGTATTACGACCAGCGCGCGGGTGAGTACGACGATTGGTACACCGGCGCGGGGCGTTTCGCCGAGCGCGATCGTCCAGGTTGGCCTGAGGCGGTGGCGGACATCGTCGCGCTGGTCAGTGGGCTGCCTGCGGCCCGCACGCTGGACGTCGCCTGCGGAAGCGGCTTCCTCACCCGCCATCTGAAAGGGCTCGTGGTCGGCCTCGACCAGAGCCCGGCGATGGCCGCGGTCGCACAGTCGCGGCTGCCGGGCGGGGTCGCCATGGTCGGGGATGCGCTCTCGCTGCCCTTCCCTGACGGCGCCTTCGATCGCGTGTTGACCGGCCACTTCTACGGCCATCTCCCGCCCGATGAACGAGCCCGTTTCCTCACCGAAGCCGAGCGCGTCGCATCCGAGCTCATCGTGATCGACTCGGCATTGCGAGAGGGTGTCGCCGCCGAGCAATGGCAGGAGCGCATCCTCAACGACGGCTCGCGTCACGAGGTCTACAAGCGCTACCTCACCGGCCCGCAGCTGGCCGACGAGATCGGTGGGCGGGTGCTGCTCGACGGTCCGTGGTTCGTGGCCGCTGCGCGCTGAGGGAGCGGTGATCAGCCGGGGACGTCGCCGTGCCGCCCTTCACCGGAGAGGAAACGGGCAGCGCCGTCCAGGCTTTCAGCCGACAGTGAGCGCATCCCGTGCTCCCACTCGAGCACCATCGCTTCGCTCAGGTCGAGTCCGGGCTGGTCATAGAGCGAGAGCCGGTCCTCCCGCAGGCAGGTCTGCGGCAGCGCGGCCAGCTCGGCCCCCAGATGCATCGCCTCGTCGAGGGCCTTGCCGGGGGCGCTGACCCGGTTGGCCAGCCCCATGGCGAGCGCCTCCGCCGCGCCGACGCCGCGGCCGGTCAGGATCAAATCCAGCGCACGGGACTGGCCGATCAGACGCGGCAGGCGCACCGTTCCACCGTCGATGAGCGGCACTCCCCACCGCCGGCAGTAGACACCGAAGATCGCCCCCGGATCGGCGACCCGCAGGTCGCACCACACGGCGAGTTCCAGTCCTCCGGCGACCGCCGGCCCCTCCACCGCGGCGATCACAGGCTTGGTCGAGCGCCAGGCGGGTCGGTCCCATGGGGCCGCGCCCCTCACCGGGTGGCCAGACCGGCATCGTTCCCGCGGCGACTGCTTTCAGATCGGCACCGGCACAGAAGGCGCCGCCCGCTCCGTGGAGCACCGCGACGGACGCCTCGGCATCGGCGTCGAAGGCCACGAAGGCGTCGTGCAGCGCCTGCGCATGGTCGCCGTCGACAGCGTTGCGTACCTCGGGCCGGTCGAGCGTCACCAGCGTCACCGGCCCGTGGCGGGTGACCCGGACCGCCATCAGGACTCCCCGAGCGGGTGCGCCGGTTCCATCTCGAAGTTGTCGAACAGCACGTTGTGGGCGTGCCAGGTGTTCCAGTGTTCGGTGAGGTAGGCGATCTTGCCGTTCGGATCGAAGCGGAAGACGAAGCAGTAGACGTTGCGGTACGGCTGGCCGCCGAGGGTCGTGGAGTGCTGGGTGTGCTGGCGTACGACATAGTCGCCGTCGGCGAGCACCAGCACGTCGGTGAAGCGGTTCGTCGCGAGGTCGTAGGAGTCGATGCCGGAATTGCCGTGCCGCTGGCCGGATCCGCGCAGGATCTTGGTGATCTCGGCGATGCCCTTGTGCTCGGTCTCCCCCACCATGCCGGGCAGCAGCGGCAGGCCGTTCCACCAGACGGCGTCCTCGGCGAAGAGCGTGGCGCGATCGAGTTCGCGTCCCGCCTCGAACATCTGCGTGACGGTGTCGATGTTCGCTTGCTCACGTTCGGTGTAGGCGGGCATCAGCTCGCCGCCTTGGCGCTGGAATCGCCGCTGGATTCGCCGCCGAAGCCGTTCCACGACGCCACCTCCCGCAGCGGGCGCCGGCTCGCCGGCCCGAAGTCGGTGCCGATCGTGTACGCCACCGGGAAGAGGCCGACCTGGGTGTAGGAAGCTGGAATCCCCAGCAGCTGCGCCATTTCTGCCTCCTTGTGGAGGTGAATCGTCGTCCACGCGCTCCCCATCCCGCGCGAGCGCAGCGCGAGCATGAAGCTCCATACCGCGGGAATCACCGAGCCCCACATGCTCGCCTGATAGAAGACGCTGGCGTCATCCGTCCGCCCGGCGAGCAGCGGGAGCACGAGCACCGGCACCTGCTCGAGGTGAGCACGCAGGTGCATCACCGACGCCGACATCCGGATGACCTCAGGTGACGATTTGTCGGCCACCACGGGCTTGTCGGCGGACACTCCTGAGGCGGCGTAGCCGTCGAGCCCGGCGCGATAGATGTCGGCGACCTTCGCCCGCAAGCCGGGATCGTCGATCAGGATCCAGCGCCACAGCTGCCGGTTGGAGCCGTTGGGAGCCTGCAAGGCCAGCGACAGACACTCCTCGACCACGCTGCGCTCCACCGGCCGGGAAAGATCGAGGCGCTTTCGCACCGTTCGCGTCGTCGTCAATGCCTGATCGAGTTCCATCCCTCTCCCCTCACCGGCCGGATCTATCGTGGACCCTATGAGTGCGGTCCCGGACGCCGCGCTCCGCTCCCTGCGGGTCGGGCCGCAGCTGCTGCTGCCCGGAGCCGGCGAGGGTCCGCTCCAAGGCCTCACCTTCGTCGCCAAGGACATGTTCGACGTCGCCTCGCATCGCACCGGCGCCGGCAATCCCACCTGGCTCGCCGAAGCCAAGCCCGCGCGCAGATCCGCTGCAGCGGTCCAGCGCCTCGTCGAGGCGGGCGCCTCCTGCATCGGCAAGAGCCATACGGACGAGTTCGCGTACAGCCTGGAGGGACGCAACGCCCACTACGGCATCCCGCACAACGTGGCCGCGCCGGCATGCGCGCCGGGCGGCTCGTCGAGCGGGACGGCGGCCGCGGTCGCCGGTGGGCTCGTGCCGTTCGGTCTCGGCACCGATACCGGCGGCTCGATCCGCGTTCCCTCCTCCTACTGCGGGCTGGTGGGACTGCGCCCGACCCACGGAAGCATCGATGACACCGGTGTCGTCGCGCTGGCGCCGACCTTCGACACCGTCGGCTGGATCGCGGCCGATGCGGTGACCGCACACCGAGTGGGCGATGTGCTGCTCCCTGCAGACACCGCTGCGGCGCCGCGCCGGTTGGCCGTGCTCGCTGACGCGGCGCAGGTGGTGCAACCGACTGTCTGGCAGGCGTTCCTGGCAGCGGCCGAGCGGCTGGCCGCGCGACTGGGCTTCCCGCTGGATTCGATAGCGCTCCCGGGGGCGGGATTCGACACCTGGCTCGCGACCTTTCGCACCGTCCAATCCGCCGAGGCGCACGCCGAACGCGGATCCTGGATCGCCGCCCACCCGGGTGCACTCTCTCCGGAGTGCGAGGCCCGCTTCGCCTTCGGCGCCGCGCTCAGCCCGGCCGACCGGACCGCAGCTGAGGCCCACCGCGCCGAGCTGCGTTCGGCCCTGACTGTCGTGCTCACCGATCCGCCCACCGTGCTGCTGATGCCGTCCGCGCCGGGCACGGCCACCCCGCTCGCCGCTACGGCCGACGAGCTCGCCGCGATCCGCCCGGCAACCCTGCAGCTCACCTGCGTGGCCAGCATCTGCGGGGCCCCGGGGCTGAGCCTGCCGCTCGCCGAGATCGATGGCCTCCCGCTCGGGGTGTGCCTGCTCGGCGCACCTGGCAGCGACCGGGCGCTGCTGGATCTCGCCCTCATCTGACGCCCCGGCGCACGTTCTGCGTCCAACCCGGACTAAATGCGCCGTGACCGGGGAATGAGGGTCGGTGGCCACTCACACCGGAGGCCCATCCCCGGTGTGGGTGGCCAGGTAATGCGCGATGCTGCGAACATGGGCCAGAGTGGGCGCCATGTCTACCACCGCGGAAGCACCCCCGCGTCAGCACCCGGTCGTCGTCGCACAGCAGCGCCATCGCGCCGCCAACCTCCAGCTGCGCATCGCTGACGCGATCACCGCGTTCGCCGGGTCGATGAGGTTCGTCTACATCCACGCGGTGATCTTCGTGGTGTGGATGGTGGCCATCGAGAAGTCACCGTGGCCGACGCTCACGCTCGTCGTCTCGCTGGAGGCGATCTTCCTGTCGACCTTCGTGATGATCGGCCAGAACCGGCAGGCGGCATTTCAGCAGGCGAAGGCCGACCACGACTTCACCGAACAGGAGCTCGAGCTGAAGACGAACACCGAGATCACCAGAGCCATCCACGCGCTGACGACCGAACTGCACCGCCGTTTGGTGACCGACACACCCCAGTGATCGCCGGAGGTGTGCAAGATCACCAGGCTGGGACGTCACCCCGTCGCGCAAGGATGACGACACCGCTTGGGTGAGGTGTCGACGACGACGCTCCGGGCCGCAGCGCCGAGAATCGCTGCTGCTGCGATTCGGCATCGTGAGCGCGATTCTGGCCGGTCTGCTGGCCCTTGTCCTCACCAGCTGGCTGACCAACTTCATCCGCTCCACCAACGTCGCGCACGCCCGCGACACGGCCGAGTATTCGCTGAGCCTCAGCCTGAACACGTTGAACGTCCCCGCCGATCAACCGGCCCTGATCACCCCCGCCCAGCTCGCGGAGACGACCCGGCTGATGCGGGCCTCGGTCGCGACCGGCAAGTTCGTCGGCGCTACGGCGTGGATCGCTCCCGGCGTCGTGGTCTACGCCGCCGAGCCCTCCCGAATGGGCAAGCTGGAGACGGTGCGCCCGCAGGTCAAGGCGGCCCTGCGCGGTCAGGTCTCGACCGCCATCATCACCCGTCCAGCGGCAAACATTCCCGACGCGACCGAGCGGAGCGGCTTGCAGAAGGCCGGCCCGCTGCTGGAGATCTTCGCGCCTGCTGACATGAAGAGCCACGTGGTGGCCGCGGTCGTGCTCTACCAACCCTGGCGCCCGATCCAGCGGCTGATCGACCGTGAGACGCATCAGATGCTCCTGCTGGTACTCGCCGGATTGCTGGCGCTCTGGCTCGGCGTGATGCGCCTGGTACTCACGGCGTCTCGCCGGTTGCGGGCCCAGTCCAAGGAGAACTGGCTCCTCGCCTCCCACGATCCGCTGACCGGACTGCCGAACCGCACGCTGCTGGAGGACCAGCTCGGTCAGGCCTTGCGGGTCAGCGAACGCTCCGGAGATCACGTGGGCCTGCTGCTGTTCGACCTCGACCATTTCAAAGAGGTCAACGACGTCTTCGGCCATCACTGCGGCGACCTTCTCCTCGAGCAGATCGGACCGCGGCTCACCGCAGTCCTGCGCGAAGGTGACTTCGTCGCCCGGCTCGGCGGCGACGAGTTCGTCGTGGTCCTGCCCACCCTGAAGAACGCCGCGGAGGCAGCGTCCACCGCGAGCCGCCTGCTCGACGCCTTGAGCGAACCCTTCCGTCTCGAGACGGTCACGCTGGATGTCAACGCGAGCATCGGCATCGCTGTCAGCCCCGAGCACGGCACCGACGGCGATGCGCTGCTGCAACACGCCGACACAGGCATGTACCAGGCGAAGAAGTCCGGCGCCGGCTTCGCGACCTACACCTCGGCGGCCGAGTCCGAGCGCCCCAGGCAGCGGCCACTGCACGATTCGCTGCGAGCGGCCGTGCAGGAACGGAACGCGTTCGTCCTGGTGTACCAGCCGAAAGCCGATGTGAGCTCGGGCGTCGTGCACGGCGTGGAGGCGCTGCTGCGCTGGCATCACCCGACCCAGGGGACGCTCCTGCCGGGCGACTTCCTTCCGGTCGCCGAGCGCACCGGGCTGATCCTGCCCCTCACCGATCTCGTCATCGAGGCCGTTCTCCTGCAGATCCGGAATTGGAGCGAGCTGGGACTCCAGCTCGGGGTGTCGGTCAACGTGTCGGCGACGTGCCTGCTCGACGCGTCCTTCCCCGCGCGCGTCGCCGCACTGCTACAGGCGCACGACGTCGAGGCGGGAATGCTGGAATTCGAGGTCACCGAAAGCGTGATCCTCACCGATGTCGACCGTGCGGTCAGAGTGCTCGGCAAGCTCGACGGGCTGGGAGTCCGGCTGGCCTTGGACGGCTTCGGCTCGGGATTCTCGGCGATGGGCTATCTGAAGCGTTTGCCGATCCACCAGATCAAGATCGACTCCTCGTTGGTGACCGACATGGCCGAAGGCTCGACGGATGCGGCGATCGTGCGTTCCTGCATCGAACTCGCCCGCAACCTCGGCCTCGGCGTCGTCGCTGAGGGGGTCGAGACGGCCGGGGTGTGGCAGCAGCTCGCGCGTTACGGATGCCAGCTCGCGCAGGGCCATTACCTCGCGGCGCCCATGCCGGGCGACCAACTGCCGGCCTGGTTGCAGGAACGCGCCCGCGCCGCGCGGCAGGCCAAGAACACCCGGCGCACCCTTCGACTGCCGGACAGCTCGCTGACCGGCTGACCCGGCAAATACTCTCCGATGATCAGGGCGCCGGGGAGCTGCGACGGGCTCAAGCCCCAACAGCAGCGGGTGCCGGCTCCTGAGGCACGTTCCGTGCGGTGCGAGTGGAGTCGGCGTCGACATCGTGAATGCTCAACGCGAGCACCGCACCCACGAAGGCAAAGACGGCGGCGACCGCGAAAGCCCAGTGGTAGGCGGCAAGATCGGGTGCTCGATCGGCCGCCGCCACGAGCAACGGTCGCGGTGAACCCGACGGCGGAAAGCACCGTCGACAGCACGGCGATCCCGGTGGCGCTGCCGAGCTGGCGGACGGCGTTGAACAGGGTGGACGCCCGGCCGGTGCTGGCCCGGTCGATCTGGGCCATGCTGGCCGCCTGCGAGGGCACCATGACGTGGGCCATGCAATAGCCCAGCACGAACATCAGCCCGCGCATCTGCCACAGCTCGGATCGGCTGGAAATCATGGTCATCAGCAGCATCGTGGCGCCGAGCGCGGCGAGCCCGCCGACCATGATCCGGCGGGGTCCGAACGGCTGGTAGAGCAGCCGGCTCACCACCTGGGCGCCGATCATCACGCCGAACGCTTCAGGAAACGTCGACAGGCCCGAAGCCAGCGCGGAGAGCCCGAGGCCGTCCTGGAAGAAAAGCGCGACGGCGTAAAGGATTCCGAGGAAGGACGCGGTCGAGACGAACAGGACAGCCGAGGTCGAGCGGAACAGCCGGTTGCCGAACAGGCGCAGTGCCAGCAACGGCTCGCGCACGCGTAATTGCTGGCGCAGCAGGACGGTCAGCAGGACCGCACCGATCGCGAGCGCCGCGATGATGGACGGCTTGCCCCACCCGCGCTGGCCTCCCTCGCTCACCCCGAACATCAGCGCCGCGAAACCGACGCCTGACAGCGCGAACCCGACGATGTCGAAGCGGCCGGCGGCCTCGGACTCCTGGTCCGCGAGGAAGATCAGCCCGAAGATCAGCGCAGCAGCACCGATCGGGAGGTTGACCAGGAAGACCCAGCGCCAGGACAGCCCGGTGACGAGCACTCCCCCGAGCACCGGGCCGAGGGCCGGGGCGAGCGTCGTCGGCACCGTCAGGATGCTGGCCGCGCGCACCCGCTCAGACGGCGGAAAGGTCCGATACAGCAAGGCCATCCCGACCGGGGTGAGCATCCCGCCGCCGACGCCCTGCAGGATCCGGAAGAGCACGATCTGCAGCAGGTTCTGCGCGAGCCCGCACAGTGCTGACGCGACGGTGAAGATGACGATCGCCAGCAGCAGGACCCGGCGGTGGCCGAAGCGATCTCCGAGCCAGCCCGATGCCGGGATCACGACCGCGAGGGCGACGAGATACGCCACCGCCACCGCACTCACCGAGGTGCCTGACGCGTGCAGTTCCCGAGCCATCGACGGCAGCGCCACGTTGACGATCGTGATGTCGATGATGTTCATGAACATCGCCGCGACAAAGACGACACTGACAGCGACCTTTTGATTGAAGGTCGCCTGACGGCGCTGCGTCATTCGGACAGCGTCATTCGGACATCGTCATTCGAGCGGCGTCATGCGAAGAGCGAAAGCTGCTGGACCACCGGCTCGGCCGGACGGGGCGCCAGGCGCGGGAAACGTTGCGGACGCGAATACCAGCGCGGTGCCTCGTCGGGCTCGGGCTCACGTGCCTCGGCTGCCACCAGGTCGATGGTGCGCTCGTCGTCTGAGTTCACATCGGAATCGGCGCCGGCATCAGCCAGGACCCGCAGCGCTGCGGGTGCGCTGTAGATCAGCCCGACCGCCGCATAGACCGCGCGGACCCGCTCGGCCTCCAGCGGGAGCAGCCCGGGGTTGCCGGGCGCGAAGTCGAGGCCCGGGGCGATGTCGTCGTGCATCGCCATGACGTCGCAGTTGAGCTCCCATGCGGGCCGGGCTTCCGGGGCCGCGAGCCGGCGGGCGGCCGCCGACCCGATCGCCGCGATCACCCGCTCCCCGCCCTGGGCAAGATCGTCGAACGCGGCTCGGGCCGAGCCGAGCGCGGCGAGCAGCTTGGCAGCGGTCTTCGGGCCGATGCCACGCACGCCCGGAAGGTTGTCGGACGCGTCTCCGCGAAGGGCGGCGTAATCCCGGTACTGCGAGCCGTCGATCCCGAGCAGGAGCGGCAGCCGCGCGGCGGTGAGGACGGGCGAGGCCTCGACTCCCCCGTTGATGATGCGCAGCACGCTCGTATTGTCGTCTATGAGAGCAAATGCGTCTCGGTCGGATGTCATGATCACGGTGCGGGCACCGTGCGTACGCGCTCTAGCCGCAACGGACGCGAGCACGTCATCCGCCTCGAAACCGGGCGGCACCACCACAGCGATACCCATCTCCCGCAAGCGCCGGGCAGCGAGTCCTAGCTGATCGACCAGGCACTGCGCCTTCTCGCTGCGCTGCTCCTTGTACTGCGGCCACCGCTCGCGCCGCACACTCGCCTGCGGATCGTCGAAACCGACGACCACGGCATCGGCATCGACCCGCTCGACCGCCGCGACGATCTGGGTGATCAACCCGCGCACGGCCCAGACCGGCTCCTGCGTGGAGCTGAGCGCGGACGCAGAGGAGGCCGCCGCGTGGTAGGCCCGGTGGACCAGCGAATTGCCGTCCACCGCAAGGACCACCCGTACCGCGACCACGTCCTCACTCTGCCTCATGCGGCGGCCTGGACACAGCTGCCCCTCGGCGCGGCGCGCTGCGAATCCCGGACGGTGGAATGCTCGGGCGAGCAGCGGCGCTGAGCTAAGCGCAGCTAACGCAGCAAGACCTCGCCAGTGAGGCCGGGATGGGGAGAAATGCCAGCGATCACCGTTGACGACCTGAGCGTGCTTGCGACGATCGCCGCGCCGCCGGCCGAGGCCAGGCAGCGTCCCGTCGAATCCGTGACGACGGCGCCGCGCGGCTTCGAGGGCGAGGGCTTCCCGGTCTTCCGGGCGTTCGCCGGGGTCGACCTGGCGGCGCTCGATCCGTTCATCCACCTCGACCAGATGGGCGAGGTCGATTACGGCCCGGGCGAGCCCAAAGGCACTCCGTGGCATCCTCACCGGGGCTTCGAGACCGTCACCTACATGATGGACGGCCTCCTGCAGCACAACGATTCCCAGGGCGGCGGCGGCCTGATCACCGACGGCGGCACCCAGTGGATGACCGCCGGGCAGGGCATCCTGCACATCGAGACCCCGCCCGAGCACGTGGTGGCCTCCGGTGGGCTGTTTCACGGGCTGCAGCTCTGGGTGAACCTGCCGAAGGCGCAGAAGTGGGTCGCTCCGCGCTACCAGGACCTCGCACCGGAGCAGGTGCTCCTGCTCTCCTCTGCCGACGGCGGCACGCTGGTGCGGGTGATCGCGGGCGATGTCGCCGGCCACCAGGGCCCCGGCTCCACCTACACACCGATCACGATGATCCACGCGACGATCAGCCCCGGAGCGCAGCTCTCGCTGCCCTGGCCGGCCCAGTTCAACGCGCTCGCGTACGTGCTCGCCGGCCGCGGTTCGGTGGGAGCCGTCCAGCGCCCGCTGCACCGCGGGCAGCTCGCGGTGTTCGGCAGCGGTGACGCGATCACCGTCACCGCCGACAGCAAGCAGGACGGTCATAGCCCGACCATGGAGGTGCTCCTGCTCGGCGGCCGGCCGATCCGGGAACCCGTCGCGTGGGCGGGACCCTTCGTCATGAACACGAAGGCGGAGATCGCCCAGGCGTTCCAGGACTTCGAATCGGGCCGGCTCGGTCACGTGCCGGCGGTGCACAACGCGCCTACCGACCTCGTGGTCGAGGAGACCGACTCACCCCTGGACTGAGGCCTCGGCTTTCGCTGCTGCTTCCTCGCAGCGCGTCGCGCCCATCTCACGCAGCGCGCGGGTGAAGACCTCCTCGATCACGGCGACCTGCTCCTCGGTCATGGCGTCGAACAGCAGGCTGCGGACGGCAGCGGCGTGAGACGGCGCGGCCGATTCGATCGCGTCCCGCCCGACCGGGCTGAGCACGACGAAGGCGCCGCGGCCATCACCCGTGCAGCCCTCGCGCGACACCAGGCCGCGGCTCTCCATGCGCCGGATGTGGTGTGAGAGCCGGCTCTGCTCCCACTGCAGGAAGTCACAGAGCTCGAACGGGCGCAGGCGTCCCTGATCGGCCTCGCTGAGCACGACAAGGACTTCGTAGTCCGACAGCGAAAGCTGTGATTCGGCTTGCAACTGACGGTTGAGCCGAGCATTGAGTTCGCGATGCAGGCCGAGGAACGCGCGCCAGGCGCGCTGCTCGGGTGCGCTGAGCCAGTTGTCCGTCATTCGGCTCACACCCCCGGGAATTGATGATGCGTCATGTATGTTCTATGCTACTAGATGACACGTCATCCACTCAGTTTCTTCCCAAGGAGGATCGGACCATGACCACCGCTACCAACACCCTCGCCGCCCTGACCGGCAGCTACACGCTAGACCCTGCCCACAGCCGCATCGGTTTCGTCGCTCGCCACGCCATGGTCACCAAGGTCCGCGGCGCGTTCAACGATTTCGTCGGCACCGCCGTCCTCGATGGCGCCAACCCCGCCAACTCCTCGGCGAACGTGACCATCCAGGTCAAGAGCATCGACACCCGCCAGCCGCAGCGTGATGACCACCTGCGCAGCAATGACTTCTTCTCCATGGACGAGTTCCCGGAGATCACCTTCGTGTCCACCGGCGCCCGCCAGGTCGACGACGAGAACTTCGAGCTGACCGGTGACCTCACGGTCAAGGGCGTGACGAAGAGCCTCACGATCCCCTTCGAGTACCAGGGTGCCGCTCAGGACCCGTTCGGCAACTCCCGGGTCGGCTTCGAAGGCTCCGTGGCGATCAACCGCAAGGACTTCGGTGTCAACTTCAACGCCGCCCTCGAGACCGGTGGCGTGCTCGTGAGCGAGAAGATCACCCTCGAGTTCGAGATCTCCGCGATCAAGAACGCCTGACCCGCTCCACGCACTGCCGGCACTGCCCGCGTCACCTGCTCGGTACGCGGGCAGTGCCATCTCTTCAAAGACCTGAGGAGGTCGCCGTGACCAGTTCGTTGCTGACCCCGAAAATCGACGTCCGGCCCGCCGGGGAGCGGCCGAAGACGAAGATCTCGTGGCTTGATTCCAAGCACTCGTTCTCCTTCGGCAGCCATTACGACGCCGCCAACACCCACCACGGCCTCCTGCTCGTGAACAACGACGACCGGGTCGACCCGGGCACCGGTTTCGAGACCCATCCTCATCGCGACATGGAGATCGTGACGTGGGTGCTGTCGGGCTCTTTGGTCCATCAGGACTCGACCGGCACCTCAGGCGTCATCTACCCGGGCCTCGCCCAGCGGATGAGCGCCGGCAAGGGCATCCTGCACTCGGAGAAGAACGATTCCTGGCGCGTCGCCGGCGGCCCGGAGCATTCCGAGCCGGTGCACTTCGTGCAGATGTGGGTGCTCCCCGACGAGGGCGGCGTGACCCCGGGCTACGAGCAGCTCGAGATCGACGGCGAGCTGCTGTCGGGCTCGCTGGTCCCGGTCGCGTCAGGAATGGACAAGCACGACGGGGCGGCCGCGATCCGGATCCACAACAAGTACGCCGCCCTGCATGCCGCCCGCCTCGAGCCCGGCCAGAGCGTCGAGCTGCCCGAGGCGCCGTACCTTCACCTTTTCGTGCCCCGCGGCGCGGTGACGCTGGAAGGCGCCGGCCCGCTCGCCGAGGGCGACGCCGTGCGCTTCACCGCCACCGGCGGCCAGCGCGTCACGGCCACCGAGCCCGCCGAGATCCTGGTCTGGGAGATGCACGCCACCGCCGCCTGATCCGACCGGCGCCCTGCGCCGCCTCAGATGGGCGCTCAGCCGTACAAGCGGTCGGCGTACGACGGGCCGTAATACTGCTCCAACGTCTCGAGGGAATCGTCTGGCCGCTCCAGGGCGCGGGCGATCTTCGCACGGGAGGGCAGCACCTCGGGGGTCCAGCTCTCCGGATCCCAGAGCGTCGAGCGCATGAAGGCCTTGGAGCAGTGCGAGAAGACCTCCTCCACGCGGACGACGAGCACCAGCTGTGGACGGTGACCCTTGACGACCATGTCGTCGAAGAAGGGTGCGTCGGACACGAGCTGGGCGCCGCCGTTGATGCGCAGCGTGTCGTTACGGCCCGGGACCAGGAAGATCAACCCCACCTGAGGGTTGGACAGCACGTTGTGGAAGCCGTCGACCCGGCGGTTGCCCGGACGGTCGGGGATGGCGATCGTGCGGTCGTCCAGCACGTGCACGAAACCGGGCGGGTCGCCCTTCGGGCTCACATCGCAGCTGCCGTCAGCGGCGGAGGTCGCGATCAGGCAGAAGGGCGATGCCGCCAGCCAGGCCCGGTCGATGTCATGCAGCGAGGTGCGCACCTTCTCGGCGACCCGTTGCGTCGGGGAGCCGACGAGCCCCCGGAGCTGCGCTGCATCGGCCACCACTGTCCAGGTCGCGTCCACCGTCGTCACCCTGGCAGTGTCTCAGGTGCAGCCTTCACCTGAGCGTCATTTATTGGGCGCTTGACGTTTGGCTGCCGCAGTGGTGCGGCCTCTGTAATGAGGCGTCATGAGAGTCCATTCATGAGAGTGATCGTGGTCGGCGGCGGGGTCCTTGGCTCGATGCACGCACTTTGGGCTCATGACGCGGGACATCAGATCGTCCATCTCGAACGCGAGGCGGCGGCCCGCGGGGCCTCGGTGCGCAACTTCGGGCTGGTGTGGGTCGGCGGCCGGGCACCGGGTGCGGAGATCCGGCTGGCTCAGAAGGCACGCGACCTGTGGACGCAGATCGCGTCGGCCGTCCCCGCCGTCGGACTACGGGCGGAGGGCTCGGTGACGGTCGCGCGTACCGAGGACGAGATGCTCGTCATGAAGGAGGCGTCGGAGCTTGCGGACGCTGCGGAACGGGGCTACCGGCTGCTCGACCCGGCCGGCGTCCGCGCGCTCAACCCGGCGCTGCGCGGCACGTACGCGGGCGGCTTGTACTGCAGCCGCGATGCGATCGTCGAGCCGCGGCAGGTCCCGGCGGCGATCCGCGAGCACTTGCGGAAAAGTCCGCGCTACCGCTGGAATCCCGGCACCGAAGCCGTCGGGATCCGCCCCAACGCGATACGCGACGGGCACGGCGAGTGGCATGCCGCCGACGTCGTCATCTGCTGCACCGGCGCGGCTCATCGCGGGGTCGCTGCCCATGACGGCCCGCAGCCTCTGCGGCGAGTTCGCCTGCAAATGCTGCAAACCGCGCCGCTCGGAGAGAAGCTCACCACGTCCGTCGCCGACGGTGATTCGCTGCGCTACTACCCGGCGTACGAGCCCTCCCGCCGCCACCTCGGTGCGCAGAACGCCACCGGCGCCGCCTGGAAAAGTCAGCTGCTGATGGTGCAGCGTGCGAACGGTGAACTGACCATCGGCGACACGCATGCGTACGCCGAACCGTTTCCGTTCGACGTCGAGGAAGCCCCGTACGAGCAGTTGCGGGCCTCCGCCGAGACGCTGCTCGGGCGCCGCTTACCACCGACCACTCGCCGCTGGGCCGGGGTGTACAGCGAGACGACCGACGGGAGCCCCTACCACCGCAGCGAATTGGCGCCCGGCGTCTTGCTCGTGACCGGACCGGGCGGCAAGGGCATGACATGCTCCCCCGCCATCGCCGCCGAGACGTTCGCCGCATTGTCATGAGAGCACCCATCAGGCTCGTCGCGCTGGACATGGCAGGCACGACGATCTCCGACGACGGGGTGGTACTGAACGCGTTTCACGAGGCGCTCGCCGACGCCGGAATCGCTGCGGATTCAGCAGAATTCGAGGCCGCGGAGGGCGTCGTTCACGAGACGATGGGCCAATCGAAGATCGAGGTCTTTCGCCGCGTGCTAGGCACCGAAGAGGCAGCCGCGCGGGCGACGGCGGCGTTCGAGAGCGCTTATGCACGAGCCGTGCTGGAAGGGCAGGTGACCCCCGTCGCCGGCGCCGAGGTCCTGCTCGAGAAGCTACGCGCGGCAGGGGTCAAAACCTGCCTGACGACGGGCTTTTCCGCCGCCACCCGTGACCTGCTCCTGCGCCGGCTCGGCTGGGAGCAAGCGGTGGATCTCGTCCTCTCGCCGGCCGACGCAGGCCGCGGCAGGCCCTACCCCGACCTGCTCTGGACCGCGATGTTGCGCCTCGGCGCCGGCAGTGTCGAGGAGGTCGCGATCGCGGGAGACACCGCGTCGGACATGGAAACCGGCCGCCGGGCGGGAGTGCGCCTGCGCTGCGGCGTGCTCACCGGAGCCGATGACGAGGCCCGCCTTCGCAGCGGCGGGGCCACCCACATTCTTCCTTCCGTCGCAGACCTTTTCACTCTCCTCGACATCCACTGACCCGGGTCGTTCACCCGCCATCTGCACACCGTTCCCCGCTCGTCACCTGGGATTTGCGGAAGCGTCGAGCGGTCGCTTTCCGGTGTGCATCCGATGGTCTCCGCGCCGTCACGTCGAAGGCGGCGAGCGGACACCTCGCGCTGAGTGAATGAGCGCGCAGGGCCGGGATCGGCCCACGGGAGGAGAACAGCGTGATTCGCTCGCGCAATGCGGCCACGGTAAAGACTGTGGCCGCGACACTGACCGCCGCCGCGGTGGTCGCCGCCTGCTCAAGCAGCAGCAAGACCTCGTCTTCGTCCGGAAGTACGGTCGTCACCGCGACGGCCGTCGCCTCCGTCGGCGGAATCGACAAGCTCGTCGCCGACGCCAAGAAGGAAGGGCAGCTGAACGTCATCACGCTGCCCGCCGACTGGGCCAACTACGGCACGATCATCACGACTTTCGAGAAGAAGTACGGCATCAAAATCAACAGCGCCAACCCCGATGGCAGCAGCCAGGACGAGATCAATGCGGTCAAGCAGCTGAAGGGGCAGAGCCGCGCTCCGGATGTGCTCGACCTCGGCCAGTCCTTCGCGGTGACGGCTCAGCAGGCCGGCCTGCTCGCCCCTTACAAGGTGGCCACGTGGGACGCCATCGCCGACAACGCCAAGGCCAGTGACGGCACCTGGTACTCCGACTACGGAGGCTTCGTCGCCATCGGCTACGACTCCTCGAAGATCAGCGATCCGCCGACGAGCTTCGCGGACCTGCTGAAGCCCGAATACAAGAACAAGGTGGCCATCAACGGCGACCCGACCAAGGCCAGCGCCGCCTTCTCCGCGGTGTACGCCGCAGCTCTCGCCAACGGCGGATCGTTCGACAACATCCAGCCCGGGCTGGACTACTTCGGCAAGCTGCACAAGGCCGGCAACTTCGTCCCGGTCACCGGCGGCCCGGCAACGGTCCAGAGCGGCCAGACGCCGGTGCTGATCTGGTGGGACTACCTGGAGGCGTCGGAGGCGGCCAAGCAGGTGCCGTCATGGAAGGTCGTCATCCCCTCAGACGGTCACTACGCGAGCTACTACGTCCAGGCGATCAACAAGACCGCGCCGCACCCGGCAGCAGCCCGGCTGTGGGAGGAGTTCCTCTATTCGGTCGAGGGCCAGAACCTGTGGCTGCAGGGCAAGGCGCGACCGATCGAACTCGACACCCTGATCAAGGACGGCACGGTCGACAAGGCCGCGCTCGCCTCGCTCCCCCAGGCGCCGTCGGGCTCGATCACGTTCCCCTCGATCGACCAGCAGACCAAGGCAAAGGCTCTCGTGGCTCAGAAGTGGGCTGCGACGGTCGGTTCCTGACGGCCTGACCTTCGATCAGCCGTGACCGCCCTCTCGATCGACCGCAAGCAGTCGGCTGCCGGACGCGTGGCTTCGGCCCTGCGTCCGGCAGTCGGGCTGCTGCCCTTCGCCGTCTACGCCTTGCTCTTCCTGGGATTGCCGACCTTGGCGATCGCCATCGGAGCATTCTCGGCACCCACTGGCGGAGCGACGCTCCACAACCTCAGCATCGCGGCGAAGGGTGTGTACCGCACCGGGTTCGTCACCAGCCTGGAACTGGCGATCCTGACCTCGGTGGTGCCCGGCATCCTCGGGCTCGTCATCGCCTATGCCGTGCACACCGCTCCCCACGGCAAGATCCTGCGCCGCGCCGTCACGACGGCCTCGGGCGTGTTCGCCAACTTCGGCGGGGTGCCGCTTGCCTTCCTGTTCATCGCGACACTGGGCACCACCGGCGTCGCGACGAAGTGGCTCAACGCCATCGGGCTCAACCCCTACGAGCACGGCTTCAACCTGTACACGTTCAGCGGCATCGCCATCGTCTACATGTACTTCCAGATCCCCCTGATGGTGCTGGTGATCACGCCCGCGCTGGAGGGTTTGCGTCCGGCCTGGCGCGAGGCCGCGCACGGGCTCGGCGCCGGCTCGTGGACGTACTGGCGCCTGGTCGGCCTACCGGTGCTCGCGCCGTCGGTGCTCGGCGCCGTGCTCCTGCTGTTCGGCAGCGGCTTCTCGGCATACGCGACGGCCCAGGCGCTCACCAGCGGCAGCGTCGCGTTGACCCCGATCCAGATCGGATCGTTCCTGTCCGGCAACGTGATCTCGGGCCAGGAGAACGTCGGCAAGGCCCTGGGGCTCGGGATGATCGTGATCGTCGGCGCCGTGATGGTGGTCTACGTCCTGCTGCAGCGAAGGGCCTCGCGATGGCTGCGGTAGCCGACTACGTGAGCCCGCACTCGCTGTCCTCCCCGGGACCGCAGCCGGCGACGGGGACGCGTGTGAAGTCCCGGCCGGCGTATTGGCGCTGGATCGTGCTGCTGCTCGCCGCCGGCTACTTCCTGCTGCCGCTCTACGCTGCGGTGCGGTTCACGATCCGCGCCGCCAATGGCCACACGACCGCGGCCGCCTACCGCGGCATCACCCACCAGCCCGGGTTCACGGATGCGCTGACCCTCTCGCTCAAGCTCGCCGGCGTGACGGTCGCGATCACGCTGGTGCTGCTCGTCCCGACGGTCGTCTATCTGCACCTGCGCCTACCCAAACTGCGCCGGGTCGTCGAGGCGATCTGCCTGCTACCCATCGTGATTCCGCCGGTCGTGCTCATCGTGGGCGTGCTGCAGGTCGCCCCCATGCGCCTGAAGGCCACTCCCTACCTGCTGGCACTCGAATACGTGGTGCTGGCGCTCCCTTTCGCCTACCGCTCGCTCGACGCCGGCCTCGCGGCCATCGATCTGCGCACGCTCGTCGACGCCGCGCGCTCGCTGGGCTCGGGCTGGATCAGCACGCTGATGCGTGTGGTGCTGCCCAACATGCGCTCGGCCGTGATGTCAGCGACCGTGCTGACGGCGGCGCTGGTACTC
The DNA here is from genome assembly GCA_963731205.1 of uncultured Actinomycetota bacterium. Taxonomy (GTDB): domain Bacteria; phylum Actinomycetota; class Actinomycetes; order Frankiales; family Frankiaceae; genus DATAZK01. The sequence continues at coordinate 182,662 of CAVSUJ010000001.1, read as the reverse complement.
GGCGAGTTCACGCTCGCGAGCCTCGACCAGTACCAGACGTTCCCGGTGTGGGTCGTCGCGTTCGACCAGGACGACGCGCGCGTGTCGGTGGCGGTCTCCCTGCTGGCACTCGTCCTCACGTGGGCCTTCCTGCTATTGCTTTCTGCTCTGGACGTGCGCCGGGCACGGAAGGTCAAGACGCCTCTGGACCCCACAGACATGGGAGAAACCGCATGACCGCCAACCCCATACGCACCACCTCCGAGGTGCGGGCCAACGGCCGGCCGGCCCCCGAGGTCACGATCCCCGCCGCCACGACCACCAGGGCCGGCGGCGCGCTCGTCGAGCTCAGGGAACTGCACCGACGCTTCGGCACGACCCTCGCGCTCGACGGTCTCTCCCTGACCATGGCGCCGGGCGAACTCGTCGCCCTGCTCGGACCGTCCGGCTGCGGCAAGACCACGGCACTGCGAGTGCTGGCCGGCTTCGAAAGGCCCGATTCCGGCGAGGTTTTCGTCGACGGTGAGAATCTCTCGCGGCTGGCCGCTCAGCGCCGCGGTATGGGCATGGTCTTCCAGAGCTACAGCCTCTTTCCCACCATGACGGCACGCGACAACGTCGCCTTCGGCCTGCGCGTGCGGCGCCAGGGCGCCGCCGCGCGTCGCAGGACCGCCGATGAACTGCTCGACATCGTCGGCCTCGCCCCGCAGGCATCCCAGTTCCCGCACCAGCTCTCCGGCGGCCAGCAGCAGCGCGTGGCGCTCGCCCGGGCTCTTGCCATCGAGCCACGCGTTCTCCTGCTGGATGAGCCCCTTTCAGCCCTGGACGCGAAGGTCCGCCTGCAGCTGCGCGACCTGATCCGCTCGGTGCAAGTGCGCCTCGGCACGACGACCCTGTTCGTCACCCATGACCAGGAAGAGGCGCTGTCGATGGCCGACCGCGTCGGCGTCATGCGACAGGGCCGGCTCGAACAGATCGCCCCACCGGACGAGCTCTACGCCCAGCCGGCAACGGCTTTCGTGGCCGAGTTCGTCGGCATCATGAACCATCTCCCCGCAGTGCTGACCACCGACGGCGCGCGCGTACTCGAACGCGCCGTGAGCGTGTGCGACCGCGGCGGTCGCGTGACCGGCGATCGGGTCACCGCCCTGATACGTCCGGAAGGTCTCTCGCTGGCGCCGGCCCGCGGGGGCGGCGGCATCGTCTCCGGCAAGACGTTCCTCGGATCGGTCACCCGGGTCCTGGTGATGCTGTCCGAGGACGTCAGCGTGCGCGTCGACGTCCCGAGTGTGTCTGCCGGATCGCTTCAGCTCGGCGACCCGGTCGAGGTGACAGTGACGGCAGACTCGGTTCTGGTCACGGACGCGACGTGACGACCGCCGACAGACGGCTGCTGCCGGGGCCGGAGGGTCCGGGCGGCTACCGGCGGCTGCAGGAATTCCCCGGCGAACCGCATCAGCGTCAGGCGGGCCGGGCGATCGCGCCGGGAAGCCGGCCGGTGCTGGTGTTCATCCAGCTCTCCGACACCCATGTGATGGATTCGCAATCGCCCGCCCGCGTCGAATTGCTCGACCGATACGCCGATCCCGACCTCATGCCACCCGCAGAGACGCGCACGGTCGGCACCTACAGGCCACAGGAACTGTTCACCCATCACGTCGTCGAAGCGATGGTCCAAGCGGCCAATGCCATCACGCTGGGACCGGTGAGCGGTGCGCCTGTCGACTTCGCGGTCATCACCGGCGACCTGACCGACAACGCTCAGCACAACGAACTGAGAAGCTTCCTCGGCCTGCTCGACGGCCAGCTGGTCACGCCCGACTCGGGCCGCCTCGATCGGTACGAGGGGGTCGCCGCCAGCGCAGACCCGCGGTACTGGCACCCGCGGGGCGAGATCGCCGATCTACCCCGTACCTCCTATGGTTTTCCCACCCTGCCGCACGTGCTGGAAGCCGCCCGCAAGCCTTTCCTGGCGAGCGGGTTTCGGGTGCCGTGGCTGTCGGTCTACGGCAACCACGACAACCAGCTGCAGGGCACGATCCCGGCGAGCCCCGATCTCGAACAGGTCGCCACCGGGCACCACAAGCTGATCACACCCCCCGAATCCCTTGCCGCATCGGAGGTTCTCGAGAGACTCGAGAACACCGACGCGAGTGCCCTGGCCGAACTGATCGGCGGGCCGGCGGTGATCGTCACGCCCGATCCCGAGCGCCGGCTGGTGGACAAAGCCCAGCATCTGTCGGCACATCTGGACTCCGGGACAGGACCGCCCGGTCACGGCTACAGCCACGAGAACCTCGTCGCCGGCATCTGCTATTACGCCTACGACGTCGGCGATCGGGTACGCGTCATCGTCCTGGACACCGTCGATCCGCACGGCGGCTGGCAGGGTTCTCTCGACCCGGCCCAGCTGTCGTGGTTGCACTTCCAGCTGTCGGCCGCGGCCGACCGCCTCGTGGTGCTGTTCAGTCACCACCCGCTGGAGACGATGGTCAACGACCGCGCCCCGGACGGTCAGCGCCGGGTTCTCGGGGACGAGTTACGCGAGCTGCTCGTCGCGCACCCGTGCGTCGTGCTGTGGGTGAACGGTCATACGCACCGCCATCAGGTCACCCCCGTCTGCCGTCCTGACGGCGAGGTCGGTTTCTGGCAGATCACGACGGCAAGCCACATCGACTGGCCGCAGCAGTCCCGCGTCGTCGAGCTGCTGGAGGCGCCCGACGGCACCGTCACGATCGCGTCCACGATCTTCGACAGCGCCGCCGCGGCCGAGCCTGCGGAGGGAGGCGACGATCCGCTCACGCTGGCCGCGCTTTCACGGGAGCTGGCCGCCAACGACTGGCAGACCCGTGACGCGATCGTCGCCGAGTGCGAATCGGGCGCCGGGCGGCCGGAGGACCGCAACGTCATCCTGACGATCCCGGGGAAGGCCACCCGACCGGCAGCCGGAGCCGAGGTGCCGTCCGCCGCGGCTCTCGACGTCGCCGACGGACTGCTCGCACTCGTCGACGGCATGGAGGACCTGCCGTACGGGGGCGAGCCGGTCAGCCAGCGGGCTCATGCCCTGCAATGTGCGACGCTCGCGGTGGGCGCCGGGGCGTGTGATGCCCTCGTCGCCGCCGCGCTGCTGCACGACATCGGATACACGCCGTGGGTACAGGCGGCCGCCCCGCGTCGCAGCCACGAGCGGGCGGCCGCCGCGTACCTGCTGCCGCTGCTCGGCGACGAGGTCGCCCGGCTCATCGCCCACCACGTGGCTGCCAAGCGTTACCTCGTGGCGACGCAGCCGGACTACCTGCAGAGCCTTTCGGAGGCCAGCCGGCGCTCCCTGCGGGCGCAGGACGGCCCCGCCTCGCCCGCCGAGGCGGCAACCTGGCGCGCGCATCCGTGGTGGCCCCAGGCGGTGCTGCTGCGCAGCTGGGACGACCGCGCCAAGGTCCCCGACGCCCCGACGCTTTCCCCTTCGTGGTTCCGCAACCTGCTGGCCGGCCTGGCCGCCCGCTGACGGCCGGCTGTCAACTCTGGCGACGGGGCCTGTGCGGGCTCGGCAAGGCGTGTCACGATCGGGTGATGAGCGGACCCACGCGCGGATTCCTCGGCCGCCGGCACGCAGAACGCGACCCGCGGCTCCCACCGGGCCAGTACGACGTCGGCAACGACTTCCCGGTACTGACCGCAGAAGTCACCCCCCACCTGGTCCCGGAAGCCTGGACGATGACCGTCGACGGGCTCGTCGCCAATCCCCACACCTGGACCTGGCAGGACATGCATGCGCTGCCGCAGTCGGAGTACCGCGGCGACATCCATTGCGTCACGACCTGGTCGAAGTTCGACACCAGCTTCGGCGGGGTCAGCGTCGACCTGCTCCTTGACGCCGTGCAGCCGCTTGCACAGGCCACACACGTGCTCGCCACGTCCACCACGGGGTACACCACGAACCTGCCGCTCGAGCACATCCGCGGCGGGCAGGCCTGGATCGTCTGGACGCACGAGGGCAAGCCGCTGCCGACTGATCACGGCGGCCCGGTCCGCTTGCTGGTCCCCCACCTGTACTTCTGGAAGAGCGCCAAGTGGGTCACCCAACTGACCCTGCTCGACCATGACCAGCAGGGTTTCTGGGAGCGCAACGGCTATCACGACCTCGGCGACCCCTGGCGCGAGCAGCGGTATCAGGGTGACTGAACCGACGACCCGGCCGCAGATCCAGCAGCCGGGGCCGGGCCTGCGGGCCCCGGCCGGTGGCATGCGGCGGGCCACGGTGCGCGAGGTCAGCCACCCCAGCGCGCACGCCGTCATCCTGCGCCTCGAGGTACCTGACCGGGTCGATCACCTTCCCGGCCAGCACTACACGATCCGGCTGACGGCCGAGGACGGGTACGTCGCCCAGCGCTCGTACTCGCTGGCGTCGCCGGCGTCCGATCCGCTTCTGGAGTTCTACATCGAGCGGCTCGAGGACGGTGAGGTCTCGACCTTCCTCGCCGACGTCGTCCAGCCCGGTGACGAGCTGGACATCCGGGGGCCCATCGGTGGCTGGTTCGTCTGGGATGCGGATGGGCCGGCGCTCGGGCTGGCCGGCGGATCCGGCGTCGTACCGCTGATGTCCATGCTCCGCCATGCCGTCCACGTGGGCCAGGAAAGCCTGCTGCAGCTGGTGGTTTCGGCGCGTACACGAGCAGACCTGCCCTACGCCGACGAGCTCGAAGCGGCCGGCGCCCTGATCGTCCTCACCCGCGAGGACACGGCTGCCGGGCGATCCAGGGGGAGGTTGGCAGCCGCGGAACTGCGCCCACTCGTCACCCCTGATGCGACGTGCTACATCTGCGGTTCCAACTCCTTCGCCGAGGCGGCCAGCATGCTGCTGCTGAGCGAGGGTGTGCCGGCACAGAGCGTGCGCATCGAACGGTTCGGCCCCAGCGGATAGCGTCGGCAGTGGACGCCGACGCCGTTCTACGCGGTGGGCCACGTGTACCGCGATTTCTCTCCGGTGATTGGCTGAACCCATGCGCGCAGTGGGAGTGGTCAGGCACGGTGGTCCGGAGGCCTTGGAGATCGTCGAGCTCCCGGAGGTGCATGCCGGGCCCGGCCAGGTGCGCCTGCGGGTGCACGCGGCAACGGTCAACCCGACCGACACCTACCAGCGCAACGGCGCTTTCGCGACGACGCAGGCGAAGAAGGGGCCACCTCCCTACATTCCCGGGATGGACGCCGCGGGCGTGATCGACGAGGTCGGTGAGGGCGTCACACAGGTGGCTGTAGGCGATCGGGTGATGGCCATCGTGCAGCCGTCAGGCTCGCATGGCGCCTATGCCAGCTCGGTCGTGCTTCCCGCCGGCTCGGTCACCCATGCCCCGGCCGGCACGAGCCACGTCGAAGCATCGACGTTGCCGATGAACGCTCTCACCGCCCGCCTCAGCCTCGACCGGCTCGCGCTCTCCCCCGGCCAGACCCTCGCGGTCACCGGGGCGGCCGGTTGTTACGGCGGCTACGTCGTCCAGCTCGCGAAGGCTGACGGCCTCCGGGTGATCGCCGACGCTTCGGAGGCGGACCGCAAGCTGGTCGAGGAGCTCGGCGCCGACGTCGTCCTGGAGCGCGGCGCAGGCTTCGCCGGACGGGTCCGCGAGCTCCATCCCGACGGGGTCGACGCGCTCGCTGACGGCGCCATCACCGGCGACACCACCTTCAGTGCCGTGCGCGACGGGGGCGCCATCGCGGTCGTCCGCGGGCAGCAGGGCGACCCCGGACGCGGTATCACGGTCCACGACATCTGGGTGCGCGACTACCTCACGGCGTGGGAGAAGCTCGACCGGCTCCGCCAACAGGTCGAGGACGGAGAGCTCACCCTTCGCGTCGCTGCCACGTACCCCGCCGAGAACGCGAGCGAAGCCCACCGCCGTCTCGAGGCGGGCGGTACCCGTGGACGCCTGGTGCTCGAGTTCTAGTCTTTTGGCGGGCCCTCGGCCGGCGGTTCGGGGACGACGAGTACCGGCAGCGTGTGGCGGCGCAGCAGCCGCCGGGAGACCGAACCGCCTTCCATCAGCCGGCGCGTGAGGTTGCGTCCGGTCGCTCCGACGGCCACCAACAGCACCCCGTGCTCCTCGGCGACGCGGGCCAGGAGCTCGGCCGGATCGCCGTGGCACGCGTGGTAGGTCCAGCCGATGTCGAGCCCGTCGAGCAGCGAGCGCGCGTCTTCGTGCAGTAGTTGCAGGGCTTTTCGGGACTTCTCGTCCCACTCGGCCGAGTCGGCATCGATCGGGGTGTCCGCCAGGTCGACCACGTGGACCACATGCAGATACGCCCCGAGACGCGCCGCCAGCTCGGCGGTGAAGCGGACCGCTGCCCGGCTCGCCGGCTGCACGTCGTGGCCGACCAGGAGCTGGGTGGCCCCGTCGGCACCCTCCCCGGCCATGGCTGTGCTGACCCGGCGCAGTATCCGGCCGTGCTGCTCGCCCTCGCGTCCGGCCGCCATCACGCCTCCCAGGGCACCGGGTGACCATCCCGTGGGGCAGTCACCGGAACGTCATGCTAGCCGCGCCGCCTGAGCCGTTTTCGGGAGCTATGTCGCTGCCCGAAGGGCCAAAGGCCCTCGTCCGCGGTAGTCGGTCGGGAAGATGCTGGAAGCGTGACCGAACACGCTGTCGACGCGGCCGCAGACGGCGGCGAGCCCGGGCTGATCGAACTCGACCGACGGACCTGCCTCGACCTGCTCGCCGGCGTGGATGTGGGCCGAGTCGCGTGGCCCGACGGCGATCGGGTCATGGTGTTCCCTCTGAACTTCGCGCTCGACGGTGATGAGGTCGTGGTACGCACCCGCAGCTCCGAACTCTTGGCGGCGGCGGCCACCCATCGGGTGCTCACTTTCCAGGGCGACGAGTTCGAGCCCGGTGTGCGCAGCGGATGGACCGTGCTTCTGAGCGGGCCGGCAGAAGAGGTCACCGAACCCGCCGATGTGACGCGGCTGCAAGGGATCGTCGCGCCCTGGCGGGATGACGGACCGTTCCGGATCCTGCGCATCCGCAGCGAGCGCATCACCGGACGCCGGCTGCGGCTGCACCCCGGCTCCATCGGATCGGTGTACGTCGACGAGTCACCCGACTGGAGATGAGGTGCGCAGTCAATGACCGAACATCCCGCAGAAGCGAAGTTGCTGGAGCTGTCCCACGATGAATGTTTCGCATTGCTGGCGACCCGCCAGGTCGGCCGGCTGGGGGTGATCGCCGAGCAATATCCCCTCATCTTTCCGGTGAATTACGCCCTCGACCATGACGTGATCGTCATCCGCACCGGCGGCGGCACGAAGCATCTGTATGCCGAGCATGCCAACATCACCTTCGAGGTCGACCAGATCGACGAGGTGACCCACGCCGGGTGGAGCGTCCTGGTGAAGGGGCTGGCCGAGGAAATCACGCCTGCACACGGCCACGAGATGCTCGACCGTACGAAGGCCGCGGCGCCGAACCCTTGGGTGCCCGGGGCACACGAGCACTGGATGCGCATCATCCCGCACTACGTCTCCGGCCGCCATTTGAGCCCGGGCGCGCTCCCGGACTTCTTCGAAGCCGCCGCCTACCTGTGAGCGCGTAGCTGACAACGGCCTCGAACGCGACGGTCAGCCGATCCGTCGTCCCCCGGCGAGCTCGACGACCTCGTCGAATCCCGCGGTATGGCGGCGGTCGTGGGTGATGAGCAGTAGCGTGCGGCCGCTGGTGGCACGGCGCACGTCGTCCATCAGGGCGTCACCCGTCTCCTGATCGAGGTGTGCCGTCGGCTCGTCGAGGATCAGCACGGCAGGGTCGGCGAGCAGCGCGCGGGCCAGCGCGATCCGCTGTCGCTGCCCACCCGAAACCGACGCGCCGTGGGCGCCGACCGGCGTGTCCCAGCCGAGCGGAAGCGACCCGATCCAGTCCAGCAGCCGAACGCGTTCGGCGACGCTGTCCAGCTCTTCCTGCGACGCGTCGGGGCGGGCGAGGCGGATGTTCTCCCGGATCGTGGAGTCGAACAGGTAAGGATCGGCCAGGCAACCGCCGATGACGCGGCGCACGTCGTCGCTGGCGAACCGCGATACGGAGATCCCGTTCAACGTGATGTCACCGCCGTCAAGGTCGCGCATCCGCGTCAGCGCGATGACGAGCGTGCTCTTTCCCGCGCCCGAGCGTCCGACGAGTGCGACATGACGACCGGCGGGAAGGTCCAGGCTCACCCCGTCCAGCGCGAGCGGACCGTCCGGCGTGTAGCGCAGCCGGGCGTTGCGCACCTGCAGATGCACCCGTCCTGTAGGAACGGGCAAGGGCTCCGCCGGCTCGGTCACCGGGTCTGGAAGGTCGATCACCTCGAAGATGCGGCGCGCGCTGGCCCGGGCGGCGGCCAGCTGCTGGGCTGCGGCGCTCAGCGGCCCGGTCGCTTCGAACGCCGCCAGTCCGGTGAGGACGACGGCGGCCAAAGCCACCCGGCTGAGGTGACCGCGGGACTGTGCCGCCACCGAAAGCAGCAGCATGCCCCACACCGTGGCACCGAGCGTCAGGGTGCTGAGCCCGGCGCTGACGGCGGAAACCACCGCCGAGCGACGGGTGAGGCGCGTGAGCTGGTCGTCGGCCCCATCGAATGAGGCGAGGGCTGCCGCGTCGGCGCCGAAGGCCACGAGTTCGGGCGCCCCCGCGACCAGATCGCCTGCGCGAGCCGTGAGCTCGCCGCGGGCGGCCGCGAGCCGGGAGTCTGCGCGCTGAGCGAGCAGTGCAGCGATCCAGGGCACGGCGATCCCGGCGCACAGCAGACCGACGGCGAGCGCCGCGCCCGCAGGGCTGAACACCGCCGTCGCCGCGATCACTGCGCCGGCGCCGACACCGATGGCCACCAGCGGCGGGGTCAGGCCGCGGACAAAGACCTCCTGCACTCCGTCGACATCCGACACCAGACGCGAGACGAGGTCGCCGCCGCGAAGCTGGCGGTAACCCGAACCGGCGATGCGGGCGAGTCGCTCGTAGACCGACACCCGAAGGTCGGCGAGGACCCGAAAAGCCGCGTCGTGGCTGGAAAGTCGCTCGATGTAACGGAAGATCCCCCGCCCGATCCCGAACGTGCGCACGCCGACCACAGCGACCGCGAGCGCCGCCTCGTTCGGATGCTCGGACGCGCGAGCGATGAGGAACCCGGAGACGCCGAGCAGGGCGACCCCGCAGCCCACGCCGAGCACTCCGGAGACCACGGCCACGACCAGCGTGGCACGCAGCGGGCGGGCGAGCCTGAGCATCCGCCGCAGCGGGGAGATCTCGGTGCGGCCAGGGTCCAGCGCGAGGCTCATGTCGGAACCCCTGAGCCGCTCGGGAGCAGCACGCGTTCCTCGACGAGCCGACCGGAATCCAACCGCAGCACGCGGTCGGCACCCACCGTCCATACGGGGTCATGAGTGACGACGATCAGTGTGCGCCGCTCCCCGAAACCGCCTGCGCCGCTGATACTTTCGATGACCTCGTGGGCGGTCGCCGCGTCGAGGTGTGCGCCGGGCTCGTCCATCAGCAGCACGGCAGGATCGCGCACCAGCGCACGGGCGATGGCCACGCGCTGACGCTGGCCGGTGGAAAGCTGCGAACCCCTTTCCCCTACAGGGGAATCGAGCCCTTCGGGTAGCTCGGCGAGCAGCGCCGACAGGCCTGCCTGCTCGGCCGCCAGCCTGACGCTTTGGCGGCTCGCGTCAGGCTCGCCGAGGCGGATGTTGTCGGCGATGCTGCCGGCGAAAAGGTGCGCGTTCTGTGGCACCCAGGCGAGCTGGCGGCGCAGCCGGGCCATCCCCTCCTCGTCGAGATCCGGAAGGTCGACGTCACCGATGCGCACTGCTCCCGCCGACGGCTGGGTGAACCCGAGCAGTAGTGAGAGCAGGGTGCTCTTGCCGGCACCGCTCGGGCCGACGATCGCGATGTGCTCCCCCGCCAGGATGCGGGCACATAGCCCATCGAGCGCGGGCTCGCTGCGATCCGGGTAGCGCACCGTCACCCAGTCGAAATGGATGGCTTGGCTGCGCAGATCGATGCGAGGCGACGCGACGGCACCGGGCTCACGGGCGGGCCTTTGCAGCTGCTCGTCGAGCACGTCGAGAACGTCTGCGGCGGCAGCCACTCCCTCGGCGGCGGCATGGAACTGGCTGCCGACCGCGCGTAGCGGAAGGTAGACCTCGGGCGCGAGCAGCAGCACCAGCAACGCCGACTCGTAGCCGAGGTTGCCGGCCAGCAGGCGAAGACCCACCTCCACCGCCACCAGAGCCGTGGACAGCGTCGCGATGAGTTCCAGCACGAGAGAGGACAGGAAGGTGATGCGCAGCGTCGCCATCGTCGCCTGCCGATGCTGCTCGGTGACCCGGCGGATGGTGTCCGCCTGCGCCTTGGCCCGGCCGAAGACCTTCAGGGTCGGCAAGCCCTCGACCACGTCGAGGAAGTGGCCGGCCAGCCGGCTCAGCAGCTTCCACTGCCGTTCGGTACGCGCTTGGGTGTGCCAGCCGATCAGCGCCATGAAAATCGGGATCAGCGGAAGGGTGACGCCGATGGTGATGGCTGACGCGAGATCTGAGCCGGCGATGCGTGCCAGCACGGCGACGGGAACGATCGCCGAAAGCACCAGCTGCGGCAGGTAGCGCGCGAAGTATGGATCGAGCGCGTCGAGCCCGCGCCCGGCGAGGGCGACGAGCTCACCGTGGCTTCGCCGGCCGAGCCACTGTGGACCCAGCCCGAGAATGTGGCGAAGGAGCTTTCGGCGTAGCTGCGACTTGGTCTTGGCCGCCGCCCGCAGGGCCAGCGCCTCGCCGCCATAGGCGATCGCGGCCCGCGCCAGCAGCACCACGGCGAGCGCGATCAGGCTGACCCGCAGCGGCCGAATCCCTTGCGACGCATGGGCAATCACGTGAGCGAGCAGCCCGGCCTGAGCCAGCACCAGGCCCGTCATGACGAGCCCGCTCACCACAGCGCCGGCCATGAAGGCCCGCGCCGCACCGGCCTGGCGGACCAGGCGAGGGTCGAGCGGCCTCACGCGGATCCGGTGGTCGCGGCGGCGGGTGGCGCGGCGGCCTGGGGAGGAATGACGGGAGTGTCGACACTGTCGACACTTTCAACATGGCCCATGACCCGCTTGCGGAACACCCAGTAGCTCCAGCCCTCGTACAGCAGCACGATGGGCGTGGCGAACAACGCGACCCAGCTCATCACCCCGAGGGTGTAGGGGGAGGACGAGGCATTGCGCACCGTGAGGCTGAACGCGGCGTTCGTCGTGGAGGGCATGACGTTGGGCCACAGGTTGCCGAACAGTGTCCCGACGGCCAGCAGGAGCACCAACCCGGTAGCGGCGAAAGCCCAGCCTTCACGGCCTTTCAGGTTTGCGTACAGCGCGCCCAGCAGGGCGAGCGCAGCGAGGACGGCCGTCACGTCAGTGGCCGCCTTTCCGGTGTCGGCCTGCGTCCAGATCAGGAACGCAGCAGCCAGCACGACAGCAACAACGCCGAGCTTGTTGGCGAACTGACGCGCGGCGTGGCGAATGTTTCCATCGGTCTTCAGCGCCAGGAAGAACGCGCCGTGCAGCGTGAAGAGCGACAGCGTGACCAGCCCGCCGAGCAGCGCGTACGGGTGCAGCAGGGTGAGCAGGTTGCCGGTGAAGTGGTGATTCTTGTCGATCGGGACACCGTGGACGATGTTGGCGAAGGCCACGCCCCACAGCAGCGCCGGCAGGGCACTACCGATGACGATGACCAGATCCCAGCGTTGCCGCCAGACCGGATCGTCGGACTTGTTGCGGTACTCGATGGCGATCCCGCGCAGGATCAGGCCAACCAGAATCAGCAGCAATGCCAGGTAGAAACCCGAGAACAGGGTCGCGTACCACTCGGGGAAGGCGGCGAAGGTCGCGCCGCCGGCGACGAGAACCCAGACCTCGTTGCCGTCCCACAGCGGGCCGATCGAACGCAGCATCGCCATCCGGTCGTCGGGGTGGCGGCCTAGCACAGGGAGCAGGATGCCGACCCCGAAGTCGAAGCCCTCGAGGAAGAAGTAGCCGCCCCAGAGCACGGCGATGAGAAGAAACCAAACCGTTGTCAGGTGCATGTCAGCCTCTGCCTAGTAGGAGAAAGCCAGCGCGGGCTCGGGCAGGTCAGGAGAAATCTCGTCGTGATCGTCGGGTAGCGGATCAGGGCCACCCCGGATGTAGCGCAGCATCAGCTTCAGGTTCACCACGGCCAGCACCCCGTACAGCAGGGTGAAAACGATCAGGCTGATGAGTGCCGAAGCCAGCCCGGTCCCCGAAACCCCTTGCTGCGTGGTCATGACGCCGTAGACCACCCAGGGCTGGCGGCCCATCTCGGTGAAGATCCAGCCGAAACTGTTGGCCAGGAAGGGGGTCGCCACGGAGATGACGGCTATCCGGTAGAACCACTTGGAGGTGGGGATGCGGCGACGGCGCATGAGCCAGAGGCCGATCACCGACACCAGGGCCGCCAGGAGCCCGAATCCGATCATCAACCGGAATGACCAGTAGGTGATGGGGATGTTGGGCTCGTAGTCGCCGGCGCCGAACTTGGCGACCTCCTGGGCCTGCACCTGGTTGATGCCGTCGACCTTGCCGCTGAACGAGCCGGTGGCGAGGAAGGACAGCAGGCGCGGGACGCGGATGGAGAATTCCTCCTTGCTGCCGTTGAGACTTCCGACGGTCAACAGTGAGAACGAGGCGGGCTTGCTGGTGTTGTAGAGCGCCTCGGCGGCGGCCATCTTCATCGGCTGCTGGGTGGTCATGATCTTGCCCTGGATGTCCCCCGAGATCGCGGTGCCGATCGAGGCCACGAGAGTCAGGACGAGCGCGACCTTGGCCAGGGGACGGAAGATTGCCGTCTCCCGCTTGCGTCCGAGCTGCCAGGCGCTGATCGCGAGAACGAAGACGCCGGCGGTCACGAACGCACCGAAGATGACGTGAGGGAAGGTCACCCAGAGCGTCGAGTTGCCGAGAACCGCCCAGATGCTGGTGAGTTCGGCGCGGTGACGGGCTACGTCGATCTTGAAACCGACCGGGTGCTGCATCCAGGAGTTGGCCGCCAGGATGAAGAAAGCGGACAGCAAGGTGCCGACCGCGGCGGCCCAGATCGACGCCAGATGCAGCTTCTTGGGGAGCTTGTCCCAGCCGAAGATCCACAGACCGAGGAACGTCGATTCGAGGAAAAACGCGAGCAGGCCTTCCATCGCGAGCGGGGCGCCGAAGATGTCGCCGACGAAACGCGAATAAGCCGACCAGTTCATGCCGAACTGGAACTCCTGCACGATCCCCGTCACGACGCCGATGGCGAAGTTGATCAGGAAGAGCTTCCCCAGGAATCGGGTGACGCGTAAGTACTCGGGCTTGCGCGTGCGATACCACGCGGTGTGATAGCCCGCGACGACGAAGACGAGCCCGATCGTCAACGGCACGAACAAGAAGTGGTAGACGGTCGTAACGCCGAACTGCCACCGCGCGACGTCCAGGGCGTGCACGAGCGACCTCCGAGGGCATACAGAGCGCGACGCCGTGTCGCTGCACTCACTGTTACGGATTTCAGGCCTCGGGAATGTCAGGCTTTTGTCGCTCTCGTAGGGACTTAAGTCCGCCCGGCAGGACCGCGCAGATGCGGCTAAATGGGTTGCAGATTCGGGGACTACGTTGAGGTCCTGCGGCCCCCAAGGAGGACAAATGTCAGCACCAGCGACCGACCCGGCGACCACCCCGGTGACTGCCCGGGTGGTTGTCGGCGTGGACGGCTCGGATGCGTCCAAGGACGCCCTGCGCTGGGCTGCCAATTACGCGCGTCTGAGCGGAACGCCGCTGAAGGTGGTGAGTGCCTGGCATTGGCCGGTCTCCCTGGTGGGCGCATTGCCGATGCCCGACAACTTCGACCCGATGGCCGACGCACACGACAATCTGGAAGCCATCCTGACCGAGGTGCTCGGCGCCGACCCCGGCTGCCCAGTGAGCTCGCAGGTCGTCGGCGGCCCGGCCTCGGCTGTCCTGATCGAGGAGTCCCAGAGCGCCGGGCTTCTGGTGGTGGGAAGCCGCGGCCACGGCGGTTTCACCGGACTCCTGCTGGGTTCGGTCAGCGAGCACTGTGCCCGCTACGGCGCGTGTCCGGTCGTGGTGGTCCGCCACCACGGAGCGCACGAGGCGGTGTGACGGTGGCATCGCCGGACCCGCTCGAGCAGGCGGTGACGGAGGCTGTGGCGTTGGCGACGCGGGCGCCGTCGGTGCACAACACGCAGCCGTGGCGGTTTCACATCGAGGGTGAGCGGGTGGAATGCTTCGCTGACGTCACCCGCCAACTACCCGTCTTGGACCCGACCCGGCGCCAGCTCTACGTCTCCTGCGGCGCCGCGCTGCACCACCTGAGCGTCGCGCTACGCGCCGCCGGCTACGACACCACCACCGACCTCACCGACACCGACACCGGCACCGACACCGGCACCGACACCGGCCAACCCGATGGCGAGACAGTGCCGATCGCCACCGTCCACGTGACCGCCGGACCACCCGCCTCCGCCGCCGACGTCGCCCTCGCCGCCGCCATCAACGAACGCCACACCCAACGCGAACCCTTCGCCGACCGCACCGTCGACCACACCACCCTCACCCGGCTACGGCACGCCGCCGAAACCCAAGGCGGCTGGCTGGCCATCCTGGACTCCCGCGAAGACCAGATCACCCTCGCCGTCCTGCTCAACCACGCCGACCAAGCCGAACTCGCCAACCCCGACTACCAACGCGAACTCCACAACTGGCGCCGCACCGAACCCGCCACCGACGGAATCCCCACCAGCGCCCTCCCCGACACCGCAATCCGCCACACCGAAGTCCCCGTCCGCGACTTCACCGCCGGCGACCCCCACCCCGACCAACCCGCCACCACCGACCCACCCGCAGACAACCCGGCCGGCCCCGAAAGCACACCACCCGACGAACGCCCCGCCCTGCTCATCCTCGGCACCGACGCCGACAGCCCCACCCAATGGATCCACGCCGGCCAAGCCCTCTCCGCCCTGCTCCTGACCGCCACCACCCAAGGCCTACGCGCCTCCATGCTCGGACAAGTCATCGACCTCCCCACCACCCGCAGCCAACTACGCACCCTGCTCCGCCTCATCGGCGAACCCCAAATGGTGCTCCGCATCGGCTACGGACCCGCCGCCCCCGCCACCCCACGACGGCCCCTCACCGAAATCCTCAGCTAGGGTTTTTCCCTGCGACATAAAGGGCGGCCTGGGTGCGGCTACGCATCCCGATCTTGGCCAGCAGGCTGGAGACGTAGTTCTTGACCGTCTTCTCGGCGAGTCCCAAGCGGGTGCCGATCTGGCGATTGGTGAGTCCCTCGGCAATCAGGTCGAGGATGCGCCGCTCCTGATCGGTGAGCGACGCCAGGCGCGGGTCCTGCTTCGGACCGGAACGCAGCCGCTCGAGGACCCGGGTGGTCACCTTCGGATCCAGCAGCGATTCGCCCTTGGCCACCCGCTGCACCGCTTCGACCAGCTGCAGACCGCGGATCTGCTTCAGCAGATATCCCGCCGCGCCGGCCATGATGGCGGCGAACAGAGCCTCGTCGTCGTCGAAGCTGGTGAGCATCAGGCAGGCGGTCTCGGGAAGCCGGGAGCGGATCTCGCGGCAGACATCGATGCCGGTGCCGTCGGGGAGCTGGACGTCGAGCACGGCAACCTTCGGACGGGTGGCCAGCACCCGCGGCACCGCCTCCGACGCCGTCGACGCCTCGCCCACGACCGTCAGCCCGGACTCCTCCAGCAGGGTTCGCAGACCCTGGCGGACGACCTCGTGGTCATCGACGAGAAACACCGTGATGTCGTCAGTCGTGCTGTCAGCCATGCTCGGTGATCCTCTCCACCCGGTGGCCGGCTGCGCCGGACGCGAAGCCCTGGCAGCAAGCAGATGTGCCAAAAACTACACGCCCTAACGCAGCTGACGTGAATAGACGTCCCGATCCGCGGTGCGTGGCGCGATCCGCACCTTGGCGTCGAGCACGGCCAACCCGCGGGGCAGGGCGACCACCGGGTTCAGGGTGAGAGTCACGATTTCGGGGTGGTTGTCGGCGAGGCGGCCGACCCGAAGCAGCAGCGAGGTGAGCGCCTCGACGTCGCATGCGGCGCTGCCGCGATAGCCCTCGAGCAGCGGCGCCATGCGGACGGCCTTGACGAGTTCGCGGGCGTCGACGTCGGTGAGGGGCACCAGCCGGAAGGCCTGGTCAGCCATGAGATCGGACCAGAGCCCTCCGAGCCCGAAGGTCACCAGCGGACCGAACGACGGATCGGCGGTGACCCCTACGAGCGTCTCCACTCCGGCGGGAGCCATCGGCTGGATGAGGGCCCCCCACATCGGCGTGCCGATCGCCAGCTGCATCGCCGAAAAGGCCTTGCGTACGGCACCTTCCGAGCGCAGCCCGAGCCGCACACCGCCGATGTCGCTCTTGCGGACGAGTTGCGGTCCGACGGCCTTCAGCGCGACCGGCATGCCCAGCTCCAGCGCGGCCTTGCCCGCGGCTCTCGCCGTCGTCACCAGGCGGCTGGGAAGACACTGCACGCCGTAGGCAGCGAGCAGCTTTTCGACAGGGCCGGGATCCAGCCATCCCCCTTCGGGTGACTCCAGCAACGCGTCGCCGATGATGGCGGCCGCGTCGGCCGGGCGGATGTCAGGAAACTCCGGCACGGTGCCGGTCGGCCGATCGCGGAAGGCGCGGTACTCACACGCCCGCGAGACGGCGCGAATGGCCGTCTCGGGGAACGCGTAAGCCGGGATCCTCCGCGAGCCGGGAGAGGCGCCGGGCAGCACTCCACTGACGGCATCCGAACCGACCTCCGTCACCAGCACCGGTTTCGTCGTCGTCTCCGCGGCGGCGCGCAGCGCCTCGGTCAACTCCGCGCGGGGGATGAGCGGCGTGGGCGTGATGATCGCCAGCAACGACTGCACGCCTGGATCGCTGAGCACCGCCGTGACGGCTTCGCGGAACTGCTCCCCCGTAGCGCTGGAATGGGTGTCGACGGGATTGGCGACGGCGGCTCCGGCGGGCAGCAGATCGCGCAGCCGCGCCTGGACCTCCTCACTCAGCACCGGGATCGCCAAGCCGAATTCCGATGCCGCATCGGCGGCGAGGATGCCCGGCCCTCCGGTGTTGCCGACGATCGCGATCCCGGGCCCGGCCGGGAGCGGCTGGGTCGACAGCAGGGTCACGACATCGATGAGTTCGCCGACGTGATCGACGTTGATGACGCCCGCCTGACGAAACAGCGCAGCAACCGAGCGCGCGGGTTCGGCAGCCGCGGCGGTACGCGATCGGGCGGCCCGCGCCCCGACCGCCGTACGCCCGGCTTTGATGGCCACCACCGGCTTGTGGGTGGCGACGTGGCGGGCCAGCCGGGCGAACTTGCGCGGATTACCGAATGATTCCAGGTACAGCACGGCGATGTCGGTGGCGGGGTCGTCGTCCCACCAGGACAGCAGATCGTTGCCGCTGACGTCAGCCTTGTTGCCGACCGAGACGAAGCTCGACAGGCCGATGCCGGCTCGCCGGGTGTGTTCGAGCAGGGCGATCCCCAGGCCGCCTGATTGGGTGAGCACCCCGACCCGGCCGGGGACCGGAAGATGCGGCGCGTACGTCGCGGCCAGGCTGACTCCCGGTGCGGTCGAGGTGACGCCCAGGCAGTTGGGCCCGATCACCCGCACGCCCGCCAGGCGCGCTTTGGCGAGCAGCTGCGCCTCGAGCGCCGCACCTTCGGGGCCGCTGTCGGAGAAACCGGGCGAGAGCACGACCATCGCTTTCACCTGTGCCGCCAGGCAATCGTCGACGAGGGCGAGCGTCTCCTGCGCCGGCTCGGTGACCACGAGCAGATCGACCGGGCCGGGCACGTCAGCCAGCCGGGAGTAGCTCGCCAGCCCTTGGATCGGGCGCGGGCGCGAGCGGGCGCCCGGGGAGACGATCGGATAGATGTCACCGGCGAATTCGGCCTTGAGCAAGTTGGAGAGGACCGCTGCACCCATGCTCCGCGGGCGGGTGCTGGCACCGGCAACGGCCACCGACCGCGGCCGCAGCAGCGGCATGAGATTGGCACAGGTGGCGGCCCGCTCACGCTGGTCGAGGGCCGTCAGCACGTTGGGCCCGGGAGTGAGGTCGATGGACACCTGCACTGTGTCCAGCGAGCGGCGAAAGGTCACCGAGTAGCCGGCTTCCTTGAACACGTCGAGCATCGCGGCGTTGTCCGGAAGCGTCTCTGCCACGAACTGGGTGAGTGCCCGGCGGCGGGCGAGCGCCGCGAGATGCTCCATCAGCAGCGTGCCGATCCCCCGGCCGTGCTGGTCGTCGGCGACGACGAAAGCGATCTCCGCCAAACCTTCGGCGGCGACCGGGGTCAGGTCCTCCTCGATGCATTCGTAGGCGGCGACGCCGACGAGCCGGCCCTGCACTTCCATCACCACCGCGCCGTGGTCACCCGCGCCGGGGCGCACCAGCCGGGTGACGTACCGGCCCGCAGAAAGCTTGGAAGCGCTGAAGAAACGCAGGTACAGCGTGCGCGGAGAGAGGCTCTCGTGCAGCTCGAGCAGCGCATCCCGATCGCCGGCCACCAGCTCCCGGATGATGCCGAGGCTGCCGTCACGGAGCACCACGGCTCGCGGTGGTGCGCCCTCCAATTCGACCGTGGTCACAGCATGTTCAGTCACTATGTCGAGGGCTGCGCGGGAGGCTTGGGGGCCATGTTCTGCGCGCCGTGCGGGTCCGTTCGCAGCAGCCGCAGCACCAGGTCTGCCCACTGCTCGAGATGGCGGTCGGGCAGGAAGTGTTCGTTGACCGAATGCTGCGCGCGCTGGCCCATTTCGGCGGCGGCGTGGGGGTCTTCCAAGAGCGAGCAGATCGCGTCTGCCACGCCCGCCAGATCGTGGGGATCGTCGACGAGGATGCCGTTCTCCCCGGAGACGATCTGCGCCTCGATGCCGCCGACCCGGGTAGCGACCACCGCGCAGCCCTTCCACATCGCTTCGGTCACGGTCAGCCCGAAGCCTTCGGCGATGCTCTTCTGCACCACCACGCTGGCTTCCCGCTGCAGAGCGTTGACCAGCAACGCGTTCTCGTCCGGATCGTTCATCGGCAGGCAGGCCAGGTGGACCCGCTCACGGGCGGCGGACGGCAGCGACGCCCATTGCGCCATGCACTGCTGGAGGATGACAGCACCTTCGGGGTCATCGGTGACCGAGCTGACGTTAGGGCCGGCCAGCATGAGATGACTGTCGATGCGCGGCAGCACGTGCTCCGCGAAAGCTTTCATCAGCCCGCCCATGTCCTTCAGCGGATCCCACCGCGAGATCTGCACGATGAGGTTGGCATCGGGCGGCGGGGGCGGTCCGGACTGCAGGATGTCGGCGGTGCGCTCGACCCGCCCGCGCGTGCCGTCGCGGTGCGTGAACGTCAAGGCTTCGGCATGGTCGCCGTCGGCGAGCAGGCCCGCCGACTGCAGGATGCCGCGGGAGAACTCGGGAGTCAGCTCGACGTTCTTGGGCGAAAGCGGATCGATCGACGGCGCGATCTCTGCCGAGATGCGCCGGTCGACCCAGGACGGCAGGTACGCGGCGCGGCTGACGACCGTCGGAACGCCCGTCAGGTACGGATGAAGGAATTCCCAGGCCCGTTCGGTCGCCACATTGGGCTGGGCGGAGCCGATATGACAGCGCCACGCGACGCGCGCGCCGGCCGCCATCAGGGGCAGCGCGAGGCCGGCCGTCTGGGGATCGTGCAGGATGACGACGTCGCCATGACGGACAGCCGATTTCAGCTCGACCACCTGATGGCGCATGACCTCGTCGTACAGCTCGCGATCCGGGCCTTCGAGGGTGACCCCGGTGTCGACCCCGTGCAACATGTGGTGCAGCCGCTTGGTGAACGTGAAGAACGCCGGCGGCGCCTCAGGGACCATCCAGCGCACGTCGATCCCGCTGCCCCGCGCGTAACCGAGCAGCGTGTGCAGCATCTCGGCGACCCCGCCGCCGTTGGCCGTGGAATTGACGTTCAGCACCATCCGGGTGGCGAGCGCGTCGCGTACGGTCTCGCCCTCGTCCTCGAGGAGCTGGATGCGCCGATCGCCCAGGATGTCTCGGAGCAGCTCAGGCGACAGAATCGGAATGGGGACCGACTGCAAAGCCATGGCCACCTCCCGTTCGATGTCGCGCCTCACCTTGCCTCGCCGCCGACCTTAACGCCAGAGCCGTGCCCGCTGACGCCGGCTTGCCACCTCGACGTCGGCTCGCGCGCTTCTCGGGCTGCTGCTCCCCGGAGACGAGGGCGAGCCACTCCCGGCGGTGCTCGGCAAGCGGCCGCGACGGCACGATCAAGGTGGAACACGTCGCATGGTGGATGCAGTACGCGCTGACCGAGCCGAGCACCACACGTCCGAGGGCGCCCCGCCCGTGGCTTCCGACGACGAGCATGTCGGCATCAGTGGACTCATCCACCAGGACTGGACCAGCCGGGCCAGGGATGAGAATCGGGTCGAGATCGACAGCCGCTGCTTCGGGCTCGGCGCGCAATCGCTTCACGACCGCGTCGAGCAGTGACTGCGCGGCGTCGACGTAAGCGGCGATGTGCTGGGCCTGCAGCGGTGAATAGCTCGGCAGCGCCGCGTAACTCTGCCACGCGTGCACCAGCGTCAGCGTCGCCCCGCACCGGTGCGCTTCGTGCAATGCCCATCGCGCGGCCGTCAGCGCCGCCTCGGAACCGTCGACGCCGACGACGATCCTCTTCACGTCTCGCACCCGCTTCTCCCGTCAGCCCACCCGATGACGACCCTGCTCCCACTTTCGCCCGCCGCGGCCGTTGCCGCAGGAGTCGAATTCCCTGCAATCATCGGGACTTTCGTGAGTGATGGAGTGGCATCTGCCGCATCGCGCGGCTACCGCGATCGGGCTACCCCCAGGTGAGGATGTCTTCGACGGGCCGGCGGGGGGTCACGAACTGGCGGGCTTCGGAGCCCGGGTAGCCCAGGCGCAGCAGCACCTGCACGAAGCCGGGAACGTGGAGCGCCTCGTTCACCCGCCCCCGCGAAACCGACTGATCCAGCGGCTGGTTCAGCAGGCTCGCCGCCGCTCCCCCGCAGGTCGCGGTCAGCAGGAGCGCCGAGAGGGCAGCGCCCGCGGCGAGCCAGTCGGGCTGGGTGTCGCCGGTCGTGAAAAGTGCTGCCACATCAGGGCTTTCGGGCTCTTGGTGAAGCGCCACGCCATTTGCCTGCTGCCCCTGCGCCGTCACGCTCCCGTCGACGTCGAAGTCGCGCTGCCGGAAGACTCCCTCCGACGCCATGCCCGCCCGCGCCACCGCCGCGCGCGGGATGCCGTCCTGCAGCCGTGCTCCCGGAGCTTGAGCATCTTCCCAGCGGCTCCAGCTGCGCAGCTCCTCCTGCGCCCGCTCGTCGGCGGCGAACTCGCGATCGGCATCCGCCACCAGCCTGGCCACATCCTCACGCTCGCCCGGCCTTTCGACCGCCCGTAACTCACACCCTTCGGCCGCTACCGCCGCCTCCAGATCGACGACGAGACCGCGCGAGAGCCGCCGCGGGACGAAGGTGTCGCGATAGGACCGGCGCTCCCACACCGCCTGCAGCAGCGCCCATTCTCCGGCGGTCGGCGCATGAGCCTCAGCGGGGCCTGGGATCACGCGGGCCAGATGATCCGGCTCACCGGGATCGGGAAGCAGACGCACCTCGACGTCGCGGCCGAGACCCCGGATCGCCAGCCGCAGGTGATGAAGCGCGGCGCCGCACGAGAGCGCGAGCAATCGTCCGGGCGCGTCCATGTAGTGCAGCTGGCGACCACGGTCGGCGAACAGGTCGATGACATAGCCGTCGGTGCGGAAGCGCCACGGCTGGGTGTTGTAGACCGACGGCGCCACGGCTGCCACCGTCACGAGATGGCGGATGAGCTCGTCGGCCATCGGGCCGCCCGCCGCTGAGGCTTCTGCCATCTTCGACAACGGAAACAACGCCACAGCGCGCGGGCGCCCGCCACCAGTCATGGCTTGCCTCTCTAGAGTCTCGCGCCGACGTACTCCACGAGGTCGGCCAGCCGTGAGGTGTAGCCGAACTCGTTGTCATACCAGCCGAACACCTTCACCAGCTGCCCGTCGGCGAGGGTGAGGCCGGCGTCGAAGACACACGACGACGCATCGCCGATGATGTCAGAAGAGACCAGCGGTGCGGTGTTGTATTTCAATACGCCGGACAACGTCCCGGTCGTGGCGGCTTCCTTGAACGCAGCGTTGACCTCATCCACCGTCACGTCGCGGGAGAGCACCGCCGTGAGGTCGGTCAGCGAACCGTCCTGCACCGGCACCCGCACTGCGAGGCCGTCGAGGCGCCCGGCGAGCTCCTTGATGACGACGCCGGTGGTACGCGCAGCGCCCGTTGACGTGGGGATGATGTTGACGGCCGCCGAGCGAGCGCGGTGCAGATCCTTGTGCGGGCCGTCGAGCAGCGACTGGTCACCGGTGTAGGCGTGGATGGTGGTCATCAGCGCCTTCTCCAGGCCGAAGTTGTCGTGCAGCACCTTGGCCATCGGCGCCACGCAGTTCGTGGTGCACGAGGCGTTGGAGATGACGTCGTGCACCGAAGTGTCGTATTCACCGTCGTTGATGCCCATGACGACGGTCAGGTCGGCGTTCTTGCCGGGCGCCGAGATGACGACCTTGCGGGCACCGGCCGAAAGGTGGGCAGCCGCGTCTTCGCGCTTGCTGAAACGTCCGGTGGACTCGACCACGACGTCGACCCCGAAAGCGGCCCAGTCGAGTGCGGCGGGATCGCTGATGGCGGTGACGGCGATCTTCGTGCCATTCACGACCAGAGCCTGATCCGCGGCCTCGACCTCACCGTGGAAGCGTCCGTATGTGGAGTCGAAGGCCAGCAGATGGGCGAGCGTCTCTGGCGTCATCAGGTCGTTGACGGCCACGACCTCGAGCCCGCGCCCCGGCTGCTCGGCCGCGATGCGCAGGAAACTGCGCCCGATACGGCCGAATCCGTTGATGGCGATCCGTGTACTCATGCGTAATCCTCAGAATCTGATTCGGTTCTCGTTCGGGGTCGTTTGACCCTTTCGAGCACACCAGGCGTGGCACGCGCGCGAAAGGGCCAAACGTCCTGTGCCGCCAGGCCGTCGGCAGGGGCCCAATGGCTCCCGCAAGGGACCTTTTTCCGTCCTCGAGACGGCGCATGAGTGCTTTTCTTGAATCATGTTCATGACCAGCGGCGGCGACTCACCCAGCGCCGACAGCGAGCTTCCCGGCGCGGATGGCCTGACGTTCGAGATCCGCTACGTCGATGCCGCTGAGGCTGCGTCGTGGGCCTGTGAACGCGGTTTCGAGCTCAACCCCGAAGATCTCCCACCCACGGTGCTCGCCTACTTCGACTGACTCGGTGAACGGGTCCGCCGACCCTTCCAACAAGTTCCTCCGGACGCCCCCAGGGGGTCGCGATGGAGCGTTTCACAGTCGTCATCTGCGGAGCCGGGATCGCCGGTGTCGAAGGCCTGCTGCGGCTTCGCCGGCTGGCGGGTGATGACGTCGACATCGTCCTGCTCAGTCCGCACACGCACCTGGACTACCGGCCGCTCGCCGTCGCGGAACCCTTCGGCGCGCAGCACGTCCGGCACTTTCCGCTCGATCGCATCGCGGCAGATACGGGCGCGCAGTGGGAGGCGGAGTCACTCGGGTGGGTTGATCGCCGCGCGAAGCAGGTCTTCACGACCAGCGGTCGCAACATCTCCTATGACGCGCTGCTTCTCGCCCTGGGCGCCCGGCCGGCGCCGGCCAGTCCCTTCATGGACGCGTTCACCAGCCGCCACGGCGCGGGCATGTTCCGCCAGATCGTCGAGGACATCGAGGCCGACCGCGTGACCGACCTGGCGTTCGTCGTGCCGGACGGTCCGAGGTGGCCGCTTCCGCTCTACGAGCTGGCCTTCCTGACGGCGAAACGCGCTTCCGAAAAGGAGAAGTCGGTGCAGCTCTCGCTGGTGACTCCTGAGCCGGCGCCGCTCGCCGTGTTCGGCAGTGAGATCAGCAGTCTGGTCGCGGACCTGCTCGAAAACGCCGGCGTCAGCCTGAATTGCGAGGCGAGCGCCACCATGACGGGCCCCGGACATCTGACACTGAGCCGGTCGGGAGTCGAACTGCATCCCCAACGCACCGTGACCTTGCACCGCATGACCGGCCCGGATGTTGCGGGCATCCCCGGCGACGCCCGTCACCGTTTCCTCGAGATCGATCAGTACTGCCGCGTGCTCCAGGCCGGCGACCGGATCTTCGCAGCGGGCGATGCCACCCGTTCCGCGGTCAAGCACGGCGGGCTCGGTGCCCAGCAGGCCGACACTGCCGCCGCCGGCATCGCGCACCTCGCCGGCCTCGGACCACCGGCCAAGGCGCTCCACCCGGTCCTGCGATGTGACCTGCGGACCGGGGCCGGGCATCTTTACCTGACTGCTGATCTCATCGCCGGCCAGGGCTGGAACGCCCGTGTCGACGAGAAACCGCCGTGGGATCCCGCGCACAGGGTCATCGCGACGGAACTCAGCGGTTACCTGGACGGCCTCGTCGTGGCCGGCGGGGCACGACCACCACGGGGCTGATCAGATGCGCGACGCACCAGCGGCTGACGCTGCCCAGTGACGGCAGCCGGCGGCGGATCGTGCCGCTGCCGTGCTGGCCGAGGATCAGGGCCTCGCACCCCTCGGACTCCTCGATCAGGACCGGGCCCGGATCACCGGCCCGGGTCAGGACGCTGATGGCCACGGGCGGCGTGACCCGAAGGCGCGCCGCAACCGCAGCGGTCACCATGTCGAGCACCGTCTCGGTGGGGCTGACGACCACCACCCGCAATGGCAGCCCGCGCCGCGCAGCCTCGGCGCACGCCCAGCGAAAGGCGTCCTGCGATTGCGGCGAGCCGTCCATGCCGACGACCAGAAAAGCCCCAGCAGCGGCGGGATCCGGAAGCGGCGGCACGGCGAGTACGGGGACGAGAGCCACCGGACACGAGGCCGACGCCGCCAGCTGCCGACTCACCGAGAGCGCCGAGAGCGCCGCCGCGTGGTGGACAGAACCCAGCACGAGAAGATCGGCCCGGTCCACGGCGTCGGCCATTGCCAGTTTCGCCGGCGCTGTGACGACGGTCGTGCTCACCCGGATACCGGGAGTCGCCGCGATCTCGCTGCGGTCGACGATCGTTTCCAGCGCCCAGCTCAGATCGCTGATCACGCCCTCGGCGGCCTGCTGGACAGCTCCGCTGAGGTGGCCCGGCGGCTCTGCCAGCTCCCAGGCCATCACCGCTTCGATCTCGCCGCCCGTGAAATGCGCGTGCCGCGCCGCCCAACGCAGCGCCGCCAGCGAGGCGTCATCACCCTGCACGCCGACGACCACGTGCTCGCGCCGGACGTGATCGCGGCGGCCGGATGGCGTACCCGCAGCGGCCATCGCCGGCTCGCCCGTCCCGCCTGCGGTCGTCTCCATCATGACGCGGCGTGCGGCGCCGGCACGACAGCCACGTTGCAGGGGGCGTGCAGGAGGCACGCGGCGCTGGTGGAGCCCAACAGGAGACGCGCGATCCCGCCCTGGCCACGCGAACCGACCACGAGCAGGGATGCGGTCTCGGCGGCCGCGAGGAGTACGGCGACCGGGTGTCCGTCGACGAGGCGGACGGTGACGCCGCCGCGCCCGCCGGGGGCGACCGCCTGATCGACCAGTCCTTCGATCTCGCGTCGATGCTCCTCGCGCTGCTCGGTCACCTGGAACAGATCATCGACGTGCAGCGGCTGGGTCTCGGCCGCCGGCCACACGTGCACGACCTCGAGCGCCGACGCGTGCGCGCGAGCGTGTGCGGCGGCCCAGCGCAATGCGCTCAGCGACGCGGGCGAACCGTCGATGCCGACGACCACCGGGCCCGCGTCCGGAGCCGGTTCGGGATGATCACGAACGACGACTGTCGGGCCCGTCGCATGCCGCGTGCAATGCAGGCTCACCGAGCCGAGCAGCAGGCGCCGCACCGGCCCCAGCCCGCGGGCACCCACCACCAGCAGATCGTCCGGCCGAGTCGCGTCGAGCAGCACGTCCACCGGCTCGCCGTCGCTGACCCGCTCCACGATCTCTGCTGCACTCGCGCCGGCTGCCTGCGAGACGGCCTGCTGGAGTACGCGACGGGATGCCCCGTCGAGCGCCTCCGGGTCGAGGCTTGTCGTGCTGGACTGCACCTCGAAGGGCCGTCCGTAGTAGCCGTACGCGAGCACCGCAGTGACGCCGCTGCCGCGCACCCGGCCCTCAGCAATGCCCCATTCGAGCGCCCGTTGGGCGCCCCGGGACCCATCGACTCCCACGACAATCCGCATAAAGCTCCCGTCTGGCCCCTTTTCGGCTTCGTTCAGCCTGGGCCGTCGGCACGCTCATTGGGCAGGGCCGACCGGAAGCGCAGGTAGGGCCCTAGGTCCCAGACCTTCGAGGTGATCGCGTGGCCCTTGGAGCGGCAGACAGTGGCGGAATCATTACGGTGAGCGCAAACTTCATCCTCCGGCTGCCGTGATCAACGCCCCACCGGCGGTTTTGTGGAGGAGACTGACCGATGACGGGAGGGGGGACGTGCGCGAAACGGAAGGAAGTGGACGTGACCCCCGGAGGCGAACCCGGGTTCCGCCGGATCCCGCGGAAGAAAGCGGGTCAGGCGTGAATGGAGATCCCGCGGCGCCCGAACCCAAGGGCGCAGTGTCAGGCAGCGAATCCGCGCCCTCGGCTTCGCCGACGCCTGACGTCACCTTTCCGCAGATCGCCCGCCTCGAACTCGATGAGCTTCTCGAGCAGCTGGTGGAGCGCGCGCAGGATGTGCTGAACACGCAGGGCCGGCTCCGCGGTCTCCTCGCGGCGACCCGTGCGATCTCCTCCGACCTCAGCCTCCCGGTACTGCTGCAGCGGGTCGTGCAGTCCGCCGCCGATCTGGTGGGTGCACGGTATGGAGCGCTCGGGGTCATCGGACCCGACCGCAAACTCACCCAATTCATCACCGTCGGCCTCGACCCCGAGGCGATCGCCTCGATCGGTCCGTATCCGCGCGGCAAGGGCATCCTCGGCCAGCTCATCTCCGATCCACGGCCGCTTCGCCTCGCCGCGCTCGGCGAGCATCCGAAGGCTGTCGGATTTCCCGATCACCACCCGCCGATGAAGAGTTTCCTGGGTGTGCCCATCCGGGTCGCCGACCAGATCTTCGGAAATCTGTACCTGACCGAGAAGATCCAGCAGCCCGCGTTCACCGCGGAGGACGAGGAGTTGCTCACCGCCCTCGCTTCGGCCGCCGGAGTCGCCATCGACAATGCCCGGCTCTACGAGCTCGAGCAGCGTCGGCAGCGCTGGCAGACCGCCGCCGCCGAGATCTCGCGGGAGCTGCTGGCAGGCGAGTCCGACCCGCTGCCCATGATCACCAAGCGGGCCCGTGAGGTCGGCGAGGCCGACTTCGCCGGGATCCTGCTCCAGGTCTCGGGTACCGAAGAACTCCTGGTGGCAGCGGCCGACGGGGTCGGAGCTGCCACGCTGCTGGGCACCCTGGTTCCCATCGAGAAGTCGCTGGCGGGAAAGGCCCTGGTCGACGGACGCGATCTGGTCGTCGCCGACGCCCGGGCGACCGAGCGGGTCTATGCCGGCGACAGCGTTCCCGACGGCCCAGCGCTTCTCGTCCGGCTACCGGACACCGGTGACGGGATGCCTGGTGTGCTGGCCCTGAGCCGCAGTCAGGGCGGCTCGCCGTTCGACAGCGAAGAGCAGGAGATGATCGAGGGCTTCGCCGATCATGCGAGCGTCGCCCTCAAGCTCGCTCATGCGCAGGAAGCCCGCCGCCGGCTCTCGCTGCTGGAGGACCGCGATCGCATTGCGCGGGATCTGCACGACCACGTGATCCAGCGGCTCTTCGCTGCCGGTCTCGGGCTGACCGGGCTCGCGTCGCGCACCCAGGAGCCCGAGACCCGCCAACGCCTCACGCAGTACACCGACCAGCTCGACGACACCATCCAGGCGATCCGCCAGACCATCTTCGCGCTGCAACGACACCGCGAGACGGGAGCCCAAGCGAGGGTCATGGAGATCGTCCGCGACGCGAGCGGCGCTCTCGGGTTCACCCCCGACCTGCGATTCGAAGGTCCGCTGGACGCCCTGTTGGACGGCGACATCGTCGACCACGTCACCGCTGTCGTGCGGGAAGCGCTCGCCAATGCAGCCCGTCACGCGCATGCGACGACGGTGTCGATCATCCTCTCGGCCGCTGACGGGCAACACCTTGCCGTCGCGATCACCGACAACGGCCAGGGCATCGGCGATCCGTCTCGGGTCAGCGGGCTCGGCAACATGCGGGCTCGCGCCGAGCAGCTGGGCGGTTCGTTCGCCATCGTCTCGCCGGTGAAGCCCGCGGCGGGCGGCACCCGGATCGAGTGGACCATCCCCCTGCACCGCGATTGAACCCTGGCGCGGCCGGGAGCAGCGGCGTGAACGGCCATGGGCGCAGCCGCTGGATCGCGGTCGCTCAAAGTCCCTGAAAGAGAAACATTCAGGTCCCCTTCACATCTGCCGAACATCAGTTGCATGAAACGAGACAACGAAGACGGCTTCACGCTCATCGAGTTGCTGGTTGTCATCATCATCATCGGCATCCTGGCGGCCATCGCCATCCCGGTGTTCCTCAGCCAGAAGACCAAGGGTTACGAAGCCTCCGAGAAATCTGACCTGCGCACCGTCGCGCAGGAGATCGAGGCGTTCAACGTCGACAATCAGGACTACTCCAAGACCGTCTTCGGTTCCGCGGGAACGGTTCCGACCGTGTTCCCGGTGTCGATCAGCGGCTCCGGGCAGAAGGTCGGCGGCAGCACGACGGTGAACCTGAGCCCCAGCAACACCATCCAGCTGATCGGCTTCACCGCCAGCTCGTACTGCCTGAAGGCGACGCACACCGGCGCCAACTCCTGGTACTACGAGAACAAGACCGGCGGCCTGAGCCAGACCGTCTGCACGAACTAGACCACGGAGAGGGCGTGGGGGGACGCCCTCTCCGGCGGCTCAGGCCGGGCTGACGGCCGGTTGCTCTCCGAGCACCGCCGACAGCAGGCCGGGCCAGCGCGACTCCAGATCGCCCCGGCGCAGGCTGAGGACGCGCTCGCGCCCACGCGGCACGGCGAGCGTGATTCCTGCCTCACGCAGCACTTTGAGATGGTGCGAGCGGGTCGATTTGGGCATGTCCAAACCGACGGATTGACACGTCGGGACCCCGGCCGGTGCGGCGATCTGGCGCACGATCGCCAGCCTGGCCGGGTCGCTCAGCGCGAAGAGGACCGCCGCGAGATCGAGCTCGCCGACGGGGGGATGTTCCAGATCCACGGCGGGAGCATACGACCTTTCCGAAAAGAGTTCGACTCTGTTGGAACAATCTGGTTCGCTCCAACGGTTCCACCAGAATCGAACCGTTGGGAGATCGGATGAATTTCTCGTCGCGCCGTCAGGTTGGCTTCTGGGTTCTTGCCGCCACGCTCGTCACCTTTTTCGCGGCATCCAGCGTGCCCACCCCGCTCTACCTCGTCTACCAGGCGCGCTGGCACTTCTCCGCCGTCACGCTCACCCTGATCTTCGCGGTGTATGCGGGCGCTCTGCTGCTCACGCTGCTCACCGCGGGAGGCCTTTCCGATTTCCTGGGCCGCCGCCGGGTGCTTGCCGGCGCTCTGGTCATCGAACTGCTCTCGATGGCCGCTTTCATCTTCGCCGACGGGGTCGGCTGGCTCCTCGTCGCGCGAGCGGTCCAGGGCGTCGCGACGGGTGCCGCAGCGGGGGCGCTGTCCGCCGGTGTCGCCGATCTGGCGCCTGCGGACCGGCCGTCGCTCGCGGCAGCCGTCAACACCGCGGCGCCCTCGACCGGTCTGGCCATCGGTGCCGTGACCTCCGGAGCGCTCGTCCAGTACGCCCCGGCGCCCCGCGTGCTCGTCTTCGCGACGCTGATCGTGCTCTTCAGCGCCCTGCTCGTGGCACTGGCTGCCGTCCCCGAGACCGTGACGCGGCGGTCGGGTTCACTGCGTTCACTCCAGCCCAGGGCGAGCGTGCCGGCAGCGGCGCGCAGCACGTTCAAGGCGATGGCGCCCGTGCTGATCGCCACCTGGGCGGTCGGTGGGCTCGTGCTCTCACTCGGGCCCTCCCTCGCCGCCGGCGTGTTCGGTGTGAGCAACCACCTGGTCGGCGGCCTCGTCGTGACGGCGGTGGCCGGCGTCGGCGCCGCGGGCTCGGTCCTGACCCGCAGTCGCGCCCCGCATCCGACGATGATCCACGGCGCTCTGGTGCTGGTGGCCGGTGTCGGCCTGGTATTGGGTTCGCTCGGGACCGGCTGGACCGCGCTGTTCTTTCTCGGTCTGGTCGTCTCCGGCTGGGGCTTCGGTACGGCGTTCGTCGGCTCGTTCGGAGCGGTGGCGGGTATCGCGACGCCGCAGCAGCGGGCCGAGCTCTTCGCCTCCCTTTACGTGGTGAGCTATCTGGCCTTCGGCGGCTCAGCGGTGCTGGCCGGGCTGGCGGTTCCGTCCTACGGCCTGCGCCCTACGGCGACCGTCTACGGCGTGATCGTCATCGCGCTGTCCGTCGCCGCAGCCGGCGCCGGCCTGCGCCAGCGCCGGATCACCCTGCCGGACGCGGCCACTGGGTCCGATGGGTCCGATGGGTCCGGGCAGGACGATGCTCACGTCCGGATGGTCACGGCCGTCCGCTGAGACCTCCGGCGCATGAGGATGGCCGTCAGTCGCCGGCGCGAGCGTGCGCCAAGTTGGTGGCCCACCATTCGAGGTCGGTGGCGAGCATTTCAAGCCTCGGCTCCAGCGAGGCGAAAACGCTGATGTCAAAGGGTTCTGGCGCCTGAATCGCCGGGATGAGGACGTCAGGCAGGATGTGGAGGGCGTGACGCAGCGGTGCCGTCTCGTACTCCACGCAGACCAGCCGTAGCTGCTCGATCGCCCGCGCTCCCCCCACGTTTCCTCAGCCGACAAAGGCGACGGGCTTGCGTCGCCACTCGACGAACGTGTGGTCCGTGGCGTTCTTCGGCACGCCCGGATGGCTGCCGTCACTGACAACCCCAGACAGGGTGGGGCATTTCACACCGCTGCGTAGGCATTTGGGCCCTTGGCACCGCCGGGGGCCCGGTCGATGTAGAGGGGGACGTGAATCCATCACCCGCTTCCGCCCCGGCCATCCTCTTCGAGGTTCGGCCGCGACGCCGGCGACGGTTGCGCCCGCGCGCCATCGCCGTCCTCGCGGCAGCTGGACTGGTCGCGGCCGCGGTCCCGAGCAGCCTGCTCGCCGCGTCACCGTCCGCACGGAGCCATCCGGCCAAAACCGTGAACCGTAGCGTCGCCGCCGCCGGTTCCACCGCCAGCGCCACCGCCGCCAGCGTGGTCGTACGGCGGGCCACCAACGCCGACGGCACCAGCCTGGCTCGCCGGCTCGCCAAAGACCCGGCGCTGCGCCGCACGCTCGCGGCTCTTCAGTCAGCCAAGGGAAAGGCCGGTACGCCCGCCGCCTCGATCGTGGTGGGAGGCTCGGTCGCCGACATTCCGGCCGTCGCTCTCGCCGCCTACCAGCGGGCCGCGTCCAACGCCAGCAGCGCCAATCCCGGGTGCAACATCCCCTGGACGCTCGTCTCCGCCATCGGACGCGTCGAATCCGACCATGGCCAGTACGGAGGCAGCAGGCCCGCCGCCGACGGTGAGGTACACCCCTCGATCCTCGGCCCGGTGCTGGACGGCTCCGGCGGCAACGCCGCGATCCCCGACACAGACGGCGGACGCTACGACGGTGACACGCGCTGGGACCGCGCGGTCGGTCCGATGCAGTTCATCCCCTCGACCTGGGCGCTCGACGGACGGGACGGCAACGGTGACGGCATACGTGACCCGGAGAACCTCTTCGACGCCGCCCTCGCGACCGCCGACTACCTCTGCGCTTCGGGCGGTGACCTGACGACGCCGGCCGCCGCCGAGCGCGCGGTGCTGTCCTACAACCACTCCCTGGACTACGTCCTCGTCGTCCTCGGCTACACCGACGCCTACGGCGGTCAGGACCTCTCCCCGGTCACGGCGGACATCGCGGAATACCTGGCGTCACTGTCCAAGGCCGCGAAGGCCAAGGCAGCCAAGGCGGCCAAGGCACAGCACAAGAAGCCGGCCAAGAGGGTGGCGAAGAAGGTGGCCAAGAAGCCGGTGGTGCACAAGCCGACGCCTGCGCCGCATCCTTCGGTGAAGCCCACAGCGAGGCCGACTCCCCCGCCGGTCACGAAACCCACGACCGCGCCGACCCACCAACCCACACCGGTGACGACCCCGACGGCGCCTCCCACTGAGCAGCCCACCGAGTCGCCGACCCCGACGGGGACACCGTCGCCGACGGGCACCCCGACGCCCGACGCCGCCGCATCCGACAGCCAGCTCCCGGGCGACGCGGCCGCCATCCCCTGAGTCGCTGCGCAACCTCGGGGCACGTCACCGCGTCCAACCGTCATGCGAATACCCGGTTGGCGCCTCCTGAGTGTCGTGGGTATGACCACGTTGCTCTTCTTGCCGGGGTGCTCGTGCAGCCGCCAGACGCCGTCAGCGGTGCCCGCAAAGTCGGTCCCCAGGTCGGCGCCGGTCCCGCGCGCTGCGCCCGCGTCGGTTGATCCGCTGAAATTGGTCGGCGCCTGGAACGTCCTCACGCCCAACGGAAAGCCGACCGGCGAATACCTGCGCATCGGCGAGGACCTGGAGCTCTCTCCCCCGTGCGGCGTCTTGCTCGGCAGCTGGTCCGCCAGCGCCGGCGGCATGTTCGTGGCGCAGACCAATGGCGGATCGAGCGGCTGTTTCACGGCTGCCCACGAGGGTGGTCGCGCACCGTCCTGGCTGACCTCTGCCGCCGGCTTCACGATCGACGGTGCCACCCGGGCCCTGCTCGATGAGTCCGGTCATGTCGTCGCCCGGCTGTCGCCCGGACGCGGGCTCTACCGCGTGCCGGATCTCGCGCAATTGCGCGACCGCCTCGCCACTCCCCCGCCGCTGGCCAGTGGGCAAGTGCCGGTGACGTCCAAGACGATCTTGGGACGCTGGGAGCCGATGGTCGTTCCCGGTGGGGCGATGGTGAAGCCCGGCCAGCGGCAGCCGCCCCCGTCATACGTCACCTTTTCCGCTGACGGCTCGTGGACGGGATCCGACGGCTGCAACGCGCAAGGTGGCCGCTGGGAGGTCGGATCTGCAGGTGCGCTGGTGACCACCGCGGGTCCGAGCACCCTCGTCGGCTGTGCGGGCTACCCGGTGGGTTCCTGGGTGAGCCGCGCCCGGCGCGCCGGCCTCGAGGGACGCGAGCTCACGTTGTTCGACGGGCATGGCCAGCTGGTCGGGCAGCTCATGCGGGCCTGAGCCAGGCCCGGCGATGAATTCTCACTGGCCAGAGCGTCATTGGAGGGATGAGTGGTGACGGGGCGGCGACGGTGCTCGTCGTACGGGTGCGGGCCCCGATCAGCCGCGCCCGCGTGCTCGGCTTGTGCGAGCGCCTCGAAGCGCACCTCGCCGAGCGCGACCCGGTGTGCGTCGTGTGCCGCGTTCAGGGCTATGCCGATCTGAGCGTGCTCGACGTCCTGGCCAGGATCTCGCTCATGGCGAGCCGCCGACACGCGGCCGTGCGTGTCACGTCCAGCTGTGGTGACCTGCCTGGGCTGCTGGCGCTGACCGGGCTGGCCGGCGTCATCACCCTCGAACTAGAGCGCGGCGGGGAGCCCGAACCGTGCGAAGAGGGTGGTGTCGAGGAAGTGATGGATGTGGACGATCTTCCCGCCTGACGCCTCGACCACCTGAAGCGACCAGGGCAGCCAGCCGCCTTCCGGGTTGACCCGGTACTGGCCGTAGGCCGGCATCCCGTTGGCACTGGTGGCCACCAGCCGCGAACCCTTGCAGCCGATCCCGAAGCCGGTGTACCAGCTGCCCACGTCCTCGTGGCCTTTGAGCCAGAGCGCGAGCGGCGGCATGGAGATGCTGGCGTCCTCGTGCAGCAGCGAGACCAGGCCGGGGATGTCGTAGGCCTCGAAAGCCTTCACGTAACGCGCCAGCAACTCGTTGTCGGCGTCCGAGAGCGGCTCGGCGCGGTCGGTGTCGGAGCGGTCGGCGGAACCGAGGGTGGCCCTTGCCCTTTGCAGCGCGCTGTTGACCGAGGCGACGCTCGTGTCGAGCAGCTCCGCCACCTCGGACGCCTGCCAGCAGAGCACCTCGCGCAGGATCAACACCGCTCGCTGGCGCGGGGGCAACGCCTGCAGCGCGGCGATGAAGGCCAGCCGCACCGTGTCCTGGAAAACCGCGCGCTGGGCGGGGTCGCCGTCGAGGGGAATGACGTCGCCGTCGGGCATCGGCTCGATCCAGGTGGCCTCGGGCAGCGGGTCACCCGGAGCGGTGTTGGCGGGCACCGGGCTCGAGAGGTCCATCGGCAGCGCGCGGCGCTCGCGGCTGCGCAGCGTGTCCAGGCAGACATTGGTCGCGATGCGGTAGAGCCAGGAGCGCAGCGACGAGCGGCCCTCGAACTTGTCGAGGCTCTGCCAGGCCTTCACCAGGGCTTCCTGGACGGCATCGTCGGCGTCGAACGCCGAACCCAGCATCCGGTAGCAGTATCCACGCAGCTCCGTGCGGTACTGCTCGAGCTCAGCGATGGACCTGTCGGTGACTGCCAGGCTCATTCAGCTACGCCTCTCGTCGATCGAGTACGGCCCCGGTGCCGGGTTTGCGCCCTAGACTTCCACACCCGCGCCTACGGGCCTACCCGGTTTACCGGTAGACGTCACGGCGCGGCCGAACTCATCGGCGCCTGATCGGCGAGAATGAGGCTGGAGAACTTTTCTGGATGGGAACTGGGGGTTACGCGTGCGACAGCCACGGCTTGCCGAGCTGGTCGCGGCGCAGCTACGTGAACGAATCGTGGACGGCACGCTGCCCGACGGTGGCCACCTGCCGCCGCTGGACCGCCTCGTCGCGGAGTTCAACGTCAGTCCCCCGTCGATCCGCGAAGCGCTGCGGATCCTGGAGAACGAAAGGCTCATCACCGTCCGGCGCGGCAGCGTCGGCGGCGCCGAGGTGCACCGGCCCAAGCCTGATGCGGCCGCGTACATGCTCGGCTTGGTGCTGCAGGCCTCCGAGACGCCGGCCGCCGATCTGGCTCAGGCACTGACCCAGCTGGTGACCGTCTGCGCCGGCATGTGCGCGCGGCGCAAGGACCGGGTGAAGTCCGTGGTTCCAGCGCTGCGCCGGGCCATCACCGAATCCCTCGCCCACATCGATGATGCCGTGGAGATGGAACGCTGGGCACGCCAGTTCCACAGCGACATCATCGACGGCTGCGGCAACGCGACGCTGATCCTCGTGGCAGGTGCGCTCGAGCGGCTCTGGGCCACCCAGAGTGAGGCCTGGACGTATCGCGTCACCCATGCGCAGGAGGCGCCGGGATCGCAGCTGCGTGAGCAGGGTCTGCACGAGCACGTCGCCATTGCCGACGCGATCGAGGCGGGGGATGCCGAGCTCGCCGAGAAGCTGCTGCGCGACCACGTCGGCAACCCGCAGATCTATCAGGTGCGCAGGCGCGGCGCCCGGGTACGAGCCACCGACGTCTCCTGGAACACCCAGCAGCCATAAGGCTTTCTGCGGCTCAGATCGCCGCGACCGCCTGCTCGCACACGGTGCCGTGAAAGAAGTCCTTGTTGGCCGCGGTATGCAGCGACACCGGGTTCTCGAAGGTGAAGGCTCGGAACTCATCGGCATCGACGACCTTGTCGGTCACCAGCTCGAAGGCTTCGACGAGGACCTCGTTCATGACCGGCGCATCCCAGTGGGAGATGTCGGTGCCGAGGATCGGCCGCAGATTCACCGGACGGTGCTTGATCGTGGTGCCCGTCGCCCAGCCGACGAGCGGATCGTCCGCCTCGCAGCCGAAGTACATCCGCTCGCTGAAGACCCCGATGATGTCGGCGACCGACCGGAAGTTCGCGGCAGCGAAATCGTCGAGGTTCTGCGGACGCCCGGGTGTACGCGAGAAGTGCTCGCGGAGCCGGCCGAGATTGGCCTGCACCGCATCGTCGCCGTACTCGCCGATCGTCCGCAGGAGCGCGTCGACGTCGAGGATCGCCGGGTCGAGGCTGGTGATCGCTTCGGCGTTGCGCTTGTCCCAGTGGCCGATCAGGTCGGCCAGCAGGCTCACCGCCCAGGCGACGCCACCTTCGAGAAACCCGAAGCGCAAGGTCGGGAAGCGGGTGAAAACCCCTCCCATCACAAGGGATTTCGCGAGCTCGTAGTGGCTGACCGCGAGGCCGCCGATGTGGTTGAACGAGTAGTTCGTGATCGAGCGCGTGCTGCGGTGCGCCTGCAGGCTGCTGTGGGTGACCGGGGTGATGCCGAGCTCCACGCACTCCGCCCAGAACGGGTCGTAGTCGTACTCGCTGTCAAGACCGAAGGTGTCGAGCCGGTATGCCTGATCGCGCGGGTCTTCGGTGAGCTTGCGGATCGCGTGGCCGGCGATCACCGCCGATTTGAAGCCGAGCTCCTGCACCGCGTAGCGCAGCTCGCCGATGGCTTCTTCGGGGGTGTTCATCGGGATGAGGGCGGCCGAGGAGAGCCGGTCGGCGTACGGAGTGAAAAGCCTCGAGGTGTATCGGTTCAGCGCCCGCAGCACTGGTGCGCGCAGCTCGTCGTCACGGCCGTCGAGCATCCCGAGCGACCACGACGGGTAGGCCAGCATGTAGTCGATACCGAACTCGTCCAGCCGCTCGTACATCAGGCGCGGCACGTGGGCCGTCGCCCGGTCATAGCTGTCGGACACCGGATTGCCCCACCACGACGGCATCGCGCGCCAGGCCCGCCGGATGTCAGGAGTCGTGCGGTCGGCGGGAAAGACGGCGGTGTCGAGCGTGTTCGACGCGCTGGCAAGGAACTTCTCGCGTAACGACGCGCCGCCCGACTCCTCGAGGTAGGCGACGATCTCGTCGTTGACCATCGGCCACAGCTCCATGAAGTGGCCGTCGGCATCGACGATCGGGTGACCGAGTTCGCGGCGGATCTGTGCCGCGGTCAGTGAATGCGTCTGCGTCAACGTGGTCTCCCGTCAGGGCCGTACTCCAGAGCCGCCAGGTACTCGATCAGGATGGCGTATTGCTGGCCGCCGGTGATGTCGGTGTCGCCGAAATCGCCGCTGACCACCTTCCGCGGAAAGCTCAGTTTCAGCGCCGAGATCTCGGCCATGTCGTAGCTGTCGACCTGATCCGGCGCGACCCCGTAAAGCTGCGCGACGACGCTCTCGGCGAGCACTCCGCTGGAGCGGAACGCCTCGTGCACCGCCGCATCGGCGAAGAACAGGTCGATCGTCAGCATGAACGGGCCGGCGTCCTTGCTGCGGATCAACCGGAAGTTGCGCCGGATGTGCTCGAGCCCCTCGGCCGTAGCGGGCGGCAGCGGGGTGGTCAGTGGGGCAGTCTGCGGGGTCGATTGCGAGGTCGATTGCGGGGGCGACAGAGAGCTCATCGGACGTCCTGCAGGTTCATCCGGAAGACCGATCGACGCTCGGATTCATCGAGCACCAGCGCATGATTCAGGGTGAAGCGGTACACCGGGCCGCGGTCGATCACCGGCCGGCTGTACGGGTGGGCGAAGGTGGTGATCGAACCGCTCCACTCCTTGATCGGCCAGTGCAGGGCGACGTGGTAGGCCGCTCGGGCCATGGCCGAGGCCGCCTCCTGCGTGTCAGCAAGCACGTCGAAGGAGAGCACGGCCTCGCGCGGGATCGCCTCCATCGCCTCGCCCGTGGTGGCGTTGGCCCCGTACACCGTGATGCGAAGGTCGTACGCGTTCTCACCGAACGCGCTCGCCAATCGCTGGCGGGTGTGAGCGGTCAGCGAGTCGATCCAGGTGTCGAGCTGGGCCAGGATCATCGGATCGCGGGTCGAGCCCCAGAACGACGACAGGAAGCCGACGGGCGCGGCGCCTTCGAGTTTCGCGGTGTATTCGGCTGCCGGGGTGAATGTTCCGCCGACGACGCGGGTGCGGCGCTCATCGAGAGCCGTGTACGTCGCGTCGCGGGCGTCGAGCGTGCCCGACGGCTGCACCAGCCGGTAGGGATCAGCAGTCTCGTAGAGGGTGTGGGCGGCAACGCTGCGGGGGGTGCACCGCAACGCCGGGTCTAGTGGCTCGAGCACGAAGCCCTCATCGTCGAACGTGCACGCGAGGCAGTCCTGGCCCGACCGGTTCTCGGCAGCCGCCGATCCGCACTCGATGATCTTCGCGGCGTTCCAGACCGCGCCGGGATCGAAGCCGCGCGAGAGCGGGATCGCGGCGAACAGCGCGGCGTCACTGGCACGTCCGGCCAGCACGACCTCGGCTCCGGCGTCGATCGCCTCCTGGATCGGCTCGGCGCCGGCCATCGCGACGATGTGGCCCGGCGCGCTGAAGGTCTGCTCGTCGATCGGTGGCGCACCCTGCAATTCTCGGAGATCACCTGCGCGATACTTCTCGGCGAGCCAGGCCCGGTCGGGCTCGCAATGAATCGTCGCGACACGCACCCCGATGCCCGCAGCGCGCACGATGTCGCGCACGAGGTCGACATAGCCGTCGACGGCCGCGTCACCACCGCCGCCGCCGCACGAACCGATGATGAGCGGGACGCCTGCCTTTCGCGCGGCCAGCAGGCCGAGCCGCAGATCGCGCTCGTACGCTTCACGGGCCCAGATCCACTCGCCGGTGCCGAGGTAGAACGGGCCACCGTCGGTCGATCCGCTGTCGGCGGCGATGAAGTCGAGCGGGCCTTCGAGCGCCCGCTGCAGCGACGTCTCCTTGAAGCCGGTGCCCAGGCTGCCGTTCAACGCGAGATACCGCAGGGAGCTCATCCGTCACCACCCCACGCCGTCGTGCAACCATCCTGCCGAGCTCATCAAAGCATGTAATGATTGTGGTCATGAACTCCGGCGGCAACACCCCGCAATACCGCCTCGTCGACGCCGACACTCATGTGAACGAGCCGCCCGACCTGTGGACCTCGCGAGTACCCGCCAAGGAGCGCGATCGCGTTCCTCACCTGCAGCGTTTCGAAGAGGGCGACGCGTGGGTCGCGGAAGGCGTCAAGGATCCGATCAACTTCGGGCTGAACGCGGCCGCCACCTTCTCCCGCTTCGAACGCAAGGCCTGGGTGCGCTTCGAGGACATCTCCCCCGGCGGCTATGACCCGGCGCGCCGGCTCGAGGAGATGGACGCTGATGTGGTCGACGCCGCCGTGTTCTACCCCACCCCGCGGCTGTCGCAGATCGTCATCACGCATCAGGATCCGGCCCTGCACTTGCTGATGGTCCAGGCCTACAACGACTGGCTGATCGAGTACTGCGCGCACGACCCGGCCCGCCTCGGCGCGATCATCCTGCTGCCCAACCGCGGGGTGGAGCAGGCCGTGGCCGAAATCGAGCGGGTGGCCGGGCGCGCGGGTGTCGTCGGGGCGCTTGTCGGCCTCTTCCCGCACGGTGACCGGGATATCTCCGTCGCCGACGACGCGGTCTGGCAGGCCCTCGTCGCCGCCGGGCTGCCGGCCCACATCCACGTCGGGCTGGTCGATGAGCCGCCGCAGGACGTCTACGCCCCGGGCCGCCTGACCGCCGGACGGGCCGCCGCCGACCTGCGTTTCCTGCAGGCCCCCACGATCATGGTGCAGTTCCTGAATTCCGGCGTCTTCGATCGCGTCCCCGGCTTGCAGGTCGGCATGGTCGAGGTCGACGCCGGCTGGGTGCCTTACGTGAAGGAGCAGCTCGACAACCGCTTCCGGCGGCGTGCCACGGCGCGCGACACCCGGCTGAAGCGGCTGCCCAGCGAGATCATCCACGAGCACTTCTCCTTCACCTACCTCACCGACCACTACGCCGTCATCAACCGCCATCACATCGGCGTCGACCGGCTCATGTGGTCGAGCGACTTCCCCCACTCGGGCAGCGACTGGCCTGACAGCTGGCGCACCATCGACGCCGACTACGCGAGCATTCCCGCCGTCGAGCGCGATCAGATCCTGGCGGGAAACGCCCTGCGGCTCTACAAGTTCGGCAGCCGCTGAGCAGCTAGATCACGCCGAGGGCGCGGGCCCATTCCAGGTTCTTGCGTGCCGATCCGACGTGGGCGATGTGCACGACGTGGCCCTCCCCCTGGTTGGCATCGCCGTACACCACCGAGCCGCTCCCCCGCGCTTCGGCTTCGGCGGCCAACCGGTCGAGGTCGGACCAATACGTGAGCTCCTCACGCGTCGGGCTGAAGATCTCGTGCACCTGGGCGACGTGCACCGGATTGCCGATCATCATCCCGTAGTAGCCGAGGTCGCGCAGATGCGTTGCCCAGCGGCGCAGGCCCTCGGTGTCATCGACGGCGCCGCCCCACATGCCGCTGATCGGGTAGCGAATTCCGGCGGCACGCGCGTCCATCAAGACCTTGGAGCGCAGGAAAAGCGTCTCCGTACCCTCGGCGCTCCAGCGGAAGCCGACGGCCTGGTGGATGTCGCCGAAGCGGGAGACCGCGCCGCCCATGTAACGCACCCGGGGTGAGGCCATGGCGATCTCGTAGGCCTGCCGGATCGCCTGCGACGTCTCGAGAATCGGGTAGATGACCTTCGAGCCGAGCGGCAGCCCGAGGTCGCCTTCCATGTTCGTCAGCAGCGCGTCGCCGGCGTGGACATCAGCGGGACCTTGCACCTTGGGCAGCAGGATTCCGGCCAGCGACGGACCCATCACGGCCCGCAGGTCCTTCAGCGATTGGCCGCTCGAGGGCGGCTGGATCCGCGCGAACAGGAGCGGCACCCCGGGGCCGGGAACGTGGTTGTCGACGGTCTCGCGGGTGAGCCGCCGGGCGGTCTCGCGCACCTGCTCGGTGCAAGGCGTACGAGGCTCCTCGAGGTCGATCACGACGGAGTCGGCACCGGACTGCAGCGCGGCCGTCACGTCGTCGCGATCGTCGCCGGCGGCAAAGAGCACGGTCCGCAACGGGCGGGCGGGGCGATCGGCGAAAGGGCCCTCGGTGGGGTCGTTGGCGTCCATGGCGCCGCACGCTAGCTCACGGCTTACTCGCCGCGACCGCCCGGTTGGTCCGGATCGTCGATCACCCAGTCTTTGCCGGGCTGGAGGGAGCAGGGTGCGCACTCGCGGGGACCGGCGACGGCACCGGCTGGGTGGCCAGATGGGCCGGGGGCACGACCGGTGAGGGCTTGCCGCCGATGAGACTGATCAGGTGTCCCTTGCGGCGTTTCCACGGAGCCGTCCGGAGAGCGGCTTCTTCACACTTCTCGGCGCTGTAGCGCCGGCGTGCCCACGGGCTCTCGGGCGTGGCCAGCCGGATCGCTCCGACCACTCCCACGACCGTGGCGAACGTGCTGAAGAACGCCAGCCAGGGCTTGCCTTTCAGGGCGGTCACCAGCGTCAGGCAGGCATTGACGGACACGATCGCCACCACCACCCAGCGGGCCGAGAACTCCCCCGGCCGCGGGTCGCTGGCACCGAACGGCACGGCCCGCACCAGCAGCAGGACGATGAGCAGCACGGCGACGATGACGGCATCGATGGACGTGCGGCCTTCCTTGGTCCAGTAGACGTCCTTCAATCGCAGCAGCAACGCGAACTCATCGAGCACCAGTCCGGCCCCGATGCCGAACGCCGCGGCCAGGATGTCGCGCCACGGATGGACACTCGAGATGGCGAACGTCGCCGCGCCCGTGATCAGCATGAGCATCACGCCGAAGACCTCGTGGTGCAGGTGGATGCCGCCTGCAGAGACGTTGCCCGGCCACCACTTCACCTGGGCCCTGATCATGCGGGTGCTGGTGCGGATGAAGACGAAACCGCCGATCAGCCCGAGCAGCAGAAGCAGCAGGGGCTGCTTGCCCGACTTCACGATCTCGTCGTGGTAGCTGCCGAACAGCCAATGCCAGTCCACGTTGGGATCTTGCATCAGCGCCGGGCACTCTGACCAACACTCTCGAGGACTAATTCCTCCCAGCTTCCGCCCAGCCCACCCGCCCGTGGCGTCAAGGACGACTTTCGCGGGGCCGATGCCCTTTACAGATGCGGCTGACCTCCGAGTCAGCGACCGGCGGCGACAGGGTGAGGCGATACGTGACCGGAAGTCTTGCGGCCAGGCGGTGGGCGGCGGTGACCGGCACGTTGCTGGTGAGCGGTGCGATGGCGCTGGGGCTTGCCCCGCTGGCGGCCGCGACGAGCGCCCCGGCCTCCCCGGTGCTTGCGCCGATCACACATCCCGACAGCGATTCGCTCGGCTCCACGATCCGTGCCCACGAGCCGGCCACCGTCAGCGCCGGCGTCATGACCCCGAAGCTGAGCCTGCTCTCCAATGCCGTCGTCGCGCCGCCGTACGGCATGGACGTCAGCAACTACCAGGGCAACATCAACTGGACGGCGACGAAGCAGGCCGGCGCCGCTTTCGTCTACATCAAGGCCACCGAGTCCACGACGTACCAGAACTCCTACTTCTCTCAGCAATACAACGGCTCTTATGCCGCCGGCCTCATCCGCGGCGCGTATCACTTCGCGCTGCCGGACCGCTCGAGCGGCGCGACGCAGGCGCAGTACTTCGTCGCGCACGGCGGCGGCTGGTCCGCCGACGGACACACGCTGCCGCCGATGCTGGACGTCGAATACAACCCCTACGGCGCCTCCACCTGCTACGGACTCACCGCCGCCCAGATGGT
Source organism: uncultured Actinomycetota bacterium (assembly GCA_963731205.1). Taxonomy (GTDB): domain Bacteria; phylum Actinomycetota; class Actinomycetes; order Frankiales; family Frankiaceae; genus DATAZK01. The sequence continues at coordinate 139,917 of CAVSUJ010000001.1, read as the reverse complement.
GGCGTGGATCCGCGACTTCTCCAACACCGTCCACGCGCTGACCACCCGGTACCCGGTCATCTACAGCACCGCGGACTGGTGGAACACGTGCACCGGCTCCAATGCCACTTTCGGCAGCACCAACCCGCTGTTCATCGCGCGCTACGCGAGCACGCCAGGGGTCATGCCTGCCGGCTGGTCCTACCAGTCGATCTGGCAGTACAACGACCACGGCGCCTTCCCGGGAGACGCTGACGTCTTCAACGGTTCGCTGGCCCAGTTGCAGGCGTTCGCCGGGATCGCCTCGAACACCCCGGTGCCGACGCCGACGCCCACCCCGACGCCCACACCGACACCTGTGACGGCCCCGCCGCCCAGCCCGATCGATGCGTACTACGCGACGCTCGGCGGCGCCGCGAGCTCGCTGGGCGCTGCCACGTCACCGCTCTACGCCGTGACCGGCGGCCAGGGCCGGGACTATCAGAACGGCAACATCTACTACTCCGCAGCCACGGGTGCCCATGCGGTACGCGGCGCGATGCTGGCGCGCTACCGCGCCCTGCGCGGCTCGCTGGGCTATCTCGGCTTCCCGGCCACGGACGAGATCAGCGTCACCGGCGGCACTTATCAGAACTTCAGCGGCACCGGTGGTTCATCGCTCTACTGGACAGCGGCACACGGGGCGTTCGAGGTCCTCGGTCAGATCCGGGCGCACTGGCTCGCGCTCGGCGGCGCCACCGGATTCCTGGGTTTCCCGCTGACCGACGAGAGCGCAGCCTCGGTGGCCGGCGCGCGCTTCAACCTCTTCACCAACGGCGAGCTGCTGTGGAGCGCAGCCACCGGCCCGCATGAGGTCAACGGTGCGATCCGGTTGCTCTGGGCCAAGCTGGGTCATGAAAGCGGTCGCCTCGGGCTGCCGACCACGGACGAGTTCTCCGTGCCCGGCGGGCGGCAGAGCAACTTCCAGCACGGTCACATCACCTGGCTGGCATCCACTCGCGTCGCCACGGTCTACTACAGCTGATTGCCGCGATGAACGGCAGCGGCGCCGCAGCCGCGACCAGCGTGCCCCGGGCACCCAATTGCCGGTAGGAACCGAGCGCGAGAAGCACATCGGCGACGTCGCTCGCCAATGCCGACTGCACCCACAGCCGGCCTTCGGGTGATCGCCGCCGCAGCGCGGTCAGCGTGCCGGCTCCCACGACCACATCGCGGATGCCGATCGTGCGCACCAGGACAGAGCGCCCACCATCGCCGCTGGTCGCCAATGACGGCGCCGCGATGAGACCGGCCCCGACCAGACCACGAAGCCCCGCGACGACCGCCGGCGATACGGGTCTCGCGGCTCAGGGAGCCACCTCCGCCGAGACGGCTCGGGCCTGGCGCGGAGGCAGGAAACGATCGGAGTACCGGGCCAATGTCCCGAGCGCGAGCCACAGCGCCCCAACACCAACCGCATTGACCGCGACCCGCACGTAGCCAAGCTTGCGGGGATCGGCGAACGGGTAGGCGTAGAAGTCGACGATCGGACCCCGGATGAGGGCAAACACCATCCAGGTGAGGGCAAAGAGCAACGAGAGCAACACGACCCGGGACGTCAGCACCCCGCGCGGGCCGAACGCCAGCCAACCGGCCAGCGCCATGATCGGGCAGACGGTGTGCAGCAGCGTGTCGGCCACCTTCGCCGATCCCTGCAGTTCCTGCAGATGCGCGAGGGCAATGTGAAACAGCACGAACGTGATCGTGATCGAGATGAGACCGGCGAGGCGAAAGACCCGGAACACCTCCGAGGAGCGGTTCAGCCGCCAGGCGAGCAGCCCCGTCGTCACCCCGACCGTGATGTTCGACCAGACGGTGAAATAACAGAAAACATTGAAGATTCGGGCCCCCGGGCTATGGAACTGGGTGCCCTTCAAGCCCGCAGAGACGGACAGCTGGACGATCATCCCCACGAGCACGACGAGGGCGTTGAGACCGAAGAAAGCTCGCGCGACCCGTGGGGACGACATCGACCGTCAGGACTCAGGCAACCGCGGGATCGCGCGGGCCGCGAGCCTCGGATGCCAGTGGCCGCTTGTCCTCGAAAATGAAGCGGAAGCCGAAGCCGGCGATAGCCGCGCCGACCAATGGTGCCAACCAGAACAGCCAGAGCTGCCCGAGTGAACCGCTCTGGGCGAAGATGGCCGGCCCGGTCGAGCGCGCCGGGTTCACCGAAGTGTTCGTCACCGGGATGCTGATCAGGTGGATGAGGGTGAGCGCCAGTCCGATGGCGAGCGGACCGAAACCGACCGGAGCGCCGCGCCCCGTCACCGCCAGGATGACGACGAGAAACGCTGCCGTCATGACGATTTCGGTCAGTAGGCAGGTGCCGAGGCTGTAGCCGCCCGGAGAATGCTTGCCGTATCCGTTGGCAGCCAGGCCGTCGCGCTTGACGGAGTAGCCGGGCTTGCCGTCGGCGATGGCCAGCAGCACCCCGGCTGCCGCGATGGCGCCGACCACCTGGGTCACGATGTAGGGGATCACGTCTCGGGCGTTGAACCGCCCGCCGATCCAGAGCCCGACCGTGACCGCCGGGTTGAAGTGGCCGCCCGAGACGTGCCCGAAGGCGTACGCCATCGTCAGGACCGTCAACCCGAAGGCGAGGGCGACACCCAGCAAACCAATGCCGACATCAGGGAATTTCGCGGCTAGCACGGCGCTTCCGCAGCCGCCCAGCACCAACCAGAATGTTCCGACGAACTCTGCAGCGAGCCTGCGGCCCAATGCGCTCACGACCGGTCGACCTACCTTCCGTAGGCAATTGACGGTCCGCGTAGCCCCCGCCGCGGTGAGGGAAGGTTAGCGACATCCGATCTTGTGCGCTAGTTATGACGGTTTGCGCGTGTCGGAACGTGGGATGAAATGTGGCGGCCGCTGCGGTGGGCGTAGGACGTAACCCGCGCCGCGGACGGTGTGAATCATCGGTTCCCGGCCGGCGTCCACCTTGCGTCGCAGGTACGAAACGTAGAGCTCGACGACATTGACACGGCCGCCGATACGATCCGCGCCTGTCTGTTCACGACGTTCGCCACATGTCAGTGGTGCCCAGGGTGGTCACGGTCAGTCACACCGTCGGCGGTGGCGTACGCGAAGCCTCGGCAGCTACGCCAGCACGATGGCGAGGATGGCGCCCCCGAAGGCCAGCAGCGCGACGCCCATCAGTCGCACGATCCACATGTGCTCTCGGGCCTTCGCCTCGTCGAACCCGGCGTTCTGCTTGCGCGTATACGGATTCACCCCGAGCCACCGCACCGGCATGAACAGACAGAAGAGCCCACCAGCGAAGGCCACGGCCACGCTGACATCCTCACCGCCGGTCATGGCGACTGATCCTCAATGTCGCGCCGGCGACGCGGGTCGATGGGCGTCGGCGGAACTGCGGAACCGGGAGGCGCGAGCAAGGCAAAGAACGAAGAGAGCGCCATCTTCAGGTGAAAGCCCACGCGCTTCGAGGCCGGAATCCCGCGCCACGAGTCCTTCTTCTTACTCATGCGAGCAGGTTCCGAGCGCACTCGCATGCGTCATTTCTGCCCTCAGCGATGGGCACCGAACCGCGAGCAGCGCCCGGCAACCCCGGTTACGCGCGATCAGCCCGACCGCAACGCACCGATCCGGTCCCTGCAGCCATCGGCAATGGTGTCGACGAACTCGCCGTGCCTACCGTCCGCCCGGCACATGGCACTGGCGCTTGTACATGACCCCTCCGACGATGAGCGTCAGGACGAAGAGTGACGCCCCGAGGATGACGTACGTAGCTCCAAAGGACCTCTTGTGGCCAACGCTTTCTGCGATCAGTACCGCACCACCAAGGAGCACGTCGACAGCGCAGACGCCCCACAGACCACGGAGTCGCCTGTTCTGCCACAGGTAGCGCCAGAAGCCCCGCTGCGCGTTCACCTTGCGTGATGTACCCCCGTTCCCAGTCAGGCACCCGGCTTCGGCGGAGCTGGTGAGCTGGCCGGTGCCGAATCATGCCGCCGAACTCGCCGGTGCCGACCAAGATGGAGGGCTTAAGCGCGGGATCGACACCTCTAGACGCGCCGTACGCTTGCCGACGTGCCAAGCTGGACTCTGAGTGAGATTGAAGACGCTGTGCGCGCATCGTGGGATGGCCACACCTGTGACCCTGCTCAAGAGGGTGGATGGTCGCCAGAGAAACCCTCGCGTGGACAGTGCGTTGCCACTGCAGCGGTGCTCCACGACCTTCTTGGCGGCGAGCTGCTGATTGCCAAGGTGTACGTCGATGGTCAACATCGAGGTTTCCACGGCTGGAATCGACTCGCTGGTGGGCTGGAGATCGACCTAACCCGCGATCAGTTCGCTGCGAATGAGTCCGTCGGCGAAGCACGCGAGATCGCACGTCCTACGGATGAGCCGCTGCGGATCCAGGCGCAGTACGAAGTCTTGCGTTATCGCGTACTCGCTCGTCTGGCCGAGCGATAGCGGGCGTTAGGTTAACAGCCCGTCGTGCCGCTTACGCGCGATCAGCGCGAATGCGCTCCATGACTCGAAGCTGGGCTCAGATCATCGGCCCCGGAGTCGGGGGGAACACGAAGCCGGAAGCCGATGGCGCTGCAAGCTGCATTCCGGCGAGGTCAGCTCGTGCTCGACGGCTACGACGAGACCAGCCCCGATGGATGTACTCCAGTAGCCGCCGTCGGCCTTTCTCCCCGATCGCCTCCCATGTATCCAAGGCCCGCTGACGGCTCGGTTCCTCGGACCTGTGGACTATGACGAAGAGCTCCCGCGGCATCTCGTGCGAGCCTGCGTCCACCGCGCTGTCTTACCCATCCATACGGCCAACGAATCGGAGGGCGACGGCGTTCGGTGCGCGGCGCATGCGCGCTGTCGGTAGCGCGCCTCGATCGGCCCGACCGCCCACGCGCCGAACCGGGCCCGCCTCAGCCATCGACATCTTGAGCGCGCGCACTCGGTGGAGCTGATTGAGGTGAATGGCGCGAGGGGGGCAGGAGAACGGCGTCTGCGCCGAAGCCGCCGGAGCCCCGGCTGTTGCGGCAGGGCTATGTTTGGTAGACACGGTGATCGTGAGCGTGCTCTTCGATGGCAGTATCGCCGTCCAGTACGGGTTCATCTTCTTGCGTCCGATCGATGCTGCCGGCGAGGTTGACGGGCACCGGCGTGGGCAACGCAATGGACTGTTGGGCGCAGCCGTTACTGGTGTCTTGTTGATAACGACGGGCCTGCACACGGGATCGGTGCCGATCAGGGTGGAGTTCGATAATGCCGAACCTGAGGTCGACTTCTCCTGGGATGAGATCGTCGAGGCGTCTTGGACGGCGGAGACCACCGACTACGAGGTAGCCGCGTTCGAGGACTTCGCAGCCGTTGCTCTCCCTGTTGTCGGTGACCTACGCGCCCGGTACAGCGCGATGAACATGGACTCCGCAGTTGCAGTAGATGTGCGTGAGGACGATGCAACGGAGCTGGATCGCTACCTGCTGCAACTGTGGCCAGCCGCGCCCCATGCGGATGCGATCGTGAAGCAGACCAGCGAGATTGCTGGCTACTGGCACGGCGTAGCTCAATCGCTGCCCCCACCGCTCACCAATGAAGACAAGGCAGAGGCGGATGCCCGTCGCCGGGCGGAGCGAGAGTAAGCGCGCTGGGGTGGCCAGCTGCCGTCGGAGCCCTTGCGGCGGGCAGGTGAGGCGGCGTATCGCTTCGCTCAGGTAGACAGGGCGATGGCCGAGTCCATCGTCGCGCTCCCGCCGGGCGCGCAGCGCCAGATAGTGGCGTGGGCGGCTCGCTGGGCTTGGGAGTTCGCCGGTGAGGACAAGGTGGACTGGATCGCGCCAGCACTGAGCGCGTTGGACCGTGGAGACCCGATGCCACCGCCATGGCACGATCCCAAGGCGGCTTGGGATCGAGTTGTCTCAACCCACCGCGAGCAAATAGAGACCGTCAGAGCGAACCCCGCCGTAAGTGGAAACGCAGCGACCTGGATGGGGCCTCACGAACCGTATGCCGCCGCCACCGCTGCCACAATCGCGGCAGCTCAGCCGGATCCGCTTCGCGCCGTCTTCGGAGCACTTCGGGGTGCAGCAGCAGGCCAGGCAGACCGGACCGATTTCCTCGCAGACCTGCGACGCTTGGTTGATGCCCTCTGACGCTCGTAACCATCACGATGGAGCGCCAGCGCAGCGGATCTCGCTCGCCCTCCCGCAGCGCCACCAATCAGCCCTACCGCCGACGCACCCCGATCCGGTCATCGCGGGCCACCGGCATGATGCCGACGAACCCGCCGGAGCCGACCGTGACCACCGAGCGCGGAAGCCGGGCACCAGCACCTCCGTCGGGCCAATGCCGCCCCCGACCGATGGCTGTCGCCTGGTGCTGGGAGCGCTCGGTACTGGCACTGGTGCGCACGCCGAGGAGCAAGCCCGACCCGTTGGCTCTAGAGCGTTACGCCGAGGGAGGTAAGGGCTGCGAGTGCCGACACGGCCTCATCAGCTGGGAAGGAACGGCGGAACCGCTGCAAGTCCTGGTCGACGAGTACCGGTTCGGCTTGCTCGTCGGTGATCGCTGTCAGGAAGCCCTCAACCGCTCCCAAGCTTCGGCTCAGCATCTCCCTGGCAGCTAGGTCGCTCATGTTCGGAGCCTGCGGCATCACGTGCTCGGGTGCAAACGTCTTGATTGTCGACTCCGGCGATCGCGTTGGTGGGCCTGTACGCCCCGCAGATTCACCACCGATGGAAGAGCTGCCGTCGGTCCCGCTAACCACCACCGCCTTCGATGGGCGCGGCTCCAGCGGCTGCGATCAACCCGACCACGTACGTACCCGTCAAGTCACCGCATCCACTGGGGTCCACGCCGACAAGCGCCGGTGCCGACCGGGCGGCATCCTGGGCTCGCACGCGGGTGACGCTGAGCGTCATGACCAGAGGGCGCGAGATGTCAGGAGCACCACCTTGCTCGGGCCAATGACCGCGCCCGAACGATGGCTTCCGCCCGCTTCCAGCACTTCCTGGTAGCCCGCGACGGCGGCTGCGTCTGGCCCAGCTGCGACAGGCCCCCTCCTGGACCGAGGCACATCACCGCGAACAATGGCTACGCGACAAAGGCGAAACCCAACCCGAAAACCTTGAACTCCTCTGCCTGCACCACCACCACAAAGTCCACGAAGGCGGCTGGGAAATCACCATCGGCAACGACCCCGACCGCACCCCCTGGTTCTGGCCACCCGACGGACGACCACCCCTACAAGGCCACCGCCGACCACTCCTCCGCAAACCCGGCCAGACCCCCAGCCGCACCTGAGCGGCAGGGTGAAAACGAGCGTCGTCCGGCATACCTGCCAGTCCCGACCAGTAGGCCATTCGGGTGGCATCCCCATGGATACAAAGCATTCGCGTACGCCGCCCCAAGGCATGACGCAGACTGCACCTTCAAAGCCACAGTCGCGTCTCCGCCCACGCGCGTGCAAAGGAGCGGTCGATGAGATTACGGCGTCTGTCCATGGGCGCGGTCGTGGCGGCCGTGGTCGCCACGAGCACGTCGTGTCTGGTCCCGAACAAGCACACACTCGTCGCCATCACCGCCGCACACAACACTCCCGCCGCGATCGATACCGTGACGTTCACGTTCGAGCAGGGTGCACCTTCCGGTGGCAGCGCTCGATACGTGAGCAGCAGGCCGACCACTCCGACGGGAAAGCCGGTCGCGGTCGACGGCAACGCGTTCATCGTGGTGACGATGAACGTGGCCATCGCGCATGACCTGCGCGGCCTCAACACCAGCCCGATCGTCTTCTACCCCACGACCACCAGCAACGTCATGGAGATCGCGCGCTTCGAGGACTTCCAGGGCCACGTGGGCTACGTGATCGGTCTGCGCACCGGCAGCAACCCGCGGGTGAGCGTCGCCCGCTCTGCCAGCGCCGTCGTCGTCAGCCTCTCAGCACCGAACTGAGCGACCCGGCGGGAGTGTCCTTCAGCTGCCGTACCTGACGTGGACGTCACCGTCGCCGCTGTGCAGCACCATCGTGTCGGTGGCATCCGGGGCAGTGGCTACTCCGATGTTGGAACTACCGGAGCCGGACTGCCGGATGGCATAGGGCCCACTCCCCTGCGGGAGCACGAGATCGATGTTTCCGTCGCCCATGCTCAATTGCACGTTCGTCGGGGGCGCGGCCCACTGAAGGTGAATGTCACCGTCTCCGGAGGAGATCTGGACGCTCTTGGAGAGCAGCCCCGTGGCGTCGATGTCCCCGTCACCCGACTGCACCACCACCGAATCGGCGATGCCCTGCAGGTGCACGTTGCCGTCGCCGAGGTGAAGCCGCAGCCCGGCGTTCTTGGGAACGGTGATGACGTAGTTGATGGAGCAGTTCTGGCCGAGCGGTCCGTTGTCGCAGTGGCTGGTCAGGGCGAGCCCGCTTGCCGAAGAAGTGGCCTTCACCGTCGGCCTCTTGAACTCGTAGTGCTCGGTGTAGTCCACCCCCACGCTCGCCGAATCCGACGTGCGGATGAGCGCATTGCCGGACCCGACGTCGAGCGTGAGGCTCCCGCCCGACCAGGGATACGTGGCGTGGTGATGCTCGCTCGTGCGCGCCAGCCCGCCGACCAGCGCGAAGGCACTCCATCCGATGGCGGCGAGCAGCAGCGGCAGAGCCGAGCACCAAGGTGAGCACGCGACCCGGAGTCGCGCGCCACGCCTCAGGCTTTACGGAAGGTGAAAACGTAGTCATGGCAGCAATTCCTCAGCTCTCGAGGTAGCGCAGGACGGCCAGCACCCGGCGGTGATCGGAGTCAGCTGGCAGCAGGTCGAGCTTGGCGAAGATGTTGGTGACGTGCTTTTCGACCGCGCCTTCCCCGACGACGAGAGCGGCCGCAATCGCAGCGTTCGAGCGTCCCTCCGCCATCAACGCGAGCACCTCGCGTTCGCGGGCGGTGAGCCGGGCCAGTGGATCGCCGTGGCGACTGCGCGCCAGCAGCTGGGCGACGACATCAGGGTCGAGCACGGTGCCGCCCTCACCGACGCGACGCAACGCGTCGATGAATTCGTCCACATCGGCGACGCGGTCCTTCAACAGATAGCCGACGCCGCGGGTCTGGCCGGCGAGCAGCTCGGTGGCGTAACGCTCCTCGACGTACTGCGAGAACACCATGACGGCGACCGCCGGCCATTGGCTGCGCATCACGAGTGCGGCGCGCAGTCCCTCGTCGGTGAACGTGGGCGGCATCCGCACGTCGAGCACGGCGATGTCGGGCCGGTGGTCCGCGACCGCACGGATGGCCGACTCACCATCGCTCACGGCGGCGACGACGTCGAAGTCCGCCTCGACGAGCAGACGCGAGAGACCCTCGCGCAGCAGCGCCGAATCCTCGGCGATCACGACCCGCATGGCAAGTCCGCCTTCAATGTCGTCGGGCCGCCGGCAGGGCTGGTGACCTCCAGGGTTCCGTCCACTCCGGCGACGCGGTCGCGTAGCCCAGCGATCCCGCTGCCGCGGGCGGCATCCGCGCCGCCGATCCCGTCGTCGGTCACCTCGACCCGCAGGCGGTCCTCATACCGGTAGACGCTCACTGCGGCTCGCGACGCCCGGGCGTGCTTGGCAATGTTGGCCAGCGCCTCGCTCACCACGAAGTAGGCGATCGCCTCGATAGTAGGGGTGCAGCGCGGCCCGGCCGCCACGCTCACGGTGACCGGCACCGGGCAGCGTCCGGCGAGCCCGGACAGGGCCGCATCCAGGCCGCGGTCGGTGAGCACTGCGGGGTGGATGCCGCGAGCCAGATCGCGCAGTTCTGCCAGAGCTTGCTTGGCATCGCGATGTGCTTCGTCGAGGAGCTCGCGAGCGGTGTCAGGGTCGTCGTCATAGTGCGAACGCGCCCGGCCGAGATTCATCGCCACCGCCACCAGCCGCTGCTGCGCGCCGTCGTGCAGATCGCGCTCGATCCGGCGCCGTTCGGCGTCTACGGAATCGACCACCCGGCTGCGGCTGTCGCGTAACTGATCGACCTGACGCTCGAGATCGCGGGCCGTCGGGCCGAGCAGGGCGTGCGCCAGTGACCCCTCCAGAGCGGTGAGCCCGTAGGTGAGCAGCACCGCCAGTCCCGCGACGAGCAGGCCACCGGCGGCCAGCAGCCAGGCGGTGCGCTGATCGGTCACGGTGAACAGCCACGCATCGGCACGCCGGCTCGGCACGCGGTGCAGCCAGAACGGCATCGACATCATCGTCACGGCAGCAGCCCAGACCGAGATGGCGACCGTGAACGTGATGACCCCGAGCAGGAAATGCACCACGAAATAACCCATCGCCCGCCACGTGGGGCCATGGACGAACTGTCCCCTGATGCCCTTCGCCGGCCCGGGAACGTCAGGGATCTCGATTCCCAGAAAGAGTCTGATGCGGCGGCGTTCCAGCTTGGCGAGCCAGCGGCACAGGAAGCCGAACGCGACGAACAACGGCAGCCCCAGCAGGAACGCCGGCAGCGTGCCCAGCGAGACGGTCAGGCCTACGGAAACGACCGTGAACCCGACGACCGCAACGACCAGATCGGTCACCGGCATCACCATGCGAAGCAACCCTCGCATCACGCTCATCGCGCTCACCTCCTCGTAGGGCCTGCGGTCGATCGACGTCAGCAACGTTAGTCAGCGAGCGCACCGCGGCCTATCCGGTTACCTGACGGATCGGGAGTGGGGGTAGCCCCCCTCTCGCTCGTGGGGTCGCCGGAGTGACCCGAATGCTCCCGATTCCTAGCGTCGAAAGCGAGCCGCACCGACGGGTGCGGCCGTGCCGTGAGCAGACATGCAACAGACGTGAAGGGACTTCAGTCATGGCCCACCCGCCTCGAAAATTGCGCAACCTGGCCGGCTCTGCCGGCGCGTGGAGCGCACGCCACCGCTGGACGGCGGTCGGCCTCTGGCTCGTGTTCGTCTTCGCTGCGATCGCCATCGGCAACGTCGTCGGGACGACACAGACGAACGGTCCGGCTGGTGAGCCGGGCCAGTCCGGCCGGGCCGATCGACTCCTGCACGCCAATGGCTTCGACGCCCATGCGTCGGAGATGATCCTGGTGCAGTCCAAGAGCTTCACCGTCAGCAATCCCACCTTCCGCGCAGCGGTGAACACCACCATCGATCAGATCAACGCCACCGGTCTGGTCCAGGACGTGCGCTCTCCGCTGACGCCGGCCGGAGCAGGGGCCACGACGAGCGACGGCCACTCGGCGCTGATCCGCTTCTCCCTCAAGGGCGACAGCGACAACGCCGACTCACGAATCGCACCGGTGCTGACGGCCGTTTCGCGTTCGCAACAGGCACATCCGGGGATGCGCATCGAGGAGTTCGGCGACGCGAGCTCGGACAAGGCGCTGAACAAGGCGCTCGGCGGGGACCTGCATCACGCCGAGGTGCTCTCGCTGCCGATCACCCTGGTGATCCTGTTCTTCGCCTTCGGCGCGCTCGTTGCTGCCCTGCTGCCGGTCGGGCTGGCCTTCACCGCGTTCCTCGCCGCTGCGGGACTGCTCGCACCGTTGAGCAAGCTGATCCACACCAACCAGACCGCGTCCACCGTGATGCTCCTGGTCGGCATGGCGGTCGGCGTCGACTATTCGCTGTTCTACCTGCGCCGCGAGCGTGAAGAACGCCGTAGCGGACGATCGCCCGAGCAATCGCTGGCAACCGCCGCGGCCACCTCCGGACGCTCGGTGCTGATCTCGGGAATGACGGTCGTCGTCGCCATGGCGGGCATGTTCCTGGCCGGCGACTCGACCTTCTCTGCCGTCGCCGAAGCCACGATCCTCGTCGTCCTCGTCGCCGTCGCCGGGTCGGTCTCGGTGCTGCCGGCACTGCTTTCGCTGCTCGGCGACCGGGTCGACAAGGGCCGCTTCTGGACGCGCCGCAGCAAGGCCGGCCGCACGGCAATCGCCTACCCCGGCGACACCCGCGGCCGCTGGGACGCGGTCCTCGGACGCGTCCTGCACCGGCCGGCACTCGCGGCTTCCCTGGCCGTCGTTGCCCTGGTGGCCCTGGCGATTCCGGCGCTCGGAATGCGCACCGCGAGCCCTGGCGCGACCGACATCCCGGCGAGCCTGCCCATCATGCAGACGTATGCGCGGATCCAGCAGGCGTTTCCGGGTGGGGCCGGCCCGGCGAAGATCGTCGTTCAGGCCGCAGACGTCACCTCGACGCCCATCACGAAAGCGCTGCAAACATTGCAGAATCGTGCCCTCGCGAGCGGTGAGGCCCGAGCGCCCTTCACCGTCGAGGTGAACCCTTCACACACTGTCGCCGTGGCCAGCGTCGGTCTCATCGGCAACGGCACCGACGGCGTCTCCACCCGTGCGATGAACATGCTGCGCCATGACATCGTGCCGGTGGCCTTCGCCGGCTCGGGTGCCAGCTGGGTGGGCGTGACGGGCCAGACGGCACAATCGGTCGACTCCAGCGCCCAGCTGAAGCAGGCACTCCCGTTGGTCACCGGCTTCGTCCTGGCCCTCGCCTTCCTGCTGCTGCTGTTCGCTTTCCGGTCGCATCGTGGTGCCGCTGCTGGCCATCGCGCTCAACCTGCTGTCGGTGGCTGCCGCATATGGCGTGCTGGTCCTGGTGTTCCAGCACTCCTGGGCGCAGGGCCTGCTCGACTTCACCTCGACGGGCACGATTGCCAACTGGCTGCCGCTCTTCCTGTTCGCGCTCCTGTTCGGGCTGTCGATGGACTACCACGTCTTCATCCTCAGCCGGATCAAGGAGAACCACGACCGCGGCATGGACAACGCGACCGCGATCCGCGAGGGCGTCCGTTCCACGGCCGGGGTCATCACGAGCGCGGCTGCGGTGATGGTGGCGGTGTTCGCCATCTTCGCCACCCTCTCCCAGGTCTCGATCAAGCAAGCGGGTGTCGGGCTCGGCGTCGCAGTCCTCGTCGACGCGACCATCGTGCGCACCGTGCTGTTGCCCGCAGCGATGGTGATGCTCGGCGAGCGCAACTGGTACCTGCCGCGGCGGCTGCAGTGGCTACCGCGGGTGGGACAGGCGGAGGCGGAAAATTCCCTGGCTCCACAGGACGAATTGCCCAACGATGGCAGGGAGTCCTCACGCCGTCTGGTGAGCGTGACTCCCTATACCGAATAGCTACCGAACGGCCACCGAACAGGCCGCCTGACGCGAGATGGAGCATGCCATGGACGTCCGTAACCAGACCCAGACGCGCAGCATCGAGAGCGATGTGGAACCGAAGGCGTTCCTCGAGCTGCTCGCCGATGCCCGCCGGCTCCCCGAATGGGCTCCCGGTTTCGCCGACAAGGTCGAGGGCGACGAGCGTCAGGGCTGGAAGGTCACCAAAGATGATGACGCGTTCGACGATCAGCGTCGTCGTCCGGCCAGAGGCATGCACCGTCGACTATCTGCGTGAGGTCGCGCCCGGGCTCGTCGGGGGCGCGTATCTACGCGTCACCCCGCTCATGGGCGGCGGCAGCAGCGTCGTCATCACCGTGCCCGTAATCGGTGATCCCGCCGCTGTCGCCGCCACCCTCGACGAGGAATTGGTGACCCTCACCCGGCTGGCCACAGCCGTCTAGAGGCTGCCCAGCGGCGCCGTGCGAGCGTGATGCAAGACACGCTCGCACGGCACCAAAGTCCCTGGTCCGTATGGGACAGCGGATCAGAATGACGTCATGGCTGAGATTCCGATCCTCGAACCGCCGGAGCCCGTGACGGATCTGTTCGGCCTGCGCTGTCTGGAGCAGGACGGTGTCGCGTCCCTGCACGACATCGAGGCCGAAGAGGGCGACGAGCAAGGCCTGTGGGACGAGTTCGACATGGACCACCGCGAGGCCCGCCAGATCGGTGTCGCGCTCGACCTCTCCGAGGACGAGCCCCGGCTGGACTAGCTGGCAGTACAACCCGCGGTCACTGAAACGACCAGCCCGACCAGCGCTCGACGTCGACAGCGAGCACCGGTCCCGCCGGCGGATCCAGCCGATGCTGCGGATAGCGCCCGGCGAGCATTTCGACGGCTCGCCGGGCCTCTGCTTGCTCGGGCCCCAGCACCCGGCCGCGGCCTTCGGCGCGCACCCACCAGAGCGCGGTCCAGTCATCGTCATAGTGGTCGACGAGAAGGGCCACCGCCGGATTGGCCGTGACGTTCGCCAGCCGCCGCAAAGCCATGCTGCGCTTGGGTTTGGCGTCCACCGCGCTGTAGACGGTGTGTCCGGCCATGGCGAAGACGATCGGGACCAGATGCGGAAGGCCGGCGGCATCGGCGGTCGCGAGCCGGGCGACGCGAGCGGCGGCGAAACGTTCGCGAGCAAGCACCGGATCCACGCCCGCACGCTACTGCTGGGCCGGCTGACCCGATGGGCCCGAATGCCCCGGCTGGGCTTCGTAGGCCTCGAGCACCGCACCGGGAGTCGGGTAGATGTCGGCGTCGGGATCGACCAGGAGCCGGTAGCGGATCAGCTGCTCCCGCACGCTGGGCCACACCGAAGACACCACGAACCGGGCGGATTTCGGCAGCATGCGGCGCAGGGTCTCGGCCGCGGTGAAGTCGATGTCGGCGATGCCCGCGCAGTCCAGGCAGAGCCAGTCGAGCGGGACGGCGGAATCGCGCAACGCGCGCAGGTCCTCGCCGAGACGGTGACAGTTGGCGTAGTAGGGGTTGGACGGGAAGCGATAGATGACAAGCCCGCCGGCGCTTCGCTGGTCGGGGGTGACCGGGGCATTGCGCCAGTGGTCGCGGTCATCTTTGATCAGGACCGAAGTGGCCGGGTTGTAGCTGTGGCGCAAGTGCACGACGACCGAGGCGATCACCGCGGCGGCCAGCCCCTGCTCGACGCCGAGCACGATGACGGCGATCGCCGTGAGGACGGCCAAGACGAATTCACCGATGCGGACGGCGAAGAGCCGCCGCAGCCCGGCGACGTCGACCAGGTCGATCCCGATGACGAAGACGACCGCCGCGAGGACGGCCAGCGGGAGGTGCCCGAGTGGGCTCGTCAGGACCAGCAGCACGACGAGCACCACGACGCACGTGACGAGTTGGGAAAGCTGGCTGCGCCCACCGGCCCCGTCGACCATCTCGGTCTTCGTGGGGCTGCCGTTGACGACGAACGTTCCGCTGAACCCGGCGACGATGTTGGCCGCCGAGAGTCCGAGCAGATCCTGATCGTCGTCGAGATCCTCGTTGTAGCGCGCCGCGTACGCCCGCGAGGTCGCCGAACTCTGCGCCAGGATCACCAGGAAGATCGAGCTCGCCGTGGCGAACAGCGCGCCGATGTCGTGGATCCCGAGAGCGGGTGCGGTGAAGGCCGGCAGGCCGCTCGGCACGTGGCCGAGCACCCGGATCCCGTGCCGGTCGAAATGCAGCGCCTGGCTCAGCACTATCGCGGCGACCACGGCGATGAGCGCGCCGGGAACGCGACGGGCGATGCGGCGCGTCAGCGCCACGATCACGATGACCGCGGCAGAAACGGCGACCGTGTTCAGCGACGCGCTCCCGAGGTGGCGCACCGTCGAGCCGAGGACGGGGAGTGATCTGGGACGCGGTGACGTGGACGCCGAGCAGCTGCGGCAGCTGACCGATGGCGACCGAAATCCCCACGCCCGTCAGGAATCCGATGAGCACGGTGCGGGACAGGAAATTGGCCAGAAAACCGAGCCGTACCAGCCTGGCAACCAGCAAGAGCACCCCGGCCATCAGGGCGGCCAGCCCGACCAGCTGGACGTAGCGATGCGTTCCGGGCGCGGCGACCCCAGCGACCCCGGCGGCGACGATGGCGGCCGTTGCGGAATCTGCGGCGACCACGAGATGGCGCGAGCAGCCGATCACGGCGAAGACCGCCATCGGCAGCAACATCGTGTAAAGCCCTGTCACCACAGGCATTCGCGCGATGCTCGCGTAGCCGAGCACCTCGGGAATCCCGAGTGCCGCCAGCGTGAGACCGGCCAGCAGCTCGGTCGGCAGCCGCCGGCGCGAGATCGGGAGCACCGCGGTCAGCAGATGCAGTCGTCGCGCCCTGTCCAAGGCGGATCCGGGCATCCTCGGCGACACCTCACTGATAGGCAGGCGCAGTACCGATAGGCACACGCAGGGCAGGTCTGATGGGAAGGGTCCACGCAGCCTAAGTCAGTGCAGCCGGGACCAAGGTCAGTGAGCGGCGGGAAGGTCGTCCGTATCGCCTGCACCAGCGCCGATGGAACGTAGACCCATGACAACAGAATCGCCTGCCGCCCCTGCGTCCACGCTGCAGGGTCCGCGCCGGATCGTCGTGGGCGTGGATGGTTCACCGTCGTCGAAGTCGGCGCTGCGCTGGGCCGCGCGGATGCAGCCGCTGTTCGGCGGTGAGATCGAAGCCGTCATCTCCTGGGAGTACCCGTCGAGCTACGGCTGGGGGGCGGGGCTGCCGAGCGACTGGCGTCCGGACCTCGACGCGGCGAAAGCGATCGAGGCCGCCGTCGACGACGTGTTCGGCACCGAGCGCCCGCGCACGCTGAAATGCACCGTTCGCGAGGGGCGGGCGAACTATGTGCTGCTCGAGATCAGCGAGGGTGCCGAGCTCCTCGTGGTCGGAAGCAGGGGCCACGGCGGGTTCGCCGGCCTGCTGCTCGGGTCGGTGAGCGCAGCGTGTACCGAACACGCGAGGTGTCCGGTGTTGGTCGCCCATGGCGATCCCCAGCCGTAGCCTCTGGCGACAATTACGGATGATACGGATGACGGCACTCACGACGAACTCAGTCACAGCGTTGACGCCAGGATCCGTCGAATCGGGACTCTCCCTGAATTCGGTGATTCCACTGAAACAGCACCCAGCCCGCAAGCGTGTGACTTTGGGCCCTGTCAGTTTGGCCACGCCCAACGGTTTTCCTTGACACAGGCGATGACCATGCCCGCCAGGAGGGCGCACGCGGATGGAGCAGACACACGTCGCGGGTTCAGCGCGGGCCTGGACACTTTTGCGCAACCGCCCGCGCGCGGCCGCCGATCCCCAGGATTCGGCGCTGGCAGCGATCGTCCGCTCGTCCCAGGACGCGGTGATCGCGAAGACGCTTGACGGGCGTCATCACCGAATGGAACGACGGCGCCGCGGCGATCTATGGCCATCCGCCGGAGATGATGATCGGTCGCAACATCGAGGAGATGATTCCGCCCCAAGCGCTGGGTCCGGAGCGGGCGCGCCATGCCCGGGTGGCTGCCGGGTCGGCCGAGAGCGGCATTCACTGCACGCGGATGCGTGTGGACGGAACGCCCATCGATGTCGTCATGTCGATGTCACCGGTACGCGACCGGCGGGGAGCGGTCGTCGGCATGGCCTCGATCTCGCGCCCGGTCAGCGATGACGAGCGCAGCGATGCCCGGTTCCGCTCGCTGCTCGAAGCGGCCCCGGACGCCATCGTCGTGCGTCGACCGTTCCGGCCGTATCGCCATCGTCAACGCCCAGGCCAGCCGCATCTTCGGCTACGAGCCGGGAGGAGACTGATCGGCTCCCCCGTCGAGCTCCTGCTTCCCGAGCAGGTACGAGCCGGACACGTCGCGCATCGGGAGAAGTTCACCGACGCGCCCCGCCAACGCCCGATGGGCGCCGGCCTCGCAACTCTCGGCGCGTCGCAAGGACGGTTCGGTGTTTCCGGTGGAAGTCAGCCTCTCCGGCGAACATCGAAGCCGATGACACGCTCGTTGTCGCCGCGGTACGCGATGTCAGCAGGCAGCGGGAGACCGAGCTGGCGCTACGCGATGCCGTCGCCGCGGCGCAGGCCGCGAACGAGGCCAAGAACCAGTTCCTTTCCCGGATGAGCCACGAGTTGCGCACACCGCTCAACGCGGTTCTCGGCTTCGGGCAATTGCTCTCGCGCCAGCTGGCCGATTCCGAGCACGCGGAGGCACTCGGGCACATCGTCAAGGGTGGTCGTCACCTGCTCGGATCTCATCAATGACGTACTCGACATCGCACGCATCGAATCCGGCGAGATGTCGATCAGCAGCGAGCCGGTCCCGGTCGCCGGCGTCGTCGGGCGAAACGCTTCAGCTGATGCAGCCGCTCGCCGACGCCGCCGGGGTGGTGCTCTCGCTGTCGTCCGACACCTCCGACGACTACGTGCTCGCCGATCGCCAGCGGCTGCGCCAGATCCTGCTGAACCTGCTCTCGAACGCCATCAAGTACAACCGGCCCGGTGGCCATGTCTGGCTACGCCTGGCACTGCCGGCAACGGCCAGGTCGCGCTCGGGCGTGCGTGACGACGGTCCCGGCATCGATCCTTCGGTGATCGGACGGCTCTTCACCCCGTTCGACCGGCTCGGCGCCGAAGCCAGCGGGGTCGACGGCACCGGAATCGGGCTGGCGCTCACCCGGTCGCTGACCGAGATGATGGGCGGCGTCGATCACGGTCGATTCCCGCCCCGGCGAAGGATCCACCTTCACGGTCACGCTGAAGGGCGCGCAGCCCCACATGCCGGCCCGCCCACCTTCCGCGGGCGATGCCGCCGTGCCCGAGGCCGCCGATCTACCGCCGGCCACCCTGCTCTACATCGAGGACAACGCGCCCAATGTCCGTGTCGTCGAGCACCTGCTGAAAATGCGTCCGGAATGGAAGCTCGTGCACGCCGCGCTCGGCACGCTCGGCGTCGAACTCGCCGAAGCCCACCACCCCGACCTGATCCTGCTCGACCTGCATCTGCCCGACCTCAGCGGACATCAGGTGCTCGGCGCGATCCGCTCGATGCCCGCCACTGCCGCACACCCCGGTCGTCGTCCTCACCGCGGACGCCACTGCCGGGCTCGCCCATCGGCTCCGCGATTCCGGCGCCACCGGCTATCTCACCAAGCCGCTCGACATCGATCACGTCCTGAACTATCTCGACGGCGTCACGCCGTCCGAAGCAGGACACCGCGACATGACCGGGCAGCTCGCGATCGTACAACCAGATGAGCGTCCTGGTCGTCGACGACAACGCCAGCAATTGCGCGCTGATGGCCGCGCTGCTGCGCGAGCAGGGCATGCATCGCGTACAGGTCGAGACCGACGCCCGGCGGGTGCCGAGGCGTCTCGTGGAGGACGATCCCGACCTGGTGCTGCTGGATCTGCACATGCCCTTCGTCGACGGCCACACGGTGCTCACCCAGATCCAGCGCTTCGCCGCGGGAAGCTTCCTGCCGGTGCTGGTCCTGACGGCCGACACCACCGACCGAGGCCCGCGACCGCGTGTTGGGCCAGGGAGCGCAGGACTACCTGACCAAGCCCGTCGACTCGGTCGAGGCCACCTTGCGCATCGCCAATCTGCTGCAAACCCGGCGCTTGTTGGGCGCCTTGCGGGGTAGCGCGGAGCCCGCACCGCAGGAGCGCGGGCGACGGTGGACCGATCGCGTGCAGCGCCGCGAACGCACCCAGACCATGCTGCGCGAGCGCACCATCTCCCCGGTCTACCAGCGGGTCGTCGATGTCAGCACGATGGAGATCGTGGGCCACGAAGGACTTTCGCGTTTCCCGGCCGACGGCCCGTCGCCCGAGCGGTGGTTCGCCGAGGCCACCGAGGTGGGACTCGGCACCGAACTCGAATGGCTCGCCGCAGAAACGCTCCTCGGCCATCTCGACGAACTTCCGGGCGACACCTTCCTGGCCATCCACATGTCGCCGGCCACGATCCTGCACGCGATCGAACGCGAGCTCTGCCCGCCCGACGCCTGCTCGCGCATCGTCATCGAACTCACCGAACACGTGCCCATCGAGGACTACTCGGTCCTGCAGCGCGCCTTGGCGGCGATCCGTGAATCCGGCGTCAGGCTGGCGGCGGACGACCTCGGGTCGGGCTATGCGGGCTTTCGCCATCTGGTGACGTTGGGCCCGGACATCATCAAGCTGGACATGTCGCTGGTGCGCGGCATCCACCGCAACGGCGGGCAGCGGGCGCTGGCACGCGCGCTGGTCGCCTTCGCCAAGGACGTGGGTGCCCAGGTCATCGCCGAGGGTGTCGAGGAGCAGGACGAGCTCGACCTGCTCCGCACCCTGGGCGTGGCATGGGCGCAGGGCTTTCACCTCGGCCGGCCGAGCCCGCTGCAGCCCGCGCCGTTGAGTCTCGCCGCCTGCTGAGTCTCGCCGCCTACTGAGTCTCGCCGCGTGCTGAGGCGTCCGCGCGGCCCCCACCGCCGCTCTGGACCCTGCGCCGGGTACGTGCTAGAACAACGTTTTGAGAAAGCTACAACGTTGATTCGATCATGAGAGGCGAACCCGCGTGGAGCGAGAGCTGCTCATGACGGGAATCGGCGGCCAAGGTGTCCAGCTGGCCGCCCAGTTGCTTGCCAAGGCCGCTACCCGATTCGGCCGCTATGCCCAGCTTTTCGGTAGCTACGGCGGCATGATGCGCGGCGGCAACACCGACGCGACGCTCATCATCGGCGACGCGCCGGTGCAGGCGCCGCCGATGGTGGGCAGTGCCTGGTCGGCGCTCGTCATGCATCACGAGTTCGCCGCCGCGACGCTGGATCGGCTACGCGACGGCAGCATCCTGGTGCTCAACACGAGCGTCGTCACGCCGGAGCTGCTTCCCGCCGTGCCGGCCGGCGTGCACACCGCCGCCCTGCCGGCGTCCGAGCTCGCGATCGAGCTGGGGTCCCCTGCGGCCGGGGCGATGGTGGCGCTCGGCGCCTATGCCGCCGTGACGCGCATTTTGGAGATCGAGGAATTGGTGGAGACATTGCCCGATGCGCTCCCGAGCTACCGCCGCCAGCACGTCGCGAGCAACGCGCGGGCCCTGCAGGCAGGAGCCGAAGCAGCCGCCGGCTATGGGGTTCTCGAACCCGCGTGGCCCGCAGCGGTGCAGGCGCGGCGGTGAGCACCGATCGGGTGCTCACCCGCGGCACCCTCGTCATCGACGTCGAGGCGTGCAAGGGCTGCGAGCTCTGCATCGATGCGTGCCCACCGCGGGTGCTGGTGATGACCGAGACGGCGACCAACAGCCGCGGCTATCGCTATCCGGAGCTCTTTGCCGGGTGCATCGCGTGCCAGGCTTGCACGGCGATCTGCCCCGACTTCGTCTTCCAGGTCTACCGCTACGACGAGCCGGTCGAGCTCGAAGCGGTGGCCGCCGAGAGCGCAGAGTCGGGAGCCTGACGTGGAACTGATGGAAGGTTCGGAGGCGATCGCGGGTGCGCTGGTCGCGGCCGGCGTGCGCTTCTTCGCCGGCTATCCGATGACCCCGTTCACCGAAGTCCTGGAACACATGGCACGCCGGCTCCCCGCCGTTGGCGGAGTGTGCATGAACGCCGAGAGCGAGCTCGAAGCCGTCGGCATGGCGTGGGGCGCCGCGGCCACCGGCACCATCGCCGCCACCGGATCGACCGGGCAGGGCCTGTCGCTCATGCAGGAGTCGCTGTCGGAGATCACGCTGGCCCGGCTGCCGCTCGTGGTCATCAACATGGCGCGAGCGCAGGGCGATTACTGGCAGTCCACCCGCGGCGGCGGTCACGGCGACTACCGCCATCTCGTGCTGGCGCCTTCCGATGTCGCCGAGGCGGTCGCGCTGGCCTCTGATGCCGTCGACATGACATTGCGCTGGCGCAATCCCGTGCAACTGTTCGGCGATTACTTCCTGGCCCACACCTATCAGTCCGTCGAGCTTCCCCCGATACGCGAGCTGCCGCCCCGCCCCGACTGGGCGCTCACCGGCGAGAGCGGCGGCACCGGGGCGGCCAAGCTCGTCTCCTCATTGGGCAGCACCAAGCAGCGCGAGGGTGTCGGCTACGACCTTTCCGAGCACTACGCGGGCGGCGTCGCGAACACCGAGGCGATGCTGGCCGGCGAGCCGCCGCGGATCGAGCTGCTGTGGTGTGACGACGCCGAGGTCGTCGTGGTCGCCTTCGGCACGCCCGCCCGCTTCATCCGTGATGCGGTACGCAGGTTGCGCGAGTCGGGCGAGCGGGTCGGCTTCGCCCGTCCGATCACGCTGGTTCCCTTTCCCAGCACGGCCATCGCGGAGGCCACCGAGGGTTGCCAGGCCGTCGCGGTCTATGAGAACAATCAGGGCCAGATGGTGGACGATGTCAGGCTGGCCGTCCTCGGCCGCGCTCCCGTCACGTTCATCGGCGGGCTCTCGATGGACAGCTCCGGCTTCGGGATCGCGCCCGACCTCGAGGTCGGCCTGCTGGCCGATCGGATCGCAAAAGTCCTTGCAGCATCGAAGGAAAGGGGAGCCGCATGACGACGGACACTCCTCCCGCGGCCCCGCGGCGCATGCTGCCGATCCTGCCGACCGCCGAGCCTCCGGAGCGCGCCTCCCGTCTCATCCACGACTTCACCCCCGACCTGATCGAGGTCGGCGCCCATCACCTGTGCCCGGGCTGCGGCGAGCCGATCGCGATGCGCTCGATCCTCGAGGCCGTCGCCGAGGCCGACTCGATCGCCAAGGCCGTCGCCGTCTTCGGGATCGGTTGCTACACCGCGTTCTCCAACAATCTGGACTGCGAGGTGCTGCAGGCGCTGCACGGGCGCGCTCCGTCGCTTGCCACCGGCGTCAAGCGCACCCGGCCGGACCTCCTGGTCTTCACCGTCCAGGGTGACGGCGACATGGTCAACGAGGGCCTGCAGGAGGTCGTCCACGCGGCGGCCCGCGGCGAGCAGGTCACCTGTTTCATGCTGAACAACGGGGTTTTCGGCGAGACCGGCGGCCACATGACCGCGACCACCGTGCTCGGCCAGCGCACCAAGAACACGCTCGACGGCCGCAATGCCGAGGCACACGGCTACCCGATCCTGATGAGCAATCTGCTCGCGGGGCTGGAAGGTGTCGCCTACGTCGCACGCGGGGCGGTCAACAGCCACGTGAACGTCAACCGCACCAAGAAGATGATCCAGCGGGCCCTTCAGGTTCAGCAGCAAGGACTGGGGTTCTCGTTCGTCGAGATCCTCACCATGTGTCCCACCGGCTGGTTCATCGAGACCACCGAGGCGCCGGACTACCTGACCGACCGGGTGCAGGCGGTGCATGCGATGGGCGTGCTCAAAGATGTCGAGACCGACTGAGGTGTCAGGCCTGACGATCGGCACGGTCTTCCGCAACGCCGCGCGCGCCGTCCCCCATCGCATCGCGGCGGCGCTCGGTGAGCAGACGCTGACCTTCGCCGAGATCGACCGGCAGGCGGATGCCCTCGCCCATGCGCTCTCGCGCCGCGGGATCGGGCGCGGTGATCGCGTGGTGTGCTGGACGGGCACCCGGCTCGAGGTCGTGCCACTGTTCGCCGCACTTGCCCGCATCGGCGCCGTCTACTGCCCGTTGCCGGCCAACCTCGGCCCCGACGAGGCGCTGCGGGTGCTCTCGGTGGCCGCCCCTTCGCTGCTGATCGTCGACCCCGACAATCCCGCCGGTGGGCAGCTGACGACAGCAGGGATCGACATCCTGACGCTCGACGAGATCGCCGCCGAGGCCGCCCCGCAGGCCGGGCATTTCCCCGACGCGGCCGAAGAGTCCGACACCCACGTGCTGTTCTTCACCTCCGGCAGCACCGGGCCGCCCAAGGGCGTCATGCTCTCCCACCGCGTCAACTATCTGCGCAGCCATCCTGGCTCCCAGGAGGAGCCGCGCGGCGCGATGGTGTGCATCTTCCCGCTCTTCCACATGGGCGCGTGGACCATCTCGCTGCAGCAGTGGCAGGCCCGCGACACGGTCGTCTATCTGCCGCGCCCGGATGGGCCGGCGATCTGCGCCGCGGTGCGCCGGCATGACGCCGCGCGGCTGAACGCCATGCCCGCGGTGTGGCAACGGGTGCTCGACACCCTTGCCGAAGAGGGCGGCCAGTTGACCTCGATACGCCTCGCCGACAGCGGCACGTCGGCCACTCCGCCCGCCTTGCTCTCGGCCATCGCCAAGGCCTGCCCCAACGCCTGGATCCGCATCTTCTACGGGTCCACCGAGGCGGGTAACGTCGCCTCGCTGACCGGCGACGACGTCTTCCGCAAGCCCGGCAGCTGCGGGGTACCCAGCCAGGCGACCGAGGTGCGGATCGACCCCGGCACTGGTGAGCTGTGCGTACGCGGCCCGCTGCTTTTCGACGGCTACTACGGCAATCCCGAGGCGACCTCGCGTGCTCTGCAGGACGGCTGGTATCGCACCGGCGATCTCGCGGCGGTCGATGACGAGGGGTATCTGAGCATCGTCGGACGGGCTCACGATGTCATCCGCACCGGCGGTGAATCAGTGGTGCCGACGGAGGTCGAGACGGCGCTGCAAGGTCTGCCCGGCGTCGCTGAGATCGCCATCGTCGGCTTGCCCGATGACACCTGGGGCGAGGTGGTCTGTGCCGCGGTGGTCGTTGAGCCGGGTGCAGCGCCTCCGACGCTGGAGGCAGCACGCGCCTGGTGCAGCGGGCGGCTGGCGGCCTTCAAGCATCCCCGCTCGCTGCACGTGGTGACCGCGCTGCCGCGCACTCCGGCTACCGGCCAGCTGCAGCGCCGGCTGCTCGTCGAAACGCTCGTCAAGAAGGAGGAAAAACAGTGACCACAACACCGGTCGTTGCCGGGCTGGACATTCCCCAGGGTGTCGAGCGCGTCGGGTCCAAGCTGCTGTTCGAGAACGAGCGCGTACGCGTTTGGGAGCTGCGCCTGGCCCCCGGCCAGCGCGAGGCTCTCCACGAGCACAAGCACGACTACGTGATGATCCAGATCGACGGCGACAAGGTCGCGGGCGAGTTCGAGCCCGACTCCGGCGGGCCCTGGGGCGGCGAGAGCTACGTCGAGGGCGAGGTCGCCAACGGGCTCGTCATCTTCGCGGGCAAGGGCGGCCGCGAGCGAGCCCACAACGTCGGCGAGGTCCCGTTCTACGAGATCATCGTCGAGCTCAAGGACTGACGCTCACAGGCGCTCAGGGACGCAGCGCCCGCAAGGCGAATTCGACCAGATGCGTCGTCTCGCTGCGCGTGGGCGCGGTGCGGGCGAAAAGGTGCGCCTCCATGGCCCCCAACGTCATCGTGTAGATCGCTTGGGCGTCACGCGAGGGGTCGGCGCTCGCCATGAGCCCGACCGCCGCCCCGTCCTCGATGACCGCGGCGAGCAACCCGACGAGCACGGCCTCAGATTCCGCGTGTTCGCGGGGAAATGCCTCGCGCAGGCGCGGCAGTCCGGTGAGGAACGGCCGGGTACGGGCGGCGGCTTCAGGGTCGGAGGCCTGCGCGAGCATTCCCTCGATCCACGCGCGCAGCCGGGCGGCCGGCGTGCGCGCCTTGGCGATCCGATGGGTCAGATAGTCCGCCAGCCGGCGCCGACCGTCGTCGAGCAACACCAGCAGCAGATCGTCCTTGGACCGGAAGTGGCGGTAGAACACCTGGGTCGACAGGCCCGCTTCCAGAAGGATGTCGCGCACCCGCGGATCAACCGCACCGTCGCGCGAGACGATCCGGTACGTCGCCTCGACCAGTTGCTCGACCTCGTGGGTCGCGGCCGCCACCCGGCCCGACATCGAGCGGGCGACGGCGCGAGCAACGGCGGGGCCGCCGCCGGCCACGTCGGCCGACACGTCAGCCGCCGACCCGGGCGTCGACCTCGTTGCGCAAGCGCTCCCCCCGCAAGTAGCGCCCGAGGTTGTCCCTGAAAAGTTCGTGCAGGTTCGACCAGAACTTCGCCGGCGCCGTCGCGCTGTGCGGCGAGATGAGCAGGTTCGGCGCCTCCCACAGCGGCGAGTCGGGCGGCAACGGCTCGGTACGGGCGACGTCGATCGCCGCTCCGGCGAGATGCCCCGACTGGAGCGCCTCGATGAGCGCCGTCTCCACGACCGCACTCCCCCGCCCCACGTTGACGAAGAGCGAGCCGGGCCGCATCTCGGCGAAGAGCTTCGCGTCGAAAAGGTCGACGGTGTCAGCGGTTTCGGGCAGTGCGGCAACCACCGCGTCGCTGCGCCGCAGGACTTCCGGCAAGCCGCCCGGACCGAAGAGCTCGTCGACATCAGGGTCGACATCGCCCGGACGCGCCGAGCGTCGCTGGGCAAGAACGTTCATGCCCAGAGCCCGCCCGCGACGGGCCACCTCGCGACCGATCGCGCCCAACCCGGCGACGCCGAGCGTGAGGCCGGCGACCTCGCGGCCGTACGTGGCCTGCCAGTCATGCGCGGACGCCTTCGCGTCGATCTCGGGCAACCGCTTCCACATCTGCAGCAACCGGGCGATGACGAACTCACTGATCGATACCGCGTTGACCCCGGCGGCCGTCGTCAGCCGGATCCCGGCGTCGGCAAGACCCGCCGACGCCAGCTGGCTGACCCCGGCACCCATCCCCTGCACCCAGCGCAGCCGCGGCGCGAGATCTCCCACGTCGAACGGGAGGTCCATCGCGACCACGACTTCGACCCGCGCGAAGGCCTCCCGCTGCTCGGGTGTCAGCTCGGGCGCCAGATGGCGCAGGTCGAGCCTCGGATCGGCGCCGCGCTGCCCTCGCAGCTCCGAGGTCTCCAGGTAACGCGCTTCGAGCACCTCGATGCGCGGATCGAGAGCCGCCAGCTGCTGCAGATCGGCCTCCAGCAGCTCGCGCGGGCGCGTCTCCCAGTCTGTCGGATAGATGATGCCGACAACGACCGATGTGGGCTCGGACAGAACCACTTCGCACCTCCGGGCAGGCACAGCGATGGGCGCCAAGGACGGCCGATCGCGCCGATAACGGCATTCTGCCGCATCGCAACGGCGTTTTGGAGCTCGCATCCGCCGCTGGGGTGAGCAGAAGGTCCTTCCGGGCCGGGATGGTGGCTCGGAAGGAGTAGTCGATGGTCCCGCATCCGTTGATTGCCGCGACGGTTCACCCGATATCGAAAGGGAATTCGTGCGCGCCGTCCTGCCCGCGCGGCCTAGGAGGATCCCGTGCCAGCAGTCCGGAAGCCGGCACTCGCCGTTCTCATCCTTGCCGTCGCGTCCACCGCCGTTTCCTGCGCCGGCGCCAACAGCGCCACCAGCCGTGCCGGCGCCCACCATGGCGTGAATCTGCAGACGCTGCCGGCGACCACCCGCGACGACCGGGCCGGGAAATCCGGCGGCACCTTCCGCATGGCGATCGGCGAGCCCGTCGCCATCGACCCGTTCAACGCTCAGGAGTCCGAGGGCCAGCTCGTCACCAAGAACATCTTCGACACGCTGCTCACTGTCGACCCTTCGGGGAAGGTGCAGAAGCAGCTCGCCGCCGACTACTCGCGCAACGCGAACTGCACCCAGTGGACGTTCGATCTGAAAGCGGGCCAGCGCTTCTCCGACGGTGAGGTCGTCGACGCGGAATCCATCCGTCGCGGCATGACCCGTGCCGCCATCGGCAAGGCCGCGTCGGATGAGGCCTACCACATGGCCGGCATCGCGGGATTCGATGCGTTGCAGTCCAACAAGGCAGGCGCGTTCACCGGTGTGACGGCGAACGGGCTGCGCCTGTCCGTCAAGCTCACGGCTCCCGACTGCGAGTTCGACCTGAAGACCACCCAGCCGGTTTTCAGCCCGGTCCCGCCCGAGGCCGGCGCCGCGAGCAACACGACCTACAACGACATGCCCATCGGCAACGGGCCGTTCATGATGGCCGCGCCGTGGCAGCACGACAAGAGCATCACGTTGGTACGCAACCCGCACTACACCGACGGGCCCGAGCCCTTGCTGGCCAAGGTCGATCTCACCATCTACGCCAGTGACTCGCACTTCGAGTACGCCGGTCTTTTGGCCGGTTCCTTCGACTATGCCCGCGTGATGCCGGATGACCTGCAGGCCGCGGCGAACCGCTACTACCGCACCTCGCGTGACGCGTCCGGGTTCATCAAGTACCCGTCGTGGGGCGTGAACTACCTGTTGACCAACGTGCGGAACGCTCCCCTCAACTCAGTGGCGGCGCGGCAGGCCGTCTCCTACGCCATCGACCGCAACGCCATCGTCAACGGCGTATTGAAGAATTCGGTGACCGTAGCGACGTCGCTCGTGTCGCCCGCATTCGCCGCACAAGGCACGTATCAGCCCGGCGTCTGTGGCTCGTGCGCGAAGCAGGACCCGGTGAAGGCGCGGGCCGCCGCTTTGAAGGCGGGTCTACCTCCCGGCAGCAAGGTGAGCATCACTTACAGCACCGGCGGCGGTGTCGAGGGCTGGATCCAGGCGATCGGCGGCGAGTTGAACACGGTCCTCGGATGGAAGGTCGATCTCAAGCCCGAGCCGTTCAAGGAGTCGCTGCAGAACGAGGCGGATCCCAAGGCGTCAGGGCTGTTTCGCGACGGCTGGATCGCCGACTACCCGACGTCATGGGATTTCCTCTCGCCGCTGCTCGGTACCCAGCCCGCGGACAACCCGGGCGACAACTTCAGCGCCTACAGCAATCCTCAGGTCGACCGCTTGCTTGCGGCCGGCCTCGCGGAGCCTGTCGCTGCCGAACGTGCGGCGGACTACCGCGGCGCGGAGCAGATCGCCATCGGCCAGGACCTCGCGCTGATCCCGCTCTGGTACCGCACCGAGTACCGGGCCTTCAACGCCGGCAAGTGGGTCGGCGTCAACAACGACTTCTTCGAGAACCCGACGTTGCGCACGATCGGCCTGAAGTAGCCGCCTCGTGCACCCGCAGACCGACCTCTTTTCAGAGGGCCCGGCATTCCCCAGGCTCGCCGTGATCACCGCGCACGCGACACGGATCGCCGAGCTCGCGGAGACGCTCGCCCGAAGTAGTCGTGAGGACGATCAGGCCGCTGCCGAACTGCGCCTGCTTGCCCACGAAAGCCGGCATTGGCGCCGACCGCTCGCCGAGGCCGCGCAGCTGTTCCGGGTGAACGGCGAGCACCTGGAAAGCCGCTGGCGCCATCGGGCCGTACGGTTGCTGAGCGCCGCGGCGAGTGGGCAACCGGTGGCCGCCGCGGAGCCGGCTCAGCTTGCCCGATTCGACCTCCTCGAACGCGTGAGCGCGCTGCCGGCCGGCCAGGCATTCGATGAACTCGCGGCCCGAGAGCCCAAGCTGCTGGCGCTTCGGCAGCAACTCGTTCGCGCCCCCGCCGACAACGTCGACGGCGCCGCCTTCAGCCAATGGCTGCGCGCAAGCTCGATGGTGCACCACGAGCTCGTCCCGCTCGTCGGGCACGGACGGGCGGACTTCGACCCGTTGTGCTCCGCGGCAATCGCGTACGCGATCGCCGGCGCGTACCTCGCGGATCTCGCCTGCACCTAGCCTGCGGCGCACCCCCGTTCGCCCGCAGGCTCATCAATTTCGACGATGCCGGACGCTCCCCCGCTCGCGACCATTTGGTCATGACCCGCCGTCAGGGTGCGGGCGTCGATCTCGGGGGTACTTCATGAGGAAATCACGGGCAGTCCGCGTCGCGGGCTTCGTCGGCGCGCTGGGCGCCTCGGCTGCGCTGGTCGGCTTCGCCGCCACCGGCACGGGCGCGTACTTCAGCGACTCGCACAACGGCGCGATCAACGCGTCGACCGGTGCGGTCAAGGTGAACATCGCTCCCGGCGACGGGCAGCTGAACTTCACCAACCTGCTGCCGGGCGAGTACCAGACCCAGCAGATCTCCTACCAGTCGACCGGAACCGGCAGCGAAGACATCTGGCTCGTCTTCCCCACGACCGGTGGCTCCAACCCGGGCGGCAACCCCTCGGAGGCCTTCACCGGCAGCCCGGATGACGCCGTCCACGGTGGTCTCGGCCGCTACGGCCACCTCGCCATCGATGCCCCCGCGGGCAGTTTCACGTCCTACAACCTGAGCAACCCGCGGGCCGGCGACCCCAGCGTCTGCTCGATCGACGCCAACGGTCACGGAGGCAGCAACCAGCAGGCCGCCACGACCAGCGACCTGATTCCGTACTGCGCTCCGAAGAACGCGATCCTGCTCAGCAGTGCGATGGCTCCCGGCCAGCTCGACTCGGCGACCATCACCTTCGGTTTCACCCCGCTGCTCGAGAACGGCCAGGCGGCCGCTCTGGCGCCCGTCGCCCAGTACAAGATCGTCGCAACCCAGCACGGCGTCCGTCCGGACGACCCGAACGTCGCCCTTTCCTGATCCACCCATGGGTGGCGGGCAGCCGGGGGGCTGCCCGCCACCTCCCTCATTGACGACATATTCTCGGAAGGACATTTCCGTGCGGATTGCGCGCAGAATCAGCGTGGCAATGATCGTCGTGGTATTCGCTGCGACGGCCGGCGCTGTGGTGTGGTTCTTTGCGACGGGGCATCGCGCTTATGTCGTCCACACGGGTTCGATGACGCCGACGTACAAACCGGGCTCCCTGGTCATTGATGCTCCGGCCCACGGTGGCTACCAAGCCGGAGAGGTCATCACCTTCCGCCATTCGCCCTACACCAACGACGTGGTCACGCACCGGATCACCGGCATCACTACGACCGGCCTCATCCACACCAAGGGCGACGGCAACGCCACCCCCGACGTCTGGGACATCAGGCCCGACCAGGTGCGCGGCACCGTCATCACCGGAATCCCATTGGCCGGCTATGTGGTCGTCTACCTGCAACAACCCGCCGGAGTCGGATCCGTCATCGCCGCTGTGCTCGCCCTCATCGTGCTCTGGGGACTCTGCTTTCCGGCCACGCCGGAAGCACCTGCAGGCGAGCGCTCCCCTCGAGCACTGCGGGCCCGGTGGGGTCCGCGGGCCCCGCGGGTCACCCCGATGGTCGCCGCCGACTCCTTGATGGCGGCGCCCGTCCAGTAGCCGTCACCCGTTCAGCGGCAGGCCCGTTCACCGCTTCGGCGGTAGCTAATTATGGAAAGAAAGCAATTTCTCCGGAAGGCTATTCAGGGCGTTCCGGACTGCCTACATTCGGATTGTGCTCGCGGAATTTCGACGTGGCGGCTCCTATCACGGGGCCGATCGGCGACGGCGTTCTCCGAATCTGTCTATTTCGTGCAGCATCCCGAAACTCCTGCTGGCGGGCAACGTCGTTGCAGCCGTTGCGCTCGGCCTGCCGCTGCTCGCCGCCTACATCGGCGATCGCACGCTCCCGCCCGAGCTGTTCACCGGTACCGAGGTACTGGCGAGCTGCCTGTTCGCCTGTACCGGGCTGCTGTGTCTGGTGGGATGGCGCCTGCTCGGTTACGCCCGATCGGCCTACATCGGCGGGTGTTTCGCGCTGTTCGGCATCCTGACGGCGCCGCTCCCGCTTGTCGGCGTGCTGCTGGCGGACGGCCACGATCCGGCTCTGACGGCTCCGCTGGCACGCGCGGCCATCGCCCTCGGCGCACTGACCCTGGCCGCGCGTACGGCCTACAGCCCGCAGGTCGTCTCACGCCTGCGTCCGGGACGGCTGCTGGCAGAAGCGGCAGCGATCTCGGCCGGGCTCTACGTGCTTTTCGTCGTGATCCTGGCGGCGGTCGGCGATGGCGGCCGGACGGTTCTCTACCTCACGGTCGAGGTCACCGTCACGCTCGCCTGGACGGCGGTCGGCGGCTGGTTCGCCCTGCTGGCCGGTCGCGGCCGGCTCGGCTCGTGGCCGGGCTGCGCGATGCTGGTGATTGCCGCCCAGGAAGTGCTGCGCTTGGCAAGCGTGCTCGAACCGAAGACGTGGATGTTCCCGGCCGGCACGCTCATGCTCGTCGCCGCGGGAGTCGCGCTGGCCGGCTCCGGCAAGGGTCTGATCGACGTGCTCAGCCATCAGGACCGCAGCCTGCTGCGGCTTTCGGTGGACCTGCAAGCCAGTGAAGACCGCATCGCGGGTGAGCGGGACCGTCAGCAAGAGCACCTGCACGACGTGCGCTCGGCGCTCGCGGCCATCCGGAGCGCCAACGGCACGTTGCACCGCTACGCCGCCCGGCTGGACGCGCGCACCAAGGCCACCCTCGAGGACGCTCTCACCAAGGAGCTCGGCCGGCTCGAGGGCCTGGTCGACCCGACGATCAGCCATCCGCTCAGCGATTTCCGGCTACGCGATCTGCTGGGTCCGCTCGTCGCGACCGAATCAAGCCACGGGTCGGAAATCCTTTTGCACGTCGGCGATCTGGCGGTACACGGCCGCCCCGTCGACACCGCCGCGGTCGTCCAGAATCTGCTCGTCAACGCCCGCCGCTACGCGCCCGGAAGCGTGGTGACCGTTCACGCGAGTGAGCGCGACGGACGGGTGGCCCTGCAGGTCGAGGACAGCGGACCCGGCATTCCCGAGCGAGAGCGGGCAGCGGTCTTCGAACGCGGCATTCGCGGGAGCACGTCACATGGCGTCGACGGAACCGGGCTCGGCCTTTTCGTCAGCCGCCGGCTCATGGCGGAGCAGCACGGCTCCCTGAAGCTGCGTCCCGGTGCCGCCGGCGGTGCCTGCTTCGTCCTCGACCTGCCTGCCGCCCGCTCGACGCCGATCGCCATCGACCGGTTCGTCAAGCTGGCCGGTGTCATGCCCTGTGTCCCGGTGCAGCCGACGGCCAAGCCCGGCGACGATCTTCACCTCGCGCCCACGCGTCGCGAAGGAGGGCAGCGGTGACGCTGACCGCCGATGCGGCCGCGACCGCCGTGGGCTCCATCCTGATCATCGAGGACCACCAGCTGCTCGCTCAGAGCCTGTCGCTCGCGCTGGAAGCTGAGGGTTTTGCCGTCACGGTCGCGGCGCTGGACTCCGCCGCCGGCATCCTCGAAGCCTTCGACCGCGCCGCCGCCCGCACCGTGCTGCTCGACCTCGATCTCGGCGGAAGCGTCGGCGACGGTCTCGCATTGGTACGCCCTCTGAGCGAGCGCGGTGCGCGCGTCGTGGTCGTGAGCGGAACCGGCGACCGGCCCCGGCTGGCCAGCTGTCTCGAGCACGGCGCCGTCGGCATCCTGCCCAAGAGCACGCCGTATGAGCGGTTGGTTCAGGCGGTCATCGACGTCTCGGCAGGCCGGCCTCTGATGGGCGAGTGCGAACGTCACGCCATGCTCACGGAACTACGCACCTGGAGAGCCCGGCAGCGCCACGAACTCGCCCCCTTCGAGATGCTGACGGCCCGGGAGTCGCAGGTGCTGGCAGCGCTGATGGATGGGCAGGCTTGCGAGGCGATCGCGACGGCGTGGTTCGTCACCGAGGCGACGGTGCGCACCCAGATCCGGGGCGTGCTCACCAAGCTCGGCGTGAGCTCTCAACTTGCCGCGGCCGCCCAGGCGCAGCGGGTCGGCTGGAAGCCCGCAGCGGCGGGCTGATACCAAGGAGGACGTGGACGCGCGATGAGCGGGAGTGCCGGGCTGGCCTCGACTCCAGCGTTTCCGGCCGAGATCGATCCGGCTGACTGGCCCGAACTCAGCTACCGGCTCGGGCTCACCGACGGACTTCCGACGTTCCCGCCGAGCCGCGAGGTCGTCGAGGCATTGGTCGCCGGCAGCGGCCGCGCACCCGATGACGTGGTCGGCGTCATCCCGCCGAGCGGGCGCAGCGCGACAGTCCTCGATGTGGCGGCGAACGCGGCAATGGCGGGCTGCCTGCCCGAGCATCTACCGGTCGTGCTGGCAGCCCTGGAAGCCATGCAGGAACCGCGGTTCAACATGGCGGGGGTCGTCGCCACGACCCACCCGTGCTGGCCGCTGGTCATCGTCTCCGGCGCCGCCGTGCAGCGCCTCGGCATGGCGACGGCCGAGTCGGTGATGAGCGGCGGCGGGGTGCGGGCCAACGTGGCGATCGGCCGGGCCGTCAAGCTCGTCATCTGGAACGTCGGCGGTGGCCGCCCGCGCGAACCGGTGCAGGAGATCTTCGGCCATCCCGGCCGGCTCAGCTACTGCGTCGCCGAGAGCCCGGCAACCCCCTGGCCGGCGTTGCACGACGCGCGTGGGATACCGGCCCCGCACGGCGCCGTGACGGTCTTCGCCTGCGAGGCACCGCAGATCACCAACCCGTGGGGATTCTCCACCTCCGACAATCCCCGCATCGGCGAGCAATGGCTCTCCACCGTCGCCGAGCAGATGTGCACCCGGGGCAACAACAACACCCACACCATGGGCGAGCTCCTGGTGGCGTTCACCCCCTCGATGGCCCGCACCCTCGCCGAGCAGGGGTGGAATCGCGAGAGCATCCAGGCGCATCTGTGGCAGGCTGCCCGCCGGCGGCTCGGCGACATCCGGCTGAAGGTCGACGGAACTCCCGCCGTCGACGCTGCCTCGCGCTACGAATGGTGGCCCGAGTGGGTGGATCAGAGCGATCCGGAGACCCGCGTACCGGTGACCTGGTCACCGGGCGACATCCACGTGATCGTGACGGGCGCCGACAGCATCCCTTCTTCCGCGGTCTTTCCGTCGTGGGGCAACCTCGGAGGATTCGCCGTCACCCGAGCGCTTCCCGAACCGCTCACAGGCAAGGAGATCTCCTGATGCAGCTGATCGATCCGCGGGGGAAGGCACTCGTCGTCGACCGCCGGCTGGCGCCGCGCCGCTGGACCGTCCGTGGGCCCGGCGGTGTGCGGCGCATCGGCTTCCTCAGCAACGAGGGCGAGCACCTGACCGGCCCGCACTTTCCGGGCTACACCCGCGTGCTCGAGGCGTCGTTACGCGAGCGGCTCGGCCCGATCGAGGTCCACCGCGAGATCAAGCCGGTGCTCTCCCGCCCGGCCGAGCCCGACATGCTCGCCCAGTTCCTGGAATACGAGGGGGTCATCAACGGTCTGGCCAAATGAGGCTCCTGCACGTCGGGCAGTTTGCTCGACTCGGTACGGCTCGAAGAGCTGGGGATCCCCACCGTCACGTTCGTCACGGCACCGTTCGCCTCGGCGGCGCGCACGCTCGCGCGTATTCACGGGCTGCCCGACATCCCGCTCGTGATCGTGGCTGACGACTACCTCGAAAACGCCGACGACGTCATCCGCGAGCGCACTGCCGGAATACTCGATGAGATCCTGAGCGACCTTTTCGGGGCTCAGCCGCCGGACCAGGTTCCGTAAGCGCCGTCGTTGGCCTGAGTCATGGCGCTCACGTAGTCGACGCGCTCCTGGCCCGCTTGCTCGGCACCGCGGGGGGCGGCGAGCAGTCCACGGAAGTCGCCGACGCAGGCAAAGCCCTTGCGGAGCATCCATTCCGAGAGCCCGTCGAGCAGCTGACCCGCATGTTCCGGGCCCGTGCCGTAGCAGCGCCGACGTCGTCATCACCACATCGGCGCCGGCCAGCAGATACTTGACGACGTCAGCGGCGTCTTCCACTCCCGTCGTCGCTGCCAGCGAGGCCCGGATTCGCCCGTACAGCAAAGAGATCCAGGTGCGAGGCAATCGCGCTTCAGCAGAGCGGGACAGGCTGACGTCGGCGACCAGCGTGACCTTCTCGCAGTCGATGTCGCGCTGGATGAACCGGTTGAACAGCACCAGCCCGTCGGCGCCGGCGTCATCAAGCAGAATCGCCATCTCCCCCGTCGAGCTGAAGTGCGGACTCAACTTGACGGCGATGGGAACCGATGTCGCGGCCTTCACCGCCTGGAGCACGTCGAGGTAGCGACGCTCCACCTCGCGACCGGAAATCCGCGGATCTGCCGGCAAATAGTAGATGTTGAGCTCTATCGCGCTGGCACCCGCGTCCTGCATCGCCTGCGCGTATCCCGCCCAACTGCCGGGGGTGACCCCGTTCAGGCTGGCGATCACCGGCACGTCGACGGCGCGCACGGCCCGCTCGAGCAGGCTCAGGTAGCGACGCGGACCCGGATCCTCTTCTGCCGCCGCCGGGAAATAGGAGAGCGACTCCCCGAAGCTCTCCGTTCCTGCATCCGCCAGCGAGGCGTTGCGCTCCGCCTCCCGCCGCAATTGCTCCTCGAAGAGCGAGTAGAGGACGACGGCGCCCACTCCCCCACCCGCGAGCCGGCGGACGCCCTCGACGCTGCGCGAAAGCGGCGACGACGACGCGACGAGCGGGTTACGGAGCTGCAGACCGAGATACGCCGTCGTGAGCTCCATCAGGTCACCTTTCGGGAGTCCTCGGGAAAGTCCGCCGCGGTGCGGGACGCCATGTCCTCATAGACATCCCAGCGCCGGGCCACCTCTTGCTCAGCGAGTCCGAGCAGCCGCTCGGACTCCTCCGGATCGGTGTTGGAGAGCGAGCGGTAGCGCAGCTCGCGGTAGCGGTAGTCAGCCAGCGCAATCCGCGGCCGCGGTGAGTCGAGCAGGAACGGGTTCTCGCCGGCCGCGCGCACCAGCGGGTCGTAGCGCACCAGTGGCCAATGCCCACTCGCGACGGCGCGGTACTGCTGGTCGAGACCCGAGTTCATCTCGATGCCATGGGCGATGCAGTGGCTGTAGGCGATGATGATCGACGGTCCGTCGTAAGCCTCGGCCTCGCGGAAGGCGTGCAGCGTCTGCTGCGGATCGGCACCCATGGCCACGCGGGCGACGTAGACGTTGCCGTACGCCATCGCCTGCAACGCCACGTCTTTCTTGGCGACGGACTTGCCGGCGTTGGCGAATTTGGCCACCGCGCCGAGCGGCGTCGACTTCGAGGACTGGCCGCCCGTGTTGGAGTAGACCTCGGTGTCGAGCACCAGCACGTTCACGTTGCGGCCCGTCGCGAGCACGTGGTCGAGGCCGCCCGAGCCGATGTCGTACGCCCAGCCGTCGCCGCCGACGATCCACACGCTGCGGCGCACCAGATGGTCGACGACGCTCGCGAGGTCAGCCGCGGCCGGACCGTCGATGCCGGCCAGCCGTCGCTTGAGCTCGGCGACGCGATCGCGCTGGGCCCGCAGCTGCGACTCCTGGACCTGCGAGGCGTTCAGGATCTCGTCGGCGAGATCGCCGCCGATGACGCCGCGCAGCTCGGTCAGGCGGCGGCGAGCGAGCTCGACGTGGCCGTCAGCAGCCAGCCGGAAGCCCAGCCCGAATTCCGCGTTGTCCTCGAAGAGAGAGTTCGACCACGCGGGACCGCGCCCCTCGGCGTTGCTGGTCCAAGGCGTCGTGGGCAGGTTGCCACCGTAAATGGACGAGCAGCCGGTCGCGTTGGCGACCATCAGCCGGTCACCGAACAGCTGCGAAAGCAGCTTCACGTAAGGGGTTTCGCCGCAACCGGCGCACGCGCCGGAGAACTCGAAGAGCGGTTCCAAGAACTGGGTACCGCGCACCGTACCGAAGTCGACCCACGCGCGGTCGTTCACCGGGAGCGTCTCGAAGAACTCGATGTTCTTGCGTTCGGCCTCGACGAGCGGTTCGCGTGCACCGAGGTTGATGGCCTTGGTCGGCGCTGTCGCACCCGAGCTGCCCCCCGAAGCTGCGGGCACGACGACCGGGCAGGCCTCGACGCACAACCCGCAGCCGGTGCAGTCCTCCACGTAGACGGCAAGGGTGTAGCGCGCGTCCGGGAGCCCGGCGGCGTCGAGCGGCGCCGAGGCGAAATCAGCCGGCGCACCAGCGAGTTTCGCGCCGTCGTAGTACTTGGAACGGATGACGCTGTGCGGGCAGACGAAGCTGCAATTGCCGCACTGGATGCACTCGTCGGCGTCCCACACCGCGACGAGTTCGGAGACGTTGCGCTTCTCGTAGGCGGCCGTGCCGGCGGGGTAGGTGCCGTCCACCGGAAGGGCGCTGACCGGCAACGCGTCACCGCGGCCGGCCATCATCTCGGCGGTGACCTGCTGGACGAACGCGGGAGCATGCGCCGGGACGACGAGCGGAAGCTCGCGGGTCGCCGTCACCTGATCGGGCACCTTGATGCGGTGCAGCGCTTCCAGCGTGCGGTCGACGGCTTCCTGGTTGCGCGTCACGACATCGGCGCCGCGCTTGCCGTAGGTCTTGGTGATCGACTCCTTGATCCGGGCTATCGCCTGCTCGGGCGGGAGCACGCCGGAGATGGCGAAAAAGCACGTCTGCAGCACGGTGTTCGTGCGACCGGCGAGGCCTGCCTCGCGCGCGATGCGGCCGGCGTCGATTGCGTAGACGTCGATGTCCTTGGCCAGGATCTGCTCCTGCACCGGCCGGGAGAGCGCGTCCCACACGACATCCGGCGAGTAGCGGCAGTTCAGGAGCAGGGTCGCGCCGCGTGCTGCCCGCCCCAGCACGTCGAGCTGGTCGAGCAGGTCGATCTGGTGGCAGCCGATGAAGCTGGCCTGCGACACCAGGTAGGCGGCGTGGATCGGCCGGGGACCGAAGCGCAAGTGCGAGACGGTCTGCGATCCGGACTTCTTCGAGTCGTAGACGAAGTAGCCCTGCGCGTGCAGATCAGGCTCTCCGCCAAGGATCTTGATGGTGTTCTTGTTCGCGCCGACCGTGCCGTCGGAGCCGAGCCCGAAGAACACCGCGCGCACCGTGTCAGCGGCCTCGATGTCGAACGCGGGGTCGTAGGTCAGGCTCGAGCCGGAGACGTCGTCGTCGATGCCGATCGTGAAGCGCCGCCGGGGCTTTTCCCGCGAGAGCTCGGCGAACACACCGGCGACCATCGCGGGTGTGAACTCCTTGGACGACAGGCCATAGCGGCCGCCGCACACCCGGGGCATCGCGCGCTCACCATCGGCGACCGCCTCGGTCAGAGCAGCCACCACGTCGAGGTAGAGCGGCTCGCCGATCGAGCCGGGCTCCTTGGTCCGATCCAGCACGCCGAGGCTCGTGACCGAGGCCGGGAGCGCGTCGAGCAGCGCCCGCGTGGGGAAGGGCCGGTACAGGCGCACGATCACCAGGCCGACCTTCTCGCCTCGCTCCACGAGCGCATGGACCGTCTCGGCGATCGTCTCCGCCCCGGAGCCCATCGCCACGAGAACCCGCTCGGCTTCGGGATGCCCGACATAGTCGACGATGTTCAGCCGGCGGCCGGTCCGCTCCCCCAGCGTCGTCATCAGATCCTGAACAATGGCAGGGGTTCTGGCGTAGAACGGGTTG
This sequence comes from uncultured Actinomycetota bacterium, assembly GCA_963731205.1. Classification (GTDB taxonomy): domain Bacteria; phylum Actinomycetota; class Actinomycetes; order Frankiales; family Frankiaceae; genus DATAZK01. The sequence goes on along the minus strand of CAVSUJ010000001.1, from coordinate 101,228 downwards.
ACGGTCTCGCGCGCCTGGAAGTAGACGTCGGGATTCTGGGCCGTACCGCGGATGAAGGGCCGCTCGGGGGAGAGCGCCCGGCCGCGGTGGGCCTGCACGAGCTCTTCGGGCACCAGCGCGCGCAGGTCGTCGTCGGCCAGGAGCTCGATGGTGTTCAGCTCGTGAGAGGTGCGGAAGCCGTCGAAGAAGTGCACGAACGGCACCCGGGTGCGCAGCGTCGCCGCCTGGGCGACGAGCGCGAGGTCGTGCGCCTCCTGGACCGAAGCGGCGGCCAGCAGGGCGAAGCCGGTCTGGCGGACGGCCATCACGTCGGAGTGATCGCCGAAGATGGAAAGTCCCTGCGCCGCAAGGGATCTCGCGGCGACGTGAATCACGGCGGAGGTGAGCTCACCGGCGATCTTGTACATGTTGGGGATCATCAGCAGCAGGCCCTGCGACGCGGTGAACGTCGTCGCGAGCGCCCCGCTCTGAAGCGATCCGTGCAGGGCGCCGGCGGCCCCGCCTTCGCTCTGCATCTCGATGACCGAGGGCACCGAGCCCCAGACGTTGGGCCGGCCCTGGCTCGACCACTCGTCCGCCAGCTCCGCCATCGGTGAGGACGGCGTGATCGGGTAGATGCAGCACACCTCGTTGAGCCGGTACGCGACTGAGACGGCAGCTTCGTTGCCATCCACGGTTGTTCGGGTCACAACTGCTCCTGCGGACGCATCTCGATGGCATGGACCGGGCACTGGTCATGGCAGGCGCCGCAGCCGGTGCAGCGGTCGTAGTCGAACTGGTAGCGATGGCCCTTGCCGAGCTTGATGACGGCATCCTCCGGGCAGGCGCCGAGACAGCCGTCGCACTCGAAGCAATTGCCGCAGGACAGGCACCGGCCGGCCTCGAACGTGGCGGCCGCCGCGGAGAGCCCGCCGACCACCTCGGCGAAGCCCTGCACGCGGTCCTGCAGGGCGAGCTCGGGCTGCTTACGCACGCTCGCGTCGCCGAAATACCAGAGGTGCAGCTTGTCGAACGTCGCCACCTGATGCTGGGGTTTGGCGACGACCGGCCGGCCCTGCAGCCACGCATCGATGTGACGAGCGGCCTTCTTGCCATGGCCGACGCCCACTGTGACGGTGCGCTCGCTGGGCACCATGTCGCCGCCGGCAAAGACGCCCGCACGACCGGTCATCATCGCCGCGGAGACTTTCACGACGCCGTCGCGCGCCACCTCGACCCCGTCCAGTGCCTTGAGGAATCCGGTGTCGCTGTCCTGACCGAGCGCGAGGATGACCGTGTCGGCGGCCAGCGTCTCCATCCGTCCGGTCGGCTGCGGGAAGCCCGACTCGTCGAGTTCCATCTCCTCGACCTGAAGCTGCGGGCCGTCGAAGGCGGTGATCGTGCGCAGCCAGTTGATACGCACACCTTCGCTCTCGGCGTCAGCGGCTTCCTGCTCGTGGGCCGGCATCTGCTCGCGCGTTCGGCGATACACGATCACCGTCTGATCGGCGCCGAGCCGGCGAGCGACCCGCGCCGCGTCCATCGCCGTATTGCCGCCGCCATAGACGGCGACCCGCTTGCCGATCTGCGGCGCCGTGCCTGACGCCACCTCGCGCAAGAAGCTGACCGCATCAAGAATCGGCCCGGCATCGCGCGAGGGCACATCGACCCGCTTGGACAGATGCGCGCCGACGGCCACGAACACCGCGTCGAAGCCGCCCTCGCGCTTTTCCGCCTCGAGGTCCTCGACCCGGTGATCGCACACGATGCGAACGCCCAGCGCGGCGATGCGGGCGATCTCGGAGTCGAGAACGTCACGAGGCATCCGGTAGGAGGGGATCCCGTAGCGCATCATGCCGCCGGGTTCGCTGCCCGAATCGCGGATCTCGACCTCGTGTCCGAACCGGGCCAGGTGATACGCGGCAGACAGCCCGCTCGGTCCGGCGCCGATGACGAGGACCCGCTTGCCGCTCGGCTGCGGTGCCGCGTCGAAGGCCCAGCCACTTTCGATGGCGAGGTCGCCGAGGAAACGCTCGACCGAATGGATCGAGACGGCGCTGTCGAGGTTCGCGCGGTTGCAGACCGATTCGCACGGGTGGTAGCAAACCCGCCCGTGGATTGCCGGCAGCGGGTTGTCCTTGGTCAGCTCACGCCACGCCTGCTCGTGCTCGCCGGCCATGGCCAGAGCCAGCCACGCCTGGATGTTCTCGCCGGCAGGGCAGCCGGAATTGCAGGGTGGGAGCAGATCCAGATAGACGGGACGGCGCTGCTGCACGGGGGCCGCACCGAGGTGGCGGTGGAGCAGGTCGGGCAGCGGTGTCACGTCACGGGGCGGTCCGGTCATGCCCGATTGCTCCGTCCGCCGAGGGGTGTGAAATGCGTCAATTCCGACGCTAGGGGCATTGGCAGCGCCGCGACGGGTGGCAAACGTCCCCCTGCTCGGGACCTCGTGCCCGCCGGTTCAGGACCCCTCAACGAGCCCGCCGAGGGCCATCGCGGGGCACTGGACCAGCACCGATGGCGCCGGCGCCGGACGAGAGCCAGGTAGCGTGCCCGCCAACGCCGTCGGGACCTTGGTCCCGAGCTAGGGAAAGGGCAGAGGCGGGCGTGGACCTGGAAAGTACTGCCGCCGAGCTCTACGGGCTCGACCCCGGCGACTTCGTCGCGGCCCGCTCGGACGCCGAGAAGCGCGCCCGGGCCGGCGGCGACCGCGAGCTCGCCGCCCGCGTCAAAGCGCTGCCCAAGCCAACCGCTGCCGCCTGGATCGCGAACCAGCTCGTGCGTCAGCATCCCGACGAGGTCGCCGGCCTTCGCGAGCTCGGCGTGGGCCTGCGCGAGGCCACGGCCACGCTGGAACGCGAGCAGCTGAAAAGCCTTTCCCAGCAGCAGAATCGGGTCATCACAGCACTCGTCGCGCAGGGCCGGGCGCTGGCGAAGTCGGCGGGTCATCCCCTTTCAGAGGCGACCGAGCGCGGGCTCGAGTCCACGTTGCGCGCCGCGCTCGCCGATGAGGATCTCGCCGACCAGCTGGCGGCCGGGCAGCTTTCAGTGGCCCTCGAACACGTCGGATTCGCCGCAGCCCTCGAGGGCGCCGCGCCGAGGCCGGCGGCCAAGGCCGTTCCGCGCACGCCCCCACGCGACGAGCTCAAGGAACGCCGGCGACGCGCCCAGCTCGAAAAAGCCCAGGCGGCGGTGCGCGAGGCGCGGACGGCGCAGCGCCAGGCCTCGAGCGCGCTCGAGCACGCCGAGAACGGATTGGAGCGCGCGGAGGCTGCCGTCGCGGAGGCGAAAGCCGCGGTGCAGCAGGCGGAGAGCGAACGCAAGAAGGCGAAGTCGGCACGTGACAGGGCCAGGACGGCCGAAGCTGACGCGAGTCGCGCCGTGGAGGATGCGCAGGCCGAACTGACCGAACTCAGCGCAGCCGCTGACTAAACGGGAAGCCTGACCGCGACCACCGCGATGTCGTCGCTCGGATTCCCGTCCTGGAACGACATCACCTCGCCGAGGATCTGGTCGACCAGGCGCTGCGCGCTTCCGGACGGCCGCGCCACGCACGCCTCCAATGCAGCGTCGCCGAAGAACTCGCGGCCATGGCGCCCCTCGGTGACCCCATCGGTGTAGAGCACCAGGGTGTCCCCTGGTTGCAGCCGTACCGACGCATCGTGCAGAGCGGGCTCGGGAAACAGCCCGAGCACCATCCCCGGCTCACCGAACGCCACCGGGGTGCCAGCTTCGGAGCGCAGCAGCGGGAGCGGGTGGCCACCCGCGCTCAGCGTGGCCGACCATCCGCCGGCGTCAGCGTGCAGACGCAGCAGCAGCACGGTGCAGAAGCGGTCGCTCTCATGAGCCAGCAGCGCGTCGTTGAAGGCCAGCAGCGCCTGCGACGGGCTGGTCATCCCGAAGCTCACGGCGCGCAGCGTGTGACGGGCCAGCGCCGTCACCACCGCGGCCTCCACACCCTTGCCGCGCACGTCGCCGAGCGCGACCACCCAGTCGTCCTCACCGATCTGGAAGATGTCGTAGAAGTCGCCGCCGACCTCGTCGCCGCTGCCGGCCGGCCGGTAGACGGCAGCGATGTCGAGGCCCGGAATCGCCGGTGGTGTAGGGGGAATCAGGGTCTGCTGCAACGTTCGGGCGAGCGTCACGGCGCGTTGCTCGGACAGCTCGGCTCGCTGCTTCGCCCGCAACAGTTCACGCTCGTACTCACGCCGCTGCGTCGCATCGAAGATCGCCGCCCGGACCACGACCGGCGCCCCGTCCGCCGTCCGATCCAGCACGGCGTTGACAAGGACCGGCACCCGGCCGCCGTCACGCCTGACGAGATCGAAGGCGATCTCGCGAGCGCTTCCCTGCATGCGCAGCAAGGGCGCGTAGTGGGTCTCGTGGTAGATCCGCCCGCCGGCCGCCAGCAGCTGCGCGAACGTCCGCCGGCCGACGAGTTCCTCGCGCGCGTATCCGGTCAGCTGCAGGAACGTCTGGTTGACCTTGACGATGGTGCCGTCAGGAGTGGTCGACAAGTAGCCGCAGGGTGCCTGCTCGTAGAGCTTGTCGGGGTCGTCGTCGAGCAGCGCCGCGTAGAAGGCTTCTTCCGCGGCGTCAGCAGCCCGGGTGTCAGCCACCGCGTACGAACGCGGCGATCGCCTCGGCCGTCTCCTGCGGTGCGCTCAGATTCGGGCAGTGGCCCGTCGCGGCGAGCAGCACCATGCGGGCGTTGGGCATCTCCCGCGTGACGTACTCGCCCACCGAGACGGGCGCGATGATGTCGTTCGTGCACTGCAGGACCAGCGTCGGGACATCGACCTCGGCCAGATCGTCGCGGTTGTCGGACAGGAACGTGGCGCGCGCGAAGCTGCGGGCGATGACCGGATCGGCGCGGCAGAAACTCTCGGTGAGCTCCTGCCCGAGCTCGGGCCGGTCGGCATTGGCGATGATGGCCGGCGCCATGGCCGCCGACCAGCCGAGATAGTTGCTCTCGAGCGAGTCGAGCAGCTCGGTGATGTCGGCCTCGCTGAAGCCCCCGACGTAGTCGCCCTTGCCCGGGTGGCTGCTCTCGTGCTCCCGGTCGTCGATGTAGCGCGGCGACGGGCTGACCAGCACCAGCTTGGAGAACAGGCCAGGCGCCATCCGGGCAGCGAGCACGCCGATCATGGACGAGACCGAATGCCCGACGAAGATGACATCAGAAAGGTCGAGCTCGCGGCAGAGCGCGACCATGTCCTCGGCGTAGCCCGTCAAGGTGGCATGACGCTGCGGATCGAACGCGGCGGCGTCAGACCCCCCGGCCCCGACGTGATCGAAGAGCACGACACGGAAATCGGCTTCGAAAAGCGGGGCGACGAAACGCCACATGTGCTGGTCGCAGCCGAATCCGTGGGCGAACAGCATCGGCTGGCCGCCGACTCGTCCCGCAACGCTCACGTTGTTGCGGGTCATCACATCCACGTGCTGAGACTAGTCAGCCGCAGACCCCCGGACGCCGGAAATGGCAGACTGCCAGGCATGACAGAAGAGCCGTTCGAGTCCGATTCGATCGATGCCCAGCTCGAGGACGACGGTGTGCTCGACGCCTCCGACACCCTCGAAGGCACTGTCGGTGGCGCCGGCGACGACCCGCTCGACGCGGGCATCGATGCCGGCGACCGCTACTCGGCCGGGGAGCGGTTCGGCACGACGGCTGCCGAAGAGCGCGAGGGCGAGACGTTCGACCAGCTGCTCGCCGAGGAAGAGCCCGACATCGACCCCTACAAGGAGGCAGGAGCAGCCGACTACAGCACCGCCCATCCGGCCGGCCGCCTCGTCGCCGAGAACGAGGGTCTGGGCGAGGACGACGAGGCCGAGCTCGTCGGCACGGATGTGGGCTACGACGGGGGCGCCGGCTCCGCCGAGGAATCGGCCATCCACGTCATCGACGAGGACAACCCGACCGACTGACGCGCGCAGCGACCGGGGCAGGGGAACCGTCGTGAAGCTGAAACTGGACCTGCACGACATCTACAACCACGGCGGCGAGATCGACCGGGCGCTGCGTGCCGTCATCGACGAGGCCGTCGCCAAGAAGGTGAAGACCGTCGAGATCATCCCTGGCAAGGGGTCCGGCCAGCTGAAGAAGCATGTCCTGCGCTTCCTTGACCAGAAGGAGATCAAAGCGCTCTATCACCGGGTGGAGAAGGACTCCGACAATTTCGGACGGGTCTTCGTGCACTTCCGCTTCAAATAACGGCACTCGCCCAATTCACAGCTACGCGTGCTCTCCTCGAAAAGATGCCTGTGTCCGACACCCTCGCCGAGCAGCCCACACACCCGGGGCTGCCGGTGGTCGTCGCCGCCGGCCCGGGTCGCCGGCGTCGCGTACGCCACTGGTTTCGCCGCCATCGGTGGGTCAAGCGAACTCTGATCTCCCTCGTGGCCCTGCTGGTCGTCCTCGTGCTGGCATTCGTGACGATCTGGAACCTCACCCCGGGTGTCTCCGATGCGCAGGCGCGTACCGCCGCCATCGTCGCGAGCCATGGCGGGATCAGTGATGGCGGCGCACCGCCGGTGCGCGTGAGCGAGGCACTGATCGCGACGGAGGACAGCCGCTTCTACTCCCACCACGGGCTGGATCCGCAAAGCATCGCCCGCGGGCTCTACACGTTCGTGACGCAGGGGACGCTGCAGGGGGCCACCCTCGATGCCCAGCTCGCCAAGCTGCTGTATTCGGGTGCACACACCGGCGTCTGGCCGACGACGCAGGAGGCGATGCTCGCGCTCAAGCTCGACGACACCTACTCCAAGCGTCAGATCCTGGCGATGTACCTGGATGCCGCCTACTTCGGCCACGGCGCCTGGGGCGTGGAGAAGGCGTCGCGCGTCTACTTCGGGCTCGACGCGAACCAGCTGTCGTGGGGGCAGGCCAGCCTGCTCGCCGGGCTGGTGAACGCGCCCACCGCGTACGACCCGACCGCGCATCTGACGCTTGCCCGCTCGCGCCAGCACCATGTGCTCGACCGCCTCGTCGCCACCCACGTCCTGACCCGCGCGCAGGCAAACGCCGTGTTCGCCGAAGACCTGCACCCGGCGGTGCCGTTCACCGGCTGAGCCATAGCGGCGCGGCGGTGTAAAGATCACCGCATGGCTGAGCAAGCGGGGCAGGCGCACATCGACGGTTTCGAGGATTTCGCGTTCGAGCATGACGGGCTCACGCGTCAGGTCTTCAAAGCCGGCAGCGGACCGGCCATCGTCGTCATCCCGGAGATCCCCGGCATCCACCCCGGCGTCATCGAATTCGCCCAGCGCCTGATCGACGACGGCTACACCGTCTACCTGCCGTCGCTGTTCGGCCGTCCCGGCAAGGAGCCTTCGGGCGGCGAGGTGCTGCGCTCGTTCCCGCGCGCCTGCGTGGCCCGCGAGTTCGCCGTCCTCGCCGATCGCACCAGCCCCGTCGCCCACTGGTTACGCGCCCTGGCGTCCCGAGCTCACCGCGAGTCCGGCGGTCCGGGCGTAGGGGCGATCGGCATGTGTTTCACGGGAGGCTTCGCGCTCGCCATGGCCGTCGACCCGTCCGTGCTGGCGCCGGTGATGAGCCAGCCGTCGTTGCCGCTTCCGCTCGGCGCCAAGCGCAAGAAGGGCATCGGGCTCGACGCGGCCGATGTCGCTGCCGTCAAGGAACGCACGGCGTCCGGACTGTGCCTGCTGGGGCTGCGCTTCACCGGTGACATGGCCTGCGCGCCCGAGCGTTTCCAGACCTTGCGCGAGACGTTCGGCGACGCGTTCGAGGGCATCGAGATCGACTCCTCGAAGGGCAACGCGTACGGCATCAAGCCCCGGGCCCATTCGGTGCTCACCATCGATCTCGTCGACGAGCCGGGCCATCCGACCCGAGCTGCGCTGGATCGCGTCAAGGAGTTCCTCGATGCCCAGCTGCGGCCCACACAGGCCACGCCGAAACAGGCTTAGAGCACGGGCGTTCCGTACATCTCTCCCAGCGGGTCGGCGATGAGTTCGAGCCGGGCACCGTCGGGGTCGCGGAAGTAGACCGAGACCTTGCTGTGCACGACGTGGTCCACCCCGGCCTGCTCGAGGTTCGTGACCAGCTGGGTCCAACGCTGCGGGTCGACCGAGATCGCCACGTGGTGCAGGCCGCCGAGCACTTCGGCGTACGGGCCGACGTCGAGGCCGGGGAAGTCGAAGAATGCCAGCAGGTTGCCGTTGCCGAGGTCGAAGAAGAAGTGCGTCGAACCGGGATAGTCCCGGTTTTCGATGACCTCGGTGAGCGGGAATTCCAGCACGTCCTGGTAGAAGCGCACGGTCCGCTCGACGTCGCTGCTGATCAACGCCGTGTGATGGATCCCGCGCGCTGCTGAGGCGGGCCGCTCCCCCGCCGGCCGCAGGTGCAGCGCCCGGATGCGCTCACGTTCGGCCTCGCGCTCAGCCAGCTCAGTGCTCATGCACCGAGTCTGGCTGCGGTTGCGGTCTCTTGTCGAGACGGGCCAGCCAGCCGCCGACCGCCGCGATGACGGCGAGGATCAGCGCGGCAAAGCCGAGCAGGCTGGTGCGTGGCTGGAAGTGCTGGACCGCGACACCCAATCCGATGACGGGCACCGTCAGTCCCGCGTAGGCCATCAGGAACAGGCCGGCGAGCGCCTCGCCGCGGTGCTGCGGATCGGCCATGCCGGCGACCGTCGAGACGCAGCCGCGGAAGAGCACACCGGCTCCGGCGCCCGCGATCGTGCCACCGATGAGGAAGAGCGCGAGGTCGGGGAACCAGACGGAAACGGCAAGCAGCGGCAGGCTGATCGCCATGGTCACCAGCCCGATGACGACCTGGCGCCCCGGACCGGCGGTGGCCAGCAGGCTCTGCACGACGGCCGCGGCGCCGAAGACGAGAAGCACCACGGTGCCGGCGAGGATCCGGGCCGGGTGACCGAGCGTCGCGCCGATGAAGCTCGGCGCCAGCGAGGTGAAGAGGCCGAACACCGCGAATGCCGCGAAGCCTCCCGCGGTGATCGCGCCGTAGCGGGCGGCATGGCGGGACTCGACGGAGATGCGCTGCGGCCGGTAGCGCGGTTTCACCTCCGGGATGTCGACGGTCTCGGGGACCACCCGCAGCCCGACGGCAGCCACCACCAAGAGCACCAGGAAGACCACGTACGGGACGGTCAGCTGAGCCCCGAAGAATTGGGCCAGCACGCCGGAGACGAAAGCGCCCAGGCCCAGGCCGCCGATGTTCGCCGCGGTCGCCACGAGATCGGCGCGCCCGCGTCCGGCATCGGGCCTCGCCCGCTGGTTGAGCTCGGTCAGCTGCGCGGTGGCGGTCGCCGTGAGCGCACCGACACCGACACCCGAGACGAACCGGGCGACCAGCAGCCCCGCTTCACTGCGCCAGACCAGGAACAGCACCGCCGCCACGGCCTCGAGCAGCACCGCGGGTACGAGCACCGTCCGGCGGCCGAGCCAGTCCGAGACGTGGCCGGCGAGGAACAGGCTGATGATCACGCCGAGCGCGTAGCTCGCGAAGATGAGGGTGACGACGAGCGATGAGAAACCGTCGCGGCGCTGATACAGGGTGTACAGCGGGGTCGGGACCGTGGTGAACGCCATCGACACGGCGAACGTGACCGCGACGATCCAGAAGGCCGGCTCGGCTTTGACCCGGCTCGACACGCATCAGAGCTTGCCCCACTTTCGGGCTACCAAGCCGGGTGGCGCCCCGTGAGTGCGATCACGCGATCAAGGAGCGGGCTGGCGTCGAAGACCTCGACCGGTGGCCCGAAAATGCCGTTGCTGCGGGCCATCTGCCCCATCGGCGAGTCCAGTGCGACGAAGCTCATCAGCGCGTGCAGCGACGCCGGGTCGCAGTCGTAGGGCTGCCGGCTGGCATGGGCGACGTCCCAGCCGTGCACCACGAGCTCGTCCAGCCCGAAGATCCCGGCGGCGTCGGCTGGGAGCTCGATGCCGGCCAGCTTCGTGGTGCCGGTCCAGGCCTGCGGATCGCTCCACGCGTCGGCCATGGCGCGAAGGTCCCGTGCGATGCGGGTGCGCCAGCCGTCCTCGAGCTGCGACGCGTCACCGGGCGGGGGCGGTTGCGTATCGCCGGTCGGCTTCCCCGCCGCTGCAGCGAAACCGACCGCGAACCCGCCGACGTGGTCGAGCAGATCGCCGAGTGTGTACTCCGAGCACGGGGTGGGCTCGCCCAGCATCGAGTCGGGAACGTTGAGCACGAGATCGGCCAACCGCTCGGCGGCAGGGGCGAGATCAGGATGGGTCTGGACGCTCATGCGGCGGTTCCTCCTCGACTGCGGTCAGGCTTCGCAGAGGTAGACGCCGCGCCGACGGCAAACTCATCGCCGGCCCGGTCCTAGACCTTGCCGAACACCTTCTCGGCGAACGCCTCCATCGCGTCGATCTTGTCCTTGACCGGTGAGGTGAAGTTGCCGTCCTCGGTCTGCGCGACCATCCACGGCGCGCACATCAGCGACGTCACCCCGCGGTCCTCGAACCGGCGCAGGACGTCCGGGGTGGGCTCGGCGTAGAGCGCCATGACGGTCTCGAAGCCGTCGATCGTGCGGCCGGCCGCTTTGAGGTGGCCGTGCAGCCGATCGAGGACGGCATCGGCGTCTTCGGGGGTGTACGCGTTGCCGATCCACCCATCGGCGAGGGTGGCCGCCCGGCGCAGCGCCGGCTCGGAGTCACCGCCGATGTAGATCGGGATCGGCGCCGGCGGGACGGGTGAGATCTGCAGCGGCTCGAAGTCGTAGTAGCTGCCGTGAAACTCCTGGAACCCGCCCTGCCACAGCGCTCGCAGCGCCACCATCATCTCGTTCAGCCGCTTGCCCCGGTTGTGGAAGTCCTGACCTGCGGCCTCGAATTCCTCGAGGCACCAGCCCGCCGCGGTGCCGAGCGAGACGCGTCCCCCCGAGATGACGGAGGCTGACGAGACGAGCTTGGCGACCGTGAAGAGGTCACGGGCGGGGGCGATGTAGACGTTCGTGGAGAACTTCAGCCGGGTCGTCACCGCTGCCATCGCGCTGATCAGCACCCACGGGTCGGGCCACGGCGTCTCCGCCGACCAGAACGGCTCACCTGTCGGCGTGTACGGGTACTTGGACTTGCGCTCCTTGGGCGAGAAGACGTGGTCGGACACGGTGATCGTGTCGTAGCCGAACCGGTCGGCGGCCTGCGCCACCTCGAGCAGCTGGTCGGTCTCCAAGAACGCCACTGCCTGCCAGAACTTCATCGAAAAGCACCCCTGTTGTCGACCTCACCGGGCGGCGCGGGCTAGCGTCGCGCACTAGTCACCGCGTCGCGTCCTGCCTGTTGGAGGAACATATGATCACGAGCCGCCCAGCCGCCTGGGACAAGGTGGTCGATGTCGTCGTTCTCGGCTCCGGCGCGGCCGGCCTCACGGCCGCCACCCTCGCGCACGACGGCGGCGCCGAGGTGCTGCTGCTGGAGAAGTCCGACCTGATCGGCGGGACCACGGCCGTCTCGGGCGGCATGCCCTGGATCCCGCTGAACAAGCACCTTGCCGACCTCGGCGTCACCGACACACGCGACGAGGCGATCACCTACATCAAGCGGCTCTCGCTCGGTACCGAGCCCGACCCGGCGCTGATCGAGACCTACGTCGACACCGCCGCCGAGATGCTCGACTACCTCGAGACCAAGACCCCGCTGAAGATGTCGGCGCCTCCCGGCTTCTCCGACTACTACGCCGACCAGCCCGGCGGAAAGCCGGAGGGACGCTCGATCGAACCGGTGCCGTTCGAGGCCGGCAAGGAGCTCGGTGAATGGGCGCCGCGCGTCCGCACCGGACCGCACCTGCCGTGGCTGACGATGGAAGAGGGCGGCAAGTTCCTGACCGGACGCGACCTGCCGGATGCGGGCCTCGCACAGCAGCGGATGGAGAGCGACACCCGGGTGCTCGGGGCGGCCCTGGCCGCATCGCTGTTCAAGGGGTTGCTCGACCGGGGGGTCGCGGTGCAGACCGGCTCCGCGGCGCAGGATCTCGTGGTGGTCGACGGCGAGGTCATCGGCGTCCGGGTGTCAGGCGCCGGCGGCGACGAGCTCATCGGGGCTCGCCGCGGTGTCGTACTCGCCAGCGGCGGCTTCGAGTGGAACAAGCAGATGGTCGCCGGCTTCATCGGCCAGGAGATCATGCCGCTGAGCCCGCCGCACAACGAGGGCGACGGCCACCGGATGGCGATGGAGGCCGGCGCGCAGCTGGCCAACATGATGTCGTTCTGGGGGCAGCCGGCGCTGCTCGAGCCGGGCTTCGAGATCGACGGCCGCGAGGTCCCGCAGATGGCGTCGATCCGCAGCATGCCGGGCGTGATGATCGTGAACCGGTATGGCGACCGCTTCGTCAACGAGGGCGCCACCTACCAGGACCTGCCGAAGGCGATGGCGACGTATGACCCGGTGGCCGTCGACTTCCCCAACCGGCCGCCCACGTGGATCGTCTTCGACCAGCGCGTGCGGAACTCGGCCGTCGTGCTGCCGTCGCGTGCTTCCCGGGCAGCCGACGCCCGACTGGATCCACACGGCGCCGACCATCGCCGAGCTCGCCGACAAGATCGGTGCCGCGCCCGAGCGGCTCGAGGCGACCGTCGAGCGCTGGAACTCCCACGTCGAGGCCGGCGAGGACCCGGACTTCCACCGCGGCACGTTCTGGTGGGAGGCATTCATGACCGGCGGTCCGACCCCCGAGGCGTGCATGCGTCCGGTGGCGAAGGCGCCGTTCTACGCGCTCGAGCTGATCAACGGGACGATCGGCACCAACGGCGGAGCGCGGATCGACGCGAGCGGGCGGGTCCTCGGGGCGAAAGGCGTGATCCCCGGGCTGTTCGCCGCGGGCAACGCCTCCGCCGGCGTCTTCGGTCGCGCGTATCCCGGCGGCGGCGGCACCATCGGCCCGGCGCTCACGTTCGGCTACATCGCCGGCCGGGCAGCGGCGGCGCAGCAGGCGCGGGAGGTCTAGCCCGTCACGCTGTCGTAGACCGCGAGCGCTTCGCGGACCGTGCGTTCGGTGTCGAGTGTCAGCAGCAGCCTTTGTTGCACGAGGGCTGCCGCGGCAGCGCGGACCGCCGTCTCGTAATCGCTCGCGGGGCGGCAGGTCGCGTCCGCTCAGCAGCGGCAGCCGGCTGCCCACGAATTCGTAGAGCACGTCGGGCAATCCGGGCTGCGGACGCCGCGGGTTCCAGCCGGTGTAGGACGCGACGGGCACCGCCACGACAGGCAACGCGATGCCGGCACGTTCGTTGCCGTCGTCGTCGACCGCGGAGACGATCGCCGGCTTCGGCGCGCCGAGCTTCAAGGGCCACCGTCCGATCCCCTTCGTCGTATCAGGACCGAGGTCGACCTCGCGGGTGACGTTCAGCTTGGCGACATCCGGCAGGTGCGCGCCGGACGCTTTGAACGCGGCGAGCACCTCTTCGCGCGTCGCCGCGGTGCCGTCGGCATGGCTCGGGACGGCCTGCGGCGGCGGCTCGGTGCCGGCCTCGACCCACGCGACGAGCGCGGCGAAAAGGGCCCGCAGGATCGGGGTGGTGTCGTGGGTGTGCACCGGGTTTGCGGTCGGCAGCAGGTCCTTGATGGAGAAGCCGCCGAGGTGGTCGGTGCCGGAGAGCAGGTAGGCGCGGGTGTCGGGATCTTGCGGGAGGTCGGCGCCGGTCTCGGGGTCGATGTGCACCAGAGCGCCGTCGCCGCGCCAGTACTCCCACGACGTGTTGGTCAGCAGCAGCTTGGGGACGCCGCCTGCCGCGCGCTGGTGCGCCAGCAGCCCGGCGGTGTCGTAGGGCGGCAGGTTGGAGAAGCCGATGACGTGGGTGAGCGAGGGTTGGGCGTAACGGTGGTTGAACTCGCCGCGCCGCCCGCCCGGCGATGTGCGCGAAGACCCCGTCGAAGACCACGCTCTCCCTGCTCGTCGAGATTGCGCGCCTCGTAGAGGAACTGCCGCAGCAGCCGGCCTGATTGCGAGACGCCGTAACCGAAGGCATGACTGAACCCGCCCTCGCGGCGCAAGTGGGAGACGGCGTCGCGCACCGCGAGCAGGCCGGTGCCGGTGACCGGGCAGAGCTTGGTGCGGTACGTGAGCGTGTACCAGTGGAAGGCCTGGAAACCGCCGTCGAGCGCGACGGTTCTCTCGTCGGTGAAGCGCCAGTGAGCACGGTCGATGGGCACCGGGTCGTCGTTCGGGGCCACGCGTACGGCCAGCACCGCCTCAGGGTCCTCGAGGTCGGCGGTCGGGTAGTCGGCGAAGGTGAAGATGAGCATGCTGTCCGAGAGCGGATGGTCGGGCTGCTCGGCGTCCGGCTTGAACTCCACACGCACCCACCCCGGGCCGACATCGACGAGCGGGGCGGCCAAGTCCGACGGCGCCGGGCCCGCGCGTCACGTCCCACTGCCACCCGCACCACGCGATCGTCCAGCCCTGATCGAGCAGATGGCCGTCGCCGGGATGCAGCTTCTCGGAGGCGCCGAACTGCAGCGGCGCGTCGAGACTGAACGGGACGCCGCCGAGCAGGCCGCGATTGGCGACGACGAACAGCAGCTTGCCGTTACCGTCACCGGTCGGGCGCAGCAGTCGCAGGTCGGCCTCGAACTCCACGCTTCCGGAGGCTGAGCGGGGCGCGATTTCGAGGTCCACGATCCCGGCATTGGCCGGCGACGACGGGTCGACAGCAAATTCCGCGACGGCCGACACCCACTCGTACGGGGCACCCTCGAACGGCTCGACCACCGTGTCGCGTAACGCTCGCAAGACCATGCGGTCAGCCTCGCACGGTCCTATCCGTTCAGGTATCGCAGGACCGCAAGGACGCGGCGGTTGTCATCACCGGAGGCCGGCAGATCGAGCTTGGCGAAGATGTTGGCGACGTGCTTCTCGACCGCACCGTCACCGACGGCGAGATGCGCCGCGATCGCCGCATGGGAACGTCCTTCGGCCATCAGCCCCAGCACTTCGCTCTCCCGGCGAGTGAGTACCGCACCTATCGTCAGCAGCTGCGCCGCGTATCGCGTCTCGATGTACTGCGAGAACACCAGAACCCCCCTCGGGATGGCGCTCGCGAAGCATGAGCGCTGCACGCAATCCCTCATCGGTGAACGTCGGCGGCATGCGGATGTCGACGACCGCGACGTCGGGCAAATGGTCGCGGATCCAACGCTCTTGCCGCCCTTTCGACGTCCTCGAAGCTCCAGCTCGCTCTGAGTCGCCAAGGCGGCGTTCCGTCGTGCCGCTGCTGTGCGAAAATGGTTGTCATGACGATCATCTGGAGCAATGCCGCGTAGGCGGCCATCGAGGGTACGACTCGATCAGCGAGTCGCCCGACACCACCCGAGCGATAAGCACGCAATCGAGGGGTTGTCTCGTCACGGACTTCAGGTCATCAAACGGCTCGAGATCCAGCGCCGCCGGCCTGGTGTCACCGCAGCAGCGCTACGCCAGTACGCCAGGGCAGCCGACGACCCTGCCCATCGGCTCGTGGACCACCACTGCACCACTGCCGCACGCTGCGAATGCGATCGTGACACCGAAACCGCGCGACACCGAACGCATACCGAGCAGCACGACCTGAGAGGAACACATATGGAGTACACGCGTTTGGGCGGATCCGGCCTGCAGATCAGCCGGCTTGCCTTGGGATGCATGAGCTTCGGCGACAAGAACGCCGGACGGATGACCTGGATCCTCGATGACGAGGAGGCGGCCCCGATCTTCCGCCGGGCGATCGAGCTCGGCATGACCTTCTGGGACACCGCCAATATTTATGGCTACGGCACCTCGGAGGAGGTCACCGGACGCGCGATCAAGGCCTACACCCGCCGCGAGGACGTCGTCCTGGCCACCAAACTCTTCCAGCGGATGTATGACGGGCCGGGCGGGGCCGGGCTCTCCCGTCGCGCGATCTTCGAGCAAATCGACGCCTCCCTCGTCCGCCTGGACACCGACTACGTGGATCTGCTGCAGATCCACCGCTTCGACCCTGACGTCCCGGTCGAGGAGACGATGGAGGCGCTTCACGACGTGGTGAAGGCGGGCAAGGTGCGCTACCTCGGGGCGTCCTCGATGTGGGCCTGGCGCTTCGCCAAGATGCAGGAAGCCGCCCGGGCGCACGGCTGGACGCCGTTCGTTTCGATGCAGGACCAGTACAGCCTGATCCAGCGTGAGGAAGAGCGCGAGATGTTCGGCCTGCTCGCCGACGAGGGCGTCGGCAGCCTTCCCTGGAGCCCGCTCGCGGCGGGACTGCTTGCCCGTCCATGGGGTGAGAAGAGCACCACCCGCGGTGCCACCAACCCTCACATCGATCAGCACGGGCGCCCGCTCTACCTCGAGAGCGACAAGGCGACCGTCGACGCGGTCGAGCGCATCGCTAAGGAGCGAGGCGTCGCGATGGCGTCCGTCGCCATGGCGTGGGTATTGCGGAACCCGGTAGTCGACTCACCCATCGTCGGCCCGACCAAGGACCATCACCTCACCGATGCCGTCGCCGCGCTCGACATCGAACTGACCGCCGACGAGGTCACGGCGCTGGAGGAGCACTACACGCCGCGGGAACCGACCTATTTCTAGGACTGTCGCGACGCCGGCACGAGGAAGTGGTTGCTCCCATCGCCGTTCAGCAACCACTTCCTCGCGTCGATGAACCTCAGCGGCTCCGACGCGGCGAGGGTTCCGCGTCGAGCAGCGGGCGAAGGTTCACTCCGTAATCGGAATACGTGATTCCCTCACCTATCGCGACATACCAGGTGTCGCAGCCCTGACGGATGGGGCCGATCACGCGTCCGAATCGCGCAGTGCCGTAGCCATCGAGGCGCTCGACGAAGTCACCCGGCGCGAAGGCCACGACGCGCAAGCTAGCGCGAGTGGCGTCCCGGGCCGCCGCGGCACGCCGCAATCACACGATCCCGGTGTGCTACTCCCCCACGACCGCCAGCAGGCTCCCCGTCTCGACCTGCGACCCGACCGCCACGGCTACGGAGGTCACCGTTCCGGCGACCGGAGCGGCGATGGTGTGCTCCATCTTCATCGCCTCGAGCACCACGACGGGCTGGCCGGCCGCCACCTCGTCGCCTTCTGCGACGAGCACCCGGACGACCGAACCCGGCATCGCCGCCGTGAGCGAGCCGGGAACCGCGTCGGCTGACGGTTCGGGAAAGCGTGGGATCTCCTCGAACGTCACTGCGCCTTCGGGGCCGGTCACGTACACGCGTCCGACGGACCCGGCAGCCGCAGCCGTCTCCTCGCTCACGACATGGACGGAGTACGCGCGCCGCACGCGATCGACCTCGAGCACGACATCGGCCCGTCCACCCTCACCGGCATCGGCTGACAGCACCGCGGCTGCGATCTCAGCGCCGTCGACGCGCGCGAAGAGTCCGCTCCGGGAGTAGGCGTACTGCACTTCGAGCTGCGAGTCGGCGCTGGCATAGAGCACCGTCTGAGGCCGGCTCGGATTGTTGCGCCATCCGGACGGCAAACCATCCAGCACCGCTGCCTCCCGCCGCCGCAACGCGGCCTGACCGAGCGCCGCAGCAAGGGCGTACTGGGGCCGGACGTCATCCTCGACGAGCGGCGCGGAAAGGACGTCGAGGCCAACGCGGTCGAAGAAGTCGGTGTCGGTGTCACCGGCCAACCAGGCAGCCGATTCGAGCACGCGCACCAGCAGATCGCGGTTGGTCACGACACCGCTGATCTCGGCCCTTCGCAGAGTTGACGCGAGCAAGGCGCTCGCGATCGCCCGCTCCGGCGCCCAGGCGATCACCTTCGCCAGCATCGGATCGTAGGAAGCCCCTATGGTGCTGGAGGTTTCGACGCCTGCGTCGAGGCGCACGCCCCGTACGGCGCCGAACGCGGCCTGGTGCTCGATCGTGAACGCCTCGAGCCGGCCGGCTTGAGGCAGCCAGTCTCGTCGCGGATCCTCGGCGTACAAGCGGGCTTCGATGGCCGCACCTGCCAGCGCGGGTTCGAGCGCGGCGGCCGGCATCGGCCGGCCTTCCGCCACCGCGAACTGGAGGTCGACCAGATCGAGACCGGTCACCGCTTCCGTCACCGGATGCTCGACCTGCAGCCGGGTGTTCACCTCGAGGAAGTAGAAGTCCCCATCCGCTGCGAGAAGGAATTCCACCGTGCCCGCGCCGGTGTACCCGATCGCCTCACCGGCGCGCACCGCCGCCGCACCCATCCGGGCTCGCAGATCAGCAGCTACCGCAGGGGAAGGCGCCTCCTCGATGACCTTCTGATGACGACGCTGGATGGAGCATTCGCGTTCATGGAGCGCGACGACGGTGCCCTGGGTGTCACCGAAGATCTGCACCTCGATGTGCCTCGCCGGGCGGATGAGCCGCTCGACGAAGACAGCCCCGTCACCAAAAGCGGCAGCGGCCTCACGGCGGGCCGACGCGACGGCCTCCACCAGCTCCGAGCGTGACGCCACAGCGCGCATCCCGCGTCCGCCGCCACCGTAGGAAGCCTTCACCAGCAAGGGATATCCGACGTCATCCGCGGCAGCGAGGAGCGCGTCACCCTCGAGCTCGGAGACGTCGGCAGCCGGGGCAGTGGGCACGCCTGCAGCACTCATGAGAGCTTTCGCCGCCGGCTTGGACCCCATCGCCTCGATCGCCGACGCGGGTGGTCCGATCCAGATCAGTCCTGCGTCCACGACGTCGGCAGCAAACGCGGCGTTCTCGGAAAGGAAGCCGTAGCCGGGATGCACGCAGTCGGCCCCCGTCTGCAGCGCCGCCGCGATGATGAGATCGCCGCGCAAGTAGGTGTCGGCCGCCGCGGTGCCGGGCAGCCGGACGGCGACGTCTGCCTCTCGGACGAACGGCGCCTCGGCGTCCGCGTCGCTGTACACGGCGACGGTCTGCATCCCGCGCCGCACAGCACTGCGGAAAACACGTCGGGCGATCTCACCCCGATTGGCGACCAGCACGCGCTTCACAGCCGGAACACCCCGAAACCTTCGTGAACACCGCGGATCTCCTCGGAGTCGATGACCGACAGCGCCATGCCGAGGACGGTCCGGGTGTCGCGCGGGTCGATGATGCCGTCGTCGTAGAGCCGGGCCGAGAGGAACAGCGCGAGCGACTCGGCCTCGATCTGCTCCTCGACCGCTGCCCGCACTTGGGCAGCCGCGTCCTCGTCGAACGGCAACCCGCGCGCTGCGGCGCTCTGCCTCCCCACGATGTCGAGCACGCCCGCCAGTTGCGCAGGACCCATGACGGCACTCTTCGCGTTGGGCCAGGTGAACAGGAAGCGCGGCCCGTACGCCCGCCCGCACATGCCGTAATTGCCTGCGCCGTAGGAGGCTCCGAGCGTCACGGTCAGATGCGGGACCTTGCTGTTGGAGACCGCGTTGATCATCTGCGAGCCGGCCTTGATGATGCCGCCCTGCTCGTATTCGGTGCCGACCATGTAGCCGGTCGTGTTCTGCAGGAAGAGCAGCGGGGTGTCGCTCTGGTTGGCCAGCTGGATGAATTGGGCCGCCTTCTCCGACTCCTGCCGAAAGAGCACGCCGCGCGCATTCGCCAGGATTCCCAGCGGATATCCGTGGATGCTCGCCCATCCCGTCACCAGGGAGGTGCCATAGAGCGGCTTGTGCTCGTCGAAGCGGCTGCCGTCGACGATCCTGGCGATGATCTCGCGCGGATCCACCGGGATGCGCAGGTCGGCCGGGGCGAGGTCGAGGAGCTCTTCCTCGTCATACCGCGGCGGGTCAGCCGGACGGGTGGGGCCGCGGCCGTGCTTGCGCCAGTTGAGATTTCGAATGATCTGGCGTCCGAGCCGAAGTGCGTCGACCTCATCGGTGGCGAGATAGTCGGCGCTGCCGGAGACCCGGGCGTGCATGCCGGCTCCCCCGAGTGACTCGTCGTCGGCGTCTTCGCCGGTCGCCATCTTCACCAGCGGTGGCCCGGCCAGGAAGACCTTCGCCTGCCCTTCGACCATGACCGCGTAGTCGCTCATCCCGGGGATGTAGGCGCCGCCCGCGGTGGAGTTGCCGAAGACGAGCGCGATGGTGGGGATGCCTGCTGCTGAGAGGGTCGTCAGGTCACGAAATCCGCGCCCGCCGGGAATGAAGATCTCCGACTGGGTCGGCAGGTCGGCACCGCCGGACTCGACGAAACTCACGTAGGGCAAGCGGTTTTCGCGGGCGATGTCATGGGCGCGGCCGAGCTTTCGCAGCGTGTACGGGTTGGTGGTGCCGCCGCGCACGGTGGGGTCGTTGGCGTTGACCATCACCTCGACGCCTTCCACCACTCCGATGCCCGTCACCGATCCGGCCCCCACCGGAAAGGGCGTACCCCACGCGGCGAACGGGCTCAGTTCGAGGAAGGGACTGTCGCGGTCCAGGAGCAGTTCGATGCGTTCGCGGGCCGGCAGCTTGCCGCGCGCCCGGTGCCGTTCGACGTACTTCTCGCCGCCGCCGCCGTTGACCCGCGCGCGTTCCTCGTCCAGCTGTGCCAGCATTTCCAGCAGGGACTCGCGGTTGGCATGAGTCGCCTCGTTCGGCACGAACCGGCTCGTCAGGACGGTCACGAACGTCCCTCCGCCGGACGGCCTGGCCCGACGCTCTCGGGGTCCTCCAACAACGACACCGGCGCGTCGACGTGGCGCGAGCGCAGCCACTCGCCGACGGCTTTCGCCTGAGGATCGAACCGGGTCGCCGCGGCCACTCCCTGGCCGAGCAGGCCGGGGACCTGGAAGAGCACCGCCCGCACGTTGGGCAGTTCCTCGCGGATGACAGCGAGCGCGGCGGCTTCGGGCAAGAGCTCCCGCAGGCGCTCGGCCGTGAGGTAGGCGGCCAGCCAGTCATACGCAGCGTCGGTACGCGTGTAGACGCCCAGGGTGCACGAGCCACCCTTGTCGCCGCTGCGGGCGCCGGCCAGCACTCCCAGCGGCACCCGTCGCGTCGGACCGCTCAGGTCGAACGTCGACCCCGTGACGGATCTCTGCTGCGGCGGCGACGGCGACGCGGCGGGCCGTGACTGTGGTGCCAGGATCTCCCCGTCGACCTCGACCACCTCCTGCACGTCGTCGCGGAGCACCCAGGCCGGCGCGTACACCCCGAACGGCTGCGCGTCAGACGGTGGAGAGGTCACGAAAAAGCCTGGAATGCTGGACAGTGCGCTCGCCACGACGGGACTCGAGAAGGCACGCCCGACGTTCGACGGGTCGCGGTCCTTGACCGTGAAATGCAGCAGGGCGCTCGCTTCCTCGGCGGTCTCGGCGTCGACCCGGTCTGTGCGCGCCAGGGTCACCGTCACCTCACCCGCGGCGTCGAGCGCCGAGGCCAATTGACGCTGCAGCAATTGAGCTTTGCGCTCGATGTCGAGCCCGGTCAGCGGCACGGTCATGCTGGTGCGATAACCGCCGATGCGGTTGGTCGAGACCTTCAGCCATGGACCGCTCGGCTCACCTCGAACACCCCGCACCGACACCCGATCCGGTCCGTCCTGCGCGAGATCTACGGCGTCGAAACGGCTGACCACATCGGGTCCGCCATAAGCGATTCCGGTGCACTCGTAGAGCAGTTGCTCGGTGACCGTCGCGACCGTCACCGCTCCCCCGGTACCCGGGTGTTTGGTGATGACGCAACTGCCGTCAGCCGCTATCTGCGCAAGGGGAAACGCCACGTGGTCGAGCAGTCCGGGATCGGCGCCGGGCGCATCGAGCAGATCGGCGTACAGGCTGAAATTGCCGCCGGTGGTCTGAGCACCGCACTCCAGCAGGTGTCCGCAGACCGTCGCGCCTGCCAGGGCGTCCAGCTCGTCGAACGTCCAGCCGTGATGCCACATCGCGGGACCCACCACGAGGCTCGCGTCGGTCACCCGGCCGGTGACGACCACCTGCGCGCCGGCTTGCAGCGCCCGCACGATGCCGCCGCATCCGAGGTAGGCATTCGCCGTCAGCGGCACATCTCCGGGGTCCGGCGAGGCCACGCCGTCGAGCGGCGGAGCCTCGCCGCCGACAAGTCGACCCTTCGCGGCCAGCGACTCCCACGGCTCGATGAGGTCGTCCCCTGTGACAGTGGCGACCCGCACCGAAAGTCCAAGCCGCGCGGCGAGTTCCCGCACCGCACTCGCCAGCCCCGCGGGGTTGAGCCCACCCGCGTTGGAGACGATGCGCACCCCCCGTTCGAGGGCATCGCCGAGGCATTCCTCCAGCTGGCGCAGGAAGGTCCGGGCGTAACCCGCTGAAGCATCCTTGGCCTTCTGCCGACCCAGGATGAGCATTGTCAGCTCGGCGAGGTAGTCGCCGCAGATGACGTCAACGTGGCCACCGTCGAGCTGCTCGCGCATCGCGGAGAGCCGGTCGCCGTAGAAGCCCGAGCAGTTGGCGACGGTGAGCGGCGCTGACCTCTGAGCCATCAGCCGCGCCTGCCTTCGAGTGGCGCCCGGCCACCACCGGCAGCGCCCGCGTAGGCCTGCGCGATGCCCACCCATTGCGACGCCTCAGGCCCACAGACGGTCAGCTTGACGTCGTCACGATGGCGGCGCTGCGTCACCAGAAGGCAGAAGTCCAGCGCCGATCCCGACACCGAGTCGGCGGCATCAGAGGGACCCCACGTCCAGCTGTCCCCGCCGGGCGCCTGCAGCTCCACATGCACCGGGGCCGCCGGCGGTTCGAGCCCGTTGATGGCATACGCGAATGGTCGCGCCCGCACCCCGATCTCGGCGACATGGCGCAGCCGAGGCGTTGCCTCCCGGCTCTGCCCCAGTGCATCCACGATGTCCTGGCCGTGCGCCCAGGTCTCCATGATCCGCGCCGTGATGAACGACGGGACGCTCATCGCCGGGCCGAACCACGGGACCCTCATACCCTCGGCCGCCGCACTCAGAGCGACGACCAGCCGCGCGCGGTCCGCACGCCAATCCTCCAGCAACTGCAGGGGATCGACGCCGCGGCCGGCGGCGACGCTCGACTCCACGTGACCAAGCCGGCCCGGCTCCGACTCGGCCGCGCGCGCCCGCTCGATGAACCGGGCGAACCCCGCCGGATCCGAAAGGGCCAAGAGGGCGTCGGCATCGGTCTGGTGCAGATGCGTGATCGTGTCACGGATGTCCCAGCCCGCGGCCGGCGTGGACATGAGCCAGCCGGCTGCCGGCAGCTGCGCCACACGTGCGTCGAGATCGGCCGACTCCGCATCGAGATCGGCGAGCAGCGAGCTGACGAGCTCGGCGCGGCTCACGGCGTGAAACCGTCGACAGCGGCGAGCACCTGCAGCATGACTTCGTCGGCCCCGCCGCCGATGGAGGTCAACCGCGAGTCACGGAAGAAGCGCGAGGTCCACGTCTCCTCCATGTAGCCGATACCGCCGTGGAACTGCATGCAGGCGTCGGCCACCTCACGTGAGAGCCGGCCGGCCTTCAGCTTCGCGATGGTCGCCTGCCTGGTGGTGTTGTCGCCGCGCATGTATGCCTCGGCGGTCGAGTAGTTGTACTGGCGCAGCAGATCGACCTCGGCGGCGAGTTCGGCGAGGCGAAACGCGATGTACTGGTTGGCGATCAGCGGCTGCCCGAACGACGTACGCCGGCGCAGATAGTCCCGGGTACGGTCCAGCGCCCGCTGCTGCGAGCCGACGGCGGTGTAGGCGGCGAACATGCGCTCGACCACGAATTGCGCCATCTGCTGCTGGAATCCACGGCCCTCGGTGCCGATCGTGTTGGCCACCGGGATGCGTACCTCATCGAGCACCAGCTCGGCCGTGTCCGAGGAGCGCTGGCCGAGCTTGTCCAGCTTTCGCGACACCCGGAAGCCCGGCGTCGCCGTGGGAACGATGAGCTGGCTCATGCCCCGATGGCGCGCCCCCTCGGGGGCCTCCGAGGTGCGCGCCAGCAGGCAGACCCAATCGGCCTGCACCCCATTGGTGATGTAGAGCTTGCGCCCGCTGATGAGCCACTCGTCGCCGTCGCGCACGGCGCGCGTGCGGATCGCGGCGACGTCGGATCCGGCATCAGGCTCCGTGACCCCAATAGCCGCCACCATTTCGCCACGGATTGCCGGGGCCAGGTAGCGCTGCTTGAGCTCCTCGCTGCCGAACGTCGCGAGTGACGGGGTCGCCATCATCGTCTGCACGCCGATCGCCATCGGCACCCCGCCGCAGCCTGAGCCGGCGAGCTCTTCGCACAAGATCACGCTGAACAGATGGTCGGCGCCCTGCCCGCCATAGGCCGGGTCGTACTCCAGGCCGAGCAGACCGAGCTCACCGAGCCGCGGGAACAACGTATGGGCCGGGAACATCCCCTCGCGCTCCCAATCGTCGACGTACGGGGCGATCTCACGCTCGACGACGTCGCGCACCATCTTGCGGAACGCGTGGTGTTCTTCGGTGAACTGGACCATGAGGCTCCTGGATCGGCGCTAAACGGTGGGCACCCACGAAGGTTCACGTTTCTCGGCAAAGGCCTGCATGCCCTCGCGCCCTTCGGCCGAAGCGAACCGCTCGGCGGAAAGTGTGCTGAGACGCGTGAATGCCTCCGCGGCCGGAAGAGCGCGTATCTCGGGGACCAGTCTCTTGGTCAGCTCCATCGCCTGCGGCCCGCCGCGCAGCAGCATGCCGACGACGCGCGTCACCTCTGCGTCGAGCTGACCGGAAGCAGCGACGAAGTCGAGCAGGCCGAGGTGCAGGGCCTGCTCGGCCGAGAAGACTTCGGCGGTCAGGAAGAGCCGGTGCAACGCCTGCGGGGCGATGCGGCGCAGCAGCGGCACGGTGATGATGGCCGGCACCAGCCCGAGCCTTACTTCGGTGAAGGAAAACGTGACCTCCGCCGGGGCCACCACCAGGTCGCAGGAAGCCAGCAGGCCCACGCCGCCCGCACGCGCCGGGCCGTTGAGGCGACAGACAACCGGCTGGGGGCAGGTCCAGAGCGTCGTCAGGATCGCCGGCAGTTCGTTGATCGGCTGATCGTTGATCGGCCCATCGGCACTGCCCGCCTCGTTTGCCGCGCGCTGCTCCTTCAGATCGGCGCCCGAGCAGAACACCGTCCCCGCACCGGTCAGCACGATGGCGCGGACGTCAGGATGCTTGGTGGCCTCGTCCAGCGAGCGGGCCAGATCGCGGAGGAGCCGCCGCGAGAGTGCGTTGCGATTGTGCGGCGAATCAAGCACGACCGTGGCCACCTGATCGGCGACCTCCACACGGACCAGCGGCTCGTCCACCGATACGCCTCCCACGCCGTCTCCCGCCACCTTGGGTGACCACCGTAGACGACGGCATGACTTTCTGCCCTGGTCGGGGGGCCTTCCCATTTGGAAGGCTAAGGCCCTAGGAGAAGGAGTGGATGCACCGCTATGACGACCACGACTCATTCCCGGTCGGTGAATACGCGAGTCATCACAAGCCCCCGCCTCGACGAACCACGTGAGCTCGAGCGCGTCGTCACGCGATTGGTGGAGCAATACCCGGCGGCCGGTGAGACGGTCGTACGCGACATCGTGACCACGACGGTCCACATGTTCGACGACGCCACAGTCCGAAAGTTCGTCCCACTGCTGGTGGAAAGGCTCGCCAGGGCAGCCCTGAACGAGCGTCTGGTGATCGACGTCCGCGACCGTACCGGCTAGACATCGGGCGCCGACGTGGTCCGGGCCAGAAGTCCCGGACCACCCAGCCGATCGCCCCCCAGGGCCCGGAGCTTCGGTCTCTGTACCGCACGCAACAATATGGCGAGGCTCAAGACATGCGCCAACACAAAGGCATCCCGCCGCAAAATGCCCCGGCTCCGGCGCATGACGTCGAGCCGGTGGACGACAGCCTCGGCCAGGCCGAGCCCACGTGGCTGCGCGAAACGGCGTGCTGCTGCCCCTCGAGCCCCGCTGTGCGCGTCCTCGTCCCTGCGTCCGGAGACCGCCCCCGCCCGGCCGAATTGCTGCTCTGTGGCCACCACTACCGCCGGTCCGAGGAGGGGCTGACCCGCGTCGGCGCGTCCGTCTATGACCGCAGCGGCTCGCTGATCTCCTCAGGCACCCGCCTCAGCTGACGCCGGGCCGGCGAAACCGCCGGGACCGCCCGCGCTCGGCGCGGCAGGGTGGACCTCCAGAGTCGACAGGTCGACAGTGTGCTTGGGGCCGGTGAACCAGTTCTTCACCGACACGTGCCAGTAGATCCACAACGCCAGCAGGGCTACCGGAACCACGATGATCGTGTAGTTGATGTACTTCGCGGCGAACCCGTCGTTCCACGGCATGCCGAGGCTCGACGTCGGCAGCAGCGCCACGATCGAGGTCACGACGATTTCGGCGAGCGCGACGATCGACATCCACTTGTACTTCGGTCCGAGCGTCCAGCCGCCGGGCGTGAAGTTCGATCCCGCCCGCAGGCGGTAGTAGATCGGGATCGCGAAGGCGACGTACAGCCCGATGACGCCGATCGAGACGACGGCGAAGAAGGCCACCGGCACCGGAGCGCCGCCGATGTCGACCTTCACCAGCGCCGGCAGCGTCAGGATGACGGCGATGACGCCTGTGGCAATGACCCCGTGCACCGGCACGCGGTTGGAGCTCAGCTTCGACCAGTACGAGCTACCGGGCACGGCACCGTCACGGCTGAAGGCGAAGAGCATCCGCGAGCAGCTCGTCATGCAGGCGACCGTGCAGAAGAACTGGCCCGCCGCTGAAATCAGCAGCACGGTCCCGCCCCAGTGCGAGGACAGCGCCTGGGAGAAGATGACGGCGACCCCGCCGCCGCCCTTGGTGACGTCACCCTCGTTCTGCACGGCGAACAGGAAGGCGAGCAGCAGCAGCCAGCCGCCGATGGCCGAGTAGAAGATCGAGCGCCACATCCCCTTGGCGGCCGAGTTGGCGGCGCTTCGGGTTTCCTCGGACAGGTGGGCTGACGCGTCGTATCCGGTGATCGTGTATTGGGTGAGGATGGCTGCCAGCGGCAGCACGTAGAAGATGAAGCCGACGCCATGGGTCTTGCCGCCGAAAAGGCCGGTGTTGTTGACCGTGTGGGTGAAGACGGCCGAGAAGCTGGCGTGGTGGCTCGGCACGATGAACAGGATCAGGATGACGGCGGCCGCACCGGCCACGTGCCACCACACCGAGATGTTGTTCAGGATCGCCAGCAGGTGACTGGAGAAGATGTTCACCACGGCCGCGATGACCAGAATGATCATGAACTCGATGAACACGCGCGACAGCGAATAGTGCGCCGCCCACGAGGAACTGAACGTCCCGACCGTCAGGTCGAAGAATGTGGCGCAGCCGTAGGCGACCGATGCGACGATCGCGAGCAGCCCGATGAGGTTCAGCCAGCCGGTGTAATAGCCGGCCTTCACCCCGCCGAGCTTCGAGGCCCACCAGTAGATGCCGCCCGAGGTCGGGAACGCCGACACCAGCTCCGCCATGCAGAAGCCGATGATGAGGATGAAGACCGAGATGAGCGGCCAGCCCCACGCGATGGCTGCCGGGCCGCCGTTGTTCCAGCCGAGCCCGAAGCTCGTGAAGCATCCCGCCAGGATCGAGATGATCGAGAACGAGATCGCGAAGTTGGAGAATCCGGACCACGAACGGTGCAGCTCCTGCTTGTACCCGAGCTCTGCCAGCAGTTGCTCGTCGTCATCGAGCTCAATTCCGGTGGGCACTGACGCTCTCCCTCGCTCTTACTGTTGTTGGACGTCGGTGATGAGACGGGACAGTTCGGTGCCGCGGAACTCGGCGACGGCGCGTTCGTACTTCTCCAGGCCCCAGCCCCAGAAGTCGAAGTCGAGCTCGCTCGTGGCGGCCTGGATGCAAGCCCACAGGGTCCAGCCGTAGTTCGACATGAGGGCGTGCAGCCGGGCGCGCGCCACCTTCGATGGTGAGCTCGTTCCGTAGTACGCGCAGACGAGTTCCTCGAGTCGCTCGGCGGGAAGATGCGCTTCGCTGCAAAGGTTTCCGAGCTCGAAGCACGGATCGCCGTTGCCGGCGTACTCGTAGTCGATGAACCACAGCCGGCCGGCGTCGGCCATGATGTTGGCCGGAAGCAGGTCGTTGTGGCAGGGGACGGTCGGCTCCGCCCGGGCGGCCATCGCCGCCTCGATCGCGGTCATCTGGGGCAGGAAGCTCAGATAGTCGGCCGGTATGCGGTAGCGACGCTCCAGCACCAGATCGAAGTAGCGCCGGGTGAGTGCGAACATGTCGAAGTCGGTCGCGAATCGCGGCCCGGCATGCAGCGCCCGGCAGGTGGCTGCCACTTGTCCCAGCACCGAGGAGTCGTCGAGGTCTGCGGCGTCGAAGGTCCGGCCTTCGATCCATTCGATGACCAGCGCGCTGCATTCGGGCGCGTAGGCGAGCACCCGCGGACCCACGCCTGCGGTGGCTGCGGCGCGGGCGTTCACGTGCTCGTCGTCCCGCGCGATCGTCAGCACGGAGGACTGTGGCGATGAGAGCCGCACCACCATGAGCCGGCCGTCCGCGGCGCTCACCCGATAGTTGCGGTTCGTCAGCCCACCGGGCAACACACTGGAAACAAAGGGCTGATCGCCCATTCCGGACACGCGGGCGACCGCCTCGCGCAATCGGTGCTCGTCGCTTTCGGCGGCTTCAGAAAGGGTGTCCATCGCTGCAGGCCGACCGGGATTCGACTGCAGCACGGGCAGCGCATGCGAACCGGTCACGGCACTCCCCAACTTTCTGCTGCTGGCAGGAGCATCGACTACGGCGTCGACCGACGGCGTACCCGGAGCACAGCCCCGGGGCCGACGTTGGTGGGATGCTAGGGATTTTGTCGCCCAAGGTCTAGCCCCCGGACCTTTTAAGTCTGGAGCCGTCCCGGCATGATGGCCGAGTGACCACCGCCCGGGAGAGCCGCGAGCTGCCCGAGGCGGCCCGGATCGTCATCATCGGCGGGGGTGTGGGCGGCGCCAGCGTGGCCTATCACCTCAGCGAACTCGGCGAGCGCGACGTCGTGCTGCTCGATCGCGACGAGCTGACGAGTGGTTCGACCTTTCACTCTGCCGGCCTGGTCGGGCAGTTGCGCGCCGATCCGACCCTGACCCGGATGAACATGTACTCCGTCGAGCTGTACCGCCGCCTGCAGGGCGGCGAGCAGCCGGTGGGCTGGACCGAGAGCGGCGGCATCAAGCTCGCGTCGAGTGCCGAGCGCCTGCTGGAGATCCGGCGCCAGATCAGCTGGGCACGCACGTACGACCTGCCGCTGCACGAGATCTCTGTCGCCGAGGCGGCCGAGCGTTTCCCGCTGCTGGACACCACGGGCGTGGTCGGCGCCGCCTACCTGGAATCCGATGGCTACCTCGACCCGTCACAGCTCTGTTACGCCCTCGCTGCGGGCGCGAGACGCGGCGGAGTCCGCATCCACACCGGCACCCGCGTCCTGTCGATCGAGCAGGACCACGGGCGGGTCACCGCAGTCACGACCGACCGCGGCCGCATCGCCTGCGAGGTCGTCGTCAATTGCGGCGGCATGTTCGCCGCGGAGATCGGACGGCTGGCCGGAGTTCGCGTCCCCCTGGTTCCCATGTCGCACCAGTACGTCGTCACCGAACCGTTCCTCGAGCGGCGCGACAAGCCGCTGCCGACGCTGCGCGACCCCGATCTGCTCATCTACTTCCGCCAGGAGGTCGACGGCCTGCTGATGGGCGGCTACGAAAGGGATCCCGCCGCTTTCAGTGCCGATGCGCGCCGCCTCGATACCATCCCCGCCGACTTCAACGGCCGTCTCCTGCCTGACGACTGGCCGCGCTTCGAGGAGATCGCCGCCAACGCATCAAGGCGGGTGCCGGTGATGGGCGAGATCGGGGTGCGTCGCCTCATCAACGGGCCGGAAGCGTTCACCCCCGACAACGAGTTCTGCCTCGGCGAGAGCGAGGTCGCGGGCCTGTTCGTCGCTGCCGGCTTCTGCGCCCACGGCATCGCCGGCGCCGGCGGTATCGGCAAGGTCATGGCCGAATGGATCGTCGCCGGCGAGCCCAGCTTCGACGTGTGGCACATGGACATCAACCGGTTCGGACGCCAGTGGCGCTCCCCCGGCTTCACGCTCGCCAGAGTGGTGGAGAGCTACCAGCGCTACTACGACATCCCCTATCCCGGATTGCAGCGCGAGGCCGGC
This sequence comes from uncultured Actinomycetota bacterium, assembly GCA_963731205.1. Taxonomy (GTDB): domain Bacteria; phylum Actinomycetota; class Actinomycetes; order Frankiales; family Frankiaceae; genus DATAZK01. The sequence continues at coordinate 71,217 of CAVSUJ010000001.1, read as the reverse complement.
CGGCCCCTGCGTACCAGCCCGGCCTACCCGTGGCATCGCGAGAACGGCGCCGAATTCGCCGAGAAGTCCGGCTGGGAGCGGGTCGATTTCTACCGGCCCAACGAGGCGCTCGGCGACGACTCGCTGCGCCCGCGCGGCTGGGCGGGACGCTACTGGTCGCCCGCCACCGGAGCCGAGCATCTCGCGACCCGAAGCGCCGCAGGGCTCTTCGACGAAACCTCCTTCTCCAAGCTGGAAGTCAGCGGGCCCGATGCCGCGCAGTTCCTGGAGTGGGTGTGTGACAACCGGGTGGCCCGCGACATCGGCGCCGTCACCTACACCCAGGCGCTGAACCGCCGCGGGGGCATCGAAGCGGACTTCACCGTCACGCGGACCGCTGACGACGTCTTCCTCATCGTGACGGGCACCGCGTACGGCACGCATGACGCCGCGTGGCTGCGTAAGCAGGCCCGGCGTCGCAGCGCATCGGTGCGCATCGCCGACGTCACCGGGCTCTACGCGTGCTACGCGCTCTGGGGCCCGCGCTCGCGCGACATCCTCCGCACGCTGACGCAAACCGACCTCACGGATGCCGCGTTTCCCTTCATGACCTCGCAGGAAATGATGGTCGGTGACATCCCGGTGCGGGCGCTGCGCGTCACGTTCGTCGGCGAACTCGGGTGGGAGCTGTACGCAACGTCGGAGTACGGAGCGCGGCTGTGGTCCGAGGTCTGGAGCGCGGGCCGTGACCACGGACTGGTCGCCGGCGGTTATCGGGCCATCGAGACCATGAGGCTGGAAAAGGGTTACCGGGTATGGGGTTCTGACCTCACGGCCGAGACCAACCCTTACGAGGCCGGGCTCGGATTCTGCGTCAAGCTCGACAAGCCCGGCGGTTTCGAGGGACGCGAGGCGCTCGTCAGAGCGCGGCAGGACGGGCTCACCCGCAAGCTGTCGGCCATCGTGCTGGACGATCCACGCGAGGTGGTGGTCGGCAGCGAGCCGGTCCGGGTGAACGGCCGCGTCACCGGCCGGATCACCTCCGGCGGCTACGGCTACAGCGCCGGGCAATCCATCGCGTACGCCTATCTGGCGGCGGCCGACGCGGTGCCGGGGACGCCTGTGGACATCGACCTGTTCGGCACCTGGGTGTGTGGAACAGTCGTCGCAGAACCCGTTTTCGACTCCAAGGACGGTCGCTGATGCCTCGCCGCTTCCACGAGTGTGGTGCGCGTGGGCCTCACGTCCTATCGCGAGCCGGCAGCCTGGGGTGTCTGGAACGAGCCCGCGGATCTGCTGCCCGCGAGCTACGCCGATGCCGTCGCCGCTGCCGGGGCGGTGCCGCTGCTCCTTCCGGCGGTGGTGGGCCTGCCGGATCTCGACCAGGCGGCCGAGGTGGCCGTGCAGGGTCTGGATGGTCTCGTGCTGAGCGGCGGCCCCGATGTGGATCCTTCGCGCTATGACGCCGCACCCGACCCTCACACCGGCGCTGCGCGCACCGAACGCGACGCCTGGGAGATCGCGCTGACTGCTGCCGCGCTGCGGCGTGACATGCCGCTGCTGGGCGTCTGCCGGGGAATGCAGGTGCTTGCGGTAGCGCTCGGCGGCACCCTGGCGCAGCACCTTCCCGATACCGTCGGCAGCGAGGTCCATTGCCCGACGGTCGGGGTGCACGGTCGCCATCCGGTCTCCCTCGCGCCGGGCAGCAGGCTCGGCGCCGTGCTCGGCACGCAGACCGACGTCGCCACCTATCACCATCAGGCCGTCGACACGCTGCCCGCCTCGACGAAGGCCATCGGCTGGGCGCCCGACGGCACCGTCGAAGCGTTCGAAGTCTGCGGCGCCGCTTGGGCTTTCGGGGTCCAGTGGCATCCCGAGGTCCATGACGGGCAGGCCCTGTTCGCCGACTTCGTCGCCGCCTGCGCAGGCGTGCGATGAGCGCGGGCAACGTCGAGGCGCTGTGGGCACGTTCGGTGTTCTCACCGGTCCCTGCACGTAACGCGTTCGAGGTCACGGTCGAACGGCTCGCGAGCAGCATCCGGCTCGGCGTCCTGCGCGGCGGTGAGCAGCTCCCCCCTGAACGGGAGCTCGCCGAGACCTTCGGCGTCGCCCGGGTGACGCTGCGGGAGGCCATCAAGGCGCTGCGCGATGCCGGGTTGCTCGAATCCCGGCGCGGGCACGGCGGCGGCACCTTCGTGGTGGCTCCCCTCGCCCTCCGTTCGGCACTCGGCGACGAAAGAGGCACCGGCAGCGGCGTCACGGTGTCGCTCAAGGACACGCTGGCATTACGCCGCATCGTCGAACCCGGTGCTGCCGCGCTGGCCGCCACGCGCACCCTCTCGGCGGCCGACCGGGCCACCTTGCACCGCTGCCTTCGAGACGCGACCGACTGCGATCCCGACGGCCGCCGCCTGGCCGACAGCCGCCTCCACATGGCAATCGCCGCGGCGGGTGAAAGCCCTTCCGTGGTCGCCGTGGTCGCCGATGTGCAGATGCGGCTCACCGAATTGCTGCGCGCGATCCCGGTACTGCCGACGAACATCGCTCATTCCGACCGCCAGCATGCGGCGATCGTCGCCGCGATCCTCGCCGGTCAGCCCGAGGCGGCACGGGCGGCAATGGAAGAACATGTCGACGGCACTGCGGCCTTGCTCAGCGGGTTGCTCACGTGACCGGGGCCGCGCGGCCGGAGCGAGGTACGGTCAGCAGACCTTTCACCCCGAGGAGCCGCCATGACTGACGGTCCGCTGAGTCTCGACGCACTGCGCGCGGAGGTGGCGAGCGGCGCGATCGACACGGTGGTGCTGGCGATCGTCGACGTCCAGGGCCGGCTCGCCGGCAAGCGGTTCGACGCCGACTACTTCGTCAACGAGGTCGTCGAGAACGGTACCGAGGGCTGCAACTACCTGCTCGCCGTCGACGTCGAGATGAACACCGTCGCGGGCTACACCATGTCGTCGTGGGAGCGCGGCTACGGCGATCTGCTGATGGCGCCCGACATGTCGACCCTGCGCCGTATCCCGTGGCAGCCTTCGACCGCGCTGCTGCTCGCTGACGCGCAATGGCTCGACGGCGCCCCGGTCGTCCAGTCACCCCGCCAGGTGCTGCGCGCACAGCTGGACCGGCTGGCCGAGCGCGGCTGGGTCGCGATGGTCGGCACCGAGCTGGAATTCATCCTCTTCGACGAGACCTACGAGGCCGCCTGGTCGCGGCAATACACCGACCTCACCCCGTCGAACCAGTACAACATCGACTACTCGATCCTCGGCACCAGCCGGGTCGAGCCGATGCTGCGCGCCATCCGGCTCGGCATGAAGGGCGCCGGGCTGCAGGTCGAATCGGCCAAGGGCGAATGCAATCCCGGCCAGCACGAGATCGCCTTCAAGTACACCGATGCGCTGACGACGTGCGACAACCACGTCATCTACAAGAACGGTGCCAAGGAGATCGCCGCCCAGCACGGCTCGTCGCTCACCTTCATGGCCAAGTACAACGAGCGCGAGGGCAACTCCTGCCACATCCACCTCTCGCTGCGCACCCCCGAGGGCGAGCCGGTCTTTGCCGGCGACGGGCCGCATGGCGTATCGAAGACGTTCGAGCATTTCCTGGCCGGGCAGCTGGCGGCGCTTCGCGAGCTGAGCTATTTTTTCGCGCCGAACATCAACTCCTACAAGCGATATCAGCCCGATACGTTCGCGCCCACCGCCGTCATGTGGGGCCTGGACAACCGCACGTGTGCGCTGCGCGTCGTCGGCCACGGCTCGAGCCTGCGCTTCGAGAACCGGGTCCCGGGCGGCGACGTGAACCCCTACCTTGCCGTCGCCGCCATGATTGCCGCGGGGCTGCACGGGATCGACAACGAGCTCCCGCTGCCAGACCCGTTCGGCGGCAACGCGTATGCCACCGATGCTCCGCGCGTGCCGCCGACGCTGCGCGAGGCCGCGCGGCTGCTCGATGACAGCAAGGTCGCCCGCGAAGCGTTCGGTCCTGACGTGGTCGAGCACTACGCCAACGCCGCGCGGGTGGAGATCCTCGCGTTCGACGCAGCGGTGACCGACTGGGAACGCGTTCGCAGCTTCGAGCGCATGTAGGGATCGGGGCTGACATGACCGTTCGCGAGATCATCAATCCCGCCACCGAGCAGGTCGTGGCGAGCGTCGAGGGCCTGGACGTCGACGCCACTGACGCGGCCATCGCCCGCTCCCGTAAGGCTTTTTCGTCGTGGCGTCACGTCGCGCCGGGTGACCGTGCCCGGCTCCTGCGCCGCTTCGCCGAAGCCGTCGACGCCGACCGCGAGCACCTGGCGCAGCTCGAGGTGACGAATTCCGGCCACACCATCAGCAATGCGCGCTGGGAGGCCGGCAACGTCCGCGACGTCATCGCGTACTACTCGGGCGCCCCGGAGCGGCTGATCGGCCAGCAGATCCCGGTCGCCGACGGTCTCGACGTCACCTTCCACGAGCCACTCGGCGTCATCGGCGTCATCGTGCCGTGGAACTTCCCGATGCCCATCGCCTCCTGGGGATTCGCACCCGCACTCGCCGCCGGCAACACCGTCGTCCTCAAGCCCGCCGACCTCACCCCGCTCACCGCGATCCGCATCGCCGAGCTCGCGCTGGAAGCGGGGATTCCCGAAGACGTCTTCCAGGTCCTTCCGGGCAGGGGAAGCGTCGTCGGCAACCGCTTCATCGAATCCCCCGACGTCGCCAAGCTGGTCTTCACCGGCTCCACCGAGGTCGGCCGCTCCATCATGGCCGGCTGCTCGCAACGGCTGAAGCCGGTGACGCTGGAGCTGGGCGGCAAGAGTGCCAACGTCATCTTCGCCGACAGCGATCTGGAAAAAGCCGCCGCCACCGCGCCTTATGCCGTCTTCGACAATGCCGGCCAGGACTGCTGCGCCCGCTCGCGGATCCTCGTCGAACGCAGCGCCTACGAGGAGTTCATGGCGCGCCTGGAGCAGGCGGTGCAGGCGGTCGTCGTGGCCGATCCTTCGCTGGACAGCACCGAGATGGGTCCGCTCATCAGCGCCGATCATCGCGAGCGGGTGGCATCGTTCGTCGTGGACGAGGCGCTCGTCGCTTTCCGCGGCAGCGCGCCGGAAGGGCCGGGATTCTGGTATCCCCCGACCGTTCTGGCCCCGAAGGACCCGGCCGATCCCGTGATGCACGAGGAGATCTTCGGCCCGGTCGTCGCCGTGATGGCCTTCGACGACGAGGCCGACGCGATCCGTCTCGCCAACGACAGCGAATTCGGACTGTCCGGGTCGATCTGGACGCGTGACGTCGGCCGGGCCATCCGGGTGAGCCGCGGCATCGAGACCGGCAATCTGTCGGTCAACTCGCATTCCTCGGTGCGCTACTGGACGCCGTTCGGTGGCTTCAAGTCCTCGGGCCTCGGCCGCGAGCTCGGGCCTGACGCACCACTGGCCTTCACCGAAACCAAGAACGTCTTCATCAGCACGGTCTAAGACCCGTCCGAGCCAAAGGGGAACACCTCATGCCAGCACCGTCCGGACGGCTGTCGGGCAAGGTCTGCGTCGTCACCGGAGCCGGTAGCGGCATCGGGCTGGCGACGGTGCGGCGCTTCGCCGCGGAGGACGCCGAGGTCATCTGCGCCGATCTCGACGAGGTGACCGGCAAGGCCGCCGCCGCGGAGGTGGGCGGCGATTTCGTCGCGACCGACGTGACCTCCGAGGAGGACGTGCGCAACCTGTTCGCCTTGGCTGTCAGCCGTTTCGGCAAGCTCGACGTCGCGTTCAACAACGCCGGCATCTCACCGCCCGAGGACGACTCGATCCTGACCACCGGAATCGACGCCTGGCGCCGGGTGCAGGAAGTCAACCTCACCTCGGTGTACCTGTGCAGCAAGTACGCGATCGAGCAGATGCGCAAGGGCGGAGGCGGCTCGATCATCAACACCGCCAGCTTCGTCGCCACCCTCGGTTCGGCGACCTCGCAGATCTCCTACACCGCCAGCAAGGGCGGGGTGCTCGCGCTCAGCCGCGAGCTCGGCGTGCAGTTCGCCCGCGAAGGAATCCGGGTCAACGCGCTGTGCCCGGGGCCGGTGAACACCCCGATGTTGAAAGAGCTTTTCGCGAAGGACCCGGAGCGCGCCGCACGCCGGCTGGTGCACGTGCCCGTCGGACGCTTCGCCGAGCCCGAGGAGATAGCGGCCGCGGTGGCGTTCCTCGCCAGCGACGACTCCTCGTTCATCACCGCCTCGACCTTCCTCGTCGACGGCGGGATCAGCGGCGCCTACGTCACGCCGCTCTGAGGCACCTTCGCGCGCTCAGAGCACGATGATGTGACCGGTGCGCGGCGCGGCATGACCGGCGAGTACCTCGAGCCACACCCGTTGCAGATCCTCGGGGCCGTAGGACGTGACGACGTCGACCCAGCCGGCGGCGACCGGCACGAATTCGTGCCAGGCCTCGGCGAAGGCGCGGTCGAGCCCCTCGTGGCCCCAGTCCTGCACCCGCTTGCGCATCTGGTCGGGCGCGAAGAACAGCGCCGCGCCTTTGCTTCCGGACTGCTGCTGCGACGTGACGCCGATGATGACCTCGCGCACCAGGCTCGCACCGAGCCGGTCACGCACCGCCGAGGCGACCCGCGGGCTGCCGGAGACGTCCAGGTACGCCGTGGGCACCGCAGGATCCAGGCCGGTCACGTCGTCGTAGGACAGCACCTCGTCGTAGACGCCGAGACCGGCCGTGAAGTCGACGTTGCCGGCCGACGTGAGCCCGACGACCCGCCGCCCCTTCCCCGCCAGGAGATGGGCGGCGCTGTACGCCGTCTTGCTCGAGGCGGAGGAGAACGCGAGCACCTCGGCGCCGAAGAAGTCGTTGTCCTGCAGCTGATCCGCGAGCATGAACGAGGTGTAGAACAGCGGGCGGAAGAGCACCAGCAGGTCCTCGTGCGCCGGGTCGTAGGCGGGGTCGCCGGTGGTCACCGAGTACGCGTTGTACGGCGACGGGAGGTTGTGGCGATGGGGCGTCGCATCGGCGAAGCCCCGCTCGTCGACCCGGCCGGGCTGGACCACGAGATGGCTCGCCGACGGCAGGTAGCCGTAGTAGCGGCCGCCCACGTCGACCCCTGCCGCCCGGCTCTCGACCACCTCGGCGAAGCCCCACAGCGGCACGATGCCGAGCCCCGGGCCGGCGGGGAAGAAGTCCCAGTAGCGGAAGGATTCTCCGAGCACGGCATACGTCACGTTGTTGGCGGTCATGCCCACCCGGCGCACCGCGAGCCGGGCCTGACCGTCAGCCAGCGGGATCTGCGCCCGCTCGGTCAGCACGGCGCGAGAAAGGTCTTCCCGGGAGACCATGAGCGCCCACTGTCCTCGGGGTGCACCACTCGATTGCTCCGTCATGCGATCAGCTCCGGCCACAATTGCAGCGCCGTCCCGCCGAGGAAACGCGCCTGCTCCGATGGGGACAGCCGGGCGCAGGCCCGGCGGCCGTACTCGACGATCTCGGGGTAGGGCTCGGAGTGGTGCTGCGGATAGTCGCTGCCCCACATGAGCCGATCGGTACCGAATGTCTCACTCAGCCACTCGACGACATCAGCCGCCGCCAGGCCCGCGTCCTCGGCCATGGTGAGCATCGTGGTGGTCACCTTCAGCCGCACGTTGCCGAACGCCGCCAGATCGGTCAGCGCCTTCGCTGCCGGCGAGGCCGTGCCCTCAGCGAGTTCCACGAAACCGCAGTGATCTATGGCGATCGGCACGTCGGGGAGCGCGGCCAGCAGTCCCCCGACGGCCGGCAGGTCGGGCGCCAGCACGCAGACGCTGAGCCGCGCTCCGAGCTCGGACGCGAGCCGCAGCACCGCCGGCAGGGACGGATCGCGTAACCAATCGGGAACGGCCGGCGGAATGTTGAACACTCGCAAGCCGAGGATGGACCGCTCCCCGCACCAATGGCCGAGGACGTCTTCACGGTCAGCAGCGCCGAGGTCGATGACCGCCGCGTTCACCAGCCGTGCGGGATCAGCCGCCCGCGCCTCCGCGACGTAGGAATTGTCGAAGCCGTAGGCACCCTTTGCCTGCACCAGCACCGCACCCTGCACCCCGCCGGCATCCATGGCGGCGAGGAGGCCGTCGACGGCAACCGGGCTCTCGCGTACCCACTCAGCCGGAAAATCGGGCGTCTCCAAGGGAAAGCGTGACCGGTCCGGCGAGACGACGTGCGTGTGCGTGTCGATGACGGGGAACGCCGGCGCGCTCACGCTAGGAGCCGTCGACCCGGGCGCGCAACCGAGAGCGGATCTCATCAGGCGTGTAGGCATTGCGCCGGCGCTGCTCCCGCGCTACCGCGACGCTGCCCGCGGCGACACCGGCGACTCCCGCGAGCCCAAGCCATTTCCACCCGAGCCGTTTCGACCGACGCATCCCACTACGCTAGCCGAGTGCCCGCGACCGGAATGAGCCTGGCCGAAGCCAGTGCGATCACCCGCACCGGAGATCTCTGGCTCTTCCGCGGGTACAGCGCCGCCGACCGGGCCATCCGGATCACCACCAACTCCCCGGTCAACCACGTCGGGCATGACCATCGCCGATCGACGATCTGCCGCCGCTGATGTGGCATGCCGAACTCGGCCGCTCGCTGCCCGACGTCTGGACCGGCGAGCACACGCGGGGCGCCCAGCTGCACGACCTGTCGGCCGCGGTCACCACGTGGTCGGTCAAGTACGGCCAGCGCGGCTGGCTGCGCCCGCTCGAACCCCCCGTCACCCGCGAGATGGAAGACGCGGCACTGCGCACCGTCAGCCGGCTCGACGGCACACCGTTTCCCTCGATGGCGAGCCTTGCCGGCGGCTGGCTGAAGAGCCGGGCGGGCCGCATCCGCAAGAGCCGCCAGGGCGTCAGCGAGGAAGCGAGCCTGGAAACCGCCTATTGCGCCGAGATCGTGGCAATGACGTATGTCGCCATGGGCCTGCTACCCGCGGACCGCGAGGCGAGCTGGTATGACCCCGGACGCTTCTGGAGCGGCGACGGATTGCAGCTGCTGCAGGGGGCGAAGCTGGGCGCCGAGATCGCCGTCCACGTCGAACCGCCCACCGAGAAGCCGGCCGAAGCTCAGGAGACGTAGGCGCCGAGCCCGGCATGCAGCGCGTTGAGCGCCACCTTGGCATCGCCGAAGAGCATGGCGGTCTTGGGGTCGGTGTAGAGCTCGTTGTCCACGCCCGCATACCCATGACCCATCGAACGCTTGATGACGATGACGCTGCGGGCGCGGTCGACATCGAGGATCGGCATGCCCGAGACGGGATTGCCGGGACGGCGGGCGGCGGGGTTGGTGACGTCGTTGGCACCGACGACCAGCACCACGTCCGTCTCCTTGAACTCCGGGTTGATCTCCTCCAGGTCGCGCAGCAGTGGATACGGCGCATTCGCCTCTGCCAGCAACACATTCATGTGTCCGGGCATGCGGCCGGCGACCGGGTGGATGCCGTAGCTGACCTCGACGCCGTGCTCGATGAGCGCCTGCCCGAGCTCGACGCACTGGTGCTGCGCCTGAGCGGCGGCGAGGCCGTAGCCCGGCACGATGACAACCTTGCGGGCGTACGCGAGTTGCAGGCAAGCGTCGTCCACAGTCACTTCGCGAATCGTTCCGGACGCCCCGGCTGCGGCGCCGCTCGACTGCTCGTCGCCGGTGCCGAAGCCGCCGGCGATGATGCTGACGAGGGAGCGGTTCATCGCGTCGGCCATGAGTTTGGTGAGGATGCCACCGGCGGCAGAGACGAGAGCGCCGGCGATGATGAGCGGGATGCTGTCGACCACGAAGCCGGCCATCGCGACCGCGCTGCCGGTGAAGGCGTTCAGCAATGAGATGACGACCGGCATGTCGGCGCCGCCGATCGGCAGCGTCGCGAGGATGCCGAGGCCGATCGCCGCCAGTGTCAGCACGACCAGCACCGGCACGCCGCCGTAGCCGGCGATGTAGGTGATGGCCGTCGCCGCAGCCACGATCGCCAGCGTCAGGTTGAGCGCGCGGCCGCCGCGAAAGGACATCGGACGGCCGGGGATGTGCCCGGCCAGCTTGCCTCCGGCGACGAGCGACCCGGAGAAAGTGACGCCGCCGATGACGAGGTCCAGCGTGGTGGTCAACGTGGTGCGGATGGGGAGCTGAGCGAGCGGCATCGAACCGACGTGGGAGACGGCATCGCCGGCTGCGATCAGGGCCGCCGCGCCGCCGCCGACCGCGTTGAAAAGACTCACCAATTGCGGCATCGAGGTCATCTGGATACGCCGGGCCGCGATGGCCCCGACAACCGAGCCGACGAGCAGGCCGGCGATGAGCACGACCGTCGCGGTCGCCGTCATGACGTGGTCGTGGGCGAGCAGCACGATGGTCGTGACGAACGCGAGCACCATGCCGCCGGCGGAGACCTGGTTGCCGCGCCGCGCCGACGCGGGCGAATTCATCAGGTGCAGGCCGGCCACGAAGCAGACCGCCGCGATCAGATACATCGCGTGGATGACGGTGTCGAAGTCGCTCACTGCTCGCTCCCCCGGGGCGCAGGCACGTCGCGCCGCGCCGTTCGGAACATCTGCAACATGCGGTCGGTGACCACGTAGCCGCCCACCACGTTCATGGCGGCGAAGACCGCGGCGATGAACACCACGACGTAGCCGAACGTCGTATTGGCAGCGGCGGCAAGCACCATGACACCGACGACGACGACCCCGTGGATGGCGTTGGAGCCCGACATCAAAGGCGTGTGCAGCGTGGCCGGCACCTTGGTGATGACCTCGAAACCGACCAGCAGGCTCAGGATGAAAATGGTGATGTCGGCGAACAACAGCGGGGTCATCGGACTCCTTCGCTTTCCGCAGCGCTTTCGGCAGCGAGGGCGCCGAGCACGGCCGGGTGGACGACCTCGCCGTCGCGGGTGACGAGCAGGCCGGCGGTGATCTCGTCGGCGGTGTCGATCGTGAGCTCGCCGTCGGTGGTCAGATGCGCCAGCAGTGACGCGACGTTGCGCGAGAACGCTGAGGAGGCGGCCCGCGACATCGCCGACGGCAGGTTGCCGGCGCCGATGAGCGTGACGCCGTTGGCGGTGACGATCGTGGTGTCGGCGACGACGCCTTCGACGTTGCCGCCCTGCGCACCGGCGGCGAGATCGACGACGACGGAGCCGGGCGCCAAGGCAGCGACGGCATCGGCGCGAACCAGCACCGGCGGCCGCCGGCCCGGCACCTGTGCCGTGGTGATGACGATGTCGAAATTCGCAATGGCCTTGCTCATGGCCGCCTGCTGGGCGCCGCGCTCGTCCTCGGTGAGTTCGCGGGCGTAGCCGCCGTCACCGCCGGCTGAAACGGGCCCGCCTTCAGCCGACAGATCCAGGAACGACGCGCCGGTCGAGAGCACCTCATCGCGCGCGGCATCGCGCACGTCGTAGCCGCTGACGACCGCGCCGAGCCGGCGAGCCGTGCCGATCGCCTGCAGGCCGGCCACTCCGGCGCCGAGCACCAGCACCTTGGCCGGACGCATCGTCCCGGCGGCCGTCATGAGCATCGGGAAGTAGCCGGAGAACGCTTCGGCGGCGACGAGCGCGGCTTTGTAGCCCGCTGCATTCGCCTGCGACGAAAGGACATCCATCGCCTGCGCGCTGCTCAGCTGCCGCGGCAGACCGTCGAGACTGAGCGCCGTCACCTTGGCGGCGGCGAGGCTCTGCGCCAGCGCCGGGTGGGAGCGTAGATGCAGCAAGCCGATCAGGGTCGTGTCGGGCAGTAGCTTGTCCAGCTGGTCGGGCTCGGGTGGCTGGACGCAGAGCACGATGTCGCTTCCGGAGATGACGTCGTCGGCGATCGTCGCTCCTGCCGCCAGGTAGGAGGCGTCGTCGAACCACGCACCCTCGCCGGCGCCGGACTCGACGGTGACCGCGTAACCAAGCGCCATGACGCGTCCCACGCCATCGGGAGTGAGCGCGACGCGGCGCTCACCTGGTGCTCGTTCGCGAAGCACGCCAACGATCGAGCTCGCCGCGCCTTTCGTCGTAGACATCGGAGGCAAAACCCCTGCTGGCGTAGTAGTAACGGCCGCGCATTGCGGCCCCTCCTACCCTGTCGGATTTTGTCCATCGCCAGGCAGCGCCTATCTACCCCGCCGGTACCGACTTTGGTCCCGGGAAATCCCGTCGCCGCCCCTGATTTGGTGGCGCCAGCAAATGCGGGTGTCCTGGCCCCGGGATTTGGTGGCGCCAGCAAATGCGGGTGTCCTGGCCCCCTGATTTGGTGGCGCCAGCAAGTAACGGGGCGCCCGGCCGACCGGCGCCACCGTCCGGGCGTCACATAGACCCCGGCCACGGTGGCACCGGGCCATGCCCATCGCACTGCGGCGAACTTCGCGGCGGTCGAGGCCGCCGTGCGCGGAGCCGCCACCGGGCGCTAGGACACCAGTTCGGAAAGCGGCACGTTCGGGTCGGCCAGGCGCGCCGGGTCGATCGGCTTGCCGGCGGTGATGACGGCGCGCAGGTCCTCGACGACGTCCCAGATGTTGACGTTCATGGCGGCGGCGACGACCCCGTCGTGCAAGTAGAACGCGATGAACTCACGCTTGCCCCGATCGCCGCGGATCACGACCTCGGCGTCCTCGGCGCTCGCGTAGCCCACGTACTCCAGGCCGAGGTCGTACTGGTCGGAGAAGAAGTACGGCAGCCGCGTGTAGGGCTTGGGATCGCCGGCGGCGTTGACGCCGGCCGCGGCGCCCTGGTTCAGCGCGTTGGCCCAGTGTTCGATCCGCAGGTGACGCTGATAGTGCGGGTGGAAGGCGTTGGCGAGGTCACCCGCGGCGAAGATGCCCGGCGCGCTCGTCTGCAGGTTCTGGTCGACGACGACGCCGTTCTCGATCGTCAGGCCGGCGGCGTCGGCCAGCTCGATACGCGGCGTCACCCCGATACCGGCGACGACGAGATCCGCCGCCTCGACCCGGCCGTCGGCGAGCACGACCTGCTCGACCGCCGACCCGCCCTGCAGCTTCTCGACGCCGACGCCGAGGCGCATCGCCACCCCGTGGTCGGAGTGCAACGCGCTGAACATCCCGCCCACTTCCGTCCCGAGGACGCGGTGCAGCGGTACCGGCAGCTCCTCGATCAGCACGACGTCAGCACCCATCTGCCGGGCGGACGCGGCGACCTCCGAGCCGATCCAGCCGGCGCCGATGACCGCCACCCGCGACGCCTTCTTGATCGCGTCGTGCAGCGCGACCGAGTCCTCGACGGTGCGCAGGTAGTGGACGCCGGAAAGGTCCGCGCCCGGCAGTGTGAGCGGCCGCGGGGCGGCACCCATCGCCAGGACCGCCGCGTCGAACGCGATCGACTCGCCGCTCGCCAGCTGAGCCCGCTTGGCTCCGGCGTCGAGCGAGGTGATCGCGTCGCCGGTCAGCAGCTCGATCGCGTGCTCGGCGTAGTAGCCGCTGTCGTGCACCTGCGAGGAATCCGGCTCCTTCTCCCCGCGCAGGATGTCCTTCGACAGCGGAGGGCGCTCGTACGGGTTGCGGGCCTCCTCCCCGACCAGGACGATGCGCCCGTCATAGCCGCTTTCCCGGGCTCCTTCGGCCGCCTTCGCCCCGGCCAGGCCGCCGCCGATGATCAGGAGGGTGCTGTTCGATGCCATGCGCATAGTTCTACAACCCCCCGGGAGTCGGCGGCAGGCTGGACGGCGATGACCAGCGATGACCTCGGCGCCGATCCAAGGCAAACTTGGGGCATGGGACGGATCACGGTGCGGCGGCCAGTGGTCCGGCTGTCCACCCGGTCGCCGGAGCCGACCAGCCGAATCGACTCGCTCGCGGTCGAAGAGCCGCTCGAGCTGCGCGTCGACGGGCGGCCGCTGACCATCACCATGCGCACTCCCGGCGCTGACATGGAGCTCGCGGCCGGCTTCCTGCTTGCCGAAGGAGTCATCGCCGCGGCCGATGACATCCGGACCATGAGGTACTGCGCAGGCACTGACGCCGATGGCCGCCAGACCTACAACGTGCTGGACATCGTGCTGTCCGAGGGCGTCGCCGCGCCCGACCCGAGCGTCGAGCGGGCCTTCATCACCACGTCATCGTGCGGGCTCTGCGGTGCGGCGGGCATCGAGGCGGTACGCCGGCGCAGCGCCTACGACGTGGGCGGTGATCCGCTCCGGGTGACCCCGCAGTTGCTCGCGAGCCTGCCTGAGGCGTTGCGACGCGAGCAGGCGACCTTCGAGCGCACCGGCGGGCTGCACGCCGCCGGCCTGTTCGACGGCGCCGGAAATCTGCTGTGCGCCCGGGAGGACGTCGGGCGCCACAACGCCGTGGACAAGGTGCTCGGGTGGGCGCTCTCCGCGGGTGAGGTGCCGGCCAAGGGGCGGTTGCTGATGGTCAGTGGGCGGGCATCGTTCGAGCTGACCCAGAAGGCGTTCATGGCCGGCGTCCCGCTGCTGGCCGCCGTCTCGGCGCCGTCCTCGCTCGCCGCGGAGCTGGCGTCGGAAGTGGGAATGACCTTGGTGGGCTTCCTTCGCGGCGAGACGATGAACGTCTACGCCGGTGCCGAAAGGGTGAGCTCCGCAGCCGTCCCGGCGGCGCTGTGACCGACGAAACCCTGGCCGAGAGCGGCGCCTTCTCCGGCCGTACCGCCTGGACCCAGAGCAAGGTGACGCCGCTTCGGGTCTTCCTCAGCACCGAATCGGGCAGCGCCGCGATCCTGCTCGCGGGCACGCTTGCCGCGCTCATCTGGGCCAACGCCGATGTCCACTCCTATGACAAGACCTGGGCCACCATCTTCTCGATCCGGCTCGGTTCCTGGGGCGTCACCCAAGACCTGCGAGGCTGGATCAACAGCGGCCTGATGACGTTCTTCTTCTTCGTCGTCGGGCTGGAGGCGCGTCGCGAGTTCGACCTCGGCGAGCTGCGTGAGCGCCGCCGCGTCGTGCTGCCGGTGACCGCCGGCATCGGCGGCATGGTCGTGCCGATCCTGATCTTCCTCGCCATCAACGCGGGGCACGCCTCACGCCACGGCTGGGGCGTCGCGATGTCCACCGACACCGCGTTCGCGCTCGGCCTGCTGGCGATCGTCGGGCGCCGGATCCCCGATCGCGTCAGGCTTTTCCTGCTCACCGTCTCGGTGGTCGACGATCTCGTCGCGCTGGTCGTGATCGCCGTCGCCTACAGCAAGCACGTCTCGATGCGGCCACTGATCGTTGCTCTCGTGTTCTTCGCCGCCATCCTTGCGGTGCGGGCGCTGAACGTGCGCTACGGCCTGGTCTACGGCCTGCTCGGGATCGCCACCTGGGTCGCGCTCTTTCATTCCGGGATCGACCCGGTCGTGGTCGGCCTGGCGATGGGACTGCTGACGTACGCGTACGCCCCGAACCGCGACGAGCTCGAACGCGCCACGGGCCTGTTCCGGCTCTTTCGCGAGCAGCCCACACCGGAGCTCGCCCGCGAAGCCAGGGCCGGCCTGGAGGCGACGCTGTCGTTCAACGACCGGCTGCAGCAGCTCTACCACCCGTGGACCAGCTACCTGATCGTCCCGGTCTTCGCCCTGGCCAACGCGGGGATCGAGATCGACGGCAAGTTCCTGGCGAAGGCCTACACGTCGCCGGTCACGCTCGGTGTCGTCGTCGGCTACGTCGTCGGCAAGCCGCTGGGCGTGGTGGGCGTGGCGTGGCTGGTGACCAAGCTGAGCCGGGGGCGGGTCGCACTGCCGGTCGGGTGGGCCTCGACCGCCGGCGCGGGCGCGATCGCGGGCATCGGCTTCACGGTCTCGATCCTGATCGCTTCTCTCGCCTTCCATGGAGATGAACTCCGCGAGGCCAAGCTGGGGGTGCTGACGGCCGCGCTGGCCGCAGCCATCGTGTCGTGGGCGATCTTCCGGTTCACGGCACTGCTCCCGGCCCAGATGCGGGCCCGGGCCCTGCTCGGTACCGCCGAGACCATCGTCGATCTGGCGACAGCTGTCGACCCCGACTACGACCACATCCGCGGGCCCCGAGAGTCGCTCATCACCCTGGTCGAGTACGGCGATTTCGAATGTCCGTACTGCGGTCAGGCCGAGCCGATCGTGCGCGAGCTGCTCGCCGGCCATGGTGAGGTCCGCTACGTCTGGCGGCACCTGCCGTTGCACGACGTCCACCCGCAGGCGCAGATCGCCGCCGAGGCGGCGGAGGCGGCCGGCAACCAGGGCAAGTTCTGGGAGTACCACGACCTGCTGCTGACCCGCCAGGATCGCCTCCGGCAGCCGGACCTGGTGAACTACGCGGCCGAGCTCGAGCTGGACGTCGAGCGCTTCAAGGACGAGTTGAACCGCCACACGAATGCCTCGCGGGTCGCCGACGATCTGGACTCGGCGAGCCTGTCGGCGGTCTCGGGAACGCCGACCTTCTTCATCAACGGCCGTCGCCATTACGGCGCCTATGACATCGACTCACTCACCGAAGCCGTCAAGACCGCCAAGGCCCGCGCGTTCATCGCGGCCGGACTGCAGGCACCCGCCACCGAACCGGCCTGATCGTCGGGGCGTCTCGCTGGTCGGTGCGTAACTCACGTAACGCATGCGCTAGCTTGCGCTCATGAGCGCCGAACGGCCTGAGCTGGACCGCTTCACGGTCGAGGCCTTCGTGGCCGAGGGAGCGCGGCGGACGGGCGGCCTATCCGACTTCGGCGACGGGCCGTTCCTGGAGCCGCTGGGCCGGCTGCTCGATTCGCTGGAGAACGACGCCCGGCTGAACGCGACCGGGCGTCTCATCGCCCGCGAGCGAGGCCTGCTCCACACCGTCAACCGGCTCAATTACGTCAACGATCGCAAGCTCTATCCCGAGATCGCCGACCAGAAGATCGTGCGGCCGGTGTTCATCATCGGCTTCCCGCGTACCGGCACCACGATCCTGCACGACATCCTCGCCCAGGACCCCGACAGCCGGGCGCCGCTCACGTGGGAGGTCACCTTCCCGTCGCCGCCGCCCGAGGCGGCCACGTTCCACACCGATCCGCGCATCGCTCTGACCCAGTCGATGATGCCGAACCGGGAGACCGAGACCGAGCGCGATCGCCAGTTCAAGGCCATGCACCCGATGGGCGCGGAGCTGTCGCAGGAATGCGTCGTGATGATGGGCGACGCGATGTGCACGCCCTTGTTCCACAACCAGTTCCGGGTACCGAGCTATCAGGACTGGGTGGACCTCGAGGCCGACTGGTCGCACGTGTACGACTTCCATTTCCGGCAGTTGCAGCACCTGCAATGGCGGGCGCCGCAGCGTGACCGCTGGGTGCTGAAAACAGGCGCACACCTCTGGGGTCTGGAGCATCTGCTGCGCACCTATCCCGATGCCCGGATCGTGTTCACCCATCGCGATCCGGTGAAGTCGGTGACCTCGTACGCGAGCCTGACGTCGCTGGTGCGCTCGAGCGGAAGTGACGACATCGACAAGTTCGAGGTCGCCCGCGACTGGACGCCGCGCCTCGGCCGGGCCATCGACCATGCGCTCGCGGTGCGCGCCGCCAGGGAGTACCCCGACGCGATCTTCTACGACATGTACTTCCAGGACTTCGTCGCCGACCAGTTCGCCGTCGTCAGCGACATCTACCAGGCGCTGCAGCTCCCGATGACGGACGAGGGCGCCGCGCGGATGAAGGCGTTCATCGCCGACAACCCCAAGGGCAAGCACGGCGTCCACGCGTACACGCCCGAGGAGTACGGCATCGACCCCGACGCGATCCGCCGCGAGCTCAAGGGCTACATCGAACAGCTCGGGCTCGCTCCGGAATGACCCTTGCGACCCAAGAAATCGTCCGACGCCATTGAACTCCGACCCCATTGAAGAGGTGCACACCATGAGCGAAACCATGCGGGCCTGGCGGGTTCACGAGTGGGGCCAGCCGCTCGACGTGCTGCAGCTGGACACGATCCCGATCCCGGAGCCCGGACCGGGTGAGGTACGCGTCAAGGTGCAGGCAATCCCCTTGAACCTCAACGACATCGAGCGCATCAACGGCGGCAACATGATGGTGATCCCGCCGCTGCCGTGCATCCCCGGCATGGAGGTGATGGGCGTCGTCGACGCGGCAGGCGCGGGCGCCGAGGAGTGGCTCGGCAAGCGCGTCGTCTCCACGACCAATGGCGCGACCGGTGGCTACGCCGAGTACACGATCTGCGGCACGGTTTCGATGTTCGAGATGCCCGAGGACATCCCGCTCCCCGACGCGGCAGCCATCTTCTTCCCGTTTCATCTCGCCTGGCTCGGCCTCTTCGAGCGCGGCAAGCTGCAGGCCGGCGAGAGCGTGCTCATCCACGCCGCCGCCGGCGGTGCCGGATCCGCCGCCGTGCAGCTCGCGGTGAACGCGGGCGCGCGCGTCTTTGCGACCGCAGGCTCGGAGGAGAAGCTCGAACTGTGCCGCGAACTCGGCGCTCACGTCGTCATCAACTACAAGGAGCAGGACTTCGCCGAGGTGGTGCTCGCCGAGACCGACAACCGCGGGGTCGATGTGGTCTTCGACAACGTCGTCGCCGGCATCTTCGAGCAGACCCTCAAGTGCGTCGCCTACGACGGGCGCCTGGTGATGATGGGCTTCGCCGGCGACAAGACCAAGGCCGACGAGCCGTTCATCATCCCGCGCAAGGTGATGGCCGCCAACATTCAGCTCGCCGGTGTGCTGATGTCGTACGCGGCACCGGAGACCGCCACGATCGTCAAGCAGATGATGGGCTTCAACTTCCTGCCGCGCAGCCTCGGCCAGCAGATCAACGACAGCATCATCGAGCTCATCCGCAGCAAGAAGGTGCACACCGTGATCGGCCGCCAGAGCCCGTTCGAGGAACTGCCTGCGGCCATCTCCGCGATGGGCCAGCGGGACACGACCGGCCGCATCATCATCACCCTCTAGGTCACCCCGTAGGAGAAGACTCCCGCGGATACGGCAGGGCGGCCTTGTCGAGCTCGCCGCGCTGCTGGCGGCCGCGTGCCTTCGCCAGATACATGGCCGCGTCGGCCCGCTTGATGAGCGAACGCGCGTCCTCGCCCGGCCGGGAGAGGGCGACGCCGACGCTCGCGCTGGGGATGACGGTCATCTCGGCGAGAGCGACCGGTTCGCGTACCAGGGCACCGACGGCGTCGGCAAACGCGACGGCTTCGACCTCGGTGTTCAGACCCGTGACGACGATGAGGAACTCATCGCCCCCGAGCCGCCCGGTCATGCCGCGGGCGTCACCGATCTTCCGCAGCCGCCGGGCGATGTCGACCAGCAACTCGTCACCCGCTTCATGGCCGAACTCGTCGTTGATGGGCTTGAAGTTGTCGAGGTCGACAAAGATCGCCGCGGCGCGGGTACCCACCGCGAGGTGGTCGGTCAGGAACGCCATCACGGTCGCCCGGTTGTGGCATCCGGTGAGCATGTCGTAGCTGGCCTTGGTGTGCAGTTCGTCGCGCAGCCGGGCACTTTCGGTGATGTCGGTGAAGCAGCACAGCGCGCCGGGCACGCCCTCGCCCTGACCCAGGGAGATGACGTTCACCGACAGCGTGCGGCGTTCGCCGTTCGATACGGCATGCAGCACAACCTCGAGTTCGCCGTCGTGGCCGCGCAGCAGCGCCGCGTCAAGCGCGTTGTCGAAGGCCGGCCGGCTGGCCGGGTCGACCGCGGCGATGAGCTCGTCGAGGGTGGGAGCAGCCTCGGTGCCGACGATGCGGGCGAGCCGCTCGTTGACGTACAGCAGCCCGCGTTCGGCATCGATCTGGAGCACTCCGAGCGGCAGCGATTCGGCGAGGCGCCGAAAGAGCCGCTCGCGCCGTCCGAGGTCCTCATGGGCCTTCATCTCATCGGAGATGTCGGTCAGCTCGGCCAGCACGGTCGCCTTGTCGCCCTCGTTCTCCGGAGGCAGGAACGTGTGCTCGGTCTCGATCCAGAGCCAGGTGCCGTCAGCGCAGCGGTGCCGCGAGCGCACCCGCTGCGAACCCTTCTTCGCCAGCAGGTCCAGCCACGCGGTGATCGCCCGCTCGTGGTCGTCCGGATGCAGGAATTCGGTCGAGCGCTTGCCGGCCATCTGACCCGTCGCCCAGCCGAGCATGCGGCTCGCCCGGTCATCGATGTCGAGGATGACGGCGTGCTCGGACTTGCGCATCGTCGCGCTACGCGGCCGCACCGAGGTCGCCAGGGCGCCCGCCAGATCACCGCCGAGACGGGCCTGCGCGGTCGTGGTCTCGGCCGGGCTGAGCGTGGCGATCCACACGCCGAACCGGTGCCGCATGTCGATCATCGTCAAGGTCAGGAGCCGCTCCGGCTCGTGCCGCGCGTGCACCTCGGCGAAGGAGATGCCGGCCTCTTCCGCCGTTTCCCAGGCCGTCACGACCTTCATCGCCTCGGCGGGGGCGAGCACGTCGATGATCGTGGCGCGGTCCCGGGGCAGTGCGATGATTCGCTGCTCGGACACCTCGAGCTCCGGCGGAAGGGCGGTGCGGAAGCCGTCGTCCGAGAGCGCCGAGAACAGGGCGTGGCGGTTGTCCAGGAGCGCGCGCAACGCCTCGTCACGTTGCCGGGTGGTGCTTCGGGCGGCGGTCACCGGTCTCTTATCGGTGCTGCTGCTGGCCTCCTTGACCTCGCCCGGGGGTGTACACACGTTCACGTTCTGGCTACCTGCCGGGGATTAGGCTGCCCGCTGTGAGTACGGGAGCGTCCCCAGCCGGAGCGGGAGCCGGCCCCACCCGCCGCGGCGTGCTGACCGGCGGCCTGATCGCGCTGGGCGCAGCGGCGTGCGGCAGCAGTGCAGGGGGAAAGCCGACCCCGGTCCGCTCCAGCGCGCGCCCCGCGCCGTCGCTGACCCCCAGCGCCATCGCCTCGCAGGCACCGCGCCCCGGCTCGCTACCCAACCCCAAGCTGCCGGCCGGCACCGACACGTTGCCCGAGATCGAGCACATCGTCGTGCTGATGATGGAGAACCACTCCTACGACAACTACCTCGGCATGCTGCGCCGCGGCGACGGCTTCACGCTGGATGCGTCGGGTCGTCCCACGGCAGCCAATCGGGATGCGTCAGGACGCTCCGTGCCGGCCTTCCACCTGGCGGAGACGTGTCAGCTCAGCAAGCAGCCGAGCCAGAGCTGGGACGCCAGCCACATCCAGTACGACGGCGGGCGGGGCGACGGCTTCGTGCGCAGCGACAGCGGGCCGGTCTCGATGGGCTACTGGAAGCAGACGGACCTGCCGTTCTACTACGGGCTGGCGTCGACTTTCCCGCTCGCTGACCGCTACTTCTCCTCGGTGCTCGCGCAGACCTATCCCAATCGCCGCTTCCTGCTGGCGGGCACCGCGTACGGCCTCGTCGACAACCGGATCAGCAGCGTGACGGCGCCGGGCCCGCCCAACGGCACCATCTTCGACCGGCTGAACCAGCACTCGATCACGTGGAAGAACTACTTCTCCTCCCTCGCCACCTGCCTGCTCGTCAACGGCATTCATCAGAAGAACCCCGACAAGCTCGTGCCGATCGCCGAGTTCTTCAAGGACGCCGCGGCGGGGACGCTGCCCTCGTACTCCCTCGTCGACCCGGACTTCCAGAAGAGCTCGGAGGAGAACCCGCAGAACATTCTGGTGGGAGAGGCGTTTGCGGCGAGTGTGATCAATGCGGTGATGAACGGACCGCTGTGGCCCAAGACGCTGCTGGTCTGGTGCTACGACGAGCACGGCGGCTACTACGACCACGTCCCGCCGCCGGCCGCGATCGCACCCGACTCGATCGCGCCGGTGATCGCCCCGCAGAAGCAGCCCGGCGGCTACGACCGCTACGGCTTCCGGGTGCCGTGCGTCATCGTCTCGCCGCGGGCGCGAGCGAATTACGTCTCGCACGTGGTGCACGACCACACCTCGATCCTGAAGTTGATCGAGACGAAGTGGAACCTGCCCGCGCTCACCTATCGCGACTCGGCAGCGAGCAACCTGCTGGACTCGATCGACCTGACCGGCACTCCCGCATTCCTCGATCCGCCGAAGCTGCCGGCCCCCAACCAGGATCCGGCGGCGCTCGCGTGCACCACGCCCGCTGCCGGGTCTGACCTGATCTAGCCGCCCCGCATCTGGCCCCGAGCGCCGGGCGCGTTCGCCCGGAGTGAAGAATCGTCACGACGCGATCGGCAAGTGCGCTGAGAGGACCCGATAGATGGAGCTGGACCCGCTCGACGAGCACCCGATCCACCAGGTGCCGATGTCGATGGCCTACGTGGCGACCAGTGACCGCAACACCTACGACCGTTGCATCTATCAGGCGCTGCAACACTCCGGCGAGACGGAGATGCTGACCGGTCTCGGGGTGTATCCGAACCTCGGCGTGATCGACGCATTCGCCTCGGTGCGCCGCGGCGACATGCAGTGGAGCGTGCAGACGTCCGGGATCCGGCCGGCGGACAAGATGAAGCAGCAGGTCGGCCCGTACCGGCTCGAGGTCGTCGAGCCGTTCCGCGAGCTGCACCTGCGCTGCGACGGTGACGACCACGGCGTCGGGTTCGACCTGACGTTCCGGTCGGAGTACGAGCCGATGCGCGAGCCGCAACACGTGAAGTTCGGCGGCCCGACCGGCAAGGTGACGCTCGAGGGTTGCCGCTACGCGCAGGTCGGCACCTGGGAAGGCGAGATCCGGGTCGACGGCACCACGCTGGCCGTCGACCCGCAGACGTGGACCGCCACCCGCGACCGTTCCTGGGGCATCCGGCCGGTCGGAGAGGCGGAGCCGGCGGGGCGTCCGTCCGATCGGGAGCCGGGCATCTGGTGGGTCTGGATCCCCCTCAAATTCGACGATTTCGCCGTGCATTTCATGTGCGAGGAGGACGGCGACGGCTTCCGCACCCTGAACTATGCGGTACGCGTCTGGCCCACCGCGACAGGCCGCAAGATGGAGCAGCTCGGCTGGCCCGAGATCGACATCCGGTACCGGTCGGGCACGCGTATCCCCGAGAGCGCGACGCTGCATCTGAAGACCGTCGACCGGCGCCCGCTCGACCTCGAGATCGAGATCCTCACCGGCGTACCGCTGCATTTCGGCTGCGGCTACAGCTCCGGCGACGGGTGGAATCACGGGATGTGGATGGGCGAGTCGTGGACCAACGGCCGGACCTATGACTTCACGGACCCGGAGGTCGCCGCGCGCATCCCGTGGGGCGGTACCGACCACCTGGCGAAGGCGACCTTCGACGGGCAGACCGGATACGGCGTCTTCGAGCACGGGACGGTCGGACGCCACCTGCCGACCGGGATGACCGACCTGGCGGCGGTCGCACCCTGAGCGGCGAGGAGCTGTTGCTGGACGCGGCGCGGCGGGCGGCGCGCTACCTGGCCGGCGATCCGGCGCGCGGCATCTTCCCGTCCGACGCGAGCATCGCCGGGCTCTCGGCTTTCAGCGACGAGCTGCCACCCGGGCCCACGTCGCCGCAAGAAGTGCTGCAATTGCTGGACGAATGCGGCTCCCCCGCGGCGGTCGACACCACGCACGGCCGCTACTTCGGCTTCGTCGTCGGCGGGACGGATCCGGCAGCGACGGCGGCGGGCGCGCTCACCGCAGCGTGGGATCAGAATGTCGGCACGCCCATCATGTCGCCGGTCGGCACCCGGCTCGATGCGATCGCCGCGCGGTGGGTGTGCGAGCTGCTGGGGCTGGCGTCCGACGCGACCGCGACGTTCTGCGCGGGGGCGACCGTCGCCAACCTGACGTGCGTGCTGGCGGCACGCGACGCCTTACTGCACCGGTCGGGGTGGGACACCCTGCGGCAAGGGCTCACGGGTGCGCCGGCGCTTCGCGTCGTGACGACGGCGGAGGTCCATGTCTCGGCGCTGAAGGCGTTGCACATGGCGGGGATCGGGACCGACGCGATCACGTTCGTCCCGACCGATGCGTCAGGGCGGCTGCGGGCGCAGGAGTTCCCGGAGGTCGACGACCACACGATCGTGCTGCTGCAGGCCGGCAACGTGAACACCGGGCACAGTGACCCGTTCGCCGAACTCATCCCCCGGGCCCGCGCCGCCGGTGCCTGGGTGCACATCGACGGTGCCTTCGGCCTGTGGGCAGCGGCTTCCGAGCGTCGCCGTCACCTCGTCGCCGGCGTCGAACTGGCCGACTCGTGGGCCACCGATGCCCACAAGTGGCTCAATGCGCCGTACGACTCGGGGATCGCGATCTGCGCCCGCGAGGAGGACCTGCGCCGCTCGTTCGCTGCCGATGCGGCCTACCTGATGGGCGATTCGGGACGCGTGCTGATGCACCTCGGCGTGCAGATGTCACAGCGCGCCCGGGGGGTCGAGACGTGGGCCATCCTCGCTGCGCGGGGACGCTCCGGGATCGCCGATCTCGTCGACGTCACCTGCGATCTGGCCGCGCAATTCGCCGGGCTGCTCGAGGCCGAGGGGGCGCAGGTGCTGGCGCCCGTGGTGTTGAACCAGGCGCTGGTGCACTTCGGCGACGACACCACCACCGACGCGGTCATTGCCGCCGTTCAACGCGACGGCACGTGCTGGGCGGGCGGGACGATGTGGCAGGGCCGGCGGGCGATGCGACTGTCGGTTTCCGACGTCGCGACGACACCCGAGGACATCGCCGAGAGCGCGCGTGCCATCCTTCGCTGCTGGAACACCCACCGGACTGCTGGAACCGACACTGCTACACCCGACAACGCACGAAAGTGAGCATCAACGTGGCTGCGGACGACCCCGTCATCATCGAGCGTGAAGGCCCGCTCCTGATCCTGACCCTGAACCGGCCGGCGCGGATGAACGCGTTCACCGGCACCATGCTGCTGCTGATCTCCGACGCGTGCGCCGCGGCCAGCGAGGACGACGAGGTGCGCTGCATCATCCTCACGGGTGCGGGTGGCAACTTCTCCTCCGGCGCCGACCTGCGCGCCATGGCCGGCGATCCGGACGACCCCCACGCCGCCGCGCTCGCCCAGCGCTTCAAGGACGACCCCGACATCGCCTCGCGCGGCTTCCTGAAGATCGGACGCCCGAAGAAGCCCATCATCGCGGCCGTCGAAGGCGTCGCCATTGCCGGCGGCACCGAGATCCTGCTCGGCACCGACATCCGCGTCGCCAGTGAGACGGCCAAGTTCGGCGTGTCCGAGGCGCGCTGGTCGCTGTATCCGATGATGGGCTCGGCGGTGCGGCTGCCGCGCCAGATCGGCTACACCGCCGCTGCTGAAATCCTCCTTACCGGCAAGCACATTTCGGCCGCCGAGGCGCTCTCGCTCGGACTCGTCGGACACGTCGTCCCCGAGGGCCAGGCACTCGCGAAGGCCAAGGAGATCGCGGCCCAGATCTGCGCCAACGGGCCATTGGCCGTCGAGGCCATTCTCGCGACGATCCGGGAAACCAGCGGCATGACCGAGGCCGAGGGCTTCGCCAACGAGCGCGAGCGCGCCGTCGCCGTGTTCGCGTCGCAGGACGCCAAGGAAGGCCCGAAGGCGTTCGCCGAGAAGCGCACCCCGCAGTTCCAGCGCCGCTGAGCCGGGCTGGAGAATCCCGCACAGGATGGAGGACAGTCATGGCCAAGGATTCGGATTCCGCAAAGGCCCCGGTGATCATCGAGGCTGCCATCAACGGAGCGACTCCCAAGGAGCGCAACCCCAACGTCCCCATCTCCGCGGATGAGATCGCGGCGGACGCGCTCGCCTGCATCGAGGCGGGCGCGTCCATCATCCACGCCCACTGCAACCCCGTCGGTGGCCCTGACGTCGAGGTCGCCGAGCGTTACCTCGAAGCGTTCCAGCCGGTGTGGGACAAGAGGCCCGACGCGCTGCTCTACCCGACGGTGAACTTCGGCGCAGGCGCGCTCAGCTTCGGCCACCTCGCCCCCATGGCCGCCAAGGGATTGCGGGTCGGGCTGCTCGATCCCGGATCGCTCAACTTCGGGCGCCGGGCCGAGGACGGCCGTCTCACTGGAGCGTTCGTCTACGCCAATTCCTTCGACCGCATCGGCGAGATCTTCGAGTTGCACGAGAAGCTGCACCTCGGCCCGAGCCTCGCCATCTACGAGCCCGGCTTCCTGCGCGCCACGTTGGCCTGGCACGAGGCCGGCCGGCTGCCGGCGGGGACGATGGTGAAGCTGTACCTGTCCACCGACCAGGGCCTGACCGGCGCACCTTTCGGCTTGCCTCCGACCGCCGCCGGTCTGGAGGCGTACCTCGAAATGCTCGACGGAACCGGCCTGGAATGGGCGGTGTCGTGCGTCGGCGGCGACCTCGGCCGCAGTGAGGTCGCGAAGCTCGCGCTGCGCCGCGGCGGCCACCTGCACCTGGGGCTGGAGTTCTACGGCGGCGACCGCCAGCCCGCCAACGTCGACCTGGTCACCGAGGCCGTCGCGCTCTGCGCGTCCGAGGGCCGGCCGGTCGCCACCTGCGAGCAGGCGGCCCAGATCCTCGGCCTGCCCGGTTAGCGCTACAGGTACCCCACCCGTCCGGCCGATACGTCCCTGGTGACCGCCTGGACCTCTGACGCCCCGGAACCCTTCGCCGGCAACGCCGACTTCTGGCGTTCGGTGGCGGCGAGCGTCGACGCCTTGCTGACGTTCGTCCTGGCAGCTGTCGTGACCGTGCTTGCCGGACCGATCGGAGCCGTCGCGTTCGCGGTGCCGCTCGCGCTGCTCTTTCGCGCCGCCATCACCGGCCGGCGCTCCGAAGGCGAGACCCGGCCGACGTTCGCCGACCAGGGCGAATGGCGCCTCGCCGAGCGGCAAGCGGTAGGGCGGGTGCTGGGGAAGGCGCTCGTGCGCCGGCGCTGGCCGCTCGCCCGCTAGAGCCCGGCGCTCCCACTACACGCGATCCGCTGTCCCGGTTGGGCCAGACCTTTTTTTGCGGGTACACGCAATGTGTTGTAGGGCGAATCGACGCCGCTTCGACGGGTTTGGTCTTACAACAGATTGTCTGTACGCGGGAAAACATGTGGCCCGCTCCCGCGACAACACATCGTCTGTCACGACGTGAGGTGTTACCTGCATCGCGATGTCACCCGGACTGCTAGAGCCCGGCGGCCTCGCGGAGCGCAGCGCGCGCGTCCAGATCGTCGAGCGCGGCGAGCGAGCGCGTCAGGAACGCGTCGGCAAAGACCCGGCGCCGCTCCGATGCATCAGCGGGAAAGGTGACGACCTGGCAGCATGCCGGGACGGTGTAGGCGGCGTGGACGCGGTGCGCCAGCCACGCGTCGTTCCAGCTGATCTCGGCTCCCCCGAGCGCGCGCCGGGCCTCGAGGTATTCGCGCAGCAGGTCGCGCTCGTGCGCACGGCGCTCGTCCGGCTGCATCCCCATCGTCAGGAAGTAGCTGACGTCGCGCATCGGGGTGTTGAGGTTGATGATCCCCCAGTCGAGGAAGCCGACCCGGCCACCATCGGCGCTGCCCCGCTCCACGAACAGGTTGCCGATGTGCGGATCCCCGTGGATGACGGTGGGCGGCCCCTCATGCCAGAGTGCCTGCAATTGCTCATGATTCGCCAGGTAGATCTCGGCGATGTCGACAAAGGCATCGGAGAGACGGTCACGATGGTTGTCGATGCCGTAGCGCAGCATCGGGCCGCCGTAGGCGTTGGAGGGCTTGGAGACGGCGACCCACGGCGCCTCGGCTGCGCGCCGCGCCGGGTCCTCGAAGCGCACGTGCATCTCGGCCAGGTCGCGCAGCGCTCCGGCCGCCCCGTCCGGCGTGATCCCCCACGTCCCGTCGGAGACCGCGCAATCCGATGCGGAGAGATCTTCGAGCAGGAGCGCGAAATCGCCGTCGGCGGCGGTGACGGCTGCGTGCGTGGCCGGCACCCGTAGCGCGAGCGCCGGCGCGAGGTCCGCGTAGAACAGCGCCTCGCGGTATCCCATCCCGGTGGCGATGATGGTCTCGCGGCGAGCCGGATCGGTCGGCGGGAGCTTGGCGAACATGGTCGGTGGTGCGGTGGTCTCATCTCCGTACGAAAGCCGCAGCCGGGCGTGGGCGTTGGTCACCTCGTGGCGTTCGAGCACTTCCACGCCGCTCACCCGCACCCCGGGGTAACGCTCGCCGAGGACCTCGTCCAGCCAGCCGGGACCGATCTCCCCGGCCAGCCTGGGTATGGCGAGCATCAACCCCCGTCCAGCACGATCATCTCGCCGTTCACGTACGACGAGGCATCGCCGGCCAGGAACAGCGCCGCCCCCACGATCTCGTCGGCGTGCGCGATTCGGCGCACGCTGACCCGGGATGCCGCCTCCACTGCCGCCTGCTCGCTCGGCAACGAGGAGCGCAGGCTGTCGGTGTCGAACGTGCCGCAGATGATGCCGTTGACCCGGATCCCGCGCGGCCCGTACTCCTGACCGGCCGCCGCGGTGAGCGCGTTCAGCCCGGCCTTCGCCGCCGCGTAGACGACCGTGAACGGCGACGGATGCGTCGACGCCTTCGAGCTGATGTTGATGACCGCGCCGCCGGCCGGCATGTGCTCGGCGGCGAGTGCCGTCAGCCGCAGCGGCCCTTTGAGGTTGACGCCGATCGTCTTGTCGAACAGGTCGCTCGTGACGCCGGCGAGATTCGGCGGCACCGGCGCGATACCGGCGTTGTTGATCAGCACGTCGATCCGGCCGAACGCGCCGACCGCCTCCTCGACAAGGATCCGGCACTGCTCCCAATCGGCGACGTGGCAGGCGACGGCGAGGCTGCGCTGGCCGAGCGCGCGCACCTCCTCGGCGACGACCTCGCACGCGGCGAGCTTGCGGCTGCTGACGACGACGTCGGCACCCGCCTCGGCGAATCCGAGCGCCATCGATCGGCCGAGGCCCTTGCTGGCGCCCGTCACCACGACGACTTTGCCGTCAGCCCGAAGAGTCGGGATCACTTGCCCTCCGATGCGATGTCATGGGCACTCGCCAGCAGCAGATCCGCTTGCGCGCCGAAGTATTCATGGATCGGCTTGCTCGACTCGCCGCGCAGGAATTTCGCGTAGCTGCCTTCCAAGGCGATCGCCAGCTTCCAGCGCGAGAAGACGTCGTACCAGCCGATCGCGGAGGTGTCGCGCCCCGAGGAGGACGCGTAGCGCTGCACGAGCTCGGCCTTGGTCGGCAGGAAGGCCGGATCGAAGCGCGGCTCCTTCGCCGTGCCGAGCCGCATCGTCCCTTCCGGCCCCGGATGGAAGATGAGCGCCCACGCCAGATCCACGAGCGGATCGCCGATCGACGACATCTCCCAGTCGACGATCGCCAGCAACTGCACCGGGAGTCCGTGGGCGTACAGCACGTTGTCGAGCTTGTAGTCGCCGTGGAAGAGCGCCGGCGGCTGGTCTGGCGGGCTGGTGGATTCGAGCCAGCCGGCCAGCTGCTCGGCGACCGGGAGCTCGCGTCCGCCATAGGAGTGCAGCTGCGAAAGCCACCGTGAAACCTGGCGTTTCAGGTAGTTCTCCGAATGGTGCGCCAGCTCGCCGAGCCCGCACGCCTTCCAGTCCACGGCGTGCACCGCGACGAGCGCGTCGATCAGCTGCTCGAGCGCCTGCCCGTGCTGCTCGGGCACCGCGCCCCAGGCCTCGGGCAGCCGGTCGCGGATCGGCATCCCGTCGACCCGCTCCATCACGTAGAACGGCGCCCCGAACACGGCGGCATCGTCGCAGGAGACGATCGGCCGGGCGATCGCCACCGGCTGGTCCTTGATGGCGTCGAGGATCTGGAATTCGCGCAGCACGTCATGGGCGGTCTTCGAGCTGGCATGGCGCGGGGCCCGGCGCAGCACCCACTCGGCACCGCCGCGGGAGATCGAGAAGATCTCGCACGACCCGCCGCCGCGCATCGCCCGGGCGGTGATCTCCTGCCGGTCTCCGCATCGCTCGTCCAGAAAGTCTTTGAGCAGCAGGGTGTTTTCCACGGTCATGCCACCCCAGCCTTCGCGGTGATCTCGCAGACCTCGCCGAGAGTCTCGATCACGAAGTCCGGTGCTGTCGAGGGCGAGCCGCCCTTGCTGTCGGCCACCAGCCACGCGGTACCCATCCCGGCCGCCGCCGGCCCCTCGATGTCGTGGACCGTCGAGTCGCCGACGAAGAGCACCTGCGCCGCCTCCAGGCCCGCCTTGCCCAGAGCATGCGCGTAGATCGCCGGGTCAGGCTTGCACGCGCCGGCTGCTTCGGAACTGGTCAGGACGTCGAACGCGCCGGCGATGCCGAGCCGCTCGGCCAGCGGGTGCATCAGCTCGTCGTCGATGTTCGACACGATCTGCAGGTGCAGCCCATCGGCGCGCAGCCGGCTCAGCGTCTCGAGGCAGTCGGGACGCAGCCGGGCGCCGGAGACCGTCGCCGCGTACTGACGTTGCAGTGCCTCGTTCGCCGTCGCATCATCGAGCGCGCCCCCGAGCTGCTCGGCCATCGCTACGAAGGCCCTGCGGAAGAGGTCGGAATGCAGATACGACGGTGCTGACGCGACGGACCGGTACGCGATACCCATCCCCGCCCGGTACGCCGAACGCAGCTCAACGTCCGAGCGCTGCACGCCCACGGCGTCAGCCACGAAATGCAGCTGCGCCAGGTGCACGTCACGCAGGTCGCGATCGCTGAACAGGGTGCCGGCGAAGTCGAAGAAGACTCCGTCGAATCGGGACACGTGAGGGGTGCTCATTGCACCCCCGCGGCAGCCCGCAGCTCCTCCCACTTGGCCTCGGCGGCGGGACGCCGGCTCGGGATGTGCTCGGACGGCCAGCCCTCGACCGGCTTGTACTTCTTCAGCAACGTGCGGGCGAGGACCGACTTGTGCAGCTCGTCGGGACCGTCGCCGATGGGGCCGAAACGCGTGCCCCGGTACCACTCCTCCACCGGCAGATCGCTGGAATACCCGAGCGCGCCGCAGACCTGGATCGTGCGATCGAGCACCGCGAGCACGACCTTCGAGACGTGAGCCTTGATCATGCCGAGCTCCGCTCGCACCGCCGAGGAGCCGTACTTGTCCATCTTCCACGCGGTCTGGAACGTCAGCAGCCGGGCGGCCTGGATCTCCATGTGGGACAGGGCGATGTAGTCCTGCACCATCTGGTGCTGGCCGAGCAGCTTGCCGTGCGAGGAACGGGAGACCGCCCGCTCGCACATGATGTCGAGCGAGCGCTGAGCCTGCCCGAGCCAGCGCATCGAATGGTGGATCCGGCCGCCGCCGAGGCGCTGCTGCGCCAGCACGAAACCGTCACCCGGCGCGCCGATGAGGTGATCGGCCGGCACCCGGCAATCCCGGAAGACGACCTCGGCATGGTTGCCCGGGCGTCCGAACTCCGGCTCGGGGTGGGCCATCGTGCCGATGTCGCGCACCACATCCATCCCCGGCGCGCCCGCGGGCACGATGAAGATCGACGCGTGCTTGTGAGGCCGGCCCTCCGGGTTGGTCTCGGCGAAGACCAGGATGATGTCGGCCGACGAGGCGTTGGTCGTGAACCACTTGTGGCCGTTGATGACCCACTCGTCGCCGTCCTTCACGGCCGTCGTGGTGACGACGGTCGGGTCGGCTCCCGCGACGAACGGCTCGGTGAGGGAGAAGGCGCTTGTGATCTCACCGCGCAGATTGGGCCAGAGCCACCGCTCCTTCTGCTCATCGGTCGCGCCATGGGCGAGCAGCTCCATGTTGCCGCTGTCAGGAGCCTGCACCCCGAAGATCGTCATGGAGTACATGCAGCGGCCGATGATCTCCGACATGAGCGCGAGCTTGAGCTGGCCGAAGCCCGCGCCGCCCAGCTTGGGATCGAGGAAGGCGCCCCACAAACCCTGCGCCTTCACCCGATCCTGCAAGTGGCGCTTGACGACCGTCCACTCATCGGACGGCAGCTCGCGAAGAATCGGCTCGAGCGGGATCAGCTCCGTGTCGATGAAGCCGCGCATCCATTGCAACTGCTCTTCGAGCTCCGGGTCAGCCTCGAAACCCCAGGCCATGGCGCCGCCCTCCGGTTGATTGGATTACAGCGTAATCCAATCAACCATCTACCGATCAACCAACCGCCGCGTGCGGCGCCCTCAGTTGAAGGGGTTCAGGCTGTTCGCGACGACGAACATGCTGAAGTACTGAGCCGCAGCGCCGTACGCCTGGCCGAGCCCGACCTTGGCGCCCTCGACCTGGTGCTCCCCCGCCATCCCGCGCACCTGCAGCGCGACCTCGGCGAAACGCAGCAGCCCGGAGGCACCGATCGGGTTGGAGGAGAGCACGCCGCCGGACATGTTGACCGGGAACGACCCATCCAGCGCGGTGTCACCGCGCTGGACCATCTTCCAGCCCTCGCCCTTCTCGGCGATGTGGTGGCCCTCGAGCCACATCGGCTCATACCAGCTGAACGGCACGTAGAGCTCGGCGCAGTCGATCTGCTCGAGCGGGCGGGTGATCCCGGCCTGCTGGTACACGTCGGCCGCGCAGTCCGCCGCGCCCTGCGGCGCCACCGGGTCACGGCCCGGGAACTGCGACGGCTCCGAGCGCACCGCGGTGGCCAGCACCCACGCGGGCGGGCGTCCGGCCTTGGCTGCCGCCTCGCCGCCCTCCTGGTCGGTGAAGATCACGGCGCACGCGCCGTCGGAGGACGGGCAGGACTCCAGGAAGCGCACCGGGTCCCACATCATGGGCGACGCGAGCACCTTCTCCATGCTCATGTCCTGCAGCTTGAGGTGGGCGTAGGGGTTCTTCAGCGCGTTCAGCCGGTCCTTGACCGCGACCATCGGCCCGATCTCGGAGGGCGCCCCGGTGCGGTGCATGTAGCTGCGCATGTAAGGGGCGAACGCGCCGCCGGCGCCGAGGGAGAAGCCGCGACCGGAGCCGAGCGCGAACTGCGCGTTGCCTTCGGACTGCTTCTGGTACGCGACCGCCAGCACCCTCTTGTGGCGCCCGGTCTCGACGTGGTGGGCCGCGACGATGCCGGTGGTGCCGCCGACGGAGCCGGCGGTGTGTACACGAAACATCGGCTTGCCCGTCGCGCCGAGCGCGTCGGACAGGTACAGCTCCGGCTTCATGACGCCTTCGAAAAGATCAGGCGCCTTGCCGACGACGACCGCGTCGATGTCCGACCAGTCCATCTGGGCGTCTTCCAGCGCACGTGACGCCGCTTCGCGGACCAGGCCGCCGAGCGAGACGTCCCAGCGCCGGGTCTTGTGCTGGGTCTGACCGACCCCGACGATTGCGCAAGGTTGGTGAGCCATCAGTTCTTGCCACCTTCAAGGATGCAGACCAGGTTTTGCTGCAGGCACGGACCGGACGTCGAATGGGCCAGGGTTCTGGACTTTCCGTTGTCACGGATCTGCCCCGCGGCTTCGGAGATCCGCACCAGGCCGGTGGCCATGATGGGGTTCGACGACTGCGGGCCGCCCGAGGGATTGATGACGGTGTCGCTGCCCAGGCCGAGCGCCGAGACGAGCAGCGACTCCTCGTGGGTGAAGGCCGACTGGATCTCGGCGACCTCGATCGGTCCCTCTTCGACGCCCGCCGCCTTGGCCGCGAGCGTCGTCGAATTCGACGTCGTGAGGTCACGCATTCCGGGGTAGTGCAGCTCGCTGTAATGCGCGAAACCCTTGATCCAGACGGGGTTTTCGCACAGCTCGCGTGCCTTGTCGGCACGGGCGATGATCAGCGCGCAAGCGCCGTCGGTGATCGGCGGGAGGTCGTGGCGGCGCAGCGGCGCCCGCACGTAGTCCTCCGCCAGGAGGGCGTCGACGTCGAACTCGCCCGTCACCTGGTTGTAGGAGCGGCTCTTGCCGTCCTTGCGGCCCCGCGCCGCGACCTCGGCCATCTGCCGCTCGGTCACCAGACCGGCCTCGACCAGCGCGCGGGCCTGCAGCCCGGCGAACGTGACGGCGTCGGCGCCCAGCGGGGCGAGGTAGTACGGGTCCATCTCCATCGAGTAGATGAGCGCCGGATCCGCGGTCGACGACCGCCCCGAGCCCATCGCGAGCGCGACGTCGATGTCTTCCATCTGCAGCCGCAGCCACGCCTCGTACAGCGCCCAGGCGCCGTCCATCTCGACGTGGCTGTCGCGCTTGGGCGGCCAGGCGCCGACGGCGTCGATGTTCTGCACGAAGGAGAACGCCTGCCCGGCCACGTAGTCGCAGCTGCCGGCGCAGGTGAAGTCGACATCGGCACGGGTGATGCCGGCGTCCTTGACCGCACCGCTCACCACGTCGTTGAGCATCTGAGCTTCGGTCTTGTCGGTGTTGCGCACCATCGGCGAGATGTTCCAGCCGATGATCGCGATGTCATCGGGTGCTGTGATCACTATCGGCCGTCCTAGTTCAGTTTGTTGGCGAGATCGGGCGCGGTGGAGTCGGGCTCGCCCGTCGGCTGGAAGCCGATGAGGCCGCCTTCAGCGCGCGGATTGTCGCGGCTGGCGGTCCCGGCCACGTCCCAGATCGCCTTCACCCGCAGACCGATCCGGATCTGATCGTTCGGCACATCGATCAGCGTCTGGTAGCCGAGCACCACATCGGTGTCATCGAGCCACACGTGTGCCCGCGAGAACGGCTCGGTCGCGGTCTGCCCCGGGTACTGCGTCGGGGTGATGATCGTGTAGTTGGTGACGACACCGGTCTGCGGCAGATCGACCTCGTGCTCGGTGGTGAGCTCGATCGCGTCGATCGGGCAGAACCCGCGGCCACCGGTGTAGGTGCGGCTGCAGATCGGGCAGCGCAGGCCGAGGAAACGGCCTTCCTTTCCGGCTGCTTCGGCGCGCTCCACATTGGGCGTGATGGGGATGCGGTACGCGATCTCCGCGTCGTACTCCATCATCGTCACCGGCTCTGCCGCACCTCCCCCGTCATGCGTCTGCGCGCTCTCGCCCGGCACGAACGCCACGATGTCGGTGATGTGGCCGATGCGCTCGGCCTTCCACTGCGGCGCGACGCGCATGCCGGTGGACATCGCCTCGATCGAACCGGCGTCCACCGCATGCATGAGCGACGTGTCGGCGCCATCGAGCTTGATGAGCGCAAACGCGAACGGCTTGTCCAGCGGATGCTGCGAGGTCGGCTTCGCGACCCAGGTCCAATCCACCACCGTGCCGGCCGGGCCGACGTCGACGAAGTCATGGCTGAGCTCGGCGCCGGTGGCGGGATCCCACTCGAGCGGCGGGACCAGAACCGATGAACCGTTGCGAATACCGATGATCCGCTGCTCTGTGAGCGCTGTCATGAACGCACCAAGCACCGGACCGAGTGACCGTCGATACGGGAACTTGATGGTCATCTCTGAAACGTGAACCAAAGCTGACTCCCTAGGGCGGGATGGGTTGCCTAGGAAACCTACAACCCCGCTCGGGGCGATCCGGCGGCAGGCTCCTCAGAGCCCGGACGGCGAGCTCATGGCACCATCAGGCCGTGAATGATCCCCTGTCCGGATTTCGCATCGTTGACCTGACCGTGGACCGCGGCGAGCTCTGTGCCCGCCTCCTCGGCGATCTCGGCGCCGAGGTCGTCAAGGTCGAGCCGCCCGAAGGCTCCAGCGCGCGCGGGCTCGCACCCCTGCACCGCAGGACCGGCGACGCCAACGGCACCAGCCTGTTCTTCGCCGTGCGCAACGCCGGCAAGAAGAGCGTCGCGCTCGACCTCGACACCGCCGAGGGTCTCGAGCGGCTGCACGAACTGCTGGCCCACAGCGACGCGGTCATCCAGTCGAGCGAGGCCGGTGCCGGGCTCGACGCGTACGAGCTGGCCGGCCGTCACCCCCACCTCGTCGTCACCTCGATCACGTCCTACGGGCTCACCGGGCCGTGGTCCGGCCGGCTCGCGACCGACAGCGTGCTGACGGCGACGGGCACCATCGCCTTCAAGGCCGGCACTCCCGAGAAGGACCCGCTGACGCCGCCCGCCTCCTTTGCCGACGACGGCGCGGCGGTCACGTTCGCGTTCGCGACGCTGGCCGCGCTGTGGCAGCGCGAGAACGACCCCGCCGGTCCGGGCGGCGGCCAAGTGCTGGACTGCTCGGTCAACGAGGCCATCGCCAACATGGGCGACTGGTCGATGTCGAACAACTACATCCGGCGGGCCGCGGGTGACAACTCCCCCGAGATCCGCACCGGCGCCGGTCCGGTGTGGCCGTCGCTGAAATGCGCCGACGGCTACGTGCGCGTGGTCATCCTCGCGCCGCGGCAGTGGCGCGCCATGCGGGCCTGGCTCGGCGAGCCGGACTATCTCCAGGACCCGGCGCTGGACACGCTCCCCGGCCGCCTCGGGATCCAGTCCGTCGTCATCAACCCGCTCATCGAGGAGCTCTTCGCCGGCCGCACGATGGATGACATCGCGACCGAGGCCCAGCAGCGCGGCATCGTCTGCACCCCGCTCGCGACGGCCTCCGACGTGCTGCGCAACGAGCACTTCAAGGTGCGCGGCTCGCTGATCGACGTCGACCTCGGCGGGGGCCTGCGCGGCCCTGTCCCGTCAGGGTTTTTCGAGGTCGACGGACACCGCGCCGGCCCTCAGGTCGGACCGCCGGCGGTCGGTCAGCACACCGAGGAGGTCTTCGCCGATCTCGGCGCGGAGCGCACCTCGTCCGGGAGCACGGCGGTGGGCCTGCCGCTGGCCGGTTTACGCGTCGCGGACTTCGGGATCGGCGGGGTCGGGGTCGAGGTCGGGCGCATGCTCGCCGAGTACGGCGCCGAGGTGCTGAAGGTCGAGAGCCGGAGCTACCCCGACTTCATCCGGCTGGCGACCGGCGGCGAGATGTCGCCGTCCTTCGCCTCCTCCAGCCGCTCCAAGCTCGGCTTCGGCGCCAACGCCAAGCACCCCGATGGCAACCGCGTCCTGAAGGAGCTCATCGCCAAGTGCGACGCGGTCGTGGAGAACAACTCCACCGGCGTGATGGACCAGCTCGGCCTCGGCTACTCGGCCCTGAGTGAGGTGAACCCCGGCCTCGTCATGCTCTCCAGCCAGCTGATGGGCTCGCGCGGTCCGTGGGCCGACTTCCGCGGCTACGGGCCGAGCACGCGAGCTGCCGGCGGCATCGAGATGCTCTGGAACTACGACGATCAGGACGAGCCGGCGGGCGGCATGTCGATCTTCCCCGACCACTTGTGCGGGCGGCTCGGTGCGCTCGGGATCGTGGCCGGCCTGATCGGGCGGCGCCGCGGCGACGGCAAGGGCGCCCATGTCGAGGTCGCTCAGGTCGAGGCGACCCTCGGCATCGTGGGTGACCTGCTGACGAAGGAAGCCCTTGAGCCGGGGACCGTACGGGCCACCGGCAACCGGCGGGACCGCGGGACGCCGTGGGGCCTTTTCCCTTGCGCCGGTGAGGAGCAGTGGGTGGCCATCACCTGCCGCGACGACGCCGACTGGGCGGCCCTGGTCGAGGTGATGGGATCCCCGGAGTGGGCGGCCAGATGCCGACTTTCGGACGGCGGCCGGACGCGCTCGAGCGGGTCGATGAGATCGAGCAGAGCCTGCGCGAGTGGACCCGGACCCAGGGACGCGATGACGTCGCCGGTCTGCTGCAGAAGGCGGGCATTCCCGCCGGCGAGATGCTGACGGCGCTGGAATCCATCACCAACGAGCACTACCTCGCCCGCGGCTTCAAGGTGGAGATCGACCAGCCGGGAGTGGTCGGCGAGAAGATGGCGTTCGACGGGCCGGGCTTCTACGGCTCGCGGATGGCGCCGGTGTACATCGCCAAGGCGCCGTGGGTCGGCGAGCACACCCGCGAGGTGTGCCGCGATCTGCTCGGGATGGACGAGGCGGAGATCGAGCGGCTGGTGGCCGAATCCGCTCTCGAGGTCACCCCGCCACCAGGCGCTGCGTCATGAAAGCTGCGTCATGAAAGACACCCTCGTCACCGGGCTGTCCAACCGGATGAGCTTCGAGGTGACGGCCGACCGCACCACCGACCACGCCGTCAACGCGGTGCTCGCGACCCCGTCGATGATCGGGCTCATCGAATGGGCGTGCTTCGGGGTGACGGCTGATCACGTCGATGCCGGAGAGACGACGGTCGGCACCCACGTATGTGTCAGCCATGAAGCTCCGGTCATGCAGGGCGAGAGCATCGACATCAGCGCCGAACTGCTCACCATCGAAGGACGCAAGCTGACCTTCGGCGTCGAGGTCACCGGGCCGCGCGGACGGGTCAGCGAAGGCACCCATCAGCGCGCGGTGATACGGATGCCTTCCTAGGCTTTCACGCTGTCCCGCAAGAAGGCATAGAGCCGCTCGCGCGCCGTCTTTCCGAGCACCGTCGGCGCCGACTCGATCCCGTGCGGACCTTCCGGATAGACCGCCAACTCCACCGCTGAGCCGGCGGCTTCGAGCCGGGCGGCGGCGAACATCGAGTCGTCCAGCAGCCAGTCCGCGGTGCCCACCGTGAGCAGGCACGGCGGCAGGTCGTGCAGCGGCGCCCACAGCGGTGAGATCGCCGGGTCACGCGCTTCCTCGAGGCTGCGTCCCGGCAGGTAGTGCTTGCGGTTCACGCCGTCACCGGTCGCGTACGGCACCTTGCCGACCATCTGCTTGGAGCTCGGCGTTCCGCCCCAGTCATAGACGCCGTAGCAGAGGTCGACGCCCGCGAAAGGCGGCCGGCCGCCGAGCCGGTCACGCAGCCGCACCATCGTCAGCAGCGCCAGATAGGCGCCCGCCGACTCGCCGCCGACGAGCAACCGGTCGGTGCCGAATTCGCCCTTCGCGTTGTCGATCAGCCACAGCGCGGCCGCCTCGGCGTCATCGGGCCCGGCCGGGAACGGGTGCTCCGGCGCCAGGCGATAGTCGACGCTGACGACCGCCACGTGGCACGCCTCGGCAAGCTGCCAGCTCCGCGCGTCCATCGACAGCGCGGAACCCATCGTCATCCCGCCGCCGTGGTAGTGCAGATAGACCCCGTTCACCACTTCGGGCGTGAGCACGCGGATCGGGATCGGTCCCGCCGGACCCGGGATCTCGCGTACGACCGGGAAGTCGTACGTCGTGAATCCGAACATCCCGCCGGGCTTCATCGCGTCCCGAATCCAGGCGAGTCCCTCGGGCGTGGCGGTGTCGATCGAGCCGAGCGCCGAGGTCGCCTGCATCACGTTGGCGTTGAACGCTTTTTGCTCTTCGACGTACTCGAGCAGCGCGGGATCGAAGAGAGCCATGCGCCGAAGGAAACCACCACTCCTCCCGCCGCGCCACCCCGTACCCGCCGGGTTGAACGGCCGAGGCTCGCCATCCGTGTTTGGTAGCGAAAGTCGCGAGAGCGACAGCAGGCCCCGGAAGCCCCCAGGCATCCATAGCCTGCCGCTGACACGTTCACCTTGAGGGGGATCACACCATGGCGTCACTCCGCGAAAAACTCGCCGAGCGTTCGGGTCCGTATCTGCAGCCGGGCGAGCAGGTGCAGCAGGCCTTCATGGGCCAGGTAGGTCCGAGCCCGTACTGGTCCTTCCTGACGTATCTCATCTACTTCAAGGTGAAGCCGCGGCTCATCGTCGTCACCGACAGCAGGATCCTCGTCCTGCCTTCGGGCAAGATGACGCCCTCCAAGCCGACGGCGGGCGAGCCCATCGCCGTCCTGCCGCGCCAGACCCCCATCGGTCCGGTTTCCGGGCTGTGGTCGGCCATCAACCTGGGCGGCGAGAAGATCTGGGTGCACAAGCGCTTCCACAAGGACGTCAGCGCCGCTGATGCCGCGATCGGCCACCAGCAGCCCGCCTGAACCGGCGGGTATTCACCCGGTGTCGGGAGCAGGTGCAGTCGCCAGTACGGTCGCCGCATGCAATGGAAGATCGGCGACGTTCGCATCACGAAAGTGGTGGAGCACGAACTCCCCATCCCGCTCAACGGGTTGCTGAAGGACGTGCCTGCGGAAGCGGCCGAGCGCCACAGTTGGCTGAAGCCGGATTTCCTGGACGACGCCGGCCTGTGCCGGCTGTCGATCCACGGTCTGGTCATCGACACCGGCGAGCGGCGGATCCTGGTCGACACGTGCGTCGGCAACCTGCGCGAGGGTCTGGTCTTCCCGCCGGCCGAGAGCACGTTCATCGACTCGCTCGCCGCCGCCGGCTACCAGATCCACGACATCGACACGGTCGTCTGCACCCACTTGCATTTCGACCACGTCGGCTGGAACACCCGGCTCGTCGACGGCAAGTGGGTCGTGACGTTCACCAACGCGCGCTATCTCATCGGACGCGTCGAGTGGGAGCACTGGTCGGTGACCGACGGCGACTACAGCAACGTGGGTGACACGGTGCGTCCGGTCGTCGAGTCGGGCGCGGCCGACCTGGTCGAGGTCGACCACCAGATCTGCCCGCAGGTACGGCTCGTCCCGACGCCGGGCCACACGCCCGGTCACGTGAGTGTGGTCATCGAGAGCGGCGGCGAACGCGCCGTCATCACCGGCGACATGGCGCACCACCCGCTGCAGTTCGCCGAGCCCGAGATCGGCGCGCCCGCCGACAGCGATTCGCCCATGGCGGCCAAGACACGTCGGATGTTCCTCGCCGAACGCGAGCAGGACAGCGCGCTCGTCATCGGCACGCACTTCGGCGGACCGACAGCGGGGCGGATCGTGGCCGACGGCGAGACCTGGCGGCTGGTCCCGGCTACTTAGGCTGGAGCCGGGCCCCGCCGTCGATGCGGACCGTCTCCGCGTTCATGTAGCTGTTGGTGATCAGTTCGAGTGCGAGCGAGGCGAACTCGTCAGCCGTGCCGAGCCGGTCCGGGAAGAGCACGTCGCGCTTCAGCTTGTCCTTGAACGCCTCCGACGCCTCACCCGTGCCGTAGATCGGGGTGTCGATCAGGCCGGGCGCGATCGTGTTGACGCGCACGCCGATCACCGAGAGGTCACGCGCGACCGGCACCGTCAGCCCGACCACGCCGCCCTTGGACGCCGAGTAGGCGGCCTGCCCGATCTGGCCCTCGAACGCCGCCAGCGACGCGGTGTTCAGGATCGACCCGCGTTCACCGTTCGCCTGCGGCTCGTTCAGCGCCATCGCACTCGCCGCGAGCCGGATGCAGTTGAACGTGCCGATGAGGTTGATCCCGATGACCTTGGTGAAAAGGTCGAGATCGAAAGCGGTTTCATACGACGGCTGGCGTCCGACCGTGCGCATCGCGCTGCCGATACCGGCGCAATTCACCAGCACCCGCAGGGCGCCGAGCTCCTTCGCCTCCTCCACCGCGGCGATGACGGTGTCGGTCGCGGTGACGTCGGTGTGGGTGTAGGCGCCGCCGATCTCCTCGGCGAGCGCCAGCCCGCGCTCGTCCTGCAGGTCGGCGATCACGACCTTGGCGCCGCGCTGGGCCAGCAGCCTGGCCGTCGCTTCGCCGAGCCCCGAAGCCCCGCCGGTGACGATGGCCGATGCCCCAACGATGTCCACTCTGGTCCCCTCCGCCGCTCCACCTGCAAGTGAGGACCCGACGTTACTTGGCGCCCGAGAGTGCCTTCTTCGCCTCGAACCAGCCGGTCATCATCGCCTGCGAAATGCTTGGGGTCGTAGATGTCCTCTTCGTAGGACCAGAGGTTGTCGCCGGCGTACTTCAGCAGCGTGAAGTTGTACGCCTGGTGGATGCTGCCGTCACCCGGGTCGGCCATGCGGTTCCACACCTGGCAGGTGATCCAGCCCCGGTCGGTGTCGATCATGTACCACTCGATCGGGAAGTGGATCATCTGGTCGACCGGCGCGGTGGTCATCGTCTCGGTGATCCACTTGCGGATGGCCTCACGTCCGCCCATGCGCCCGTAGTTCGATTCGACGTAAGTCGCGTCCTCGGTGAACAGGTCAGCCCATGCATTCCAGTCGCCCGAGCTCCCCGCCCGAAGCGCGACCGCCTGAAAATTGGCGAAGGCGCTTTCGAGTTCGTCCCGCGTCCAACGTCCCATGCTTCTCCCTCAACGAATGCTCCCGCGACCGGCAGCGCTGCCGACCGCAGGGAAGGTATCGCCCGTCCGCTGCGGACCCCGCGCCGGGTCCGCCCGCCCGGACGCGCGGCTAGAACCTGGAGGTGGTCGTTATCCGCCCGCCTAACGACCACATCCTGGTTTTAGCCGCATCCGGAGCCGTTCCCGGCGAGGGCATCTGTCAGAGTCGGGCCTGAACCAGGGAGGTGCGGGTGGCTGACCGCAAGATTGATTACGCGGGCTCGGTGCACGACGAGCGGGAGATCGAGGCTGTCGTCGAGGTGCTGCGCGGCGGGCCGACGGCGCTGCGCATCGGGCGCAACGTCAAGGCGATGGAGCGCCGGGTCGCCGAGCTGTTCGGCAAGCGGCGCGGCGTGATGTGCAACTCCGGTAGCTCCGCGCTGTATCTCGCCATCGAAGTCCTCGATCTCGAGCCCGGCGACGAGATCGTCACGGCCGCCGTCACGTTCTCCACCGACATCGCGCCGATGATGCGCAAGGGCGTCGTCCCCGCGTTCGTCGACGTCACCCCTGACACGTTTCAGATCGACGTCGATGCGATCGAGGAGATGATCGGCCCGCGTACCAAGGCGATCCTGGCGCCCAATCTCATCGGCAACGCGCCCGACTGGGACCGCATCCGGGAGATCGGCGATCGTCACGGGCTGCGCCTCATCGAGGACTCCTGCGACGCCCTCGGCCTGACGCTGCGCGGCACGCCCACCGGAACGAGAGCCGACATCAGCCTCACCAGCTTCGCGCTCTCGCACATCATCACCGCGGCGGGCACCGGGGGCATGGTCTGCTTCGACGATGACGAACTTGCCGACCGGGCGCTGCTCTTCCGCCGCTGGGGACGGCGCTCCGAAGTCCAGCTCTTCGGGTCGAAGAAAGGTGTCGAGCGACGCTTCTTCAGCACCATCGACGGCGATCTCGAATACGACAACCTGTTCATCTTCGACGAGCTCGGCTGGAACTTCGAACCCTCGGAACTGTCGGCCGCGTTCGGCCTCGTGCAGCTCGACAAGCTCGACGAGAACCTCAAGCGACGGCAGCGCAATTTCGAACGCACCAGCTCGCATTTCGCCCGCTGGCCGCAGCACTTCACGCTCCCCCGGCTCACCGACGGCATCGAGACCGGCTGGCACATGTTCCCGACCATCATCAACCCCGAGGGCGGGATCCGGCGCGCGGAATTCCAGCAGTGGATGGAGGCCCATGGCATCGACACCCGCATGGTCTGGACCGGGAATGCGGCACGGCAGCCGGCTTTCCGGGACCATCCGTTCCGCCAGCCGCACGCCGGCCTGCCCAACGCCGACCGCGTCATGGAGTACGGGCTGATCCTGCCGAACAACCATTCGCTGGGTGATGAGGACTGCGACTACATCGGCGAGACCGTCGAGAGTTTTCTGACCGAGAAGGGACTCACCTGATGACCGGCCCACTGTTCGACGGAAAGTTCGAGGGCAAGATCGCGCTCGTCACGGGAAGCGCCAGCGGCATCGGCCGCGGCATCGCCCTCGAGCTCGCTC
Organism: uncultured Actinomycetota bacterium; assembly: GCA_963731205.1. GTDB lineage: Bacteria > Actinomycetota > Actinomycetes > Frankiales > Frankiaceae > DATAZK01. The sequence goes on along the minus strand of CAVSUJ010000001.1, from coordinate 27,979 downwards.
GCCGCGGCGCCGATCTGGTGCTCGCCGACATCCACGAGACGCGCCTGACCGAGGTCGTCGGAGAAGTGAAAGCCCTTGGACGCGAGGCGATCGGCGTCATCTGCGACGTCTCCAAGGACGCCGACGTCGAGCGCCTGCGCGACGAAGCCTTCGAACGGTTCGGACGCGTCGACATCCTCTGCAACAACGCAGGAGTCGCGGTGATGGGCCCGCCAGAACGCGTCGAGATGGCCGACTGGGAATGGATCCTGCACATCAACGTGCTCGGCCTGGTGCGCGGGGTGCGAGCCTTCGTGCCGGCCATGCTCGAGCGCGGCACCGGCTACGTCGTCAACACCGCATCGGTCGCCGGCACCTGGGCCTACACCTGGGACGCGGCCCCGTACATCACCTCGAAGTTCGCCGCCTACGGCTACTCCGAGGTGCTGGCGCGATCGCTGCGACCACAGGGCATCGGGGTCTCGGTGCTGTGTCCAGGGCTCATCACCACCAACCTTGCCGAGTCGGTACGCGTCTCCGGCGTCCCGGAAGAGCGTCGCGGCGAGTGGTTCTACATGCCTCCGGAAATGATGGACCCCAAGGATCCCGAGGACGTCGGGGTGATGGTGTGTGACGCCATCGTCAGTGGCACGTTCGCCATCTTCACCCACGACCTCGACGAGAAGCGATTCCGTGAGTGGCGCACGGATATCGACGCCTCGCTCGCGGGGGTCATCGCGAGCTCAACGACGCCTCCGCACTTCTCGGACTGAGCCGCACCGGGATCTCGTCATAGCCCCGCAGCACCCGGGTGCCGCGGCGGGTCGGCGTGCCCGCGAGCGCGAGGCCCGGGAAGCGTTCGAAGAGCGTCCGCAGCCCGATCTCTCCTTCGAGGCGGGCGAGCGCGGCGCCCAGGCAATAGTGCACGCCGGCCGAAAATGCCAGGTGGTCACGGGCGTTCGGGCGGCCGACGTCGAAGCGGTGGGGATCATCGAACACGGCCGGATCCCGGTTGGCGCCCCCGATCAGCGCGATGACGAGCTGCCCCGTCCCGAGCGCTGATCCCGCGAGCCGGGTCGGTGCCATGGCGACGCGTGCGGTGCGCTGGACGGGAGAGTCGTAGCGCAGGACCTCCTCGACGGCGTTGGGCCACAGCGATGGGTCCTCGCGCAGTCGCTCGAGCTGCCCGGGATGGGCGACGAGCTGGACCGTGCCGTTGCCGATGAGGTTGACGGTCGTCTCGAAGCCGGCACCGAGCAGCAGCATCGCCGTGGCGGCGAGCTCGTCCTCCGACAGCCGGCCGTCCTTGTCGTCCTTCATCGTCACCAGCTGGCTGAGCAGATCCTCGCCCGGATTCTCGCGGAGCGCGGCGAAGTGGCCGAGCATCCAGCTGCGCATGGCCGTCAGGTCGCGCTCCGAGCGCCGGAACTCCGCATAGCTGATGCCGATGTCGAGCGTGACCGCCGCGCCGTTGCCCCATGACAGGAACTGCTCGCGCATCGCCAGCGGGACGCCGAGGATCTCGGCGATGACGGTGACCGGCAGCTGCGCCGCGTAGCCGGCGACGAGGTCCACGGCGTCAGCAGCATTCGCCGCCGCCAGCTCGTCCAGCAGCTCGCCGGCGAGCACTTCGATTCGCGGCCGTAGCGCCTCCATCGCCCGCGCTGTGAACACCCGGCTCACCAGCCGCCGGTAGCGCGTATGCACCGGAGGGTCGACGGCCAGCATCGAAGGCGGATCCACCGGGGTCGGTACGGAGCCGCGTGCCGCCGCCCGCAGCAGCAGGCCGATCGGCGCCGGGAGCGATTCCGGGCGCAGGCCCACCCCGAACGTGTCGCTGCGCAGCAGATTGGCGCAGACGCTGTGGCTGGCGCTGACGAGGCCGAACGGACCCTTGCTGACCAACCCGCGCTCGCGGATCGCGTCGTAGGTGGCGAAAGGGTCGGCGCGCAGGGTCGCGTCGGTCATCAGCCGCGCGTCCAGGCTCCCGCGCCGGGCCTCGCGGCGCAGCAGCCCTCCGGCCAGGCCGTGACGGGCGAACCAGCGGACCCGCGAGAGGGCGCTCATGCCTGCAGTCTGCCAAGAACGGGCGGTGGCCTACATTCCCGTGCCATGACAACCGATCAACCTGTGCGGTATGACCGCGTGGGAATGTGCCCGGCGTCGCTGATGGCCGACTTCATGAGCCCCAGCGGCGATGAGGTGCGCGCCGCCGTGGATGCCTCGCTGCAAGCCGGCGCCTCCGCCGCTTCCACCTGGACCCTGCACTTCGACGTGCTGGGCGGGCTCGAACCCGCCGCGCGCTGGCTGAAGGAATCCGGGCTGCGGACCGAAGTGGTCGAGGCCGCGTCGAACTGGGCGGCGACGGATGCCGCCACCGCCGACCGCGACGGCCGGCAGATCGCCGAAGCCGCGGCGGCGGTCGGTGCGTCGATCGTGATGGCGATCTGTCTCGAGGACTCGCTGGACGACCTCGACCGGGCCCGCGACAACCTTGCCGTCGTCGTCGCCCACGCGCGCGACGCGGGTGCGCGCACGTGCGTGGAATTCCTGCCGTGGACCGCGATCCCCGACCTCGCGACGGCCTGGGCACTCGTCGAACCGCTCGGTCCGGACGCCGGAATCCTGATCGACGCCTGGCACTGGCAGCGCCAGCCGGGTGGGCCGAACATCCCTTTGCTGGCAAGCATTCCGGGCGATCGGATCGGCTATGTCCAGCTGTGTGACGCGGCTGCGGGCGACGCGACAGACATGATGGAGGCGATGGCCGGACGCCTGCTCCCGGGCGATGGCGTCGTCGACTTCGGCCCGCTCGTCCAGACGCTGCGGCAGATCGACGCGCGCCCCTTCTTCGCCACCGAAGTCTTCAACCCCGGCCTGCTCGCCGAGCTCGGCATCAACGATTTCGCACGCGGGTCGATCACCCACGCGCAGCAGAAGCTCGACGGCAACGGCTCGGCGTGACCCCGCGCCCGGCCGTCACCCCTGAACCGGCGAGTGCCATCGGAGTGGCGCTGCCCTGGGACGCCGAGATCGAGGATCCCGTCGCCGCGCTGGCGCTGGCCCGCGAGACCTACGGCGACACGTTCCTGGTCGACAGCGGCCCCGACCGCTACCTGTTCACCTTCTCCCCGGCAGGCGTCGCCGCTTTCTACGGCCTGCCGGAAGCGGCGGCGAGCAAGGGCGTGGCCGACTGGCGGATGCTGCGCCGCAAGCTCCCGGACGAGGTGTTCGGCGGCCGCCGCACCCTTCCCCATGACCTGTTCGGGCGTGACGATCGCATCGCCCAGCTGGCAAGCGTCGAGCGGGCCCTGGACCTCACCATGAACGAGCTGGGCGAAGCCGGCACGTTCGACGTCTTCGCCTTCACCCGCCGGCTCGGACACCGGGTCGGGCTGGCGACGTGGGGCGGCCCCGGCTCGGACCGCGGACCGAACTTCGAGCGTCTGGTCGCCGCGTTCGACGTGCTCGACGGCGCCGAGGCCTTCGTGCATCCGGATGCGATGGCGGCGGTCGCGGCGTCGGGCAAGGCCGCGGAGATCGAGGCGCTGACGGTGGTCGCCGAGGTCGTCGGGCAGGCGCTCGACAGCCCGGCGGGAGCCGGTGACCATCCGCTCTTCGCCCGCATCGCCGAGCAGTGGGGCGACGAGCCGGAAGATGTGCGCCGCATCGGTGTCGGATACGACGTCGCCCTGCTGCACATCGCCTCGATGTCGAACCTGTTCGCCGCCCTCGGCTGGGCGATCGTGGACCTGCTGGAACACCCGCTCGAGCGGGACCGCATCGTCGGCCTCGACAGCGAACGGGCTGAGCAGTGCGTGCTGGAATCGACCCGGCTGGCGCAGCGCTCCATCATGAGCCGCTACGTGCTGCAGCCGGTGCAGCTCCCCACCGGAGATGCGGACAACCCGGTACTGGAGGTCGAACCCGGCGTCACGATCGCCACCCTGCTCCCGCTGACCAACAGCAGCTCCGGGCCCGGACTCGACCGCTGGGATCCCGACCACTGGCGCCGGCTGCGGCTGGTGGACGCCGATGCACTCCCGGCGCCGGAGCTGGTGACGGCGTTCGGCCATGGCCGCCACACCTGCCCGGCCCAGCCGTTCTCGCTCTCGGCCATGATCGCCATCGTCACGAGGCTCTTCAGCAGCTACGAGGTCACCCGGATCGACACCGTGCGCCCGCGTCCGGTCGCCGCGCAGATCGGCGGCGTCGCTCGTTCCCAGGACCCCTGCCGGGTGACTTATGTGTCACGACATGACAGCAGCCTTATTGTGTGAGGTAGCAAGGCAGGGCCCGGCTTGGGCGCAATCGAGTCTTACGCAGGAGTAACCGTGCAGGTCTACGACAAACTGTTCATCGGCGGAGAGCTCGTCGCCCCTCTCGGCACCGGGACCATCGACGTCATCAACGCGTCCACCGAGGAGATCGCCGGCCGCGCTCCCGAAGCCACCACCGGTGACATCGACCGCGCCGTCGACGCCGCACGCCAGGCGTTCGACTCCGGGCCCTGGGGCAAGACCTCCCCGCTCGAGCGGGCCGAGATGCTGCAGCAGCTGTCCAAGGGAATCCAGGCCCGCTACCAGGAGTTCGCCGAGGTCATCTCCACCGAGACCGGATGCCCGGTGTCGAGCTCGGTGATGATGCAGGTCTTCGCCGCGACCATGGTCATGGACTACTACGGGGGCATGGGCGCCGATTTCCCGTTCGAGGAAGAGCGCAAGGGCGTCATGGGCCCGGTGCTGGTTCGCCGCGAGGCGGTCGGTGTCGTCGGCGCCATCGTCCCGTGGAACGTGCCGCTGTTCGTCACCGCCCTCAAGCTCGCACCCGCGCTGATCGCCGGCTGCACCGTGGTGCTGAAGCCCTCCCCCGAGACCGCGCTGGATTCCTACCTGCTCGCCGAGGTCGCCACCGAGATCGGGCTGCCGGCCGGTGTGCTGAACATCGTGACGGCGGGCCGCGAGACGAGCCAGCATCTGGTCACCCACCCGGGAGTCGACAAGATCTCCTTCACCGGGTCCGGCGCCGCTGGTCGCCACATCGCCGCGCTCTGCGCCCAGGACCTGCGCCGCGTCACCCTGGAGCTCGGCGGCAAGTCCGCTGCCGTGGTCCTCGAGGATGCCGACCTCGACGCCGCTCTGGGCCACATCGTGTCCAACGGGCTGATGAACAACGGCCAGGCCTGCATTGCCCAGACCCGGATCCTCGCGCCCAAGGCGCGCTACGGCGAGGTCGTCGACGCGCTGGCCGCCAAGGTCGGTGCGCTGAAGGTGGGTAGCGCCCTCGATGCCACCACCGAGATCGGCCCGCTCGTCGCCAACCGCCAGCGTGACCGCGTCCTCGGCTACATCGAGAAGGGCAAGGCGCAGGGCGCCCGCGTCGTCACCGGCGGCGGCCGCCCGGCCGACCAGGACCGCGGCTGGTTCGTCTCGCCGACGGTCTTCGCCGACGTCGACAACCACATGACCATCGCCGAGGAGGAGATCTTCGGCCCGGTGCTGTCGGTCATCTCCTACGACGGTCCCGACGACGCCGTGCGCATCGCCAACGACACCACGTACGGCCTGTCCGGCGCGGTGTACGGCGAGGACGTCGGCCAGGCCACCGACGTCGCCCGCCGGCTGCGTACGGGCACCGTCGCGGTCAACAACATGTCGCCGATGGACTTCGCCGCACCGTTCGGCGGGTTCAAGCAGTCCGGTCTGGGCCGCGAGCTCGGCCCTGAGGGCCTGCAGGCGTACCTGGAGTACAAGACGATCACGCTGCCGAACTCAGGGCCCGCCGTCGGCGCCTGACCCCCTCGGGCATGCTGAGCCATGCCCGAGACCCAGCTCCTCCGGACCTCGATCAGTGCCGGTGTCGCCACCGTGACGATCGATCACCCGCCGAACCATCTGGTCGACGGGGCGTTCATCGCCGCACTGATCGAGGTCCTGGAGCGGACGGAGCCCGACCCCGACGTCCGGGTCCTGCTGTTTCGCAGCGCGGATCCGGACTTCTTCCTGATGCACGGCGACGTGGAGCAGATCCTCGCGATCCCCACCGGCCAGTACGCGCCGGTCAGCGAGCCGAACGCGGCGGCGGCGATCTTCCAGCGGCTCTCCGCCGGCCGGTTGCTGACGATCGGCCTGCTCGACGGGGCGGCCCGCGGTGGCGGCTGCGAGTTCCTCTCCGCCCTCGACCTGCGCATGGGCTCTTCGCGTGCCGTCATCGGCCAGCCCGAGGTCGCCATGGGAATCCTGCCGGGCGCCGGCGGGACGGCTCGGTGGCCGCGGCTGGTCGGCCGGGCTCGGGCGCTCGACATCCTGCTGAGCGGGCGCGACGTCGAGGCGCAGGAAGCGCGCGACATCGGCTGGCTCGACTTCCTCGTCCCAGGTGACGATCTGCACGCCGCAGGAGCGACGCTGGCCCGCCGGATCGCGGCGATGCCTGGCGAGTCGATCGCCGCCGTCAAGCACGTCGTCGACGTCTCGCTGTCGTCCCTGCAGCCGGCGCTCGTGGCCGAGTCCGATGCGCTGGCGGGCCTGCTCTCGCGCGGCCGGCATCAGGCGCCCATGAGGGCCTTCCTGGCCGCCGGCGGGCAGACCCGGGAGGGCGAGACGCAGCGGATGCCGGATCTGCTCGAAGCGATGTTGGACCACACAAATCGGGACTGAAGGCCCGGTCCGCTGAGCAGTCGAAGGCCCAATACTCGGAAAGATGGCCCCTGAGCGCGTTGGCCGCGATCTCGAGAATGAGACCACCATGTCCACCTCCGTGATGCCCACCTCCGTGATGCCTGAGCAAGCGACGGCAACCCTGGCGGCGCTCGGCACCGCCGAGAGCCTTCGGCTGCTGTCGAGCCACGAGGTGGGGCGCGTCGTCTACACCGACGGCGGCCTGCCCGCCGTCACCCCGGTGAACTACGCCTACGACGACGGTCACATCTTCCTGCGCACCAGCGAGACGTCGAGGCTGGCGAGCAAGGCCCCGCGGGCCATCGTGGCGTTCGAGGTCGATGAGGTCGACCGGTCGGCCCGGCGCGGCTGGAGCGTCGTCGCCACCGGGCCGTGCGAGATCGTCACCGACCCCGCAGACCTCGCCCACATCGACTCCCTCGGGCTGGCGCCGTGGGCGTCAGGGGAGCACAAGGTCGTCCTCGCGATCGCGACCACGATCGTCACCGGATACCAGATCGCCCGCGGCGACGACTCACCAGGTGGGGTCGAGTAGGGCCACCACCCGGCCGCTATGTTGCGGTCATGCGTTCGCTCGAAGGCCGCCGCGTCGTCCTCACCGGTGCTTCGCCCGCCGCCGCGTCCATCGCTGATGCCCTCGCGGCTGCCGGCGGCGACGTCCAGCGGATCACCGCCGGCTTCGACTCCGAGGCGGCGGTGGCGGAGGCTTTGGCCGCTGCCGAGGCGACACTCGGCGGGATCGATCAGGTGGTGCACGCGTGGCTGCCGGAGCCGGTGATGGGCGCGGCCTCGTTCATGTCGCTCGACGAGCAGGCCTGGGCGGACGGCTGCGAGGCGGCGCTTTCAGGTGCATGGTGGCTGGCGCGCCAGGCGATCCCGCTGCTGCTGAAAACCCGCGGAACGCTGCTCTTCCTGGTGCCGACCATCGGCATGTCGGGAGCTGCCGAGTACTCGATGCTCGCGTCCGTCGCCGAAGGGATCCGGGTGCTGGCCAAGGGTTGCGGGCGCCAGCTCGGCACCGAAGGCGTCACGGTCAACACGATCGCGACCGCCAACGCGCTGTGGATGCCGCCTGACGACGCGAAGACCGTCACTGGAGCAACGACTCTTTCCACTCCGGCGTTCGGACGAGCCGGCGATGCCGGCGACGACCTCGCGCCGCTCGTCGCGTTGCTCGGGCAGGGCGAGGCGCACTTCGTCACCGCGGGCACGGTCGTCGCCGACGGCGGCACTTGGATGGGGCTGTGATGAGCGAGCAACTTCTGTCCGGCCGCACCGTCATCGTGACCGGAGCCGGCGGCGGTGTCGGGATGGGCATCGCGCTCGCATGCGCGGAGCACGGTGCCAATGTCGTGATCGCGGCCCGGCGCACCGAGACGGGTGACGTCGTCGCCAAGCAGATCGAGGATCGCGGCGGCGCTGCTCTCTCGATCCGTTGCGACGTCGGCGACGCCGGCGATGTCGAGGCCGCGGTGAGCGCCACGGTCGAACGTTTCGGCGCCCTGGACAGCATGATCCACAACGCGCTGGCTCCGGTCGGCCCGCCGCGCGGCATCCGTGACGTGCCCGATGACGTCTGGCAGGCGATGCTCTCCACCGCGGTGCGCGGCTCCTACCTCTGCGCCCGGGCAGCCTTCCCGCAGCTGCGCGACCGGCAGGGCACGCTGATCCTGCTGACCTCGGCGGCCGGCGTCGAGGGCAGCCCGTACCTGCCCGCGTACGGAATGGTCAAGGCCGCCCAGCGCGGCCTGCTCAAAAGTCTGGCCCGCGAGTGGGGGCCGCTCGGCATCCGGGTCAACGGCATCGGCCCGGTCGCCATGACGCCGGCGATGGAGGTGGTCGCCAAGACCAGCCCGGTCTTCACCGACGGCCTGCTGGTCAACCGCACCCCGCTGCGCCGCATCGGCGAACCCGAAGCCGACATCGGACCGGTCGCGGTGTTCCTGGCCAGCGACCTCTCCCGCTACGTCACCGGCCAGACGCTGATGGTCGACGGCGGAGGGTTCATGGCGTTCTGAGAAACGGGGGTTCTAGACTCCCCCCAGGCCGCTAGGAGGAGCCCCATGAGCAACCTGAATTTCTCGTACTTCGACTGCGACAACCACTACTACGAGGCGAAGGACGCGTTCACGCGGCACATCGAGCCGCAGTACGCCAAGCGCACGATGCAGTGGGCCACGGTGAACGGCAAGGAGCGCCTGCTCGTCGGCGGCGCCATCAACCACTTCATCCCCAACCCGCAGTTCGATCCCGTCTCCAAGCCCGGCGCGCTCGATGAGTACTTCCGCGGCCGCAATCCCAAGGGCCAGGACACCCGCGAGCTCTTCGGCGAGCTCGACCCCATCTCCCCCGCCTACCGCAACCGTGACGCGCGTATTGCGCTGATGGACTCCCAGGGCATGGGCGGCGCGATCTTCCTGCCGACCCTCGGCGTCGGCATGGAGCAGGCGCTCATCAACGACGTGCCGGCCATGCTGGCTGCGTTCCGCTCGTTCAACCGCTGGATGAACGAGGACTGGGGCTTCGCCTACCAGGAGCGCATCTTCGCCGCGCCGTACATCACGCTCGTCGACCCGCAGAACGCGGTGAACGAGCTGCAGTACGCGCTGGACAACGACGCCCGGTTCATCGTCATGGTGCCCGGCCCGATCATGACGCCGTCCGGCGGCAAGTCTCCGGCTGACCCGATGTTCGACGGCTTCTGGCAGCTGGCCAACGACTCCGGCATCACGGTGCTCTACCACGGCGGTGACAGCCGCTACAGCAACTACCTCGTCGACTGGGGCGAGGGCGGGCACACCGAGTCCTTCCGGGCTAACGCGTTTCGCGGGATCGCCTCGCCCAACGCGACGCAGGACACCCTCGGAAATCTCTTGGCCCACGGGCATTTCAAGAAGTTCCCCAACCTTCGGGTGGCCGTCATCGAGACCGGCTCGGACTGGGTGTTCCACCTCTACGACAAGCTGAAGAAGTCCTACGGCCAGGTGCCCTACATGTACCCGGAGGACCCGCGCGAGACGTTCAAGCGCCACGTCTGGGTGTCGCCGTTCTACGAGGACGATCTCGCCGGGCTGAAGGAGCTCGTCGGCGTCGACCGGATGCTGATGGGCTCGGACTACCCGCACGCCGAGGGCCTGGAAGATCCGGGCAGCTACATCAAGGACCTGAAGAACTTCAACTTCACCGACGACGAGTGCCGCAAGGTGATGCTCGACAACGGCAAGTTCCTGGCGAGCCGCACGCCCGCCTGAGCTGGTTCAGTCCTGCTTGACGGGAGCCGGCAGGTCGGCGACCCGGGCGAGGAACTCCCCCACCCGGTCATAGACCTGCCGGCTTTCGCGTGCCCAGGGCAGCAGGAACGGAAAGACGTGAAACATGCCCTCGGCCTCGTACGCCTCGCACAGGTTGCCGGCATCGGTGAGCTTGTCGACGAACGTGCGGATCGCGTCGCGGAAGATCTCATCGCGTCCGTACGCGACGAAGGTCGGCGGCCAGCGTGAGAGGTCCTGACCGAGAATCGAGACGCCCGCGTCCTCGGGGTCGACGCCGTGCAGATACGGGTTGCTCGGGACGTTCCACGGCAGGATGTCGAGCTGAGCATTCTCAGCGACGGAAGGCTCTTTCAGCGCGAGGCTGACCTCTGGGGAGAAGAGCACGACGGCCGCGGGACGCATGACCCCCTGCATCGCCTCGGCGTTCAGCACGCTGCCGGCGAGGCCTCCGCCGCCGGAGTCGCCGGCGATGAACAGCGGCAGATGCGAGTCATCCAGGTCATGGATCTCGTGCAGGTCGGTGATGACCGAGAGGATGTCGTCCGTGGCTGCGGGATAAGGGAATTCGGGGGCGAGCCGGTAGTCGGCGGCGAACACCTCGCAGCCGGTCACGCGCGCGAGATGGGACATGAAGAGCGCGTACATCGTGGGCGACGTGCCGATGTAGCCGCCGCCGTGCAGATACACCATGCGGGCCACCGGCTCGGTGTCGCGCAGCCGGAACCAGATGCCTGGAACGCCGCCGATCTCCTGGCGGGTCATGCTCACGCCCTGGGCCGAGACGAACGGCGGGAGCACGGCGCGGCTGATGTCATCGAGCATGACCTCGAGCGAGCGGAACTCGTCGATGGGCAGCGAGGTGACGTAACCGATCAGCGAGCGCAGGAATTCGCGGGTCGACGCGACCGCGACGTTGCGGAACGGATTGCGCGGGCCGCGCCACGGTGCGCGGAGCGGGATGCGGACGATGGCAGCGGCGAACGCGCCGCCGAGCCCGACCACGTCGACGGCGGTGATGGCGCGGCTGGCGGTGGCGACCCCGGGCCGGCGTCCCATGACCATCTACGGCCTCCAGTGGGCGGGTTGTCGTGCTCCGCGCGGTAGCCGGGTGGCTCCGTCGCCGCAGCACAGCCCGAAGCAGCGCGAACCGTCGGCGCGCAGCTTCATCACGGGACCGAACTTACGGGGCTGACGCCGACTTACGCGGGCTTGGCCTGCTTCTCGGGATTGACCCAGTCGGCCGGGGGCCAGCCGGGAAGCAGTCCGCGGCGCTTGGTCTCACGCTGGGCGAGCACGATCTGCCCGCGCAGCTCCTCGGCCTCCGGGCTGGTGGCGAGCCAGGCGATGGCGACGCCGATGACCGGTGGAGTCGCGACGGCGAAGTGGGCGGAGAACTGGGCGCCGGTCCCGCGCGCCTCCGCTGCTTCGGTCACGACGTAGCCCGGGTCGATGCTGAACGCCCGGATCCCCTGCTCACCGTGTTCGACTTCGAGCATGGGCGCTACCCGGGCGAAAGCCGCCTTGGACATCGCGTAGACCATGCCCCACCCACCGGCGCCGATCTTGCCGGGCGGGTCGCGGTAGGCGGTCGCCGAGATCATGTTCATGATCGTGCCGCCGCCGCGCTCGATCATCTGCGGCAGCAGCTCGCGGATCAGCACGAGCTGGCCGAAGACGTTGCCCTCGAAGATCTTCCGCATGTCGGAGAAATCGACGTCGAGGAACGGGACCATGGTTCCGTTGCCCTGGTAGATGCCGTTGTTCACCAGCACGTCGACGCCGCCGAAGTGCTCGACCGTCGCGGCGACCCCGTCGACCAGCGACTGGTGGTCGAGCACGTCCATCCGGACGGCGAAGGCCCGCCCGCCCTCGGCCTCGATCTCGGCGACGGTGGTGTCGAGCGAGCCCGGCAGGACGGTGCCGTCGACGTGTCGGCCTTCACCCTCGTGGATCGTGCGCGCCGACACCGCGACGTCGTAACCGGCCTTGGCGAGGTTCACTGCGGCCGACTTGCCGATGCCACGTGAAGCCCCGGTCACCAACGCCACCGGACGGTTTTCAGCCATGGCCGGAACTTAGCAAGTCACGGGTTGATGCGGACCACGACCCGGCCCATGGTGCGGCGTTCGGCGAGATCGGTGACCGCCTGCGGGACATCGGCGAAGTCGACGATCCGGGTGACCAGCGGGCGGTACTTTCCGGCGGCCGTCAGATCGTCCAGCACGGCCTGCGTCTCCGCGTGGATCTCGGTCATGCGAGGCCTCGAGTAGCCGCCGAGGGTCACGCCGACGAGCGTGTGGTTGAAGAGGTAGAAGTTCGGGTCGTGCTTGTACAGCCCGCCCGCGTGACCGCACAGCACGTGACGGCCATCGGGTCCGAGCGCCCCGCGTAGCGCACCGGCCCCTTCGCCCTGGACCGGGTCGACGATCACGTTCACGCCTTCGCCGCCGGTGAGCTGACGGGCTACCGCGACGACATCCTCGCTCTGGTGGTCGATCGGTTCGGCGCCGAGCTCGCGTACGAAATCCGCCTTCTCCTTGCCTCCGACCATCGCGAGCACCCGCGCGCCCGCCGCCACGCACAGCTGGATCGCGGCCGAACCGATGCCGCCGGCGGCGCCCGTCACGAGCACGGTCTCACCCGACTTCACCCCGCCTCGCCGGATCGCCGCGTGATAGGCGGTATGGGCGGCAATCATGAAACCGGCAGCGTCTTCGTCGCTCAGCGCGTCCGGCACCGGGAAGATCGAGGAGATCCCGACCGCGATCGGCGCGAGGCTCCCCCACGGCTGGATGCACACAGCCGCCACACGCTTGCCGAGCATGTCCTGACGCCCCGGCGAGGCCTCGATGACGACGCCGACGCCCTCCTGCCCGGAGATGTAGGGCCGGAGCACGGGGACGGGATACGTGCCGCGCGCCATCGTGACGTCAGGCAGCGCGAGCGCCGCCGCCGACATCTTCATCAGCACCCAGTCGCCGAAGGGCTCGGCTCCGGGCTGCAGCGGCACCCAGCCGCCGAGGTCCATTCCGAGCCCGGAGAAGTCCGCGGGCTTCGGCTCGGGGACCTCGTCGAGGACGAACTGATCGCCCGGTTCACCAAAGCCGTGTACACGCCATGCCTGCATGGGGCCACCATGGCACGCGCACGACAGCGCCGATTACGCGGCCCTGGTACGTTGCGCTGCCGTGGTCCACGCCAGCGAGCTCGAGCTTCCGGATTTCGACACCGGCGATACGCACCTGCACGGCGAGCAGTTCCACGAGGTGATGACCGAGCTGGCCGGACGTTCATGGCTTGCCCGCACCCCTCTCGGCTACTGCACCCTCGACCGCGAATCCGGCGAGTACTTCCTGCGCAGCCGCGACGCGACCTTCCCCGGGCAGAAGATCGCCGAGCTCTTCGCCATCGAGGACGGCCCGCTCCGCGAAGAGATCGACCGCAACATCCTGCACATCGACGGAGACGACCATCGCCGGCTCCGCAATCTGCTGAATCCGTTCTTCACCCCCCGGGCGGCCGATCGCTGGCGTCCGGTGATGCGTGAGTTGCTCACGGATCTGTTCGCCGGCGTCGAGGCAGCCAAATCCTGCGAGCTGGTCGAGGCTTTCGCCAAGCCCTATCCGGCGCTGACGATCGCCCGCGTGATGGGCGCTCCGCGCGAGGATGCGCCCCGGCTGCACGAATGGTCGAACTGGATACAGCGCCAGTTCGACGGGCCGAGCCTGGCGACCGAGCGCGGCCGTATCGAGCAGGCGGTGCAGGAGTTCTACGTCTGGTGCCGGGCGCTGCTCGAGGCCCGCCGCGAGACCCCGGGCGAAGACCTGATCTCCACGCTCATCGCGGCGGAAGAGGACGGCGATCGGCTCAGCGACGTCGAGCTGGTGAACCTGGTGCTCAACGTGCTCGTAGGCGGGGTAGACACCACGCAGTCGCAATTAGCCCATGCCCTAAGGCTTTTCGCCGCCGCGCCCGACCAGTGGAAGCTCCTCGCCCGCGAGCCGGAGCGCATTCCGCAGGCGGTCGAGGAGGTGCTGCGCCACGAGCCGATCACCCCGTTCACCGCCCGCATCCTCACTCGCGACGTCACCTACCGCAACGTCGAATTCCCCGCCGACACGGTCATCATGGTGTGCTCGTTCACCGGAAACCGCGACGGCGAGACGTCGGACGCCTTCGACATCACCGCCGATCGCAGCACCCGCCTGATGACGTTCGGCGCCGGGATCCACTACTGCGTCGGCGCCAACCTGGCGCGAGCCGAACTCGAGGAGGCACTGACCTACCTGGCTCCGCGAATGCCCGGCCTCAGGCTCGACGGCGAACCGGAATTCGGCACCATCCAAGGGATTTACGGCCTCGACCGGCTGCCGATCGCTTGGGGTCAGGGCTGAAACCGGTAGCCCATACCGGGCTCGGTCAGGAAGTGGCGCGGGCGACTCGGCTCGGGCTCGAGCTTGCGCCGTAGCTGGGCGATGTAGATACGCAAGTAGCTGCTGTCGGTGTAGCCCTCCTGCCCGCCCCGCATCTGCGCCAGCAGCGCGGGCTGGCTCATGAGGCGTCCGGGATGGGTCACGAGCGCTTCCAGCAGATGCCATTCGGTGGGGGTGAGGGCGATGCGTTCGATAGTGCCATCGGCGGCAGGACGTTCGACGGTCTTCGCCTCGAGGTTGACGGTCACGCCACCGATGCGGATCAGCGCCTCGCTCTCGCCGGGCGCCGCGCGCCGCGTCGCCGCTCGCAGCCGCGCCACGAGTTCGTTGACGTCGAAGGGTTTCGTCACGTAGTCGTCCGCGCCGGCCTCGAGCGCGTCGACCTTGTCTCCGCTGCCGCTGCGTCCGGAAAGGACGACGATGGGGGTACGGGTGTAGCCGCGGATCGCCCGGATGATGTCCATCCCGTCGAGATCAGGCAGGCCCATGTCGAGGACGATGACATCGGGCGACCCGGACGCCGCCGCGTTCAGTGCGGCTGTGCCGTCGGCGGCCGTCGTCACCTCGAAGCCGCGAGCGGTCAGGTTCAACGCCAGCGCGCGCTGCATCTCCGGGTCGTCTTCCACGACGAGGACCCTGGGGGCATCGCTCACGTCATGGATTCCGCCCGCACGAACGCCTTCTCGATGATCGCCAAGCCTTCCTCGAGGAGGTGCTCGGGCATCACGAGCGGCGGCAGGAAGCGCAGCACGTTGCCATAGGTGCCGCAGGTGAGCACGACGAGACCGTCGGCGTGGCAGGCCTTCGCGACCGCCTGCGCCGCCGCGGGATTCGGGGTCTTGCTGCCAGGCTGCACGAGTTCGACGGCCTGCATGGCGCCGCGGCCACGAACGTCGCCGATCACGGGATGCTGGGCCGCCAGAGCGGAAAGCCGCGACCCCATCTGCTCACCGAGGAGCCGGGCGCGGGCGACGAGCCCCTCGTCCTCGATGGTGCGGATGGCGCCGAGCGCCGCGGCGCACGCCACCGGATTGCCGCCGTACGTGCCGCCGAGACCGCCGACGTGCACGCTGTCCATGAGCTCGGCGCGGCCGGTGACAGCAGCTAATGGCATCCCCCCGGCGATGCCCTTCGCCGTGGTGATGAGGTCGGGGACGACACCCTCGTGCTCGCAGGCGAACCAGTCGCCGGTCCGCGCGAAACCGGTCTGGATCTCATCGGCGATGAAGACGATGCCGTTGGCCGCGCAGTACTCCGCGAGCCGTGGCAGGAATCCCTCGCCCGGCACGATGAAACCGCCCTCACCCTGGATGGGCTCGATGACGATGCAGGCCAGGTTGGCGGCACCGATCTGGGCGTCCATCGCCGCGATCGCCTGCTGCGCCGCCTCCTCTCCGCAATGCTCCGGCCCGGTCGGCCAGCGAAAGGGGTAGGCCATCGGCATCCGGTAGATCTCGGGAGCGAACGGGCCGAAACCGTTCTTGTACGGCATGTTCTTGGCGGTCAGCGCCATCGTCAGGTTGGTACGCCCGTGGTAGCCGTGGTCGAAGGCGACGACGGCCTGCCGACCGGTCGCGAGCCGGGCGATCTTCACCGCGTTCTCGACCGCTTCGGAGCCGGAGTTGAACAGCGCGGAACGCTTGTCGTGCGTTCCCGGGGTGAGCCGGGCGAGCTCCTCGCACACCTCGACGTAGCCCTCGTACGGCGTGACCATGAAGCAGGTGTGGGTGAAGCGCTCGACCTGCTCGCGTACCCCGGCGACCACCCGCCGCGCCGCATTGCCGACGCTCACCACGGCGATGCCCGACCCGAAGTCGATGAGCGAATTGCCGTCGACGTCGACGAGCACCCCGCCTCCGGCCCGGTCGATGAAGACCGGGAGAGTGGTCGAGACGCCGCGGGCGACCGCGGCCGTGCGCCGGGCCATGAGTTCCAGGGACCGGGGTCCGGGGATCGCCGTGAGCAACCGTCGCTCCTGGGGCAGCTGGGGGCCAGCCTCGATCACGTCGCTCACGACGCTCACTTCCGTCCGGTCAGTAAGGGAATCCCTCTCGCCGCGGTAGGCATGCTCAGTCTAGATTCCGGGAGTGCAGCCGTTGCATCCTCTTGCGTGGCTCGCCCAGCGTGATCTCGGTCTGGCGGCGCTGCGGCGCGGCGGCCGGACGGCGATCGTGATGCCGGCCCTGTTCGCCCTCGGCGACAAGGTGTTCGCGAATGCCGACATCGCGACGTTCGGTGCCTTCGGCTCGTTCGCGATGCTGCTCCTGGTCGATTTCGGCGGCCCGATGCGTGAGCGCCTGCAGGCACAGGCCGGGCTCGCGGTGGTGGGCGCCGTTTTCATCTGCGTCGGCACCCTGGCCTCGCGCTCGGCCTGGCTTGCCGCCGTGACCATGGCCGTCATCGGATTCGGGGTGCTGTTCGTCGGGGTCGTCAGCTCCGTGCTCGCGGGGGCGACGACGGCGCTGCTGCTCTCCCTCATCCTGCCCGTCACGGTGAAGGCGCCGAACTCGGCGATTCCCGACCGGCTGGCCGGATGGGGGCTCGCGTCAGCGGCAGGGCTGATCGCCATCTCCCTGCTCTGGCCCGCACCGGCGCGCCACCCGCTCCGTGGCCCGGCGGCGGCCGCCTGCCGCGCGCTGGCCGTCCGGCTGCGCAACGACATCGCGTACGTGTTGAAGGAGCCGGACGCCCCGTCCGATGCCGAGCACGCGGCCGTTTTCCAGGCGGCCGAAAATGCGCTCGACGGGCTGCAGAAGACCTTCCTCGCCACGCCCTACCGGCCGACGGGCCTGTCGACGGCAGCTCGCACCGTGGTGCGGCTGGTGGATGAGTTGAACTGGCTTCGCACGGTGCTCGCCGCCGGGCGCGCCGTGCCGGGCGTGGCGATCAACCGTGCCTCGTGCGCCGTGAAACGCTGCGCTGCCGAGGTTCTGGACGGGGCCGCTGCCGTCCTCGAGAACTCGAACCCCAGCACGAGCCGCGCCGACGAGCTACGCGCTTCGCTGGCCGGGCTCGACCAGGCGCTTGCGGCGATGGAACACAACGCCACGGTCGAGCTGCCGGTGCGGCGCGTCGCGACCGGTGGGGTCACCGAGGTCATCACGTCACTGGATCCAAGCTTTCGGGCGCAGGAGCTCAGCTTCGCGGTCTCCCTGATCGGCGGCAACGTCGAGCTCCTCGACGGTGCCGAGCGTCGCAACTGGTGGCAGCGCTGGCTGGGACGCCAGCCCGAGGGCCTGTCCGGAACCGTGTCGGCCGCGCAGGAACGCGCCGCCGCCCACGTCGATCCGCATTCGGTCTGGTTGCACAACAGCGTGCGCGGCGCGGTCGGGCTCGGGCTGGCGGTGCTCATCGCCAACCTCAGCGGCGTCCAGCACGCCTTCTGGGTGGTGCTCGGCATGCTCTCGGTGCTGCGGTCGAACGCGCTCAACACGGGTCAGAATGTGCTGCGAGGCCTGCTCGGGACCGTCGCCGGATTCGTCATCGGGGCCGGGCTGATCGAGCTCGTCGGCACCAATCAGACCCTGTTGTGGTTCCTGCTGCCGGTCGTGATCCTGCTGGCCGGAATCGCCCCCGCGGCGATCGGGTTCGCCGCCGGGCAAGCGGCGTTCACCCTGACGCTGGTCATCCTCTACAACATCATCGCCCCGGCGGGCTGGAAGGTCGGACTGATCCGCACCGAGGACATCGCGATCGGTTGTGGCGTCAGCCTTTTGGTGGGCGCGCTCTTCTGGCCCCGCGGGGCGGGATCGGCCCTGAGCAAGGCGCTCGCCGAGGCGTACACCGACAGCTCGCGATACCTGGCGAATGCCGTCGGCTTCGGGATGCTGCGCTGCGACGCCACCGGTCCGCAGACCCCGGCGCCCACTGACGACGCCATCCGGGCGGCTGCCGCCGGCCGCAGGCTCGACGATGCGTTCCGCAGCTATCTCGCCGAACGCGGCGCGAAACCACTCGCCCTCGCCGAGGTGACCCGGCTCGTCACGGCAGTCGCCGGGCTTCGACTGGGCGGCGACGCCGTACTCGACCTGTGGCAGCGCGAGCAGGGCACCTCGGTCGGGGATCGATCGGCAGCACGTCAGGAGCTGATGGCCACCAGCGAACTGATCCGCAGCTGGTATGACGACCTCGCCGACAGCCTCATCAGCGGACATCAGGTGCGCGACCCGCTCCCTCACGACTCGGTCGCTGACAGCCGGCTGATCGACGCCGTACGCCACGACCTGGCCGACGAGGACGGCCATGCCAGCGCCACGGCCGTCCGCATGATCTGGACGGCCGATCACCTCGATGCGGCCCGGCGGCTGCAGTCCGCCGTCGCGGGACCGGCGCGCGGAGCGGCCAAGGTCGCGGCCGAGCGGCCGCGCGGGTGGGAGTGGCCGCGCAAGTCCGCGACAGTCAGGTCACCGGAGCCGGCAGCCGAATACTGAGCATGACGAGGAGCTTTTCGTGACCGACTACCCGCAGCCGATCGTGCCGGTGAACCACGTGGAGCCGGCGCCGCGGCGCATCCGCGCCACTCTGGGCGGCGTCACGGTCTTCGACACGACGCGCGCGCTGTACGTCTGGGAATGGCCTCCCTATCCCCAGTACTACGTCCCGCGCGCCGACATCCGTGCCGGGGTTCTCGTCGATGAGCAGAAGTCCCACGCGTCCCGGCGCGGCACGGTCTCCTCGGTGGGGCTCAGCGCAGGCGGGCAGACCCGACCTGGCGCGGGAAAGCTGCACACCGGCGAGGTCGTCCCCGAGCTGGCAGACACCGTGCGCTTCGACTGGGCGGCGCTCGACGCGTGGTTCGAGGAGGACGAGGAGATCTTCGTCCATCCCCGCAATCCCTATGCGCGGGTGGACGCCTTGCGCTCCACCCGCTCGGTGCGGGTCGAGCTCGACGGCATCGTGCTGGCCGAGTCCGCCTCCCCCGTGATGGTGTTCGAGACGGGCCTGCCGACGCGCTTTTACCTCAACCGCACGGAGGTGAATTTCGACGTCCTCACGCCCAGCGACACCGTCACCCGCTGCCCGTACAAGGGGACGACGACCGGCTACTGGTCGGTGCGCAGCGGCGGGTCGGTGATCCCCGACCTGGCCTGGTCGTATGACTTCCCGACCCGCGAGTTGCTACCGATCGCCGGCCTGATCGCCTTCTACAACGAAAAGGTCGACACCATCCTCGACGGCGAACGGCTCGAACGTCCCCAGACGCACTTCTCCTGACCGGCCGCCGCGGTGGAGCGGGGCGAAAGTGACGAGTCGCCCGTCCCGCACTAGGTTGGCGGAGGTTGGTGGAGGTTGCTGCAGCAGACCGGCCCCTGGGAGGGTTCATGTCCGAGCAGTTCGAGCCCGAGGTCCGGCGCGACCGGCGAGAGCACGGCGGCGCCGGGGCACATCCCGATGACGACGCCCTGGCGAGGCGCACCGAGCAGGAGCGCGTCGATGCCGGGATCGACGCCTTCGACCCCGACGACGTCCCGCCCGCTGCCGACGAGGCCGTCCCCTACGACCCGGCCGAGGACGAGACCCGCCAGGAGGAGGCGGCCGAGGTCCGGCGCCAGGAGTCGGAGGGTGAGCTCTATCCGCTCACCGAGCAGCATCCCTACCCTCCGACCCGGTACGACCGTTCCTGATCTTCACGGCGTCCCGATCCGCGATAAGCCCTGCTGGCGCTGATCTTTTGGGCCGTCCGGCCGACTGTCGTTAGCCCGACAGAGTGAGTTTTCCACTTTTCTTCACAAACTCGGCTAACTCAGTTCAGTATTGCCTGCATGGGGACGAAGCTTTCCGGACGCGAACTGCTCGAGATCGTTCGGCAGTGGGCCGAGCAACCGCAGCAATGGGAACCGCTGCTGCGATGTTCAGACACCGAGCGCTGGTCGGGCCTGCTGCACTGCGAGGCGGCCTACGACGTGTGGCTGCTGACCTGGCCGGTGCAGACCGGCACCCAGTTGCACGACCACGGTGACTCGGCAGGCGCCTTCGAGGTCGTCTCCGGTCAGCTCGAGGAGCTCTACCTGCGGCGCCGCTTGCGTCGCCGGCAATTGCGGGCGGGGGCCCAGGTCTGCTTCCCCGCCGGAGCCGTCCACGACGTCCTCAATTCCGGCTCGGGGCCCGATGACAGCCCGGCCGTGAGCCTGCACGCCTACTCCCCGCCGCTCACGTCGATGACGTTCTACGAGAACGTCGGCGGGCAGCTCACCGCCGTACGTTCCGAGCCCGTCATCACACCGGCGCTCCTCACCCTGCCGACCCTCGCCGGCAGCACCCGATGAGCCTCGAAGCCCCGATCCGGTTGCGTGCGTTGCAGCGGCGCCCTCGCCGCTCCTCCCCCGCGGCCCCCCGGGAAAGCGTCGTCGTCGTGGGCGGCGGCGCCGCCGGGGTGCTCACCGCCGCCGCGCTGAGTGCCGCCGGATTGCGGCCCGTCGTCGTCGCCGACGGGCCGGCGCCCGGACGCGGCGTCGCCTACTCCACGACCGATCACCTCCATCGGCTGAACGTCCCCGCCGGAAAGATGGGGATCAGCCCGCAGGAGCCCGAGAGCTTCTTGCTGTGGCTGCGCGCCCACCGCGATTCCGGTGTGGGCGCAGGCGATTTCGTGCCACGTGCCTGGTACGGCGACTACCTGTCCACCGTCCTCGACGAGCTCGTCGCCGCGGGCCGGGCCGAGCTTCATCGCGGACGCGTCACCGCAATAACACCTGACGCGGGCGCGGGTTGGTCGGCCCGCGCGGTGACGGTCACGCTCGCCGACGGTCGCCGGCTGCGTGCCTCGGCCGCCGTCCTCGCCGCCGGCTGCCCGCCGCCGGTCGCCGACTGGGCGACCACCGACCTCGCCGCTGACCCCCGGCTGGTCCGCGACCCCTGGTCGGCCGGTCAGCTCGACGCGATCGCCGGAGCACCCATGCAGCCGCGCCGGGTACTGCTCGTCGGTGCCGGCCTGACGATGGTCGACGTCGCCCTGAGCGTCGCGGCGCGCAACCCGCTCGCCGAGATCACCGCGGTCTCACGCAGCGGTTTGCTGCCGGCCTGCCACCTCCCGGTGCCCTCGCCGCCCATCGCGACTCCCGAGCTGCCGAGCGGCCCGATGGACCTCGAGGCGGCACGCGAACTGGTCACCGAGAGCATCACCACCGCTTTGCGCGAGACCGGTGACTGGCGCCCGGGCATCGACGCGCTGCGCCCCATCACGCCCGCCTTGTGGGCCGCGCTCTCGCCGGCGGATCGTCGTCGATTCCTGCGCGAGGACCGGCGTCGCTGGGATGTGCGCCGCCACCGCATGGCGCCTCAGGTGGCCGACGCCATCGCCGAACTGCAGCGCACCGGACGGCTGCGAGTCGAGGCGCTCGGCGCTCGCACCGTGGCGCACTACCCGCACCAGAGCTTCGACAGCATCGTCTCGTGCACCGGTCAGGGCGGCCCGTTGACGGCCGACCCGCTGCTGGAGGCGATGCTCGCCGCCGGCTCGGTGCGGCCCGATCCGCTCGCGCTCGGCCTGGACTGTGATCGGCAGGGCCGGCCGATCAGCAGCAGCGGCCACGTCTGGCAAGAGGTCACCGTCATCGGTGCGCTCCGGCGTGGCCAGCTCTGGGAAACCACTGCTGTTCCTGAGCTTCGGGCGCAGGCGAATGATGTGGCGGCGCGCCTTGCCACCCGTTCCGCGCGCAGGCTGATCCCGCGGCTGGTGGCGTCCTAGCTCGTCACCAGATCGGCGCCGGGTGGGATACGGCTCGGCGGGGTGCGGCTGGGTGGGATACGAACGTGATGGTCGAAGACGTTGTCCGGATCCCAGGCCTGCTTCAGAGCAGCGAGGCGGGCGAACTTCTTCTCACCGAAGGCCCACTTGATACGCGCGTCGTCGGCGTCCTCGTCGAGGTTCAGGTAGGTGCCGGTCACGGCGTGCGCCGAGGCCTTGGCATTCAGGCCGCGCGCCCAGTCGCGGTTGGCGGCGTCATCAGCCGGGTCACTCCACATCGCCAGCGGATGAAACAGCCAGTTCGCGCCTCGATTGGGAAACGCGGCGTCGTCCTCGCCCATGTCACGAACCGCTGATCCGAGCTGGGCGACGATGACCGTCGACATGACCGAGGGCTTCTCGGCGGTCGCGGCGATGGTGTCGGCGATGAGCGAGGCGGGAAGCGAACCCGTGTAGCTCGCGCTCCAATGGTTACGGAAACCGGGCCCGTTGCCCGCGTCGATCATCGACTGCAGCGCCAGATACGGCATCGGTCCGACGAGGTCGACCAGCGGCGGCCCGAATTCGCGCAGCGGCCGCAGCGCCCGCTCCCCTGCCTCGAGGTCACTGTCGAACCAGGCGGCCACGATGGTGACGATCGGCATGCCGACAGCCTCGTCCGGGATGCCAGGCGCCGGCGGCGCTGACATGAAGACGATCGCGCCGCCGAAGGCCGGATTGTTGGCGACGAAATCCTCATACAGCGGCGCAATGTCGGCGGCGCGCTCCAGCGGATGGATCAGCAGGCCGCCCTGGAACACGGGGCCGACCGGATGCAGGCGGAAGGTGAATTTGGTGACGGCACCGAAGTTGCCGCCGCCGCCGCGTAGCCCCCAGAGCAGTTCGGGGTTCTCCGCCTCGCTGGCGATGACGATCCGCCCGTCCGCCGTGACGACCTCGGCGGCGATCAGGTTGTCGCACGAGAGCCCGTGCTTGGGTGAGAGCCAGCCCTGGCCACCGCCGAGCGTCAGCCCGCCGATCCCCGTGTGGGTCACCCGTCCTCCTGGGGTGGCGAGCTGGTGCTCCTGCGCCGCGCTGTCGAGGTCGAGCCAGGTGCCGCCGCCGCCGATGGTCGCGGTGCGCGCAGCCGGATCGACGCTCACCTGACGCATGCCGGCGAGGTCGATGACCACGCCCTCACACAGAGACGTGCCGGCGACCCCGTGGCCACCGCCGCGCACCGAGATCGGCAGGCCGGCGTCGCGCGCAAGGCGCAGTGCCTGGGCCACCTCGGAGGCGTCCTTCGGCCGGGCGATGGCGGCCGGCCTGATGTCGATCATCGCGTTGAAAATCGCGCGGGCGGAGTCATACCCGGGATCAGCGGGGGCGATGACCTCACCTGTGAGGCTCGCGCGCAGCTGGTCGACGATGGGGGCGGCCATAGCATTCTCCTTGCTGGGGGCGTGAGGAGTAGGTGGGCGGCGGCATCTGCGCGCAATGTAGCGAGGCTGCCCGGTCCGCGGGCTCAGTTCGAAAAAGAGCGGAGGGACAGAACGTGTTCGAGATTTCCGAGCCCGTCCTCGCCTGGCTACGGTCCGGTCAGCGCACCGTTCTCGTCCGCACCATCGACGTCCAGGGATTCAGCTCGCGGTGGCCGCAGGATGCGCTCGCGCTGACGGCCGGCGAGGCGGCGGGTGAGGTCCTCGGCGGCGCCGCCCGAGAAGCTCTGAAACCGGTGCTGGCTGATGCCCTTTCCCGCGACCTGCCTGCCGGGGTGCACAGCATCGTCATCGCCGACGCCGATGCGGCAAGCGCCGGGCTCTCGTGCGGCGGCCACGCCCGGGTGCTCGTGCAGCCGGCGAGTGACATCCCGCTCGCGGCGTGGGAGGCGCTGAACTCGCGCGAGGCGATCTGCGTCGTCACCGAACTGGTCGGTGCCTGTGCGACGAGCTGGTTCAGCCGCCGGTCGCTCGCCGCCGCGGACACATCTGCCGCGGCTCCGGATCCGCGCGCGGTGCAGTGGTTCGGCCGCGGCGCTTGCGCGGCCACGGTGCTCGAACTGGGTGATGCGCGCGAAAGCCTGGTGACCGCGCTGTGGCCGACGAGCCGGCTGATCGTCGTCGGTGACGGGCTGCTCGCCGCGGCATTGGAAGCGACGGCCCGAGTGCTGGGCTGGGAGCCGGAGGTCGTGAACGGCGTGACCAACGCCGTAGCCGCGGTGGACTCCCTCGGCACCGGCGACGCGCTCATCGTCCTCACCCACGACCGTGACGTCGACGGTCCCGTCCTGGCCGCTGCGCTGAACGCTTCTCCGGGCTACATCGGTGCCCTCGGATCGCGGCGCACCCAGGCAGCGCGGGCGGGGTGGCTCCGCGAGCGCGGTGTGACGGATGAAGCCATCGAGGCCATACGCGGACCGGCGGGCCTGGACATCGGCGCTCGCACGCCCGGTGAGATCGCGCTCTCCATCGCGGCAGAAATCGTCAGCGTGCGCAGCGGCGCCGGGGGCCCGTCGCTACGTGACCGCAGCGGCCCGATCCATCTCGACGGGCTCAATACGTCGCCTGCGCGCTACCCAAAATAGGCCGGTTGAGCTGCTGATTCGCTGGTACTATCGAACATGTGATCGAAGCCGAGTTCGGAGTCAAAGCAGCGCAGGCTCATGCGCTGCTCGCCGAACTCGCGGCCTTCGTTTCTTCTGATACTTCCGCGGTGCTGGCCGTCGAAGTACTACCCGAGATCCTCGGTGCGGTGCGGCAGGCGGATCTGCTGACCTGCCGGCTGATCGAACGCGCCGACCGGTCCGGGACCTACGCGTGGGACGGTGCGGCGACGACGCAGGCGTTCGTCCGGCAGATCTCCGGTGAATCCGACGGCTGGGTGTCCAAGCGGGTGCAAGTCGGCCGGGCGTTGGCGGATCGGATGCCCGCTACCGCGAAAGCCTTCGAAGCCGGCGACCTCGGTTTGGATCACGCTCACGTGATTCAGCAAGCCACCCGCGGTCTCGACCATGATCTGGCGGTCGATCTGGAAGCGTTCCTGGCTCAGCAGGCTGGCCCGTTGACTCCCCGGCAGTTGCGGGTGGTGGCCGAAGAACTCGTCGCTGCTGCAGCACCCGAGGAGTCGGCGAAGGAGACTGCCAGCAAACGTGCTGCCACGCATCTGCACCTGTCGCAAACCCTGGACGGGCGTTGGAGAATTGACGGCTGGCTCGACGCCGAAGCCGGCCTCATCATCCCCCAGGCCATCATTGACTTCCTACGCAAGCCTGACCCGGAAGGTGACCTGCTCACCGAAAGCATCGGCCACCGCCGCGCCGAAGCGTTGGTGCAAATGGCCCGCCACGCCTGCGCCCACGCCGAAAGCTGTAACGGTGAAGGTGGGGGCCGGCACACCGTCATCGTCGGCCTGTCCCACGACGCGTTGCTCGACGAACTCGGCACTGCAGGTACCCCCGACGGGCAGCGCCTCCCCGCTGCTGCTGCCCGGCGGATGGCCTGTGATGCCGGGATCATCCCCGCCGTCTACGGCTCCGACTCCGAAGTATTCGACTTCGGCCGCCGCACCCGGCAAATCTCGGCCGGCCTCCGCCACTTCCTCGTCGCCCGCGACGGCGGCTGCGTCTGGCCCGGCTGCGACAGGCCACCCTCCTGGACCGAGGCACATCACCGCGAACAATGGCTACGAGACCACGGCCAGACGAAACCCGAACACCTTGATCTGCTCTGCCTTCACCACCACCACAAAGTCCACGAAGGCGGCTGGGACCATGACCATCGACAATGACCCCGACCGCACCCCATGATTCTGGCCACCCGACGGACAGACCACCCCTCCAAGGCCAACGCCGACCCCTGCTCCGCAAACCCGGCCACCCACCAAGCCGCACCTAAGCCAAGACCACCGGTCATTCGAATTGCGCTCGATAACCGGCACTACAGCGTGCTTGCCGGTGGCCACCCTTCCCTCCGCCTGACGTACTCGTCCGCTGCTGCGCAGCCTTGATCGAGCACGGCTTATGCGTCGATCATCCGACCATCCCGCAGCATGCTGCCCGTGGCCTGGTAGCGCCTGAACGCAGCAGTGGGTCCGTCAGAACGCGCCGATCGCTGGATTGGCGTCAGGACCCCGGCTCGGCGATGGCGAGATTGAGGTGTTGATGGAGCCGTACGGGCTTGACGCTGCCGCTGGAATTGCGGACATGGTGGGGATGGCACAACGGAGCTGGCCAGTGGCCAGACAGCGCGAACGACAACCGGATGACAATCGGGCCGGCTTCTACGAGTTCTTGCCGCTCGAGGGAGCCTGCGAAGTACGAGCAGAACCGACGCACCCATTCCGATGCAGACGGCTGGCGGGCCAGTTGGTTCCCCTTCATGACCCAGGGAGCGGAGCGGCTCTACCTCGACTGCGACGACGTCAACTTTGACCAGCACTCGCCGTAAGGCTCGTGAGTTGGGAGTGGGACATGCCGACCGTCGCGCGCAGCCTGGTCGTTAGACGCACGCGGTCACTCTTTGGGTTTGGCTCCTGGCAGTTCTGACTACCACTGGTGGGAACCTGAGGGTGGCTACTGGCAGCACCGACCGTTGCCGGAGTTTGCCTACTGGAGCGGCCTGGCCTAGACGAACCGATCGCCCGTCCGCGAACGACCGAGAAGTGCCGATCTCAGGCGCTTTTCATCGCTCGGGAGCCGGCACTAGCGGGTGCTCGGCTCTCGCATAACCAGTTGAAGCCAGGGACTTTGGCCTCTGGGCCGCTGCCACAGGCAGCCGGATGATCAGGACATGGGTATGGCTGGGCCGAACGCAGCCGAGGCGGTCAGTCGCCGAAGCCGTCGATGGTTGCTGGGGATAGAGCCCATTTTCGAAGGTGGCCGGCTTCACCGAACTTCGCGCGCCTTGCGTTGGGATGTTGAGGATGAGCTGGTGGCCGTAGCGCTTTTGGGCGATGTGACGGTGGATCTGTCCCAGGCACGGACGCTTCCGCCTGTAGTGCTCGTGAAGGCGTTCGCGCTTGGTCGCGACGTAGATGTCTATGTCGCCGCCGGAACGCGCGTTGAACTGTCCAGTCGTCCTCGAAACGACCACCTGGTCAACGACGTGCCCGCTGTCGATGAGGAATGTGCCGATCACATCGTGCGCATACAAGCCCACACTGGTCTCGGCGACGTCAACGTTCGCATCCGGGAACCGCTAAGCACCTCGACTGCCTAAGCCCCACGTAAGGCGTCAATGACGCTCGCCCGCCTGACCCGCTGACGTTTGCGTGGCCTGCGCCCGCCGAAGTAACTCGCCTACTGGCCGAGATCTGTACGCCGCTTTCGCCCGAGACGTGCCATTCCAGGGCGCATCTCGAGAGAGCTGGCATTCTGCGCGCGCTGAGCTGATGCCCGTATCGGGCGATCTGTACTTTGGCGTCCCCCTCTCGAATGGGGTGAGCTATGCGACTCTCGGCACATGCGAAAGGTCGGCTGGCGCTGGGCGGCGGCGGCTTGGCTGCTGACGATGGCCGCCATTGGTTTGGGTGTCGTCACGTGCGGTGCACCCGGCGACGGCAGTCACTACGACTTTTGCGCGCGCGGTACGAGCGTTGCACCTGCTACCGCTTCGGTGACCCTGAGAGAGCAGGACGCCGTGCCTGTGCTGCACATTCGCCTTGGTCAGAGCTTCACTGCCAGGGTCGATGGCGGCGCGACTCCCGTTGTCGAACCGAGGGTCACGCACCGCGGAGTGATCTGCCAAGCCACACGATCTGCTCCTGCCACACATCTCGCAGTCACATTCATTGGGACACGCCTGGGGACGACAATGCTGGGGACCGCCTCCTGCGACCCCGAAGCCTCCTGGTTTCGCCTAGCGCTCGTGACGGCAGTCATCCTGCGCATCACCACCGAGTCCTGGCAGACGATCCGGCGCCACTAGCAAGGTCCGCGCAACCATCACGGGGCGG